>NZ_JAPPRB010000002.1:0-3737071 GCF_026672405.1 Curtobacterium sp. SL109
GATTCCCGATCATCTGTCGGGAACCACAAAGTGGACGCGAGCCCCCACCGAGGTGGGGAAATAGTTGGTGTCAAGTCTTCGGCTTATTAGTACCGGTCAGCTCCACGGGTCGTTAGTCCCCGCTTCCACATCCGGCCTATCAACCCAGTAGTCTGCTGGGAGCCTCTCACACTCAAGGTGCATGGAAATCTCATCTCGAAGACGGCTTCCCGCTTAGATGCTTTCAGCGGTTATCCGGTCCGAACGTAGCTAATCAGCGGTGCCCTTGGCAGAACAACTGACACACCAGAGGTTCGTCCATCCCGGTCCTCTCGTACTAGGGATAGATCTTCTCAAATTTCCAACGCGCGCAGCGGATAGGGACCGAACTGTCTCACGACGTTCTAAACCCAGCTCGCGTACCGCTTTAATGGGCGAACAGCCCAACCCTTGGGACCTACTCCAGCCCCAGGATGCGACGAGCCGACATCGAGGTGCCAAACCATGCCGTCGATATGGACTCTTGGGCAAGATCAGCCTGTTATCCCCGAGGTACCTTTTATCCGTTGAGCGACAGCGCTTCCACAAGCCACTGCCGGATCACTAGTCCCGACTTTCGTCCCTGCTCGACCTGTCAGTCTCACAGTCAAGCTCCCTTGTGCACTTACACTCGCCACCTGATTGCCAACCAGGTTGAGGGAACCTTTGGGCGCCTCCGTTACTCTTTAGGAGGCAACCGCCCCAGTTAAACTACCCATCAGGCACTGTCCATGAACCCGATCAGGGTCCTACGTTAGACATCCAAAGTGACCAGAGTGGTATTTCAACAATGACTCCACGAACACTAGCGTGCCCGCTTCACAGTCTCCCACCTATCCTACACAAGCCACTCCGAACACCAATACCAAACTGTAGTAAAGGTCACGGGGTCTTTCCGTCCTGCTGCGCGTAACGAGCATCTTTACTCGTAGTGCAATTTCGCCGAGTTCACGGTTGAGACAGCTGGGAAGTCGTTACGCCATTCGTGCAGGTCGGAACTTACCCGACAAGGAATTTCGCTACCTTAGGATGGTTATAGTTACCACCGCCGTTTACTGGGGCTTAAATTCAGAGCTTCGCCCAAAGGCTAACCCCTCCTCTTAACCTTCCAGCACCGGGCAGGCGTCAGTCCGTATACATCGTCTTGCGACTTCGCACGGACCTGTGTTTTTAGTAAACAGTCGCTTCCCACTGGTCTCTGCGGCCTTCAACGCTCACGGAGTAAATCCGGTCACGCGTCCGGCCCCCCTTCTCCCGAAGTTACGGGGGCATTTTGCCGAGTTCCTTAACCATGATTATCTCGATCTCCTTGGTATTCTCTACCTGACCACCTGAGTCGGTTTCGGGTACGGGCGGCTGCAACCTCGCGTCGATGCTTTTCTCGGCAGCATAGGATCACTGATTTCCCCTCACGGGTACGCGTCGGATCTCAGGCATACAGACGACGGATTTGCCTATCGTCAGCCCTACATCCTTACACCAGGATCACCTTACGGATACCATCGCCTGGCTCAGCTACCTTCCTGCGTCACACCTGTTCATACGCTAACCGCACCAGCATGGGGTCGAGCGTTAGACCGGCCACCATCACCCCGAAGGGATCCGGTTGATCCGGGTTAGGACTCTTAGCACCACTGGATTAGCTTGGGCGGTTGTTCGCCGGTACGGGAATATCAACCCGTTGTCCATCGACTACGCCTGTCGGCCTCGCCTTAGGTCCCGACTTACCCAGGGCGGATTAACCTGGCCCTGGAACCCTTGGTCTTTCGGAGGACGGGTTTCTCACCCGTCTTTCGCTACTCATGCCTGCATTCTCACTCGTGTAGCGTCCACGGCTGGATCACTCCGCCGCTTCACTCGCCACACGACGCTCTCCTACCACTCCGCACGACTGAACCACGAAGGCTTGTCTATAGTGCGAAATCTACAACTTCGGTGGTGTGCTTGAGCCCCGTTACATTGTCGGCGCGGAATCACTTGACCAGTGAGCTATTACGCACTCTTTCAAGGGTGGCTGCTTCTAAGCCAACCTCCTGGTTGTCTGTGCAACTCCACATCCTTTCCCACTTAGCACACGCTTAGGGACCTTAGTTGGTAGTCTGGGTTGTTTCCCTCTCGACGATGAAGCTTATCCCCCACCGTCTCACTGCTGCGCTCTCACTCACCGGCATTCGGAGTTTGGCTGACGTCAGTAACCTGTTGAGGCCCATCGGCCATCCAGTAGCTCTACCTCCGGCGAGAAACACGCAACGCTGCACCTAAATGCATTTCGGAGAGAACCAGCTATCACGAAGTTTGATTGGCCTTTCACCCCTATCCACAGCTCATCCCCTCCATTTTCAACTGAAGTGGGTTCGGTCCTCCACGACGTCTTACCGTCGCTTCAACCTGGCCATGGATAGATCACTTCGCTTCGGGTCTAGGACATGCGACTGAATCGCCCTATTCAGACTCGCTTTCGCTACGGCTGCCCCACACGGGTTAACCTCGCCACATATCACTAACTCGCAGGCTCATTCTTCAAAAGGCACGCCGTCACCCCTACTAAGGAGGCTCCGACGGTTTGTAAGCAAACGGTTTCAGGTACTATTTCACTCCCCTCCCGGGGTACTTTTCACCTTTCCCTCACGGTACTTGTCCGCTATCGGTCATCTGGGAGTATTTAGGCTTATCAGGTGGTCCTGACAGATTCACACGGGATTTCTCGGGCCCCGTGCTACTTGGGATACACATCCGGCCATAACACCATTTCGTCTACGGGGCTGGCACCCACTACGGCCCGGCTTTCAAACCGGTTCGACTATGATGCGCTGTAACCGTCCCAGTCCGGCAGAACTGAGTGACGTGTCCCACAACCCCGACCATGCAACGCCCGCCGGCTATCACACATGATCGGTTTAGCCTCATCCGCTTTCGCTCGCCACTACTCACGGAATCACATGTTGTTTTCTCTTCCTGTGGGTACTGAGATGTTTCACTTCCCCACGTTCCCTCTACCCGCCCTATATATTCAGGCGGGAGTCACCAGGTCGCAAAACGCCTGGCGGGGTTTCCCCATTCGGAAATCCTCGGATCAAAGCTCGATTATCAGCTCCCCGAGGCTTATCGCAGATTTCTACGTCCTTCTTCGGCTCCAGATGCCAAGGCATCCACCGTTTGCTCTTAGAAACTTGACCACAAAGATTAAAATTGCGATCCAACGTCACAAGCCACACACGAACCGAGAAGGCCCGTGCTGCTCATCACGCGAATCTAAAGATGCTCGCGTCCACTGTGTAGTTCTCAACATACGATCGGCACCACACTCCCCCAGAGGTAACCCTCCAGCTTCATGCGGCCCAACGAAGGACCCGTAGGCCCAACCCCCACCGTGCCGTAGGTCCACACCTCCCGAATCGGAAGACGCGACCCACACCCGGTAGGAAGCCTGGTCCCTCAGGACCCAACAACGTGCACCAGCTGCTCGCTCCACCCCGACCCGTTCCAACCAGGCAAGCCCGGTGTACTGAAGATCGAGAGCATCACTCCCAACTGCACTGTCAATGTTCCACCCATGAGCTACCCGTCGGACACGTTCGGTCCGAATCGGGCGCCTGGACCAGTGAACCGGACCACCATGCGGTGACCAGCACTGACCAGATGCTCCTTAGAAAGGAGGTGATCCAGCCGCACCTTCCGGTACGGCTACCTTGTTACGACTTAGTCCTAATCACCGATCCCACCTTCGACGGCTCCTTCCACAAGGGTTAGGCCACCGGCTTCGGGTGTTACCGACTTTCATGACTTGACGGGCGGTGTGTACAAGGCCCGGGAACGTATTCACCGCAGCGTTGCTGATCTGCGATTACTAGCGACTCCGACTTCATGAGGTCGAGTTGCAGACCTCAATCCGAACTGAGACCGGCTTTTTGGGATTCGCTCCACCTTACGGTATCGCAGCCCTTTGTACCGGCCATTGTAGCATGCGTGAAGCCCAAGACATAAAGGGGCATGATGATTTGACGTCATCCCCACCTTCCTCCGAGTTGACCCCGGCAGTCTCCTATGAGTCCCCGGCATAACCCGCTGGCAACATAGAACGAGGGTTGCGCTCGTTGCGGGACTTAACCCAACATCTCACGACACGAGCTGACGACAACCATGCACCACCTGTACACCGACCACAAGGGGGCGACCATCTCTGGCCGTTTCCGGTGTATGTCAAGCCTTGGTAAGGTTCTTCGCGTTGCATCGAATTAATCCGCATGCTCCGCCGCTTGTGCGGGCCCCCGTCAATTCCTTTGAGTTTTAGCCTTGCGGCCGTACTCCCCAGGCGGGGCGCTTAATGCGTTAGCTACGACACAGAAACCGTGGAAAGGTCCCTACATCTAGCGCCCAACGTTTACGGCATGGACTACCAGGGTATCTAATCCTGTTCGCTCCCCATGCTTTCGCTCCTCAGCGTCAGTTACGGCCCAGAGATCTGCCTTCGCCATCGGTGTTCCTCCTGATATCTGCGCATTCCACCGCTACACCAGGAATTCCAATCTCCCCTACCGCACTCTAGTCTGCCCGTACCCACTGCAAGCCCGAGGTTGAGCCTCGGGATTTCACAGCAGACGCGACAAACCGCCTACGAGCTCTTTACGCCCAATAATTCCGGACAACGCTTGCACCCTACGTATTACCGCGGCTGCTGGCACGTAGTTAGCCGGTGCTTTTTCTGCAGGTACCGTCACTTTCGCTTCTTCCCTACTAAAAGAGGTTTACAACCCGAAGGCCGTCATCCCTCACGCGGCGTTGCTGCATCAGGCTTTCGCCCATTGTGCAATATTCCCCACTGCTGCCTCCCGTAGGAGTCTGGGCCGTGTCTCAGTCCCAGTGTGGCCGGTCACCCTCTCAGGCCGGCTACCCGTCGTCGCCTTGGTGAGCCATTACCTCACCAACAAGCTGATAGGCCGCGAGTCCATCCCCAACCAAAAAATCTTTCCACCACCAGACCATGCGGCCGGCGATCATATCCAGTATTAGACGTCGTTTCCAACGCTTATCCCAGAGTCAGGGGCAGGTTACTCACGTGTTACTCACCCGTTCGCCACTAATCAACCCAGCAAGCTGGGCATCATCGTTCGACTTGCATGTGTTAAGCACGCCGCCAGCGTTCGTCCTGAGCCAGGATCAAACTCTCCGTAAAAAATTACAACCAACACCGAAGTGTCAGCGAGTTGATTCTGACTGTTGACTGTCTACTGACAATCTTCAATCCAAAAGGAATTGTCTCCGACACCGAGCAAGCTCGGCGACGAGGTCAATAAATTGGCATTGACAATGTGCACGCTGTTGAGTTCTCAAGGACCAGACGCACTCCCCGCTCGACCCGTGAAGGATTCCGCCAGAGAGGCATTCGTTCTTGGTTTGACCACCGGTGTCGTCGAACCCTGAGGTACCTGTCGTACCAGCAGGTTCTGTGGCTCATCCCGTAGGAGAGAACCGGTGGAGTAGTCATCCTAGGCGTCGGAGCCGGTTGGCGCAAGGCCAGTTCCGAACTCCTGTGGAGGATGGTCCCGCTTGAGGGCCGACGTGCTCTGGGCTTTCGCTCCAGCCGCTCCGCCGCACCTTTGGGGTGACGAGAGGAAACATTACGGGCGGATCGGCCAGAGCGCCAAGCCAGGCCAGATCCCGGGCGTGTCGCATCGTGCAACACGGGCGCCGGAACGCGACGAAGCCCGGTCTCCGCAAGGGAGAACCGGGCTTCGGACGGCTGGTGGTCAGGCGGTGAGCGTCACGCCGGCGAGGGTCTTCTTGCCTCGGCGGACGACGAGCACTCCCCCGGGCAGAGCGAGATCGGCCAGCACCGCGGTCGGGTCCTCGGCTCGGGCGTTGTTCACGTAGACCCCGCCCTGGTCGATCGCACGTCGGGCTTCCCCGAGGGACTTCACCAGCTCGGTCTCGACGAGGGCCTTCGCCAGGTCGTCACCCGGGTCGAGCGACACCGACCCCGGGAGCTCGGCGATCGCGGACCGCAGGGTCTGGGCATCGAGGGCCTCGAGGTCCCCGTTGCCGAACAGCGCCGCCGACGCAGCGATCGCCGCCTGGGTGGCATCGACCCCGTGCACGAGCGAGGTGACCTCGAACGCCAGGGTCCGCTGGGCCTCTCGCCGGAAGGGCTCGTCGGCCACCGCCCGCTCGAGCCGTTCGATCTCCGCCCTGGGCAGGAACGTGAACTCGCGCAGTCGGGCGATGACGTCAGCGTCCGCGGTGTTGAGCCAGAACTGGTACAGCGCGTACGGCGACGTCATCTCGGCGTCGAGCCAGATCGCGTTGCCCTCGCTCTTGCCGAACTTGGTGCCGTCGGAGTTCGTGATCAGCGGGGTGCCGAGCGCGTGCACGGTGGCACCCTCGGCACGTCGGATCAGCTCCGTTC
Organism: Curtobacterium sp. SL109; assembly: GCF_026672405.1. NCBI lineage: Bacteria > Bacillati > Actinomycetota > Actinomycetes > Micrococcales > Microbacteriaceae > Curtobacterium > Curtobacterium sp. SL109. Next base: position 6,422 of record NZ_JAPPRB010000002.1, read on the forward strand.
CCGACGTCAGGTTGCCCCACTGGTCGGAACCACCGGTCTGCAGCGTGCACCCGTACTGCAGGAAGAGCTCCCGGTAGTCGAGCCCCTGCAGGATCTGGTAGCTGAACTCCGTGTAGCTGATCCCCGCGTCCGAGTTGAGCCGTGCCGCGACGGCGTCCTTCTTGAGCATCGCGTTGACGCGGAAGTACTTGCCGATGTCCCGGAGGAAGTCGATCGCCGACAGCGGCGACGTCCAGTCGAGGTTGTTCACGAGCCGCACGCCGTTGTCGCCGTCCGGACTGAGGAACCGTGAGACCTGCTCTTGCAGGCGGCTCACCCAGTTCGACACCGTCTCGCGGGTGTTCAGCGTGCGCTCGGCAGTCGGTCGAGGATCCCCGATCAACCCCGTCGATCCCCCGACGAGCGCGAGTGGTCGGTGCCCCGCGAGCTGCAACCGCCGCATGGTCAGGAGCTGCAACAGGTTGCCGCAGTGGAGGGACGGTGCCGTGGGGTCGAACCCGCAGTAGTAGGTGATCGGCTCGCCGTCGAGGGCTGCTTGCAGGGCGGTCTCGTCGGTCGAGACCTGCACCAGACCACGCCACTGCAGCTCGTCCCACACCGAGGCGAAGGTGGGGTCGTTCTGCTGGCGCGTCAGGACGTCGGGAGCGGGATCACTGGACACCGGTCCATCGTAGCGGCGGTCACCGACGCCGTCGGGTCGACGAGGAGCCCAGCCGGGAGGCTCGGTTCGGCTTGGTCAGTCGACCGCGCCCTTGTGCCGTCGGTACGTCGAGACGGTCGGTTCACCGGGCAGCCAGAACCGCCACGGGAAGCCCCCGCCTCCGGCGAGGCCGGCGACACCCGTCCGCGGCCCCCGGTGGATCCCCGAATCGGAGGCGAGCTGGTCGAGGACCGCAGCGGGACCGTCGGCGGTGATCCGCGCCTCCAGGCCGCGAGCCAGGGCGAGCACGTACGGACCGGACCCGTCGAGGACGGACGTGCCGTCGTCGGTGCCGAGGACCGCGCCGAGCGCCGCACCGAGGTTGCCGGGGCCCCGAGCGAGCTGGACGTCCGAGACGGTCACGCCCCGTCGCCCTCGGGCGACGTCGACGCCGTCGAGCACCTCGGCGCCGCGGAGCAGTGCCCCGGAGGACGTCCCCGTGTCACCGCTGACCACGTTGACGCAGGTGTGGATGCCGTACGAGCGGTAGGCGTAGAGCGTCCCGGCCGGCCCGAACAGGTTGCGGTTGCGGTCCGTCATCCCGCGGTGCCCGTGTGAACCGGGGTCGGTGGGGCCGAAGTAGGCCTCGACCTCGGTGATGCGGAGCGTGACGCCCTTGCCGGTCAGCGTGGCACCGAGCAGAGCGGGCGCCGACATCGGAGCCGGTGCCGCGAGGACCGCGAGCGCAGCACGCGTCATCGGGTGAAGGGCGCTCCCGCCGCCAGGTCGCGGACCCGCTCCGTGAGCGTCGCGAGCTGTTCGACGACACGATCGGGCGCGGTCCCGCCGACCCCCGAGCGCGACGCGACGCTGCCCTCGATGGTGAGCACGGCCCGGACCTCGGGCGTGAGGTGCTCCGAGACGGCGGCGTACTCCTCGTCGGTCGGGTCGTCGAGCTCGATGCCGCGCTCCTCGCAGTACCGGACGAGCGCGCCCGAGACCTCGTGGGCGTCGCGGAACGGCACGCCCTGTCGGACGAGCCACTCCGCCACGTCGGTGGCGAGGGAGAAGCCCTGCGGCGCGAGCTCCGCCATCCGGTCGGTGTCGAAGGACAGTGTCGCGACCATGCCGGTGAACGCGGGCAGCAGGACCTCGAGCGTCGCGACGGAGTCGAAGACGGGCTCCTTGTCCTCTTGCAGGTCGCGGTTGTACGCCAGCGGGAGGCCCTTGAAGGTCGCGAGCAGCCCCGTGAGGTTGCCGAGGAGCCGGCCGGACTTGCCCCGAGCGAGCTCCGCGATGTCGGGGTTCTTCTTCTGCGGCATGATGCTCGACCCGGTGGAGAACGCGTCGTGGAGCCGGACGAAGCCGAACTCCTTCGTGTTCCACAGGATCACCTCTTCCGCCAGGCGCGAGACGTCGATGCCGATCTGCGCGAGGACGTAGGCGAACTCGGCGACGGTGTCCCGTGCGGCGGTGGCGTCGATCGAGTTCTCCGCGGGGCGGTCGAAGCCGAGCTCGAGGGCGATCGCCGCCGGGTCGAGACCCAGGGAACTGCCTGCGAGGGCCCCGGCACCGTACGGGCTCACACTGGCGCGGCCGGACCAGTCGCGGAGGCGTTCGAGGTCCCGCACCAGCGGCCACGCGTGGGCGAGCAGGTGATGGGCGAGGAGGACCGGTTGCGCGTGCTGCAGGTGCGTGCGCCCCGGCATGATCGCGCCCTCGTGCTCGCTCGCCTGCTGGCTGATCGCGTCGACGAGGTCGATGACCATCCGGCCGATGCGCCGCCCGTGGTCGAGCATGTGCATGCGGCCGAGCGTGGCGATCTGGTCGTTCCGGCTGCGACCCGCGCGGAGCTTGCCGCCGAGGACCGGGCCGAGGTCGGCGATGAGCAGGCGTTCGAGGGCACCGTGGACGTCCTCGTCCGCGTCGTCCGGCTGGAGGGAGCCGTCGGCGTGGGCGGCGTCGAGGCGGTCGAGCCCGGCGGTCATGGCCTCGAGCTCGTCCGCGGTCAGGTACCCCGCGGTGTGCAGGGCCCTGGCGTGCGCCCGTGAGCCGGCGAGGTCGTACGGCGCGAGCTGCCAGTCGAAGTGCGTCGACTTCGACAGGGCGGCCAGCTCAGCGCTCGGCCCGTCCGCGAACCGGGCACCCCAGAGGGCGCCGGCGTTGGTGCCGTCGGTCTTGGTGGGGTGCGTCTCCGGCCGGGAGGCTCCGCGTGCGTCCGTCATGTCGTCCTGCGTCGTGTCGTGGGTCGGTGCGGCGCGGGGCGGAGGTGCGCCGGGCCTCCCGAGCGGTCCGGACGGCGCGACCGACTGGTCGCGCCGTCCGGAGCGGGTCAGTTCGCCAGGTCGCGGCGGGCGGAGATCTTGGACGGGAGCGACCAGATCTCGATGAAGCCCTTCGACAGCGACTGGTCGAACGTGTCGCCGGTGTCGTAGGTCGCGAGGTCGAAGTCGTACAGCGACTGCTCGCTGCGGCGACCGGTGACCGTCGCGCGACCGCCGTGCAGCTGCATGCGGATGTCGCCCGAGACGTACTGCTGGGTGTCGTTGATGAAGGCGTCGAGCGAGCGCTTGAGCCCACCGAACCAGAGCCCGTCGTAGACCAGGTCGGCCCACTCGGACTCGACACCGCGCTTGTAGCGGTTCACGTCGCGCTCGAGGGTCAGGCTCTCGAGCTCCTCGTGCGCGGCGATGAGCGCCATCGCGGCCGGGGCCTCGTAGACCTCACGCGACTTGATGCCGACGAGACGGTCCTCGACGACGTCGATGCGGCCGACGCCGTGCTTGCCGGCGAGGGCGTTGAGCTCCTGCACGATGCGCAGGACGCTGAACCGCTGGCCGTCGAGCGCCACCGGGATGCCCTGCTCGAACGTGATCGTGACCTCGTCGGCGTCGCGAGCGATCGCCGGGTCCTGCGTGTAGGCGTAGAGGTCCTCGATCGGGGCGTTCCACGGGTCCTCGAGGAACCCGGTCTCCACCGCGCGACCCCAGACGTTCTGGTCGATCGAGTACGGCGACTTCTTGCTCTGGAGGATCGGCAGGTCGTGCTCCTGCGCGTAGATGATCGCCTTGTCGCGGGTGAGCGCGAGGTCGCGGACCGGGGCGACGCTCGTCAGGTCGGGGGCGATCGCGGCGACGGCGGCCTCGAAGCGGACCTGGTCGTTGCCCTTGCCGGTGCAGCCGTGCGCGACGCTGTCGGCGCCGAGCTGCTTGGCGGTGAGGGCCAGGTGCTTCGCGATGAGCGGGCGGCTCAGCGCGGAGACCAGGGGGTAGCGCTTCTGGTAGAGCGCGTTCGCCTTGAGGGCGGGCACGAGGTAGTCGTCGGCGAACTCGTCCTTCGCGTCGATGACCACCGACTCCACCGCGCCGCAGTCGAGCGCGCGCTGCCGGATGGCCTCCATGTCCTCGCCACCCTGGCCGACGTCCACCGCCAGCGCGACGACCTCTTTGCCGGTGGCGTCCTTGAGCCAGCCGATGCCGACGGAGGTGTCGAGTCCTCCGGAGTACGCCAGTACGACGCGGTCTGCCATGTGATGTCTCCTAGGGGTGTTGGGGGGTCAGTTGTCCGCGGCGGTGGCCGCGCTCGCGGTGTTCGCGGCGGTGGCCGCGCTCGCGGTGGCCGCGCTCGCGGTGGCCGCGCTCGCGGTGTTGGCGGCGAGGAGCCAGGCGAGCAGGGCCTTCTGGGCGTGGAGACGGTTCTCCGCCTCGTCCCAGATGATGCTGCGCGGGCCGTCGATCACGTCGGCGGTCACCTCGTAGCCGCGGTCGGCCGGCAGGCAGTGCATGAACACGGCGTCGTCGGCGGCGTGGGCCATCATCGCGTCGTCGACGCGGTAGTCCGCGAAGGTGTCGAGGCGCTGCTGCTTCTCGTCCTCCTTGCCCATCGAGACCCACGTGTCGGTGACGACCACGTCGGCGCCGGCGACCGCGGCGACCGGGTCGGTCACGACGAGCACCGAACCGCCGGTCTCGGCGGCGCGCTGCTCGGCGTCCGTGACCACCTGCGGGGTGGGCGAGAACGCGCTCGGGGAGCCGACGCGCACGTGCATGCCAGCCGTCGCGCAGGCCAGCAGGTACGAGTGCGCCATGTTGCTCGCACCGTCGCCGACGAACGCGATGGTCTGTCCGGCGAGGGCGCCGCGGTGCTCGCGGATGGTGAGCAGGTCCGCGAGGAGCTGGCACGGGTGGAAGTCGTCGGAGAGCGCGTTCACGACGGGCACGGACGTGCTCGCGGCCATCTCCTCGAGCCCGGCCTGGCCGTAGGTGCGCCACACGATCGCGGACACCATGCGCTCCAGCACCCGGGCGGTGTCGGACGGGGTCTCCTTGCCGCCGAGCTGGCTGTTGGCGGTCGAGATGATGAGCGGGCTGCCGCCGAGGTCGCTGATGCCGACGTGGAAGGACACCCGCGTGCGGGTCGACGACTTGTCGAAGATCACGGCGACGCTCTGCGGGCCGGCGAGGGGCTTCGCGCCCCAGCGGTCACGCTTCATCTCGACGGCGAGGTCGAGGATCGCGGACTGCTCGGCCTGGGTCAGGTCGTCGTCGCGGAGGAAGTGGCGGGTCATGCGGGGGTCTCCTGGTGGGCGCCCTCGACGGACGCCATGCTCTGGGCGAGGATCGCGAGGAACTCGTCGATCTCGGCGTCGGTGACGATGAGCGGCGGCGCGATGCGCAGGCTCGACTCGTTCGGGGCGTTGACGATGAGGCCGCGTTCGAGCGCGGCCGCGGCGATCGCGGCTGCGACGGGCAGGTGCAGCCCGACGCCGATGAGGAGCCCGGTCCCCCGGACCTCTTCCACGAGCGGCGAGTGGAGCGCACTGATGCCACTGCGGATCCGCTCGCCCTTGGTGACGGCCCCCTCGACGAGCCCGGCGGACTCGATCTCGGTGAGCACGGCGTTCGCGACGCGGGTGCCGAGCGGGTTGCCGCCGAAGGTCGAGCCGTGCTGGCCCGCGGAGAACAGGTCGGACGCCCACCCGAAGGTCACGAGCGCACCGATCGGGAAGCCACCGGCGATGCCCTTGGCGACCGTGATGGCGTCCGGGACGATGCCGTACTGCTGGAAGGCGAACCACGAACCGGTCCGACCGACGCCGGTCTGGATCTCGTCGAGGACGAGGAGCGCACCGTGCTGCTCGGTCAGGCGCCGGGCGGCGGCGAGGAAGCCCTCGGGCAGGTCGACCACGCCGGCCTCGCCCTTGATCGGCTCGATGAACAGCGCCGCGACGGTGTCGTCGATCGCGTGCTCGAGTGCGTCGATCGAGGTGTCGATGTGCTCGACGCCCGGGATCATCGGCAGGAAGTCCTCCTGCAGCGCGGGCTTGCCGGTGAGCGCGAGCGACCCCATCGTGCGGCCGTGGAAGGCCTGCTTCAGCGCGAGGATGCGGGTCTTCCGGCCGTCGGCACCGCGGTTCAGGCGCGCGAGCTTGAAGGCGGCCTCGTTCGCTTCTGCTCCGGAGTTGCCGAAGTACACGCGGCCGGCGTCACCGGCACCGGAGATGCGCTTGAGGCGTTCGGCGAGCTCGAGCTGGGGCGGGGTCGCGAAGTAGTTCGAGACGTGCACGAGCTTCGCTGCCTGGTCGCTGATGGCCTCGACCAGGGCCGGGTGGGCGTGGCCGAGGGAGTTCACGGCGATGCCGGCGAGGAAGTCGAGGTACTCGTTGCCGTCCACGTCCCAGACACGGCAGCCCTGACCGCGCTCGAGCATGATCTTCGGCGGGGTCAGGGATCGCATGAGCGACGCCCCGAACCGGTCGTTCCAGGTCTCGGTCTGCGTCTCGGTGCTCACCGTGCGGTTCCCTTCGTCTGCGTGGTGTCGTGGGTCACTGCCGGACCGCGTCGGCCGATCTCGGCGTGCGTGTTCTGGTTCTCGGTGCGCCTGCTCGGGTCCGGGATGACCTCGGTGCCCGCGCCGCGCAGGGTGAAGACCTCGAGCAGGATCGAGTGCGGGATGCGGCCGTCGATGATCGTCGCGCCGCCGACCCCACCGACCACGGCGTCGAGGCACGCGGTCATCTTCGGGATCATCCCCGACTCGAGCGAGGGCAGGAGCTCGCGGAGTTCCTCGACCGCGATGAGGTCGATGAGCGAGTCGCGGTCGGGCCAGTTGCGGTACAGCCCGGGGACGTCAGTCAGCATCAGCAGCTTCGACGCGCCCAGGGCGATCGCGAGTGCGGCTGCCGCGGCGTCGGCGTTCACGTTCAGCGCCTGGTCGTGGTCGGCGTCGTCGATCGCGATGCTCGACACGACCGGGATCTGGTTCGCCCGGATGGCCGCGAGGACACCGGACGGGTCGACGTGCGTGATGTCACCGACGTGGCCGAGGTCGAAGTGCTCGCCGTCGACGACCACGCCCTTCTGCTCGCCGGTGAACAGCGAGCCGCCGTCACCGAACACGCCGACACCGATGCCGTCGCCGTGCTCGTTCATCAGGTCGACGATCTCGCGGTTGACCTCGCCGGCCAGGACGTCGCGGACGACCGTGATCGCCTCGGTCGTGGTGACGCGGTAGCCACCGCGGAACTCGGACTCGATGCCCTGTTCCTTCAGCGCGGCGGAGATCTGCGGACCGCCGCCGTGCACCACGACGGGATGCAGGCCCGCGTAGCGGAGGTAGACCATGTCCTCGGCGAAGGCCCGCTTGAGGTCGTCGTTGACCATGGCGTTGCCGCCGAACTTGACGACGACGATCTTGCCGGAGAAGCGCTTCAGCCAGGGCAGGGACTCGATGAGCGTCGCGGCCTTGACGGCGGCGAGCTCGTGCTCGTGCTGCTTGGTCTGGGTGTCGTCGGCCATCAGCTGGAGTACGCGCTGTTCTCGTGGACGTAGTCGTGCGTCAGGTCGTTCGTCAGGATGGTCGCCGAGTACGGCCCCACCCCGAGGTCGATGAGCACGTCGGTGTCGCGCGGGGTGAGGTCGACCTCGTCGATCGGACGGTCGGGTGCACCCGCGTGGCACACCCGCACGCCGTTCATCGAGACGTCCACCGCGTAGGGGTCGAACTCGGCGTCGGTCGTGCCGATCGCCGCGAGCACCCGGCCCCAGTTGGGGTCGTTGCCGAACACGGCCGCCTTGAACAGGTTGTTCCGGGCGACGCTGCGGCCGACCGTGACGGCGTCGTCCTCGGTCGCGGCGTTCACGACGTGGATCGCGATGTCGTGGCTGGCGCCCTCGGCGTCCTGCTGCAGCTGGCGGGCCAGGTCGGCGCAGACGACGGTGAGGGCCTCCTGGAAGTCGCCGACCTCCGGCGTCACGCCGGACGCACCGGAGGACATCAGCACCACGGTGTCGTTCGTCGACATGCAGCCGTCGGAGTCGACGCGGTCGAAGGTGACCCGGGTGGCTGCCCGGAGGGCCTGGTCGAGCTCGTCGGAGGTGAGGAGCGCGTCGGTCGTGATCACGACGAGCATCGTCGCGAGCCCCGGCGCGAGCATGCCCGCGCCCTTGGCCATGCCGCCGACGGTCCAGCCGTCCTCGGTCACCACCGACTGCTTGGCCCGGGTGTCCGTCGTCATGATCGCGGCGGCCGCGTCCGGGCCGCCGGTCTCGGACAGCGCGTCGGTGGTGAGTGCGACGCCGTGCAGGACGTGGTCGCGGAACGTCTGGTCACCGCGGCCGATGAGACCGGTCGAACAGACGACGACGTCCCCGGCACCGATGCCGAGCGCGTCACCCACGGCCTCGGCCGTCATGTGGGTCGTCTGGAACCCGAACGCGCCGGTGAAGCAGTTCGCGCCGCCCGAGTTCAGGAAGACCGCCCGTGCCACCCCGTCGCCGACGACCTGGCGCGACCAGATGACGGGGTGCGCCTGGGCGCGGTTGCTGGTGAAGACGGCGGCGACCGCGGACTCGGGGCCGTCGTTCACGACGAGGGCCACGTCGGGCGTGCCGCTCGCCTTCAGCCCGGCGGTGGCGCCGGCGGCACGGAAGCCCGCTGCTGCGGTGACGCCCTGGCCGTCGGTCGGGGCCTGGAGGCTCGGTGCGGCCTGGTCCTGCTGGTTCGCTTCGGTCACGGTGCGACTCCGTCCACGCTGAGGCCGAGGGTCTCCGGCAGTCCGAGTGCGATGTTCGCCGACTGGACGGCTGCACCGCCGGTGCCCTTGGCGAGGTTGTCGAGCGCCGTCACCGCGACGACGCGTCCGGCCGCTTCGTCGACGGTCACGCCGATGAGCGCCGTGTTCGCGCCGATTGTGTCCGCGACCCGGGGGAACTGGCCCTCTGGCAAGAGGTGCACGAAGGGCTCGTCCGCGTAGGCCTGCTCCCAGGCGAGGCGGACGTCTCGAGCGCTGACGCCCGGCGCGAGCTTGGCGGTGGTGGTCGCGAGGATGCCACGCGACATCGGCACGAGGACCGGGGTGAAGGAGATCGTGACGTCCGGAGCGCCCGCGACCCGCAGGTTCTGCTGGATCTCCGGGACGTGCCGGTGCTTCCCACCGACGGCGTAGGCGCTGGCGGAGCCCATGATCTCGGCCGCCAGGTAGGTCGGCTCGAGCTTCTTGCCGGCACCGGACGGCCCGACGCTGAGCACCGCGACGATGTCGTCGCCGTGCACGAGCCCGGCCTGGATGCCCGGCTGGATGCCGAGCGTGATCGCCGTCACGTTGCACCCGGGGACCGCGATGCGCTTGGTCGACGCGAGTTCGGTCCGCTGCCGGCTCTGCGCGACGATGTCGTCGACGTCGCGCCACTCGTCCGCCGAACCCGGGGTCGGTGCCGCGTGCAGGAGCTCGGGCAGCCCGTAGGTCCACGCCCCGTGGTACTCGCCACCGTAGAAGGTGTCCCACGCTGCCGGGTCCGTCAGCCGGTGGTCGGCGCCGCAGTCCACCACGAGGGTGTCGGCGTCGAGCTCGGCCGTGATGGCTCCGGACTGCCCGTGCGGCAGCGCCAGGAAGACGACGTCGTGTCCACGCAGCGTCTCGGCCGTCGTCTCGACCAGGGTCAGGTGCGACAGCGACCGGAGGTGCGGCTGCGTCGCGACGAGCGGCTGCCCGGCGTTCGAGAACGCGGTGACCGTCCTGACGTCGAACTCGGGATGGGCGGAGAGGATGCGCAGCAGCTCACCACCCGCGTAGCCACTGGCTCCCGCCACGGCGACGGATACGGACATGGGATTCCACCTTCGGTCGGACTGTTCGTCGAGGATCTGAGGCGGCGGCCCCGGGCGGTGCTGGTCCCAGTGGGATCAGTCGCGCAGGGTCGCCCCGAATCGCTCGCCGGCACGTCGGACGGCGCCGTCACGGGCCACGGAGGCCTCGGCAGCGGTCAGGGTGCGGTCCGTGGCGCGGAAGCGCAGCGCGAACGTCAGGGACTTCTGTCCCTCGTCCACGCCGGAGCCCCGGTAGTCATCCACGAGGCGAGCATACTCCAACAGCTCTCCCGCGCCAGCGCGGACGACCTCGAGCACCGCACCCGCCGGGACGTCGACGCCGACCACCAGGGAGAGGTCCTGCGTCGCCGCCGGGTAGGACACGATCGGCGCCACGTGCACGGCGTCCGGGACCGCGGCGACCACCGCGTCGAGGTCGATCTCCACGACGGCGACGACCCGCGGCAGGTCCGCGGCGTCCGTCAGCTCGGGCAGCAGTTCCCCCGCGACGCCGACCACGGTGTCGCCGACCAGGAGCGACGCGGCGCGTCCGGGGTGCAGCGACGGGTGGGTGGTCTGCGCGACGGTGAGCTCGACGCCGGCGGCCCAGGCCACGGTCCGGGCGACGTCGAGCGCGTCCGCGATGCCGAAGGGCTGCGGGAGCACGCCGGGCTGCTTCACGAGGCGGTTGCCCGTCAGGAGCGCCGACACGTGGAACGGCTGCGCCGGCAGCGCCGCGTCGAGCGCGAGGAGCGTCTCGGCGCCGGGGTGCTCGGCGCCGACGGGGACCTCGGTGGTCCCGAGTTCGGCGTCGGCCACGGGCAGGAACACCCGCGAGGTCTCGTACACGGCCAGGTCGACCAGACCGCGGGAGACGTTGCGGCGGGCGACGTCGACGAGCGCGGGCAGCCCGCTGCGCCGGAGGAGGTCCTGCTCGCTGTCGAGCGCGTTCGCGAGCACGACGCTCGGGCCGCCCTCGGCGTCGATGCCCGGGTACGCCGCAGCGGTCGCCGCCGACACGAACGGCGCCGTGACGACCTCGGTCAGTCCGTCGGCCGCTAGGGCTGCTGCCACGCGCCGGAGTGCCCGCTGGTGCACGGTTAGGCCCCGGCCGGGCGGTGCGACGGGCAGGACGCTCGGGATCCGGTCGTACCCGACGATGCGGGCCACTTCCTCGACCAGGGTGGTGTCGTCGGTCAGGTCGGGGCGCCAGGTGGGCGGCGTGACTGCGAGCTGCTCGCCGTCGACGTCCACCGTCGCACCGAGGGCGCGCAGGGTGTCGATGACCTCGGCGTCGGAGTACTCGACGCCGATCAGCTCGGTCGGACGGGACACGCGCATCGCCACGACGGGGCGCGGGGTGGTGTCCACCAGCGTCGACCCGAGGGTGTCGCCCTTGCCGCCGGCGAGCTCGACGAGGAGCTCCACCGCACGGTTGGCCGCGGCCTCGGCCACGAGCGGGTCCACGCCGCGCTCGAAGCGACGGGAGGCCTCGCTCGGGAGCTTGTGGCGGCGGGCAGTGCGGGCGATGGAGACCTGGTCGAAGCCGGCGGCCTCGATCAGGACGTCCGAGGTGCTCGGGGAGATCTCGGTGCGGGCACCGCCCATCACGCCGGCGAGCCCGACGGGGCCCTCGTCATCGGTGATGACGAGGTCCTCGGGGTGGAGCTTCCGGGTGACGTCGTCGAGCGTCGTCAGGTTCTCCCCCGGGGCCGCGCGACGGACGCCGAGTCCGCCCCGCACGGTGGCGAGGTCGTACCCGTGCAGGGGCTGCCCGAGCTCGAACATGACGTAGTTCGTGATGTCGACCGGCAGCGAGATCGAGCGGACGCCGACCAGTGACAGGCGGGACACCATCCACGCCGGTGTCGGCAGCGAGGCGTCGATGCCGCGGACGACCCGCGTCACGAAGGTGGACGAACCCACGCGGCCGCGGATCGGTGCCCCGTCGTCGATGGTCACGGAGAACGCGTCGCCGGACCGGGGAGCGACACGGTCGACCGGGTCGTGGAACGAGGCGCCGGTGGCGTGGGCGTACTCGCGGGCGACGCCGCGCATGCTCAGCGCGTAGCCGCGGTCCGGGGTGACGTTGATCTCGACCGCGGCGTCGTCGAGGCCGAGGAGCGCGATGGCGTCCTGGCCGACGGTGGGCTCCATGCCGAGGTCGGCGAAGCGGAGGATGCCGTCGTGCTCGTCCCCGAGCCCGAGCTCGCGTGCCGAGGCGATCATGCCGTCCGACACGTGCCCGTAGGTCTTGCGCGCGGCGATCGGGAACGGTCCGGGCAGCACGGCGCCGGGCAACGTCACCACGACGAGGTCGCCGACGTCGAAGTTGTGCGCGCCGCAGACGATGCCGCGGGGCTCGGACTCGCCGACGTCCACCTGGCACCAGTTGATCGTCTTGCCGTTCTTCTGCGGCTCCGGGACGCGCTCGAGCACCCGACCGACCACGACGGGTCCGGTCAGGTCGTTGGCGTGGACCGCTTCTTCCTCGAAGCCGACCGACACGAGCGCCGCGTGGACGTGCTCGAGGCTGACGTCGTCGGGCAGGTCGACCGACTCACCGAGCCAGCGGAGTGGGACGCGCATCAGACCACCGTTCCGAACTGCTGCGAGAAGCGGATGTCGCCCTCGAGGAAGTCACGCATGTCGTTCAGGCCGTTGCGGAACTGGAGCGTCCGCTCGATGCCCATGCCGAACGCGAAGCCCTGGTACTCGTCGGGGTCGATGCCGGCCGACCGCAGGACGTTCTGGTTCACCATGCCGCACCCGCCCCACTCGACCCAGCGCGCGCCGCCCTTGGCGTTCGGCTGCCAGACGTCCATCTCGGCGGAGGGCTCGGTGAACGGGAAGTAGTTCGGGCGCAGCCGGATCTGGGCTTCGTCGCCGAACATCTGCCGGGCGAAGTGCTCCAGGGTGCCGCGCAGGTGCGCCATCGTCAGGCCCTTGTCGATCGCGATGCCCTCGACCTGGGTGAAGACCGGCAGGTGCGTGGCGTCGAGCTCGTCGGCGCGGTAGACCCGGCCGGGCGCGATGACGTAGAGGGGCAGCTCCCGCGACAGCAGCGACCGGATCTGCACCGGCGACGTGTGCGTGCGCATGACCAGGTGGCGCTCGACCGGCTCGACGAAGACGGTGTCCGCCATCGCCCGCGCGGGGTGGTCCTGGTCGAAGTTCAGCGCGTCGAAGTTGAACCACTCGTGCTCGAGCTCGGGGCCTTCCGCCACTTCCCACCCCATGCCGACGAAGATGTCGGCGACGGTCTCGTTCAACAGCGAGAGCGGGTGCCGGGAGCCCGGGGTGCGGGTGGACGGCAGCGCGGTGACGTCGACGCGCTCGGCGTCGAGGCGTGCGCGCTCCTCGGCCTCGGCGAGCACGGACTCCTGCTCGGCGACCGCACCGTTGACCCGACCGCGGGCCTGCCCGACGAGCTTGCCCGCCTGGGCCTTCTGCTCCGGCGGCACACTGCGCATCGACGCGTTCATGCGCGCGAGCGTCGACTGCTCGCCGGTGTGCTCCGCCCTGGCCTGCTTGAGCTCGGCGACCGTCGTGGCGGCACGGACTGCGGCGAGGGCCGCGTCGACCGCGTCGGCGACGGCCGATTCGCTGATCTCGAGAGGTTCTGACACAGCACCAGAGCCTACCGGCCCCTGGGATACCGCCGTTCTGTACCGAACGGACTGTGGAGGAGTCCGGACAAGCGCCGCCTGTGGAGGGAGGAGTCAGACCGAACGCTGGGCGAACGCGGACTCGTACAGGCACACCGACGCAGCCGTCGCCAGGTTCATCGACTCGGCGCGGCCGTAGATCGGCACCTTCACGGCACGGTCGACCATGGCGAGGTCCTCGGACGTGAGCCCGCGGGCCTCGTTCCCGAAGACCCAGACGGTCGGGCCGTCGAGCAGCCCCGCGGCGCGGACGTCAGGCAGGTCGTCACCGGACACGTCCGCCGCGAGCACCGTGTACCCGAGCGACTTCGCGCGCTCGATCGTGTCCGCCAGCCCGACGCCGACCGACACCGGGACGTGGAACAGCGAGCCCGTGGTCGAGCGGACGACCTTGGGGTTGTACGGGTCGACGCTGCGTCCGGTCAGGACCACCGCGTCGGCACCCGCCGAGTCGGCGGCGCGGATGATCGTGCCGGCGTTGCCCGGGTCACGGACCTCCTCGAGGATCGCGACCAGTCCCGGGAGCGCACCCTCCGAGGCGGACGCGTCGGGGGCCTCCTGGCTGGCGCGGTCGGGGAAGACCTGCCGCACCGACGTCGGGAACTGCTCGCAGACCGCGACGACGCCCTGCGGGGTGACCGTGTCGGCCATCGCGTCGAGGACCTGTTCGGTCACGAACCAGGTGTCGACCTGGGTGTCGGCGAGCCCGTAGCGCTCGGCGGCGGTCGGCGTCACGTAGAGCTCGCGGAGGAGCTCCGGCCGGTACTCGAGGGCCTCGCGGACGGCCTGGGGACCCTCCAGCAGGAACAGCCCCGTCTCGGCGCGCACGTCCTTCTTCGTCAGCGCGGCGACGGCCTTGACGCGTCCGGCACGGGGGTTCTCCAGGAGATCAGTCACGGACACAGTCTCGCAGGCGCCCGGTCCGCCGGATGCACGACGCCCCCGTTCCGCGGACGGAACGGGGGCGTCGTCGGCCCTGACGGGCACGGGAGCTGCTGTCGCAGTGCTGCTGACTACGCTGCGGCCTTGGGGGCCGAGGTGTCGGCCGGGAGGGCCTTCTTGGCCGACTCGACGAGCGCGGCGAAGGTCTCCGGGTTGTTCACGGCGAGGTCCGCGAGGATGCGACGGTCGACCTCGATGCCGGCCAGGGCGAGGCCCTGGATGAGGCGGTTGTAGGTCAGGCCGTTCGCGCGGGACGCAGCGTTGATGCGCTGGATCCAGAGGCGACGGAACTCGCCCTTCTTCGCGTGACGGTCACGGTACGCGTAGACGAGGGAGTGGGTGACCTGCTCCTTGGCCTTGCGGTACAGGCGCGAACGCTGGCCGCGGTAGCCCTCGGCGCGTTCGAGGATGACGCGGCGCTTCTTGGCGGCGTTGACCGCTCTCTTGACTCTTGCCATTGGTCTGTTCCTTTACGATCCGGGGCGGCTCAGTGGCCGAGGAGCTTCTTGACGTTCTTGGCGTCGGCCTTCGAGAGGACCTGGTCCTCGTTCAGGCGCGCCTTGCGCTTGGAGGACTTGACCTCGAGGTTGTGACGCATACCGGCCTGCTGCTTCATGATCTTGCCGGTACCGGTGACCTTGAAGCGCTTCTTCGACCCGGAGTGGGTCTTCTGCTTGGGCATGGTGGTGCCTTTCCGTGGGATGGATGGGGGACCGCGTTCGTTGCGGGGTCGGTCTGGGGGGACCTATTCAGTCGTGGACTCGGCCTGGGCCGTCTCCTGCGACGCAGCCGGGGCTTCGTCGTCCGACTTGGTCTTCGTGGCGTGCTCCGTCGCGCGGCGCTCGGCCTTCTCGGCTGCACGCTTGGCGTTCTGCTCGCCCTTGACGTCGGACTTGTTCTTGAGCGGCGCGATGATCATCGTCATGTTGCGGCCGTCCTGCGTGGGCCGCGACTCGACGACGCCGAACTCGGCGATCTCCTCGGCGAACTTGTGCAGCAGTCGGACACCCTGCTCCGGACGCGACTGCTCGCGGCCACGGAAGAGGATCATCGCCTTCACCTTGTCGCCACCGAGGAGGAAGCCCTCGGCGCGCTTGCGCTTCGTCTCGTAGTCGTGCACGTCGATCTTCAGGCGGAAGCGGACCTCTTTCAGGTCGGTGTTGACCTGGTTGCGGCGGGCTTCCTTGGCCTTCTGAGCGGCTTCGTACTTGAACTTGCCGTAGTCCATGATCTTGGCCACGGGCGGCTTCGAGTTCGGCGCGACCTCGACCAGATCCAGCTCGGCATCCTGCGCGAGGCGCAGTGCAACGGCGATGGGGACAACGCCGACCTGCTCGCCCTGGGGTCCGACGAGGCGGACTTCGGGGACGCGGATTCGGTCGTTGGTACGGGGATCGGTGATGCGGAGCTCCTTCAATCTGGTGGTGGCCGTCCAAGACATTCGCCTGGACGACGGCACGAGAGAGGAGATCTGACGCACGGGTACACGACCCGTTCGGCAGCCGCCCGACTCCGGATCAGTGATCCGGACTGCCGGTGCCCGTGCAGTGGCTGCATGGACTCCGGTGGAGCGGTGGTGACCCGGTAGCCTGGTGGTTCGTGGCCGCGGGTGGGAGTGACTCCTCTTCGTGATGCGATCTGCAGGTCCGGTTCGTTCGAGAACGCACCGGGCACGCGGACAGCATCTGCCGCGGAGAGTCTAGCAGAGGAGCACCGTGACCGACACCCCGCCCAACGACCTCGCCACCGAGGCCTCCATCGACGACATCGACGCCGCCCGCGACATCGCAGAGGTCCCCGCGGTCGAGCTCATCAACACCGTGGCCGTGCACCTGCTCAGCGCCGCAGCCGTGAAGGTCGGGCTCGCGGACGACCCGCAGCAGCAGACCGACCTGGACGAGGCGCGCAAGCTCATCACCGCCCTGGCCGGCCTGGTCACCGCGGCAGCGACCGAGATCGGCGACCACCACGCCCGTCCGCTGCGCGACGGTCTGCGCTCGGTGCAGCTCGCGTTCCGCGAGGCGTCCGCCATCCCGGACGCGCCGGGAGCCGGCCCCGGCGAGAAGTACACCGGTCCCGTCAACTGACGGGTCGGGACGCCACCAGATGACGGACGGGAGGCTCGGTGCCAGCTGGCACCGAGCCTCCCGTCCGTCACGGTGTCGCGACCAGCACCCTCAGGACGTGACGAGGCGCTCCACCGCTGCCACCGGGATGCCGACCCAGGTCGGCCGGTTGCGCGCTTCGTAGACCACCTCGTAGACGGCCTTGTCGACCTCGAACGCGTCGAGCACGGCGTGGTGTGCGCTCAGGTCGGCGCCGATCCCGCGCTGGTAGCCGTCGAGGAAGGCGGCGCGGGCCTCGCGGGCCCAGTCGGCTGCGTCCACCGGGTCGTCGTCGCGCGCGAGAGCGCCGGCGACGTAGTCGAACGAGCGGAGCATGCCGGCGACGTCGCGCAGGGGCACGTCGGGCAGGGAGCGTTCGTCGAGCGGGCGCAGGGGCTCGCCCTCGAAGTCGAGGAAGACCCATCCGCGGGGCTCCGGTGCCGAGAGCACCTGGCCGAGGTGCAGGTCGCCGTGGATGCGCTGGAGTGCCGGCCACTCGACCGCCGCGGCGCGCTCGTAGACGGCGCGGACGGCGTCGGCGTGCTCGGCGATCGCGGGGACCTCGGCGGCGGCGGTGTCGAGTCGGCTGCGCATGGTCTCGATCGCGGCGGCGACGCGGTCCGGGGTGGCGGGCACCGTCGGCATCACGCCCGCGAGTGTCACGTGGATCTCGGCGAGCGCGGCACCGAGCCGGTCGGCCCCGGCCGCGAACGAGTCGCCACGGCGGGCGTCGTCGAGCGCGACGCGCCAGGCGTCGTCGAGACCGGGCAGGAACTCCTGGGCGAACGCGAGGTGTCCGCTCGCGATGCCGTCGTCGCGCCCGGTGTCGGGCCACTCGCCGTGCAGTGCGCCGAAGACCTTCGGGACCCGCGCGGACCCGGCTGCCGAGAGCGCCTGCTGGGTCGTGACGTCCGGGTTGTCGCCGTGGTGGAGCACGCGGAACACCTTGACGATGACGGTGCCGTTGTCCTCGGTCTCGCAGATGACGGAGGTGTTGGACTGTTCGCCGCGCAGCACGCGGGCGCTCGTGACGCGGCCGATGGGTCGCAGGGACTCCTCGCCGGCGTCGATGCGCCCGAGGAGCCAGCGCGCGTAGGCCGGGTCGTGGGGGCCGTCGTACTGCGTGCCCTCGGGGTCGATGCGCGCGGACTCGAGTTCGGGGACGGGTGCGCTGTGCTCGGTGACGGGCACCTGGTAGAGCACCGCTCCGGTGGCGGCGTCGTCGATGACGAACCGCGTGGCCACCCGCGCTTCGTCGGTGGTCTCGTCGATCTCGGCGATCGTGCGGAGGTCGGGGACACCACCCTTCGCCGCGTACCAGCGCTGCTGAGCCATCCACTGTGCGACGTCGGTCATGCCTCAGGACGCTACGCGACGGCGGCACCGGCCGTCACAGGTCCTCCACAACGCGTGCCCACCGTCTCGCTCTCCACAGGCTGCGGCTCCCCCGGTGCCGACCGAGTCGCGGCGGACGACACTGTCGCCATGGACACGCAGAACGCACCCAGCGACACCACCGCCGGAGCACTCGCCGAGCCCCGGCGGTCCTGGCGCATCCCCGACGACCGGCGGCTCCCCGCGCTCGAGCCCTACGCCCACGCCGTCGAGCGGACGCCACCCCTCACGGTCCGCGAGACCCTGTGGGACACTGCGGGACGGACCCTGGCGTTCGCGGGCGTCGAGCTCCTGCGGGCGGAGGGGCCGGCGGGCGGGGGCACGGCGGCGGGTGGGGATGGCGCCTGGTCGATCGACCGCGGGGACGGGCCGGTGCCGCTGCCGTGGGACAGCGGGGGCGAACCGAGGCCGCCGCGGGACGCCGTCGAGGTGTTCCTGCGCGGGCAGCCCCTGCAGGTCGTCCGGGTCCGGGACACCGCGACCACGCTCGTGGTCCTGCGTGGCAAGGACGGCCGGGTCCGAGCCGAGGTCGCCGACGTGCGCGTGGACGAGGGCGACCCGGACACGGCACTGCTCCGCAGCGCGCGGTGGTGGGCGCTGACGGACGACGGGGACCCGGGCTCCGTCTCCCGAGCGGTCGAGCGGGCACTCCTCGACGCGGCCGAGGACCCCGGCCGCGGACCGAACGACCCCGTCCCGCGGCTGGCGCCTGTCCGTCGTCCGGCGGTGGACACGGCCCGACGACCCCGTCCGGGCACGGCGGCGGCGTTCGTGCGCGGGGTGGTGGCGGACCTCCGCGCCGAGCTCGTCACGATCGACCCACGGGTGCGGGCCGACGAGCGGGAGGCCGTGCACGACCTGCGGAAGGTGCTGCGCCGTCTGCGCAGCGTGTTGGCGGTGTTCCGTGGGGCGCTCGACCGGGACGCCACCGAGCATCTCCGCGGTCGGCTGGCCGAGGTCAGCGGGGTGGCCGGCACAGCACGGGACGCCGAGGTGCTCCGCGACCGGCTGCTCCGCTCGGCATCGCGGGCACCGCAGGGCTACGTCGACGCCGACACGCTCGACCGGCTCGGTGCGCAGTTCGAGGACCACCGCAGGACGACGGCGGCCGAGCTCCGGCGGGTGATGGGCTCCGCTGTGTGGTTCGCGGCGCTCGATGCACTGGACGACCTGGTCGAGACCGCTCCCCCGGGGCCGCACGCCACCGACGCCGCCACCGTCTTCGTGGCGAAGCGCATCCGGCGCGAGCGTCGGCGGGTCCTGGCGCTGATCGAGGACTCCGTCACGGGTGCGGGTGCCGGCGACGAGGACCTCGCAGTGCTGCACGGACAGCGGAAGGGAGCGCGCCGCCTGCGGTACGCGCTGCAGGCCGCCGGTGACACGGCAGACGTCGGGAAGCGGCGACTCGGACGGCTGCGGCGGGTGCAGGACACGCTCGGGGACGCCCTCGACGCCGCGCACGCTGCCGAGGCCTACCGCTCGGCCGCGGCGCGCGATGCGGGTACGGGTGGGCGTGCGGGTACGGGTGCGGGGTCCGACTCCGGCGCGTTCGTGCTCGGGGTACTCGCGACGACCGAGCGCCTGGTCGTCGAGCGGCAGGTCGCCGAGGGCCGCCGGCTGCTCACCGGGCTCGGCGCCGCTCTGCGAGGATGAGCGTGTGCCGCACTACCTCGAGGACCTCGCCGCCGGACAGACCTTCACGACCCCTGGTCGCACGATCACCGAGGCCGACGTGGTGTCGTTCGCCTCGTGGACGAACGACAACAACCAGGTGCACACGGACGTCGAGTTCGCCGCGCGCACCCGGTACGGCCAGCGGATCGTGCACGGGATGCTCGGCGCCTCGCTCTGCGTGGGGCTCATCGCACGGACCGGTGTGTTCGAGGGCTCCGCGGTCGCGCTGCTCGGGATCGACCAGTGGCGCTTCACGGCTCCGGTCTTCATCGGGGACACCGTCACGTGTCAGGTCGAGATCCTGTCGACCCGCCTGACCAGCTCGGGCACGACCGGCATCGTCGAGCGCCTCGTCACGCTGCGCAACCAGCACGCCGAGGTCGTCCAGCAGGGGCGCATGGACGTCATGGTCCTGACGCGCGCCGCTGCGATCAGCTGACGCGAGCCCGGGCCGAGCCTGGAGCCGATGCCGGTGCCGGTGCCGGTGCCGGTGCCGGTGCAGCCGATCGGCGCGTGACGATGTGCGGATCGTCCTCCTGACGGCTCGCATCACGGTTTACAACGATGTACCGATGCGTCAGCATGGGTGCATGAGCACGCTCGACGGCACCGTCGCCGCACCCACCAGCGCATCAGCAGGCCTCCCCCTCGCCACTCGACAGGACGGCTCGTACCCCCGGCCCCAGATGCTCCGCGAGCACTGGGCCGACCTCGACGGGACGTGGTCGTTCCGGAACCAGGGCGACGACAGCGCCTGGCGATCGGGCTTCCCCGACGCGCGGGACATCAGCGTGCCGTTCCCGCCCGAGTCCGTGGCGTCGGGCATCGACGAGCCCGGCTTCCACCCCGTCGTCTGGTACTCCCGCACGCTCACCCGAGCAGACCTCGACGCCGCCGGCCTCGGCGACGCCGCGCCCCGGCTCGTGCTGCACTTCGGCGCGGTCGACAACCGCGCGCGGGTCTGGATCGACGGCCAGTTCATCGGCGAGCACGAGGGCGGTCACACGCCCTTCGCCTTCGACGTCACCGACGCCCTCGGCACGGACCCGGACGCCGAGCACACCCTGGTCGTCCGCGCGGAGGACGACCCGCACGACCTGACCCAGCCCCGCGGCAAGCAGGACTGGCACGAGGACCCGCACACCATCTGGTACCGCCGCACCACCGGCATCTGGCAGACCGTCTGGCTCGAGGCCGTCCCGAGCGCGTCCATCGCGTACCTCCGTTGGACGAACGTCGACCACGCGACGCTCCGGCTGACGGTCCGCTTCGCCGGGGTCCGGGCGGGCGGGGAGCGGCTGCGCGTCGAGGCCCGCTGGGACGAGCACGACGAGCACCTCGCGACGATCGAGTCCACCGTCGGCGACACCGCCACCGAGTTCGACGTCCTCGTGCCCCTCACCCGCCAGGCGAACGGGCAGGCCGAGGACGAACTGCACTGGTCGCCGGAGCACCCCCGCTTGGTGGATGCCACCGTCGCCCTGCTCTCCCGCGACGGCGAGCCGATCGACACCGTGGCGTCGTACTTCGGCGTCCGCACGGTCGGGATCGACGGCGGCGCGTTCCTGCTCAACGGGCGCAGCCACGACGTCCGCAGTGTCCTCAACCAGGGCTACTGGCCGGACTCGCACCTCGCGGCCCCGTCGCGCGAGGCACTGCGCCGTGAGGTCGAGCTCATCAAGGAGCTCGGCTTCAACGCGGCCCGGAACCACCAGAAGATCGAGGACCCGCGGTTCCTGTACTGGGCAGACCGCCTCGGGCTGCTGGTCTGGGGCGAGGCGCCCGGCGCCTACGAGTTCTCCCCGCGCGCGGTCCAGCGGCTGATGCGGGAGTGGATGGACGCCGTCGAGCGCGACGCCTCACACCCCTCGATCGTCACCTGGGTCCCCGCGAACGAGAGCTGGGGCGTGCAGCACATCGCCACGGACCCGGCGCAGCAGGCCTACGCCCGGTCACTCGCCGACGTGACACGAGCGATCGACCCGACCCGTCCGGTCATCTCCAACGACGGGTGGGAGCACCCCGACTCCGACATCATCACCGTCCACGACTACGAGGGCGACGGAACCCGACTCGCGGCCACCTACGCCGACGACGCCGCGCGCACCGAGCTGTTCCACGGCATGGGCCCGGCCGACCGGCGCGTGCTCGTCGGCGGGGCGGAGGACCTCGGCCAGCCGGTGATGCTGACTGAGTTCGGGGGCGTCAACTACCAGCCAGGGTCGAAGCGCGATGACGCCTGGGGCTACACCTCGGCCACCGACGGCGACGACTGGATCACCCGCATCACCGCGCTCTACGACGCGATCCGCGCGAGCTCGTTCCTCGCCGGGTCCTGCTACACGCAGCTGACGGACACGATGCAGGAGACCAACGGCCTGCTGAACGCCGACCGCACCCCGAAGGTCCCGATCGAGCAGATCCGGCGCGCGGTCACCGGGCACTAGCCGGGAGGCCCGCCCCAGGGAGCAGGAATGGTCGGGTCCACGAACTGGACCCGACCATTGCTGCTCCATCGACGCCTCTGCGCCCGATCGCGGTGTACGCGGACCGGACAGTGGCCCTGGTCTGCGAGGATCGTGCGGGTGACGAGCGTGGCGGAGACGACCCGGTCCTCCCGGCCGCTCCTGCGGACACTGCTGACGGGACGACACAGCGGGTGGACCGCGCCGCTCGTGATCTGGCTCGGCTCCCGGATCGTCAGCACGGCGCTGCTGGTGACGATGTTCGTGGTCGCGACGGCGAACGGGTGGGACTTCGCGTCGTACCGGCGCGACCCGTCCTTCGCCACCTTCTCCGGCTCGTGGGACGCGTCGTTCTACCGGACCATCGCCGAGCACGGGTACCCACGGACGCTGCCGACGGACGGGGACGGCAACGTGCTGCCCAACCCATGGGCGTTCCTGCCGGTGTTCCCGGCCCTCGTGCGCGCGGTGATGGCCGTGACCGGTGGGTCGTTCTGGGTCGCCGGTGTCGTCGTCGCGACCCTCGCGGGAGCCGGTGCCTGCGTGCTGTTGTACCGCCTGGTGCTCGCCGTCGGCTGTTCGCACCGTGCGCGCTGGGCGACGGCGCTGTTCGCGTTCGGGCCGACGGGGTTCCTGCTGCAGGTCGCGTACGCGGAGAGCACCGTGCTGCTGCTGCTCTTCGGTGGCCTGCTGGCGCTGGTGCGGCGGCGGTACTGGCTCGTCGCGGTGCTCGGGACCGTCGCGGCGTTCACGAAGCCCGGGGTCCTGGCGCTCGCCGTCGCCCTCGCGGTGCACCTGGTCGTGCGGTGGGTCGCCTGGGTGCGTGCCGGTCGGGACGCCGGGGGCTTCCCGTGGCGGGAGCGGGCGGCGATCGTCGTGGCGGGCCTCGTCGTCGCCGCGGCCGGGCTCGCGTGGCCGGTGGTCGCCGGGGCGGTGACGGGTCGGTCGGACGCCTACCTGGCGACGGAGCTGTCGTGGTGGGTGGGGTTCGTCGGCCGACCGCACTTCACGCCGATGACGCCGTGGTTCCTGATGGCGGGACGGTGGCTCGGGCCGATCGGCATCGTGCTCGTCGTGGCCGTCCTGGCCGGGGCGGTGTGGTTCTTCCGGCGGCGGGACGTCCGGGCCCTCGGGCCGGAGGTCGTCGGGTTCGCCGGGGCGTACGCGCTCTACCTGGTCGCGGTGTTCCTGCCGCAGCAGAGCCTGCCGCGGTTGCTCATGCCGATGGCGCCGCTCCTCGGGTCGGACGTCTTCGTCCGGACGCGGCGACGGGCGGTGACGTGGCTGCTCGTCGGGGTGGGCCTGCAGCCGGCGGCCGTCGTGCTGCTCTGGTTCCTCGGGTTCCCCTGAGGCTCGCGGCTCGCGGCACGCGAAAGCGCGGATCGAGCGGGCGGCGGGCGGCGGCGGTGGCGGTGGCGGTGGCGGCGAGCAGCGGTCGGAGCGCGAGGTGGCATCGCACAACCGGGATCGCCTCGAACCATGAACGTCAGCGGCGCGAGCCGACATTGGTGGTGCGGTGTCGATCGGCGCCGGCAACGGGGGCCAGGACGCTCGCGAGCTGGGTCGCGCTAGGCGTCGAACGTGTGGAACCAGGCGGTGCCGCCCGGGTGCTGCACCGTGATCATCTCGTCGAGGTCGCGGTAGGGGCCGTCCTGGTTGTGGCTGGCCGAATTGATCCGGACGGTGCCGTCGGGCTCGGTGAAGACCTCGGACACGATGGTGGTGTGGTCCGGGGAGTCGTTGTGGTTCCAGTCGAAGAAGACGATGTCCCCGACCCTCACCTTGTCCCGCTCGTCGAGGGAGCGCCGGGTGAGGCCGAACGTCGCGGCGTTGGCGTCGAGCCACGGGTCCATCGTCGGGCAGTACGTCCAGGTGGCCGAGTGCGCGGCGCCGCCGGAGCGGTTGTACCAGTCGTCGCGCTGCTTCCAACCCCGGGCGACGAGCGTCTGGTTGACGTAGTTCGCGCAGTCCCCGCCGATCGGGTTCATGGTGCCGTACTCGGCGAGGTTGTAGTCCTTCCAGTGCCGCATCGCGTACTCGAGCTGGCGGTCGACCGCGGTGAGCGTGGCGTACGCGAGCGTCGTCGTCGCGAGAGCAGCGGACGCGTCGGGCGTGGGCGGCGCTGCCGGCGTGGTCGTCGCGGCGTCGCTCTGGGTCGCGCCGCTCTGCCCGTCGTTCGCCGCGCTGCCGTTGCCGTCCGAGCTCTGGTTCGCCGAGGCCACCGGGGCGATCGCGTCGGCGAAGAGCGCGACGTCGGCGTCGCCGGCCGTGTACATCGCCTGGTGCGGGGCCGTGAACGTGACCTTCGTGGCCGTGGCCTCGACGTCGCGGGCAGGGACACCCCCGACGGTCACACCACGGACCGCGGCGAGCCCGGCACCGGTCACCGTGACCGTGACGCCGCCGGTCAGCGGGACCTGCGCTGGCGTGAGGGCCTTCGCTGCGGCCTTCTCCGAGCCGGAGCCCGCAGCCGAACCCGAGGCAGCAGCCGAACCCGAGGCCGCGCCGGACGCCTGACCAGCCGCACGCGACCCACCCGCCGCAGCCGTGGAGGCGCCGGAGCCCTTCGGGGCGTCGGACGAGCAGGCCGCGGCGACGAAGCCGATGCCGGCGACACCCGCGAGGGACAGGAGCGAACGACGTGTGAACGAGGAAGTCATGACCTCGTCAGCGTACGGGACGCCCTCCGACAGACGACGGGACGCGCGGGCGCTCAGACCGCGGCGCTGGCACCGGTGACGTTCACCATCCAGGTCACGCCGAACCGGTCGGTCAGCATGCCGAACTCGTCGCCCCACGGCGCGACGGTCAGCGGCTCGATGACCGTACCGCCTTCGGACAGCGCCGCGAAGAACCGGCGGAGGTCCTCGGCGTCGTCCCCGGACACCGACAGCGAGATGTTGCTCGTCGACGAGCGCTCCATGCCGTTCGGGGTGTCGGACCCCATGAGCAGGAACCCGTTCGGCGTCACCAGCTGGCCGTGCATGATCTTGTCGACCTCGGCCGGGTCGTCGGAGGCGTGCATCTCGCCGAAGGTGCCGAGGCTCAGTTCACCGCCGAACACCGACTGGTAGAACTCCATCGCCTGGCGGGCGTCGTCGCGGAAGCCCAGGTAGGGGCTCAGGTGCGAGGTCATGGCGGGACTCCTCTGTCCGCCCGGGCGACACTGCCCGGTGCTCAGCGTCAGCGTGGCACGGGCGGGGGCGCGCCGCAACGATGTGACGTCACCTCACAGCATGACCGCCGGACAGCAGAACGGCCCGGAACCGTGGGGTTCCGGGCCGTTCTGTCACGTGGTGGAGCTAAGGGGATTCGAACCCCTGACCTTCTCATTGCGAACGAGACGCGCTACCAACTGCGCCATAGCCCCAAGTGCTCGACCACACTAGCACCGTCGTGGAGCGGAACCGAAATCGGTCCGCGGCCCTCGGGCGTGCCGTCGGTCAGACCGCGCGACGGCGCCGCATGATCGCGTCGAGGTCGGCCTGTTCGTAGGCGTCGTCCCCGATGACCCCCATGCCGGCCCACTTGCTCGGCGGTGTCTGGGCGACCGGTGCGGTGGGGTCCGGCGTGGCCCGCAGCCCGAGCCGCTCCGCGAGCGTGCCCTGGTCGTGCGCCGACAGGGCCGTGGCCGCCTCGTCGACGTCGGGACGCATCCGCGACACGGTCGCGAGCGACGGGTCCGTCTGTCCGGCCCGGATCGCGGCGACCTCGGCGTCCGCCTCGGCCTTGGCGGCCGCGACGCGCTCCTTCAGCCGAGCAGCGAGCTCGGCCGACGACTCCGGCGCGGCGGCGGGAGCGGCGGGCTTCTCCACGTAGAGGGGCTTCGGCACGCGTGCCGGCGTCCAGCTGCGGTCGGTCTCGGACGGCTCGGCGACGGTCTCCGTCCGCAGCGGCGGCGCCGGGTCCGTCCATGCGCTGGCCGGCCGGGAGGCTCGGCTGGCGTCCGGCGCGGACGCCGCGGCACGGGTCTTCCGCGCCTGGGCGACCTGGTGCAGCTGGGCGAGGACGACCGCCGAGCCACCGGCGGCGACGACGCCGGCGACGGCGATGAGCCAGGCCGAGGGTGCGGCGACGAGGACGACGAGCGCCACGACGAGGCCGAGGGTGCCGAGCAGGGTCGCGCCGAGTCGGGAGCGACGCATGCGCATGGCGGTGAGTGCTGGCACGGAGGACGCCTTCTCGAGCGCAGGGGCCTGTTCGGCCAGTCGACGGGTGATCTCGCGCTGCCGCGCAGCTTCGTGCGCGCGGACGATCGCGGCGCGCTTGGCTTCTTCCGACTTGGCGACCTTCTGCGCCTCGGCGAGGGACTTCGCGTTCATCTCGATGCGCACCTCGTCCGGCAGCTCGGCCGTCTGCGCGAGGATGCGGAGGGTCTGCTGGAGGCGGATGGCGTTCCGCTCGGTGGCGAGGTACTCACGCCGTGCGGCCCAGGACGGCATCAGGTACACGAGCCACAGCACCGCCGCGACCAGCAGGACGATGCCGCCGCCCCATGACCCGAATCCCATGGGGGAAGGCTAGGGGTGGCCGTTCACCGCACCCGTGATTGGGGGACGTGTGTTGCGCGAGTCGCGAGCAGATCCACGGGAGGCGGGGCGAGCCTCCCGGCCGGACCCACGCACCACGGGGCGGACGTCAGTGGTGGCGACGACCCGTGTCGATCGGGGCGGCGGCCTCGTCGCGGGCTGCGAGCGGGACGCTGCCGACACCGGGCGGGACGTGCCCGCCGACCCAGCGTTCGAGGACGCCCTCGCGCACCTCTTCCGCGACGAGGGCGAAGCAGAAGTGGTCGCGCCAGTCACCGTTGATGTGGATGTAGCGACGACGGAGGCCCTCGTACCGGAACCCGAGCTTCTCGACGACGCGGAGCGACGGGGCGTTCTCCGGGCGGATGCAGATCTCGAGACGGTGGATGCCGACGTTGCGGAAGCAGTGGTCGGTGGCCAGGGCGACGGCGATCGGCGTGACGTTGTGGCCCGCTGCGCCCTCGACCACCCAGTACCCGATCGACGCACTGGCGAGCGAGCCGTAGCTGACACCGGAGACGTTGAGCTGCCCGACGAAGCGGCCGTCGAGCTCCATCGCGAAGGGCAGTCCGAGTCCCGCGCGGGCGTTGGCCTGGAGCGCACGGATGCTGCCGCGGACGTCGGTGGAGACGTGCCCGGACGGGTTGGTCGCCTCCCAGGTGCTGAGCCAGGAGCGGTTCGTCGCGAGGGCCACGTCGAGGTCACGCGAGTCGCGGAGCCGGAGGGGGCGGATGGTGACCCGTCCGTGGGACAGGGTCGGGATGGTCGTCATCGGGCGGTTCCTCCGGTGCCCCGGCGGTCACCGGGACGGGTGTCCCGTGCGGGTCCGGCTGCACCGGGCCCGCACGGGATGGGTCGACTCATTCGCCCGCGTTGAACTCCTTGAGCCACGACTTGAGGTCGGGTCCGAGGTCCGCGCGGTCCGAGGCGAGCTGCACGATCGCCTTGATGTAGTCGAGTTTGTCACCCGTGTCGTACCGGCGTCCACGGAACACGACGCCGTACACGCCGCCGGTCCACTCCTCGGCGCTCGCCATCTTCATGAGCGCGTCGGTGAGCTGGATCTCGCCGCCCTTGCCCGGCTCCTGCTTCTCGAGGACGTCGAAGACCTCGGGACGGATGACGTAGCGGCCGATGATGGCCAGGTTCGAGGGCGCCTCGCCCTGCGCCGGCTTCTCGACGAGGCCCGTGATCTTCACGACGTCGTCGGTGTCGGTCGGCTCGACCGTGGCGATGCCGTAGAGGTGGGTCTGCGACTCCGGGACCTCGAGGAGGGCCACGACGGTGGCGTTCTTCTGGCCCTGGACCTCGATCATGCGCTTGAGCAGCGGGTCACGGGCGTCGATGATGTCGTCGCCGAGGAGGACGGCGAAGGGTTCACGACCGACGTGCATCTTGGCGCGGAGCACCGCGTGGCCGAGGCCGAGCGGGTCGCCCTGTCGGACGTAGTGCATGTCGGCGAGGTCGGTCGACTGGTTGACCTTCTGGAGCTTCTCGTGGTCGCCCTTCTTGCGGAGGGTCTCCTCGAGCTCCGACACGTGGTCGAAGTGGTTCTCGAGCGCGTTCTTGTTGCGCCCGGTGATCATCAGCACGTCGGTGAGACCGGCGTCGACTGCCTCTTCCACCACGTACTGGATGGCTGGCTTGTCGACGACGGGGAGCATCTCCTTCGGCATCGCCTTGGTCGCGGGGAGGAAGCGAGTGCCCAGCCCTGCAGCTGGGATCACCGCCTTGGAAATCTGGAAGCCCATGTCGATGACCGTATCCGATGGGGGTTGCGGGGTCATGTCGCCGGAACGGAGGACACGGGCTTTGCGCGGAGGTCTGGCGGGTTCCCGCACCGACCCGCTCGCACCGCGGTCGTTAGACTCCTGCGCATGATCCCCGATCTCGGCAACGAGAAGCGCGCGCTGCGGGCCGAGCTCCGGCAGCGGCGACGCACCAGGACCACCACCGAGCGGGACACCGACACCGCCGCCCTCACCGCGACCCTGCAGCGGTTCGCCGAGGAGCGGCAGGTCCGGTCCGTCGCGCTGTACCTGTCGGCGTCGGACGAACCGAACGTCCGACCGTTCCTGAACTGGGCGCTCGAGCATGGCATCCGGGTGCTCCTCCCCGTCACCCGCGAGGACGGCCTGCTCGACTGGGCGGTCGGCGACGGGTCCTCCGAGACCGAGGGCCTGTTCGGCATGCCGGAGGTCGTCGGTGAGGTGCTCTCCCCGCTGGCGATCAACGACGTCGACGCGATCCTCGCCCCGGCCGCGGCGGTCGGGCACGACGGCGTCCGGATGGGCTGGGGACGCGGCTACTACGACAAGACCCTCGGGTCCATGGCGAACCGTCCGCCCGTCTATGCTGTGATCTTCGACGCCGAGTACCTCGACGAGGTCCCGCGCGAACCCCACGACGAACCCGTCGACGGCATCATCACGCCGTCACGCATCATCACGTTCCGGAGCTAGACGTGCCCACCTACTCGTACCGCTGCACCGAGTGCGGCACCGCGTTCGACATCAAGCAGTCCTTCTCCGACGCCACGCTCACCGAGTGCCCCACGTGCGGCGGGGTGCTCCGCAAGGTGTTCTCCCCCGTGGGTGTGACGTTCAACGGTGGCGGCTTCTACCGGACTGACTCGCGGCCGACGCCGAAGGGCGAGGGGTCGGGGTCATTGTCCTCGTCGGGGTCGTCGTCGTCGGACGCCAAGCCGGCTGCGGCCAAGCCCGCGTCCGGGTCGTCGTCGGGGTCGTCGTCGTCTGGCTCCTCCTCGTCGGGCTCGTCCTCGTCCGGCTCCTCCTCGTCCGGCTCGTCGTCGTCCGGCTCGTCCGCGTCCTGACCGGGTCTCCGCCGCGCCGATAGGTTGAGGGTGTCGCCGACCGGCGGCCGTCCTCGACCCGGAAGGAGTCCCGCATGAAGGGCTTCAAGGAGTTCCTGCTCCGCGGCAACGTGATCGACCTGGCCGTCGCCGTGGTGATCGGTGCCGCGTTCACCGCGATCGTCACCACCATCGTCAGCGCCCTGATCAACCCACTGATCGGTGCGGTGTTCAACGCGTCGAGCCTGGACGAGGCGCTCGTCTGGAAGATCCCGACGGTGTCCGGCGGCCACGCCTCGATCCTGTTCGGGGCGGTCATCGGCGCGGTGATCAACTTCCTCATCGTCGCCGCGGTCGTCTACTTCGCACTCGTCGTGCCGGTGAACCACCTCAAGAAGGTCGCCTTCGAACGGGTGAAGAACGACATCGAGCAGACGCCGCAGGACGTCCCGCCGACCGACGTCGAGGTGCTGCTCGAGATCCGCGACCTGCTCCGCACGCAGAACGGGGAGCCGTCGAACACCGGCTCGGGTGCCCACGTCGCGCCGAGCACCGCACCCCAGGGCCCCGGCATCGGCGGCTCCACGAAGCTGTAGCCCCGGCCGACACAGTCGGCCGTCGCACGACACCGGTGTTCCGCGGGGACGCGCTGCCGCGAGACACCGGTGTTCTGCAGACGCGCCGCGGACAACCGCGGCGCGAATGCACGACACCGGTGTCTTGCGACAGGGGCGCCGCGGACAACCGCGGCGCGAACGCAAGACGCCGGTGTTCTGCAGCCCAGACCCGCGGCCGGCCGACAGCGTGGGCTACGCGGCGACCGCGCGCTCGCGCCGGCGCTTCGCCACGAGGGCCATCACGTACTGAGTGCCGGCGACGACGTGTCCGGCGGTGCCGAGCCACACGAAGACGAGCGCCGTGACCCGGATCCAGGAGTGCTCCGACGCCCACGACGTCGACGAGAACAGCAGCACCGGCAGCCCCACGAACAACAGCGCCGACCGGATCTTGCCCGTCCAGGACACGTCGAGGTCGGGGTCGCCGTTGAACCACACGCTGGACAGCAGGGCGAGCACGGCGTCGACGACCACGATGACGACGACGACGATCCACGGCAGCAGCCCGACGAGCACGACCGACAGCACGATCGCGATGATCGCCAGGCGGTCCGCGACGGGGTCGAGGGCCTTGCCGAGCTTGGACGTCTGGTTGAACTTCCGCGCGATGAAGCCGTCCGCCCAGTCCGAGACACCGAGCACCACCAGCGAGACGAGCGCCCACCCGGGGTGGTCCTGGACGACCAGGGTCACGAAGACGGGGATGAGCAGGAACCGAACGAGCGTGATGAGGTTCGGCCAGGTCTGCCAGTCGGGGCGGGTCCGCTCTGCGGCGTCGGTCATCGGGTGCTTTCGATCGGGTTCTGAGGTCCCCAGCGTACCCATCACCAGTGTGGAGGCCGGTCCCCGAGCAGACGGGCGTCGTTCTCGCCCGAGGCGTGCCGCTCCGGCTCCGGTGCGGGAGCCGGGTCGGAGCCCGGCACCGGCTGGGTGGTGACCCGTCTGCTCGGCCGAGCAGAGCCTCTCCCCACCGGCACGGCCGACCCGCCGCTGGCGCGTCGGTCCGGAACCGGCGGCGTGGGCCCAGGCCGGTCGGTGGTGACCACAGGACCGACGGGAGGCTCAGCTCGGCCCGCGTCGTCGGCTCGCGTCCACGTCCCGACCAGGTGGTCCGTGTCCGGCGTGACCGGACCGGTGGGCCGGGAGGCCCGCCTGCTCATCGGCGGGCAGGACCCGTCGTGGGCACGCGGGGACCGAGATCCTGCCTGCTCATCGGCGGGCGGGGATCGGCGGGATCGAGATCTCCTGCGTCGCCCCACGGTCGACGCCGAGCACGGCCGCGACGGTGTTCGCCACGCGGTCCGGGTCGGAGAACAGCTGGAACGCGTGCACGCGCACGTAGTGCCAACCGAGTCGACGGAGCACCTCGGGCCGGAGTCGCAGCGACTCGCGCAGCGACCCCTTGACCAGCGACGCGTCGGTCTCGATCGTGACGCAGACCCCGCCGTGCGCGGCGACCAGGCCGAGCTTGCCGCGGTGTCCGAGCGCGACCGGGATGCCGCGCATCTCGAGCCGGCGGGACAGGTCGACGAGCAGCGGGTCGGAGTCGTCCGGCACGTACTCGGCGGTGGTGCGGGCGCGGACCTCGGCTAGGATCTCGGCGAGGGCGACGGTGCCGTGACCCATGCGTTCGGCCTCGATGTCGGACGGCTGGAAGCACGTGACGATCACCATCGAGCGGCGGGCACGGGTCATGGCGACCGCGAGCAGGCGCACGCCACCCGGCTTGCCGAGCGGACCGAAGTCGCGGAGGACCCGGCCGTGGGGCGTGCGGCCGTAGCCGATGGAGAACACGACGCGGTCCCGGCTCTGGGCCACGGACTGCTCGAGCGTGGCGACGATGAACGGCTCGGCACGGTCGCCGATGACGAACTCGGTCAGGTCCTTGTGGCCCTGCGCCGCGGTGAGCACGGCCTGCTCGACGCGCACGGCGTGCTTCGCCGACGCGGTGATGACCATGAGCGACTCGGTCGGACGGGTGCGGGCGTGGTCGATGACGAGCCGGACCACGCGGTCCACCTCGGCGTCGACGCTCTCCACGGCGCCGGACTCCGGGTCCGGCACGGCCTTGCCCTCGCTGACGTAGTCGAGGGCGATGGACCCGTGCCCGAGGAACGAGCCCGCCCAGGGCAGCGACTCGATCCGGCCGCCGTAGAAGCGACGGTTGACCAGCTCGGCGAGGTCCTCGCCGCCGGCGCGGTACGACCGCGTCAGCGACAGGGTCGGCAGGAGCGTCGAGAGCTTGGCGAGCGCGGAGTCGGCGTGCAGGGCGTCGAGCGTCTCCTCGTCCACCTGGAGTGCGCGGTGCGCGGGGTCCACCGCGATGCGGAACGGCGAGGGCGTCTGCGTGACCGGGTCGCCGAAGACGACGGTCTGGCGGGCACGGCGCACGGCGTCGACCGTCTCGGCGATGGTCACGGCGCCGGCGTCGACCAGGATGACCGTGTCGAACGGCATCGTGTCGGCGATGTGCGGGACCTCGTACGGCGATGCGAGCCACACCGGGGCGATCGACCGGGACAGGTGCGGGGCGGAGTCCTGCAGGAGCCGCGAGGTGATCGCGCCGTCCTTGAGCTGGGACTTCAGCGCTGCCGCCTCTTCCGGCCAGTCGACGAGGCCGACCTTCCAGTTCTCGGCGAGCTGCCACGCGAGGCCCTGCGAGACGCCGGCCGCGTGCGCGTCGTCGACGAGGCGGAAGTCGGCCTCGACCCGGTCGAGCATGTCGGTGTTCGCGCCGAGCAGTGCCCGGTCGGACTCGAGCATGGTCTCCAGCGCGGACTGCCACCAGGCGAGCTCGAGCTCGGCGGGCACCTGGGTGTCCGGCACGTGGCGGTTCGCGAGGTCGGTGATGAGGGGCTCGAGCTGCAGGTCGCGCAGGGTCTGCATGAGCTCGGTGCGCTCCTGCAGGTTGTGCAGGACGTCGGACTCCTCGGCGAGGGTGCCGATGTACGGCAGGAGCTGGTCGACGGGCACGTTCGCGAGCTGCTCGTCGCGGCTGCTGCGGCCGAGCGGCTCGTCGAGGCGCGCGAGGTCCTCGGTGACGTTCGAGTAGAGCACCTGCACGTCGGCGATGCCCGTGGGCACCTCGGGGGCGACGCCGGCGGCGACGTAGCGCTGCCACAGGACGCGCTGCTGCTGCACGCGGGTCAGGGCCTCGTGCAGGTCGGACACGTGCACGCCCGGTCGGACGTACTCACGCGCGAGCTTCTTGAGCCGACGACGGTTGGTGCTCGACATCGGAGCGCCCTCGCCGCGCGGGGCGGTTGCGGCGACGAGCTCGGACACGGAACGGTCGAACACGACGGGCAGGAAGCGGTCGAGCGTGTCACGGATCTCGGTGAGCAGGCGGAGGTAGATGCCGAGCTCGTTGATCGTCGTGAACTGGCGCATCCGGGTCGTCGCGATGAGCTCGTGCGCGCGCTGGAGCAGCGTCGGCAGGGACCCGCCGTGCAGTTCCTTCGCGATGCGGTGCGCACGCTGGGCGCCGTCGCTCGAGGAGAACTTCGCCCCGTACCAGGGCGAGTCGTCCGGGCCGTAGCGGAACTCGCCGAGGTTCGCGGCGCTGACCATCGTCTCGGCGACGCGGGACCGGCCGGTGACCATGGCGCTGACGGACTGCTTCGACAGTCGGGCGGTCGTCGACGGCGGCACGGGCAGGAGCGAGAGCCGGGACAGCTCGACGAGGCAGTCGAGCACGCTGACGCCGAAGTCGGCGTCGGTGCGACTCAGGGCACCGCGGTAGTCCGTGAGGACCTTGCGGAGCCGGACCAGGGCGTCGTCGACCTCGCGGAGGTTCGGCCGGGTCGCCTTCTCGTTGCGGGCGATCGCGCGGACGACGTCACGGCGGAGGGTTGCGGGGGTGACCGCGACGCCGGGCAGCTGGACCTCGCCGAAGCGAGCGGCGATCCCGCGCAGGGTCGCACGGCGCGGGCTGACCACGAGGACGCGCTTGTTCGCGGCGACGAGGCCACCGAGCGCGTTCACGATGGTCTGCGTGCCGCCGGTGCCGGGCAGGGTCTTCACGACGATCGAGTTGCCGGCCGTGATCTGTGCGATCACGTTCTCCTGCTCGTCGTCGGCGTCGAGGAGGAGCGTGTCCGTGTCGGGGCTGCGCTCGTCCGACGGGGTCTGCTCGACCGGGTGGTACGACTGCTCGACCTGCCACTTGGCGCTCGGGTTGCCGGCGAGGGCGTCGAGCACCGGGTGGGACAGGTCCTTCGTGTCCTCGACCAGGCCGACCGCGACCTCGGCGAACGTCGACACGACGAGCCGGGCGTGGACGGAGAAGCCGGGGATGTGCGCCGTGAGCCCGCGGAGGCGGTCGATCACGGGGTTCGGGGTGAAGGAGCCGTCCTGCTGCGCGAGCGCGACGAAGGACTGGGCGTCTAGCGTCACGCCGAACTGCTCGCGGAGGGCGTCGGCGAGCGCCGGGTTCAGCACGGGTTCGCCGAGCAGACGGACCTCGAAGTCGCGGCCGTGGCGGCGGATGGCCAGTGGGCGCAGGAGCACCGGGCCGCGGAACTGCTCGTCGGCGTGCTTCCAGTCGGCCATGCCGATGCCGAGGTTCACGGCGTCGATGCCGCGCACGGTGGCGAGCTCGGTGCCCTTGGCCTCGACGTGCCCGGCGGCGATGCGGGCCGCGCGCAGGGCGACCTCGTCGCGGATCAGGCTCGAGAGCAGGGTGGTCTTGCCGGTGATGAACTGCGCGAGGCCACCGGGGTGGGTCGTCGAGAGCTCGATCCTGGCGCGGGGGTGGTCCGCGAAGTGCACGAGGGGGCTGGCGCCGCCGACGCCCGCGAGCTGCTCGCGCCAGGCGTCCCAGACGGGCTCGGCGGCGTTCGTCGCGGTGAGCCGCGGGTCGCCGAGGGAGATCGCGTGCGGGCTCGTCACCTGGAGTTCGGGCTGGAGGGACCGGCCCAGGTCGTCGCCGTCGTGCTCGGTGTCTGCGCCGGTGGTGGCGTCCGGAGTGCTCGTCGTGTCGTCCTGATCGTCGCGGTGGTCGTCGTGCGCCTGGCCCCCGGGCGCGTCGGAACCCGTGACGGGGACGTCGTTCTCGTCGTCCTCGCCGTCGGTCACCCTGTCCGCACGCCACACAACGCCCACTGTAAGCGGAACCGCGGCACCACTCCGGCAATGAACCGTGGTTTCGGCAAGATCGGCGGGGTCCTGGACAGGTTCCGGCGGCGTCGTCTGTGGTACCAACGTGGCATGGCCATCGACGACCGACCCGCCCCGCCCACCGCCGCTCCGTCCCGGCGTCGATCGGTCCCCGCCGAGATCTCGCGCTCGTGGCTGCTCGTCTCGGGCACTGCGTCCGAGCGCTTCGACAGTTCGGTCCGGTCCCGCGCAGACCAGGTGATCCTCGACATCGAGGACGCCGTCGACCCCGCCGCGAAGCCCGCGGCCCGGTCCACCGTGGCCGAGTGGCTCACCGGCGGCGGTGACGCCTGGGTGCGGATCAACGACGTCACGACCGACTTCTGGGAGGACGACGTCGAGGAGCTCCGCGGCCTGCCCGGGCTGCAGGGCGTGATGCTCGCGAAGACCGAGAGCCCGGCGCAGGTCACCGACACGTGGCACCGTCTCGGCGGGCACACCCCCGTGATCGCCCTGGTCGAGTCCGCCGTGGGCATCGAGGAGTCCGTGTCGATCGCCAAGGCGCAGGGGGCGTTCCGCCTGGCGTTCGGCAGCGGTGACTACCGCCGCGACACCGGCACCTCGGCCGACACCCTGGCGATGGCGTACCCGCGGTCGCGGCTCGTCGTCGCGTCCCGTGTGGGCGACCTGCCCGGGCCGATCGACGGCCCCACGGTGGGCTCGTCACACCCGATCCTCCGCGAGCAGTCGCAGGTGGCGGTCTCGCTCGGCCTCACCGGCAAGCTCTGCCTGGACACCGAGCAGCTGCCCGTGATCAACGAGGTCATCTCCCCCACCCCGACCGACGTGGCGTGGGCGCAGGACTTCCTCGACGACTTCGAGGCCCGCGGCCGCGTCATCCGCGACGGCTCCGACCTGCCGAGGCTCGGGCGCGCCCAGAAGATCCAACGACTCGCCGAGGCCTTCGGCGTCGAAGCACGCTGAGGACACGATGACCTGGTCAGCACCCGACCCCGCCCACCGTCCCGACGACGCGGCCGCCGCCTGGGCTCGTGGTGGCTCGACGCTCTTCCCGCCCGGCAAGCTCGCGGACCGGACCTCCACCGTGCTGCTGCTGGTGTTCGGGGCGTTGCTGACGGTCGTCGCCGCGATCGTGGCGGTCGTCGCGATCGCCTCGGCCACTGCGTCGTGCGACGCGGCTGCCGGGTGCA
The DNA here is from genome assembly GCF_026672405.1 of Curtobacterium sp. SL109. Lineage (NCBI taxonomy): Bacteria > Bacillati > Actinomycetota > Actinomycetes > Micrococcales > Microbacteriaceae > Curtobacterium > Curtobacterium sp. SL109. The sequence continues at coordinate 42,664 of NZ_JAPPRB010000002.1, forward strand.
CCCCCGGTGGCTGGTTCGGCGGCGCGGCGATCGCGGTCGGCGGGGCGTTCGTGATCGGCGTCGCCACGGTCGTGCTGTCTGTCGGTGCCTGGGTGCGGCGGCGGACGTCGTGGTGGATCGCGGCGGTCGGCTTCGTGCTCGCGATCGTGTGCATCACGGTCGGCGCGGTCATGTTCGTGGATGCATCCGACGACGGCGCGGCGACGGGGTCGAGCAGCAGCGTCGCCTGAGCGGGGTCGGTCGGGTCGCCCGACTCGGAACGACACCGTCGCTGTCGTTCGACTTCGACGATGTCGCAGCATGCGGACGCACGAGATGCGGACGCAGGCTGCGGGCCCTGGACCCGGCCACCCACCGGCCGGGAGGCTCGGTGCCGGGCCGCCACGAGCCTCCAGGCCGGTGGGTGCGGACCACGCACGACCCGTTCCTGAACCCCGCCGCGCGGCACAGCGCATGCTGGGCCCATGAAGCAGCGAACCATCGGTGACACCGACGTCAGCGCGATCGGACTCGGCGGCATGCCGATGTCCATCGAGGGACGACCCGACGAACGGCGTTCCATCGCCACCATCCACGCCGCGCTCGAAGCGGGCGTGACCCTCATCGACACCGCGGACGCCTACCACCTGGGCGGCCACGACGAGGTCGGCCACAACGAGGAGCTGATCGGCCGCGCGGTCCGCGAGTTCCACGGCGACGCCGGCAGCGTGCTCATCGCCACGAAGGGCGGACACCTGCGGCCCGAGGCCGGCAACTGGACGCAGAACGGCGACCCCGCGTACCTCAAGGAGGCGGCGAAGGCGTCAGCGAAGCGCCTCGGCGTCGAGACGATCGACCTGTACCAGTTCCACCGCCCGGACCCCGCCGTGCCGTACGCGGACTCGATCGGGGCGCTCGCGGAGCTCCTCGACGAGGGCGTCATCCGGATGGCGGGCATCTCGAACGCCGACGTCGACCAGATCCGACAGGCGAACGAGGTCCTCGACGGACGCCTCGTCTCCGTGCAGAACCAGTACTCGCCGGCGTTCCGGTCGAGCGAGGCCGAGCTCGAGCTCTGCGACGAGATGAGCATCGCGTTCCTGCCGTGGAGCCCGCTCGGCGGCATCGCCGGCGCGTCGGACCTCGGCACGACCTACCAGGACTTCGCCACCGTGGCGCGGGACCGTGGGGTCACGCCGCAGGTCATCGCGCTCGCGTGGGAGCTGGCGAAGAGCGACGTCGTCATCCCGATCCCCGGTGCGTCACGCCCGCAGTCGATCCTCGACTCCGTGACCGCGGCCACCATCCGCCTCCGTCCGGAGGACGTCGACCGACTCGACCGGTCGCTGGCGACCGCCTAGTCCGTCCTCCCAACGGGACGCGCCCCGACCCTCCTGACAGGAGGACCGGGGCGCGTCCCACGTGTGGGCTGGGTCAGCCGCTGACCTGCCGTGCTCGGCTCAGCCGCAGACCTTGCTGAGCGACTTCGTCGAGGACTGCGCGTCCATGATGGCCGACTGCAGCTTCGACGCGTCGGCCGACCCCGGGTCCTTCGCGTACGTCTCGAGCTCGCCGACGAGCTTCGAGAACGACTGCTCGAACTCGGACGCCGCCGCGTGCACCTGCTCGTTCGTCACGGCGTCGGTGGCGGACTTGAGCTTGCTGTCGAACTCCTGCAGTTCGGAGACGGCCTTCTCCGGGTCGCTCTGCAGGTTCGCCGACTGCTCCTGCAGCTGGCTCGCGACGGACTTCATGTCACCTTCGAGCGACTTGCACGCGGCCGCCTTGGACTGTCCCTCGGGCGCGGCCGCGTCGCCGCCGGAGCCGCCCGAGGCGCAGCCGGCGAGCAACAGGGCCGTGACGACGGCGGTGGTGAGTGCGGCGGTCTTCTTCATGGTGGTCCCCCGGGTCGCGTGGCGAGCCGTGGGCCCGACCGGGACCACGGAGCGTGCCCGAGCGTACACAGCGGCTCCGAACGGGAACGGTCGACGTGCTGCGGCCAACCGCGACGCGTCCGTGCACCGGTCGCGTACGGTCGAGGACATGCAGGCCATCACCTTCGACGCCCCGGGCGACGAGCGCGTCCTCACCCTCTCCGAACTCCCCGACCCCACGCCGGCTGCCGGCGAAGTGCTGGTCGAGGTCGCCGCCGCCGGGGTCAACAACGCCGACCTGCAGCAACGCCAGGGGAACTACCCGCCGCCGCCCGGGGCCTCGGACGTGCTCGGCCTCGAGGTCTCCGGCACGATCCGCGCCCTCGGTGCCGACGTCACCGGGTGGGCTGTCGGCGACCGCGTGTGCGCCCTGCTCGCCGGCGGCGGGTACGCCTCGCTCGTGGTCGTCCCCGCGACGCAGCTGCTCCCGGTGCCGGACGGGCTCGACCTGGTCGAGGCGGCCGCGCTGCCCGAGGCGGCCTGCACGGTGTACTCGAACCTCGGCATGATCGCCGGCCTCCGCCCGGGGCAGACGCTCCTGGTGCACGGCGGCACGGGCGGGATGGGGTCGCACGCGGTCCTCTGGGCGAAGGCCCTCGGCGCCCGCGTGATCGCCACCTCGGGTGGGGAGCGCAAGGTCGCGGCGTCGCGGGAACTCGGCGCGGACCTGGTGATCGACCACCGCACCGAGGACTTCGTCGCCTGTGCGAAGGAGTTCACGGACGGCGTCGGTGTGGACGTCGTGCTCGACGTCGTCGGCCCGGACTACCTGGAGCGGAACCTCGACGTGCTCGCGCCGAACGGCCACATCGCCGTCATCGCGTCGGGCAGCGGCACCGAGGCCACGCTGCCCTTCGGCGTGCTCATGCGCAAGCGCGCGACGATCAGCGGCACGACCCTGCGCGCCCGGCCCCTCGCCGAGAAGGCCGCGATCGTCGAGGCCGTCCGCTACAACGTCTGGCCGTTCGTGGTCGACGGTCGGGTCCGCCCGGTCGTCGACGCCGTGCTGCCGCTCGCCGAGGCCGCCGAGGCACACCGCCGCATCGCGTCCGGCGACGTCATCGGGAAGCTGCTGCTCACGCCGTAGCGCGAGACGACGCCGCACCACCGGTGTCGGCTCGAACCGCGCACGGAGGCGGCGCGAGCCCACCTCCGTCGTGCGGACGCGGACGGAACCGCCTGGAGGCCCGGGGCGCGTCGGCGGGCCGACACCGGCCCTCCACGCTGCCGCGGTCGCTACGCGCCGACGCGGGCGAGGAACTCCACGAGCGCCGGGTGCTGCGGGTCGTCGAGGACCGCGGTCGGGGCACCCTGCTCGACGACCTCGCCGCGGTGCAGGAACACGATGCGGTCGGCGACGTTCCGCGCGAAGTGCATCTCGTGCGTGGTCATCAGGATCGTGGAGCCCTGCTGCTTGAGCTCGGTGACCAGGTCGAGCACCTCCCCGACGAGCATCGGGTCGAGGGCGCTCGTGACCTCGTCGAGGAGCAGCAGCTCGGGGTCGGACGCGATCGCGCGGACGATCGCGACGCGCTGCTGCTGCCCGCCGGAGAGCCGGTCCGGGTACGACCCCGCGAAGTCGGCGAGACCGATCCGGTCGAGCAGCCGTCGGGCGGTCTGCTCCGCGGTCGCCCGGTCGACGCCGTGCACCTTCCGCGACGCCAGCGTCACGTTGTCGAGCACGGTGATGTGCGGGAACAGGTTGAACTGCTGGAACACGACGCCGATGCGGGCCCTGGTGGCGTCGACGTCCACGCGGGGGTCGGAGATGTCGGTGCCCTGCAGCAGGACCTGGCCGTCGTCGATGCCCTCGAGCAGGTTCACCGTCTTGAGCAGCGTCGACTTGCCCGAGCCGGACGCGCCGATGACGCAGATGACCTGGTGCTGGTCGACGGTCAGGTCGATGCCGCGCAGGACCTCGTGCTCGCCGAACGACTTCCGGAGCCCGCGGAGCTCGAGGACGGGTGCGTCGGTCATACGGTGCCGCCGATCTGTTCGCGCCGCTGCTGCCGACGGGCGATCGCGTCCGTGACCCGGATGAGCGGCAGGCTGATCACGACGAAGAGCAGGCCGGCGACCAGGTACGGCGTGAAGTTGTAGGTCCCCGCCTGGGCGATCTGTGCGGAGCGCACGGCGTCGACCGCGCCGAGGATCGACACCAGGCCGACGTCCTTCTGCATCGAGACGAAGTCGTTCATCAGCGCGGGGGTGACCTTGCGGATCGCCTGCGGCAGCACGACCAGCCGCAGCGTCTGGGTGTGGGACAGGCCGAGCGACCGCGCGGCCAGGCGCTGGGACGGGTGCACGGCCTCCATGCCGGCGCGGAGCACCTCGGCGACGTACGACGAGTACGTCAGCACGATCGCGATCGTGCCCCAGAACTCCGGCGGCAGCCGGGGGAAGACGCCGAGCCCGGGCAGGCCGAAGCCGACCAGGTAGAGCACGATGATGAGCGGCAGGCCACGGAACAGGTCGGTGTAGGCGGTCGCCAGCATCCGGAGCGGGAAGAACACCGGGCTGCGCAGGCCCCGGACGACGGCGAGCACGGTGCCGAACACCGCGACGCCGATCGAGGCGAAGAACAGGATCCGCACGTTCAGCCACAGGCCGAGCAGGATGTCGGGGAACGTCGAGGCGGCGACGCCCGGGTCGAAGAACGACTGCTGGACGGCGGCCCAGCCCGGGGTGTTGACGACGCCGAAGTACGCGACGGCCAGGACGACGAGCGTCGAGACGACGGACAGGACGACGGAGCGACGGCCGCGCTGGCGACGCCAGAGACGGCGTTCGAGCTCGATCTGGCTGGGTGCCGGTGCTGCGACGGGGGTGCCCGCGCCGGCTCCTGCTGGGAGGGTCACGTGCTACTTCAGGACGGGGGTGTTCGTCTCGGACGACAGCCACTTGGTCTGCAGGTCCTGCAGCGTGCCGTCGTCGTCGAGCTTCTCGACGGCCGAGTCGACCTTCTTGGTGAGCTCGGAGTCCTTCGGCAGCACGAACCCGAACTGGTCGCCCGTGCCGTCCGCGGGGAACTGCGCCGAGACGGTGCCGTCGTCGAGTTGCGCGGCGGACATGTAGAACGCCGTGGGCAGATCGGTGACGATGGCGTCGATCTGGCCGGACTTCAGTGCCAGCACGGCGTCGTCGTTCGAGTTGAACACCTGCGGGGTGACGCCGAGGGTGTCCTTGACGCTGGTGATGCTCGTCGAGCCGGCGGCGACGCCGATCGTGTCCTGCTTGAGCGCCGCGATCGTGGTGTCGTCGACCGCCTTGGACTTCTTCGTCGTCACGACGGCCTGGGTCGTCGTGTAGTACGGCGACGACATGTCGACGGCCTTCTTGCGCTGCGACGAGATCGAGAACTGCTGGACGTTGAGGTCCCAGTCCTTCGGGCCGGGGGCGACCGCGCTGTCGAAGGTCGAGCGCTTCCACACGACGTCGGACTTCGCGTAGCCCATCTCCTTCGCGACGGCGTAGGCCACGGCCGACTCGAACCCCTTGCCGGACTGCGGCTTGTCGTCCTCCACCCACGGGGAGTACGCGGGCTGCCCGGTCGCGATCGTGAGCTTGCCGTCGGTCACGGTGCCGTCGGCACCGCCCGAGCTGCCGGCGCTGCACGAGGACAGGGCGATCGCGGCGACGGCGGCGGTCGCGACGGCGAGGGACAGGCGGAGAGGACGGGTCACGGTCGGGCCTTCGTGCGGGGGCGTGGGGGCAGGGAGAATCGTACGGGGAACTGGTACACCACCGCGACCGGAGCCGTCACGAAGGCGTCAGGACGAGAGCGTGAAGTCCTCGAACGAGAAGCCCGGGGAGACCAGGCAGCTCACCAGGACCTCGCCGTCGCCGGGCAGGGTCCGCTGCCACACGCCGCCGCGGACGAACGCCTGCGCGTCGTTCACGCGGTCACGGCCGGCGTCCGGCCCGAGGGTGATCTGCGCCCCGGGTTCGGGCTGGTCGCCGGACCCGCCGAGCTCGAGCACGACCGAGTCCGGTCCGTGCCACATCCAGATCTCGTCGCTCGTGACCCGGTGCCACGCGGAGGACTCCCCCGGCGGCAGCAGGAAGTGGATGAGGGTCGCGGCGGGACGCTCACCCGCGGACGTGGTCACGGTCGCCGGGGAGGTCCAGGTGCGGACGTACCAGCCGCCCTCCGGGTGGGGCTCCATCCCGAGGGCCGCGGCGCGCTGGGGCACGTCGAGCCACTCGATGACCGCGCCGTCGACGGTCCGTCGCGCCATCTGCTTCGTCATGCGACCATCTTCCCGCGGATCACCGTGGCGACCGCGCGCCCGGCCCCGTCCTCCACGAGTTCGGCGAGCGCGTCGGGCACCGTGCGGCTGTCGACGTCGAACACGGCCAGGTCGGCGCGGGCCCCGACGGCGAGGTGCCCGATCCGGTCCTGCCCGACGGCGAGCCCCATCGCGTGCGCCCCGCCGAGGGTCGCCGCCGCGAGCAGCCGTCCGTGCAGGTCGCGGTCGCCGTACCCCTGCGCGCGGGCGATCCGGTGCAGTGCGGTGACGTCGGCCATCAGGTCGAGCGACGGGGACGATGACAGCGAGTCGGTGCCGATCGCGATCGGGCTGCCCTCGCGGAGGTAGTCGGCGACGGGCGGCGGGTCGAGGCCGATGACCGCGTTCGACCGTGGGCACAGCGCCACGGCCGTCCCGCGGGCGCGGAGCAGCGCCCGGTCCTCGGCCGTCATGTAGACGCCGTGCGCGATGTGGCAGTCCGGCCCGAGCACGCCGAGTCGGTCCACGAAGGCCGTCGCGCTCGCACCGAACCCGAGCGCGCGCATGGCCCGGAACGACGGCACGTTCGCCAGGTGCCAGTCGGTGCCGTGCAGGTCGGTGCCGTCGGCCCCCGCGAGCCGCTCCCCCTCGAAGGCCGCTTCGCCGAGGTGCAGGTGCAGCCGCAGCCCGCGCTGTCGCACGATGTCGGGCAGTTCCAGCAGGGGCGCGACGTCGAGCGAGTACGGCGCGTGCGGGGAGAGTCCGGCCCCTGGCGTGGTCGGGATCCGGGCGAGTTCGTCGAGGACCTGGGCGCGGCCGTGCTGCTGCCAGGCCGCGTTCTCCCAGTCCATCACCGCCCAGTAGGCGATCCCGCCGAGGCCGGCGTCCTCGAGCGCGGTCGCGGCCTCGATGTCCGTCACGACGTCGGCGATGCTCGTCACCCCCGCGGCGATCGAGCGGTGCGCGCCCTCCGCGGCTTCGGCCCGCCAGTCGTGCGGTTCGGCGTAGTCGCGGTTGAACGCGGCGGCCCAGTCCTCGAACCCGTCGTACTGACCGGAGCCGACACTGTCCATGCCGGTGTACTGCAGGTGCGAGTGCGCGTTCACGAGTCCCGGCAGCAGGGCACCGCGCCAGCGCCGCTCGGTGAACGCGGAGCCGTCGAGCTGGTCGACGACCCAGGACCGCTCGCCGACGTGCAGGATCCGCCCGTCCCGCACCGCGACGGCGCCGTCGGCGATGGGCGGCGCGGTCATCGGCACCACGATGCGGGCCGAGTGCACGGTGGTCGCCGCCGTCAGCTCGCTCACGCGGGGTCCCCGAAGCGGCTGGTGCGGACGTCCGGCTCGCGGTCCGACGGGTGTTCGGCAACCCGGACGGGAGGCTCGGCTCGGCTCCCGAACGCGGCGAGCGCCGCGCGGGCGGTCGCCTCGTCCACCGCGGGGTCGAGGGGCACGACGGCGCGCTCGAGCTCGTCGCCGTGCTCGAGGAGCATCCGCACGGCACCGAGCTGCGCCGCGAAGGAGAGGTCCATGATCTCGACCGGGTTGCCCTCGGCGGCGGTGATGTTGATGCACCCGCCGCGGTCGAGCACGACCGGCCCGGTCGCGGCCCTGGGGAAGGTCAGGCGCTCGGCCTTCCGCCCGACGGTGCTCAGCGTGGCTCCCGCGGCGAGGGCGGCGTCGAGCGCGACCTCGTGCTCGACCCCACCGGCGACCGCGACCACGGCGTCGGGAGCGCAGGCACGCAGCACGTCGAGGCTGATCGTGTCGGTGACCCCGGTGGCGCTCATCACCACCTCGGCCTCGCGCACGGCGTCGACGAGCGGGGCGACGGCGTACCCGGCGAACAGCGCCTGCAGGGCTCGGACCGGGTCGGTCTCGGCGACCGTGACGGTGAACCCGAGCGCACGGAGCACCAGGGCGACCCCTTCGCCGACGTGCCCGTACCCGGCGACGACCGCCGAGCCTCCCGGCTGGATCCGATGTGCGCCGGACGTGAGCCCGTCGACGAGGTCGAGGACCGCGAACACCGTCGACTGCCCGGTGCCGTACCGGTTGTCGAAGAAGGTCTTGGTGCGGGCGTCGTTCACGGCGACCACGGGGATGCCGAGCGCGCCCCGGGCGGCCATCACGCGCAGGGGGCGGAGGCCGCTCGTGGTCTCCTCCGCCGCGCCGAGCATCGTCGGCAGCAGGTCCGGGCGCTCCTGGTGGGCCAGGCGGATCACGTGCGCGCCGTCGTCGAGCAGGATGTGCGGGCGGGTGTCGAGCATCGCCAGCGCGAGGTCCTTCTGCCGGGCCGTCGTCGCGGTGGACTCGGCGAACACGGGCAGGCCAGCGCGTCGGAGCGCGTCGGCGACGGCGTCGTCGGTCTCGTCGGCGTGGGCGTAGACGACGACCTCGGCGCCGGCGTCACGGAGGAGCAGGCTCAGCACGGCGGTCTTCGGTTCGAGGACCATGGCGACGCCGACGCGGGTGCCGCGGAGCAGGCCGCCGTCGCGGAGTTCGGCGGCGACCGCGCGGGAGACCGGCATCGACCGTCGCGCCCAGCGCAGCCGGGCGTCGGCGGCGGGGTCGTCCTCGGGGTCGCGGCCCGTGGAGACGAGGAACACGTCGTCCGAGAGCATCGGCACGGCCAGCACCCCGGGTCGGGCGGGGGTGACCGGACCGAAGGCGTCCTCGTCGACCGCGGGGAGGTGGCGTCCGGCGTCGACCACGACGAGCGTCGCGCCGCGGGGGCGGTCGGCCTCGCGCTCGACGGCGGCGGTGCTCTCCTCGGGGTCGCCCAGGCACCAGAGCTGGTCGACGGGTTCGTGGTCGGCGGCGGCGCGGGCACCGAGGGCGGTCAGCAGCGCGTGGAGGGCCTGGCGGTCGCGGGCATCACCTCCGACCAGGCGGAAGCGGCGGGCGGCGACGAGCAGGTTCGTGGCGGCGGCGAAGCGTCGCACGGCCGCCGAGGCCCAGGAGCGCGTCGCGACGTCGGGTCCTGGCGGCATGCGTCAATCGTAGGGCGGGGCCTGTCGCCGCCGCTGCCGCTGCCGCTGCCGTCGGCGTCCTCGTCGTCAGTCGAGTGGGCGCGGGTGGGGTGCGTCGTACCACCCGGATCCCGCCGCTCCGACTCCGGTCAGGTCGAGGCCCTGACGTCGTGCCCGGTTCCGGAAGTGCACCTGCACGCCGATGAGCACCGCGACCCCGATCGCCGACACGAGCGCGAGCCCCACCACGTAGAGCGTCGACGCGAGCCCGGAGATCGCCAGGGGCACGGCACCGTTCCGCGCGGCGGACAGCGGCGTGCCGGTGAACACGAAGGCGAGCAGCGTCGAGATCGTCGCGTTCGAGTCGTACAGCCCGTGCAGCAGCGACACCCCGACGTAGGTCACCAGGACGGTCCAGGTCCAGCGGAAGCGGGGCCGCCCGTGGGACGCGCCGAACAGCACGGCACCGAGGATCGCCGTCCAGAGCACGTGGCCGACCGGGGACAGGATCGCGCGGATCACCTCGGTCTGCAGCAGGGACACCAGGTCGATGCCGCGGGCGGTGATCGCCGCGTTGAACGCGTACCCGGCCGACTCGAACGCCGCGAACCCCGCACCCACGGTCGCGCCGAGGAGCGCCCCCTGCCTGGCGGTCTTCGGGCGGACGCGCCACCCCACCACGACGAGCAGGACGCCCTTGACGAACTCCTCCACGAAGCCGACCACGACGTAGATGAGCGCGCCCTGTCGGAGGTCCGACTCGAGCAGCGACGCCCCGAGCACGCCGAGGATCCCGCCGACGAAGAACGCCGTGACGAGCTGCATCGTGCTGACCGTCCCCGTCACCCGTTCGATCACGAAGAGCACCACGGTGAAGGGCACCAGGAAGCTGCCCAGCAGGATGATCGTCGGGACGAGGTTCGTGTTGCTGGTGAACACCGTCACGACGATCGTCACCGCCCAGAGCAGGAAGCCGACGAGCAGGGTCTTCCACCACCAGCCTCGGCGGTGGTGCGGGTGGTCCACGGGGACGGCAGAGGGCAGGGCCATGCGCCCATCGTGCTCCGCGGACGGGCGGACCGGGCCGGGAATGTCCACGACCGCCGCGGTGGTTCTCCCCGGCATGACCGACGTGACGTACGACCAGGTGACCATGTTCGGCGCGGACTGGTGCCGCGACTGCCGCCGTTCCAAGGCGCTGCTCGACCGGCTCGGCGTGGACTACACGTACGTGGACGTCGAGGCCGACCTGTCCGCAGCCGCCCGTGCCGAGGAGATCAGCGGCCGCAAGAGCATCCCCGTCGTGGTGCTGCCGAACGGCACGCACTTCGTGGAGCCCTCCGACGCGGAGCTGCAGGCCGAGCTCGAGGCCTCGAACCTGGTCTGAGACCCCTCGGTCCGGTTGTTCCGGGACGACCAAACAGCCAGAAGACGCGGAAATGGGCACCGATGTGCTCCACCGTGTTGACTCTGGGGTTGACCTCGGCACCGACGATCCCGTCGGTGCCGATTCGTTCGTTCCACCAGGAGGACACCGTGCTCGGTCTCATCATCAGCTTGATCATCGTCGGACTGATCGCCGGTGCGCTCGCGCGCCTGATCATCCCCGGCAAGCAGAACCTGTCGATCCTCATGACGATCGTCCTCGGCATCGTCGGTTCCTTCGTCGGCGGGTTCCTCGGGTTCCTGATCTTCCAGCACGACCCGATGGACGGCTTCTTCCAGCCGGCCGGCATCATCGGCTCCGTCATCGGCGCCATCATCGTGCTGTTCCTCTACACCCGCTTCGCGGGCAAGGGCTCGCGCCGCTGATCTCAGCAGGAGCAGTGCCCGACGGGGGCGTGCAGTGGTCACATGACCACGGCACGCCCCCGTCGGCCGTTCCGGGGTGACCTCGCGCGATGGTGTGGTGCGCGGCTGCGCACTCGGTGCGAGGGCGCGAGGGCGCACGGGGAGCGCAAGCTCGCACGGGGCGGACGACCGCGCACCGTGCGCGCGCTGGCACCGGACCGGACGGGAGGCTCGTGGCGGGCCCCGCCACGAGCCTCCCGTCCGGTGTGGGGTCGGGTCGACACGTCTGGCGCGGCGCGGGTCGGTCTGACCCGCCGCGGGATGGGCAGGCCGAGTCTCGTCGGGGCGGACGTCCTGCGCGCTGGTGACGGCGCGAAGTGCCCGCCTGGCCGAGTCTCGGCGCACTGCTGGGCCGGGCAGACGCCGAGCGCGAGCAGCAGGTCCCCCGAATGTCCAGGAGGCGCGGCAGTCCCCGGCGTACGGTCCGCGACATGACTGACGAGAACGCACGCCACCGCCCCGAAGAGGACGCCGCGCGGCTGGGACTCGTCGTCGTCGGCGAAGCAGCAGCGCTGCAGTCCGGTGACGAGGCTGCTCTGGACGCGAGCGTCGAGAACATCCGCGAGACCATCGAGGACCTGATCGACGAACCCCTCACCCCACGGCAGGAGGAGGTCGTCGAACGGCTCGCCTCCGCCGGTGGCACCCTGACCGCCGGGCTCAGCGGCGCCCTGGCGGCCCAGACGGGTCGTCCGGTCGAGGATGTGCTCGAGGGCGCCGCGCGCAGCATCGTCTGGCAGGAGCGCCTGGCGGCCGACCGTGACCGTGACCGCGCTGCCGTCGACGAGGCCGCGGGCACGGAGCACCGCGAGGTCGAGCCCGAGCAGCGTCGGGTCTCCGACGACCAGCGGCAGCGCTCCGGCGAGGACACCCGCCGCGACGCCGGCCACGGGGACGACGGCCGTGTCGGCGCCGAGGAGCCCGAGGACCGCCGACACCGTCGGGACGAGCGCTAGCCACTCCCCCGGGGAAACACGAGGTCACGAACGCGTGCCTCGTGGGCCTTCCCCGTACCGTCGGAGGCATGCCGAAGCGACTCCTGCTCAACGTCTTCGAGATGAACTGCGTCGGGCACATCACCCACGGCCTGTGGCGCCTGCCCGGGAACAACCGGCACCGCTACACGGACATCCGCTACTGGACCGAACTCGCCCGGTCGGCCGAGGCCGGACAGTTCGATGCCGTCTTCATCGCCGATGTGCTCGGCGCCTACGACGTGTACGGCGGATCGGCCGCACCGGCCCTGCGCGAGGGCCTGCAGATCCCGAACAACGACCCGATGCTCGTCGTGCCCGCCATGGCCGCCGTGACCGAGCACCTCGGCTTCGGCATCACCTTCTCGACGAGCTACGAGCCGCCCTTCGCGTTCGCCCGACGCATGTCCACGCTCGACCACCTGACGAACGGCCGGGTCGGCTGGAACGTCGTCACGAGCTACCTGCCGAACGCGGCGCGGAACTTCGGCCTGGCCGCGGAGATCCCGCACGACACCCGGTACGAGATCGCCGACGAGTACCTCGACGTGCTCTACCAGCTGTGGGAGGGCTCGTGGGAGGACGACGCCGTCCTCCGCGACGCCGAGCGCGGCATCTACACCGACCCGGACAAGGTCCACCCGATCGACCACGTCGGCCAGCACTTCCGCGTCGCCGGCCCGCACCTGTCCGAGCCGTCGCCGCAGCGCACCCCGGCGCTGTTCCTGGCGACCGGCTCCCCCGCCGGCATCGCCCGCGCCGGCCAGCACGCCGAGGTCGTCTTCACCGGTGGGCACGGCGTGCAGCGGACCGCCGACGCCGTCCGCGACGCAGCCCAGGCGGCCGGACGGGACCGCGGCGACGTCCGGTTCGTCACGCAGGCCGCCGTGATCACGGCGCCGACCCAGCGCGAGGTCGACGACAAGGTCGCGCAGTACCGCGCCTTCGCGAGCGAGGAGGGCCCGCTCGTGCACGGCAGCGTCCCCTTCGACGCGCTCTCCCACCCGCGCAGCCGCACGGTGCGCGACGCCCTCGAAGCCGAAGGGGTCGAGGGCGGCGAACGCCTGGTCGGCCGAGTCGCGCTCGACGCCACCGTCGGCGAGCTGCTCGACCGGGTCAACGAGGCCTGGCACGGCGCGTTCTGGGCAGCCGGCGTCCCCGAGGCGGTCACGGAGCAGATCGAGGGCTGGCTCGACGACGACGGGATCGACGGCATCAACCTGCGCCAGTACCACTCGTTCGACACCGTCCGCGACTTCGGCCGGTACGTCACACCGCTGCTGCAGGAGCGCGGCCGCCTGCCCGAGCGCTACACGCCCGGCCAGACCCTCCGCGAGCGTGTGACCGGAGGCCCCGCACGGCTCCCGGCATCGCACCCGGCCGCAGCACACCGCCGCACCGGCGTCCCCGCCTGAGTCCAGACGAGACGGACTGGAGGCTCCGCACCGGTCCGGTGGGGGGCCTCCTGTCCGTCGGTTCCCACCCACACCGCCCGCAATGGCAAGCGGGATCGCGCGTGGGAGGTCGGAAGGAACGACCCCCTACGCGCGATTCGACCTCCTGCGCGCGATTCGACTCGCCCTGACCCGGGGCGGTTCAGACCCCGAGCAGCCGGCGCACCCCGTCCGTCACCACGCGGCGGGTGAGCTCGCCGTCCCGGCGGGCCTTCGCCCGGAGCGCCGCGCCCTCCCACAGGTCCACGAGCTGGGCCGCGACCAGGTCGGCGTTGAGCGCGGCGTCCACGTCGCCGGCGTCCTGCGCAGCCCGGACCGCCGTGGCCAGCCGTGCGATCCACACGTCGAACACCGCGTCGACGTGCGCGGCCACCGTGGGTTCGTCGGTCGCCGTGTCGACGGCCAGGTTGCCGAGCAGGCAGCCGTACCGGAAGTCGATGCCAGCCAACTGCTCGAGCATCACGTCGAAGTACCCCGTGATCCGGTCCACCGCGCGGGGGACGGACGGGTCCTCGAGCACCCCGATCGGCGACGCGGCGGCGAAGCGGTCAGCGACCTCCATCGCCAGGTCCGCCTTCGACCGGAAGTGGTTGTAGAACGACCCCTTCGGTGCCCCCGCGGACCCGGTGATCGCGGCCACACCGGTGGCGGCGTACCCGTGCTGGTGGAACTCGACGAGGGCGGCGTCGACGATCGCATCGCGGAGGCTGGCTTTCGGCATGCACCGATCCTCTCACCGCGGGAATGAGACGACCGGTCATATTGCTGTCGAAAGAACACGGTGCCACCAGGTGCCCGACGGAAGGAATCCACCATGACCGGACTCAGCGGACAGACCGTGCTCGTCACCGGCGCGAACGGCGGACTCGGCACCGAGTTCGTGCGCCAGGCCCTCGAACGCGGCGCCACGAAGGTCTACGCCGCCGCCCGACGCCCGCAGGACTGGGACGACGCCCGCATCGTGCCGCTCGTGCTCGACGTCAGCGACGAGGCCTCCGTCGCCCGCGCTGCCGCCGAGGCACCGGACGTCACGATCGTCGTCAACAACGCCGGACTGCTGCGCCCGGGCGGGCTCGTCGACGGCGACCTCGGGGACGTCCGCGCACAGATCGAGACGAACCTGGTCGGCCCGCTGCTCGTCACCCGCGCCTTCGCCCCGGCACTCCGCGTGGCGCAGGGAGCCGTCGTCAACGTCGCCTCGGTGCTCAGCTGGCTCGGCGGCAGCGGTGCGTACGGCGTCTCGAAGGCGGGGCTGTGGGCGGCGACGGACTCGATCCGGCTCGAGCTGGCGAGCGACGGCGTGCAGGTGCTCGGTGCCTACCTCGGGTACACCGACACGGCCATGGCGACCGGCGTCGACGCGCCGAAGAACACCCCCGAGGCCGTCGTCACCGCGATCTGGGACGGCGTCGAGCACGGCGAGCACGAGGTCCTCGCGGACGAGCTGACGCGGAGCGTCCGCGCCTCGCTCGGCGCGACGGTCGCCGAGCGCTACGCCGCGCTGGCCGGCTGACGCACCACGAGACGGACTGGAGGCTCCCCACCGGCCCGGTGGGGAGCCTCCAGTCCGGACACCCCTGTGAGGCGCCGGTGTTCGTCCTCCGCACCGCGGACGTCCGCGGCGCGACCGACGAACACCGGTGTCTTGCGAGCGAACTCGCTACGCGCGCCACCAGGCGTCGAAGGGGGTCGCCGGGACCTGGCGCTTGTGCTCCGTGGCGCGGTAGCGGGTCTCGATCGCCTCGGCGACCTCGACCGGCACGTCGTGCCCCTGCAGGTAGGCGTCGATCTCGGCGTAGCTCAGGCCGAGGTTTGCCTCGTCCGTCTGGCCGGGGGTCTCGTCGAGGAGGTCGGCCGTGGGCGCCTTCTCGTAGAGCCGCGCCGGTGCGCCGAGGTGCTCGAGGAGCTGGCGCCCCTGGCTCTTCGTGAGCCCGGTCAGCGGGGTGAGGTCCACGCCGCCGTCGCCGTACTTCGTGAAGAAGCCGGTCACGGCCTCGGCCGCGTGGTCCGTGCCGACGACCAGGAGCCCGAGCTGCCCGGCGACCGCGTACTGGGCGACCATGCGCATCCGCGCCTTGACGTTGCCCTTGACGAAGTCGCTCAGCGCGACGCCGGCGTCCGCGGTGTCCTGCACCGCGCCGTCGACCCCGTGCTCGATGTTGACGGTCAGGCCCGGCTCGGCGGCGATGAACTGCAGCGCGAGCTGGGCGTCGTCCTCGTCGGCCTGCACCCGGTACGGCATCCGCACGGTGGTGAAGGAGACGTCGTGCCCCTCGGCGCGGAGCGACTCGACCGCGAGCTGGGAGAGCCGCCCGGCGAGGGTGGAGTCCTGCCCGCCGCTGATCGCGAGGACCAGGCCCTTCGCCCCCGTGGTCAGCAGGTAGTCACGGAGGAAGTCGACGCGACGTGCGACCTCGGCGGCCGGGTCGATGACGGGCTGGACGTTGAGGTCCGCTGCGATGGCGGCTTGGAGTTCACGCACCGCCCCAGTATCCACCGCGGCGGGCGGGACGGTCAGTGGACTCGGCGACCCGTCAGGTCCGGCACCGGGCCGGCCGGTGTGATCGTGTTGTCGTGGTCCACACCGATGGCGCACCGACAGACCACGCCGAGCGTCTCGTCGGGGGTCCTGAGCAGCCGGAACCGCTCGACGTGCTCCGGTCCGACCGCCCGGTCGAGGGGGTGGGTGTCGTGGTCGTGCACGCTCGCTCCTGTCGTTCGTCCGGGTGGACGGCGCGGAGTCGGTGCGGTGGGGACCCGAACGCCCCACCGCACCGAACCCGACATGCGGCCGTCCGCCGCTGATCCGTCCCCCGTGGTGGCAGGGGACCCGACGCGGAAGGGATCACCGGCGACGTCACGCCGCGCGGAACGACTCGGCACGCCGAAGACACCCGACGCCAGGGGCGTTCGATCGGTCCGTGGGCGTGACATCCCTGATCCTTCCGGGTCCACGCGGCATCCTCGCCGCGCTGCGGGACACGGGTGGTGAGTCCGTGTCGGCCGATCGGGGTCCACCGTTGTGGGGACACCGGTCGATTGCTGAGCAATCTACAAGGCAGGACGGGGTGGGTGGCGATACCCCCGTTCGGGGCACCGCAGTCCGCCCCGCGGGCTACTTGGCGCCGACCTCTTCCGAGCGCTTCTGCCGCCACGGCTTGGCGGGGGTGTCCGGGCCGTCCCAGACCTGCACGGCGCCCCACGCGGCGGCGAGGAGCGGGACCGACATGACCGCACCCGTGATGCCCGCGAGCACGGTGCCGGCGGTCAGACCGACCAGGATGACAAGCCCGTGCAGCTGCAGGGTGCGGCCCATGAGCACGGGCTGGAGCAGGTTGCCCTCGAGCTGGTTCACGAGCACCACGATGCCGACGACGATGAGCGCCTGCACCGGGCCGAGGGTCACCAGGGCGACGAGGGCGGCCAGGATGCCGGCGGCCGTGGCACCGACGATCGGGATGAACGCCGTGATGAACACGACGACGGCCAGGGGCAGCGCGAGCGGCACCCCGACGATGGCGATGCCGACACCGATGCCGATGGCGTCCACCGCGGCGACGGTCGCCGTGCCGCGGACGTAGCCGCCGAGGGTCGAGACGACGCGGTCACCGACACGGCGGGCGCGGGCGTAGCGGGTGCCCGTGAAGGGGCGGAGCAGGAACTCCCAGATCTTCGGGCCGTCCTTGAGGAAGAAGAACAGCACCACGATCATCAGCACGAGCCCGGTGAGGAAGTTCGCGGTGGCCGAGGCCCCGGCGAGCGCACCCGAGCCGAACTTGGCGCTCGTGACGAAGTCGGTGGCGGTCTTCGTCGCGTCGTCGATCTGCTTGTCCGAGATCGAGAACGGCAGCGACGTCACCCAGCCCTGCAGCTGCTGGAAGCCGTCGACCGCGGACTTCTGCAGGTCGCTCCACTGGTTCTCGACCGCGACGACGATGAGCCAGCCGACCAGCCCGAGCACGGCCAGCACCCCGAGCAGCACGATCAGCGTCGCCACGAGGGAGGGCACGCGGTGTCGGCGGAGCCAGGACACGACCGGGTGCATGGCCGAGGCGATGATGAGCGCGATGAGCACCGGGATCGTCACGACGCTGATGGTCGACGCCGCGAAGACGATGCCGATCACGATGACCAGCACGATGATGACCTGCAGGCACCGGGTCGCGAGGCCGCCGAACGAGTCCGACCACGCCTTCCTGGCACCGGTGGGCGGTGCGTCGCTGGTCGACGGGGTCGGGGAGAAGAACGGCATGCGGATCCTTGTCGTGGGTGACGGCGGTGCGATCTGCTGTCGAACGCTCCCCCGATGATGTCAGGCGACCGCTCCCCGCGTCCGGCGGTTAGCCTCGGACACGTGACGACGACGTTCCCGCGCAGCTCCCCGTCCGCCCTCGGCATCGACGCCTCTGGGGTCGATGCCCTCGTCCGTGCGCTGGAGTCGACTCCCGACGTCGAACCGCACGGGCTGGTGCTCCTCCGGCACGGCGAGGTCGCTGCCGAGGGCTGGTGGGACCCGTACTCCGCCGACCGCCCGCACCTGCTCTACTCGCTCAGCAAGAGCTTCACGGCTGCGGCCGTCGGGATCGCCGCGCACGAGGGGCTGCTCGACCTCGACAGCGCTGTGATCAGCCACTTCCCTGAACTGGACCACGAGGTGCTCGACCAGCGCACCCGTCGGATGACGCTCAGGAACCTGCTGGCGATGGCGAGTGGCCACCGTGCGGAGACCCTCGACCGGGCGCTGGCGATCGACCCGGAGAACACGGTCCGCGGCTTCCTGCTGCTGCCCCCGGACGAGGAGCCCGGCTCGGTGTTCGCCTACAACCAGCCGTGCACGTACACGCTCGCGGAGATCGTCCGACGGGTCAGCGGGGGCACCCTCGTGGAGTACCTCCGGCCGCGCCTGCTCCACCCGCTCGGCATCGACCAGCTGTCCTGGAAGCGTGACTCGATCGGCGAACTCGGCTTCAGCGGTTGCTACACCACGACCGAGAGCGTCGCGAAGCTCGGGCAGCTCTACCTGCAGCGGGGGGTGTGGGACGGCGTCCGGATCCTCGACGAGGACTGGGTCGAGTCCGCCACCCGCACGCAGGTCGCGAACCCCGAGGAGGAGAACCCGGACTGGGCCCAGGGCTACGGGTACCAGTTCTGGATGGCCCGGCACGGCTTCCGCGGCGACGGCGCCTACGGCCAGTTCTGCGTGGTCCTGCCGGAGCACGACGTCGTCCTCGCGATCACCGGGCAGAGCATCGACATGCAGGCCGTGCTCGACGCCGTCTGGGAGCACCTGCTGCCGGCGATCGACCGCCCAGGCCCGGACACGACGGGCGCCGCACTGGCCGGCCTGGCCCTGCCACCGGTCGCCGGTGGCGCGCTGGACACGGTCGACGGCCTGGAGGCTCGTGGTGCGTTCTCCCGTGCCGCCAGCTCCGCGGTCCCCGGCCTGGACACCGTGGTGCTCGAGCAGGACGGCGGCACCTGGACGGCCACCCTGACCCAGGACGGCTCCCCCGTCGTGGCGCCGCTCGGCGCCGGCGCGTGGGCGGTCGCCGGGTCGACGGCGGCGAGCGCCGCGGTCGACGAGGACGGTCGGGTCCTGGTCGCCGTGCGGTTCGTCGACACCCCGCACCTGCTCTGGGTGCGGTGCGACCCGGCGTCGGTGACGTTCGAGGCCCGGTGGCAGACCGAACCGCTGCACGACCGCATCCGCACGCTGCACCGTCCCACCGACTGACCGTGGTGTTCTACAGCGCCCGGCCCGTGCAGCGCGTGCGGCAGGTGGTCCTCGACGTCGTCGTCCTGCTCGGCTGTGTCCTGGCGGTCGTCGTCGGGACGACCGTCTCCGGGGCGATCAGCGGGATCGCCGCGATCGGCACCCGGGTGAACCGCGACGGCTCGGCGTTCCAGGAGCAGCTCGGCAAGGCCGCGTCCGCACTCGGCAAGGTGCCCTTCGCCGGCGATGCGGTGAGCCGTCCCCTCCGCGAGGCCTCGAAACGTGCCGGTGCCGTGGCCGCAGCGGGGACGGAGCAGCACGACGCCACCGTGCGGCTGGCGCACCTGGTCGGTGCCGGTGTCGCCGTCGTGCTCGTCGTGGCGCTGCTGCTCGTCTGGCTGCACTTCCGCGGCGGGTTCGTCCGCAGCGCCACCGCCACTGCCCGCCTGGGTCGTCAGCCGGCCGGCACCGAGCTGCTCGCCGTCCGTGCGCTGACGACCCGGCCGGAGGTCACCCTGCTGGGCGCCGACGTCGTCGACCGGTGGCGACGGGGCGACGCGGCGACCGTGCGGGCGCTGGCTGACCTCGAGCGCCGGGCGAGCGGGCTGCGACCGTCGGGCCCTCCGGACTGACGCCCCGTGAGCTGACGGCCGGTGGACCGACGGCCTGACCGGTCACCAGGGGACGACGCCGTCGTCCTCGAAGAAGCCGCCGCGGGGCCCGTCGTCGGGCAGGGTCGCGAGGCGCACGGCCGTCGCGGCGCCCTGCTCGGGGGTGCGGTCCCCCGCGAAGCCGTTGAAGTCCGTCGCGACGAGGCCGGGGCAGGCCGCGTTCACGATCACCGGGGTGTCGGCGAACGCCCGGGCGTACTGCACGGTGACGGCGTTGAGGAAGGTCTTCGAGGACGAGTAGACCGCCATCACCGGACCCGGCTGCCGGCCGAGGGACCCCATGCTGCTCGACGTGTTCACGATCCGCGGGGCGTCGGACCGACGGAGCAGGGGCAGCATCGCGTTCGTGACCCGGATGACGCCGTACACGTTCGTGTCCACCACGCCCCGGAGCACGTCGAGGTCGATCGTCGTCGGGTCCTGCCCCCACGTGACCTGGTCGAACGCCCCGGAGACGCCCGCGTTGTTCACGAGCACGTCGAGCGTGCCGACCCGGTCCTCCAGCTCCGCGGCGGCGGTGGCGACGCTCGCGTCGCTCGTCACGTCGAGCCGGAGCGCGCTCGCGTCGATCCCCTGCGCGACCAACCGGGCTGCGGCGTCGGCACCGGCCACGTCGTCACGCGCGCCGAGGACGACACGGTGGCCGAGCCTCCCGAGCGACTCCGCGATCGCGTACCCGATGCCCTTGTTCGCCCCGGTGACCAGGGCGGTCTGCTGTGTCGTCGTCATGGTCCCATCCTCGGTCGGCGCACCCCGGTGCGTCCAAGACCGATCGGGCGCCGGGCGATGCCCGTGGGGTATCGGCAGGACGTAGGCTCCGCACGTGGACGATCTCGAGACGCGTGAGCTGCGGTACTTCCTGACGGTGGCCGAGGAGCTGCACTTCGGCCGCGCCGCCGTCCGCCTCGGGATGTCGCAGCCGCCGCTCTCCCGGGCGGTCCGCCAGCTGGAGCAGCGCATCGGCGTGGACCTGTTCGTCCGTGACCCACGGGGCGTCCGTCTCACCACCGCCGGCACCGTGTTGGTCGGCGAGGCCCGGTCGGCGCTCGCGGCCGTGGCGGCTGCGGGTCGACGCACCCGACGGGCCGGACTGCCCACGCGACACCTCGTGCTCGCGGTGAAGGCCGGTGCCGACCACGACCTGCTGCAGGCGCTGCTCGACGTGCACGGGGCGGACCCGGACGGCCTGCCGATCGAGGTCCTGTTCGGCGAGGTGCACGAGCAGGCGGCGTTCCTCCGCGACGGCCGGGCCGACGTGGCGCTCATGCACCGCACGTACGACGACCTGACCGGGTTCGACACCGAGGACCTGCGCACCGAGGACCAGGTGGCGATCCTGCCGCGCACCCATCCCCTGGCGGCTCGGGAGTCGCTCGTGCAGGCCGACCTCCGCGACCTGCCGGACCTGCCCGCCGCCAGGTGGCCGCGGCCGGACGGGTCCTACCCCGACGGTCCCGGGCCCGAGGTCCGGTCGCAGGCCCAGCTCGCTCAGCTGGTCGCCCTCAGCCGCACGGTCATCGTCATCCCCCGGTCCAGCCGGACCCTGCAGTGGCCGGAGCACGTCGCCGTGCCGGTCGTCGACGCCGTGCTCGCCACCACCGTCGTCGCCTGGCCCGCGGGGTCCACGTCACCGGACGTGGCCCGGGTCGTGCGGAACGCGGTGCTGGCAGCGGCGCTGGTCAGCGGCGAAGCGGTACCGACGGCCTGACGCGCCGTGCCTGGCGGCCACCGCCGCCCGGCGGCCGCGCGGCGGGCGACCGCCCGGAGGACGTCAGATCTCGACGTCGCTGCCCATCGTGACCGTCCGCTGCGGCGGCAGCCCGAACCGGGACGCCGGGTCGGCGGCGTTGTGCGCGAGCCCGACGAACAGCTTCTTCCGCCAGTTCACCATCCCGCCGTTGCCGCGCATCGGCCGGAGTGCGCCGCGCGAGACGAAGTACGACGCGTCCGCCATCTCCTCCGGGTCGAGGTCGAGGACCTCCGACAGGCACGCCGCGTGCAGGGCGTGCGGCAGGTCCTGGTCGTCGGAGAACCCGAACTTGACGGTGACGTGGTCGATGCCGTCGTCCGCGTACCCCAGGTCGTCCCGGGTGAAGGCCTTCGCGTGCGGCACGTGCGGCACGTTCGCGGTGATCACGGACACGATGATGACCCGGCGGTGCATCACGTGGTTGTGCTCCATGTTCGCGCGGAGCGCCAGCGGGGTGGTCTCCTTGTTCGGGTGCGGGAACACCGCGACCCCGCGGACGCGCGGGACGCCCTTGGCGTTGACCTTCTCGATGAACTCGGCGAGCGAGCCCTCGCGTGCCCGACGTTCGTCCTGCACGAGCTGTCGGCCGCGACGCCACGTGGTCATCACCGTGACGACCGCGAGCGCGATGAGCAGCGGCACCCACCCGCCGTGCAGCACCTTCGACAGGTTGCCGGCGAGGAAGGTCAGCTCGAGTCCGCCGAAGACGACCGCGACGACGACGAGCTTCCACGTCGACCAGTTCCAGAGCGGCTTCACCACGAGCAGCAGGAGCAGGGTGTCGGTCACCAGGGCACCCGTCACCGAGACGCCGTACGCCGTCGCCAGGCTGGCCGAGGACCGGAACGCGAGCATGATCGCCATCACGCCGATGAACAGCAGCAGGTTGACGGCGGGCAGGTAGATCTGGCCGCCCTCGCGCTTGGAGGTCTGGCGGATCGTCAGCGGGGGCAGCAGCCCGAGCTGGACGGCCTGGCGGGTCAGGGAGAACGCGCCGGAGATGACGGCCTGGCTCGCGATGACCGTGGCCGCGGTGGCGAGCACCACGACGGGCAGCTGCGCCCAGTTCGGGAACAGCAGGAAGAACGGGTCCTTCGTGGCCGAGGGCTGCTCGAGCACGAGCGCCGCCTGGCCGAGGTAGTTCAGCACGAGCGCGGGGAACACCACGAAGAACCAGGCGCGGCGGATCGGCACGCGGCCGAAGTGGCCCATGTCGGCGTAGAGCGCCTCGGCACCGGTGATGACGAGCACGACGGCACCCATCGCCACGAAGCTGATGAGCGGGTGCGCGAACACGAAGGCGATCGCCCACGTCGGGGACAGGCCCTGCAGGACGCCGGGGTGCTCGATGATCCGCGGGATGCCGGCCAGCGCGATGACGACGAACCAGAGCATCATCACCGGGCCGAACAGCGTGCCGACCTTGCCGGTGCCGAACCGCTGCACGAAGAACAGGATGACGAGGATCACGGCCGCGATCGGCACGATGAGGTGCCCGACCGCCGGGGCCGCGGTGCCGAGGCCCTCGACCGCGGAGAGCACCGAGACCGCCGGGGTGATCACCGAGTCGCCGTAGAACAGCGAGACGCCGATGATGCCGATGACCAGGAAGATCGTCGCACCGCCACGGCGCTGGGCGTAGAGGCGCCTGGCCAGTGCGGCGAGCGCCATCACCCCGCCCTCGCCGTTGTTGTCAGCGCGCATGAGCACCAGCACGTACTTGATCGAGACGATGATCGTGATGCTCCAGAACATCATCGAGATCACCCCGTAGACGTCCTCGGGGATCGGCTTGACGATGCCGCCGTCGATCGTGAACACGGTCCGGAGCGCGTAGAGCGGGCTGGTCCCGATGTCGCCGAAGACGACGCCGAGCGCCGCCAGCGCGAGCGCGGCGCCGCCGCTCGGGCCGCTGTGCTCGTGGGTCGCGGTGTCCTCGCTGACAGGTGCCGCGGAGTGTGTCTCGGTCACGCTCGATCACTCCAGATCCGGCCACCAGGGAAGCGGCCGTCGCTCATCCTGCCACCACCGGAGGACTCTGATCGCAGCACCGACGGAACCCGCAGTCCGCATGCAGCATCGCCCTCCGGTGCCCCCGCGTCCGGCGCTACTCCTCGAGCTGCAGGGACTTGCCGCGCATCACGAGCAGGGGGTCCGGCGGCAGCACGACCTCGGGGTCCTTGTCGTCGTAGTCGAACTGCGTCAGGAAGTACCGCATCGCGTTGACACGGGCGCGCTTCTTGTCGTTCGAGCGGACGATCGTCCACGGCGCGTACCGCTTGTCGGTGCGCCGGAACATCTCCTCCTTCGCCGCCGTGTAGTCGTCCCACACCATGAGCGAGGCGACGTCGTTCGGGGAGAGCTTCCACCGACGCACCGGGTCGAGCTGGCGGATGGCGAAGCGGGTCCGCTGCTCCTTGCGGGTGACGGAGAACCAGAACTTCGTGACGTGGATGCCGGAGTCGACGAGCATCCGCTCGAAGGACGGCGCCTGCGTCATGAAGGTCTCGTACTCGGCGTCCGTGCAGTACCCCATCACCCGCTCGACACCGGCCCGGTTGTACCAGGAGCGGTCGAACATGACGATCTCGCCGGCGCTCGGCAGGTGTTCGACGTAGCGCTGGAAGTACCACTGGCCCTGCTCGCGCTCCGTCGGCTTCGACAGCGCCACGACCCGCGAGGTCCTCGGGTTCAGGTGTTCCGTGAACCGCTTGATGGTGCCGCCCTTGCCGGCCGCGTCCCGGCCCTCGAACAGGATGATCGCCTTGCGGTCGTTGTCCTCGAGCCAGTACTGGCACTTCAGCAGCTCGACCTGCAGCCGGTACTTCTCGTACTCGTACTCGTCGCGGGACATCCGCTCGTCGTAGGGGTAGTCCTCGAGCCAGGTGTAGATCGGGTTGCCCTCGGGGTCGATGAGCTCCGGGTCCGGGGTGTGCGCGTTCCCGACCGTGAACCCGCGGGTGCGCAGGTCCTCGATGTACTCCCGCAGGTCACCGATCGGCGTGGCGTCCAGCATGCGGTCTCCTCACGTCCTGCGCACGGTCCGCCGTGCGCGTCAGCCCGGTATAACGACTCCGGGTGAACGGCGACCGAACGTGGGGGTGCTCACTTGATGCCGGTCGACGCGATCCCCTGGACGAACTGCCGCTGGAACGCCAGGAACACCACCAGCAGCGGCAGCACCGTGATCGTCGCGATCGCCATCACCGCGCCCCACGGTGAGCTGAAGGCCGGGTTGTTCGTCAGCGTCGAGAGCGCGACGGGCACGGTGAGGTTCTCGTTCCCCTGGAGCACGACCAGTGGCCAGAGGAAGTCGTTCCACCGCGTCATGAAGCCGAGGATGACGAGCACCCCGACGAGCGGTCCGCAGGTCGGCAGCACCACCCGGAAGAAGGTGACGAACTCGCCGGCCCCGTCGAGCCGCGCCGCCTCGAGGAGCGCGTCCGGCACACCGAGCATGAACTGTCGGGCGATGAAGATGCCGACGACGTCGAACAGGGTCGGGAGCACCACGGCCCACGGCGAGTCGACGAGGCCCAGCTTCGCCACGACGAGGAAGCTCGGCACGATCGTCACCTGGATCGGGATCATGATGGTCACGAGGAACGCCGAGTACAGCAGCCCCCGGCCGAGGAACCGGAACTTCGCGAGTGCGTAGCCGGCCATCAGCGACACCACGACGCTGAGCGCGGTGCCGACCGAGGTGATCAGCGCCGAGTTGCCGAGCCACCGCCAGACGGGCTGCGTGCTGAAGACCTGCGTGTAGTTGTCGAACGACGGGTGCGCGGGGAAACAGGTAGAACGAGCCGCTCTGCGACTGCCCTCCGGGCGTGAGCGCCGAGACGACCATCCAGTAGAGCGGGAAGACCATCACCGCCGCGAGCAGGGCGAGCCCGGCGACGAGCACCCAGCGCCCCGGCCGCGGACGGCGGGCGCGGAACGGACGGGACCGACTGGTCTGACGGGGTGTCGTTGCGGTGGTCACAGGACCTCCTCGGCCTTGCGGTTGGCGCGCTGCCGGAGCAGCGTGAAGACGAGCAGGATCGCGACGAGGACGAGTCCGAGCGCAGCGGCGTACCCCATGCGCGCGTCGATGAACGCGGTCCGGAACACGTACTGGATGAGCACGGTGGTGGAGAAGCCCGGGCCGCCGCCGGTCATGACGTAGATCACGTCGAAGGCCTGCAGGGAGAACACGACGTTGAGGATGACCAGGATCGACGTGGTCGGCCGGAGCAGTGGCCACGTGATCGTGCGGAACCGGGCCCAGCGGGACGCGCCGTCGATCGCGGCCGCCTCCTTGAGCTCTGCGGGCACGGACTGCAGCGCTCCGAGGTAGATCACCATGCAGAACCCGATGCGGGTCCACACGACGACGATCACCAGGGTCGCCATCGCCCAGCCCGGCGCGGTCAGCCAGGGCAGCCGGCCGAGCCCGAGTGCCTCGAGCAGGTTGTTCACGACGCCGTAGTCCCCGTTGAAGATCCAGGACATGACGACGCCGACGACGACACCCGCCGCGACCATCGGCACGAAGAACAGGGCACGGAACACACCGCGCCCCGGCAGGGGGCGGTTCAGGGCGACGGCGAGGGCGAGCCCGATCGCCATCGACGTCGGCACCGTCCCGAGGGTGAACACGAGCGTGTTCCGCAGCGCGGTGAGGATGAGCGGGTCGCCGGTCATCGCCGTGAAGTTCCCGGCGCCGATCCAGCCGCCGTCGGTGATCGACGTGCTGCTGTCCCGGAGGCTCAGCGTGATCGCGATGACGATCGGCACGAGCGAG
The DNA here is from genome assembly GCF_026672405.1 of Curtobacterium sp. SL109. Classification (NCBI taxonomy): domain Bacteria; kingdom Bacillati; phylum Actinomycetota; class Actinomycetes; order Micrococcales; family Microbacteriaceae; genus Curtobacterium; species Curtobacterium sp. SL109. The sequence continues at coordinate 68,976 of NZ_JAPPRB010000002.1, forward strand.
AACGCGAGGAACAGCAGACCGGCCGGACCGATGAAGGCGTACGGGACGAACCGCGCCCGGCGTCGCGTCCGCGGGTCGGCGGGACGTTCGGGGCTCGCGGGCAGGGTGACCGCCCGGTCCCTGGTGTCAGTTCGCAGTGACACTGCGCATCGCCTCCATCATCTGGCCAGCGGCCTCGGCCGGGCGGAGCTGCCCGAGCAGGCACAGGTCGAGGTAGTCGGCGAACACGGCGTTCAGCGACGAGAAGTACTGCCCGCTCTCGGCCTTCACCATCGAGAGCGGGATCGTGGCGCCCTGGTCGATGAACTGCTGCATGGTGTCCGCGTGGGACTCGTAGCCCACGTCGGCGGCGTCGAGGGACCTGCGTGCCGGCAGCCAGTTGCCGTCGTGGCAGAACCGCTCGATCTGCTCACGGCTCGTGATGAGGGCGACGAGCTCCGCGGCGAGGTCGGGGTGCTTGCTCGACTTCGTCACCGCGAGCGCGTTCCCGCCCAGGTCGCTGGCCTCGCCGGTGTTGCGGACCATGGGCGCGGTCCCCCAGTTGTCGGGCATCTGCTCGTCGAGCTGGGCCATCGGCTCGGGGTTGTTCAGCATCATCCCGATCTGCCCGGTCATGAACAGGTTCCGTGCGACGTCCCCGCCACCGGTCTTGCTGAGGTTGCCCGTGGTCGCGAGTCCCTCGGCGTACCACTTCCGGCCGAACTCGAGCGCGCCGATCGCCTCCGCGGTGTCCATGGACGGTGTCGCGCCGTCCTCCCCGAGGAAGGCGCCGCTGTTCTGGTACACGAAGGGCAGCCAGCGGTAGGCCGTCTCGGGTCCGCTCCACCCGTAGCCGAACGCGTACTTCCCCGTCACCTGCTTGACCTCGCGGGCGACGTCGAGGAACTGGTCCCAGGTCCAGGCGTCGGCGATGGCCGTCGGCGGGGTCACGCCGATCTGCTCCATCACGTCGCGGTTGTAGTAGGTGATGAAGTTGTCGGTGTGCTGGAACACCCCGAACACGCCGTCGTTCCTGGCGCCGATCGCCCAGAACGGCTTCGTGTAGTCGGACTCGTAGTCGGCGGGGATGTGCCCGCTGATGTCGATGAGGCTGCCGTTCGCGGCGTACCGACCGATCTGCTGCGGGGTGATCCGGATGATGTCCGGCGCCAGGTCCGCGGCGAGCCGGGTGATGAACCACTGGTGGAACTGCCCGGTGGTCACCTCCACCGAGACGCTGGTCCCCGGGTGCGTGGCGACGAACTCGTCGGCGATCCGCTGGTAGCTCGTGATGTCGGTCGGGATGTTCCAGGTCGACAGGCGGATGTGCTTCGTGCCGCCGCGCGCGGCGGTCCCCTGGCCGGCGCACGCTGCGAGCGCGCCGGCCATCGAGATGCCGGCGAGGGCGAGGAACCCCCGTCTGGCGAGCTGGGGTGGTGGGCGGTTCGGCATGTCCTCTCCTTTGAGGTCGTGGTGCCGGGTCGTGCGGACAGGAGGCTCGGGTCGCGGTGCGCGCAGCACCGCGCCGTGGCCTGGGGTCGCGCCCGGCGCGGTGTCCGCCGGGCGCGACCGGTCAGACCAGGACGGGCCGGGCCTCCTGGCCGTGGCCCTGCTCCGCACCGACCGCGTCCGCCGGACGGAGCGCCTCCGGGAGCAGCGCCGCGTGCGCGTGCAGCAGCTCGTCGGTCATCGCCGCGATCCGGTCGAGCGTCAGGTGTGCCGCGGTCAGCGGGTCGAGGGCCACGGCGTGGTGCACGTTCGCCACGTCCCCGGTCAGCGCGGCCCGGACGGCGAGGGTCTGCACGTTCGTGTTCGTCCGGTTGATCGCGGCGAGCTGCGGCGGGAGCTCGCCGAAGGAGGTCGGCTGGACGCCCTTGCCGTCGACCAGGCAGGCCACCTCGACGCAGGCGTCGGACGGCAGGTTCGCGATGACCCCGGTGGCGTTCGGGACGTTCCCGTAGACGACCGCGGGGACGCCGGTGACGATCGCGTTGACGATGCTCGCGCCGTACTCGACGGACGGGGACAGGTCGGCCTTGAGCTTCTCGAGCTGCTGGTCGACGTCGCCCTGCTCGTCGTGGGCCAGGCAGATCTCGTAGTAGTCCCAGCGTTCCGGGATGTACTCCAGCGTCGTCTCCGGGTCCTTCCGGAAGTACGGCACGTACTCGCTCGCGTGGTGGCTCGACTCGGTCTCGAAGTACCCGAACGAGCGCATGAGCTGGGTGCGCACCTGCTCGTTGCCGCCCTCGTAGTTGCTGGCTGCCAGTGCTGCCTCGCTGTGGTCGCCGTCGTCGTCGTGCAGGTCGGCCGCCGCGACGCCACGACGGTGCTTCGCGGTCATCACCTCGCGCAGCCGGGGGTAGAGGTCCTCGCCGTTGCGTCGCTTGAACTCCAGGATCCAGGCCTGGTGGTTGATGCCGGCGCTGACGAACTCGACCTCGTCGTACGGCACGTCGAGCGTCCTGGCGAGCATCCGCGTCGTGCCCTGCACGCTGTGGCACAGCCCGACCGTGCGGAGGCCCTTGGCGTTGAGGAACGCCGTGGCCATCGCCATCGGGTTCGCGTAGTTGATGAACTGCGCGTCGGGGCAGAGCTCGAGCGCGTCGCGGGCGATGTCCTCGTACGCCCGGACCGAGCGGAGGAAGCGGAAGACCCCGCCGGGGCCGACGGTGTCCCCGACGGCCTGGTCGATGCCGTACCGCCGCGGGATCTCGACGTCCCACTTGTACGACTCCACGCCGCCGACCTGGAACGTGATGATGACGACGTCCGCGTCGGCGAGGGCCGCACGGCGGTCGGTGGTCTCGAGGACCTCGACGCCGAGGCCGTGGTGCGCGACGAGCTCCCTGGCGGCGGACGCGGTGCGGGCGACCCTGCCCGCGTCGAGGTCCATGAGGTGCAGCGTCGCGTCCTGCAGCGCCGGGAAGCTGACGAGGTCGCCGATGAGACGGAAGGGGAAGACGAAGCCGCCGGCGCCGATGATGGTGATCTTGGTCATGGCAGCACGCTACGGAGCGCCCGGGACGGCCCGCCTCCGGCTTCGGACGGCGGCGTTCCCGGATCCTCAGGTCGGCCAGGGTCCTGCTCGGTGCGCTGTCCTAGGCTCGCCCCGTGCTCGATGACGCGCTCACCCATCCACCGACGCCCGGCTCCGTCGTCGAGACGGTGGAGCCCGCCTACTGGAGCCACCGCGGGCCCGCTCCGCGGATGGACGCCTCCCACCGCCACGACGACCTCGAGATCAACCTCGTGCTCGAGGGCCGGCTCGACTACCGGTTCGGGGGGACACCGATCAGCGTGCACGCCGGCGAGATCGCGCTCTTCTGGGGCTGGACCGCGCACCAGCTCATCGGCGAGCCCACCGAGGTCGGCGAGTTCCGGTGGGTCCACATCCCGCTCGCGGAGGTGCTCGCGTGGGGGCTGCCCGACCACGACCTCGGCGCGATGCTGCTGAACCGCCCGGTCATCGTCCCGACGTCGGCCGCCGGACGGGACGTCGAGTCCATGCTCGGTTCGTGGCAGCAGGACTTCGCCGACGACGGCGCCGAGCTCATCGCGAACCTGGAGGCGCACGCACTCGTCCGGCGCCTGCTCCGGCACGCACGCGCGCAGGTGGACCTCCGCCCCTGCGGTGACCACGGGACCGCGGAGTCCATGCACCGGGTGGTGGACATGGTCCGGTTCGTCGTGGGCCACTTCCGGGAACCCGTCACCGTGACCGACGTCGCTGCCGCAGCACACCTCCACCCGCACTACGCCATGACCGTCTTCCGGCAGGACGTCGGCACGACGATCGTGGAGTACCTCACGCGGTGCCGGGTCGCGGAGGCCCAGCGGTTGCTCGCCACGACGACGATGACCACCAGTGAGGTCGCCCACGCAGCGGGCTTCGGGTCGCAGAGCAGCTTCTACGCCCACTTCACCCGCGCCTTCGGCGCCGCACCCGGCGCGTACCGCTCGTTCCACCGGCGGCGCGAGCCAGTGCTCGGCTGAGCGCACGCAGCAACGGACGGGAGGCTCGGGGCAGTCGTGCCCCGAGCCTCCCGTCCGTCACGTGGTCGCCTGGGCGACCCGCTCGACTCAGTGGCGGCGGAAGTAGCCGTTCGCGCCACCGACGTACATCAGGATGGTCGCGACGATGACGGCGACGCCACCGATCCAGCCGAAGGCGTTGCCGCCGGAGGCGGCGCCGACGCCGACGCCGATGATCTGCAGGATCGCGAGGACCGTCAGCACGATGCGGGCCCAGTTGCGGCCGTCACGCATCTTGAAGACGATGATGAGCTCGATGATCGCGAGGATGAACGCGAAGATCGCGCCGCCCACGAGCGGGGCGGTGCCGACGCTGTCGGCCGCGTCGGACGCGCTGCCCGACACGAGGTTGATGACGCCGGACAGGATGTTCGCCAGGACGACGATCAGCCAGATCACGAACGCGACGGTGACGGTCGTCGGACGACCGGAAGTGGTGTTTGCCATGCTGCTTGCTCCTTCGACGTGCGACCGCATGCAGCGGTCTTTCAGCGAACGTACATGGGTTTCGCCGGTCTGTCCGGTTCTGGTCCGCTACTCGGCGTCGGCGCCCCCGGCTCGGGCGACCGCGACCACCGCTCTGGCGGTCGCGACGTCCGTCACGAGCTCGTCGACCATCCCGGCGCGGACAGCCCCGACGACGCTCGGTGCCTTCTCCGGCCCGACCGCGATCGCGACGACGTGCGGGATGTCGACCAGGACCGACCGGGGCGTCCTGACCATGCGTTCAGCCCCGTCGAAGGCGATCTCGGAGCCGTCGGCGCGGAAGAAGTTCAGGGAGACGTCGCCGGCCGCGTCGCGGAGGACCTCGTCGTCCACCGGGACGCCCCGGGCGTGTGCGTCGCGGATGGCCGGCGGTGCCCCCACGCCGACGAGGGCACCGACCGCGCGGTCCCACAGGCCGACGACGTGCTGGAAGGCCGGGTCGTTCTCCAGCGACGCCCGCATGTCCACGGACGGGAGCGCCTGCGCGAACAGGAACGCCGGCACGGCCGCGGAGCGCTCGGCCGCGAGCCGGGTGATCTCGTTCGACTGGAACCACGGCAACGGGTCCGCCTGCCCGCCGACCGTCGGCGCGAGGAGCACGCCGTCCAGGCGGAGCGTGACGTCCCGCGCGACCGCGTGGGTCGTCCGGCCGCTGCCGATGAGCAGGGCGTCTCCGGGGCGGAGCGCCATCCGGTCGACGGCGACGGTCACCGCGGCGGCGAGGTCGGTGCCGAGCGTGGCGTGGTGCACGGCGGAGACGACCTGCACGGCGTCGAGCCCGAGGAGCGTCCGGACGTCCTCGGCGAGGGCGACGGTCTCGTCGAGGAACGGGTCACGGACCCGGATCTCGACGAGTCCGGACCGCCGGGCCTCGGAGACCAGGCGGCTGACCGTGGCCCGCGACACCGCGAGCCGTTCGGCGATGTCCACCTGCGTGACGTCCTCCAGGTAGTACATCCGCGCCGCCTGGTAGACGAGGTCGAGCGGGAAGCGGGCGTGGCCGTCGCGCGGGGCGTCGGACACGGCGACGGCCGGTCGTCCCGGACGACCGGCCGTCGCGCCCGTGGGAGGGCGTGGTGTCACGCGCTCACTCGGCGAGGGTGAACGGGGACGTGACCTTGTCCGCGTTCTCCTTGGTGATGAGCACGCAGTCGAACGCCTGCTTCTCCTGGCTGGCGCCGGTCTTGCCGGTGCGGATGAAGGAGTCGGCCTCCTGCACCGCCTTCTTCGCGAACGTGGCGACCGGCTGCAGCACGGTGTACTGCAGCTCCCCCGCCTTGATCGCGTCGACCGCGTCGGGCGAGCCGTCGAAGCCGCCGACCTTCACCTGGTCGAGCTTGCCGGCCTCCTTCAGCGCGGCGACCGCGCCGAGGGCCATCTCGTCGTTGCCCGGGATGACGCCCTTGATGTCGGGGTTCGCCTGCAGGATGGACTGCATCTTGTCGTGGCCCTGCGTGCGGTCCCAGTTCGCGACCTGCTTGGCCACCTCCTTGAGGCCCGGGTACTGCGACAGCACGGTCTTGTAGCCGTTCGAGCGGGTCTGCGCGTTGTTGTCCGACGGGGCGCCGAAGAGCTCGGCGTAGTTGCCGGAGTCACCGACGTCCTTGACCCACTGCTGCGCACCGAGGGCGGCGCCCTGGGCGTTGTTCGAGACGAGCTGCGCCTTCGCCAGGCCCGACTGGTTGATCTCGGCGTTCACCAGGATCACCGGGATGCCCGCGGCGTCGGCCTTCTTCACGGCACCGATCGATCCGCTCGCGTTGGCCGGGTCGAGGATGATCGCGACCGACTTGTTCGTGATCGCGGTGTCGATGAGGTTGCTCTCGGTGTTCGTGTCGCCCTTGGAGGCCGAGACGTTCGACTTGTAGCCGAGGGACTTGGCCTCGGCGGACGCGACGTCGCCCTCGGTCTTCCAGTACGGGTTCGAGGGGTCGTTGACGATGATCGAGATCAGGCCGCCCTTCTTCGACGAGCCCGAGCCGGAGCCCGTGTCCGACGATGCGCTGCCCCCGGCGGAGCAGCCGGCGAGGACGAGGGTCAGGCCGACGCCCGCGGCGAGCACCATTGCCAGCTTGCGGTTCATTGTGGGGTTCCTTTCGCTGTGTTCCGGTGACGGGGGTCAGCCGGCGGTCTTCTCGTGGACGGCGGCCGGGGGCTGCGTGTCCACGGGAGCTGTGGGGGTGGGCGTCGTCGTCCCGCCGGCACGGGCCGGGCGGCGCTTGTACTGCACGGCGTTCAGCAGCACGGCGAGGACGATGACGGCGCCGGTGAAGACGGTCTGCCAGTAGGCCGAGACGCCGATGATGACGAGGCCGTCGGACAGGAAGCCGATGACGAAGGCCCCGAGGAGGGTGCCGCGGACGTTGCCGACACCACCGGAGAGCGCGGCGCCGCCGATGACGACGGCCGCGATGGCGGTCAGCTCGTACGAGTTGCCCGCGGTGGGGCTCGCGCTCGTCAGCTCGGACGACAGGATCAGGCCGGCGATCGCGGCGCAGAGGCCGGACAGTGCGTAGACCCGGACCTTGACCCGCTTGACCGGGACGCCGGAGAGCTCCGCGGCCCGCTCGTTGCCACCGGAGGCGTACAGCCAGCGGCCGAACACCGTGCGGTTGAGGAGCAGGCTCGCCGCGATCGCCGCGACGATCATCACGATGACGCCGATGGGCAGCCCGATCAGCCGGTTGAAGCCGAGCCAGTCGAAGCCGGTGTTCCCGAGCGCCGCGTTGCCGCCGAGGTCGTTGTAGGTCAGGCCGTTCGTCATCAGCAGGCCGATGCCGCGGACGACGTAGAGCATGCCGAGCGTCGCGACGAACGGGGCCACCTTGAAGCGGGCGACCAGGATGCCGTTCACGAAGCCGATGAACGCACCGACCGCGCAGGCGATCACGACGACGACCCAGACCTTCGGGTACAGCGTCGAACCGCCGATCGTGACGCCCTTCATCAGGGCACCGGCGATGACGCCCGAGAACCCGAGCGTCGAGCCGACAGAGAGGTCGATGCCGCCGTTGAGGATCACGACCAGCATGCCGATCGCCAGGATCGCGTAGACCGCGACGTGCGAGGACATCGTGAGGATGTTGCTGACGGTGAAGTAGTTGGGAGAGAGGACGGAGAAGACGACGATGATCGCGACGAGGGCGAAGAACGCGCGCCCCTGCAGCAGGAGCCGGCCGAGGCTGAACCCGTCGGCGAACATCGCGGGCCGGCGTCGCGCCGAGGTGGTGGAGGACATGCGTGTTCCGTTCGTGGCGGTCATGCGATCACGGCCTCGCCCGAGGCGGCCATGATCGCTTCCTTGGTGGTTTCGGATCCGAACTCGGCGGCGATGCGCCCGCGGCTCATCACGACGATGCGGTGGGCGATGCTGAGGCACTCACCGACCTCCGACGTCGTGTAGACGACCGCGAGGCCGTTCCTGGCGCGCTCGGCGAGGAGCTTGAAGACCTCGGCCTTGGCGCCGATGTCGATCCCCCGGCTCGGCTCGTCGAGCAGGATGACGTCGGGCTGCGTGGCCAGCATCTTGCCGATGACGACCTTCTGCTGGTTGCCGCCGGAGAGCGAGCCGATCATCGCGTGGCCGCCGGGCGTCTTGACGTGCACGGTCCGGATCGACTCGGTGACGATGTCGGTCTCGCGGTTCCCGGAGAGGAACAGGCCCTTCACGAAGGCGCCGATCGAGGCGAGCGACATGTTGTGCCCGACCGTCATCGTCTGCACGAGTCCGTCCCGCTGCCGGTCCTCCGGCACCAGTCCGAGGCCCGCCTCGATGCGGTCCGCGATGCTCAGGCCCGCCAGGTCGCGGTCGCCCTTGCGGACCCGGCCGCCGTCGATCCGGTTGCGTCCGGCCACGGCCTCGAGCAGTTCGGTGCGGCCGGCGCCCATGAGGCCGTAGATGCAGACGATCTCGCCGGCACGGACGTCGAGGGACACGCGGTCGACGACGTTGCGCCCGGGGACGTCGGGGTCGGCGACCGTGACGTCCTCGATCGCGAGCGCGACCGGGCCGAAGTCGTAGCCCGTGGGCGGCGACCCGAGGTCGAAGCCCTCGCCGACCATGGCCCGGACGACCCATTCCAGGTCGATCTCGGCCGCCGGGGCCATCGCCGTGATCGCGCCGTCGCGGAGCACGACCGCGTGGTCGGTGATCTCCAGCGCCTCCTCCAGGTGGTGGGAGATGTAGACGATCGAGACGCCGCGGGCGGTGAGGTCCCGCACGACCTGGAACAGGACCTCGACCTCGGAGGCCGAGAGCGCGCTCGTCGGCTCGTCCATGATGAGGATCCGGGCGTCGACCGACAGCGCCCGGGCGATCTCGATGAGCTGCTGCTGGCCGAGCCGGAGGTCCGACACCAGCGCGAGCGGGTCGATCTCCTCGCCGAGCTCGGCCAGGACGGTCGCGGACTGCCTGGCCTCCTCGGCGTAGTCGACCCCGGTGGGCCCGGTGATCTCGCGTCCCATGAAGATGTTGTCGCGCACCGTCAGGTTCGGCGCGAGGCTGAGCTCCTGGTGGATGATCGAGATGCCGTGGTCCCGGGCGTCGACGGTGTCGGTGAACGACACGGTCTCGCCGTGCAGCGTGAGCGTGCCCGACGTCGGCTGCTCGACCCCGGACAGGATCTTCATGAGCGTCGACTTGCCCGCGCCGTTCTCCCCGAACAGCGTCGTGACCTGACCGCGGTGGATCGCGAAGTTGACGCCCTTGAGCGCACGCGTCGCACCGTAGGTCTTGACGACGTCGGTGGCCTGGAGGACGACCGCGCCGATCGCGCCGTCGCCGCTCATCGGACTTCCAGGGCCGACGGCGTGACGAGCCAGGCCTTCGGGTTGATCAGCTGGAACGCTCCGGTGACCTCGACGGTCTTGCCGGTGAGGGACGCGGTGTCGACGTCGGCGAGGACCTGCTTCTTCAGCTGGTCGTTCAGGGCGGCGCCGGCGTTCTGGTAGTCGATCTGGTTCGTGAACTGCCCGAACTCGATCGTCCCCGGTGCGTCGCGGAGGTCGGTGCCGTTGATGGCCGGACCGGTCTGCATGCGGATGAGCAGCCCGCCCGGCAGCCCGTCGACCGTGACCGGGTACAGGCCGTCCTGCGCCTCGCCCACCGTGCCCGTGAAGGTCGTCGAGAACTCGGTCCCCGCGCCGCCGGCGACCCCGTACTTCTTGGTGGCGGCGGCTGCGTCGGCGTTGAGTGCCGTCGCCAGTTCGTCCGCGGGCACGGCGCGCTTGGCGATCGCCGCCTGCACCTCGGGGAAGTGCTTCTTGCCCCAGGCCGAGGCCGAGAACGCCGCCGGGCCGGCACCGACGGACGAGCCCTTGCTGACGACCTTCACGCTGAGTGCCATCGCGATGAGCACGACGAGCACGACCGCGCCGATGACGATCCGGCGCGTCAGGCGTCGGCGCTGCGGCGACGTCGTGCTGACGGCGCTCACGACTGCGTCCCGTCGACGCGGGACGCCTGCTCGGTTCGGGGTGCCCCGGCGGTGGGGCGGACGGCTCGCGGCATCGCGTGCTCCTTGCATGAGGACGACGAGCACGCGGCGGGCGCCTGACGTCGTCGTCTGGTCGGGTCAGCCGGTCCCTGCGGAACGGCGTCGACCGCACCTCTCGGAGCGGCCTGACCAGAAATTACGTGCAGAACGACATTTCTGCAAGGGGCAATCGCAGATCAGCGCGAAACCGATGCTGTCAGAAATCTTGTTCTTGACATCTGTTCAGGACCCCGTATGGTCTGCTGCACCGCGATGACGCGGCTGGAACGTGACCGACGGAGACCACCATGTCCACGACCTCGACCCCTCCCCAGGCAGCCACCGCGACGCCGGAGATCCCTGCGACGATGCGGGCGGTCGTCGTGCACGGCCCCGGCGACTACCGCCTCGAGACCCGCCCCGTCCCCACCCCGGGACCCGGGGAACTGCTGCTCCGCACCGACGCCGTCGGGATCTGCGCCTCGGACCTGAAGTGCTACCACGGCGCCGCGAAGTTCTGGGGGGACGAGAACCGACCGGCATGGGCCGAGACGAACCGGATCCCCGGACACGAGTTCGTCGGCACCGTCATCGCCGGCGACCAGGACACCCTCACCAAGCGGAAGCTGAGCCTCGGGGACCGGATCGCGTGCGAACAGATCGTGCCCTGCTGGGAATGCCGCTACTGCCTCGAAGGCGCCTACTGGATGTGCGCCGTGCACGACATGTTCGGCTTCAAGGGCCACGACGGCGCCATGGCCGAGTACGTCCTCGTCCCCGCCAAGGCCCTCACCCACCCCGTGTCCGCTGACCTCCCCGGACAGGTCGCCGCGTTCGCCGAACCCCTCTCCTGCGCCTTCCACGCCGTCGAACGCGCCGAGATCAAGTTCGGCGACACCGTCGTCATCGCCGGCGCCGGCCCCATCGGCCTCTCCGCCATCGCCGGAGCACGCCAGAAGAACCCCCTGCGGATCATCGCCCTCGACGTCCTCGACACCAAACTCGACCTCGCCAAGGCCGTCGGCGCCGACCTCACCATCAACATCGCCAACGAGGACGCCGTCCAGATCATCAAGGACCTCACCGACGGCTACGGCGCCGACGTCTACATCGAAGCCACCGGCCACCCCTCCGCCGTCCCCCAGGGCCTGAACCTGCTCCGCAAACTCGGCACCTTCGTCGAGTACTCCGTCTTCAAGGACAACGTCTCCGTCGACTGGTCCATCATCTCCGACGACAAGGAACTCGACATCCGCGGCGCCCACCTCGGCCCCCACACCTGGCCCGCCGCCATCAAGCTCCTCGAGACCCAGACCCTCCCCATGGACCGGATCTGCACCCACCAGTTCCCCCTCGAAGCCTTCCAAGAAGCCCTCGACCTCGTCGGCGACTCCGCCGGCGCCTCCGTCAAGGTCTCCATCATCCCCTCGATGACCAGCTGACCGCGCTCATCCCGAGGCCCCCGACTCCGGGCGGTGGTGGTCGTCCCGCCACCGCCCGGTGCTGTCCCCGTGACGCGCGTTGCTCGGCGCTGCGCGGTGCTGCGCTGCGCGGTGCTGCGTCGCGCGTCAGAGGTCGCTGAGCCGCCGGCCGGACGCCCGGTCGTTCCACTCGGTGCGCTCGGTCCCGCGCGCCGAGTGGTGCTGGCCGTCGTGCCCCGTCGGCAGGTCGCAGTGCCAGCGGTCGAACGTCGACGGACACGCCCGGGTCGCTGACGCGCGCGTCTCGGCTGATGGTGCTCGGTCCTGCATGGTGCCCTTCGGTCGTCCCCCTCCATACAGACGTACGGACCACGGGTTTCGTCACGGATCGCATGCCACGACCCTTCCCGACGACCAGTCACCAGCGCTGAGGTGCATGCTCATGTCGAGGAACATCGCCCGAGCAGCCGGGAACGAGACCCGCGACCGGAGGTGCCGATGAACGACGACGTCTCGCTCGTCGACGCCGAGGACGCCACCCTCGTCGTCCGGGCTGCCGACGGCGACGTCCGCGCGTTCGAGGTCCTCGCCCGCCGCCACGGTCCCCTGCTGCGGGTCTTCGCCGCGAAGATGCTCCGCTCGAACGACGAGTCCGACGACGTCGTGCAGGAGTCGTTCCTGATCGGGTGGCGGCAGCTGAGCGACCTCGAGACCCCCGCGCGCTTCCGCCCGTGGATGATGCAGATCGTCACGCGGAAGGCCCTCGACCGCATCCGGTCACGGCGACACCACGACGACGTCGACACGGTCGACCCGCCCGCCCACGCCGTCCACTCGCCGGAGCGTATCGTCGAGGCGCGGCTGCAGCTCGATGCCGTGTGGCAGGCGCTGGACACGCTCCCCGATGACCAGCGCCGGTGCTGGTTGCTGCGAGAGGCATCCGGCTACAGCTACCAGGAGATCGCCGAGGCACTCGAGCTGCCGGTCTCGACGGTCCGCGGGCTCCTCGCCCGCGCACGACGGTTCTTGCTCCAGGAGATGGAGGCGTGGCGATGACGAACGACGACGCTGCCATGCCCGAGGACGACCTCGTCGACGGCCACACGATGGAGGAGCTCGGCGCCTACCTCGACCGCGACCGGACCCCCCGCGACCCGAGCATCGAGGGCTCCCCCGCCTGCCGCCTGGCGCTCTCCGGCATGCAGCGCCTCCGTGAGCTCTCGTGGGACGCGATGCAGCACCGCGCGGAGGACGACCCCGACCGCGACTCCGCCTGGATCAGCGGCCTGCTCGACACCATCCGCAACGAGGTCCGCTCCGGTCGGGACGTCCCCGTGGAGCACCCGGACCCCCGGCTCCGCCTGACCATGACCGAGGCCTCGGTCCGCGGGCTCGTTCGTCGCGCCGGCGACACCATGGGCGGTGTCGTGATGGGTCGCTGCACCCTCCACGGCGACGTCACCGAGCCCGGCACGCCGATCCGGGTCGAGGTGACGGCGAGCATCGCGTACGGCCTGGCCGCCGACGTCACGGCTGACCGACTGCGGGCCCGCATCGCCGAGGTGCTCGGTCGGCACACCGAGATCGTCATCGACCGGATCGACGTCGTGTTCGACGACGTCCACGTCCCGTGACCGAGGAGCCGAGGGTGCACGACGACCAGGAACTCTCCCGACGCCTCACCGCGCTGATCCGCTCGACCCCCGGCGTCGACGAGGTCTACCCGGCGCAGCCGATCCTCGAGGCCGCCGCCGATGCGGTCGCCGTGAAGCTCGCGCTCCGGCAGCCGGACGTGCTGGTGGACATCGACCGCGACCACGGCTCGATGACCGTCACCGCCGGCATCGCGGCGAACGACACCCGCCCGGCGCCGGACACCGTCCGCGAGGTCGGCGAGCGCATCCGCGACGCCTTGGCCCAGCGGCACGCCGACGGCGCCGAGGCCCGCGAACCAGACCTGATCACGGTCACGATCCGGTTGGTCGAGGGCCTCGACGCGTGAGCACCGACCACACTGCGGATCCCCGGCGCCCCTGGGCAGCCGCGCCGATCCTCCTGGGCCCGAACCAACCCGCGCACCGGCCGTACCTCGGCGGTGCCGGCATCGCGGCGTTCCGTGGGACGCCGTGGACGGGTGCCGACCCGCACACCCCGGAGGACTTCGTCGGCTCCACCACGTCGGTCCACGGCTCCGCGACGGTCGGCCTGACCGTCCTGGAGCCCGGCCTGACGCTCAAGGAGGCCGTCGCGGCCGACCCCGAGGGGTTCCTCGGCCCGGACCACGTGGCGGCGTACGGCGCGGACCCGATGCTGCTCGTCAAGCTCCTCGACACCGGCGAGCGCCTGTTCGTGCACCTGCACCCGTCGGACGACTTCGCCGTGGCGCACCTCGACGAGCGCCGCGGCAAGACCGAGGCGTGGGCGATCGTCGCGGTCGCCGAGGGCGTCGACGCGTACGCCGCGGTCGGCTTCACCCGCGAGGTCTCGACCGAGGAGGCGACCGCCTGGTTCGACGGGCAGGACGTCGACGGGATGCTCGCGGCCATGCACCGGGTCCCGCTCACGGTGGGGAGCACCCTGCTCGTCCCGGCGGGGGTCCCGCACGCCATCGGCCCGGGCATCACCCTGGTCGAGCTGCAGCAGCCGACCGACCTGTCGATCCTGCTCGAGCACCAGGGCTACGGCGACCTGACGGTCGAGGACGCCACGCTCGGGCTCGACCTGTCGACGGCGCTCGGGGCGCTCGACCGTCGGCGCTGGGACCCCCGGGACGTCGAGGCGCTCGCGGTCGGACCCCGCCCCGTCCGACCGTCGACCGTGCAGCTGTTCCCGTCCGCTGCCGACCGGTTCTTCCGCGCCGAGCGGATCGCCGTCGCCGGGGTCGTCCCGCTCGACGCCGCGTACGGCATCGTCATCGTGCTCGACGGAGCGCTCCGGATCACCCACCGCGAGGGGGCCCTGGACGTCACTGCGGGCGACACCGTCCTGGTGCCGTTCGGCATCGGCCCGGTCGAGCTCGATGGCTCGGGCACGATCATCCGCGCGATGCCGCCAGCACCCTGACCGCGGACGAGCGGGCCCTGCTGCACAACCGGCAGGGGCCCGCTCGACGGCGGGGAGCATATGGTGCCCCTGGAGGGACTCGAACCCCCAACCATTTCCTTAGGACGGAACTGCTCTTCCATTGAGCTACAGAGGCCGGCCCCTCCACTCTAGCGGGACGCGACCTGGGACCCGAGCCCTCGGTACGGCTCCAGGAACGCGGTCAGCTCCGCCACGTACGACTCCGGCTGCTCGACCGGCGCGAAGTGCCCTCCCCGCTCGGGCCCGGAGAGGTACACGAGGTTCGTCGTCCGCTCGAGCCACTCCCGCGGCGCCGTCACGAGGTCGCCCGGGTACAGCGAGAACCCCGACGGCGTCTCGACCCGGCGGGCCATCTGCTCGGGCGGGACAGCGGCGTTCGCGTGGTACATCCGCATCGCCGAGCCGATCGTGCCGGTGGCCCAGTACTCGGTGACGAGCGCCAGGACCTGGTCCCGCGTGTACACCGACCACAGGTCCCCGTCGCAGTCGCTCCACGACCGGAGCTTCTCGACGATCCACGCCAGCAGCCCCGAGGGCGAGTCGTTCAGGCCCACCGCGACGGTCTGCGGCTTGGTCCGGTGCAGCATCGCGTAGGCGCCCTCGGTGTCCCGCCACCGCGTGGTGGCCTGCACGAAGTCCTGCTCGGCGGGCGACAGCGACGCGACGTCGATGCCGGGCCACGGCAGCCCGCCGTCGATCCGGTGGACGGCCACGACCCGGTCGGGGTGGTCGAGCGCCAGGTAGCGGACGACGTGCGTGCCGATGTCCCCACCGGCGACCGCGAACCGCTCGTACCCGAGCTCCGTCATGAGCGGCGCCCACAGCGCGGCGACCTGGCGGGCGTCGAGCGGCGTGGCCGGCACGTCCGAGAACCCGTACCCGGGCATGTCCGGCACGACGACGTCGAACCCGGCGGCGGCCAGCATCGGCAGCACCGTCCGGTAGCGCCACGACGAGTCCGGCCACCCGTGCGCCAGCAGCAACGGCAGCCCGTCGCCCGCGTCCGCTCGCTGGTGCAGCACGTTGATGCCCAGCCCGTCGACCTGCACCACCCGGCTCGGCAGCGCGGCGAGTGCGTCGCGGTGCGCGCCGAAGTCGAAGCCGTCCGCCCAGTAGGTCGCCAGGTCACGGACCTCGTCCACGTCGACGCCGAGCGACCACCCGGTCCCCTGCGGTGCGTCCGGCCAGCGGGTGGCCAGCAGCCGCGCGCGGAGGTCGTCGATGGTCGCGTCGTCGATCCACATCCGGGTCATGCCCGCACGCTACGCACATCCGCCGACACCACTCCCGCCGGTCGCGACCGCCCACCCGTCGTCGGGATCGGGCGAGCCCGACTTCCTCCCGCGCCGTGACGGATCCGGTTCGGGAAACACGGGCGGAGACGTCCGGATCCGTCATCGCGGAGAACGAGAACGGCCGTACCCGAGCAGCACGGTCGTCCTCGTCCATGGTCGACGACACGGCAGCGGCCGGCACGACCGTGACGGTGGGGCTGTCCCGGGTGCTGCTCGGCGCGCACTGGTTCACCGACGTCGCCGTCGGCTGGGTGACCGGCGCCAGCTGGTTGTCGATGATCATCACCAGCCACCGCCTGTACCTCAGCACGCAAGACGACGACACCGTCGCCGAGTGACCCGGCACGTCCCCGGGGTGGTTCGCGACACCGGGCGTTGCGCACGCCCGTAGGCTCCAGGACGTGACCGTCGAGGAGCTCCTGCACACCGTCGCCGGAGTCCTGGCACTCGTCGCGATCGCCTCGCTCACGCTGGTCCTCGCCCGGGCAGCGGACCCCTGGGCTCCGGCCCTGGCAATCCTCCGCGGCGCGCTGCAGCTCGCCGCGATCAGCCTGGTGCTCAGCGGGGTCATCCGGTCGCCCCTGCTCATCGCCCTCGCGCTGACCGTGATGTTCAGCGTCGCGGCCATCACGGCCGCCAGACGGCTCGGACCCGTCCGGACGGCGATCGTGCCGGTCGCGGTGACCATGGCCGCCGGGATCCTGGTCAGCTGCGCCGTGGTGTTCGGCACCGGAGCGCTGACCCTGTCGCCGCGGTACGCGCTCGCGATCGGCGGGATCGTGATCGGCAACGCGATGACGATCGCGAGCGTGGCCGGACGCCGCTTCCACGAACTCGTCGACGACCGCTGGGAGGAGGTCGAGGGCTGGTTCGCCCTCGGCGCCGCGCCCCGCCGTGCGACCGAACAGCTGGTCCGCCGAGCCGTGACGGCCGCGCTCGTCCCCACCGTCGACCAGACGAAGACCACGGGTCTCGTCACGTTGCCCGGCGCCTTCGTCGGCGCGGTCTTCGGCGGGGTCTCGCCGCTCGAGGCAGGCCGGTTCCAGATCGTCGTCCTCGCCGCGATCATGACCACCGGCAGCATCACCGCTGTCCTGTTGACCCGGTGGCTGGCCCCGGTCACGACGCGGCCGGTGCCAGGCCGGTGAGACGACCCGAGACGAGCGGTGGGGTCCGTCGTGCGTCGACGAGGTCACCGCTGGTGGTGACGGCGACCACGCGGACGTCCCACCGCTCGACCGCCTCGAGCAGGACGCTTCGGCCCCCGGCCAGGACGGCGGTCGCGAGGACGTCGGCCTCGACGACGTCGCTGCCGACGACGGTGACCTGCCGGTACTCGCTCGTCACGTCGGTCCGCCACACGTGCTCACCACGGTGGCTGGTCCCCGACGTCGCGACCGCTCGTGCGCTGCCGTCGAGTGCAACGGTGGTGAGCAGACGTGCTGGATCGTCCGGGTGGCTGATGCCGACTCTCCAGGGCGTCGCCGGTGAACCACCCGCGGTCAGCACGTCGCCACCGGCGTTGCAGCACCACCGTTCGATGCCGGCAGCGACGAGCACGGCGCCGGCGGCTTCGATCGCCGCTGCCTTGACGATCCCCGCGAGGTCCACGCTCCCGTCCCGACGGTGCGGGTCGAAGGCGCCACCGGTGGCGTTCCGCCACCGGACCGCCTCGGCGTACCAGTGCTTGTGCTCGGCGGACGTGCGCGTCAGCGGGAGGCGCCCGTCGGCGATGCGGGACGCCGGCGAGTCCGGACGGTACCGGCTGAACTCGGTGTCGAACGCCGTGAACCGGGCCTCGACGTCCTCGAGCACGTCGCTCCCGGGATCCGTGCCGTCGATCCGCAGCGACACCACGGTCCCCATCGTCCTGAAGACTTGGTCCACCGCGTCACCGTGCCTGGTCGAGCGCCGACTGGAGCGACTGGAGGTAGCCCTCGGACGTGTACGTCGCGCCGGAGACGGTGTCGATCTCGGCGGACTGCGCGGACAGGGCCTCCTGTCGGAGCACCGGTGCCGCCTGCGCGCTGATCTGCACGGACCGGCCGTCACGGTCCGTGAGCTGCAGCGGAGTCACGTCGGAGATCTTCCCGCCCGCGACGGTGACCTGCACCTGCACGTTCCCGAACTGGGTGGCCGCGGCGGTCCCGATGTAGGTGCCGTCCTGCAGGGCACCACTGGTCGAACTCGACCCGGTCCCGGTCCCGGTCGACGGGGTACCCGAGGGCCCGGCGTCCGACGTGCCCGTCCCGTCCGCGGCGGAGACGGCGTCGCGGTGCACGACCGCGGACTCCACGCCCGCACTGAGGATCCCGATCGAGACCAGGACCCCGCCGATGACGATGCGTGCCCTCACCAGTCGAACCGCTCTCGGTGCAGGTGCGTCGCCGGGAGTCCGGCACGGAGGGCGTCCTGCTCGACCAGGTCGCTCCACCGTCCGGGCCCGCAGACGTACAGGTCGGACTGGCGCAGGTTCGGGAACACCGACGCCGCCGAGACGCCGCGCGCTGTGTCCGAGCTCGAGAGCCACCCACCCGTGCCGCTCCCCCGCGGCCCGATGCTCGTGAACACCCGGTATCCACGCGCGTGCGCCAGGTCGATCACCTCCTGCCACAGGGACGTCTCCCGCGGCGATCGCCCGCGCAGCAGGACGGTGACGGCTCCGGCAGGAGCGTCGAGGCGCTCCAGGAACGCCCGGACGGGAGTGACACCGATGCCGGACGCGGCGACGGCCACCCGCGTCGACGTGCGCACCCGGTCCGTGAACACCCCGTACGGGCCGGCGAACGAAACCCGGGTCCCCGGCTGGAGACTCCCGAGCTGGGCGCTGCCGCGACCGAGAGCCCGGACGGTGACCCGCATGCCGTCGGCGGTCGGCGCCGCGGACAGGGAGATCGGGTGCGCGTGCCACCAGGTCGCACCGGTCCAGAACCGCCACATGAAGAACTGTCCGCCGCGCGCCTGCAACTCCGTCAGGGCTCGACCGCGCAGGTACAGGGAGACCACTTCCGCACCGATCCGCTCGACCCCGACGACGACGACGCGGTGCCGCAGGGACCTGACCATCGGCAGCCCGAACCGGAACACGGCGACGGAGGCAAAGGCGACTACGTACAGCACCACCCAGTACACGCGCTCCCAACTGCCCTGCGCCAGCACCTGTCCCTGGGAGAGCTGGTGCGGGATCGCGAGGCCGACCGCGACGTAGGAGAGCAGGTGGACGCCGTGCCACACCTCGTACGGGAGCACCTTCCGGACCGCGACGACGGACGTCCAGACCACCGCGACGAACCCGACCAGGGCGAGGACCGCCAACAGGACGTCCGACGTGCCCCACAACGCGACCGCCTCTGCGACGACGTTCTCGTGCGACTCGATCGCGTACCCGACGACGAGCAGTCCCGCGTGGGTGAGGAGCAGGTACAGCGCGGGCTTGCCGAGCTTGCCGTGCTGCACCATCGCCGCGTCGTGCCCGACGAGACGGTCGATGAACGGGACGCGAGCGGCGAGGACGAGCATCACGAGGACCAGGTCGGTCCCGACCATGCCGGCCACGATGCCCGCAGCCACGAGGACCTGTCCGACACCGGAGAGGTCGACCGGTCCCGCGCTCAACCAGAGCGTGACCGCCATCGCTGCCGAGCCCCAGACCGCGACGCCGAGCACGTCGACGGCGGCCTGTCGGCGTCGAGCCCGGCCACGCAATTCCGGCTCGGACAGCATGCGCTGCTGGGAGCTGCTCTCGGGACCGGTCGGTGGTGTCACCACCGACCGTCGGTTCGTCGTCGTGCTCATCCGTCGGTCCTGACGCTGTGCGGCAGGACCGGCCGTCGGACCACTCGCGGTCGAGTGGTGACCCCATTGACGGTCAGGCGTCTGTGGACGCACTGTGGTCCGACAATGGTTCCGCTGACCTCTGCCGAACCCGGCCTGATCGGCCGGGCAGGGCGACCAGGGGAACGGCATGCCGAACGGGAGGCCCGTGGCGGCCTGGAACCGGGCCTCCCGTCCGCACCGTGGCTACGCGGCCACCAGGTACTCGTCCCAGTTCGGCTGCACGCCAGGCAGCACCTGACCTGACGAGTCGCCCGCGTGCGGACGTCGCGCCTCCGTGTGCTGCCGGTCAGGACGACCCCGCCGTGTCGACCTCAGTCCGGAGCGCGCGACGGTGCCGGAGCGTCTCGCGCAGGACACTGATCGCGATCGCGACGGAGAGCGCGATCAAGAGGATCTCGATGACCCCGGTGGTGGCTGGGGGCTCGGCGCCCTCGTGGTTCCGTCCGGCTGTCTGCAGGAACAGCGCAGCGTCGTTGAGTCCGTGCAGGAGCATCGGCACCCACAGCGTGCCTGTCGCGCGACGGGCTGCGTAGAAGAGCGCGCCGTCCATGCTGAGGAACGCCACCTGGAAGAGGATCAGGCCGATCGGGAGTCCGGCGATCACTTCGCCGACCACGTGGGCGAGACCGAACAGCACCGACGAGACGATGAGGACCACGAACTCGGAGTGGCGCGCACGGAGCGCGGTGACGAGGATCCCGCGGAAGTACAGCTCCTCGCCGACGCCGACGCCGAGCGCCCCGATGAGCACGACGACGATGATCCCGGCCGACACCTCGGACCACGGCACGAGGCTGAACAGGATGGCCGTGCCGGTCAGCGACAGAGCCGGCGCTGCAAGCCACCACCAGCGCCGGGGTTGCCCGACGGCGACGGAGCGCTCGTGCCAGATGTCGTTCCACCAACCCGAGCGCCGGGCGAAGAACACTCCGGCGACGACCATGATGCCGACCGGGACCCAGGTGCCCACGAGCCAGTCCGCGATCGGGTGGTGCTCCCCGTCGACGACGGCGCTGAGCAGGTTCCCCACGCCAGCGGCCATGAGGACGTAGACCACGCAGGCCACGAGCGCGATCCAGAACCGCCGCGGGACCTCGCGACGCCCACCAGGCAGCCGGTCGGTTGTTGTCGGGGAGGTGGGTTCGGTGGTCATGCGGTGCCTCCGGTCTGGTCGTTCTCGGCTGCCTGATTGCTGACGCGGCCCTTGATGAAGAAGAGCACCAGGAGCGCGAGCACCGGGTAGACGAGGTTGAAGATCCCAGCGAAGCCGATCAGCCCGGCGTCACCGGCGGTCGCCGCCGAGGTGTCGATGCCGCCAGTGGCGAGGATGGTGGTGGGGTCGGTTGCAGCGTGCAGGAGCATCGCCGGGATGATGCTCCCGGTGATCCGCATCGACAGGTAGAACATCATGCCGGCGCCGAACGTGTAGACGACGGTGACCGCCACGACGGGGAGCGCCGTCCCGCCGATGGCGTTCGAAGCGTGCATCAGCCCGAACAGCAGCGAGGACAGCAGCGCGACCGTGCGTTCGGTGTGGTGGCCGCGTCGGAGGAGGTCCACGGCGACACCACGAGCGATGAGTTCCTCGGTGAAACCGATACACAGGCCGAGGAACAGCACCGCGAAGACCACGGAGACCGAGTACGACGACCAGTTCGTCGCGATGAGCCGGATCACGATCGGGACGAGCAGCAGGACCACGGCGATCCACATCCACCCGCGTCCCGGAAGTGGCTGGCGAGCGAAGATCTCGCGCCCCCACCCGAGGGTCCGGACGAAGACGAGAGTCAGCAGCCCCATCACGATGATCGGCAGGGCGATGCCCAGGATGACCCCGCGAGGCGTGGCGAACACCCCGTCCGCGGTGATGCCGCTGGCGAGGGTGCGGGCGTTCAGCCACCCCAGCCCCTCGTACACGGCGAGGTAGAGGACGACGGCCAGCACTGCCCGCCACCACCCGCCGCGGTTCCAGAACCGCTGCCACCGGTTCCCGGCGGCAGCGAGCGGGTGATGTCGTTCGGAGTTCTCGGCCATGGTGGTGTCCTCGTGGGCTCGGAGCGTGGTCGTGGCGGTGGCACGGAGACCAGTGGTCAGTTCGGCAGCCGCGGCGCTACCGGAGGGTCGACCGGTCACGGCCGGCGGACACTGCAGCTGGCGGGACTCCGCGACCGCTGTCATCGAACTCGCGCAGCCGTCGCACCCGTGGCCGGAACCAGAACACGAAGATCGCGACGACGTACACGGCTTCCAGGACGATGCTGAGGGGCACGTTCCAGTCGCGGACCGGGCCGTCGATCACCGCGTCGTTGAGGCCGTGGATCGCGGCGGCACCGAGGTACGCGAGCACGCCGACACCGACCGCCTTGCCCGTCGACAGCGTCCTGGCGGCGAGCCAGATCAGGACCGCGGCCCCCACGGTGATCAGAGGGTGCGAGACCTCGGCGATGATGCGCACGACGATGTCCATCATCATGATGAAGGGGGCGTCTGACGGTGGAGGAGCGCCGTCGAGGATCGGGTCGAGCGAAGTGATGATGTAGCTGATGCCCTCGAGGAACCCCAGCCAGGCGGCGGCGACGAACACGAGCCACACCGCGGGTCGCGGCGAGCGGTAGGTGCGCGAGGACAGCAGCAGGATGACGGGCACGAGGAGTTTGAGGAACTCCTCGACGAACCCTGGCCAGACAGGGCCGCCGGGGAGCAGGCCGGCGACGACGTTCAGGGTGCCGGCGAGCAGCATCGCGATGGTCCCCCAGGCGAGGCCCAGCCAGAAGGCCTGGACACGGTGCGGCTGACCGGCCAGTGCGACCTGCTGGCGGAAGTACCAGCCGATGGCCACCAGCGGGAGCCCGATGCCGACGACGGCGCCGACGACGACCACCACCAGCGAGGACGGCGGAACACCGTCCCTGATGGTTGCCTCACGACCACCGGAGAGCATCATCGACCCGCCCCACGACCCGAGGAGAGCACCGATTGCAGTGCCCCCGAGGCCGACGATGAGCGGTGCGGTTCCACGGGACCGGGACATGGAGCCGAAGCTACCAGGAGCAGTACTCAGTTTCTCGCCGGGCCGGTGACGAGCCGGACGGGAGGCCCGTGGCGGCCTGGCACCGGGCCTCCCGTCCGCAGCGTGGCTAGGCGGCCACCAGGTACTCGTCCCAGTCCGGCTCCGTGCGCTCCATCCCGCGCACCACCCAGCTCGACCCGTGCGGGGCCTTCGGGCGGAACCGCAGGTTCCAGCCCATCTCCCGCGGGGTGCGGTCGCCCTTGGCGTTGTTGCACGCCAAGCAGCAGGCGACGAGGTTCTCCCACGAGTCCGCTCCGCCGCGCGACTTCGGCTGGACGTGGTCGATCGTGGTGGCGTGGCGGTCGCAGTACGCGCAGCGGTTCGCGTCGCGCCGCAGGACACCGCGCCGCGACACCGGCACGAGCCTGGCGTGCGGGATGCGCACGTACCGGGTGAGGATGATGACGGACGGACGGTCGTAGCTCGAGGTCGACCCGGTGACCGGGTGCTCGACGTCGGCGGCGACGATGGCGGCCTTCTGGTTCATGACCAGCACGAGGGCCCGCCGGAACGAGATGACCGCGAGGGGCTCGTAACCGGCGTTGAGGACGAGAGTGCGCATGGGTTCCCTTCCGACGTGCCTGGACGGCTTCCAGGCG
Organism: Curtobacterium sp. SL109; assembly: GCF_026672405.1. Classification (NCBI taxonomy): domain Bacteria; kingdom Bacillati; phylum Actinomycetota; class Actinomycetes; order Micrococcales; family Microbacteriaceae; genus Curtobacterium; species Curtobacterium sp. SL109. The sequence goes on from NZ_JAPPRB010000002.1 coordinate 92,253, forward strand.
ATGCGGGGCAACGGATCGAACGGCGTCGGACGAGTGGCCACGACCGGGGCCCGGAACGAAGAAGAGCACCGCCCGCAGGGGCAGTGCTCTCGGTCATCCCAGGGCGTGCAGGTGCACGCGGGTCGTGGTCGACCGTATGTCCACGAGCGCGCGCCGACCCATGGTGCGGGTCGTGCGTGCCGTTGACATGAGGTCTCCAGTCCAGGCCGTGTCGGGCCGATGCGCTCAGGCTAAACCAGAAACCGGCCCAGCACGAGGAGTGCTGGACCGGTTCACGGAACGTTCAGGGCGAGCGCGGGTCAGACCCCGAAGCGGACGATGTGGTACTCGCTCGTCCAGATCGGTCGGATCGACACGGCACCGCCGGGCTTGGGGGCGTCCATGATCATGCCGTTGCCCATGTAGAAGCCGTCGTGGGCCTCGCTGTTGAAGATGACCACGTCACCAGGCTGGGCCTCGGACGTGGGGATCGTCGTGCCGGCAGCGTCCTGCAGCGGCACCGAGTGTGCCAGGTTGATGCCGTACTGGGCGTACACGAACATGACGTAGCCCGAGCAGTCGAAGCCGGCCGGGGTGGCGCCGCCGAAGACGTACGGGGTGCCGATGTACTGCTTCGCGGTGGCGACCACGGCGGGCAGCGAGAACGGGGTGTTCGCGGCCGGGGCGGCAGCGGCGGCGGGGACAGCTGCGGCGGCCGCGCCCGCGGTCGTGCCCGCAGTGGTGCTGGTCTTCGACGACGCGAGGTAGTCGGTCGCCGTCGGACCGGTGTACGACGCGTACTGCTTCGCGGCGGCGGCACGGGCGGCTTCGACGTCTGCGGCGTGCTTGCGGGCGTCGAGCGTCGCGGTCGACGTGGCGGAGAAGCCGTCGCGGCTGGTGTCGGCCAGGACCGCGGCGTCGGAGACCGTCAGCTGCTGGCTCTCGGTGGTGCGGACCGCCTGCTGTGCGGCCGCGGCGTCCGACGCGCCGGTCTGCTGCGTGGCGGCGAACGCGGCGGGGACGGCCATCGTGCCGAACATGCCGGCGGCGACGGCGAGCACGACCGGGGCCATGAACTTGCGCTTGCGCGAGCTCGCGGTCGGCTTCGCCTGGGTCGAGGCGACGGCGGTCGGACGCACGAGCGGCGCACTGCGGACCGGGGTCACGGCGCGACGGCGGGTGGGGGTCTCGGCGGCACGGGCTGCACGCCGGGTCAGCGGTGCGTCGGCCGCGTCGAGGTGGCCGGTGTTCGGGAGGCCTGCGTTGGTGGGGACTGCGTTCGTCGGGTTCGTGGACATGTCGTCCGCGGCGGAACCGGTCTGCGTCAAGGGTGTGGTCTCCGGCGTCTCGTCATCACCCGCACGGGTTCGGGCCCGTACGTGCGCAACCCCATCCGTTCGTCATCGTCTCCGATCGAGGCAGGAGACGGGTTCGAGAGACGTCCTGCCACGGGTCCCCAGATCGGCATCAGCCCGGGGACTCGTCGAGTGTACGGGGACGCCGTTACCTTGTCGAGACGAAAACGCCGTTTGGTAACAGATCGGTGACGAAGCCCTGGTCAGAGGGCAGAACGTCACGTAGCGTCGATGTAGACGTGCTGGGCGACCTCGGACGGCAGTTCGATGCCGGCGTCCTCGCCCTCGACGCGCACGGACACGTACGCTCCGGCGCGCTGCACGCTGGCGAGCCGACCGGGCATGACCCCGGCGGAGCGCAGCTGGTGCAGGAGCTCGGGCTCGAACTGGACGGGCTCGCCGAGTCGACGGATGACCCCGGTGGCCACGGCGTCGGTGCCCTCTGTTGCGGCGACGATGTTGCGGACGCCGTCGAGGAACCCGCCGGCGTCAGGCCCGCCGATCTCGGCCAGGCCGGGGATCGGGTTGCCGTACGGCGACTCGGTCGGGTTGCCGAGCATCTCGAGCAGGCGGACCTCGACCTGCTCGCTCATCACGTGCTCCCAGCGGCAGGCCTCGTCGTGGACGAAGGCCCAGTCGAGCCCGATGACGTCGGCGAGCAGGCGCTCCGCGAGACGGTGCTTGCGCATGACGTGGGTGGCGCGGGAGCGGCCCTCGTCAGTGAGTTCGAGGTGTCGGTCGCCGGAGACCACGACGAGTCCGTCGCGCTCCATCCGGGCGATGGTCTGCGAGACCGTGGGACCGGAGTGCCCGAGCCGTTCGGAGATGCGCGCACGCAGCGGCACGATCCCCTCTTCTTCGAGGTCGAGGATCGTCCGGAGGTACATCTCCGTGGTGTCGACGAGATCGGTCACGGATCCGCCTCTCCTGTCAGAACTGAGCGGGACCCACACTACTTCCTCGGGCTGACAAGCAACGACGGGGCGGGCGGCGGATGACCCGTCGGTAGGATCGGCCCATGGCAGACATCGTCATCCCGGCCGAATTCCTCCCGACCGACGGACGCTTCGGCTGCGGCCCGTCGAAGATCCGCGGTGCCCAGCTCGAGTCCCTCGTGACACGCGGCGCGACGATCCTCGGGACGTCCCACCGCCAGAAGCCCGTGAAGGACCTCGTCGGCTCCGTGCGCGAGGGCCTCGCCACGATGTTCGACCTGCCCGACGGCTACGAGGTCGTCCTCGGCAACGGCGGGTCGACCGCGTTCTGGGACGCCGCCGCGTTCGGCCTGATCGAGCAGCGCGCCGAGAACCTGTCCTTCGGTGAGTTCGGGTCGAAGTTCGCCAAGGCCGCAGCCGCCCCGTGGCTCCAGGCCCCGCACGTCGTCGAGGCCCCGGGTGGTTCGCGCTCGGAGCTCGAGATCGTCGAGGGCGTCGACGTCTACGCCTACCCGCACAACGAGACCTCGACCGGTGTCATGGCGCCCGTCGTCCGCGCCCAGGGCGACCCGGGCGCGCTGACCGTCGTCGACGCCACGAGCGCCGCGGGCGGGGTGTCCTTCGACGCCAGCGCCACGGACGTCTACTACTTCGCGCCGCAGAAGAACTTCGCGTCCGACGGCGGGCTCTGGCTCGCGCTGTTCTCCCCCGCGGCCATCGAGCGCGTCGCCCGCATCGCCGCGTCCGACCGGTACATCCCGGAGTTCCTCTCGCTGCAGAACGCGGTCGACAACTCCCGGCTGAACCAGACGCTCAACACCCCGGCGTTGACCACGCTGCTGCTCCTCGAGGACCAGATCTCGTGGATCAACGGCTCCGGCGGTCTGGCATGGGCAGACACCCGGACGAAGACCTCGTCCTCGACGCTGTACGACTGGGCCGAGTCGGTCGACTGGGCGTCGCCGTTCGTGTCGGACCCGTCGCACCGGTCCCAGGTCGTCGCGACGATCGACCTCGACGACAGCATCGACGCCGCCGCCGTGGCCGCGGTGCTCCGCCAGAACGGCATCGTCGACACCGAGCCGTACCGGAAGCTCGGGCGCAACCAGCTCCGCGTCGCGACGTTCACGGCGATCGACCCCGACGACGTGCAGCAGCTCGTCCGGGCGATCACCTACGTGGTCGGCGCCCTCCAGGACTGACCCGGGACACCCCGCCAACGCGAAACGCCGCCGGGTCCGGCGGCGTTTCGTCGTTCGTGCGGCGTCGCTCGGTGTGACGCCGGCGTCTCAGCGCTGTTCGTCGAGCTCGTCGACGTCGACGCCCTCGATCTCGTCGTCGTCCGACTCGGCGAGGTCGTCCTCGTCGTCGTCGAAGTCGTCGTCGTCATCGTCGTCCGACTCGTCGTCGTCCGACTCATCGTCATCCGACTCATCGTCGTCCGACTCGTCGTCATCCGACTCGTCGTCGTCCGACTCGTCCGCGTCGTCGAAGTCCTCGTCCGACTCGTCGTCGTCATCGGAATCGTCGTCATCGGAGTCCTCGTCATCGGCGTCGGCCTCGTCGACACCCTCCTGCGCCGCGCGGTAGTCGGCGAGCCGCTCCGACCACGGCACCCACTCGGGCGCGAGCAGTGAGCCGTCGCCCGGCATCAGCTCGACCTCGAGCACGGAGGGGTCCTCACCCTCGACGTGCGCGACGCTGACGGTCCAGCGCCAGCCCGGGTAGCCCGCCATGCGGTTGGCGAACAGCACGGAGACGACGCCGTCGCCCTCGTCGGTGGTGCCCGCGAAGGACCCGACGGTCGACTCCTCGGTGACCTCGAGCAGGGCCGTGCGCGCGAGAGCGGTCAGGTCGGTGTGGTCGGTCGTCATGGTCATGCGTCCAATTGGTCTGCGACGTGCCGCAGGATCGCGGCGATGCGTGTGCCGTTCTTCGGGTAGCGACCGTGGTGGAGGTCGCCGCTGATCCGGTCGAGCTCCTTCACGAGGTCCTCGACGATGACGGCCATGTCGTCCGCCGAGCGGCGGGACATCTTCGCCAGCGACGGCTTCGGGTCGAGCAGCCGCACGGAGAGGGCCTGGGACCCCTTGTTGCCCTGCACGACGCCGTACTCGAGTCGTGCACCGGCCTTGACGGTGGTCGTGCCGTCGGGCAGGGACGAGGCATGCAGGAAGACGTTGTCACCATCGTCGCCGGTGATGAACCCGAACCCCTTCTGGTCGTCGTAGAACTTGACCTTGCCGGTGGGCATGCGCGGAACTCCTCGATAGGTGGGCGGCCGTGGTGCGGATATCCTGGGTGGATGGCCAAGCCGACCCGATCGCCCGGGGACACGCGGAACATCGCGGAACCCCCGGCGACGTTCAATCGTACCGAACGCACGCTCGCGTTCATGATCGGCGGCATCGTCCTCTTCACGATCGTCTGCTTCGCGGTGATGATCATCGGCTGGCTGACGCTCAAGGAGATCCCCGGCGACGGCATCTGGCCGGTCGCCCTGGGCGTGCTCTACTTCGGACCGCCCATCGCGATGGTCCTGATCTTCGCGCTCCTGGCGGTCACCTGGACCCGCAAGGCCCGCTCCCACAAGAACGAGGTCCGCTGACGTCCGCTCCGGACGCCACGCGGAGGACGATGACGACCACCGCCGACCTCGCCGCACGCCTGCGGACGATGCCGGACCACGACCTCGAGCGACTGATCGTCGCCCGAGGCCTCCCCACCGCCGTGCTCGGCGAGACGGGCCCCCAGAGCATCACGGACTTCTTCGACCTCGCCGAGGCCTTCCGTGCCGACGCCGCGGTCGACGCCGCCGTCGAACGACTCCCCCGACGCACCCTCCTCGCGCTCCGTGACGGCACCACCGGCCCGGACCTCGACCCCGCGGTCGCGCTGGGCCTCGCCGACGAGGACGGCCGCGTCGACGACGCGGTCGCCCTGCGCGTGGCCGCCCACCCCGACCTGGTGGACCAGTCAGAGCAGACGGGAGGCCCGGGTGAGGCCCGCCCCGCCGCTGCGGTCCCCGACACGGCCGACCCCGCCACGCAGCGCACCACCGGCGCGGAGCACGCGTTCGCGACGATGACCGTCCTCGCCGAACTGCTGCGCGCGGTCGACGACGGCGCCGTCCGCGAGCTCGTCAAGGGCGGCATCGGCTCCCCGCTCGCCCGGGCGCTCGCGGAACGTTCCAGCGCCGACGCCGAGGTGGTGCCCGGGCGCCTGGGGCTGCTCGAACGGATCCACTTCACCACGACTGACGACGGCACCTGGGCCCTGACCGACGCCGGTCGTGCGTGGCTGACCACCCCGTGGCCGTCCCGGTGGACCGACCTGGTGACCCGCTGGCACGACGGCCTCGACCCGGCCGTCCGCGAGGTCCTCGACGTCGCCGGGGACGACTGGCGGGACCTCGTCGTCCTCGGCCGCTGGGCGTACCCGGCCGGGGCCCGCTGGCTCGACGCGACCCTGCTCGACGTCGCCGGCACCGCGGACGCCCTCGGCCTGACCGTCGAGGGCCTCGTCACCGAGACCGGCCGCACGCTCCTCGGTGACGACGAGCCCGCAGCCGTCCGCGCCGCCGAGGCCGACCTGCCGCAGACCGTCGAGGGCGTCTACCTGCAGCACGACCTGACGATCATCGCGCCGGGCCCGCTCGCCCCCGCGGCGGACGCCGAACTCCGCACCGTCGCCGACCTCGAGGCCCCCGGGCTCGCCGCGCGCTACCGCGTGTCCGAGGAGACACTCCGGCGGGCCCTGCGCGCCGGCAACTCCCAGCAGGACGTGATGGACCTGTTCCAACGCATCGGCGTCACCGGCGTGCCCCAGCCGCTGGCGTACCTCGTCGACCAGGTCGCCGCCCGTGACGGCAGCATCGTGGTGGACCGCGGCGAGGGCGGCATCGGTGCCGTGGTCCGCGGGACCGCCGACCAGCTCGACCTGATCGGGGTGGACGCCGAGCTGCGACAGCTGGCGTGGGAGCGCCCCGAGCTGACCACCCTGGTGACCCGCTACCCGGCGCACGTGGTGCACGCGGCGCTGGAGGACCAGCGGTACCCGGCCGTGCTGCAACCCGGCGCCCGCCCGGAGACGCACCACGGGCCTCCCGGCCGTCGCCGTGCACCGGGCCGCAGCCCGGAAGCCGCAGCGCACGCCGTCGTGGAACGCCTCCGTGTCACGACCGAACGCGGCGCTGCCGAACCGGAGCAGGAGTGGCTCGGACGGCAGATCGACCTGGCCGTCCGCGGTCGCACGCCGATCCGCGTGACGGTCCGCATGCCGGACGGCAGTGAGCGGCCGTTCTCGATCATCCCGACCTCCGTCGCCGCCGGCCGCATCCGCGGGAAGGACACCACGGCAGACGTGGAACGCACGCTGCCGCTGTCGCTCGTCGTGTCCGTCGACAGCGAAGCCTGACCCGGCCGTGCACGGCTAGGCTGGAAGGCCATGAACGGACCGCTGATCGTCCAGAGCGACCGCACCGTCCTGCTCGAGGTCGCGCACCCCGATGCCGAGGACGCGCGCCACGAGCTCGCCGCCTTCGCCGAGCTCGAACGCGCCCCCGAGCACGTGCACACCTACCGGGTCACCAGGCTCGGCCTGTGGAACGCGCGCGCAGCAGGACACGACGCCGAGAGCATGATCGGCACCCTTGAGCGCTTCGCGAAGTTCCCCGTCCCGCAGAGCGTCACCGTCGACATCCGTGACACCGTCGCGCGCTACGGGCGGCTCGTCATCCGGCGCGAAGACCCGGCGGACGCCCCCGTCATCGCGAACTCCCCGACCGAGGAACTCGAACGCCAGCCCCGGCTGCTGCTCACCGCGACCGACCCGTCGGTGCTCGCCGAGGTCGTCCGGTCCAAGCGGATCAAGCCGCTGCTCGGCGACAAGCGCTCCGACACCGCGATCGAGCTGCAGCAGTGGGCTCGTGGGCAGGTCAAGCAGGAGCTCGTGAAGATCGGCTGGCCGGCCGAGGACCTCGCTGGCTACACGCCCGGGCAGCCCCACGCGATCGACCTCGACAACTCCGAGTGGGACCTGCGCCCGTACCAGCAGGACGCCGTCCAGAGCTTCTTCGCGCAGGGCTCGGGCGTCGTCGTGCTGCCCTGTGGCGCCGGCAAGACGCTCGTCGGTGCCGGCGCGATGGCCACGGTGAAGGCGACCACGCTCATCCTCGTCACGAACACCGTCTCCGCGCGGCAGTGGCGGTCCGAGCTGCTCCGCCGGACCTCCCTGACCGAGGAGGAGATCGGCGAGTACTCCGGCAGCGTCAAGGAGATCCGTCCGGTCACGATCGCGACGTACCAGATCCTCACCGCCCGCCGGAAGGGCGAGTACACGCACCTGTCGCTGCTCGACGCCCTCGACTGGGGCCTCGTGGTCTACGACGAGGTCCACCTGCTGCCGGCGCCGGTCTTCAAGCTGACCGCGGACCTGCAGGCCCGTCGCCGCCTGGGCCTCACGGCCACGCTCGTGCGCGAAGACGGGCGTGAGGGTGACGTCTTCTCCCTCATCGGCCCGAAGCGGTACGACGCCCCGTGGAAGGAGATCGAGGCCCAGGGCTACATCTCCCCCGCCGAGTGCTACGAGGTCCGGGTGGACCTGCCGCACGAGGACCGCCTGGAGTACGCGGCGTCGAGCGACGACGAGCGCTACCGCCTCGCCGCGACGTCCCCCGCCAAGACCCCCGTCGTCCGCGAGCTCATCGAGAAGCACCGTGGCGAGCAGATCCTGGTCATCGGGCAGTACATCGACCAGCTCGACGCCCTGGCACAGTCCCTGGACGCCGCCGAGATCACGGGTGCGACGCCCGTCGACGAGCGCGAGCGGCTCTACCAGTCGTTCCGTGACGGCGACATCGACGTGCTCGTCGTGTCGAAGGTCGCGAACTTCTCCGTGGACCTGCCCGACGCGACCGTGGCGATCCAGGTCTCCGGCTCGTTCGGGTCGCGGCAGGAAGAAGCGCAGCGTCTCGGCCGACTCCTCCGTCCGAACAAGGACGGCCTGCCCGCGTCGTTCTACACGCTCGTGACGCGGGACACCGTCGACCAGGACTTCGCCCAGAACCGGCAGCGGTTCCTGGCGGAGCAGGGGTACTCGTACACGATCCTCGACGCGGACCAGGTCCAGGGGGCGCCCCATGCGCTCTCAGGAAACGCTTAGACAACAGTCAGATGATAGGGGCATGACCGATGGCCCCAAGATCCTGATCGTCGACGACGAGCCGAACATCCGCGACCTCCTCACGACCTCGCTGCGCTTCGCCGGGTTCGCCGTCCGAGCGGTCGGCAACGGGGCACAGGCGATCTCCGCCGTGCTGGAGGAAGAGCCCGACCTGATCATCCTCGACGTCATGCTGCCGGACATGAACGGCTTCGGCGTCACCAAGCGCCTCCGGTCCTCCGGCTACACCTCGCCGATCCTGTTCCTGACGGCGAAGGACGACACCGAGGACAAGATCACCGGCCTCACCGTCGGCGGCGACGACTACGTCACCAAGCCGTTCTCGCTCGACGAGATCGTCGCCCGCATCAAGGCGATCCTGCGTCGCACGATGAACGACGAAGAGGACGCCATCATCCGGGCCGGCGAGCTCACGATGGACCAGGACACCCACGAGGTCACGATCGGGGACGCGCAGATCGAGCTCTCCCCCACCGAGTTCAAGCTGCTGCGCTACCTGATGCTCAACCCGAACCGCGTGCTGTCGAAGGCGCAGATCCTCGACCACGTGTGGGAGTACGACTTCAACGGCGACGCCGGCATCGTCGAGTCCTACATCTCGTACCTGCGTCGCAAGCTCGACCAGTACTCCACCGAGCCGATCATCCAGACCAAGCGCGGGTTCGGCTACATGCTCAAGGCCTCGAAGGCCTCCTAGTTCCAGGCTGTTCACGGCGGTCACCGGGTTTCGCCCGGTGGCCGCCGTCTATCGTGAGGGCAGCATGCACTCCAGAATGAACCGCTGGTGGGACGGCATCTCCCTGCGAACCAAGATCACCGGCATCACGGTGCTCCTGGTGGCGCTCGGGCTGCTCGTTGCCGGCCTCGGCACGATGACCGTGCTGTCGAACTACCTGGTCTCCCGCCTGGACACCCAGGTCAGCACGACGAGCTCGCAGCTCGAGGGCCAGAACGTCAGCGACGGGGAGCAGTACTGCAAGCTGTCGGTCGTCCTCGAGAAGAGCTCGTACGTCGCCGCGTACGACAGCGACGGCAAGCAGATCTGCGACACCCAGTCGACGTCGCAGCCGGACATCTCCCGGATGCGGTTCTCCGGTGCCGCAGCAGCCGGCAAGCCGTTCAGCCTCTACGACAAGCAGCACAACCACGAGTGGCGTGCGCAGGTCATCCCAGCGAACCTGCAGAACCTGTCGACCGGCGCCACCGAGACCGGCTACGTGCTCGTCGCCGTGTCGAGCGCCGACACCGACCAGACCATCGCCCGCTTCACGTTCATCTTCCTGGGGTTCGGCGCCTCGGTCATCCTGCTCGGGGCCATGCTCACCCGGCTGCTCGTCACCGCGACCTTCGACCCGCTCCGTGACGTCGAGGACACCGCCGCCCGCTTCGCCGCGGGGGACTTCAACCAGCGCCTCGACGCCGACACCCCGAACACCGAGGTCGGCCGGCTGAACCGCTCCCTGAACGCCATGCTGGAGCGGATCGACAGCGCCTTCGAGGACCGCGAACGCACCATCGCGCAGATGCGCCGCTTCGTCGGTGACGCCTCCCACGAGCTCCGCACACCGCTGGTGTCCCTCCGCGGGTACGCCGAGCTGTACCGCATGGGTGCCCTCCGCAAGGAAGAGGACGTCGCCCAGGCGATGGAGCGCATCGAGAAGGAGGCCAAGCGCATGGGGCTCCTCGTGCAGGACCTCCTCCAGCTCGCCCGCATCGACGAGTCCAAGCCGCTCGAGCTCGGCCCGGTCGACCTCGTCGCCATCGCGCGCGACTCGGCGCTCGACACGATGGCGTCGAACCCCGACCGCGAGATCCAGGTGCTCGTCGAGGACGTGCCCCAGGCTGTCCGGGCTCCCTCGGCCTTCGGCCCCGCGGCCACGCCTGCCCCCGATGCCCTCCCGATGTCGCCGTCGGCTGCGACCAACACCACCGGCCCGATCGCCTTCTCCCGCCAGACCATCGCGCGCCTCCGTGCTCGTCGTGGCCGCGCGATGGACGTCGAGTCGGAGTCGCAGCCCGGCACCGAGACCACCCCGATGCCCACCGTGGTGCTGCCGAAGCGCCCGCCGATCGTCCTGGCCGAGGAGAACAAGATCCGCCAGGTCGTGACGAACCTGATGGGCAACGCGATGCGCTTCACCGCGCACGACGACCCCATCGAGATCGGCATCGGCGTGGACGACGACCGCGGCATGGCGCACATCGACGTCATCGACCACGGCGAGGGCATCCCGCCGCAGCTCCGCGACAAGATCTTCCAGCGCTTCTGGCGTGCCGACACCTCCCGCGCGCGCGACACCGGCGGCTCGGGCCTCGGGCTCGCCATCGTGTCGGGCATCGTCGCCGCGCACCAGGGCTCGGTCGAGGTCATCGACACCGTGGGCGGTGGCGCCACCTTCCGCATCTGGCTCCCCCTGCTCCCCCGCGACTACACCCCCGCCCCGCTCCCCACCCCCGAGTCCTGACCCGCGGCCGCGGCCGTGGCCGCGGCCCCGGGGCGCCCCGGCGCCCCGCGCCGGCGCCCCGGCGCCCCGCGCCGGCCACCTGCGCCCCGCGCGGCCTGCAGCGGCGCTGACGCGTCGACAGGTCGCAACACCCCGCTCAGTTCCGCCGAGTGGGCGAAGAACGTCGTTCGACGGGCGCTCATTCGACGTGCTCTGACCAGTCGACGGATGTCCGTCGGGGAGTCTCGACCACTCGAGGCCGCGGCTTCACCGACAGCGCGTCCTCCTCACGCCGCGAATCGACGAACCGTGGCCAGTCGCTGCTCGAACGCCTGACGGAGACGCTCGAACACGACAGCCGGCCGGTGCGCATCCGCCGACGTCGCGTGGATGGCGATCCAGTCGTTGACGGTGAAGCCGTTGTCGCGCCGCTGGTCGTGGTGGAACACGTCGCGCTCCCGGTGGTGGTCCCCGTCGTACTCGAACGCGATGCGGTGATCCGGCCACGCCATGTCCACGCGACCGAGCAACCGGCCGTCCGGGTCACGAACTTCGACGTTCAGCTCCGGCTCCGGGAACCCGGCGTCCACGATCGCCAACCGGAACCAGGTCTCCATCGCCGACTCCGATCCCACCCGGACCAGGTCGACCGCCGTCCGCGCGGCCACCGCAGATCGGGACCCCGGAACGATCGCGCCGAACAGGTCTGCGATGGTCGTCGTCAGGTCGCTCCGCCCCACGAAGTGGTCTCCGACCGCGACGAGAGCACGGGTCCCCAGCAGCGGGACGCACTGCGCCCACGTGTCCTCGGGTGTGGACAGCCATCGCCCCGCCACCTCGATGACTCCAGACGCCGAGAGACGGTGGCCATGGACCCGTGCCCGCCGCATCCGCGGGCCCGTCCCGCTCGTCGAGACGTGCACGGTCTGCTCGCGCTGCACTGCCAGCGGCAGTGGTGCTCCCCAGAGCCGGGCAGCGGTCGTGTGGCTGAAGAACTGATCTGGACGCATCACGAGCGCCAGCGCGTCGACGATCGACTCGAAGTCGTCTCGGCCTGCCACGACGCGGACCCCGTGCACCGGTGCCGACAGGTCACTGCGGCGCAGGCGTTCGGCGTTCACACCCATCGCCACGGCATCGGCGACCCGGAAGGGCTGATCGGACAGGGCATCGGGCAATGGTCGTCGGCGAGGCATGCCACATGCTGCGCCGGACCGGGTTGTACGCGACCCACGCCGGACCGGACTGTGGAGAACGTGCTGGACCGAGCCTCCTGTGCGGTACCGCGTCGTCCCGGATCCCGCCCTGGCGGCGCTTCCACAGGTCACGACACACCGGCGGTGACCTGCCCACTGGTCCGAACTGGTCGTGGGAAGCGAGCCCAAGCGACGTTCTGCGGCCGCTCGGCGAACGTGAGCGGGGTGTTTCGACCGGTGGGCCACCAGACGGACCGGGCCGGCGGACGGGGCCGGCGCGCGCACGGGCGCGCGCACGCACCGCACGCACGCGCACCCGCGCACGCACGCACGCGCCGCACGCCCCCGGACGCCCGCCCCCGGACGCAGGAAGACCCCCGCACGCTGAGCGTGCGGGGGTCTTCCGTGGGGCTGGGACTAGAAGTCCATGCCACCGGTCGGGTCGCCGGCCGGAGCGGCCGCGGCGCGCTCGGGCTTCTCGGCGACGACGACCTCGGTCGTCAGGAACAGACCGGCGATCGACGCAGCGTTCTGCAGCGCCGAGCGCGTGACCTTGGCCGGGTCGATGATGCCCGCGGCGATGAGGTCGACGTACTCGCCGGTCGCGGCGTTGAGGCCCCAACCAGCTTCGAGCTCGCGGACCTTGGCGGCCACGACACCCGGCTCGAGACCGGCGTTGAGCGCGATCTGCTTGAGCGGTGCGTCGATGGCGACGCGGACGATGTTCGCGCCGGTCGCCTCGTCGCCCTCGAGCTCGAGGGAGTCGAGTGCGACCTTGCCGGCCTGGATCAGGGCGACGCCACCACCGGCGACGATGCCCTCTTCGACGGCAGCCTTCGCGTTGCGGACGGCGTCCTCGATGCGGTGCTTGCGCTCCTTGAGCTCGACCTCGGTCGCGGCACCCGCCTTGATGACGGCGACGCCACCGGCGAGCTTGGCGAGGCGCTCCTGGAGCTTCTCGCGGTCGTAGTCGGAGTCGGTGGCCTCGATCTCGGAGCGGATCTGGCGCACGCGGCCGGCGATCTGCTCGGTGTCGCCAGCGCCCTCGACGATCGTGGTCTCGTCCTTGGTGATGACGACCTTGCGGGCACGACCGAGGAGGTCGAGCGTCGCGTTCTCGAGCTTGAGGCCGACCTCTTCGGAGATGACCTGGCCACCGGTCAGGATCGCGATGTCCTGGAGCATGGCCTTGCGACGGTCACCGAAGCCCGGGGCCTTGACGGCGACGGACTTGAAGATGCCGCGGATCTTGTTCACGACGAGCGTGGCCAGGGCCTCGCCGTCGACGTCCTCGGCGATGATGAGGAGCTGCTTGCCGGCCTGGATGACCTTGTCGACGACCGGCAGGAGGTCCTTGATGTTCGAGATCTTCGAGTTGACGATCAGGATGTAGGCGTCCTCGAAGACGGCTTCCTGGCGCTCGGGGTCGGTCACGAAGTACTGCGACAGGTAGCCCTTGTCGAAGCGCATGCCCTCGGTCAGCTCGAGCTCGGTGCCGAAGGTGTTCGACTCCTCGACGGTGACGACACCTTCCTTGCCGACCTTGTCGATGGCCTCGGCGATGAGCGCGCCGATGGTCGGGTCCGCGGCCGAGATCGACGCGGTTGCGGCGATCTGGTCCTTGGTCTCGATCTCCTTGGCGTTCGCGAGCAGCTGGTCCGAGACGGCCGCGACGGCCTTCTCGATGCCGCGCTTCAGCGAGACGGGGTCGGCACCGGCGGCGACGTTGCGGAGGCCTTCGCGGACGAGGGCCTGGGCGAGCACGGTCGCGGTGGTCGTACCGTCACCGGCGACGTCGTCGGTCTTCTTGGCGACCTCCTTGACGAGCTCGGCACCGATCTTCTCGTACGGGTCGTCGAGCTCGATCTCCTTGGCGATGGAGACACCGTCGTTCGTGATCGTGGGGGCGCCCCACTTCTTCTCGAGGACGACGTTGCGGCCGCGCGGGCCGAGCGTCACCTTCACGGCGTCGGCCAGCTGGTTCAGGCCGCGCTCGAGGCCACGGCGGGCCTCCTCGTCGAAAGCAATGATCTTAGCCATGTGAGTCTTCGTCCCTCCCGGACGTCGTGGGGTCTTCTGGCACTCAGCGTCACCGAGTGCCAGAGCCGATTCTGGCACTCGACCCCTGAGAGTGCAACACGCGCCACACCTTCCGGAACCACGGACCCACCAACCCGCGGACGCCGGCCGGGAGCGCACGCAGCACGCCCCGCACACGACGAACGCGCCGCCCCCGACGGGGACGGCGCGTTCGCGGTGGTTCGCTGACTAGGCCGGACGCACCGACTCGGCCTGCGGGCCCTTGGACCCCGTGCCGACGTCGAACGTCACTGCCTGGCCCTCCTCGAGGACCTTGTAGCCGTTCATGTCGATGGCCGAGTAGTGGACGAACACGTCCTGGCCCCCTCCATCGACGGTGATGAAGCCGAAGCCCTTTTCAGCGTTGAACCACTTGACGGTTCCGTTGGCCATGATCTGTTGCTCCCTGCGGTACAGCTGTAGCGATCAACGGCATCGTTCGGGTGATGCCGCGGGTCCGAGTGCGTGCACGCCTCACCCGGGTGTTCCTGGCGTCCGTCCCGAAGCGGGACGTCATTCCGAGCACTCCGGTGACCACTTGTGACTCTAATCAGGAACGGCGTCCGGACAAGGGCTGTCACGCACATTCCGCGCTGATTCCTCATGAACTCAACGTGCCGGAAACACCGTCGTCACATGGACCCCGCGGAATGCGGATCAATCACCGCGAAAGCACCCGGGAGACCACCGCGAAAGCACCCGGTCAGCCGCGGTAGTCCGCCCCGAGCACCACGCTGACGTCGGCGTTCGGGAACGCCGCCGACTGCTGCACGGCCGTCACCCCGAGCGACGCCGCGACGCCCTGCGCGACCGCCGCCTGCGACGCCTGCTGGTAGTACACGATCGTCGCGGTCGCCCCCGTCGTGCCGGCGTCCCCGGTCGACGTGACCTTCCACCCGGCGGTCGTCAGCTTCGTGGACGCGTTCGCGGCGAGCCCGCTCGTGGTCGTCCCGTTCAGCACGACCACGGTCGTGGCGCCCTGGTCCGTCGGTGCGGCCGCCGCGGGCGACGAGGCGTCACCGGCACCAGCGCCGGCGTCCGGACCACTCGATCCGCCTGCGGACGGCGAGGCGGACGAGGTCGCCGACGACGACGCGGACGACGACGGCGACGAGCTGCTGCCGCCTCCGGTGAACGAGTAGCTGCCGTTCAGCAGCGCGAGCACGAGCACCCCGATGCCGACGAGCACCCCGGTCGCGAGCGCAGCCCAGGCGAACGCGATCCAGCCGCGGCCACGACGGTGCACACCACGGTGCGCTCCGACTCGTGGCCCGTCGGTCACGTCGTCGAAGCGGTCATGGGGGAATCTCGTCATCGTTCCTCTTCGGTTCGGTGGGCGTCGGCGGGTGCGACGAAGCTGCGGGCAGCGCGTGCACTCGTCCGCGTTCGCCGCAGACGCTGGAGTCGACCGACGAGCTGCGGGTCGTACGCGAGCGCCGCCGGTGTGTCGATCACCCGGTTGAGCACCTGGTAGTAGCGGGCCGGGGACATGTCGAACTCCACCCGGATCTCCGCTTCCTTCGTCCGGTCGTGCCGCGCGCGGTCGTGCTCGAAGGCGAGCACGTGCTTCGCGAGCTCACTGAGCTCGTCCGCGGGGATGGTGGTCACGACGGTCCGATCACATTCGGGCAACGGGTCTCGCACATCGTAGGGGTGCGGCGGATGGTCACCCTGGCATGGCGCTGGACTGTCGTGGATTCACCCTCAGGACCGTCACAGCGACGGGTCGCGGAACCACCGGGTGGCGGTGCCGAACGCGTCGCAGACGGCCAGGGCCACGCCGTCGAGGGACACCGTCGCGAAGCACGCCGGGTCCGCCGGGTCGATCCCGTCGGGCAGCGTGGAGGCCACCCCGGCGAGGATCCCGGTGCGTTCGAGCGCGACCCAGTGCACGCCGCGCTCGGTGGCGCGGTCGACGAACCGCTGCCGGTCGACGCCCGGCACGTAGACGAGGGTGCCGGCGGTCAGCACGACGGGCTCGCAGTCCGCGGGCAGCGCGTCGAGCGCGCGGTCCAGGTCGTCCGGCACACGGCCGGTGATCCGGACGGGAGGCTCGGCCAGCGTCACGCGCGCTGCCTCGCGCATCAGGGCGGTCCGGTCCGTCGCCTCGGGCGGGACGGCCTGCACCAGTCGGTCGAAGGCCCCGGGGACCCGCAGGTCGACGGGGTGCGGGTCGAGCGCCACCCGCCCAGCGACCCGGATCGTGGCCGCTGACGGCGACGGCACGGTTCCCCACGCGTCCGCGGTCAGTCGGAGCGACGGCCCCGCGGGCGCGGTGTGCATCCGCACGAGCTCGGATCGCGCCCCGCTGTGCCCGTCGTGCACCCGGAGGTCGAGCGTCACCCGGTCCGGGAACGAGCACAGGCTCGCCGCGGCACCGACGTCGACCAGGCCGAGCGGCCGTGCGACGGCCGCGGCGAGCGCCGCGACCACCGGCACCAGCGGACCGAGCCGTCGCGGGTCGTTGGCCTGCACCGTCGCGGTGGCGAGGGCCGCGACCAACGCGGGGCGGGCCTCCTGTCCGAGTGCGCGGAGCGCGGCCGGGTCCGACGGGTCGGCACCCAGGCCGCGGGCGACCGCGAAGACCAGCTCGGGCTGCCGCTGGGTCGGCGGCACCGTGTCGAGGAGCGCGACCAGGTCGTCGTCGAGCGACCGCGCCCAGGCGGCGTAGGACGGCGAGACGTCCGCGATCCGGTCCGCGTAGGCGGTGTAGCGCTCCCGCGTCGACCGCGGTGGAGTGCTCACGCGCCGGGGCGGTACATGCCGACGTGGGTGATGCCGGCCTCGGCGTACGGTGCCCCGAAGCGGACGAAGCCGTGCCGTTCGTAGAGCGCGGCGACGTACTCCTGGGCGTGCAGGACGACCGGCTCGTGCCCGTGCTCGGCGAGGGCGGCACCGACGAGCCTGCTCGCGATGCCGGTGCCACGGTGGTCGGGGTGGGTGGCGACACGGCCGACGACCCACGCCGGGGCTGCCGCGTCCGCCGGGTGCTGCTCGTCCGGGGCGGGTCGGATCAGGCGGAGGTACCCCACCGCATCGGCCTCGGTTCCGAACCACCAGTGCTCGGTGTCGGGCTCGCGGTCACGGCCGTCGAAGTCCTCGGCCGAGACGTGTTGTTCGAGCGCGAACACCCGGTTCCGCAACCGCACGATGCCGTACAGTTCGTCCGTCGTCAGGCGGTCCCAGCGGGTGCGGTGCACGGAATGTCTGGACATCGCGGCGAGTTTACTGAAGTGGCCGACACCCACGGCTGGAAAGCAGGAGGAACCCATGGCACACAACGTCGAGAAGTCAGACGCCGAGTGGCGCGAGGAGCTCTCCCCCGAGCAGTACGCCGTGCTGCGGCAGGCCGGCACGGAGCGTCCCTGGACCGGTGAGCTCCTGGACGAGGAGCGCGCCGGCATCTACACCTGTGCGGCTTGCAACGCGGAGCTGTTCAAGAGCGGCACGAAGTTCGACTCCGGCTGCGGCTGGCCGTCGTTCTACGAGTCGGTCGACCCCCAGGCCGTCACGCTCATCGAGGACCGTTCGCTCGGCATGGCCCGCACCGAGGTCCGTTGCGCGAACTGCGGCTCGCACCTCGGGCACGTGTTCCCGGACGGCTTCGGCACCCCGACCGGTGACCGGTACTGCATGAACTCGCTGTCGCTGAACTTCTCCGCGCAGGGCGAGTGACCCCGACGCCCTCGTTGGTACGATGAGGGCGTCAGCCAGCATGGCGCAATTGGTAGCGCACCGTACTTGTAATACGGGGGTTGCGGGTTCAAGTCCCGCTGCTGGCCCCAAGTCCGTCGGCAGCTCCGGCCTCACCTCCGGATGGTGAGTCCTGCTCCGTCACGCACGACCTCGCCGTCCGGGATCCACACGACGACCCGGTCGAGCCGTACCCGGTCGAACGAGGACCGCTGCGTCTCCAGCAGCGACTGCACCTCGGGCGGCAGTGGGAAGCGCCGGTCCGTCCCCACGACGATCGCCACGAACGGTGCGTCGACCACGTCCCGCACGCCGCGCGAGCCGACGTACTGGTCGTAGTCGCTCGGCGTGATCGCCCCGAAGAAGATCCGCCCGCCGCCCACCCCTTCGTGCCGGAGCAGCGGCAGCAGTCGTGCGACGCCGGTCGAGCGGGTCTCCCAGACGGTCTTCGCCAGCGGTGCGCTGCCGACCACGGCCGCGACGACGAGGAGCGACGCCGCAGCTGCCGTGAGCCGCCGCGGCGGGAGGGCGGCGAGTCGTGCGAAGCCGATGGCGGCGAGCAGCACGATGAACGGCATCCACGCCGAGTAGTACGTGGGCAGGGCGATCTTCGCCGCCACCGCGTAGAACACCCCGAGCAGGACGAGCGGCACGGCCACGAACACGACGAGGCGCCCCGGACGCACCACGAGCGCCAGCAGCACCCCGATCCCGAGCACGACCAACACCGGGGTGCCGACGCCGTGCACGAGGTACCAGGCGTTGGCCCACCAGGGGGCGAACTGGTACGTCCGCCCGTCGATCTGTGCGAGGTGCCCGTTGCGGTTCTGCCCCTCCTGGAACTCGAGCATGTAGGTGACGGCGGAGCGGATGCCCATCGGGGCGTACAGCGCGACGACGGTCACCACGAACACCGCGAGCCACACCGCACCGCCGACCACGAGCGCGCGCCAGCGGCGGAACAGCACCGGGGCGAGCAGGAACGCCGGCAGGAGCACGAGCGTCGACGCCTTCGAGGTGACCGACGCGGCCATCAGCACCGCGGACAGGGGCAACCACCACCCTCGGTCGGTCCGCATCCACATCCAGATCGCGAACAGCGCGGCGAGGGCGAAGAACACCATCACCGGGTCGAGCAGCGCGACGCGGTCGACCCGCGCGCCGGCGCCGCCGCGCGGTGTCAGCGTCCAGAGGGCCGCGGCGCCGTACCCGGCCCAGAAGCCGATCTCGACGCGCAGCCAGAGGAACAGCACGCCGGCACCGAGCACGACCAGCACGCCGACGAGGACCCGGGGCGCGGTGGCCCCGTCGCCGAACACGAGCTGGGCCAGGCCGAACAGGTACTTCGCCGTGGGCGGGTGCTCGCGGTTCTGGTCGAACGCCCCGTGCACGTAGGCCAGGCCGGCCTTGACGTACGTCGCCTCGTCCCCACCGACGTTCTCCGCACCGATCCGCCAGAAGCACTGGTACGCGGTGGCGACGGCGAGGAGCACGAGTGCGACGACGCGGACCCCGGCCCGCTGGGAGGGGCCCTGGAGGTCGCGGGTCTGCACCCCGAGATCCTACGGGAGCGAAGCGAAGGCCCGGGCGACGATGTCGCTCGGGCCTTCGGCGCAGGTGGAACACGGATCAGGGGGCGTTCCGGCGCTCGGCGCGGTAACCAGCCGGCCGTACCAGGATGATGACACTGCGCCGAGGCGCTTGTGAAGAGGTCCCAGCCGACCTCGCGGCTTCCCGCACTGATCCCGCAGCCGGCGTCCAGCGACGGCTGCGGGATCAGTGGTGGCGGGTCAGCGGCCGCCGGCGATCTTCCGCTCGCGCTGCGCGACACCGGCGGTGCCGTACGGGTAGTCGTCGATGCGCGGTGCGCTGGCATCGGTGAGCGCCTGGAGCTCGGCCTCGTCGAGCACCAGGTCGGCCGCGCCGAGGTTGTCGGCGAGCTGGTCGAGCGTGCGCACGCCGAGGATGACGCTCGTGACGGCGGGACGCGCGAGCAGCCAGGCGAGGGCGACCTGCGAGCGTGAGGCGTCGTGCGCGTCCGCCACTCCGGAGAGGACGTCGAGCACCTCCCACGTGCGCTCGTCGTCGTTCCGAGCGCGCCAGGCTTCCATGCCGCGCTCCGGGTTCTCGCCGAGGCGGGTGGCACCGGTCGGGGCCTCGTCGCGCTGGTACTTGCCGGACAGCCAGCCGCCGGCGAGCGGGGACCAGGGGAGCAGGCCGATGCCAGCGTCGAGGCAGGCGGGCACGACCTCGTGCTCGATGTCGCGGACGAGCAGGTTGTACTGCGGCTGCAGGGTCACGGGCGGTGCGAAGTGGTGGGCCTTCGCCTCGTACACGGCCTTGGTGACCTGGTAACCGAGGTAGTTGGAGAACCCGTAGGAGCCGATCTTGCCCGCGGAGACGGCGTCGTCGAGGAAGCGCAGGGTCTCCTCGATCGGGGTCAGGGCGTCCCACGCGTGCATCTGGTACAGGTCGATGTGCTCGACGCCGAGGCGGTCCAGCGAGGCGTCGAGCGCCACGCGGAGGTGCCGGCGCGAGAGCCCGAGGTCGTTCGGGCCGTCGCCCTGCGGGAAGCGGCCCTTCGTGGCGAGGACCACCTGGGCGGCCTCGGTCGGGTGCGACGACAGCCAGCGCCCGATGATGCGCTCCGACTCGTTGCCGGAGTACACGTCGGCCGTGTCGACCAGGGTGCCGCCGGCCGCCACGAACGCGTCGAGGATGGCGTGGGAGGTGGGTTCGTCGGCTTCGCTGCCGAAGGTCATGGTGCCGAGGGTCAGGGTGGACACCGCTGTCCCGCTGTTCCCGAGGGTTCTGTGTTCCATGGCGCGGACGCTACGCCCGCGTGGCCCGCAGTCGAGAGGGCCTGGCAGTACCCGTCACAGCCCCTGTCCGAGGAACGCGATCGCCGCCTCGCGGAACGCCCGCGACGTCGGAGCACCGAACGGTGTCACTGCGTGGTTCCGCCCAGGAACGCGATCGCCGCCTCGCGGAACGGCCTGGAGGTCGGGGCATTGAAGTGGTTCCGCCCCGGGATCTCGAAGAACGACGCGTTCGGCGCGGCCTCGGCCAGCCGCACGGCGCTGTCCCGGATGCCGTCCTCGCTGCCGGCCGCCATCAGGATCGGCTGCGCGGGCGCGTTCTCGGGCGTCGGTTCGATGCTGTTCCGCATGCCCTCGACCATCGCCACGAGTGCCCCGAGGTCGTTCCCGTCGACACCGGCCGCCATCGTCAGGTAGCCGTTCGTCACGCGGTCCTCGACCGGGGTGCCGTCGGTGATGAACGCCCGCGCCTGGTCGACCCGCACGCGCCGCATCGGGTCGGCGTCCGGGATCCCACCGAAGACGGCCCGGCTGATCCGGTCCGGCAGACGTTCGGCGGTGTGCCACCCGACGCGGGCGCCGAGGGAGTACCCGAGGAACGCGACGTCGTCGAGCAGGTACGTGTCGATCACCGCGATGACGTCCGCGACGAGCAGGTCCATCGAGTACGCACTCGGTTCGTGCGGCTTCGACGACGCACCGTGTCCACGCTGGTCGAGGGCGACGACGCGGTACCCGGCCCGGACGAGGTCGCGGGTCCACCCGGACGCGTGCCAGTTCAGCACGGCCCCGGAGGCGAACCCGTGGACGGCGACGACGACGGGCGCGTCCGGGTCGCCGAAGTCGTACGTGGCGATGGAGCGGCCGTCGGGCGACATCACGGCGCGGGGTCGGGGAGCGGCGGGGACGAGTGACATGGCCTCCCAGGGTATCGGGGCACTGTGGACCGCATGGACGGCTACGGCGGCGATCAGATCCGGGCGGCTGAGCGGCCCCACCTCGACGCGGGCGAACCGCTCATGCAGCGGGCGGCCGACGGCCTGGCCGCCATCGTGGGCGCACTGCTCGACGACCCGGCCGAACGGCCGGGCGACGGCCCCGGCACGGTCCTGCTCCTCGTCGGCAGCGGCGACAACGGCGGCGACGCCCTCTTCGCCGGCGCGCGTCTCGCGGCCGCCGGCCGGACCGTCGAGGTCGTCCAGGTCGGCAGTCGGGTCCACGAGGCGGGGATGGCCGCCGCCCTGGAGGCCGGGTGCAGCCTCCTGGGTGGACCGTCCGACTCCGGGACGGGCGCGTCCACTGCCGGTGCCGCGGACGTCCTGCGGGCTGCGGTGCCGTCGGACGCCGACCGTCTGGCGGAGCTGACGACCGAGGCGGCGCTCCGCGCCGACCTGGTCCTCGACGGGATCCTCGGCATCGGGGTGTCCGGGGCGTCCGCGCTCCGCTCCCCCGCGCGGGAGTGCGTCCACGCGATCCGCGAGCTCGCGCGCGACCAGCGGGCGCCCTTCGTCGTCGCGGTGGACGTGCCGAGCGGCATCGACGTCGACACCGGCGGGATCGCGGACGACCACGTCCTGCACGCCGACGTCACCGTGACGTTCGGTGGGGTGAAGGCCGGGCTGCTGCGCGGGCCGGCCGCGACCCTCGCCGGACGGATCGAGCTCGTCGACGTCGGGATCGCGGCCGACCTCGCGGCGGTGGAGCCGCTCATCCGGACCTGACCGCGGGTCAGATGCCGCCGGCGTCCACACCGTCCTCGACGTCACCGCGGGCCTCGAGCCAGGTGTCGACGAAGTGGCGGTAGTTCGCCGCGATGAGGCCCTCTGCCGCCCCGGTGTCGAGGCCCTCGTGCACCACGTCCTCGAGCGGCTCCTCCCAGTTGCTCCGGCCGATCGCGAACCCGACGAAGCCGTCGACCGGTGCAGCGGTGCGCAGCCAGTGGTCGAGCTGCTCCTCGGGGGCGTCGCGGCCGAGGACGATGCACTGCACCGAGTCGCGGCCGTCACGGCGGGCGGTCGCGACGACGCGCTCGGCGTCCTCGGAGCGGTCGAGGCCCTCGAGCTTCCACACGTCGGCCTCGACCCCGTGGTCCTGCAGGTACTCGAGCACCTGCACGACGAGGTCCGGGCGGAGGTCGCGGTCGTAGTCCTCGACCGATGCCTTCTGCTCGTCGGTGCCGGGGACGAGCAGTTCGACGAGGAACGGTCGGCCGGCGTCGCGCAGGGCCGTGGCGACCTCGGCGAGGTCCGACGCCTGCTGCGCCCGGTGCTCGGCGTCGTACGCGGGGTTGTCGCGGACGAGCACCTTCACCCAGTCCGGGTCGAAGGAGTCGACGTGCGCCATCCAGTCGTCGCCGTACTCGAGCTCGAACCACTCGCGCCCCGACCGCTCGATCGGCATCGCGAGCTGCAGGCCGGCTTCCTTGACCAGACGGGCGACGTCGGCACCGTAGAGCTCGTCCACGAGCACGCCCGTCCGCTCGCGGGACGCCCCGGCGGCGAGCGCCGTCAGGACCCCGCGGTAGACGAGCTGCTTGCCGGCGCGCACCCGTGCGGCCTCGGCCTCGTCGGCCGGTTCACCGCCGGACTCGTCGTAGGTGTGCTCGAGCAGCGACGAGCGCTGGTCCATCGCGAGCAGGAACAGGGGGTGACGTTCATCGAGCTTCGGCATGGTCCCGTCCTACTCCCCGTTCCGTCAGCGCTGCCTCGGTCCGTCCGTGCTGACTCGTTCCGTCAGTACTGACTCGTTCCGTCAGTGCTCCGCGACGTACCGCTCGGGCTCGGGCAGCCCGTGCGCGGCGCGGATGCTCCGGCTGAGGCCCTCGATCGCGATCAGCGCGTCGACGACCAGGTCCGGGGTCACCGGGAACGGCATGTTGTGGATGGTCTCGCTCTCCACCGTGGCGGCGTCGGCGACCGCGCGGAGCACGTCGGTGTCCTCGACCGTGAGCCCGATCTCGGTGAGCGTGTTCGGCAGACCGACCCGGGTGGTGAAGACGACGAAGTCCTCGATCTCCGCTGCAGGCGCCCCTTCCATCACGAGCTGCGCGAGCGTGCCGATGTTGACCTTCTGCCCGTGCGCCAGGCCGTGCGCCTGCGGGGCCGCGGTCAGGCCGTTGTGGATCGCGTGCGCGGCCGCCAGCCCACCGGACTCGAACCCGAGGCCGGACAGCAGGGTGTTCGCCTCGACGACCTTCTCCAGCGCGGGGGTGACGACCTTCGCCTTCACGGCCTCGATCGCCTGCAGGGCGTTGTCGTGCAGCAGGTCCCAGGACAGCTGCGCCAGGGCGACGCCCGTCTCGGTCTGACGTCCGCCCGCCATCGTGTCGGCGTTCGCGCGCTTGGCGGCCCGGGCCTCGACCCAGGTGGCCAGGGCGTCACCGATGCCGGCGACGAGGAACTGGACCGGGGCGTTCGCGACGAGCTGCGTGTCGATGAGCACGAGGTCCGGGTTGTGCGGGAAGAAGCGGTACTCGATGAACTCGCCCTCCTCGGAGTAGATCACCGCGAGCGCCGAGGTCGGGGCGTCGGTCGAGGCCGCGGTCGGCACGCTCGCCCACCGGACGTCGGCGAGGTGCCCGGAGGCCTTGGCGGCGTCGATCGCCGACCCGCCGCCGAGGCCCACGACGACGTCGGACCCGGTGGCACGGATGCGCTCGACCAGCGCGTCCACGGCTGCCGGCGTCGCGAACCGACCGAAGCCGACACGCTCGACGGGGAGCCCGGCGGCCTCGAAGCTCTCGGTGACGGCGGACTCGACGATGCCCCACACGACGTCGTCGGCGACGATGAGCGGACGGGAGCCGATGGGCGCGACGAACTCGCCGACGCGGGTGATCGCTCCGCGTCCCTGCACGTAGCGGGCGGGGCTCATCACGGTGGTGATGGGGGCGGCCATGGCTGTTCCTTCCGTCGTGGGTGCCCGTCGTTGTGCGACAGGTGTCGGCTGGTCCCGACACGGCCGACGGTACGCCGCGCACCACAACGCCCGGTGATCCGTACATTCGTCAGCATGACGTTCAACGACGACTCCCGACTGCAGGGCGGCAAGGTCAAGCGCCGCGGACGGACGACGACCGCTGTGGCCGGTGGCGGGGTCGGGGTCGCGGTCCTGGTGTTCCTCATCGCGCAGTTCACCGGCTTCGACCTCAGCGGCGTCGTCGGTGGCGACGGCGGGCTGACGCAGATCCAGGGCGGCGGAGCGACGGCCGAACCGGTGACCGAGTGCCGCACCGGCCGCGACGCGAACGCCGACGTCGACTGCCGCATGGAGGGCGCCGCCGAGTCCCTCGACGCCTACTGGACGGCGGAGAGCCGGCAGCTCGGCGTCTCCTACACGACCCCGGACTTCTACCTGTTCGACGGCTCGACGGACACCGCGTGCGGCACGGCCTCGGCGTCGACGGGCCCGTTCTACTGCCCGCCGGACCGCGCGCTCTACCTCGACACCGCGTTCTACGACGACCTGCAGTCGAAGTACGGCTCCTCGGGCGGTCCGCTCGCGCAGATGTACGTCGTCGCCCACGAGTGGGGCCACCACGTGCAGCAGCTCCAGGGCACCTTCGCCGACACCGACCGCAGCGGCACCGGGGCGTCCTCGGGCAGCGTCCGCGTCGAGCTGCAGGCCGACTGCTACGCCGGCGCCTGGGTGGGGAACGCCGCGTCGACGGAGTCCGCCAACGGCCAGACCTTCTTCGAGCCGTTCACCCGCGCGCAGATCTCGGACGCCCTCTCGGCCGCCAGCGCCGTGGGCGACGACAGCATCCAGGAGCGCTCGAGCGGACACGTCGACCCGGACTCCTTCACGCACGGGTCGAGCGAGCAGCGGCAGCGCTGGTTCGAGCGCGGCTACGAGCAGGGCGCGCTGACCTGCGACACGCTCAGCATCCCCGGCTCGTCCCTCTAACCCCGCTCACCGGGCGGGACCGCCTGGAGGCCCGTCACCCGTCCGCGGGACCGGTCGCAGACCGTCGTGGGCCGACCGGTCGCAACTCCCCGCTCGCATCCGCCGACCGGTCGTAGACCGTCAGCCGGGGCGGCGCGCGGCGACGGCCTCTGGCCGCTCGGCGCGCATCCGACGGGGTGTCGTGACCGCTCGGCGAGCCCCGCTCACCGGGCGGGACCGCCTGGAGGCCCGTCACCGGTCCGCCGGACCGCCACCGGGCCTCCAGGCGGTCGCGTCCGCCGCGGCACACGGTCCGCCGAGCGGTCAGGGCTCCCCGCTCACGTCCGCCGACGGGTCACCGATCGTCGGTCGGATCGGCGCGGAGCGACGGTCAGTGGCCGCTCGGCATGCACCACGCGGGGTGTCGTGACCGGTCAGGAAGCGGAGGCTGAGGCGGAAGCCGACGCCGACGGGGTGGGCGTGGGGGTCGGCGTCTGTTCGCCGGACCCGGCCACGGTGATGACGAACGTGCGGAACTCCTCGTTCGTGAACGGCTGCGAGTACTCGTACTGCTGCCCGTTCACGAGGACGAGCGGCGTTCCCGGGAAGTCCTTCAGGGATGACCCGGGGATGTCCCCGCCCGACACCGCCGTGGTGCGCTCGTCGACCCACTTGCCGTAGCGCTGGTCGTCGATGCACTTCGCGATCGTCGACTTCGCCTCGACGCCGCGGACCCCGCCGACGACCTTCTTCAGCTGCGCGTCGGTGAGCCCGGGGGTGTTCTCCTCGGGCTGGGCGGCGAAGAGCGCTCGGTTGACGGCGAAGAACTGGTCCGGCGAGGACTGCGCGACGCAGGCGGCGGCGTTGGCCGCGCGGAGCGAGTACTTCGTGCCCTGCGAGCGGTTGGCGAGGATGGCGATCGGGTGGATGTCCACCGTCGCGACGCCGGACTCGACCAGGCCCTCGATGTAGTCGCTGTTCGCCTTCTCGAACTGACCGCAGAACGGGCAGAGGTAGTCGACGTACATGGTGATCCGGACCGGCTCCGCACCGGCCGAGGCGCTGGTCGACGCGCTCGGCGACGAGGACGCGCTCGAACCGGTCTCGGACACGGGCGTCATGCCCTGGGCGATCGTGATCCCGCCCTGGGGCATCGACGACGGGCCGGGGCCCGCCGGCTTGGTGGAGTCGAGGAGGACGAGCGTCACGACCGTCGCCGCGGCGAGCAGGACGACACCGAGGCCGACCTGCAACCCGAGGCGGACTCCGCGCTGGCGTCGCTTCTGCTGGAGACGGGCCTTGGCGGCGCGTTCCCGGGCGGCTGCTCGGCGCTGGTTCCGCTCGGCGCGGGCAGCACCCTCGGGGCGGTTCGTCATGACGAAGGGTTCCTCCTGATCAGGGCCCGCTCGCGCTCACCCCCGCAGGCGGACAGACCCGTCGATCGTAGTGGGGCGCTCTGGGAACCGCCCAATCAGCCCTGGGAGTGTGCCGATGAGCCCCGAAAGGGTGGCGCGGGGGTCTGTACTCGTGCTTGTATGAGCCCGATGGTCGACGACGACCATCCGGGGCCCTCACGGGCGTACCGCTTCACTCGGATCGTCCGGCACGTACCTGCCGGTGGAGAAAGGACCGAACGCTCATGGCGTCCGTCACCTATGACAAGGCAACCCGTCTGTACCCCGGAGGCAACCGCCCCGCGGTGGACTCCCTCGACCTGGACGTCGCTGACGGCGAGTTCCTCGTCCTCGTCGGCCCGTCGGGCTGTGGCAAGTCGACCTCGCTCCGCATGCTCGCGGGGCTCGAGGAAGTGAACTCCGGCGCGATCCGCATCGGCGACCGCGACGTCACCGACGTCCCGCCGAAGGACCGCGACATCGCGATGGTCTTCCAGAACTACGCGCTGTACCCGCACATGACCGTCGCCGAGAACATGGGCTTCGCGCTCAAGATCGCCGGCGTCGGCAAGGAAGAGCGCGCCACCCGCGTGCAGGAAGCCGCCAAGCTCCTCGACCTCGAGCAGTACCTCGGCCGCAAGCCGAAGGCGCTCTCCGGTGGTCAGCGTCAGCGCGTCGCGATGGGCCGTGCGATCGTCCGTCAGCCGCAGGTGTTCCTCATGGACGAGCCGCTGTCGAACCTCGACGCCAAGCTCCGCGTCCAGACGCGCACCCAGATCGCGTCGCTGCAGCGTCGTCTCGGCGTCACGACCGTCTACGTCACGCA
This sequence comes from Curtobacterium sp. SL109, assembly GCF_026672405.1. Lineage (NCBI taxonomy): Bacteria > Bacillati > Actinomycetota > Actinomycetes > Micrococcales > Microbacteriaceae > Curtobacterium > Curtobacterium sp. SL109. The sequence continues at coordinate 120,040 of NZ_JAPPRB010000002.1, forward strand.
CGACCAGACCGAGGCGCTGACCATGGGCGACCGCATCGCGGTGCTCAAGGACGGCATCCTGCAGCAGGTCGGCACCCCGCGTGACCTCTACGAGAAGCCGAACAACGTCTTCGTCGCCGGCTTCATCGGTTCGCCCGCGATGAACCTGCTCCCCGCCAACGTGCTCGAAGGCGGCATCAGCTTCGGTTCGCTCAACCACCCGGTCGACCGCGACACGCTCGGCAACGCGCGCTCGAAGCAGATCACCGTGGGTGTCCGTCCCGAAGACGTCGTCGTCTCGCACGGTGGCGAAGGCCTCCCGGTCACGGTCGACGTCATCGAAGAGCTCGGCGCCGACGGCTACCTCTACGGTCACGCCGACGTCAACGGCACGCGCACCGACATCGTCACCCGCGTCGACGGCCGCAACCACCCGTCGATCGGCGACACGATCGTCATCAGCCCGAAGCAGGGCCATGTCCACATGTTCGACTCCGAGTCGGGCGACCGCCTCGACGACAAGGCCGTCATCAGCGCCTGATCCACAGCACCACCCCGGGAGCCCGCGCCCGCCTCACAAGGGCGGGTGGCGGGCTCCCGTCGTTCCGTCCCCGGGACGCACGCAGACCCGATGACGCGCACCGTGCCTCCCGTCCGAGCACCCGAAGGAACCACCGTGCCCGACTCGTTGTCCATCACCGCAGCCACCGTCGACCCCGGACTGCTCGACCTCCCGTGGGACCTGCCGCTCGACACCTGGCCCGACGACACGATCGTCGCGCTGCCGAAGGGCATCTCGCGGCACCTGGTCCGCTTCGTGCACCTCAGCGGGTACGTCGTCGCGGTGAAGGAGACCGGCGAGGAGATCGCCCGCTCCGAGTACGAGATGCTCCGCACCCTGCAGCGCATGGACGTCCCGTGCGTGGACCCGGTCGCCGTCATCACGAACCGCGTCAGCGCGGACGGCGAGCCCCTGCACCCCGCGCTCGTCACCCGACACCTCCGTTTCTCGCTCCCCTACCGGGCGCTGTACTCGCAGACGCTCCGGCCGGAGACCGCCACGCGACTCGTCGACGCCCTCGCGCTGCTGCTGGTCCGGCTGCACATCATCGGCTTCTACTGGGGCGACGTCTCCCTGTCGAACACGTTGTTCCGCCGCGACGCCGGCTCGTTCGCCGCCTACCTCGTCGACGCGGAGACCGGCAAGCTCTACCCGGGCGGCCTGTCGAACGGGCAGCGCGAGAACGACCTCGAGGTCGCGCGCGTGAACATCGCCGGCGAGCTCCTCGACCTCGAAGCCGGCGGCCGGCTCGACGAGAACGCCGACGCCGTGGACGTCTCGAACCGGATCGTCGCCCAGTACCGGACGCTCTGGAAGGAGCTCACCGGCACCGAGCAGTTCGACGCCAAGGAACGCTGGCGCATCAACGACCGCGTCGAACGCCTCAACGCGCTGGGCTTCGACATCGAGGAGCTCTCGATCAACACGGCCGCCGGCGGTGACCAGGTGCGCATCCAGCCGAAGGTCGTCGACGCCGGGCACCACCAGCGACGCCTGCTCCGCCTCACCGGGCTCGACGCCGGCGAGAACCAGGCCCGACGCCTGCTCAACGACCTCGACGCCTACCGCGCGCGGAACGGTCGCGGGGAGCTCGACGAGGAGATGGTCGCGCACGAGTGGGTCTCCCGCGTCTTCGAGCCCGTCGTCCGGGCGATCCCGCGTGACCTCCGCGGTCGACTCGAACCCGCCGAGGTCTTCCACGAGCTGCTCGAACACCGCTGGTTCATGTCGCAGCAGGAGGAGCGCTCCGTCTCCCTGCCCGAGGCCACGACCGCGTACATCAACGACGTGCTCCGCCACCGCCGTGACGAGCGTCTGCTGATCAACCCGCCGACGTCCTCCATCACCGTGCCGATCCCGCTCGTCGACGCCGACGGTGACGTGGACGAGGACGACGAGGCCGAGGACTGGCGCGCCACCGTCTGACCGGTCACGACGCCCCGCTCACGTCCGCCGACCGGTCACACGTCGCCGTCCGGAGCGTCGCGCAGCGACGGTCTGCGACCACTCGGCGGTGCGCGCGCGGGGCGTCCTGACCGCTCGGCCCACCCCTCCACCCCCAACGTGAGATCGCACTCCGTGTCGCCTCACCCGACGGGGTGACGACACGAAGTGCGATCTCAGGGAGCTGGTGCGCCGCGCCTAGCCGTTGCGACGGCGGCGGGCGACCTCCCACAGGGTGACGCTCGCGGCGATGCCGGCGTTGAGGGACTCCGTGGCGGACGAGATCGGGATGGAGACGATCGCGTCGCAGGTCTCGGTGACCAGGCGGGACAGGCCCTTGCCCTCGGAACCGACCACGATCACGATCGGGCGGTCGGCAAGCTGCAGGGCGTCGAGCTCCACGTCCCCGTCACCGTCGAGCCCGAGCACGAAGAGGCCCATCGACTTCAGCGACTTCAGCGTCTGCGTCAGGTTCGGGGCCATCGCGACGGGGGTGCGGGCAGCGGCACCGGCGGAGGTCTTCCACGCCGACGCCGTCACCCCGACCGACCGACGCTGCGGCACGATGACGCCGTGACCGCCGAACGCCGCGGTGGAGCGGATGATCGCGCCGAGGTTGCGCGGGTCGGTGATGCCGTCGAGGGCGACCAGCAGCGGGACCTGGTCGCGGGAGAACGCACGCTCGACGATGTCCTCGGCCACGGAGTACTCGTACGCGGGGACCTTGAGCGCGACGCCCTGGTGCACGCTGTCGTGCCCGGTGATGCGGTCGAGCTCGGGGCGCATCATCTCGATGATCGGCACACCGCGGTGGTTCGCCAGCGTCAGGATCTCCTTGACGCGGTCGTCGACCTCGATGCGGGTGGCGACGTAGAGCGTCGTCGACGGGGTCTTGGTGCGCAGGGCCTCGAGCACCGAGTTGCGGCCGGTGACCAGCTCGGAGTCGTCGGTCTTGCGCTGCGGCGGACGACCGGTGCGGCCCTGGGGCGTGCTGGACGCGCCGTGCCGACCGCGGGCGGCCTCGAAGCGGTCCTTCGCGGCCTTCCGCTTGCCGGCGGGGTGGTACGGGCGGTCCTCAGCCTTGGGCGTGGGCTTGCGGCCTTCGAGCGCCTGGGCTCCCTGGCCGCCGGAGCCGACCTGCTTGTTGCCCTTGCGCCCGGAGCGCACGGCACCGGGTCGGCCCTTCTTGTTCCCCGAGACGTTCTTCATGGTCTGCTCCTTCAGCGCCGCGTGAGCGACTTCGGTGCCGCTCGTGGCGGCGGTGCGTCGCTAGGCGATGCTCCAACGTGGTCCGGACGAGGTGTCCTCGATCGTGATGCCCGCAGCGGCGAGGTCGTCGCGCACGCGGTCGGCTGTGGCGAAGTCCCGCGCGGCCCTGGCGTCCGAACGCTCCTGCACGAGGCGTTCGACGAGGGCGGCGAGCGGTGCGGCAGAGGTGTCCTGACCGGCGCCGGACCAGTGAGACGCTCGCGGGTCGATGCCGAGCACCTCCACCATCGCAGCCACCTGATGGTACGCGGTCCCGAGCGCATCCGCATCGTCCGTGTCGAGCGCGGCGTTCCCGGCGCGGACGGTCTCGTGCAGGACGGCCAGGGCCTGGGGCACCGCGAGGTCGTCGTCCATCGCGTCGGCGAAGGCCTCGGGCACCCCGGGGGCGTCCCGCAGCGAGACGCCTTCGAGTCGCGTGGCTGCCCGGTCGAGGAACCCGGCGATGCGGTCGAGCGCGGCCTCGGCCTCGGCCAGGGAGCCGTCGCTGTGGTCGATCGTCGAGCGGTAGTGGGCCGCACCGAGGGCGTAGCGCACGACGACGGCGGGCGCGGAGGCGAGCAGGTCGGCTGCGAACACGGAGTTGCCGAGCGACTTCGACATCTTCTGCCCGCCGACCGACACCAGGCCGTTGTGCAGCCAGTACGACGCGAACGGGTCGCCGGCTGCCGTTGACTGCGCCAGTTCGTTCTCGTGGTGCGGGAAGCGCAGGTCGAGGCCACCGCCGTGGATGTCGAACGCCGGGCCGAGGTAGCGCCGGGACATCGCGGAGCACTCGATGTGCCACCCGGGGCGACCGGCACCCCACGGGGAGTCCCACGACGCGGTGGCGGGTTCGCCGGCCTTGGCACCCTTCCAGAGGGCGAAGTCGCGGGCGTCGCGCTTGCCGCGGGGGTCGGCGTCGGTGGCGTCGACCATGTCCTCGCGGCGCTGCCGGGTCAGCTCGCCGTACGACGCCCAGCTGCCGGTGTCGAAGTAGACGTCACCGGAGTCGTCGGCCGCGGGGTAGGCGTGGCCCCGTTCGACGAGCCGCGCGATGATGTCCTGCATCTCCGGGATGCTCGCGGTGGCACGGGGTTCGTAGGTCGGCGGGAGGATGCCGAGCGCGGCGTACCCGGCGCTGAACTCGAGCTCGACGCGGTACGCCCGCGCCCACCAGGGCTCGTCGGTGCCGGCGGCCAGGTCGAGCACCTTGTCGTCGATGTCCGTGACGTTGCGGACGAGCGTCACGCGGTAGCCACGGTGCGTCAGCCAGCGACGCCAGATGTCGTACACCAGGGCGGAACGCAGGTGTCCGACGTGCGGCGACGACTGCACCGTCGGACCGCAGACGTACATGCTGACCTGTCCGTCGACCAGGGGGACGAGGTCGACGACGTCTGCGGCAGGGGAGTCGTAGAGGCGAACGGTCACGGCACAACCCTAATCGGCGGGGCGCTGGGGTTTCAGGCCCGGTGGACGACTGCCGTCGCGATCGCGGCCAGCCCCTCGCCACGACCGGTGAACCCGAGGCCGTCCGTCGTCGTGCCGGAGACCGCGACGGGGGCACCGACGACGGATGCCAGCGCGTCCTGCATCTCGTCGCGCCGGGCACCGATCCGCGGGCGGTTGCCGATGACCTGCACGGTGACGCGCTCGGGGCGCAGGCCCACGGACGCCAGTGCCTCGACCGCGCCACGGACGAAGACGTCCCCGGTGGCGCCGGCGTAGGCGGGGTCGGACGTGCCGAACCGGCTGCCGATGTCACCGAGCCCGCCGGCGGACAGCAGCGCGTCACACACCGCGTGCGCGACCGCGTCACCGTCGCTGTGACCGGCCAGGCCGGGTTCACCGGGGAAGTCGAGCAGGCCGACCCGGCACGGCGCAGCGGCGTCGAACGCGTGCACGTCCATGCCGAGCCCGACCCGGAACGCAGACCCGTCGGACGAAGCACCAGGACCAGAACCGGGACCAGGACCAGGACCAGGACCAGGACCAGAACCAGCACCAGCACCAGCACCAGCACCAGCACCAGCACCAGCGGCGACGACCGCCTCGGCCCGCCGCAGGTCCCACGCCGTCGTGATCTTGAACGCGTCCGCGTCCCCGGGCACGAACCGCACGGTGCCGCCGGCGGCCTGGAACACCCCGGCGTCGTCGGTCTCGGACTGCCTCGACGCCGCGTAGGCCGCCCGCAGCTCGGACACGGGGAAGCCCTGCGGGGTCTGCACCCCGACCAGCGACGCGCGGTCGACGGTCTCGACCACGACGTCGCCCGACACGCGCTTGACGGTGTCCGTGACCGGCAGCGCCGGGATGATCCCGCACCCGTGCTGCGCCACCGCGTCGAACACGGCCTGGAACTGCGACGCGGGCGTCAGGCAACGGGCGGCGTCGTGCACGAGCACCGACTGCACCGACGACGGCAGCGCGGCGAGCCCGGCCTGCACGGACGCGTGCCGGTCGACCCCGCCGGTGACGACCGCCGTGTACCCGGCGGCGACCCCGGCGACGTCGTGGACGACCTCGCGGCACCGCTCGAGCAGGGCGGCGGGCGCGACGACCACCACGAACACGGGCTCGGCGAGCGTGAACAGCGGGGCGAGCGCCCGCGCCAGCATCACCCGTCCGGCGACGGGCACGAACGCCTTCGCCGTGCCGAGACCGAGTCGTGTGCCGGACCCTGCCGCAACGACGACGACCGCCCGGACTGGATCAGTCCGGGCGGTCGTCGTGGAGTGCTGTGTCACTGCGACGTCAGGTCACCGCGTCGTCAGGACGCGAGGACCTCGTCGAGGACGGTCGATGCCTTGTCCTCGTCCGTCTTCTCAGCGAGCGCGAGCTCGGAGATCAGGATCTGACGGGCCTTGGCGAGCATCCGCTTCTCACCCGCCGAGAGACCGCGGTCCTGGTCGCGGCGCCACAGGTCGCGAACGACCTCCGACACCTTGATGACGTCACCGGAAGCGAGCTTCTCGAGGTTCGCCTTGTAGCGGCGAGACCAGTTGGTGGGCTCTTCCGTGAACGGTGCACGCAGCACTTCGAAGACCTTGTCGAGGCCTTCCTTGCCGATCACATCGCGGACGCCGACCAGGTCGACATTGTCTGCCGGCACCTCGATCGTGAGGTCACCCTGCGTGACACGCAGTTTCAGGTAGACCTTTTCCTCGCCCTTGATGACTCGCGTCTTGACTTCAGAGATGGTTGCCGCCCCGTGATGGGGATAGACGACGGTCTCGCCGACCTCGAATTGCATGTATCAAGCTCCGTTCCGCAACGCACAGTTTACCACAAGGGGTTCTCGGGTAAGAGGCCCCGAACGGCGAGCACTGCGGGTCCCCGGTAGGATGGACGGGCGTCGGGCCGATCGGCCGACGCATCGTGATCTTCGGAGGAATCTCTTGCGAGCTCGGGTACTCGTGTCCGTCGCCGTTGCGGCAACCATCGCGATCGGGGCCACCGGCTGCGCGTTCTTCACGCCGCAGGACACCAAGACGATCAAGCAGATCACCGACGGGGTGAACGTCACCGCCGGCAAGATCGATGTCCGCAACGCGCTGCTCATCTCGGACAGCGGTGACGACGCCCGCTTCGTCGGCACGCTCGTCAACAACAGCGACTCGGACGACATCACCGTCTCGATGGAGCTCGCTGGCGACACCCAGACCGTCGAGGTCCCGGCCAACAGCCGCGTCGACCTCGCCCAGTCGTCGACCGGCACGGACGAGTCCGAGTCGAGCGTCCAGACGGGCGAGGACACCCAGGGCACGCAGGTCGTCGACTCCAGGGAAGTCGTGTTCTCCGACGCGAAGGCGACGCCCGGCTCGCTCGTGAAGGTCTACTTCTCCTCCCCCGGCACCGAGGGCGTCTCGGCGAGCGTCCCCGTGCTCACCAGTGCGCAGGAGGAGTACCAGACCCTCGCGCCGAGCCCCAGCCCCAGCTCGACCCCGTCGGCCACGTCGACGTCCCCGTCCGACAGCGGCGCCACCTCCGACGGTGAAGCCGCCGTCCCCGGCACGCAGCCGACCGACTCGCAGACCGACTCGTCCAAGGGCGACAACGGCACCAACTGACGCTGACGGGTCCGGCTCACGCCGCGCTCGCACCGCAACGCACTGGAGGCCCGGTGCCGGTCCCTGGGACCGGCACCGGGCCTCCGTCGCGTTGCTCTCAGGCCTCGATCCGGTACCCGAGACCGCGGACGGTCACCAGGACCTCGGGGGCCGACGGCACCCGCTCGATCTTCGAGCGGATGCGCTTGATGTGCACGTCGAGGGTCTTCGTGTCGCCGAAGTAGTCGGAGCCCCACACGCGGTCGATGAGCTGCCCGCGGGTCAGCACGCGGCCGGCGTTGCGGAGCAGCAGCTCGAGGAGCTCGAACTCCTTGAGGGGCATCGGGGTCTCGGAGCCGTCGACCGACACCGTGTGGCGTTCGACGTCCATCCGGATGCCACCGACCTGCAGGATGCCGCTCTCCGCCGGGTCGTCCTCGGTGCGACGACGGAGGACCGCCCGCATCCGCGCGAGGAGCTCCCGCGTCGAGTACGGCTTCGTGACGTAGTCGTCGGCGCCGAGCTCCAGCCCGACGACGATGTCCACCTCCGAGTCCTTCGCGGTGAGCATGATGATGGGCGCGTTCGACCTGGTGCGGATCTGCCGGCAGACCTCGGTGCCGGACAGGCCCGGCAGCATGAGGTCCAGGAGCACGAGGTCGGGGTTCTCCGCGTCGAACTTCGACAGCGCGGTCACGCCGTCCGCGGCGACGGCGGTCTCGTACCCCTCGCGCTGGAGCAGGAACTCCAGGGGTTCGCTCAGGGCCGGCTCGTCGTCGACGATGAGGATCTTGGTCACGATGGCTGCTCTTCCAGTTGCTCTTCGAGTGCTGAGGTCAGTTCGGTGTCCGCCTCGGGCAGGCGGATCGTGAAGGTCGAGCCCTTGCCGGGCTGCGACCACACGCGCACGTCACCACCGTGGTTGCCGATGACGTGCTTGACGATCGCGAGCCCGAGGCCGGTGCCTCCCGTGGCGCGCGATCGTGCGGGGTCGACGCGGTAGAAGCGTTCGAACACCCGGTCGAGGTCCGCCTCGGGGATGCCGACGCCCTGGTCGGTCACCGCTATCTCGACGAACCCCTTGCTGCTCCGGACACCGACGCCCACGCGGGTGTTGTCCGGGGAGTACTTGACGGCGTTGGCGATGAGGTTCGACACCGCCACCTGCAGGAGCGCCGGGCTGCCCATCACCCGGAGCTTCGACTTCTTCGCGCGGACCAGCTCGATGCCCCTGGCCCGTGCGACGACCTCGTTGCCGTCGATCGCCGCCTGCACGACCTTGTCGATGGAGGTCTCCTCGCTGGCCTCGAGCGTGTCCACGGACTGCAGTCGGGACAGCTCGATGATGTCCTTCGTCAGGGCACCGAGCCGCTCGGCCTCGGTGAGGAGCTGTCCCGCGAACTTCCGCACGTGCACCGGGTCGTCGGAGGCGGCGAGGAGCGTCTCCGAGAGCAGGCCGATCGCGCCGATCGGGGTCTTCAGCTCGTGCGAGATGTTCGCGACGAAGTCACGACGGACCTCGTCGATGCGCCGGGACTCGGTGAGGTCGTCCGCGGTCACGAGCACGTAGCGGTTCCCGAGCTGGGCGGCCCGGAAGCTGAGGTAGCCGACCAGTTCGCCACGACGGCCGCGCGGGAGCTCCATGTCCTCCGAGCCCATCTCGCCGCTCGCACGGACGCGGTCGACCAGGTCGAGGAGTTCCCGGTGCACGAGTCGTCGGCGGACGACCAGACCGACGGTGAGTGCCTGCGGTGAGGCGGCGACCACCGTGTTCGACGGGTCGACCACCACGGCCGGGTTGTGCATGGTGGCGATGACCGCCGCGACGCCGTCCGGCAGGGTGCGCTCGGCGACGTCGGCTGCCCGTGCCGTGCGCTCGGCGGTGATGATCAGTCCGACGACTCCCGCGCCGAACACCCCGCCGAGGAGCATCGACAGTGGCACGAGCCACGCGTTGTCCATGCCGTCAGTGTAGGAGTGGTCATGCGCGGTTCCGACACCGTTCACCGCCGTTCGCTGGCCTTCACGCGCAGGATCGCGAAGCGTTCAGTCCCAGGTCACCGTTCGTTCACCTGGGCTGACGACACTCCACCGGTACGCATCAGAGAGGTCTTCCCCCATGCGCGAAGTGTTCCAGCAGGAGCTCCAGGACGTCCAAGAGCGTCTGACCGAGATCGCGGGGCTCGTCGAGTCCGCCATCACCCGAGCCACGGAGGCGTTCACCGAGTCGGACGTCGCCCTCGCCGAAGAGGTGATCGCCGACGACGCGAAGATCGACGAGGCAGCACAGAACCTCGACGAGGTCGCCATCGACATCCTGGCGCGCCAGGCTCCCGTCGCCCGCGACCTCCGCGTCGTGGTGACCGCCCTCCGGGTCAGCTCGTCGCTCGAGCGCATGGGCGACATGGCCGAGCACATCGCCCAGCTCGCCCGCCAGCGCTTCCCCGAGAAGGTCGTCCCGAAGGGCCTGCGCGGCACCTTCAAGAAGATGGGCCAGCACGACGTCGCGATGGCGCAGAAGCTGACGCGCCTGCTCGCGACCGAGGACATCCAGCTCGCCGAGGAGATCCGCGACGAGGACGACGCCGTCGACGAGCTGCACGCCAGCGTCTTCGACTTCGTGCTCGGCGAGGCCTGGAAGGGCGGCCCGGTCGACACCGTCGACGCCACCCTCGCGTCCCGCTACCACGAGCGCTTCGCCGACCACGCCGTCTCGATCGCGAAGAAGGTGCAGTACCTGGCGACGGGCGACTGGGCCGGCGCGAGCTCCAGCACCACCGTCTGAGGCACCTCGAGGAACGGCCGGCCCCGCGGGGTCGGCCGTTCCTGCGTCCGACGGAGTCGTGCCCGTCTGGGAGGATCGACGACATGGCCCAGGTCGCGATCATCGTCAACGGCATGCCCGCCTCGGGCAAGAGCACCATCGGCACGGCACTCGCCGAGGTCCTCGGGTGCCCGTTCCTGTCGAAGGACCGGGTCAAGGAACCGCTGGCGGACATCGTCGGCCCGATGATCGCGTCGCGCCCGCTCGGCGGCATCGCGATGGACACCGTCTGGGCGATGGCCGGGGCGGTCGAGAACGGGGTCGTCGTCGACGCCGTCTGGCTGCGGTCGCGTGACCGCGCCTTCCTGGAGGCCGGGCTCGCCTCCGCAGGGTCGCCGCGCGCCGTCGAGGTCTGGTGCCACGTCGACGCGGAGACCGCCAGGGAGCGGCTGGCGGACCGGTACGAACCCGGTTCGCCGATGCGGCACGAGGTGCACGGCGACCTGGCGGACGTCCTGGCGTTCTGGGACGAGCACGGCGCCGACGCCGGTCCGACCGGGCTGCTCCCCGTCGTCACGGTCGACACCACGAAGCCGTACGACGTCGGCCAGCTCGTGCAGGAGATCGCCGCGCACTTCGGCTGACGCACCACTGGACGAACGAACGCCCCGCCTGACCCAGGCGGGGCGTTCGTCGTCGTGTCGGCGTGTGCCTACTTCTTCGCGCCCTGGGCAGCGACCGCGGCGGCACCGGCAGCGGCGGCCTCGGGGTCGAGGTAGCGCGAGGGCCCGGTCGGACGGTGCTCGTCGTCGAGCTCGTACACGAGCGGGATGCCCGTCGGGATGTTCAGCCCGGCGATGTCGTCGTCGGAGATGCCGTCGAGGTGCTTCACGAGCGCCCGCAGCGAGTTGCCGTGCGCGGTCACCAGGACGGTCTTGCCCGCGGCGAGGTCCTTCGTGATGTCCGACTCCCAGTACGGCAGCAGGCGGTCGATCACGAGCTTCAGCGACTCGGTGCGGGGCAGGTCCGCGCCGAGGTCGGCGTAGCGGCGGTCACCGTGCTGGGACCACTCGGCGTCGTCGGCGATGGGGGGCGGCGGGACGTCGAACGAGCGGCGCCACTCCATGAACTTGACCTCGCCGTACTCCTCGAGCGTCTGGGCCTTGTCCTTGCCCTGCAGGTCGCCGTAGTGGCGCTCGTTGAGACGCCAGTCGCGCTTCACGGGGAGCCAGGCGAGGTCGGCCTCGAGCAGGGCGATGTCCGCGGTCTGGATCGCCCGGGTGAGGAGCGAGGTGTAGAGGACGTCGGGGACGATGCCGGACTCGGCGATGAGCTCGCCGGCGCGCTTCGCCTCCTTCTCGCCCAGCTCGGAGAGCCGGACGTCGACCCAACCGGTGAACAGGTTCTTCTGGTTCCAGTCACTGTTGCCGTGACGGAGCAGGACGAGCGTGGAGGTCATGCTCCGATCCTACCGAGCGTCGCCGTCCCCGTACCCTGGTCGCATGCCCATCGGGAACGTCACGCGCGGCACGACCGGGTACAACCGGCTCCGTCGCGTCGACCGGTGGATCGCGACGCTCCCGGCGCTCCGGCGGAGCAGCGACCCCCTGGTCGCGGACGTCGGCTACGGCGCGAGCCCGACGACCACCCTGGAGCTCCGCGACCGTCTGGTGTCCGTCCGGCCGGACGTCGAGGTCACCGGCATCGAGATCGAGCCGTCCCGCGTGGCCCTGGCGAACGCGGGCACCCGCGACGGCGTGACGTTCCGGCTCGGTGGCTTCGAGACCCCGACGCCCGACGGTCGGCGGCCCGCGGTGATCCGGGCGTTCAACGTGCTGCGGCAGTACGACGAGTCCGAGGTCGTGGCCTCGTGGCGGGTCATGCAGGACCGTCTGCAGCCGGGCGGGGCGCTCGTGGAGGGCACCTGCAACGAGGTCGGCCGGGTGGCGTCCTGGGTGACGCTCGACGAGCACGAGCCGCGGACCTTCACGGTGTCCCTGCGGCTGGCCGGCCTCGACGTGCCGAGCATCGTCGCGGAACGCCTGCCGAAGGCCCTCATCCACCGCAACGTCCCCGGGGAGCGCGTGCACGCGTTCCTGCGCGACCTGGACCTGGCGTGGGCGGTCGCCGCACCGCTCGGCACGTATGGGCCCAGGCAGCGCTGGCTCGCCGCGGTCGCCGGCATGCGGGACCGCGGGTGGCCGGTGCTGCACGGCACGACGCGGTGGCGGCTCGGGGAGCTCAGCGTGCCGTGGTCAGCGGTCGCGCCCGCCTGAGGGCAGGCCCGACGGGCCCGACGGGGCCCGCAGGACACCGGTGTTCGTGCGCCGCGCCGCGGACGTCCGCGGCGCCACTGCTGAACACCGGTGTTTCGGGGGCGGCGGCGGGGGCTAGGAGCGCTTGACTGCGCCGAGCCGGGGCAGCCGCGGCACGTTCGCCGTCGCACCCGCGCCCGGCGGGACGATGGTCTCCTGCGCTGCCGTCACGACGACGTCGTCCGCGATGAGGGTGAGGACGGCGGCCGGGTCGAGCGAGCGCTTGACGATGGCGAGCCCGACGGGGCCGAGCTCGTGGTGCACGGCCGACGCGGCGAGCCGACCGACCTCGGTGCCGTCGAGCGTGACCGGGGTGCCGGGAGCGGGCAGCACGGCGTCCGAGCCGTCGAGGTGCAGCATCACGACCCGACGCGGCGGGTGCCCGAGGTTGTGGACCTTGGCGACGGTCTCCTGCCCGCGGTAGCAGCCCTTGCTCAGGTGCACGGCGGAGCGGAGCCAGTCGAGCTCGTGCGGGATCGTCCGCTCGTCGACGTCGCGGAGCGAGGGGCGCCAGGCGGCGATGCGCAGGGCCTCCACCGCGAGGAGCCCCGCGGCGGGCCGGTCGGACGCGGCCAGGGCGGCAGCGGCGTCCGAGGTGAGCACCGCGATCCGCAGCGTCCAGTCGGAGCCGGGGTGGGCCTCCAGGCTGGCGTAGCCCCATCCGCCGGGCGCGACGACGCTCCACGGGTCGACCCACTCGACGACTGCGTCGGTGACCGCGCCCGTGTCGGTGAAGGACCCGACGGTGACGAACTCGGCGCTGCGGTCGGCGACCTCGATCCGGAGCATGAACCGCATCGACGTCAGCCACGCAGCGAGCGGGGCGGCGTCGAGGGGCTCGGTGAGGAGCCAGGTGGTCTCGCCGTCGTCCACGACGCGGGCGGCGTGCTCGACCCGACCCGAGGCGTCCAGCACGAGCGTCTCGGTGCTGACACCCGGCGCCAGGCCGAGGAGCAGCTGCGACGTGATCGAGTTGAGCCAGGACAGGCGGTCGGGACCGGTGACGGTGACGACACCGAGGCCGAGCTCGACGACCGCGGTGCCACGCTCCAGCAACCGCTGCTCGCCCAGGGGGTTGCCGAAGTGGGCGGCCGGGCCCTCCGCGGACGCGACGAAGCCGTCACGCGCGGCGAAGACGGCCATCAGTCGACCTTCGCGAGCTGCCCCGAGGCGTGCGAGGTGAGTCCCTGGCCGAGCGCGGCGATGTCCCACGCCCAGAAGAGCTTGCCCTCGACCAGCCCGTACAGGCGGGTGGCCGCGGAGTACTCCTTGGCGTTGGCCGAGCGCATCACGGCGTCGGTGGCGAGGTCGATGCGGCCCTTGCGGACCTGCCCGACGTAGAGCTCGTTGACGCCGGTGGGGTGGATGATCATGGCCTCGACGTCGAAGCCGTCGTTCGCGTTGCGGAGCGCCTCGACGCTCTGCGTGGTCGTGAACGGCGCGTTCCCCTCGCCCATGAGCATCGCCGGGCCGCGGTCACCCGGCTCGGACGGCCGGTCCAGGCGCCAGTAGCCCATCTCGGCGGCCAGCGGCGTGTGCTGCTCGTCGAGGAGCCACGTGGTGGACGTGTAGTTGAGGTACGGCAGGCCGTCGTGGCTGAAGCTCACGCGCTGGCCGAACTCGTACGAGCGGACCTCGGGTTCCTCGTCGTCGCCGGACGGTTCGCCGATCGGGTACTCGACCACGCCGGTGCCCTCCCAGACGCCGACGAGCCAGGAGAGCGGGACGAGTTCAGCGGCCAGGCCCTCCGGCAGTTCGATCAACGCTGACCCTTGAACAGCTTCACGACGACGGTCACCGAGATGAACGCGATCGCGAGCGACGCCAGGCCGAGGAGGCCCACGTAGAAGAGCTCGAGCGCAAGCAGCGAATCCATGCCAGGAGTCTACGCGGCCAGGCTCAACGTGCCAGGAGCACCACGGCGGTCACGAGCACGACGACGAACGAACCCGAGGACGCGATGCTGATCCGCTCGACCAGGCCGTCCTTGGTCGCGGTGATGAGCTGCAGCACGAAGCTGACCATCACCGACGCCACGAACACGAGCAGCAGCCACGCGAAGGAGTCCCGCTCGCTCAGCGTCAGGACGAGCACGGCGCCGACGATCGTCAGCAGCCACACGGGCAGCACCGACGTCAGCTGCAGGCGGCGCTGGTCGGCGGGCGGGACGGGCTCGGTCACGTCCCCATCATGACAGGCGCGGTCAGGGCGGCGTGTCGAGCATCACTAGGATGTCTCCACGACGTCTTCCCGCTCTGGAGGTCCTGTGGCACAGCTCCTGGTACTCACTTCGGCTGCGCCCGGCGACGTCCTGCCGGCCCTCGGCCTCCTGAGCCACCGGATCCGCCACGTGCCGGCGGAGGCCTCGCACCTGGTCAACGCCCCGCAGAGCGACCTGATGTTCGTGGACGCCCGCACCGACCTGGTCAGTGCGAAGGCCCTGTGCAAGATCCTCGCCACGTCCGGCTCGACGACGCCCATCGTGCTCGTCGTGACCGAGGGCGGCCTGACCGCGGTCACGAGCGAGTGGAACGTCGACGACGTCGTGCTCGAGACCGCCGGCCCCGCCGAGGTCGACGCCCGCATCCGCCTGAGCTCCGGCCGGGCCGCCAAGAACCAGACGGGCTCGAAGATCCAGGCCTCCGGGGTCGTCATCGACGAGGCCAGCTACTCGGCGAAGGTCCGCGGCAAGCCGCTCGACCTGACCTTCAAGGAGTTCGAGCTCCTGCGGTTCTTCGCCACGCACCCGTCGCGGGTGTTCACGCGCGAACAGCTCCTCAGCGAGGTCTGGGGCTACGACTACTTCGGCGGCACCCGCACGGTCGACGTGCACGTCCGTCGCCTGCGCGCCAAGCTCGGTGACCTCGAGTCGCTCATCGGCACCGTCCGCAACGTCGGGTACCGCTTCAACGTGTACGAGGACGAAGCCGACCGCCTGATGGGGCAGTAGTCGTGCCCGACCTCGGCGCCTTCGTCGTCCCCGGCGAGCCGCCGCCCTTCTCCGACCAGACCTTGGTCGACGTACGCGCCGGCCGTGCCGTCGTGCTCGAGGAGCCCGACGGGGTCCCAGCCGGACCCGACGGGGTCGCAGCCGGACTCGACGGGGTCGCGGTGGTGCGCGACGGCGAGCTCGAACTCGTCGTCCGCCGGGAGGCCCGTGGCCACGGCACCGGGACTCGTCTCGTCGAGCGGGCGCTCGCGCTGGGCGGCGGGGCCGCACCGCGGCTGGCCTGGGCGCACGGCGACAGCCCGGCGGCGCGGGCCATCGCCACCCGGTACGGCTGGGCCCCCACGAGGACCCTGCTGCAGCTCCGCGCGCCGGTGCCGACCACCGGGGCAGAACTCGGCCTCCCGACCGGGTCCACCCTGGCCGCCTTCCGGCCCGGCACCGACGAGGCGGACTGGCTCGCGCTGAACGCCGCGGCCTTCGCGTCCCACCCGGAGCAGGGGTCGATGACGATGGACGACCTGCTCGCGCGTGAGGCCGAGCCGTGGTTCGACGCCGCTGACCTGGTGCTGCTGCGGGATGCCTCCGGCGCGCTCGCGGGGTCGTGCTGGCTCAAGGTCGAGGACGGCATCGGCGAGTTCTACGCCGTCGCCGTGCGCCCGGACCTGCAGGGACAGGGCCTCGGTGGCGTGCTCATGCGCGCCGGGACCGCCCGGTTGGTCGGACGGGGACTCGCCGCCCAGGCGCTCTACGTCGAGGGCGACAACGAGCCCGCGCTGGCGCTGTACCGGCGGTCCGGGTTCACGCAGCACGCGATCGACGTGCAGTACGCCGCGCCGGCCTGATCTCCTCCACAGCAGCCTCGTTCACCGCACGTTCCCACAGGCACACCCTCCGGCCCTCCGACCGCAGCACGCGGGTGGCAGGATGTGGGCATGGACACCGAACCGCAGCTCGACGGCGACTCCGTCTCGAACGACCTCGACGACTTCGACGAGGTCGTCGAGGTCGAGCACGAGTCCCTGCCGTCGGACCGCTACTTCGACCGCGAGATCAGCTGGCTCCGGTTCAACCAGCGGGTCCTCGAACTGGGTGAGGACCGCACGGTCCCGCTGCTCGAGCGCGCCAACTTCCTGGCGATCTTCGCGTCGAACCTCGACGAGTTCTTCATGGTCCGCGTCGCCGGTCTCAAGCGCCGGATCGACACCGGCATCGCCGTGCCGACGAACGTCGGCCGCGCACCGAGCGACGTCCTCCGGGACATCGCCAAGAAGGCCCACGAGCTGCAGGACCGCCACGCGCAGGCCTTCATCGGCTCGCTGAAGCCCGACCTCGACGCCGCCGGCCTGCACATCGAGCACTGGTCCGACCTGGGGGAGGACGACCGCGCCCGGATGCGCGAGTACTTCGCCGAGCAGATCTTCCCCGTCCTGATGCCCCTCGCGGTGGACCCGGCACACCCGTTCCCGTACATCTCCGGCCTGTCGCTGAACCTCGCGGTGCGCGTGCGCAACCCGAAGTCGCAGCGGCAGGAGTTCGCGCGGCTCAAGGTCCCGCAGAACTTCTCGCGACTGATCAAGCTGCCGGACGACAACTCCGGGCGCATGCGCTTCATCCCGCTCGAGGACCTCATCGCGAACCACCTCGGCGACCTGTTCCCGGGGATGGAGGTCCTCGAACACCACGTGTTCCGCGTCACCAGGAACGAGGACGTCGAGATCGAGGAGGACGAGGCCGAGAACCTCATCCAGGCCCTCGAGCGCGAGCTGCTGCGTCGACGCTTCGGTCCGCCCATCCGCCTCGAGATCACCGAGGACATGGACCCGGTGACGCTCGACCTGCTCGTCCGGGAGCTCGACATCACGGAACAAGAGGTCTACCGGCTGCCGTCCCCGCTGGACCTCGGCTGCCTGTTCGAGATCTCGAAGATCAACCGGCCCGACCTGCACTACCCGAAGCACGTGCCGACCACCCCCGTGCAGTTCCAGCCGGGCGAACCGAACACCAAGCCCGACCTGTTCCGTGCCATCGCGGCCAGGGACGTCCTCGTGCACCACCCGTACGAGTCCTTCGCCACGAGCGTGCAGGCCTTCCTCGAGCAGGCGGCCGCCGACCCGAACGTGCTCGCGATCAAGCAGACGCTGTACCGCACGTCGGGCGACTCCCCCATCGTGGAAGCCCTCATCGACGCCGCCGCCGCGGGCAAGCAGGTGCTGGCACTGGTCGAGATCAAGGCGCGCTTCGACGAGCAGAACAACATCACCTGGGCGCGCAAGCTCGAGAAGGCCGGCGTGCACGTGGTCTACGGCCTGGTCGGGCTGAAGACGCACTCCAAGCTCGTGCTCGTCATCCGACAAGAGGGCGGCACGCTCAAGCACTACAGCCACATCGGCACCGGCAACTACAACCCGAAGACCTCGCGCATCTACGAGGACATGGGGCTGTTCACGGCGGACGACGTCGTGGGCAAGGACCTCACCCGCCTGTTCAACGAGCTCTCCGGGTACGCGATCGAGAAGAAGTTCAAGCGGCTCCTGGTCGCTCCGCTGCACCTGCGGAAGGGCCTGCTCAAGCGCATCCAGGTCGAGGCCGACAACGCCCGCGCCGGACTGCCCTCCGGCATCCGGATCAAGGTCAACTCGATGGTCGACGAGCAGATCATCGACGCCCTCTACCTGGCCAGCCAGGCCGGGGTGCCGATCGACGTCCTGGTGCGCGGCATCTGCTCGCTCAAGCCCGGGCTCGAGGGCGTCAGCGAGACCATCCGCGTGCGCAGCGTCGTCGGGCGGTACCTCGAGCACTCCCGCGCGTTCGCCTTCCACAACGACGGCGACCCGTTCGTGTTCATCGGCAGCGCCGACATGATGCACCGCAACCTCGACCGCCGCGTCGAGGCCCTGGTGCGCCTGTCCGACCCGGCCCACGTGAACGAGGTCACCGAGGTCTTCGACCTGGCGATGGCCGAGACCACCAGCTCGTGGCACCTCGAGTCCGACGGCGAGTGGACCCGCCACTCCACGGACCAGGACGGCCGCCCGTTCGACGACGTGCAGAATGTGATCATGCGGAAGATCTCGGCGCGGAAGCGCTCCACGCGGTGAGCGGCACCTCCGCAGGCCCCGTCCTCGCGGCGGGGGCAGTGGTGTGGCGCGAGCAGGACGGGGAGCCGCTCGTGCTCCTGGTCCACCGTGAGCACCACAAGGACGTCTCCTTCCCCAAGGGCAAGGTCGACCCGGGCGAAGCGGTCCCCACGGCCGCCGTCCGCGAAGTCCTCGAGGAGACCGGCCACCGCGTCCACCTCGGCGCCCCGCTCGGCACCGCGGAGTACGTCCTGCCGAACGGCCGCGACAAGGTCGTGCAGTACTGGGCGGCCCGGGTGTCCTCGAAGGAACTCGAGCGCGCCGGCACGTTCCGTCCGAACCACGAGGTCGCCGCGATCGAGTGGGTGACGATCGACGACGCCCGCGCCCGGCTCACCTACGCCCGCGACGTCGAGATCCTCGAGCGCTTCGCCGAGCGCGCCGACACCGGCCAGCACCGCACCTTCGCGCTCATCGCCCTGCGGCACGCCAAGACCACGCCGGGCTCCGACTGGCACGGCCCCGACGCCACCCGGCCGCTCCTGGCCGTCGGCCGTGCGCAGGCGAAGGCCGCTGCGGCACCGATCGCCGCGTTCGGCCCGAAGAAGATCATCAGCAGCACGGCCGCACGGTGTCTGGCGACCGTCGAGCCCCTCTCCGACCGGGTCAAGCTCGGCGTCTCCAGCACGCCCGACATCAGCCAGGACGCCCACGAGCAGGGCTCCGCCGACGTCAAGGGCGTCGTGCGCAAGCGCCTCGCGAAGGGCAAGTCCGCCGTGTTCTGCTCGCACGGCCCGGTGCTGCCCGACATCGTCGCGCGGATCGCCACGGACACCACCGACGACACCGACCGCTTCGACCTGCGCCGTGCGGCGATGCTGTCGGTCGGCGACTTCGCCGTGCTGCACATCGCCGACGACACGCTCGTCGCCGTCGAGACGCACCGCAACACCGTCACGGCGTAGCGCGACGCCCCGGGCGCACCTGCGCTGCAGCGCCCGCGTCACGACCAGGGCCCAGACCCAGACCCAGACCCAGACACGAAACCGGTCCCGGACCCGGACCCGGCCCCGGAACCGACCCCGTTGCCCGGTGTCGCCGCGCGCCCGAGCCGGGGCGAGCCTCCCGTCCGCCGCCGGGCACGCTGTTCCCGATCCTGCCCCCGGAACCGCCCCCGTGCCCGCGTTCCGCGCCGCGTCACCCCCTCGTTCACCTCCCGTTCACCGGCGGGCGTCATCCCGGTCACTTCGCGTCCCTACAGTCGCTCGCGGGTCGGCACCGGCCCACGGGACTGAACAGCGGTCCCACCTGCACTCCACATTCCCGAAGGGACCCCTGTGAACATCAAGCGAATCGGTTCGATCGCAGCAATCGCGATCGCCGGCGCAGTCGTGCTCTCCTCGTGCGCGGCGAACGAAGGCGGCGCGGGCAGCACCTCGTCGGCTTCCGCCTCGGGTGTCGACTACTCGAAGCTCTCCGGCACCCTCACCGCGTCGGGCTCCTCCGCGCAGCAGACCGCCGAGACCGTCTGGGGCACCGGCTTCCAGGACCAGGCCTCCGGCGTCACGGTCAACTACTCGCCGGACGGCTCCGGCGCCGGCCGCAAGAACTTCATCTCCGGCGCGGCGGACTTCGCCGGCTCGGACGCAGCGCTCTCCGACGAGGAGCTCGCTGGCACCTTCGCGAACTGCGCGGCGGACTCCAAGGCCATCGACATCCCGGTCTACATCTCCCCGATCGCCATCGCCTTCAAGGTCGACGGCGTCAAGGACCTGACGCTCGACGCCAAGACCATCGCGGGCATCTTCTCCGGCAAGATCACGAAGTGGGACGACTCCCAGATCGCCGACCTGAACAAGGACGCGAAGCTGCCGAGCGCGAACATCACCGTCGTGCACCGCTCGGACGACTCGGGCACCACGCAGAACTTCTCCGAGTACCTGTCGGCGAACGCCGGTGACGTCTGGACCGAGGCGCCCAGCCAGACCTTCCCGTACCAGGTCGGCGACGGCGCTGCGAAGGGCTCCGGTGTGGCCTCGGCCATGCAGGGCGCGACCAACGCGATCACCTACATCGACGACTCCGGTGCGGGCGACCTCGACAAGGCCAAGCTCATGGTCGGCGACAAGGCCACCGAGCTCTCCGCTGACGGCGCTGCCAAGGTCGTCGCGGACTCCGAGACGGTCTCCGGCCGCGAGACGAACGACCTCGCGATCGACATCAACCGCAAGGACACCGCCGAGGGCGCCTGGCCGCTCGTGCTCGTCTCCTACGCCATCGCGTGCCAGGAGTACAAGGACGCCGACAAGGCCGACCTGGTCAAGTCGTACCTGACCTACGTCGTGTCGGACGACGCCCAGAAGGCCGCCGCGACGGAGGCCAAGTCGGCCGCCCTCTCGTCGGACCTCGGCAAGAAGGCCGCTGACGCGGTCGCCTCGATCAAGTAACAACTCCTCACCGAGAGCCCGGGTGCCGGTCCTCCCACGGACCGGCACCCGGGCACTTCCCCGTCTCCCGACAGGAGTCCCACGCCCCATGACCTCCGCACCCGTCCAGCAAGGCGCTTCCCTCGCCCCGGCGAAGGCCAAGTCCGTCGTCCGTGTCGGCGACCGTGTCTTCTCCGCCGCCTCCGTCATCTCCGGCGGCCTCATCCTGGTCGTGCTCGCGCTGGTCGCCGCCTTCCTCGTCTGGCAGAGCATCCCCGCCTTCTCCGCCAAGGTCGGCGAGCTGCCCAACCAGGCGGCGAACTTCTGGGACTACGTCGGACCGCTCGTCTTCGGCACCATCTGGTCGGCGCTCCTGGCGCTCGTCATGGCGGTCCCGCTCGCGCTCGGGATCGCGCTCTTCATCTCGCACTTCGCACCGCGGCGCATCGCACCGCTGCTCGGCTACGTCATCGACCTGCTCGCCGCGGTCCCGTCGGTCGTCTACGGCCTGTGGGGCATCGTGGTGCTGTCGCAGTTCGTCAAGCCCTTCTACGCGTTCCTCAACGAGTACTTCGGCTGGATCCCGCTGTTCTCCGGGCAGGTGTCCGGCACCGGTCGCACGATCCTCACGGCGGCGATCGTCCTCGCCGTCATGACGATCCCGATCATGACGGCGATCATGCGCGAGATCTTCCTGCAGGCGCCGACCCTCAACGAAGAGGCCGCGCTCGCCCTCGGCGCCACGCGCTGGGAGATGATCCGCCTGTCGGTCCTGCCGTTCGCCAAGTCCGGGATCGTGTCCGCGATCATGCTCGGCCTCGGCCGTGCGCTCGGCGAGACGATGGCGATCGCCCTCGTGCTGTCGGTGTCGACGAACATCTCGTTCAAGCTGCTCACGTCCCTCAACCCGTCGACCATCGCTGCGAACATCGCCCTGCAGTTCGCCGAGGCGTCCGGAACGGCCCTGAACGCGCTCATCGCGTCCGGTCTGATCCTGTTCGTCATCACCCTGGTCATCAACATGCTCGCGCGCTACATCGTGCGCCGACGCGTCAGCTGAGAGGTCGCACCCCGATGTCCCTCGCAATCCGTCCGACCGGCGGCAACGTCTTCGCCAACGGCAAGCTGCACACCTCCGTCCCGTGGCTGCTCCTCGCCGGCAGCTGGGTCGCCCTGGCCCTCGTCTTCGCCCTGCTCAACGCCGGCGGCGCCGTCAAGGACTTCAACGTCGTCGCCGCGGTCTTCCTCGGCACGGTCCTGTTCGACGTCCTCATCGTGGTCGTCTCCCGGATCGTCGAGGGGGGCCGCAAGGCCGTCGACCGCCTGGTCACGTCGCTCGTCATCACGGCGTTCGTCATCGCCGTGCTCCCGCTGGTGTCGCTGCTCTGGACGGTCCTCGCGGACGGCCTGGCCCGGTTCGACGTCGCGTTCTTCTCGTACTCGATGCGCGGGGTCATCTCCGTCGGTGGCGGTGCCCTGCACGCCCTGATCGGCACGCTCGAGATCACCCTGTTCGCGGCCGTCATCAGTGTCCCGATCGGCCTGCTCACCTCGATCTACCTCGTCGAGTACGGCCGTGGGGCCCTGGCCCGCGGCATCACGTTCTTCGTCGACGTCATGACGGGCATCCCCTCGATCGTCGCCGGCCTGTTCGCCTACTCGCTGTTCGCGCTGTTCCTCGGCCCGGGCGCACGGTTCGGCCTGGTCGGCTCCATCGCCCTCGCGGTCCTGATGATCCCGATCATCGTGCGCTCGACCGAAGAGGTCCTGAAGATCGTGCCGATGGAGCTCCGCGAGGCCTCGTACGCCCTCGGTGTCCCGAAGTGGCTGACGATCGTCAAGGTCGTGCTCCCCACCTCGCTCGCCGGCATCACGACGGGCGTCATGCTCGCCATCGCCCGCGTCATCGGTGAGACCGCTCCCCTGCTGGTGACGGCCGGCTACACGTCGAGCATGAACTACGACCTGTTCGGCAACCCGATGATGACCCTGCCGGTGTTCGCGTACACGCAGTACTCGCAGCAGGGCGCCAACCCGGTGCCGTTCGTCGACCGGGCCTGGACCGCAGCACTGGTCCTGATCCTCATCGTGATGCTGCTGAACCTGCTCGCCCGGTTCATCACGCGTCTCTTCGCCCCCAAGCTCTCCCGCTAGCCCCCCGGAAGGTCACACTGTGTCCAAGCGCATCGAGGTCGACGGCCTCAACGTCTACTACTCGAAGTTCAAGGCGGTCGAGGGCGTCGACATGACGATCGAGCCCCGCACCGTCACCGCCTTCATCGGCCCGTCCGGCTGCGGCAAGTCCACGTTCCTCCGCACGCTCAACCGCATGCACGAGGTCATCCCCGGCGCCTACGTCGAGGGCTCGGTCAAGGTGGACGGCGACGACCTGTACGCCCCCGGCGTGGACCCGGTCATCGTCCGTCGCCAGGTCGGCATGGTGTTCCAGCGCCCGAACCCGTTCCCGACGATGTCCATCAAGGACAACGTGCTGGCCGGCGTGAAGCTCAACAACAAGCGGGTCAGCCGCTCGGAGGCCGACGACATCGTCGAGCGGTCCCTGCAGGGCGCGAACCTGTGGAACGAGGTCAAGGACCGCCTCGACAAGCCCGGCATGGGCCTGTCCGGTGGTCAGCAGCAGCGTCTCTGCATCGCCCGTGCCATCGCCGTGCAGCCGGACGTCCTGCTCATGGACGAGCCGTGCTCCGCGCTCGACCCGATCTCGACCCTCGCCATCGAGGACCTGATCGGTGAGCTCAAGAAGGACTTCACGATCGTGATCGTGACCCACAACATGCAGCAGGCCTCGCGCGTCAGCGACAAGACCGCGTTCTTCAACATCGCGGGCACCGGCAAGCCCGGTCACCTCATCGAGTACGACGACACCGCGACGATCTTCTCGAACCCGTCCGTCAAGTCGACCGAGGACTACGTCTCCGGCCGCTTCGGTTGATCGGCGGCGCGTCCGTCGCCTGAGACGCGACGCAGAAGAGGCCCAGTGCACGTCCCACAGGACGGCACCGGGCCTCTTCGCGTTGCTCCGCCGGCTACGCGGACGTGGTCGGGACCGCGACGATCGGCGTCGTCGTCGGCTGCTTCGACCCACCGGCCGGCTCGACGGTGATGCCCACGGTGGCGCCCTGCGACTTCGAGCCGCTCAGCACCGCCGAGCGGACTCCGCCGTCGACGTCGTTCATCAGGCCAGCGGACTCGATGGTGCCGCCGGACTCCGCGGAACCGATGTACCAGAGCTCGTAGGTCTTGTCCTTGGGCGCGGCCTTCACGCCGTCGAGGATGACGGCCGACTTGCCGAGCTGGTCGGACCAGACGACCGTGGCCGTCCCGCCGCCCTTGACCGACGACGTGCTCCGAGCGAAGTCCGGGGACGCGTAGATCTGGTCGAGGCCGGAGGCTGCCTGCGAGCTCGTCGGCCCGGGGTTCGAGCCTCCGTCGAAGAGCACACCACCAGCGCCGAGACCGACGCCGAGGAAGACGACACCCACCGCAGCTGCGGCGGTGAGGAACCCAGCGGGACGCTGGAACCAGCGACGGTGTGCGGCAGCACTGGCCGACCCACCGGCGGAGGCGAGGTCCGTGACGGGGGCGATCGGGGCCTCCTGGACGGGTTCCTGCTCCTCGGCACGGGCGTGAGCTGGTCCGGCCGACGCCTGGGGCGTGGTCTGGATCGCGGCCATCAGCGATGCCTTGAGGGAGGCCGGCGGCTCGATCGGCTCGACCGCGTAGGCCAGTGCCCTGGCGGTCTCGGAGAGGGAGTCGGCTTCGGCGCGGAGTTCGGGGAAGGCCGCGAGGGCCTCTTCGATGTCGTGGCGCTCCGCGTCACTGAGGGCGTCGAGCGCATAGGAGCCGGTCAGGAGCGCGGGGTCGTCGTGTCGTTGGGTCATGACGTCACCCCCATCTCGTCGCGTAGACGGATCATCCCGTCGCGGAGACGGGTCTTCACGGTGCCGATCGGCACTCCGAGTTGTTCGGCCATCTCGCTGTGCGAGTAGCCGCCGTAGTAGGCCAGCTGGACTGCCTGGCGCTGGAACTCCGTCAGGCGGCCGAGGGCACGGCTGACGCGTTCGTGTTCGATGCGGATCTCGACCGATTCCGACACCTGGTCGAACCCGGACTCGAAGTCGCGGATGCCGATCTTGGTGTCGCGGTCGCGGGAGGACTGTGCGGCCCGGACCCGGTCGACGGCCCGGCGGTGCGCCATGGTCAGCACCCAGCTGGCGGCACTGCCGCGCTTGGTGTCGAACTTGGCGGCCTGCTGCCAGACCTCGAGGAAGACCTCCTGTGCCACTTCCTCGGACTGGGCGCGGTCCTTGAGGAGCCGCGTGATCAGGCCGAGGACGCGACCCGAGAGTTCGTCGTAGAGCTCGGAGAAGGCCTGCTGGTCGCCTTGGGCGACACGGAGGAGGAGGAGATCCGGCGACGCGGGTGCTGGCTCATCCGAGCTCCAACTGTCGGTGTCGCGTTCCACGAGGGCAAGCATTGCAGGTTTTCCTCCTTCCGGTGTCGTGCGTTCGTGCGGCGTTCAGGTTGCTTCGTTCAGGTTGTGACGAGGGCCTGCACGACCCGCAGGGAATTGACCAGCCGGTGGAGCCGGACCGGGTCGCACAGGACCTCGCCGTGTGACGTTCCGTGAAGTCGGTCACGCTGATGATTCGGCACCCTCGCCCTGTCGGATTGGCCCGGGTGGCTGCGGTTTCCCGCAAGCCGTCCGTGGCGCGCCCGGGAACCGGTCTGTCCACCGTG
The DNA here is from genome assembly GCF_026672405.1 of Curtobacterium sp. SL109. Classification (NCBI taxonomy): domain Bacteria; kingdom Bacillati; phylum Actinomycetota; class Actinomycetes; order Micrococcales; family Microbacteriaceae; genus Curtobacterium; species Curtobacterium sp. SL109. The sequence continues at coordinate 145,614 of NZ_JAPPRB010000002.1, forward strand.
AGTGAACAGGGCAGCGCGCACAGGCTGCGTCTCCTACAATTGACATCGCCGGGCCGCAGCAAGCCCCGGGCTCCAAAATTCGCCGCTTCGAGCGGCCTCGCGCCGAGAGGCGCTTCTGCGGCCCGGTCTTTCTCTGCCCTCTCGCGGGTCGCGTTCGTCGTGCTTGCACGCCGGAACTGCCGTTCCTGCCTGGAGGCTCGGCTGCTGCCCGGCGGGCCGGTCCGGTCTGCCGCGTGCTCAGTCCAGGGCGTCGCGGCGCCAGAGTGCCGCTGCCGCCGACAGGTCCTCGGCGAGCTCGGCCAGGCGGAAGGCACGGACGGTCAACACGCTCGCGCGCTCCTCAGCCGTGATGTCGGAGTCGTCCGCGACGCTCGTGGCTCCCGCTGCGGCGAGACGGCAGAAGGCGGCACCGCGGTCGAGTGCCACCGCGAAGTCGCCCGTGTAGAGCCCGTGCAGGATGCTGTCCGCGAGCGCGAGGATCTCGGCGGGACCCGTCGGTGCCTCGGCGCCGGCGACGGCCTGGTCGATCGTCCGGATGCGTTCCGTGCCGCGGGTGAAGAGGTAGGCGACCTCGTCCGGGTTCTGCCGGATCACCGTGCGCATGAGGTAGATCCGCCACAGGGTGCCCGGCAGGGTGTGCGGCCCCACGCGTGCCCAGAGTTCGGCGACGGCTTCGATCCCGTGCACGTCGGTGTACGTCACGAGGCGCTCGACCACGGCGGGGTCCGGGTCCTGCCGCACGCGGTGGAGCAGCGCGTTGGCGGTCTCGTGCGCGACGCGGTTCACCAGCGCGGGGTCCTCGCCGCCCTTGATGGCAGCGAACTCGGCGTCGGTGAAGTGGACTGGACGGTGGTGATCGCGAGGCACCCGGGAAGTGTAGGCGGCGCCGGTGACACGGGCATCCCGTCGCCCGATACCCTGGTGGACGAGGGCCTCTAGCTCAGTTGGTAGAGCACCGGACTTTTAATCCGAGGGTCGTGGGTTCGAGCCCCACGGGGCCCACTCCGATCCCGTCCTCACTCTCCCGCTCGGTGAGATCGCACGCGGCGGGCGTGTGAGTCCGGTCGGCGCAATGTGTCCCAGGGGTGCCGGAAAGGTCGCAGACCGCGGCACGGTTGAACTCGGCCTCGACGCGACATAGCGTGGATCGAGTCCTCTGAGAGGAGGCCGCGATGACCACCGAGCCGCACGCACCCCGCGCAGCGACCACCCCCGCGCCACAGCGGCCCCTGGTGTCGGTCGCCGGGCAGGACACCGACTCGGCGATCACGTCCCTCGCCGGCATGTACGCCGGCAAGGCCTGGTACTCCCGCCCGGTCGACGAGAGCTTCTGGTACCGCTACGTCGGTGTCGGCGACGACCAGCTCAGCATCCGACGCTCGCAGATGCACGGGTACCTCCGCGGTGACGTGGCCGTCGAGGGCGAGGTCGTCGTGCAGTGGCTCGAACGTGGGCGGGCGCGGGTCGACGTCGGGCGCGACGAGGTCCGGATGCAGCCCGGCGTCCCCACGATGTTCCCCGTCGAGCGACGCTTCGAGATGGAGTACGAGGACTGGGACCAGCGCCTGGTGCACGTGGACCGCAGCCTGCTCCTCGACGTCGCCGCCGAACACTGGCTCGTCGACGGCACGCTGTCGTTCGACCGTGCCGCGCCGCAGGACCCCGCAGCGGTCGCCCGCTGGCGGACCGCGGTGTCCGGTGCCGTGCACACGCTCCGCGAGGACGGCCAGGCCTCGCTCGCCTGGCACGAAGCCCGACGCGACGTCGCCCGCGCACTGCTGGCCCTGTACCCGCTGCAGGCCGATCTCCTCGGCGCCGACTCCGGCGACCCCGCCCACCGACGACTCCGCGGTGCGGTCGAGTACATCCACGAGCACGTGCACGAGCCACTCACCGTCGCCGACATCGCCCGGGCCGCAGGGCTGAGCGTCCGCGGCACCCAGGACGCCTTCCAACGGACGCTCGACACGACGCCGATGGCCTACGTGCGGGACGTCCGACTGAGCCGCGCGCACGAGGAGCTGCAGTCGCTCGACCCGCGGTCGTCGTCCGTGGCCGAGGTCGCCCGGCGCTGGGGGTTCGCGCACATGGGTCGGTTCTCCTCGACCTACGCCACCCGGTTCGGGGAGTACCCTCGCCAGACGCTGCGACAGTGACGCACTGACCCTGCCATCGTCGCGGGGTACAACCCGTCCCCAGCGTTCTCATGGTGAACCCACTGCGCACACCGGCCGATCCACAGCAGGCAGGTGGGTCCACGCCGTTAGTGTCGTTCCCGGATCCACTGCTCGTGGGTCGACCGCACCACCAGGAACGAAACGAACGGGGTACACCGTGATCGAGCACATCGACGCCACGCACACCAGCACCACCGGGGAAGCGCGCCGCATCGTCGAGCTCGCCGCAGCGACGAACACCACCATGAGCGACCGGCTCCTGCTGGACACCCTCCGCCGCAGGGCACAGGTCACCACCCGGCACATCCGCACGGACTTCGTCGAGGTCGCCACGGGCTCGAGCGTCCTCGGGTACGTGTGCCGGCAGCGCAAGCAGTTCCTCGCCCTGCGCGGGGACGACCCCGCGTGGGCCCAGGAGATCGGCCGGTACGCCACTGAGTCGCTCGCGGTCGAGGCCCTCCGCATGCGTCGCGCCTGACGCGCCACACTCGACGCCACTGACCACGAACGAAGGCCCCGCCGGCTGACCGGCGGGGCCTTCGTTCGTCCAGCAGAGCGCCGACCGGCGGGCTCAGGACCAGACGCGGTGGATCCCCCACGAGCCGGTCCAGGTCTCGTCGGGCTCGAGCCAACGCAGGCCCTCGCCCGAGTTCAGGGCGTCGGCAGGCGCGGTCATCGGCTCGACCGCGACCGCGAGGCCTTTGCCGTCGCCCCGGGGGAACTCGCGGGAGGTGAAGACCTGCACGTACGGGAAGGACGCGTCCTGCCACAGCTCGACGCCGTCGCCCTCCGGCCCGTGGATCGTCGTCCGACGGATGCCGTCGCTGCCGGGGGTGACGTCGGTGTAGGCGGTGTCGAGGTCCGAGTCCCCGGCACGACGGCCGGCGCGGAGGTCCTGGTCGGTGCCCTCGACGGGCTGCGTGCCGTTCGGGATCTTGCGGTCGTCGACGGTGAAGGCGGTGGCGGCGTCGAGCGTGACGACGAGGTCCTCTGCCGGGGTGTCGCCGGCGCGGAGGTACGGGTGGGCGCCGACGGCGAACGGTGCCCGCACGTCGGAGCGGTTCGTGATCACGTGCGTGATGCGGATGCCGTCGTCGACGAGCTCGTGGTGCACGCGGGTCTCGAGGGTGAAGGGCCATCCGTGCTGCGGGTGGATCGTGGCCTGCTGCAGGACGGACGACTCGGTCTGGTCCACCACGCGGTACGGCGAGAACCGGAGCAGCCCGTGCGAGGCGTTGCCGTACTTCGGCTCGGAGACGTCCAGCTGCTGCGCTGCACCGTCGAGGTGCCAGACGCCACCCGCGACGCGGTTCGGCCACGGGACCAGGACGATGCCGTTCGCGCCGGCGGGCGCCTGGGACGCAGGGAACGGCTCGGTGAGGTCGAACCCGGCGACGGTGAGCTGGCGGATGCCGGCGGCGACCTCGGTCACGACGGCCTCGACGACCCCGTCCGGGCCGGTGTGACGGAGGTGGTACTGGCCTCCGGTGGGTGCTGCGGTCATGCGCTGTGGTTCCTTCCCGGTGCGGTGTCGTCGGCGACGACGACCTGGACCCCGGCGGCTCGTACGTGCTCGACGAGCTCCGACGGGGCCTCCGCCGTCACGATGACGTCGATGTCGTCGAGGCCGCGGACGACCCCGATGTGCGCACGGCCGAACTTCGAGCCGTCCACCACCACGACCGTACGCCGGGCCGTCGCGGCGAGCATCCGCTTCGCTTCGGTCTCGGGCAGGTTCACGTTCGTCAGGCCGTGCTCGACGTCGACACCCGTGCCCCCGAGGAACACCACGTCGGCGATGATCATCGGCAGGACCGTGCCGTTGAACGGCGCCACGAGCGAGTGCTGCAGGGGACGGAGCGTGCCACCCGTGACGACCACCGTGAACCGCGGCACCGCGCGCTCGAGGGCCAGGGCCGTGGTGAGGGAGTTCGTGACGACGGTGACGTCGACCAGGTCCTCGCGGGCGACGAGTGCCTCGGCGACGGCTGCCGGTGTCGTGCCGACGTCGAGCACCACGCACTCCCCGGACCGCACGAGCGCCGCGGCAGCGCGGCCGATCGCGGCCTTGGCCGCCCGGTGCTCGACGGCGGTCTCCTCGAACGGCCGCTCCGGTGACCCGACCCCGGGGCGGACCGCACCGCCGTGCACCCGCCTGACCCGGGCCTCCCGGTCGAGGACGGCGAGGTCCTGCCGGACCGTCACCTCGCTGGTGCCGAGCGCTGCGGCGAGCGCCGCGGTCCGGACCAGGCCGGGGGCGCCGTCGACGATGGCGACGATGCGGTCCTGCCGCAGGGGCGCCGGCATCGTGCCGGCGAGGAAGAGGTCGTCGTCGCTCACGGGGACAGTTTCGTCTGCTTCCGATCACTTTCGCAATCCTTCGTTCGTTCGCTAGGCTGTCCGGGTGATCACCAAGCGCGCGACGAAGCTCGCGGACGGCCGCGACCTCATCTACTTCGACGATGCGGACACGCAGCTGCCCGCCGAACGGCACATCGACGAGCGGACGCTCGACCCGCGGCCGGAGACGGCACGGATGCGCCAGGACGTCCTCACCGGCGAGTGGGTCTCGATCGCCAGCGCCCGGCAGAACCGCGTGTTCCTGCCCCCGGCCGACCAGGACCCGCTCGCTCCGCAGACCGCGGCGAACCCGTCGGAGGTCCCGAGTCGGTACGACGTCGCCGTGTTCGAGAACCGGTCCCCGTCGTTCGGACCCGCCCTCGACGCCGACGACGCCCCCGAGTCGCTCGCGTCCCTGTCGGACGTCGGACTGAACCGCCAGCTGCGCTCGGTCGGCCGGTGCGAGGTCGTCTGCTTCTCCCCCGAGACCGCCGGCTCGTTCGCGTCCATCTCCGAGTCCCGCGCCCGCACCGTGGTCGAGGCCTGGGCGGACCGCACCGCCGCACTCTCCGCGATGCCCGGCATCCAGCAGGTGTTCCCGTTCGAGAACCGCGGCGAGGCGATCGGCGTCACGCTGCACCACCCGCACGGGCAGATCTACGCCTACCCCTACGTCACCCCGCGCACGCAACGGCTGCTGGCATCGATCGAGCGGTTCGGTCCGGACCTGTTCGAGCAGCACCTGGCGAACGAGCGCGCGTCCGAGCGGGTCGTCCTCGCCGGGGAGCACTTCACCGCCTTCGTGCCGTTCGCCGCGCGCTGGCCCATCGAGATCCACCTGCTGCCGCACCGCCACGTGCCGGACTTCGCCGGGCTGACCGACGCCGAGAAGGACGAGCTCGCGCACATGCACCTGCGACTCACCCGTGGGCTCGACGCGCTCTACGGCGACCCGACCCCGTACATCGCCGCGTGGCACCAGGCGCCGGTGCACACCGGACGTGACACCGTCCGGCTGATGCTGCAGATCACGTCACCGCGTCGGTCGGCGGACAAGTTGAAGTTCCTGGCCGGCAGTGAAGCCGCCATGGGCGCATGGATCGGGGACCTCGTCCCCGAGAAGGCGGCCGAGTTCATCCGAGGAGGGATCGAACGAGCATGACGTTCCAGCAGGTGTTCGGGCACGAGCCGACGGTGCGGTACTCCGCCCCCGGCCGCGTGAACCTGATCGGTGAGCACACCGACTACAACGAGGGCTACGTCCTCCCCTTCGCCATCGACCGCCGCACCACGGCGTCGATCGCACCGCGTGCGGACCGCCTGCTGCGGGTCGCCTCGGCGTTCGACCCGGAGACCGTCGTGTCGCTGTCGCTCGACGAGCTGTCGCCCGACGCGATGGACGGCTGGTCGGCGTACGTGTTCGGCATCGCCTGGGCACTGCAGGAGCAGGGTGCCGACCTGTCCCGGGCAACCGGCCTCGACATCTACATCGAGTCAGACGTCCCCGTCGGCGCCGGCCTGTCGTCGAGCGCCGCGATCGAGTGCGGCGTCGCGCTGGCATTCAACGACCTGTGGGAGCTCGGCCTCGACCGCAAGCAGCTCGCCCGCGTGGGGCAGTACTCCGAGAACCACGCGGTCGGTGCGCCGACGGGGATCATGGACCAGTCCGCGTCGCTGCTCGGCGAGCAGGACGCCGTCGTGTTCCTCGACTGCCGCACGCTCGACACCGCGGTGGTCGACATGGCGCTGCAGGCCGAGGGGCTCGAGGTCCTGGTGGTCGACACCCGCGTCGAGCACGCACACGCCACCGGTGGCTACGCCGCACGTCGGGCATCATGCGAGAAGGGGGCGCAGGTCCTCGGGGTCGAGGCCCTGCGCGACGTCGCGGTGGACGACCTGCCGCGGGCGCAGGAACTGCTGGACGACGAGACCTTCCGCCGTGTGCGGCACATCGTGACCGAGGACCAGCGCGTCCTCGACACCGTCCGCACCCTCCGCGAGCAGGGCGCCCGAGCGATCGGCGACCTGCTCGTCGCGTCGCACGAGTCCATGCGCGACGACTTCGAGATCTCCGTGCCGGAGCTCGACCTGGCCGTCGCGACCGCGATGGCGAACGGGGCCGTCGGGGCGCGGATGACCGGTGGCGGGTTCGGCGGGTCGGCGATCGCGGTGGTCGACCGGGAGGCCCGTGAGACGATCGCGACGGCCGTCACCGCCGCCTTCTCGGACGCTGGGTTCCGCGAGCCGACCGTGTTCACGGTGCACGCGGCGCAGGGCGCGCGGCGCGACAGCTGACGCGGGCGCGTCGGCCGGCGCCGCGGCGCTGCAGCGGCGCTGCAGCCGGCGCTGCAGCCGGCGCTGCCGTCACGCGGCGTCGCCTGGCGTCGCACAGCCGAAACCGGCTCGCGCCACGAACTTCCGTGGCGCGAGCCGGTTTCGGTTGTTCGGCGCCGGTCCGCGCCGCGGCTCCCTCGCCGCGGCCCGCCTGCCGGGGTCGGCACGAGCCTTCAGGCCGAGCCTCGGGTGGGCGGACGTCCTGCGGCTTGCCGACGCCGCGCGATGTCCGCAGAGGTGAGACTCGGCCGAGCGGCAGCGCCACGCAGCGCCGCGCTCAGCGCGTCATGTGGCCGATCGTGATCGTCGTGCCGCTGAGGGGGAAGGCGTGGACCGGCAGCACCTGGTGCTGGATCTGGTCCATCACGACGTGGCTCTCCCACACCCCGTAGACCAGGACCGCGGCGACGACGAGCACCGGGAGCGCGACGACGGCGGCGACCCGGAACGTGCGACCGAGGCGCTCGCGACCCCACCGCGCGAGCGTGGGCGGCACGACGACGCCGAGCACGCCGACGAGCACGATGAGCGTGACAGCGAGGGGTGACGGGTGGCCGAGGGCCTCGACCGTCGCTGGTGCGGCGGCGACGACGACCCCGGACGCGTCGGTCCAATGGCCGTCCGCGTCGACCCCGCCGTAGCCGGCGCTCGCGCTCCACGTGCCGAGCACCCCGAGCACGAACAGGCTGACGATCGTGGCGACGACGACCATCCACCCGCGCAACGTGGAGCGCCGCCCCTCGACGGCCATCACCGGCACGGTCACCACGTTCTCCCCCATGGGGTGAACGTAGCGCCGAGCCGACGCGACGGCAACGCCTCGGCGCGACGCCAACGCGTCGGTTACTACTTCAGCCGGCGCTCCGCGGCCTCGACGACGTTCTTCATGAGCATCGCCCGGGTCATCGGTCCGACGCCACCGGGGACCGGCGACATGAAGCCGGCGACGGACGCGACCGCGGGGTCGACGTCGCCGTGCAGCTTGGCCTTCCCCGTCTCGTCGTCCACGACGCGGGTGATGCCCACGTCGATGACCGCGGCGCCCGGCTGGACCCAGTCGGGCTTGACCAGTCCGGCGACCCCGGCGGCGGCGACGACGATGTCCGCACGGCGGCACTCGGCGGCGACGTCGGCGGTCAGGGAGTGGGTGAGGGTGGCGGTGGCCTCGAGCCGGGTGAGCAGCAGGCCGAGCGGGCGCCCGACCGTCAGACCCTGGCCGATGATCGTGACGTGCTTGCCGCGGATCGGGATGTCGTACGCGCGGAGCATCTCGACGATCCCCCGAGGCGTGCACGGCAGGGGTGCGTCGATCGTGCCGGCACCACCGGGGACAGCGAGCACGAGCTCCCCGAGGTTCGTCGGGTGCAGGCCGTCGGCGTCCTTCGACGGGTCCATCAGCTCGAGCATGGGCGTCGGGTCGATGCCCTCCGGCAGCGGGAGCTGCACGATGAACGCCGTGACGCGAGGGTCGTCGTTCATCTGCAGGATCGCGGCGCGGATGTCGGCGGCCGAGGCGGTCGCGGGCAGGTCGAGGCGGATCGACTCGATGCCGATCTGCGCCGAGTCACGGTGCTTGCCGGCGACGTACGACAGCGAGCCGGCGTTCTCCCCGACCAGGATCGTGCCGAGGCCCGGGTGGATGCCGCGCTCGTGCAGACGGCCGACGCGGACGCGGAGCTCCTCGAGCGTGCGGGCAGCGAGGGCGGTGCCGTCGATGCGCACGGCCGAGTCCTCCCCTGCCCACCGAGCGGTGGGCAGGGGAGCCACCGCGGTGGGCTGGGGAGCCACGGTGCCGCTCACGCGTAGAGCGGGAACGCGTCGGTCAGGGCCTTGACCCGCGCCGAGAGCGCCGCCACGTCCGGGTTCGGCATGAGCGTCAGCGCGATGATGTCCGCGACCTCGGTGAACTCGGCGTCGCCGAACCCACGCGTGGCCAGGGCCGAGGTGCCGATGCGGACACCCGAGGTGACCATCGGCGGGCGCGGGTCGAACGGCACGGAGTTGCGGTTCACGGTGATGCCGACCTCGTGCAGGAGGTCCTCGGCCTGCTTGCCGTCGACCTCGGACTCGCGCAGGTCGACGAGCACCAGGTGCACGTCGGTGCCACCGGTGAGGACGTCGACCCCGGCGGCCTTGGCGTCGTCAGCGGTCAGGCGGGACGCCAGGGCCTGGGCGCCGCGGATGGTGCGCTCCTGGCGGTCCTTGAACTCCGGCGTGCCGGCGAGCAGGAACGCGGTGGCCTTCGCCGCGATGACGTGCATCAGCGGACCACCCTGCTGGCCCGGGAACACGGCGGAGTTCAGCTTCTTGAACAGCGTCTCGTCGTTCGACAGGATCAGGCCCGAGCGCGGACCGGCGAGGGTCTTGTGCACGGTCGTGGACACGACGTGGGCGTGTGGGACGGGCGACGGGTGCAGACCGGCGGCGACGAGGCCGGCGAAGTGCGCCATGTCGACCCAGAGCTTGGCGCCGACCTCGTCCGCGATCTCCCGGAACTTCGCGAAGTCGAGCTGCCGCGGGTACGCCGACCAGCCGGCGATGATGACCTTCGGCTGGTGCTCGACGGCCTTGGCGTGGATGTCGTCGTAGTCGACCTCGAACGTGGTGGGGTCGACGCCGTACGAGACGGCGTTGTAGATGCGCCCGGAGAAGTTGAGCTTCATGCCGTGGGTCAGGTGGCCGCCGTGAGCGAGCTCGAGCCCCAGGATGGTGTCGCCGGCGGAGGCGATGGCGTGCAGGACCGCGGCGTTCGCCGTGGCGCCGGAGTGCGGCTGGACGTTGGCGTAGGCGGCGCCGAACAGAGACTTGGCGCGCTCGATGGCGAGGGACTCGGCGATGTCGACGTACTCGCAGCCGCCGTAGTAGCGCTTGCCCGGGTAGCCCTCGGCGTACTTGTTCGTGAGCACGGACCCGACGGACTCGAGCACGGCGCGGGGCACGAAGTTCTCGGACGCGATCATCTCGAGGGTGTCGCGCTGGCGGCCGAGTTCCTGCTGCAGGACGGCGGCGATCTCGGGGTCGACCTCGCTGAGCGGGGCGTTGAACGCGGCGCGAGCAGCGGCGGCGTCGGAGGCAGCGGGTTCCGCCGCGGCGCCGGACGTCTCGGACACGAACGGGGGCAGATCGGTGATGGACACGGGTCTCCTTGGTGACGAGCCGAACGAGCCGGCGGCGAGGATCGGTCGGCGTGGCCCAGGCGGACGGCCACGCACCGTGTCGAGTGTCGCTCCCTGATGGTGACCCATCCGACGCCAGTCGCGACACCACGATCGTACCGAGCCGCCCGGCCTGTGTCACCCTGGTTGCATGCCCCTGTCGTTCCCGTCCGTCGACGAGCGCGCCGACACCGATGCCGACCTCGACACCCGTGCCAGCGTGCGGCCCGACGTGCCGTGGGTGACCGTGGTCTGGGACGACCCGGTCAACCTGATGTCCTACGTCACCTACGTCTTCCAGACCTACTTCGGGTTCCCGCGGACGACGGCGGAGCAGCTCATGCACCAGGTGGACGCCGAGGGACGCGCCATCGTCGCCACGGGCAACCGGGAGCAGATGGAGCTCCACGTCGAGGCGATGCACGGCTACGGCCTGCAGGCCACCGTCGACCGGGCAGCCGGCGAGTGATCCCCTTCGTGCGCCGCTCCGACGGCATCCACCTCGGCCTGGCGTCCGGCGAGCGTTCGGTGCTCACGAGCCTGGTCGAGCAGCTGCAGCAGATCCTCGACGGGGACCTCGACTCCGACCCCGTGACCCTGCGGATGTTCCCGGACGCCTACCCCGGTGACCGCCAGGCGAGTTCCGAGTTCCGGCGCTACACCCGCGACGACCTCCGCACCGGCAAGGCGACGAACGCCGACACCGTGCACGCGTGGCTCACCGGAGGCCGCAACGGCGCCCTCACCGCCGAGGACGAGCAGTCCTGGCTCCGCTGCCTGACCGACCTGCGGCTCACGATCGCGGACCGGCTCGGCATCGTGGACGCCGACACCGAGGCCGCCAGCAGCACCGCCGTCGACGGTGTCGGGCTGCGGGACGTCTACGACTGGCTCGGCTACCTGCAGGAGCACCTCGTCACGACGATGACCGCCCCGCGGTGACGCTCACCTTCCGCGCGTCCACCACCGCCGACCTGGAGGCCCTGCTCGCCTTCACGACGTCGGAACCCGTCGCGTGGACCGGTCCGGACCGGTACCGGGACGAGGCGGCGGCGCACAACCTCCGCCCGGCGTGGTCGTGGCTCGCGCTGCGCGACGGCGTCCCCGTCGGACGGGCGATCTGGTGGGGCGGCGCCGACGCCGACGTCCCCGCCACCCTCGACGACGTGCTCGTGCCCGGGGCGCGCGACGAGCGGGAACGCGTCACGATCGCCGCGGGGCTCCTCCGTGCCGGGGCAGCGTCCTTCGGTGCGACCCCCGAGTGGATCGTCGACGTCGCGGTCGACTGGCGCGACGACCCGGCAGCCGTGGCGTCGGTGGCCTGGCGGGCAGCGGCGGCGAGCGCTGCCGGACTCCCGCGGACGACCGAGCGGATCAGCGTCGCGTGGACACCGGACGCCGGCGTGCCAGCGCCCCGCCGGGACCTGACCTTCCGGACCGGTGACGACGACGAGTTCCTCGACCTGTTCGCCCGGGTCACCGTCGGGAGCCTCGACGACCACACCCGCGCGACCGTCGCCCGGCTCGGCGCCAGGGGCACCGCGGCGGACGACCTCGAGTTCTACGCCTCGTTGCCCGGACGCCGCGAGGACTGGCGGATCGCGGTCGGTGCCGACGGTGTCACGCGCGGGTTCGTCCTGGCCACCCGGACGGCCTACGACGCCGCCGTCAGCTACATCGGCGTCCTCCCGCAGCACCGCGGGAACGGGGTCGTCGACGCACTGCTCGCCGAGGCGCTGCGCGTGCACCACGCGGCAGGCGAACCCCGGGTGGTGGGGACGACGGACGCGGCGAACACCCCGATGTGGCGGGCGTTCGAGCGGGCCGGGTTCGGCGTGGCGAAGCGGCGGATCGTCTTCGACCACTGATCGACAGGATGCCTTGCAAGTTCACCTGTCGGAGTAGTACCGTCGCGGTATGACCTCCACGGACCCGTCCGACCTCGCCAGCGATCTGCTGGCGCTCCACGGCCGCATCCGCAGGACGACCCTGGTGGGCAAGGCCGACGAGGTCACCGCCTCCCAGTCCGCCGCCCTCGGTCGCCTGGTCCGCGACGGTGCCACGACCACCGCTGACCTCGCCCGGGCCGAGGGCGTGCGCCCACAGTCCATGGGCGCCACGATCCAGGTGCTCGTCGACCTCGGCTTCGTCGACCGCGAGCAGGACCCCACCGACGGCCGGCGCACGATCGTCACCGCCACCGATGCCGGCCGCGCCGCGCGCGAGGACTCCCTCCGTGCCCGCACCCGCACACTCGCCGAGCGCCTCGCGGCGCTCGACCCGGACGACCGCGCGGTCCTCGCGCGGTCGTTCGCCATCCTCCGACCCCTCGTCGAGTCGTGACCAGCCAGGAGGCCCGTGGTGCGTCGCGGACGCACGCCGGGCCTCCTGGCTGGTCGCGTCCCGGCCACCGCACCGAGGCAGGCCACCACGTCCACCTCCACCGCTCCCGTCCCGACGTCCGCTGACCACGGATCCGGCAGCGGCTTCGGCCCGAAGCTGCTGATCCCGGTCCTGGTCGGGCCGCTGTTGAACCCGATCAACACGACGATGGTGTCGGTCGCCCTCGCGCCGATCTCCCGTGACCTGGGGATCGGAGCGTCGCAGGCGATCTGGCTCGTCGCGGCGCTGTACCTGGCGAGTGCCGTGGCGCAGCCGACGATGGGGAAGCTGGCGGACCGGTTCGGCCCGAAGAAGGTGTTCATGGCGGGGCTCGTCGTGGTGGGGATCGCGGGACTCGTGCCCGAGGTGCTGACCGGCTTCGGCGGAGCGGTCTTCGCCCGGGTTTTGATCGGCATCGGGACCTCGTCCGCGTACCCGGCGGCGCTGACGACCCTGCGGCACCACTCCGCCCGCATCGGGAAACCCACGCCGCCGCTGGTCCTCGGTGCGCTCTCGATCACGTCGCTCGTGTCCGCGGCGGCCGGCCCTCCGCTCGGCGGCGCGCTCATCGCCGGGTTCGGCTGGCACGCGATCTTCCTGGTGAACGTGCCGCTCGCGGTCTTCGGGCTCGTGGTCGCCGGGCTCTGGCTGCCGTCGGACCGACTGCGTCCGCGGTACGACGCCGACGTGCCGGTCCTGACGGCGCTCGACCCGTTCGGCATGGTGCTCATGACGGGCACGGTGTCGGCGCTGCTCGTGTTCCTGCTCGACATCCAGGCGCGCCTGTGGTGGCTGCTCGGCGTCGCGGTCGTGCTGCTCGTCGCCCTGGTGCTCTGGGAGCTGCGCGCCACCCGGCCGTTCGTCGACGTGCGGATGCTCGCGCGGAACGGGGCCCTGACCCGCACCTACCTGCGACTGTTCCTCGTCTACATGCTCGCGTACACGATGACGTACGGGTTCTCGCAGTGGGTGCAGGACGTCGCTGGGTACTCCAGCGACCAGGCCGGCTACCTCCAGTTGCCGGCGGCGGTGGTCGCCGGGCTCGCCTCGGTCCTCGTCGCCCGCCGGACCACCGTGCGCGGGCCGCTCGTCATCGCGGCGACGGTGCCCGTCCTCGGCGGACTGCTGCTGCTCGGCCTGCACACCGGGTCGTCGATCGTGCTGCTGGCCCTCGCGCCGGCGCTGTTCGGGATCCCGCAGGCACTGGCGTCCGTGTCGAACCAGGCGGCGCTGTACCGGATCGTGCCGCCGGAGTCGATCGGCACGGCCGCTGGGCTGTCCCGCACGAGCGTGTACATCGGGGCGATCGCGGCGTCCTCGCTCATCGGCGGGGTGTTCGGGCAGGCTCCGACGACGCCGGACCTGCACGTGCTCGGGTGGGTGATCGTCGGCATCGCGGTGGTGCTGAGCGCGCTGACGATCGGCGACCGGGCGCTGCGGCGCGGGGCGGAGGCGTAGGGCCGGACCAGTTGTCCACAGGGGCTGCGTGACGGGGCCGGGGCGAGCCTCCTGGCCGGTAGCCTGAACCGGTGACCGACCCGAGCGACGCGACCCCCACGCACTGGACCCTGACCCTGGTCTGCGACGACCAGCCCGGGATCGTGCACGCCGTGTCCGGGGCCGTCGTGCAGGCCCACGGCAACATCACCGAGTCGCAGCAGTTCTCGAGCCACGACACCAACACGTTCTTCATGCGCCTGCAGGTGATGGCGCCGGTCGACCGTGCCACGTTCGAGCAGGCCATCGCCCCCGTGGTCGAGCGCTACGCCATGCGCGTCCAGCTCGACGTCGTCGGCCGACCGATGCGCACGCTCGTGCTCGTCTCCAAGGCCGGGCACTGCCTCAACGACCTGCTCTACCGGCAGCGCGGCGGGCAGCTCGCGATCGACGTGCCCCTCGTGCTGTCGAACCACACCGACCTGTCCGAGCTGGCCGCGTTCTACTCCGTGCCGTTCGAGCACCGTCCCGTCACCGACGCCGACAGCAAGGCGGCGATGGAGCAGCGCATCCTCGACGCGGTGCAGGAACACGACATCGAACTCGTCGTCCTGGCGCGGTACATGCAGATCCTCTCCCCCGAGCTCTGCGCAGCACTGCGCGGTCGGGCGGTCAACATCCACCACTCGTTCCTGCCCGGCTTCAAGGGCGCCAACCCCTACCGGCAGGCGCACGCCCGGGGCGTGAAGCTCATCGGGGCGACCGCGCACTTCGTCACGAGCGACCTCGACGAAGGCCCGATCATCGAGCAGAACGTCGTGCGGGTCGACCACACGAAGGAACCGGCCGAGCTCGTCTCGATCGGCCAGGACGAAGAGTCCCGCACCCTCACCCAGGCCGTGCGCTGGATCGCGGAGGACCGGGTCCTCCTCGACGGCGCCCGCACCATCATCTTCAAGTAGGCAGCATGAGCAACGTCCCGCGATCCCCGATGGACTGGGACGCGACGCCCGAACCGTCGGCGCCGCGCAGTCCTCGCCGTGTCGACGGCTGGAGCGTGCTGCGCGGGCTGGTCTGCGCGTTCGGGCTGCTGTCGCTGGCGTACTGGGGCTACATCGCGTGGCCGTTCCCGATGCCGGCCGTGCTGTTCATCGTCGGTGCGCCGCTGTTCGCCGCGGTGGTCTGGTACTTCTTCCGGTCGCCGCGCTCCCCGATCGAGACCGACGTCGTCGGCAAGACCATCGTCGAGGTCGCGTTGATCGTGGCCGCCGGGGGCGCCTGGATCTCGATCGGGCACCCGGTCGTCGGGCTGGTCTTCGTCGTGGTGGCCGCGGTGTCCGGCGTGGTCGCGTCGCGGCGGGAGGCCCGGTGAGCGGCGGGGCGGGGTCCGGGGCCGGTTCCGGCTCCGTCGGGCCGGAGGCTCGGAGCACGCTGGTGCGTGCGGCGCACGTCGTCGACGTGGCCGGGTCGACGACCGACGGGTGGGTCCTCGTCGTCGGTGACACGATCCGCGCGGTCGGCTCCGGCCCCGACGTCCCCTCCACCGACGACGTGGTCGACCTCGGCGACGCGGTCCTGACGCCCGGGTTCGTCGACCTGCACGGGCACGGCGGGGCGGCCGTCGCGTACGAGGACGCCTCCGTCGGCCCCGCACTCGCGATGCACCGCGCGCACGGCACCACCCGGTCGGTCCTGTCGCTCGTGGCGAACCCGGTCGACGTCCTCGCGGCGTCGCTCGGGCGCATCCGCCAGGTGATGGACGCCGACCCGCTCGTGCTCGGCGTCCACCTCGAGGGGCCCTTCCTCTCCCCGCACAACAAGGGCGCCCACAACGAGCAGTTCCTGATCACCCCGACCCCCGCCGACGTCAACGCCCTGCTGTCGGCCGGCGAGGGCGTCATCCGGCAGGTCACCATCGCGCCCGAGCTGCCCGGAGCGCTCGACGCCGTCCGTCGGTTCGTCGACGCCGGGGTCGTCGTCGCGGTCGGTCACACCGTCGGCACGTACGACCAGGCCCGTGCCGCGTTCGACGCCGGCGCGACCATGCTCACGCACGCGTTCAACGCCATGCCGGGGCTCCACCACCGTGCGCCCGGGCCGATCGGAGCCGCCGTGGCCGACGACCGCGTGACGCTCGAGCTCATCCTCGACGCCGTCCACGTGCACCCGGTCGTCGCGGACACCCTGTTCCGCGCCGCCCCCGGGCGCGTGGCGCTGATCACCGACGCCATGGGTGCTGCCGGAGCCGCCGACGGCGAGTACCGCCTCGGGTCGCTCGACGTCACCGTGACCGACGGTGTCGCGCACGTCGCCGGGACGGACACGATCGCGGGGTCGACGCTCACCCAGGACGCGGCGCTGCGGAACGCCGTCGCGCTCGCCGGACGGTCCCTGCCCGAGGCCTTGGCGGCGCTGACGAGCGTGCCTGCTCGTGCGCTCGGGCTCGGCGACCGGCTCGGTCGGCTCGCGCCAGGGTTCGCAGCCGACCTGGTGGCGCTGTCGCCGGCGCTCGAGGTCCAGCGGGTGTGGGGAGCCGGACGGCCGCTCGACTGACGGGCGGTGCGCGTAGCGTGCTCGACATGCCGCGGAACCTGCTCTGGACCGACCACCTCCAGGTGTGGGGCGGGTTCGCGTTGGCGATCGGTGGCGCGGCCGCGCTGATCTGGCCCGCGTCGGACTCGGCCTCGACGAAGCTCGCCGTCCTCGCGATCCTGGTCGGTCTGCTGGCGGAACTGGTCACCGTGCTGCGTGTGCGCCGACGGATCCGGTCACGGTGGCAGGACACGAGGTCGGGCCGGCGTCGATGAACGTCGCCGAGGTCGTCGCGCTGCTGACGCCGATGTTCCGCGAGATGCTGCACGACGACGAACTCGCGTCGCTCCGGTTCGGCATCGTGCCGTTGGGAGAGCCGGACGGCCCCGACCTCAGGGATGACGATCCCGTCCGGTTCAACGGCGCCGTCGTGCGGTGGCGGATCCTCGGGGAGCGCGGATGGTCGCGCGGCCTTGACGCCGACGACGATCCGGTCACGCTCGTCCGCGGCGTCCAGAGCGACCTGCAGGACTTCATCTCCGAGAGCGACTTCGGGTGGGGGCAGCTGCGGGGTCCGCGAGACCTGGTCTGAACCGCGCTGCCGGGATCGTCAGGACCGTGCAGCGCGTGCTCGTGCTCGTGCTCGTGCTTCAGCTCAGCTCAGCTCAGCTCAGCTCAGCTCAGCTCAGAGCCACGTGGCCACGCCGCCGTGCGACGAGCACGTTCCACGTCGGGACTGGCTGAAGCTGTAGGTCCCGTCCCCGCACTTCGCGGTCGCACCGCTCGGAGCACTCGATGAGACCTCCGGGCTGCAGACCGTGTTGCCGGCGGAGTTGACGTAGCTGCCGTTCGTGCACGCGGGAGCGGCAGGCGCGACCGGTGCCGGCGGTGCGACGTAGGTCCCGACGGTCGTGACCTGCGTGACCGGCGGAGTCGTCACGGCCTGGCTGGTGAGCGTGCGAGCGGTCTCCACACCGTCGGTGAGCGTCACCGTGTAGGTCTTCGTCTCGACGCCGTTCGCGCCCGCGGTCGTCACCGACGTCGTGCCGTTGGCGACCGTCGCGCTCTCGACGCTCGTCGTGGCGAAGGGGATCGCCACCGACTCGCTGACGACCTTCGTCGTGACCACCGGGGTCGGTGTCGGAGTCGGAGTCGGAGTCGGAGTCGGCGTGCGGGACGGGATCGGTGTGCTCGTCGCGCTCGCCTTGACGTGCGCGGGAGCTGCGGCGACCGCCGCCACCGGCTGGACCGGCTGCGGTGCCACGGGGTGTGTCGCACCGAACGCTGACGTGGTACCGACCATCACGACGAGCGCGATGCCCGCGCCGATTGCTGCGGCGGCCCGCTTCCGGGGAAGCCGCATCCAGGTCGTCCGACGGAAGAGGACGCCGTAGACCGCGGTCAGGAGCACCACCAGCGAAGCCATCCCGACCATCAACCACACACCGCCAGAGGCGAGCCCGAGCAGCGCCATCAGGGCCGTCCCGACGATGCCGACCCAACTCGTGACCGGCACCCTCCGTGCGCGGTTCGGGGTGGGCTGCTGGCCCTGCTGTCGGTGGACGGACATGATGCTCCTTCGGGTACGAACGACCCGAGTATGACTCATGCTCAGGTCGACTCCGGAGTCTGTCCAGATACGGAGGACGGGACGCTGTCCCCGAGCTGGGCACGCCTGTTCGCTCAGGCGCCGCCGCGCACGAAGTCCAGCGCCTGCCGGACCGTCTCCTCGAGCGGCCGGGTGCTGTCGACCACGAGCCGGTCGTCCGTCCGCGGCTCGTACTCCGCGCGGACCCGCTCGACCTCGTCCCACGTCGGCAAGACGAACCCGGGCAGGTCGTTCTCCCGCTCCTCCACCCGTCGTCGGTGCTCCACGAGGTCCGGGCACACGACCTCGACCACGCGGAGCGCCACACCGGCCGACGCGGCCGTCGACACCCACCCGGCCCGGGCAGCCTCGACGCCCGACACCGCGTCGGCGACGACCGTCAACCCGCGGCGGAGGTCGGGGACGGCGAGCGCGTGCATGACCGAGTAGGCCGCGATCCCCGACTGTGACCGGGGGATGCCGTACTTCCACATCGCGGCCTCGATGGCGTCCACCCGCAGGCTCGGCGCGGAGAGCGCGTCGGCGAGCGCCGAGGACAGCGTCGACTTGCCGGAGCCGGGCAACCCGCAGACCTGGACGAGCACGGGGTCCACCGCCTAGCTGGCCCGGGCGACCGGGAAGTCGGCGTGGCGCAGGCCCGGACAGAACTCGGGCGTCGGGTGCTCGGAGATGCGGATGACCTCGTCGAGTCGTTCCCGTGCGGCTTCGAGCTCCGCCACCTGCGCGGTGATCCGCTCCCGCTCGGACGCGAGGATCGCGAAGTCCTCCGGGGTGGCGTGACCGGCGTCGACGCTCGGCAGCAGCTGCGCGATGGTTCGACTCGCCAGGCCGGCGGCGTAGAGCTGCTGCACGAGCTGCACCCGCTCCACGGCGGCCTCGCGGTAGAGACGCTGCCCGTTCACGGAGCGGTCGGCCGTGAGCAGCCCCTGCTCTTCGTAGTAGCGGAGCGAGCGGACGCTCACCTTGGCTCGCGCGGCCAGGTCCCCGATGCGCACGACTTCTCCGATCCGGGTTGCCCCTGACACCGACGTGAGGTCTTAGCGTACGTCCGCTGCCGTCGGGAGTCGCCCGGGCACGGAAGGGAACACCATGGAGATCGCAGGATCCGTCGCACTCGTCACCGGCTCGAACCGGGGCATCGGCCGCCGCTTCGCCGAGGAGCTGCTGGCACGCGGCGCCACGAAGGTCTACGCCACCGCGCGGCGCCCGGAGAGCGTGCAGATCGACGGCGTGGAGGTGCTCCCGCTCGACATCACGGACCAGTCCTCGGTCGACGCGGTGGCCCTCGCCGCGCCGGACGTCACGCTCCTGGTCAACAACGCGGGCATCACGGCGGAGGGCTCGCTGGTCAGTGGGTCGCTGGAGGAGGCCCACCGGGTGATGGACACCAACCACTGGGGGACGCTGTCGATGATCCGCGCGTTCGCCCCGGTCATCGAGGGCAACGGCGGCGGGGCGATCGTGAACGTCCTGTCGGCGCTGTCGTGGTTCGCAGCGCCCGGCCACGGCGGGTACGCCGCCGCGAAGGCCGCCGCGTGGAACATGACGAACGCGGTCCGACTGGAGCTGGCCGGCCGGGGCATCAGCGTGCAGGGGCTGCACCTCGGCGCGGCCGACACCGAGATGATGGCCGACTACGACGGCCCGAAGGCGGACCCGGCGGACATCGCCCGGGCGTCGCTCGACGGCGTCGCGCGCGGTGCGGCCGAGGTGGTCGCCGACGAGTGGAGCGCGATGGTGAAGGCCTCGCTCGCAGCGGAGCCCGAGCGGCTCTACGCCCAGCTCGGCTGAGCGTCCCCGCGGACGCGGACGCAACCGCGACCGCGACCGCGACCGGCCACAGCGCCGACGACGACGGCGGGCAGCCCGATGGGGCCCCCCGCCGTCGTCGTGCCCGCGTCTCAGCGGTCCTGCGGCCGGTCCTCCGGAGCCGTGGCCCAGGTCGTGTCCGGCGTCGCGCCGACCCGGAGCGAGAGCAGCCCGCCGCGGTTGACGAACGAGGACGGCACCCACGACTGCGTCAGCGTCCGTCCGCCCAGCCGTGCGCCCTGCACGTAGGGGTCCGTGCCCGAAGACCGGATGACGATCCGCTGCCCGCTCGCCCGCCGGATGTCGACCGTGCTGAACGTCGGGCTCCCGATGAGCATCTCGGCCCGTCCCGGCGTCTGCGGGTACAGGCCGATCGAGGCGAAGACGTACCAGGCGCTCATCGTGCCGAGGTCGTCGTTGCCGGGCAGACCGCCGGCGCCGGTGCCGTACGCGTCGTCGACGACCTGGCGGACGGTCTCCTGCGTCTTCCACGGCTGTCCGAGCGCGTTGTACATCCACGGCGTGTGGATGTCGGGCTCGTTGGTCGGGTCGAACTTCGTCGCGTCGCCACCGGTCACCGCGAACGCACCGGACGCGTCGTGGAAGAACGTGTCGAGTCGGGCGACGGCCGCGGCGTCACCGCCCAGGGCGGACGACAGCCCCTGCACGTCCTGGGGCACGAGCCACGTGTACTGCGCGCTGGTGCCCTGGGCGAAGCCGACACCGGTCGCGGGCGACCAGTCCGGCGTCCACGACCCATCTGCCTGGCGCGCGGCCTGGTACCCGACGGCCGGGTTGAACGTGTTCTCCCAGTAGTCGCCGCGAGCGGAGAACATCCGCGCGTCGGACCGCAGCCCCAGCGAGGAGGCCCAGTACCCGAGGGCGCTGTCGGAGATCGAGTCCTCGAGGGTCTCGGCGGCCCCGCCCCAGCAGTGGCAGTCGTCGTTCGCCGCGTACTGGCGCTGCAGGTACTGGTCGAGCCCAGGTCGCTGCGCGAGGCACTGCCCCGGGCACCCGATGTCGCTGAGCGCGTCGGCGTTCTGCACCGTCGCCTGGTGCCGCAGCGACTGGTACGCCGCACGGACGTCGAAGTTCCGGACCCCCATGGCGTACCAGGTGGCGAGCGTCGCCGCGGAGGGGTCACCGGTCATCACGTGGGTCGGCGCTCCGAGGTGCAGCCACCGGTCCCAGACGCCACCGTTCTGCTGGGCGAACCGCAGCATCGACTGGGCCATGTCCCCGGCGACGTCCGGCCGCAGCAGCGCCAGCAGCTGGATCTGCGCCCGGTACTGGTCCCACCCGGAGTAGGTGCCGTAGACGGCGCGGTGCCCGCGGTCGATGCGGTGCACTCGCATGTCCGGCCCGAGGTACCGGCCGTCGCGGTCGTTCAGCGTGTTCGGCTGCATGAGCGCGTGGTACACGGACGTGTACAGCTGCGTGGTCCGGTCGGCGGTGCCGCCTCCGACGCGGATGCGCGACAGTTCACGGTTCCAGGAGGCTCGGGTCGCCGCCGCCACGCTGGCCACCGTCGCGTGCTCCCGCACCTCGCCGTCGCGGTTCGCGACGGCACCAGCGGCACTGACGTAGGAGATGCCGATGCGGGCGTGCACCGTCGCACCGCGACGCGCGTCGAAGCCGACCCAGGCACCGGAGCCGCGTCCGGCACGGTCGGCCCCGGTCAGGTAGCCCTCCCCACCGGAGACGCGCGTGCCTCCCGGCTGGACCGTGTCGTCCTTCCAGGTGCCGGTGCTCGAGAAGGCCCGGTCGAAGGTGGCGGTGAAGAACAGACGGTAGTAGCTGCGGCGGTCGGGGTTCGTCGCGCCGCCGCCGTTGGCGCGGCGGCTGCAGAAGCCGCCGGTGAGGACGCTGCCGCTGACGGTGCGGGTGCGGGGGTCGACGCTGGTGGTGGCGTCCTCGCTGCCGTTGATCGAGTTCGAGGTGCGGAAGAGCAGGTTGGCGGCCTTCCCGGCGGGGAAGGCGAACTCGCCGATGCCGGCGCGGGTCGTGACCGCGAGGTCCGTCCGGACGCCGTTGTCGAGCTGGACGCCGTAGCGGCCAGGGCTGGCGGACTCCTGGTCGTGGGAGTAGCCCGCGGCGTAGACCACGTCGGTGGTGTCGGCGGACGGCGAGGTCGTCACGGCCGTCGTGACCGGCATGATCGGCACGTCGCCGGCGGCGCCGGGGGCACAGCCGGCGCCGTTGAGGTGCGTCAGGCTCAGGCCACGGAGCCGGTTGACGTCGTACGAGTAGCCGTTCGCGACGGGGGTCGAGGTCTGGTCGCCGGCGGTGCCGGTCGGGCTCCACTGCATCATCCCGAACGGCGCGGTCGCGCCCGGCCAGGTGTTGCCGTCGTGGCTGGTCCCGATGAACGGGTCGACGGACGCGGCGGGGTCGGTGACCGGCCGGGAGGCCGTGGTCGCCGCCGATGTGCCGGTCGCGGTGGCCGCCGTGGCCGGGGCCGCGACCACCCCCGTGCCGAGCAGTGCGGCGATCGTGGCCGCCGCGGCGAGCGGGACCGGACGGAGGAGCGGGCGGCGTTGCACGCGAGAACGAGTCACGTCCGCGACGCTAGCCCCCTCGGTCGGGGGCCGTGCACCGGGTCACCGATCGGTCGCGCGGAGTTCACGTCGGGTTCCCGTCCGCGGTCGTCGTCGGCGATGCCGGTCGTCGTCAGCAGCGCGGTCGTCGTCAGCGGCGCGGTCGTCGTCGGCGACGCGGTCGTCGTCAGCGACCGGCGTACTCGGCCGTCCGGTCCACGAAGGCGCGGACCCGGGCTCGGAACACCGGGTCGGCAGCGGCCCCACGGACCTGCACGACGTGCAGACGACGGTCCGAGCGGCGGAGCGCGGGCCCGACGAAGACGCCTTCCTCGACGTCCGCTGCCGTCGCTGCCCAGAGGACGGCACGGGCACCGTCCTCCACCGTGCGGGCGGCGAGCCGGGCGATCGACCCCGCGAGCGTCGCGACCAGGGTCTCCGCCTGGCCGTTCATGCCCGTCGCGGCGATGCCCGGGTGCGCGATCACCGACCGGACCGCCGACCCGGACGCACGGAGGCGCTCGCCGAGGTCGACCGCCATGGCTGCCGCCGCGGTCTTCGAGGCGGTGTACGCGGCGAACTGGCGGTGGGCGCGAGGGTCGTCGATCGCGTCGAGGTCCGGCACGCGGGCGGTGCGCTGCGAGAGGTTGGAGCCGACCAGGACGACCCGCGGGGACGGTCCGCCGAGCACGGGGAGCATCTCGTCGGCCAGGACTGCCGGGCCGACGACGTTGGTGGCCCAGGTCCGTTCGACACCGTCCACGCCGAGCGCGAACCGTGGCGCGCTGATCCCCGCGTTGTTGACCAGGGCGTGCACCACGAGGCCGTCCTCGGCGAGGCGCCGGGCGAAGGCCCTGACGGAGGCGACGGACGCGGTGTCGACGACCCGGGCCTCCAGGCCGGCGGGCAGGACGCGTGCTGCCTTGTCGAGGTCGCGGACCCCGGCGACGACGTGCGCCCCGGCTGCGGCGAGCCGGGTGGCGACGGCGAGCCCGAGGCCGCCGGTGGCCCCGGTGACCACCACGGTCCGTCCGTGCTGGTCGGGCATCTGGTCGGGTTCCCACGTGAAGGACGGCATCGGTGCTCCTGTTCTGGCATGTCGAGGCGAATCGGATGATTCATCCGGAACGGTAGCACAAGCGGATACACTGTCCGCATGGTCGACCTCGCCCGCCCGGACTCCCTCCGTTCCGACGCCCTGCGCAACCGTGCAGCACTGCTCACCGTGGCGCGCGAGCACCTCGACCGGGGCGAACCCGCCCAGCTGAACACGGTCGCGCGGGAGGCCGGCGTGGGGGTGGGCACCGCCTACCGGCACTTCCCCACACAGCAGCACCTGCTCGAGGCACTCGCGATCGACGCGTTCGAGGCCATGCTCGACCGGGTCCGGGACGCGGTCGCGGTGCCCGATGTCGAAGCGGCGGTCCGCGGCTTGGTCACCGAGGCCTTCCGGGGACTCGTGGGCGACCCGGCGCTCGGCGACCTGCTGACGGGCGGGACGTTCTCGTGCGCCGACACGGCCGCGCTGGCCGGGGACCTCGTCGACTCGATCGGCGCCCTCCTGGAGCGGGGCGCTGCAGCCGGTGTCGTGCGGTCCGACGTGCGGCCCGACGACCTCCGTCGACTCGTCTGCGGGATGCGTCAGGCGGCGACGGCCGGCGGGGTCCAGGTCGACGATCCGGACCGGTACGTCGAGATCCTGCTCGCTGGGCTTCGACCCCTGCGAGGATGAGGCGCATGAGCGTCATGGTCTCCCTCTTCGATGCACGCCGCACCCGCACCAGCGAGAAGTACACGGCCTTCCCGCCGGACGTGCTGCCCATGTTCGTCGCGGAGATGGACAGCATGCTCGCCGAGCCCGTGCGGGACGCCCTCGCCGCCGCCGTCAGCGCGGGCGACACCGGGTACGTCGGGCACGGTCGGGCGCTCCCCGAGGCCTTCACCGCGTTCGCGTCCGACCGGTGGGGCTGGCACGTCGACCCCGACCTGGTCCGCACGACCACGGACGTCTCGGTCGCCGCCGTGGAGACGCTGCGCCGGGTCATCGAGCCCGGCGGCCAGGTCGTCGTCATGCCGCCCGTGTACGCGCCGTTCTGGGAGTACGTGTCCGAGGCCGGCGGCACCGCGACCGAGGTGCCGCTCGTCGCACCCGCCGGCCCGGCCGACCCGTTCGACACGACGGCCGGGTGGCGGATCGACCTCGACGGTGTCGCGCAGGCCTTCGCCGACGGCGCCAGGACCGTCCTGCTGTGCAACCCGCACAACCCGCTCGGGCTCGTGCACGACCGCGAGTCGCTCGCCGCACTGGCCCGGCTGGCCGCGGAGTGGGACGCCGTGGTGGTCTCCGACGAGATCCACGCGCCGTTGGTCCACGCCGACGCCACGTTCACGCCGTTCCTCGACTCCTGCCCCGAAGCCGCGGCGATCGGCGTCGCCCTGACGAGTGCGAGCAAGGCGTGGAACCTGGCGGGCACCAAGTGCGCGCTGATGGTCGGCGCGTCAGACCGGGCTCGTGGCTGGTTCGACGGGATGCCGGGTGAGGTCGTCGAGCGCACCGGGATCCTCGGGTACACCGCGAGCGTCGCCGCGTTCAGCGAGGGCGGGCCGTGGCTGGCGTCGCTGCTGGCCGAGCTCGCCGCGAACCGACGGATCCTGGCGGAGGAGCTCGGCGAGGTGCTGCCCGGGGTGGGCTACCGGCAGCCGCAGGCGTCGTACCTGGCGTGGCTCGACCTGCGCGCGCTGCCGTGGGGCGACGACCCCGCCCTGCGACTCGTGGACGAGGCCAAGGTGGCGCTGTCGAACGGGCGGGACTTCGGGCGGCAGGGCGTGGGGCACGCGCGGCTCAACTTC
Organism: Curtobacterium sp. SL109; assembly: GCF_026672405.1. Lineage (NCBI taxonomy): Bacteria > Bacillati > Actinomycetota > Actinomycetes > Micrococcales > Microbacteriaceae > Curtobacterium > Curtobacterium sp. SL109. Next base: position 170,776 of record NZ_JAPPRB010000002.1, read on the forward strand.
GGCTGCTCCGAGGACACGCTGCGCGAGGGCCTGGCGCGCTTGGCGAGCGCCCGCTGACGGCAGCCCCTACTCGAACCGCTGCCAGGACGGCTTGTTCGCGTACGTGTAGCGGTAGTAGTCGGCGAGCCGCAGCCCGGCGGCCGCTTCCTCGTCGACGACGACGGTCGCGTGCTCGTGCAGCTGCAGCGCCGACCCCGGCACGAAGGACGACAGGGGCCCCTCGACCGCGGCGGCCACGGCGTCGGCCTTCGACGAGCCCTGGGCGACGAGGACGAGCTGGCGGGCCTCGAGGATCGTGCCGAGGCCCTGCGTCATGCAGTGCGTCGGGACCTGGTCGAGCGAGTCGAAGAAGCGGGCGTTGGCCTCGCGCGTCGAGGGTGCGAGGGTCTTGATGCGGGTGCGCGAGGCGAACGAGGACGTCGGCTCGTTGAACCCGATGTGGCCGTTCGCGCCGATGCCGAGGATCTGCACGTCGATGCCGCCGGCAGCCCGGATCGCCCCGTCGTACTCCTTGGCGGCGAACTCGATGTCGTCGGCGCGGCCGTCGGGCACGCGGACCCGCGACGGGTCGAAGCCGAGCGGGCCGACGACGTCGCGGGCGATGACGCTCGCGTACGACTCGGGGTGCTCGAGGGGGATGCCGACGTACTCGTCGAGGGCGAACCCGCGCGCCTGGGCGAACGAGACCTCCCCGGCGGCGACGCGGCGCTGCAGGTCGGCGTAGATGCCCTGGGGACTCGACCCCGTGGCGAGTCCGACGACGGCGGACGGCTTCTCGGCGACGACCGACGCGATCTTGGCCGCGGCGACGCGACCGACCTCCGCCGGCGTGGGCAGGATGATGATCTCCACGGATCACACCCTACTGGTCATGACCAGTCCGCGGCAGTGTGTTGCGCAACACGGGACCAGGTCGGGACGCCGACTCAGGACGCGTCGAGCGCCACCAGCTCCGGCGTGGACCCGAGCGCCCGCAGCGCCCCGCGGAGCGACCACGCGGACACGGCCACGATGAGCACCGCGAGCACCAGGACGACGATGCCGGCCGACCCGGCGACGGCCTCGAGCGCACCGAGCAGCACCCCCACGCTGACCCCGAGCGCGTGCACGAGCACGGTCGCCGGCAGAGCGGTCTGCTGGACGCGGGCGAACCGTACCAGCGCTCGGCGGTCCGCGGGATCGACCGATGCGGCGTTCCCGGCGGCGATCGTCTGGTGGACACGGGCCAGCTGCTCCGGGTCGACCTCGGACGGCGCCACACGTCGACGATCAGCCATCGTCCACAGCACGAGCTCGACGGCCACGACCAGGTACGCCACGAGCGCCGCGGTCCCGACGAGCACCACGACCGAGACGACCGGCGAGGTCATCCCGCGCACGAGCCCGACGACGACCGCCACGACGAGCCCGAGGGCGACGAGGCCGAGCGACACGAACAGCACACGTCGCCGCCGCGGCGTCACCGCACGCGCGACCCCGGCGACCGCGAGTCGCCACCCCGCGGCCCAGACACCGTGGTCGGACCGCACCTCGAGCGCCCTGTCGCCGCGTGCCATGCCCTGAGCGTAACCACGCCTGGGTACCGTGGCCGCATGCCCACGCCCGACTTCGTCCTGTCCCTCCGCGAGAAGATCGGCACGGACCTGCTCTGGCTGACCGGGGTCACCGCCGTCGTGACCCGCGGTGCGGGCGACGCCCGCGAGCTCCTGGTCGTCCGCCGCGCGGACACCGGCGCGCTGACCCCGGTGACCGGGATCGTCGACCCGGGCGAGGAACCGGCCGTCGCCGCGGAACGCGAGGTGCTCGAGGAAGCCGACGTCGTCGCCGTGGCCGAACGCCTGGTCTGGGTGCAGGCGCTGCCGGAGATGACCTACCCGAACGGCGACCGGGCGCAGTACCTCGACCTGGTCTTCGCGTGCCGCTGGGTGTCCGGGCACCCAGCCCCCGCCGACGGGGAGAACACCGAGGCGTTCTGGGCTCCCGTCACCGACCTGCCCCCGATGTCGGCGGACATGCGACGGCGCGTCGACGCCGGTCTGGCCGACGAACAGCAGGCGCGTTTCCAGCGCTGACCGCTCCGCCTGCCGGCCGGGAGGCTCGTGGCGGCCCCGCCACGGGCCTCCTGTCCGGCGAGACTCGGCTGGGCGGACGTCGCGCGCCTTCGAGACCGCGCGATCTGTCCGCCAGACCGAGACTCGCCCCGTCGGGCCGTCGGCCCGGCGGGCCGGCCGCTGGCCTACGCGAGCGGGGCGACCGCGACCGGCGCGCCGAGCAGGCGCACCGCGACGGCTTGACCAGCGGTCCGGCGGTCACCGACCTCGTGCTGGACCGTGACGACGGTGTCGTCGTCGAGGCGGACGGTCGTGCGCCGGATCGAGCCGAGGAAGCTCGACGAGACGACGGTGCCGGTGACGCCCTCGGGCGCGAAGGCGATGTCCTCCGGTCGGACGATGGCGAGCACGGGGCCATCGGCCACCCGGGTGGCGAGGGCCGGCACGCGGAACCCGTACACGAAGACGTCACCGCCGCGCAGGTCGCCGCGCATCCGGTTCGACTGCCCGACGAAGTCCGCCGTGAACGCCGACGACGGGGAGCGGTACAGCTCCTCGGGCGTGCCGATCTGCTCCACGTCGCCCGCGTTCATCACGGCGATGCGGTCGGAGACGGCGAGCGCCTCCTCCTGGTCGTGGGTGACGAAGACGGTCGTGATGCCGAGGTCGGACTGGATGCGACGGATCTCCTCGCGGAGGGACACCCGCACCTTCGCGTCGAGCGCCGAGAGCGGCTCGTCGAGGAGCAGCACACGGGGACGGGTGACGAGGGCACGTGCGAGGGCCACGCGCTGCTGCTGGCCGCCGGAGAGCTGGTGCGGGAAGCGGTCGGCGAAGTCGGCGAGGTGCACCATGTCGAGCGCGTCGACGACCCGGGACCGCCGCTCGGACGACGGCACCTTGCGCATCTCGAGGCCGAACGCCACGTTCTGCCGCACGGTCATGTGCGGGAACAGCGAGTACTGCTGGAACACCATGCCCATGTCGCGCTTGTTCGCGGGGACGCTCGCGACGTCCACGCCGTCGATGCGGATCGCGCCGGCGTCGACGGCCTCGAGCCCGGCGAGCGCCCGGAGCGCGGTGGTCTTGCCGCAGCCGGACGGGCCGAGGAGCGAGAGGAACTCCCCGGTTCGACCCGGAGCGACAGTCCGGCGAGGGCACGGTGCGTGCCGTAGCGCTTCTCGACGGCCTGCAGTTCGACGGCGGCGCCGGTCGCGACGAGCGACGCGGGGGCGGCCGGGGCGGTGACGGTCATGCGGACTCCTTGGTGCGGGAGCGTCCGGCACGCGTGCGGCGCCGTCCGATCCGGCCGATGGCGACGAGCAGCACGAAGCCGAACAGCAGTGCGCCGAGCGAGAAGATCGCGGCCACGTAGGGGTCGGTCTGCTGCACGAGCACGAGTGCGGTCTGGAAGGTGGTGCGGGAGAGGAAGGAGGCGAGGGTGTACTCGCCGAGGACGACGGTGATCGCGAGGAAGCAGGCGGCGAGGACGCCACGGCGGACGTTCGGCAGGAGCACGCGCCACGTGACGGTCCACCACGAGGCGCCGAGCGACCTGGCTGCCTCGGACAGCGTCGTCAGGTCGGTCGCGGTGATCGCGGCGGCGATCGGGCGGAACGCGAAGGGCAGCGAGACGATGCCGATCGCGAAGGCCAGCGTCCATGCGCCCGACCCGGCGATCCGCGAGACCACCTGGTAGACGGGCACGAACCCGACGACGAGCACCACCGCGGGGACGGTGATCGGCACGATGCAGACGAACTCGAGCAGCCGACGGAGCCGGGGGTACCGCAGTGCGGTGATGAGCTGCGCGGGCAGGAGCACCAGCAGGATGATCGCCACGGTGATCACGGCGATGACGAGCGACGCCCCGAGTCCGTCGAACACCGGCTGGTACGTCGCACGGTTGACCGGGTCGGCGAGCGCGGCGTAGTGCGCACCCGTCAGGCTGCCGTCGGTGCCCTGCCGGAACGTGAACTGCACCAGGGCCAGGAGCGGCACCGCGAAGACGAGGCCGACGAGCACCAGGACGACCGTGGCGGTGACCCGTGACGGGGCGGCGCCGAAGCGGCGGAGGCGAGCCGGGCCTCCTGGCCGTGTCGCCCCGGCCACCGGCGCGGAGGGAGCCGCGGCGCTCATCGCTGCCACCTGGCGGCCCGGCGCTGCAGGAGCGCGTAGGCACTCATCACGACGGCCATCACGACGACCATGCCGAGGGCGAGCACCCCGGCGACGTTCTGCAGGCCGATGATCGTCTCGCTGGTGAGCTGCTGCCGGATCGTCAACGGGACGATGCCACCCTGCGAGATGAGCGCCGCGGCCGTGGCGAACGACGAGAACCCGTTCGCGAACAGCAGGAGCAGCGATCCCCAGAACGCCGGGGCGAGCACGGGGAGCGCGATCCGGCGCCAGTAGGTGGCCCGGGAGGCACCGAGGGTGGCGGCGGCCTCGCCCCACTGGGTCTTCACGCCCTCGAACGCCGGCATGAAGGTGAGGACCATGAGCGGCACCTGGAAGTAGAGGTACGGGATCACGAGCCCGGGGACCGTGTAGAGGAAGGCCCCGTTCGCGTTGACGTCCCAGTGGAACGTCGTGATGAGCCAGGTCGTGACGAGGCCCTGCGCGCCGATCGTGGCGATGAACGCGAACGCGAGCATCACCCCGCCGAACTGTGCGAGGACGCTGGCGACCGAGTCGATCATCGACCGGACCAGGCCGTCGGGCCGGAGCGCGGAGAGCGCCCAGCAGACGACCGCGCCGACGACGGCGCCGATGACCGCGGAGACCGCGGAGAGCGCAGCCGATGCCCCGAAGGCGCGGAGGATGCTCGGGTCGGTGAACGCGGCGAGGTTCGCCAGCGTCGGACGTCCGGCGGCGTCGAAGAACCCGCTGCCGACCGCGATGAGGGCGGGGACGGCGAGGAACAGGACGACGTAGACGCCGAACGGGGCGAGGCCGAGCCAGGCGAGGCCGGGCCGACGACGAAGGGGTCCGACGGCACCCCGGGAGCTGGCCGGGGTGCTCGTGCCGGTGTCGCGGCGGGGCGCATCGGCACCGGTGGACACGGGGGCCGGCGGCGCAGCCGGTGCCGATGCGGTGGTCATGCTGGTCAGGACCCCATCGTGGCGGACCACTTGGCAGCGAGGACCTTCGCGGCCGCGGTCACCTGGTCGTCGCTCAGCTCGACGTAGTCCTTCGGCGCGCCTCCGGCAGCGTCGAGGGCGTCCTGGTCGACCTTGCCGGACTTCTCCATCGCGGCGAGCGTGGCGGGGAACGCACCGGCCTGCAGGTACAGGTTCTGCGCCGTCGGGCTGGCGATGTACTCCTGCCACAGGCGGGCCGCGGCGGGGTGCGGGGCGTCCTTGTTGATGGCCTGCGCGTAGTACGAGCCGAGCGCGTCGCCCTTCGGCACGACCGTCTTCCAGTTCTTGTTCCCGCTGGCACCGGCGGCCGGGCCCCAGGCGAGGTTGTTGTACGACCACTGCACGACGACGGGGGTCTCACCCGAGGCGACCGTCGCCTGCGTCGGCAGCACGTTCTGCCAGTTGCCGGCGGACTTGAGCTTGCCGAAGTAGTCGACGCCCTTCGTGACGTCGTCGGCCGAGCCACCGTTCTCCAGCGCCGCGAGGTAGACCGCGCTCGCGGCCTGGTTCGCCTGGGTCGGGTCGCCCGCGATCGAGACCTTGCCCTTGTACTGCGGGTCGAGCAGGTCGTCCAGGTCCTTCGGCGCCGTCGTGATCTTGCTCGAGTCGTAGCCGATCGACATCAGGCCCGTGTAGTCGCGGGTCCAGGCGCCTTTCTCGTCCTTCAGCGTGGTCGGGATGTCGTCCCAGTTCGCCACCTTGTAGTCCGTCAGCAGACCGAGGTTCTGCTGCAGCACCGCGTTGCCGAGGTCGAGCACGTCGGGGGCGGTGTCCTGGCCCTGCTGCGACTTCACCGCGGCGACCTCGTCGGCGCTCGAGCCGTTCGGGTTGGCCGAGGAGACCGTGATGCCGTACTGCTTCTGGAAGCCGTCGATGATCTTGCCGTAGTTGGCCCAGGTCGGCGGGAGGGCGATGACGTTGAGCTTGCCCTCGGCCTTCGCGGCCTTCACGAGGGCGTCCATGCCGCCGGCGCTCTCGGCGCTCGTGGCGGTCTTCCAGTCGGTGTCGCTCGTGCTGCCGGCGCCGCCGGTCGATGCGGAACTCGTGGCGGAGCAGCCGGCGAGGGTGACGACGGCCGCTGCGGCCAGCGCGAGGCCGGCCATGGTGCGCTTGTACTGCACGGTGGTGCCTTTCGGGTGCTCAGGGGTGAGCCCGAGGGATCGGGTTCGTCGACGATCGTGGGCGCGGTCGGTTTCCGGCGGCTGCTCCGACGGTGAACGGTGGCGGAACAGCGCGTGCGGTTGTACGGTTCTGTCCACTTCTTCATGCCGGCGCGGGCAGCGCTGGCAGCGCTCGGACCAGCCTGGAGGCTCGGATGCAGTTCACGACGACGGTCCTGCAGGCGCGGAAGACGGCGACAGGACTCCCCGTGCCGTCCGACGTCATCGAGGCGCTGGGGTCGGGGAAACGCCCCGCCGTCGTGGTCACGCTGGACGGGGGCTACACCTACCGCTCGACGGTCGGCGTGATGAACGAGCAGTTCCTGGTGCCCCTGTCCGCCGAACACCGCGAGGGGTCAGGCGTCGCCGCCGGGGACTCCGTCGTGGTGACCCTCACGCTCGACACCCTGCCGCGGTCGGTCGACGTGCCCGAGGACCTGTCGGCGGCGTTCGCCGAGGCCGGGGTCCGTGCGGCGTTCGACACGCTGTCGGCCTCGCGGCAGCGCGCGCTGGTCGACCCGGTGACACAGGCGAAGGCCCCGGAGACCCGTGCGCGCCGGGTGGCGAAGGCGGTGGAGTCGCTCCAGGGGTAGGAAGCGCGGGTCCTGGCCCCCTCGCCCCCTCGCCTTCGCGGGTCCTTTCGCGCGGAGCGAGTGGTTCCGCGCGGAGGAGGTCGTTCGTTCCGACCGCCTCCGCACGGAAGGACTTCCCATCGCGGACGTCGTGGGAAGGAACGCGCGCCCGTCGTCCCGCCGCGGGTCGAGGACCGAGGGGCCCGAGGGTCAGGCGCCGAACTCGACCAGGACGCGCGGGATCTCGTTCAGCAGCTCGCTCGCCAGGTACCCCATGGGTCCGACCTGCACGGCGAGGCGGTCGCCGGCGGCAGCGTGCACCTGGGTCGCCCACACGGTGGCCTGTGCGACGTCGGCACCGCGGGCGAGCAACCCGGTGATGGCGCCGGAGAGGACGTCGCCACTCCCGCTGGTCCCGAGTCCACCGGCCCCGGTCCCCTTCGCCCACGCTCGGCCGTCCGGCGCGGCGACGACCCCGCCGAGGGACACGACGGCACCGTAGCGTTCGGCGATCTCGGCCGCGTCGGTGTGGTCGTCGGAGGTGTCGTGCCCGAGGAGGCGCTCGGCCTCTCCCGAGTTGGGCGTCATCACCAGACGCCCGCGGAGCGGTGCGAGCTCGTCGACGAGGTCGGACGCGACCCCGAGCGCGAAGGCGTCGAGCACCACCACGGTCTCGTCCCCGACGGCGGCGGCGAGTCCGGCCACGAGGTCGCGGCTGCCCTCGGGCTCGTCCAGGCCGGGTCCGACGAGCACGGCGTCCGCGCTGCCGAGGTCGTCCGTCAGGCTCTGGATCGCGCCGACGGCGACGTGGCCGTCCTCGTCCTCGTCGAGTGGTTGGACGCCCGACTCCGGCAGCGCGACGGCGACGTGCAGGGCGACGCTGCGGGCCACGGCGAGCGTCAGTCGTCCACCGCCGACGCGCAGGGCCGCGGTGGCGGAGAGCATCGCGGCGCCGGGGGTCTTCGCGGCGCCGCCGATGACGAGCACCTGGCCGCGGCCGTACTTGCTGCCGCCGGTGTCGGGCAGCGACCACTCGCGGAGCAGGTTCGGGGTGACCGGGGTGGGATCAGACATGGACGTCGTCCTTCCGTCCTTCGTGCTCGGTGACCTCTGCCGCCGGGTCCTCCTCGAGGTGCCCGGTGCCCGAGAACTCCTCGAGCGTCCACGGACCGCCGACAACGTCACGGCGGAGTCGGGTCAGCGAGGCATTGGCGACCGTGTGTGTCGCCGCGAAGTCCATGAGGGCGGTCTCGTCGAGGTCGAGGCAGACCGCGACGACGAGCATGACGACGGCGTCGTGTGCAGCGACCACGAGCCGCTCGGCTCCGTCGATGCGGTCGACGTCGGAGAGCACGGAACGCAGCCGGAGCATGACGTCGACCCAGGACTCCCCGCCGGCCGGACGGTGGTAGTACTTCCCCAGCCACTGGCGACGCTGTTCCTCGTCGGGGTGCAGGTTCTGGGCACCGGTGCGGGTGAGGCGGTCGAGCACGCCGAGCTCCCGGTCACGAAGCCGTTCGTCGACCCGCTTCGTCGGTTCCGCCAGGCCGCCGGCCTCGAGCGCGATGCCGATCGTCTGCTGTGCCCGGCGGTAGGGCGAGACCCACAGCGCGACGGGCACGTCGTCGACGCCACGTTCGGCGAGTTCGGACCCGAGGGCCCGCGACTGTTCCTCGCCGAGCGGACTCAGCGGCACGTCGGCGTCACGGTGGTCGACCTCGATGACGTCCGCGCCGGCGGCCTCCGCTCGACCGGCTGCGACGTTCGCGGTGGACTCCCCGTGGCGGACGAGCCAGATCTCGGTGACTGCCATGCCGCCACGCTAGGCCGTGTCGGCTCACGCCACAGCCAGGATCGCGCTCGGGCCGGGGCGGACCGCGCACGGGAGACCGGCAGCGCGCAGACGGTGGACGAGGGACGCGGGCTCGTGGAGGTCCCGCCACTCGGTCCGGACGACCCGGCGGACGTCGGGCACCGTGAGCAGGGCCTCCTGCCGCCGTTTCTCGTCGAGGAAGACCTCGGTCGGTGACCGCCCGGCGAGGTACCGCGGCTGCGTGTACTTCGCCCGGCCGTCGACCTCGACCACCACGCCCTGTTCCGGGAACCAGAAGTCGACGATGATCCGCCGACCGTCCACGACGAACTCCTGCTGCAGGACCGGCTCCGGCAGGCCGAGCTCGCGGAAGACGACCCGAGCGAACGACTCCGCCACGGACCCCGACCGTCCGTCGGCCAGGTCGAACACGAGCTCAGCGACTCGACGTCCGCGTGCACTCGGATGGGTGTCGAGTGCCCACCGGAGGTCCGTCAGTGTGGCCCCGTTCCGCAGCGCCGAGTCCGTCAGCACCACGGCGGCGCGGACGTCCCCGCTCAGGGCGACGTCGACGACCGTGCGCGGGACGGTCGTGACGAGGGCGGATCCGCTTCGGAAGGACTCGGTCGGGTGGAGGGACCGCGTGTGCAGGACGAGGCCCGTGGTTCGGCTGCGGTAGCGGGACCTGGGCACGGTCACGTGCACCTCGTCCGGCCACCCGTGCAGCGAGGGGAGCCCGAGGAGGGCCGCCGCTGACAGGTGGGAGGCGGTCGCCGGTTCCCCGAGCCGCGCCAGACGCGTGTGGACGCGGGTGACGTGACGGGTGCGAGGCCCGGCGGCGTCCCATTCGGCGGCTCGGACGAAGGCGTTCGGGCCGACGCGGACGAGTCGGTCCGGCCCCTCGCGGGCTGTTCGGCGGCGCATCGCCGAACCGGTCCGTCCGGCTTCTCGTGTCGGTGTGGCGCGGTGGATGGGGAGTGGTCTGTCCATGACGACCACGATGCCCACTCCCACCAGCACCAGGCGGGCCGATGGACCGGTCTGGGGACGAGCCTCCCGTCCGCCCCCCTGTGGAGGAGATCCCCTTCCTTCCCACACCACCCGCGATGCACAGCGAGAACGCGCACAGGGGGTCGGAACGAACGACCTCCTACGCGCGTTTCGACCCCCCACGCGCGAAACCACCGCACTCCCCACCCCCACACGACGCCGGACGGACGCACCCGAGCCCGTCCGGCGTCGCGGCCCTACGCCCGCTGCACCCGCAGCGTGACGATCTCGAACGGGCGGAGCGTCAGCGACACCGGCGAGCCCGCGTCCCACGTCGCCCCGAGCGGCCGCTCGAGCAGGTCCACCTGGGTCACCGAGCCGACGGCGAACCCGAAGTCCACGCCGACGCCGGTCGCCCGACCGCCGAGCGCCTCGTACAACCGGACGACGAGGTCCCCCGATCGGTCCTCCGCGAGCTTGACGGCCTCGACGAACACCTGCGGCGAGGACACCACGACGAGGGGCTCCACCACAGCCGTCCCGGGAGCCGACCGCACCGGCAGGTTCAGCCGGTAGCCGGAGTCCGCGGCGTCGAGCACCGAGGCACCCACGCGCAGCACCGTGCGGAACACGTGGTGCCCCTGGTCGGCGTGCGGGTCCGGGAACGTCGGGCCACGCAGCAGCGACTCGCGCACGAGCGTCGTCGTGCCGCCGTCCGGCCGGGTCGCTCTCGTGATGTCGTGCCCGTAGGTGGAGTCGTTCGCCACGGCGACGCCGAAGCCGGGCTCCGCGACGTGCACCCAGCGGTGCGCCGCGGTCTCGAAGCGGGCGAAGTCCCACGAGGTGTTCTGGTGCGTCGGCCGGTCGATGTGGCCGAACTGGATCTCGCTCGAGGCCTGGTCGGCCTTGAGGTCGAGCGGGAACGCCAGCTTCAGGAGCTTCTGCTGCTCGTGCCAGTCCACCTCGGTCTCCACGACGAGCTCCGGCTCGCCCTCGACGGCGGAGTACCGCGTGGTGACGGTGGATCCTCCGGTCGGACGGACCACGACGAGGGCGTCTCCGTCGATCGTCACGGAGGTCGCGGCCAGGGGCTTCCCGTTGCGCTGGTAGGCGCGGTCGATGTCCCACGCCTCCCACTGGTTCGGGGTGTCCCGGAAGACGGTGTACTCGGCAGCGGCCGATCCGGGGGCGATCGCGTCACGCCCGGACGCGCGCTCGACGAACGACACGACGTGGCCGGCGCCGTCGATGGTCGCCAGGACCACGCCGGTGTCGAAGACGAAGCCGTCACCGGACCGGACGGGAGGCACCGCTCGCGCTGGCACGCCGACGGAACCTCCCAGCGCGGTCACGTCGCCGGCCGTGACGGGCGCGGCGTTGAACTGGACGACGGATCCGCCGTCGTCGCCGCCGGCGAGCGCCGTCGTCGCGGTCCCGATCAGGCCGTTGAGCACCGTGGCCGCGCGGGCGTACTGCTCCTCGGCGTTCTCGTAGACCCAGGCGATCGAGGACCCCGGCAGGATGTCGTGGAACTGCTGGAGCAGCACCGTGTGCCAGGCCTCCTCGAGCTCGTCGTACGGGTAGTCGGCGCCGAGTCGGACCGCTGCCGTGGCTGCCCAGAGCTCGGCCTCGCGGAGCAGGTGCTCCGAGCGGCGGTTGCCCTGCTTCGTGCGGATCTGCGACGTGTAGGTGCCGCGGTGGAACTCGAGGTACATCTCCCCCGACCAGACACCGGGCGTCGGGAGCTCCTGCTCGAGCTGCTCGAACACCTGGGCGGGCGTGCCGAGCGTCACGCGGGGTGAGCCGTCGAGGTCGTGCTGCCGGTGGGCGGCGCCGACCATCTCGCGGGTGGGTCCACCACCGCCGTCGCCGAAGCCGTAGAGCAGCATCGACGTGTTCGCGGTGCCGCGCTCCTTGTTCTGGCGCTCCCCGCGGTGCAGGTCGGCGGGCGAGACGTCGGAGTTGTACGTGTCCGCCGGGGGGCAGGTGCGTCAGGACACGGGAGCCGTCGATGCCCTCCCAGTGGAAGGACGTGTGCGGGATGACGTTCGTCTCGTTCCACGACGGCTTCTGCGTGACGAACCACTTCGACCCGCTGGCGCGGATGATCTGCGGCAGGGCGCCGGTGTACCCGAACGAGTCGGGGAGCCAGGCCTCGGGGGTGTCGATGCCGAACTCCTCGAGGAAGAAGCGCTTGCCGGCGACGAACTGCCGCGCCAGGGCCTCGCCTCCGGGCAGGTTCGTGTCCGACTCGACCCACATGCCGCCGACCGGGATCCACCGGCCCTCCGCGACGCGCTCCTTGATCCGGGCGAAGACGGAGGGGTACTCGTCGCGGATCCAGGCGTACTGCTGTGCCGACGAGCACGCGAACGTGAAGTCGGGGTCGCGGTCCATCAGGTCGAGCACGTTCGAGAACGTCCTGGCGCACTTGCGCTTCGTCTCGCGCACGGGCCACAGCCAGGCGGAGTCGATGTGCGCGTGTCCGACGGCGATCGCGTGGTGCGCGGCTGCCGAGGCGGGCACGGCCAGCACGGGTTCGAGCACCGACCGGGCCGCCGCGGCCGAACCGGCGACGTCGTCGGGGTCGAGCGCGTCGGCCGCCCGCTCGAGCGCGCGGAGGATGTCCGCGCCCCGGGTGCCGTCGGTGGGCAGCTCCGCCATCAGGCCGCGGAGGACCCAGAGGTCCTGCTGCAGCTCCCACACGGTGTCGTCACGCTCGACGACCTCCAGCGCCGCCAACCGGTAGATCGGCTCGTCACCGGCGGTCGATCGCGACCCGAGGGGCGTCGCCCCCTGGAAGTCGTCGCCGCCGATGTCCGGGTTCGCGCCGGCCTCGACGTAGAGCTCGAACGACTCCCCCGGACCCACCTCGAGCGGGACGGCGTTGTTCCGCGGCTCGATGGCCTTGATCGTCGTGCCGTCGGGGCGGTACGCGAGCCCCTCGGCCTGGAAGCCCGGGTGCCGCTTCGTGAAGCCGAGGTCGACGAACAGCTCCGCCGCGGTTCCCTCGGCGGTGCCGAAGTCGGCCGGCACGGTGCCCGTCACCCGGAACCACGTCGTGCCCCACGGCCGGCCACCCCACGGGGAACCGACCGTGAACGGGGTGAACGACTGCGTCACCGCCGAGCCGAACGGCACCGGTTCGCCCGGGACCTCCCAGGCCTCGATGGTGACGGGGGCCGAGCGCCGGTGGACCGCGGGGTCGACCCGGTCCCGGACGAGACGAGCGATGCGGGCGTGGACGAGCGGTTCGTCATGGTGCATGGAGATGGGTTCCTTCCCAGCGGTGGAGTCCGGTCAGCCCTTGATGCCGCCGGCGAGGGCGTTGCCCCCGCCGAGGCCGCGGGACACGACCACGTAGAGCGCGATGACCGGTACGGAGTAGACGATGGAGAACGCCGCGAGCTGCCCGTAGGCGACGGCGCCGTTCTGCCCGAAGAAGTTGAAGATGCTCACCGCGGCGGGCACCTTGTCGGGCGACAGCAGCAGGACGAACGGGACGAAGAAGTTCCCCCACGCCTGGATGAACACGAAGATGAACACGACGGCGATGCCCGGGCGCATCAGCGGGATGACGATCCGCGTCAGCGTGGTGAACATGGACGCACCGTCGGTCCAGGCCGCTTCCTCGAGTGAGATCGGGACCGAGTCCATGAAGTTCTTCGCCATCCAGATCGCCATCGGCAGGCTGGTCGCGGCGAGGAAGAAGATGCAGCCGTAGATGTTGTCGATGAGGTTGAGCGACACGAACAGCGCGTAGACGGGCACCATCATCGCGGTGATCGGCAGGCCGGTCCCGAACAGGATGCTGTACAGGAACGGCTTGTTCACGCGCATCTTGTACCGGGACAGCGGGTACGCCGCCAGGAGCGCGACGACGACGGTGACGACGGCGGTGCCCCCGGACAGCAGCAGGCTGTTGGCGAGCGGGATGAACGACAGCTCTGGCGTCAGCACCTTGGCGAAGTTGTCGAGCGTGAACTGCGACGGGATCTTCACGGACAGCGAGGCCTGGGCGTCGAGCGAGGCGAACACCAGCCAGAGCAGCGGGACCGCGAAGCACGCGGCGATGACGAGCAGGACGACGTTCGCCGTCCACCGCATGGTGCGACCGCGCGGCGACGTCATGTGCAGCGCGCCCGGGGCGGTCACCGAGCGGGTGACGTTGGACACGGGACGGTCAGCAGTGAGTGCCATCAGTCCACCTCCGGCTTCAGTGCCTTGATGTAGATGATCGAGAAGACCGCTCCCACCACGAGCAGGATGGTGGCGATCGCGGTCCCGAAGCCGAGCTGCGAGAACTTGAACGCCTCTTGGTACGCCAGGATCGGCAGGGTCGACGAGTTCGTCCCTGGCCCACCACCGGTCATCACGTAGATGAGCGTGAACACCGACAGGGTCTGCAGCGTCGTCAGCATCAGGTTGGTGGAGATGCTCCGGCGGATCACCGGCAGCGTGATGTAGACGAGTCGCTGCCAGCCGGTCGCGCCGTCGACCTCGGCCGACTCGGTGATCTCCTCGGGGACCTCCTGCACGGCGGCCGAGTAGACGAGCATCGAGAAGGCCGTCCCACGCCAGATGTTCGCGAGGATGATCGCCAGCATCGGGTACGTGTAGAGCCAGTTCGCGCCGCTGATCCCGAACACCGACAGGAACGAGTTCAGCGTGCCCTCGTCGTTGAAGAAGGCGTAGGCCGCGAACGAGGCGACGATCTCCGGCAGGACCCAGGCCGCGACGACGAAGGTGCCGACGATCGACCGGACGACCTTGTTGGCCGAACGCATGAGCAGCGCGAGGCCGAGCCCGAGGACGTTCTGCCCGACGACCGCCGAGGCGAACAGGAAGACGATCGTCAGGATGACGGACTTCGGGAAGTCCGGGTCCTGGAACAGCTCGACGTAGTTCTTGAACCCGACGAACTGCTGGTCGGCAGCGCCGGCGCCGGTGAGCGCCGAGTTGGTGAACGACCCGTAGAACGACGAGATGACGGGGCCGAGCAGGAAGACGATGAGGAGGACGACGGCCGGCAGCAGGGGCACGGCTCGGGTGGCGTTGCGCAGCGGTCGCCGCTTGCGCGGGACCGGCGGATCGGTGCGATTGGGCGCACCGGGCGCCGACAGGGTCGGCGCGAGGGGGGTGGTGGACACGCTGGTTGCCTTCCGGGTGCGGAGAGGGTTCCGAAGGTGGGGAGAGAGCGGTCGGGAGGCGCGGTGCGGGACGGCACCGCGCCTCCAGGCCGTCAGATGGTCCGGCTGCGTCAGCCCGAGACGGTGTGGTCCTTGCCGACCGTCTGGACGACGGCGTCGTCGTACGCGGCGGCGGCCTGCTTCGGTGACTGCTGCCCGGTCATCACGGACTCCATGGCGACCTGGACGGCGTTGGAGATCTGCGAGTAGTCGCTCGTCGCCGGGCGGAAGTTGGTGTGTTCCACCAGTCCGGAGAAGAACTTGAACGTCGGGTTGGCGTCCGTGTAGGCGGAGTCCTCAGCGACGTCCTTGCGGACCGCGATCTGGCTGTTCTCGGTGTCGTACTTCAGCGAGCCGTCCTTGTTCAGGAACGTCGTGATGAAGTCGAACGCGGCCTGCGGGTTCTTCGACTTGCTGCCGACGGCCAGCGTCCAACCGCCCGACATGCTGTTGTAGCCCGGAGCCTGGCCGTTCTGCGTCGGCATCGCTGCCTGACCCATCACGTCGTTCCACTCCGGCCACGGGGCGGTGCCGCTCTTCAGCCAGGTGCCCGACTGCCACGAGCCGTCGAGGTCGATCGCGAGCTTGCCCTTCGGCAGCCAGGTCTGGGCGATCGTGGTACCGACGTTCGTGTCGAGCGCCTGCTGCGGGGTCGGGCCGAGGTCGCCCTGGTACACGTCCTTGATGAACTGGAGCGAGTCCTCGAACTGCTTCGAGCCGGTGACCCACTTCTTGTCCTTGTACAGCGTGTTGCCCGAGCCGTCCGCGCCGTACAGGAGCATCTCGAAGCCCTGCATGGTCGACGCTTCGCCCTGGGCCTTGCCGGAGTAGACGTTGAACGGGATGGTGTCCGGGGACTTCTGCTTGATGGTCTTCGCGGCGGCGAGCACGTCGTCCCAGGTCTTGGGCTGCCACGGGACCGGCAGGCCGACCTTCTTGAAGATGTCCTTGTTGTACCAGAGGGCTCGGGTGTCGGTGCCCATCGGGACGCCGTAGGTCTTGCCGTCCACGCCCTCGCCGGCCTGCTTGGCGTTGTCGAAGAACTGGTCCCAGTCCTTCCACTTCGCCGTGTACTTGTCCAGCGGCAGGAGGTACCCGGCCTGGGCGTCGGCCTTGACGAGGAAGGTGTCCTCGTACATGACGTCGGGTGCGGTCGCCGGCGCCTTGTTCATCAGCGCGAGCTTCGTGTAGTAGTCGTTGCCCTGGGCTTGGATCGGGACGAGGGTGACGTTCTTGCCCGGGTTCGCCTTCTCGTACTGCTTCTTGACGACCTTCATCTGGGCGTCGAGCTGCTGGAAGGCGCCGAACTTCTGGTAGGCGATCTTGATGGTGTCACTCGAGGCGGACCCCGAGCTCGAGCAGCCTGCGAGACCCACTGCGGCGACTGCCACGGCTGCGAGTCCAGCGATGATGCGGGTGCGTTTCATCGGTGCTCCTTTGCACGGATTCGCGGGCTACAGTGCCCGCGCTGCGCAGTTAGTCCACCGTATTGACTTAACCCCTGTCAAGACCTGCCGCGTCACGGTTCGGGCGCAGTGTCCGACCACCCCGCGATGGGCGTGGCCCCACCGCGGACCGTGATCCCGCCGCTCGCGGTGACGTCCACCAGCAGGATGCTCGGCCGCCCGACGTGCCGCCCCTGCCGGATCACGACGCGGTCCCCAGCCCGAGCGCGCCCGATCGCCCGCAGGTAGGCGCCCGTCGACGCTGCAGCCGACCCGGTCGCCGGGTCCTCGGTGATGCGGCCGACGGGGAACAGGTTCCGCGCCTCGTACTCCCCCGGCCCGGTCGGGTGCAGCACGGTCACCGTCCCGGTCCAGCCGCGCTCGCGCTTGAGGTCGGCCAGCGCCACGGGGTCGAAGCGGAACTGGTGGAAGAGCTCGCGGTCCTCGAGCACGACGACCGGGTTCCAGTTGCCGGCGTAGGGCTCGAGCACGGGGTACCCGTCCGCGACGTCGTCCGGGGTGAGTCCGAGGAGCGCCAGCAGCCGCGCGGGGTCGAACTCGCGCAGGTCCGGCTCGACGCTCGTCATCGCGACCTGCACGGCGCCGTGCTCGTCCAGGGTCGTGTCGAGGGCGACGTCCCCCGCGGCGGTCACGAACACCCGCGGTCCGATGCCGTCCCGCTCGGCGAGCACCACCGCGAGGGCCACGGTCGCGTGCCCGCAGAACGGGACCTCGGCGGCCGGCGAGAAGTACCGCACGAGGACGCGGTCGTCGGTCACCCCGGTGACGAACACGGTCTCTGCGTACCCGACCCGATCGGCGATCGCGAGCATGTCCGCGTCCGAGAGCGCCGCGGCGTCGAGCACCACCCCGGCGGGGTTCCCGCCGTCCGGTCCGGCAGCGAAGGCGGTGTACCGGAGCACGTCGGGTTCCATGGCCCGACGCTAGCGGAGCGCTCGAGACCCCTCGCGGTCCACTCCGCGGTCCGTGGCCCGCATCGATGGAGCAGACGGGAGGCTCGGTGCCAGCTGGCACCGAGCCTCCCGTCCGTCGGGTGTCGCGACGCGCGCTAGTCCACGCGTGCTGCCACGGCGCGACGACGCACGGCCAGCACGCCGGCGCCGGCGGCGAGCAGGAGCAGCGCTGCGGCGACGCCCCCGGCGATGTCGGTCCCCGTGTACGCGAGGCCACCGACGGCCGCCGCCCCCGTCGCGGGGTCGATCGTGATGGTCGTCCAGCCCAGCACGGTGCCGTCCAGCGCGGTGACGACGATGCGGTGGGCACCAGCCGAGGCGTCCGCGGGGACGGTGAGGCGGACCGTGCCGTCCGCCGCGACCGTCTCCGTGCCGAGCAGCACCGGGGTCGAGGTCATCCAGACGTGCACGCGCTCACCGGCGTGCTCGCGGCCGACGCCGATCGTGATCGTGTCGCCCGCGCGTGCGCTGGCCGGCCCGGTCAGGGTGCGGTTCGCCGAGGTGAGTGCGGACTCGGACGGAGCAGCGGGCGACGTGGGCGGAGTCGGCGCAGTGGCACCGGGCTTCGGGGTGGAGCCACCACCCGGGGCCGGCGCAGGGGTCGGGGTGGGCGTCGCGCCCCCGTCACCGGGCGTCGGGACCGGGCTGCCGCCGTCGCCCGGCGTCGGCGTCGGCGTCGGCGTCGGCGTCGGCGTCGGCGTCTCCACCGTGCACGGGTAGGTGCCCGTCCGGAGCGAGAAGCCGTCCGTGTCGTTGTCGTCGGCGTAGAACGTGGCGCGCGCACCCGCAGTGCAGACGTCGGAGATCGCGAAGCCCTCGTTGGCGAGCGTGCGGGACGCGTCGGCCGGGGCCTCGTACACGGTGTCGAGCGTGAAGACGCCGTCGGTGATCGTGTACAGCGCGGTGCGGCCGGCACAGGCGTCGTCGCACACCACCCAGAGCGCGTCGAGCGTCGGGTCGAACTGCACCTCGGCGACCACGCTGAACGGGGAGGCGATGGTGGCCACGCGCTGCGCGGACCCGTCACCCATCAGCGCGTAGGCGTACGTGCTCGCGGTGCCCTCGACACCGACCAGGAACAGCCCGGCGCCGTGGTCCGCGTAGGTCGACGGCGCGTACGCGGCGCCGGTGTGCTCGTCACGGAAGCCGTGCGCGGTCAGCCAGGTGTCCGGGATCCAGGTGACGCCCTCGAGGCCGGCGTTCGCACCGAGCCCGGGGAAGTCCGCCGCCAGGTTCCACTCGTCCGTCGCGCGCAGGGTCGCCTGCGCGCCGTCGGTCGTGGCGAAGCGCAGCACGGACGGGCGGCTCGTCGAGGACACGTCGTTGTCGCGTTCCGTCGACACGTAGACGGCGCCGGGATCGTCGGTGGTCACGGTCACGCCCTCGGCGTCCGGGGTCCCGGAGCCGTCGGCGTAGCGCAGGTCCGTGCCCGCGGCGTTCGACGGCGCCCAGCCGCCCGCACCGTCGGAGACCATGCGGTAGAGCAGCCCGTCGCCGTTCTGCACACCCCAGAGCACGCCGCCGTCCTCCGCGGTGGACGAGGACTGCCAGTCGAGCCCGCTCAGGTCACCCGCGAAGGTGTCGGTGTCGTCGAGCACGGTCTCGTCCGGACCACCGGGCCAGGCCTCGGCGGTGACGACGCCGGCGAAGCGGTTGGTCGCCCCCTTGGTGGCCTCGGCGGTCTCGGCGAAGTCGCCCGTCCCGTCCGGGTTCCGGCCGTACGTGGTCGCGGCGTGCGCGGTCCAGGAGTACGTGTCGACGAGCGTGCCGCCGGGGCTGGACAGCCGCGCGGAGTCCGCCTTGCCGAGTCCGAAGCCGAAGTCGGCCTCGTCGAGCACCGCGAAGCCACCCGCGGCGATCGTGGTGCCGGCCGGGATCGCGTACGCGTGCGTGTCGTCGCCGTCACGGAACACGAACCCGCCGAGGTCCACCGTCGTCGTGCCCGTGTTCACCAGCTCGACCCAGTCGCCGGGGACGCCGTCCTGCGACTCGACCTCGTTGATGCGGACCGGCGATGAGCAGTCGTTCGCGGCGCCCTTCGTCGAGCGCGTGGTGTCGACGAGGTCACCGACGCCGTCGGGGCAGCGCCCGTAGGTGACCTTCGCGTGCTCCTGGTACGCGTACGCGAGCACCTGCGCACCGCTGGCGTCCGAGATCCGGACCGAGTCGGGGTTGCCGAGACCGAAGTCGAAGCCGGGCGCGGTCGTCGACTCCTGGTTCAGCACGAAGTACCCGCCGGCGGGGACGACGGACCCCATCGGCAGCACGTACGGCGTGTGCGTGTCGTCGCTGTCGAGCATCGACCAGCCGCTGATGTCGATCGCAGCGGTCGACGTGTTCGCGAGCTCGACCCAGTCGACGTCGTCGCCGTTCGACTCGACCTCGTTGACGACCAGCCCGGCGGGGGCAGCAGCGGCAGCGAGGGCAGTGGCGGGAGCGGGGGCGGCGGTCGCCGGGCTGCTGGCGAGGACGCATGCCGCGAGCACGGCACAGGTCGCGACGGCGGCGCCGAGGCGCAGGGACGGGGAGGGCATGCAGGATCCTTCGAGGGGAGCGGGTCGGGCCTGCATGACTGTTCAGCATCCGGGCGTCCGGCCGGTGGCCCGGAGGTGAACGGGCGGTGGCCGCGGCGTCCCGCACCGACGACGGACGGGAGGCTCCCCACCGGTCCGGCACCGAGCCTCCCGTCCGGCGGGCCGAACTGTCGTGACGCGCGTCAGCGCCGGATCAGCAGCGCGCTCGCCCGCGGCGACAGCGCCGCGTCGAGCACCAGGCAGGCCGCGCCGACGGCGGCCACGTCGGCCCCACGGTCGGTCTCGACCACGGTCACCGGGTGCTTCGGCACGAGGATCGGCGACTCCGTGATCGCCGCCCGTGCTGCCGGCAGTGCGGCGGCGGCGACCCGCGACCAGAACGGCCCGCCGAACACGACGCGGTCGATGTCGAGCAGGTTGACGATGACGACGGCCGCGCGGCCCATCACGGTGCCCGCCTCGGCCGCGAGCTCGAGGGCGGTCGGGTCACCCGCGTCGATGGCGGCGGCGAAGGCGTCCCAGGCCCGGTCGACCGAGCCGAGGTCCGTGACGTCCCCCAGGTCGAGCCCGCGCGAGGCCGCGATCCGCACGATGCGCTCGGGTGCCACCGCGGCGCCGACCTCGCCGCGGTCCCCCTGTCCGTCCGGGGTGCCGGCGAAGGGTCCCTGCTCGACCATGATGTGGCCGGCGTCGCCCGCGTTGCCCCCGGTCCCGCGCACGGGTTCGTGGTCGACGACGAGCCCGACGCCGAACCCCGTGCCGAAGTACACGAAGGCGAAGTTCCGCGCCGAGGACTCCCCCGCCAGGAACATCTCGCCGACGGCGGCTGCGGTGACGTCCTTCTCCAGGAGCACCGGGTGGCCGGTGGCCTCGGCGAGGGCGTCCCGCAGCGGCACGTCCTTCCACCGCGGCAGGAACGGGGGGTCGAGCACGATGCCGGCGTCGACGTCGATCGGCCCCGGGCTGGCGATGCCGACCCCGAGGACCGCGTCGGCGTCGACGTCGGAGGTCCGCACGAGGTCCTCGACCGCCGAGGCCATCGTCCGCACGACCTGCTCGGGGTCGTCCGCCGTGGGTGTCGACGTCGTGGTGGAGGCGACCACGGTGCCGGCGAGGTCGAGCAGCACGTACGTCACGACGGCGGGGTCGATGTGCACGCCGACGGCGAACCGGCTGCCCGGCTCGAGGCGCAGGATCGTGCGGGGCTTCCCGCGGCCGGACACGACCGTGCCGGACTCGACGATCATGCCCGCTTCGATGAGGAAGCGCGTGACGTTCGAGACCGTCTGCGCGCTGAGGCCCGTGCGCCCGGCGAGCTCGACGCGGCTCAGCCCGTCGGGCGAGCGGCGGACGGCGTCGAGCACGACCGTGCGGTTGAAGCCGCCGATCGACGGCAGGTTCGCGCCGCGCCGGTGTTCCGCCATGTCGCGACCATACCGCGCAGCCCGTCCTCCCCCGGGAGGATGACACGACTGGCCCCAGCAGTGCTCGCACCGTTAGCCTGACCGCATGACGGACCTCCGCCTCGAAGAACTCTCCGCCTCGACCGCCGCCGCGGCCAACTCCCTGACGCTCAAGCCAGGGCAGGAACAGTTCGTGCAGCCCACCACGTACGGTGTCGCCGAGTCGGACGTCAAGCCGAGCGCCTCGTGGCCCCGGGTCGTGCTCGACGGTGACGAGGTCGTCGGCCTCATCATCGGCAGCTTCGACGCCGACAACGCGCAAGAGGAACTGCAGGCCTGCATCTGGCGCGTCAACGTCTCGGGCACCGCCCAGGGCCGTGGCGTCGGGCGCTTCGCCGTGCACGGCCTCGCCGACGAGGCCCGCAAGCGCGGCTTCGAACGCCTCACCGTCGTCTACGAACCCGGTGAGGGCTCCCCCGAGGACTTCTTCCGCGCCGTCGGCTTCGAGGTCGTCCGCGAGACCCAGTACGGCGACCACTTCGCGGTCCTCTCCCTCTGATGCCCCCGGCCGCCGTCGGCCCACACCCCGACGACGAGCGCCCGGACCCGGCTGACTTCGGTGCCGCCGTCGCCGAGGTCGTGCGTGCCACCCCGCCCGGTCGTGTCATGACGTACGGGGACGTGGCCGCAGCGCTCGGCTCCCGTGCGTCGCGTGCCGTCGGCAAGGTCATGGCCCACGAGGGCTCCGACCTGCCGTGGTGGCGCGTGGTCCGGTCCGGCGGGTTGCCGCCGGTCCGGCACGAGGCACGCGCGCTGGAGCACTACCGCGTCGAGGGCACGCCGCTGCGCTGGCGAGACACGGCCTGGAGGCTCGACATGCCCCGTGCGCGCTGGTCTCCGGAGCCGTTCGGTCACGAACCGATAACGGAGCCGAACTGATCCAAACCGCTGCGGCAGGGGCGCCGAATCACTGTCACAACCGGGAAACACCCGGGGCGCTCACCAGCCGCACAACGCTGGTTCTCCACCCTCAAGCGGGGTGTGTTCGGCGTGTAATCAGCAAAGGACCCACCATGCGCAAGATCACCAAGACCACGGTCTCCCTCGCCGCCGCTGGCGCGATCATCCTCACCGGTGCCGGGTTCGGCGTCTCCGCCGCGCAGGCCACCCCCACGATCCACACGGTCGCCTCGTCCTCCTCCAAGATCCCCGCCCCCGTCGCGTCGGTCCCCGAGGTCCTCGGTGGCGACACCTCCGTCGCCCTCGACAAGGGCTTCACCGACGCCCTCACCTCCCTCAAGCTCACCCCCGGCGTCTCCGGCACCGCGAAGCTCGCCGACGGCGCCGTGTCGTTCCCGATCACCGCCGGGTCGGTCACGTACTGGAGCCCGGACGGCAACTACCGCCCCTACGTGCAGGGCCTGCTCAACCACGACGACTCCGGTCTGACCCTGAAGGCCGGCGACACGACCGTCACGCTGGAGAACTTCGTCGTGAACCCCGGCTCCTCCAAGCTCTACGGCGACGTCCTCGTCAACGGTGAGGTCGCAGCCCCGAACGCGTACCTGTTCTCCCTCCACGGTGGTTCGCTGAAGGCCCTGCAGCTCGAGGGTGACAACGCGATCCTGACCGGCACCACCGTCCACGTCTCCGCCGACGCCGCGAAGCTGCTCAACAGCACCTTCAAGACCGACGCCGTCAAGGCAGGCCTCCTCGTCGGGACCGCCACCATCACCGCCCAGATCAAGTAACACCCCGCGGGGCCACCCGCACAGCAGCACCACACACGAGAACGCCGCCCCGATCACGGGGGCGGCGTTCTCTGCGTTGCACGGGAGTTCCGGCGTCACGGGCGCATCCGATGCTGGTTCCCCTCCGCGGCGGTGACGAATCCGGTCGTCTCCGCCCGAGATCCCCGAACCAGATCCGTCACCCCGCAGGCAGAACCACCTCGCCGACGGACAGCGCGCCGATGGAAGACCTCGCTCCGCACGAATCCACCCATGACGCACGTGATGGGAAGCGGAAACGCGCGTCGGAGGTCGGAACGAACGACCGCCTACGCGCGGAACGACCCGCGACGCGCCATAGGACCCCCTACGCGCGAAAGGACTGCCGACGCGCGAAAGGACCCCTCCGCGCGGAAGGACCCGCGACGGGATGAACGACCCGCCAGGCGCGGGACGACCGACTGCACGGGCGTCAGACGTCGAAGCGGGCGCCCTCCGGGTTCGACGGCAACAGGAACATCACGAACAGCACGAGCGACCCGATGCCGGGCACCGCGTGCAGGAACTGCCAGAAGCCGGAGCGGTTCGTGTCGTGCAGCCGACGGGCACCGAGCGCCAGGGACCCGACCAGCGTCACCACGACCCAGAGCACGAACAGGTAGGACCCGACCGGGTTCTCCAGCAGCGGGCTGTCGGGCGTGAAGGCCTGCGGGACGAGCTGCAGCACCAGGCCGATCCCGAGCGACGTGATCCACCACCACCAGAACTCCGAGCGCGAGGCCCGTCCGGTGAACACGGTGTACTTCCGCCAGAAGCGTCGGAGCGCCTCGGTGAAGGGCGCACCGACGAAGGGGTCCCGGAGGGCCACACCGCCGGGCTGCGGGCTGTCGTCACTCATGCCGCCAAGCCAACCACGTGCGCTCGGGCGTTCGCGCCCCGGACGCACATCGCGCCCCGTCAGGACGGGGCGCGATGTGTGGTGCGGGCGCGATCCACGAGGGACCACAGCGAGACCTACACGAGCGAGTCGCGCCAGGCCGCGTGCAGCTGGGCGAAGCGCCCCGTGCCCGCGATGAGGTCGGCGGGGGTGCCGTCCTCGACGATCTCGCCGTACTCCATCACGAGCACCCGGTGGGCGATCGCGACGGTGGACAGGCGGTGGGCGATGATCACGGCGGTGCGGTCGGCGAGCAGGGTCTCGAGGCCCTCCTGCACCAGCCGCTCCGACGGGATGTCGAGCGACGCCGTGGCCTCGTCGAGGATGAGCACCTTCGGGTCCGCGATGAACGCCCGCGCGAACGAGAGCAGCTGCCGCTGGCCCGCCGAGACGCGACCACCGCGCTTGTTCACGTCCGTGTCGTATCCGTCGGGCAGCGCCATGATGAACTCGTGCGCCCCGACCGCCTTGGCCGAGGCCTCGATCTCCGCGCGGGACGCCCCGGGCTTGCCGAGCGCGATGTTGTCCGCGACGGTGCCGGAGAACAGGTACGCCTCTTGTGTGACCATGACGATCGCGCGGCGCATGTCGTTCGTGTCGAGGTCGCGCAGGTCCACGCCGTCGAGCTTCACCGAACCCTGGGTCGGGTCGTAGAAGCGCGCCATCAGCTTGGCGAGCGTCGACTTGCCCGCACCCGTCGACCCGACCAGCGCGATCGTCTGCCCGGACGGGATGTGCAGGTCGAACGCCGGCAGCACGACCTTGCCCTTGTTGTAGGCGAACACGACGTCGTCGAAGTCCATCTTGCCGCGGGCGTCCGCCAGCTTCGTCGGCTTCACGGGGTCCGGCACGCTGGGCCGTTCCTCGAGCACGCCGGAGATCTTCTCCATCGCGGCCGAGGCCGACTGGTACCCGTTGTAGAACATCGCGAGCTCCTGCGCCGGGTCGAAGAAGCGCTTGGCGTACAGCGCGACCGCGAGCAGCGCACCGACCTCGAGCGTCCCGCCGACGACCCGGAAGCCGCCGACGATGACGACCGCGGCGAGCGTGGCGTTGCCGATGAGCACGAGCACCGGGTCGAAGGTCCCGAACAGGTTGAACACCTTCGTGTTCGAGACCCGGTAGTCCTCGACGAACCCGCCGTACTCGTCGCGGTTGCGGGACTCCTTGCGGAAGGCCTGCACCGCGCGGATGCCCGTCATGGTCTCGACGAAGTGCACGATGACGCGCGCCGAGGCCACCCGGGTGGCACGGAACAGCGTCTGCGAGTTCGTCTGGAACCAGCGGATCAGGAACCACAGCGGCACGAGCGACACCGCGAGCACCAGGCCCGAGGTCGGGTCGAGCACCACGAGCGCCACCGCGGTGAACGCCATGTAGAGCACGCCCTGGATGAGCTGGTTCAGCCCGGAGTCGAGCAGCTCGCGGATGGAGTCGAGGTCGCTCGTCTGGCGCGAGATGATCCGGCCCGACGTGTAGGTCTCGTGGAACTCCAGCGACAGCCGCTGCGTGTGCAGGAACACCCGCTTGCGCAGGTCGAACAGGATCGCCTGGCTGATCCGGGCCGCGAGCACGGTGTACCACGCGGTCAGGACGGCACCGAGGACCGCGACGACGATGTACGTGGCCACGACCGCGAACGCCGGGACCCAGTCGTTCTGGTCGAGGACCGCCGGCAGGGCGTTGTCGATGCCCCACGCGATGAGCGCCGGGCCGGCGACGGTGCCCGCGGTCGAGATGACCACGACGACCCCGAGCAGGACCAGGCGCATCTTCAACGGTGCTGCGAGGGACCCGAGCAGGGCGAGGGACCGGCGCCGCAGGCGCTTGCTCTCCGCCTTGGTGAAGTCCTCGCGCTCCTCGCCGCGCACCCCGAGCGTGGTGATCGAGGCGGTGACGGGTGCGGCAGCCTGCGCGGCCGCGGTGTCCTGCAGTTCCGGGTCCGTGCCTCCTGGCCGGTCGGTGGTGCCGATGGGCTGGGCGGGGGTGCCGAGGGTCTGGTTGGTGTCTCCCTGCTGGCTCATGCCATCGCCTCCTCTCGTGCGGTCGCGTCGTCGTCGTCGAGCGACGAGATGACGTAGCGGTAGTGGTCGTTCGTGGCCATCAGCTCCGAGTGGGTGCCGACGGCGGTGATGACGCCGTTCTCCATGAGCGCGACGCGGTCCGCGAGCGTGACCGTCGACGGACGGTGCGCCACGATGAGCGACGTGGTCTCGGCGAGGACCCGGCGCAGGCCGGCCTCGACCCGGGCCTCGGTGTCGACGTCGAGTGCCGACAGCGGGTCGTCCAGGACGAGCACCGACGGCCGCGCAGCGATCGCACGGGCGAGCGCCAGCCGCTGCCGCTGCCCGCCGGAGAGGGACAGGCCCTCTTCCCCGACTCGGGTGTCGACGCCGTCGGGCAGGTCGTCCACGAAGGACGCCTGCGCGATGTCGAGCGCCTCGCGCATCAGCGTCTCGGCTTCGTCACCGGTCACGTCCGGGCGACCGAGCAGCACGTTCTGCCGCACGGTCGTCGAGAACAGGGTGGCGTCCTCGAAGGCGACGCCGACGTGGCGTCGCAGTTCCTCGCGGGTGAGGTCGCGGATGTCGACGCCGTCGATCGTGACCGAGCCGCCGGTCACGTCGTACAGCCGGGGCACGAGCGAGAGCAGCGTCGTCTTGCCGCAGCCGGTCAGGCCGACGAGCGCCATGGTCTCACCGGGCTCGAGCCGCAGTTCGACCCCGTTGATGAGGTCCGGGTACTGCGCGGCCGAGTCCTGGTACCGGAAGTGCACGCCGTTGAAGGCGAGCGCCCCGTGCGGCTCGACGATCGTCTTCGGGTGCTCCGGGTCGGTGATCGTGTTCTCGGAGTCCATGACCTCGAAGAAGCGGTCGACCGCGGTGCGCGTGTCGAACGTCATCGAGAGCAGGAACCCGATCGACTCGATCGGGAAGCGGAGCACCGTCGCGGTGGCGAAGAACGCGAACAGCTGGCCGACGCTGAGCTGCCCCTGCGACGCCAGCCAGATGCCGGCGAGCAGGCAGAGCGCGAACGCGACGTCCGGCACGAGCAGCAGCCACAGCCAGATGCTCGCGACGGCCTTCGCCTTCTTGATCTCGGTGCCGCGGAGGGCCTCGGCCTGCTCGCTGAACTCCTCGAGCTTGTAGCCGCCGCGACCGAACGCCTTGAGCACGCGGATGCCGTGCACCGACTGCTCGACGCTCGTCGCGAGGTCACCGACCTGGTCCTGGCTGCGGCGCGCGACGACGGAGTACCGACGCTCGAACAGCAGCCCGTTGATCCAGAGCGGGATCGACGCGATCAGGAAGATCAGGCCGAGCAGCCACCCGAAGGTGAACAGCACGACGAACCCGACGACGATCGTGACGAGGTTCACGACGAGCAGCACGACGCCGAACGCCAGCCACCGGCGGATCAGGGACAGGTCGGACACGGACCGGGACAGCAGCTGCCCGGACTCCCACCGGTCGTGGAACGCGACCGGCAGGTCCTGCAGCTTGGCGTACAGCGCGTTGCGCATGCTGGTCTCGATGCGGGTGGACGGACGCATCACCAGGCGGCGGCGCGAGGCGATGAAGAAGGCCTCCAGCACACCGAGGGCGAGCACACCGAGCCCGGCGGGCCAGATCTGCGACGAGTCCTTCGACGACATCGGGCCGTCGACGAGCCACTGCAGCACGTAGGGGATGGCGAGCGCCACGAGGGAGGCACCCATCGCGGCGGCCATGCCGGCGATGATGCGGCCCTGGTAGGGCTTCACGTAGGGGTGGATCCGCGCGATCGCGCGGAAGGTGGACGGGCGCGCCGTGGTGGGCGACTTGGACATGCGTTGCGTCCTCATGCGTCAGCCGGGTACCCCGGGTCGGGCCGTCCGGACGCCGCCCGTGTCGGGGGGCGTCGTCGATCCGGCACCGGCCTGGAGGCTCGGTGTGCGTTGCGTGGTCATCATCGGCCGGGCGCGTGGTGGCGCCTCCGCCGTCACTCGCGTGACGTCGGTCGGGCCGGAGGGCACCGGGGGACTCGTCGTCCCTCGGGGATCCAGCGGGTGGTACGCGTCGTCGTGGTTGCAGCGACGCGCGGCCGTGGGAACGGCCTGACTAGACGGCGGCCGCCACTCGTCGTCGCGGCGCGGGAGTGGTCCCACGTGCGGGAGTGGTCCCCACGGCGGACGCCAGACCTGCACGGGCGGGCGTCGCCTCGGATCGGGTCATGTCGTCCATCGTCACTCCAGTCGTCGTCATCGTCACCGTTGTGTCCGCGGTGCCACCGACCCCAGGGGGCCGTCGGCGGTGCTGTCGCGGAGCCTTACAGGATATTCAGAGGGAGTCAGCAGCGCAATGGGGTGTCGCGATTTGTTCACTTCAGTGGAAGAAGTGGCGCTCCCCGGTGAAGTACATCGTGACGCCGGCAGCCGTGGCCGCGGCGATCACTTCTTCGTCGCGGACGCTGCCGCCGGGCTGGGCGACCGCGCGGACCCCGGCGTCGAGCAGCACCTGCAGGCCGTCGGCGAACGGGAAGAAGGCGTCCGACGCCGCGACGGACCCGGCAGCGCGGTCGCCGGCACGGTTCACCGCGAGGTGGCAGGAGTCCACGCGGTTGACCTGGCCCATGCCGACCCCGACGCTCGCGCCGGCGTTCGCCAGCAGGATCCCGTTCGACTTGACCGCGCGGGATGCCTTCCACGCGAACGCCAGGTCGGCCAGGGTGGCGTCGTCGGCGGGCTCCCCCGCGACGAGGTCCCACGTCGACTGGTCGAAGGCCGTGAAGCGGTCGGCGTCCTGCACCAGGAAGCCGCCGGAGATCTGCTTGACCTCGCGCGGGGCCAGAGCGAAGTCGGCGGGCAGCGTGAGCAGGCGGATGTTCTTCTTCCGCGACAGGATCTCGAGGGCCTCGGGATCGAAGCCCGGGGCGACGACGACCTCGGTGAAGATGTCCTTCACGGTCTCGGCCATCGCCACGGTGACGGGACGGTTGGCGGCGATGACCCCGCCGAAGGCCGACAGCGGGTCGCAGGCGTGGGCGGCAGCGTGTGCGGACGCGATCGGGTCGACCGCGTCGGGAGCACCCACCGCGATGCCGCAGGGGTTGGCGTGCTTGATGATCGCCACCGCGGGCTCGGTGAAGTCGTACGCGGCGCGGACCGCTGCGTCGGCGTCGACGTAGTTGTTGTACGACATCTCCTTGCCGTGCAGCTGCGTCGCCTGCGCGATCCCCGTGCCGCCGGCCTGCGTGTAGAGCGCTGCGGCCTGGTGGGCGTTCTCGCCGTAGCGGAGCGTCGCGGCGAGGTCCGCGCCGAACGACAGGTGCGACTCGAAGGTCCCCGGGGTCTCGAGGTCGTGCCCGACCGGCTCGGCGTCGACCACGTCGGACGCGAAGTACGACGCCACGGCGGTGTCGTACGCAGCGGTGTGCGCGAAGGCCTGCGCAGCGAGGCGCTTGCGGAGCGCGAGGGTGGTGCCCCCGGCGCGGACGGCCTCGACCACCTCGGCGTACGAGGAAGGCGACACGACGATCGCCACGTTCGGGTGGTTCTTCGCGGACGCGCGGACCATCGCCGGGCCGCCGATGTCGACGTTCTCCACCACGGTCGCGGTGTCGGCACCGGACGCCACCGTCTCGACGAACGGGTACAGGTTCACCACGACGAGCTCGAAGGCCTGGATCCCCAGGTCGGCGAGCTGCTGCTCGTGCGACGCCAGCCGCAGGTCGGCGAGGAGCCCCGCGTGCACGGCGGGGTGCAGGGTCTTCACGCGGCCGTCGAGCGACTCCGGGAAGCCCGTGACGCTCGCCACGTCGGTGACCGCGTACCCGGCGTCGCGGATGGTCTGCGCGGTGGACCCGGTCGACACCAGCTCCACGCCGCTGTCGGCCAGGGCACCGGCGAGCTCGAGCAGGCCGGACTTGTCGCTCACGGAGATGAGGGCACGACGCACGGGGACGACGTCCCGCTCGCGGTACAGGCTGGGGTCGGCGGCGTGGACGCTCATGCGCTCGTGGTGCCCTTCAGGTCGGTGGTGCCGGTGGCGATGTCGAGGACGGTCTGGATGAGCAAGCGCCGCTCGACGGGCTTGATGCGGTCGTGCAGCGTCGACTCGGAGTCGCCCGGCAGCACCGGGACGCGCTCCTGCGCCAGGATCGGGCCGCTGTCGACGCCGTCGTCGACCTTGATGACGCTGGCGCCGGTCTCGGTGACCCCGGCGGCGAGGGCGTCGCGGACACCGTGCGCCCCGGGGAACTCGGGCAGGTACGCGGGGTGGGTGTTGATGATCCCGGGGCCGAACTCGGACACGACCGACGGCGGCAGCAGGCGCATCAGCCCCGAGAGCACGAGGAGGTCCGGCGACCAGGGCCGGATCTGCTCGGCGAGCGCCTGACCCCACGCGGCGCGGGAGTCGTACCGCGCGAAGGGCACCGAGAACGTGGGGATCGAGTACTCCTCGCCGAGGCCGAGTCCTTCGGCGTCGCGGTCGGCACCGATCGCGACGACGCGGGCGGGGTAGTCGGCGTGCCGGGTCGCCTCGAGCAGGGCCCGGAGGTTCGAGCCGGTACCGGAGATCAGGACGACCAGTTCGAGCACGTCCACCAGCCTAGCGGCGGGGTGCGCCGTGCGACGCCGTCAGCGGTCGCCCTGTGGACGGCGCCACCACGGCAGCTCGTCCTCGGGCACCTGGTCGGTCTGGTCCCAGCGCTTCGTCGGGGTCGTCGGGGTCGTCGAGGTGGCCGGGGTCGTCGGCGCTGCCGGCTGCTCGTCGACGTCGTCGCGTCCGGCGACGAACTCCTCGGTGCTCCAGGGGAAGGCGGGCTGCTCGTCACGGGCCCCCGCTGCCTGGGGCGCCGCGGGGCGGTGCCGGTCCGGGCGGTCGTCCGGGGTCGTGTCCGCGCGCTCGGCGTCGGCTCCGGTGACGCGGTCGCGGAGGCCCCCGGCTCGCTCGCGCAGGTCGCTGGCGCGGCTCCGCAGCCCACCCGCGCGCTGCTTGAGTCCCCCGGCACGGTCGCGCACACCGTCCGCGGCACCTCGGAGCCGGTCACGCATGCCGCCCGCGCGCTCGGTCGTGTCCGCGGGCACGTCGGCGACGCCGCCCGTGCGCGCCCAGTCCGGCAGCTCGACGTGGCGGTCCGTGTCGGCGGCTGCGAGTGCGGGTGCGGTCGTGGGTGTCTCCGTGCCCGTGTCGGACTCGGACGCGGTCGTCCGGCCCACCGGGTGGTGCGCCTCCTCGACCACGAAGCGGTGCGTACCGGTGGTGCGTCCGGCCCCGGCTCGTTCGAGGGCGTCGAGGAGCGAGCCCTCCGACGGCACCTCGACGGGCTCGTCGCTCTCGTGCCAACGCTCCCGGCTCCAGGAGCGCTCAGGCAGTCGGACGAGGTCCTGCCCGACGGCGAGGGCGACCACCGCGGGCACGCCGACCTCGAGCGCGGCGAAGGCACCGACGACCAGGGCGTGAGGTCCGACGTCGGCGAGACGCCCGGGTCCGAACGACCCCGACGACACCCAGGCGACCGCACCCGTGAGCAGCCCGGCGACGATGCCGGTGGCCACGCCCCCGAGTGCCCGGTGCAGGGCGCTGTCGGCGGACCCGAGCGCACGGACGAGCCGCGGACGCATGAGCCCGCCGGCCGCGAAGCCCGCCAGCACCGGCACGAGGACCCAGAGCAGGCCGAAGGTGTGCCCGGACGCCGGCAGGGCACCGAACACGGGCAGACCGGGGATCGGGCCGAGGGCGGTGCCGATCGGCGAGACGCTCGACCCGGTGCCGATGGCGAAGCCCGGACCGACGAGCCACGCGGTGGCCCAGGCGACGAAGTCGGGCAGGAACGCGAGCTGCCCGACGGTCAGGGCGATGCCACCGAGGAATCCGGCGTGCGAGCGTTCGTAGAGCGTGATGACCTCGGCGAAGGACCCGAGGAGCAGGAAGCCGACCAGGACCCCGGCGACGGCGACCACGCACGCGGTCGCGGCCGTTCCGGCACGGAGCCCGAAGCCCGCGATCGAGCGCCACACCGCGGGCACCCGGTCGAGCTGGTCGAGGACGCGGGCGGTGACGGGGTCGGGGCCGAGCCCGCGGCGCCGACGGCAGACCTCGGCCGCGACGAGCGCCGGGATCCCGAACCACAGCGCGGGGAACACGACGGCCTGCCACACGCTCGGCTGCGTCGCGGCGGAGGTCGAGGACAGCGCCAGTCCGAGTCCGAGCAGCGCCACCGCGGCCGTGCCGACGAGCACCCCGGTCACGCGGTGCTCCGTCTCGGCGAAGCGTCGGCCGGCACGGGCGCCGAGCCAGACC
The DNA here is from genome assembly GCF_026672405.1 of Curtobacterium sp. SL109. Lineage (NCBI taxonomy): Bacteria > Bacillati > Actinomycetota > Actinomycetes > Micrococcales > Microbacteriaceae > Curtobacterium > Curtobacterium sp. SL109. The sequence continues at coordinate 203,002 of NZ_JAPPRB010000002.1, forward strand.
GTCACGACGGCGAAGCCGAGCGCCGCGAGCGTCACCGGGATCGGGGCCGCGGCGCCGTTCACGCCGGAGGCCTTCGCGACCGCCGAGCCGAGCAGGAACGTCACGTCGACGCCGTGCCCGACGAGCCACACGCTGCCGGCGGCCTTCCAGAAGACGTCCCAGTCGACCTGCAGGCCGTACTCGAAGCCCCAGAGCAGGGTCAGCGGCACCAGCGCGATGCCGACGCCCACGCCGACCGTCACGAGCGCCTCGACGGCGGCGAGCAGAGCGGTTCCCAGGCGGTTCATCGCAGCGAGGATACGTGCCCGGCCACGGGAACGACGGGAGGCTCGGCGCGGAACCCGCACCGAGCCTCCCGGCAGCACACCGCTCAGCGAGCGGCGACCACCTCGCGCAGCAGCGCGGCGGTCTCGGACGGCGTCTTGCCGACCTTGACGCCAGCGGCCTCGAGGGCCTGCTTCTTCGCCTCGGCCGTGCCGGCGGAACCGGACACGATCGCTCCGGCGTGGCCCATCGTCTTGCCCTCCGGCGCGGTGAAGCCCGCGACGTAGCCGACGACCGGCTTGGTGACGTGCGCCTTGATGTACTCGGCCGCGCGCTCCTCGGCGTCGCCACCGATCTCGCCGATCATCACGATGGCCTCGGTCTCGGGGTCGGCCTCGAACGCGGCGAGCGCGTCGATGTGCGTCGTCCCGACGACCGGGTCGCCGCCGATGCCGATGGCGGTCGAGAAGCCCAGGTCACGCAGCTCGTACATCATCTGGTAGGTCAGGGTGCCCGACTTCGAGACGAGGCCGATCGGGCCCTTGCCGGTGATCGTCGCCGGGGTGATGCCGACGAGCGACTCCCCCGGGGTGATGATGCCGGGGCAGTTCGGCCCGATGATGCGGGTCTTCTCGCCGAGCGCCTTGGCGTGTGCCCAGAACTCCGCGGAGTCCTGCACGGGGATGCCCTCGGTGATGACGACGACGAGGGGGACCTCGGCGTCGATGGCCTCCATCACGGCGTCCTTCGCGAACGCCGGCGGGACGAAGACGATCGAGACGTCGGCACCGGTGGTGTCGACGGCCTCGCGCACCGAGCCGAAGACGGGCAGCTCGACGTCGCCGTGGGTGACGGTCGTGCCGGCCTTGCGGGCGTTGACGCCGCCCACGACCTGCGTGCCGGCCTTGAGCATCAGGGCGGTGTGCTTGGTGCCCTCGCCGCCGGTGATGCCCTGGACGATGACCTTGGAGTCCTTGGTGAGGAAGATCGACATGGTCAGTCCCTTCAGGCCGCGGCAGCGGCGAGTTCGGCGGCCTTCTCGGCCGCGTCGTCCATGGTCGCGGCGACGGTGACGAGCGGGTGCGCTGCCTCCGCCAGGATCCGTCGGCCCTCTTCCACGTTGTTGCCGTCCAGGCGGACGACGAGCGGCTTGGTGGCCGCGTCGCCGAGGATGCCCAGCGCGGCGACGATGCCGTTCGCGACGGCGTCGCAGGCGGTGATGCCGCCGAAGACGTTCACGAAGACGCTCTTGACCTGCGGGTCGCCGAGGATGACGTCGAGGCCGTTGGCCATGACCTCGGCCGAGGCGCCGCCGCCGATGTCGAGGAAGTTGGCGGGCTTCACGCCGCCGTGGCGCTCACCGGCGTAGGCGACGACGTCGAGCGTCGACATGACGAGCCCCGCGCCGTTGCCGATCACGCCGACCTGGCCGTCGAGCTTGACGTAGTTGAGGCCGTGGGCCTTCGCCTTGGCCTCGAGCGGGTCCTCGCTCGCGGTGTCCTCGAGCGCCTGGTGGTTCGCGTGCCGGAAGTCGGCGTTCTCGTCGAGGGTGACCTTGCCGTCGAGCGCGACGATCTGGCCGTCACCCGTGCGGACGAGGGGGTTGACCTCGACGAGGGTGGCGTCCTCGCCGGCGAAGACGTCGTAGAGCTTCACGAAGACGCTCGCGACCTGCTCGACGAGCTCGTCGGGGAAGCCGGCCTGGCGGGCGATGGCCTCGCCTGCTTCCTGGTTGATGCCGGTCAGCGGGTTGACCTCGACGCGGGCGAGCGCCTCGGGCTTCTCCACCGCGAGCTGCTCGATCTCCATGCCGCCCTCGACGCTCACGAGCGACAGGTAGGAGCGGTTGGCGCGGTCGAGGAGCACGGAGAAGTAGAACTCCTCGGCGATGTCCGCGCCCTGGGCGACCATGACGCGCTGCACGGTGTGGCCCTTGATGTCGAGGCCGAGGATCGCCTGCGCGTGCTCGAAGGCCTCGTCCGGGGTCTTCGCGACCTTGACGCCGCCGGCCTTGCCGCGGCCACCGACCTTCACCTGCGCCTTGACGACGACCACGCCGCCGATCTGCTCGGCTGCTGCCTTCGCCTGCTCTGGGGTGTCGGCGATGATGCCCTGCAGCACAGGGACGCCGTAGGACTCGAAGAGGTCCCTGGCCTGGTACTCGAAAAGATCCACGCTGTTCTTCTTCCCGCACGGTGTCGTGCGATCGGCATCGGTCATCCGGTCGCAGCGCTCAGCATCGAGGGTCGCTCGATGTCGAGACAACGGCCGTGACCGAGCCTAGCGGTGGCGGGTGAACGCCGGGTGCGCCCGGACCCGAGCCGTCCGATGGCCACGACGCGCACCCGTGGCCGTGTCGCGCACTGCCGAGCAGACCGCAAGCAGCCGCTCGGCACGGTGGACCGATGCACGACGCACTCCGCTCCCAGGCCGCCGACGTCTTCGGCTGGCAGCTCCGCCCGGACCAGCAGACGGTCATCGACGCCGTCCTCGAGGGGCGCGACGCCCTGGCCGTGATGCCGACCGGCTCCGGCAAGTCCGCCACCTACCAGGTGGCCGGTCTGGCGCTCGACGGGCTCGTGCTCGTCGTCTCGCCGCTCGTCGCCCTGCAGGAGGACCAGGTGGTCGGCCTCGCGGAGCACCCCGACGCCCCGCGGGCCGTCACGGTGAACGCCACGAAGCGCTCCCGCGACCTGACCGAGGCGTGGGACGCGGTCACGGCGGGCGAGGTCCGCTACGTGTTCCTCGCACCCGAGCAGCTGGCGAAGGAGGACGTGCAGGAGCGGCTCCGCGCAGCCGGGGTCGCTCTGGTCGCCGTCGACGAGGCACACTGCGTGTCCTCGTGGGGGCACGACTTCCGCCCGGACTACCTCGGGCTCGGCGAGGCGATCGAGCGTCTCGGACGCCCGCCGGTCCTCGCGCTCACCGCGACGGGTTCCGCCCCCGTGCGGGACGACGTCGTCGCCCGGCTCGGCATGCGGGACCCGCTGGTGCTCGCCGCCGGGTTCGACCGGCCGGAGCTGCGGCTCGAGGTGCGCCGTCACCAGGACGAGGACGCCAAGCGCGAGGCCGTCGTCGACCAGGTCGCCGGTCTCCAGGGCGTCGGCATCGTCTACGTCGCCACCCGGGCCGAGACCCTCGTCTACGCGGACGAGCTCGTGGAGAGCGGGCGGGTCGCCCAGCCGTACCACGCGGGTCTCCGGGTGAAGGACCGCGAGCGCGTCCTCGCCGGGTTCCGCGACGGGTCCGTCGAGGTCGTCGTCGCGACGAGCGCGTTCGGCATGGGGATCGACAAGGCCGACGTCCGCTTCGTCGTGCACGCGGACGTGCCCGAGTCGGTCGACGCCTACTACCAGGAAGTCGGTCGCGCCGGCCGTGACGGCGACGCCGCCCTCGCGACCCTGCACTACCGCGCCGAGGACCTCGGCCTGCGCCGGTTCTTCGCTTCCGGCAGCCCCGCGCCGAAGTCCCTGCGCGCGGTGTTCGACGCGGTGCCCGAGGACGGCGCGATCGCCCGCTCGGCACTGCCGGACGCGTCCGGCATGGCCGCCCGCACCGCCGGCCGCGCCGCGAACGCCCTCATCGACGCCGGCGTCCTGGTCGACGGGCACGACGGCATCGCCCGTGCCGACGACGCACCGGCGAGCGCCGACGCCGCCGTCAGCGCCGCGAAGGAGCGCGCCCGGGAGCGGGAGCAGATCGAGGAGTCCCGGATCGCGATGATGCGCCAGTTCGCCGAGACGAACGGCTGCCGTCGCCAGTTCCTGCTCGGGTACTTCGGCGACGAGCTGCCCGAGCCCTGCGGCAACTGCGACACGTGCACGTCCGGCACGGCGGAGCAGACGCACGCGGCCGACGGCAGCCACGACGCCGAGTGGCCGCCGGACGCCGCGGTGGAGCACTCGCAGTGGGGCCACGGCACCGTCATGAGCACCGAGGACGACCGACTGACGGTCTTCTTCGAGTCGGCCGGCTACCGCACCCTCGCCCTGGCGGACGTCGAGGAGCGCGGGCTGCTCGAACGGGTCTGAGACGACGCCCACGGGGGGACGCGCGGTCGCTCCACCAGACGGCGGCGACCGCGCTCCACTCCCCCGAGCAGAGGCGAGTGTGCCCGGTCGTCATGACCACCCGGTGACGCGCCGGTGAACGCCGGGCGACGACGCACCCGGGTCCGCGGCGTTCGGGGTGCGTCCAGTGCCCGGGGCGTATCCAGGAAGCCCGACCGAAGGAGAACCACCATGAGCGACCCCGGCATCAGCCCCGTCGACGACTTCGACTCCCAGGCACGCCGCGACGACGACATCGACCGCGAACACGTCGGCCCGTACGAGGTCGACGAGACCGAGGAGTCCCTCGAGACCGTCACGAACGACGCCGTCGCGGGCGAGACCGTCGAGCCGCAGCCGGGTGACGGCACCGACGACGGCCCCACCGGTGGTGCACCGCGCGAGGCCTCGGCCGACCTGTGGGAGCACGACGACGACTCCGAGCGCCCCGACCTCGGGAACGACCTCGGCACGAAGCCGCTCTGAGCGCCACCCCGGCACGTGATGACGGTGCCGTGAGCAAAGACCAGTCGGGAGGCTCGGTGCCGGACGCGCACCGAGCCTCCCGTCCGGTGCGTGGCCGGGACCACGCCCTCGCCCGCTTCCTCGCCGACAGCACGCCCGTCCTCGCCGGCGGGCGCGCGATCCTGCTGCAGATCGCGGACCCGGTGGTCGCAGCCGGCGTCCGCCGGCACTCCGACTTCGCCAGGCGCCCGCAGCAGCGGCTCGCCCACACGCTGATGTACGTGTACGCGGTGGTGATCGGCTCGTCGGTGGACGCGGCCATGGCGACCGCGTTCGTGGACCGGGCGCACGTGCCCGTCGCCGGCGCGGACGACGTCGACCGGCAGCTCTGGGTCGCGGCGACGCTCTACGACTCGGCGCTCCGTGCGCACGACGCCTTCGGCGACCAGGTCCCCGCCGACCTGGCCCAGCGGGTGCTCGATGCCTACGCACCCCTCGGCGTCGCGCTGCGTGTCCCCGCGGACCGCTGGCCCGACTCAGTCTCCGCCTTCGAGGCCTACTGGGACCGCACCCTGGCGGGACTCCGCGTCACGGACGACGCCCGCGGGGTCGTCCGCGACCTGCTGCACCCGCGGTTCGCACCGTTCTGGGTGCGCGCCGCGATGCCCCTCGTCCGGATCGTCACCGTCGGGCTGCTGCCGGACCCCGTGCGTGTGCAGTACGGCTTCGCCTGGGGCCCTCGGGAGGAACGCCGCTTCCGCCGGGTGACGACCGGGCTGCGCCGGGTGCGTGCGGTCGTGCCGGGTGCGCTCCTGCGCCTGCCGGGACCGCTGCTGCTCCGCGCGATGCGGCGGATGGCCGACCGACACTGACCAAGTTCTTGTCAGTCTGACAAGTACCGTGCTACGGTCGGGTCATGGCAGTCGAACTCAGCACCCGGGACAGCCGGGGCACCCAGACGACACCGACGTTCTCCACGATGCGGTTCCCCGCGGGTGAAGCCCACGTCAAGGTGTCGGACGACCACGCCGACGCGGGGGACCTCATCGAGATCGCGACCCTCCGTGGCGCGAGCGGCGACGACCTGATGATGCTCGGCATGTGGGCCGACGCCGTGCGACAGCGCGGCTCGAAGTCCGTCGCACTCGTCCCGTACCTGCCCGGCGCACGACAGGACCGCGGCATCCCCTTCGGGGCGAAGGTCTACGCCGACGTCCTCAACGGCTTCGGCATCGACCAGGTCATCGCGTTCGACCCGCACTCCCCGGTCATCGTCGGGCTCGTCGAGCACCTGACCGTGGTCACCAGCGAGCGGGTCGTGCGTGACGCCGTGGTCGGCGCTCCCGGCACCGAGCAGCGATACCAGGGCATCATCGCCCCGGACAAGGGCGCCGTCGCCCGGGCCACCGCCGTCGCCGAGGCGTGCGACCTGCCCGTGTACAAGGCCGAGAAGCACCGCAACCCCGACACCGGCAAGCTCGACGGGTTCAGCTGTGAGCCGCTGCCCGACACCGGCCGCTTCCTGGTGGTCGACGACATCTGCGACGGCGGCGGCACCTTCATGGGCCTCGCCGGCTCGACCGGCCTGCGCAAGGACCGCCTGGGCCTCTGGGTCTCGCACGGGGTCTTCTCCGGCCGGGCCACGGCGCTCGCGGAGCACTTCGGCGAGATCGTCACCACCGACTCCTACCCGGCGCAGTCCGAGGTCCCCGGCCTCGTGACCGTCCCCCTCACCCCCTTCCTGACGGAGCAGATCCGATGACCGACCAGACCACCACCATCGGCACCACGACCGACACCGGCACGACCGCCGCGGGCATCGCGCCCCGCATGACCGCGCCGAGCCCCATCGCCCCGCTGCTCGCCGTCGACGGCTACAAGCACTCGCACCGGCAGGTCTACCCCGAGGGCACCACCCGCATCCTGATCAACTGGACGAACCGCTCGAACGCGCACATGCCCGAGTCGACGCACGCCGTGGTCTTCGGGCTGCAGGCCTTCATCCAGCGCACGCTCGTCGAGTCCTGGGCGCCGTTCTTCGCGGCGGACGAGGACCTCGTCTGCGACCTGTTCGCGCAGGCGCTGCAGGGGTACTTCGGCCCGAACCACATCGGCGTCGACCACGTCCGCGCCCTGCACCGCCTGGGGTACCTGCCGCTCGTGATCCGGGCGCTCCCCGAGGGCACCCTCGCCCCGATCGGCGTCGCGACCCTGACCGTCGAGAACACCGTCGACGAGTTCTTCTGGCTGCCGAACTACATCGAGACCGCGCTGTCGGCGTCGATCTGGCACCCGTCCACCGTCGCCACGAAGGCGCTCGAGTACCGCGACCTGATGGAGGACTGGGCAGCCCGCACCGGCGCCGTCCCCGAGGGCATCGACTTCGCGGCCCATGACTTCTCGTTCCGCGGGCAGTCGAGCATCGAGTCGGCCGCCGCCGGCGGCGCCGGCCACCTCCTCTCGTTCCTCGGCACCGACTCGATGCCGACGCTGGACTTCGTCGACCGCTACTACCCGGGCGACAACGGGATGGTCGCCGCCAGCGTCCCCGCCACCGAGCACAGCGTGATGTGCGTCCGCGGGGCCGAGGGGGAGCTCGCGACCTTCGAGCAGATCCTCGACGTGTACCCGACGGGCATCGTCTCCGCGGTCAGCGACGGCTTCGACCTGTTCAAGGTCCTCACCGAGACGCTCCCCCAGCTCAAGGACCGCATCATGGCCCGCGACGGCAAGCTCGTCATCCGCCCCGACTCCGGCGACCCGGTCGACATCGTCACCGGCACCGTGCACGACGTCGACGAGACCGCCCTCACCGACCCGGCGCGCAGCCACGAGGAGAAGGGCGTCGTCGAGCTGCTCGACGAGCTGTTCGGCCACACCGTCAACGCGCAGGGCTTCAAGGTCCTCGACCAGCACATCGGGGTCATCTACGGCGACAGCATCACCCTCGACCGGGCCCGTCGCATCTACGAACGCCTGGCCGCCAAGGGGTACTCGAGCGACAACATCGTGCTCGGCATCGGGTCGTACACGTACCAGTACATGACCCGCGACAACCTCGGCAGCGCGGTCAAGGCGACCTGGGCCCTGGTGGACGGCGAACCCGTCGACATCCAGAAGGACCCGAAGACCGGCAGCGGCAAGAAGAGCGCGAAGGGCCGCATCGCCCTGCACCGGGACGCGACCGGCGAGATCCGCCAGTCCGACCAGGCGAGCACCGCGGACGAGGACACGAGCCTCCTCCAGCCCGTCTGGGTCGACGGCCGGTTCCTCGTGCACCAGTCCTTTGCCGACGTCCGCGCGACGCTCCGGCGCGAGCGCACGGAGCGCGCGGCACGACGGGCGGCGGCGTCGGCGTGACCGACCCGTCCCTGACCCGCGACCAGCCGCTCATCGCGATCGACGTCGTCCCGATGTCGTTCACGGCGAGCGGCGGGTTGCGGGTCGCCACCGCGCGTCGGCTGTACGACCCGTACGCCGGCCGGGAGGCCCTCCCCGGCGTGCTCCTGCAGCCCACGGAACTCCTGGTCGACGGGGCACGGCGCGCGCTCGAGACCAAGACCGGGATCAGCCGGCCGGCGGTCCGGCACCTCGCGCAGGTCGGGGCGTTCGACGGACCCGACCGCGACCCCCGCAGCGCGGCGATCAGCATCGCGTTCGTCGCCGTGGTGGACGTCGCCGGCGCCGACGCGACGGACACGCGCGCGGCGACCGACGGCCCTGCCGGTGGCCCCTCGCCGGTCTGGCGCGAGGCAACCGGGGCCGAGCCGAGCCTCCCGTTCGACCACGACCGGATCATCGAGGCCGCCGTCGACGACGTGCGGACCCGGCTGTGGCGCGACCTGCCGCTGACCCGCGCGCTCCTCGGGCCGCGGTTCACGACGGCGGACGCGTCGCGGCTGCAGACCGCGCTGTCCGGTGCCGCGCCGGACCCCGGCAACCTCAACCGGGCGCTGCGGACGAACCCGGCGCTGGAGCGCCTGGCGGAACCGGCGTCGACCGGCTCGCGCGGTGGACGTCCCCCGGCCGTCTGGACGTGGACGGACTGACGGGCGTTGGCTGGGGGCATGGCTTCTGCTCCGCTCTCCGGTGACACCTCGTTCGCGTTCCCCGAGTTCGACGACCCGCCCGCCTCCCCCTTCGACGTGGCCCGTGCCTGGCTCGCCGGGGCCGAGCAGGACGACGTCGCCGAACCCCTCTCGATGACCCTCGCCACCGCCGCCGACGGGATCGTCACCGCCCGGACCGTCGACGTGAAGACGATCGACGACCGTGGCCTGCTGTTCGGGACCTCGACCGAGAGCCCCAAGGGCCGCCAGCTCGCCGCGAACCCCGCCGCCGCACTCCAGGTCTACTGGCGCGAGACGATGCAGCAGCTCCGCTTCGAGGGGGTCGTCGTGCGCCTGTCGGACGCCGAGTCGGACGAGCTCTTCGCCGCCCGTTCGCCGAAGTCCCGGGCGGCGACCGCCGTGGCCGCGCAGTCGGCACCGCTCGACGGCTCCGTGCAGGACCTCATCGACGACGCGAACGCCCTGCTCGACGACGCCGGCGACGACGTCCCGCGGCCGGCGTCCTGGGCGGCGTGGCGCCTCGAGCCGGTGTCGGTCGAGTTCTGGCACGGCAGCCGCGACCGGATGCACCGGCGGCTGCAGTACCGGCTGACCGACGACGGGTGGTCGTCGGGCGTGCTGCAGCCCTGACGCTGACGCGGGTCGCTGGCCGGTCGGGTCGTCGTTGCGTCGGGTCGGCGTTGCGGCGGGTCGTCGTTGCGGCGGGTCGTCGTTGCGGCGGGTCGTCGGTTCGGCGGGTCGTCTGTTCGTCGGTTCGTCGGGAGGCGCGTTCTGCGGACAGGACTCGACCCCGCTGGTTCTCTGAGTGGACCACAGCGGGCGGTCGCCGCCCGCCAGTCCCGAGGAGCACCATGCGAGACGACCGCGACGTCGACGACTCCACCTCTGAACAGCGCGAGGAGGACGCCCCGGCACGCCCCGTGCTGCAGCTGTACGGCGCGGAGTTCTTCGGGACGTTCCTGCTCGTCTTCGGCGGGGTCGGCACCGCGCTGTTCGCCGCGGCGTTCCCCGACGCGGACAACGCCCTCGGCGTCGGGTACCTCGGGGTGGCGCTCGCGTTCGGCCTCACGCTCGTGGCGGGCATCAGCGCCGTCGGGCACATCTCCGGCGGGCACTTCAACCCCGCGGTGACGCTCGGGCTGTGGGTCGCGGGCCGCACCGACGCGAAGCACCTGGTCGGGTACTGGGTGGCGCAGGTCCTCGGCGGCGTCGTCGCGACGAGCATCCTGGCGGCGGTCCTCGCCGGCAAGCCGGGAGCCCTCTCCGCCGCCAGGGACAGCGGCTTCGCGTCGAACGGCTTCGGGTCGGGCTCGCCCGGCGGCTACGGGCTGTGGTCCGTCCTGCTCGTCGAGGTCGTGCTGACGGCGGTGTTCCTCGGCGTGATCCTGTCCGTGACCGCGAAGCCGGAGTACCGCGCGCTCGCCCCGATCGCGATCGGCCTGACGCTGACGCTGATCCACCTCGTGTCGATCCCCGTCAGCAACACGTCGGTGAACCCGGCGCGGTCGATCGCCGCGGCGGTCTACGGCGGTGCGCAGCCGCTCGGGCAGCTGTGGCTGTTCATCGTCGCGCCGCTCGTGGGTGCGGCCATCGCCGGTGTCGTCGTGCGGTTCGGCAGCGGGCGCGCGGTCCGCTAGCGCGGTCGGCGGCGGCGGCGGCCGGCGGCGGCGGTCGGCGGCGGTCGGCGGCGGTCGGCGTTCGGCGGTCGGCGTTCGGACTCGCACAACCGAAGTCGGCTCGAGCCGCGGTCGTCCGTGGCGCGAGCCGTTCGGCGTTGTGCGACGCCGACTCGCGCCACAGCCGCTCCCCGCCCTGTGTCGTAGGGTCGGCGCATGGGGGAACCGTCTGCGTCCGTGACCGTCAGAGCCGCCGTGCCCGAGGACGCCGAGGCGATCGCCACCGTGCACGTCCGCGCCTGGCAGGAGGCCTACGCACACCTGCTCCCGGCGGCGTTCCTGGCGGCCCTCGACCCGCGCGACCGCCTGGAGCGGTGGCGGCGGATCATCGACGACCCGACCGTCGCCGTGCACGTCGCCGAGGTGGACGCGGCCGTCGTCGGGTGGGCGACCGCGGGCCCAGGACGCGAGGCCGACGCCGTCCGCCCGCTGGAGCTCGAGGGCATCTACGTCCTCGCGGCCGCCCACGGTTCGGGTGCGGGGCAAGCGCTCCTCGACGCCTCGCTCGGCGACTGTCCGGCGTTCCTCTGGGTGGCCGAGCACAACCCGCGCGCCGAGGCGTTCTACCGCCGCAACGGGTTCCGCCGCGACGGCTCGGTCAAGGTGGAGGCCATCGGGCCGCACACGATCACGGCCGTGCGGATGGTGCGCTAGAGCTTCTCGATCGGGGCGATCTTGATGAGCAGCTTCTTGCGCCCCGCGGCGTCGAACGCGATCTCGGCGATGCGCTTGGCGCCCTGGCCGGTCACTGCCCCGACGGTGCCCTCGCCGAAGTCGACGTGCTTGATGCGGTCACCCGCCGCCAGTTCCATGTCGCCGTTGTCGCGGACCTGCCCGGACACCCGGTTCGCCCACTCGGTCTTCGGGCGGGTCTTCGCCGCTGCGGCTGCGCGGTCGTAGGAGCCGCTGCCCCAGCCGCCGCCACCGCGGTACCCGCCACCGCCGGCTCCGCCGGCTCCGCCACCACCGCTGGAACCGTCACGCTTGGCGTTCAGGGCGCGCGGCTGCGTCCCGCCGCGGCTGTTCGCCATGCCCGGCGACTGCTTCCACTCGATGAGCCCCTCGGGGATCTCCTGCAGGAAGCGGGACGGCATCGCCACGTTGACGTCGCCGAACTGTGCGCGGGTCATCGCGAGCGAGAGGAACAGCGACTTCTTGGCGCGGGTGATCCCGACGTAGAACAGTCGGCGTTCCTCGGCCGGCCCACCGGGCTCGTTGGCGGACATCCGGTGCGGCAGCAGGTCCTCTTCGATGCCGGTCAGGAAGACGGCGTCGTACTCCAGGCCCTTCGCCGTGTGCAGCGTCATGAGGGACACCGTCCCCGAGGAGTCGTCCAGCTCGTCCGCCGCGGCGACCAGGGAGACCTCGGTCAGGAAGTCACTCAGTGTGCCGTCCGGGTTGTTCTTCTGGAACTCCCGGGTCACGGCCACGAGTTCGTCGATGTTGTCCGCACGGGCGGAGTCCTGCGCGTCCGGCGACTTCCGGAGCTGCTCGAGGAGCCCGGAGCCGTCCATGAGCTGGGTCAGGGTGTCGACGACCGGCTGCTCGGTGGCCTTCGCGGAGACCTCGTCGAGGAGCGCCGCGAACGCCGTGATCGCGTTCCGCACCTTCGGCCCGAAGCCGAGTTCGTCGGCGTGCCGCAGCGACTCGCGCATGGAGACGTCGTGGTCGTCGGCGTAGCGCTGCAGCGTGGTCTCGGTGACCGAGCCGATGCCGCGCTTCGGCACGTTCAGCACACGACGGAGCGCGAGCGGGTCGGCGGGGTTGGCGACGGTGATCAGGTACGCCATGGCGTCCTTGATCTCCGCGCGCTCGTAGAACTTCGTGCCACCCAGCACCCGGTACGGGATCGCCGCACGGATGAAGATCTCCTCCAGCGCACGCGTCTGCGAGTTCGTCCGGTAGAACACCGCCATGTCGCGGTAGTCGGTGCCGTCGTCGTGCAGCCGCTGGATCTCGTCGGCGACGAACTGGGCCTCGTCGTGCCCGGTGTAGCCCGTGAACCCGACGATCTTGTCGCCGGCACCGACCTCGGTGAACAGGTTCTTCACCTGGCGGTCGAAGTTGTTCGCGATCACGGCGTTGGCGGCGTCGAGGATGTTCTGCGTCGAGCGGTAGTTCTGCTCGAGCAGGATGACCTTCGAGTTCGGGAAGTCCCGCTCGAACTCGACGATGTTGCGGATGTCGGCCCCGCGGAACGCGTAGATCGACTGGTCCGAGTCGCCGACGACGGTCAGGGACGCCCCGGCGATCGAGCCGTCGGTCTCGCGCATCCTGGCGACGTGCTGGCCCTCGTCCTCGAGCCGGTCGACCTGCTCCACCGGGACCGGTCGGGTGAGCTCGCGGATCAGGGAGTACTGCGCGTGGTTGGTGTCCTGGTACTCGTCGACCAGGATGAAGCGGAAGCGGCGCTGGTAGAGCGCGGCGACCTCGGGGAAGGCCCGGAACAGGAACACCGTCTGCCCGATGAGGTCGTCGAAGTCGAAGGCGTTCGCGCGCCGCAGGCCGTTCGTGTACCGACGGAAGACCTCGGTGAACATGACTTCCTGCGGGTCGTTCGCGTTGATGTTGCGCGCGTACGAGTCGACGTCCTGCAGCTCGTTCTTGAGCTTCGAGATCTTCGACGCCGCTGCCCCCACGGTCAGCCCGAGGGTGTCCGCTTCGAGGTCCTTGATGATCCGCTTGAGCAGGGCCCGCGAGTCGGCGGAGTCGTAGATCGTGAACGACTGCGGGAACCCGAAGCGCTCGGCTTCACGCCGCAGGATCCGGACACAGGCGGAGTGGAACGTGGAGATCCACATGCCCTCCGACGCCTGCCCGACGAGCGCACGGACACGCTCGCGCATCTCGGCGGCGGCCTTGTTCGTGAAGGTGATCGCGAGGATCTGCGACGGCCAGGCCTCGCGGTTCGCCAGCAGCAGCGCGATGCGCCGCGTGAGCACGCTCGTCTTGCCGGAACCGGCACCGGCGACGATGAGCAGCGATTCGCCGCGGTACTCGACGGCTTCCTTCTGCTGGGGGTTCAGACCGGCGGTGAACGGGTCCTCGTAGGAGCGGGCCCCGGCGCCCGGCTCGGGCGTCGAGTCGAATGGGTCGAGCACGATCGTCATGTCCGGGACAGTCTAGGCGCGGCCCCCGACAGCCGCCCGCGCCCGGACGGCGAGGTCCGCATGGTCGGCGAACACCCCGTCGACACCGGTGCGGATGACCGACGTGTACCACCGCTCCCAGTCCCCGAGGCCGGCGACCTCCCCGCCTCGGCGCAGCGGCGCCGGCAGGAACCGGTTCTCCGGCCGCAGGGTCCACGTGAAGACCTGGAGCCCGGCGGCGTGCGCCCGATCGACGACGTCCGACCGGACGGGCCGCGGGTCGTCGAGCGCCACCGCGTCCACGCCGGCCATCAGCGTCCGCAGGTCGACGCTGATCCCGTTGAACTGCTCGGCCAGCGTCCGGAGCGCGACGTCCGTGCGCTCGTCCGCGAAGGTCGGGGCGGCCGACCCGTGGGCGGCGACCTCGTCCGCGGCGCTGCCACGGGCCTCCTGGAGGTAGACGAGCCGGCCGCCCACGCCCCGCGAGCCGAGGTCGCGGAGGACGGTCTTCTCGAAGCTCTCGACGGTGAGCCGGTCGTCACCGCGCCACCCGGCTGCGGCGAGCGCCTCGGCGACCAGCGGCGCCATCGGCAGCCCGGCCTGGCCGAAGTACGTGGCGTGCTTGACCTCGGCGACCAGCCCGACCGGACGAGGGGCATCGTCCAACAGGGTGAGCAGGTCCTCCAGTCGGAGGACGGGGTCCTCCCCGTCGTGCGCCGCCGACCCAGGGCGGAGCTGCGGCAGCCGCTCTCGGGTGCGGAGGGTGCGGAGCTCGTCCCAGGTGAAGTCCTCGGTGAACCAGCCGGTCAGCCGCTGCCCCTCGACCGTTCTGGTGGTCCGCCGGTCGGCGAACTCGGTGTGCGCAGCGACGTCGGTCGTGCCCGAGATCTCGTTCTCGTGCCGGAGCACCAGGACGCCGTCCTTCGTGGGCACGAGGTCCGGTTCGATGGCGTCGGCACCGAGCTCGATCGCGAGTTCGTACGCGCTCCGCGAGTGCTCGGGCCGGTACCCGGAGGCACCTCGGTGGGCGATCACCGTCGGGGTCGAGGTCATGCGGGCGACCCTACTGACCGCCGGTTGCCGCTCCGTGGACGTCGTGCGGACCACAGGAGGCACGCAGCACCAGCTCCGCGTCGAACTCGGCGTGCGCCCGCGACCCGGTGGGGTCGAGCACGCGGGTGACGGCCGCGTCCGCCATCGCCTCGATCGGTTGCCGGACCGTCGTCAGGGGCGGCCAGGTGTACTCGGCCTCCCACGAGCCGTCGAAGGCCACCAGGGCGATGTCCTCGGGCACGCGCACCCCGCGCTCGTGGAAGGCGCGGAGCACACCGACGGCGGTCCGGTCGGACGCGGCGAACACCGCGTCGGGTCGGTCGCCCTCGTCGGCGATCCGCAGTCCGGACACGTAGCCGCCGTCACGCGTGTACCCGCCGTCGTACACCCGGCCGGGAGGCACGCCCCGGCTCACGCACGCCGCTCGCCATCCGCTGTGGCGGGGTTCGCGGTCGTCGAGCTGGCCGACGAAGGCCACCCGGGTCCGCCCGTGGTCGAGCAGGTGCTCCGTCGCGCGCTCGGCACCGGCGCGGAGGTCGGTCCCGACGCTCGCGACGCCGTCCCGCGCCGCCGGGGCGTTGAGGTCGACCCACGGCAGCCCGACCGGGTCGATCGCGGATCGGTCGGCGGCTCCGCTGGAGAGCACGAGCACGCCGTCGACCATGCGGGCGGCGAACTCCTCGAACCGCGCGCGGAGACCGTCCGGCTCGAAGCTCGTCGCCGTGGAGTACAGGGCGTACCCGCGCTCGCGTGCTGCTGACTCGATGGCAGCGGCGTACTCGGCGAAGAACGGGTTCGCGAACACAGGGTCGTCCCGGTCGGGGACCGCGAGCACCAGGGTGCGGGCCGACCCCGAGCGGAGTGCCCGCGCAGCCTGGTTCGGTCGGTAGCCGAGCTCAGCCACCGCGGCGAGCACCCGGCGCCGGGTGTCCGGGGCGACGGGTGCTCCACCGTTGAGGGCGTAGCTCACCACCGCGTCCGAGACCCCGGCGAGCCGGGCGACGTCGCGCCGGGTCGGCTTGCGGGTCGGCCGCTCCGGTGCTTCGCTCACGCCCTGATCATGACACCCGGTGCGCCACCGGGAGGGCTTCCCCGACGGCCACGGGCGCGTCACCCTGGTCGGGAATCGGGAGCCGCTCGCCGTCACGACGGGCGGACTCGAGTGCGACGAGGCCGGGCAGCGTGTACCGCGAGGCCTGCCAGGCGTTGACCGGCGGCAGCACGCCGTCGTTCACGGCGCGGACGAAGTCGTCGACGAGGAGCTGGTGCGAGCCCTCGTGCCCGTTCGGCGCGAAGTCGAACTCCGCGGGCAGGCGGTCCGTCAGGGCGTCGTGCACGGGCGCGTGTCCGGAGACGAACGAGCTGCGGAGCGCCGGGGACACGTCGGCCAGGCGGGGGTCGTCGTCCTCCATGGTCGGACGGTTCTCGAGCTGGTCGGAGACGTCGGTCACGCCCTCGCGGTCCTGCCAGACGGAGTTCGTCACGAGCTGCTCGAAGCTGCCGTCGGTGCCGAACCAGCGGAAGCGGCTCTCGCGGATGTACGAGGGGAAGCCCACGCGACGGAACTCGTTGATGCGCATGGACCCGCCGCCGTCGAGCTCGAACAGCGCGGTCATGTTCGAGAAGTCGTTGTCGAACATGCTGACCTCGGTGTCGAAGACCCCGTCGCCGCGGTCGTCGTGGACGCCGATGCAGCTGACGCTCGTGGCGTGCCGCGGGACCGCGCCGAGGACGCCGCCGATCGCGTGCGTCGGGTACCACATGGGCGGGTAGCTGGCCGTGGCCTTCCACTCGTCGCCGCCGCTGTACCTGTAGGCGTCGTAGAAGCCGAGGTCCATGTCGTGGACGTAGTCGCCCTCGGCGTAGAAGACCCGGCCGAACGCACCCTGCTCGGCCTTCTGGCGGGCGAAGACCGTCGCCGGGTTGTACTGGCTGGTCTCGCCCATCATGTACGTGAGGCCCGTCTCCTCGACGGCCGCGATGATCGACTCGATCTCCGTCAGCGCCGTGGCCATCGGGACGGCCGAGTACACGTGCTTGCCGGCACGGAGGGCCTGCAGGACGAGCGGACCGTGCGTCCAGCGCTGCGTGAAGATCGCGACGGCGTCGACGTCGGGGCTGGCGAGCATGTCCTCGAACGACGGGAACGTGCCGGCGAGGTGGAGTTCCTCGGCGAGCTGGTCCGCACGCTCTGGGAGCACGTCGGTGGCGTAGACGGCGGAGATGCCCGGGTGCTTCTCGAAGAGGGTGGCGAAGTGGCTGGAGAACTGGCCGGCTCCGACCATGCCGAGGGTGAACGTCATGCTGGCTCCTTGCTGGCGGGTGTGCGTCGTTGCAGGTCCCATCGTCGCGCCCGGGTTTACTCGTGTCAACCCCTGCTGCGTCGGCGGTCACGACCGCGCTCTCGGCGAACTCCCGTCGATCGCGAGGGGGTCCCGCAGCACGCGCCCGTAGAGTGCTCGCGACGGCAGCACCTCCGCCGTCCGCTTGCCGCGAATCCTCAGCCTTTCGTTGCGCCGCACACCTAGGCTGAGAGGACGCGAAGGAACGCATCCGCCGTTCCCGCTCACGATCCGACCAGAGGAATCACGAGGACACCATGGCTTTCAAGCCCGGTTTCGATCAGTCCCCCGCCTTCAACGACGCGGGCCGGAACGCTTGGAGCGCCGGCTCGCAGCAGCAGAACCGCTGGGGCGCGACGCCGCAGCAGTCCGCCGGCATGACGCCCGAGCAGCTGCAGTACATGTACGACCGTCCGGCGGCGAACACCGTCGACACGGACCGCATGTCGTACGAGGACACCATCGTCAAGACGCTCATGGCGTTCGGCGTGCTCGTCGTCGGCGCCGTGGCCGGGTGGAACCTCCCCCCGATCGTCTGGATCGCCGGCGCGGTCATCGGGTTCGTCCTGGCGCTGGTGAACACCTTCAAGAAGAAGCCGTCCGCCGGGCTGGTGCTCGCGTACGCGTTCTTCGAGGGCCTGTTCGTCGGTGGCATCTCCGGCTACTACCAGCAGGCGTTCGGCGGCATCGTCCCGCAGGCCGTCTTCGGCACGCTCGGCGTCTTCGGCATCACGCTGGCGCTGTTCGCCTCCGGCAAGGTCCGCGCCACCCCCAAGGCGACGCGCTTCTTCCTGATCGCGATCGTCGGCTACATGGTGTTCCAGCTCATCAACCTCGTCCTGAGCGCCACCGGGATCGTGCAGACCCCGTTCGGCATCATGGGCCAGCCGAGCTTCCTGTTCGGCATCCCGTGGGGCGTCCTGATCGGCATCTTCGTGGTCCTCATGGCCGCGTACTCGCTGGTCCTCGACTTCGACCAGATCAAGACCGGCGTCCAGCGTGGCGCTCCGCGCATCTACGGGTGGACCGCCGCGTTCGGCCTCATCGTGACGCTCGTCTGGCTCTACCTCGAGATCCTGCGCATCCTCGCCATCATCGCGAGCAGCTCCCGCAACTAGCACGCACACCCGAAGGGCCCCGGCACTCGCCGGGGCCCTTCGTCGTTCCCGCCCCACGCCCGCCGACCGGTCGCAACACCCCGCTCACGTTCGTCCACCGGCCACGAACCGTCGCTCGACGATGCCGCGTCCGACGATCTCCGACCGTCCGGCGACACGCAGACGGGAAGTCGTGACCACTCGGCGCCGGGCACCCGACGCCCGCGCCCCCCATCCCCGCTGAGATCGCACTTCGTGTCGGCTCGGCGCCGGCGGAGCCGACACGAAGTGCGATCCCACCGAGGGCCACCGGCGACTCGAGAGCCCCGGAACGACGAAGGGGCCCGACGCCTCACGCGTCGGACCCCTTCAGGACGGGAGACTCACTCCCACTCGATCGTCCCCGGCGGCTTCGACGTGACGTCGAGCACGACGCGGTTGACGTCGCGGACCTCGTTCGTGATGCGGTTGGAGATCTTCGCGAGCACGTCGTACGGCAGGCGGGTCCAGTCGGCGGTCATGGCGTCCTCGGACGACACGGGACGGAGCACGATCGGGTGCCCGTACGTGCGACCGTCACCCTGCACGCCCACGGAGCGGACGTCGGCGAGGAGCACGACCGGGCACTGCCAGATCTCGTCGTCCAGGCCGGCGGCGCTGAGCTCGGCGCGGGCGATGGCGTCGGCCGCGCGCAGGATCGCCAGGCGCTCGGCGGTGACCTCTCCCACGATGCGGATGCCCAGCCCGGGACCGGGGAACGGCTGGCGACCGACGATGACCTCGGGCAGCCCGAGCTCACGCCCGACCGCACGGACCTCGTCCTTGAACAGCGTGCGCAGCGGCTCGACGAGCTTGAACGTCATGTCCTCGGGCAGACCGCCCACGTTGTGGTGCGACTTGATGTTCGCGGTGCCGGCACCGCCACCGGACTCGACGACGTCGGGGTAGAGCGTCCCCTGGACGAGGAACTCGACCTCGCCGGAGCCGTCGTCGGACGACTCGGACTTCGCCTCGAGCACCAGGGCCTCTGCCGCCGCCTCGAACGTGCGGATGAACTCGCGCCCGATGATCTTGCGCTTCTGCTCGGGGTCGCTGACACCGGCCAGGGCGTCGAGGAACTGCTGCTCGGCGTCGACCGTGACGAGCCGCACACCGGTGGAGGCGACGTAGTCCTCCTCCACCTGCTTGCGCTCGTCCGCGCGCAGCAGCCCGTGGTCGACGAACACGCACGTGAGCTGGTCACCGACGGCCTTGTGCACCAGGGCAGCAGCCACGGCCGAGTCGACGCCGCCGGACAGCCCCGCGATGACGCGGGCAGAACCGACCTGCGCACGGATGCGCTCGACCTGCTCCTCGATCACGTTCGCGGAGTTCCAGTCACCCGGCAGCCCGGCGGCGCGGTGCAGGAAGTTCTCGAGCACGGCCTGCCCGAACGCGGAGTGCTTGACCTCGGGGTGCCACTGCACGCCGTAGAGCTTCCGCTCGTCGGACGCGAAGGCCGCCACCGGTGTGGAGGAGCTCGACGCGAGGACCTCGAAGCCCTCGGGTGCCTCGGACACCGAGTCGCCGTGGGACATCCAGGTGGTCTGCGCCGCCGGCTGGCCCCCGAGCAGCACCGAGTCGGTGCCGGTCACGTCGACCGCGGTCGCGCCGTACTCGCGGAGCCCGGTGTTCGCGACCGTGCCACCGAGGGCGGTCGCCATCGCCTGGAAGCCGTAGCAGATGCCGAGCACGGGGACGCCGAGCTCGAGGATGGCGCCGTCGAGTGCCGGGGCACCGTCCTCGTACACGGACGACGGACCGCCGGACAGCACGATGGCTGCGGGGTCCTTCGCGCGGATCTCCTCCGCCGACATCGAGTGCGGGACGATCTCGCTGTAGACGTTGGCCTCACGGACGCGTCGTGCGATCAGCTGCGCGTACTGCGCACCGAAGTCGACGACGAGGACGGGTCGCTGGTCGGTCTCGCTCACCGAGCGCTCTCTTTCTCACGCTGC
This sequence comes from Curtobacterium sp. SL109, assembly GCF_026672405.1. Classification (NCBI taxonomy): domain Bacteria; kingdom Bacillati; phylum Actinomycetota; class Actinomycetes; order Micrococcales; family Microbacteriaceae; genus Curtobacterium; species Curtobacterium sp. SL109. Next base: position 223,104 of record NZ_JAPPRB010000002.1, read on the forward strand.
TGGGCAGCGGTCAGCTCGTGGTAGGTGGTCATGGCGGCCTGCTGCATGCGGTGCTCGACCACGAAGGACATGAACGGGATGACACCGCCGAGCGCGATGAGCAGGAAGCGCGACGGCCGCCAGCGCATGATGCTCCACAGGCGGAAGTCGGCGAACAGGTACACGACGTACAGCCAGCCGTGTGCGATGAGGATCGCGATCGACAGGTTGAAGGTGCCGGGGGCCTCTCCGGCGGTGCCGTTCGGCACGAAGAAGGCGCCGCCGCCGAGCTGCATCTCACGCTGGATCGGCGTGTACTTGATGACGACCTCGACGACCAGGGCGAGCAGGAGCACGCCCGTGACGTACGCGGAGACGCGGTAGAACCGGACGGCCCCCGGGATCTTGGGGACGTCGCGGGTACGGACGGTCAGAGCCATGTGGAGAGCCTATCGTCGCTCGGTGGTCAGGCCGGAGGGGGCGAGGTCGGCCTGCTGACGCTCGTCCTCTTCTCGTTCCCAGGTGTCCTTCACGAAGCGCCACCACAGGAACACGGCGAAGCCGGCGAAGACGACCCACTCGACCGCGTAGAACAGGTTGAGCCAGTCGAACTGGACCTCGCGTGTGGGCGCCCGGTCGGCGACGGTGCCGAGGTCGGCTGCGGATGCGGTGGTGCCGTCGGCGACGACGTACCCGCCGTACATCCGGTCGTCGAAGGCCTTCCACGTGTTCACGAACCGGGCGGGGGCGACCGCCGAGTACTCGTCCCGCTGGAAGGCGTCCTGGTCCGGGGACTCGGACGGGTAGTACCGACCCTGCACGGTGACGGTCGCGCCGTGCGCCATGCGGTCACCACCGGCGACGGCGGCTGACCGCTGGTCGGACCACCCGAGGACGACCGGGAGGCTCGCCCCCGTGGTCGTGTCGACCATGTGTCCCACGGTCTGGTAGCGGCCACCCCCACTGCGGCCCGTCAGCACGGTCGTGTCGCCGGCGACGAAGCGGCCGGTGACGGTCACTCGCTGGCCGGCCAGGCTGTCGCCCACCCCACGCTCGGGCTTCGAGACGTCGGAGAGCACCTTGCGGGTCTCCGTGGTGGCGGGCAGCGGCTTGCCGTTCTCGATGCTCCGCTCGAGCTGCCACTTGCCCAGGAAGGCGAACACCGCAGCGAGGACCAGCGCGAGCAACAGCAGCGCGATCCACCTCGGTCGTCGGGCGACTGCCCACATCTGTATCAGTACTCCGGATCGCGCGGACGGGCCGGGCGTTCGGGGCGCTCGGCGGGGGTCTCGATCGACGACGTCCCGGTGCTCACGGTCTCGGGCTCCGGCGTCGCCGCAGGCTGCCCATTCTCCCGCTCGTCCCTGCCAGCCGCCTCCACGAGCGCGATCTCGTCGGCGAAACGGCGGTCCCGCTCGGCCTTGCGGGCGGCTGCGGCCTCGGCGGCGGCGCGCTCGCGCCCCCGCAGCTTGCGGACCCGCGCCGGGCGGATCACGAGGCGCCCGATGCGGTCCGAGTTGATGGCGAGCACGGGGCCCAGGACGGCCATGATCAGGACGTAGAGGCCCGCGAACGCGGTGATCCGGTCCTCCAGCCCGGCGGCGGCCGAGAGCGTCGCGAGGATCAGCGCGAACTCGCCACGGTTCACCAGGATGACCGCGGTGTTGATGCCCTGCTGGACGTTGAAGCCGTTCATCCGGGCGACGAGCTGACCTGCGACGGCGTTCAGCACCACGGTCATGCCGATCGCGGCGAGCACCGGCCAGACCACCTCGCCGAAGGTCGCGATGTCGAGCCCGAGGCCGAAGTTGACGAAGAAGAACGCCGCGAAGACGTCGCGCATCGGGAGCGCGAGCTGCTCGATGCGGTCGCGGTAGCGCGTCGCACCGCAGAGCAGGCCGATGACGAACGCCCCGATGGCGTCGGTCACGCCGAGCAGGTCGCCGATGCCGCCGAACATCACCGCGAGGCCGAAGAACAGCACCGTGAAGAGCTCGTCGTCGCGGGTGGCGAACAGCTTGGAGACCTGCTTGCCGCCCCACCGCGCCAGGCTGAACATCACGATGAGGAAGCCGAACGCGAGCGCGAGCTTGCCGATCACGCCCCAGATGTTCGTGTCACCGGAGAGCACGACGGACACGATCGCGAGGTAGATCGCGATGAAGACGTCCTCGATCACGGTGACGCCGAGGATCATCGGGGTCTCGTCGTTGGCGAGCCGCCGGAGCTCGATGAGGAGCTTCGTGACGATCGCGCTCGACGAGGTGGCCGTCATGCCCGCGATCACCAGGGCTTCGCGGGTGCCCCAGCCGAGGGAGAACCCGAACGCGAAGCCGACGGCCATGTTGATCGCGACGTACGTGCCGCCGGAGACCAGGAGCTTGCCGGCGTTGCCGTAGAACTCCTCTTGGTCGAACTCGAGCCCGAGGTTGAACAGCAGCAGGATCAGGCCGAAGGTCGCGATCAGCTCGATCGTGTGCGACTCGACACTCAGCCCGATCCACGGCGTGTGCGGGCTCGCGATGAGCCCGACGACCATGTAGATCGGGATGGCGGGCAGGCCGATCAGCTTGCCCAGGCGTCCGAGGACGTAGGCGATGAGGAACAGGGCACCGATGGTGAGCAGCTCACCACCGAGGTGCATGCCGGTTACCTTCCGGGCGGCGCCTCGGCAGCAGCAGCCGCCGCGAGCTCACCGCTGCGGTAGAAGGAGAAGGCCTTGGTGACCTTCTCGGGGGAACCGGCCACGACGATGGTGTCGCCGGGGAAGACCACGAAGTCGGCCGAGGGGGCCGGGTTGGCGCTGTCGCCACGGACCACCGCGACGACGGTCAGGCCGATGAAGCCCGAGTCGTGCAGGTCGCCGAGCGGCTTGCCGGCGATGGCGTCGTCGTAGTCGACGGAGAACCAGTCGATGGACAGGCCGGGGATCTCGTCGAGCTTGTCGAGGCCCTCCGTGATCCGGGTGCCGCCGAGGAGCTCGGCGAGCGTGTGGGCCTCGTCGTCGCTGAGGCGCAGCGAGACCTTCTCCGACTTGTCGGCGCCGTCCGAGACGTCGGCGAAGGAGATGAGGTCGGAGTGACCCGACCGGTGCGTGATGACCCCGCACTTGCCACCGTCGTCGGTGTAGAAGCTGTGCAGTACGCCGACTCCGGGGAGTTTGACGCGATGAACGTCGACCATGATGGCTCCCTTTCCCAGGACTCCCATGCTAACCACCGAAGGGGTCCGTCCATTCCGCCGTCTGCTCTTCTGTGGAGGCCGTCTACTGTTCTGTGCATGGGGAGAACTCGGATCGTCGTGGCCGTCGTCGGGGTGCTGGTCGTCACGGTGTACGCGGCGCTGCTGGCCGTGCAGCAGCTCGTGCTGGATCCGCTCGCGGCGGTGCCCGGCACCTCGCTCGGCGCGATCCACGCGCACCTCGAACGGCAGGGGTTCGACGTCCGCGGTGACGTCGTGGCCGTCCTCGTCACCGCGTCGATCGGCGTCGCCCTGGCGATCGTGGTCGCCACGGTGACGCTGCGCAGGCGCGTGGAGCCGCACTTCGTCATCGCCTGGATGCTCGGGATCATCGCCGCGGGCGCGGTCCCCTTCTTCGTCGCCGGCTTCCAGCTCGGCATGGACGTCGCCGACGGCTACGGCGTCAGCGGCGGCGCCCACACCGTCTGGGCCGGTGTCCTCTTCGTCACGAGTGCGGTCGCGCTGGTCGCGATCCCGGTGGTGCTCGTGTTCGGCGAGCGACGCCGCGCCCTCCGCACCACGTCGACGACGCTGGTCGCCTGACGGACGCGGGTCGCGCCTCCAGCCCGGCAGCACCAGCCGGGAGGCGCGACTCCCCTCGTCGACGCTCGTCGCGTCCGACCGGGGCCGGGTCTACTCCGGTTCGCTCGTCTTCTCGCCGATGACCTGCTCGTCGGACGCCTTGGCGCCCTCGGCGCCGTCGCTGCGGCCGCCACCGGGGACGACGTCGTCCTCGTCGAAGCCGAAGGCGATGTCCGGGGCCTCGAGGCGGACGCGGTCAGCGGACTCGTCGTCGGGCTGGAGCTGCGACTCGCGCTCGGCCGCGACCCGCTTGCGGTAGTTCGCCACCTCGGCCTCGGTCTGCTCCTGGTCCCAGCCGAGCACGCCGGCCATCAGCCGTGCGGCGACGGGGGCGGCTGAGTCACCGCGGTCCCAGGCCTCGATCGAGATGCGGGTGCGGCGGGCGAGGACGTCCTCCAGGTGCAGGGCACCCTCGTGCGAGGCCGCGTAGACGACCTCGGCGCCGATGTAGTCGTCGGCGCCCGGCAGGGCCTCGGCGAGTGCCGGGTCCTCCTTCACGAGCTGCAGCACCTCGGTGGTCAGCGTGCCGTAGCGGTTCAGCAGGTGCTCGATGCGGACCTTGTGCAGGCCGAACGAGCGAGCGGTGCGACCGCGCTTGTTCCACGCGGCCGGGTAGCCCTCGGCGCCGAGCAGCGGGATGTCCTGCGTGGTGGACGCCGGGATCGTGCCGTCCATCGCGGCGACGGCCTCGTCGATGGCGTCCTTGCCCATCACGCGGTAGGTCGTCCACTTGCCACCGGCGACGACGACCAGGCCGGGCGCGGTGTGGGTGACGACGTGCTCGCGGCTGAGCTTCGAGGTCTGGTCGGACTCGCCGGCGAGCAGCGGGCGGAGGCCGGCGTAGACGCCCTCGACGTCCTCGCGCGTCAGCGGGACCCGGAGGACGGTGTTGACGTGCTCGAGGATGTAGTCGATGTCCGCCGCGGTGGCCGCCGGGTGCGCCTTGTCGAGGTACCAGTCGGTGTCCGTCGTGCCGACCAGCCAGTGCCGGCCCCACGGGATCACGAACAGCACGCTCTTCTCGGTGCGCAGGATCATGCCCATGTTCGACTGGAAGCGGTCGCGCGGGATGACGAGGTGCACGCCCTTCGACGCCCGGACCTTGAACTGCCCGCGGGTTCCGACCATCGCCTGGGTGTCGTCGGTCCAGACGCCGGTCGCGTTGACGACCTGCTTGGCCCGGATGTCGAACCGCTCGCCCGTCTGGATGTCGTGCGCGTGGGCACCGACGACGCGCTCCCCGACCTTGATGAAGCCCTCGATGCGGACTCGCGCGGCGGCGTGGGCACCGTAGGCCGCGGCGGTCCGGACGAGCGAGGACACGTAGCGGGCGTCGTCGACCTGCGCGTCGTAGTAGGTCATGCCGCCGACGAAGGCGTCCTTCTTCAGGGACGGCATCGACTTCAGCACCTGCGTGCGGCTGAGGTGGCGGTGGTGCGGGACGCCCGGAGGACGACCGCCGGACCAGCTGAAGGCGTCGTACATCGCCATGCCGATCCCGATGTAGAAGCGCTCCCACACGCGGTGGTTGAGCGGGTAGAGGAAGCGGACCGGCTTCACCAGGTGCGGGGCGATGCGCTGCAGCAGCAGGCCGCGCTCGATGAGGGCCTCGCGCACCAGGGCGAAGTTGAGCTGCTCGAGGTAGCGGATGCCGCCGTGCACGAGCTTCGACGACCGGCTCGACGTCCCCGAGCCCCAGTCGCGTGCCTCGACGATGCCGACGCTGAGACCGCGGGTCACGGCGTCGAGGGCGCTCCCGCCACCGACGATCCCGCCGCCGACGACCAGGACGTCGAGCTCCTTCGTCTTCAGCGTCTCGATGGCCGCCGCCCGTTCGTCCGGGCCGAGCTTCGCCCGCGGGTCGAAGCCCGCCGTGCCGAACGCACCTGTCGGTGCCTTCTTGCCTGAGACCGTCGTTGCCATGGTCGCCTCCGCGCACCCGAGCACCTGTGTGCTCTGCTCAGGAGCACCCGCGCGCCCCGGTGCGGAGCGTTCGCGTGCTCTGCTCAGGCGCCGGGCGTCACCCGGAGGACCGGGCGCACCGCCGTCAGCGGTGGTACGGCGCCACGACCACTTCTACTCGCTGGAACTCCTTGACGTCGGAGTACCCGGTCGTCGCCATCGACCGACGCAGGGCACCGACGATGTTGGCGCGGCCGTCCCAGGTCGGCGTGGGGCCGTTGAGGACGTCCTCGAGCGGGGCGATCGTGCCGACCTCGACCCGGCGGCCGCGGGGCAGCTCCGGGTGGTGGGCCTCGGCACCCCAGTGGAAGCCGCCGCCGGGTGCCTCGGAGGCACGGGCGAGCACGGTGCCGAGCATGACGGCGTCGGCACCCATCGCGATCGCCTTGACGACGTCGCCAGCGGTGTCGAGGCCGCCGTCGGCGATGACGTGCACGTAGCGGCCGCCGGACTCGTCCATGTAGTCACGTCGGGCACCGGCGATGTCGGCCACGGCGGTCGCCATCGGCGCGTGGATGCCGAGCGCCGCGCGCGTGGTCGACGCCGCACCGCCGCCGAAGCCCACCAGGACGCCGGCAGCACCGGTGCGCATCAGGTGCAGCGCGGCCGTGTAGGTCGAGGCGCCGCCGACGATCACGGGGACGTCGAGCTCGTAGATGAACTTCTTGAGGTTGAGCGGCTCGGTGTTCTGCGAGACGTGCTCGGCGGACACGGTGGTGCCGCGGATGACGAACAGGTCGACACCGGCGTCGACGACCGTCTTCGAGAACTCCTGGGTGCGCTGGGGGCTGAGCGAGCCGGCGACCGGGACACCCGCGGCACGGATCTCGGCCAGGCGCGCGGTGATCAGCTCGGCCTTGACCGGCTCGGCGTAGATCTCCTGCATGCGCTTCGTGACGTTGCCGTCGGTGAGCGCGCGGATCTCGGCGTAGTAGGGCTCGGGGTCCTCGTACCGGGTCCAGAGGCCCTCGAGGTCGAGCACGCCGAGGATGCCCAGGCGGCCCATCTGGATCACCGTGGCAGGCGAGGACACGGAGTCCATCGGTGCCGCGAGGATCGGCGCCTCGAAGGTGAAGGCGTCGATCGACCACTGGACGCTGACGTCCTGCGGGTCGCGGGTGCGCCGCGAGGGGACCACTGCGATGTCGTCGAACGCGTACGCCCGACGTCCGCGCTTGCCTGCACCGATCTCGACTTCACTCACCCGGCAAGCCTAGCGGGCGCGGGGCGGGTCAGCGCGGGCGGCGGCGCTTCCGGCGGAGCATGCGGAGGGTCAGCCCGAGCCCGAGCGCCAGCACGATGAGCACGACGAGCAGCGCCGCGGCGACCTTGACGAGCAGCGCCGCTCCGATGAAGAGCACCGCGAAGACCACCCACACGAGGATGTCCATCGCGATGCTCGAGACCCGGTCCACCTGCGGAACGCTACCTGCTCGGCGGGGGCGAGCCGAGCCTCCAGGCCGTGCCGCGCTGCGCTGTTCCGTGCCGCGCTGCGCTGTTCCGTGCCGTGCTGTGCCGTGCCGTGCGCGCGGCCCGCGAACTGCCGAGCGGTCACGACACCCCGTCGGTTCCGCGTCCACCGGTCGCGATGTGTGGAGTGCACGGGTGCGGAACGACGGATCGTGCCTGCTCGGTGGACGTGAGCGGTGTCCCGTGACCGGCCACCGAGCCCAGCGGGCGGTCACGATCACGGACGAGGGAAAGGGGCCGTGCGGCGCTGACGCGACTTCGCACGACCCCTCTCGTGCCGGCACCGCCCCCACAGCGGCACCGGCGATGTCGGCCCCGCTCAACGAGCGTGGCCGACGTCGACTCCGCTCAACGAGCGGCGTCGACGTCCTTGGCGAGCGTCCCGAGGTAGAGCTCGATGACCTTGGGGTCATCAGCGAGCTCCCGCCCGGTGCCCGAGTACGCGTTCCGACCCTGGTCGAGCACGTACCCACGATCGCAGATCTGGAGACAGCGTCGCGCGTTCTGCTCGACCATGATGATCGACACCCCCGCCTTGTTGATGCGCCGGGTGCGGATGAAGGTCTCGTCCTGGCGCACCGGGGACAGTCCGGCGCTCGGCTCGTCGAGCAGCAGCACCTTCGGGTCCATCATCAGCGCCCTGGCCATGGCGACCGACTGCCGCTCACCACCGGACAGCGATCCGGCGCGCTGGCCCTTCCGCTCGCCGAGGACGGGGAACAGGTCGTAGATGACCTCGAGCCGTTCGGAGAACTTCTTCGGGCGGAGGTAGATCCCCATCTGCAGGTTCTCCTCGATCGAGAGCGAGGGGAACACGTTGTTCGACTGCGGCACGAAGCCGACGCCGGCCTGCACGAGCTTGTTCGCCTTCATGTTCGTGATGTCGGCGCCCTCGAGGGTCACCGAGCCCTCGCGGACCGAGACCAGGCCGAAGAGGGCCTTGAGCAGCGTGGACTTGCCGGCGCCGTTCGGGCCGATGATCCCGATGAGCTCGCCCGGGTAGCACTCCAGGTCGCAGCCGTTGAGGATGTTGACGCCCGGCAGGTACCCGGCGACGAGCCCGCTGGCCCGCATCACCGGCTCCAGGGTGGCCGTGCCCGATCCCGCTGCCGGACTGGAGGCTCGCCCCGCGTCCGCGCCGCTCGTCGCGTGGGACCCGTTGGTCGCGTGGGACCCGTTGGTCGCGTCGGTCATCGGGTGGCCTTCCCGTCGGCGGCGTCGGCCGCGTCTGCTGTGGTGTCGTGCGTCGCGCCTGGCGCCGCGTGGTCCTCGTCGGCGACCTCCTCGGCGAGCTCCTCGTAGGTCTCCTCGGTGAGGAGCGAGTCGTCGCCCAGGTCCGTGTCGTGGTGTGCGCCCAGGTAGGCGTCGATGACGGCCTGGTCGTCCATCACGGTCGTGGCAGGTCCCTCGGCGACGACACGGCCCTCGGCCATCACGACGACCCAGTCCGAGATGTGCCGGACCATGTGCATGTCGTGCTCGACGAACAGCACGGTCATGCCGTCGTCGCGCAGGGACTGGATGTGCCCGAGGAGCGACTGGGTCAGCGCGGGGTTCACGCCGGCCATCGGCTCGTCGAGCATGATCATCGTCGGGTCGGACATGAGCGCCCGTGCCATCTCGAGGAGCTTCCGCTGGCCGCCCGAGAGCGAGCCCGCGTAGTCGTCCTTCTTCTCGAGGAGCTTGAAGCGGGCCAGGAGGTCCTCGGCCTTCGCCGTGATCTCCTTCTCGCGCTTCGACCACAGCGGGCGGATGAGCGCGGCGAAGAAGTTCTCGCCGGGCTGGTCCTTCGCACCGAGGAGCATGTTCTGCATCACGGTGAGGCGGGACAGCGCCTTGGTCAGCTGGAACGTGCGGACCATGCCGGCTCGGGCGACCTTCGCGGCACCGGTGTTGCCGAGCGTCGCGCCGTTGAACTGCCAGCGGGCTTCTTTCCCGCTCGTCGGCTTGTCGAAGCCGGTGAGCAGGTTGAAGAACGTGGTCTTGCCGGCACCGTTCGGGCCGATCAGCGCCGTGATGGAACCACGCTGGACCTCGAGGTGGTCGACGTCGACCGCCGTCATGCCGCCGAACTTCCGGCTGATGTTGTCGACCGTCAGGATCGCGTCGGGCTTCGCTGCCCCGGGCGTGTGCGACACCGTGGTCGCGGGTGCGTGCTGCTCAGACACTGAACGTCAGCTCCTTCTTGTTGCCGAGGAGTCCCTGGGGGCGGAACACGATGAGGAGCATGAGCGCGACGCCGACGAGCACGTAGGAGAACTGCTCCGCCTGCTGCGCGTTCATGATCGAGTTCGGGATGAAGTCCCCGGCCAGGGTGCGGATGCCGAGTCGGACGACGAAGAACAGCACGGCTCCGAGCACGGGGCCGAACACCGTCGCCGCCCCACCGAGGATGAGCGCCGTCCAGATGAAGAAGGTCATCGAACGACCCATCGCGTCCGGCTGCACCGAACTCGGGATGACGTAGATGATGCCGGCGAGTGCTCCGAGCGCACCACCGAACACGAGCGCCTGCATCTTGTACGAGTAGACGCTCTTGCCGAGCGAGCGCACGGCGTCCTCGTCCTCGCGGATGGCCTTCACGACACGGCCCCAGGGGCTGCGCATGAGCAGGAACAGCACCAGCGTGAACAGGGCGACGAGGCCCCAGCCGACGATCCGGATCCACCAGCCGTTGACGCCGTTGTTGGAGTACGTGAACCACAGGATCGTGGTGGTGCCGTCGGGCAGGAAGCTCAGGGCGTTGAACGGGTCGCGGTAGCTCGAGCCGGTGATGCCGTTCGAGCCGCCCGTGGTCGTGGTCAACAGACTCGAGCGTCCGACCATCCGGATGATCTCCGCACCGGAGATCGTCACGATCGCCAGGTAGTCGCCGCGGAGCCGGAGCGTCGGGATGCCGAGGATGATCGCGAACACGATCGAGACCAGCAGGGCGACCAGGACGGCCATCCCGAGGGGCAGGCCGTTCGTGATCGAGATGGCGAACCCGTAGGCGCCGAGCAGCAGGAACGCCGCCTGACCCATGTTGACGAGTCCGGTGAGGCCGAAGTGCACGTTCAGCCCGATGGCGGCGAGCGCGAACGCGGCCGTCGTGGGCGCGAGGGCCTCCTGCGTCAGAGAACTGAGGAGGTTGAGGATGTAGTCCATGGCGGCGCTCCCTTAGCCGATCCGCTCGGCGCGGCCGAAGATGCCCTGCGGCCGGAACAACAGGATGAGGATGAGGATGACGAGGGCGGTGGCGTACTTGAAGTCACCCGGCAGCACGAGGTTCGTGAGCTCGACGACGACGCCGATGATCATCGACCCGGCGAGGGCGCCGTAGGCGGTACCGAGGCCACCGAGCGTCACCGCCGCGAACATGAGCAGGAGCAGCTGCAGGCCGGTCTGCCAGTTGACGCCGTTGAGCACGAGGCCGAGCATCACGCCCGACAGCCCGGCGAGACCGGCGGCGAGCGTCCACACGAAGCGGATCACCCGGTCGACGTCGATGCCGGACGCCGATGCCAGGGCCGGGTTGTCCGACACCGCGCGGGTGGCCCGGCCGAAGCGGGTCTTCGCGAGGAACAGCCCGGTGAGGATGAGCACGACGAGCGCGATGGCCATCGCCACGTAGGACTGCACGGTCAGGGTCACCCCGGCGAACGTCACCGTCTGGGGGTTGCTCTGCTGGATGCGGACGGTCGAGGCGCCGAAGAAGTACTGGAAGGCGTACTGCGCCGCGATCGAGAGACCGATGGTGACGATCATCAGCTGCGTGAGGCTGATGCGGCGGCGCCGGAGCGGACTCCAGATCACCATGTCCTGCAGGTACCCGCTCGCCGCGCAGATGATCACGACGATCACCCCAGCGACCCAGATGTTCATGTGGAGCTGGTTGGCGAACGTGTACGCGAGGAGGCCACCGAGGGTGACCTGCTCACCGTGCGAGAAGCTCGACAGGCCGGTCGTGCCGTAGATCAGCGACAGACCGATCGACGCCAGGGCGATGAGCAGCCCGAGCCGGATGCCGGACACGAACTGCTGCCATGCCCGCGCCGCGGTGACGCTGGTGCCGGCCTCGGACGTGGTGGCGCCCTCTTGGTCCGACAGCTGGAAGATCTGTCCGGCGTTCGCGTTGAGGTTCGCCTGCACGGTGCGCTTGGCGTCGGCGGCGTTCGTCAGGAACTGGCCCTTGGGCAGCGTGTCCTGGTCGACGGTGACCGAGTACTGGCCCGCTGCCGGCACACTCACGGCCCAGCGGCCCTGCGCGGACGTGGTGGACGTCGCCGCGAAGCCGGCGGGCCCCGCCACGTCGACGTCCACGCCGACGGCGGGCTCCCTTTTGCTGTCGAGGATCGTGCCCTGGATGCAGCCGTTCGACGTGCTCACGGTGCAGGGCTGGTTCGACGACGGGGCCGAGCTGGCGCTCGCACTCGCCGTCGCGGCGGGGGTGGCGCCCTGGGCGGGGATGGTCACCGCCCAGTCGATCAGGAAGGTCGCCAGGAAGGCCGCGACGAGCACGACGACGAGCACCAGTCGACGACGACCTGGCGCACCGGGGCGGAACCGGCGCAACAGCGCCGGCCCCGCAGGAGTTGTGGATCCCACGGAAGAGCCTCTCGTTCGGATGCCGAGGAACCTATGGGCTTTTTGTGACACCCGTGTTTCCAACGTGTTCCCTGTGTGATTCGTGCCGTAACTGTGATGCTGTGGAGGAACGGTGGGCAAGTCCTCCACAGCCGGAATGCGCATCGCGGCTCCCGCGTTAGCATGTTCCATCCGGAACCCGACGCTGCGTCCGGTGCCTCGACCACTTCACGCGCCCACGAAGGGGACCCATGGACCAGCCGGATCCGTTCGGATTCATCGGACTCACGTACGACGACGTCATGCTCCTGCCCGGGCACACCGACGTCATCCCGAGCGAGGCGTCGACCGCGTCCCGGCTCACCAAGCGGATCTCCGTCAGCGTCCCGCTGCTCTCGGCGGCGATGGACACCGTCACCGAGTCCCGCATGGCCATCGCCATGGCGCGACAGGGTGGCATCGGCATCCTGCACCGCAACCTCTCCATCGAGGACCAGGCCGCCTACGTCGACAAGGTCAAGCGGTCCGAGTCGGGCATGATCACCAACCCGGTGACCACGACCCCGGACGCCACCGTGGCCGAGGTCGACGCGCTCTGCGGCCAGTTCCGCGTCTCCGGTCTCCCCGTGGTCGAGGCCGACGGCACCCTCGTCGGCATCATCACCAACCGCGACATGCGCTTCGTCGCACCGTTCGAGCAGCAGACCACGCTCGTCCGCGACGTCATGACGAAGGCCCCGCTGATCACCGCGCTCGAAGGCATCGACCCCGAGTCGGCGATCGCGATCTTCGCGCAGCACAAGATCGAGAAGCTCCCGCTCGTCGACGCGGACGGCAAGCTCCGCGGGCTCATCACCGTCAAGGACTTCGACAAGAGCGAGCAGTACCCGGACGCCACCAAGGACGACGAGGGCCGGCTGCGCGTCGGCGCGGCGATCGGGTTCTTCGGCGACGCCTGGCAGCGTGCCGAGGCGCTCCGTGACGCCGGCGTCGACGTGCTCGTGGTCGACACCGCGAACGGCGAGAGCGAAGGCGTGCTCGACATGGTCCGCCGCCTCAAGGCCGACCGGTCCTTCGACTCCATCGACGTGATCGGCGGCAACGTCGCGACCCGTGCCGGTGCCCAGGCGCTCATCGACGCCGGTGTGGACGCCGTCAAGGTCGGCGTCGGCCCCGGCTCCATCTGCACCACCCGTGTCGTCGCCGGCGTCGGCGTCCCGCAGGTGACCGCGGTGTACGAGGCCTCCCTCGCCGCGCGAGAGGCCGGCGTCCCGATCATCGCCGACGGCGGGCTGCAGTACTCGGGCGACATCGCCAAGGCCCTGGTCGCCGGTGCCGACACCGTGATGCTCGGTTCCCTGCTCGCGGGCACGGACGAGTCCCCCGGGGACCTGGTCTTCGTCAACGGCAAGCAGTTCAAGGCGTACCGCGGGATGGGCTCCCTCGGCGCACTGCAGACGCGTGGCAAGAAGACCTCGTACTCGAAGGACCGCTACTTCCAGGCGGACGTCCCGAACGACGACAAGCTCATCCCCGAGGGCATCGAGGGCCAGGTCCCCTACCGCGGCTCGGTCGGCAACGTCGTGTACCAGCTCACCGGCGGGCTCCGGCAGTCGATGTTCTACGTCGGCGGCCGCACGATCCCCGAGCTCAAGGCCCGCGGCAAGTTCGTCCGCATCACCGCGGCCGGGCTCAAGGAGTCGCACCCGCACGACGTGCAGATGGTCGTCGAGGCCCCGAACTACAGCCGCTGACGCACCACCCGCACGCCTGACGCCCCCTGGTCAGCGAGACACCGCCGGATCCGGCACCGTCTCGCCGACCAGGGGGCGTCTCGCCGTCCACCCGAGGAGACCGACGCCCCGCGGAGACCGACGCCCCGCGGAGACCGACGTCCCGAGGGCTCAGGCGGAGCGCCAGTCGTCCGACGTGATGTGCGATCCTCCGTGCGGCCCCATCTGCAGCATGCCGCCGTCCACAGGCAGCGACACCCCCGTGATGTACGACGATGCCGGCGAGGCGAGGAACGCCACCGCCGCCGCGATCTCCCACGCGTTCCCCGGCCGACCGAGCGGCACCCCGGGGCGGGAGATCGTCTGCGGGTCCTCGTCCTCGGCGCCGGTCATCCGCGTCGCGATCTCGCCGGGTGCGACCGCGTTCGACGTGATCCCGTACTGGGCGAGTTCGATCGCGATGGTCTTCAGCAGGCCGCCGAGTCCGTGCTTCGCGGCGTCGTACGCGCTCGACCCGTACCGCGGCTGGTGCTCGTGCACGCTCGTGATGCCGATGATGCGCCCACCCGTGCCCTGCTCGACCATCCGACGAGCGGCGGCCTGGATCGTGACGAACGCCCCGTCCAGGTCGGTGGACACCGTGTGCCGCCACTGGTCGAGCGTCATCTCGAGGAACGGCGCGTTGTCGCCGGTACCGGCGTCGGCGACGATCACGTCGACACCGCCGAGCTGCTCGACGAGGCGGTCGATCACGGCTCCGGCACTGGCGAGGTCGCTGACGTCGATCTGCTCGACGAAGGCCTGGCGTCCGGCGGCGCGGACCTCCTCGGCGGTCTCGTTCGCACGGTCGGGCTCGGACAGGTAGGTGATGCCGACGTCCATCCCCGCTGCGGCGAGCGCGACGGCGGTGGCGCGACCGATGCCGGATTCGGAACCGGTGACGATTGCTCTGGTGGGCTGGTAGTCGCTCATGCCTGCGGAACGTACGCCGAGCCTCCAGGGCGCCCTGCCGGACCATCCGCCCGGCGCAAGCAGCTCCGAGACCGGACCATCCGCCCGGCGCAGACCGCGCACTCAGCCCCGCGGCCCGACCCCGAACGTCCGCACAGCCTTCGTCACGGCTTCGTAACGAAACACTTTCCGTACCACCCCGTCACACGGGCGAAACACGCAGACCCTACTTTTGCTCGCATCCCCACGTGGAGGTGCCGCACTCGACCCGATGCGGCAACGGCCTCCGCGCACAGAAAGGGTTCCACGGATGATCAGAACCACCCGCGTCACCACGGCGCTGGCACTGGCGGGAGCGGCTGCGGTCCTGCTCGCGGCGTGCTCCACCTCCGGCAGCACCAGCCCGTCCTCGTCGGCCTCGGCCGCCAAGAAGGACCCGGCCTCGAGCTGCAAGGCGCCGTCGTCGCCCGGCACCGACGCGCTGAAGATCGGCACGATCCTGCCCCTCACCGGATCGCTGGCCTACCTCAACCCGCCCGCCGAGTCCGGCGTCGGCCTGGCCGTCGAGGACATCAACTCCGCTGGTGGGGTGCTCGACAAGGACGTCGCCATCTCGCCGCAGACCGACTCCGGTGACAGCACCGACATGACCGTGTCGAGCTCCGCGGCGACGAAGCTTGTCAACGCGAAGGTCCCGGTCGCGATCGGCGCCGAGTCCTCGTCCGTGACGCTCAACGTCATCGACCAGCTCACCAGCAACTGCATCGTCGAGATCTCGCCCGCGAACACCGCGTCCGACCTCTCGGGCTACTCGTCGTACTACTACCGGACCGCTCCGCCGGACTCGGTGCAGGGTTCGGCGCTCGGCCAGCTCGTCACCGGTGACGGCAACGCCAAGGTCGCGTTCCTCGTCTTCAACGACACGTACGGCACCGGCCTGCGCAACTCCGTGCAGGCGGCCGTCGAGGCCTCCGGCGGCCAGGTCGTCTACGGCGGCAAGGGCAAGGGCCAGGAGTTCCCGCCCGGCCAGACCACGTTCTCGTCCGAGGTGACGGCCGCGCTCGCGACCAAGCCTGACGCGATCGTCGTGCTGGCGTTCGACGAGACCAAGTCGATCATCCCCGAGCTCAAGTCGCAGAACGCGGACATGGCGAAGATCTACATGTCGGACGGCAACACGGCTGACTACTCGAAGGACTTCGACCCGGGCACGCTCGAGGGTGCCCAGGGCACCATCCCCGGCGCCTCGCCGAAGGACGACCTGAAGCAGCGCCTCGCCGAGTTCTACAAGAAGTCCTCCGGCAAGGTGCTGGCCGACTACTCGTACGCGGCGGAGTCCTACGACGCCACCACCCTCGCCGCCCTCGCAGCGGTGAAGGGCAAGGGCACCGACTCCGGGACCATCCAGGCCAACATGGACAAGGTCTCCGGCGTCGACGGCGGCACCGAGTGCGCCACGTTCAAGGACTGCAAGACGCTCCTCGACGGCGGCAAGGACATCCACTACACGGGTCCGTCCGGCATCGGTCCGTTCGATGCGAACAACGACCCGTCCACCGCCTACATCGGCATCTACAAGTTCGACGGCGACAACAAGCCGGTCTACCAGAGCGCCATCCAGGGCGCCGTCAAGAAGTAGCACCGCACCACCACTGAACGGCCCCGGGAGCTCGGCTCCCGGGGCCGTTCCGCGTCCGGTGAGGGCGGACGGGAGGCTCGGCTGGCGTCCGTCAGGCCGCTCGACGCGGCAGCACGGTGCGGCGGGCGCGGTGCGCAGCCATCAGGGAGTCGGTGGTCAGGATCAGCAGGGCGACCCAGACGATCCCGAAGCCGATCCAGCGCGAGGCCGACATCGCCTCGTGCTGGACCACGACGCCGACGACGAGCTGCAGCACGGGCGTGAGGTACTGCGTCAGCCCGAGCGTCGAGAGGGACAGCCGACGGGCGGAGGACGCGAACAGGAGCAGCGGCACCGCGGTCGCCGGGCCGGCGCCGAGCATCAGGAGCACGTGTACCCAGCCCTCGGACCCGAACGTGATCCCGCCCGCGACGCCCGTCGCCCCGAGCACGACGAGGGCGACGACCGCGAGCGGCGTCAGCCACATCGTCTCGATCGTCAACCCGCTGAGGGCGTCGACCGTCCCGCCGACGCGCTTCTTCACCAGGCCGTAGAGCCCGAAGGAGAACGCCAGCGCGAGCGAGATCCAGGGCATCTGGCCGTACCCGACGGCGATCACCACGACGGCCACGACGCTGAGCCCGACCGCTGCCCACTGCACCGGGCGCAGCCGCTCGTGGAGCAGGACCACGCCGAGTGCGATCGTCACGAGCGGGTTGATGAAGTACCCGAGCGCGGCCTCGACCGTGTGACCCGTCGTCGTCGCGAGGACGTACACGGTCCAGTTCACGAGGATGAGCACGGCGGCGATCGCCATCACGCCCATCATGCGGCGCTGGGCGACGAGGGACCGGGTCCGGAGCCACGACCGGGTGAGCGCGATGCCGACCAGGCAGAAGAGCAGCCCGACGACGATGCGCCAGGCCACGATCTCGAACGCGCTGGCGGGTGCCATCGCCACGAAGAGCAGCGGCATCAGCCCCCAGAGCCCGTACGCGATGACCGCCTGCAGGACCCCGACCGACGCCTCGCTCCGCACCACGCGCTCTGTCACGCACCAATGCTACGGACGCGCGTCGACGCGGCGGACGCAGCGTGAGCCTCCCGGCTGGCCCGGACCGTCCCCGGAACGCACGAACGCCCCGTCAGCGCGGGGCTGACGGGGCGTTCGAGGAGTGGAGCTGTCTCAGTGCTCGATGACCGCGAGGACGTCGCGGGCGGAGAGGACCAGCAGGTCCTCGCCCGAGTACTTGACCTCGGTTCCGCCGTACTTCGAGTAGATGACCTTGTCGCCGACGGCGACGTCGAGGGGGACGCGGTTGCCGTTGTCGTCGATGCGACCCGGACCCACGGCCACGACCTCGCCCTCCTGCGGCTTCTCCTTCGCGGTGTCCGGGATGACGAGACCGGATGCAGTGGTCTGCTCCGCCTCGACCTGACGGATGACGATGCGATCTTCGAGCGGCTTGATGGTGACGGCCACGGTGACCTCTTCTTTCTCGGTACTGACTGGTACAGATGAAAACCGGTTGGCACTACGCGCACGAGAGTGCCAGGTCCAACTGTAGGGGGCGGCTGGCACTCGGTCAATCCGAGTGCCAGGTCTCCTGGTGATGACAGGATCGTCTCATGGACGCTGCCGAACTCGCTCAGCTGCTGACCCCGGACGGCATGGCGCTGCTCGACCGCACCCCGGCGGTCTCCGACGGCGGTGAGATCGTCCGCGTGGTGTCCCGGCTGCGTGCCGAGGGCCACGACCCCGGACTCGTCGCAGCGGTGCTGACGCAGGCGAAGCTCCGCCAGAAGGCGCGGGGCAAGTTCGGCGACTTCGCGAGCCGGATGCTCTTCACCGAGGCGGGGCTCGAACAGGCCACCCGACTGTCCGTCGCCGCACAGCACGCCGGACGGTTCGCCGCCGCCGGCTTGCGCCGGGTCGCGGACCTGGGGTGCGGCATCGGTGGGGACGCGATGGCGATGGCGGCGCTCGACCTGGACGTGACGGCGGTCGACCGCGACGAGGTCACGGCAGCGGTGGCGACGCACAACCTCGCGCTCTGGCCGGACGCCCGCGTCGAGCTCGGGGACGCGGCCGCCTTCGACCTGACCCGCGTCGACGGCGTGTGGATGGACCCCGCACGGCGCACCACCGGGCACACGAACACCCGTCGCCTGGCGGACCCGGACGACTGGTCACCGTCGCTCGACACCGTGTTCGCCGCCGCGACGACCACCCCGACGGGCGTGAAGCTCGGACCGGGCATCGACCGCGACCTGGTCCCCGACACCGCCGAGGCGCAGTGGACGTCCGTCGACCGGGAGGTCGTCGAGCTCGCCCTGTGGTTCGGCCCGCTCGCACGACCCGGCATCCGGCGCGCGGCGACCGTCATCGGCGCGCACGGCATCGCGGAGCTGACCGCCGACGGCGACACCGAGGACGTCGACACGGGGCCGCTCGGCGAGTACCTCTACGAGCCCGACGGCGCCGTGATCCGCGCCCGGTTGATCGGCGACCTCGCACGGCAGCTCGACGGGCGGATGCTCTCCGAGGGCATCGCCTACGTCAGCGCCGACCGTGCCGTGACGACGCCGTTCGCGCAGGGGTTCCGCGTGCTCGACACGATGCCGCTCGACGTGAAGAAGCTCGCCGCACGCCTGGCCGCCGACGGCGTGGGCACGGTCGAGATCAAGAAGCGGGGCGTCGACGTCGACCCGGCCGAGTTCCGGAAGCGCCTCCGGTTGCGCGGGGGCACGGGCCGGGTGACGCTCGTGCTCACCCGGCTCGAGGGGCGGCACACGGCGGTGCTCTGCGAGCGGCTCTGACGCAGGGGCGTCCGGGCCGTCAGCGGCGCACCGCCGTCAGTGTCGTCAGCGTCGTCAGCTGATGAAGGCGCCGGAGTCGTAGCTGCCGTAGTCGGTGTAGCCGCCGGCCTGCCCGAAGGCGAACACGACCACGATGATCCAGAGGAGCCAGAAGCCCGTCATCACCCAGCCGGCGATGATGCCGGTGAGTGCGAGGCCGCGGCCGTTCTCACCGGTCTGCTTGATCCTCCGGAGCGCCACGTGGCCGAGGATCGCACCGGCGGGACCGACCAGGATCGCGATGAAGAAGAACGGGATCGCGCCGAGTCCGAACACGATCGACAGGATCGACAAGAGGTTCGTCTTGGGTCGTTGCGCGTAGGGCTGGTAGCCGGTGTTCGCGTAGGCGCCGGGCTGGGCGTACTGCTGCGAGTACGGGTTCGACGCGGCGTAGGGGTTCTGCGGGGCGCCGTACTGCGGCTGCTGGCCGTACTGGCCCTGATTCTGGCCCGGCCCCTGGTTCTGACCCTGGCCGTACTGGCCGTACTGCTGCTGCTGGCCCTGGCCCTGGCCCTGGCCCTGGCTCTGGCCCGGCTGCTGCCCGTACTGCTGCTGCGGCTGCTGCTGCTGCTGCTGCTGCTGGCCGTACTGCCCCTGACCGCTCTGCCCGTACTGCCCGGGCTGCTGGTACGGGTTCGCCTGGGGCTGACCCGGCTGCTGGTACGGGTTCTGCTGGTACGGGTTCTGCTGCTGCGGGGCATCCTGCCCGTACCCACCGGGCTCGGCCGCCGATCCGGGTGCTGGTGCCGACGCGTCCGGCTGCTGTCCGTCCGGCCGCTGCTCGCCCGGCTTCGGCCACTGGTTCTGATCGGACACGATGCACCCCTCCCGACGACCCGTGCGGCCGTCGCCTGCAAGCCTGCCACAGGCGCGGACCCGCCGACCCAGCCCTGTTCGGGGCGGCACGGGGGCGGACCAGCAGCTGCGGCCGGCGCTCAGACCTGGACGGTCGTCACCGGCAGCGTGGAGTCCGCGGCGATGTCGAGGTCGCTCGGCGCGTGCCCCTCCGCGACCAGCCGCGCCCCGACGGCCGCGATCATCGCACCGTTGTCGGTGCAGAGGTCGAGCGGGGGGATGCGGAGCGCGACGCCGGCCTCGGCGCAGCGGGCCTCGGCCACGGCGCGCAGGCGGGCGTTCGCCACGACGCCGCCGCCGAGCAGGAGCCGGTCCACCCCGGTGTCCCGGCAGGCGTTGAGCGCCTTGGTCAGCAGCACGTCGACGACGGCCTCGCGGAAACTGGCGGCGACGTGGGCGACGGGGACCTCGCGCCCGTCGTCGCGGCAGCGCTCCACCCAGCGCGCGACGGCGGTCTTCAGCCCGGAGAACGAGAAGTCGTACCGGTGCGCGGCCATGTCCTTCGGCAGGGTCAGCCCACGGGGGAACCGGATGGCGGTCGGGTCACCGTCGGCAGCGGCGCGGTCGATCTGCGGCCCGCCCGGGTACGGCAGCCCCAGGAGTCGTGCGACCTTGTCGAACGCTTCGCCCGCGGCGTCGTCGATGGTCTCGCCGAGGAGCTCGACGTCGCCGACCAGGTCCCGCACGAGGAGCAACGAGGTGTGCCCGCCGGACACCAGCAGCGCCACGGTCGGGAGCTCGATCGCACTGCCGTCCGCACGCAGGACGTCCGCCCCGACGTGGCCCACCAGGTGGTTCACGCCGTAGAGCGGCTTGCCGGTGGCCACGGCGAGCGCCTTCGCGGCCCCGACCCCGACCATGAGGGCGCCGGCGAGCCCCGGGCCCGCGGTGACCGCGACGGCGTCGAGTTCGTCGAGCGTGACGCCGGCCTCGGCGAGCGCCTGGGTGAGCGTGGGCGTCATCGCCTCGAGGTGGGCGCGTGCGGCGACCTCGGGCACGACGCCGCCGTAGCGCGCGTGCTCGTCCATGCTCGACGCGATGACGTTCGCGAGCAGGGTGGTCCCGCGGACGATGCCGACGCCCGTCTCGTCGCACGAGGTCTCGATGCCGAGCACGAGCGGTTCACGCATCGAAGGTCTCCTGTCCGATCGGGCCGGGCCCGGTCCGCGGCGGTGCGGCCGACACCGGCGGCAGCTCCGCCCGCATCACCCACGCGTCGGCCCCGTCCGGCTGGTAGTAGCGGGGTCGGACGGCGATCTGCTCGAACCCGAACCCGGTGTACATGGTCTGGGCGACGGGGTTGTCCGCGCGGACCTCGAGGAAGACCTCGTGCACGCCACGACGCCGGGCCTCGTCGAGGAGCTCGGTGAACAGCGTCCGGCCGATGCCCTGCCCGCGGTGCTCCGCCGACACCGCGATGGTCTGCACGTCGGCCACCGGGTTGCCGGGCAACGAGGACAGCCCCGCGTACCCGACGACCGTCGATGCGCCCTCCCCGGTCGTCTCGACGACGACGTAGTACCCGTGCGGGGAGTACAGCTCCCCGGACATCTGCGACGCCGACCAGGCGTCGGTCGGGAACGAGGCGTGCTCGAGCCACATCACGTCGTCGAGGTCCTGCGGGTGGGCGCGCCGCAGGCGCAGCCCGTCGGGCAGCGTCACCGCGCGACCCGCTTCGGAGCGCCGGGCACGGTCACGTCGGGCTCGCGGAGGTAGAGCGGGGCGTCCTCGGCGAAGGGTGCGCCGGAGGCGAGCCGGTCCGCGGCGAGCACCCCGAGCCTCCCGGCGGGGACGGTGGCTGCGGTGACCCGCCGGAACGCCCCGGAGGCTCCCAGCACGTCGTCCAGGTCCGCCGGCTTGGCGAGTCCGGGCCCCGCGGTGCGCGTGCCGGCCTGGTCGTGGACGCTCCAGTGGACCTCGCGTCGGCGGGCGTCCGTCAGGACGACGAAGGGGCCGGCGTCGGCGGGGTCGGTCGCGGCGACGTCCGCCGCGACCGCGTCGTGGCTGACGAGCGGCAGGAACGGGACGGCTCGCGCGGCCGCGAAGGTCCGGGCGGCGGCGATCCCCACGCGGAGGCCAGTGAAGGGTCCGGGGCCCATGCCGGCGACGACGCCGGTGACGTCTGCGGGGGTGATGCCGGCGGACGTGAGGACCTCGGCGAGGAAGGGGCCGATGACCTCGGCGTGCCGGCGGGTGTCCTCCGTCGAGCGCTCAGCGAGGACCCGGCGGGTCGCAGAGTCGACGACGGCGACGGAGGTCCCGGCGGAGGTGTCGATCGCGAGCAGCACCCGTCCATCGTAGGCGGCTCGGGAGCCCCGCCGGGGTCTAGGCCGCAGGCTGTGGACGGAGCGTCCCGGGTCCCACGGGCAGGACGCCGACGCGGTACTCGTACCCCTGGTCAGCGGGGGCGACGGTGATGTGCGCGGCTCCGAACCGCCACGCGCGGTTGTAGCAGTAGACGCCGATCTCGGTGTCGCCGTCCGGCACCGCCCAGGTGCCGACGCCCCACTGGGCGGGCTGGCCGACGCCGTTGATCGTGACGGTCGGACGGGCGAACCACGTCAGCAGCGGGCGGGTGATCCGGAGTTCGACACGGCGTCGTGTCGTCCCCGAGGGCAGTGTCGAGTCCACCGCCGAAGCATACGGGTCACGCCTCCTCCTTCCGGACGATGTCCGAGACCTCGTCCTTCCTCCGGTCGTCCCAGACGACGGCTGTTCCTAGCGTCGTGGTGTGACCGATCGACGGTTGCGGATCGACACGGAGGACATCATGACCACCATCACCCCGACCAGGGCGACGCCCGACACGGGAGGTGCCCCGAACCTCATCCGGCGCCACCCGCTCGTCGCGTTCGCGGTCCTCGCGTGCGGCCTGAGCTGGCTCGCCTGGCTGCCGTACATCCTGTCCCCGCACGGGCTCGGCGTGTGGGACGTCCACGTGCCGGAGATGCTCGGCTCGGCACAGCTCGCCGGGGTCCTGCCGGGTGCGCTCCTCGGCCCGCTCGGTGCCGCGTTCCTGGTCACCGCGGTCACCGACGGCCGTGCCGGTCTCCGCACCTGGGTCGGACGGCTCTGGAAGTGGCGGGTCGCGTGGCAGTGGTACGTGCTCGCGCTCGTCGCGGTGCCGCTCGTGGTGGTGGCCGCAGGCGCGATCGCGTCCGGCGGGGTCGTCAACCCACCGTCGCTGCTGGCGCTCGCCACGATCGTCCCGGCGCTCGCGCTGCAGATGGTGACGACCGGGCTGTCCGAGGAACCGGGCTGGCGCGACTTCGCGCTCCCCCGTCTCCAGCGTCGCTTCGGCCCGCTCGGTGCCGCCGCCGTCCTCGGCCCGCTCTGGGCGCTCTGGCACATGCCGCTCTTCTTCAGCGACTGGGGCGGGTGGCCCGACGCGCACTGGACCGCGCCGCTGGTCTTCGCCGGCTTCACGATCACCTTCAACGTCGTGATGGCGTGGGTGTTCAACCGCACGGGTCAGAGCCTGCCGCTGTCGGTGCTCCTGCACGTCGGCGTGAACAACACCGTCTCCGTGCTCTGGACCGACATGTACCCGGGCATCGACGCTGACCGCGGCGTGCTCGTGCTCTTCATCGGGGCCACGGTCGCTGCCCTGGCGATCATCATCGGCACCCGCGGACGACTCGGCTACACCGGCGACCACGACGACACCGTCGTGCACGGCTCCGACCAGCGCTTCGTAGACTCGGCTCATGGCCACCGCTGACGCCCGGACGAGCGCCGACGTGTCCATCCGTCGCCGTGACGTCGTCGTCGCCGCCGTCACCGCCCTGGTCTCGATCGGGCTGCTGCTCTCGCTCCCCGCGATCGACGCCGCCGACCCCGACGGCTCGTCACTCGGTGTGCCCCCGCTCGGGACCGGGGCAGGTTCCGGCGGCTGGTGGCTGCTGCTGGTCGTGCTCCTCGTGCAGTCCGCCGCGCTCCTGCCGGTCCGTCGCCTGCCGGGGTCCGTCCTCGTCGCCACGGCGGCACTCGCCGTCGTCCCCGCGGCGGTCGCTGGTGCCCTGTACGGCATGAGCGCCCTCCCCGTCGGCGTCGCCGTCGTCCTGCTCGTGTTGACCATCCCGCCCCTCCGGCGCTGGCCGGCCCTGGTGGCCGCGGCAGCGCTGGTGGCGACCGGTGTGACGGTCAACATGCTCGTCGCGTTCGGCGCGCCGCTGGCCGCCGCGGTCGGCCAAGGGCTCCTGCAGGCGGTCGGCGTCGTCGCCCTCCCCCTGCTCGCCGCCCTCGTCGTGCGGTCCCGCCGCGAGGTCGGCGCCGCCCGCCGCGACGAACAGCGCGCCCTGGTCGGCGAACGCGAGGCCATGGTCGACGCCACCCTCGCCCGCGAACGCGCAGAGATGGCCCGTGAGCTCCACGACATCGCCGCGCACCACCTGTCCGGCATCGCCCTGATGGCCGGCGTCGTCGACCGACAGATCGACACCGACCCGGAGCAGGCGCACGCCGGTGTCCGCCAGGTGCGCGACCAGAGCAGCGCGGTGCTCGACGACCTCCGCCGACTCGTCGGACTGCTCCGTGACGAGTCCGCTGCCGCCGAACGCTCCGTCGAGACGTTCGCCACACTGCCCGAACTGGTCGCGCGGACACCGGGCGACGTCCGCTTCTCGGTCCTCCGCCCGCTGGGCTCCGACGACGACGGACCGTTCGGTGCCGGGATCGGCCCGCTCGCGCAGCTGGCCGCGTACCGCACCGTCCAGGAGGCCCTGGCCAACGCCGCCATGCATGCTCCGGGCACCGCGTGCTCCGTCCAGGTCGACGACCGGTCAGCAGAGCAGGTCACGGTCGCCGTCCACAACGACCCGCCGTCGGCGACGCCGGTCGCGCGGTCCTCGGCGGGCGGGTTCGGGTTGCTCGGCATGCGCGAGCGTGCGGAACTCGTCGGAGCCACCGTGAGCGTCGGGCCCGCTGCGGACGGCGGCTGGGACGTCCGCCTGGTGCTCCCACGCGAGGGGTCCTCCCGGTGATCCGCGTGCTCGTCGCCGACGACCAGGCCCTCGTCCGTGCCGGCATCTCGGCGCTGCTCGGCGCCGAGGAGGACATCGAGGTCGTCGGTGTCGCGTCGGACGGCATCGAGGCGCTGGCCCTGGCGAGGAGCACGCGCCCGGACGTGGCGTGCCTGGACATCCGGATGCCCGGCCTGGACGGCATCGAGGTCGCACGCGCGCTGTGCGGCCCCGATGCCGACCCCGCCGTGCCCGCGCTGATGCTCACCACGTTCGACCTCGACGACTACGTCTTCGGTGCCCTCGAAGCGGGCGCGTCCGGGTTCCTGCTCAAGGACGCCGACCCGGACACGATCATCGGCGCCGTCCGCCAGGTCGCCGCCGGCAACGGCACGCTCGACCACCAGCTGACCAAGCGCGTGCTCCGCGAGTTCGTCGAGCGCCGGCAGCTGCAGCCGGTGACCGGGGCACGGGCGGATGACCTGCTCACCGCCCGCGAGCACGACGTGCTGCTGCTCCTGGCACAGGGGCTGTCGAACGAGGACATCGCGACCGAGCTCGTCGTCGAGCTGTCCACGGTGAAGTCCCACGTCGCGCGGATCCTGCCGAAGCTCGGCGTCCGGTCGCGCCTGCAGGCCGTGGTCTGGGCCTACCAGAACCGCGTCGTCCTGCCGCCGGAGGCCTAGAGGGTGACGCCGTCCCACCGTGCGCCGGTCGCCGTGACGACGACACGGCGCGGCTCGTCGGGGACGTCGTCCGGGTCGAGGTCGTCCGCGAGGACATCGACGTCGGCCCCGGTCGCGCGGGTGATCTCGACGTCGAGCACGGCGTCGCTGATCCCGTCCACCATCCCACGGCCCCACTCCACCACGACGATCGCACCGTCCCAGTCGAGGTCGAGGTCGTCGAGCTCCACCGGGTCACTCAGCCGGTAGGCGTCGACGTGCACCAGGTCCGGCCCGGCCGTCGTTGGGTGGGTCCTGGCGAGCACGAACGTCGGGCTCGACACCTGGCCCCGGGCACCGAGCGCGGCACCGAGGCCCCGCGTCAGCGTGGTCTTGCCGGCACCGAGCGGCCCCGTCAACACGACGAGGTCCCCGGCGCGCAGCACGGCCGCCAACCGCGCCCCGAGTGCACCCATCTCGGCCGTGTTCAGGACGCTGGTGTCCAGGAGCGTCCTCACGCGTGCTCTCCGCGCAGGTACTCGCCGACGCGGCCCTCGACCGAGTGGCCGGAGTAGACGCGGGGCACCCGGGCGCCGATCCGGCAGACGATCTCCTCGCCGATGGTGTCGAGCGCGGCGCCCCACTCCAGCACGGTCATCTCGTCGCGCTCCCCCGTGCCGAACAGCACGACGGTGTCACCGACCTGCACGTCGTCGTCGCCCACGTCGACCAGGAACTGGTCCATCGCGACCCGACCGGCGACCGGGTACCGCTTGCCGTTGATCGCGACCTCGACGCGTCCCTGCGCCGAGCGCGGCACCCCGTCCGCGTAGCCGAACGGCACGAGCGCGAGGGTCGTCTCGTCGTCCGTGCGGTAGGTGTAGTCGTACGAGACGCCGGTGCCGACGGGGACACGCTTCGTCTTCGCGACCGAGGCCGTCACCGTCATCACGGGTTCGAGCCCGAGGTCCGCCGCGGAGACGCCGTCGGCGCCGGGGATGCCGTAGAGGTTCGCCCCCATCCGGACCATGTCCTTGCGGAACTCCTTGCGTTCGAGCCCGGCGAGCGACGCGGCGACGTGCTCCATCGGGACGTCGACGCCGAGGTCCTCGGCACGCTCGATCGCGGCCTCGAACAGGGACACCGACGCAGCGTCGTCGTCGTCCGAGGACTCCGCCAGGTGCGTGTACGCGGCGACGACCTCGATGCGACCGGCGCGCTGGGCGTCCCTGGCCGCCTCGACCAGCGCGGGCCAGTCGTCGATCGAGGACCCATCGCGGTGCAGCCCCGTGTCGACGCCGAGGTGCACACGCGCTGGACGCTGGTCGACGGCCTCCACGATCCGCTGCAGTTCGGCGAGGTTCGAGACCCCGAGGTCCACCGCGGAGTCGATCGCGTCGCGGAAGTCCAGCGCCGGGTCGTGCTGCCACGTGAACAGGTGCACGTCCTCGCCGACGCCGATCGCCCGGAGCCGCAGCGCCGCTGGGACCGTCAGCACGCCGATCCACCGGATGCCGGCGTCGACCGCGGCGAGCGCGATCGGTTCGAGGCCGTGCCCGTACGCGTCGGCCTTCATGATCGCCATCACCTCGACCGGGTGCATCCACCCGCGGACCCGCTCGAGGTTGGCGCGGTAGGCGTCGAGGTCGATCTCGGCCTGACGCAGGGGCGCGCTCACGTCGTCCTCCGTTCGATGCTCCGGCCGAGCCGGGCCACCACCTCGTAGTTGATCGTGCCGACGGCCGACGCCCAGTCCTCGACGGCGGGGTCGCCGTTCGCCGGGTCGCCCCAGAGCACGACCTCGTCCCCGACGGCGACGTCCGCGTCCCCGATGGCGATGTGCATCGCGTTCATGGCGACCCGTCCGACGACCGGGAACAACCGGTCACCGATCCGGACGGAGACGTGGTTGCCGAACCCGCGGTCGAAGCCGTCCGCGTACCCCAGGCCGATGACCGCCAGTCGCGTGTCCGTCTCGGCACGCCAGGTGTAGCCGTAGCTGACGCCGTCACCCGCCGGCACGACCACGGTGCGGAGGACCGAGGCGGTCAGACGCATCGCAGGGCGCAGGCCGAGGTCGGCCGACGTCCGGTCGGGGAACGGGCTGAGTCCGTAGAGCGCGATGCCGACGCGGGCCAGGTCACGGCGGGTCTCCGGCAGCGCGAGGCTCGCGGCGCTGGCGGCGAGGTGCACCATGTCCGGCACGATCCCCCGCGCGCGCAGGCCGTCGAGGGCCCGCTGCAGGGAGGCGTCCTGGTCGAGGTCGTCAGTGCGCGAGGCGTTCGACAGGTGCGACATCACGCCCTCGATCCGGGTGCGGGCACCACCGCGGGCGAGCGACGCCGCACGGTCGAAGAGCTCGGGCCACTCGGACTCGACGGCACCGTTCCGACTGAGCCCGGTGTCGACACAGATGTGCACGGCGGCCACCTCGGCGTCGGCGGCGCTGGAGAGCTGCTCGACGCTGGACACCGCCGGGGTGATGCCGTGCTGGGCCGCGCGACGGAAGTCCTCGTCGGGGGCGTGCAGCCACGCGAGGATCCGGACGCCCTCGTCGATGCCCGCCTGCCGCAGCGCGATGCCCTCGTCGATGTCCGCCACCCCGAGCCACTCCGCGCCCGCGTCCACGAAGGCCTGCGCGGCGTCAGCCGCGCCGTGGCCGTACCCGTTCGCCTTGACGACCGGGATGACGCCGGACGGTGCCACCTGGTCGGCGACGGTCGCGTAGTTGGCGATGAGAGCCTCCCGGTCGACCGTGATCCCCGTGAACGCACTCAAGCCGGTTCACCTGTTCCTTCCAGCACCACGAACGCCGTGGCGATGCCCCCATCATGCGAGAGCGACAGGTGCACGGAGACGACGCCACGCGCGTCTGCGACCTGGCGCGCCTGCCGGTGCAGCGTGAGCGACGGGTTCCGCTGGTCGTCGGAGACGACCTCGAGGTCCTGCCAGCTCAGCCCGGCGCTCGACCCGAACGCCTTGATCAGTGACTCCTTGGCGGCGAACCGTGCCGCGAGCGACGCGATCGCACGGGGCTCACCGTCGCGCACGAGCTCGGAGGCCGTGAACAGGCGCGCCCGCATGGCGGGCGTCCTGGTGAGGGTGCGCTCGAACCGCTCCAGGTCGACGACGTCGACCCCGATGCCGATGATCATCGCCGACTACTCGACGGTGACCGACTTCGCGAGGTTGCGCGGCTGGTCCACGTCGAGCCCCTTCGCGGCCGCGAGCTCCATGCCGAACATGTGGAGCGGCGCGACGGCCAGCAGCGGCTCGAACAGCGGCGTCGCCAGCGGGATCCGGAGGACCTCGTCGGCGAAGGGCAGCACGGCGGCGTCGCCCTCTTCGGCGATGGCGATCACCCGGGCGCCGCGAGCGCGGATCTCCTGGATGTTCGACACGACCTTCGGGTGCAGCGACCGGGCGTCACGCGGCGAGGGCACGATCACGAAGACGATCTGCCCCGGCTCGATGAGCGCGATCGGGCCGTGCTTGAGCTCGCCCGCGGCGAAGCCCTCCGCGTGGATGTACGCGAGCTCCTTGAGCTTGAGCGCGCCCTCGAGCGCGATCGGGTACCCGACGTGGCGGCCGAGGAACAGGACGCTGCGGGTGTCCGCCATCCACTTCGCCAGCTCGGCGACCCCAGAGGCGTCCTCGATCGTCTGCTGCAGCTTGGCGGGCAGGCCCTCGAGCTCGGCGACCTGCTCGGCGACCTGCTCGGTCGTCAGCGTGCCGCGGAGCGTGGCGAGGTGCAGCCCGAGCAGGTACAGCGCGACGCCCTGCGCGAGGAACGCCTTCGTCGACGCCACCGCGACCTCGGGCCCGGCGTGGGTGTAGATCACCGCGTCGGACTCGCGCGGGATCGTGGCGCCCTGGGTGTTGCAGATCGAGAGGACCTGCGCCCCCTGCTCCCTGGCGTACTTCACGGCCATCAGCGTGTCCATCGTCTCGCCGGACTGGCTGATCGACACGACGAGCGTGCGGTCGTTCAGCACCGGGTCGCGGTACCGGAACTCGTGGGCGAGCTCGACCTCGACGGGCACGCGTGCCCACTGCTCGATGGCGTACTTGCCGAGCATGCCGGCGTAGGCCGCTGTGCCGCAGGCGATGACGACGACGCGGTCGACCTGCTGCAGGCGGTCCGCGATCGGGTCGAGGTCGGTCAGGGTGACCGCACCC
Source organism: Curtobacterium sp. SL109 (assembly GCF_026672405.1). NCBI lineage: Bacteria > Bacillati > Actinomycetota > Actinomycetes > Micrococcales > Microbacteriaceae > Curtobacterium > Curtobacterium sp. SL109. Next base: position 252,724 of record NZ_JAPPRB010000002.1, read on the forward strand.
TCGTGAACGCGGCCGAGGATCGTCTTCGCGACGGCCTCGGGCTCCTCGCTGATCTCCTTCGCCATGAACGAGGACCAGCCGCCCTTGTCCGCGGCCGAGGCGTCCCAGTTCACCTCGAACTCGCTCGGCTCGGCCGGGGTGCCGTCGAAGTGGATGACGTCGACGCCGTCGGGGCGGATCGTGGCGATCTCGTCCTGGCCGATCGACAGCGCGCGCTGCGTGTAGGCGACGAACGCGGCGACGTCCGAGCCCATGAAGTTCTCGCCGTCACCGAGGCCGACCACGAGGGGCGAGTTCCGGCGGGCGCCGACGACGACGCCGGGCTGGTCGGCGTGCACGACGAGGAGCGTGAACGCGCCGTCGAGTCGCTGCACGGCCTGCTGCATCGCGGTCGTCAGGTCGCCGGTGTCGCGGAAGGCCCGCGCGACGAGGTGCGCGGCGACCTCGGAGTCGGTCTCGCTGAGGAACTCGACGCCCTCGGCGGTCAGCTCGGCACGCAGCGCGGAGAAGTTCTCGATGATGCCGTTGTGGATGAGCGCGAGCTTGCCGCCGTCGGCGAGGTGCGGGTGCGCGTTCTCGTCGGTCGGACCGCCGTGGGTCGCCCAGCGGGTGTGCCCGATGCCGGTGCCGCCGTCGGGGATCGGACGTTCGTCGAGCTCGTCGATGAGGGCCTGGAGCTTGCCCGCCTTCTTGGCCGAGGTCATGTCCCCGGAGGGGTCGATCACGGCGATCCCGGCGGAGTCGTACCCGCGGTACTCGAGCCGACGGAGACCACCGATGAGCACGTCCGTGCTGCTGTTGCTGCCGACGTAGCCGACGATTCCACACATGGCGTCGATCTTATGGTCTCCTCGGGCGACCTTCCTGCGTGGACACCGGATCGAGACAGACCATACGGTCTGCCGCTTTCTGAATGATTCTGTCGTGAACCTCAGAGACGGATAGAATCTGTCAGATGCATGCCGAACTCAACCCCTACGCACCCGGGGCGGGCCTTCGCCCACCGGAACTCGTGGGCCGGCAGCCAGAGTTGGATGCATTCGACCTGCTCGTTGCACGCTCGCGACGAGGGCAGACCGCCCGGAGCCTCGTCCTGCACGGTCTGCGCGGTGTCGGCAAGACCGTCCTGCTGAACCAGTTCCGCGTGCAGGCAGACCGTGCCGGGTGGCTCGTCGTCGACGTCGAGGGGCAGACGTCGGACTCGGGCCGACAGACGACTCGACGGCGACTCGCCCGTGAGATCGCGCTCGCTGCCCGACGGCTGAGTCGTGGCCGCGCGATGTCGGCAGCGGTCCTCGAGGCGTTGGCCACCGTGAAGTCGTTCGGCATGCAGTTCGGAGGGCTGGGCTTCTCGATCGAGCTCGAGGCTGCCGTCGGACGAGCAGACACCGGCGTGATCGAAATTGACCTCGAAGAACTGGTCGAGGACCTCGCTCCGGCGCTCCGCGAGCAACAGCGGGTGATCGCGTTGTTCATCGACGAGCTCCAGGACCTGGAACCGGAACTCCTCGGGGCACTCCTGTCAGTCCAGCACCGTGCAGGACAGCGTGGGTGGCCGTTCGTCGTCGTCGGCGCTGGCCTGCCGAGCGTGCCCGGAACGCTCACCGCCGCCAAGTCCTACGCGGAGCGACTGTTCGACTACCGCGAGATCGGGTCGTTGCCCTCCGGTGCCGCCGGCGACGCCCTCGTGGTGCCAGCCAGACGCGCGGGCGTGACGTTCGACGCGAGTGCCCTCGATGTCCTGGTGGACGCCTCCGGCGGGTACCCCTACTTCCTCCAGACCTACGGAGCCGCTGCCTGGGACCTGGCAGAGGACAGGCGGATCACCGAGGCCGACGCGATCGGCGCCATCGACCGCGGCAACGCCGAACTCGACAGCGGGTTCTTCCCCGGCCGGTGGGCGAGCGCGACGCCTGCAGAGCGGCAGTACCTCGTCGCCATGTCCGAGGACCCGGACGGAGAGTCCTCAACCGGTGCGGTCGCGACACGCCTCGGCGTCGCGGCCAACGCGACGAGCCAGGCCCGCCATGCCCTGATCAGCAAGGGCATCGTCTTCGCTCCACAGCGAGGACGCATCGCGTTCACCGTGCCGCACATGCGCGCATTCGTCCGCCGTCAGGCCGATCTCGACCTGGTCGACTAGTTTGCGACCATGGGACGTTTCGAGGAGATCGCCATCACCACCCTGCGCGGCGAGCAGACCACCTTCGGGGCGTTCGGGGACAAGGCGGTGCTCGTCGTGAACGTGGCCTCGCGCTGCGGCCTCGCGCCCCAGTACGAACAGCTCGAGGAGCTCCAGAAGACGTACGGCCCGCGCGGCTTCACGGTCCTCGGCTTCCCCAGCAACCAGTTCCTGCAGGAGCTCGGTTCCGCCGAGGCGATCGACGAGTACTGCTCCGCCACGTGGGGCGTGACGTTCCCGATGTCGGAGAAGGTCAAGGTCAACGGCATGGGCGCGCACCCGCTCTACAAGGAGCTGAAGCAGACGCCCGACGCAGGCGGCAAGGCCGGTCGGGTCATCTGGAACTTCGAGAAGTTCCTCGTGGCGCCGGACGGCACCGTCTCGCGCTTCCGCCCGACGACGAAGCCGGACGCTCCTGAGGTCATCGCCGCCATCGAAGCGGCCCTCCCCGCCTGAGCGGTCGCGCCCGGCGCGAGCCGCGGATACAGACGGGAGGCCCGGGTCACGGGCGCCGGTCGGCGAACGTGATCCGGGCCTCCCGTCTGTACGCTCGGACGCATGCCGATCACGGAGACCACCGTCGCGCACCCCTCCCCCTTCGTGGAGATCCCGCGCGCGGAGTGGTCGCAGCTCGCTCCCAAGGAGCACCTGTCCCTGACGGAGACGGAGATCGTCCAGCTCCGGGGCCTGGGTGACCGCCTCGACATCCAGGAGGTGCAGGAGGTCTACCTCCCCCTGTCCCGCCTGCTGACGCTCTACGCCGCCGGCGCGAAGGACCTGCACGCGGAGACCAGTCGCTTCCTCGGGGAGCGTGCCCGGCGGACGCCGTTCGTCATCGGCGTGGCCGGGTCCGTGGCGGTCGGCAAGTCCACGGTCGCCCGACTGCTCCGCGAGCTCACGAAGCGCTGGCCCGACACCCCCCGCGTCGAACTCGTCACGACCGACGGGTTCCTGTACCCGAACGCCGAACTCGAGCGGCGCGGGATCATGGACCGGAAGGGCTTCCCGGAGTCCTACGACCGCCGGTCCCTGCTGCGCTTCGTCAGCCAGGTGAAGAGCGGCGCGGCCGAGGTCCGGGCGCCGTACTACTCGCACCTCGTCTACGACATCGTCGAGGACGCCGAGATCGTCGTCCGCCAGCCGGACATCCTCATCGTCGAGGGGCTCAACGTGCTGGCGCCGCCGCTGCACGGTCGGCTGGCGCTGTCCGACCTCTTCGACTTCACCATCTACGTCGACGCCAAGACCCGAGACATCGAGTCCTGGTACGTCGACCGGTTCCTGGCCCTGCAGGAGGAGGCGTTCTCGAGCCCGGACTCGTTCTTCCACCGGTTCGCGAGCCTGTCCCGCGAGGACGCCGTCCGCACCGCGACCGAGGTCTGGCACGCGATCAATGAGCCGAACCTGGTCGAGAACGTCCTGCCGACGCGCTCCCGGGCCACCCTCGTGCTGAAGAAGGGTCCGAACCACAAGGTGAACTCAGTCCTGCTCCGCAAGATCTGACGCGCGCGGCGCTGGCTGGCCAGTGGTGGTGGCACGGCCCGTCCCGCGCCCCCGTCCGGGAGACACCGGTGTTCGTCGTTCGCGCCGCGACTTTCCGCGGCGCGGAGCACGAACACCGGTGTCTTCCGAAACTCGCTGCGGCGCGCAGCGGGACGCGCAGCGGCGCTGCAGGGGGCGCGCAGCCGCGCCGCAGCAAGCCCGCGAAGCGCCTACGCGGCGTCGAGCGCCAAGCGCTCCTCGACGACCGCGGCCAGCTCCTCGGCGACGCGCTGAGCGGTCTCCTGCGAGGCGGCCTCGACCATCACGCGCACGACGGGCTCGGTGCCCGACGGACGCAGCAGCACGCGGCCGGTGTCACCGAGCGACGCGGTGGCCGCGGCGACGGCGTCCTGCACGCCCTGGTCGGCGAGCCCGTGGCGGTCGACCCCGCGCACGTTGAGCAGCACCTGCGGGAACACGGTCATGCACGACGCGAGCTCCTGCAACGACTTGCCCGTGCGCGCCATCTCGGCGACGAGGTGCAGTCCGGTGAGGATGCCGTCGCCTGTGGTGGCGTACTCCTGGAAGATGATGTGGCCGGACTGCTCGCCGCCGAGGGAGTACCCGCCCTCGTTCATCTTCTCGAGCACGTAGCGGTCGCCCACGCCGGCCTCGATCATCGTGATGCCCGCGTCGGCCATGGCCCGCTTGAGCCCGAGGTTCGACATGATCGTCGCGACGAGGGTGTCGGACTTCAGGTGCCCGCGCTCCTGCAGCGACAGCGCCAGGATCGCCATGATCTGGTCGCCGTCGATGGCGTTGCCGGCGGCGTCGACGGCCAGGCACCGGTCGGCGTCGCCGTCGTGGGCGATGCCGACGTCAGCGCCGGCTTCGAGCACGGCACGGGCGAGGTTGTCGATGTGGGTGGACCCGACGCCGTCGTTGATGTTCCAGCCGTCGGGGTCGGCCCCGATGAGCGTGACCTTCGCCCCGGCGTTCACGAAGACCTCGGGCGAGACGCCCGCGGCGGCACCGTTGGCGCAGTCGAGCACGACGTGGATCCCGTCGAGCCGGTGCGGGAGCGTGCCGAGCAGGTGGACGACGTAGCGGTCCTCAGCGTCGGCGAAGCGGGTGATCCGCCCGACGTCGATGCCGGTGGGGGTCGGCGCGGACTGGTCGTGCATGGCGGCTTCGATGCGGTCCTCGACCTCGTCGGGGAGCTTGCGCCCGCCCGCGGCGAAGAACTTGATGCCGTTGTCCGGCGCCGGGTTGTGCGACGCGGAGATCATCACGCCGAAGTCGGCGTCGATGTCGGCCACCAGGAAGGCGGCGGCCGGGGTGGGGATCACTCCGGCGTCGAGGACGTCGACGCCAGCGCTGGCGAGCCCGGCTGCGACTGCCGCGCCGAGGAACTCACCGGAGACGCGCGGGTCGCGCGCCAGGACCGCGCGGGGGCGCGGTCGGCCGGACGCCCGCCGGGCGTCCGCGTGGTGTCCGTGCGTGAGCACGGCCGCGCTCGCCTGGGCAAGGCCCAGTGCGAGCGCGGCCGTCAACTCGCCGTTGGCGAGGCCACGAACGCCGTCGGTACCGAACAGACGGGGCATGGTGTCCTCCGACGTCAGTTGATCAGCGCTTCGAGAACTGCGACGCCTTGCGGGCCTTCTTGAGACCGGCCTTCTTGCGCTCGATGACGCGGGCGTCACGGGTGAGGAAGCCGGCCTTCTTGAGGGCCGCGCGGTTGTTCTCGCGGTCGATCTCGTTCAGCGTGCGGGCGATGGCGAGACGCAGCGCGCCGGCCTGACCCGAGGGGCCGCCACCCGTGATGCGGGCGGTGACGTCGTAGGAGCCGAGGAGCTCGAGCACCTTGAACGGGTCGTTGATGAGCTGCTGGTGCAGCTTGTTCGGGAAGTAGTCCTCGAGCGTGCGGCCGTTCACCACGAAGGTGCCGGAGCCGGGGACGAGGCGCACGCGGGCGATGGCCTCCTTGCGGCGCCCGACGGCACCGCCGGAGACGTTGAGGATCTGACGGGGAGCGGCCTCGGCAGCGGCGGGTGCGCTCTCCGTGGTGAAGCTCTCCGGGGTCTGGTCGAGGGAGTCAGCGATCTGAGCCATGAGTTTTCTCTAGTCCTTGGAAGTCGTCGTGGCCGCTGGTTACTGCGAGACCTGGTCGAAGATGTACGTCTTGGGCTGCTGCGCGGCGTGGGGGTGCTCCGGACCCGCGTACACCTTGAGCTTCTTGAGCTGCTCGCGGCCCAGCGTGTTCTTCGGGAGCATGCCGCGGATCGCCTTCTCGACGGCGCGGGTCGGGTGCTTCTCGAGCATCTCCGGGTAGGAGGTCGCCGTGAGGCCGCCCGGGTAGCCCGAGTGACGGTAGTAGACCTTCTTCGCGAGCTTGGAACCGGTCAGTGCGACCTTGTCCGCGTTCACGATGATGACGAAGTCACCCATGTCCATGTGCTGGGCGAAGGTGGCCTTGTGCTTGCCGCGGAGGAGGGCGGCGACGTGGGAGGCGAGACGGCCGAGGACGACGTCGGTGGCGTCGATGACGATCCAGTCGTGCTGGACGTCTGCCGGCTTCGGTGAGAACGTGCGAGTCACAGGAGTGCTGCTTTCGTGTCGAGGTGAGGAGTCCGTGAATCCCGCTCCGTGAGGTGTTCTGGCGGGTGACACCCGCTGAACGCCCCGGTGGAGGGCTCATCTGACTGTCTGGCGCACAACGGCGCGCAGACCAATGTGAGAGCCTACCGGATGCGACTCGCGCGGGTCAAACACACGCGCGCACCACCCCCACCCGTTCTCTCCCCGCGCCCCGCTCCCGCTCCCCCGCAAGCGGAATCGCGCGCAGCACGCGGAATCGCGCGTTGCGGGTCAGGATTCTCGACCTGCAACGTGCGATCGCGCCTTCCATCGCGAGCGATGTGGGAAGAACCGGACGGGAGGCTCGTGCCAGCTGGCACCTGGGCCCACGCCGGCCGGTACCGGACCGACGCGGCAGCGGCGGGACGGCCGTGACCGGTGGGGAGCCTCCCGTCCGTTCGTGGTCGCGTGGACTACGCGGCGCGAGCCAGGCGACGTCGGCGCACCATGAGCAGGCCGGCACCCGCTGCCAGGAGCAGCAGCGCTGCGACGATGCCGCCGGTGAGCTCCGCGCCGGTGAACGCGAGCCCCGATGCCGTGCCGGTGGCGGGGTCGACCGTGACGACCAGCGTCACCGTGCCGGTCGTCGGTCCGGTCACCACCAGGGTGTGCGTCCCGGCGGTGACCGACGACGGCACCGTGAACGTGCCGGACAGGCGGCCGGAGGCGTCCGCGGTCAGCGTGCCGAGGGTGACCGGCTCGGAGTGCAGCTCCACCGTGGTCCGCTCGCCGGCAGCGAAGCCGGTGCCCGTCAGGCGGAACGACGCCCCGACACGGAGGTGACCGTCGACGGCCAGGACCGCGGCCTCGTCGCCCGGCTGCGGAGCAGGGGTCGGAGTCGGAGTCGGGCTTCCGCCGTCACCAGGAGGCGTCGTGCCACCGTCACCAGGAGGCGTCGTGCCACCGTCACCGGGAGGCGTCGTCGTCCCGCCGATCCCGGGGAGGTCGATGCCGACAAGGATCGGGTCGTGGTCGCTCGCCCGGTACACGTCGTCGGTGTAGAGGTTCGTGGCGTTGTAGTTGTAGCGGCTGTACTCCAGCCCCACCGACTCGACCGAGTTGATGTTCCAGATGTCCACGCCGGTGACGTCGGCGAGCGCTGCGGGCGAGGCGAGCACGTGGTCGAGCGACCCGCTCAGGCCGCTGAAGACGTACGACCACTCGTCGGCGTCCGCCGTCGGCCCGAGGTCGGTGTAGCCGGCGTCGTCGAGGACCACCATCGGGTCCTCCTTGCTGTAGGCGTTGAAGTCGCCGAGCATGAAGACCTTGTCCGTGCCGTACTGGGTCTGCATGGCGGTGGAGAACGTCACCAGGGCCTTCGCCTGTGCGACGCGGTCCGCGTTCGACGCCCCCTGGCCGTCACCCTGGTCGGCGTTCGCACCGGTGCCGGAGCCCTTGGACTTGAAGTGGTTCGCGATTACCAGGAACTCGTCGTCCGCGGTGCCGCCGAGCGGGCGGAAGGCGTCGGCGACGGGCTGTCGGGCGTTCGTGAAGGCGGCGTCCTGCAGGATCGTGGACGCTCCGGTGGGGGCGACGCGGTCCTTCTTGTAGATCAGCGCGAGACGGATGACGTCCTCGCTCGCCGGGACGACCGCCGGGGACGGGACGTACGCCCACGTGTCGGCACCGGTCGCGGCGTTGAGCGCCCCGACGAGGGTCGCGACCGCAGCGTCACGCGGCTGGCCGAAGCGTGCCGAGTTCTCGATCTCCTCGAGCGAGACGACGTCGGCGCCGAGGCCGTTGATCGCCTTGACGATCTTGACCTGCTGGCGCTCGAGGTCCTCCTGCTCGGCGGCACCGCGGGCGTCGCAGCCGGAGTTCACCGTGACGGGGTCGCCGTCGCGGTCGGTGTAGTACGTGCAACCGGTGAGCTCGTCACCCGTCGTGGGGAAGTAGTTCAGCACGTTGAAGCCGGCGAGCTTCAGGTCACCGCCGACGTCCTCGGGCTTCGCGGTGCGCACGTCCGAGAACGCGACGGGCAGGTCTGCCGACGGCGTCGCGCCGGTGACCGGCGCGGTCGGCTGGAACTTCCACGCGTTGTTGCGGTAGTCGAGCACGACCGGTGCGTCGAACGTGGCGGCGGCACCGACGGTGACGGGACCCTGCGTGAGCCACGACACCGGGATGCCCTGATTGGCCTTCGTCAGGAAGTTGGTGCTGGCGCCATCGTCGAGCGTGACCCTGCGCGCCGCGTTGTCCGCGGTGATCGCCGCTGCCTCCGGGGTGCCGGGGCGCGCGACCTCGGTCGGCTGCAGGAGCCGCTCGGTGCCGGAGGCCAGGACGACCTCGCCGTACTGGTTCGTCGTGTAGTTGTCCGCGACGGTGTACCGGCCCTGCGGGGCGACGAGCATGCTCTCGAGCGACTCGCGCTGCGCGTCCGTCCGCGGGAAGGCGACCGCCGCGGCCTGCGGGGCGGGCACGGTGCCGGACAGCGTGCGCAGCCCGGCTGCACTGGAGACCGTGAGCTCGGTCAGGCCGTTGAACTCGGAGACGGCGCCGGTGACCTCGACGTGCTGCCCTGCCGTGACGGACGACGCCGTCGCGGCCGAGTAGACGAAGACGGCGTCCGACGCGGTGTGCGTGGTCAGGTCGACCGCGCCGCCGGTACCCGGGGTCTGGATCGTGTAGCCGCTGAAGCCGCCGGTCGCGTACACCGCGGTGACGACGCCCGACGTGACGACGTTCCTCCCCGCGTACGGCGAGGTGTCCGTCGTGCCCTGGAGCTGCGCGATCGTGACGGCCTCGGCCGGAGCGGGCTCGGTCGGCGGGGTCGGGTCCGTCGGGGGCGTGGTGGTCGTGCCCCCGCCCGCCGTCTGTCCCGCGGCGTTCGTCGGGGTCGGCGTGGTGGTGTTCGAGAAGTCCGCGGCGTTGACGTCGGTGTCGGTCGTGCCCGCTCGCACGAGGGCGTTCGGCACGGGGTTCCCGCCGTCGACGGAGCGCACCGCCCCCTCGAAGGTGTTCGACGCGCCGTAGCCGAGCAGGTCGACGACGCCGGGCGTGCCGGGCGCCACCGCACCGGCGGGCAGGGCCAGCGCCGTCGTGCGGTCCGCGAGGACGAGCGTCCCTGTCGTGCCGGACGGGTTGAGGCCCGCTTCGTCGTCGGGCGTGGGGAGGTCGGCACCGACGGCAGCGGCGCCGCCGTTGCCCGCCATCGAGACCAGGAACGTGCCACCGGCGGGGACGGTGCCCTCGAGCGCGCTCGTGCTGAACGCGCCGGTGCTCGTCGCGGACCGGTACTGCAGTGACCACCCGGTGACCGACACGGGCGCTGCCGTCGGGTTGCCGATCTCCACGAACTTGTGGTTGAAGGGCGCGCCGGCGCTGCCGCCCTTCAGGTAGGCCTCACGGATGACCAGGCCGGTGCCGGCGGGGTCCGCCGAGGCGGCGGTGGCGGAGACGAGCGGTGCGGCGAGGAGTGTCGCGGCGACCGTGGCGCACAGCAGGGTGCGACGGATGTGCTGGGGCATGCGGACCTTCGGTGCGGGGTCGTGGACTCCAGCACGCTACCGATCTGCGGGGGCGTTCAGGTTTCGACGAGGTGAACCCTTCGGTCTACTGCGCTTCATGACCCGGTGAGTGCCCGCAGCCCCATGACGCCGAGCATCATCACGTACCAACCGAGGAGGTTGCCCCGCTTGCGCGCGCCTACCAGGGACAGCCCTCCGGTGACGACAGCGACGCCGCCCGCGATCAGGGCCACAGACGGCCGTGTCGGGGTTGCGACACCCACCGTCAGGAGAGCGAGCGTCGCCACCACCACGAGCACCGCGACGATCACCGTCCGCATCGCATCGGACTCAGGCTGGACATCGTCAGTCATGCAACCAGCATATTGCCGTTCAGTACGACCTGCGTTTCACGACCCGACCGGCACCCACTCCCGCCCCACCCGGTGCACGGCCGGCCCGTGCCCCGGCAGCACGATCTCGGGGATCGGCAGCGCCCGCGCCGACTCGAGCGCCGTCGCCTGGTCCGCCGTGAAGAAGGGCGTGATCATCCGCGGCCGCGGGGTCCACGACGCCGGCTGCGTGTCGTGGTGGGAGACGACCGCGTCCCCGGTGACGAGCGCGTCGGCGGCCGGCAGCAGGTACGCGGTGGAACCGGCCGTGTGTCCCTCGGCGGGGAACGGCGTGATTGCCCGTCCCTCGAAGTCCGCGCCGGTGAAGGCCCTGGCGGTGGGCACCGAGACGGGCCGCAGGGCGTCGGACCGGATCGCCCGGCCGAGCCAGCGGAGCACCCGCGCCGAGGCCAGCCGCCCACCGATCTCCGCCGGCGTGACCTGCTGCCGCTCGGGTCCACGGACGTTGTCGAGCTCGGCGGCGTGCGCGAGCACCTCGACGTGCGGGTGGCGCTCGAGGATCCCGGGGATGCCGCCGACGTGGTCGACGTGCCCGTGTGTGACGTAGATGCGGCGGAGGTCGCCGAGGTCGTGTCCGGCGTAGCGCACCGTGTCGAGCACCAGGTCGCTGTCGGCGGGGTAGCCCGCGTCGATCAGGGCGACGCCGTCCTCCTCCGCCAACACGACCCAGTTCGAGACGGGCCCCTCGACGAAGACCACACCAGGGGCGACGGAGACGACGGACCGGGGTTCGCGGGAGCTCATCCCCCGACGGTAGCCGAGGTCCCGTCCACGGATCGCCGGGCACGCGTCTGCTCCGCCCGGGCCGCGAGCTCCGCGTCCGCCGGGTACCCCACCTCGGTCAGCGTGAGCCCCTTCGCCGGCGCCACCTTGAACGCGCTGGTCCGCTCCCCCGCCACACGCAGCTCCTCGAGCCGCTCCGGTCCGAAGCGCCCCTCGCCGACGGCGATGGTCGCCCCCACCATCGCGCGCACCATGGAGTGGCAGAACGCATCGGCCTGGAGGCTCGCCACCAGCACGCCGTCCGGCTCGCGGTCCCAGCGGAACTCCTGGAGCGTCCGGATCGTCGTCGCCCCCTCGCGCGGCTTGCAGAACGCCGCGAAGTCGTGCAGCCCCAACAGCGTCAGCGCTCCGCGCTCCATCGCTGCCGGGTCGAGACGCCCCGGGTACCAGAGCGTGTGCCCACGACGTCGTGGATCGCGGGGGGCGTCGACGTCCGCGACCCGGTACTGGTAGCGCCGCCAGAGCGGGGAGAACCGGGCGTCGAACCCGTCCGGCGCGATCGACGCCCGCGTGACGACCACGTCGCCCTCGACCCCGGCGATGCCGTTCACCCGCTTGACGAGACCGTCGAGCGGGTCGCGCCCGCTGCCACCGCGCCCGCTCCCGTCGCGCCCGCTTGCGTCAGGCGCGCTGCGTCGGGGCCGTGCCAGCGCGGCCCACTGCGCGGCGTCGAGGTCGAGGTGCGCGACCTGACCCACGGCGTGCACCCCGGCGTCGGTCCGCCCGGCGACGGTCAGCAGCGGCGGCGAGCCCCAGCGGGTGAAGACGGTGGCGAGCGCGGTCTCGAGCGCGCCCTGCACGGTGCGGAGCCCCGGCTGCCTGGCCCACCCGGAGAATGCGGCGCCGTCGTACGCGACGTCGAGCCGGAGCCGCACGTCGACGTCGGCGCCGCTGTCGGCCGACGCCTGCGCCGGGGCCACGTCCGTCTCGCTCACACCACCACGGTACCGATGTCAGCGCCGCGTCAGTGCCGCGTGAGCGCCGGCCGACACCATCGTCCTCGACGTCGACGCGACCGCCGACGCCCCATCGGAGAAAGGAACCGACGATGACCACGACACCCCTCGCGGTCGAGGCCGTCGGCCTCGTGAAGACCTTCGGGCAGAACCGCGCCGTGGACGGTGTCGACCTCCGCGTCGAGGCCGGCACGGTGTACGGCGTGCTCGGCCCGAACGGCGCCGGCAAGACCACGACGATCAGCATGCTCGCGACCCTGCTGCAGGCGGACGCCGGTGAGGCCAGGGTCTTCGGCCACGACGTCCGCCGCGAGGCGCAGGAGGTCCGCCGGCTCATCGGCGTGACCGGGCAGTACGCCAGCGTCGACGAGACGCTCAGCGCGACCGAGAACCTGGTCATCTTCTCCCGCCTGCTCGGGCTGGGCCGGGCGGAGTCGAAGCGGAAGTCCGCGGAGCTCCTCGAGCGCTTCGGCCTGACCGAGGCGGCGACCCGTCCCCTCAAGAAGTTCTCCGGCGGGATGCGCCGACGCCTCGACCTGGCGGCGAGCCTCATCGCCCAGCCGCCGCTGATCTTCCTCGACGAGCCGACCACCGGCCTCGACCCCCGCACCCGGGCGCAGATGTGGGACACGATCCGCGAGCTCGTCGCGACGGGCTCGACCGTGCTGCTCACCACGCAGTACCTCGACGAGGCCGACCAGCTCGCCGACCGCATCGCCGTGATCGACCACGGCCGGGTCGTGGCGGAGGGCACGGGTGACGAGCTCAAGGCGTCGATCGGCACCGCGTCGCTGCAGCTCCGGCTCGCCGACGCCTCCGCCGAGACCCTCGCGACGGCGTCCGACCTCGTCGCTCGGGTCCTGGGCACCCCAGCGGTCGTCAGCCCGGAGGGGTCGCGCCTGACCGCCCCGATGACTGACCCCGACCGCGTCACCGACCTGCTCGTGTCGTTCCGCGACGCGGGCATCTCCCTCGCCGAGATGAGCGTGCAGAAGCCGACGCTCGACGAGGTCTTCCTGACCATCACCGGCAACCCGGTCGCCGACGAGGCCGCCGACCAGCACGAGCACGAGCACGCGCTCGAAGGGAGCATCGCATGACCACGCTCACCACACCCGACCTGGCGTCCGCCGGCACGACCGGCGCCAGGAGCACCCCGCGCCCCGGCGTGGGCGGCACCGGGCTCGCTGCGACGATCCGGCAGTCCTTCACGATGGCGTACCGCGGCCTGATCAAGGTCCGTCGCACGCCGGAGCAGCTGTTCGACGTGACGCTGATGCCGATCGTCTTCACCGTGATGTTCACCTACATCTTCGGTGGCGCGATCTCCGGCGACGTGGCGTCCTACCTGCCGATCATCATCCCGGGCATCCTCGTGCAGACGAACATCACGTCCTCGATCGTCACCGGCGTCCAGCTCCGCGAGGACATGGACAAGGGCGTCTTCGACCGCTTCAAGTCCCTGCCGATCGCCCGCATCGCCCCGCTCGCCGGGGCACTGCTCGCCGACACCGTGCGGTACGCCATCGCGACGACGATCACCTTCGTGACGGGCTTCGCGATGGGGCTCCGTCCCGAGGGCGGCTTCGGCGCCGTCGTCCTGGCGGGCCTGCTCGTCATCGTGGTCGCCTGGGCGATCAGCTGGGTCTTCGCCTACTTCGGCGTCGTGGCCCGCACCGCGTCGAGCGTCTCGGGCATCTCGAACCTCGTGCTGTTCCCGCTGACGTTCCTGTCGAACGCCTTCGTCCCGGCGGACACGCTGCCGGACTGGCTGCGCTGGTTCTCCGAGGTCAACCCGGTCTCGCACCTGATCACCGCGGTCCGCGAGCTCGTGAACCACGGCCAGGTCGGCACCGACCTCTGGCTCTCGCTGCTCGGAGCCGCGGTCATCGTCGCGGTCTTCGCCCCGCTGACCGTCCGTGCCTACATGCGGAAGGCCTGACGCAGCGCGGTTCACGCGACGGTGCGCAGCTCCTCGAGCAGTGTGCGCAACGCCGTCACGGCCTCGGCCCGGTCCCATCCGGCCGAGGCCGTCTCGGCATCCAGGACCACGTCGGCACCGACCACGTCGACCAGCAGCGGGCGCAGGCGCCGGTGCGCGAGCACCGCGAAGTCCTGCCGCGAGCCGAACCGCGTCGCCAGGCCCCAGCACCGGGCAGCCTCGGCGGACATGCCCCGACGCAGCGCGACGAGCGCGATGCCGATGAGCGCGGTGCCGATGACCGGCAGGTCCAGCCACCACGGGTGCAGGCGCAGCATCACCAGGGCGCCGATCCGCAGGTGGCGCGCGATGGCCTGCTGCTCGGCCTGGAGGCTCGGCGCGGCCCCGCCGGACCGGCTCGCCGCCGCCTCGTCCTCCGCCACGATGCGCGCGGCCCCGGCCATCAACCACCAGTTCTGTGTGCGCTTGCGTCGGGGCACCACGAAGTCCCACGCGCGGCGCCAGTGCTCGACGGCGCCGTCGAGGTCCCCGTCCGCGCGGCTGCACTCGGCGTCGATCGCGATCGCGATCACCCCGACCTGGACGGCGTCGTCCTCGAAGCCGCCGCGGTTCGCCACCGGCTGGTTGCCGAGGTCGGCGGCGATCGACCTGGCCAGGTCGACGTCCCCGGTGGCTGCGGCACAGAGTCCGATGGTCCAGCCGATCTCGTACAGGTCGTCCTCGGCGCCGAACACCTCGAGCCGTTCCCGCGCGACGGCCGCCGCGGCGAGCGCCTCGGCGTGCTGCCCGTCCTGCGCGAGGAGCTGTGCCAGCGTGACGGCGCCGGAGCCCAGCGCCCAGGCGTCGTCTACCCGTTCAGCGAGCTCCCCGGCGCGACGGGCGTGGCGGAGTGCGTCGGCGAACTCCCCGTCGTTCTCCGCGATCGGCGCGCTCAGGAGGAACGCGAGACAGGCCACGCCCTCGTCGTCGCCGGCCCGGTAGCGCGCGAGCAGGGCCGTCCCGTCGTCCGGACGACCGAGGGTGAGCAGCAGGGCCGCCTGGGCGTCGAGGGTCGCGGCACCCGTGGGACCGAGTCGGACCACCCGGCGGAGCGCGGAGATCGCCCACGCGGCGGTCCGACGGTCGGTGAAGACGGACGTCGACCCGATCAGGACCAGCCCGAGCACGACGGCGGCACGGTCCTCCGGCAGCGGTGGGGTCCGGCGGAGCATCGGCAGCAGGTCCGGGGCGATCGTGACCACCTCACCGTGGGCGCCGCGGAGCGTCCAGTACCCACCGAGCGCCGCGAAGACCTGGGCGACCGTGCGGTGGTCCCCGTCGCGGAGCGCCCACCGGAGCAGCGTGACGAGGTTGTCGGCCTCGTGCCCGACCTCCCGGAACCACCGGCGCTGGCGCTCACCCGTCGCCGTGAACATGTTCCTGGCGGCGGCGAAGTCCCGTGCCCAGCGGAGCATGGCCGCGCGGACCGCGTCGGTGGTGCCGCGCTCGGCGAGCCGGGCCGCACCGAACTCCCGCACGGTCTCGAGCAGGCGGTACCGGACGGGCTCGCCCTCGTGCTCGACGAGCTGCACGAGGGACTGCTCGACGAGCTCGGCCAGGTCCTCGAGGGCGTCGTCGTGCCGGGCAGGGTCAGCGACGGCCTCGACCGCGTCGACCGCGAGTCCGTCCGGGAAGAGCGCGAGCCGGGTGAGCAGGTCCCGGGCCCCGTCGTCGAGCAGACGCCAGCTCCACTCGATCACGGCGAGCAGCGTCCGGTGCCGTTCGGGTGCGCTGCGGTCGCCGCCGCGGAGCAGGGCGAACCGGTCGTCGAGCCGCCGTTCGATCTCGTCCGCGCTCATGCCGCGGATGCGTGCCGCTGCGAGCTCGATCGCGAGCGGCGACCCGTCGAGCCGCGTGCAGATGCTCCGGACGGTGTCGACCGGGAGCACGGCACCAGGGCGTGCGGCCCGTGCCCGTTCGGTGAACAGCCGGACCGCGGACCCGTCGGCCTCGACGGGCAGCGGTGCGAGCGCCGCGACGACCTCGCCGGCGATCGCCAGCGGCGCCCTCGAGGTCGTCCGCACGCGCAGCGACGGCAGGACGGCGAGCAGGTCGGCGGTGACGGCGGCTGCGGCCTCGACCAGGTGCTCGCAGTTGTCGAGCACGAGCACGGTGGGTTCCTCGGCGAGTGCCCGGACGACCCGGCCCCACAGGTCGGACACGACCGCCTCCCGTAGCGACCGCGCGCCACGGACCTCCGCGATCCCGAGCAGTGCGCCGAGTGCGGGGACGATGTCCTCCCCGGTGGTGAGCGGCGCGAGCTCGAGCACCACGACACCGCGGTCCTGGGCGATCGTGGCGGCGACCGCCTGCGCCAGGCGGGTCTTGCCGAGCCCACCGGCACCGAGGATCGTGACCAGCCGTCCGTGGGACAGCAGCTCCGTGACGGCGGTGAGGTCGGCCTCCCGTCCGACCAGCGTGTTCGGCGATGCCCGCAGGCCGACGCGGCGGAGTGCGCCAGGACCGGACGGCGCACGGCGGAGCAGCTCGGCGTTCAGCCGCACGAGCTCGGCGGACGGGTCGGCACCGAGGCCGTCGGCCAGGCGTTCCCGGTGCGCCGCGAACGCTGCCAGTGCCTCGGCGGTGCGTCCCGCCGCGTCGAGCGCGCGCATCGAGCCGGCGACGGCGAGCTCGTCGAACGGGTCGGCCTCCGCCTGCTCGCGCCAGACGGCCACGGCGCCGTCCGCGTCCCCAGCGTCGAGCAGGGCTGAGCCGAGTGCGCGGCGGAGCGCGCGGCGGGCGACGTCCGCGCGGTGGGCGAGGGCCTGGCCGAGCGCACCCTCGACGTCGTCACCCGGCTCGCCGCGCCAGGTCGCGAGTGCCGTCCGGAGCGCACCGTCCGCCCTGGAGCCCTCGGTGGCGAGCTGCTCGGCGCAAGCCAGATCGACGTCCTCGGGGCGGACCCCGAGCGCGTACCCGGTCGCCGTCGAGACGACCAGCCCCTCGGTGGTGCTCCGCCGCAGCCGCGAGACGAGGGTCTGGAGCGCTGCCCGGGCACCCTTCGGCGGGGCGTCGCCCCAGAGTTCGTCGATGAGTGCGTCGGTCGTCATGGCGTGCCCGCGGGCGAGGACCAGGGCGGTCACGAAGGCCCGCGGGAGCGCTCCGGGCACGGGTGCCGGGACGCCCGTCGGGTCCTCCACCAGGACCGGTCCGAGGACGGCGATGCGGGGGTGCGCTGCCACGGTGCGAGTCTAGGTCGACGTGATGCGCGATCGTGATGGAACCGGGGGTCCGCGGGGTCCCGTGCTGGCTAGCCTGAGCAGATGCACACCTTCACGAGGGGGATCGTGAGCGTCGCGCTCCTCTCCGCCGCTGCCGTCACCATGGCCGGTTGCGCCCCCACCACGAGCGCCGACCCGACCGTCTCCGCGATGCCGTCCGAGTCCTCCGCTGCGCCCTCGGCGACGGCGTCGGCCGCCCCGGTCGACTTCGGCGCCGCCCCGAGCCGCGACGGCGTCCCCGCGTGCGACGCCCTGCTGCCGGCGGACCTGGTCGAGGCCCTCGTGCCCGGAGTGCAGCCCGTCGACACCCTGGTGGACACCCCGGACATCGCCGGGGCGTGGGCGTTCGCGGCGACGGCCGGAGGCACCGACTGCGAGAGCGCGAACGGCGTCTCCGCCATCGACGAGGTCCTGCCGACCACGAAGGACGACCCGGTGTACCAGGGCGTGCGGCTCACGGTGCTGCCCGACGCCGACGCGGACTACGTCGACGCCCAGACGAGCGCCACCAGCCCGGAGGTCGCCGCGACCACCGTGCGGTGCGACGCGAGCGACTCGGCCCGCGTGTACTGCGGTGGCGCTGTGCGAGCCGGCACCGCCTGGGTCGACATCCGCTCGGTCCGTGCGCAGGACACCGCCGGTGCGACGCCCGAGGCGTCGGAGCCCGCGTTCACGGCCCTGCTCGCCGCGACGGCTGCAGCCGTGGAGGGCAGCCCACTCGGGTCGGCCACGACCGAGCACGGCTCCCCCGACGGCTCGTACACGACGTGCGACGCCGCCAACGTCAACGCGGTCGCGTCGAAGGACCTCGCCGACCCGCACACTCGTGGTGGTGACGCCTCGGCTGGTCTCCAGCAGTACGCGATGAACCGGCTCGGTGCGTCGAGCTGTGTGTTCGAGGCCCAGGGCACCGGCGAACAGCCGTACGCGATCACCGGCGCGGTGTACTCCGAGGTCCCCGGCGGCGGATGGGTCGTGGAGCGCCGACTCGACGCGGGGACGATCGACCGTGCGGACCGCGTCGAGCTCGACGGCCTTCCCACGGGTGCTGCCGCGTGGCGCAGCTGCACCGACCTCGCGTGCTCGATCGACGTCGTGGACGACGGCGACTGGACCCACTTCGTGCTCTACGAACGGGTGGCCGAGGCCCCCTCCGACGGCGTCGTCCGCTGGGCCGAGGCGTCCCTGACCAACTGACGCACCGTGGTCCACGGAGGCGTTGTCGGAACGTGATCGAGGCACGATCACGTCCGCTCCACTCAGCCCTACCCTGAACACATGCACACCATCACGAGGGGGGTCGTGGGCCTCGCGCTCCTGACCACGGCGGCCACGGTGCTCGTCGGCTGTTCCACCGCGACCACACCTGCCGATCCGTCCGTCACGCCGAGCACCTCGGCGACGCCGAGCGGGTCGTCGACGAGCGACGCCGAGGAGACGACGGTCGACTTCGGCGACGCACCAGAACAGGCGGCGGCACCCGCGTGCACCACCCTCTTGCCGACGGACCTGGTGGACGCCCTCGTCCCCGGGGTGACCGTCACGGACCCGCTCACCGCTGCAGTCCACGTCGACGGTTCCTGGTCGGCGCTCCGGGTCGCCGGTGGGACGGACTGCTGGGCGACGAACGGCACGTCGCCCGTCGACGACGTCCACCCCGCAACGCGGGACGACCCCGGGTA
Source organism: Curtobacterium sp. SL109 (assembly GCF_026672405.1). Lineage (NCBI taxonomy): Bacteria > Bacillati > Actinomycetota > Actinomycetes > Micrococcales > Microbacteriaceae > Curtobacterium > Curtobacterium sp. SL109. The sequence continues at coordinate 271,507 of NZ_JAPPRB010000002.1, forward strand.
CGAGGGGGTGGTCGTGTCGGTGCTGCCCCGTGCCACGACCGCGTTCGACGCGGCGACGAGCATGGCGAAGGAGCTCCAGGACAGCGAACTCACCCCGGACTGTGCCGCCAGCACTCCGGCTCGCGTGACCTGCCAGGGCAGCGTCCTCGCGCAGAACGCCTGGGTCACGGTCGACGTCATCCGCTTGCAGGACGGCGCCGATGCCACTCCCGAGGCGATGCGACCCGCGTTCGTCGCACTGGTCGACCGCGTCCGCGCCGCCGTCGAGCCCTCGCAGGCGGGCACCGAGACCGGCGCGGACTCCGGAGACGGGTCCTTCACCACCTGTTCCCCCGAGAAGGTGAACGCCGTCGCCTCGGCTGCGCTGCGCGATCCCGCCGCGCAGACCGACACGCTGCCGTGGCTGCGGGAGTACGCGGAGACCCGGGTGGGCGCTGCCGCCTGCGTGTTCAGTGCCGGACCCGACCACGTCCTCGCCGACGCGGTCTACTCGTCGACGCCGCGAGCGGGCTGGTTCGTGGAACAGCGACTCGCTGCCGGGCTGGTCGACCGCGACGACCGCATCGAACTCCCCGGCCTCGGCGACCATGACGGCGCCTGGCGGACCTGCGACGCAAGCGCCTGCACGATCGACGTCGTGCACGACGGCGCCTGGACGCAGTACCTCCTGCACAGCCGCGTCGCCCCGGACACCAGCTCGTCCGTCGAGCGCTGGGCAGTGTCCTCCTTCACCGGCTGAACGGCACCCCGTCCGGACTCAGCGCGACGCGCTCCGGGCTGAGCCGAACGGCCCGGTCTTCGTGTCGATGTCGACCGTGGCCCGGCGCTCGGACTCGACGATGCCCCGCAGGGCCACGAGCGCGGCGGACGTGACGGCGACGTGCGAGGGGTTCTCCCGCGACGCGTCGAGGGCCTTCTCCACCGCGGCGATGGCCGTGTCGGCGTCGCGGTCCGGGCTCGTGCCGCGGATCACGGCGGCGATCTGGTCCAGCGCCGCCGCGAGGGGTTCCGCGAACGCGGGGTCCGGGCGGCCGATGCCCGCCGACACCGGCCCCGACCGCGCCACGAGCTCGGTGAGGTCGGTCGTGTACCAGGCCACCCGCTCCAGGGCGCGGAAGCGTGCCCCGTCCTCCTGCAGCCGAGCCCGTGAGCCCCGCAGCGCACCCCGGGGGTTGATCCGACGGCTCTCGTGCGCGATCGACACCCGCGACCGGACGTCGGCGATCGCCCGGTCCAACCGGTCCTGCTGCTTGTCCCACGCGGCGACGTCGCGCTTGCCCTCGCGGAGCACGGCTGCGAGCCCGTCGAGGTGGTCGGCGAGGACCCCGTTGACGGCGTCGATGCGGTGCTCGGCGTCCCAGAAGTGCAGCGGCGGGAACACCAGGAAGTTCACCAGCAGGCCGACGACCACGCCGACGGCCATCTGCACGAGGTAGCCGAGCGAGTACCCCTCGGCGTGCGCACCCCCGACGAGCAGCACGAACAGCGCTGCCGTGGACACCCACGAGCTGCCCTCCCCGAGGATCCGGAACCCACCGACCAGCACGCCGATGCCGACCGCCAGCGCCACCGCCAGCACGCCGGGGTCCCCGACCCACATCGTGAAGCCCGCGACGCCGATGCCGAGCGCGATCCCGACGAGCGTCTGGATCCCGCTGCGCAGGCCCGCGAACACCGTGGTCTGCATCGCGATGACGGCTCCGAGCGGCGCGTAGTACGGGTAGTCGGACGCGACCCCGGGGACGTGGCGCGCCACGACCCAGGCGAGGGCGGCGGCACCCGCCGCCTTGCCGGCGTGCAACAGGCGTGGCTGCGTGCCGGACGTCCGGCTCCATCGCCAGATCCTCGTCCCCACCCCCGTGACGTGTTCGAATCCCATGGGTCCTCCGTGGTGCCGGTGCTGATCACGGACTGGAGGCTCGTGGCGGCGCCGCCACGAGCCTCCTGTCCGCCTGGTGCGTCCTTCTCGGAACACGAGACGGCCCCCGCAGCATGCGCTGCGGGGGCCGTCTCGTGGTGGTGCGGGGACCTACTTGGTGTCGTCCGCAGCGTCGTCCGACTTCGAGGCGGCGTCGGCCTCGACCTCGGCCGCAGCAGCGTCCTCGGTCTCGGGCTCGACCGGAGCCGACTCCTCGGTGGTCTCGGTCGTCTCGACCGGGAGTTCCTCGGCGCTGTCAGCGTCGGCGTCGTCCGTCACGGTGGTGTCCGCGACCGGGGCAGCAGCGGCCGGGGCCGCGTTGCGGGTCACGGGAGCCGGGCTGCTCGAGAGCGGCTCGAGCACGAGCTCGATCGACGCGAGGGGCGCGTTGTCGCCCTTGCGGAAGCCGAGCTTCGTGATGCGGGTGTAGCCGCCCTGGCGGTCGGACACCTGCGGCGCGATCTCCGTGAACAGCGTGTGCACGACGGTCTTGTCGCGGAGGGCCGCGATGACCCGACGACGTGCGTGCAGGTCGCCGCGCTTCGCGAACGTGATCAGACGCTCGGCGACCGGACGGAGGCGCTTGGCCTTCGTCTCGGTGGTCGTGATCCGACCGTGCGTGAAGAGGGCGTTGGCGAGGTTGCTCAGGAGCAGGCGCTCGTGAGCGGGACCGCCACCGAGGCGGGGGCCCTTGGTGGGCTTCGGCATGTCAGTTCTCCAGTGGTGAAAGAGGGGTGCGCGCCATGACGACGCGCGTGCGCATCAGCGCGAGGTCAGTTGCTGGACTCTTCTTCGTCGTACCCGCTGTAGAAGTGGGCGCCGTCGAATCCGGGGACGGTGTCCTTGAGGGACAGGCCGAGCTCGGTGAGCTTGTCCTTGACCTCGTCCACCGACTTCTGACCGAAGTTGCGGATGTTCATGAGCTGCGTCTCCGAGAGGGCGACGAGCTCGGACACCGTGTTGATGCCCTCGCGCTTCAGGCAGTTGTAGCTGCGCACCGACAGGTCGAGGTCCTCGATCGGGGTCTGCAGTTCGTTCGAGAGCACCGCGTCGACCGGCGCGGGGCCGATCTCGATGCCCTCGGCCGCGGTGTTCAGCTCGCGGGCGAGACCGAACAGCTCGACGAGCGTCCGACCGGCCGACGCGATGGCGTCGCGCGGCGTGATGGCCGGCTTCGACTCGACGTCGACGACCAGACGGTCGAAGTCCGTGCGCTCACCGGCACGCGTCGCCTCGACGCGGTAGGTGACCTTGAGGACCGGGGAGTAGATCGAGTCGATCGGGATCTGACCGGCCTCGCTGAACTCCGAGCGGTTCTGCGTCGCCGAGACGTAGCCACGGCCACGCTCGATCGTGAGCTCGAGCTCGAAGCGCGCGGTGTCGTTCAGGGTCGCGATGACGAGGTCCGGGTTGTGGATCTCGACGCCGGCCGGAGCGGAGATGTCCGCTGCGGTGACCTGACCGGCACCCTGCTTGCGCAGGTAGGCCGTGATGGGCTCGTCGTGCTCGCTGGAGACGACCAGGCTCTTGATGTTGAGGATGATCTCCGTGACGTCTTCCTTGACACCGGCGACGGTGCTGAACTCGTGGAGGACGCCGTCGATGCGGATGCTCGTGACGGCAGCACCGGGGATCGAGGAGAGGAGCGTGCGGCGCAGCGAGTTCCCGAGGGTGTAGCCGAAGCCGGGCTCGAGCGGCTCGATGACGAATCGCGAGCGGTGCTCGGAGATCGGCTCCTCGGTGAGGGTGGGGCGCTGTGCAATGAGCACTGTGGGATTCCTTTCGGCGAAGTGTCCGCTATATGACACTTGGCGGTACGACGGGGCCAGCCGGGCCCCGACGGGTCTGTTGAGTTGTGATCACGCGCACCGATGTGCGCGATCGAACGACCAGGAATGGCCGTCCCTGCTCGAACCCGCTAGGGAACGAGCAGGGGACGGCCGGTTGCTCCTCGCGTCAGACGCGGCGGCGCTTGGGCGGACGGCACCCGTTGTGCGCCTGCGGCGTGACGTCGTTGATCGAACCGACCTCGAGGCCTGCGGCCTGGAGGGAGCGGATCGCGGTCTCACGACCCGAACCCGGGCCCTTCACGAAGACGTCGACCTTCTTGACGCCGTGCTCCTGCGCCTGACGCGCAGCGGACTCGGCGGCGAGCTGCGCCGCGAACGGCGTCGACTTGCGCGAGCCCTTGAAGCCGACGGCCCCGGAGGACGCCCAGCTCAGGACGGCACCCGACGGGTCGGTGATGCTGACGATCGTGTTGTTGAACGTGCTCTTGATGTGGGCCTGGCCCACGGCGACGTTCTTCTTCTCTTTGCGGCGCGGCTTGCGCGCGGCGGTCTTGGGAGTAGCCATGGTGATCTCCTATCGGGCCTTCTTCTTGCCTGCCACGGTGCGCTTCGGGCCCTTGCGGGTACGCGCGTTGGTCTTCGTGCGCTGACCGCGCACGGGGAGACCACGGCGGTGCCGGATGCCCTCGTAGCTGCCGATCTCGACCTTGCGGCGGATGTCGGCTGCCACTTCGCGGCGGAGGTCACCCTCGACCTTGTAGTTGCCCTCGATGTAGTCACGGAGGGCGACCAGCTGGTCGTCGGTGAGGTCCTTGACGCGGATGTCACCGGAGATACCGGTGTCCGCGAGCGTCTTGACCGCGCGAGTGCGGCCGACGCCGTAGATGTACGTGAGTGCGATCTCCACGCGCTTCTCGCGCGGGATGTCGACGCCTGCTAGACGTGCCATGTGCTGGCTGCTCCTGTTGTCGATGGAGGTGTGGAGCAGTACCGGTGCTCGGGCCTCCGACCCGAGGTGTCCCCGCTCGCGCGGTTCTTGGTACTGCGTTCGATGTTGAGTTGTGGTTCCTGCGCAGGCCGCCCGAGGGCGATCCGCGTCAGAGCACCGGGACTAGCCCTGGCGCTGCTTGTGACGCGGGTTGCTCTTGCAGATCACCATGACGCGGCCCTTGCGGCGGATGACACGGCAGTGCTCGCACATGGGCTTGACGCTGGGGTTGACCTTCATTGCTGATTCCTCGTGCTCGCTGGCTTCGTGCTCGGCGGGTTCGCCGAGTCGTTCCTTTCCAGCTCGCGGATCACTTGTAGCGGTAGACGATCCGGCCGCGGGTCAGGTCGTACGGGCTCAGCTCCACGATCACGCGGTCCTCTGGGAGGATGCGGATGTAGTGCTGGCGCATCTTCCCGGAGATGTGCGCGAGGACCTTGTGCCCGTTCGTCAGCTCAACGCGGAACATCGCATTGGGCAGAGCTTCGAGCACCGAGCCTTCGATCTCGATGACGCCGTCTTTCTTGGCCATAGCCTCACTGTCGCTTGGTTGGATTACCGGTGTGATCCCCGAGCCGGTCTGCGGGTCGGGCGCCACACCCGAGAGGGCATGGCACACCAAAGATCGATCTTATGGGACTGCCGCCCGATTGCCAAGCCCGGGCGCGTCGCGGACCCCAGTCCGAGGGTGTTCCTGTGCGCATGGGTCTGCTTCCACAGTCGATCCCCGGCATGCTCCTGGATGACGAGGGGCCTGCACCCCTACGGTGACACCCGAGCCCACGAACGGAGAACCCGTGCCAGACGCCCCCAGCGGCCCCCGCCCCTTCGCCCGACACGGGCGTCTCCCCCGCCGTCGCGGGTGGTCGACGCTCGTGGGCGTCGTCGCGTCCGCCGTCGCGGTCGTCCTGGTCAGCGGCACGAGCGTCGCGGCCATCGCCGGCGCCCAGCTCGCGAGTGCCCCCACGTCGGTGCAGCTGAGCACGGACGACCAGAGCACCGCGAAGACCGCCGACATCACGGCGATCAAGGGCGGCGCGAACATCCTGCTCATCGGCAGCGACACCCGCGTCGGGCAGTTCGACTCGGACGAGGACGTCGAGGGCGCGCGCAACGACGTCACGATGCTCATCCACGTCTCCCAGGACCACCAGCAGCTCACCGCCGTCAGCTTCCCCCGCGACCTGATGGTGCCGATCCCCGCGTGCAGCAACCCGGAGACCGGGACGAGCTACCCCGCGGCCACCTCCGCGCAGTTCAACACGGCGCTCGGCAACGGCGGGGTCTCCTGCGTCGTCGACACCGTCGAGAACCTCACCGGCCTGAGCATCCCGTACGCAGGCCTCATCACCTTCGACGGCGTCATCGAGATGTCGAACGCGCTGGGCGGCGTCGACGTCTGCGTGGCGAAGCCCATCGACGACACGTACACGGGCCTGCACCTGAGCGCTGGTTCCCACGCACTGCAGGGCTCGGACGCGCTCGCGTTCCTGCGGAGCCGACACGGCGTCGGCGACGGCAGCGACCTGGCACGCATCAGCTCGCAGCAGGTCTTCCTGTCCTCGCTCCTGCGCAAGGTGACCGCCGACGGCACCCTGTCGAACCCGGTCACGCTCTACAAGCTCGCCGGGGCCGCGCTCCACAACGTCGTGCTGTCGGACGGCCTGAACCGCGCCCAGACCCTGGTCGGGCTGGCCGGGATGCTCCGCGGCATGAGCACGGCGAACATGCTCTTCGTGCAGTACCCCGTCGTCGACGACCCGGCCGACAGCGCGCGCGTGATCGTCGACCAGACCACCGCCCACGCACTCAACGTCGCACTCCAGACGGACGAGAAGACCACGCTCGGCGACTCGTCCACCGGTCGGGCGTCGGAGGACCAGTCGGCCGCCGCAGGCGACCCGAGCGCCGCACCGTCGGCGCCGGCGGCCGCTCCGACCACCTCCGCACCGTTTGCCGCCACCGGCACCGGCACGGGGTCGGACGCAGGGGCGGCTGGCACCCCGACGGCCCTGCCCTCGACCATCACCGGGCAGAGCGCCGCGGAGCAGACCTGCTCCGTCGGCAACTGACGGCGGCGGGACGGGTCGGCACCGAGCCTCCAGTCCGGACCGGTCGGTCTGACCGGGGTGTCCGGCCCGACCCGCTCGCCCGGCTCCGCGTCGGCGGCCTGGAGGCGGTGGCTACGGGATCGGGACCGGCGTGACGCCGAGCGGTGCGAGCCCGGCTGCACCACCGTCGGTGGCGGTCAGCACCCAGATGCCGGCAGCGTGCACCGCGACGCTGTGCTCCCAGTGGGCCGCGTCGGAGCCGTCCTGCGTGCGGACGGTCCAGTCGTCGTCGTCCGTGGTGTTCTCGATCGTGCCCGCGGTGACCATCGGCTCGATGGCGACGACCAGACCGGGACGGACTGCTGGACCACCGCCGCGGACGCGGTGGTTGAAGACCGGCGGGTCCTCGTGCATGGACCGGCCGATGCCGTGACCGGTGAAGTCCTCGACGATGCCCCAGGTCCCCGTCTCGTCGACGGCGTCCTCCACGGCGTCACCGACCTCGTGCAGGTGCTTCGCGCTGGCGAGTGCCGCGATGCCGTGCCACAGCGACCGCTCGGTGGTGTCCGAGAGTTGCTGCCGCGCCGCCGTGGTCGTGGCGTCGCCACCGGGGACGACGGTCGTGAAGGCACTGTCGCCGTTCCAGCCGTCCACCTCGGCCCCGGCGTCCACCGAGACGAGGTCACCGGGTTGGAGCACCCGCTCGCCGGGAATCCCGTGCACGATCTCGTCGTTGACCGAGAGGCACAGCGTGTGTCGGTACCCCGGCACGAGCTGGAAGTTCGGCACGCCGCCACCGTCGCGGATCGTCCGCTCGGCGATCGCGTCCAGCTCTCCCGTCGTGATGCCGGGTCGGATCGCGGACCGGACGACGTCGAGCGCCGCTGCGGTCAGCAGCCCGGGTCGCACCATCGCCCGGAGTTCGTCCGGGGTCTTGTAGATGGACGGCTTGCGGAACCGGACCACGCGGGTCAGACCGCTGCTGCGAGACCGCGGGAGGCGAGCGCGGCCTGGATGCGGTCGCCGACCTCGTCGATGGCACCCAGGCCGTCGACCTCGACCACGAGACCGCGCTGCTGGTAGGCGTCGACGATCGGTGCGGTCTGCTCGACGTAGACCTGCTGGCGACGACGGATCGTCTCCTCGTTGTCGTCGCTGCGCCCCTGCTCGCCGGCGCGCTTCAGGAGCCGCTCGACGAGGGCGTCCTGGTCGGCGACGAGCCGGATGACGGCGTCGATCGCGGTGCCGTGCTCGGCGAGGAGCGCGTCGAGGTACTCGACCTGTCCGACCGTGCGGGGGTAACCGTCGAGCAGGAAGCCCTGCTCGGCGTCGGACTCCTGCAGGCGGGACTTCACGAGCTCGTTCGTCAGGGAGTCCGGGACGTAGTCGCCCGCGTCCATGATCGCCTTCGCCTGGACCCCGAGCGGGGTGCCCTCGGTGACGTTCTTCCGGAAGATGTCACCCGTGGAGACGGCGGGGATGCCGAACGACTCGGCGATGCGGCCGGCCTGGGTGCCCTTCCCCGCTCCGGGAGGTCCGACGATGATGAGACGTGCGCTCAACGGAGGAGCCCTTCGTAGTGACGTTGCTGCAGCTGCGAGTCGATCTGCTTCACGGTCTCGAGACCGACACCCACGATGATGAGGATGCTCGCGCCACCGAACGGGAAGTTCTGGTTCGCGCCGAACAGCGCCAGTGCTGCCAGCGGGATGAGTGCGATGAGACCGAGGTAGAGCGCACCGGGCAGCGTCACCCGGGTGAGGACGTAGTCGAGGTACTCGGCGGTGGGACGGCCGGCACGGATGCCGGGGATGAACCCGCCGTACTTCTTCATGTTGTCGGCGACCTCTTCGGGGTTGAAGGTGATCGCGACGTAGAAGTACGTGAAGCCGACGATGAGCAGGAAGTACAGCACCATGTAGAACCAGTTGTCACCGGAGACGAGGTTGCTCTCGATCCAGGTGACCCAGGCCGCGGGCTCGGTGCCGTCGGAGGGCTTGTTGAACTGCGCGACCAGGGCCGGCAGGTACAGCAGCGACGAGGCGAAGATGACGGGCACGACGCCGGCCATGTTCACCTTGATCGGGATGTACGTGTTGTTGCCGCCGTAGGTGCGACGACCGACCATGCGCTTGGCGTACTGCACCGGGATCCGCCGCTGCGACTGCTCGACGAACACGACGGCCATCATGATCACCAGGCCGACCAGGATGACGAAGAGGAACAGCTCGAACGACTGGGACTGCTCGATCGCCCAGAGCGCGGAGGGGAACTGCGCTGCGATGGACGTGAAGATCAGGAGCGACATGCCGTTGCCGATGCCGCGCTCGGTGACGAGCTCACCCATCCACATGATCAGGCCGGTGCCGGCGGTCAGCGTGACCACCATGAGCATGATCGCGTACCAGGAGTCGTTCGAGATGATCGACGAGCAGGAGGCGCTGGCGTTGGTGCCGAAGAGCTGACCGGAGCGTGCGACCGTGATCAGGGTCGTGGACTGCAGCACACCGAGCGCGATGGTGAGGTAGCGCGTGTACTGGGTCAGCTTCGCCTGACCGGTCTGGCCCTCCTTGTAGAGGGCGTCGAAGTGCGGGATCACGACGCGCAGCAGCTGCACGATGATCGACGACGTGATGTACGGCATGATGCCGAGCGCGAAGACCGAGAGCTTCAGCAGCGCGCCACCGGAGAACAGGTTGATCAGGTCGTAGAGACCGCCCGAGGACGAGGCACTCGCGAGGCAGGTCTGCACCGCCGCGTAGTCGACGTACGGCGCCGGGATGTACGACCCCAGCCGGAACAACGCGATGATCGCGAGGGTGAAGCCGATCTTCTTCCGAAGATCGGGGGTGCGCATGATGCGCGCGACCGCTCTGAACACGAGAACTCCGAACTTCTGGGACCGGACTGGCCAGTCGTGCCGGGCGTGGTCGCCCGTGGCCGGAAGCGCCGACCGCGTGGCCCGGTGACCGCCAGCCTGACTGGCGGAGCGTTCCGGGCCTCCATCAAGGAAACCGTAACGGCGGCCCGTGCGCAATGCACACGGGCCGCCGGACGGGGGACTACTCGGTGACGGTGCCGCCCGCTGCCGCGATCTTGGTCTGGGCGGAACCCGAGACCTTGTCGACCGTGACGGTGAGCTTCACGTTGATGTCACCCTGACCGAGAACCTTGACCTTCTCGTTCTTGCGGACGGCGCCCTTGGCGACCAGGTCCGCGATGGTGACGTCGCCGCCGTTCGGGTACAGCTCCGCGAGCTTGTCCAGGTTCACGACCTGGTACTCGACGCGGAACGGGTTCTTGAACCCACGGAGCTTCGGGGTGCGCATGTGCAGCGGCATCTGCCCACCCTCGAAGCCGACGCGGACCTGGTACCGGGCCTTCGTGCCCTTGGTGCCGCGGCCTGCGGTCTTGCCCTTCGAGCCCTCACCGCGACCCACACGGGTGCGGTCCTTCTTCGAGCCAGCGGCCGGACGAAGGTGGTGCACCTTCAGGATCTGGACGCGCTCGTTCTTCTCGTCGCTCATGCGTCGACCTCCTCGACCTTCACGAGATGCGCCACCGTGGCGACGTACCCGCGGTTCTGGGAGTTGTCCTCACGCAGGACCGTACGGCCGATGCGCTTGAGACCCAGGCTGCGGAGCGTGTCGCGCTGGTACTGCTTCTCGCTGATGACGGACTTCGTCTGCGTGATCTTCAGCATGGCCATCAGGCACCTGCCTTCTCGTTCGCGGCGTGACGCGCAGCGGCCTCGGCACGGAGCAGGCGAGCCGGCACGACGTGGTCGATGTCGAGGCCACGACGTGCTGCGACGGCGCGGGGCTCCTCGAGCTGCTTGAGGGCCTCGACCGTGGCGTGCACGATGTTGATGGTGTTCGACGAACCGAGCGACTTGCTCAGGACGTCGTGGATGCCGGCGCACTCGAGCACGGCGCGGACCGGACCACCGGCGATGACACCGGTACCGGGGCCGGCCGGACGCAGGAGGACGACGCCAGCGGCGGCTTCACCCTGCACCGGGTGCGGGATCGTGTTGCCGACGCGCGGGACCCGGAAGAAGTTCTTCTTGGCTTCTTCGACGCCCTTGGAGATCGCCGTGGGGACTTCCTTGGCCTTGCCGTAGCCGACACCCACGAGCCCGTTGCCGTCACCGACGACGACGAGTGCGGTGAAGCTGAAGCGACGACCACCCTTGACGACCTTGGAGACGCGGTTGATCGTGACGACGCGCTCGAGGAACTGGCTGTCGCCGCCTCGCTTGTCACGGTCGCGGCCCTGCTGACGGTCACGGCCGCCACCACGACGGCCACGGTTGTCGGCCGAGTCGCGGTTGTTCGACGCGGAACCGGCAGCGGTCTCGACGGGACGCTCGGCGACGGGGGCAGCAGCCTCCGCCTCCTTGCCCTTCGGGGCGGCTTCGGTGGTCGCCTCGTCGGCGGTCGCGGTCTCTTCGACGCTGGTCGTCTCTTCGACGGCCGGGGTCTCTTCGGCGTTGCTGTTGTTCGCGATGTCGCTCACAGGTTCAGCCCTCCTTCACGGGCACCATCGGCGATCGCGGCGACGCGACCGGCGTACTTGCTACCACCGCGGTCGAACACGACGGCGTCCACACCGGCGGTCTTCGCACGCTCGGCGAGGAGCTCGCCGACGCGGCGCGCCTTGGCGGTCTTGTCGCCGTCGAACGAGCGGAGGTCGGCCTCCATCGTCGATGCGCTGGCGAGGGTGTGACCCTTGGTGTCGTCGATGACCTGCACGAACACGTGACGTGACGAGCGGGTGACGGCGAGACGGGGACGGGTCTCGGTCCCGGTGATCTTCTTCCGGAGACGGTTGTGGCGGCGGGCCTTGGCGGCCGCCTTGCTCTTGCCTCGAGTACGAGTTCCGATGGCCATGATCACTTACCTGACTTTCCGGCCTTGCGGCGCACGTTCTCGCCGGCGTAACGGACACCCTTGCCCTTGTAGGGCTCCGGCTTCCGCAGCTTGCGGATGTTGGCCGCCACTTCGCCGACGGCCTGCTTGTCGATGCCGTTGACGGTGACCCTGTTGTTGCCCTCCACCGTGAAGCTGATGCCTGCCGGCGGCTCGACGGTGATCGAGTGGGAGTAGCCGAGGGCGAACTCGAGGTTCGAGCCCTTGGCAGCGACGCGGTACCCGGTACCGACGACCTCGAGGCCCTTGGAGTAGCCCTGGGTGACGCCGATGATCTGGTTCGCGATCAGGGTGCGGGTCAGGCCGTGCAGCGAGCGCGACGTGCGCTCGTCGTCCGGACGCGTGACGAGGACCTGGTTCTCGTCGACGCTGGCCTGGATGGGCTCCGCGATGACGAGCGCGAGCTCGCCCTTCGGGCCCTTGACCGCGACGTTCTGACCGTCGACGGAGACGGTCACGCCTGCGGGGATGTCAATGGGAAGACGTCCGATTCGAGACATGTTCGATCACCAAACGTAGGCGAGGACTTCCCCACCCACGCCCTTCTGCTCGGCTTCGCGGTCGGTCAGGAGGCCCGAGGAGGTCGACAGGATCGCCACACCGAGGCCACCGAGGACCTGGGGGATCTCCGTCGACTTCGCGTAGACCCGGAGGCCGGGCTTCGAGACGCGCTTGATGCCGGCGATGGAGCGCTCGCGCTCGGGGCCGTACTTCAGCTCGATGGTGAGGGTCTTGCCCACGCGGGCGTCCTCCACCTTCCACTCGCTGATGTAGCCCTCGCGCTTGAGGATGTCAGCGATGGTCGTCTTCAGCTTGGAGCTCGGAAGCGAGACGGCGTCGTGGTGCGCCGAGTTCGCGTTCCGCAATCTGGTCAGCATGTCTGCGACCGGATCGGTCATCGTCATGATGTGATTCCGTTCTTCGCCTGGTTTCGACACCCGTTCCACGAATGCCGACCTGAGCGATCGAGTGACTCCAGGGCGATTCCCCGGAGACTGTGTGTTCGTGCGTGCGGGCCGGAGGACGTTGATCCTCCGGCCCGCATCACCCGGAGTAGCTTAGACCGTCTGCTCGGCAGCGCGGAACGGGAAGCCCAGCTGCTTGAGCAGGGCGCGTCCCTCGTCGTCCGTCTTCGCGGAGGTCACGACGGTGATGTCGAACCCGCGGACACGGTCGATGCGGTCCTGGTCGATCTCGTGGAACATGCTCTGCTCCGAGAGACCGAACGTGTAGTTGCCGTTGCCGTCGAACTGGCGGTCGCTGAGACCACGGAAGTCGCGGATACGGGGAAGTGCCAGCGAGACCAGGCGGTCCAGGAACTCCCACGCGCGGTCACCACGGAGGGTGACGTGCGCGCCGATGGCCTGGCCCTCACGCAGCTTGAACTGGGCGATGGACTTGCGGGCCATCGTGACCTGCGGCTTCTGACCCGTGATCGCGGTCAGGTCCTTGATGGCCCCGTCCATGATCTTCGAGTCGCGAGCTGCCTCGCCGACACCGGTGTTGACGACGACCTTGACCAGGCCGGGGACCTGGTTGACGTTCGCGTACCCGAACTGCTCGGTCAGCGTCGCCTTGATCTCGTCCTTGTACTTCTGCTTCAGGCGCGGCTGGACGTTGTCAGCCGTCGCGGCAGTCGTGTCAGTCATCAGAGCTTCTCACCAGACTTCTTGGAGTAGCGGACACGGACGGTCTTCTTGACGCCGTCCTTCTCCACCTCTTCGTTGCGGAAGCCGACGCGGGTCGGCTTCTTCGTGGTGGGGTCGACGATCGCGACGTTCGACACGTGGATCGAGGCTTCGTGCTGCTCGATGCCACCGGTCTTGGAGCCGCGCTGCGTCTGGCCGACGCGGACGTGCTTCGTGACGAAGTTCACGCCCTCGACGACGACCCGGTTCTTGTCCTTGAGGACCTCGATGACCTTGCCCTGCTTGCCGCGGTCACCGCCGCGCGCCTGCGTGGCGCCCGTGATGACCTGCACGAGGTCACCCTTCTTGATGTTCGCCATGGCTTACAGCACCTCCGGCGCGAGCGAGATGATCTTCATGAACTTCTTGTCGCGAAGTTCGCGACCGACCGGACCGAAGATGCGCGTTCCGCGCGGGTCGCCGTCGGCCTTGAGGATCACTGCCGCGTTCTCGTCGAACTTGATGTAGGAGCCGTCCTGACGACGGGTCTCCTTCTTGGTGCGAACGATGACCGCCTTCACGACGTCACCCTTCTTCACGTTGCCGCCGGGGATGGCGTCCTTCACCGTGGCGACGATGACGTCACCGAGTCCGGCGTAGCGACGACCCGAGCCACCGAGAACGCGGATGGTCAAGATCTCCTTGGCACCCGTGTTGTCGGCGACCTTCAGGCGGGATTCCTGCTGAATCACTGCTGTCTCCTATTTCCGCAAGCGGGCCGCGAGGCCTACTTGGCCTTCTCGAGGATCTCGACCAGGCGCCAGCGCTTGGATGCGCTGAGGGGACGGGTCTCGCTGATCACGACGAGGTCGCCGACACCGGCCGAGCCGGCCTCGTCGTGTGCCTTCACCTTGGAGGTGCGGCGGATGACCTTGCCGTAGAGCGCGTGCTTCACGCGGTCCTCGACCTCGACGACGATGGTCTTGTCCATCTTGTCGCTGGTCACGTAACCGCGGCGCGTCTTGCGGTAGCCGCGGGTGAGGGCGGCGGAGTCCTTCTCTTCGTTCGCCATCAGTTCTCCTCGGCGGTCTCGGCCTCGGTCGACGCAGCGGGCTTCTCAGCCTTCTTGGTCGTCTTCTTGGCCTTGGTTGCGGTCTCGACGGGCGCAGGAGTGGCACGGATGCCGAGCTCGCGCTCGCGGAGGACGGTGTAGATCCGGGCGATGTCGCGCTTGACGGCACGGAGACGGCCGTGGCTCTCCAGCTGGCCGGTGGCCGACTGGAAGCGGAGGTTGAACAGCTCCTCCTTGGCCTTCTTCAGCTCGTCAGCGAGACGCTCGTTCTCGAACGTGTCGAGCTCCGTCGGACGGAGCTCCTTGGAACCGATCGCCATTATGCGTCGCCCTCCTCGCGCTTGATGATGCGTGCCTTGAGGGGCAGCTTGTGAATTGCACGGGTCAGTGCCTCGCGAGCGACCTCGTCGCTCACGCCGGAGAGCTCGAAGAGCACACGACCCGGCTTGACGTTGGCGACCCACCACTCGGGCGAACCCTTACCGGAACCCATGCGGGTCTCAGCAGGCTTCTTGGTGAGCGGACGGTCCGGGTAGATGTTGATCCACACCTTGCCGCCACGCTTGATGTGACGCGTCATCGCGATACGAGCGGACTCGATCTGACGGTTGGTCACGTAGGCGGGGGTCAGGGCCTGGATGCCGTAGTCACCGAAGGAGACCTTGGTGCCACCGGTGGCCTGACCCGAACGCTTCGGGTGGTGCTGCTTGCGGTGCTTGACTCGACGGGGGATAAGCATGGTTACGCCTCAACTCCTGCGCCGGCCGGCGCGTCCTGCGGGGCCTGCTGCTCACGGCCGCCGCGGTCGCCGCCACGACGGTCACCGCGGTCGCCACGGTCGTTGCGGTCGCCACGCGGGCCTCCGCGACGCTCCGGGCGGGACGAACGCTGGTTCGCCTGCTCGCGAGCGAGCTCCTTGTTCGTGATGTCGCCCTTGTAGATCCAGACCTTCACGCCGATGCGGCCGAACGTCGTCCGGGCCTCGTAGAAGCCGTAGTCGATGTTGGCGCGGAGCGTGTGCAGGGGCACGCGGCCCTCGCGGTAGAACTCCGAGCGCGACATCTCGGCGCCGCCGAGACGGCCGGCGACCTGGATGCGGACACCCTTGGCACCGGCGCGCTGTGCACCCTGGAGGCCCTTGCGCATGGCGCGACGGAACGCGACACGAGCGCTGAGCTGCTCCGCGATGCCCTGCGCGACGAGCTGGGCCTCGGTCTCGGGGTTCTTGACCTCGAGGATGTTGAGCTGGATCTGCTTCTTGGTGAGCTTCTCGAGCTCACCGCGGATGCGCTCGGCCTCGGCGCCGCGGCGGCCGATGACGATGCCCGGACGTGCCGTGTGGATGTCCACGCGGACGCGGTCACGGGTGCGCTCGAGCTCGATGCGGGCGACGCCTGCACGGTCGAGGGTCTTCTTCAGGTACTGACGCACCTTGATGTCCTCGGCGACGTAGTCGGCGTAACGCTGCCCGACCTTCGTGCTGTCGGTGAACCAGTGCGAGACGTGGTCCGTCGTGATCCCGAGGCGGAAGCCGTACGGGTTGACCTTCTGGCCCATTAGTTGCTCGCCTTCTTGCTCGTCGCGGCAGCGGCCTCGGCCTCGTCAGGGGTCGCGAGGACCACCGTGATGTGGCTGGTGCGCTTGTTGATCCGGAAGGCACGGCCCTGGGCACGCGGCTGGAACCGCTTGAGGGTCGTTCCTTCGTCGACGAAGACGCGGCTCACGTAGAGGTCGCGCTCGTCCAGGAAGCTGTTCGTCGAGTCCGCCTTGACCCGTGCGTTGGCGATCGCCGAGGCGACCAGCTTGTACACGGGCTCCGAAGCGCCCTGGGGGGCGAACTTCAGGATGGCGAGGGCCTCGTGGGCCTGCTTGCCGCGGATCAGCTCGATGACGCGACGGGCCTTCTGAGCAGTGACGCGGATGTGTCGCACGCGTGCGATCGACTCCACCATTTCGTTCCTCCTCTTCGTCGCCGCGTCAGCGGCGACGGCCCTTCTTGTCGTCCTTCACGTGACCGCGGAAGGTACGAGTCGGCGCGAACTCGCCGAGCTTGTGGCCGACCATGGATTCGGTGACGAACACCGGGATGTGCTTGCGCCCGTCGTGCACCGCGATGGTGTGTCCGAGCATGTTCGGGACGATCATCGAGCGGCGCGACCACGTACGGATCACGTTCTTCGTGCTGGCCTCGTTCTGCGTGACGACCTTGCGAAGCAGGTGCTCGTCGACGAAGGGGCCCTTCTTCAGACTGCGTGGCATCTTCTGAACTCCTACTTGCGCTTCTTGCCGGCGTTACGGCGGCGGACGATGAGCTTGTCGCTCGGCTTGTTGGCCTTGCGCGTGCGACCCTCGGACTGGCCCCAGGGGCTGACCGGGTGACGTCCACCGGAGGTCTTGCCCTCACCACCACCGTGCGGGTGGTCGACCGGGTTCATCGCGACACCACGCACCGTCGGGCGGACGCCCTTCCAGCGCATGCGGCCGGCCTTGCCCCAGTTGATGTTCGACTGCTCGGCGTTGCCGACCTCGCCGATCGTGGCGCGGCAGCGGGCGTCGACGTTGCGGACCTCGCCCGACGGCAGACGGAGCTGCGCGTAGGGGCCGTCCTTGGCGACGAGACGCACCGAGGCACCGGCCGAACGCGCGAGCTTGGCGCCGCCACCGGGGCGGAGCTCGATCGCGTGGATGACCGTACCCACGGGGATGTTGCGCAGCGGCAGGTTGTTGCCGGGCTTGATGTCGGCGCCGGCGCCCTGCTCGATGACGTCGCCCTGCTTGAGCTTGTTCGGCGCGAGGATGTAGCGCTTGGTGCCGTCCACGAAGTGCAGGAGCGCGATGCGCGCCGTGCGGTTCGGGTCGTACTCGATGTGCGCGACCTTGGCGTCCACGCCGTCCTTGTCGTGACGACGGAAGTCGATCACGCGGTACTGGCGCTTGTGGCCACCACCGATGTGGCGGGTGGTGATCCGCCCCGAGCTGTTCCGGCCACCGGTCTTGGGCAGCGGACGCAGGAGGGACTTCTCCGGGGTCGAGCGGGTGATCTCAGCGAAGTCGGAGACCGAGGAGCCGCGACGACCGGGGGTCGTGGGCTTGTAGTTGCGAATAGCCATGATTTATCCCTCTGGTCCTCAGCCGACAGCCGTGAAGATGTCGATCGAACCGGACTTGAGCGTCACGATGGCACGCTTGGTGTCCTTGCGCTTGCCCAGACCGAACTTGGTGCGGCGGGTCTTGCCCGGACGGTTCAGCGTGTTGATGCCGGCGACCTTGACGTTGAAGATCTTCTCGATCGCGAGCTTGATCTCGGTCTTGTTCGCGCGGGGGTCCACGATGAACGTGTACTTGCCCTGGTCGATGAGGCCGTAGCTCTTCTCCGACACGACCGGCGAGATGATGATGTCGCGCGGGTCCTTGTTGAAGCCGCTCATGCGGTGATCTCCTTCGCGGTCTTCGACGCGATGAAGGCGTCGAGGGCGCTCTTGCTGAAGACGATGGCGTCCGACACGAGGACGTCGTAGGCGTTCAGCTGGCCGTACGAGAGCGCGTGGACGTTCGGCAGGTTGCGGATGCTCTTGAGCGTGAGCTCGTCATCCGACTCGAGCACGACGAGCACGTGCTTGACGGGCGCGACCTTCTCGAGGAGCGAGCGGGCGGTCTTGGTCGACGGCAGTTCAGCCGAGACGAAGCCCTCCACTGCGGAGATGCGTCCGCCGCGGGCACGGTCCGA
Source organism: Curtobacterium sp. SL109 (assembly GCF_026672405.1). NCBI lineage: Bacteria > Bacillati > Actinomycetota > Actinomycetes > Micrococcales > Microbacteriaceae > Curtobacterium > Curtobacterium sp. SL109. The sequence continues at coordinate 289,612 of NZ_JAPPRB010000002.1, forward strand.
GAGCGAGCCGAGCAGGGCTGCGGCGATCATCTTCTTCGGGGTGCGCTGCGAGTAGTCGCGGGGGGTCGGTCCGTGGACGACGCCACCACCGGTGTGCTCAGGAGCACGGACGGAACCCTGACGGGCGCGGCCGGTGCCCTTCTGCTTGAACGGCTTGCGACCGGCACCGCGGACTTCGCCGCGGTTCTTGGTCTTGTGCGTGCCCTGACGCGACGCGGCGCGCTGCGCGGTCACGACCTGGTGGATCAGCGGGACGTTGGTCTCGACGTCGAAGAGAGCTTCGGGGAGCTCGACGGTGCCGGAGACGGCACCCGAGGCGTCGAGGATGTCGATCGTGGTGGCCATGATCACTTACCCTTCACGGCGGTGCGGATGAAGACGGAGCGGCCACGAGCACCGGGGACGGCGCCCTTGACGAGCAGCAGACCCTTCTCGGCGTCGACGGCGTGCACCGTGAGGTTGAGGACGGTGACACGCTCGCCACCCATGCGACCGGCCATGCGCATGCCCTTGAAGACACGCGACGGGGTCGAGGAAGCACCGATCGAGCCGGGCTTGCGGTGGTTGCGGTGCGAACCGTGCGAGGCGGAGACGCCGTGGAAGCCGTGGCGCTTCATGACACCCGCGAAGCCCTTGCCCTTGCTCGTGCCGACGACGTCGACCTTCGCGCCGGCCTCGAACGTGGCGTCCACGGTGAGCTCCTGGCCCAGCGTGTACTCGCCCGCGTCAGAGGTGCGGATCTCGGTGAGGGTGCGGCGCGGGGTGACCCCGGCGGCCTCGAAGTGGCCAGCGGCCGGCTTGTTCACCTTGCGGGGGTCGATCTGGCCCGCGGCGATCTGGATCGCCTCGTAGCCGTCGCGCTCGACGTTGCGGATCTGGGTGACCACGTTCGGGCCGACCTCGATCACGGTGACGGGGATGAACTTGTTGTTCTCGTCCCACACCTGGGTCATCCCGAGCTTCTTGCCGAGGAGGCCCTTGACGGTCTTGGTTGAGTTCGCCATCAGTGCAGCCCCCTTACAGCTTGATCTCGATGTTGACGTCGGCCGGCAGGTCGAGACGCATGAGCGAGTCGACGGCCTTCGGCGTCGGGTCGACGATGTCGATGACCCGCTTGTGCGTGCGCTTCTCGAAGTGCTCGCGCGAGTCCTTGTACTTGTGAGGAGAGCGGATCACTGCGATCACGTTCTTCTCGGTGGGGAGCGGCACGGGGCCGACCACAGTTGCACCGGCACGGGTCACCGTGTCGACGATCTTCCGAGCCGACGTGTCGATGACCTCGTGGTCGTACGACTTGAGCCGGATGCGGATCTTCTGTCCCGCCATGTCTTCTGTCCTCTCTGCGCCGCGCACCCTCAGGCCGCCTGACACCGCCGGGTTCCGCCCTGTGCGGACCTGGCTGTTTACGTGAATCACCGGGCGCATCCACGGGGGATGACCGCTGTTCTCCTGTCAACCGCGCGGGCGGACGTGCTGCTGGTGCTCACACCGGCCCGCGTGGACGTGTCGTCTCCCGCACGCCGGCGGACCGGCATGGTGGTGGGAGTCGAGCTGTTCTGCTGCCTGCGGCCCAACCCAGCCCTGCTGAACAGGGGGGTTGTGCACTGCCAGAGCAGTGATCCGGCGGGCGCGAACGCCCGCGGAATTTCGGAACCGGACAAGTCTCGCATGTCCCCGCCATCGGTGCAACCCGGGCGTGTCGCGCCGTCCGGTCGGGTCGCCTCCCCCGTCCTGCCGCGGATCCGTCGGCCTGGAGGCTCGGCGTGCGTCCGCCTCGCCGGCGCGGTCCCGAGGGGCAGCGACGACCTCCTTGCACGACCGAACGGACACGGCCCCGCGCGGTGCGCGGGGCCGTGTCCGTTCGGCGGTGCAGCGTGGCCCGGGTCGCCCCGGTCCTGGCTGCCTAGTCCTCGTCGGGGACCACGGGTGGGACGAACCACGGCGGGAAGACGGCGACGCGGGGAGCGTGGCCACCGTGCTCGGACAGGATGTCCTTCACCGCGTGCCGTGCGCGGTCGTTCGGCACGCCGATGACCGCGACGGCAGAGAAGGGCACGCTCGGGCCCGCGAGGACCTCGAGTCCGGTCATGTCCGGGTCGGTGAGGTCCGTGCGGCGGAGCAGGTTCGCCGCTGCCTCGGGCCCGACCGCGAACCGTGCGTCCTCGGCGTCGGCGTCCGTGTCGGCGAGGATCACCGAGTCGCCGAACGCCGCGGTGGGGACCACGAGCACGACGTAGTCGATGCCACGGGCGTTCCTGGCGGCCTCCGACCACCGGGACTCGTCGAGGGCGCCGCGACGCACCTCGTCCCAGCGTGCACCGTCCGGTGACAGCGAGAACGGCACGTGGCCGGCGACGCTGGAGCCGTCGGGAGCGGTGGCGGCGGCGCGGGACTCACGGAGCTCCGGGCTGCTGATGTCGTAGGACGGCGTCACCTGGTCGGCCGCGACGATGGCCTGGTCGGCGACGATCCCGTCGAAGTTGTCGATGTGGGTGACGTGGTGTGCGCGCAGCGTGCCGAACACCCGTGCTGCGGGCATCGCGGGCTCCGCGGTCCGCAGTGCGGTCGCCTTCGCCCGGGCTGGCGATCCGCCAGGGGTGGAACGCAGGGAGGTGCTCACGCGGGTTCGCCGCGGAGCTGGGGCCTTGGGGACTTCCGGCACGTCACGCTGGCGCGGGGCGCAGATGTCGCAGAGTTCAGTGGGGAATCCGTGGATGCACTCGTCTGTCACGACTGGTGTGGGTCCTTCCGTGCCGCGTGGGGGTGGAACGGCACAAGGTTCTACGGTACGTCATCCAGCCCCGGAACGGGACCGATCCGCTCATTGCCGGTACAGCAGCGCACGGACCTCGGACTCTGCGGCGTGCAGTCGCGCCGGGTCGATCGTCTCGCCGTGGTCGTACGCGTCGAGCAGTCGGGGGTCGATGTAGCTCGCCCGTGCCACCGTCGGGGTGTTGCCGAGGACCTCGCTCGCGGCCTTCACCGCGTGCGACACGGCACTCTTCCGCTTCCCGACACCGGTCTGCGGGCCGGTCTTCGCCAGGTCGACGGCAGCGGCCACGGTGCCGTGGAGCGTCCGGAAGTCCTTCGCGGTGAACTCGTCGCCCGCCCGCTCCTTGACGTACGCGTTGATGTCCTCGGCCGACAGCGGCTCCCACTCCGCGCCACGGGCCACGCGGTACGACAGCAGGCGCGCGTTCGCACCGCGTCGCTTCATGCCAGCGATCACCCGTGCCAGGTCGGCGTCGTGGATCGAGGACGACCACTCCTGGTGGCTCTTGCCGGGGAAGGACAACTCGATGTCGTCGCCGGAGACCTTGGCGTGCGCGCAGAGCAGCGTCGACAGGCCCCGGCTGCCGTGTTCGGTCGCGTACCGCTCGGACCCGACCCGCAGGGACCCCTGGTCGAGCATCCGGAACGCCGCTGCGAGGGACCGACGCTGGTCCGGCTCCGGTCGACGGAGGTCCTGCGTCACCTGGCGACGTGCAGCCGGCAGGGACTCGGCGAGGGCGAGCGCTCGGTCGTACTTGATCTTGTCCATCCGGTCGCGCCAGGACGGGTGGTACATGTACTGGCGCCGGCCGGCAGCGTCGAAACCGGTGGCGATGATGTGCCCGTTCTCGTACGGCGAGATCCAGACGTCGTCCCACGCCGGCGGGATGACGAACTCCTCGAGACGCTGGCGCACCTCGGGGTCGGTGACGGTGTTGCCGTCGGGGTCGCGGTACGAGTACCCCTGTCCGCTGCGGACCCGGTGGTAGCCACGACCGTTGGTCTTGGATCTGCGGAGACGTGTCACTCGACCGAGCAAACACGTCGCGCCTGCTCGGGGCAGCAGGAAACGTCGCATTGCGCGTCGGTGGCCCCCGGACATGACGAAAGCGGGGCCGAGCCCGAAGGCCCGACCCCGCTGACGTTGGGAACGAGAGTTACTTGATGATCGTCTCGACCGTACCGGCACCCACCGTGCGGCCACCCTCACGGATGGCGAAACGGAGGCCCTCCTCCATGGCGATCGGCTGGATCAGCTCGACCGTCATCGAGACGGTGTCGCCGGGCATGACCATCTCGGTGCCCTCGGGCAGCGTGATGACGCCGGTGACGTCCGTGGTGCGGAAGTAGAACTGCGGGCGGTAGTTCGCGTAGAACGGGTTGTGACGGCCGCCCTCTTCCTTGTTCAGGATGTACGCGTTCGCCTTGAACTCGGTGTGCGGCGTGACCGAACCCGGCTTCACGACGACCTGGCCGCGCTCGACGTCCTCGCGCTTGAGGCCACGGATGAGCAGACCGGTGTTGTCACCGGCGACTGCCTTGTCCAGCAGCTTGCGGAACATCTCGATGCCCGTGACCGTGGTCTTCTGGGTCGCCTTGATGCCGACGATCTCGACCTCGGAGTTGAGGTCCAGCTCGCCACGCTCGACGCGACCGGTGACGACGGTGCCACGACCGGTGATCGTGAAGACGTCCTCGATCGGCATCAGGAAGGGCTGGTCGGTGGCGCGGATGGGGTCCGGCACGCTCTCGTCGACAGCGGCCATCAGGTCCTGGACGGACTTGACCCACTTCTCGTCGCCGTCGAGCGCCTTGAGCGCCGACACCTGCACGACGGGGGCGTCCTCGTCGAACTCCTGCGAGCCGAGGAGCTCACGGACCTCGAGCTCGACGAGCTCCAGGATCTCCTCGTCGTCCACCATGTCGGACTTGTTCAGCGCGACGACGATGTAGGGCACGCCGACCTGGCGAGCGAGCAGCACGTGCTCACGCGTCTGGGGCATGGGACCGTCGGTGGCGGCGACCACGAGGATCGCGCCGTCCATCTGGGCCGCACCGGTGATCATGTTCTTCACGTAGTCAGCGTGACCAGGAGCGTCGACGTGCGCGTAGTGGCGCTTCTCCGTCTGGTACTCGACGTGCGAGATGTTGATCGTGATGCCGCGCTGGCGCTCTTCGGGAGCGTTGTCGATCTGTGCGAAGTCACGGGCCTCGTTGAGGTCCGGGTACTGGTCGTGCAGAACCTTGGTGATCGCCGCCGTGAGCGTCGTCTTGCCGTGGTCGACGTGACCGATGGTTCCGATGTTGACGTGCGGCTTGGTGCGCTCGAACTTGGCCTTGGCCACTGTGGGTCCTCCTCAGGACTCGGATGCGACACCCCCGGAGGCATCCCTGTCGGGGTGCTGCTCCGTTGGTCCGCGGTGTGTGTGTCTGTACTTTACTTGGTGGCGAGGGGCCCGTCGCCGGGCGCCCCCGCCTGTGGAGAACACGCTCGAGAGAGCGTTACTCTCCCTTGGCCTTCGCGACGATCTCCTCGGCGACGTTCGACGGGACCTGGTTGTAGGTCTCGAAGGTCATCGAGTAGACGGCACGACCGGAGGTCTTTCGAACGAAGGTCCCCGACGTAGCCGAACATCTCGGACAGCGGCACGCTCGCGCGGACCACCTTGACGCCCGAGGCGTCCTCCATCGCGGCGATGTTGCCACGACGGGAGCTCAGGTCACCGATGACGTCGCCCATGTACTCCTCGGGCGTACGGACCTCGACGGCCATGATCGGCTCGAGGATCACGGGACCGGCCTTGCGAGCCGCTTCCTTGTACGCGATCGAGCCGGCGATCTTGAACGCCATCTCGGACGAGTCGACGTCGTGCGCCGCGCCGTCCTTGAGGATGGCCTTCACACCGACCGTCGGGTACCCGGCGAGGATGCCGACCTGCATGGCGTCCTGGATGCCGGCGTCCACCGACGGGATGTACTCGCGCGGGATGCGACCACCGGTGACGGCGTTCACGAACTCGTAGACCTTCTCGGAGGTGACCTCCATGGGCTCGAGCGCGATCTGCACCTTCGCGAACTGACCGGAGCCACCGGTCTGCTTCTTGTGGGTGTAGTCGTAGCGCTCGACGACCTTCGTGAGGGTCTCGCGGTAGGCCACCTGCGGCTTGCCGACGTTGGCCTCGACGTGGAACTCACGCTTCATGCGGTCGACCAGGATGTCGAGGTGGAGCTCGCCCATGCCCTTGATCGTGGTCTGACCGGTCTCGGCGTTGAGCTCGACGCGGAACGTCGGGTCCTCTTCGGCGAGCTTCTGGATGGCCGTGGAGAGCTTCTCCTGGTCAGCCTTGGTCTTCGGCTCGATCGCGACCTCGATGACCGGCTCCGGGAACGTCATCGACTCGAGGACGACCTGGTCCTGCGGGTCGCAGAGCGTGTCGCCCGTGGTCGTGTCCTTGAGGCCGATGACCGCGTAGATGTGACCGGCGGTGACGTTGTCGACCGGGTTCTCCTTGTTGGAGTGCATCTGGAAGATCTTGCCGATGCGCTCCTTCTTGCCCTTGGTCGAGTTGATGACCTGTGCACCGGACTCGATGTGGCCGGAGTACACGCGGACGTAGGTCAGACGACCGAAGAACGGGTGCACGGCGACCTTGAAGGCCAGCGCGGAGAAGGGCTCGGAGGCCTCCGGCTTGCGGATGATCTCCTTCTCTTCGTCCTTGACGTCGTGACCGATCATCGGCGGGACGTCGAGCGGCGACGGCAGGTAGTCGATGACCGCGTCGAGCATCGGCTGGACACCACGGTTCTTGAACGCGGAACCGCAGAGGACCGGGTAGATCTCGCTGTTGACCGTGAGGGTACGGATCGCGGACTTGATCTCGGCGACGGAGAAGTCCGTGTCACCCTCGAGGTAGCGCTCCATGAGCTCGTCGTTGGCCTCGGCCACGCGCTCGATGAGCTTCTCGCGGTACTCCGCAGCACGGTCGGCGAGGTCCGCGGGGATCTCCTCGATCTCGTACTTGGCGCCCATCTGGACGTCACCCTTCGCGTCGCCGCGCCAGGTGAGTGCACGCATCTCGACCAGGTCGACGACGCCCTCGAAGGACGACTCTGCACCGATCGGGAGCTGCAGCACGAGGGGCTCCGCGCCGAGGCGGTTCACGATCGTGTCGACGGTGAAGTAGAAGTCCGCGCCGAGCTTGTCCATCTTGTTGACGAAGCAGATGCGCGGGACGTTGTACTTGTCCGCCTGACGCCAGACGGTCTCCGACTGGGGCTCGACGCCCTCTTTCCCGTCGAACACGGCGACGGCACCGTCGAGGACGCGGAGCGAGCGCTCCACCTCGACCGTGAAGTCGACGTGACCGGGGGTGTCGATGATGTTGATCTGGTTGTTGTCCCAGAAGCAGGTCGTCGCGGCCGACGTGATCGTGATGCCGCGTTCCTGCTCCTGCGCCATCCAGTCCATCGTGGCTGCGCCGTCGTGGACTTCACCGATCTTGTGCGTGATGCCCGTGTAGAACAGGATGCGCTCGGTGGTCGTGGTCTTGCCGGCGTCGATGTGCGCCATGATGCCGATGTTGCGGACCTTGTTCAGGTCGGTGAGCACGTCCTGTGCCACAGGGTTCCTCCGGGAGAGTTGTAGGAGAGATGGCGTCCGTCAGGGCGCCGGGGTTCTTGACCACCGGCACCCTGACGATGCCGGTGACTACCAGCGGTAGTGCGCGAAGGCCTTGTTCGACTCGGCCATCTTGTGGGTGTCCTCGCGACGCTTGACAGCGGCACCGAGGCCGTTGGAGGCGTCGAGGATCTCGTTCATGAGACGCTCGGTCATCGTCTTCTCGCGACGGGCCTTGGCGTACGAGGTCAGCCAGCGGAGCGCCAGCGTGTTCGCACGGTGCGGCTTGACCTCGACCGGGACCTGGTAGGTCGAGCCACCGACGCGGCGGCTGCGGACCTCGAGGGTCGGTCGGACGTTGTCGAGCGCCTTCTTCAGCGTGACGACGGCGTCCTGGCCGTTCTTCGACGAGACACCTTCGAGCGCGTCGTAGACGATGCGCTCGGCGAGGCCCTTCTTGCCGTCGAGGAGGATCTTGTTGACGAGCCTGGCTGACGATCGGTGCGCCGTAGACGGGGTCTGCGACGACGGGGCGCTTGGGGGCTGGACCCTTACGAGGCATCGGACTAACCCTTCTTCGCGCCGTAGCGGCTACGCGCCTGCTTACGGTTCTTGACGGCCTGCGTGTCGAGGGCGCCACGGATGATCTTGTAGCGCACGCCGGGGAGGTCCTTCACACGACCGCCGCGGACGAGCACCATCGAGTGCTCCTGCAGGTTGTGGCCCTCACCCGGGATGTAGGCCGTGACCTCGGTGCCGTTCGAGAGCTTCACACGAGCGACCTTGCGCAGTGCCGAGTTGGGCTTCTTGGGGGTGGTGGTGTAGACGCGGGTGCACACACCACGCTGCTGGGGGTTCGCCTTGAGTGCTGGCGCCTTGGTCTTGACGACCTTGGGCGTACGACCCTTGCGAACCAGCTGCTGAATAGTAGGCAACTGTTCTCCTGGTTCTCGCTCGTGTTCTCTGGCCGACGCGGTCCGTCGGCATCCTCGCCCACGCAGACGACCGCCGAAGTGGCAGATCGTGGTCCGGGGGCGGACTGCCCGGTCGTGGTCGAGGACCAGCCGGACTTTCAGGGCGCGCCCGAGGGCGCACACCCAGATGAGACTACCTGCGTCACCGGGTGAAATCAATCCGGGCGCGTCGCCCTGGAGGCCCGTGGTGTCGGCCGTCGGCGAACAGCGCGACCGCCGGTCGCTCCCGCTGGGCGCGGGGCGCTCCCCAAGGCCGACCCGCTCGTCGAGCCGTGGGCTGCCGGGGTGGTGACCACGGCCTCCCGGCCGGGTGTGACCCGAGGTGTCGGGCAGGCGGGCCAGCGTCAGGAACCGGTGTCGGAGGAGCCGTTGCCGATGGCGGAGACGAAGGTCGCGCCGGTGTCCGAGAAGCCGGTGACGTAGCCGCTCGCGTTGACGTTGATCGGGCCGGCCGTCGCGGTGCCGGTGCCGGCCGGGCCGGTGAAGGCCGCGGTGAACGTCGCCGAGCCGAAGGACGACGTCGTGACCATCCACCCCTTGGTCAGCCACCCGTCGACCTGCACGGTGGGGCGGGTGTCGAGCGTCCACTTCTGGTTCGTGTAGGTGTTCGCCGGGTTCTCGCCGTAGGCGTAGAAGCTGCAGCCGCTCGGCGCCGTCTCGGTCGAGGCGATGCAGCCGTCCACCCAGGCGTCGACCGCCGCGGTGGCGGCCTGGGTGCCGGCTGCCGTGAGGGACGCGGTCATCGAGACCGGGCTCGAGCCCGTGACGCCGAACCCGAGGACCCGGGCCGTGGTGGACTTCGCGGAGAACCACTTGCCGCCGTCCACGGCGACGTCGTAGGTGCCCGGGAGCGCCTGCAGCGTGACCGCGCCGGAGGAGTCCGTGCGGGTCCGCTGGCCGGCGACCTCGACTGCCGTCCGCGGCGGCCCCTTGACGACCAGGTCGACCGCGCCGAGGGTCGGGGCGCGGAGCTCCCAGCGCGGGAAGACGCCCCAGTCGGTGCCGACCTGCTCGAGGGTGAACGTCGCGGGGACCCGGCGGCCGGACTGCGTCAGGTAGACGCCCACTGTCGCGGTGTCGCCGCTGCGCTCGACGCCCGCGATGCGGTACCCGGTCACGCGGCCCGATGCCGTGGCGTACGCCGCATCGGTGAGCAGCACGTCGGACTTCGTGGGGCGGATGCCGGCGTCCGCGAGCGCGTCGTCGACGTGGCCGGCGCTGAGGTCGTCGAGGAAGGCCTCGACCTGGCGCTCCGGTGCGTGGGAGGTGCTGCCGACCGAGTAGCCGACGAGGCCGGCGACCGCGAGCAGCACGACGGCGGTGGACCCGGCGATGATGCCGACGAGCTGGCCGCGGCGCAGACGGCGACGGCGGGGGGCGTGGGCGTTCTGGTCGCCAGGGGCGACCGCTGCGAGCGGGGCGTCGCGCGTGCCGCTGATGTCGGCGACCCGGGGGACGGCGGCCCAGGCGGGGTCGGGCTGGGCGGGGCCGGGCTGGCCGGGCGCGGTCGGCTGGTCGGTCATGGATCCCCCGTCGTCACTGCCGGTTCGGTCCTCCGGCAGCATCGAGCCTACCGGCGACCGACGTCACTGCGACTGCTTGGCCTGGTGCCGCGCGAGGGCGATCCCACCGACCACGCAGAGGAGCGCGACGACGACCGAGCTCACGACGAACGGGCCGAGGGCGTACCCGGCGGGGAACACCAGGAGCTGCGTGACGTCCTGGCGGATGAGCGCGTAGCCGACCGCCCCGATGCCGAGCATGACCAGGTAGGCGGTGGCGGCCGCGACGAGTCCGGTGACACCCGGGTTGCCGTCACGGATGCCGAGCGCGGTCGCGAACAGGACGACGACCGCTCCCCCGACGACCATGGCCGGGCCGAGGTACGGGGTCGCGTCGGACTGGGCGATCACCTCGACGTTCGCGAGCAGGGACTCGAAACCCGTCACGGCGATCACGAGGGCGACGAACAGGACGGACGTCATCGTCGCCACGAGCCATCGGGACATGCAGCGATCGTAGCGTCGGGCGCTCAGGTGGTGTGCGGCTCGGTGCGGGCGAGTCCGTCCTGCGCAGGCTCCTGCTGCTGCTGCTGCGCAGCACTCACCAGGGCGAGGGCGATGGTCGCGGTGATGACGGGGATGCTCTCGGTCATCGGGGCGGCCGGTCGCGCAGGGGTGGTCGCGGCCGGCGTCGCTGCCGCTGTCGCTGTCGCGGTCCCGGTCCCGGTCGCTGTCGCGGTCGCGGTCCCGGTTCCGGTCCCGGTCCCGGTCTGGAGGCTCTGGGGCACCTGCTCGTCGGCGGTCACGCCCGACTCGTGGTCACGGACGGCCGGCCCGATCACGGGCAGCACCGCCGTGGTGGCCGGTGGTTCCGTCGTCAGCTCGCGGTGGGGCTGCAGCCCGGACCGGCGGGCAGCGCGTCGCGCCCGCCCCATCCGCACCAGGACGACGACGGCCACGATCGCCCAGATGCCGTTGACGATGGTCGACGGCACGGCGTGGTGCGCGGCGACGTTGACGGCCACGGCGACACCGCCGACCAGGTTGAACAGCTGGTAGACCGGCCCGTTCGGGAGCTTGCCCGTCGAGAACAGGATGTAGCCCGACAGGACGGTGATGGCTCCGAACCATCCGAGGAACTCCACGATTCCAGACAACACGCGCGACTCCGGGCACGACGGGGAACGGCCGATTCGTGCCGGCCGTCCGAGAGGGTGGGATGCGCCGAGGACACGGCGACCAGATCATCGTAAGCAGAACGACGACCGTCGCGGAAGGGGCTCCGGCGTGGTGTGGAGGGCCCCAGTTGGAGGGCGTCCTGTGGAGGGGCGGGGTCAGCCGTTGGCGGGGGCGGCGGTCTGGGTCTGCTTCGCTGCGTCGGCTGTGGCGAGGACGTAGATGGAGCCGCCGAACGTCCAGGTCGACTGGTCCGACGCCGCGCCGTCTTCGCCGCTCTTCTCGGCCGAGGCGATGCTCGTGACGAGGAACAACCGCTTGCCGTGCTGGACTCCGGCGAGGAAGGCGCGGGCCTGTTCGAAGGTCCCGTCGACCGCGACGGTCACCGGGATGACCGAGAAGTTCTGCCCGGTGATCGCACCGTTGGTCACGACGGCCGGCGCAGCCGGCGCGGACGGCACGGTCGCAGCGGGAGCCGCGGACGCTGACGGTGACGCGCTCGGTGCCGAGGACGGCGCTGCCGCGGGGACGACCGGTGCGTACGCGACGGCGTCGCTCGTCGTGTACGAGGACACCTCCATCCCGGACGCGGAGGCGATCCCGTCGAGGTCGGCGATGAAGGAGGACAGGTCGGCACCGTCCGGGACGGAGGCCGACAGCTGCTCGAGCTCCTGACGCATCGCGGGCAGCTTGGCTGCCTGCTCACGCAGGCGCGCCAGTTCGGCCCGGCTCGCGTGGTTCGTCGTCTCGACGTTCTCCGTCTGCGTCTGCGCCGCTGACGCCTGGGCGAGCTGCGGTTGGACGGCGAGGAAGAAGCCGCCGACGGCGACCACCGCCATGGCGACGACGGCGAGCAGCAGACTGAGACGGTTGCGTGACATCGGTCAGTCCTTCTTCTCGGAGTCCGCGACGAACCGGCCGTCGAACGCCTTCTCGTCGAGGTGGATCGTGAGGTTCACCGTGTACTCGCCAGAGGCGTCGTCGCGGGTCACCGAGTTGGCCGTCGCGTCCACGAAGCCGGTCACGGTCGCGACCGCGTCGAGCCACGTCGGCACGGAGGGCAGGGCGGTGGTCTTGGCGTCGATCGTCAGCGTCGCGACGCGCTGGCCCTGCAGGGGGTCGACCGACTGCGCGTAGGCCGTGGTCGCCGAGGCCGAGTCCACCGTCACACCGCTGATCCGGACACCGGCGGGCAGCTTCGACTGCACCGATCCGAGCACGGGGGACCAGTCGATCTCAGTCGAACCGCCGACCTGCTGGGCCGCCTCGAGCAGACCTGTGGCGCTCTCCGTCGACCGGACGTCGCTGAACTGGCGCTGCTGCTGGAGCAGGCTCACCGTCTCGTTCTGCGCGGCGGCGAGCTGGGTGTCCGCGGCGCTCTTCGTCATGCCGGCACCGGCTGCGCCGAGTCCGACCGCGAGCGCGACGACCACGACACCGGCCCATGCCCGACGGACCGTCGCGCGCTGACGACGGTGGACATGCACTTCGCTCGGGAGCAGGTCCGCACGGGGAGCGGCGCCGATCACGATCTGCTGTCGACCTCGGCGTCGGCTCGACCCCGCGTCGATCTGGGCGACGGCGCCGGCCGTCCCTCTGCTGGCACGGCCCCAGCGCGCTGGCTTCCCGCCGTCGGTCGGCGGTGCGTCGATGATCTCGGTCATGCTGCTCGGCTCCCGACTGCGAGGCTCCACGCGACGGCGATGGACCCGCCGCGCTCGCGGAGGACGTCCGGCCCGATGCCGCGGCCGGCGCGAGCGGAGATGAACGGGTCACCGAGGGCGACCGGGAGACCCGAGGACTCGCCGAGGCCCTCGCGGAGCCCGGGGAGCGCGGCCCCACCGCCGACCAGCAGGATCCCGCGGACCGGCTCCTCCGGGCGGGTGTTCGCGAAGTAGTTGACGGTGTTGCGGATGCTCTGCATGAGCTCTCCGACCGCCTCCCGGGTCACGGCGACGGCCCGGACGTCGTCCGTGGTGCGGGTCACACCGGACAGGCCGAAGTGCCGCTTGACCGCCTCGGCCTCGGGCACGCCGATCTCCAGGCGGGCGGCGATCGACTTCGTCACGTCCGCTCCCCCGGTCGGGATGATCCGGACGAACTTGGGGATGCCGTCCGTCGCGATGACGACGGAGGTGGTGGTCGCGCCGCAGTCGACGATCGCGACGGTTCCCGCACCGGCGACCCTGGGGGCCAGAACCCGCGTCAGCGCGAACGGGATCAGGTCGACGGCGACGGGGTTGAGCCCGGCGAGCTGCACCGCGTTGACGTTCGCGAGGACCGCGTCCTTGATCGCGGCGACGAGGAGTCCGTGTACGACTGGACCGCTCTCGCCGGTGCCCTCGGACGTCGGGTAGAAGTCGAGGATCGCCTCGCCGACCGGGACCGGCAGCATGTCCTGCACCTGGAACGGCAGCGACTCCCGGATCTGCGCGATGGGGGCCTTGGGCACGGTCAGGTCGCGCGAGAGCACCCGCTGGTTGCCCATGCCGAGGACGACGTCCTTGCTCCTGAACTTGCCGAGGGCCCACAGCGACCGGAGTGCGCCCGCGACGGTGTTCGCCTGGAGCACCTCGCCGTGCTTGGTCGACTCGTCAGGGGCCGCGATCTCGGCGAACCGGAGGATCGTCGGCTGCGGCTTGTCGACGTCGGCGACCTCGACCGCGCGGATGACGTCCGCGCCGATGTCGATGCCGACGATGTTCTTCGCCATGTCGTGTTCCTTCCGGGTCCGTGCTGAACGTGGGTCGGCCGTCAGGCCAGACCGAGGAGTGCGAGGTAGGCGTGCCAGACGGGTTCGCCGGCGAAGGCCCCGATCCACGCACCCAGGAGCATCCAGGGGCCGAACGGGATACCGACCCCCCGGCCGGTGCGACGCACGAGCATGAGGACGATGCCGAAGGTACCGCCGAGGAGGAAGGCTCCGAAAGCACCCACTGCGAGGGGGCCCCATCCGAGGTACGCGAGGACCAGCCCGAGTGTGCCGGCGAGCTTCACGTCGCCCATGCCCATCCCGCGCGGGACCGCGATGGCCAGCAACAGGTAGACACCACCGAGCACGGCGAGCCCCCCGACGCCCCGGACCAGTGCTGCCCAGTCACCCGTCAGCACGCTCGCACCAGCCAGCAGGACGCCCAGGACCGGGTACATCGGGAGCACGATCGCGTTCGGCAGCCGCTGCGTCTCGAGGTCGATCAGGGTGAGCGCGACGCTGACGGCTGCCAGGTAGAGGAGCGCGAGCAGGAGCACGGTCTGTCCTGCCGACGTCGCACCGTCGACAGCGCCGTCCGGCAGGAACCGCAGGGCGACCACCACGAAGAAGGCGGCGGTCCCGAGCTCCACGAGGGGGTACCGGACGGAGATCGGCGCCGCGCAGTCTCGGCAGCGACCGCGGAGGAGCAGCCAGGAGAGCACGGGCACGTTGTCCACCCGGCGGATGCTGCTGCCGCACTTCGGGCAGGACGACGCGGGGGCGACGACCGACAGCCCAGCGGGGACCCGGTGCACGACGACGTTGAGGAACGAGCCGATCGCCAGGCCCAGCACACCACCGAGACCGAGGACCATCGCCGCGAGGGGCATCAGCGACGCGGTCACGGGACCGGCGCTCCGTTCACGTCGTACGCCGTCTTCGACTCCACCTGGCTGGCGACGCGGTACGTGGTCACCGTCGGCTGCGGGAACTTCGGCGGCGTGTACGTCGCCAGGCTGGAGTCGAACCGGTAGTTCTTGTCGAAGCCCTGACCGCTGGCGAGACCGACCGCACCGCGGAAGTTCTGGGCGATCGAGCCGCTGACCGTCAGCGTCCCGCGCCCGGCCGTCGAGCCCCTCGTCCAGTTCTGGACGACGAAGGTGCCGAGGTTCGACAGGATCGCCGCGTTCACCTCGCGGTTGGCGGGCAGGATCGGGTTGCCGGCCGAGTTCACCGGGTTCCACACCCAGACCGCGCGCTGGCCGATGAGCCCCAGCACCGTGGAGGGAGTCCGGGTGGACGGGTACTTGACGTCCCCGGTGACGTAGAGGTAGTTCTCCGCGGCGACGGTCACGGCCTTGTCGACGGTCCCCTGGACGAAGGCGTCACCGCGGTCGCAGCCGTACGGCGTGACGACGTTGGCACCGGCTCCGGCCGTCGGGTCGGCCTCGGACGTCGTCGAGGAGTTCCCGACGTACGGGTACCCGACCCCGTTCGCCTTCGAGCTGGTCCACTGACTGGCCGTCCCCGCGGTGTCGCACGCCGTCGGGAGGGTCTTCGTCTCGGCGTTGCCCTTCCAGTAGTTCGGGTCCTGGGTCGTCCCGGCGGCCCGCGCCGCTGGTTCGTTCTGCACGAAGACCATGTTGTTCTTCGGGATCGGGACCGTTGCCCCGGACCCGCTCCGGAGGTCGGCGAGTCGGCCGCACTTGTCCGGCTGCGACGGCGCTCCGGTGATCACCGCACCAGGTGTCGCCGTCGCTCCGGTCACGTTGCTCCGGATCGTCAACGGGGACAGGACCGTCATGGTGCCGTTGCCGTTGAAGGTGATCTTCGTCGGGCCGGTGTACAGGCACCCGGTGCCCTCGACGGTGTCCGTGGTCGCCGGCAGGTCGGACCGCATCGAGTCGCGCAGGTCCCCGATCGTCGACGGCGGCGTGAGCGTCGAGACGGTCGTCGGGTTCGAGGCGAACTTCGCGGCGGCGGTCCCACAGTTCGCACTCGTCCAGCCGTAGACGCTCTGGAAGGTGCTCTTGAACGTCGCGCCGCAGGCCTTGATCTGGTCGTTCGACCGCACCGGCCCCTCGAGCGTGTCGTTCTGCCCGAACTGGATCTGGTCGCAGGTCGTGCTCGTCGCCGCGGGGCGGTACGCACTCGTGCAGGGCGCGGTGAACGTGCCCTTCTCGTTCGTGACGGTCGGGTCCCCGGACTCGTAGTTGGTGAAGTAGAGGTAGTTGGAGAAGCCGTCCGGACGCACGTTCGCGACCACGGTCCTGGTCGTGTTCCCGGCGCGGCCCGTCGACTGCAGGCGGATGACGCCCTGGGACGAGAGCTTGCTGTTGTCCACCGCGTACCGGAAGGACGCGTCGCTCGCCGAACCGTCCGCCGTGGGCACGGTCACCCACGCGGTGCCCGACTGGTAGTTGAACGCCGGGTTCCCGCCGGTGCCCTTCGGGAAGCTGCTGGTGCCGCTGGCAACACTGAACGGTGCGTTCGCCTGGCCGTAGGTGCCGTACGTGTTGTCGGCGTTGAGGCGTGACTGGTAGTCGGCGACACCCGCGTAGGCCGCGGCGATCGCACGGTTCCACGCCGTGTCGGTGGAGGTGACGCGCGCACCGCTCGTCGCGACGGCGACCATCGTCGCGACGAGGAGCATCACGACCATGCCGATGAGGACGACCACGGCCAACGCGACGCCACGCTCGTCGTCGCGCGCGCGGATCGCCCGGAGGAGACGGATCACGAGGAGGCTCCCATCACGATGTTCGGCATGCTGGCCGTGTTGGTCAGGGACACGGCGTTCGGGTCCGTCGCGTTCGCGCCGATGGTGACGCTGACGTCGACCGCTCGGATGTCCGGCAGGTCGACGGCCGCGACCGGCGCCGCCAACGAACCGAGGGGGGTGTCAGCTGCGTCCGAGAACGCGAAGAGGGACGTGCTCGTCACCGACGTCGCCAGGGTGCGGGTCGAGCTCGGTGCCGCGGACAGCAGCGACCCGGTCGCCAGGGGGAACGAGTAGTACGAGGAGTTCCCGGCGACCGCCGTGCCGTACCACTTGGTCTCGGTGATCACCTTGCGGGTCGTGTCCAGGGTCAGCTGGACCTCGACCGCCTTCGACAGGCTGGAGTCGAGGTTGACGTAGGCGAAGAACCGGACCGAGGTGGCGCTCGCGTACTGGAATGCGAACTGCGAGTCGTCGCCGGTGGGCACCGGGTTGTCCGTCGCCGCCCGCAGGTTGCGGCCCACCTCGTTCATCACGCTCGCGGCGACACGGGTGTTGGCGCTGACGGAACTCGCGACCTTTGCCGCCTTCTGCGAGGAGACCAGGAACGACCCCGCCACCGTCAGGATCAGGACGGAGAGCGACATCGCGATGATGAGCTCGGACAACGTGAGGCCGCGATCCTCGCCCCGGGCACGAGCCAGGAGGCGCTGCAGTCGTGTCGTCACGGTGTCGGCACCGTCCTCGGGTCGAGCGTGACGACGTTGCCGTTCACGGAGGTGTTGACGTTCAGGACGCCCGGGGTCGCGCCCACGGTCTGGCTGTTCGAGCTGAGCAGTCCGCCGAGCGCGGTGCTGCCCCGGAGCGTCCACGAGCCGTACGGCAACGCGATGGTGGTCGGCGTCACGCTGTTCAGCCCGGTGAACGAGTACGTCGTCGCCGGGGAGCACCCGGGGTCCCCCGCTGCCGGACTCGTGTTCTTGACCGTCGCGACCAGCACCGTGTCCAGGCCGCTCAGCTTCACGTCGACGATGCCCATCGGCGCTCGGGCAGTGGCCGCGGTCGCGCTCGTCGGGTTGAAGCCCGGTGTCCCGAGCGATGTGTTCGAGTCGGTGAAGACGAACGGCGACACGACGAGCTTGCTCGCGGTGGGCGTGCTCCACGCGGTCGGGTCGACGTCGGTACAGGTTGAGGTGTAGCTCCCGGCGACGACGTTCCAGCCGTCGGCGTACGGGAACAGCGTCGTGGAGGTCGTCGAGATCGTCTTGACCGCGCTGGCGTTCTGGAAGCTCGTCGTCATGGACGTCGGGAGCTTCACCGCCTTGCCGTTCGCGTTCAGCGGCGCTCCGACCGTGACGTTGATGCCCTGGTCGTACGTGAAGGTCTTGTTGCCGACACCGCCGGTGGTGGTCGTCACGTCGAAGTACGGTGCCGGCGCCCCGTCGGGGTCGATGTTGCCGGCCTTCGTGATCGTGATCCGGTACGTGCCCGGCGTGACACCGAGGGCGTAGCTGCAGCCGTTGGCATCGGTCGCCGCCGGCTGGGCCGGGAGGCTCTTGGCGCCGTCTGCGCGGGCGGTGATCACGACGTTGACACCCTGGTTCGGGCCGCCGGTCGCCGTCTGCACGCCGACGACGATGGTCGAGGCGGTCGCGCTCGAGACCGCCGAGGACGGGGCGATGAGCGAGTCGATGACGACGCGCTTCTGCTTCGGCGAGGAGTGGCTCGACCACGACACCGTGACGGCCACGCGCTTGTAGGCGAGCACCCCGCTGCCGGCGCCGCAGGAGTTGTCGGTGCCGTCGGAGTTGATCCAGTTGGTGGTGCGCTTGATCGTGTAGTTCTGGGCGCCGATCGCCTGCTGGGACGTGTCGTCGTCGAGCGTGAACACGTCCTTGGTGCTGCGCGCCGCGTCGAGCGCCTGGTTCGCGAGGTTCAGCGCGGCTTCACGGGAGCGGTTGTCCTGGGTCAGGAACAGCGTCGAGGCGATGCCCATCGCGACACCGGCGGCGATGATCGCGAAGATCGTCATCGCGACCATGACCTCGATGATCGAGAAGCCCTCGTCGGACTCCCGTGCCGCCCGGAGACGACGTGCGACTGCGGTGATCACGCGCTGCTCCTCTCGGTCGTGCCCGTGCGGTGCTGGTGTGCGGACGGGGCGGGTCGATCGCTCGACCCGCCCCCGTCCCCGTCAGTTCGACTACGGCTTCACAAAAACGCCGGCGGCGCAGCTGCCCTTGGTTGCGCCGCTCGTGTCGGTGATGGCGAAGCTCGTGCCGGAGTTGCTCACGGCGACGATGCAGAACGCCGTGCCACCCGAGTTCGCGCTGTAGGTGAGCGTCTTCGAGCTGTTGCTCGTGGCACCGGCCGACTTGTACTTGTCGGACGTGAAGTCCGGCGCGGTGGTGGGGAACGTCGCCGTGCTGTCCTGGGTCTGCACGGCGATGATCGCCGTCTTCGTGTTCGACAGGTCCGACTGGGCGCCCGAGTCCTTGGCGTTGTTCTGGATGCCGAGGTACACCGGGATCGCGATCGCGGCCAGGATGCCGATGATGATCACGACGACCAGGAGCTCGATCAGGGTGAAGCCCTTGTCGTTGTTCTCGACGAGGCCGTTGCGGCGAGCGTTCAGCTTGCCCATGAGAGCGGAGTACATGTGCTCTTCCATTCTTTCGGATTTCGGAAAGGGTTCGGGGGCTAGCTCTGCCGCCGGTGTCGAGCGTATTCACGTCGGTTTCCGGGCATAATCCCGAGAACGGGGGGCAGACGAGTGTGAAATGCCCCCAGTACCGGGGGTGACGACGAAGCGGACCACCCCCGCCAGGGGGTGGTCCGCCGTGAGGGGTCCTCGTTACTTGATCAGCGTGGAGATCTGGAAGATCGGCAGGTAGAGCGCGACGATCATGCCGCCGACGACCACGCCGAGGAACGCGATGAGCAGCGGCTCGATGAGTGACGTCAGTGCTTCGGTGGTGGATTCCACTTCATTGTCGTAGAACGTCGCGATGCGTTCCAACATCAATTCCATGGAACCCGCGTCTTCACCGACGGCGATCATCTGCGAGACCATTGTCGGGAACACCGTTTCGCGTTCCAGTGGAGCGGCGATCGATTCACCTTTCCGGACGGATTCGGAAACGCGGTTCAGCGCTTTCTCGACGACGAAGTTGTTCGACACCTGACCGGCGATGCTCAGCGCCTCGAGGATGGGCACGCCGGCGCCGATCATGTTCGACAGGTTCCGGGAGAACCGGGCCATCACGATCTTGCGGTTGAGCTGCCCGAACACCGGGAGCTTCAGCTTGAGCGGGTCGACGAACGCCCGGACCCGGTCGGTGTTCTTGTTCGCGCGCCACCAGATCCACCCGAGGATGATCGCCACGGCGAGGACCGGCCCGACGTAGACCATCGCGTGCGAGAGGTAGACGAGCATCATCGTCGGCAGCGGGAGCTTGCCGCCGAGGCTGGAGAACATGTCTTGGAAGATCGGGACGATGAAGACCAGCATGATGACGACCGCGGCGAGCGACATGCACAGCACGACGACCGGGTAGGTCATCGCGGACTTGATGGTCGAGCGGAGCTTGTGCTCCTTCTCGAAGTTGGTGGCGATGGAGTCCATGGCCTGGTCCAGGAAGCCGCCCGTCTCCCCGGCCCGGATCATGTTGATCATGATCGGCGGGAAGTCGACCGGGTACTTCGACACCGCGTCCGAGAAGGAGACACCGTGCTCCACCTCGTCGCGGACCTTCGACAGGACGCCCTTGAGCTTCTTGTTGTCCGTCTGGTCGGTGAGGATCGTCAGCGCCCGCAGCAGCGACAGCCCCGACGACAGCATCGTCGACGCCTGCCGCGCCATGATCGCCAGGTCCTTGAGCCCGACGCCCTTCTCGAACCCCGGGATCTTGATCTCGGTCTGCAGCCCGGAGCCGACCTTGGCCTCGCTGATGTCGATCGGCGAGACGCCCATCCCACGGAGCCGGGCGACGACGGCGCCCTCGGACGCGGCGTCGAGGCGCCCCTTCACGAGCTTGCCGGCGACGTCCCGCCCGCGGTAGTCGAACGCGAGTGACATCAGTGGCCTCCGGAGAACTTGTCGCCGAAGTCGATCTCGCTCGCGGCGATGGCCGCGGCGGACGAGTCGGACGGGGACTCGACGCGCTGGACGAGCCGGTCGAAGCCGTCGTGGTCGTGGACCTTCTCCATCGCCGCGGCGCGGGTGACGGTGCCGACGTTGACGAGCTCGGCGAGGTCCTGGTCCATGGTGTGCATGCCCGCGTCACGGCCGGCCTGCATGGAAGAGGTGATCTGGTAGGTCTTGCCCTCGCGCACGAGGTTGGCGATGGCGGGGGTGGTCTTCATGATCTCCGTGGCGACGACTCGGCCGGAGCCGTTGGCCTTCGGCACGAGCGTCTGGCAGACCACGCCTTCGAGCGTGGAGGCCAGCTGCGTCCGGATCTGTCCCTGCTGGTGCGGCGGGAACACGTCGATGATGCGGTCGATCGTGCCGGGAGCGCTCTGCGTGTGCAGGGTCGCGAACACCAGGTGCCCCGTCTCGGCGGCGGTCAGCGCGACGGAGATCGTCTCGAGGTCGCGGAGCTCACCGATCAGGATCACGTCGGGGTCCTGCCGCAGCACGTGCTTGAGGGCGGCGGCGAACGAGTGGGTGTCCGCGCCGACCTCGCGCTGGTTGATGATCGCCTTCTTGTGGTCGTGCATGAACTCGATCGGGTCCTCGACCGTCACGATGTGGTCCGCACGGGTCTCGTTGACCAGGTCGATGAGCGCGGCGAGGGTGGTCGACTTGCCGGACCCGGTGGGACCGGTCACGAGCACGAGCCCGCGGGGCAGCTTCGCGAACTCGGACACGTGTGCCGGGATGCCCAGCTGCTTGAGCGTTTTGATCTTGGTGGGGATGATGCGGAAGGCCGCGCCCCAGTTGCCACGCTGCTGGTAGTAGTTCACGCGGAAGCGGTACTCCGGCGACAGCGAGTAGGCGAAGTCGAGCTCCTGGTCCTGATCGAACTGGGCGGCCTGCTCGGCGGACAGCAGCGTCTTCAGCGCCGCGACCACCTTGTTCCGCGCCCACGGCCCACCGGGGACGGCGGGACGGAGGGAGCCGTCGACGCGCACGGTCGGTGCGGCGTCGGCGGTGAGGTGGAGGTCCGATGCCCCCTGGTAGACGACCTGCGCGAGCGCGGTCAGCAGGTCTGGGTCGGCGACCTCGCGCGCGTGGTGGGTGAAGTGGATCTCCGAGGTGGCCGAGACGGGCAGGACCTGGAGGCTCGTGTCCGGCTGCGCAGGGACGACCGGCAGGTGCTGGGTCACCGCGTCCGGGTAACCGTAGCTGGCCGTCGACGGCGGGACGGCGGCAGGCGGGGTGGCCGGGGCGGCGTGGGGCTGCGCCACCGGCACGGCGACCGGGGACCCGGACGGCGCAGGCCATCCGGCGACGTCGTCACCGAGGTCGTACACGGGGATGTCCACCACCGGCTGGGCCGGGGTGACGGTCGGCTGCGTGCCGGTCTGTGCCAACCGGGCAGCGCGGCGCGAGCCGATCTCGTGGCCCGGGCGCCCGGGGTGCCAACCGGCGACGGGCTCGTCGCCGGCGGTGGTGATGTCGTACACGGAGTCGCTCATGATGATCGTCCTCTGCCTTCGCTACGCGACCACGCGCATGATCTCGTCGATGCTCGTCATGCCGAGCTTGACCTTCTCCCACCCGTCCTGCCGGAGAGTGAGCATGCCCTGGGCCTGCGCGACGCGGCTGATCTCGGCGCTCGAGGCCCGGGCGACGGCGAGCCGCTCGATCTCCTCGGACACGGTCATGACCTCGTGCAGGGCGATGCGGCCGCGGTACCCGGTGTTCGAGCACACGGCGCAGCCGATCGGGGCGAAGAACGCGGGGACGTCCTGTCCGTCGATGAACCCGAGGGCGCGGAGCTGCTCGGGCTCGTAGATCGCCGGTGCCTTGCACCGGTCGCAGAGCTTGCGCGCCAGACGCTGGGCGACGACGCAGTCGAGCGCGGAGCCCACCAGGAAGGGCTCGATGTCCATCTCGGTCAGGCGCGTGATGGCCGAGGGGGCATCGTTCGTGTGGAGGGTGGAGAGCACGAGGTGACCGGTGAGCGAGGCCTCGATGGCGATCTGGGCGGTCTCGTGGTCGCGGATCTCCCCGAGGAGCACGACGTCCGGGTCGGAGCGGAGGATGCTGCGCAGCGCGGACGCGAACGTCAGACCGGCCTTCGGGTTGACCTGCACCTGGTTGACACCGGCCATCCGGTACTCGACCGGGTCCTCGACCGTGATGACGTTGATCTCCGGTTTGGCGACCGCGTTGAGGGTCGTGTAAAGCGTGGTCGACTTGCCCGAGCCGGTGGGGCCCGTGACCAGGATCATCCCGTACGGCTTGGAGTAGGAGCGCTGGTACGCGGCGGCGTTCCGGTCGAGCAGGTTGAGGTCCTTGAGCGTCAGCGACGTGTTCGTGTTGTCGAGGATGCGCATGACGACCTTCTCGCCCCACACCGTCGGGAGCGTCGCCACGCGGAGGTCGATCTGCCGACCCCCGTGACGCACCGACATGCGGCCGTCCTGGGGCTTCCGACGCTCGGCGATGTCGATGTCGCTCATGATCTTCAGGCGGCTGATCACGCCGTTCTGGATGTTCTTGGGTGCCGGCGCCATCTCGTGCAGCACGCCGTCGATGCGGTAGCGGACACGGACCTCGTGCTCGCCGGGCTCGATGTGGATGTCCGAGGCGTGGTCCTGGATCGCCTGCGAGACGAGCAGGTTCACGAAGCGCACGATCGGGACGTCGTCGAGCGACCCGTCTGCGAGGTCGACCTGCTGCTCGGTGCTCCGGCCGGCCTCTTCCTCGAGCGACGAGGTCAGGTCGTTCAGCTCGTCGTCCGCCCGGAGGTAGCGGTCGAACGCGGTGGCGAGGTCGCGCTCGTCCACCTGCAGGGGCTTGATCATGCGACCGGATGCGGCGCGGGCGTCGTCGATCGCCAGCACGTTCGACGGGTTCACCATCGCGAGGACCAGGGTCTCGCCCTCGAACCCGATACCGAGGACGCCGTGGCGCCGACACAGCGCCGCCGGCAGCATCGACACCGCGGTGCCGTCGACCGGGTAGTCCGTCAGGGGCACGGTCTTCGAGTTGTTCGACGCGGCCCGCGCGGTGATGAACTGTGCCTCGCTCACCACGCCCTGCGTGACCAGGGAGCGGATGGAGCGTTCGTCGATGTCCTCGTCGCCCGTCAGGGAGTCGAGGTGCTCGATCGGGAGAGCGCCGTTCAGGATCAGGATCTCGGAGAGCGTCGCCATGGGTCTCGGAGCCTCCTCGGTGTCGCGCGCAAGCGGGTGGGGTCGAAGCGCCGTCCAGGGGGCTCGGCGCTCGTCAACGCTACGTCCGGCACCGGTCGGTGCCGCAGTCCCAGAATGAGGGGGCGAGGGTGCCTCGGTGCACCCAGAACAGGGGTGCGTGGACAGTTCGGCCCGTGACGGCACCTGTGGAGGAACACCTGACGAACGGGACCGACACGAGCACGGCGCGCAGATCCCCTCGACGGGGCGAGCACCCAGAGGACATGATGAGTCATGGAGATCACGAGCGTGACCGTGGGCCTACCCGTCACCGACCTCGAGGCGTCCTGCCTCTGGTACGGCGCCGTGTTCGAGCGGGTCGACCCCGACCTCGAGCCCGCCGAGGGCGTCGCGGAGTACGAGATCGGCGGGATCTGGATCCAGCTCGTCGAGGACGCGGGTGCCGAGGAGAACGCCGTCCTGGTGCGCTTCGGCGTCGACGACGTGGCCGCACAGCACCGCAGGATCGCCGCCCTGGGCATCGACGTCGGGCCGGTCGAGCACGTCGACGGAGCCGTCGACTGGTTCGACGTCCACGACCCCGACGGCAACGTCCTCAGCCTGTACTCCCTCGCCGACGAGACGGGACGTGGGCACGGCGGCCAGGACAGCGACGCCGGCCGTTCGCTCTAGCGCGCACCGCGTCCACCACCGGTCTGGAGGCGCGGTGCGGGCCCGCACCGTGCCTCCAGACCGGTGGTCATCCCTCCACAGCACCGCGCCGTTCCGCGTTGCAGCACGGTTGTGAACAGTTCGTTTCCGGGCTGGGCGCTCGGCGCTGGGCGCTGCCACGATGGCGGTCATGCAGAACACACGGATTTCACATGTGACACGGCGAACGATTGCGAGCGTCGTGCTCGTTGCCTCCGTCGCGCTCGGAGCCGTCGGGATGGCAGCCCCGGCACAGGCAGCGGGGTTCACGGCACGGGTGGCGGCGATCGTGCACAACGCCGGGGACGTGACCATCACCGGCACCGGCGACCCGGGTGACCTGGTGTCCGTCACACCCTCGGACGGCGCCCCCGTCGATGCTCGGGTCGACCCCGACGGGTCCTGGCGGACCACCGCCCACGTCGACGGCTTCGGAGCACACACCTTCCGCGTTGCGGACTCCATCGGGTCCCCCGCCTCCACCCTGCGCGCGACGACCCACCGGGTGAGCTTCACCACGATCGGGGTACTGCGCGACAACTGGCGCCGAGCGCTCCGCGTCACGGGCGCCGGACTCGAGCCGAACGCGCAGATCGAGCTCGCGGTCGACGGCAACCGCGTCGGCACCACCACCACGGACCGCGACGGCGCCTTCGCCCACCGGGTCACGGGCGTGCCGTTCGGAGAGCACACCGTCACCACGACGGAGCACTTCGACGGCGCCGAGCAACTCCGGGTGAACTCCTCCGCGAAGCTCGAGCCGTTCCCCGTCGTCGACACGATCTCCGTCGACCCGATCGGCCGGACGGTGCACGTCGAGGGCCGAGGACCCGTCGGCACCGAGATGCGCTTCGTCGACGAGTCCGATGCCCCGTGGGCACTGACCACAGGAGAGGACTGGGCCGCGAACGTCGACGGCACCTGGAGCGCTGACCTCGAGTACCCCGCGGCCGGCACGCGCTTCATGGGGATCGTCGCGCAGGTGTTCGACGGCGGGCGGCTGGTCGGTTCGACCACCACCGGCGCGACCATCCCGTTCCCGGTGACCGCCTCGGTGGCCTCGTCCACGCCGACCCGGCTCGTGCTCACCGGTTCCGCCGAACCCGGCGCGCGCCTGTCCTTCACGGACGGGGACGGCACCTCGGTGACGGATGCCGACGGCAACCGCGTCGAGCCCCCGGTCCCGGGGAGCTCGACGTGGCGCGTGACCCTCGACCCGCGACGCATGACCGGCGGCTCCGTGACGGTCTCGGCGACTGGCGACGACGGCCCACTCGGCAGTGCCACGGTGACCTACCGCTGACTGGGACACGGCGCTCGGACGCAGGAAGGGCCCCGCATCCAGGTGGATGCGGGGCCCTTCCGTCAGACCGACCGGCTCAGGTGGCTGGTGTCCAGCCGCCTGCGCCTGCTCAGTTGTAGGTACCCGGCGTGAAGTCGTCCGACGAGAAGCTGTCGAAGTCGACGAAGCTCAGGTCGGCGTCCGAGAACGACGAGTCGTCAGCGAAGATGCGGTTGGGGTACCGCTCTGCCTTCGCCTCTTCCGTCGCGTTCACGTCCACGTCGCGGTACCGGCTGAGACCCGTCCCCGCGGGGATGAGCTTGCCGATGATGACGTTCTCCTTGAGGCCGACGAGGTGGTCCTGCTTGCCCTCCATGGCCGCCTGCGTGAGCACGCGGGTGGTCTCCTGGAAGGACGCGGCGGACAGCCACGACTCGGTCGCGAGGGACGCCTTCGTGATGCCCATGACCTCCTGGCGAGCCGAGGCGGTCTTGCGACCCTCCTGCAGCGCCGCACGGTTGATCGCGTTGTAGCGCGACCGGTCGACGAGCTCACCCGGCAGCAGGTCCGTGTCGGCGTGGTCGACGACCGTCACCTTGCGGAGCATCTGACGGACGATGACCTCGATGTGCTTGTCGTGGATCGGCACACCCTGCGAGCCGTAGACGTCCTGCACACCGTTGACCAGGTGCTTCTGGACCTCTCGGACACCCTTGACCCGGAGGACTTCCTTCGGGTCGACGGTGCCGGCGATGAACTGCTCGCCGAGCTCGACGTGCTGGTTGTCCTCGATGAGGAGCGTCGCACGCTTGAGCACCGGGTAGATGAACGGCTCGTCGCCGTTGTCCGGCGTCAGGATGATCCGACGACCCTTGTCCGTGTCCTCGACGACGACGCGGCCGGGGGCCTCGGCGATCGGGGACGCGCCCTTGGGGGTACGAGCTTCGAAGAGCTCGGTGACACGGGGCAGACCCTGGGTGATGTCGTCGGCCGAGGCCGAACCACCCGTGTGGAAGGTACGCATCGTCAGCTGGGTACCGGGCTCACCGATGGACTGGGCGGCGATGATGCCGACCGCCTCGCCGATGTCGACGAGGTTGCCCGTGGCGAGCGACCGGCCGTAGCACTGCGCGCAGACACCGACGGCCGACTCGCAGGTCAGGACCGAGCGCACCTTGATGCTCTCGACACCGGCAGCGAGCAGCGTGTCCAGCAGGACGTCACCGACGTCCTCGCCACCCTCGGCGACGACCGTGCCCGACGCGTCCGACGCCGCGGTGGCGAGGGTGCGGGAGTACACGGTGTTCTCGACGCGGGGGTCGCGGACGAGCTTGCCGTCAGCGTCCACGGTCGCGATCGGCAGCTCGAGGCCACGCGTCGTGCCGCAGTCGTCCTCGCGGATGATGACGTCCTGCGAGACGTCCACGAGACGACGGGTGAGGTACCCGGAGTCCGCGGTGCGCAGCGCGGTGTCGGCAAGACCCTTGCGAGCACCGTGGGTGGCGATGAAGTACTCCGCCACGGTCAGGCCCTCGCGGTACGAGTTGATGATCGGGCGGGCGATGATCTCGCCCTTCGGGTTGTTCACCAGACCACGCATACCGGCGATGTTGCGGACCTGCAGCCAGTTGCCTCGGGCGCCGGAGGACACCATGCGGTTGATCGTGTTGTCGATGGGGAAGTTGTCCCGCATCTCCTGGGCGATCTCGTTGGTGGCCTCGGTCCAGATCTTGATCAGGTCGGCGCGACGCTCGGAGTCGGTGATCAGACCCTTGTCGAACTCGCCCTGCACCTTGGCGGCCTGGATCTCGTAGCCCGCGATGATCTCCTTCTTGCGAGGAGGCGTCACGACGTCCGACAGCGCGACGGTCACACCGGAGCGCGTGCCCCAGTAGAAGCCGGCGTCCTTGATGCGGTCCAGCGCAGCGGCCGTCTCGGTCTTGGAGTAGCGCTCGGCGAGGTCGTTGACGATCGCGGAGAGCGTGCCCTTGTCGGTGACCTTCTGGACGAACGGGTAGTCCGCCGGCAGGGTCTCGTTGAACAGCGCGCGACCGAGGGTGGTCTCGAGCAGGATCGTCTGACCGACCTCGTAGCCCTCGGGCGCTTCACCCTCGGCGAAGTGGACACCCGACATGCGGATCTTCACGGTCGCGTTCAGGTGCAGCGTGTTCTGGTCCTTCGCCATGATCGCCTCGGCGACCGAGGAGAACGAACGGCCCTCACCGACGGCGCCTTCGCGGACGGTCGTCAGGTGGTGCAGACCGATGATCATGTCCTGTGCGGGCAGGGTCACCGGGCGGCCGTCGGACGGCTTCAGGATGTTGTTCGAGGCGAGCATCAGGATGCGGGCCTCGGCCTGGGCCTCGACCGACAGCGGCAGGTGCACGGCCATCTGGTCGCCGTCGAAGTCCGCGTTGAACGCAGCACAGACGAGCGGGTGGAGCTGGATGGCCTTGCCCTCGACGAGCTGCGGCTCGAACGCCTGGATGCCCAGACGGTGGAGCGTCGGCGCACGGTTCAGCAGCACGGGGCGCTCGCGGATGATCTCCTCGAGCACGTCCCACACCTGCGGGCGCGAACGCTCGACCATGCGCTTGGCCGACTTGATGTTCTGCGCATGCGACAGGTCGATCAGGCGCTTGATGACGAACGGCTTGAACAGCTCGAGCGCCATCTGCTTGGGCAGACCGCACTGGTGCAGCTTGAGCTGCGGGCCGACGATGATGACCGAACGGCCCGAGTAGTCGACGCGCTTGCCGAGCAGGTTCTGGCGGAAACGACCCTGCTTGCCCTTGAGCATGTCGCTCAGGGACTTGAGGGCGCGGTTGCCGGTACCCGTGACCGGACGTCCACGACGACCGTTGTCGAACAGCGCGTCGACCGCTTCCTGCAGCATGCGCTTCTCGTTGTTCACGATGATCTCGGGGGCACCGAGGTCGAGCAGGCGGCGGAGACGGTTGTTGCGGTTGATCACACGACGGTAGAGGTCATTGAGGTCCGACGTGGCGAAACGGCCACCGTCGAGCTGCACCATCGGGCGGAGCTCCGGCGGGATGACCGGCACGACGCCGAGCACCATCGCTGCCGGCGAGTTGCCGGTGGCGAGGAAGGAGCTGACGACGCGCAGACGCTTGATCGCACGGATCTTCTTCTGGCCCTTGCCCTCGGCGATCTGCAGACGCAGTGCCTCGGCCTCGGCGGTCAGGTCGAAGGCCTCGAGCCGCAGCTTGATCGCCTCGGCGCCCATGTAGGCGTCGAAGTAGATCCCGAAGCGGTCCTGCAGCTCGTGGAAGACGGCGTCCTCGGGCTTGAGGTCGCCCACCTTGAGGTTGCAGAAGTCCTCCCACACACGCTCGAGACGGGTGATGTCCTCGTCGAAGGACTTGCGGACCTGGGCCATCTCCTTCTCGGCGGTGTCCTTGGTCCGGCGCTTGATGTCGGCCTTGGCGCCCTCTTCCTCGAGCGCTGCGAGGTCGTCCTCGAGCTTCTTGAGGCGGTCGGCGATGATCGAGTCGCGCTGGTTCTCGAGGTTCTTGATCTCGAGGCGCATCTCGTTCTCGAGACCCGGCATGTCAGCGTGCCGGCCCTCTTCGTCGATGCTGATGATCATGTACGCGGCGAAGTAGATGACCTTCTCGAGGTCCTTCGGCGCCATGTCCAGCAGGTAGCCCAGGCGCGACGGGACGCCCTTGAAGTACCAGATGTGCGTGACGGGTGCGGCGAGCTCGATGTGGCCCATGCGCTCACGACGGACCGAGGACTTGGTGACCTCGACGCCGCAGCGCTCGCAGACGATGCCCTTGAACCGGACTCGCTTGTACTTGCCGCAGGCGCACTCCCAGTCGCGGGAAGGACCGAAGATCTGTTCGCCGAACAGACCGTCCTTCTCGGGCTTCAGGGTGCGGTAGTTGATGGTCTCCGGCTTCTTGACCTCGCCGTACGACCACTGGCGGATGTCCTCGGCCGTGGCGAGGCCGATCCGCAGTGCGTCAAAGGAAGTTGCTTCGAGCAATGTTCTTCTCTCTTGCTGAATTCGAAACGTTGTCGGGCGGGGCGGGATCAGATGTCGTCGACGGAGGACGACTCGAACCGCGAGGAGATGTTGATGCCGAGCTCTTCAGCGGCACGGAAGACCTCGTCGTCCGTGTCGCGGAGGCTGACCGCCTGGCCGTCGGCCGAGAGGACCTCGACGTTCAGGCAGAGCGACTGCATCTCCTTCATGAGGACCTTGAAGCTCTCCGGGATGCCGGGCTCCTGGATGTTCTCGCCCTTGACGATCGCCTCGTAGACCTTCACGCGGCCGAGGATGTCGTCGGACTTGATCGTCAGGAGCTCCTGGAGGGCGTAGGCCGCGCCGTATGCCTCGAGCGCCCACACCTCCATCTCGCCGAAACGCTGTCCACCGAACTGCGCCTTACCACCCAGCGGCTGCTGCGTGATCATCGAGTACGGACCGGTCGAACGGGCGTGGATCTTGTCGTCGACCAGGTGGTGGAGCTTCAGGATGTACATGTACCCGACCGACACGGGCTCCGGGAACGGCTCGCCGGAGCGGCCGTCGAAGAGCTGGGCCTTGCCGGAGGAACCGATCAGACGCTCGCCGTCACGGTTCGGGAGCGTCGAGTCGAGGAGGCCCTCGATCTCGCGCTCGTAGGCGCCGTCGAACACCGGGGTCGCGACCTTGGTGCCGGGCTCGGCGCTGTGGGCGGCCTCGGGGAGAGCCGAAGCCCACTCCTGGATGCCGTCGACCTTCCAGCCCTGCTTCGCGAGCCACCCGAGGTGGATCTCGAGCACCTGGCCGAAGTTCATGCGACCGGGGACGCCGAGCGGGTTCAGCACGATGTCGACCGGGGTGCCGTCCGCCAGGAACGGCATGTCCTCGACCGGCAGGATCGTCGAGATGACGCCCTTGTTGCCGTGACGACCGGCGAGCTTGTCGCCCGCGGTGATCTTGCGCTTCTGCGCGATGTAGACGACCACGCGCTGGTTGACGCCCGAGCCGAGCTCGTCGTCGCCGTCCTGCGAGTCGAACACCTTGACGCCGATGATCGTGCCCTCTTCACCGTGGGGCACCTTCAGCGAGGTGTCGCGCACCTCGCGCGACTTCTCGTTGAAGATCGCGCGGAGCAGGCGCTCCTCGGCGGAGAGCTCGGTCTCGCCCTTCGGCGTGACCTTGCCGACCAGGATGTCGCCGGGGCGGACCTCGGCACCGATGCGGATGATGCCGCGCTCGTCGAGGTCGGCCAGGAGGTCCGGGCTGACGTTCGGCAGGTCGCGGGTGATCTCTTCCTTGCCGAGCTTGGTGTCGCGGGCGTCGACCTCGTACTCCTCGATGTGGATCGAGGAGAGGGTGTCGTCCTTCACGAGGTTCTGCGACAGGATCATCGCGTCCTCGTAGTTGTAGCCCTCCCACGGCATGAACGCGACGAGGAGGTTCTTGCCGAGCGCGAGCTCGCCGTTCTCCGTCGCGGGGCCGTCGGCGATGACCTCGCCCTGCTCCACACGCTCACCGGCGCTGACGATCACGCGGTGGTTGTAGCTGGTGCCCTGGTTCGAGCGGTCGAACTTGCGCAGGTAGAACGACTGCGTGCCGCCGTCGTCGAGCTGCAGGGTCACGGCGTCGGCCGAGACCTCGGAGACGACACCGGCCTTGTCGGCGATGATCACGTCGCCGGCGTCGATGGCGGTGTAGCCCTCCATGCCGGTGCCGACGAGCGGCGACTCGGAGCGGAGGAGCGGCACGGCCTGGCGCTGCATGTTCGCACCCATGAGGGCGCGGTTCGCGTCGTCGTGCTCGAGGAACGGGATGAGCGACGTCGCGACCGACACCATCTGGCGCGGGGAGACGTCCATGTAGTCGACCTCGCCGCGGCCGACGAGCTCGACCTCGCCGCCCTTCTTGCGGACGAGCACCTTGTCGTCGGCGAAGTGGAAGTCGTTCGTCAGCGGGGCGTTGGCCTGCGCGACGACGAACTCGTCCTCTTCCGAAGCGGTCAGGTAGTCGATGGTCTTCGTGACCTCGCCGTCGACGACGCGACGGTACGGGGTCTCGATGAAGCCGAACGAGTTGATCCGACCGAAGGACGCGAGCGAGCCGATCAGGCCGATGTTCGGGCCTTCCGGGGTCTCGATCGGGCACATGCGGCCGTAGTGCGACGGGTGGACGTCGCGGACCTCGACGCCGGCACGCTCACGGGACAGACCACCCGGGCCGAGGGCCGACAGACGCCGCTTGTGCGTCAGGCCCGCGAGCGGGTTGTTCTGGTCCATGAACTGCGACAGCTGCGAGGTGCCGAAGAACTCCTTGATCGCGGCGACGACGGGGCGCACGTTGATCAGGGTCTGCGGGGTGATGGCCTCGATGTCCTGCGTGGTCATGCGCTCGCGGACGACGCGCTCCATGCGGGACAGACCCGTGCGGACCTGGTTCTGGATGAGCTCGCCGACGGCGCGGATGCGACGGTTGCCGAAGTGGTCGATGTCGTCCACGTCGAGGCGCAGCTGCACCGGCTCGCCGTCGCGGACGCCGTCGAGGTTCGTCTTCTCGGCGTGCAGGGAGACGAGGTACTTGATCGTGCGGACGATGTCCTGCACGGTCAGGACCGAGTCGCTCAGCTGCGCGTCGATGCCGAGCTTGCGGTTGAGCTTGTACCGGCCCACCTTCGCCAGGTCGTAGCGCTTGGAGTTGAAGTAGAAGTTGTCGAGGAGCGCACGCGCGGCCTCGGCAGCGACCTGCTCGCCCGGGCGCAGCTTGCGGTAGATGTCCTTGAGCGCCTCTTCCTTCGTGAGGATGGCGTCCTTCTCGAGGGTCGACTCGATGGAGGCGAAGCCCTGGAACTCCTCGAGGATCTCCTCGCTCGTCATGCCGAGCGCCTTGAGGAAGACCGTGACCGACTGCTTGCGCTTGCGGTCGATGCGCACGCCCACCTGGTCGCGCTTGTCGATCTCGAACTCGAGCCAGGCACCGCGGGACGGGATGACGCGAGCGGAGTAGATGTCCTTGTCGGACGTCTTCTCCTGCTGGCGCTCGAAGTACACGCCCGGCGAGCGGACGAGCTGCGAGACGACGACGCGCTCGGTGCCGTTGATGATGAACGTGCCGCGCTCGGTCATGAGCGGGAAGTCGCCCATGAAGACCGTCTGCGTCTTGATCTCACCGGTCATGTGGTTCATGAACTCGGCGTTGACGTACAGCGGGGCGGCGTAGGTCTTGCCGCGTTCCTTGCAGTCGTCGATCGAGTACTTGGGGTCCTCGAGCTCCGGGGACGTGAACGAGAGCTGCATCGTCTCGCCGAGGTCCTCGATCGGGGAGATCTCCTCGAAGATCTCCTCGAGGCCGGAGTGCAGCGCGAGGTCGGTACGACCCTGCTCCTGCCCCTCGGCCAGTCGGGCCTTCCAGACGTCGTTGCCGACGAGCCAGTCGAAGCTCTCCGTCTGGAGAGCGAGCAGATCAGGAACCGTGAGGGTGTCCGTGATCTTGGCGAACGAGAGTCGCGAGTGGTTGCGACCGTTCTTGGGGGTGTTGGTGGATGCGTTGAGCGCAGCAGCCAAGGGTTTGACCTCCGGTTGGCCCCGTCGGGCCGATACTGACGGGCAGCATGTAGGTGAGTGGATTGAACGCCGACGACCCCACGAGAACACGCGGTCATGCACCATCCGAGTGAAGGCGTTGCATGTGCGATGATCTGGGTGAGCGGGACCTGCCGACATGTGCGGGTCCGGCTGCACCAGGCGGAGTCCTTCGAGGACTTTCGGTCGACCGCAATATGACGACGCGGATGCCAGGGAGCGCGAACAGTCATCATATGCAGTGGTCGCACGTGCTGTCCAGTCCTGGCTTGACCAAGTTCGCCAGAGCCGTGTATAAGCACGACGGCAGGGTCACTGCTCCTGCCGGTCACTCCCCCGCGATCGCCGTCCCGCCGCGGATCCGGAGGCGACCGGCCCCTCAGCCGAGGCGTTCGCGCTCGGCGCGCACCGGGCCTCCCGGCTGACCGGTCAGACCGGCCAGCGCACGGAACGCGTCCTCCGGACGACGGGTCCGGACGAAGGTGGTCCGCCCTCGGTCGTCCGTCAGCTCGATGCCGAGACCCGGTGTCAGCAGGAGCGCCCGGACCCCGCGGCCGATGCGCAGGCCGATGCCGCCGAAGGTGGTCGCGTCGGCCTCGACCAGGCGCGCCTGGACGATCCGACTCCGTGGGATCCGGCGGGGCGGCAACGGACGGAAGTGCAGCGTGACGTGCCGCTCGGTGACGGTGAACCCGGCACGGGCGAGCAGGAGCAGCAGGCCGACGGCCATGCCGAGGACGCCCGGTACCAGGAGCGCGATCTCCGGCGCATCCCCCGGCCAGGCGAGGACGGCCGCCGACAGGGCGGTTCCTGCCCCGAGGAGCGCTGCGCCGATCGTCCGCATCCAGAGCGGCGCCGCTTCACGGTCGGCATGGAACGAACGGGAGGCTCCGCTCGCCCCCGTCGATCGGCTCGCGGTGACGCGGCGGGGCGTCTGGATGCTCATGGTGTCGGCGGACAAGTGGGTCTCCTGGTGCAGGCGGTCCAGGGCGTGGGGCACTCCGGACGCGGTGTGTTCGAGGTCGGAGCGCACTGGCGCACGCCGACGGCGCGGGCGCTGCGGTGCGACCCGTGGGTGGCGGCAGTGGGGGTGCGCGCCACGGTCTGCCGGATGCGGACCCGCCAGGAGCACGCGGGCTCCGGAGGTCGACGCGCTCGGCGGACGACCCGTCGACGGTACGTCGCGTGCCTTGGCGTTCACTGTCCGTTCATGTGTACGCATTCACCCCAGAGCGGGGGACGCGTCAGCGCAGGACGAGGGCGACGGCCTCCGCGCGGGACCTGACCCCGAGCTTCTGGAACAACTGGTTCACGTACGACTTGACGGTCGGCACGGTCAGGAACAGCTCCGCGGCGATCTCGGGGTTCGTCCGGCCGTCCGCGATGCGCTCGAGCACGTCGGCCTCGCGTGGGGTGAGGTCGGGGAAGCGCTCGCGGACCGACACCGGCGTCGGGGGTGTCGGGAGCGTCGGACTCCCGAGCGCCGCGATGAGTCGGGCCCCGACCGCGGCGTCGAAGGTCGACTGCCCCGAAGCGACGGCCCGGATGGCGGTGGCGATCTCCACGCGGCCCGCGTCCTTCGTCAGGTAGCCGCGGGCACCGGCGCGGAGGGCGGTCACGATCGAGTCGTCGTCGGCGAACGTCGTCAGCACCAGGACCGCGACCTCCGGGTGCGCCGCCGTGATCTGCGCGGTGGCGGTCGGGCCGTCGACCACCGGCATGCGCAGGTCCATGAGGACGACGTCCGGCGCGTGCTCCGCCACGAGGGCGACCGCCTCGGCACCGTCGGCGGCCCCGCCCACGACCTCGAGGTCCGGCACGAGCGACAGCACCGTCACCAGACCGTCGCGGACGATGGCCTGGTCGTCGACGACGAGCACGCGGATGCTCACGCGCTCGCCTCGGTCCCGGACCGCGACGCGGGCAGGTGCATCGCGACGACGAACGCGTCGTCGGTGCGCTCGGCACGGATCGTGGCGTCGTCGTCGAGTTCGGCGAAGCGCTCCCGCATGCCGACGAGCCCGTGCCCCGGGTCCGCCAGCGGGTTCGTGACGACGACGTCGACGGGGCCGGCGGGTCCGGTCCGCTCGACGGTGAGCGTGACCGGGCGGCCGGGTGCGTGGCGGCGGGCGTTGCTGAGGGCCTCGCGGGTGGCGGCGACCACGGCGGCACGGTGGGCCGGGTCGAGTCCGGCGAGGGTGAGGTCGCCGTCGACGTGCACCGCGCCGCCGAACGACCGGTGCGCGTCGACGAGGGGCGCGAGGCCGGTGGCGGTGGTCGCCTGCGGCCGGGAGGCTCGGTGCGGCTCCGACACGTCGGCCGCGGCGGGTGCGGGGTCGTCCTCGCGCAGGGCGCGGACCGCGCGGCGCGCCTCCGCGAGGCCGTCGGCGGCGAGGGTGCGGGCGTCCGCGGCTCGGCGGGCGGCGTCGTCGACACGGCCGGCCTCGAGCAGGGCCTCGACGGCGTCGAGCTGCAGCACGAGCCCGCCGAGGGAGTGCGCGAGGACGTCGTGGACGTCCCTGGCCGCCCGTGACCGGTCGGCCAGGAGCTCGGCACGCTGCTGGTCCCGCTCCCCCTGGCGCGCCTGGAGCTCGCCGAGTCGGACCTGGCGGCGGCTGAAGCCGACGAGCACGCCGAGCACGAGCCCACCGCACGCGGCGAGGACGAGCGCCACGGGGGCCCGCTCGAGCGTGGCGACGCCGGCGATCTCGACGATCGCGACGAGCACGGCGACGGTGCCGGTCCAGACGGGCAGGTCGGCGCTGGCCTGCAGGGCCACGATGCCGATGATGACCGGCACGAGCAGGAGCGCGTCGGTGGGCACCACGACGAGGGCCCCGGCGGCGACCATCACCACCGCGACGGCGAACCCGGCGCGGGCGGACCGCACGACCTCACGCGCGACCCAGGCGGCGAGCGCCACGCTCCCGACGACCCACACCCACACGGGGTGGTGCAGGGCGAGACCGTTGTGCACGAACCAGAACACGACGGCGACGACCCCGACGGCGGTGAGCCACCAGCCGAGACGCGAACGCGACCGGCCCCGGGCGAGGTCGGTCGGTTCGACACCGGAGAGGAGGGTCACCGGACCATCATGCCGCTGGGGCGGGACGGGATGCGCTGGTCGACGACGAGCGCCCGGGCGGCCCGGTTGACCGCGAGCATGAGCAGGACCGCGCCGGTCGAGCTGAGCAGGTGCGCGCCGAGGTGGCCGCCGAGGACGTCGATGCCGATCCGGACGACGATGAGCACGATCCACAGCACGGCTCCGGCCGCACCGGTGCGGGACTGCAGCGTCCTGCCCTTGTGGTCCGGGGTGCCGACCGTCCGGAAGCGGGTCAGGCTGCCCATCGCGAGGCCGAGGCCGACGGACACGAGCGCCTCGATGCCGAGGAACACGACGTCGGTCGTGCCGATCGTCGCCGTGGACTGGGCGAGGACGACGATCCCGACGCCGGCCATCACGAGGGGCATGCGCCAGATGCGTGCCGGGTCGAGGTACTGCCAGGTCGCCTGCCGCCAGGCGAGGAAGCCGACGAGCGCCAGGCCGATGACGACGTTCGCGAGGAGTTGAGCCGACATGGTGTGCGCCTTTCCCGAGTGCCCGGCGGGGGTTCCCGGCCGGTGGTCCCATCCTTCGACGGACGGGTCCGCGGCCCCACCACCCACGGGTGGTGACCGGGGTGGTGATGCCGGTGGTGTTCCATGGACCCATGGGTGATGCGTTCGACGGGTTCAAGCTCGGTGCGGGGTTCTCGGTGATCGAGCCCGACCGGCACCGGCCGGGGTCCTTCACGCTGGTGGTCGACGGCACGCCCCAGTCCCACGTGGACCTGGAGGACCCGACGCACCTGGCGTTCGAGTACATCCGTCGGATCGGGCACGCCATCGACCTGCTGCCACCCGGACCGATCACCGCGCTGCACCTCGGCGCCGGCGCCCTCACGCTCCCCCGCTACGTCGCGGTGACCCGGCCGGGCTCCCGCCAGCAGGTGGTCGAGCTCGAGCGTGACCTCGTCGACCAGGTGCGCGAGGTGCTGCCGTTCCCCCGCGGCGCCTCGATCCGCGTGCGGTACGGCGACGCCCGCGAGGTCCTCGGCAAGCTGCCGAACGGGCTGCACGGCACGGTCGACCTCGCCGTCGTGGACGTCTTCGGTGGTTCGCGGATCCCGGCGCACGTGACGAGCGTCGAGTTCTACCGGGCGGTCGCCGCGTTCCTCTCCCCCACCGGGATCGTCGCGGTGAACGTCGCCGACGGTGCCGGTCTCGCGTTCGCCCGCGGTCAGGCGTCGACGCTGCAGTCCGTGCTGCCCTCGGTCGCGGCGGTGGCGGACACCGGCATGCTCAAGGGCCGGCGCTTCGGCAACATCGTGCTCCTCGGCTCGCCGACGGACCTGCCCGTGGCCGACATGCCGCGCCGGTACTCCTCGGACCCGATGCCGGCGAAGGTCGTGCACGGGGCCGAACTTCGGGCGTTCATCGCCGGGGCACCCATCGTCACGGACGCGACGGCGGTCGCGTCGCCGGAGCCGAACCGGTCCGTCTTCGGGGCGTGACCCGCACGGCGCTCTCGGGCAACGGGACGGTCGCGCTGCCAGGATGGACGCTGGACGACCGCGCAGGTGCGCGACCGAACGAGACGGGGAAGCCCTCATGACGAACGACGACCGGAGCAACGACGACCGGCCTCGCTACGGCGAGCGCATCACGCCGGACTCGACGCCGCAGTACGGCGAGCAGCAGCAGTACGGCCAGCAGCAGGGCCAGCAGTACGGGCAGCAGTACGGCCAGCAGCAGCAGGGTGACCAGTACGGGCAGCAGCAGGGCCAGCAGTCGGACGCCCCCTCGTGGGGTGGCCAGCAGCACCAGCCGCAGCACCACCAGCAGCAGTACGGGTCCGCCCCGGCGTCCTCCGGTGGCCCGGCGTGGCAGCAGCATCACGAACCCGTCGCCAAGAAGCCGACCGTCGGCCGGATCGC
Organism: Curtobacterium sp. SL109; assembly: GCF_026672405.1. NCBI lineage: Bacteria > Bacillati > Actinomycetota > Actinomycetes > Micrococcales > Microbacteriaceae > Curtobacterium > Curtobacterium sp. SL109. The sequence goes on from NZ_JAPPRB010000002.1 coordinate 327,917, forward strand.
CTTCGTCGCCTCGGTCATCGCGCTCGTGCTCGGCGTCATCGGCGGGTACGTCCTCGGGACCGCGCTCGGTGCGACCGGCGTCATCCGCGACCTCATGCAGAGCGGCGGCACCGGGAGCGCGAGTGACCAGCAGGAGCTCCAGCGGCAGCTCCAGGACTCGCTGATGAACTCCGCGAACGGCGGCCAGTTCGCCGTGGGCAGCGTCTTCATGTGGGTCGCCACGCTGTTCGGTGTGTGGGGCATCGTGCAGGGCATCGTCGCGATCGCCACGAAGCGTGGCCGCCGCTGGGGTGTCTTCGCGGTCATCCTGGCCGTCGTCGCCGTCATCGTGGCGTTCGTCGTCTACATCGGGATCGCGGTCTCCGCCTCCTGACCAGGCACGTCCTCGAAGGCCCGTCCCGCACTGCGCGAGGCGGGCCTTCGGCGTGTGGCAGCGGTCACTCCCGGGTGAGCCCGGTTACCCTCGACCCTGATGTCCAACCCGCCCGAAGACCGCCAGCACCTCGACCGGGACGACCGCGCCCGGGAACCGCGTCACGCGGCCCCCGGAAGCCCGAGCGTCAGCCCCGGCAGCACCTTCGCGCCCATCAGTCTGCGCCCCGCCGTGGACGTGCAGGCCGTGCAGGACCGCCTCCGTGACCTCGGCCAGAGCCGCAGCACCGACGCTCTCGCCGAGCGCGCCGAGCTGATGCGGCTGCTCGGCCGCCTCGACGAGGCCCTCGTCCTGGCCGAGGAGGTCTTCCGCCTGACGATGTTCACGGGTGAGCGCTCCGACAAGGTCGCCGCCCGCATCCGCCGCGCCCACGTCCTGCACGACCTGGGTCGGCACGAGCGCGCCGCGAGCGAGGCCGCCATGGCGCGCGACACCGCCACGACCGAGGAGTGGCCGGAGCTCGAGGGCGCCGCCGCCGAGATCGAGGGCTGGTCGCTGTTCGAGCTCTCCCGTTTCGACGAGGCCCGCGAAGTCCTGGCCCGCTCGTACGAGGCCTTCCGCGCCGCCGGTGCCCCGTCCGAGCGCACGGACGCGCTGCGCACCGCGGTCGAGGCCGCCATGCGTGCGTCGATCGCCCAGCCCGCCACGACCGGCGCGCAGGACCGCGACGCCGCCGACCGTCCCCGGACGGCCCGCGAGCTCGCTGCCCGCCGCGAGACCGACCCGGTCACCCGGGTGGCCGAGCCGGTGAAGGAGGTGCCGCCGATCCGTCGACGCGTCCTCGGCGCCCCCGACGCGGCCCGCACCGAGGGCGACAGCATCTGGGGCAAGCTGACCGGCCGTTCGGACCGCGCGCGCCCCACCGACACCGACCGGTGACCTCGCTCGACCAGGTCCGGGACCGGGCCGAGGAGCTGCTGCGCCTGCACCTGGGCGGCGGCTCGTGGTCGTTCGGCTTCGACCACGCGAAGACCCGTGCCGGCCAGTGCGACTTCGCCAAGCGCCGGATCACGGTCAGTCGGCACCTGGCGGCACGGTTCTCCGACGAGGACGTCGAGCAGGTCCTGCTGCACGAGGTCGCCCATGCGCTGAGTGGGGCCCGTGCCGGCCACGGACCAGCCTGGCGGCGGACCGCCCGGTCGATCGGGTACACCGGGTCGCGGCTGCACGACGGGCCGATCGCCAGCGAGCTCGCACCGTGGGTGGGCACCTGCCCCGCGGGCCACGAGCACTACCGCTACCGGACACCGACCCGACCGCTCGCCTGTGCGAAGTGCTCCCGCCGGTTCGACGAGCGCCACCTGATCACCTGGGCCCGCCAACAGGAGCGTCAGACGACCCATTAGCCTGGCCGGATGCACCCCTTCCGGACCCGGCAGCACGATCCGCAGGTCACCCATTAGCCTGGCCGGATGCACACGGGGCAGCACATCCGCACGGACTCGGGCTCGTCGTGGTTCTTCGACGCCGGACGGATCGCGCTCGACTTCGCGCACACCGGCGGCTTCGCCGACGACCCCGACGGCCGTCGCCCCCGGTCGCGGCTCGGCGAGCTCCTGATGACGCCAGCCGACCTCGACGAGTGGCTCAGCGAGCACACCGAACCCATCGACGTCGGCGCGAACGCCCGCGAGCTCCAGGACGCCCGTGCCCTCCGCGCGGCGATCGGCCGCCTCGCGGTCGCGGCCGCCCCGGGACCGGCCCCGTCGGCGGCGGAGCGGGCCGCCGTGGCAGCCGGGCTCCGCGCCGGCACGGGCAGGACGCGTCCCGCCCCGGACGACATCGACACCGTCAACCTGTTCGCCGCCCTGCCGGACGTGCCCCCGAGCCTCCCGGGTGGACGACGCCGCGCCGGCGCCAACCGGGTCCGGCTCACCCAGGCCCTGTCGAGCGTCGCCCGCGACGCCGTCGCCCTGTTCACCGAGGTCGGCTTCGACGACGTCGAGGCCGACGGCCGGCCCACACGGCTGAGCCGGTGCTCGGCGCCGGACTGCGGGCTGGTGTTCTACGACTCGTCGCGCGGCGGCACCCGTCGCTGGTGCGCGATGCAGCGCTGCGGCAACCGCGCCAAGGTCCGCGCGCACCGCGCCCGTCGCGCGGCCGCCTGACCCGTCGCGCGGCCGCCTGACCGCCTACGCCTCCGGTGCGCGCCAGGTGATCGTCGCGTCGCCCTCGGGGCCCTCGTCGACCGGTGCGGCGCGCAGGTAACTGACGGCCTCGACGGTGCTGCCCTCGGGTGCGAGGAGGACGGCGCAGACGTCGGCCGTGCCGTCGGAGGTGAGGGCCTCGGCGATCGCGGAGCGGTCGAACGGGCAGGCGTCCTGCAGGACGGCGTTCCGGTCGGCCGCGTCGAGCTCGGGTCCGGCCTGCAGCCGGTCGTCGGCGCGGAGCCCCCAGGCGTCGTTGGCCAGGTCACCGACGGCATCCGTGTCGAAGGTGCCCCGTTCGGTCCGGACGGTGAAGTGGGCGAGGTAGGCGTCGTCCCCCTTCGGGTCGAGCCCGAACTGGTCCATCGCCCGGGCGGTCACGCGCTCGACCTTCGTGGCCCGGATGTCGAGCTGGCCGTGGAACGCGGAGCCGTTGAGCTTCGTGGTCACGGAGTCACCGATGTCGTGGCCGCCCTGGGCGCACCCGGCGAGCGTCATGGCGGCGGCGACGGCGAGCGCACCCGCCGTGGTCAGTCGTGCTGCGGTCCCCTGCATGGTCGTCCACGGTAGTCAGCCGGGAGGCCCGGGGCACGTCCTCGACGACGAGCTCGGCTGTCCGTCGGGTTGCGAACCCCCGAATTCCTGGATTCGGTCCCCCGAATCCTCTGGCATGCTCGGCAGCATGACCGACATCGTCACCCCGCGCCTCGCCCCCGCCGGCGGTCCGCGGAAGCGTGCGGCCGGCCTGACGCTCCTCGGGCCGGCGTTCGTCGCCGCGATCGCCTACGTCGACCCGGGCAACGTCGCCGCGAACCTCACCGCGGGGGCGCAGTACGGCTACCTGCTGCTCTGGGTCCTCGTCGCCGCGAACGCCAGCGCAGTCGTGGTGCAGTATCTCTCCGCCAAGCTCGGGGTGGTCACAGGCCGGTCGCTGCCGGAGCTGCTCGGGCTGAAGATGCGCCGGACCCCGCGGCTGCTCTTCTGGGCACAGGCCGAGGTGGTGGCCGCCGCGACCGACGTGGCCGAGGTCATCGGTGGAGCACTGGCCCTGCACCTGCTGTTCGGCCTGCCACTCGTCGCCGGGGGCGTCATCACCGGGGTCGTCTCGATGGCGATCCTCGTGCTGCAGAACCGGCGGGGTGCCCGCACGTTCGAGGTCGTCGTCACGTCGATGCTCGCGATCCTGACCGTCGGCTTCTGCGCGGGACTGCTGTTCGCGCAGGTGTCACCGGGCGAGCTGGTGTCCGGCCTGGTCCCGCGCTTCGAGGGCACACGGTCGGTGATGCTCGCCGCGTCGATGCTCGGCGCGACGGTGATGCCGCACGCGGTGTACCTGCACTCGGCCCTCGCGCGCGACCGGCACGGCGACACCCCCGCTGGGCCGGAGCGCCGCCGGGTCCTCGTCGCGACGCGGTGGGACGTCGCGTTGGCGCTCATCGTCGCGGGCGGCGTGAACGTCTGCATGCTCGTGCTCGCCGCGGCGACGCTGTCGGGGGTGGAGGACACGGACACGATCCCGGGCGCCCAGGCCGCGATCACCGCCAACGTCGGGCCGGTCGTCGGGGTGCTCTTCGCGGTGGGGCTGCTGGCGTCGGGGCTGGCGTCGACCTCGGTCGGGTGCATGGCCGGCGCGGAGATCATGCACGGACTGCTGCACGTGCGGGTCCCGCTGCTCGCCCGACGCCTGGTGACCCTGGTGCCGGCGCTCGTCCTGCTGGCCGTCGGTGCCGACCCGACGATGCTGCTCGTGGTGAGCCAGGTCGTGCTGAGCTTCGGCATCGCCTTCGCCCTCGTCCCGCTCGTGGTCTACACGTCCCGGCGGAGCGTCATGGGCACCGACGTCAACGCCGCAACCACCCGCGTCGTGGCGTGGGTGATCGCGGCGGTGATCGTCGCGTTGAACGTGGCCCTGGTGGTGCTCACGTTCGTCGGCTGAGCCGGGGGCTACTCGACGACGCGGACGCCCTTCCAGAACGCCACGTAGCCGCTGTAGTCCTTGCCGACGCGGTCGAAGGACGACGGGATCGGGGTCGGGTACGACCAGGCGTTGTCCTTGAGCGACTGCCCGTCGACGTTCACGGTGTAGTACTGCGTGTCGCCCTTCCACGGGCAGTGGTACTGCGTGTCGGTCTCGGTGAAGAGCTCGGTCTTCACGCTCGACGGCGGGAAGTACCAGTTGCCCTCGATCTTGATGAGGTCGTCCTCGGATGCCTCTGCGATGACGGTGTCGCCGACGACTGCCTTCATGATGTGCTCCTCGTGCCGTGCCCGCGATCCGGTGACCGCTGGCGTGATGGTGGGAACGCTACGCCGCGCCGGTGTGTTCCCCGGGCCGGACGCTCAGGAGCTCCGGCCCCGCGGCGAGCGCCGCGTGCACCCGCTCCGGTCCGAGCTCCCGTGCGGCCTCGGACGCGGACACCAGGTGTCGGACGGCGCGCCGGAGCCCGGTGAACGCGGCGCACGCGGCCGCGGCCTCCGGCGAGCAGTGGTCGATGCCGACCGCCGTCAGCGCGTCCACGACGGCGCCGGCACCGAGCAGGTCCTCGACGGCGAAGCCGGGCGCCTCCGGCACGTCGACGGACTCCCCGGCCGCCTCGGCGGCGTCGTCCCCGACGGGTGTCGGAGCGGTGCCGGCGGCGATCACCGCGACGACGCAGCGGTCACCCAGTGCGGCCTGGAGGCTCGTCACGCGGTCCGCCACCGTCGCCGCGTTGCCGAGGTGACCGAGCACCACCTCGGCCCCGGCGGGCACCGCGCGCCGCAGGGCCCGGTGGGTGCCCACGTCATCGGCGCCCGGCGTCGGCAGGACGTCCGTCCACACGACCAGGTGCGCCCCGCTCGCGACCCGACGGGCATCGGCGATGCCCCAGCCGAAGCGGACCTGGTACTGCTGCTGGCCTCGTTCACGCACCTCGTCACGATAACCGCTGTGGAGGACCTGTCCCTTTCCACAGGTGCTGCGCTCTGGAGCCGTTCGTCAGGAGGGCCGCCAGTACGATCGACTCCCATGGAGATCGCCCCCGCACCTACCCTGACCGGTGACCGCGTCACGCTCGAGCCCCTCGGCCCGGAGCACGCGGACGACCTCCGCGCGGCGGTCGGCGACGGGGACCTCTGGCGCACCTGGTACACCGCGATCCCGTCCCCGGCGCAGGTCGACGACGAGATCGAGCGCCGCCTCGCGGAGCAGACCGCGGGCCGGATGGTGCCGTTCGCCGTGCGCGACCGACCCACCGGGCGCGTGGTGGGCTCGACGACCTTCATGGCGATCGACACCGCGAACCGTCGGGTCGAGATCGGGCACACCTTCCTGGCCAGGTCGGCGCAGCGCTCCGGGATCAACACCGAGTCGAAGCTGCTGATGCTCTCGCAGGCGTTCGACGTCTGGCAGTGCATCGCGGTCGAGTTCCGCACGCACTGGCACAACCAGCAGTCCCGCGCCGCGATCGCCCGGCTCGGCGCGAAGCAGGACGGCGTGCTGCGCAACCACCAGATCGGGCGCGACGGCACCCTCCGCGACACCGTGGTCTTCTCGATCACCGCGTCCGAGTGGCCCACCGTCCGGCTGTCCCTGGCCGAGCGTCTCCGGCAGCACGACCGCGCCGAGGGCTCCCGCCGTCGGTCCGCCCGGCACGCCTGACCTGCACGGCACGCCCGACCCACTCGCACGCCTGGCCCGCACGGACCGGCAGCAGGGCCGCGGCGTACGGTCGGCGTCATGCACGTCGGTCTCCGCCTCGTCCTCGACGCCCCGGTCGCGTCCGTCCGTGACGCCCTGATGGCCCCGGCGGTGATGGTGGGCGTGACCAAGCCGTTCCTGGTCTACCGCTCGCTCGCGCCCGAGGGCTTCCCGCGCCGCTGGACCCCCGGGCAGCCGCACCCGATCGCCGCGAGTGCCTTCGGCGTCGTGCCGAGCGGTGCGAGCCACGTGGACATCGACCGCTACGAGGTCGACGGCGTCCCCGTGCAGCGCGACAACGGCGGTGGCACGAGCGGCCTGTTCGCCCGGATGGACATGCGGCACCGGATGGCCGCGACGGAGCTCCCCGACGGGAAGACCCTGTTCGTCGACCGGCTGGACTACCGGATGCGCCCGGCGCTGCTCGGCGTCGCGCTCTGGCCCGGCATGTGGGTCATCTGGCAGTGGCGGGCGATCCGGATGCGGGCGCAGGCGCCGTCCTGGCCGCCGGCCTGAGACCCACGCCACCCGGGGAACGCCGACGGCCTGGGACCGACGTCGGACCAGCCCGGCCACGTGCCGGACAGGACCGGACACGCCGACCGGACCCGGGCCTCCCGTCTGCCCTGGTGCCCGGCAACGCGACGGGCGTAGCCTCGACTCTGTGAGCCAGACGCGCCCCCAGGAGCCGACGACCGACGACCGCGTGCACAGCACGATGGCGACCGTGGACTGGCGGCGCATGACGTTCGACCTGTACCGCCGGGTCCGTGCGACATCCGACCCGGAGACCGCGCACGCGATGTGGCGCGAGACCCGTGACGCGATGTTCGCCGAGCACCCCGCCAGTCCGCTGCTGGACGAGGACGCCCGCGACTTCGAGGAGCTCCCCGTGCCGGCCTACGACCCGGAGTGGCGCTTCCGGGCCCGTATCGAGACCGCCGAGCCGCAGGTGCTCGACGTCGAGACGGGCACCGACGGCATCGTGCACTTCGACCGTCTCGGCGTGGTCTCCCTGCCCGGCATCGGCACGCTCGACGTCTGGTCGCACGGCGGCTACGCGGGCGGTGTCTTCGTGCCCGTCAAGGACGCCAGTGCCGGCAAGGCGCGCGGCACGTACGGCGGCGGGCGCTACCTGCTCGACACGATCAAGGGCGCCGACCTCGGTGGGGACGACGGCGAGCTCGTGCTCGACTTCAACTTCGCGTACAACCCCTCGTGCGCGTACGACCCGGCCTGGGCGTGCCCGCTCGCTCCCCCCGGCAACACCGTCGCGGTGCCGATCCCCGTCGGCGAGCAGTACGACTTCTAGGAGCTCCGGACATGTCGACGACGAGCCTCGTGGCACTCGACCCCGGCGGCCGCATCCCGCCGTTCGAACAGGTGCGCTCCCAGATCGCGGCGCAGATCACCGCCGGCTACCTGGTCGACGGCCAGCGGCTGCCGAGCGTGCGGTCGCTCGCGGACGACCTCAAGCTCGCGCCCGGCACGGTCGCGAAGGCGTACCAGCTGCTCGAGGAGTCCGGGCTCGTGCAGACCGCACGGGGAGCAGGCACGCGGGTGGTCCGGCCGGCAGCGGTGCCGGACGAGGTCGCCGCGGCGATCCGCGGCGTGGTCACCGAGGCCCGTGCAGCCGGGCTCTCCGCCGACCAGGCGGCAGCGGCGCTCCGGGACGCCTGGCCCGCGTAGGCAGCACGGCCTCACCGTCGCGTCGACTGCTGCTGCGCTCAGCAGTGGTCGAACACGTACGCCGGGTCGCCCTTCGGCACCAGGTCGCGGTCGCGCAGGATCGTCATCGCGGGTCGGTCCCGCATCGCGCACACCGACGACCACGAGGGCTTCAGCGTGTCCGCGTACTCGACGTCGATGACGCGCTTGGCGTAGACGTCCGTGTACGCCGAGCACTCCCGGTACTGCACGCACTCCTCGGCGACCGCGAAGTCGAACCCGGCGGTCCGCTTGCCGGCCGTGCCGAGCTGCGGGGTGTTCTTCTGCGCTGCCGCCATCCCCTCGCGGTGCACCGCCGCGACGAGGGACGTCGCCAGCGCGACGTTGTCCGCCCGCGTCAGCGCGCCCTTCGACCGGGTCCACGAGTCGAGGTTGTCGAACTCGACGGCGTCGAAGCCCCGGTCGGCACAGCGGGTGATCGCCTTCCCGATGACCTTCGTGACCACGGCACGCTTCGCCGCGGTGCGGGTGTCGAGGAGCATCTCGTCCGGCCAGCCCGGGTCGGACACCGGCTTGCCGGCCGCGGTGCGCAGGATCGCGGACGGGTGCTGTTCCTTCCACATGGCAGCGTCGCCGGGCTGCGTCTGGAAGCCGTTGACGTAGCAGATGCCGTAGGTGCCCTTCGCCGGGCGCTCGGTGCTGTCCCGCTCGACGACGGTCACACCGGCGGGCGGCGCGTAGGCCCCACCCAGCTGGTAGTCCGGCACGCCCGAGGTCGGGAGGTCGCGGTGGCCGTCACCTGCGGCCGTGCCGGTGTCGGCCGCGCAGGCGGCGGTGCCGACCAGGGTGACGAGGAGGACGGCGGGCAGCAGGAGGGAACGGAGGCGCACGACGTCCAGGGTCCCACGGGGGACCTGCTCTTCCGCCGGGTCCCGTCGGAGCGCTACACTGGCTGTACTCGAGGCGCCGATCGCCTCGTGCGTCGTACGGACGCCCCCGAAACCTCCCGGTCGAACTCGACCGATGCGTATCGCGCACCACCGCTCCCCCGGAACCCGTCCGGGTGGGACACCGGTGCCAGGCTCTCTGCTGCGGCGACAGTGCCCGCACCTCCACGTCCTCTCCAGCAGAGGACACGGCCGCTCCCCGAGCGGACGACGGACGCGGACATGCTCCCGCCCGCGCGCCGATCGAGCGCGCACCACGGCCGAATCCGGCCCGAAAGGTCGTCATGACCAACCCCATCGAAGACATCCGTTTCTCCGACCTCGGCGTCCCCGCCCCGATGGTCGACGTGCTCGTCAGCCAGGGCAAGGAGAACGCCTTCCCGATCCAGGCGGACACGCTCCCCGACTCCCTCAAGGGCAAGGACGTGCTCGGCCGCGGTCGCACCGGCTCCGGCAAGACCATCGCGTTCGCGATCCCCCTCGTCGCCCGTCTCGCGGCGAACCCGCAGAAGCGTCGCCCGGGCCGCCCCCGCGCCCTGGTGCTCGCCCCGACCCGTGAGCTCGCGACGCAGATCGACGCCGTGCTCGCCCCCCTCGCCAAGGCGATGGGCCTCACCACCACGACGATCTTCGGCGGCGTCTCGCAGGGTCGTCAGGTCGACGCGCTCCGCAGCGGCGTCGACATCGTCGTCGCCTGCCCGGGCCGCCTCGCCGACCTCATGCAGCAGGGCCACGCCCACCTCGACGCGATCGACGTCACCGTCCTCGACGAGGCCGACCACATGGCCGACATGGGCTTCCTGCCCGGCGTGACGAAGATCATGCAGGCCACGCCCGAGCGCGGGCAGCGCATGCTGTTCTCCGCGACGCTCGACAACGGCGTGGACAAGCTCGTCAAGAAGTTCCTGCACAACCCGGTCATGCACTCCGTCGACGACGAGTCCAGCCCCGTCGAGGCGATGACCCACCACGTGTTCGAGGTCGCCGACGCCGACGGCAAGAAGGACCTCGTCCAGACCCTCGCCTCGGGCACCGGTCGCCGCATCCTCTTCATGCGCACGAAGCACCACGCCAAGCGCCTGGCGAAGCAGCTCTCCTCGCAGGGCATCCCCGCGGTGGACCTGCAGGGCAACCTGTCGCAGGGTGCCCGTGAGCGCAACCTCGCCAAGTTCTCCGCCGGCGAGGCCCTCGTCCTCGTCGCCACCGACGTCGCCGCCCGCGGTGTGCACGTCGACAACGTCGAGCTCGTCGTGCACGTCGACCCGCCGACCGAGCACAAGGCGTACCTGCACCGCTCGGGCCGGACCGCCCGCGCCGGTTCGTCCGGTGACGTCGTCACCGTGGTGATGCCCGCCGAGCGTCGCGACGTCGCGCAGATGATGCGCAAGGCCGCGATCTCCGTCGCGCCGCAGCAGGTCACCCCGCGGTCCGCGCCGGTGCTCGAGCTCGTCGGCGAGATCGCCCCGCTCCGTCACGAGGACCCGGCCGCCGTCCAGCAGCAGCAGCCGCAGCGCCGGCAGCAGTCCTCCGCGGGCTCGTCGTCCGCCGGTCGTGGCCGTGGCCGCGGTGGCCGCTCGGGAGGCTCGGCTCCGGCCGCGCAGTCCAGCTCGGCCGGCAACGGCTCGGGTTCGGGTCGTCGCGGTGGCCGTGCCACCGAGGGCTCGTCCGCCTCGTCCGCCGGCTCGACCGGTCAGCGTCGTTCCGGTGGCGCCCCCGTCGCGCCGGCAGCGACTCGCCCCGCGGCGGGTCCGCCCAGGTCTGGTCCTCCGACGGTGGCTACGCCCCCGGTCGCGCAGCCGGCACCGAGTCCAGCGGCAACCGCCGTGGTGGCTCGCGCCGTGCCTCCCGTCCGGCCGGCACCGGCCGCTGACCCACGCTCCCTCGGGGCGTGCAACCCCCGCGGGACACCGGTGTTCGGTGGTCGCACCGCGGATCTCCGCGGCGCGACTGCTGAACACCGGTGTCTTGCGTCGGGGGGGGCGAGTCGAACCTGGGTGGGGACTGCGAACGCGTGTCCGCAGAGCGCGTAGGTTCCTGGTCATCGGCGGGCGCGCGAGCGACCACCGGTGGTTTTGTCCGACGACGGAAGGAGCCGCCACATGGCAGGCATCGACGACATCAAGAACGCCGCTGAGAAGGCGGCCGGCAAGGTCAAGGAAGCCGTCGGCAACACGACGGACAACGACCGCCTGAAGGCCGAGGGTCAGACCGACCAGGCCAAGGCCTCGACCAAGCAGGGTGCGACCGACGTCAAGGACGCCGCGCACGGCGTGGCCGACAGCTTCAAGGACAACAAGTAGGACCAAGCCGGTCTCGACAGACCGCGCTGCGAAGCCCCCGGGACCATCGGTCCCGGGGGCTTCGTCGTGCGTGGGGCTAGAGCAGGGCGCCGACCGAGGCGAGCCCGGCGCGCATCAGGGCGCCGCGGCCACCCTCCATCTCCTCGGACACCGCGATCGAGGCGGCCTCCATCGGGCTCATCCACGTCAGCTCGAGGGCGTCCTGCCGCGGCTCGCACGTCCCGGTGACGGGGACGACGTACGCCAGGGAGATCGCGTGCTGGCGCTCGTCCGTGTAGACCGAGGCACCGGGGAGCGGGAAGTACTCCGCCACGGTGAACGGCGCCGGGTTCGACGGCAGCTGCGGGAACGCCATCGGCCCGAGGTCCTTCTCGAGGTGCCGGAACAGCGCCGTGCGGATCGACTCGCCGAACATGACGCGACCGGACACGAGCGTGCGGGCGATCGACCCACTCGGGGCCACGCGGAGCAGCACGCCGACCTCGGTCACGACGCCGAGTCCGTCGGTGCGGACGGGGATGGCTTCGACGTAGCAGATCGGCAGGCGACGGCGGACCATCGCGAGCTCCTCGTCGGACAGCCAGCCGGAGTCAGGATCGGGATCGGGGGTGCGCGTCGAGGCCATGCTCCGTGTCTACCAGGCGGCGGGGCGAAGCAGGTGGAAGGGCGCGGGGTCGTGGAGGGACACCGGGTGCGCGTCGCTACTGTCGGCTGCATGATCGACCCCGACCTCGTCCAGTGGACCCGCCCGACCGGTGACCGCGCCGGCACACCCCTGCTCGTCGCGCTGCACGGCGTCGGCTCCGACGAGCACGACCTGCTCGCGCTCGCGCCGGCCCTGCCGCCCGCGTGGACGATCGCCTCGCTGCGGGCGCCGCTGCCGTGGGGCGGCGGACACAGCTGGTACCCGCTCGGCACGCCGGGGTCGCCGGAGCTCGGACCCGTCGACGCGGCGGTCGAGGAGGTCCTCGACTGGGTCGACGGCGTCGCGGCCGACCACCCGCGCATCGGGCTGCTCGGCTTCTCGCAGGGCGGGTCGATGGCGCTGCAGCTCCTGCGCGCCCGGCCGGCGGGCTTCGCGTTCGCGGTGTCCCTGTCGGGCTTCGTCGTGCCGGGCGTCACCGACTCCCGGGACGAGGCGGTCGCGGCCGTCCGGCCCCGCGTGTTCCTCGGTCACGGTGACCTCGACCCGGTGATCCCCGGTGACGCCACCGCGCGCACCGCGGTGTGGGCAGCGGAGCACACGGACGTGACCGTCCGTGCCTACGAGGGGCTGCCACACGCGGTGTCGGCCGCGGAGCTGGCCGACGTGGCCGCCTTCATCGGCGGCTGACGGCGTCGCCACCACATGACGGACGGGAGGCTCCCCGCCAGCTGGTGGGGAGCCTCCCGTCCGTCGTGTGGCCCGGCTCAGTCGGCGAGGATCTGCAGGAGGTCCTTGCGGAGCTGGTCGACCTTGGCCGCGGCGGCCTTGACCTGCTCGTCGGTCGCACTGGTGCGGTACATGTGCAGGACGCCCATGGTCTTGCGGAGCGCCTCGACGAACTCGCGCTGCGAGTCGGGCATGCCGGGCGTGGACTCCCACGCGGCGGCGATCTCGTCGGCCTTGGCCGCTGCCTCGGCCCGGCCGGCGTCCGTGAGCTCGAAGAGCGTCTTGCGACCGTCGCCGGTCGAGACGACGAGGTCCTCGTCGACGAGCTGCTGGAGCGTCGGGTAGACCGAGCCGGGGCTCGGCTTCCAGGCGCCACCGGTGCGCTCGGCGATCGTCTTGATCACGGCGTAGCCGTTCTGGGGGCCCTCGGCCAGCAGGCCGAGGATGGCGAGGCGGACGTCGCCGCGGCGGCGGCGCTCCCGGCCGAAGCCGGGACCGCCGAACCCGGGACCGAAGCCCATGCCGGGCCCGAAGCCGCCGCGGCCGCCGAAGCCCGTCGGGCCGGGGCCGAAGCCGCCGCGCCCGCCGTGCTCGCCGCGGTCGCGGCCGGGGAAGCCGACGCCGTGGTGCGCGCGCCCGCCGCCGAAGCGGGGGCCGCGCGGTCCGGAGCCACGCTGGTCGTGGCGGTGGTCGTGCATGTTCTCGTGGTCGTCCATGGGGTGCATGGTGACTCCTCTCGAGGGTCGTGACGGAAGTGGGCTCGCGATCCGTTCCGGAGTGTTCCGGCACTGTCGCGATGCAGTAACGATAGATCGGTAACTATCGGTCTGTCAAGCGTCTGGTCCGTCTGGTGCTCGTCGGCTCCTTGTCGGGGTCTTGTCGGTGGCGGCGGGCAGGATGGGACGGACCATGACGGACGTCCTCGAGCGCTTCTCCCCCGCCACCGCTGCGTGGTTCCGCGGTGCGTTCAGCGCACCGACCGCGGCACAGTCCGGTGCGTGGGACGCCATCTCGACCGGCCGGCACGCGCTCGTCGTCGCCCCGACCGGCTCCGGCAAGACGCTCGCGTCCTTCCTGTGGTCGATCGACCGCCTCATCAGCTCCACGGACCACCCCGAACCGAAGCAGCGCACGCGGGTGCTCTACATCTCGCCGCTGAAGGCCCTCGGCGTCGACGTCGAGCGGAACCTCCGCAGCCCGCTCGTCGGCATCACGCAGACGGCTCGCCGGCTCGGGCTCGAACCGCCGGACGTCACGGTCGGCGTCCGGAGCGGTGACACCCCGTCGTCCGACCGACAGAAGCTGCTGCGGCTGCCGCCGGACATCCTCATCACCACGCCCGAGTCGCTCTACCTGATGCTGACGTCGAAGGCGCGGGAGACCCTGCTGAACGTCGACACCGTCATCGTCGACGAGGTCCACGCCGTCGCGTCCTCCAAGCGCGGGGCGCACCTGGCCGTCTCGCTCGAGCGCCTCGACGACCTGCTCGACAAGCCGGTGCAGCGCATCGGGCTGTCCGCCACCGTTCGTCCGGCGGAAGAGGTCGCCCGGTTCCTCGGCGGTCGCGCTCCGGTCGAGATCATCGCCCCGCCGGCACAGAAGACCTTCGACCTGCGCGTGGTCGTGCCGGTCGACGACATGTCCGAGCTCGGGTCGCCGCCCGTCGGCTCGGACTCCTCGGACGCGCCGTCGAACGGGTCGATCTGGCCCCACGTGGAAGAACGCGTGGTCGACCTGATCGAGGAGCACCGGTCGACGATCGTGTTCGCGAACTCGCGGCGGTTGGCCGAGCGCCTGACCGCCCGGCTGAACGAGATCCACGAGGAACGCGTGGTGGCCGCCGCGGGTGACGGCGTCCTGGTCCCCGCCGGGGCGTCACCCGACGACGTCGGGCTGCCGGGTGGGCGGGCGCAGTCACCGGGGCGGGCATCGGCCCACGCCCCCGTGCCGCAGCAGACGCGGCCGCCAGCGGAGATGATCGGTGCGTCCGGCCAGACCGCCGGCGCCGTGCCCGTCCTCGCCCGGGCCCACCACGGCTCCGTGTCCAAGGACCAGCGCGCCATCATCGAGGACGACCTGAAGTCGGGCCGCCTGCGGTGCGTGGTCGCGACGAGTTCGCTCGAGCTCGGCATCGACATGGGTGAGGTCGACCTGGTCGTGCAGGTCGAGGCCCCGCCGTCGGTCGCCAGCGGCCTGCAGCGCGTCGGCCGCGCCGGGCACCAGGTCGGGGAGATCTCCCGAGGAGTCCTCTTCCCGAAGCACCGCGCCGACCTCGTACACAGTGCCGTCACCGTCGAGCGCATGGTGTCCGGGCAGATCGAGTCGATCTCGGTGCCCGCGAACCCCCTCGACGTCCTGGCGCAGCACACCGTCGCCGCCGGGGCCGTCGACACCCTCGACGTCGAGCACTGGTTCGAGCTCGTGCGCCGCAGTGCCCCGTTCAGCGGCCTGCCACGCTCGGCGTTCGACGCCACGCTCGACTTGATCACCGGGCGGTACCCGAGCGATGAGTTCGCCGAGCTCCGTCCGCGCCTGGTCTGGGACCGCGTCCACGGCACGCTCACCGGACGTCCCGGTGCACAACGCCTGGCCGTGACGAGCGGTGGCACGATCCCCGACCGCGGCATGTTCGGCGTGTTCATGGTCGGCGAACGGGCGTCCCGCGTCGGCGAGCTCGACGAGGAGATGGTCTACGAGTCCCGCGTGGGCGACGTCTTCGCGCTCGGTGCCACCAGCTGGCGCATCGAGGAGATCACGCACGACCGCGTCATCGTCAGCCCGGCGTTCGGGCAGCCCGGCCGGGTGCCGTTCTGGAAGGGCGACGGCATCGGGCGTCCCGCCGAGCTCGGGCGCGCGACCGGGGCCTACATCAGGGAGGTCGAGTCCGCCTCCGACGCCGATGCCCGTGCCCGGGTCTCCGCCGGCGGGCTCGACGAGCGTGCCGTGACGAACCTGCTGACCTTCCTGCGCGAGCAGCGGGCAGCCACCGGGCACGTGCCGAACGACACCACTCTCGTGGTCGAGCGCTTCCGCGACGAGCTCGGCGACTGGCGCCTGATCCTGCACTCCCCGTACGGCATGCAGGTCCACGCGCCGTGGGCCCTCGCCGTGGCCGCACGACTCCGCGAACGGCATGGCATCGACGGCGACGCGATGGCCGCGGACGACGGCATCGTGGTGCGCATCCCCGAGACCGACGCCGAACCCCCTGGGGCCGACCTGTTCGTCTTCGAGCGGGACGACCTCGAGGCCGTGGTCACGGACGAGGTCGGCGGCTCGGCGCTGTTCGCCGCCCGGTTCCGCGAGTGCGCCGCCCGCGCGCTGCTGCTCCCCCGCCGCGACCCCGGCCGACGCTCCCCGCTGTGGCAGCAGCGGCAGCGGGCGTCCCAGCTGCTCGAGGTCGCCCAGAAGTACCCGACCTTCCCGATCGTGCTCGAGACCGTGCGCGAGGTCCTGCAGGACGTCTACGACGTGCCGGCGCTGCTCGGCATCGCGGACGAGATCGCCCGGCGCGGCATCCGGCTCGTCGAGAGCGAGACCGCGACGCCGTCCCCCTTCGCCCGCTCGCTGCTGTTCGGGTACGTCGCCGCCTTCATGTACGAGGGCGACTCCCCGCTGGCCGAGCGCCGGGCCGCGGCACTCTCGCTCGACTCGACGCTCCTCAGCGAGCTGCTCGGTCGCGCGGAGCTCCGTGAACTGCTCGACCCGGCCGTGATCGCGTCGACCGAGCAGGACCTGCAGCGACTCTCGCCGGACCGCCGCGCACGGGACACCGAGGGCCTGGTCGACGTCCTGCGCCTGGTCGGTGCGATCGACCTCGACGAAGCCGTCGACCGGAGCTGGCTCGCCACCGACTCCGATCGTCCGGCGGCTCGGGACACCCTCCGCACCACGCTCGAGGCACTCGAACGCGACCGCCGCGTGCTGTCGTTCTCCCACGCCGGGGCCACCCGCTGGGCCGTGATCGAGGACGCTGCCCGGCTCCGCGACGCCCTCGGCGTGCCGCTGCCGATCGGCGTCCCCACCGCGTTCATCGAACCCGTCGCCGACCCGCTCGGCGACCTGGTCGGCCGCTACGCCCGGTCGCACGGGCCGTTCGCCGCGCAGGACGCCGCCTCGCGCCTGGGGCTCGGCATCGCCGTCGTGCAGGACACCCTGCGTCGTCTGGCCGCCGACCGTCGCCTGGTCGAGGGCGAGTTCCGCCCGGACCGGCAGGGCGCCGAGTGGTGTGACGCCGAGGTGCTGCGCCGGATCCGCACGCGGTCGCTCGCAGCACTCCGACACGAGGTCGAACCGGTCTCCTCGGACACCCTCGCCCGGTTCCTGCCCGCGTGGCAGCACGTCCGGACGCCCGGCACCCGCGGTGGTCTGCGCGGGATCGACGGCGTGCTCCAGGTCATCGACCAGCTCGCCGGCGTCGCCCTGCCCGCCAGCGCGTGGGAGTCGCTCGTCCTGCCCGTCCGGGTGTCCGACTACGCGCCGAGCATGCTCGACGAGCTCACCGCCACCGGCGAGGTCCTGTGGTCCGGGGGTGGCACGCTGCCCGGCAACGACGGCTGGGTCCGGCTGCACCTGGCCGACACCGCCGCGACGACGCTCGCCGAGCCCTCGGGCGACGAGACCACCGAGCTGCAGCGCGACGTGCTCGGCGCCCTGGCCGGTGGCGGCGCGTACTTCTTCCGGCAGCTCGGGCAGGCCGTCGGCAGCACCGACGACCAAGCCCTGACGACGGCGCTCTGGGACCTGGTCTGGGGCGGACAGATCACGAACGACACCTTCGCGCCGCTGAGGGCGATGCTCGGCGGACGCGCCAAGAGCACCACCGCGCCGCGCACCCGGGCCTACCGCGGACGTCGTCGCCCGACGCTGCCGACGCAGTCCGGACCGCCGAGCGTGGGCGGCCGCTGGTCGTTGCTGCCGCTCGCCGAGGCCGACGCCACCGTGCGGGCGGCAGCCACGGCGGAGCAGCTGCTCGAGCGGTACGGCGTGGTCACCCGCGGCGCCGTGCAGGTCGAGGGCGTCCGGGGCGGCTTCGCCGGCGTGTACCGGGTCCTCGCACGGTTCGAGGAGTCGGGTCGAGCGCGCCGCGGGTACTTCATCGAGGGGCTCGGAGCGGCGCAGTTCGCGACCAGCCCCACGATCGACCGCCTGCGCACCTACGCCAGGGACCTCGACGAGGACGAGCGGGCGAACCCTGACCGGGTGCGTGAGGTCATCACCCTGGCGGCGACCGACCCGGCGAACCCGTACGGGGCGTCGCTGCCGTGGCCGACGGACGGGGACACTTCGGACCCCGACGGCACCGAGCCTGCCACCGGTGCCGCCGCCGCCGTTCCGCGCGCTTCCGCTGAACCGGGCGCGAAGACGGCGCGCGGGCACCGGCCCGGGCGGAAGGCCGGCGCACTGGTGGTGCTCGTCGACGGCGAACTCGGCGTCTACGTCGAGCGCGGCGGCAAGTCGGTGCTGACCTTCACCGAGGACCCGGCCGACCTCACCGCGGCCGCGACCTCCATCGCCACGACCGTCCGGACCGGGCTCGGCAAGCTCTCGGTCGAACGGGTCAACGGCGTCTTCGTGCTGGAGTCCCCGTTCGGTGACGCCCTGCGCGCTGCCGGCTTCACCGCGACACCCCAGGGGGTGCGACTCCGTGCCTGAGGGCGACACCGTCTACCGCGCCGCGCACCGCCTGCACACGGCGCTGGCCGTCAAGGTCCTGACGCGCAGCGACTTCCGCGTGCCGGCGTTCGCCACGCTCGACCTGGTCGGCCGCACCGTGGACGAGGTCGTCCCCCGGGGCAAGCACATCCTGCACCGGATCGGCAACCTGACCGTGCACTCCCACCTGAAGATGGAGGGCCGCTGGGACGTCTACGCGCCGGGCGACCGCTGGCGCCGCCCGGCCCACCAGGCCCGGGCCGTGCTCGACGCCGATGACGTGTCGACCGTCGGCTTCACCCTCGGGGTGCTCGAGGTCGTGGCACGCGACCAGGAGTCCGAGATCGTCGGGTACCTCGGACCGGACCTGCTCGGGCCCGACTGGGACCCCGCCGTCGCCGAGGCGAACCTGGTCGCCGATCCCGCACGACCGATCGGTCTCGCGCTGCTGGACCAGCGGGTGCTCGCCGGCCTCGGCAACGTCTACCGGAACGAGCTCTGCTTCCTCCGCGGCGTCCTGCCCACCCGCCCGGCCGGGGAGGTCGAGGACCCGACGCGGATGATCGCCCTGGCGCACCGGCTCATCCTGACGAACCGCGACCGCAGCGCCCGCGTGACGACGGGCGTCGACCGGCCCGGCCGCCGCTTCTGGGTCTACGGCCGGGACCGCAAGCCCTGCCTGCGCTGTCGGACGCCCATCCGCCGAGGTGAGCTCGGCGAGTCCGACCTGTCGCTCCGCGACACCTACTGGTGCCCGCGCTGCCAGTCCTGACGGTTCCGTCGGCTCCGGCCGGGATCAGACGGCAGCGGGCCGGTCCGCGACAGGACGACGACGGAGCTCTGCAAGCCTGATCACCGGCGGCTCGTACTGCTGGTCGAGCCGCCCGACATCGGTGCCCGGCGGGACGATGGCGTCGATGCGGTCGAGCACCTCGTCGGAGAGCACGACGTCGGCACCGGCGAGCAGGTCGTCGAGCTGCTCCATCGACCGCGGGCCGATCAGTGCGCTCGTGACGCCCGGGTGGGCGATCGCGAACGCCAGGGCCAGGTGGGTCATCCGGATGCCGGTCTCCTCGGACAGCGCCACGATCTGCTCGACGGCGTCGATGCGCCGCTCGTCCTGGTTGTGGCGGAACATGCCGACGCGCGCCAGGTCGCTGTCCTGGCCCTTCCGGAACCGCCCGGTCAACATCCCACCGGCGAGCGGGCTCCACACGAGCGTGCCCATGCCGTGGCGCTGAGCGACCGGCAGGACCTCGCGCTCGATGCCGCGGTTGAGGATCGAGTAGGTCGGCTGCTCCGTGCGGAAGCGCTCCAGGCCCCGGCGTTCCGACGTCCACTGTGCCTCGACCTGCATCGACGCGGGGAAGTCCGACGTGCCGATCATCCGCACCTTGCCGCTCCGGACCAGGTCGGTGAGGGCGGACAGCGTCTCCTCGAGGTCGACCGTGTCGTCCGGTCGGTGTGCCTGGTACAGGTCGATGTGGTCCGTCTGGAGTCGGCGCAGGGAGTCCTCGACGGCACGCATGATCCACCTGCGTGAGTTGCCCTGCCGGTTCGGGTCGTCGCCCATCGCCCCGTTGAACTTCGTGGCGAGGACGACGTCGTCGCGCCGGCCCTTGAGTGCCTTGCCGAGGAGCTCCTCCGACCCGCCCTGTGAGTAGCGGTCGGCGGTGTCGATGAGGTTGATGCCGGCGTCGAGCGCGCGGTGCACGATGCGGATCGAGTCCTGTTCGTCGCCGTTGCCGATGCGGCCGTCGGTGCCGAGCATCATGGCTCCGAGGGCGAAGGGACTGACCTGGACACCGGTCGTGCCGAGGGTGCGGTACTGCATGGGTTCCTCCTGTCGATGGCGCCCCGAGTCGCCGTGCCGTATCGTGAGCCGAACTGGAACGTCCTTCCGGAACTATACGGAATGCTGTTCCGTTTGCGCAAGACCCCGTTGTCCGACCCGTCGACCAGGAGCCCCATGCGCGCCGACGCCCGCCGCAACCTCGACGCCCTGACCGACGCCGCGAAGGCCGTGTTCGCCAGCGACGGTGTCGATGCCCCCGCGAAGGTGATCGCCGATCGCGCCGGTGTCGGTGTCGGCACGCTCTACCGACACTTCCCGCAGCGCTCCGACCTGGTGGTGGCGGTCTTCCGGAACGCGGTCGAGGCCTGTGCCGATGCGGCCGACGACCTGGCCGCTGCCCATGCACCCGACGAGGCCCTCGCGCTGTGGCTCCAGCGGTTCACCGAGTTCGTCGCGACGAAGCGGGGCCTCGCCGCCGCACTGCACTCCGGCGACCCGGCGTTCGAGGCGCTGCCCGCCTACTTCATCGGCCGACTGGGTGACGCCCTGACGCGGCTGCTCGACGCCGCTGCCGCCGCCGGCACCATCAGCGCCGACGTCGACGCCCCGCAGCTCCTCCGCGCCGTCGGGGACCTGTGCCACGGCTCGCCCAGCCCGGAGCAGAGCCAGCGCATGGTCGCCCTGCTCGTGGACGGCCTGCGCTACCGCGCCACCGCCTGACGTCCGCCGGACACCGGCGGGTGCAGCCGCTCGGCCGCGGTCGCCCGCACCGCGTCGGTCACCCGCTCGAGCAGCGGGGACGCCAGGTTCCACCGCTGCCACCACAGCGCGACGTCGGCCCGACGCCCGGGCGTGAGCTCAACGAGGGCGCCCCGCTCCAGGGCGTCCAGGCACTGGGCCTCCGGCAGGAGCCCCCACCCGAAGCCGAGCGTCACCGCGCGGGCGAAGTCCGCCGACGTCGGGACGAAGTGTCGAGGACCCCGGGGAGCGTGCCCGACGACCCGGCGCAGGAAGCCCTGCTGCAGGTCGTCGTCGTGGTCGTAGTCCACGAGCGGCACCCGGTCGAGGCGCTGCAGCATCCGCCGCTCGGAGTCGGCGCCGTCGAGGTACCGGTCGACGAACGCGGGCGAGGCCACCGCCCGGTAGCGGTCGATGCCGAGCGCCACCGACGAGCAGCCCTGCACGGGGTCGGACTCCGCCGTGACCGCGGCCATCACCGTGCCGGAGCGCAGGAGCTCGGCCGTGCGGTCCTGGTCCTCGCGGTGCAGGTCGAAGACCACCTCGGTGTCACGACGGACGATCGCCAGGGCGTCGAGGAACCACGTGCCGAGCGAGTCGGCGTTCACCGCGAGCGGGATCGACGGGACGCGGTCACCGTCGTCCGTCGCCGCTCCGCCGAGGTCGCGTGCCGTCTCCTCGTCGAGCAGGCGGACCTGCCGGGCGTGCCGCAGCACGACGGCACCGTCGGGCGTCGGCACGATCGGCGTCGTCCGCTGCAGCAGCACTCGTCCGACGAGCTGCTCCATCGCCTTGACCCGCTGCGAGACCGCCGACGGGGTGATCGACAGCGCGCGAGCCGCGGCGTCGAACGTCCCGAGGTCGACGGCCGTCAGGAGCGTCTCGAGGTGTTCGCGCTGGAAGCGGAGCATGAGCAGAGCTTACGGTGCCACAGGAACGTGAGCTGTCCTGAACGCGCGGGATCTCCTACGGTCGGCCTGTGACCGTCCTCCTCCCCGCGCTCTCCGGCCTCGGCACCGGACTCGCCCTCATCGTCGCGATCGGCGTGCAGAACACGTACCTGCTCCGGTTGGCCGTCACCGCGCGCGTCCGGGTGGTGGCGGCAGCGGTGCTGGTGTGCGCGGTGTCGGACGCGCTGCTCATCCTGGCCGGGGTGCTCGGCGTCGGGGCCGTGGTGGAGCGGTTCCCCGCGGCGCTCGTCGTGATCCGGTACGTCGGGGCCGCGTTCCTGCTGACGTACGGGGTGCTGGCGGCGCGGCGGGCGCTCCGCCCGTCGGGCGATGCGATCCGGGTCGCGGCCGAGGACGACGGGGCCGCCGTGGTGGGGGTGGGAGCGGACAGGGCGGCGACGACCGTCGTGAGCACGTCGACGCCGCAGCCGGCGGGGCGGGGTCAGGCCGAGCCTCCAGGCCGGACCGGCCGGACCGACCGGACCGACCGGACCGACCGGACCGGCCGGACCGACCGGACCGAGCAGGCCATCCCCGCCGCCCCTGTCATGCGCACCGCGGTGCTGACCATGCTCGTCTTCACGTGGGCGAACCCGCACGTCTACCTGGACACGCTGGTGTTCCTCGGGTCCGTGGCGAACCAGCAGGGCGTCGACGACCGCTGGTGGTGGACGGCCGGCGCGGTGGCCGCGAGCTGCCTGTGGTTCGGCGCACTGGGGTTCGGCGGACGGCTGCTCCGACCGCTGTTCGCGCGGCCCCTGACCTGGCGGGTGTTCGACGGGTGCGTGGCCGTCGTCATGCTCGTGTTCGGCGTGCTGCTGGTCGTCGGCGCCTGACGGCGCGCGCCGCGCCGGGCCGTGCCGTGCCGTGCCGGGCCGCGGCGGTGGGATGCCGGGGGTGCAAAACACCGGTGTCTGCCGTTCGCGCCGCGGGAGATCGCGGTTCGAACGACGAACACCGGTGTGTTGCGATGCCCGCCGGCCCCTACTGCTCCCGGCGACCCACCCGGCTGTGGCTGCGGCTGTACCCGAAGTAGATCGCGAAGCCGATGACGAGCCAGACGATGAAGCGCAGCCAGGTCTCGACCTCGAGGTTGAGCATGAGCCAGAAGCAGAGCACGGCGGACAGGATCGGGATCACGGGCGACCACGGCACCCGGAAGGACCGCGGTGCGTCCGGGCGCGACTTCCGGAGCACGATGATGCCGATCGACACGAGCACGAAGGCCGAGAGCGTGCCGATGTTGATCAGGCCCTCGAGCTTCTCGACCGGCGTGAACCCCGCGAGCACTGCCACCACGATGCCGGCGATGAGCTGCACCCGGACGGGCGTCTGCGTCTTCGGGTTCGTGACCGAGAACCAGCGGGGCAGCAGCCCGTCGCGGCTCATCGAGAAGACGATGCGGGACAGGCCGAGGAGCAGCACCATCACGACGGTGGTCAGGCCGATGAGCGACCCGATGGCGATGATGCCGGCGGCCCAGGGCAGTCCGACGATGTCGAAGGCCGAGGCCAGGGACGGGGCCTCCTCTTGTGCGAGCTGCTTGTACGACACCATGCCCGTGATGACGATGCTCACGCCGACGTACAGCAGCGTCACGATGCCGAGGCCGATGAAGATGCCGCGGGGCAGGGTCTTCTGCGGGTTCTCGGTCTCCTCGGCGCTGGTGGCGACGACGTCGAAGCCGATGAACGCGAAGAACACCAGCGACGCGGCGGCGAGCAGCCCGAAGACGCCGTACTGCGCGGGCTCGGACCCGGTGGCGAACGACACGAGCGACTGGGTCCAGACGCTGCCCTCGGCACCCTTCGCGGGCTCGGCGGCGGGGATGAAGGGCGTGAAGTTCGCGGCCTTGACGAAGAAGGCGCCGACCACGATGACGAAGAGGACGATCGCGACCTTGATGACGGTGATCACGGCGGACACGCGGCTGGACAGGCGGGTGCCGAACGCGAGCAGCGCGGTGAAGACGCCGACGATGAGCACCGGGCCCCAGGTGAAGGCGACCGGGCCGATCGCGATGGTGCTCGGGAGCGTGATGCCGAACACGTCGAACGCGGTGCTGAGGTAGATGCCCCAGTACTTCGCGATCACGGCGCTGGCCGTCAGGGTCTCGAGGATGAGGTCCCAGCCCACGATCCACGCGAGCAGCTCGCCCATCGTGGCGTACGTGAACGTGTACGCCGATCCGGCGACGGGGATCGTCGAGGCGAACTCGGCGTAGCACATGATCGCCAGGCCGCACGTGACGGCGGCGAGCAGGAACGACACGATGACGCCGGGGCCGGCGAAGTTCGCGGCGGCGTTCGCACCGACCGAGAAGATGCCGGCACCCACCGCCACGGCGATGCCCATCGCGGCGATGTCGAAGGTCTTCAGGGAGCGCTTGAGCGAGCGGCCCTGTTCGTCGGCGTCGGCCAGCGAGGCCTCGATCGACTTCGTACGGAGCAAGGATGCCATGGGGTCGTTCCCGTCATCGGCTGGCGTGGGACCCGGGAAGCGTAGTGGTGTACCAACTCGGGGCGCAAACAGGTGACACGGACGGGATCGTGCGTGGCCGCGGTCCGGCCGGTGGCCGTCTGTACCCGGACGGGAGGCCCGGCCCGGCTCAGACGGACCGGCGCCAGTCCGTCAGGAAGCGGGCTCCGGCGTCGTCGTGGATGACGCCGTCGGGAGCGGTGAGGACCGGGTACGGCGTCGCCGGGACCCCGTCGGACGGGCGGACGTCGACGTGGGCCACGTCGTGGCCGTTCGCGTGCAGCCAGTCGGCCATCGCGTAGTCGCTGCGGGAGTCGCCCATCGTGCGCCACGTCAGCGGGAGCTCGCCGTCCTCGGCCAGGAGCTCGAGGGAGCGCTCGGCGCCCATGTCCTTGCCGCTGCGGTCGGACTCGACGTCGGTGGAGATGATCGTCGGGTCGATCCGCCACTGCACGGCGCCCGAGGCGTCGGGGCGGACGTCGTCGAGTCGGCGCACGCCGAGGCCGCGCCGCACGAGCGCCGCCATCGCCTTCGCGTCGAACTCGGGCTGTCGCGCCAGGTAGGTGTCGTTCGGGACCTCGACGCGCTGCTCGATCGACACCATCGCGCGCTTGGTCTCGTCGAAGAACACCAGGTCGGCGTACTCGTCGCGGACCAGCTCGCGCATCTCGTCGGCGTAGTCACGCGGGAGCGCCAGGTCCTCGGCGACCGTGACGTCGCCCATGCCGTCCTCGTACTGCGGGCCGATCGAGCACCAGACGGCACCCTTCTCGCACACGGCGTGCACGCGGCCGCCGGGGGCGAGGCCGCCGGCGAGCAGGGGGCCGACGACCTGTTCGCGGATGAAGGCGTCGCTCCGACCGGTGTTGAACACGACCGGGATCCCCTCGGCGGCGAGCGCGATGAGGTCGTCGATGATGCTGGGGATCGCGATGGTGCGGGAGACGGGACTGGCGATGGGGCCGTCGACGTCCAGGAGGAGTCCGAGTCGGGGTGCGCTCACAGGTCCATCCTCGCAGCACCGTGGGCCGCGGTGGGCGTCCGCCGCGGGGTCAGTGCTGCGCCGTCCGGACGCGGTCGAGCAGGGCGGCGAGGGCCTCGGCGTCGGGGACGTGGCCCTGCCCGGGGACGACGGTGTGGTCGGACCCCGGGATCGCCTCGGCCGCGGCACGGGCAGCGGGGCCCATCCAGTCCGGGGACTCGGTGCCCGAGGCGACGAGTACCGGGACACCGACCGAGGAGAGCACCCGCTCGGGGATCGCGAGGCCGTTCAGCATGCGGACGTCCCGCGGGAGCACGTGCGCGTCGGCGAGCAGGGCCCGCCAGAGCGCCGGCTTCAGGCGGACGCCGGCGATCTGCCCCATCGGGATGCCGAGTACCTGGGCCAGGAACGCCCGCACGGCGGCACCACGGCGACCGGCCGCGACGTGTTCGTCGAGCGTGTCCGCGAAGACGACGTCCTCGGCGTGCGGGTCGACGCTCGCGCGGTACGGCGGTTCCCACAGCAGGGCGCCGTCGAGGGGGACGCCGGCCGCGATGCCGTGCAGCACCACGCCCACGCCGACGCAGACGCCGAGGCCGGTGACCGGTCCGTCGACGCTCTCGACGACGGCACGGAGGTCGTCGGACTCGCGCTCGATCGTCCACGGGTCGGTGTCGCCGCTCGCGCCCCGGCCACGACGGTCGTACGTGATGACCCGGTGCCGCTCTGCGAGGACGCGGGAGACGGCCTGGATGTACGGGGTGCCGCGGTGGTCGAAGGCTCCGGCCGCCACGACGACGGCGGGGCCGCTGCCTGCCTCGGTCACCGCGATGGGTGTGCCGTCGGCGGAGGTGACCGTTCGGTCGACGGGAGCGTGCATGGGGTCCTTCGAGGTGTGTCGACGAGGCTGCGTCGGGCCCTCGACTGGGCCGTGCGGATGTCGGTGGTCCGAGTGTGACAGTTCGCAAACGGTACGTCTCCCCCCGCTTCCAGGGGCAGACGCACCGCTCGGCCCCTCGACGCGGGTGGTACCGCGGGCTCAGTGCTGGACGAGCGCGGTGGTGCCCACGGCCTCCCGTTCGAGCAGGGAGCGCTTGACGTCGAGCCCCCACGCGAAGCCGCCGAGCGAGCCGTCGGACCGGAGGACCCGGTGGCACGGCACGAACAGCGCGGGGGCGTTCCGGGCGCAGACGCTCGCTGCCGCCCGCACGGCGTCCGGTCGGCCCATCGCCGCGGCGAGCTCGGTGTAGGTCAGCGTCGACCCCGCGGGGATCAGGCGGAGCTGCCGCCAGCCCTCGGTCGAGAGCTCGGTGCCGACCTGGCGGACCGGGACGTGCATCGCCGGGTCGATGTCCCCGGCGTAGAAGGCGTCGACGGCCTCGGCTGAGGACACCGTGCCCGTGGACACGTGCGCGGGCCGGTGCTGCGCGGGGATGCGGGCCAGGATGCGGTCGAAGGAGTCCGTCCAGCCCGAGGCGAGCACGCGCCCCTGCACGTCTTCGAGCACGGTGAAGGACCCGTCTGGGGTGTGGAGTGTGGAGATCACGGCGTCGGTCATGGGGTGTCCTTTCGGGAGTTCGTGTGGGCGACACGAGCGGCCACCGTGGCGCGGTCGACGATCGGCCGCCAGCAGTGCATCGTGAGGTAGCTCCGCCAGGGCGCCACCTGCTCCGACCATAGGGAGAGCTCACGCGCCCCACCGGGCAGCCCGAGTTCCTGTGCACCGTTCCGCACGGCGAGGTCGCTGTGGAGGAACACGTCGGGGTGGTGCCGGACGCGGAGCGCGACGTAGTCCGCCGTCCACGGCCCGATGCCCTTGACGGCGAGGAGCCCGCCGCGGAGTTCGTCGAGCGACTGTCCACCGTGCACGACGAGCGACCCGTCGGCGAGCGCGGCCGCGACCCGGATGATCGTGTCCACGCGGGCGGCCGGCCCACGGAGGACCTCGTGTCCCGACGCTGCGACAACGGCGGCGGTCGGGAAGAGGAGTCCGTCCGGGGTGATCGCCGTGGGCACCGGAGCTCCCAGTGCCGCGACCAGCCGGGTCTGCGCCGTGCGCGCGGCCGCGACGGACACCTGCTGGCCGATCAGGGTGCGGAACACGATCTCGTGCGCGTCCACCGCCCCCGGCAACCGGAGTCCTGGGACACGGGCGACGGCAGGGGCCAACGCGGGCACCGCGCCGAGGACGGTGTCCACCGCGATCGGGTCGGCGTCCAGGTCGAACAGCGCCCGGACCCGCGCGACGAGCGTCGGCAGGTCGCCGAGGTCCGTGACCCGCACGGTCAGGTCGATGCCGGCCCTGGGGCCGGCTGCGTCGGGGAGGGCGGCCGACGCGCGGAACCAGCCAGGGCCTCCCGGTAGGTCGACGATCCGTTCGTAGGCGGTGACGACACCGGCATCGGAGGTGACCACCCGCTCCAGTCCGGCGAGCGCGTGCAGCGCGTGCCAGTCGAGCAGGCCCTGCGCGTCGAACGGTGCCCGCGCCGGCAGGTGCACGTGCAGGCCGCCGTCGGGGGCGGGGAGCGCGCGGCGCCGGGCGCGGAGTTCCGTCGGGGTGAGGGCGAAGACCTCGCGCACGGTGTCGTTGAACTGGCGGACGCTCGTGAAGCCGGCGGCGAACGCGACGTCGGCGATCGGCAGGTCGGACGAGGTCAGCAGCGTGCGCGCGGTCTGTGCGCGGTGCGCGCGGCTGAGGGCCTTCGGGCCGGCACCGAGCTCCTCCGTCAGGATGCGGCCGAGCTGTCGTTCCGAGTAGCCGACGCGGGCGGCGAGGCCGGGCACGCCCTCGCGTTCGACGACGCCGTCGAGGACCAGGCGCATCGCGCGGCCGGCGACGTCCTCGCGCAGGTCCCACTCGGGGCTGCCGGGCGTCGCCTCGGGCAGGCAGCGCTTGCACGCGCGGAAGCCCGCGAGGTGCGCCGCCGCGCTCGTCCGGTAGAAGGTGACGCCCGTCGAGCGCGGGGTGCGCGCGGGGCAGCTCGGCCGGCAGTAGATGCCCGTCGAGTGCACGGCGGTGACGAACTGGCCGTCGAACCGGGCGTCGCGCGAGGCGGCGATGCGGTGGCGCTCGGCGTGCAGCGCGTCGGGGTCGGGGGTGGCCATGCCGTCAGCCTGACACG
The DNA here is from genome assembly GCF_026672405.1 of Curtobacterium sp. SL109. Classification (NCBI taxonomy): domain Bacteria; kingdom Bacillati; phylum Actinomycetota; class Actinomycetes; order Micrococcales; family Microbacteriaceae; genus Curtobacterium; species Curtobacterium sp. SL109. The sequence goes on from NZ_JAPPRB010000002.1 coordinate 356,183, forward strand.
GGCCACCGTCACGCAACTGGCGGGAATCGGACGGCGTGGTGGGAGGCCGGCGGGTCCCCGCGTGCGCTGCGGACGGGAGGCTCGGCTAGCGTCGTGCGCATGGCTCCCGGTCCCGACGCGGTCACCCCCGCCGTGCTGGGGCACGTCACGCAGGTCGAGGTCGCGATGCTCCAGGCGTCCCGGCGGCACCGCTACGAGGGACGGCCCGCCGACGGGGCACTGCCCGCGGACGAGGACGAACTGCGCGACCGGGTCGAGCTGCGCGCGGGCCTGGGGATCGTCAGCGACCGGTACTTCGCCGCGCGGGCGCACGTGCACGCCTCGGTCACCGTGATCGGCCTCGAAGCGCTCGAGGACGTCGGCCGTGCACTCGGTGTCGACCTCGACCCGACGCGCACCCGGCGCAACGTGTACCTGCGCGGCGTCGACGTCGAGGCGCTCCGTGGGGAGCCCTTCTCGCTCGACGCCGGCCACGGCCCCGTGCTGTTCCGCGGGTACCGCCTGGCGAACCCCTGCGCCTGGATGGACCACGAGATCGCCCCGGGTGCCTTCCGGGCCATGCGGGGACGGGGCGGGGTGCGGTGCGACCCGGAGTCCGACGGCGTGCTCAGCCTCGGTCCCGCGGTGCTCCGCACGGCCCGCCCCGTGCCGGTCCCTCCGGCGCGCTAGGCGGAGGGACCGGTGAGCGACGCCTCGATCGCGTCGACGAACGCCGGCAGGTCGTCCGGCGTGCGCGACGTGATCAGGGTGCCGTTGGTGTCGTCCACCTGGACCTCCTGGTCGACCCACTCGGCTCCGGCGTTGCGGACGTCGGTCTGCAGCGACGGGTAGGACGTGATCGTCCGGCCCTGCAGGACACCGGCCTCGACCAGGGTCCACGGACCGTGGCAGATCGCGGCGACCGGCTTGCCGGCCTCGGCGAAGCTCGTCGCCAGGCGCACGGCGGACTTGTCGAGCCGCAGGTTGTCGGCGTTGATGGTGCCGCCGGGGATGACGAGGGCGTCGAAGTCGCCCGCCGAGACGGTCGCGAGCGTGGTGTCGGGGTCGAGCGTCGTGCCCGGGTCCTTGTCACCGACCAGCGTCTGGATGGTGTCGGTCTCCTGGGCCGCGACGGTCACCGAGGCTCCGCGCGCCCGGAGCTGGTCGACCGGGACGACGATCTCGTCCTGCTCCACGCCGTAGTTCGTCGCGATGACGAGGATCTTCTTGCCGTCGAGGGTTGCCATGACTGCTCCTTCCACGGACCGGGGTCTCCGGCCGCGGGATCCAGCGTGCTCGGCGACGCTGGGCACCGACACAGTCCTGCGCTTCGTGCACACCGCCGTCGGTGCGCGGCTCGGTCGTCCCGCGGCGGGACCGCTGTCAGCCGCGGATGCGGAACGCGGTGCCCTCGGGCATGACCTCCACGCCGTCGAAGCCGTGGACGCGCGGGATCCCGACCGTGACGTCGGCTTCGAGCGTCCCGACGACGACCGTCGTGGCTCCGGAGGCGATCGCGGACTCGACACCCGCAGGGGCGTCCTCGAACGCCAGGCAGTCCGTCGCCGCCAGGCCGAGGAGCTCGGCACCGCGGAGGTACCCGTCGGGGTGCGGCTTGCCGTTCGCGATGTCCTCGGAGGTGACGACCACGTCCGGCACGGTGACGCCGGCGGCACGCATCCGGTTGAGGGCGAGGTCACGCGGCGCACTCGTCACCAGCGCCACGGGGACGCCGGCGTCGACCAGGCGCTGCAGGAACGCCGCTGCTCCGGGGACCTCGACGATGCCGTGGGTGTTCTCGACCTCGTCGGCGACGAGCTCGTCCGCCAGCCGGCGCTGCTCCGCGGGGTCGAGGTCGGGCAGGAAGTGCGCGACGGTGTCGATCGTCTGGCGCCCGTGCGAGAACGCCAGGATCGTCGACGGTGCGAGGTCGTGCGCTGCGCCGAAGCGGCCCCACGCTCCCTCGACGACCGAGGTGGAGTCCACGAGCGTCCCGTCCATGTCGAAGAGGACCCCGGACGCCACGATGTCGATCACGTGCCCGACCCTACCGGCCAGCCCACCACCGAGAACGGGCGGCGCACCTCACCGCGAGCGGACGTACCGCGTCAGCAGCAGGTCGCCCTCGCCGCGCAGCACGTGCGCCAGCCGCATCCGCCGCAGCTCCGGCGAGGACCCGCGCACGATGCGGGGTCCCTCGCCGCCCTCGAGCGACGGGTCCACCGACAGGCACAGCTCGTCGACGAGGTCCGCCGCGACGAGGGACCCCAGGAACGACGGCCCGCCCTCGCAGTGGATGCGCCCGAGACCGCGAGACACCAGGGCGTCCCGCACGAGCCGGACGTCGACCGAGTCCGTCCCGCAGGACACGACGTCGGCCACGGCGGACAGGGCCTCCCGCGCAGCGGGATCGGCAGCGTCGGAGGTCAGCACCAGCGGACGCACGGGTGCGTCGGTGAAGACGGACGACGCCGGGTCGAGCGAGAGCGACCCGGTGACGATCGCGAACACGGGGTGGTCCGGCAGGCCGTGCTCGCGGCGCCAGGCGACGTCGGCGTCGTGCAGGCGCATGGGCCCGTAGCCCTCGTCCCGGACGGTGCCGGCGGCGACGAGCACCACGTCCGCGATGCGGCGGAGCAGGTCGAACACCCGCAGGTCGTCCGGCCCGCCGAGCGATCCGGTGACCCCCGCGGCCGACGCGGCACCGTCCAGCGTGCTGACGAAGTTGACCCGGATCCAGCCGGCGGCCGACGTGTCGGAGCCGGTCCGGGCCTCCAGGCCGACACCCGGACCAGCCACAGCCGGAGCCGGCGCCGCGCTGTACAGGGCGACCAGGTCGTCGTCGGACAGGTCCGCGACGGACGGGGGCAGCAGGTTCACGTGTTGTGCCTCGATTCCAGGGGTGCGCGCCAGCCGAGGGTGGCCTCGACCATCCGCATGGCGTCGACGGACTCGACGACGTCGTGCATCCGCACGATGCGCGCGCCGAGCATCGCGCTGACCGTCGCCACGGCCAGGGACCCCGACAACCGTGCGCCGCGGGGCCGACCGAGGGACTCCCCGACGAAGTCCTTGTTCGAGACGGCCGCGAGCACGGGGTAGCCGAGCGCGACGACCTCGGGCAGACGGCGGGTGAGCTCGAGCGTGTGCACGGTGTTCTTGTTGAGGTCGTGGCCGGGGTCGACGATGATCCGCGCGTCGGGGACGCCGGCGGCGAGCGCCCGGTCGACGCGTTCGCGCAGGAAGCCGACGACGGATCCGGTGACGTCGTCGTAGACGGGCGGTGTCGGGAGCTGCTGGCGGGGCGGGGCCGTGGAGTGCGTGATGACGATCGTGGCGTCGGAGTCGGCGACCACGTCGGCCATCCGCGGGTCGGACAGTCCGGTGGTGTCGTTGACGACGCTCGCGCCGGCAGCGATCGCGGCGGCCGCGACCTCGGGGCGGAAGGTGTCGACGCTGATGACCACGTCGGACTGCTGGGCGAGCTGCTCGACGACGGGCACGACGCGGTCGATCTCGTCCGAGGCCGGCAGCTCCGGCCCCGGCGCGAACTTCACGCCGCCGATGTCGACCCAGTCAGCGCCCTGCTCGGCGGCGAGGACGGCGGCCTCGACCGCGCGGTCGAGCGCGAACGTGGCGCCCTTGTCGTGGAAGGAGTCGGGGGTGCGGTTGACGATCGCCATCACGGCGATGCGGTGGTCGAAGTCGATGGTGCGACGGCCGATGGTGCGGACCGGGTCGCGGAGGTCGGGCACGACCCAGCCGGGTGACGAGCCGGCCTGGAGGCTCGTGGCGCGTCGGTCTGGCGTCATGCGTCCGCCTCGGGCTGGCGTGCGGCGGCCTGGGCGTCGTGGTCGGCGCCGTGGTCGTGGTCGGCGCCGGTGCCGGCTCCGAATCCGCTCCCGGCTCCGAATCCGCTCCCGGCTCCGGCTCCGATCCCGGCTCCGATCAGGGCGATCGCCTCGGCCCGCCCGGTGGCCTCGGCCAGGGAGCCGCTCGCCGCGACCGTCACCGTCGTCGAGCCGGTCTGCCGCTCGCCGCGGGTCGTCACGCACTGGTGCTGGGCGTCGAGCACGACGAGGACGCCCTGGGCCTCGAGCCCGTCCTGCACCGCCCGCACGACCTGCTCGCCGAGACGCTCCTGCAGCTGCGGGCGGGACGCGAGGGCGTCGACGACCCGGGCCAGCGTGCCGAGGCCGATCAGGCGCTCGCCCGGGGCGTAGGCCAGGTGCGCGACGCCGAGGAACGGCAGCATGTGGTGCTCGCAGACGGACCGGAACCGGATGTCGCGCACGACCACGAGCTGGCCGCGCTCGTCGGCCTCGGCCGGGACGGTGCCGTCGCGGGCGATCGCGGCGGCGTCCTCCCCCAGGCCGGCGAAGAACTCGGCGTAGGCGTCTGCCACCCGCTGCGGTGTCCGTGCGAGCCCGGGACGGTCGGGGTCCTCCCCGATGCCGGCGAGGAGCTCGCGCACGGCGGCCTCGATCCGTGCACGGTCCATGCGGTGGTTCACGGACCCCATCAAACACCAGTCCCCCGACGCTGCCAGGTTCCTTTAAACTTCGTCAGTGAGCGCCACGAAGACCACCGAACCGCCCCGGAACCGCGTCGCGTCCGGCCTCGACCGCTTCTTCTCCGTCACGAAGCGTGGATCGACCATCCCCCGCGAGGTCCGCGGTGGCCTCGTCTCCTTCGTCACGATGGCGTACATCGTCATCCTCAACCCGCTCATCCTGGGTGGCTTCAGCGCCGACCAGGCCGCGAAGGACGTCACCGGCGGCTGGCTCGAGAACGCCCAGGTCGCCGCGGCCACCGGCCTCGTCGCCGGCATCATGACCATCGCGATGGGCATGATCGCGAACCTGCCGTTCGGCATCGCCGCGGGCCTCGGGATCAACTCGTTCCTCGCCGTCAGCGTCGTGCACCAGGTCACCTGGGCCGAGGCGATGGGGCTCGTCGTCATCAACGGCGTGATCATCGTCATCCTGGCGTTGACGGGCATCCGGACGATGATCTTCACGGCGGTGCCGGCGCAGCTCAAGGCCGCGATCACGGTCGGCATCGGCCTTTTCATCGCCTTCATCGGCCTGGTCGACTCCGGCTTCGTGCGCTCCTCGGGCCTGGCGTCGCCGCCGCTGCAGCTCGGCGAGGACGGCTCCGTCGGGGCCCTCCCCACGATCGTGTTCCTCATCGGCCTGGTCATCATCGGCACGCTCATGGCGCGCAAGGTCAAGGGCGCCCTGCTCATCGGCATCATCGCGACGACCATCATCGCGATCATCCTGCAGGCGGTCTTCCACGTGCCGACCTCGGTCGACTCCAAGACCGGCTGGAACCTCAACGCCCCCGGCCTGCCGAGCGCACTGTTCGCCCTGCCCGACCTGTCGCTCGTCGGGCACTTCGACTTCGGCGCCTTCAGCCGCATCGGCCCGCTCGCCGCGTCGATGCTCGTCTTCACGCTGGTCTTCACCAACTTCTTCGACGCGATGGGCACGATGACCGGGCTGGCGAAGGCCGCCGGGGTCGCGAAGCCCGACGGCACCTTCCCCCGCCTCCGCTCGGCGCTCGTCGTCGAGGGTGCCGGTGCGATCGCCGGTGGTGGCGCCTCGGTCTCGTCGAACACCGTCTTCATCGACTCCGCTGCGGGCATCGGCGAGGGTGCCCGCACGGGCATGGCCTCCGTCGTCACCGGCCTGCTGTTCCTGGCGTCGATGTTCCTGACGCCGCTGACCCAGGTCGTCCCGCTCGAGGTCGCCGCCGCCGGGCTCGTCGTCGTCGGTGCGCTCATGGTCGCGCAGGTCAAGGACATCGACTGGACCGACTTCGGGTCGGCGCTGCCGGCGTTCCTGACGATCGTCGTGATGCCGCTGACCTACTCGATCGCGAACGGCATCGGCGTCGGCTTCATCAGCTGGGTGCTCATCAAGGCACTGTCCGGCCGCGGCCGCGAGGTCTCCTGGCTGCTCTACGTCGTCGCCGCGGGCTTCCTGCTGTACTTCGCGCGCGGGCCGCTGGAGTCGGTGCTCGGCGTCGGCTGACGCCGGGCGGTGGCGGCTGCGGGGGTCCCGGACCGCAAAACACCGGTGTTCGTCGGACGAACCGCGGATGATCGCGGCGCGGAACACGAACACCGGTGTCTTGCAAGCTCTGTCCGGCGCCGGGCGTCCGGCCGGGAGGCTCGGGGCTACTCCGGCAGGTCGGCCGGCGTCGCCTCGTGGTGGCGCCGGGCGCGCGTGCGCCGGTCCTCCTTCATGCCCGCCTCGAGCAGGTGGCGGCGGCCCCCGGCGAGGTCGTCCCGCGCCGTGCGCTCCAGGTCCTTGGCGAGCGCGTAGTACCCGTCGTCGTAGTCCTCGACGATCTGGAACGTCCACCGGCCCTCGATGACGTTCCGCCCGATCAGCTCCGCGTCGATCCGGTCCGCGAGCTCGGTGTGACCGGCCTTCCGGAGCTGCTCGACGGCGTCCCCGAAGCCGAGGTCCGCCTTGCCCGTCAGGCGGTGGAACCCGTAGAGGTAGCCGCGAGCGTGCTCGAGCACCTCGACCGCCGCGGAGAGCGTCCCGAGTGCCTCGACGGTCTCCTCGGACACCCCCTCTGGCACCTGGTGGGCGGCGTCCGGTCCCTGTCCGTCGTTCGTCATGTGACCCCGTCTACACGAGCAGTCCCGGAACCGCTCCCGGGATCCGACGGCGGTTGCAGGAGCCTCGACCGACGCCTACCATTCGAACACACGTTCGAATGAGGAGGACCCGATGATCGTCGTCGACGCAACCACCACGGTCTGGTGGACCCAGGGGATGCCGGTGCGCATCGTGTGGCAGGGACGCCGCTGGCGCGTGTCCGACGTGCCGACACGACTCACCGTGACCCCGTCCGACCTGCCCACCGCCATCACCCACGCGCCCGAGCGGACTGCGGGGTGGCGCTTCCAGGTCACCGCCGAGGACGGCGAGACCCTGGTGGTCGACATCGTGCCCGACGGTGGCGGTTGGACGGTCGCGCGGACGTGGTCGTGACGCCGACCCGACGCGCCGACGGACCTCAGCGCGCCGACGTCGACTCGGTGGACGTCACGGCACTGGTGGGCTGCTCTGGGCGCTCCGGTCGCTCGGGTCGCTCTGGGCGCTCCGGTTGCCCCGGTCGCTCCATCAGCCGCCAGGCCCCGCCCGTGAGCGGCGCGAGCGTCACGACCGTGTAGACGGCCACCACCACGCCGAAGGTCGCCGAGACGCCGATGCCCTCGGCAGCGAACCCGGCGAGCAGTCCTCCGAGCGGGATGCCGGCCCACGAGCCCGCCCCGAGCAACCCGAACACCCTGGCCCGCATGTGCACGGGGATCCGCTCGAGCTCGACCGCCCCGAGGATCGGGTTCAGCGACCCGGCCGCCAGCCCGGACACCGCCGACGCCGCCAGCATCCACGGCAGCCCGAGCCCGAGCGCCGGCACGGCCAACGACGGTCCGCCGGCCAGCACGAAACACAGCACGAAGGTGATCCGCCGCGGGACGCGATGGGCGACGTACCCGAACGCCACGGAACCGAGGAACGCCGCCCCGCCGAAGGTGCCCGTCACGAAGCCCAGTGCCTGCGCCCCGCCGAGACGTTCGTCGGCGTAGAGCGGCAGGAGCGTCGTCGACCGCGCGGCATCGAGCAGGTTCGTGACGAGGACGAGCGCGATGACGAGTCGGAAGAACGGATCGCGGACGCAGAACCGGAAGCCCTCGGCGATGTCGCGCCAGTACCCGGCGGACGGGACGGTTCCGTCATCACCCCCGGCCGCTGGGACGACCGACGCCTGCCGCACGAACAGCGCGGTCAGGACCGCCGCCCCGCCGAACGCGAGTGCCGTGCAGGCGAGCGCCGGCAACGGGCCGAGCAGCGCGACGAGCACCCCGCCGACGGGTGCACCGACGAGCACGGACAACCGGGCCGAGGCCTCGAAGTGCCCCACCGCTCGCTCGAGCGGCACGCCGGCCTCGGTCGCGAACCCCGGCAGCAGCACCCGTCGGGCGGACTCCCCCGGCAGGTCGAACAGCCCACTGACGAAGACCAGCGCGAGCAACGCCCAGAACGGCAGCCCGACGGTCCATGCGAGCACCGGCATCGCGAGCAGGGTCAACCCGCTGACCACGTCCGAGCCGATGCTCGACCGCACGAACCCCACCCGTTCGATCAGCGCGCCGCCGAAGGGACCGCCGAGGACGATCGGGACCGTCGCCATGAACGCCGCGATGCCGACGTCGGTCGCCGAGCCTCCGCGGGCGAGCACGGCGAACGGGACGCTGACGGTCGTGACGACGTTGCCGACGCGCGAGACGACCTGGACGGCGAGGAGGGCCCGCAGCCGCCCGCGCGGCGTCATGCGCGAGGCCGTCGGTACGCCTGGACGAGCACGGCGACCTGCTCGGAGCCGTCACCCTCGACGTGCTCGGCCCCGATCTCGCGGTACCGCTCCAGCACCTGCCACAGGTCGGCGCTCAGCTGTTCGAGTTCCGGCACGGTCAGCCGCATCACCCGGTCCGAACTGCTGCCCGCCGCGACCCACTCCCGCCCGAAGGTCGCCGCCTGGTCGACGTAGGCCTCGTAGTTCGCGGCGTACGTCCGCGCGACGGCTCGGTCCAGGGCGCTGACCGCGAGGGTGCGCTCGGGGTCGTCGAGCGCGTCCTCCAGCGACCACGACGAGGACCGGTGCACGGAGCGCCACCACCGCTCGCGGCGGTCCACGCCGAGGTCCGTCGCCGGCTCGATCAGGCCAGCCGTCGCGAGTCGACCGCAGTGGTAGCTGATGGTCCCGGGTGCTTCGTCGATCAGCTCACCGAGCATCGCGGCGGTCTTCGGGCCGTCGGTGCGCAGCAGCCCGAGGATGCGCAGGCGTGTGGGGTGCGCCAGGGCCCGCATGTGCGCCGGGTCGTCGATCCGTCCGTCGTCGTCCATCTGCCCACGGTAGAACCACAAGAGGTGTTGCGCAAGAGATGTTGTGCAGTTGTCGGCGCAGCCGGGTCGTACCCGCGGTACGGTCGCGACATGACCCGGTGGATCGCGCTGCTGCGCGGCGTGAACGTGAACGGCATCACGATCCGATCGGCCGACCTCCGGACGCTGTTCGAGGAACGTGGGCACACCGACGTCCGCACGGTGCTGGCGTCGGGCAACGTCGTGTTCTCGTCCGAGATGCACGAGGCCGAGCTCAAGGTCGACGCCGAGCAGGCGCTCCGCGACCGCTTCGGGTACGACGCCTGGATCGTGCTCGTCCCACACGATGCCCTCGCCGCGCTCGTCAGCGCGTTCCCCTTCGAGTCGTCGGCCGACCGGCACGACTACGTGCTCTTCGGATCGGACGACGCTGCGCTGGACGACCTGCTCGCCGACCTCGTGCTCGACGACACGGTCGAACGGGTCGCACGCGGCGACGGTGTCGTCTACTGGTCGTGTCCGAAGGGGTCGAGCACGGACACGGTCTTCGCGAAGCGGGCCGGCGCCACCCGCTTCAAGCGCACGACGACGACCCGCAACACGAACACACTGCGCAAGCTCCTCTGAGCGTCACTTCGTCTGGTTCGGGTGATGCGTGTGCACCGCGATCACCTGCACGACCCGAGCTTCTTCGTCCACGGTGAACCAGATGCGTGCGCCCCGCTTGAGCTCGTGCTGCCGTCGGACCCACTCACGCCCCGAGTGCACGACGACGCCCAGTTCTCCGCGGAGTGCATGGCAGGCGAGGTCCTCGGTCAGCGGATCCGTCGTGAGCCGCTCCCACGCGCCGGCCAGGGCGTTGCGCTGCGTCGCGAGGACGTCACGCCACCCGTGCTCGGCAGCACGTGTGACGAGGACGATGGTGTACTCCGTGGTGCGGACTGGCCGCGCCACGCCAGATCGGCGCGCGGCCATCAGTCACGGCTTCTCGGCCACGACCGGCGGGTCGAGCAGGGCCGGCTCCGAGGTGTCCCACCCGGCGGCGATGGCCTCTGCCGAGTTGCGCCAGGCTTGCATCTCCAGCAGCAGCTTCCGGGGCTGCCGGAGGGAGAACGAACCGCGGGCCACCTCGACGATCTCCGTGGCGAACCGCTGCTGGTCAGCACGGCTCAGCAGCTTCAACCAGGGGTAGGGGATCGCCAGGCGGTCGTGCAGCGGCAGCGACTCGTTGACGGTGACCGCGGCGATGAGCTGTGCAGCGATGTCGAGGACGGCCTCGTCGTCGTCGGACCGTTCCTTCGTCGTCAGGACGAGCGGCGCACCGTCGCGTCGGGTGACCTCGAGTGGTTCCTGCTCAGCGGCAGCGAAGACGTCCTTCGCGTGGCGTGACAGGTCGGACGACTGCACGGAGCGCCGGCGGCGAACGGGAGCGAGGAGCGTCATGACACCACCGTATTCAGAACGTGTTCTGAACACAAGGGGAAAGGCCGTGTGAGACCTCACACTGCCCAGGTCAGGACTGCGCGGGCTGCCCGTTGCTCGCCATGGTGCCGCCGTCCACGGGCAGGATCGCCCCCGTGATGAACGACGCCTCGTCACTGGCCAGGAAGAGCACGGCCGCTGCGACCTCCTCCGCACGACCACCGCGGCCGAGGGCGATGCGCTCGGCGAACTCCTGCTTGAGGGCCTCGTCCTCGGCCTGCTCCTGGGTCATGTCCGTCCAGATCAGGCCCGGCGCGACTGCGTTCACCCGGACGCCGGCGTGGCCGTTGTCGAGCGCGGCGGCCTTCGTGAAGTTCGACACCCCGCCCTTCGCCGCGTTGTACGGGCTCATGCGCCAGTCAGCGCCCTGGCCCGACACGGACGAGGTGTTCACGACCGACCCCTTCGTCTCGCGGAGGAACGGCAGCGCCGCCCGGGTGCCGTAGAACACGCTCGACAGGTCGGTCTCGATGACCCGGTGCCACTCGTCGGTGGAGATGTCGGTGACGTCGCCGGAGGTGAAGGTGCCCGCGTTGTTCACGAGGACGTCGACCCTGTCCCAGCGGTCGATCGCCGCGGCGACGACGGTCTCCCAGTCCTCGGGCGAGGCGACGTCCGCGCGCAGGACGACGACGCGGTCGGTCGGCAGGTCGTCGCCGACGGCTCGGACCTTCTCCTCGACGCTGTCCACGAGGACGACGGAGGCCCCCTCGTCGACGAACGCCCTCGCCGTGGCCGCACCGATGCCGGAGCCGGCTCCCGTCACGATCGCGACCTTGCCCTCGAACCGCTTTCCCATGGTGGATCCTCTCGTTGCACGTCCGTGCCCGGGAGGGACGCCATCGGCCCGAGGGGCACAGCAGACCACCGTGCCCGCATCGGCCTGGACACGTGGCCAGGCGAGTGTGCCGCCGGGGCCGCGCCGGGCCTCCATGCTGGACCGAGCCGCGCACCGTGGTGCGCGACCCGGTCCGGAGAGCCGCTACGCGGTGGTGTCGTCCGCGTCGAGGTCGCGCTCGAGCGAGATGGTCGGGATCGACGCCGTGATCACCGAACCGTCCGCGCGGAGCGTGCCCTGGATGTCGCTCGTCGTCGGGGCGTGCCCGGACATGCGCGGCCCGTGGTGCGGGATCGGCACGACGGTCGGGGCGCCGGTCTCGATGTCGTACGGCTGGTTGTGCACCCAGGCGGTGAAGCCGGACCCGGTCTCGACCGTGAACGTCATGCGCTCCTGCTCGAGGTCGACGCGCACGCGCGAGCCGTGCACCGTCAGGCGGTAGGTCAGGCGCTCCCACTGCTCGGGCAGCCGCGGGTTGAACGACATCTTGCCGCCGTGGTCGCGCATGCCGCCGAAGCCGTTGACGAGCCCGCCCCAGATGCCGCCGGTCGACGCGATGTGCACGCCGTCGGTGGTGTTGCCGTGCAGGTCGGCGAGGTCGACGTAGAGCGCCGTGTGGAAGTACTGCTCCGCGAGCTCGTGGTAGCCGACCTCCGCCGCCATGATCGACTGCACGACGGCCGACAGGGTCGAGTCACCGGTGGTGAGGGCGTCGTAGTAGTCGAAGTCGCGACGCTTCTCCGCCGGGGTGAACTCGTGGCCCTGCAGGAACAGCGCCAGCACGACGTCGGCCTGCTTGAGCACCTGGAACCGGTAGATCACGAGCGGGTGGTAGTGCAGCAGCAGCGGACGCTTGGACTCCGGCGTCCGCTCGAGGTCCCAGAGTTCCTTGTCGAGGAACTGGGCGTCTTGCGGGTGGATGCCACGGTGCGGGTCGAAGGGGATCTCCATCGACTCGGCGGCGTGCTCCCAGTCGACGATCTCGGACTCGTCGAGCCCGGTGCGGCGGACCATGCGGGCGTACTCGCCCGGGTCGTCGACGCTGAGCTGACGGCACGCGTTGACCGCGAACCACAGGTTCGCCCGGGCCATCACGTTCGTGTACATGTTGTCGTCGACGACGGTCGTGTACTCGTCCGGACCGGTGACGCCGTCGATGTGGAACTTCTGGTCGCCGTTCGAGCGCCAGAAGCCGAGGTCCTCCCACAGCCGGGCGGTCTCGACGAGGATGTCGATCGCGCCGCGCTTCAGGAACTCGGTGTCCCCGGACGCCCGGACGTACTGCATCAGCGCATGGGCGATGTCCGCGTCGATGTGGTATTGCGCGGTGCCGGCGGCGTAGTACGCGCTGGACTCCTCGCCGTTGATCGTGCGCCACGGGAACAGGGCGCCGTGCTGGTTCAGCTCGCGGGCGCGGGCCCGCGCGGAGTCGAGCATGTTGTAGCGGAACCGCAGGGCGTTGCGCGCGACGATCGGCGCGGTGTAGCTGAGGAACGGGAGGACGTAGATCTCCATGTCCCAGAAGTAGTGCCCGCCGTAGCCGGAGCCGGTGACGCCCTTGGCCGCGATGCCGTGGCCGTCGGTGCGCGCCGTCGCCTGCGCGAGCATGTAGAGGTTCCAGCGCACGGCCTGCTGGATCTCCGGCTGCCCGGCGATCTCGACGTCGCTGCGCGCCCAGTAGTCGTCCATCCACACGCGCTGCTTGGCGAAGGTCTCCTCGACCGTCTCGGCGTGGGCGCGGTCGAGCGTGCGGTCGCAGCGGTCGGCGAGTTCGCGCGCCGGGACGCCGCGGGAGGTGTGGTAGACGATGTTCTTGGTCAGGTGGATCGGCTGGCCGGCCTTGGCCTGCACCCGGTAGACGTGCTTGGCGAGGTCGTCCTCGATCGAGGAGGACTCGTCCCACGTGTTCTCGGTCTCGAGCCGGTGCTCGACCCCGACGCAGATCGTCATGCCGGAGCTCTTGGCCTGGTACCCGAGCAGCGAGCGGGTCGCGGTGTTCCGCTTGAGGCGCGGTTCGAGCACGCGCTCGCTGAAGGTCTCCGCCTTGCGGGGGTCGAACGCCGACGCCGACGCAGCCGCACGCATGCCGGCGTGGTACTCGTCGACGACGTCCTGGCGGTTGAGGATCTGGCTGGACAACAGGATCGAGGCGTCGTGGTCGAGCATCGTGACCTCGTAGTCGACGACCGCGAGGTGCCGGTCCGTGAACGACACGAGGCGACGCGACCGGATCAGGACACGCTTGCCCGACGGCGTCGACCACTCGGTCTCGCGCAGCAGGAACCCGCCGCGGAAGTCGAGTCGACGCGTGTGCCGCAGGATGTCGGCCTCGGCGAGGACGAGGGGCTCGTCGTCCACGTACAGCCGGATCACCTTGGCGTCGGGCACGTTGATGATCGTCTGGCCGGTCTTGGCGAAGCCGAAGGCGTCCTCGGCGTGCCGGATCGGCCAGGTCTCATGGAAGCCGTTGACGTACGTGCCGTACTGCACGCCGCCGCGGCCTTCGTCGAGGTTGCCGCGCAGCCCGAGGTAGCCGTTGCCGACCGCGAAGTTCGTCTCCGCGACGCCCTGCTCGTCCGGGGTGTACTCGGTCTCGACGAGCGCCCACTCGTCGACCGGGTACCGGACGCGGTCGAGGGGGTCCGAGGTGATGGGGTTCATGGGGCTCCGTGGGAGGGGAGGTGGTCAGGGACGGCCTGGAGGCGCGGATCGCGCCGGTGGTCCGTCTACGTCGTCGGGACGGCCGGCTCAGTCGGCCCGGCCGGCTCGGGCAGCTCGGCGATGAGGTCGGCGAGGTCCGTCACGACGACGTCCGCGCCGTGCTCGCGCAGGGCGTCGGCACCAGCACCGCGGTCGACGCCGACCACCAGGCCGAAGGAGCCGTTCCGGCCGGCGGCCACCCCGCTCGTGGCGTCCTCGACCACGACGCACTCGGCGGCGGTCAGGCCGAAGCGGCTGGCGGCGTCGAGGTAGGTGTCCGGCGCGGGCTTGCCGGCGAGGCCGTCTTCCCGCGCGACCATGCCGTCGATGACGACCGGGAAGCGCTCGAGGATGCCAGCGGTCCGGAGCACCGACTTGGCGTTCGCGGAGCTCGAGACCACCGCGACGGACAGGCCGGCGTCGATGGCGGCGACGAGGAAGCGCAGTGACCCCGGGTAGGGCTCGACGCCGTGCTCGGTCAGCTCGGCGGTGAACTCCGCGTTCTTCCGGTTGCCGAGCCCGCAGACGGTGTCCTGGTCGGGGTCGTCGTCCGGGGTGCCCTGCGGCAGCTCGATGCCGCGGGCGTCGAGGAGCGAGCGGACGCCGTCGTAGCGCGGCTTGCCGTCGATGTACGCGAAGTAGTCCTGCTCCGTGTACGGCGCGACGCCGTGCGCGGCGAGGTACGGCGTGAACAGGCGGCTCCAGGCGCGCATGTGCACGTCGGCGGTGGGCGTGAGGACGCCGTCGAGGTCGAAGAGGAGTGCCCGCGCATCGGCGAGGCGCACAGGGGCGGACCGGTCTGACGACGTCATGGACACACCTTCCAGGGAGTCGTGTCGAACGAGTGGTGCGCCCGAGTCTAGGACCGCTCCAGGTGCCGCGTGGCACTCGGCACCGCCCCTGTGGAGAGAGTTCACCGACGGTGGAGGACGTGCTCGTGACTGTGAGGGCGCGCAGAGGACAACCGGTTCGCTCATCGTGACGAAGGGGACACGATGACCGACACCACCGACCGCGCCGTCGACGGGCAGGGTTCCAAGCTCCGCCAGGCGATCACCGGGCCGCTGCTCTACCTGTTCATCCTCGGGGACGTCCTCGGCGCCGGCATCTACGCGCTGATGGGCACGCTCTCGAAGGACGTCGGCGGAGCGCTCTGGGCACCGCTGCTGCTGGCGCTGCTGCTCGCCCTCCTGACGGCCGGGTCGTACGCCGAGCTCGTGACGAAGTACCCGAAGGCCGGTGGCGCCGCGATCTTCGCCGAGCGCGCCTACAAGGTGCCGATCGTGTCGTTCCTGGTCGGGTTCTGCATGCTCGCCGCCGGTGTCACGAGCGCCGCGGGCCTGTCACTCGCCTTCGCCGGGGACTACCTCGGCACGTTCGTCGACCTGCCCCCGGTGCCGACCGCCATCGTGTTCCTGGCGCTCGTCGCCTGCCTGAACGCCCGCGGGATCTCGGACTCGCTGAAGAGCAACGTGGTCATGACGGTCATCGAGGTGTCCGGCCTGGTGATCGTCATCGTCGCGGTCGCCGTGATGATGGGCGGCGGTGGCGGCGACGTCTCGCGCATCGGGGCGTTCCCGTCCGAGGCGAACCCGGCGCTCGCCACCCTGAGTGCCGCCATCGTCGCCTACTACTCGTTCGTCGGCTTCGAGACCTCCGCCAACGTCGCCGAGGAGGTCCGCGAGCCGCGGAAGGTCTACCCGCGGGCCCTGTTCGGCGCCCTGGCCACCGCCGGCGTCGTCTACGTGCTCGTCGGCCTGGCGAGCGCGATCGCCCTGCCCTCCTCCGAACTGCAGGAGTCGTCCGGCCCGCTGCTCCAGGTCGTGGCCGCCACTGGAGTGCCGATCCCGGACTGGGTGTTCAGTCTGATCGCCCTCGTCGCCGTCGCCAACGGCGCGCTGCTGACGATGATCATGGCGAGCCGCGTGACCTACGGCATGGCCGAGCAGCGCCTGCTGCCCACCGTGCTCGGCAAGGTCCTGCCGAACCGGAAGACGCCGTGGACAGCCATCGTCGCGACGACCGTCGTCGCGATGCTGCTGACGCTCGTCGGCGACGTCGGCACCCTCGCCGAGACCGTCGTGCTGCTGCTGCTCTTCGTGTTCATCAGCACCAACGTCGCCGTGCTCGTCCTTCGCCGCGACCGCGTGGAGCACGACCACTTCCGGGTCTGGACCTTCGTCCCCGTCCTCGGTGTGCTGTCGTGCATCCTGCTGCTCACCCAGCAGAGCGGGCAGGTGTGGCTGTACGCGGCGATGCTGCTCGCGGTCGGCGTCGTGCTCTACCTCGTGGCGCGGGTCAGTGGAGGCCGGAAGCGCGGAGACCGTCGACCCACCGCGTGACGGCGGCGGCGATCTCGGCACGGGCCTGGGCACGCGGGACCGTCGCGGTGCGGTCGCCCGGCTGTGCGCCGTACGCCCCGAAGTCCGCGTGGTTGACGCCCTGCAGCTCCGTCATCGTCGCGCTCGCCGGCAGCCGCTCGCGGGCGGCTTCGACCTTCGCGGGCGTGGAGAGCCCGTCGCGGGACCCGGAGAGGCTCAGGACGTCCAGGTCCGACCCGGACAGGTCGTTCGCGCAGTAGCTGCCGAACAGCAGCAGGCCGGCGACCTCGGGGCTGTCGGCGAGCTGGCACGCCCGGACCCCGCCGAGGGAGTGCCCGCCGACAGCCCAGGTGTGGACCGACGGCACGTGGGCCTCGAACGTGGCGAGCGGCCGCGGGTCGAAGAAGGCCAGGTTGAGCGTCGGCTTCGTGATGACGACCGTCGTCCCGGCGGCGACGACCTGCCGGAACGACGCCATGTAGGCGTACGCGTCGACCTTCGCACCGGGGACGAACACCACGCCGACGCCGTTCGCGCTGCCCGTCGGCGTCATCACCACGGCGTCGCTGGCGTCCCGCACGGCCACGCGGTCGTCACGCCAGACCTGCAGCGCGGCGGCACGGGTGCCCTGCATCACGATGTTCGCCCACACGAGGAAGACCACGACCAGGACGAGCACCACCGCCACGGTCCAGGTGGTCCATCGGCGTGCTCGGCTCATCGTGTCTCCTCGGTCCGGTGTGCGGTGATCGTGAACGGTCCGCCGCCCGCGACCGCCCGGACGACCACGTCGACCCAGCCGGCAGCGGCGACGTCGGCCGCCAGGGCGTCGTCGGTCCGCTGGACCGTCACGGCGAGCGCCCCGCCGGGACGGACGGCCACGAGCGCACGGCGGAGCACCCCGCGGAGCTCCGTCCGCCGCACGTGGCGCAGCAGTCCGGTCGCGAAGACGGCGTCGAACGGTCCACCGAAGACCCCGGTCCGGACGTCGAGCACCCGCGCGCCGTGGCCGTCGGCCCGCAGCTCGTCGACGAAGGTCCTGGCCCCGTCCGTGCGCTCGACACGGAACCCGGCGGCTTCGAGGGCGATGGCGTCCCGCCCGGCCCCCGACCCGAGTTCGAGCACGTGGGCGCCTGGTCGGACCAGCCCGGCCAGCACGTCGACCAGCCCGGAGGCGCGTGGGGCCGCCGGTGGGCCCGCCAGCGCCAGGAGCATCACGACCTCGTGCCGGCCGTCCGGCAGGGCGTCGCCGGGTACGGCCGATGCGGTGAAGCCGAGGCGTTCGTACGTCCGTCGGGCACGCGCGTTGTCGGGCATCACCGCGAGCTCGAGCACGGCGGCCCCGGTCTCGGCGGCCCAGCGGACGAGGGCGTCGACGAGGGCGTCCGCGACACCGCGGCCACGCGCGGCGGGGTCGACCCACATCGAGATCAGCTCGGCACGGTCGCCCTCGCCGGGGACCCCGCTCGCCATGCCGACCGCGTGGTCGCCCTCGTACGCGACCAGGTCGAGGGCGCCCGGGATCGACAGCCGGGCGCGCCAGCGGTCCTCCGGAGCGTCCGACCAGTCGGCGAGCCGTGAGCCGAAGGCCTCGGGCGCGTCCGCGAGCGCCGCCAGCCGGACCGGCCGCCACCGCTGCCAGTCGTCGGCGGCCATGGCCCGCAGGGTGATCGTCACGCTCCGACGCTAGCGCTCCCCGAGCCGGACCGGCAGTCGGGCCGACGGCGACGCTGCGGAGGAGGGCGAGCCTCCCGTCCGGACGCCGCTCGCAGCCGCGCGCCGACATGACGACGGCCCGACGTCCCCGGCGTGCTGCCGGGGCCCGTCGGGCCGGTCGTGGTGGGGGTGGGTCAGGCCGTGATGGCCGCGCGGATCTCCGCGGCGGCGGCCCCGACGTCCGACGCGCTGTAGATCGCGCTGCCGGCGACGGCCACGCGTGCGCCGGCCTCCTGCACCGAGGCGACGGACGAGGCGTTCACGCCACCGGCGACGGAGAACGGCACGCCGGACTCCTTGCCGGCGTCGAGGAGCTTCGAGAAGGTGAAGCCCTCCTCTGCCTGCTCGTCGAGACCGGCGTGCATCTCGACGAACTCGGCGCCCATCTCGGTGACCTCGCGGGCACGGGCGGCCTTGTCGGAGACGCCGATCAGGTCGACGACGATGCCCTTGCCGTGGGCCTTGGCGGCCTTGACGGCACCGGCGATGGTGCTGTCACCGGCGACACCGAGCACGGTGACCAGGTCGGCGCCGGCGGAGAAGGCGATGTCGGCCTCGAGCTCACCGGCGTCCATCGTCTTGAGGTCGGCGAAGACGATCTTGTCCGGGTGTGCTTCCTTGATCGCGGTGACGGCGGAGAGGCCGGCGGCCTTGATCAGCGGCGTGCCGAGCTCGATGATGTCGACGTGCGGCGCGGCCGCGGCGGCGAGCTCGAGGGCCTTCTCGGTGGTCAGGGTGTCCATGGCGAACTGGAGCTGCATGAGTGTGCCTTTCAGTGGTTCATTCGAGGTTGGCGTGACGGGGCCAGAGGTCGTCGGCGGACTGCCCGCCCCTGGCCCACAGGGTGTGGAAGAGCGCGTCGCCGAGCAGGGCGACGCCCTGTTCGAACAGGCTGCCGGCGTACTGCGCGGACGCGGTGCCGGAGCGGTCGGTCTTCGTGGCGGCGGGGAGCACGAGCGTGACCGCGGCCAGCTCGGCGAGGGGCGAGTCCGCGGTGGTGGAGACCGCGATGACGGAAGCCTCGACCTCGACGGCCTTCTCGCCGGCTGCGACGATCCCGGAGGTCGTGCCGGAGCCGCTCGCGACGAGCAGCACGTCGCCCGGGCGGATCGCCGGGGTGGTGACCTCGCCGACGACGTGCACGTCGAGTCCGAGGTGCATCAACCGCATCGCGGTCATCCGGAGCGCGAGTCCGGAGCGACCGGCACCGTGCACGAAGACACGGTCGGCGCCCTCGACCAGGTCGACGGCCTGCGCGTAGGGCGCGGGGTCGGCCGATCGGAGTGCCGCGGCCAGGTCGTCGAGCTCGCGGACGACCAGGTCGAGCGCGTCGGGGACGGTCGGTTGTGCCATGCAACCCACACTGGCCCTCCGCCCCTGGACGAACCGCTACCCGACACGGCGGGGGTCCCACCCGATCGGGTGGCCCCACCCACACGGATGGGAGACCCGCGTAGGTTCGGTGCGTGGACGACACAGCAGACACCGCCCTGGAGGCCCGGGTCGACCCCGGCGGACGCCTGGCAGCCGCGGAGCACGCCAGGACCGTCGCCGAGCAGGCCGACCGGCACGCCCTCACGCTGGAGTCGGTGCTCGCGGTGCTCCGGTCCTCGCGGGTCGGGGACGCAGCGGCTCGGGCAGAGGCCGTCGAGATCGCCTCGGCCGCCCTCGTCGAACTGCGCACCGCGACCGACCTGCAGCGCGGAGCCCTGCTCGAACCGGTGACCGGGGCGTTCTCCCGCCTCCGCGCCGACCTCCGCCCGCTCGTGCGCTTTGGTGACCTCGACGTGCAGTTCGTCGAGCCGCCGGCCACCGGCCGCGCCCTGCCCGGTGACGTCGCGCACGCGGCCAGGGCGATCGTGCGGACGGCGGTCCTCGCGCTCGCCGACGAGGGTCGGGCGCAGCGGGTCCGCATCCAGTGGGACTGCGACGGCCGGAACCTGCTCATGCAGCTCCGCGACGACGGCGCCGGCACGCTCGACACGCACGACGACGCGATGCGGCCGATCGCCGAACGGGTCGCGGCCCTGGACGGACGACTCCGGGTCGACTCGACGCCGGCGTGGGGCTCCGTCCTCGACATCTCGCTCCCCCTCGACCCGCCGGCCGGGCAGGTCGACGTGGCCGACGACGCCGACCTGACCCCACGGGAGCGCGACGTGCTCCGGCTCGTCGTCACCGGCGTCGGCAACCGGGAGATCGCCGACGGGCTCGGCATCACCGTCAACACGGTGAAGTACCACGTGGCGAACCTGCTCCGGAAGCACGGCGCCCGCACCCGCGCCGAACTCGCCGCCGCTGCCGGCGCCCGCTCCTGACGAGCGCCGTGCTGCCTCAGGGCGTGAAGCGGTAGCCCATCCCCGACTCGGTGACCAGGTAGCGGGGGTGTGCGGGGTCCGGCTCGAGCTTCCGCCGCAGCTGCGCCATGTAGAGCCGCAGGTAGCCGGAGTCGTTGCCGTGCGTCGGACCCCAGACCTCGGTCAGGAGCATCTCGCGGGTCATCAGCCGGTCGGGGTTCGTGACCAGGACCTCGAGCAGCCGCCACTCGGTCGGGGTGAGCCGGATCGCGGGCCCCTCGGTCGACGTCACCTGCTTCGCGACGAGGTCCACGAGCAGCGGACCGATCGCGATCGACGGGGTCTCCTCGGACGCGACGACCCGCCGCCGACCGAGCGCCCGGAGCCGTGCGAGCAGCTCGTCCATCTGGAACGGCTTCGTCACGTAGTCGTCCGCGCCGGCGTCGAGCGCGTTGACCTTGTCCGCCGAGTCCGTCCGCCCGGACAGCACCAGCACGGGCACCTGCGTCCACGCGCGGATGCCCTGCAGGACCCCGATGCCGTCGAGCCTGGGCATGCCGAGGTCGAGCATCACGATGTCCGGGCGCTCGGTGATCACCGCGTCGATGGCGGCGCGGCCGTCCCGGGCGGTGACGACGTCGTACCCGCGGGCGGTCAGCGTCACGCCGAGGGCCCGGACGAGCTGCGGGTCGTCGTCCGCGATCAGGACCTTCATCGGGCTACCACTCCCAGGTGTCCGGCGATCGGCAGCCGCACCACCATGGTGAGCCCGCCGCCCGGGGTGTCGTCGACCTCGATGGTGCCGCCCATCCCCTCGGTGAAGCCCCGTGCCAGTGCCAGTCCGAGCCCCAGCCCGGTGTCGTTGTCGGTGTCGCCGAGCCGCTGGAAGGGCTGGAACACGTCGTTCCGCTGCACCTCGGGGATGCCCGGTCCGTGGTCCGCGACACGGAGCTCGACCCCGCCGCCGAAGGCACTCGCCGCCACCCGGACGCTCGTGCCCTCGGGGCTGTAGCGGACGGCGTTCGCGAGCAGGTTCACGATGACGCGCTGCAGCAGCACGGGGTCGGCCAGCACCGGAGGCAGGTCCGCCGGCAGGTCGAGGTCGACGTCGTCCGGCCCGAGCTCCAGCTCGTCGAGGGCCGGCGCGACCACGGTCTCCAGCGGCAGCGGCACGGGTGTGACCGCGAGCACCCCCGCCTGCACCCGCGAGACGTCGAGCAGGTCGCCCAACAGCACCGCGAGCTGACCGAGGCTCTCGTCGGCGGTGGCGAGCAGGGCCTCCCGGTCGGTCTCCGACAGGCGGATGTCGCTGGCACGGAGGGTCTGCACGGCGGCCGAGGCGGCCGCGATCGGCCGGCGCACGTCGTGGCCGACGGCCGCGAGGATGGCGCTCCGCACCCGGTCCGCCGCCGCGATCCGTTCGGCGTCGACCGCGGTGCGGGTGAGTGCCCGGTGCTCCAGGGCGGCGTCGATCTGCTGCTCCACGACCCGCAGCAGGCGGCGCTGGGTCGGGTCGTCGGGTGCGCCGGCGAACTCCAGGACGGCTCCGGACGGGAGGCTCGTGGTGGCGTCCGGCGCGTCGTCGAACGTCCCCGACGTGGCCGGCACGACGTCGCCCTGGCGGACGCGCAGCCCCGTGAAGCCGAAGGCCTCGCGGGTGCGGTCGACGAGTGCCTGCAGGGCGTCGTCGCCGCGCAGGACGCTGCCGGCGATCCCGACGAGGAGCCCGGACTCCGCCGCGGCCCGACGAGCCGTCCGGGAGCGGCGCGCGGACCGGTCCACCACGAAGCTGACGAGCACGGCGCTGATGACGTACATCACCAGGGCGACGAGGTGCCACGGCTGCTGCACGGTGACCTGGTGCAGCGGTTGGACGAAGAAGAAGTCGAGGCTGAGCCCCGAGAGCACGGCCGCGAACACCGCCGGCAGCATCCCGCCGACCAGCGCGACGACGAGGACGAGCAGCTGGTACGCCAGGACGTCGACCGTGATCGAGTCCGGGTCGTCGGTGAGGCTGAGCGCCCAGGTGAGCAGCGGCCCCGCGACGAGGGCGAGCACGAACGCGGCGACCACGCGGCCCCGGGACAGGCTGCCGCCGAGCTTGGGCAGGGCGATCCCGCCGCCGGCGCGCTCGTGCGTGACCACGTGCACGTCGATGTCGCCGGACTCCTGGATCACCGTGTTGCCGATGCCCGGACCGGTGACGGCCGCGGTCGCACGGCTGCGGCGGCTGACCCCGATGACGATCTGCGTCGCGTCGATCGACCGGGCGAATCGCACCAGCGTCAAGGGCACGTCGTCGCCGACCACCTGGTGGTACGTCCCGCCGAGCTGTTCGAGCAGCGCCCGCTGCCTGCCGAGCGCACCGGGGTGACGTTCCCGCAGCCCGTCGTTCGTCGTGACGTGCACCGCCGCGAGCTCCCCGCCGGCCGACCGCGCGGCGATCCGGGCTCCGCGGCGCAGGAGGGTCTCACCCTCGGGCCCGCCGGTGAGTGCGACGAGGACGCGCTCGCGGGCCTCCCACCGGTGGTCGATCCCGTGTTCGGCGCGGTAGCGCTTGAGCGCGTCGTCGACCTCGTCGGCCAGCCAGAGCAGGGCGATCTCGCGCAGGGCGGTGAGGTTGCCGAGGCGGAAGTAGTTCGACAGCGCGGCGTCGATCCGGGCGGCCGGGTAGACCAGCCCGTCGGACAGCCGCTCGCGGAGGGCCTGCGGCGACAGGTCGACGACCTCGATCTGGTCGGCGGCGCGGACCACGGCGTCCGGGACGGTCTCCCGCTGGACGGTGCCGGTGATCTCGCGCACGACGTCCCCGAGGGACTGCATGTGCTGGATGTTCACCGTCGAGATGACGTCGATGCCCGCGGCGAGCAGGGCTTCCACGTCCTGCCAGCGCTTCTCGTGCGGGCCACCGGGGGCGTTCGTGTGGGCGAGCTCGTCGACCAGGGCGACGTCGGGCCGGCGCGTGACGACGGCTGCGAGGTCCAGGTCGTCGAGCTCGACGCCGCGGTGCTGTTCGGTACGGCGGGGCACGACCTCGAGCCCGTCGACGAGCGCGGCGGTGGCGGCACGGCCGTGGGTCTCGACGACGGCGACGACCACGTCACGGCCCTCGGCACGCAGGCGGCGCCCCTCTTCGAGCATCGTGAAGGTCTTGCCGACGCCGGGTGCGGCACCGAGCAGGACCCGCAGCTTCCCTCGCTTCACGTGCTCATCCTCTCGCGTGCTGCCGTGGTCGTGGTGGTGGTGCGGGCGGGGCCCCTTCGCAAAACACCGGTGTTCGTCGGTCGCACCGCGCTTTCCCGCGGCGCGGAGGATGAACACCGGTGTCTTGCGGAGGGGGTGGGGGGGGGTGCGGAGGGGGTCCCCGGGTCAGGACAGCGTCGCCAGGGCCAGGTTCAGCTCCAGGACGTTGACCGTGGGGCCCCCGAGGACGCCGAGCTGGCGGGACTCGGTGTGCGCGGCGACCAGGGCACGGACCCGCGACTCGGACAGCCCCCGGGCCTCGGCCACCCGGGCGACCTGCAGGCGGGCGTACTCGGGGCTGACGTCCGGGTCGAGGCCGGAGCCCGACGCCGTCACCGCGTCCGCGGGCACGTCGGCGGCTGCGACCCCGTCGGCCTTCGCGACCGCCGCACGACGCTCCTCGATGGCCTTGGTCAGGTCGGGGTTGCTCGGCCCGAGGTTCGACCCGGACGAGGCACCGGCGTCGTACCCCTCCTCGCCGGCCGCCGACGGACGGGTCTGGAACCAACGGTCGGCGTCCTTGCCGCTGACCGCCTGCCCGATGAGGGAGGAGCCGACGACCTTCCCCGACGCGTCGGTGACCATCGAGCCGTTGGCCTGGTCGTGGAAGGCGACCTGCCCGACGCCGAACACCGCGAGCGGGTAGGCGACGCCGAGCACGACGGTGGCGAGGACGGTGAGGCGGACGGCCACACCGAGTGAACGGACGGAACTGCGTGGTGATGCCATGGTGTTCAGAACCCCGGGATGAGACCGACGACGAGGTCGATCAGCTTGATGCCGATGAAGGGGACGATGACGCCGCCGAGCCCATAGACGAGCAGGTTGCGGCCGAGGATCGACGACGCCGAGGCTGCGCGGTACTTGACGCCACGCAGGGACAGCGGGATGAGCGCCACGATGACGAGCGCGTTGAAGATGATCGCCGACAGGATCGCCGACGCCGGGCTGTGCAGGCCCATGACGTTGAGCGCAGCGAGGCCCGGGAACACGGCCTGGAACATCGCCGGGATGATCGCGAAGTACTTCGCGACGTCGTTGGCGATCGAGAACGTGGTCAGTGCCCCGCGGGTGATGAGCAGCTGCTTGCCGATCCGGACGACGTCGATGAGCTTCGTCGGGTCCGAGTCGAGGTCGACCATGTTGCCGGCCTCCTTCGCCGCGGTCGTCCCGGTGTTCATCGCGACGCCGACGTCCGCCTGCGCCAGGGCCGGGGCGTCGTTCGTGCCGTCGCCCGTCATCGCGACGAGGTTGCCGCCCTCCTGCTCCCGGCGGATGAGCGCGAGCTTGTCCTCCGGGGTGGCCTCGGCGAGGTAGTCGTCGACACCGGCCTCGGCGGCGATCGCCTTCGCGGTGCGGGGGTTGTCGCCGGTGATCATCACCGTGCGGATGCCCATCGACCGCAGCTCGCCGAAGCGCTCCGCCAGACCGTCCTTCACGACGTCCTTGAGGTGCACGACACCGAGCAGCGCGACCGCGCCGGACGCCGATCGCCGACCGACCACGAGCGGGGTGCCGCCCTGGTCGGAGATCTCCGCGACCGTGGCGTCGACGGCCGCGACGAGACCGGCATCGGAGGTGTCAGCCCACGCCAGCACTGCTGCCGCGGCACCCTTGCGCACCGAGGAGCCGTCGGGCAGGTCGACGCCGGACATGCGCGTCTGCGCGGTGAACGGCACCTCGACCCCACCCTCGGGCAGGGGCGTCGTGATCCCGGCAGCGCTCGCCAGGTCCACGATCGACCGGCCCTCGGGCGTGCCGTCGGCAGCGCTCGACAGTGCGGCAGCTGCCATCAGCTCGGCCTCGGTCACCCCGGGCACGGGCACCACGCGCGAGGCCCGGCGGTTGCCGTACGTGATCGTGCCGGTCTTGTCGAGGAGCAGCGTGGTGATGTCACCGGCGGCCTCGACCGCACGGCCCGACATCGCGAGCACGTTGTGCTGCACGAGCCGGTCCATGCCGGCGATGCCGATCGCGGAGAGCAGGGCGCCGATGGTGGTCGGGATGAGGCAGACCAGCAGGGCGATGAGCACCGTGATGCTGACCGTCGCACCGACCATGCCGGCGATGGGCTGCATCGTCAGGCAGACGATGACGAAGACGATCGACAGCGACGCGAGCAGGATGTTCAGCGCGATCTCGTTCGGCGTCTTCTGCCGGGCAGCGCCCTCGACGAGCCGGATCATCCGGTCGATGAAGGTCTCACCGGGGGTCGAGGTGATGCGCACCACGACGCGGTCCGACAGCACCCGGGTGCCGCCCGTGACGGCGCTGCGGTCACCACCGGACTCGCGGATCACCGGCGCGGACTCCCCCGTGACGGCGGACTCGTCGACCGAGGCGATGCCGTCGATCACGTCGCCGTCACCTGGCACCACCTCGCCGGCGACCACCACGACGACGTCGCCCTTGGCGAGGTCGACGGACGCGACGTCCTCCGTGGCGTTCACGACGGCCGCCGGGTCGGCAGCGGAGTAGTCGATGACGCGGCGCGCGCTCGTGGTCGAGCGGGTCTTCCGCAGGGTGTCGGCCTGGGCCTTGCCCCGGCCCTCCGCGACCGACTCCGCCAGGTTGGCGAACACGACGGTCAACCAGAGCCAGACGGCGATCGCGATGGTGAAGGAGGACGGGACGGGCGCGGCGGAGTCCGCCGAGCCTCCAGACCGGGTGAAGGGCTCGACGACGGCGGTGACCGTCGTCAGGGCCGCGCCCACCTCCACGATGAACATGACGGGGTTCTTCCACATGAGCCGCGGGTCGAGCTTGCGGAACGCGCCCAGGAGGCCCGCCACCAGTTGACGGGGCCCGAAGGCGGACGAGCGGGTGGCCGGCCGGGAGGCCGCGGTCACCTCCGGTTCGGAGGTCTCGATGGTCATCGAACCAGTCCTTCTGCGAGGGGTCCCAGTGCGAGCACCGGGAAGTACGTGAGTGCGGTGACGATGACGGCGACGCCACCGAGCAGGCCGATGAACAGCGGCCGGTGCGTGGGCAGGGTCCCGACCGTGGCGGGGACCTTCTCCTGCTTGGCGAGCGACCCGGCGAGCGCCAGGACGAAGACCATCGGCACGAAGCGACCGAGCAGCATCGCGACGCCGAGCGCGGAGTTCATCCACGTCGTGTTCGCGGTCAGACCGCCGAAGGCCGAGCCGTTGTTGTTGCCGGCGCTGGTGAAGGCGTAGAGCAGCTCGGACAGGCCGTGGTTGCCGGGGTTGAAGACCGACGTGCCGAGGACCTGCTCGCGGACGCCGGGGATGACGAGCGAGAGCGCCGTCCCGAGCAGCACCACGGTCGGGGTGACCAGGATGTAGAGCGCGGCGAAGGTCATCTCCTTCGCGCGGATCTTCTTGCCGAGGTACTCCGGCGTGCGGCCGACGAGCAGCCCGCCGATGAACACCGTGATCACGGCGAGGACGAGCATGCCGTACAGACCGGACCCGACGCCGCCGGGGGTGACCTCGCCGAGCATCATGTTCAGCATCGCCATCATGCCGCCGAGCGGGGTGAAGCTGTCGAACATGGCGTTCACGGCCCCGGTCGAGGTGGCGGTCGACGTCGTGCCGAACAGCGTGGAGCCGAGGATGCCGAAGCGGACCTCCTTGCCCTCCATCGCGGCACCGGCAGCGTGGGTGGCCACGCCGCCGCCGGCGAGTTCGGCGATCGACATCGCCGACAGGGACACGAGGAAGATCGCGCCCATCACGGCGAGGATCGCGTAGCCCTGGCGGTGGTCGCCGACCATCCGGCCGAAGGCCCGCGGCAGGGAGAACGGGATGACGAGCATGAGGAAGACCTCGAGGAGGCTCGTCCACGCCTGCGGGTTCTCGAACGGGTGCGCTGAGTTCGCGTTGAAGTAGCCGCCACCGTTCGTGCCGAGGAGCTTGATGGCCTCCTGCGAGGCGACGAAGCCGTCCGGGATGTGCTGGGTGCCGCCGGTCAACGTCGTGACGTCGGTGCCGGCGCCCCAGGACTGGATGACACCGCCCGCGACCAGGACGAGTGCGAACACGAAGGACAGCGGCAGGAGCAGCCGGCCCGTGCCGCGCACGACGTCGACCCAGACGTTGCCGAGCGTGCCGGTGTTGCGCCGGGCGAACCCGCGCACCAGGGCCACGGCGACCGCGAGGCCCACCGCTGCCGACAGGAAGTTCTGCACGGCGAGGCCGGCCATCTGCACGGAGTACCCGAGGGTGACCTCCGGCGAGTAGGACTGCCAGTTCGTGTTGGAGACGAACGACGCCGCCGTGTTGAACGCGAGCGACGGGCCGACGGCCGGCAGCCCGAGGTCACCCGGCAGGACGACCTGGATGCGCTGCAGGAGGTAGACGAGCAGCACGCCGACGACGCTGATGAGCAGCACACCGCGGAGGTACGCCGGCCAGGACTGCTCGGCGTCGGGCTCGACGCCGATGAGCCGGTACACGACCCGCTCGGCCCGGCCGTGGTGCTTGGACTCGAACACGCGGGCGATCCAGTCGCCGAGCGGCCGGTACGCCACCACGAGCAGCAGCACGAGGACGGCGACCTGGGCGATGCCGGCCCACGTCTGTGCGCTCCCGCCCATCAGAACTGCTCGGGGCGCACGAGCGCCCAGACGAGGTACACGACAGCGGCGATGCCGAGGACGGCGGCGACGACGGTGATGGCGATCACAGTCGCTCCACCCCCTTGGCGATCAGTGTCACGACGCCGAACACGGCGAGGACACCGGCGACGACGAAGACGTCGAACACGTGGGACTCCTGGAGGTCATCGATGCCCGCGGCAGGTGCCGTGGGCCGCACCGGTTGGGGTACGTTGACGATGGTGTCCCCGGGGGCGGCGTCAGCCGGCCGTCCTAACGGTTCCCTGACGCCCCACTGCTCGACGCATGCGCCGCGCTAACGCCCCCGTCGCGTCGCGGAGCTCCGGGGGTCCGACGACGTCGAAGGGGACGTCGAAGCCGGCGGCCTTCGCTGCGAGGGCGGTCCACGACCAGGACCCCAGCGTGAGGCGGCAGCGATCGGGGCCGAGGTCCTCGAGGTGGGCGTCGGGCTCGAGGTACGGCGCGACCTGACGGGCGGGGACGTGCAGCACGACGGTGCCCGTGCAGGGCCAGGCGTCGACGACGTCCGAGCCCTTGAAGCGTGCGGCGACGAAGGCGGCCGGGTCACCGCCGGGGATCGGTCTCGGGGCGAAGCGCAGTCCGGTCGGGGTCCGCGGGCGCAGCCGGTCGATGCGGTAGGTGCGCCAGTCCCCGTCGACGGCCTCGCTGTCCCGTGCCAGCAGGTACCACCGGCCGTTCCGCGCCACGACGGCGTGCGGCTCGACGCGGCGGGGCGGGCGGTCGTGCTGGTCGTCGGAGCCGTAGGTGAAGCGCAGGACCTGGTGCGTGCGGACGGCGTCGCTCACCGCCACCAGGACCTCGGGGTCGACGGTCGTCGTGCCCGGGGTGCTGACGACCTCGACCGCGTCGACGCGGTGTCGGAGCCGCGGCGGCATCACCTGACGGACCGCGGCGAGCGCCCGCACGGCCGACTCCGCGATGTCCGCACCGGAGGCGGGAGCGACGGCCAGGGCGAGGGCGATCGCCACGGCCTGCTCGTCGTCGAAGAGCAGCGGTGGGAGCTCCGAGCCGGCGGACAGGCGGTAGCCGCCGGCCGGGCCCTTGAGTGCCTCGACCCGGTAGCCGAGTCCGCGGAGCCGGTCCACGTCACGCCGGACTGTCCTCGGGCTGACGTCGAGGCGCTCGGCGAGGACGTCGCCCGGCCAGTCGCGGCGCACCTGCAACAGCGAGAGCAGCGCGAGCATGCGCGAGGACGGTCCGGACATGGCTCGAGTATGACCGGAGAAGCGGACACGATCTGACCGCTTCGACCGGCAGAGTGATGCCCATGACGATCATCACGACTCCCCACCTCAACTTCGACGGCGACGCCCGGGCGGCGCTCGACTTCTACGCAGCAGCACTCGGCACCGAGGCCACGGCGGTGACCTACGGCCAGATGGGTGCCTCGGACGACCCGGCGTGGGCGGACCGGATCGTGTTCGGCCAGGTCGAGTCCGCGCACGGCGTCCGGGTCATGGCGTTCGACGTCTGGCCGGGTCAGCCGTGGGACCAGGGTGTGAACGCGTCGTACGTGTACCTGCACGGTGACGACGCGGACGAGGTCACCGCGGTCTGGGACGGCCTGTCCGAGGGCGCCGAGATCCGGCAGCCGCTCGCCCCGTCCGCCTGGGCACCGCTCGCCGGGCAGCTCCGAGACCGCTTCGGCGTGATCTGGGCGCTCGACGTCGCGCCCGACACCGCATCCGGCGCTCCGGCGACCGACAGCTGACACCGGAGCACCCGGACGACCGTTCCTTCTCTGGGCGGTGACGGATCCGGTTCGCGATCCTCGGGGATCGTGGACCAGATTCGTCACCGAGCGCGCGGAACATGGCCGTCCGTCGCGCGGCCACACGCTCCGGTCGCTCCACTCAGGCCGTGGGCGTCCAGGTCGAGACGGTGACCGCGGCCGTCACCGTCGTCGGGGCGAACACCGCGTCGGGAGCGACGTGGTGGTGGCTCGGGCCCATGTGCACGACGTCGTGGACGTCCGCCGCGTCGAGGTCCATCGTCCAGGTCAGGTCCTCGGACGAGCGCTGGACGAACGACGGGGTCAGGGAGTCGTGCAGCCGGCGTTCCTTCTCGGGGTCGACGCTGATCGTGGCCTCGGCGAGCTCTGCGAGGTGCCCCGTCCGCGGCGTCACGACGACCAGGACACCGTCCGCGTGCAGCACCCGGGCGTACTCCCGCTGGTTCCGCGGCGCGAAGACGTCGAGGACGACCGCGGCGGCGGCGTCGACCACGGGGAGGCGCTCCGTGACGTCACCGACCACGGCACCGGCCCGAGCGTGGACGCGAGCCGCGCGGCGCACGGCGACGGCCGACAGGTCGAGCGCGACCCCGAGCCTCCCGTCCGCGCCGTCGGCGTCGAGCGCGTGCGCGAGGTACGTGCCGGGGCCGGCCCCGACGTCGAGGACCACGCCGGGTGCCTCGGCTGCCCCGACGACCGCGGCGAGCGCCCGCTCGACGGGCGCGTAGTGACCGCGGCCGAGGAAGCGGATGCGGGCGTCCACCATCTCCGGGGTGTCCGCGGTGAGCGCGCGGCGCTTGGCGGGCAGGAGGGTGAGGTGGCCCTGCTTGGCCTCGTCGAACCGGTGCCCGTTCGCGCAGCCGGCCTGGCCGCTGCCGGTGCGGGCGAGGGGCTCGCGGCAGACGGGGCAGGCGAGCACGGGGAGCAGGTCGTCGCGCACCGGACCAGCGTACGGGCGCACGGGGCCGCTACGGTCGGGGCATGGCCGTCATCCACAACGCCGAACTCCGCCCGTCGAAGACCGACGCGATCGCCGCGTGGCTTCCGTCACAGCCGTGGAGCGGGGTCGACCCGGACGCGTCGGCCGGCTCGCTCGTGGCGCTGGGACGCTTCCGGTTCGACGACCCGGACGGTGAAGTGGGCGTGGAGACGTACCTGGTGCGGGTCGGGGACGGGCCCGTGCTGCACGTACCGCTCACCTACCGGCGCGCACCGCTGCCGGGCGCCGAGGCCTTCCTGGTGACCGAGATGCACCACTCGGTGCTCGGCCGTCGATGGGTCTACGACGCGGTGGGTGACCCGGTGTACGCGGACGTCCTCCGACGCGCGATCGCGACCGGTGGGCACGAGGCCGACCTGGAGGCAGCGCCGGGTGAGGGCGGTCCGGCCCCGGCGAAGGAGGGCACCGCGGTGGGCAGCGGGTCCGACGCGGACTCCCCCACCGTCTCGGCCGTGGACGTCGTGACCGTGGGGACGACCAGCACGGTGTCGACGGGACACGGCGACCTCGTGGTGCTGCGTGTGGTCGGGGCGGACACGACGGAGACGTCGCAGGCGTCCGACGGGGCCGTGCTCACGGCGACCTGGGCCGGTTCCGAGCCCACCGCCGTGGCCGTCCTGCGCGCCTGAGCCCGGACGGGCGCCGTGTGCCCAGCCGCCCGCGGCGGGTACCGGCAGGGCCTGTCTGGGGCATCGAGCAGCTGGCAGGATCGTCGGCGTGAAGACACTGGAGTTGCCACAGACGGACCTCACCGCATCCGACGTCGTCGTCGGCCTGATGCGGATCAACGACATGAGCGACGAGGAGATCCGCGCGTTGTACGCGGCCTCCCGCGACGCGGGCGTGACGATGTTCGACCACGCGGCCGTCTACGGCGGCTGGCACGGCTGCGAGGAGCGCTTCGGCGCCGCGGTCACGCTGTCCCCGGCCGAGCGCGCCGAGATCGTGCTGCAGACCAAGGTCGGCATCCGCCCGACGAGCACCGGCGCGTACTTCGACTTCTCGTACGAGCACATCATGTCCTCGGTCGAGGAGTCGCTCACCGCCCTGCACACCGACTTCATCGACGTCCTGCTGCTGCACCGCCCCGACGCCCTCGTGGAGCCGGAGGAGGTCGCCAAGGCCTTCGACGAACTGCACGCTGCCGGCAAGGTGCACCACTTCGGCGTCTCGAACCACACCCCCGGGCAGGTCGAGCTGCTGAAGAAGTCCGTGCAGCAGCCGCTCGCCTTCAACCAGGTCCAGCTGAGCATCACGCACGCGAACGTCATCACGCAGGGCCTCGTCGCGAACATGGGCGGCCTCGACCAGGCCGTCGACCGTGACAACGACATCCTGAACTACTCGCGCCTGAACGACGTGACCCTGCAGGCCTGGTCGCCGTTCCAGAAGGGCTTCTTCGACGGCGTCTTCCTCGGCGACCGCGAGCAGTACGCGGAGCTGAACGACGTGCTCGAGGAGCTGGCGACGGCCCACGGTGCCACCCCGACCGGGATCGCCGTCGCGTGGATCACCCGCCACCCCGCGCACTTCCAGGTCGTCCTCGGCACGACGAACCCGCAGCGCGTGCGCGACTCGGCCGCCGGGTCGGACATCGAGCTCAGCCGCGAGGAGTGGTACCGCGTGCTCACCGCCGCGGGGCACGTCGTTCCCTGAGTCGGTCCGCGTTCGGGACGTCGGGCAGGGCGGGGTGGACCAGGCCGGGAGGCTCGTGGAGACCTGCCAGGTCACGAGCCTCCCGGGGATGGCTGGCCGGGTGTCGGCGGGGCTGTGACCAGTGCTCGGCGAGCCCGGGGACGGTCAGCGCCCGGCGGCGTAGTGGCTCGACACCTGGGCCGCGGTGAGGACCGAACCGTAGACCGCGGCGAAGCGCATCGAGCCGGTGAAGTAGTAGTTCGACCCGGACCCGGGCCAGCCGGAGACCGTGTCGTACCCGATGCGCCAGTAGCCGTTGCCCGGCTCCGGCACGGTGTACTTGGCGTTCGAGGCGACGACCGCGCCGTCGACGTAGAGCGCCATCCCGGTCGCGGCGGACATGGTGGCGACGACGTGGTGCCAGCTGCCGTCGTTGTACGCCTTCGGTGACGTGACGACCTGCGTGCCGTTGTTGTACGTGCCGAACACGAGCTGGCCGCTGGTGTTGAGGTAGACCTGGCGGTCGTGCTGCCCGGACACCGACACCTGGCTGCCGCCGAACCCGATCAGGAGCCCACCCGCGACGGTCGTGCGGAACCAGACCTCTTCGCTGAAGGTCGTCGGGTTCTGCTGGAGTGCCGGCGTCGAGACGAAGTTCGACGACCCGTTGAGCAGCCACGACGTGCCGGGATCACGCGGGCACGCGATCGGGCTCGGCGTGCTGGCGGCCATCGGACCCTGGTAGGTGCCGTTGGCGGCCTTGCCGGAGAAGTCCGTGGCGACGGTGGAGCCCGTCGTCTCGGTGAACTTGTACGCGAAGAGCGCCTTCGCGGCGGCGGCGTCGAAGCCGACCTGGCCGGTGCAGGTGTTCGATGCGGCGGTGCCGGCGGAGTTGGCGCTGTTCGCGATCTGCGCGCTGAAGCCGGAGCGGGTGGGGGCGAACTGGTTGAGCAGGACGACGACCGCGAGGGCCATGACGAGCAGGAGGGCGACGACCTTGCCGTCGCGCAGGCGGTGCAGGTTCACGCGGCACGCACCGTCTCGACGCGGCCGACCATCAGGCAGCAGACCAGCGGGATCAGGCACAGTGCGATGAGGAGCACCCAGCCCATGGGGTCGAGGTCGATGTTCGACGTCAGTTGGTAGTGGCCGGTCTTCGTCAGCTCGTGGATCGTGACGCGGCCGACCTCGCCGTCGACGAGGTGCACGGTGTTGCCGCCGTGCGCGTCGACCCGGACCGGGAACATGCCCGAGGAGATGATCGTCGCCTCGACGTCGTGCGCGGAGGACGTGTTCGAGATCGTCGTGATGTTCACGAACGGCTTGAGGACGAACGCCGCGTAGGACACGGTGAGGGCCGACCCCGCGATGCGGAGCGACGACCGCGTGACCTTGTCGGTGAAGGGGCTGGTGAGGACCCAGATGAGCAGGGTCCCGATCATCAGCAGTGGAGCCGCGCGGAGCAGCCAGCCGAGGTGCGGCACCAGGGCGATCGGTGCGCCGACGATGTTCTCCTGCGTGAGCGTCCACGGGTCGGTGGCGCCGTTCACGTCGCCGCGGGTGTGGATGCCACCGTCGCGGTCGATCTCGATGATGCGGTGCGTGTACGTGACGCCCGGGTTCGCGCTGGTCTCGAACGAGACGACGTCGCCGACCGCGAGCGAGGAGACGGTGACCGGCAGGTCGAGGACCAGGGTGCCGACCGGGGCCGCCTGACCCATCGAGGGCGTCTCGACGACGAACCAGCGCCCACCGCTCCCGAGGAAGACCGCGGCAGCTGCGAGCAGGAGCCCGGCGATGACCGCGACGGTCCAGGCGGTCATCGACTCGGTCCGCGTCGCCGCGTGCCCGCCGAGCTGCGGACGGCTGAGCGTGCCGCTCAGCGGGATGGCCGTGGTCTGGCTCATGGTCTGCTGCCTCTCTGGTCGGGCCGGGTGCGGTGGCGGTGGACGGGGGCAGACGACGTCCCGGTCGCGGTCAGCGAGCGGGAC
The DNA here is from genome assembly GCF_026672405.1 of Curtobacterium sp. SL109. Lineage (NCBI taxonomy): Bacteria > Bacillati > Actinomycetota > Actinomycetes > Micrococcales > Microbacteriaceae > Curtobacterium > Curtobacterium sp. SL109. The sequence goes on from NZ_JAPPRB010000002.1 coordinate 390,629, forward strand.
GTCGTCCGGTGGGGGTGGATCAGGCGGTGAAGGTCCAGGTCATCGGCACCGAAGCGGCGAGGCCCTGGTAGGTGTTGCCGGCGCTGGAGTCCAGCGAGACGGCGAAGTTGAACGGGGTGGACGCACCGGCTGCGGGGGCGGCGGGCATCGTGAAGGCGGACGCAGCGGCGCCCTTGAAGGAGGCGAGCGTGCCGGAGAAGACCGTGGTGGAACCCGAGGTGATGACGAGGTTCATCTTGGCGCACAGGTCGGTCGCGGTGCCGTTCGCCGTGCCGTTGGCCGACTGGGTGCAGGTGGCGCCCGGGGTCAGCGTGAAGGTGCTCGCGGCGGCGGTGCCGGTGTTCTTGATCGAGATCGCCGTGTTGGACGACGTTGCCCGGGGTCATCGTGGTGCTGCCGCCGAACTTGTTGATCGTGGAGCAGGACGCGGAGTTGGTGGAGACCGAACCGGCGTCGGTGCTGAGGCAGGTGACCGTCGCGCCGGCGTTCTGCTCCTGCATGATCAGGGTGCCGGTGGCGGCGGTGTTGCTCGTGTTGGTGATGCTCGCCGCGAACCCGGAGAGGGTGCCGGTGAGGGAGAGGGAGAGCAGGACGGCTGCGAAGATGCCCGCGGTGAGCGCGACGGGCGCAAAGCGGAGGCGCTTCAACGGGGAGACGCGGAGCGGGTTCGACACGGGGTACCTCGATGTTCGGGATTCTGGGAGAGCCACCGCGGGGTGCGATTGCTTAATCATCAAGATAGTCAACCGTTCACACACCCGCTACCCCGCGCCCGTCCCCAGAGCAGGGGGCACCGCAATGGGGACGCCACCGCTGCGCCACCGTTCTTGCACAGCGCCGTGTAGTGTCCGGCGACGAGACATCGAGGGGGAGACGGACATGGAGCCCGGACGACTGGACGGCGACGGCAGCGAGCTCATCGCTGCGTTCGACGCGGTCGTGCGCGCGAACGCGAGCGTCGTCACGCAGGTGAGCGCCCGCGCCGGCATCCACGAGAGCGCCCTCCGCGCCCTCACCCTGATCAGCGACACCGGGTACTCGACCCCGACCGAGGTCGCCGGCTACCTCGGGCTGACCTCGGGTGCGGTGACGAACATGGTCGACCGGCTCTCCGCGGCCGGCTTCGTCGAACGCCAGCGCAACCCGAACGACCGCCGGGGCTCGCACCTCGTGCTCAGTGCCGCGGGCACCGCCCTGGTCGCCGAGGTCCGGCAGCGCTACGCGGACGTGCTCCGGACGGTCGACGGCGCCGGGTCCGAGGACCTGCTCCACGCGCTCAGCGACATCGCGAACGGCCTGCTGCAGCAGGCGGCCGCCATCTCCGCCGCGAAGGACACCGACGGCGCCTGACCGCTACTCCCCGTCGGCCTCCGGCAGCGCGGACGAGGACGGGACGGACGCCGGCGACGGTGACCCCATCGGTGCGAGGAACAACGCCGGGGCCGCGGGGTCAGCAGCCGCACGGCTGACCACCTCGACCTCGATGTCGAGCCCGTGTGCCGGGTCCTCGTCGAGTTCGAGACCGTCCTCGGTCACCTGGTCCTCGGGGATGGCGCGGCCCTTGGACGGATCGAACGCACTGCTCATCGACATGCGACGAGCATGCCCGCCGCCGATGAGCGGAGCCTAGGAGTCGAGCTCGCTGTCCTCCGACAGCTCCTCGGAGAGGTCCGACGCGTCCATCCGGTCACCGGGCTGCGGCCGGCGGAACACGGGGCCACCGCCGGCTTCGTCCTCGTCGTGGAGGCGCTCCGCGGACGCGTCCGCCTCCTCCGACGTCGAGACGGTCCCGGACTCCGCAGCACTCCGTCCCTCCTCGACCTCGAGCTCGGAGGCATCCGAGCCGTCCACGGGGACGTCACTGCCCTGCTGTTCCGGATCGAACGGTGCGCTCATCGACATGGGGTGAGCATGCTCCGGCAGGGTGAACGACAGGTCAACGCTGTCCGTCGGACGCGATGAGCTCGAGCTGCGTGAGCTCGACGTCCGTGACCGCCGTGAACCGGAAGACCGACCCGCCACCACGGAGACGGAACACCCGCGTCTGCCCGGCCCAGTCGAAGACGGCATCCGTCACGACGACCGAGCCAGCGGCAGGACCCGGATCCGCGCCCGGGTCCCCCAGCGCGACCTCCCACGAGTACGTCCCGGCAGCGGCGACGGTCACCGTGTACAGCGCCGCGGACCCGACGGACACCGGCACCTCCACGACGTCGCCGGTGGCGAGCGCCGTCACGGTGCGCCCGGTGTCGTCCGTCAGCGGCGAGGCCCCGACGGGCAGGACGTCGACCGGGGTGTCCCGGTACCCGTGCACCTCGGACGCCGAGACGGGCCGCGTGTCCGACGCCCACCCGGTCGGCGACGACGACAGCGACACGACGATCCGCGACGCCCCGACCACCACCGCGTGCGGGATGCTCACGGTCGTCCAGGGCTCCCCGTCCACGGTCACCGAGGCGACGAACCGACCGACGCCGGCGGTCTCGATGACGGTGGGCGAGCCTCCGACCGGTCGCAGCACCGCCCGCCGGACCGACGGCGGCACGATCACGTACGACCCGCTCGCCGGTGCCAGTGGGTACAGCCCGACCGTCGCGAAGACGTACCAGGCACTCATCTCGCCGTTGTCCTCGTCGCCCGGGTACCCCTGGCCGAGGTCCGAGCCGACGAACAGCCGGTCCACTGCCTGCCGGACGACGCGGTGCGCGTCGTCGTGGCGGCCGGTGAACATCGGGAAGAAGGGGATGTGGTGCGCGGGCTGGTTCGACAGCCCGAGCATGCCCATGCGGACGTCGCGGGCCTCGGTCATCTCGTGGATGGCGAAGCCGTAGTGCCCGGCACGGTCGGTCGAACCGGTCTCCTGGGTCGCGAAGAAGCGGTCGACGGCGGCGTCGAAGCGCTCCGGACCGCCGTGCAGGTCGACGATCCCGGCGCCGTCGTGCGGGGCGGTGAACATCGTGCCCCAGGCGTTCGTCTCGGTGTAGTCGCCACCCCACTGGTCAGGGTCGTAGCCCTCGCCCTCGCGCCACTGCCCGTCCGGACGCCGGCCGATGAAGAACCCGCGGCGGCGGTCGAAGACGTTCCGGTACTGCAGGGACCGCCGGGCGAACCACTCGGCCTCGGCGCGGTACCGCTCCTCGTCGGCGGCGTCGGTGGCGCGCTCCGCCAGCGCGGTGGCGAGCACCGCGATGCTCCAGTCGTTGATCGCGGCGTCCAGGGTCCAGGACATCCCCTCGGCGGTGTCGGTGTCGACGTGGCCGCGGAAGGCGCCCGGGAGGCTCCCCTTGCGTCCCACACGCTCGTCACGCGGCGGGACGGTCGCGTTCTTCACCGCGCTCCGGTGGGCCTGCTCCACGTCGAAGCCGTCGACGCCCTTCGCGACCAGGTCGCCGAAGACGGTGTCGCTCGTGGTGCCGGTCATGCAGTCCTCGGCGCCGGGGGCACTCCAGCGCGGGGTCCAGCCGCCGTCGTGGAAGTGCTCGACGAACCCCTGCGCGAGGTCGGCCGCGGTGTCGGGGGTGAGCAGCCCGAGCAGCGGCCAGGCCGTGCGGTAGGTGTCCCAGAACCCGTTCGTGGTCGTCATCGCGGTGTCGACGACCTCGGGGCCCGGCTCGTCCCGGATCGGCTCCGCGAGCACGGCACCGTACGGGGAGCGATGCCGTGGGCTGCCTGTGAGCGCGGTCTCGCCGGCACGGTTCGGGTAGAGGAACAGCCGGTACAGGCCCGAGTAGAGCGAGGTCAGCTGGTCGTCGGTGGCGCCCTCGACCTCGAGCGTCGCGAGCTCGGCCTCCCACGCGGCCTCGGCCCGGGCGCGCATCGTGTCGAACGGGCCGGCGGCGTCGAGGTTCGCGCGGGCGTCCTCGGGCGAGACGGTCGAGATGCCGAGCAGCACGTCGGTGTCCCCGGCGACGGTGAACCACCCCGCCAGCACGCCGTCCGTGACCGCGGTGTGGTCCTCCGTCACGCCGGGGACCCGCACGTGCACGAAGTGCGAGGGGGTGCCGGGGCGGTCGTCGAGGTGTGCGTCGACGACCCCGGTGCCGTCGGCCTCGACCCGGACGGTGCAGTCGAGCAGCCGGCCGTGGTGGTCGAGCACGATGCTCCGCACCCCGGTGAAGCGGAAGCCGAGGGCGAACTCCCCCGGGGTCATCTCCGCGGTCACGCCGTGCTCGAGCGCCACGCGGTAGCGGTGCGGGCCGTCGAGCTCGTCGTCGTGGTCGAAGGCCAGGGCCCGGGCGGTGCGGTCGACCTCGGGCTGTGCCAGCGGGGAGGGCATCACCTGGAACACCCCGCGGTCCCCCATCCACGGCGACGGGATGTGGCTCGTGGCGAAGGCCTGGATCGCGGGGCGGTTGTCGCTCGCGCGGTTGTGCTCCTGGTACGCGTACGGCCACCGGTTGCTGGCGGCGTCGGTCATCGGCAGGCCGAAGACCCCGCCGTGCGGCAGCCCGACGAGCGGGGCGTTGTTGCCGCGGGAGAACCGGGACGACGCCTGCGTGCCGCGGGTGGTGCGGACGTGGTCCAGCGGACGGGTGGGCGCGGGTCGACGTGGCGCCTCGATCCGGACGTCGTCGAGCCAGCCGCGGAGAGCGGGCGAGGCTGCGTGGATGCGCGCGTCCGTGTCCGCAGCGGGCGTGCCGCAGCCGAGCCGGGCCTCCAGGCGGTCGACGACGCGCCCCGTGACGGAGGCGAGGTCGACCTCGCGCCGGTTCCACTGGTCCACCCACTGCTTGCGGGCAGCGTCCTGCGCGGCCGGGGTCAGGCCGTCGCCGTACTGGTCGTGGGCGTCGTCGGACAGCCGGGAGCCGTCGGTGAAGACGACGTCGAGGGTGAAGGCGGTCGCGTCCCAGAAGTGGGCGAGGTCGACCTCGGTGGGCTCGTCCTGGCCGTCGGGCAGGGTGCGCTCGGGGAACCAGACCCAGGACAGGCGGTCCCCGGACCGGATCGTCCGTCCGGCGAACCCGGGGACGAGGGCGTCGACCGTGTCCGAGCCCGCTGGTCGCTCGACGAGGAGCCCCTCGAGCGACGTGAAGCCGACATGGTCCCTGGCTGCGACGGCCGTCGTCGGGCCACCGCTCCGTTGCAGTTCTCGCACGTCCCCAGCCTATTTGCTCCACAGGATGGACGAAACCGCCGGCCGCGTTCCCCGGTCAGGCACGCGCTCGCGGTCAGGCGCTCGCGATGCGGGCCAGCCAGTCGTGCAGCAGCCCACGCTCCGCCGGGGACAGTGCGGCGAGGGCGTCGTCGTCGGCCGCGAGCCGCACGGCCGCAGCACGCGCGTCACCGGCCACGGCGGCACCGGAGGCCTGGGCCACCTCTCTGTCGTCCGTCAGGATCGCCGACGCCAGCGCGTCCCACGCCGCATCGGTGAGCGCCGGATCACGCTCGTCCACCGGGGTGCCGAGCAGCGCCAGGACCAGGCCGACGCCGATCGCGTGCACGAGCGACACCGCACGGGCTTCCGGCACGCGGAGCCGCCCGGCGAGGGCAACGCGGTGGATCCGCTCGCGCAGGACGGCGATGCCGCGGTCCTCGGCGTCGGAGCGGGGGCGCAACGGGTCGGAGAGCAGGGCGGTCAGGCCGGGGTTCGCCAGGCCGAACGTGACGTGGGCGTCGAACGAGTCGCGGAGGTGCTCGACGGGGTCGACGTCGTCGGGCACCGTCTTGCTGGCGACGTAGGCGGCGAAGACCTGGTCCGCGACGGCCTCGAGCAGGCCGTCCTTGTCGCCGAACTGCCGGTAGATCGTCGGCGCCTGCACCCCGGCCGCGGCGGCGACGGCCCGGGTCGTGACGGCCTGGGGCCCGCCGGAGGCCAGCAGCTCGGACGCGACGTCGACGATCCGCGCCCGGACGGCGTCGCGCTCGGGCGTGACGATGCTCATGGACCAACGATAACGGGTCCTTGTTACCGGTGCTTTATCGATGCTACGGTTCTGGTGTTTCCACTGATAACACGAAAGGCGTCACCATGATCATCGTCACCGGCGCGACCGGGGCACTCGGCTCCGCCACCGTCCACGAACTCCTGCGCCACCTGCCGCCGTCCGAGGTCGGGGTGAGCGTCCGCGACACCGCGAAGGCCCAGGACCTCGCCGGGCTCGGCGTGCGGGTGCGGCAGGGCGACTTCGCCGACCCGGACTCCCTGGCCCACGCCTTCGCGGACGCCGACCGGGTGCTCGTCGTGTCCGGCTCGACCCTCGGGCCCGAGGGTGTCGCCCTGCACGCGGCCGCGGCTCGGGCAGCCCGGGACGCCGGCGCCGAGCGGGTGTTCTACACGGCGCACCAGGACACGCGGGCGGACTCCCCCGTGCCGTTCGCCGTCGACCACGCCGCGACCGAGGCAGCGCTCGCCGAGCTCGGGACGCCGTGGACCTCGCTGCGGAACGGCTTCTACGCCCACACCCTCGGGTGGCTCATCGCCGGGGCCGTCGAGCGCGGCGAGCTGCTCCTGCCCGAGGACGGCCCGGTCTCGTGGACCGCCCGCGAGGACCTGGCCGCCGGCGACGCCGTCCTGCTCGCGCAGGGTCCGATGATCGACGGCCCCACCCCTGCCCTCACCGCGACCGCGGCCGTCACGTTCGACGACGTCGCCCGGGTCCTGTCCGAGGTCACCGGCACGACCGTGCGGCGCACCGTCGTCGACGACGACGAGTGGCTCGCCGAGCAGATCGCCCACGGCACGCCGGAACCCGCCGCACGCCTGCTGCTCGGGATGTTCCACGGCGCCAGGGCCCGGGAGTTCGACGAGGTCGACCCGCTGCTCGGCCAGCTGCTCGGTCGGGAGCCGCTCACCGTCCGCGCTGCGATCGAGGCCGCGCTCGCCCGCTGAGCGTCAGCCCTTGTTGTGGCCCGGCGCGTTCTCCGAGTTGCCGGGCCCGGTCTTCGCCGGAGCGACCACCGACGTGTCGGTCGTGTCGGTCGTGCCGGTGGAGGTGCCGTTCGACGTGCCGGCGGCTCCGGTGTCGGCCGCCGGTGTCTGCACCGGCAGCGTCGGCTGCACCGTCGGCTGCGGACCCGTCGTCGGCTCGGCCGGCTGGGACGGCTCGGCGGGCTCCGACGGCTGCTGCTCGGCGGGTTCGGAGGGCTGCTGCTCGGCCGGTTCGGACGGCTGCTGCTCCGCGGGCTCGGACGGCTGCTCGGCGGGCTGGGACGCGTCCTCCGACGGGTCCTGCTGCGGCTGCTCCGGCGTGGAGGACGACGACTCGGTCGGTGCGGGGGTCCCGCCGCCGTTCGCGAACGCCAGGGCCCCGATGATCCCGGCGAGCACCAGCACGCCGAGGACCACGAGCGTGATCACCAGTCCGCGACGGCTCTTCCGCTCCGGCTCCTCCGGTCGGGGTGCCGGTCGCGCCGGCGCCGCGGGCACACCGCCGCCGGCGCCACCACCGCCACGCTGGGCGCCGAGGACGGTGGTCGACACGTCGTCCTGGTCGGAGGCTCGTCCCGCCGGCAGCAGGCGCGTCGCGTCGTCCGCGCCACCGTTCCCGTTCACGGGCATCGCGCGGGTGGCCTGGTCGTCCCAGGCCTGCGTCGGAGTGTCCATCGCGGCCGTGGCCGCTGCCGCCCCGGCGGCCGCAGCCGCCGCGGTGACGGTACCGGGGCCTCCCGGCAGGAGCTGCGTGGCGGGCTCGACGTCGGCGCGGCCGAGTGCGCGCAGGCGTTCGGCCGCCTCGGCGGCGGTCGGGCGCTCGGCGGGGTCGGTCGCCGTCATGACGTGCAGCAGCGTGCGCCAGGCGGTGGGCAGGTGCGGGTCGATCTCCGGCGAGCGCATCAGCCGCGCGGTGGCGGACTCGATCGCGCTGCCGGGGAACGGTCGGGTGCCGGTGAGGGCCTCGAGCAGCACCAGGCCGAGGGCGTAGACGTCGGACTTGCCGCTGATGGCCTGGGCGGTGACCTGCTCCGGTGCGAGGTAGGCGGCGGTGCCCATCACGGCGCCCGTGCCGGTGACCCGGGCGGCGTCGCGGAGCAGGGCGATGCCGAAGTCGGCGAGCTTGACGTGGGAGCCGTCGGACTCGAGCAGGACGTTGGCGGGCTTGACGTCGCGGTGGACGATGCCCTGCGCGTGCACGGCGGCGAGGCCGTCGGCGATCTGCGCCCCGACACGCGCGGTGGTGGCGCGGTCGAGGGGCCCTTCGCCGAGTCGGGTGGCGAGGTCGCTGCCGGGGACGAGCTCCATCACGAGGTAGGAGTCCCCGTCGGCGTCGTCGAGGGCGGCGTCGTAGAGCGTCACGAGGGACGGGCTGCGCAGGCCCGCGAGGACCTGGATCTCCGCCTCGGCACGGGCACGCTCACCGTGGTCGACGGAGCCCATCCGGAAGACCTTGACCGCGACCTCGCGCCCGAGCTGCTCGTCGACCGCGCGGTACACCGAGGCCATCCCCCCGTGCCCGAGGGTGCCTGTGACTCGGTACCTGCCGCCGAAGACCCGTTCTGCCATGCCCGGAAACCTACCGGCAGCACCTGACCACGACGACGTGCGCGGAGTGCTAGCCCTCGTGTCGGGCGACGGGCACGCGGTCGCCGTGGCGGTCGCGGGCGAGGGCTGTCAGGTAGAGCCGGTGCGCCGTGACGACGAGCGCGAGCCAGGCGATCCCGAGCGCCCACGCGGCCAGCACGTCCGTCAACCAGTGGTGCCCGAGGAACACGCGGGAGACCCCGACGGACAGCACGAAGAGCGTCCCCGCGACGATCGTCGTCACTCGTGCCACCCGGCGGGACTGCCGCAGGATGAGCAGGTAGACGATCGACCCGACGATGACCGTGGCGTTCAGCGTGTGCCCCGAGGGGAACGAGGGCGAGTGCTCGTACGGCGGCACGGCGTCGGCACGGGGCGGACGGGCCCGGCCGATGAGGTCCTTGCCGGCGATGGTCATGAGGAGCGATCCCCCGCTCGCGGCGACGAGCAGCACGACGGGCGTCCACCGGCGCCGCTGGATCGTGAACCCGACCAGGAAGGCGATCGCCACGATGGGCATCCCGATCGTCCCCGCGACGTTCGTCCACCACGTCACGGCGGTGTCGAGGCCGGGCGTCCGCACCGACATCATCCAGTCGAGCACCGGGCGGTCGAGCACGGCGACGTCGTCGGCCTCGCGCACGGCGTCGTAGACCTCGGATGCGAGCAGGGTGGCCAGCGCGGCGATCGCGATGCCGATGAGGAGCGTGACGACGAGCACGGGCAGGGCGCCGAAGCGGTGCCCGAGTCGCACGGACGCCTCGGCCGACGCCCGACCGGCCGGGGTGCGCCACGTGGTGAGGTCGACGTCCCCGAGTGTCCGGTCGGCCTGCTCCGGGTGCCCGGGTTCACGTGCTCGTTGCTCGCTGTCCATCTGCCCAGCGTGCCCGCCCCCACCCGAGAGCCCCGCGCGCCGTCCCGCCCGGTGTCCCGCACGATGTCTCGCAGGGTGACGGGCGGAGGGCGGTTCTCGGATCTGCCGCTGACGGATCCGGTTCTCGGACCCCGAGGATCGCGAACCAGATCCGTCATCGCCGCGAACGAGAACGCCCGTCGGCCTGCGCCCACGACGGCGCGCGTCAGTCCTTCGCGCTGCCGTAGTCGTCGACGACGGAGACCGACAGGGGGAACGTGATCGGGAAGGTGCCGAACAGGATCCGACCGGCGTCGACCGCCGCCGCCGCGACCTGCTCGGCCACCCAGGCGGCATCGGCTGCGGGCGCGTGCACCACGATCTCGTCGTGCACGAAGAACACCAGGTGGGCGCCGTCGCGCACGGGCCCCTGCCACCGGGCAGCGAGCCGCGTCCGCAGGGACGCCATCCACGACAGTGCCCACTCGGCCGCCGTGCCCTGGACGACGAAGTTCCGCGTGAAGCGCCCCCAGCTGCGCGCGCGGGACTCCACGGCGCGCTGCATCGCCGGCGTGCCCTCGACGCTCCACGCGCGGTTCCTGGCCTCGAACCACGAGGCCTCGGGCACCGGGGACGTCCGCCCGAGCCGCGTCGTGACGGGCTCACCGCGCTCCCCCGCCCGCGCTGCCTGCTCGACGAGGTCCAGCGCCCGGGGGAACGCCCGCGCCAACCGCGGCACGAGTCGGCCGCCCTCGCCCTGGGTGGCGCCGTACATCGCGCCGAGCATCGCGCCCTTGGCCTGCTGCCGGGTCTCGACCGCCCCCGAGGCCACGACACCGTCGTAGAGGTCGCGCCCGTCGCCCGCCGAGGCCATCGCGAGGTCACCCGCCATCGCGGCGAGCACCCGCGGCTCGAGCTGTGCGGCGTCGGCCACCACGAGCTTCCACCCCTCGTCGGCGACCACCGCGGCCCGGACGGCCTTGGGCAGCTGCATCGCCCCGCCGCCGTTCGCGGCCCACCGCCCGGTGACGACGCCGCCGACGGCGTACTCCGGGTGGAAGCGGCCGTCCTGCACCCACTCGTCGAGCCAGGACCAGCCGTTGGCGGTGAGCAGCCGGTACAGGCGCTTGTACTCGAGCAGCGGTTCGATCGCCGGGTGCTCGAGCTGCTGGAGCTCCCACTTCCGGGTGCTCTCGACGACGAGTCCCGCCCGGCGCAGGGACCGCAGCACCTCGGCGGGCGAGTCCGGGTTGAGCGCGGGGTCGTCGAGCCGAGCGCGGAGGACGTCGGCGATCTCCTCGAGCCGTCGCGGCCGGACCCCGTACGGCACCCGTGGACCGAGGGTGTCCTCGAGCAGCCGTTCGTGCACGTCGACCCGCCAGGGCAGCCCGCCGAAGCGCATCTCCGCCGCGACGAGGGAGCCGGCGGACTCGGCCGCGAGCAGCAGCCGGAGCGCCCCGGGGTCGGTCGCCCCGGCCACGGCGGCGAGCTGCGCCTGGAGCTCGGCGACCGGGTCGGCGGCGTCGTCGGGGCGCCCGCTGCCGAACAGCGCGTCGTCGAAGAGCTGCGTCTGGGCCGGCCGCGCGGGGCGCTCGAGCGGAGCGGCCTGGTCCCACGGCCCGTCGGGGGCCTGCTGCAGGGCGGACCCGCGCGCGGCGAGCGCCGACCGCAGGATCCGGTGGCCGAGCCGCAGGTCGACGCACCGGGCGACGCGACCGCCTGCCGCGAGCACGGCCGGGTACCACCGGGCGGTGTCGTCCCACACCCAGCGGAGCCCGGTCGCCTCGTGCTGCGCGACGAAGGCCGGGAGGCTCGACTCCTCGATCCGGGTCGGCTCGCCCTGCGGGGTCCCCGAGTCGGTCAGGGGCGTCGCGAGGACGCCGCCGTCGACGCGACTGAGGACGAGGTGCACGCACCGATCATGCCGTGCCCCACCGTCGTCAGCGTCCGGGGTGCTCCGCGGCGTGGCCGTCGGGGTCGCCCGGGCGGACGGCAGCGCTGTCCGCGACGTCGATGCGCACGGTGCCGTCGTCGAGCTTGTCGACCTCGACCCGTGGGGCCTCGTCGTGGGCGTCCGACCCGGACATCCGGCGCAGGGTGTCGTGGCGCCGCTCGTCGAAGGTCATGTCGACGCCGTCGTCGAGGTGGTCGCGGTCCGGTTCGCTCATGCCGAGGACGGTACCCCGACGGGCGCTGTGCCGGTGCGTTCCGTCCAGTGCCCGCCGGCCGCCCACCGCTCGTGCACCGCGGTCTGCACGCGGCCGCGCGGCACGGTGGTGCGGGCGACGTCGAGGTCGGTGCCGAAGACGAACTTGGCGGCGCTGTCGTCGCCCTCCTCCTCGTCGTGCGGCTCGGGCGGGAGCAGGGCGAAGCGCTCGGCGAACCGGACCAGGTTGGCCTCGGGACCGAGCGCGGCCGCGAGCCCGGGGTCGAGGGTCCAGGACCGGCAGCTCCACACCGTCGCCTCGTGCTCGGGCGCCAGCCGACGGAGCACCTCCGGCGCGGCGGCGAACGACCGCGAGCAGGCCTCCGGGTCGAGCGGGCCGGTCTCGGGGACGTGGACGCCCCATGCGGCTGTCCCGTCGGGCAGGTGGGTCCCGACCTCGAACTGGAGGCGCCCCACGGCCACCACGCGTCCGGTCACGATCCCGCAGAACCAGCCCATCCCGGTGCCGAGGATCCCGTACCGGTCACGTTTCCGCGGCACGTCCGCGATGCTCGCGTCCGCCTGCGCCGCCGACAGACCGTGGGCGACGAGCCACGCGCGGGTCGTCGGCAGGACCGCGAGGACGGCGGCGAACGCGCGCTCGTCCCGCTCGGACGCCGGGACGTGCGCGACGCTCGCGGCGAGCGCCCGCGCGGTGTCGTCGGGGTCCTGGTCGGAACCGACGGCGGCCGCGAGGAGCGCGACGGAGGCGGGGAGGGCCTCCAGGCTGGTCGTGTCCGCCACCGGTCGCTCCCCTACTTCAGACCGGACGAGGCGAGCCCGTCGATCACGCGACGCTGGAGCACGATGAACATGATCAGCACCGGGGCCATGGCCATCAGGCTCGCGGCCATCAGCACCGGGTAGTTGACGGTCCGGTCGCTCGACAGCGTCGCGAGCCCGGCGGCCAGCGGCATCGACTCGGCGCGGGTCGAGACCACGAGGGGCCAGAGCAGTTCGTTCCAGGACCAGAGCACGGTGGTGATCGCGAGCACGCTCATCGACGGCCGTGCCAGGGGCAGCATGATCCGCCAGAACGTCTGGAACGGGTTCGCGCCGTCCATGCGGGCGGCCTCCTCGAGCTCGGCCGGCATGTTCAGGAACGCCGTCCGCATCAGGAAGGTGCCGAACGCGCTGAACAGGCCAGGCGCGACGATGCCGGCGAGGGTGTCGAGCCAGCCGAGGCCCTGCACGATCTGGTACTGCGAGATCAGGTACACCTGCGACGGCACGAGCAGGATCGACAGCACGATCCCGAGGATGAGACCGCGGCCCTTGAACCGCATGCGCGCGAAGGCGTACCCGGCGAAGGTGCAGAGGATGATCTGCGCGACGGTGCGGATCAGCGTGACCCAGACGGACGTCGCGAGCTGGCTCAGGAACGGCAGCCGCTCGAACACCTGCGCGAAGTTCTGCCACTGCAGCTGCCCCGGCCAGAACACCGGCGTCGGTGAGGTCACCTGCGCGTTGGTCGACAGCGCCATGATGATCTGCCAGATGAACGGGAACGCCATGACGAACCCGCCGACGCCGAGCACGACGTGGATCCACCAGTGGCTGCCCTGCCGCCGACGCGGGCGGGACCGGGTGCTGGTCCGGGTGCGGCTGGAGGCCTTCGTGGCGACGGCGGCCTTGGGACCGCGAGCTTCGATGATGCCGGTCATGACTGGACCCACTTCTTCTGGACGCGGAACTGGATGACCGTGATGATGCCGATCAGCAGGAAGATGACCATCGCGATCGCTGCCGCGAAGCCCTTGTCACCGTCGACGAACCCGGAGTTGTAGAAGTAGAAGACGAGGGACATCGTCTTCGGGATCACCGGGTTCAAGGGGCCGAGGATCGCGTAGAGCAGGTCGAACAGCTGGAAGCTCGAGATCGTCGTGACGATGAGCACGAAGAAGATGCTCGGGCTGAGGAGCGGCACCGTGACCGAGCGGAACTGGCGCCAGCGGCTGGCACCGTCGAGCTCGGCCGCCTCGTACAGCTCCGGCGGGATGTCCTTCAGGCCGGCGCCGAGGATGATCATCGAGAAGCCGAGCGAGGACCACAGTCCCACCAGGGAGACGGCGACGAGCGCGAAGCCCGGGGTGGAGATCCAGTACGGGCCGTCGATGCCGAACACCCGGAGGAACGAGTTCACGATGCCGAAGTCGCCGTTGAACATGATGCGCCACACCAGGGCGATCGCGGCCGGCATCGCCACGTAGGGCAGGAAGAACAGCACGCGGTAGAACTGTGCGAACCGCAGGCCGGGGGTGTTCAGCAGGCTCGCGAGCCACACCGCGATCGGGATGCCGAGCAGGACGATCGCCGTGTAGATGATCGTGTTGAGCAGCGACTGGTAGAGCTGCGGGTCGGAGACCAGGCGGACGTAGTTCGCGATGCCGGTGAAGCTCGACCCGCCGAACACCCCCCAGCTGGTGAACGAGTAGTAGAACGTCTGGATGATCGGCCAGATGAAGAACGTGCCGACGCCGATGAGCAGCGGCAGGACGAACAGCCACGGCCAGAAGCCGTCGGTGCGCGGGGCGCCGGCGCGGCGGGCCCCGGGGGTCGTCGGGGGCGGGGACGCCTGCGCGGCGTCACGGTGCTGGGTGGTGGTCGTCATCGGGTCGCTCCTCGGCCAGGGCGGTCGGATCGGGTGCTGCTGGTGGATCGGGGGAGGTGGGACGCGGGACGGTCGACCGGCCGGGGATCAGGCCCGACCGGTCGACCGGCTCCGTCACTCCTTGGCGAGTGCTGCGTCCATCTTTGTGGCCAGTTCCTTCGCGACCTGGTCGACCGGCTTCGACCCGTCGAAGGCGCTCGGGAGCAGGTTCGTCTCGAGGGTGTTCCACGCGGCGGTGTTCTTCGACACCGGCAGCGGCTTGGCGTACTTCACCGCGTCCAGGAAGACCTGCAGGTCGGCGTCCGGCATGGTCTTCGTGAAGGCGTCCTGCGTCCCGGTGTAGGCGGGGATGATCGCGCCCATGTCGCCCTGCTGCTGCTGGGCGGGCTTCGACGCCATGTAGGCCTGCAGCGCCTGCGCGGCGCCCTTGTTCTTCGAGGCCTCGGCCACGACGTTCGAGACGCCGTGGATGACCGTGGCCTGCTCCTTGCCCTTGGGCAGCGGGTAGGCGACGACGTCCTTCTCGATGTCGGTGCCGATCAGCGCGGAGCGGAACCAGCTGCCGCCCTGGTACATGGCGACCTTGCCGGAGGTGAACCACTGGTCGGCCGTGGTGTCGGTCAGCTGCTGCATCGTGGGCGACGCACCGGACTTGATGAGGTCGGTCCAGTAGGCCAGCCCGGCCTCGGCGGCCTTCGAGTCGTACTCCGACTTCTTGCCGTCGACGACGGACCCACCGGCCTGGAAGATCGTGTCGTAGTACGTGGTCTGGCCGTCCATGCCCGCGGCGGCACCGTAGGCGCCCTGGCTCTTCAGCTTCGCGGAGAGCTCGGCGCCGGTCTTCTGGAAGTCGTCCCAGGTCCAGTCCTTGGACGGCATCGGGACGCCGGCCTGCTCGAACAGCGACTTGTTCATCCACACGCCGATGGTGTCGAAGTCCTTCGGGACGCCGTACTGCTTGCCGTCGAGCGTGTAGAGCTTGTTGAGCGCCGAGGAGTAGTTCTTCGGGTCGATCGCGCCCGACTTGACCTCGTCGGTGATCGGGGCGAGCTTGCCGTTGCCTGCGTACAGCTGGAAGTTCGGGCCGTTCATCCAGAACAGGTCGGGCAGCGTGTTGCTGGAGCCCTGCGTCTGCAGCTTCGTGAAGTAGCTGGCGTACGGGGTGACGTCGACGTTGACCTTGATGTCGGGGTACTTCTCATTGAAGCCCTTGATGTTGGCCTTGATCGCCTTCACCTGGTTCTGGTCCCAGACGGCGTACGTCAGGTTCGCCTTGGTGTCCTTCGCGACCTCGCCGGAACCGCCGGCGCTGCCGGAGGACGAGGTGCTGCAGCCGGCGAGCAGCGCGACGGCGCTGACGGCAGCGGCGAGACCGAGCAGTGCGCGGCGTCGGCCGCGGCCCGGACGGGCGGTGGGAGCGGTCATCGGGTGGTCCTTTCGGGAACGGAGGTGGTCGCGAAGTGCCGGAGGGTCGCCTCGGGCAGCGGTGGGACGTCGATGGGCTCGGACCCGTTGCGGAGCGACCGGGTGGCGAGGGCGCCGGTGGCGACCGCTGCACGTGCCGCGAGGGGCGACAGGCTGGTCGGTTCACCGAAGGCGACGGAGCGCAGGAACTCGGTCATCGTGAGCAGGTCGGCGTCGCTGTGGCCGTCCTCGACGCCGTCGATCGGGTACTCGACGTCACCCTGGACGTCCCAGTTCCGTCGGTGGTTCCAGACCTTGACCACGCCGCCGCCGGTGTCACCGATGTTCTCGAGGCGCCCGTGGGTGCCGATCACCGTGTAGTTCCGCCAGTAGTCCGGCGTGAAGTGGCACTGCTCGTAGCTGGCCTGCACGCCGTTGTCGAGCGTCATCATCACCATCGAGACGTCCTCGACGTCGACGACGGGGTTGAGCCCGGTCTGCTCGGCCGGCGGCCAGTTGTCGAACGAGAACCAGTCGGTCATCAGCTCGTCGCTGCGGTCCCGGCGGTCGGTCACGTCGCCGTAGACCGACAGCGAGCCCATGCCCACGACGCGGGTCGTGTACGCGCCGGCGAGGGCGTGGATCACGTCGAGGTCGTGGCTGGCCTTCTGCAGGAGCAGCGAGTTGACCTTGGTGCGGTCGGCGTGCCAGTCCTTGAAGTAGTAGTCGCCGCCGTTGCCGACGAAGTGGCGGACCCAGACGGCCTTGACCTCGCCGATCTCGCCGCGCTCGATGACCTGGCGCATCAGGCGCACCACGGCGGCGTGCCGGAAGTTGTGCCCGACGTAGAGCGGGGTGCCGGTCTCGGCGGCCGTGTTGAGCACCGCGTCGGCGTCCTCGACCGTGATGGCGAGGGGCTTCTCGAGGTAGACGGCGATGCCCGCGCGCAGCAGGTCGGTCGCGATCTCGGCGTGGGTCCAGTCCGGCGTGGTGACGATCGCGGCGTCGACCAGCCCGGCCAGCGCGCGGTGGTCCTCGAGGACCTGCGCGTCGGGGTACTCGGTCTGTCCGCGCTCCCGCCCGGCGGGGGTGACGTCCACGACGGCCGTGACCCGGGCCTCCAGGTCGGTGGCGGACGCGACGGCGTCGGCGACGTGACGGGCGATGTACGACCGCTGACCCATCCCGATCACCGCGACGCGGAGGGCTTCGTTCGTGTTGACGGTCATCTCGCTCCCTTGCGTGATTGTGACGGCAATGATGCCAAATCGATCATGGATGCACAATATGCGATCACAGATCGCTCACGGAAGCGAGATGCAAGGGTTTTACACGCCGGTAACGTCCGGAGCGTGCCGGGACGGGTCAGGACGAGCCAGGAGGCTCGGGATCAGTCCGCGACGACGAGCTCCACGCCGGCGGCGGCGAGGTCGGACGCGAACGTCGACGGCACCGGCTGGTCGGTGACGAGCACGTCGATCCGGTCGAGCGGGCAGATCCGCGCGAACGTGGACCGCTCGACCTTGGTGGAGTCGGCCACGACGATCACGCGCCGTCCGACCGAGGCGAAGTGCCGGCTGACCTCGGCCTCGCCCTCGTGCATGGTGGTGGCGCCGTACTGCCCGGTCAGGCCGTCGACGCCGAGGACGACGACGTCGAGTGCGAACTCGTCGAGGGTGTCGCGCACCAGCGGCCCGATCAGCTCGTAGGACTGACGACGGGCGACACCACCCGTGACCACGATCTTGACGTTCGCGCGCACGGACAGCTCGTACCCGATGTTCAGCGCGTTCGTGACGATCGTGATGCCGAACTCGCCGTCGGAGCGGATGAAGCGCTCGCTCTTGCCGAGTTCGCGCGCCACCTCGGTCGTCGTCGTGCCGCCGTTCAGCCCGACGGTGTCGCCGGGGGCCACGAGCGCAGCCGTGGCGCGGGCGATGGCGGTCTTCGCCTCGGCCTGGCGGGCGATCTTGTACTGCAGCGGCAGCTCGTACCCGGCGCCGAGCGCGGCGGCTCCACCGTGGGTGCGCGTGACGAGGCGCTGGTCGGCGAGCGTGGCGAGGTCGCGGCGGGCGGTCGCCGCGGAGATCCCGAGCACGTCGCCGATCTCGGAGATCGACACGTTCCCCCGGTCGCTCACGAGCTCGAGCAGGGCGTTGAGCCGCTGTTGCGGAGTCATGAGGGCCATCCTACGGGCGCAGATCACACTTGCCCTGATCGGAAATGACGTTTTGCCCTCGCTTCGAGCACGATCGCTCGCTATGCTCCCAACCACGTCGATCATCCCGGATCGACTCACGGATCGGAAGGCCCTCATGACCGACACCTTCGTGAGCGAAGAGCTCGCGTCGCAGCCGGAGACGTGGCGCGCTGCTGCGGCCCTGCTGCCCTCGTTCGTCGACTCCCTCCCCCAGCCCGGCGAGCGCGTGGCCGTCGTCGGCTGCGGCACCAGCTGGTTCATCGCGATGAGCTACGCCGTCGCCCGTGAGCAGGCCGGGCTCGGTGTCACGGACGCCTTCGCCGGCTCGGAGTACCCCGCCGGTCGCGACTACGACCGCGTCGTCACCATCAGCCGTTCGGGCACGACGACGGAGATCGTCTCGCTCCTCGCCGCACTGCCGACCCAGCGCACCGTGCTCATCACCGCGGTCGCCGACAGCCCCGCGGCCGCCGAGGCCGACGACGTCGTCGCGCTGCCCTTCGCCGACGAGCGCAGCGTCGTGCAGACCCGGTTCGCCACCACGACGCTCGCACTGCTGCGCGCGTCGATCGGCGACGACGTCGACGCCCTCGCCGCCCAGGCGGAGACCGCACTCACGCTCCCGATCGAGGACCTGCTCGACGCCGAGCAGGTGTCCTTCGTCGGCCGTGGTGCCGCCGTTGGCCTGACGTTCGAAGCGGCACTCAAGACGCGCGAGGCCGCGCAGTTCTGGGCCGAGTCGTACCCGGCGATGGACTACCGCCACGGGCCGATCGCGATCGCGCAGCCGGGCCGTCTGGTCTGGTCGCTCGGCGAGTCGCCCGAGGGCCTGGAGGACGAGGTCGCCGCCACCGGTGCCCGGTTCGTCCGACATGAGCTCGACCCGATCGCCGGGCTCGTCGTCGTGCACCGGTTCGCCGTCGCCCTGGCCGAGCGCCGTGGTCTCGACCCGGACCACCCGCGGTCGCTGACCCGTTCGGTCATCCTCACCTGATGGGTCCGACGGGGCTGGTGCTCGGGGTCGACGTCGGCGGCACGGGCATCAAGGCCCGGGTCACGGACGCCGCGGGCACGGTGCTCGGCGAGCACCGCGTCCCGACCCCGCGTGCCGACCCCGACGCCGTGCAGCTCGCCGAGGTGATCGCCGAGCTGGCGGTCACCGCGGCCGCTGCGTCCGGTGCGACTCGCCTGGCGGCCGTCGGCGTGGTCGTCCCGGGCGTGGTCGACGAGGTCACCGGGGTGTCCGTGCTCGCCGTGAACCTCGGCTGGCAGGGCGTCCCCGTCCGCGAGCGCATCCACGCGGCGCTCGTCGCCCGCGGTGTCGACGTCCCCGTGGCGTTCGGCCACGACGTGCGCGCCGGCGCCCTCGCCGAGTCGCGCCCCGTGCCCGGTGCGACCCAGCCCCTCGACCGCGGGTCCGTCGGCTTCGTGCCCGTCGGCACCGGGCTCGCCAGTGCCCTGGTCGTCGACGGTGCCGTCGTGTCCGGTGGCGGCTGGGCCGGCGAGATCGGACAGGTGCGCATCCAGCACGGTCCGCACGCGGGGCTCCGCGTCGAGGAGATCGCGTCAGCAGGGGCCGTCGCCCGCCGTGCCGGCACGGCGTCCGCCCACGCGGCGATGCTCCGTGTGCAGCAGGGTGACCCCGTGGCGACCGCCGTGTGGCAGGAGTGCGTCGACGTGCTCGGCGAGGCGATCGCCTGGATCACCGCCGTCGCGGGCTGCCACGCCGTCGTCGTCGGTGGCGGCCTGGCCGAGTCCGGCGCGATGCTGCTCGACCCGCTCCGAACCGCCGTGGCCGACCGACTCGTCGGGCTCCGTGCGCCGACGCTCCTGCCCGCACGCCACGGCGACGCCGCCGGGGCCATCGGTGCCGGGCTGCTCGCGCGGGAGCTCCTCGACACGCTCGCACCGACCGAGGACCCGATCGGCGGCCGCGCATGACCGCCCACGACCTCGTCGTCCCCGGGTTCGTCGACGTGCACGTGCACGGTGCCCTCGGCCACGACTTCGCCACCTGCTCCGCCGACGACGCCCGTGCCGCCGTCGCCCACCACGCCGGACGCGGGACCACCACGATGGTGGCCTCGATCGCGACGGGGACGCCCGACGCCACCGTGGCCGCGCTCCGTCGCCTCGGACCGCTCGTCGACGAGGGCGTGCTCGCCGGCCTGCACCTCGAGGGGCCCTGGCTGTCGCCCGCCCGCCGCGGGGCCCACGCCGCCGAGCTCCTGCACGCCCCGACCCCGGCGGAGGTCGACACGTACCTCGACGCCGCCGCCGGCACGCTCCGCATCGTGACGCTCGCCCCCGAGCTGCCCGGCGCGCTCGACGCCGTCGCGCGCCTGACCGCGGCGGGGGTCGTCGTCGCGATCGGCCACACGGACGCCGACGCCGAGACCGTCAGCCGTGCCGTGGACGCCGGCGCCCGGCTCGTCACCCACGTCTTCAACGGGATGCCGCCGCTGCACCACCGCGCTCCCGGTCCGGTCGGGGTCGCCCTGACCGACCCGCGCCTGCACGTCGAGGCGATCGTCGACGGCCACCACCTCGACGACGTCACCGTGGACCTGGTCCGCCGCAGCACCGGCAGCCGCATGGTCCTGGTGTCCGACGCGATGGCCGCCACCGGGTGCGACGACGGGCGGTACCGGATCGCCGGGTCCGACGTCGTCGTGTCGGACGGGGTCGCGATTCTCGCCGACGGGTCGTCCCTGGCGGGCAGCACGAGCACCGTGCTCGACGGCTTCCTGCGCCTGCTGGCAGCGGGGACGCCGCTCGACGAGGCCGTCGACGCCAGCTCCGGACGGGCGCTGGCGCTGCTCGGGCTCCCCGCGTCCCCTGACCGCGTCGTCGTCGACACGACCACCGGGCGTGTCCGTCCGCACACCGAGGTGTCCGCATGATCGTCGTCGTCACCCCCAACCCGGCCGTGGACGTCACGTACCGCGTCGACGAGCAGCGCATCGGCACGACCCAGCGCGTCCGGTCCGTCGACCGCCTGCCGGGCGGCAAGGGCCTCAACGTGGCACGGGTGCTGGCCGGCGAGGGCGTCGAGACGCACTCGGTCCTGCCGCTCGGCGGGTCGGCCGGCGCCTGGGTCGCGGACGCCGTCGCCGCCCTCGGGCTCGCCGCCACCGCCGTGCCGGTCCCCGGTGAGACCCGCACCACGGTCACGGTCGTCGACGACCACGCGCACCCGACGATGTTCGGCGAACCGGGCCCGTCCGTGCCGCCCGCCGCCTGGCTTCCTGTGGACGACGCCGTCCGGGCACTGCTCCCGACGTCCGACGCCCTCGTCGTCTCCGGCTCGCTGCCCGTCGGCACCGCGGCCGAGGTCGTGACGCCGTGGATCGCCGACGCCGTCGCCGCCGGGGTGCTCGTCGTCGCCGACTGCTCGGGACCCGCGCTCCTGGCCGCGGCCGACGCGGGCGCCACGGTCTGCAAGCCCAACCGCGAGGAGCTCGCCGAGGCCACCGGCTTCCCGGACGAACGCGACGGAGCCCTCGCGCTGCTCGACCGCGGCGCCGGCATGGTCGTCGTCTCCCGGGGCGCCGACGGCATCGCCGCCCACACCCGCACCGAGGTCGTCGAGGTCGGCGCCGTCCCCGGCGTCACCGGCAACCCGACCGGGGCGGGCGACGCGGCCACCGCGGGACTCGTGCTCGCACTCACGCGGGACGCCACCGACGTCACCGCCGCCCTCCGCACCGCCGCCGCGTTCGGCGCCGCCGCCGTCCTGCGCCCCGTCGCCGGCGAGGTCGACCGCGCCGCCGTCCACCGATTCCTGACCGACACCGAACCGACCCGGAGCACCGCATGACCATCGACCTCGCCCTCACCGGACTGCTCGACACGGCCCGCTCGACGCGCCACGGTGTCGGCGCCTTCAACGTCGTCCTGCTCGAGCACGCCGAGGCGATCGTCGCCGGCGCCGAGCTCGCCGGCCTGCCCGTCATCCTGCAGATCAGCGAGAACTGCGTCCGCTACCACGGCGGTCTCGCCCCGATCACGACCGCGACGCAGGCGATCGCCCGCGCGGCCGACGTCGAGGTCCTCGTGCACCTCGACCACATCGAGGACGTCGACCTGGTCGCCGAGGGCATCGCGCTCGGCGTCGACTCGATCATGTACGACGGCTCGCACCTGGACTACGACGCCAACGTCGCGGCCACCAGGGTCATGGCCGACCGCTGCCACCGCGCGGGCATCGCGCTCGAGGCCGAGCTGGGCGAGGTCGGCGGCAAGGACGGTGTGCACGCGCCCGGCGTCCGCACCGACCCGACGGACGCGGCGGCCTTCGTCCAGGCGACCGGCGTCGACGCCCTCGCCGTGGCCGTGGGGACCTCGCACGCGATGCAGACGCGCGAGGCAGCGGTGGACCGCGACCTCGTCACCCGCCTGCGCGACACCGTGCCGGTGCCGCTCGTGCTGCACGGGTCGTCCGGCCTGTCGGACGAGGAGCTGCAGGGCGCCGTCCGCGCGGGCATGACGAAGGTCAACATCTCCACGCACCTGAACGGGCTGTTCACCCGGGCGCTCCGTGCGGTGCTCGAGGAGCGGCCGGACGTCGTCGACCCGCGGAAGTACGTGTCCGCGGGACGGGACGCGATCACGGCCGAGACGAGCCGACTGCTGACGCTGCTCGCCACGGCCTGAGCGAGCGCCGCAGCGACGAACGGCGGCGGCGCGGGGACCGCGCTGCCGCCGCCCCGCCGTCAGCCCTTCGTCCGGCTGTGCCAGATCGTCGTGGTGCCCTTCCGCAGCACCAGGTCGCCGTTGGTCTGCATCCGCAGCGTGACCTTCGCGCCGCCGGATCGGGACGTCGCCGACGACCACGCCTGCTTGCCGAACCGGTCCCAGAGCACCAGGTTGCCGTTCGACTCCATGCGCAGCGACGCACCGGCTCCACCGCCACTGACCGCGAGCGCCGTCCGCGTGCCGAGCAGCACGCGCATCTGCCCGTCCGCCCGGACCGTCAGTCGTCGGTTGCCCGTCGTGTCCCACAGGTTCTGGCCCGGCTGGAGTGACGCGCCGGTCACCATCCGGTCGGCCCCGGGTGCGCCGTTGCGCCAGAGCACCGTGGTGCCCACCGTGACACGGACGTCACCGCCGTCCGTGACGGAGAGCACGGGCCTGCCGGTCGCCGTGGTCTTCGTCGTGCTCCAGCGCACCGCGCCCGAGGTCGACCGGACGCTCAGCACGCCGTTCTTCGCGAGCGACAGGGTGTTCCCCACGCCAGGGGTCTTCGTGGACCACAGCACGCGGCCGTTGCCCCACTCGACGAGGTTGCCGTCCCGCTGCAGGTCCAGCCAGTACTGCCCGTTCGGCGAGTGGATCGAGGTCCCGGACGGCACCGTGGCGGAGGACGCCGTGATCGTGGTCGGCGCGGCCCCGGCGACGGACGGTCCGGCCGGCGGCGGGCACGAGGCCGCGACGGGCAGGAGCGGCCCGAGCGTCGACCACCGAGGGGTGCCGAGACCGGTCGCCAGGTCGTGGCCGACCGTGGCCTTCCAGGTGCCGTTCGACCCGGTGCTCACGTCGCGGAAGGCCGAGGGGTTGCCGTAGAGGACGGCGTGCAGGTCACCGACGCCCGCGGCGCAGCCCCGAGCGGACAGTGCCGTGGCGAGCTGCCCCGCGACGATGGGCGAGGCGAGGCTCGTGCCGCCGCCGTAGACGAAGCCGTGGGCCGTGCCGAGGTAGATGCCCGGACCGGTCTCCGGGTCGGCGACCGCGGCGATGTCCGGGACCCGACGCTGCGTGCCGCTGATGCCGGCACCCGTCTGCCAGGCCGGACGGGCGGTGACCGACGAGGTCCCGCCGCCACCGGCGCCGAGGTCGTTCGACCACCCGCTCTCCGTGAAGCCCGTCCCCGAGCGACGCAGCGTGGTCCCACCGACGCCGACGACCGCAGCCGAGGACGCCGGGTACGAGACGTCCCGGATCGTCGTGCTCGGCCCCGTCGGGCACTGCGCGCCGTCGTCCCCGGTCGCGGCGAAGACCGTCGCACCGGCGGCGACGACCCGGTCGAGCGCGTCGTCGAGTGCCGCGCGGGCACCACCGGACATGAGCGACTCGCAGGCGCCCCAGGAGATGCTCACCGCGGTGATGCCCGCGGGACCGACCTCGTCGGCGATCTGGCTGTACGCCTGGTACATGCCCTGGAAGGAGTTCGGCGCGACGTAGACGCGCTGGCGGGCTCCCGGTGCCACGGCGAGCAGTGCCTCCTGGTCGAGCGCGACCTCGGTCTCACCACCGCTCCCGTCGGGACGGTGCACGTCGGCACCGGCGACGGCCACCTGGTCGAGGGCCGGCACCCGGCGCCCCACGGCGGCGGCGTACGCGGACAGGTCGTTGCGGTCCCAGCCGGAGAACTGCACGGTGGCGATCGTCGCTCCCGTGCCCGCCGTGGCGCTCGTCGAGGACGCGTACGCCTTCGCGATGTCCGCCGGGGCGTAGCCGGCCGGGACGGCAGCGTGCGACACGGCCGGCCTGGTGTCCAGGCCGAGGACGCCGGTCACCGCGCCGCCGAGGACGCCCGACAGCACGGGGTCGGCCACCGGGTGCATCCCGTCGCCGGTCCCGAGGAGCTCGACGCCGAACACGGCCTCGGCCTGCGCGGCGGTGCCACGGGCCTCCACCTGCCAGGTGGCCAGGTCCGTGACGGTGAAGCCGGCCGCGGCGAGTGCCGCGTGCACCGTGGCGCGGTCGTCGGTCTCCGGTGCGACCTCGGCGACGGCGTCGGCGCGCTCGTCCGTCGTGGCACCGGTCGTCGTGGTCGGCAGCGCACGCAGTGCGGCCTGGTCGGTGGGGCGGAGCACGACCGTCAGGTCGACGACCTCGCCGTCGGGCGTCGCGCCCGTGGTCGGGTCCGTCGATGTGGGCATCGGGTCCTCGGGGGCGACCTGGACCGCTGTCGGCGCGGTTGCCGACGCGTTCGCGGCCGGGACGGCGACACCGACGACGGCGAACGCCGTGACGATGGCCGCAGCGGTCAGCAGGGACGGGGTACGAGGGGGCATCGGTGGTCGCTCCGTGACTCGGGACGGTGCCCGGTCCGTGGGCGCCGGTCCCCCGATGACGTCAGGGGGACGGTGCACGCTATCCCGTCGACCCGGCCCGGGTCCTCCCCCAGTTGTGGAGCAGGCCGCCCTCCAGCGGGTGGGGACGGACGGACTGGAGGCCCGGCTCGCCCCGGCCGCGCCGGTCCGGTCAGCAGAGGGGGACGTTCACCGCGAGCCCGCCCATGGCGGTCTCCTTGTACTTGGTCGACATGTCGGCGCCGGTCTGCCGCATGGTCTCGACGACCTGGTCGAGCGACACGTGGTGCACGCCGTCGCCCCGGAGCGCCATCCGCGCGGCGTTGACGGCCTTGTTCGCCGCGATGGCGTTGCGCTCGATGCACGGGATCTGCACGAGTCCGCCGATCGGGTCGCAGGTCAGCCCGAGGTTGTGCTCCATCGCGATCTCCGCGGCGTTCTCGACCTGCTCGGGCGTCCCCCCGAGGAGCTCGGCGAGCCCGGCGGCGGCCATCGACGCGGCCGAACCGACCTCACCCTGGCAGCCGACCTCGGCGCCGGAGATCGAGGCGCGTTCCTTGTAGATCGACCCGACGGCACCGGCGGTCAGCAGGAACCGCACCACGGCGTCGTCGCGACGGTCGGCGGTGATCGTCGGCACGTAGGTCAGCGCGTAGAAGAGCACCGCGGGGATGATCCCGGCGGCGCCGTTGGTCGGGGCGGTGACGACCCGGCCGCCCGAGGCGTTCTCCTCGTTGACGGCCATCGCGGTCAGGTTCGTCCACTCCATCGCGAAGAGCGGGTCGTGGCCGGGGTCGTCGCGGGTGAGCTGCTCGAACCAGTTGGCGGCGCGCCGGCGGACCTCGAGCCCACCCGGCAGCGTGCCCGATCGTCGGACGCTGCGGTCGACGCAGGACTCCATCACGGCGTGGATCTCGAGCAGGCCCCGACGGACCTCGTCCTCGGTCCTGGTGGCGGTCTCGTTCGCCATCGCGATGCCGCTCAGGGGCAGGCCGGTCGCGGCGCACGCGGCGAGCAGTTCCGCGCCGCTGGAGAACGGGTACGGCACGGTGTCGTCGACCGGGATCGCGGCCTCGGCCACGTCGGCCGGTGCGTCGTCGCCGTCGCGGGTGATGAACCCGCCGCCGACGGAGTAGTAGGTCTCGACGGCGACCTGGCTCCCGGTGTCGTCGAAGGCCCGGAGCCGCAGCGCGTTCGGGTGCCGGGGCAGCATCGTCAGCGGGTGCTGGACGATGTCCCCGAGCCGGAACGGGACGACCTGCCCGCCCGAGAGCCGCAGCGTGCCGGTGCGCTCGAGGTCCTCGAGCGACTGCGCCATCGCGTCGGGGTCGACCGTCTCGGGCAGCTCCCCGGTGAGCCCCGCGGCGACGGCCCCGAGCGTGCCGTGGCCCTGGCCGGTGGACGCGAGCGAGCCGTACAGGTCGACGCGGACCGACACGACCGGCAGCGTCGCCACACGCGCGGCGAACTCGGCCGCGGCCCGCATGGGCCCCACGGTGTGCGAGCTCGACGGGCCGACACCGATGCTGAACAGATCGAAGACGGAGACCGGCACGTCCGCCACCCTAACCCGTCCGGACGGAACAGCTCCCGGGGCGGTCGCGCTGCCGTCGCCACCGGTCTCCTATGCTTGCCGACGGTGACAACTCCTTCCGGCCCCGACCGGAGCCCCGCCCACCGCGCTCGTGACACGACCCGCTGGGACATCCAGGGGCTCCGTGCCTTCGCCGTCCTCGCCGTCGTGCTCTACCACCTCTGGCCGAACCGGCTGCCGGGCGGGTTCGTCGGCGTCGACGTGTTCTTCGTCATCTCCGGGTACCTCATCACCGCGCACCTGCTCCGGGAGCAGCGTGCGACGGGTCGCCTCCGGCTCGGCCAGTTCTGGGCCCGCCGAGCCAAGCGCCTGCTGCCGGGCGCGTTCCTGACGATCGCCGCCACGGGCGCCGCGGTCCTGGCGTTCGTCCCGAGCGCCCTCTGGGGACAGTACGGCCGCGAACTCATCGCCTCGACGGTCTACGCCCAGAACTGGCAGCTCGCGTCCGACTCGGTGGACTACCTCGCATCGGACAACCGACCGTCGCCGTTCCAGCACTTCTGGTCGCTCTCCGTCGAGGAACAGTTCTACATCGCGCTGCCGCTGCTGCTCATCGCGGTCTCGTTCGTCGCACGGGGCCGCCTGACGGTCGTGACGCGGGCACGGGTCCTCCTCGGGGCGGTCGGCGTCCTGTCGCTCGTCTGGTGCATCGCCCAGACCGGCAGCACCCCGGGCGTCGCCTACTTCTCGACGGCCACGCGTGCGTGGGAGTTCGCCCTCGGCGGCCTCGCTGCGACGGTCGCGCTCCCCGGCCGAGCACGCGCGCCGCACGCGTGACGCGGTTGGTCGGCGCGGCCGTCGGTGCCGGCGCACTGGTGACCGCACTCTGGGTCATCACGCCCTCCACGCCGTTCCCGGGGACGGCCGCACTGCTCCCGGTCCTCGGCGCGACGCTCCTGGTGACGTTCGGGGCACGGACGGTGTTCGAGAGCCTCGGAGCCCTCCGGCCGGTCGCGTTCACCGGCCGGATCTCGTACGCGCTCTACCTGTGGCACTGGCCGGCGGTCGTGGTCCTGCCGCTCGTCCTGGGCCACGCTCTGGGCCTCAGGAGCAAGCTCGCCATCCTGGTCGGCGCCCTCGTCCTCGCCAGCCTGACGACCGTGTTCGTCGAGGAACCCCTGCGGTTCTCGGGCTGGGTGCGTGCGCTCCGCCCGCGACGGGTCGCGGTCCTCGGCGTGGTCTGCTCGCTCGTCGTGGCCGGCCTCGGCGTCGGGACCCTCACGGCCGTGCACGTGCAGGAGGTCCGGGCGGCGACGTTCGCGGAGGACCTGACGACCGGGCACGTGCCGTGCTTCGGTGCGGCCGCGCGCATCGGCTCCGACGACCCGTGCACGGACGCCCGGCTCGCCGACGTCCGCGTCCCTGCCCCGGCCGCGGCGCGCCACGACGACGCGAACCGCGATGCGTGCTGGTCGGGGTCGACGGACGACTTCAACGTGTGTGCCCTGGGGAAGACCACGGGGTACTCCAAGCGCCTCATCGCGATCGGCGACTCGCACAACAACGTCTGGCTCGACGTGTACGACCGCATCGGCAAGCAGAACGGCTGGCGGATCGACGTCGCCGGGCACGGCGGCTGCTACCTCACCACCGCGGTGCAGTCGGCTCCCGATGCCCAGCAGGTCGCTGCGTGCACCAGCTGGAAGCGGAAGGCGATCGCCTACGTCCAGCAGCACCAGGACGTCGACGCCCTGCTCGTGACGCACTCCGCCGGCCTGCGCCCGGTCGTGCCCGCGGCCGGTCAGACCACGGAACAGGCCACGGTCACGGGCATGACCGAGGCGTGGGAAGCCGCGACCGCCGGCAGGGTCCCGGTGATCGCCCTCCGCGACAACCCGGTGCCGCGCGCGGACGTCATCACCTGCGTCAGCGAGATGAACGGCCCGACGGACGCAGCCTGCGACCAGCCCCGCCAGATCGCGACGTCACCCTTCGAGGGCTCGGCCGAGGCCGTCGCGGCGTTCCGTGGACGCGCGGCCGAGATCGACCTCACCGACTACTACTGCACCGCCGTCACGTGCCCGCCGGTGATCGGCGGCGTCGTCGTGTACCGGGACGGCAGCCACGTCACGGCGACGTTCGCCCAGACCCTCGAGCCGTACTTCGACCGCGCGCTGCGGGCGAAGCTCTCCGCCCTGCAGCGCTGACGGTCACCGGTGCGGGCGGTCGGTCCCCGCGAAGACCCGCGGGTGGTCGTCCAGCCACGTCCAGTGCTTCGTCGGCCACGAGATCAGGACCGCGCGCCCGACGACGTCGCGCTCGGGGACGAACCCCTTCGAGGGCAGCCCCTGGTGCAGGCGGGAGTCGGCCGAGTCGCCCCGGTTGTCGCCCATCACCCACAGGGACCCCGGCGGGACGGTCACGTCGAACGGGATCGTCGACGCCGCTTCACCGGGCTGGACGCGGAGGTACGGCTCGCTGATCGGCACGCCGTTGACCTCCATCTGCCCGAGTGCGTTGCAGCACTGGACGCGGTCACCGGGCAGTCCGATCACCCGTTTCACGAGGTGGTCGTCCCCGTCCGACCCGAAGCCGACGGCACTGAGTGCGACCGCGACCGGGGACCGGTGCTGCTGCGGTCGGCCCTCGACGGACGACGCGGTGTCGAGCCACCCGCCGGGGTCCTTGAACACCACGACGTCGCCGCGGTGCAGACCGGCCAGCTCGTTCACGATGACGTGGTCGTTGACCTGCAGCGTGTTCTCCATCGACCCGGAGGGGATGTAGAAGGAGCGGATCAGGAAGGTCTTGACCAGGAAGGAGACCAGGAGCGCCGCGAGCACGATGACGAGCAGGTCGCGCAGGAACCGCAGCGTGCTGTTCTGCTGCTGACCCCCGCCAACGGATGTCGTCTCCCCCATGCAGTGCAGCCTAGGTCAGCGGCGCCGTCCGCCCTCGGCCGGCATCACGATCCACAGCACCACGTAGGTGATCCACAGCGGGCCGGGGAACAGGCTCAGGATGATCCAGGCGACGCGGACGAACAGCCGCGACCAGCCGAAGCGGTCGGCCAGTCCGGCGCAGACACCCGCGAGGACACGGCCGGAACGAGGACGCATGAGTGAGGTCATGCGGACGACGCTACGGCGTGCGACCCACTGACGACAGGCGGATCGCCCCCGGGTGCCGGGCGGGGTTGCCCCCACCCGTCGTGTCAGGGGACCAGGACGATCTTGCCGCGGGTGTGGCCCTGCTCGAGCTCCTCGTAGGCGTCCTGCACGCGGTCGAGCGGGTACGTGGCGGCGACGGGCACCTCGATCTCACCGTCGGCGACCATCCGGGCGAGTGCCCCGAGGATCTCCGGGTCGGCGGTGTCGACGCTGCCGGAGGTCTTCGCGCCGACCTCGGCCGCTGCCTCGTAGGCGATGACCGTCTCGATGCGGTCGGCGGGGATCCCGAGCGCGATGCCGAGGTGCACGTACTCGGCGCCGTGCGTGTCGATGAGGGCGTCGATGCCGTTCGTCGCGAGCTCCTGGATGCGCTCCTGCAGGCCGTCGCCGTAGGCCACGGGGCGGGCGCCCTTCGACGCGAGCCACTCGTGGTTCGCCTCGGACGCGACGGCGATGACGTCGATGCCCTCGTTCGTCAGGAGCTGCGTGACGAAGCCACCGACGCCGCCGGCGGCTCCGGAGACCACGACGGTCTCCCCGGCACGGGGGTCGACCGCGCGCACGGCAGCGGCCGCGGTGGTGGCGACGACGTCGAGTCCCCCGGCGACGTTCCAGTCGAGCAGGCGGGGCTTCTGGACGACCTGGCCGGCCGGCACGGAGACGTACTCGGCGTGGCTCGCGCGGTCCCACGACCAGCCGATGACCTCTTCGCGCTCGTCCACGCCGTCGACGCCCTCGCCGACCGCGACGACGATGCCGGCGAAGTCGGTGCCCTGGCCGGAGGGCAGCTTCGACGGGTCCTCACCGTCGAACAGGCCCTGACGGATCGCGGACTCCCCCGGGTTGATCCCGGCGGCACGCACGCGCACGAGGACCCGACCGGGCTCGACGGGTGGCACGGGGACCTCGTCGACGCGGAGGACGCTCCGGTCTCCCCACTGGTCGAAGCGGACGGCTCGCATGGTCTCAGGCAGATCGCTCATCGTCCGCGACCCTACGCTGCTCCCCCGTCCGCAGGCGTGAGCGACATCCTGTGGACCGCTCCATCGCCGTCGTCGTGGGAGACTGGCCGCATGCCCATCCTCCACAAGGACATGCAGGTGTGCATGTCGCTCGCTGCCCGTCCGAGCAACATCGGCACCCGGTTCCACAACTACCTGTACGACGAGCTCGGGCTGCAGTTCATCTACAAGGCGTTCACGACGACCGACCTGCCCGGTGCCGTCGCGGGCATCCGGGCGCTCGGCATCCGCGGCTGCTCCGTGTCGATGCCGTTCAAGGAGGCGGTCATCCCGCTGGTCGACACCATCGAGGCCTCCGCCGCCGCGATCCAGTCCGTCAACACGGTCGTGAACGACGACGGCGTCCTCACGGCGTCGAACACCGACTACGAGGCCGTCGCGGCACTCCTCGCCTCGCACGACGTCGACCCGTCGGCACGCGTGCTGCTGCGCGGCTCCGGCGGCATGGCGAAGGCGGTCACGGCGGCGTTCCGCGGCGCCGGCTTCGACCACCTGACCGTCGTCGCCCGCAACGAGGACACCGGCCCGGCCCTGGCCGACCAGTACGACTACGCGTGGGCGCGGACCGAGGCGGACGCCGGCGACGCCGACCTGCTCGTCAACGTCACACCGCTCGGCATGGACGGCGACCAGGCGGACACCCTCGCCTTCGACCAGGCCCGCGTCGACGCGGCCCACACGGTCTTCGACGTGGTCGCCTTCCCCTCGGAGACCCCGCTGGTCCGTGCCGGCCGGGCGGCCGACAAGCACGTCATCACGGGCGCCGAGGTCATCGCCCTGCAGGCGGCCCGCCAGTTCGAGCGGTACACGGGCGTCGCCCTCACCGACGACCAGGTGCGGCGCGCGAGCGAGTTCAGCCGGGCCGTGTGACCGGCCACGAGACGGACAGGAGGCTCGCCACCAGCTGGTGACGGGCCTCCTGTCCGCAGGTCAGCGACTCGCGACGCGACCCGTCGCGACCCAGCCGAGCCGGCGGATGCTCTCGTGGTTGCGGAACCAGATGCCGGGCTGCGCGATGAAGCCGGGGACCAGGGAGCCGGGGCCCTTCACCGGGTTCTCCCGCAGGGTGACGCGGCTGCCGCGGGGGTGCGGTTCGACCTCGACCTCGACGCGGGCCTCGCCGACCGGCCAGCCGCGCGCCTGGATGACCATGCGCCGGGGCTCGTCGTACTCGAGCACCGTCGTGGTGTCGTTGATGACGAACGGCCAGATGCCGAACGAGTGGTGGATCTTCGTGCCGACCGCGGGCCAGCCCGTGTCCTCACCCCGCATGCGGGACGCGCCGACCACCCACGTGGGGTAGAGCCAGCCGTCGCGGAGCACGTCGAAGACGGCCTCCGGCGGGCAGTGGATGATGCGGACGTTCTTGGCCATGGTGATCAGTCCTCCGGGGTGAGGTCGACGTCCTCCGGCAGGCCGAAGGTGTGGCGCAGGGCGCTCCTGGCGGCGTGCCACCCGGCCATGCCGTGCACGCCGGGCCCCGGGGCGGACGCCTCGGAGCAGAGGTACATGCCGCCGCCCATCCGCCACGGGTCGCTCGAGAGGACCGGGCGCTTGACGAGCTGCCAGAAGCTGGCGGCACCGGCGGCGATGTCGCCGCCGACGTAGTTGGGGTTGTACTCGCCCATCTGGACGGCAGTCCGCGAACTCGACGCCAGGATCGTGTCGCGGAAGCCCGGGGCGAAGCGCTCGATCTGGCGGGTGACCATCTCGGTCGGGTCGACGTCCGAGCCCGCGGGCACGTGCGCGTACGCCCAGAAGACGTGCTTGCCCGCCGGGGCGCGGCTCGGGTCGACGACGGTGGGTTCGGCGCCCAGGACGTACGGCCGCTCGGCGTGCTGTCCGCGGGCCACGGCACCCTCGGCCTCGGCGATCTCGGACCGGGTCCCGCCGATGTGCACGGTGCCCGCACGGCGGAGCTCCGCGTTCGTCCACGGCACGGCGTCGGACAGCGCGAAGTCGACCTTGGCCGCGGCGTTGCCGAACCTGAAGCGTCGCAGGGCACCGCGTCTCGGGGTCGGGATCTGCTTCCCGGCGATCCGGAGCATGCCGGGGACGCTCGTGTCGAACAGCACGGCCTTGGCGGGGGTCAGGTCGGCGAGCGAGCGGACCTCGTGCCCCGTGGTGATCGTGCCGCCGTGCGCGACGAGGTCCGCGGCGAGCGCGTCGACGATCGCCTGGCTGCCGCCGATCGGCACCGGCCAGCCCCTGGCGTGGGCGTAGGAGCCGAGCGACAGGGCCGCGGCGGCGGTGGACAGCGAGGGCAGGTGCTGGATCGAGTGCGCCGCGACGCCGGAGACCATGGCCGGGGCGGTGTCCCCGCGGAACCGGACGTTCCACGCGGCGCTGCCCTGCTCGAGTGCCCGCAGGCCGAACCGCAGCACCGTCAGCGGGTGCCGCGGCACGTGCAGCAGGGCATCGGTGGCGAAGTCGGCGACCTGGTCGGCGTTGCGCGCGAGCGGTGCCATCAGGTGCTTGAACGCGGGGCCGTCGACGCCGAGCTCAGCCGCGGTGCGGTCGAGGTCCCGGTAGGCGATGCCCGCGCGGCCGCCGTCGAGCGGGTGGCCGTACTGCACCTCGGGCAGGTGGAGCTCGATGCGGTCCTCCATCCGGAAGCGCCGGAAGAACTCGGACTGCAGGGCCATGGGGTGCACGGCGGAGCAGACGTCGTGCAGGAACCCGGGCAGCGTGAGCTCCGACGTGCGGGCACCGCCACCGATCGTGTCGTTCCGCTCGACGACCTCGACGGACAGTCCCGCCCGCGCGAGCGTCACCGCTGCGGCGAGACCGTTCGGCCCCGCTCCGACCACCACCGCATCGACCATGCGTCGAGCCTACGGCCGTGTGGCTCGGGGCCTTCGGAGCCGGCGAGTCAGCTGCGCGCGGCGTCGGCGTCCGAGGCGTCCGTGCCCTCGTCGCCCGCGTCGGCGTCGTCGGGCTCGTCGGTGTCCTCCACGGAGTCCGGACCCGAGCCGACGGGGTGCTCCGCGAGCAGCGCCGCGAAGTCCTCGTCGAGCATCTGCTGCACGCGGTCGTCGCGGCCGATCTCGTAGCCCTCGGTCGGACGCTGCGCCCAGCCCAGGCGCCCCACGACCGTGGTGCCGATGTCGTCCCACGCACGGGCACGGGCGGCGAGGACGATGCGGTCGACGAAGCCCTTGTCGTCCCGACGCTGCTCGAGCATCGTGGCGAGCTGCTCGTAGGTGGCCTCCCGCGTGCGGAGCTTGAGGTCGTCACCGCGGCGGTAGTCGTGCTGGTGCTTCGACCGGCCCTTCTGCTTCATGGCCTTCGAGCGGATCTCCCGCATGCGCTCGGCGTCGCCGCGCTGCTCGGTCGCCATGCGGAGGAGTTCCTCACGCGTGGCCTCGGCCGCGACGGCGTGGTCGAAGTACCCGTTCTCGCGGAGGGAGGTCGTGATGATCCGGTTCGCGACCGCGATGACGATCGCCGCGCGCGAGATGAGGAAGCCCTCGTCCACGGCCCGCTTCAGCTCGACCTGGCTGATGGGTCGCTCGGTCGAGGTCTTGCTGCGCCGTCCGAACAGAGCCATGCCCGGAACGATACCGGCGTCCGGTGTCGGTCAGCCCGCAGGTGGACCCGGATCACCGCCTGGAGGGACGACTTGCCTCGGCCGCGTCCGTAGCGTCGTCGACATGATCACCGCACCCGCACCCACCCGCACCGGACTCGGCACCGCGAGCCTGGTGCTGGGCATCTGCTCACTGCTCGCCGGGTGGACGTTCTTCGCCCCGATCGTCGGGCTCTGCCTGGGGATCGCCTCGCTCCGGAAGGAGCCGGCCGCCCGGGGCCGGGCGGGCTGGGGCGTCCTGCTCGCCGTCGTCGCCCTGGCGATCTGGGTCGTGCTGCTGGTGCTCGCCGTCGGCGCCCACACCTTCGCACTCTGGCAGCGGACCGTCCACGGCTCCTGACTCCCGTGCCCCACGAGTCGCGCCCGCGCGCTACTCGTACCGGAGCGCCTCGATCGGGTTCTGACGGGCCGCCCGACGAGCCGGCAGCGTGCCCGCGAGGAACGCGATGAACATCACCACGAGGATGATCGTGATCACCGAGGACGGTGCGAACTGCAGGATCTGCAGACCCGGCAGGTCCTTGAGCAGGGTGCCCGCGAGCACGTTCGAGATCGCGGTGCCGAGGCCGATCGCGACGCCGGCCCCGATGGCGCTGCCGAGGAACCCGATGAACACGGCCTCGAGCGAGAACAGCGTGTAGACCTTCCCGCCGCCCATGCCCATGGCCTTCATCAGGCCGATCTCGCGGGTGCGCTCCTGCACGCTCATCAGCAGCGTGTTGATGATGCCGAACCCGGCGGCGATGAGCGCGATCACGGCGAAGGCGTTGAGCACGCCGACGATGCCGCTGATGACCGTCTGGAACTGGCCGAGCTGGTCCTGGATCGTCTGGCCCGTGTAGCCGTCGTCCGCCAGGGCCTTCTTCACGTCGGACACGTCAGCACCGGATGACACCGTGGCCGAGGCGCTGGCGTACGAGGTCGCGATCGACGAGGGCTTGCCGGTCTCCTGCGCGGCCTGCATGGCGTCGGTCAGGGCCGTGTTCGCCCCGGCGCCGCCGCCGAAGAGCGACTCGTTCTGCACGCCGACGACCCTGGCGGTGAGGGTGTGCTCCGCGCCCTGGTAGTCGTCGACCGCGAACGTCAGGTCCTCGCCCACGGCCGCCTTCGCGCTGCCGAGCCCGAGGTTCTTCAGGTAGTCGGTCGGCAGGACCACCTGGTTCGACCTCGTGTCGTCGTCGAGCTGCTTCCCCGACGCCAGGTCGGCCTTGAGCTCCCCCGCGTTGGCGGTCAGCGTGACGACGTACTTGCCGTCGTCGCCGTGCTCGGCGTACTTCGGGCTCAGCGCGACGGCCGGGCGGACGGTGCCGATGCCGTCGACCGCCTTGACCTTGTCGATGTCGGACGCCGACAGGAAGCCGAACGACGCCGGCCCCCGGTCGACGCTCTGGGTGGAGGCGTCCGGGTCGTACTTCGCCGGGCCGCTGTCGGTGCTCGACGAGTCGACGGCCTTCGTGATGGTCAGCGAGCCGGTGTCCCCGATGGACGCGACCTGGGTGTCGATGTAGTTGCCGACACCGGTGCCGATCGCCGAGGTCAGCGTGATGGTGAACGCGCCGATGAAGATCGCGATGACGGTCAGCGTGGTGCGGAGCTTGGAGCGGAAGGTGTTGCCGACCGCGGTCCGGAGGAGGTCGAGGAAGTTCATGCGGAGTGCCTCCCGTGCTGGTCGGTGGCGACCGAGGCGGTCGCGGCACCAGGGGACGCGGCGGCGGCGCGGGCGTCCGAACCGCCGACGATGAGTCCGTCGCGCACGTTGACGCTCCGGTCGCACCGCGCAGCGAGCTCCTCGTCGTGGGTGACGACGACGAGCGTGATGCCCCGTTCGCGCTGCAGGCCGAAGAGCAGGTCCTCGACGACCTGCCCGGTGTTCGTGTCGAGGTTGCCGGTCGGTTCGTCGGCGAAGATCACGCTCGGCTCCCCCACCAGCGCCCTGGCGATGACGACGCGCTGCTTCTGCCCGCCGGACAGGTCGTTGGCGTCGTTCTTCGCCTTGTCCGCCAGGTCGAGGGCGTCGAGGGCGGCCATCCCCCGGCGCTTCCGCTCGGCTCCGGAGACGCCGGCGATCTTCAGCGGCAGCACGACGTTGTCGAGCACCGAGGTCTTCGGCGTCAGGAAGAACTGCTGGAACACGAACCCGAAGGTGCTGTTCCTGGTGCGGTTGACGTCGCGGGCGCTCAGCGTCGCCGCGTCGGTGCCGTCGAGCAGCACCTGCCCGGCCGAGGGCTTGTCGAGCAGCGCCAGCAGGTGCATGAGCGTCGACTTGCCCGATCCGGACTTGCCGACGATCGCCAGGCTCTCACCCTGGTTCACCGCGAGCGACACCCCCTTGAGCGCGTCGAACCGCGACGAGCCGCGGCCGTAGGTCCTCGTGAGGTCTCGGACCTCGAGCACGGGAGTGGTCATGGGCCTGAGCGTAGTGGCGGATGCACGAGTGAAAGTTTGCATCTGCTGCAAACCACGTGACGTTCCGGTTACAGTCGTCCCATGCCTGAGTCCGTCGCGCCCCCCGCACTCGGTCTCCGCGACCGCAAGCGGATCGAGACGCGCCACCGGATCGCCGAGGCCGCCCGCTCGCTGGCCCTCGAGAACGACATCGACCACACCACGATCGAGCAGGTCGCCGCGCGTGCCGACATCTCGCCGCGCACCTTCTTCAACTACTTCGAGAGCAAGGAGGACGCGGTCCTCGGGCACACCGAGCTCGACCTGTCCCCCGAGGCCCTCGACGCCCACCTCCGCACCGTCGCCGGTGAGCCCGCGGCGCAGGCCGTCGTGGACCTGGCGTTCCTGGTGTTCGGCGAGACGTTCGGCGACGAGCGCGAGCGGCTCGCCCGCAAGGAGCTCATCGTGCGCTTCCCGCAGCTGATGCGCCGCCAGGTCAGCCGGATGACGACCGTGGCCGAGGCGATGACCGGTGCCGTCCGCACCGTCCTCGAGCGCGACCCGGCCTGGGGCCCGGACGCGGCCACGGCCCAGGCGGCCGAGATGCTGCTCGGCATGGTGATGACCGCGCTCCGCAGCGCGGCCCGGCACGAGGGCACCGACCCGGACGAGGTCCGCAGCCGGGTGGTCGCGTTGATGCGCGACACCGCGGCCCGCATCGCAGCCGGCTGACTGACAGGAGGCTCCCCACCGGTCCGGTGGGGAGCCTCCCGTCTGTCGGGTGCCGATCAGGCGGCGCCGTGGCTGGCGCGGCTGCGTCGTGAGAGCGAGTCGATGATGACCGCGAGCAGCAGGACAGCACCGGTGATCATGTAGCGGATCGACGAGTCGAGGCTGAGCAGCGTCAGGCCGTTCGAGATCGACTGGATGACGATGATGCCGAGCAGGGCCGACCAGGCGCTGCCGCGACCGCCGAACAGGCTCGTGCCGCCGATGACCGCAGCGGCGATCGCGTTGAGGTTCGTGTCGCCGGCACCCGAGGACAGGCTCGCGGAGTTGAGGCGCGCTGCGGCCAGGATCCCGCCGATGGTGGCGAACAGCGAGGTGAGCACGAAGACCGAGATGTAGATCCGGTTCACCCGGATGCCCGAGCGTCGTGCTGCCTCGACGTTGCCGCCGACCGCGAAGACCGAGCGACCCCAGCGGGTGCGCTTCAGGACGAAGTTCATCAGCACGACGAGCACGATGAAGAACACGAACGAGGTGCCCGTGCCGAAGTCGCGGGACAGGTACCAGACCATGACGCCGAGGCCGATGAACAGCGCGAGCGACTTGGCGATCGTCAGGGACATCGCGCCCGTGGACAGGCCGGCACGGCGTCGACGACCGGCGCGACGGACCTCGGTGACGAACAGGCCACCGGCCGCGACCGCGGCGAGCAGGTACGCGAGCCACGGGGGCAGGTACGACGCCGAGGCGAACTGCACGATCGGCGACGAGTACGGCAGGTTGATCGAGCCGTTGGGGCCGAGGATGAGCAGCTGCAGGCCGAGGAAGCCGAGCAGCCCGGCGAGCGTGATCACGAAGCTCGGGACGCCGAACCGCGTGAAGAGCAGGCCGTAGAGCAAGCCGGCGGCGGCACCGACGGCGAGCGCGACGACGAGCACGAGCCACAGCGGCCAGCCGAGCGTCGTCAGGCCCTGGCCGAGGATCGCGGCCGAGAGCCCGCTGACGCTGCCGACGGAGAGGTCGATCTCGCCGAGGAGCAGGACCAGCACGATGCCGATCGCGATGGTGCCGACCGCGGCGCACTGCAGCGCGAGGTTGACCAGGTTGCCGGGCGACAGGAAGTCCGGCGACAGGGCCTGGAACACCGCCCAGATCACCACGAGGCCGACGACCACGGGCAGCGAGCCGATGTCACCGCCGCGGACCCGGCGGACGAAGGCCTTCGCGGCCCCGCCGATCCCCTGGTCACGGAGCAGCCGCTCGTCCTGCAGGTCGGCCGCTGACGGGGTGGGCGTCGCGGCGGTGAGGGTCTCGTCGGCCTTGCTCATGCGGTGGTCTCCTGCTCGGTCCTGGCGGCGGCGCGACGGGTGACGGCGTTGTCGGTCGCTCCGGTGATGGCCGCGATGATCTCCTCGTAGGAGACGTCGTCGATGCGGAACGTGCCGTTGTTCCGGCCGAGGCGGAGCACCGCGACCCGGTCGGCGACGGCCTGCACGTCCGCGAGGTTGTGGCTGATGAGCACGACGCCGAGGCCGCGCTCGCGGAGCCGTTCGACGAGGTTGAGCACCTCGGCGGTCTGGGCGACCCCGAGTGCGGCGGTCGGCTCGTCGAGGACGACCACCTGCGGGTTGCCGATGAGCGACCGGGCGATGGCGACCGTCTGGCGCTGGCCACCGGAGAGCGAGGCGATCGGGATGCGCACGGACGGGATCCGCGCGGCGAGCTGCTGCAGGAGCTCCCACGAGCGACGTTCCATCTCCTCCTCGTCGAGGAAGGGGTGGCTGATCTCGCGGCCGAGGAACAGGTTCGACACGACGTCGAGGTTGTCAGCGAGCGCCAGGTCCTGGAACACGGTGGCGATGCCGAGCGACTGGGCGGCCGCCGGGTTCGGCACGGTGACCTCCTCGCCGTTGAAGGTGATCGTGCCGCCGTCGGGCGTGTAGACCCCGGCGAGGATCTTCACGAACGTGGACTTGCCGGCGCCGTTGTCGCCGACGATGGCGATCACCTCGCCCGCGTGCACGTCGAAGTCGATGTCGCTGAGGGCCTGGACGGCACCGAACCGCTTCGTGATCCCACGGAGGGACATCACCGGCTCGGAGGTGGGGTGTGCTGCTGGGGACTCGTTGCTCACGGGGTCGTCCTCGATCGGTGGGGCCCGCCCGGTCCGTGTGGGACCGGGCGGGCGGTTGTTCGGACTAGTTGATGCCGGCGGTGGAGCAGGCGGCGGCGTACTGCGACGTGCAGACCTGCTTCGTCGTGTACAGACCGTCCTTGATCACCGTGTCCTGCACGTTGTCCGTCGTGACGGCCACCGGGTCGAGCAGGGTCGAGGGCACGCTGTCGCCCTTGGCGGTCTTCACGGTCGAGTCACCCTTCGGCGACTCGCCCTTGGCGAACTGGATCGCCAGGTCCGCGGCCTGCGAGGCCTCGGGCTTGAACGCCTTGTAGACGGTCATGTACTGCTCCCCCGCGAGGATCCGCTGGATGCCCGCGAGTGACGCGTCCTGACCGGTGACCGGGGGCAGCGTCTTCACGCCGCTCGACTTGAGCGCCGCGATCACACCGCCGCCGGTGTCGTCGTTCGCCGCGTAGACGCCGGTGATCTTGTCGGCACCGAGCTTGCTGATCTGCCCGGAGGCCCAGTCCTGCGCCTTGGCGGGGTCCCAACCGGGGGTGTCGTACTCGGCGAGCACCTTGTAGTCGCTCTTGTCGATGACCGAGTGCGCGCCCTTCTTGAACTGCGACGCGTTGTTGTCGGTCGGCGAGCCGTTGACCATGATGATCCCCGAGCCGGCCGGCACCTTCTTCGCCTTGAGGGCGTCGACGAGGGCCTGCCCCTGGAGCTGTCCGACCTTCTCGTTGTCGAACGAGATGTAGTAGCTCAGGTCCGGGCTGTCGATGAGCCGGTCGTAGGAGATGACCGGGACCTTCTTCGCCTTGGCCTGCTGGACGATGGACGCTGCCGCCTCGCCGTCGAACGGGTCGAGGACCAGGACCTTGACGCCCTGCGTGAGCATCGACTGGGCCTGCTGGAGCTGCTTCGACGCGTCACCGTCGGCGTTGGCGTAGACGACCGAGCAGCCGCTGCACTGCTTCTTGATCTCGGCGGTGAACAGCGGACGGTCGGCGCTGGCGTAGCGGGCGGTGACCGAGTCGGGCAGGAGCAGGCCGATCTTGGCCTTCGAGGCGTCGCCGCCGCCACTGCCGGACCCCGTCCCGGCACCGGCACCGTTCGAGCAGCCCGCCAGGGTGGTGATCGCGATCAGGAGCGCGCCGACGCCGAGCATGGCGCGTGTGGTGGATTTCTTCATTGAAACGTCCTCCGACAGGTGGACCGCCCACGTTGGCGGTGCCCTGAGTGTGCCAGCGGGCGTTCTTGGCTGCAAGAGTTGAACGCAAGGGGTGCGGCCCGTGACGAAATCGTTATCTAGACCGCCTCGTCATCGGGCTTGGGCAGACCGCGCGGTCAGGGCGTCACCGGGCTCGGGTGACGTCCACCGCCTCGATCGCCACGGCGAGGGCCCCGGTCACGGCCGCCTTCTCGCCGAGCTGCCCCTGCACGACGTCCGGGGTGCCGTCCGCGTCGATGATGAGCATCGACTCGAGCGCGTGCCGCATCGGTCCGAGCAGCAGCTCCCCGGCACGGGCGAACTCCCCCGTGACGACGACCCGCTCGGGGTCCAGCACGTTGCAGAGCCCGACCGCCGCCGTGCCGATCGCCCGACCGGCGTCCGCCACCGCCCGGATGCACGTCGGGTCGCCGGACATCGCCCGGAGGATCAGGTCGGTCAGCTTGAGCGTGCCCACCTCGTCACGGACGGACTCGAGCACCGCGGGGGCTCCGGCCACCGCCTCCAGGCACCCGCGGTTCCCGCAGCGGCAGATCGGCCCGTGCGGCACCACGGGCGTGTGCCCGAACTCGCCCGCGACGCCGTGGTGCCCGCGGAACAGCCGGCCGTCGAGCACCAGGCCGGCGCCGATGCCGTTGCCGACGTCGAGCGTGACGACGGTGCTCCGGCCGCGACCGGCGCCGCTGCGGTGCTCGGCGAGGGCCGACAGCGTGGCGGCGTTGTCGAGCTGCACGGGCTTGCCGATCCGCTCGCCGAGGGACGTCCCGATCGCGATGCCGTCCCACCCGCGGAGGATCCCGCCGCGCGCGGTCATCCCCGTGCGCTTGTCGATCGGTGCGGCCACGGCGAGCCCGACCGACAGGACCTCGGCCATGGACGAGTCCACCGACTCGGCCATGTCCATCACGAGCAGGGCGGCCTTGTCCAGCTCGGCGTCGGCGCGGTGGTCACGGGCCAGGGGCATGTGCCGCTCGGCCAGCACGGCGCCGTTGAGGTCGGACAGGGCCACGCGGAGGTGCCGCGGCGCGACGTGCACCCCGGCGACGAGCCCGAGGCCGTGCGGCAGCGTCACCCGGAGGGCCCGGCGTCCGCTCGACGTGCTCGGGGTGGCGTGCAGGGCCCCGGTCGCGACGAGCTCCTTGACGATGTTCGACACGGTGGCCGGCGAGAGCCCCGTCGCACCGGCCAGCTCGACCTGGGTCAGTCCCCCGTGGCGCTTGACGGCCTCGACCACCCGTCCCCGGTTGGCTTCACGCAGTGAAGCTTGGCTGCCCGGACTCCGGCGTGGTTCTGACACGGGGACAGCGTAACCGGGGGCGTCCGGCTACTTCGTGATGAAGCCTTCCTTGACCATCCAGTCGTAGGCGGCGTCGACCGGCTCGCGGCCCTCGACGTCGACCTGCCGGTTCAGCTCCTGCAGCACCGCGTCGGTCAGCTTCGGGGAGATCTGGTCGTAGACGCCCTCGAGCTGTGGGTACCGCTCCAGCGTCGCGCTGCTGAGCACCGGCGCGACGTTGTACGCCGGGAAGAAGCCCTCGTCGTCCTCGAGCACCTGCAGGCCGAGCGACTTGATGCGGCCGTCGGTGGTGAAGACCTCGCCGAAGTTGCACGTCCCGCGGTCGGTCGCCGTGTACACGGTGCCGGTGTCGAGGATGTCGACGTTGCGCTTCGGGATCGCGCCGTCGCCGGACCCACCGAGCTGCATGCCGTACTTCGCCAGCATCGGCTTGAACCCGTCGGCGCGGGAGTTGAACTCGGACTCGACGCAGAACGTGCGGTCCTCCGCGGGCAGCTCGGCGATCTGCGAGAGCGTGGTGATGCCGCCGAGGTCCTTCACCGCCTCCTTGCGCACCGCGAACGCGTACGTGTTGTTCATCGGCGCCGGCGGCAGCCAGGTGAGACCGTTGCCGGCGTCCTCCTCCTTGACCGCCTGGTACTGCTCCTGCTTGTCCGGGATGCCCTGCTTGTGGCCCATGTAGGTCAGCCACGCGGTGCCGGTGTACTCGTACGTCATGTCGGCGTCGTGCCCGGTCATCAGCTGCCGCACGGCGACGCTGCCCGGGACGTTCGTCTCGTCCGTGACGTCGAACCCGGCGGCCTTCGCGGCGAGCACGGCGATCTTGCCGAGCACGAGCTGCTCGGTGAAGTTCTTCGCCGTGACGGTGATGTGGGCGTCCTCGGGCAGGTCGGCGATCCGCTTGATGGTGCCGGGCTCGGCCGCGGGGACGAACGAGGTCGCCGGCTGCAGACCGCAGCCGGTCAGGGCCAGGGCAGCGGCACCGGCGACGAGGGTCGCGGCGACGCGACGGGTGCGCTTCGTGCGGGTCATCGGAGTCCCTTCGGTCGGGCGTACGTCTCGACGATGCGGCCGAGCCAGTCGATGGACAGGGCCAGGAGCGCGATGAGGAGCGCACCGGCGACCAGCACCTTGGGCAGGAACAGGTTCACGCCCGTGGTGATGAGCAGCCCGAGGCCACCGGCGCCGATGAAGGTCGCCAGGGCGGCGGACCCGACGAGGAGCACCAGGGCGGTGCGGATGCCCGCGAGCATCACGGGCACGGCCAGCGGCAGCTCGACCTTGAGCAGGACGGAGAACGCGCTCATGCCCATGCCACGACCGGCCTCGACGGTGCGCTGGTCGACGCTCTCGATGCCGATGATGGTGTTCCGGAGCACGGGCAGGATCGCGTAGAGGACCAGCGCGATGACGGCCGCCCAGAACGAGAAGCCGAGCCAGAACGCCAGCAGCACCACGAGTCCGACCGCGGGTGCTGCCTGGCCGAAGTTCGCGACGGC
The DNA here is from genome assembly GCF_026672405.1 of Curtobacterium sp. SL109. Classification (NCBI taxonomy): domain Bacteria; kingdom Bacillati; phylum Actinomycetota; class Actinomycetes; order Micrococcales; family Microbacteriaceae; genus Curtobacterium; species Curtobacterium sp. SL109. The sequence continues at coordinate 433,973 of NZ_JAPPRB010000002.1, forward strand.
GAGGATCGCGCCGCTGGCCCGGCGGAGCGGACCGCGCGTCAGGACGATGCCGAGCGGGATGCCGATGACGAGCACGATCGCCGTCGACACGACGGTCAGCATCAGGTGCTGCCACGTCAGCGCGAGCAGGTCGGCCGGGTTCAGCGTGCTGCGCTCGGTGGCGGTGAGGTCGGCCGTGTTCAGCCAGACGGCGAACGCAGCGAGCACGACGAGGATCGCGACGGGCTGGATGACCAGGGCCTTCCAGGACGACGCGTGGCCACCGGACTTCGTGGTGGCGGGGTCCACGACGACGTCAGTCATCGGTGCCTCCGGTGGACGAGGCCTGCACCGGGGACTTCGGCAGGGTCTCGATCGGGTTCGTGTTCGTCCCGACCGGCGTGTACGCCTGCTCCTCGGCCGCGGCGGCGCGGGAGCGGGTGATCGCCTCCATGACCGTCTCGACGGTGATCACACCGCGGAAGGCGTCACGGCCGGCGGTGACGAGGGCGGCACCGGCGCTGGACACGAGCATGGTGTCGAGCGCGTCGTTGAGCGTCGCGGCCTCGCCGACGACGGGCAGGTTCGGGTCGACGCCGTCGGGGATGCGGTCCAGGCGCTCGAGCTGACGGCGGGACGGCCACCCGATCGGGCGCTGCCGGCGGTCGACGACGACGGCGTGCCCATGGCCACCGGCCTCGCGCATCCGCTGCAGGACGGCCTTGGCCTCTTCGCCGGGGGAGCAGGTCACGGCGTCGACGACCTCGACGTCGCGGACCCGGTTCAGCGTGAGCTGCTTGAGGCCGGCGCCCGAGCCGATGAAGTTCTCGACGAACTCGTTCGCGGGCTCGGCGAGGATGCGCTCCGGGCTGTCGTACTGCACGATGTGCGCGCCCTCGGAGAAGATCACGATCCAGTCGCCGAGCTTCACGGCCTCGTCGAAGTCGTGCGTGACGATGACGATCGTCTTGTGCAGCTCCTCCTGGATCCGGATGAGCTCGTCCTGCAGCCGCGCACGGGTGATCGGGTCGACGGCACCGAAGGGCTCGTCCATGAGCAGCACGGGCGGGTCGGCGGCGAGCGCCCGGGCGACACCGACGCGCTGCTGCTGGCCACCGGAGAGCTCACGGGGGTAGCGGTCGCGGTAGGTGTCGGGGTCGAGGGACACCAGCTCGAGGAGCTCGTCGACGCGGGCGGCGATCTTCGCCTTGGACCAGCCGAGCATCTTCGGCACGATCGCGATGTTCGCGGCGACCGTCATGTGCGGGAAGAGCCCACCGGCCTGGATCACGTAGCCCATGCGGCGGCGCAGCTCGTCGCCGTCGATCGAGGTCACGTCGTCGTCGCCGACCACGATGCGGCCCTCGGTGGGCTCGATGAGCCGGTTGATCATCTTCAGCGTGGTGGTCTTGCCGCAGCCGGACGGGCCGACGAGCATGACGATCTTGCCCGCGGGGATCTCGAGCGTGATGCCGTCGACGGCCGGCTTGTCCTGGCCCGGGTACCGCTTGGTGACGGTGTCGAGCAGGATGCTGCGGCCGGTGACGTCTCCGTCGGGGGCGGTGAGGGTGGCGTTCTCAGTGGACACGGATACCTCGCGAGGTGGTCAGGCGGCCGAGGCCGAGGAGCAGGAGGTCGAGGACGAGGGCGAGGAGGACGACGCCGACCACACCCACCACGACGGAGTTGAGGGAGTTGGCGCCGCCGAGACGCGACAGTCCGGAGAAGATGAAGCCGCCGAGTCCCGGGCCGAGGGCGTAGGCGGCCACTGCGGCGACACCCATCACCATCTGGGCGGAGACCCGGACGCCGGTCAGGATGATCGGCCACGCCATGGGGAGCTCGACCTGCACCAGCGTGCGGAAGCGGCTCATCCCGATGCCGCGCGCCGACTCGACGACGGCGGGGGAGATCTCGGAGAGCCCGACGACCGCGTTGCGGAGGATCGGCAGGGCGGCGAAGAACGTGACGGTGACGACGGACGGCACGACGCCGAACCCGAGCGGCACGAGCAGCAGCCCGATCACGGCGAACGACGGCAGGGTCAGCCCGATGGTCGACAGCTCGTTCGCCGCCGACCGGAGGCGGGGGATGCGGTAGACGAGTGCTGCGAGCACCACGGCGATGACGGTGGCGAGCACCACGCACTGGACGACCAGTGAGAAGTGCTGCCACGAGGCGAACCAGATCTGGTCCCACCGCTCCACGACGTACTGGAACACGGAGTCGGTCCCTTCCCGGTCGGCATGTCGACCCACGGATCGGGGCGCGAACCCGGCCAAACGTAGCCAAGGCGTCCGCGACCTGTACAACCGTGGAACCGGTTTCCGCCGCGAACCTGCGCAACCATGCAGCAGGGAACCCCAGGTCAGAGCGGGCGCACGCCCGTCACCCTGGGAGAACGGTAACGATCCTGCACGACGGTCAGCTACTGACCATGACCGCGTCGATGCGGTTCAGACTCCTGCGTTCCGATCGATTGGGATCCGGAACTCGTCGTCCGACGCCAGGACGAGACGGTCATCGTGAGTCGCCGTGATGACCGTCGCCCCTTGGTCGCAGAGACCGCGGAGCAACAGGACCACGAGTTCGGCGTTGTCCCGGTCGAGCGCGGCGGTCGGTTCGTCAGCGAGGACGAGGGGCGGTCGGCGAACGAGGAGTTGGGCGAGCGCTACTCGTTGCTTCTCACCACCGCTGAGCCGGTGGACCGGCGTGTCGAACCAGCAGTCGACGCCGAGGGCATGACAGGCGTCTCGGAGCGGCGCTGGTCGGCCCGACGGCGTCGCTGGCATCGCACGCGCAGCCACCGTCAGGTTCTCTCGGACAGTCCGAGCTTCGTCGAGTCCTCCGTCCTGGAAGACGAAGCCCACCAGGTTGCGACGGTATCGCCGGCGCTCACGAGGCGACATGCCCCCCACATCGAGACCTCCGACTTCGACCAGCCCGGCCGTCGGCGGTTCGATGCCCCCCAGCACGCGGAGGAGCGTCGACTTCCCTGCACCACTCGGGCCGGTGACGGCGATCATCTGTGAAGGACCGACGGTGAGGTCGACCCCATGGAGCACCCGACGATCGTCGTAGGTCAGGTCGAGCCCTGTCACGGTGATCATCCCGCTACTGGCCATGTCTGCGCCCGTTCTCGTTGTGCGGCCGGACCGCGATGATGATGGCGAGCACTCCGACGGTGACCGCGACGAGTGCTGCGATCACCTCCGCCCCCGACGGGTCGGTGATCATGAGTCGGCTGCCCACCCCGGTCAGACCGACGACAGCGATGACGGCAGCGGCTTCCGGGATGATGAAGGACCGGTGCGCGGACAGGAAGGACGCACCGAGGACCATCGACTGCCGCAGGCGGTCAGCGCTGCGCCAGCGATGAGCGCAGATCCTGAGTGTCACCGCGGTGATGAGCCCGATCACGGCGAGGAGGCCAGCAGCCACGTTCACGAGCAGCGATGTCACCACGACCGCCCTGTCCGACGCGAGGACGTCGACGAGCGGCACGAACGACCCGACCACCGCAGAGAGACCGAAGCGCTCGACCGCCGCGCGCGGATCAGGCGTGTCGATGAGGAGCTGTCCGGAGGACGCCGCCGCAGTGTAGAAGTCACCGCTGAGGAGACGTGCGCGAGCATCGACGACCACGACGACCGGTGCCGCGGCGAACAGCGGCGTCGCACTCGTCTCGCCTCCGAGGTCGAAGACCTCCTGTGGTTCGTACGTCCGCACGGTCGGCGCATCGGCCTCGACGAGGTCCGGGTCGACCTCGCGCTGGAACGCGAACCAGGCCTTCCACTCGTCGACCAGGGGACCGGTCGAAGGCGCAGCCCCTTCTGGCACGAAGATCGACCACGCCCCAGGGTGATCTCGGGTGTCGTCGACGCCGGCAGGCATCCCAGTCGAGCCGAATCGCTGGAGGAACGCGGAGTTCACGATGACGGAGTTCCCGGTCTCCGGTGCGTAGCTCACTGGCACCGGGTCCGACGGATGTCGAGCAAGGAGGAGGCCGTCCGCTGCATCGAGTTCGTTCACCATCGCGGTGAAACGCGGCGCTGCAGCATCGATGTCCTCGGGGCGCAGGGTCCCCGAGAGCAACGGGGGGACACACGCGGCACAACGGGCAACGAGCGGCGAACTCCGCGCGTACTCGTCGAGCAGATCGACAGTGGAGACGATCGGGACGGAGGCGAAGGCAACACTCGCGACCGCCGCGACCTGCGCCGCCCATCGCACCAGGCCAGCCTTCTGCCACGGACGCCATCCACTGAAGGCCGCGCGCATCCGGTCGGCCGCGCGTACGGCTGACCCGGTCATGATCCCGGAGGCGAACACCACGGCGCAGATGAGGAACAACGTCTCGCTGATCACGAGGAAGGGCATCACCTGCCCGCCGACCAGGGGCGTCGCGGAGACGGTGGCGACCATCACCCCGACGACGACCGCGACGCCGCCGGCGGTGGCCAGGACGCCGCAGAGGTCCCTGGCGAGGGCACGCCGACCGACGACCTCCCTGAGTGCCACGTGTCGCGCGACCAGGAGCCCCACTGGTCTGACCGAGGAGCAGGAGGGCGAAGAGCGTGGAGACCAAGCCGATCACGAGACCCGGACGCGTTGCGGTGAAGGCGAGGCTCACGTCCCAGCCGGCACTGTCGAGGCGGACTTCGACGCCGGCTTCTCGCATGCTCCGCACGAGGTCCTCCGCTTGGACGCGGGACATGGTGCTGAAGTAGAGCCCGCGCTCAGTCGACGACGACCTGACCAGCGTCGACGTCTGACCATCGGCGAAGGCTCGATGCCGCCCCTGGCGGAACACCGAGTCGAACGACTCTCGGTTCCCGACCGCCGCTCGGACCAGGCGGCCGCCAGCGGAATCAGGGTCGAGTTGCACCCGGTAGGTGTTCGAGTGCGTTGCATCGGCCGAGGTCTGCACCATCCGCCACAGGTCGGCGTGTTCCGGGACGTCCAGGACGACGATCGCACTACGTGCCGTCGGGAAGGTCTCCCGGTCACGGTCGACGCACGCGACGAACGCGACGCTCACGGAGAGCAAGGCACTCAGGAGGAGTGTGCTGATGACGAGCAGGCGGGGGAAGTTCTTGTGCATGTCCGTGAGGCAGACACCCGGGGGCCACGGACGACGCGAACCCCGGGTGGACAGCCGTTCCGTCCTACTTCACGCCCCAGTACGCCGTGTTCCCCGTTGCGGTCTTGTCGCGGATGGCACTGGCGTACACGCCCTTGGCCTTCCACCCGGTGTAGGTGCAGCGGTTGGCTCCGTCACAGGCCGTGGCCTTGTGGGTCTTCGAGCCGTGGCTGTAGAACGACTGCACGAACCCGTTGGCGGTTCCGTACTCCCAGTACCCGCCGCCCACGTGCGCGACGGTCCGAGCCGACGCAGCGCGATCGGCATTCGCCCCTCCGCCGCTTTCTGCATGTGCGGCGCTGGGTGTCACCAGCGCCAGCAGCAGTGCGGCCCCGACTGTCGTCACGAGCATCTTCTTCATCGATGTCCCTTCACGAGAGGCACTTCCCCCCGCACTCGGAACATATCAGTACTCATACGTCAGATGCACCGACGTCCCAAGTCGGCTACAGCCCGGAGGTGCGCAGGCCGGCTCGTTCCGCGATGTCGGCGAGGTGGTCGCGCCAGTCGCGCCACTCGTCGGCCGTCCTGTCCGCCAGGTTGCCGTCGCCGTCCCCGGCCAGGCCGTCGAGCATCTCGCGCACGATGTCGGCGTGGCCAGCGTGCCGGGCGGTCTCGTACGCCATGTGCACGAGGATGCGGTGCAGCGTGACCTCGCGGACGTCCTCGGGCCACCACGGCACCACGCCGCGGGCGTCGAGGTCGAGCGCCTCGATGGTGGCGTCGGCGTGTGCGGCGCTGGCGTCGTGGAACGCGATGACGTCGGCGGTCGTCTCGTCGAGGCTGGCGTACATGTCGGTGCCGTCCTCGGCCGTGACCCAGGCCGGCGGATCGGGGAAGGGCCGGTCGAACACGGACCCGAAGTACAGCAGCTGCACCGAGGCCACGTGCTTGACGACCCCGAGCACGTTCGTGCCGGTCGGCGTGACCGGCCACCGGGCCTGCCGTTCCGCGAGCCCGTCGAGCTTGCCGACCAGCGCTGCCCGGTGCTTCTGCAGGTAGCGGTGCAGCGTCGCCTTCACCTGGGCCTGGTCCGTCACGGGCGCGCGGCCCTCGTCACTGAGACGCGACCCTCCGACCGCCGCCAGGGTCGGGGACGCCGGCGCACGCCGCACGGCAGGAACGCCGGAGTCGTCGACGGCCGGGGTGCTCGCGGGGGAGTCGGTCATGCGGTCGATCGTGCCACCGCTCGTGCCCGGACGCGCTCCGACTCGGCCACGGCGACCCGTTCGGCCGTGAGCAGCAGCGATGCGACGTCGGTGGCGCTCCGCGTCGGCTGGTCGTTCCAGCTGGTCAGGTCGCGGACCCGGCCCATCCGGACGTCCGGCGCCGGGCACCAGAGCACCGGGGTCCCCTCGGCGGACGCGAGGGCGTGCCACACGACGTCGAGCGCGCGTTGCACCGGCTGGGCGTGCACCGCGTGCGGCCCGCCCGCTGCGGAGACGACGGCACCGACCAGGCAGGCGCCGACGAGCGGCCGGCCGACGACGTCCATCGCCGCCGCGCTGGAGGCCGTGCGCGTGCGCCCGGTCGGGTCAACGTACGCGAACCACGCGTGCTGGATCCAGCCGTGCTCGACGACGGCGCGGGCGTCGGAGAGCAGCCGCCCGAGGTCGGCCAGCTCGGCGATCTCGGTGGCGTCGCGGCGGGCCCTGGCGGCGGCCCGGCGGATGGCGATGCGGTCGAGGAGGCCGCGCAGCCCGGGGCGGGCGGGCGCGGACGAGGAGGGAGCGGCGTCGGTGTCGACGTCGTGCTGGACGCGGAACTCGAGGGTCATCAGGCCCCTCCGATTCTTCACGTGCACGGATGGTGTGGAGCGACGATAACGCCGTTCTGCTCAGTCGTCGAGGGTCGCGTCGATCCCGCGGCGTCCGACGGTCCGGAACGCGCGGTCGTCACTGGTCCACAGGGCCGAGGCGATGGACACGGCCCAGCCCCGTGCCCTGGTCCAGGTCGCGTCGTCGGCCGCCACCTGTGCGCGGAACGTGCGCCGGCCCTCCCGGTCGAAGCTCAGCCAGGCCGTGGCCAGGTCGACGGCGGGGTCCCCGGCGGTCACGTCCCCGAAGTCGACGACCGCCGACAGGCGGTCGCCGCCAGCAGCGCGCTCCACGAGCACGTTGAACGGGTGCAGGTCGCCGTGCACCCAGACGGGAGGCCCGGTGTGCGTCGGCGCCGCCGCTGCGGTCCGCCAGAGCGCAGCCAGTTCGCGGGCACGGGGCACGTCCGCGGTCGCCAGCCGCTCGAGCACCGCGTCGCTCCGGGTGGCGAGCGGGACCGCGCGGAACGGGTTCACCGGAGCGTCCGACGGCGCGGGCACGTGGAGCAGCCCGACGAAGGCGGCGAGCGCTGCGGCCACACCGGGTCCGGCTGCCCGCTCGCCGACCACCTCGCCGGGCAGCCAGCGGACGACGCTCCACGACCACGGGTAGCCGAGCGCTGGGCGGCCCAGGCGGATCGGCGCCGGCACCGGGACGACGGGCGCGACGCGGCGGGCGATCTCCGGCAGCCACCGCTGCTCGTGCTCGATGAGCCGTGCGGCGGCCGTCCGCCGGGGGAGTCGGACCGCCAGGTCGTCGCCGAGCCGGGCGACCACGTTGTCCCAGCCGTTCGCGACGATGCGCAACCGGCGGTCGGCCAGGTCCGGGTGCTGGTCGGCCAGCAGGGCCCGGACGAGCGGCACGTCGACGTCGACCTCGGCGGCGGGGGTGGGCATCGCGACAGGCTAGCGGGCGTCGTTTCCCCGCGAACGGGGGAGTTCAGCGCGGATCGGACTCTTGGTAGCTTCACAGTGTCGGACGACGTGGGTGTCCCTGGGGGGACCCACGTACCGCAACGGCCGGTCGTGGTCTCAGGGGGCCACGGTCGGTGCGATGATCCCGACGAGCCGGGGGATCTCCGGGCGGACGCGGTCGGTGACGATGGCCGCGAGCAGCACCGTCCAGAGCTCGCGGAGCCGCTCGAACAGGTCGCGGCGGCCGGCGAGCACGTCCGAGACCGTCTGCACGCCCGTGTACGCGGGGATGACCACGCGCCCGAGCAGCTCCGGGTCCCAGGTGTCCTGCACCTGCCCGTCGGCGATGCCCGCGCGCACCAGGTCCGCCGTGACGGACATCCAGTCGGTGTACGGCGCCGCACGGGCGACGTCGGTGGTGGCGGCCTCGGTCGAGAGCCGGATGCCCGCGCTCACCATGACCTCCGACACCATCTGCGTCGCGAGGCCCTGGGACATCCACATCAGCGTCTCGAGGGGCGACGAGGCCTTCGCGAACGCGGCCTCGCCGTACCGACGGGAGATCGCGTGCTGCTCGGCGATGACGGCCCCGGCCAGGTCGGCCTTCGACGTGAAGTGGAAGTACAGCGCGCCCTTGGTGACGCCGGCCCGTTCGGCGACGGCGTCCATCGAGGTGCCGACGTAGCCGCGGTGGTCGAACTCGAGGGCGGCACCGGCGACGATCGCGGCCCGGGTGTCCCCGGCCCGCTGCTGCCGTGACCGGCCGTCCTGCGCCATGCACCCAGCGTACCGAGGGCCACCGGGACGCCCGTACGGCGACACCTGTCGGACTCGTTCCGGGGAACCGTCAGGACGCGTGCCCTACGGTTCCGGGCATGGACGGATGGCGGAACCCCGCGCGCTGGGCCCGGACGGGGCGGTGGCTGCTCGTGCCGACCGCCGTCCTCAACTGGTTCTCGCTCGTGCCGCAGGGCGTGTTCGTGGTGGCGTTCCTCGTCGCGGTCGCCGGGCTCGTCGGCATCGCCGCTGCGCTCGTCGTGCGCATGCTCCGCGGCAGCCTCGGGGCGATGGCGGCGCTCGGGGTGGTGATGCTCCTCGGTGGGCTCGTCGTGCTGGCGCTCGACCCGTTCCCCGGGACCTTCCCGCTCATCGACCCGTGGTGGCCCGACGCCCTCACGCAGCCGCAGCACGTGGGCAGCGCGTACTGGCGGCTCGCCGGACTCGGCATCGAGCTGTGCGGGTTCGGGCTGCTGGCGACGCTGCTCGTCGTCGCGCTGACCCGTCCCACCCGGTCGTCGTCGCGCTGACCCGTCCCACCCGGTCGTCGTCGCGCTGACGCGTGCTCGTCCCCGTCGCGCCGACGCCGGCTGGTGTCAGCGGCGGGTGAGGACCGCGACGGTGACGTCCGCGCCGGCCGTCGACAGCAGCGCGCGGACACGGTCGCCGAAGGCCGCTCCGTCCGGCTCCGTCGCCGCCAGGGCCACCACGGCGTCGACGTCCGGCATCCCCGTCAGGCCGAACAGCCCCTCGGAGAACACCACGAGCCGGTCGCCCGGGCCGAGCAGCAGGGTGCCCGTCGCGCGTCGCTCCGTCGGCGCATGCAGGCCGAGCGGCAGGTCGAGGGACCGCAGCACGTCGTGACCGCCGTCGGCGTGCAGGTGCACGGCGAGACCGTGCCCGGCGTCCACGTGCTCGACGCGCCCCGACGTCGGGTCGAGCCGCGCGTGGAAGAGCGAGACGACGGCCCCCGCAGCGTCCAGGTCGGCGGCGATCTGCGCCTCCAGACCGGGGCCCCCGTCCCTGATCGACCGGTCAGCGCGCGCGACGAGCGCCCCACGGACGTTCGCGGCCAGCAGGCCGGCGGCACGACCGACGGCGGAGACGGCCCCGATCGTCAGGTGGAGTGCGCCGTCGTCGGCGACGCGCCAGTCGGCGACGTCGCCGCCGTCCTCGTTGCGGGCGGTGACGACGTCGAGGTCGTAGCCGGGCACGGACACGGGTTCGGGGACGAGGCCGTCGAGGGTCTTGCGGACCCGGTCGAGGTCGATGGCCTGCCCCAGCTCGCGCTCGGCCCACCTGGCCAGGTCCTGCAGCAGCGCGAGGTCCTCGGCGGACAGCTCCCGCGGCCGCGGGTCCATGATGCAGAGTGTGCCGACCGGGGTGCCGTCGGGCATGGTCAGCGGCGCACCGGCGTAGAAGCGGATGCCCGGCTCACCCGTGACCGCGGGCAGGGAGCTGAAGCGCGGGTCGAGGGTCGCGTCCGGCACGACCACCGGCTCGCCCTGCATCACCGTCGTCGAGCAGAAGACCATGCTCGCGGGCACGCTGCCGCCCTGCTCCCAGCCCTGCGTGGACTGCGCCGTCACCAGGTCGTGGTGGACCAGGTTGAGGAAGCTCAACGGCACGCCGAAGGCCTGCTGGGTCATGCGGGTGATGCGGTCGAACCGCTCCTCCGGGCCGCTGCCGAGGACCGCGAGGGACTCGACGACGGCGTCCCGGTGGTCGGCGCCCTGATCCGTGGTGGTGGTCACCCGTCCTGTCTACCCGCACCGCCGCTCAGGAACCAGTCCCGCGGGTGGGGGTCGGCGGTCAGGTCGCGGCGTTCCGTGGTCGGGGTCGCCCAGCCCGCCGCGTTCGCCAGGACCCGCTGGATGTCCGGGTGGTGGTACACGGGGTACTCCTGGTCGCCGGGCGAGAAGTAGAACACGCGCCCGCGGCCGCGGCGGTAGGCGACGCCCGAGCGGAACACCTCGCCACCGGCGAAGGTCGACAGGAAGACCTCCTCGTCCGGGCGGGGGATGTCGAAGTACTCGCCGTACATCTCCTGGCGGTCGATGACGATCGGGTGCGGCACGCCCTCGGCGATCGGGTGCTCGGGCGCGGTCGTCCAGACGAGCTCGCGCTCCCCGTCGTTGCGCCACTTCAGGGAGCAGGTCGTGCCCATCAGGCGGGTGAACGGCTTGGAGTAGTGCCCGGAGTGCAGCACCACGAGGCCCATGCCGGCGTGCACGGCCCGCACGACGCGGTCGACGACCTCGTCCGCGACCTGGTCGTGGGCGACGTGGCCCCACCAGAACAGGACGTCCGTCGACGCCAGACGCTCTGCGCTCAGGCCGTGCTCGGGCTCCTGCAGCGTGGCCGTCGAGACGTCGGCCTCGGGGTGGTGGGCGCGCAGGGCGTCCGCGACGACGGTGTGGATGCCGTCGGGGTAGTGGCCGAGGACGGTGGCGTCGCCGCGGCTCTCGTGCACGTTCTCGTTCCAGACGACGATGTTCGTCATGCCGGTACCTCCATCTCGTGTCCGGCAGCCGCTGACGCGTAGATCGCGTCGACGACACGGCTCCGGTGCAGTGCGAACTCCCCGTGGTGGCCGTCGTGCAGGCCGCTGCGGATGGTCGCGATGAACTCCTCGATGACCCGCTGGTGGTGCCCGGACGGCACCTGCACGGCGGGGCGGGTGACCGTCGGGACGCCCTGCTCGTCGGAGTACAGCGTCACCGTGCCCTCGGTCGCGTAGTCGCGGACGAACAGTCGCGCGCCACCGGTCGACCCGAGGAGCTCCACCTCGATGTCCTCGGCGTCCTTCGAGTACGACGCCCAGCTCGCCTGCAGCAGCAGACTCGCGCCGGTGTCGAAGCGGAGCAGTGCGCTGGCGAAGTCCTCGACGTCGAAGGGGCGGTCGGTCGTGGCGGACACCGGCGTGTGCTCGCTGCCACCACGGCCGGCGCGGCCGAGCTCGTTGTACGTGACCGCGCTCGCCGTCACCACCCGGGGCTCGCCCATCAGGTGCAGCGCGATGTCCAGCACGTGGGAGCCGAGGTCGATGAGCGGACCGCCACCGGCCGTCTCCTTGTTCGCGAACCAGCTGCGGATGCCGGGGATGCCCGCACGCCGGAGCCAGCTGGCCCTGGCGTGGTAGACGTCGCCCAGCGGGTTCTCGCCGCCGTCGTTGTGCAGGTGGGCCGCGAGGAACTGCACGTCCGCACGACGCCGGTGGTTGTAGGCCACCTCGAGCACGCGGTCGTTCCGCAGCGCGGCGTCGACCATCTCCTGCGCCTGGTCGCCGGTCGTCGCGAGGGGCTTCTCGCAGAAGACGTGCTTGCCGGACTCGAGCGCCGCGACCGCGATCGGGTGGTGCAGGGCGTTCGGGACGCCGATCGACACGACGTCGAGGTCGTCCCGCGCGACGAGGTCCTGCCAGTCCTCGTACGTGTTCGGCACGTGCCGGGTCTCGGCGAGTTCGGCCAGCCGCGCGGTCTCCTGCCCCGCGAGCGCCACCACCTCGACCCCCGGGAGTGCCGTGTAGGCATCGAGGTGCGTGGTCCCGGCGAACCCGAGACCCACCACCCCGACGCGGAGCGTGCGTGCTGCGTCCGTGGTCGTGTTGGTCGTCATCGACATGCCGACGACGCTACCCGAGGCCGGGTCGAATCGTTCCGATCCGACGCGCGGGGGGTCGTTTCTCGCGCGGCCCGCTCGCGGTGCTCGCGGTGCTCGCTGAGATCGCACTTCGTGTCGCCTCCGGTCTCCGGGAGCCGACACCGAGTGCGATCTCAGCGGTGGTTCCCAAGACCCGTCCGGGACGATGGAGGCATGACGCCTCGCTCCCTGTTCCGTGTCCTCGCGGTCGCCGAACTCGTGACCTGGACGATGCTCCTCGTGGGCATGGTGCTGAAGTACGGTGCCGGGCTGGGTGACCTGCCGGTGCGCATCGGCGGGAGCGTGCACGGCTTCGTGTTCCTCGCCTACCTCGTCGTGACTACGGTCGTCGCGGTGAACCAGCGGTGGTCGATCGGCGCGACGCTGCTCGGGTGGGCCAGCGCGATCGTGCCGTACACGACGCTGCCGTTCGAGGTCGGTGTCGCCCGCCGCGGCATGCTCGACGGGCCGTGGCGTCGGTCGGCGTCCGAGGCTCGGCGCCCCGGGCCGCTCGACCGCCTGCTCTTCCTGGTGGTCGCGCACCCGTTCGTGGCCGCGCTGGTCGGGGTGGTCCTGGTGGCCCTCGTCTTCGTGGTGCTGCTGACGATCGGCCCGCCGGTCCCGTCCCGCTGACCCGCGCCCGCGCCCAACCCGACCGCGCCCGCGCCGCCGCGACCGGTCGCAACACCCCGCTCACGTCTGCCGAGCGGCCAGGGGACGTCGCTCAGGAGTCCCCGGGACGACGATTGGTGACCACTCGGCGGGCTCCGGTGCCGGACGGGTGGGCAGACGGACAGGAGGCCCGGTGCCAGCTGGCACCGGGCCTCCTGTCGGTGGGCCTGGTCGCGTCTAGAGCGCGGCGAGCACCGCGTTCAGCGTCGTGGACGGACGCATGATCGCGCTCGTCTTGGCGTCGTCCGGGTGGTAGTAGCCGCCGATGTCGGCCGGGGAGCCCTGCACCGCGACGAGCTCGTCGACGATGGTCTGCTCCTGGGCGTCGAGCTGCCGGGCGATCTCCGCGAACGCCGCCGCCAGCTCGGTGTCCTCGGTCTGCGCGGCGAGTTCCTCGGCCCAGTACTTCGCCAGGAAGAAGTGGCTGCCGCGATTGTCGATCGAGCCGAGCTTGCGGCCCGGGGACTTGTCCTGCTCGAGGAAGGTCCCGGTGGCACGGTCGAGGGTCGCGCCGAGGATCTTCGCGCGCTGGTTGCCCGTGACGCCGGCGAGGTGTTCGAGGCTGACGGCGAGCGCCAGGAACTCCCCGAGGCTGTCCCAGCGCAGGTAGTTCTGCTGCACGAGCTGCTGGACGTGCTTCGGGGCGGAACCACCGGCACCCGTCTCGAACAGCCCGCCGCCGCCCAGCAGCGGCACGACCGAGAGCATCTTGGCCGAGGTGCCGAGCTCCATGATCGGGAACAGGTCGGTGAGGTAGTCGCGGAGCACGTTGCCGGTGACGGAGATGGTGTCCTCGCCACGGCGGATGCGCTCGAGCGAGAGGCGCATGGCGTCGACGGGGGAGAGCACCCGGATGTCGAGGCCGTCGGTGTCGTGCTCGCCGAGGTAGCGGTGCACGAGCTCGATGAGGGCGGCGTCGTGCGAGCGGCTGTCGTCGAGCCAGAACACGGCCGGGGTCTCCGAGGCGCGGGCACGCGTGACGGCGAGCTTGACCCAGTCGCGGATGGCGACGTCCTTGGTCTGGCACGCACGCCAGATGTCGCCCTGGGCGACCTGGTGCTCGATGACGACGTCACCGGCGGCGTTCGTCACGCGGACCGTGCCGTCACCGGGGACCTCGAAGGTCTTGTCGTGGGAGCCGTACTCCTCGGCCTTCTGCGCCATGAGGCCGACGTTCGGCACCGAGCCCATGGTGGACGGGTCGAAGGCACCGTTGGCCCGGCAGTCCTCGATCACGGTCTGGTAGATGCCCGCGTAGCTGGAGTCCGGGATCACGGCGAGGGTGTCGTGCTCGTCGCCGTCCGGGCCCCACATGTGGCCGGAGGTACGGATCATCGCGGGCATCGAGGCGTCCACGATGACGTCGCTCGGGACGTGCAGGTTCGTGATGCCCTTGTCCGAGTCGACCATCGCGAGCTCGGGGCCGGCGGCGATGCCGTCCGTGAAGGCCTGCTTGATCTCCGCGCCGTTCGGCAGGGCGTCGAGCCCGGTGAGGATCGAGTTGAGGCCGTCGTTCGGGGTGAGCCCGGCGGCGGCGAGGTCGGCGCCGTAGCGGTCGAAGACGTCCGGGAAGAAGGCACGGATGACGTGGCCGAAGATGATCGGGTCCGAGATCTTCATCATCGTGGCCTTGAGGTGCACCGAGAACAGGATGCCCTCGTCCGCGGCGCGCTGGATCTGCGCGCGGAGGAACTGCTCGAGCGGCCCGACGTGCAGGACGGTGCCGTCGATGACCTCGCCGGAGAGCACGGGGATCGACTGCTTGAGGACCTGCTCGGTGCCGTCCGACCCGACGAAGGTGATCGTCAGGGTGTCGTCGGCGGGCGCGACCCACGTCTTCTCGTTGGCGCGGAAGTCGTCGACCCCCATCGTCACGACGTTCGTCTTCGAGTGGGCGTTCCACGCACCCATGCGGTGCGGGTGCTTGCGGGCGTAGTTCTTCACCGACAGGGGTGCGCGTCGGTCGGAGTTGCCTTCGCGCAGGACCGGGTTGACGGCGCTGCCCTTGACGGTGTCGTACTTGGCGCGGACGTCGCGCTCAGCGTCGGTGCTGGGCTCGTCCGGGTAGTCGGGCAGGTCGTAGCCCTGGGACTGCAGCTCGGTGATAGCAACCTTGAGCTGGGGGATCGACGCCGAGATGTTCGGCAGCTTGATGATGTTGGCCTCTGGCGTCTTGGCGAGGTCGCCCAGCTCGGCGAGGGCGTCGTCCATCCGCTGCTCAGCACTGAGCCGCTCGGGGAACAGCGCGATGATCCGGCCGGAGAGGGAGATGTCCCGCGTCTCGACGTCCACGCCGGCGGTGCCGGCGAACGCCTTGATGACGGGGAGGAAGGAGTGGGTGGCGAGGAACGGCGCCTCGTCCGTGAGGGTGTAGATGATCTTGGCCATGCTGGCGGGTACTCCCTTGTTCGCGCGTCGGTGGCTCCACGCTACTCGCGGTGAGCAGTATCTCGACATCAAGATACATGGGCTGTGGAGGAGGCCTCCGAGACGCCGACCTGTGGAGGCCGATCGATGCCACCCTGGGCACGTGACAGAACTCCTCGTGGCCGGCATCGTCGCCCTGCTCGTCATCGCGGGCGCCGCCGTGTTCGGACCCCGGATCGGCGTGGCCGCGCCCCTGGTCCTGGTGACCGTCGGCATCGTCGCGAGCCTGGTGCCGTGGATCCCGACCGTCGAGGTCGACCCGGAGTGGATCCTCGCCGGGGTGCTGCCCCCGCTGCTGTACTCGTCCGCCGTCTCGATGCCGACGATGAACTTCCGGCGGGAGTTCGGCGCGATCAGCGGCCTGTCGGTGGTGCTCGTCGTCGCGAGTTCCCTGGTGCTCGGGCTGTTCTTCGCCTGGGTGGTGCCGGACCTCGGCCTGGCGTGGGGCATCGCCCTCGGCGCCATCGTCAGCCCGACCGACGCGGTCGCGACGTCCATCGTGAAGCAGACCTCGGTGTCCCGGCGGGTGGTCGCGATCCTGGACGGCGAATCGCTCCTCAACGACGCCACGGCGCTGGTGCTGCTCCGGACGGCGATCGTCGCCGCGGGCGCCACCTTCTCGTTCTGGGGCGCCGTCGGGGACTTCGCCTTCGCGGTGGCGGTCGCCGTCGCGATCGGCCTGGTCGTCGGGTGGCTCAACCTCGTCGTCCGTGCCCGCGTCGCGAACCCCACCGTCAACACGGCACTGTCGTTCGCGGTGCCGTTCGTCGCCTCGATCCCCGCGGAGCACCTGCACGCCTCGGGCCTCGTCGCCGCCGTCGTCGCCGGACTGGTCACCGGCATCCGGGCGCCGCGCGTGCTGCCGCCGAACCACCGCCTGTCGGACGCGCAGAACTGGGGAACGGTCGAGTTCGTGCTCGAGGGCGCGGTCTTCCTGGTGATGGGACTCGAGCTGGCGTCGATCATCGGCGACGTGCAGCACGACCACGCCGGCGTCGGGCCGGCGCTCCTCATCGCCCTCGGCGCCCTCGTGCTCACGGTCCTGGTGCGGGCCGCGTACGTCGTCCCGCTGCTGTTCGGCCTGACGCGGAGCGCCGAACGCCAGGCCCGGATGCAGGACCGGCTGCAGGACTACCGGAACGCCGACCGCGAGACCGCGAGCGCCGCCCTGCAGGAGCACCGGCTCGGGAACCGCACGCCCTCCGAACGGGACCTCGAGCGGTTCGGCGGCCGGGTCCGACAGATGCTCGCGGACATCCAGTACTTCCGCGCGGCCCCACTCGGCTGGCGTGAGGGCACCACGGTGGTGTGGGCGGGGATGCGCGGCGCGGTGACGGTCGCCGCGGCCCAGACGCTGCCGCAGGACACCCCGGAGCGGTCGTTGCTCGTGTTCGTCGCCTTCGCCGTCGCGGGGTTCTCCCTGCTGCTCCAGGGCGGGACGATCGGTCCGCTGCTGCGACGGATCAGCCCACCGGCCGCCGACCGGGCGCGGGCCGACGTCGAGGAACGCGGTCGGCTCCTCGTGGTGATGCGTGCCGCGGCGGAGTCCACGCAGGCGGACGACCCCACTCCGTCGACACAGCGCACGCGGGAGGAGCTCGAAGCCGCTGACCCCGCCGAACTCCGCGCGTGGCTCGGCCAGGAGAAGGTCCGGCGCCTCCGGGTCCTCGAGAGCCAACGTGCGGCACTGCTCGACGCCCGCGACGACGGCACGTTCGACGCCGAGGTGCTGGAGTCCGTGCTCAGGAACCTCGACGCGGAGCAGATCGCGCTCGAACTGCGGGGCGGTCCGGCCGCCTGAGGCGTCAGTGCCCGATCGTGATCCGGAAGACCCGGACACCGGCGGTCTGCAGCGCCGCGAGCCCGAGGCGCTTCCGCAGGTTCCGGAAGGGTCGCCGGAACCCGAACGGTGCAGCCGCGGCCCCCATCTGGTGCAGCACCTCGGTGGTCAGCGTCCGCTCGAGCTTCGGCGCGAGCCGCGTCGCACCGGACACCGTCACCACGATGCGCACCGCGTTCGGGGCCATCAGCGGGTCGATCTTCTCGGCGGCGTCCTGCGCGCGGTGGAAGGCCGGGTCGTCCCCGGGACGGCGGATGGCGATGACCGCCAGTTCGGCCTCGGCGTGGTCGGTCGGGTCCGGCAGGTCGTCGACGCCCACCACCCGCATGCGCGTGGCGTCCACGCCGGCGCGGACGGCCGCGGCGCGGAGCACGGGCAGGAGCTCCTGCGTGCCGGCGAGGACGACCTCGGCGTGTTGCAGGTCGACGGGGTCGTGGCGTTCCCGAGGCGTTCGGGCCATGAGGGGTCCTTCCGCTTGAGTGCCCTGGACAGTACCGACGACCGGTGCGGAGCGCCTGCGT
Source organism: Curtobacterium sp. SL109 (assembly GCF_026672405.1). Classification (NCBI taxonomy): domain Bacteria; kingdom Bacillati; phylum Actinomycetota; class Actinomycetes; order Micrococcales; family Microbacteriaceae; genus Curtobacterium; species Curtobacterium sp. SL109. Next base: position 451,705 of record NZ_JAPPRB010000002.1, read on the forward strand.
GCCGCTAGGTTGACGCCATGACGCCGACGCTGCGGACCGACCGAGGGCTCGACCGCCTCGTCAACTTCTCGGACGCCACCGTCGCGATCGCCATCACGCTGCTGCTCCTGCCGCTCGTCGACGTCGCGGACGAGATCCAGCACGAGTCCCTCGGCGACCTGCTGGCCGAGCACGTGGGCACCGTCGTCGCGTTCTTCGTGAGCTTCATCGTCATCTCGCGCCTGTGGCTCTCGCACCACCGCCTGTTCGAGGCCACGCGCTCGTACTCCACCCTGGTGCTGCGGGTGAACTTCGTCTGGCTCGCCAGCATCGCCTTCCTGCCGTTCGCATCGAACCTCATCGCGCAGACGACCCACGACGTCGGCGTCAACGCGCTGTACATCGGCACGATCGCCGTGACCAGCCTGAGCATGACGGTGATGCAGTGGGCGGTGTGGCGCGACCCGGAGCTCCTCCGCGAGGACGGTCGCGCGCTGCTCCACCCGATCGACGGCGCCGTGACGTTCATCTCGCTCGTGGTCGCCCTCATCGGGGCCGTCTTCGTGCCCGCCGGTGGGCCGTACTGGCTCTTCCTGCTGGTCCCGGCCGGGTGGGTCTCGGGGTGGTTGGAACGGCGTCACCACGCCGGGGACCTGCACCGGCACCGCACTCCTGACGCGTCCTGACGCCGATGGGGGGCTGTACAACTGGACAGCTTCGTGCAGAATGGTCGACGGCCATGACGACTCCACGCGACGCAGACCAGCACCCGGACACCCCGGTGGTGCACCTGACCCGTCGAGCGGCCCTGCAGGCCGAGCGCGCAGCCGCCGCCCGGCCGGTCACGCCGGTCGTCCCGCAGGAGCACGCCGCTCCGGCACCGGCGAAGTCCCCGAGAGCAGCCGTGCCGGCGGCGACCCCCGAGTGGCCACGCCGACGAAGGCACCGCGGGCACCGAAGGCACCGAAGGCACCGAAGGCAGTCAAGCCCGCGAAGGCCCCCACGGCGGCGAGGACCCCGAGGACGCCGAAGGCCATCGCCCCGACGACCCCCGCAGCCCGCACCCGCAGCACCGCGGCGGCCATCACCGCCACCCGCACGCAGCGCACCAGCCGCCTCACCGTCGTGAGCGCCGTCGCCGCCGTCGTGCTCTTCGCCTCCGCAGCGATGCCCGCGCACGCCAGCGCCAACACCTCGATGGCGACGTCGACCATCGCGCCGACCGTCCGCACGCAGGACTACGCCGTGACCCAGGCGGTCGCCAGCGCCTCGACCTCCCGCGACGGCTTCACGGTGAACGAGGCCAAGCAGGTCGTCGTCGCGGCACCGAGCGGCACGGGCGCAGTGACGGCCGGCGCGGTGAACAGCGGCGCCGAGGTCACGGACGGCGGCGCGGTCCGCTCGCCCTTCCCTGGCCCGGTGCGGATGAGCTCGGGCTTCGGCTGGCGTTCGGCCCCCTGTGGCGCGTGCTCGTCGCTGCACCAGGGCCTCGACTTCAACCCCGGCATGGGCGCCCCGATCGGCTCGGTCGCCGCCGGCACCGTCCGCGTGTCCGGCGTCTACTTCTCCTACGGCCAGACCGTGATCGTCGACCACGTGGTCGACGGCCGCAAGGTGTCAACGCTCTACGGGCACATGATCCCGGGCTCCTCGCCGCTGCGCGTGGGTGACCGCGTCGACGCCGGCCAGTTCCTCGGCAGCGTCGGGTCCTCGGGCGTCTCCACGGGTGCGCACCTGCACCTCGAGGTCCTCATGGACGGCACCCTGCCGGTCGACCCGCGCGCGTGGATCGAGTCGCACACGGGTCGCACGCTCTAGGGCGTTCCACAGCACCACCGCGGCCATCGCCCAGCTGGCCTGTGCAGGCTCACAGGCATGGATGACCCCCGAAGTCCGAGCCCGCTCCTCGACACCGACCCGCACCGCTGATGGGCGCCGACACCTGGATCGCCTTCGCCCTCGTCGTCGTCTTCGTCCTGGTCGGCGGGGTGTTCGCCGCCGCCGAGATCGCCCTCGTCTCCCTCCGCGAGTCCCAGCTCCAGCAGCTCGAACACCGCGGCGCCCGCGGCGCCCGTGTCGCCGCACTCGGCCGTGACCCGAACCGCTTCCTGTCCGCCGTGCAGATCGGCGTGACGGTCGCCGGCTTCTTCTCCGCCGCGTACGGTGCGTCCTCGATCGCCCCCGACGTCGCCCCGGTGTTCCAGGGCCTCGGGCTGTCCCAGGCCCCAGCCGAGACCGTCGCACTGGTCGCGATGACGCTCGTCATCGCCTACCTCTCGCTCGTCCTCGGCGAACTCGTGCCGAAGCGTCTGGCCCTGCAGCGCGCCGAGGGGTTCTCGCTGGCCGTCGCCCCGACCCTCGAGCGCTTCGCGGTCCTGATGCGCCCCGTGATCTGGCTGCTGTCCGCGAGCACGAACGCGGTCGTCCGGCTGCTCGGCGGCGACCCGCACGCCCGCAGCGAGTCGATGAGCACCGAGGAGCTCCGCGGCCTGGTGTCCGACCACAGCGCCATCGACGAACAGGGTCGGCGCATCGCTCGGAGCGCCCTCGACGCCCAGGGGCGGATCCTCCGCGAGTCCATGCGGCCGTGGTTCGACGTGGCCACGCTCGAGGACGACCTCACGATCGCCGAGGCGACCGACCGAGCGCTCGACCTCGGCCACACCCGCTACGTCGTCACAGGCGGCTCGCGTGACGAGGTCACGGGCTTCGTGCACCTCCGCGACCTCCTCCGACCGGAGGACCCTGCCGCACCGGTCGCCACGATCACCCGACCGGTCCCCGCGTTCCCGGAGACGAAGTCGCTCTCGAGCACGATCACCGCGATGCGGACCGCCGGGCAGCAGATCGCCCTGGTCGTCGACGAGTACGGCGGCAGCGCCGGGATGGTCACGCTCGAGGCCCTGCTCGAGGACCTCGTCGGGCGCATCCGTGACGAGTACGACGCCCCGGTGTCCGACGGCGACGGCGTGGACGGCGCGACCGTCCTCGAGGACCTGCACGCCGACGGCGGACCGGCCCTGCCCGACGGCGACTACGAGACGGTCGGCGGCCTGGTGCAGGTGCACCTGGACCGCGTCCCCGCCGTGGGCGACGTCGTCGAGGTCGGCGACCACCGCCTCGAGGTGACCGCCATGGACGGTCACCGCGTCGCCAGCGTCACGATCGCGACCAGATGACGGACGGGAGGCTCCCCACCGGTCACGGCCGACCCGCCGCTGGCGCGTCGGTCCGGAACCGGCCGGCGTGGCCCCAGATGCGGCGCCGCCACGAGCCTCCCGTCCGGCAGATGGGACCTGAGCAGCCGGGCCGCTAGAAGTCGGTGCTCCGGCTGACCGACTCCCACGCGTCGACCTCGGCGCGCAGCGCGTCCAGCGCGGCGCGGAAGCCGTCCGACGCGTCGTTGCCGAGGAGCAGCATGAACGGCGTCTGGTCGGCCTCGACCGCGGTGATGAGCGCCTGCGCGGCCTTCGCCGGGTCACCCGCCTGCGTGCCGTGCGCGGTGTCGTGCTCGATCCGGCGCTTGCCGGCGGTGTCGGCGTAGGCCTCGATCGGCGTGGCGGACTGCGTCAGCGACCGGCCCGCGAAGTCCGTGCGGAACCCGCCGGGTTCGACGACCATGACGTCGATGCCGAGCGGCGCGAGCTCCTTGCGGAGCGAGAGCGACAGGGCCTCGAGCGCGGCCTTGACCGCTGAGTAGTACCCGGAGCCCTCGGGCGAGATGCGGGCGCCGATCGACGAGATGTTGACGATCGTGCCCGTCCCGCGGGCACGCATCCCGGGCAGCACGGCGCGGATCAGCCCCGTCGGGCCGTGGACGTGGGTGTCGAAGAGGGTCTGGACGGCCTCGGGCTCGCCCTCCTCGACGGCGGCGCGGTAGCCGTAGCCGGCGTTGTTCACGAGCACGTCGACGCGGCCGAAGCGCTCCTCGGCGGCGGCGACCGCGGCCGTGACGGCAGCGGGGTCGGTGACGTCGAGCGCCAGGGCGAGTGCGCGGTCGGGGGCGGTGTCGGCGATGTCCTGCACGCGGGAGGCGTCACGCGCGGTGACGACGACGTTGCCGCCCGCAGCGAGGACGGCCTCGGCGAACGCGCGTCCGAGCCCGGTGGAGCAGCCGGTGATGAACCAGGTGGTGTCGGTCATGGCTCCATGCAACGCCCCTCGTCCGGTGTGTGCTGTGCGATCCCGCGGGACCGTGCCCGTCCGCAGCCCCGTCCAGACGGTCGTCTGCGTTCTGCGGCTGACCGACACCTGCTGTGTTTCCCGGCCGTCAATGGTTCGTTACGAGACCGTTTCCGACCGCGAGCAGACCCGCAGCTGGCTCCAAGCTTCCTCATGAGAAACCCTTCACACGAGGAGCCCCTTGTCCAGAACCCCTTCCCGGAGTCGACTCGCTGCACTGGCGATCACCGCCACGTTGACTCCCGCCCTCGCCCTGACCGCAGTCCCTGCGTTCGCGGCACCGACCCCTGACCCCGTCGTCGCCTCCGGCAGCGACTGGGACGTCACGACCGCTCCTGGCGGGTACCTCGTGTCCCTCGACCTCGACGCACCCCTGCCGATGGTCGACGACGCCCCCACGCTCGTCGTGGACGGCGAGCCGATCGGCCTCGCCACCGAGTCGGCGGACGGGAAGACCCTCCAGGTCCTCACCGCCGACCCGTCCGTCGCCAGGGCGACGGACGTCACCAAGGCCTGGTCGAGCGGCGACGCCGACAAGGCGACCGAGACGACGTCGGTCCCGGTCACCCCGCCCGTGCCGGAGAACCGCACCCTCAAGCGGCAGATGAAGTCGCTCGCGACGGCCGAGGCCGTGGAGGACCCGTCGGCACCCGGCGCCTACACGGTGACGGAGGCCGAGTACGACTTCGGCGACCAGGCGGTCCCGCTCGCGGCGATCGGCGGCATCCGCGGTGAACTCACCGGGAAGATGTACCTGACCAGTGCCGCCGGGGAGCGGCCGACCGTCGTGCTCCTGCACGGACGGCACACCTCCTGCTCCGGCACCGGCGCGAACCCGCTGCGCTGGCCGTGCGGTCCGACGCAGATGAACGTCCGCTCGTACCTCGGCTACGAGGGCACCGCGCGTGCGCTCGCCACCCGCGGCTACAACGTGGTGTCCATCGCCGCGAACGCCGTGAACTCGAACGACAACCAGCTCGCGCTCGACTACGGTGCCGAGGCCCGCGGTCAGCTCATCCTGGACACGCTGGGGATGCTCGGCAAGGCCGACGCCGGGACGCCCGTGTCCTACGACGACGTCACCACGGCGACCACCGCGAACCCGAGCACGACGACGACACGCACCCTCGACGACGCGCTCGTCCGCGCCACGACCCGCGCCGACCAGCCCGCCGCCGACGCTGGTGTCACCGCCGCCTCGCTCAAGGGTCGCTTCGACCTGACGCACGTCGGCATCATGGGCCACTCCCGCGGCGGTGAGGGCGTGGTCTCGGCCGCGACCCTCAACCAGGCGCTCCCGAAGCCGTACGGCATCGAGGCGGTCCTGCCGCTCGCGCCGGTCGACTTCGGCCGCATGACGCTGCCGGACGTCCCGACCGCCGTGTTCCTGCCCTACTGCGACGGCGACGTGTCGAACCAGCAGGGGCAGCACTTCATCGACGACTCCCGGCACGCCTTCGGTGACGAGGTCCTCCGGTCCGCGGTGTGGGTGATGGGCGCGAACCACAACTTCTTCAACACGGTGTGGACGCCCGGTCTGTACCCGGCCGCCACGGGCGACGACTGGAACGTCAACGACACCACGTCGACGTGTGCCACCACCAGTTCGACCCGCCTGACCGCTGCGCAGGAGTACCAGGTCGGTGTCAGCTACATGACCGGCTTCTTCCGCCTGACCATGGGCGGCGAGACCCAGTTCCAGCCCATGTTCGACGGATCGGTCAAGCCCACCACGACCGCGACGCCGTTCGCCGACGTCCGGACGATGGCCGCGCAGCCCACCTCGAAGACGCAGCTCGTGACCGACTTCGCCTCGTCGAGCTCCCTCACCCGCACCGTCGGCAGTGCGACCGCCGCGGTCTGCACCAACCTGACCGGTCGCACGCTGCCCCAGTCGAACCCGTTCTGCGCCACCACGAAGGGGTCGGCACAGGTCCCGCACTGGACGCCCGGTTCCTTCGCGCCGAACGTGCCGACGTACCCGACCACCCGGTTCCTCTGGACCGGAGCGTCGACCACCGACCCCGCGGCCCCGAGCACCGGTGAACTCCGCGTCTCGGTCCCCGCGTCCGCACGCAACGTCTCCGGCAGCAGCCAGCTGACGGTGAAGACCGCCCCCGACGAGGCCGTGCCCACCGGTACCGACTTCCGGATCACGGTCCTCGACGGCTCCGGCGGCAGCTGGTCCACCGCCGCCTCGGCGGTCAACCCGCTCGCCGTCAACCGGATGCCCGGTGGCACGAACACGACGCTGAACAAGATCGTCCTGCAGCAGCTGACGATCCCCACGGCGTCGATGACCGGGCTCGACCTCACCGACGTCCGCGAAGTCCGCTTCACCGCGGGCGTCGGCGCCGACGGCACCGGGACGGGCGGGGTCTACCTGTCCGACCTGGCGTTCGACACCCCGAGCGTCGGCACCGCCGTCGCCCAGACGCGCACCACGGTCAACGTCGCCCCCACCGCGGTGGAGGAGGGCGCCGGCCCCGGCACCGCCGACGTCGCCGTCTCGCTGTCGCGTGCCGACTCCCGTCCGGTCACCGCGTACGTCAGCGTCCTCGGATCGGCGACCGGCACGGTCGGCGTCGGCATGGAGCGCGTGACCTTCGCACCGGGCGAGACCTGCCGTGCGGTCACCGTGCCGACGGCCGGCAACACGGTCGCCTCGGCGACGCCCAGCTCCGCCCTGAAGGTGAGCGTCACGAACACCAGCAACGCCGTCATGGGCGCGTCCGCGTTCACCACCCTGACCGTCCGCGAGGACGACGGCGTCACGGCGCCGGCGAAGGCGATCGCGCCGGTCGGGAAGCAGGGCGACGTCTGCGCCGAGCGGACCGCCGCGGCCACCCCGGTGGCGCTCGGCACCTCCGTCACGAAGGTGACGTCGGGCACGACGGGCACGACGGTCCTGCTCACGGGCACGGGCTTCCGTCAGGGCGAAGGCGTCACGTTCCGCTCCGGCACGACGGTCATCGACACGGCCGTCGCCGGGTCGAGCGGCGCGGTCGCCGGGACCCTGCAGGTCCCGGCCGACGCCGACCTCGGTGCGATCACCGTGTCCGCCGTCGGCGCTGGTTCCGGCCGGGAGGCCCGGGCCACCATCACGGTCGTCGCACCCACGCCGAAGCTCGCCCTGAAGGCGGGCAGCAGTGCGACCGTCTCCGGGTCGTGGCAGGTCGGCCGGACCATCACCGCGAAGCCCGGGACGTGGAACGCGAGCGGGGTCACCTTCAGCTACGCGTGGTCGCGTGACGGGAAGGCCATCGCCGGGGCGACGAAGTCGACCTACACGACGACGTCGAAGGACGTCGGCCTGCGACTGACGGTCACCGTCACCGCCAAGAAGGCCGGCTACACCAACGGCACCACGACCGCACTGTCGGGGCGCCTGCACAAGTAGCCACACACTGGTCGACGGGAGCGGGTGATCGAGAGGTCACCCGCTCTCGTCGTGTCGGCCAGGTGCCCCTGAGCGGCCAGGTACGACCAGTGCCTGTCTCGCTCTCGGGACCAGGACGTAGCCTGGGCCGCATGGGTATCGACGTGCGCGGGGAGATCCGCGACTTCCTGTCCACGCGGCGGGCTCGGATCTCGCCAGAGCAGGCGGGCATGCCGTCGTTCGGCGGTGGGGTCCGTCGGGTGCCCGGGCTGCGGCGGCACGAGGTCGCGATGCTCGCGGGCGTCAGCGTGGACTACTACACGCGGCTCGAGCGCGGCACGTTGAAGGGCGTCTCCGACAGCGTGCTCGAGGGGCTGGCGCGGGCACTGCAGCTCGACGAGGACGAGCGCACCCACCTGTGGGACCTCGCCCGGCTCGCGAACTCCGGCGTGAAGACCATGCACAAGACCATGCCGACCCGGATCCGTCCCGGCGTGCAACGACTCCTCGACGCCATCACCGGAGCGCCGGCGTGGGTGCGGAACGAGCGCGGGGACGTCCTCGCGGCGAACGAGCTCGGCCGTGCCCTGTACGCGCCGATGTTCGCCGGACCCGGTCGCCCGGTGAACACCGCCCGCTTCACGTTCCTCGACCCCGCCGCGCGGACGTTCTTCGTCGACTGGTCCCAGACCGCGCGGGACTCCGTCGCGATCCTGCGCGCCGCGGCCGTCGCCAACCCGTGCGAGCCCGGGCTCGTGACGCTCGTCGGGGAGCTCTCCACCCGCAGCGAGGAGTTCCGCTCCTGGTGGGCCGAGCACGACGTCCGCCTGCACCGCACCGGCAAGAAGCGGATCAGCCACCCGGTCGTGGGCGCACTCGACCTGGACTACGAGGCGCTCGACCTGGTCGCTGACCAGGGCCTGACGATGTTCACGTACAGCGCCGAGCCCGGGTCGGAGTCCGAGCGCTCGCTCGCGCTCCTCGGGACATGGGCGGCGACGGAGCGCGCGGAGCAGCTCGCCGCGGCCCGGGCCACGGAGTCCGAGTCGGTCGACTGAGCAGTCCGCGCCGCCCGGTGCTGTCCCGGCCGCCCCGCGCGCGGTTCCGGCCGCCGGGCGTACGGTTCCGGCAGGCACGGGCGTGGTTCCGGCCGGCTCCGCACAACCGGGATCGGCTCGCGCCACGGAGTTCGGCGGCGCGAGCCGATCCCGGTTGTGCGGCGTCCGGCACCGGCGTCCGGTCCCGGTCCGCGCGCGCGGTTCCGACGGGCCGCGCGGGCGTCCGGTCAGATGGCGGTCGGGTCCTCGTCGCCGGCATCGAGCACGGCGGCTCGGAGCTGCTCGATGCGCAACTCCCGTTCCTGCGCGGACAGCCGGAGCACGCGGATCGCCGCGACGGACAGCACGATGAGCGCGATCACGAGCACGACGACGGCGAGCACGAGCAGGCCGTAGAGGACGAAGACGAAGCTGAAACCCGAGGCGGCGACCATGTGCCGACCCTAGTGGTCGCCGTAGGCTGAGCCGCGTGACCAGGCGCGCGGACGGAACGGCGGGCACCGCCGACCAGGACAGCACCGGCGTGGACAGCACCCGGTGGCGCCGCCCGGAACCCGCCTTCGCCCGGGCGCTCAAGGTCGCACTCGGGGACGCCCGCTCGGTGCTGCACGTCGGTCCCGGTGCCGTGTCGTACGAGCCGCACGACCGGGACGTCACCACGCTGGAGCCGGCGTCCGGCGCCCTGCCCTTCCCCGATGACACGTTCGACGCTGCGATGACCGCGTTCACCATCCCCCGATGGGAGGACCTGGAGCGTGGACTGGCCGAGATGCGGCGCGTGACGCGTGGCCCGGTCGTCGTGCTGACGCGGGACCCCGCCCGGATCCAGGACTCCTGGCTCGCCGAGTACGCCCCCGAGGTGACGGCCGCCGACGCCCGCCGCCACCCGGCCCTCGACCGCCTCGCCGACGCCCTCGGCGGGGACGTCACCACGACCCGCGTGCCGATCCCCTTCACGTGCGTCGACGGGTTCTCCGAGGCCTACTACGGCCGACCCGAGCGGCTGCTCGACCCCGCAGCGCGTCGAGCCGACGACGCCTGGGGGCTCGTCGACGAGATGAGCGCCGCCCGCTCGGTCGCCGCGCTCCGCACCGCGCTCGAGTCCGGCGCCTGGGACGACCGCCACGGCGCGCTCCGCGTCCGCCCGTCCCACGACGGCTCGCTCGTCCTGCTCACCGCGACGCCCTGATGCCTCACGCCCTGACGGCGCGGACCGTCCGTCTTGACACCGCCTCGTAGGCTGGTCCCGTGAGCAACCGTTCCGAGGAGGTCGTCGGCGTCCACGCCGGCATCAGGGCCTGACGCCCCGGGTCACGTCGTCGACGTGGCCCCAGTCGTCGTCCCCTCCCAGAACACCCGCCCGGTGCGGCGCACGAGCGCCCCGGGTGGCACCACAGAACGGCTCACCATGCTGCCCATCAGCGAGAAGACCATCCGCGCGTCCTTCGTCAACGCCTCCCGCAGGGAGACGAGTGACCTGACGCTGCCCGCCGACTTCGCGACCCTGGACTGGGACGCGCTCGACTTCCTCGGGTGGCGCGACCCGAAGAGCTCTCGTCGCGCGTCCGTCGTCGTGCCGACCCTCGAAGGCGACCTGATCGGCGTGCTGCTCCGGCAGGCCGAGGCCTCACCGCGATCCCGGGCCCAGTGCTCGTGGTGCCAGGACGTCCGGCTGCCGAACGACGTGGTGTTCTACAGCGCCAAGCGGTCCGGCCCGGCCGGGCGCAACGGCAACACCGTCGGGACGCTCGTGTGCCAGGACTTCCAGTGCTCGGCGAACGTCCTGAAGACCCCGCCGCTGGCCTACGAGGGCTTCGACGTCGACGCCGCCCGGCTCCGCCGGATCGAGGACCTGCAGCTCCGCGCGGCCGGTTTCGCCACCGACGTGTGACGGACAGGAGGCTCGTCCGTGTCCGGTGGGGAGCCTCCTGTCCGCCGTCGGGTTGCGTCAGCGGTCGATGCTCGACATGTCGGGGTAGCGGTCACCGGTCGGGGCGGGCAGCGCCGAGAGGCGCTCGACCTGCTCCGCACTCAGGGTGAGGTCAGCCGCGGCGACGTTCTCCTCGAGGCGGGAGACGCGCTTCGTGCCGGGGATCGGCACGACGTCGTCGCCCTGGGCGAGCAGCCACGCGAGGGCGACCTGGGCAGGGGTGCCGCCGACCTCGTCCGCGACGTGCTTGACCTCGTCGACGATGCGCATGTTCGTCTCGAAGGCCTCCTGCTGGAAGCGGGGGTTCGCCGAGCGGAAGTCGTCGGCGTCGAGGTCCGAGGGCTTCGTGATCGTGCCGGTGAGGAACCCGCGGCCGAGCGGCGAGTAGGGGACCAGGCCGATGCCGAGCTCGCGGAGGGTGTCGAGCACGTCGCCCTCGGGGTCGCGCGTCCAGAGGGAGTACTCGCTCTGGAGGGCCGTGATCTGGTGGACGGCGTTCGCCTTGCGGATCGTCGCGGCGCTCGCCTCGGAGAGCCCGATGTGGCGGATCTTGCCCTCCTGGACGAACTCGGCGAGCTGGCCGATGACGTCCTCGATCGGGACCGCCGGGTCGACGCGGTGCTGGTAGTAGAGGTCGATGTGGTCGGTGCCGAGGCGGCGGAGCGAGCCCTCGAGGGCCTCCCGCACGGACTCCGGCGCGGAGCTGATGCCGCGGCCGCGGGCGGGGGTGGTCTCCCCGGCCTCGTGGGTGATGAGGCCGAACTTCGTCGCGATGACGACGTCGTCGCGGCGGTCGGCGAGGGCCCGGCGGAGGAGCTCCTCGTTCGTGTAGGGGCCGTACGCCTCGGCGGTGTCGAAGAGCGTCACACCGAGGTCGATCGCGCGGTGGATGGTGCGGACCGACTCGTCGTCGTCCGTGCCGGCGCCGGTGTAGAAGGCGCTCATCCCCATCGTTCCGAGGCCGATCGGGCCGACCTCGAGGTCACTGAGCTTGCGTGTCTGCATGTCTCCCGGTCTACTCCGCGCACCCGGGTTGGAGGGAGGCACCGGTCGTACCCGTCACGAGCGGCCCCGCATCGTGTGGTTCCTCCAAGGGACGGGGACCGGCACGACCGACCTGGTCTGATCAGGGGGTGAACCTGTACTTCCGTCTGCTGCTCCTGCACCTCCGCACCCGGCGAGCGCGGCGGCGGTCGCTGTGGGACGAGGCGCGGACCCCGTTCCGGGTGACCCTGACCGACCTCGACCCGCTCCGGCACATGAACAACGCAAGGTACCTGGCGCTGCTCGACCTCGGGCGGCTCGACCTGATGATCCGGTCAGGGTTCTGGGGCGACCTCACCCGACGGGGCTGGTACCCGGTGGTGGCTGCACAGACGATCACGTACAAGCGGTCGCTGACGCTCGGGCAGCGGTTCGACCTGGTCACGCGGGTGCTCGGCGTGGACGAGCGCGCCACGTACATCGAGCAGACCTTCGTCCGGCGCGGGACCGTCGTCGCCCGAGCGGTCGTGCAGGCCCGGTTCCTCCGGACCGCCGGGGGCAGCGTGGCATCCGCCGAGCTGCTCGACGCCGTCGGGGGCGCTCCCTCCGACCGGGCGCTGCCGGAGTGGGTCCGCGCCTGGGCCGACGCCGTCCGGATCAGCTCCACCGCGGGGTAGACAGGTCCCGTGACGGAACCATCGGGGAGCACGACCACACGCAGGGGACTCATCGCCGGGGGTGTGGGACTCGGCATCGCCGGGGTCCTGGCCGCCTGCAGCGGAGGGTCCCCGGCACCGAGACCGTCCGGCACGACGACCTCGGGAGCGAGTGGCACGCCGGTGCCCAGCACGAGCGCGAGCGCCCCGCCGACGGGCTCCGGTCCGGACAGCTGGGACGCCCTGGCCGCGGCGACCACGGGGGCGGTGCTGCGGTCGGGCGCCCGGGGATGGAACGCGGCACGCGTGCTCGAGAACCCCCGGTACGACGACGCCGACCCGCAGGGCATCCTCCGGGTGGCGAACGCCGACGACGTCGTCGCCGGGCTCGCCTTCGCCCGGAACACCCGCACGCCGGTCGCACTCCGCGCCGGCGGGCACTCGTACACGGGCTGGTCGGCCGGCGGCGCTGCCGGCACGGACGTCCCACGATCGCTCGTGATCAGCACCGCGGGGCTCGACGACGTCGAGGTGTCGGGGGAGTCCGTGACGATCGGCCCCGGCGCGCAGCTCGCCGACGTCTACGCCGCCCTGGCGGAGGCCGGTCGGGCGATCGGCTCGGGGTCCTGCCCCACCGTCGGCATCGGCGGCCTGACGCTCGGCGGGGGTGTCGGCGTGCTCGTCCGCTCGTTCGGCCTGACCTCGGACCAGCTCACCGGCGCCACGATCGTCACGGCTGACGGTGCCGTGCACGAGGTCTCGTCGTCCCGGGAACCGGACCTGTTCTGGGCCTGCCGCGGTGGGGGCGGCGGGACGGCGGGCGTCGTGACGAGCCTGACGTTCCGGACCCAGCCCGCGCCTCCCGTCCTGCTCTTCAGCATCTCCTTCCCCTGGTCGGCCGCCGCTGCGGTGGTGCGCGCGTGGCAGGACTGGGCGCCGACGGCGGACCGGCAGCTGTGGTCGACGCTGAAGCTCCTGGGCGGCGCACGGCACACCGGTGGCCCTTCCGTCACGGTGACCGGCGTGTGGACCGGTGCGAAGTCCGGCGCCGACGCCTCGGTCGACGGCTTCATCGCCGCGACCGGTGCGACGCCGACCCGGCACACCGCGGATGAACTGACGTACGGCCAGGCGATGCAGCAGCTCGCCGGCAAGCCGGTGCGGGTGTCCGAGGCGGCGACGTCCTCGATCGGCACGACGGCACTGACGGACGCGCAGGTCGCGGTCCTCGTGCAGCAGGCCGAGCGGTCCGGATCGGTCGCCGGCATGACGGAGGGCGGGGTGTCCCTCGACGCCCTCGGCGGTGTCGTGGCGGACGTCGGCCGGACCGACACCCCCTTCCCGTGGCGCTCGGCGCTGTACACGGTGCAGTACACGGCCGTGTTCGCGAACGGCGCGGACCCGGCACCGTTCGACCAGTACGTGCGCGGCTTCCGCGCCGCGATGCGCCCGGCATGGGGTGACGCTGCGTACGCGAACTACTGCGACGCGGCGATCACGGACCCGTCGGCGTACTTCGACGTGAACACCTCGCGGCTGCACCGCATCGCCGAGCAGGCCGACCCGGACGGGGTGTTCGCGCAGCCGCACTGGGTGTGAGACGCGCGCTGGGTCTGACCCAGCGGCACGCCCCGTCCTACGATGACCGGCATGGACATCGAGCCGTTCGTCGTCGCCGACACCGCGGCCTGGCGCGCCTGGCTCGACGAGCACGAGGACGACTCCGACGGCGTCTGGCTCGCCCTCGCCAAGAAGGGCACGACGGAGCCCACGACCCTGACGTACGCGCAGGCCCTCGACGAGGCGCTCTGCTCCGGCTGGATCGACGGGCAGAAGCGCAGCAACGACGCGGCGACCTTCCTGCAGCGGTTCACGCCGCGGCGGAAGGCCTCGCTGTGGTCGGAGCGGAACATCGGCCTGGTGGCGACGCTCGTCGCGCAGGGGCGGATGCGGGAGCGCGGGCAGGCCGAGATCGACCGCGCGAAGACCGACGGCCGGTGGGACCGTGCCTACGCCGGGTCGGCGACCGCCACGGTGCCCGACGACCTCACCGCCGCGCTCGACGCCGCACCCGCTGCCGCCGCCCTCTTCGCCGAGCTCGACGCCACGAACCGGTACGCCGTGCTGCACCGCGTCATGACCGCGCCCAACCCCGCGACCCGCGCGGCCCGGCTGGCCAAGCTCGTCGCCATGCTCGACCGCGGCGAGACGCCGTACCCGCGCCCGACACGCTGACGTCGGGGGACAGGACGTCGCCGGTTGCTCACCGTGCGTTCGCGGAGACGGCGTACACCGGAGTGATGACGAACAGCGACACCACGACACGTCCGGCCGACGCCTCCGGCACCTTCCGCATCGGTGGCGACCTCGAGGTCAACCGCCTCGGCTACGGCACCATGCAGCTCACCGGCCCCGGGGTCTGGGGACCGCCGAAGGACCACGACGAGGCGATCCGCGTCCTCAAGCGCGCCGTCGAGCTCGGCGTGAACTTCTTCGACACCGCCGACTCCTACGGCCCCTACGTCGCCGAGGAGCTCCTCAAGGAGGCCCTGCACCCGTACGGCGACGACGTCGTCATCGCGACCAAGGCCGGCCTGACCCGCACCGGCCCGAACGAGTGGCCGCCGGTGGGCCGCCCGGAGTACCTGCGTCAGGAAGCCGAGATGAGCCTCCGCCGCCTCGGTCTGGAGCGCATCGACCTGTTCCAGCTGCACCGCATCGACCCGAAGGTCCCGCTCGAGGACCAGATCGGTGAGCTGAAGAAGCTGCAGGACGAGGGCAAGGTCCGCCACATCGGCCTGTCCGAGGTCTCCGTCGACGAGGTCAAAGCCGCGCAGGAGATCGCGACGATCGTCTCGGTGCAGAACCTCTACAACCTCACCGACCGGTCCTCCGAGGCGCTGCTCGACTGGTCCGAGGAGCAGGGCATCGGCTTCATCCCGTGGTTCCCGCTCGCGACCGGTGGCCTGACCGGCGAGGACTCCCCGCTGACCGAGCTCGCCGAACGCAAGCAGGCCACGCCCGCACAGGTCGCCCTGGCGTGGCTGCTCAAGCGCTCCCCGGTGATGCTGCCGATCCCCGGCACGTCGAGCGTCGCGCACCTCGAGGACAACCTCGCCGGTGCCACGGTCGAGCTCACCGACGACGAGTTCCAGGAGCTCGCCGGCCTGCACGAGTGACATGACCGGGATCCGCTGAGGACAGCGGATCCCGGATCCAGCGTTGACGGATCCGGTCGACGATCCCGCGGGATCGCCGACCGGATCCGTCATGTCGTCGGTCAGGAGGCGATGGCCGCCATGGCCTGTGCGGTCGCGGCGCCGAGGTCCTCCGCCGGGCGGCTCAGCAGCCCCTTCACCATCCGGGTGTCGTCGTCGGCGAGCACCTCGTACGCCCCGGTCACCGCGCCGTCGAGCGACTGCGCCACCACGCTCGACGGGCTGACCTTCGGGACGTCGAAGCGGGCGCCCATCGCCGTGTCGATCATGCCGACGAGCACGCCCGTGACGGTGGTGCCCTGGCCGGCCAGCTCGGTCCGCAGGCCGTTCGTCGCGGACCACGCTGCCGCCTTCGACGCCGCGTACACGGTGGGGAGCGGGATCCAGGCTGCGGCGGAGAGCACGTTCACCACGGCACCGCCGCCGTTCGCCGCGAGCACGGGCGCGAACGCCCCGGAGACGCGCATCGTGCCGAAGACGTTCGTCTCGAACACCGACCGGAGGACGTCGTCGTGCGCGGCCGCGATGGACGTGTCCGACGCCGGGGCGATCGCCGCGTTGTTGACGAGCAGGTCCACGTCGGTCGCGGTCCGCGCCGCGGCGGCGATCGACTCCCCGTCGGTCAGGTCGAGCACGAGCGGCACCACGCGCTCGTCGTCCCACTGCCGCGGGGACCGTGCGGTGGCGTAGACCTTCGTCGCGCCGCGTTCCAGGGCCTGGCGGACGAACTCCTCGCCGAGGCCTCCGTTCGCTCCGGTCACGAGCACGGTCCGGCCGTCGAGTCGCTCAGTCATGGTCACTCCTGTAGGTTGGTTGCGGAAGCGGGGATGCTCCCCGGATCATTATGTGGGGATAGTCCCCACTTGAGTCAAGTGAGGTGTGCCGTGACGTCGACGACCGCGAAGCCCCTGCGCGCCGATGCCCGCCGGAACCGCGAGGCGATCACCGCGGCGGCACGACAGGTCTTCGAGACCGACGGCATCCTCGCCCCGATCGACGGCATCGCCACCGCGGCTGGGGTCGGCAACGCGACGTTGTACCGGAACTTCCCGACCAGGGACGACCTGCTCGCCGCCGTGATGGACGACAGCGTCCACGCGGTCCTCGACGAGTCGCGCGAGCTCGAGTCGCTGCCGGCCGACGACGCCCTGCACGAGTGGATGGCCCGCGTCACCTGGCAGCTCCGCATCTGGCAGAACCTGCCGACCTGCATCGCCAGCGCCATCGGGGACGACGAGTCGCCCGTGCAGGACGTCTGCGCCCGACTGACAGCGCGCACGGACGTGTTCCTGCAGCGCGCACGGACGCAGGGCAGCGCGACGGACACGGCGAGCGCCGAGGACGTCTTCGAGCTGCTCACCACGCTGTCCTGGGGCGTCGACCGCTTCGGCGACGACCAGGAGCAGGCCAGACGCCGGGTGCGCCTGGCGACCGCCGGCCTGTTCAGCCGCTGACCGCACGAGCACCCCGGCACCGACGACTAGCGTCGGACCCATGCAGCGACGCACCCTCGGCCGTACCGGCCGCGAAGTCTCCTCCATCGGTCTCGGCACCTGGCAGTTCGGCGGTGACTGGGGTCCCGTCGCCGACGAGGACGCCTTCGCCGTGATGGACGCCTCCGCCGAGGCCGACGTCACCCTGTTCGACACCGCCGACGTGTACGGCGACGGCACGAGCGAAGCCCTGATCGGCCGCTGGCTGCAGGCGAACCCCGGCTCGGGCGTCACCGTCACGACGAAGATGGGCCGTCGCGCCGAGCAGACGCCCGACAACTACGTCGCGGCGAACTTCCGCACCTGGGTCGACCGGTCGCGGACGAACCTGCAGCAGGACACGCTCGACCTGGTGCAGCTGCACTGCCCGCCGACCGCGGTGTTCTCCGACGACGCCGTGTACGACGCCCTCGACGCGCTGGTCGCCGACGGCGCGATCGCCGCCTACGGCGTCAGCGTCGAGACCGCCGACCAGGCGCTCACCGCGATCGCCCGGCCGAACGTCGCGAGCGTCCAGATCATCCTCAACGCGTTCCGGTTGAAGCCGCTGGACGCGGTCCTGCCCGCCGCCCGGGAGGCCGGGGTCGCCATCCTGGCGCGCGTCCCGCTGGCATCGGGGCTGCTCTCCGGCAAGTACACGACGGACACCGAGTTCGCCCCGGAGGACCACCGCACCTACAACCGCCACGGCGAGGCCTTCGACCAGGGCGAGACCTTCAGCGGGGTCCCCTTCGAGGACGGCGTCCGCGCGGCGCAGGAGTTCGCCGCTGCCCTGCCCGATGGCGTCTCCGTGCCGCAGGCCGCGCTCGCGTGGATCATCGCGCAGGACGGTGTCACGGCTGCGATCCCCGGTGCTCGCAACGCCGAGCAGGCCCGCTCGAACGCCCAGGCGGGGTCCCTCGACACCCCGGCCGACCTCGACGCCACCGTGCGTGACCTGTACGACCGCTGGTTCCGCGCGACGGTGCACGAGCGCTGGTGACCCCCGGCGGTCTGGAGCACCTCCCAGCCACTGCTCGGAGGTGCTTCAGGAACCGTCGCCCCTTCCCATCGATCCCACGGCGTGCAGCGCCCGGCCCGGTCCTACGGTGATCCCACACCCTCCGACCGATCGGGAACCACCATGCGCGTGCGCCACGTCCTCGTCACCGCTGCGCTGGCCGCTGCCCTGGTCGCCGTGCCCACGGCCCTCGTCGTCGCGCACCCGGCGGTCGCCGCGTACGGGTCGACCGCCGACGTGACCGGTCCGCAGGCCGCCCGGGTGGTGGCCGCGCGGGTCGCCGAGCTCCGGCGCACCCCGGACCAGGTGCTCACCGGAGCGCTCGGAGCCGCGGACGGCCGAGCGGTGCCCTTCGCCTACGCCGGCGACTCGATCACCGCACGGCCCGGGTCGTGGCTCCGCGACCTCGCCGCCACACCCGCCGCGCAGGCGGTCGTCCGTGCCGTCGGCGGCTACGCCCACAGCGGGTACCGCTCGGACCAGGTGCTCGCCCGTATGCCCGTCGTGCACGGCGAGGACGTCCTGGTCGTCGAGCTGGGCACGAACGACGTGAACCAGCACGTGCCGACCACGACGACGCTGCGGGACGTCGGCCGCCTGGTGGCGCGGGTCGCAGCGCCGCACGTGCTCCTGGTCGCGGCACCGCCCTCGGACCACACGACGAGCCTGTGGGGTGTCGACCGTCGTGCGGGCAACGCCGCGTTCGACCGAGCCCTGGTCGTCGACGCACACCGTCACGGGTGGAACGAGGCCGACCCCTTCGCCGCAGACCGCGAGCGTGACGACTCCTGGGTCCCCGGGACCTCCACGGACGGCATCCACCCGACGACCGCGGCGAACCACGCGATCGCCGGCCGCTTCGCCGCGGCCATCACGGCCGCCGCGCACACTGCGCGCGCCTGAGCGGGGCACTGGACGGACCCTGGGACGCAACAGGAGGCCCGGTGCACGTGGTGCGCCGAGCCTCCTGGTGCGTCATGCGGTCGCGTCAGCGCGAGGTGAGCACCTTCGACGTGCCGGCGATGACCGCAGCGTCCTCGGCGAGCGCCACCAGCGGGTCGCGCAGGCCGGTCGTCTTGGTGACCGACTTGCGGGCGAGCAGTCCGACGTAGCTGCCGATGATCGCCCCGATCGCACCGAGGATCGCGCCCTCGACCCGGCGGTCGCGCTTGCCGGTCGTGCCGATCGCCATGCCGACGAACGCGCCGGAGGTGGCGCGGCCGATCAGGCCGGTCGCGGCGGTGCGGCTCGGGGTCATCGGGAGCTTGTCACCGATGATCTCGCCGACGGCACCGGCGATGAGCAGGCCGCGTCCGAGCGGCGTGCGGAAGGCGGGCCAGTCCTGCCAGGCGCCGGACAGCTCCTTGCGGTCACGGTTGAGCGCCAGGAGTGCGAGCGGGGTGGCGCTGCGGCCGCCCGACAGGATGCCGAGCAGCAGGGCCTTGGTACCGGTGTGCTTCGTGTTCTTCGCCATGGGGTCTCCTCACAAGATCGTGGTCGACGCTACCCACGGGACCTGGCCGCCGCACCGGGATGTCCACGGTCGGGCGCACGACGTCCGCCGAGCGGCGCGGTGTAGTCATGGGGTCCCCCGAACCGACAGGACCACCGTGACCGACGCCGACCGCATCCGCGCCACCGCTGCCCCGCGCGCGCGAGTGGGTGCCGTGGACGAGGCCGGTCGACTCCGGCTCCTCGGGGCCGCCGTCTCCGGAGCCGCGTTCGCGCTGGTGTTCGTGATGCTCGTGCTGTCCTCGTGGACCGCAGCGACCACGGGCGTGCTGGTGTCCGTCGGCGTGCCAGCCGCGGCGGTCGGCGGGACGCTCGGCGTCGTGCTGCTCCTGCGCTCGTGGCGCATCGAGGGCGGCTACGAACGGGCGAGTGCGGTGCAGCGCTGGATCTCCGACGGTCGGGTGCCGATCGACGTCCCCGCGACGGAGTGGGTGCCGCTGCTGCACGGGCAGGCGGACCGGCAGGTCGCCGGGTGGGGCAAGATCCTGACCGCCGTGCTCTGGTTCGCGATGTCGTGGTCGATGCGGGACCAGCACGGCTGGGTCATCACGCTGCTGCTCTGCGGACTGTGGACCGGGCTCGGGCTGTGGAGCGCCGTCGTCGTCATCCCGCGCGCCCGGGCAGCCGCTGCGATCCTGCGTCGGGGTGTCTCGACGCCCGAGTGAAGCGCCCGCCCGACGTGTAGGCAGGGTGCATGGCCTCCCAGAAGCAGCCCTTCCGTGCCCGCCGCGCCCTCGTCACCGGAGCGAGCGGGGGCATCGGCGAAGCGCTCGCCGTCGGACTCGCCCGAGGCGGCAGCGACCTCGTCCTGGTGGCGCGGTCGGCCGACAAGCTCGAGGCGGTCGCCGCCCGGGTCCGCCGTGACCACGGGGTCCGCGCGGAGGTCCTCGTCGCGGACCTGTCCACCGACGCCGGCGTCGACCACGTCATCACGTCCCTGGCCGGCAGCCGGGTGGACATCGTCGTCGCCAACGCCGGCCTCGGGTCCCACGGTGACTTCGCCGACGACTCCGAGGAGCGGAACCGCACCCAGATCGCGCTGAACATCACTGCGGTCACCCGGCTCGTGCACGCGTTCCTGCCGGGGATGCTCGCGCGCGGGGTCGGTGGCGTGATGACGGTCGCCTCCACCGCGGCGTTCCAGCCGACCCCGGGCATGGGCGTCTACGGCGCGACGAAGGCGTTCGTGCTCTCCCTGACCGAGGCGATCTGGCAGGAGACCCGCGGCCGTGGGGTCCGCGTGCTCGCCCTCTGCCCGGGGCCGACCGAGACGGGGTTCTTCGACGCCGCGGGGAGCTCGTCGCTCGAGGGCGGACGGCAGACCGCCGAGCAGGTCGCCGCCGTGGGGCTCCGGGCCTTCGCGCGGGCGGGCGGTCCGACCGTGGTGTCGGGCCTCGGCAACACGGTGATCGCGAGTGCGCACCGGTTCGTGCCGCGCGGGATGATGGCCCGGATGTCGGCGCTCTACACCGCGGGGGACTGACGCCAGGACCGGACGGGCGGCTCGACGATCCGCCGGTCCGACGCGCACCAGCGGGCGACGATGCCGACGACCACGGCGCCACCCCCGTCGGCGAGCAGGTCCCCGATCGTGTCGTCGTACCCGACGAAGATCGTGGAGTCGAGGTAGTTGTGGCCGACCCACTCGAACATCTCCCACACGGCGCCGATCGCCAGGCCGATCGTGCCGCAGACGGCGACCGCGACGACGATGCGCATGCGCGTGGCGTCGGGCAGGATCCCGAGGTCGGACGCGATCACGACCACGAGCACGGCGAGCGCACCGACGAGCAGGAAGTGGATGAGCTTGTCCCAGCCGGGGACGGTCGTGTACCACTCCAGGGCGCTGCTCCACCCGGCGACCAGGGCGAGCAGGCACAGCGCGACGTCGAAGCCCGGCCGGAGCCCGAGGATCCGCGGGACGACCACGCCGAAGAGCGTCAGGGACATCACCGCGAAGGCGATGGGTCCCCAGCCGATCGTCGCGAGCGGGATGCTGAGGAGGGTCAGGACCCGCAGGACGTCGGCGACCCACTCGGTGCCGCGGGGGCGTCGGAGGAAGGTCGGTCCTGCGGTGCGGACGATGCTCGTCACGGGGTCTCCCATCGGATGACGGCGTGCACGGGGGTGTGGTCGGACGGCCAGACGCCATCGGGTCGACGGGTCGACACGGCCACGCGCTCGACGACGGCACGGGCGGCGGGGTGGTCTCGGGTGACCAGGACGCGGTCCAGGCGGGGGCCACCCGGTCGCGGGTCCCGGTAGTGGGCGTAGGTGCCGACGCTCGCGGGTCGGTCCCGTTCGGGCACGCGGTCCCAGGTGTCGTCGAGCCCCTCGGCAGCGAGGACCCTGGCGGCCGGTGAGCGCTCCCCGGCGTTCCAGTCGGCGAGCACCACGGCGGGCAGGCCGGACTCCCGCACGAGTGCGCCGACGAGCCGGGCGGACCGGACCTGCGCCAGCGGCGAGAACGGGTCGACGTGGGTGGCGAGCGCGACGAAGTGGACGCCGGTGACCTGGTCCTCGAGCTCGACGAGCACCGCGATGCGGGGGAAGGGCGCACCCCAGGCACGGCTGCCGACCCGGGAGCGGTCGGGCCCGAGGGCGACGGTGGTCGTGGCGCCCACGTGGAGCCGGTCGGTGTCGACGACGACCCCGACGTGCTCGCCGCCTGTCGTGCCGTCGGCCCCGTCCCGATCGGCGACCACCGCCGTCCACCGCGGCCCCATGGCGGCGGTGAGGTGCTGCACCTGGGTGGGCACGGCCTCCTGGACGGCCAGCAGGTGGGGTGCTTCGGACCAGACCAGCGCTGCGACGGCCGGGGCTCGCCGTGTCCACGTGTCGGGGTGCGTGGCGCGGAGGTGCGGCATCGGGCGGCGCACGTTGAAGGTCATGCAGTGCAGGGCCGGCGCGGCGACGGGGCCCACGGCCGGGGCGTCGTCGCGCGTCACGGCTGCTGGACCGACGCCGGATCGGCCTGCTGGACGGGTGCCCGGTCGGCCTGCCGGACCACGCGGACCGGACGTGTGCCGACGAGCACGCGGCGCATGATGCGGGCCGGGGTGAACGCCCGCATCCCGGAGACGCGCATGGTCCGCGCGGCCTTGCGGGTCCGGACGACCAGGCCCCACGGGTCCTGCACGGGCGAGCTGGACACCGAGGCGACGAGACCGAGGTCGAGGACGGTGCGCCAGGTGGGGTCGAACTGGATCGAGAGGTCGATGTCGTCGTGCACCATCGGGTCGACGTGCACCCGGTGCCGGATCGCCAGCCACGCGGAGCGCCGCATCAGCATGTTCGAGCCGAACAGCGGCGGACGGCCGAGCGCAGCGGTCATCAGCGTGAAGTACGCCCCCATGTACGCGACCTGCCACACGGTCCTGGCCACGGGGCCGAGGTCCCGGAACCGACCGGGTCCGGTGACCGCCGTGACGAGCGGGTCGGCGAACCACGCGGCGCCTCGGGCGATCCAGTCGCGGGGGAGCACCGAGTCCGAGTCGACCCGGGCGATGACCTCGCTGGACGCGGCGTCGTAGCCCCGGCTGGCGGCGGAGGCGATGCCACGGACGGGCTCGTGCAGCACGACGGCCCCGGCGGCACGCGCGACCTCGGCGCTGTCGTCCGAGCTGCCGTTGTCCACGACGATGACCTCGGTCGGGGGCACCGTCTGCGCGGCGAGGGAGGCCAGGCAGGCCCGGAGTTGGTCGGCGTCGTCGAGCACCGGGATGACGACGGTGACGGAACGCATGTCCCCCAGCCAACCAAGACCGGGCTGAGCGCTGGTCCTGTCGTGGATGGCCGTTCGGCGCGCCGGGGTACGACGACGGGCCTCGGACACAGCACCGCGTCGGTAGAACTGGGAGCATGACCACTTCTTCGCGCACACCGCTCGGCGTGACCCTCGTCGACGGCGGCGCCAACGTCGCCCTGTTCTCCAGCACCGCGGAGCGGGTCGAGTTCTGCCGCTTCGACGAGGACGGCACCGAACACCGCACCGAGCTGACGCAGCGCACGGGCTACACGTTCCACGACATCGTGCCGGACGTCGCCGTCGGCACCCGCTACGGCTTCCGCGTGCACGGCGCGTGGGACCCGGCGAACGGCCTGCGCCACAACGGCGCCAAGCTGCTGCTCGACCCCTACGCCACCGCGATCGACGGCGAGTACGAGTGGGGCCAGGCGCTCTTCGGGCACGACATGAACGAGCCCGAGCAGATCGACGAGACCGACTCGGCCTCCGCGATGCCGCGCTCGATCGTCGCCGACCGCTCCTTCGACTGGCAGGGCGACACCCGCCTGGGCACCGACCTGGCCGACACCGTCTTCTACGAGGTACACGTCAAGGGCTTCACGAAGCAGCACCCCGACGTGCCCGAGGAGATCCGCGGCACCTACGCCGGCATGGCGCACCCGGCCGCGATCAAGCACCTCGTCGACCTCGGGGTCACGGCCGTCGAGCTGCTCCCCACGCACCAGTTCGTCCAGGACTCGACGCTCGTCGACAAGGGCCTGCGCAACTACTGGGGCTACAACTCCATCGGCTTCTTCGCGCCGCACAACGAGTACTCGTCCACGGGCACGTCCGGCCAGCAGGTCGTCGAGTTCAAGGAGATGGTCAAGGCCCTGCACGCCGCGGGGCTCGAGGTCATCATGGACGTCGTCTACAACCACACCGCCGAAGGCAACCACATGGGCCCGACGCTGTCCTTCAAGGGCATCGACAACGCGTCGTACTACCGGCTCGTGGAGGGTGACGAGGCGAACTACTTCGACACCACCGGCACCGGCAACTCGCTCAACGTCGGCCACCCGACCGCGCTCGGCCTGATCATGGACTCGCTGCGCTACTGGGTCGAGGAGATGCACGTCGACGGCTTCCGCTTCGACCTCGCGACGACCCTGACCCGCCAGGACGGCGAGGCCGAGAAGCACTCCGCGTTCCTCGACATCATCCACCAGGACCCGGTGCTCCGCGAGGTCAAGATGATCGCCGAGCCGTGGGACACCGCCGGCTACCAGGTGGGTGGCTTCCCGGCCGACTGGTCCGAGTGGAACGGCAAGTACCGCGACGACCTGCGCGCGTTCTGGCGCGGCGACGAGGGAGCACTCGGCGACGCCGTGCAGCGCGTCCTCGGCAGCCCCGACGTGTACGAGGGCTCGCGCCGGTCGCCGCTCTGCTCGGTCGACTTTGTGACCGCCCATGACGGTTTCACGCTCGCGGACCTGACGATGTACGCCGAGAAGCACAACGAAGCGAACGGCGAGGACAACAACGACGGCGAGAGCGACAACACGTCGTTCAACGGCGGCATCGAGGGCCCGACGGACGACGGCGCGGTGAACGACTACCGCGACCGCCAGCGTCGCAACTTCCTCGGCACGCTGATGCTCTCGGCCGGTGTCCCGATGATCCTCGGCGGCGACGAGATCGCCCGGTCGCAGGGCGGCAACAACAACGCCTACTGCCAGGACGACGAGATCTCGTGGTTCGACTGGGCCGCGGTCGACCAGGACCTGCTCGCCTTCACCACGTCGGCGATCGCGTTCCGCCAGCAGCACGAGGCGCTCCGCCCCGAGTGGTACCGCACCGCGCCGGGTCACTCCGCGTCCACCGTCTCCGTGCTCCGCGCGGACAACGCGGGCTTCGAGGACGGCGACTGGGCCGACGGCGGCAACCGCGCCGTGATGCTCGTGCTCGAGCAGGGCGACGACTCGGTCGCCGTGCTGCTGAACGCGTCCGAGACCACGGTCGAGTTCACGCTGCCGGAGAAGCCGGGCGGCGGGACCTGGTCGCTGGGGCTCTCGAGCGACCCCGAGCAGCAGCTCGACGGCGACGCCACCACGCTGCTGGTGCGCGACGCGTCGTTCACCGCACTCGCCTGAGCCAGAGCGGTCTGCGCCAGCACGGACTGACCGGCGGCGGGCCGGGAGCACTCCCGGCCCGCCGCCGTGCGGCCGCCCCGCGTCGGGGCCCGAACCCGACGCGTGGCGGCTGCGCAGATGCACTGACGGACAGACGGGAGGCTCCCCACCAGCTGGTGGGGAGCCTCCCGTTCGCATGTGGCCCGTTGCAGGCCGCCAGCTGCCCTAGATGACGAGCAGGCGCGTGAACTGCGCCGTGGAGACCTGCTGGGCGGCTCCGCCGGCGGCGGGGACGCGCCACAGGCCAGCCGACGGTGCACGGTCGACGTCGATGAACACGTCACCGGCCTCGGTGGCCACACCCACGTGCGACCCGCGCGACCCCGCGGTGATGCCGGACACGGGGATGGTCTGCTGCGTCCCGTCGCGACCGACGACGAGCTCCGTGGCGAGCGAGCGGTCGATGTCGCACGTGCCGGAGAGCTCGTCGGCCTGGGTGCACCACCCGGCGGACCGCAGCAGTCGGAGCGACGTCGAGTTCGTCGCGCCGTACTCGAACGCGTCGCTGGTGGTCAGGCGCGTCAGGGCGCTCTCGCCAGCGCGGACCTCGACCCAGGGGTACTGCCCGTCGCGGCCGTCCTGGGACAGGGTCAGGTAAAGGTTCCCGGAGTCGTCGGACTGCAGCCCACCGACGACCGGGTACACACCGCCGTAGCTGAAGGCCCGGACCGTGAGCACGCCTGTCGCGCTGCGCTGGGCGATGCGGGCCTCGAACGGGCTGTTGTTGTACGCCGTCACGATCCCGTTCCGTGACACGACCCAGGCGTGCTTGCCGTACTGCACGGTGCCGAAGTCCGCGACGACCCGCGGGGCAGCCCCGTCGATCGGGAGCATCGTCACCGAGCCGGACACCGAGTCCGCCCAGTACAGGTTGCCGGCGACGTCGGACCGGAGGTCAGCGGTCAGGTGCAGGCCCGTCGCGACCGTGCGAGCGGCGCCACCGCCGGCCGGGTACATGAGGATCGAGGTCAGGTCGGCCGAGGGCACGAACACGTCCCCGCGGTCGTCGGCGGTGTAGCCCGCGCCGTTCGTCGCGACCGTGGTGCCGGTGGTCGTGCTCCCGGTGGTCGTGCTCCCGGTGCCGAACCGGACGACGCTGCCCTGGGCGTCCAGCGCGAACAGCGCCTGGGGCGTGGGTGCGGCGGACGTCGCGGTGTACTTGACGCTGACGGCCGGGCCGGTCTGCTTCGCGGCAACGGCGCGGACGGCGAACGTGTACGTGGTGCCGGTGCGCAGGGCGCCGAAGTGGTCCCAGCGGGCGGTGGCGGGCAGGCGGTCGACGCCGCCGTTCGGCTGGCTCTCGGCGGGCGTCACGGTGACGGTGTAGCCCGTGACGCGGGGGCCGGAGCGCGGCGCACCCCAGGTGACGTCGGCGTCCCCCTCGGACCCCGTGACACGGACGGACGTCGGCGCACTCAGCGTCGACGACGCCG
Source organism: Curtobacterium sp. SL109 (assembly GCF_026672405.1). Lineage (NCBI taxonomy): Bacteria > Bacillati > Actinomycetota > Actinomycetes > Micrococcales > Microbacteriaceae > Curtobacterium > Curtobacterium sp. SL109. The sequence goes on from NZ_JAPPRB010000002.1 coordinate 478,448, forward strand.
GGGCAGCGTGCGCCGGGAGCGCACCCCCGACGACGAGTGCAGCCGCGGCTGCGATGGTGAGCATGCTCTTGAACACGACGATCCCCTCAACGTGCTGCGGCACCGGTGCCGCTGCTGCGCACAGCAGAGCAGATCCCGTGCCGCGCCAGGGGCCAGTAGCGAGTATTGCGGTACGCGTACGGGAAACCGCACCGGACCAGCCGTCGGGCAGTGTGCGTCAGTGCCCGAGCTCGACGAGCAGCACCCCCACGATGATCAGCCCGATGCCCACGAGCATCGTCCGCGTCAACGGGTCCTTGAACAGCACCCGCCCGAGGACCGCCGTCAGCGCCACCCCCGTCGCCGCCCAGACCCCGTAGGCGACCCCGATCGGCAGGCCCATGGTCAGCGCGACCGCGAGCAGCGAGAACGCCACCAGGTACCCGGCCACCACGGCGACGTACCAGCGGCGTTTGCCGTCCGTCGCGACCTTGAGGCTCATCGTGGCGAAGACCTCGGTGACGATGGCGATCGCGAGCAGCACCCAGCCCATCAGCGGACCCCGTCCCGGCGTGCGGCGAGCGCCCGCTGCGACCCGATCTCGACGAGCAGCACCCCTGCCGCGATGAGCCCGATGCCGACCAGCATCACGGGGGTCAGCGACTGCCCGAACAGCACGGCGGCGAGCACCGCGGTCAGGGCGACGCCCGAGGCGCCCCAGATACCGTAGGCGACCCCGATGGCCATGCCCCGGCGGAGCACCTGGATGAGCAGGAAGAACGACCCGACGTAGCCGACCACGACGAGCGCGTACCAGCCAGGTCGCTCGACGGCGGCCTGCAGGGACAGGGCGGCGGTGACCTCGGAGAGGATCGCGCCGGCGAGGAAGAGCCACTTCACGAGCGGACCCCCTTGGCGTCGGCATCCTGTACGGCGAGCGCACCGACCATCGTCGCCGCGAGCCGTAGCGTCGCTGCTGCCGCCGAGTCGTCCCGGTCACTCAGCCACGCCGACATCGCGCCGTCGACGAGCGCGACCAGCAGGCGGGCGACCTGGTCGACGGGCGCCGACCACGACCGGCCGTGCCGGTCCGACCACTGCCGCAGGTTGCCGGTGACGGCCTGCGCGTACGCGTCCTGCTCCCAGCGCGCCAGGTCCCGCAGGTCCGGGTCGCGTCGCGCGAGTGCGGTGAGCTCGAAGAGCGCCAGAGCCTCGTCCGGCGCGGCGCGGACCCGGTCCAGGTAGGCCAGGAGCCCGGCCGCGATGCGCTCGGACGGGTCCTCGACCGGGACCGAGTCGTCGTCGAAGGTCACGGCCATGGACTGCCGGAGCTCGCGGTCGAGCACGGCGCGGAACAGCTCGCCCTTCGACCCGAAGCAGTACGCGAACGTGCCGTGGGGCAGTCCGGCGCGTGCCGTGACGGCGCGGGTGGTGACGGCGCGGACGCCGTCGTCGGTCATCACCGCCACGGCGGCGTCGACGAGCTGAGCCCGTCGTTCGTCCGCGCTGCGGTGGGTGCTCGTGGTCATGCAACGACCGTACCGGTCGAGTTGGCCAGGTGGCCAACTCGACCGGCGCAGTCCCAGCCGACCAGCAGCGGACGGGAGGCTCGGTGCCAGCTGGCACCGAGCCTCCTGTCGGTCCGGTGTCAGTGGCGCGTCAGCGCGGTGTGAGTGCCGCGGCCGATGATCGGGACATCCGATCGAAGGAGCACACCGTGCAGAACACCCGAGTCCTCGTCTCCGGCGCGAGCATCGCCGGCCCCGCCCTGGCGTACTGGCTGCACCGGTCGGGGTTCGACGTCACCGTCGTCGAGAAGGCCAGCAGCATCCGGCCGGGCGGCCAGGCCGTCGACTTCAAGGGGCCGATCCACATGCGCGTCCTGCGGGAGATGGGTATCCTCGACGAGGTGCGCGCCGCAGACGTCCGTGACGCGGACGGCATCATCGTGAACGCCGCCGGCCGGAAGGTCGGGACGGCCCCCGGTGGCTTCGGCGCGGGCGAGGTGAACATCCCCCGCGGCGACCTGGCCCGGATCCTGCACCGTCTGACCGAGGACACCACCGAGTACGTCTTCGGCGACTCGATCACGAGCCTGACGGACACCGGGGACGGCGTCGACGTGACGTTCGAGCACGGAGCACCGCGGACGTTCGACCTCGTCGTCGGCGCGGACGGCATGCACTCCAACGTCCGCCGGCTGGCGTTCGGCCCCGAGTCCGAGCACGTCACGCACCTCGGCTACCACTACGTCCTCGCCGACCTCGACACCGGCCCCGACGACGTCGTCTACAGCGAACCGGGCATCACCGTCATGCTCGGCGGGACCAAGGCCCCGGCGTTCCTCGTCTTCGCCGGCCCACCGCTGCCCCCGGCTCGGGACGACGTCGACCGGCAGAAGCAGCAGGTGGCCGAGGCACTCCGACACGGGAAGTGGCGGATCCCCGAGCTGCTGGAGCAGCTGCCCGACGCCCGTGACTTCTACATGGACTCGATCAGCCGTGCGACGGTCGACCACTGGTCCCGCGGCCGCGTCGTGCTGCTCGGCGACTCCGCGTGGGGGAACGCCCTCGGCGGCTACGGCACCGGGCTCGCCGTCGTCGGCGCGTACGTCCTGGCCGGGGAACTCGCACGAGCAGGTGGTGACCACGTCACCGCGTTCGACACGTTCGAGCGGAGGTACCGCAACTACGCCTCGATCTCCCACAAGGTGAACGCCGGCAAGCTCCTCGCACCGAGGACCACCGCCGGCATCCGCGTCCGCAACCTGCTGTTCAGCACCCTGGCGGTCTTCGGTCCGCTCATGCGGGTCGTCGACCGACCGGCGTCGAACCTCGTGCTCGAGGACTACGACGCCCACCGGACTGGCCGGGACACCGATTCCCGCACTGGGTCCCGGACGGGCACGACCGGTGTCGGGGGCGCGGACTAGCGTCGCGGGCGCGGCGACCGGCACCGATCGACGCGACCCCGTCCCGAGGAGCCGCCAGTGCCGCTGCAGCCCATCTCCCGTCGCTCGATGCTCGTCGGGGCGTTCGGGTTGGCCGCCGCCGGGGCCCTCAGTGGGTGCGTCGCGAACAACGGCCCCGTGCCGAGCACCGCGGCCGCCGGGTCGAAGGCCGACATCGGCGAGGTCGAGGGCACGATCCGCTTCGCCTTCTGGGGCGGCAGCGACGGGGAGAACGCCGGGTTCGCGCACGCGAAGAAGGTGTTCGAGGCCCGGCACCCGAAGGCCACCGTCGAGCTGCAGACGCTGCCGTACGACGGGTTCTTCTCCGGCATCGACCGGGGCATCCTGTCGCGCACGGCGCCGGACGTGTTCCGGGTGGACTACACGAGCATCGGCAAGTACACCTCGCACGGGGTGCTGCTCGACATCACGCCGTACCTCAGCGCCACCGAGTCCGCCGGGTTCCTGCCCGCACTCCGCGACGCCGTCCGGTTCGAGGGCCGCACCTACGGCGTCCCGCACCAGACCGACACCTCGGCGATCGCGTTCAGCCGCGACGCCCTCGACGAAGCCGGCATCGGCGCCGTGCCCGACCGGCTCGAGGACGCCTGGACCTGGGAGGACTTCACCGCGGTCGCGACGAAGCTCCGCAAGGCCCTGCCCGACGACAAGTACCCGTTCGCGTACGACTGGACCGCCGCGGGCGCGTACCGCTGGGCGAGCTTCCTGTACCAGGCGGGCGGGTCGCTCCTGACCCCGTCGCTGGAGCACTCAGCGGTCGACGGCGACCCCGCGCGCAAGGCCATGGCGTTCACGCAGCGGTTCTTCGACGAGCGGTGGGTGCCGGCGAACAACACGATCAAGACCACCGTCTACTCGGACAACTTCTTCCTGAACCAGACCGTCGCGATGACGTTCATCGGCGACTTCCTGGTGCCGGAGCTCGCCGACGCGAAGAACGGCTACCAGGGCGGCAAGTGGGCCACCACGTACATGCCCCGCGACGAAGCCGCCGCGTCGGACCTCGGCGGGAACGCCGTCGTCGCCACCCGTGACACCGAGCACCCGGAGCTCGCGGCCGCGTTCCTCAAGTTCCTCGTGGAGGAGGCCCAGATGCGTGACTTCTGCCAGCGGGCGAACGAGCTGCCGACGCTGAAGAGCCTGGCGGACACGCCCCTCGACTACGCCGTGCGCCCGGACGTGATGGACGTCTTCACGCAGCAGGCCACGACGATCACCGAGACCGCCGTGCGCGAGACCGTCGTGCCCGGGTTCGCCTCGGTCAACACGGCGCTGCAGGACCAGCTCGAGCTCGCCTTCCACGGCCGCGGGACCGACGCAGCCGTGCAGGCCATCGACGCCGCCGTCGAGCAGGCGGTGGCGGCATGACCGGCGCGGCCGAGCGCATCGGCGGAGCGACCGCGGGCGGGGCCGTCCGCCGGGGTCCACGCCGGTCCGTCGGGGGCTTCCGGGGCTCCAGCGGGGCTGCGGCCACCGCGTTCCTGGTGCCGAACGTCGTCCTCATCGTGGTCTTCACGCTGCTGCCGCTCGTCTACGCACTCGTCATCAGCTTCCAGGACCTCGACTCCCTCGGGGGCACGAGCTGGGCGGGCCTCGGCAACTACGCGCGCCTGGTGACGGACCCGGTCTTCTGGCAGTCCGTCGCGAACACGGGCGTCTTCACGCTGTTCACGGTGCCGGTCGGCATGGCCATCGGGCTCGGCGTCGCGGTGCTGCTCAACGGCGTGCTGCCCGGTCGGGCGGTCTTCCGCACGATCATCTTCCTGCCGCTGGTGGTCTCCGGCGTCGCGACCGGTGTCCTCGGCGCGTGGATGTTCGACCAGAACAACGGCTTCGTCGACGAGTTCCTCCGCTCCCTCGGCCTGCCGCAGATCCAGTGGCAGTCGAGCGGCGGTTGGGCGATGACGGCCGTGATCCTGATGACGCTGTGGCAGCGCATCGGCTTCGACATGCTCATCTACCTCGCCGGGCTGCAGGGCGTCGACCCCGCCGTGCAAGAGGCGGCGACGACCGACGGCGCGAGCGGCTGGCAGCGCTTCCGGCTCATCACGTTCCCGCTGCTCGGCCCGTCGACGTTCTTCCTGCTCGTGATGAACCTCATCTACTCGTTCCAGGTGTTCGACACCGTGTGGGCGATGACCCGCGGTGGCCCCGGCTACGGCACCACCACGATCGTGTCCTACGCCTATCGGGTGGCCTTCGACGAGCACGGCCCGCAGCTGCTCGGGTACGGCGCCGCAGTGGGCATCGTGATCTACCTCGTGACCCTGCTCATCACGGGCCTCCAGTGGCGGTTCAACGCCGGACGGGACCAGACCGACTGATGACCTCCACCACCTGGGACACCGGCGCCGCCGAGCCCGCACCCGCTGCCGCCGCCCGCACCGCCACCCGGTCGCCGAAGAAGCGCCGTGGTCGGCTGCTCTGGCTGCGCCTGACCGTCGCGGTCATCGTGACCGTCGTGATGGCGTTCCCGCTGTACTGGATGCTGCTCACCGCGTTCTCGACCCGGGCAGACCTGTACGCACCGGGGCTGCAGCTCTGGCCGGGGCACTTCACGATCCAGAACTTCGTCCGCCCGTTCCAGGAGTTCCCCGTCTGGCGCTGGTTCGGGAACTCGCTGCTGATCTCCGTCGTCGTCACGGTCATCACCGTCGTCTGCAACCTGCTCGCCGGGTACGCCTTCGCCAAGCTGCGCTTCCGCGGACGCAACGCCCTGTTCCTGGTGCTGCTGTCGACGCTGATGATCCCGCCGCAGGCGATCATCGTGCCGCAGTTCTTCATCTCGATCGGCCTGCACCTGTACGGCGGACTGTGGGCGGTCATCCTGCCCGAGGCCGCGGCGATCTTCGGGGTGTTCCTGGCTCGGCAGTTCTTCCTCGCGGTGCCCGACGAGCTCATCGAGGCCGCCCAGCTCGACGGCGCCGGCCGCTTCCGCACGTTCGTGTCGGTCGTGCTGCCGCTCTGCCGGCCGCTGCTCGCCGTGCTCGTGCTCCTGACGTTCATGGGCGAGTGGAACGCGTTCGGCTGGCCCCTCGTGGCACTGTCCGGCAACCAGGACCTGTTCACCGTCCCGATCGGCATCGTCGGCACGCTGCAGGGCCAGTACACGTCGGACTACGGCGCGATCATGGCCGTCAACCTGCTCATGATCCTGCCGATCGTCGCCCTGTTCCTGGCGTTCCAGCGGTACTTCGTCGAGGGGCTGTCGCGGAGCGGCCTGCGGTGACGGCGACCGACCCGACGTCCGGCGGACCAAACGTCGGCCGGCGCGACAGCTCCAGGCCGACGCCCGACGACGCCCGCCACTGGATCACCGCCGACTTCGCGATGCAGGTCACCGCGATCGAAGAAGTGTCCGGCGGCACCGACGTCTCCGCCGTCGTCTGGCGGTTCGTCGACGACACCGGCGACGCCTGGGCCGCGAAGTGGACCACCCGCACCACCACGACCGGCACGCGCCTGGTCGGCTCGATGGCCGACGCCGGCCTCAACCGTGCTCCGGGCACCGTCCCGACCACGGACGGCCGCCGTCGCAGTCGTCGTGGCGGTGGGCGGCTCGCCGTCTCCCGTTGGTCCGAGGGCGAGGACGCCGCCACGGTCGGCCTCGACCTCGACGGCTGGCACGCCTACGGGGAGCTCCTCGCCGACGTGCACGCGCATGCGTTCCCGCTCCCGCCGCGTCGACAGGGTGCGCGCCGCGGGATCCGTCGCCGGCGGCAGCGGTACCGCGCGGCGATCCGCTCGCTGGACGCCCGGCCCCCAGGAGACGTCCGCGACGACGTCCTCGGCCTGTGGCACGATGCGCGACCCCGGATCGCCCTGCTGCAGCAGGGCACGACGCTCGCGTCGGCAGCGCCCGGCGAACGCGTCCCGTGCCACGGCGACCCGCACCTCGGCAACGTCCTGGTCGAACCGGACGGCGGGCTGCGGCTGGTCGACTGGGACGAGGCCGTCGTCGCCCCGCGCGAGCTCGACCTGCACCTCGTCGAGTTCAGCGTGCTGTTCGCCCCGGCCGCGCCCGACGAGCTCGCCGCGTTCCGTGCCGGCTACGGACCTGTCGACCTCGACGAACACCGCCTGGTCCGGTACGCCTGCGTCCGTGCGCTCGAGGACCTGACGTCGACGATGACGACGGCACTCGACGGCTCCGACGAGGACCGCACCGAGGCCCTCCGGGTCGTCACCGGGATCCTCGCGCCGACCGGCTCGGCCTCCCTGGTCGAGGACCGGCTGCGCACAGCGCTGGCGGACGCGGCGACGCGGTCCTGACCCCGGACAGACAGGAGGCCCCCCACCGGTCCGGTGGGGAGCCTCCCGTCTGTCGGCTGGTCGCCGTCAGTGGTCAGTCGTGGCCGTTGATCAGGCCGAGGTAGCGCCCGAAGCGGGGCGTCGGCTCGTCGTGGAGCGCGCGCGGCGTGGGCCAGCAGTCGAGCTCGTCGAGGGTCGCGGTGGAACGGTCGAGGTCGTGGCTCATGGGGTGCTCCTTCTTCGGGGGTGAGGAGTACTACGCCGGACCGGTGTCGGCCATTCCCGCGATGCGCCGCCGTCAGGCGGTTCCCGGGGAACCGGCCGCCGGTTCGCGTTCCCCGGACATCTCGCCACCGAGGAGCGGGAGCAGCGCGGACGCGACCACCTCGGCGCCGGTGGTGTCGTCGTCGACCGCGACCGGTCCGAACCAGGCGTTGCTCGCGAGGACGACCGGGAACGCGCGGGACAGCAGTTCGCGCCCGGCGGGGGTGAGCGTCAGGCGCGACAGCCGCCCGCGACCCGGCTCAGCCCCCCGCACCAGCAGCCCGCGGGCACCGAGTGCGCCGACGAGTCCGGTCATGCTCTGCGGGCGGACGCCGACCGCACGGGCGAGCTCGGCCTGGCTGAGCTCCTCGGCCGTGGCGAGCTGGACGAGCACGCCGAACTCGACGGGTGTGAGCTCCATGGGCGCGAGCTCGGTGGCCAGTCGTCGCGCGAGTTCGCGGCCGGCGCGGATGACCGTCCAGGCGGCGACCGCGTCGACGTCGTCACGCGATGCTGCGAACTCCGGGGGCACCGCTCGATCGTAGCGGAGGAGGGTCTACCATCAGGTAACTGATACTGAAGGAGACGACATGGGCGACATCGTGGCAGTCACGGGAGCGACCGGCGACGTCGGTGGCAAGACGGTCGAGGCCCTCCGCGCCGCGGGGAAGACCGTGCGGGCGATCGCTCGGCGACGGGAGCAGGTCGAGGCCTTCCGCGCCCGGGGGATCGATGCCCGACAGGCCGACCTCGGCGACCTGCCGGCCCTGACGGCGGCACTCGAGGGCGTCGACCAGGTGTTCCTGGTCACGGCGGCGACCCAGCAGCAGCGGGAGCACGGGGCGGTCGGCGTGCAGGCCGCGCAGCATGCCGGGGTGCGGGCGCTCGTGCACCTGTCCGGCGGGGACGCCGCGCTGGGGTCGACGATCCCGTGGGCTCGTGCGGTGGCGGAGATCGACGTGGACGTGCGGGCCAGTGGCCTGGAGTGGACGATCCTGCACCCGTCGGGCTTCATGACGAACCTGGTGCCGTCCGGGCCGACGATCCGCCGCGGGTTCTTCCCGCAGACGATGGGCCGCGGGGTGATCGGCTGGATCGACAGCCAGGACATCGCCCGGGTGGCCGCGCGGGTGCTGACCGACGGCGTGCACGTCGGAGCCGAGCCGGTGCTGACCGGGCCCGAACTGCTCGACGGCCGCGGGGTCGCACGGGCACTGAGCGAGGGCCTCGGTCGGCCCGTGCGGTACGTGCACCTGCCCAGTCGGGCGTTCGCAGGCCTGCTGCGGGCGACCGGCATGCCCGCGTGGCAGGCGGCCGGGCTGCGTCAGCAGTTCGGGATCGTCGCCCGGCACGGCCTCGACGGCATCGCGGTGCACACGGACGAGGTCGAGCGGATCACCGGGACACCGGCGCGGTCGATGGCGGCGTGGGCGCGGGCGTCGCGGGGGGTGTTGCTGGGGCGCTGACCGAGTTCAGCTCGTCGATGTACCGCTGGTCGAGCGGCACCTCGGGCATGGTCCCGGCGTCGGCGGTCTGGTGGCCGATGACGGTCTCGCCGTCGGACTCGTACACGTCGACCGTCCCGGGCTGCTCGGCGCCCGCCGTCTCGGACCAGAGCACCCAGCCCAGGCGGCCGTCGTCGGCCCGGCCCGGCACCAGGTCCGGGTGACCGTGTTGGTTCTCGATCCCGAAGGTCTGCCCCTTCGCGTTGACACTCCACCGGGACGTCACCGAGCTGGCGTACTGCAGCACGGCGTGCCACCGGGTGCCGGGCGACGACGACACCGGGAACGTGGTCGTGCCGGCGGACGGCAGCTGCCCGTCCACGACGTGCAGTCGGTGCGGCCCGTCGCCGCTGCAGGAGACACCGGCGCCCGTCGTGCCGTCGCCGGTGCTGACCTGCACCATCCCCGAGTCGCTCAGGCAGGTGACGTCGACGATGACCGCTCCCGCCGTCTCCGGCGCCCGGCCGATGTCGACCAGGGCCGGACCGGTCCGGGTCACGGTGGTGGTGGCACCGAGTGCGTCGGTCGCCGTCGACCCGGGCATCCCGGTGACCACGAGCGCGGCGGCACTGGTGGCCAGGGCGGCGGCAGCGACCCCGACGACGGACGCGGTGACCCGGGTCCGTCGCTGTGCACGCTGCAGACGGCTGCCACTCGTGCCGATGGCGGCGAGCTCGGCGCGGATCGTGGCAGCAGCGCCGGAGTGCATGTCGGTCGTGGTCGGGTGTCCGTCGTTGCTGGTCATGCGCTGCCTCCTGGTGCCGAGCGGAGTGTGGGGTCGAGGTCGTGCAGGTCGGCACGGAGCCGCTTCCGCACACGGTGCAGGCGCACGCGGGCGGCGGGTGGTCGCAGGCCCACCGCCTCGGCTGCCTGCCACACGGGCATGTCCTCGAGCGTGGTGAGGACGAGCAGTGCTGCGTCGGTCGGGGAGAGCCCGCGGAGGGAGGCCTCGAGACGTTCCCGGACCTCGGCGTCCTCGGGCTCGACGGGGTCCACGTGCTCCTCGTCGCGGGGGAGCCGGTCGAGCAGCTTCCGGTAGCGGGCGGCGGCACGACGGCTGTTCCGGCCGAGGTTCACCGCCGTCACGAGCAGCCACGGCAGGACGGACCCGGCCACCAGCGGCACGGTCTTCCGCTTCCGCCAGAGCTCGTAGAACGCGGCGGCCGTCACGTCCTCGGCGTCGTGCACGTCACCGAGCAGGCTCAGCGCGCGTCGGTAGACCCGCGGTCGGTGCCGGTCGAACAGTTCGGCGAAGGCCGCACCGTCGTTCGACTGGGCCCGCGTCCACAGCGCCCCGTCGTCGTCCTGTTCGTCCTGCACACTCAAGAGTGTCCGACCGGGGAGCCCGCGTTGCACGCGCCGCTGTCGAGTCCGCCTCGGGCTGTGGCACGCTCGATCCTGCAACCCGGGGGAAGAGGGACGACGTGGACGAAGCACTGCTCTACGACCTGTGCAGCCGTGCGCGGCTCATCGAGATCCGGTTGGGCGGGTCGGACGGCGCGTCGCGGGGGCTCACGGACCTCATCTCCCGCGCCGCCGACCCCGCAGGTCGGTACTCCCACGCGCAGCTGCTCGCGCTCATGCAGTCCGTGCCCCGGCCCGTGGGCTTCCGCTACGGCCTCCGCCGGCTGGAGGCCCTCACCGCGTGCCGGACCGACCCGCCTCAGGACTTCTCCGGCGAGCAACGAGCCGCCCACGCGGCGGCACAGTCGGCGCTCCTCGAAGCCGTCGGCCGGGACAACGGCGAACCGCCTCACGGGGTCGTCGCCGTCGCGAGGAACGTCCTGGAGCAGTTCGGTCTGCGCTGGTTCTGAGCCCGTCTCCGGACCACACCGGCACGAGAGCGCCTCAACGCGCAGACTGGAGCCATGGCCAGGATCGACCTCCGCACGCGACTGCTCGGCCGACTGCTCAGCGCCGCCTCGGTCACCCGCCGGTCCGAGGAGCAGATCCTCGCCGACCAGCGCCGCGAGATCGGCCACAACCCGGTCGTCGACCTGCTGCTCGGCGGACTCGCCACGGGCGTCGCCGTCCGCGACACCACCGCTGCCGGTGCGGACGGCCCCATCGGCGTCCGCGTCTACCGGCCCACCACGTTCCGCGGCACACCCCCGCTCGTCGTCCTCGTCCACGGCGGCGGCTGGACGTCCGGCTCGCTCGACACCTACGACTGGCTGGCCAGCAGCATCGCTCGGGACGCCCAGGCCGTGGTCGCCTCCCTGGACTACCGCCTGGCCCCGGGCGCGCGCTGGCCTGCCGCCGCCGAGGACTCCTACGCCGCCACCGCCGACCTGGTCGGCCGCGGCCACGAGCTCGGTGCCGACACCAGCCGCCTGGCCGTCGTCGGCGACAGCGCGGGCGGCAACCTCGCCGCCGTCGTCGCCCTCATGGCGCGCGACCGCTCCGGCCCGCCGATCGCGTTCCAGGGCCTGATCTACCCCGCGACGGACCTGACGATGGCGAGTCCGTCCATCGACGAGAACGCGCACGCCCCGATCCTGACGAAGGCGGACATGCTCGCCTTCCGCGGCCACTACCTGGCCGGTCAGGACCCGACCGACCCGTACGCGTCGCCGCTCTTCGCCGACCTGACCGGCCTGCCGCCGGCACTGGTGCAGGTGGCCGAGCACGACCCGCTCCGTGACGACGGCCTCCGCTACGCCGCAGCCCTCCGGGAGGCCGGGGTCGCCGTGCGCACGACGACCTACGTCGGCATGCCCCACGGCTTCCTGGCCTTCCCCCGGATCAGCCGGGCCGTCCCGCAGGCGCTCGGAGAGCTGACGGCGGAGCTCCGCTCCGCGCTGGCGCTCCCGTGATCGCCACGGTCGGGCACGCCCTCGCCGTCCGCCTGCACGCGATCACCTTCGCGGCCGCCGGGCTCTCCACCGTCCTGATCGCCGTCCTGCCCTCGGGCACGGGTGCTCGGTCCGCCGCAGCCATCCTCGCCGGCAGCCTGACGCTGGCCGGGCTCGGCATCATCGCGACCGGCATGTCCGACGAACGACCCCTCCGGCAGGTCCCGCTCGCGATGCCGCTGCTGATGACCGCTGCCGGGGCCGCCGTCGCCAAGACGGTCCTGCTGCAGGCGGGGCGACCACTGCCCGGGGTCCTGGCCGCCTCCGCCGTGGTCGGTCTCGTCGGCGGGCTCGCCGTCGCCGTCGCGGTCGTCCTGCTGCTCGTGGCCCGCTCGCGCCACCGCCTGACGATCGCCACGCTGGTCGGTCTCGGCCTGGTCGGCCTGCCGGCGCTCGTCTCGAACGCCCTGCTGCTCGTCCCGGGCGTCGGCCGTGACGTCGACCACGTCGCCACCATGGTCGGCATCGTCATCACAGGTGCCGGCCTCCTGCTCATCGCGCTCGCCCTGGCTCGTCGGCCGATGGGCACCGCGACGGTCAGCGACGACGCCCGGCAGGCATCCCGCCGCTGACCACGGCGCGGTTCCTGTCGCGCCCCTGGTGCGGATGCCCCCGCGGGCGTACTGTTCCCGCCAGGTGACCCCGGACCCCGGCCGCCGGATCGGAACCACGCATGCAGCGTTCGCCTTCGGCAGCTCGTGCGCTGTGCCGACTCACCTCCCGAGCCGCGGGCCCCGGGAGCAGCGTTGCTCCTGCAGGATCGCCCGCGTGACAGGGCGCACCGTCGCGGGGGTGGCGACGTGCGCTTGAAGCCGGTGGTGTCCTGAACCCGACAGCGCCCCACCGGCTTCCGTCGGCCCGGCGACCGGTCAGCCCTGGGCGGTCGGCCGGACGATGACCTCGCCCACGTCGACCCCGCTCACGCTCGCAGGGCAGCGTCAGCGTCAGCGGCCTGGTCCGGCTCGGACTCCGGCTCCGCCACCGGCCGGAGGAACCGCCAGGTCGCGATCGCTGCAGCCATTCCGGCAGCCACGGACATGCCCAGCGGGAACGACACGACGGCCGGCAGGGACGACGGCCCGGAGAACCACAGCACCACGAGTGACGACGTCACCAGGGCGAGCAGTCCGGCGAGCGTCGCATGCGCGGCCGTGTGCGCACCGCGGGACCGCACCCGGCGCAGCGCCCGGCCGAGCAGGTACGTGCACGGGAGCGCGACAGCCGCGCCGCCCAGTGCGAACACCGCCGTCGCGACCACGGTGACGATGACCAGCCACAGGGTCTGGTTGAGGTCGTCGAGGCCCCCGCCACTGTTGACTGCGGCAAGGACGGAGAAGACCACCGCGCCGATCGGCGCCGTCACCCCCGCCAGCCACACGTAGCTCCGCCCGACCAGCCGGCCGGTCTCGTTCAGTCCCCAGGTGTCCACACCACCCACCCTGCCGCACTGCGGCAGCAGGGCGGCGCTCCGTTCCACGATCGGGACCACACGTCGTCCTGGAGGCTCCCCACCAGCTGGCACCGAGCCTCCCGTCCGGCGGCCGGTCGCCAGTAGGGTCCACCTGTGATCGTCTGGCTGAACGGAACCCACGGTGCGGGCAAGACCACGACCAGTCGGCTGCTGCAGCCGATGCTGCCCGGATCGCAGATCCTGGACGCCGAGAAGGTCGGCGAGGTCCTGATGGACATCACGCCCGGGCTGCCACCGACGGACAACTTCCAGCACTGGGACCCCTGGCGCCCCCTCGTGGTGGAGACCGCCCGCCGCGTCCACGACTACATCGGCGGCGGACCGCTCATCATGCCGATGACCGTCCTGGTCCAGGCGTACTGGCGGGAGATCCAGGCCGGGCTGTCCGCGTCGGGCATCCCGGTGCGGCACTTCGTGCTGCACGTCGACGGCGCCACGCTCGTCGACCGGATCCAGAACGACCAGGAGCTCGGCCCCTCGACCTTCCGGTTCGCGTACGTCGACGCCTACGCCGAGGCGGCAGCGGGCTGGCTGCACCAGGAGGCCGAGGTCATCGACGCGACCTCGATCCCCGCGGCCGAGGTCGCACAGCAGATCGCGGACGCGGTGCAGCTGCCGCCCTCGCGTGGTCCTCAGACCGCGGTGTAGCCGCCGTCCGCGACCAGGACTGAGCCCGTGATGAACGACGCGGCATCGCTGGCGAGGAAGACGACGCTCGGTGCGATCTCCTCCGGCAGGGCGAACCGCTGCTGCGGGGCGTCGTCGATCCAGTAGCGCTTGAAGTCCTCGCGGTCCACGGGCGCCATCTCCGTCTTCACGTAGCCGGGGGCGAGCGCATTGACGCGGATGCCGTACTGCGCCCACTCGACGGCCAGGGACTTCGTCAGGTGGTGCACCGCGGCCTTGGACGCGTTGTACGCCGGCTGCCACTGCGGACGGTTCACGATGATCCCGGACATGCTGCCGATGTTGACGATCGAGCCCGAACCGGCCTCGCGCATGTGTGCACCGACCGCGATGGTGGCCTTCCAGAGCGCACGGACGTTGAGGGTGAACACGGCGTCCCACTCGTCGTCCGTCACCGCGAAGGCCTCGTTGTGGACGCAGGTGCCGGCGTTGTTGACGAGGACGTCGATCGTGCCGAACGCGGCGAGCGCCTCCTCGGTCATGCGGGCGACCTGGGCGTCGTCGGTGATGTCGGCCGTGATCGTGACGAACTCGTGCCCAGCCGCGGCGGCCTCGGCGGCGACCCGCTCGTTGCGGTCAGCGGAGCGCCCGACGATGGCCACGCGGGCACCGGCCTCGGCGAGTCCGAACGCGAACGCCTTGCCGAGGCCCTGGTTGCCGCCGGTGACGATCGCGGTCTTGCCCTGCAGGCTGAAGGGGGAGGTCATGTGGTGCCTTTCGACGCGTCCGGTCGTGCGGAAGGCTCAGTCCACCACGAGTTCGCGGACCAGGGCCGGGATGCGCTCACGGAACGGGAAGAACCCGCGGGACGCGTACGGCCACGCCGCGCTGTCCCATCGTCGGCGGACGGCGACGAGGGAGACACCCTCGGCGGCGAGGGCGGCACGCAGCACCCCGAGCCGCTCGTGGACCGGGCCGATCGGCGCGTACGGCACCACCACGGTGTCGAGCTGCTCGGACCCCGCCCAGCGCAGGAGGGTCGACGGCAGCGTGTCGGCCAGCACCTGGGCCGGGCGGCCGCTCGCGTCCAGTGTCCGTTCGGCCACGTCGTCGAGGGCGGTCGTCGTGAAGGCCTCGACGACGTCCGACACCGAGAACGGCGAGCGTGCGACGGGGTCCGCGGCGACCGCTGTCGCGATCGGGCGGTCGGGCAGTTGAGGGTGTTCGGCCAGCAGGCTCGACGCTTCGAGGTCCTCCTCGTGCAGCAGCAGCCCGACCCGCTCGCCGATGGTCCCCACGACGTCGTCGGACTCGATCGGCATGCGTGGTGGCAACGGGTCCTCGGAGAGCGCCCGTGCGGTCGTCGCCAGGCCACTCGGCGAGAACCGGCCGTCCGTGTACCGCGCGATGTTCGACGCCGTCGCCAGGTAGGTCTTGCCGGCGGTCTGCAGTCCCGCGACCCACCGCCACGACAGCGTGTTCGAGGCCGCGTCGCCGTCGAGCAGGTGGCGGTGGAAGAAGTCGGCGCCGAGCTGCCACGGCAGGCCGAGCGTGAAGACCCAGATGCTCGCGAACCACATGCGCGTGTGGTTGTGCAGGTAGCCCGTGTCGATGAGCTCCCGCACCCAGGCGTCCATCGCGTCGATGCCGGTCCGGCCGTTGACCGCGTCGTCGTAGCTGGTCGGCAGGGTCCCGGTCGCGAACTCGTCGACCTCGCGCCGGTAGCGACGCCACACCTCGGGGTTCTGCTCGAGCCAGCCCTTCCAGTAGGTGCGCCAGAAGACCTCTTGTACAAACTTCTCGGCGGCGGGCAGGCTGTGGCGTTCGAGGACGGCTGCGACGACCTCGTGCTCGGTCACCAGGCGGTGGCGGACGTACGGCGACAGGCCCGAGACGTTGGTCCGCGATGCCCCGAGGTCCGCGTTGCGGTCGCGGGCGTAGTCGCGGCCGGCGCGGGGGACGAAGTCGTCGAGGGCGTCGAGGCCGGCGGCTCTGGTGGGGATGAACACACCCTGATCATGCAGGGGACCTCCGACGGTACCGGGGGGCCGCAGCGCTTTCCGAGCTACGCGCCGGACAACAGCGCCGGGAGCTCCGCCATCGACGAGAACGTGACCGCACCGGCGGCGCGGAGCGGCCCGGGAGCTGTCAACCCGGCCGCGTACCCGAACACGGTCATGCCGGCCGCACGCGCTGATCGGACGCCGGTGACGGAGTCCTCCACGGCGACGCAGGTGGTCGGGGGCACCGCGAGCAGGTCTGCGGCCCGGAGGTAGACGTCCGGGGCAGGCTTCCCCTGCACGACGTCGTCGGAACCCACGACCAGGTCGCCGAAGTGCTGCAGGAGCCCCACCAACGCGAGACTCTCCCGGACCCGTGCGTGGGAACTGTTCGAGGCGACGGCCACGGGCACGTCGAGCCCAGCGAGCACGTCCAGCACACCGTCGACGGCCTGCAGGTCCTCGTGGAGTGCGCGGTGCACCAGCGGCTCGTAGGGCTCACGCCACCCGACGGGCAGACCGCCGAGATGCCGCTCCACCTCCTCGACGAAGTGCGCAGCGGTGTGCCCGACGAACCGGTCGTGGACCTCCTGCAGCGTCATCTGCCAGCCGAGGTCGGCGAGCATCCGCTGGTCGATCGCGGCGAGCGGTGCCTCGCTGTCGACGAGGACGCCGTCGCAGTCGAACACCACCGCGCGGAAGGACGTTGCTCCGGTCATCGTCTCAGGCGACCTTGCGCAGGAACGCACGCGTGCGAGCGTGCTGCGGGTCGTCGAACACCGCGTTCGGTGGCCCCTGCTCGACGATCACGCCACCGTCCATGACGACGACCCGATCCGCCACGTCGCGTGCGAAGCCCATCTCGTGCGTGACGACCACCATCGTCATGCCGTCTCCCGCGAGACCCCGCATCACGTCGAGCACCTCCCCGACGAGTTCCGGGTCCAGGGCACTCGTCGGTTCGTCGAAGAGCATGAGCTTCGGTTTCGACGTCAGCGCACGCGCGATCGCCACGCGCTGCTGCTGGCCGCCGGAGAGCTGCCCCGGGTAGGCGCGCTCCTTGCCGGACAGGCCGACCCGCGCGAGCATCGCGGCGGCTCGCTCCGTCGCGGAGGCGCGGTCCTCGCGTCCGATGAGCACCGGAGCCTCGATGAGGTTCTGCATCACCGTGCGGTGCGGGAACAGGTTGAACTGCTGGAACACCATCGCCATCGATGCCCGCTGCTTCGCGATCTCCTTCTCGCTGCGCTCGACGAGGTACCCGCGCCGCTCGCGGTACCCGACGATCTCTCCGTCGACGACGATCCGACCGGCGCTGATCCGTTCCAGGTGGTTGACGCACCGGAGGAACGTCGTCTTGCCCGAGCCGGATGAACCGAGCAGGCAGACGACCTCGCCGGCATGGACGTCGAGGTCCAGCCCGTTGAGGACGGGGGTCGACCCGAAGTGCTTGTGCACGCCGCGGGCAGAGATCATCGGACGGTCGTCGGGGTGGGTGCTGGTGCTCACGGTGTTCCTCCCTGGGCCGGGACGGGGGTCGGGGTGGTGACGGTGCTCACCGGTGGGGTGGGTCGGGCGTGCACCCGGAACGCCCGACGCAGCAGTGCGAGCACGGGGTCCTCCGTGGCCGCCGGGCCGCGCACGGCGTAGTGGCGCTCGATCTGGGTCTGCACGATCGTCAGCACGGTCGTGACGAGGAGGTACCAGAGGCTGGCGACGATGAGCAGCGGGATGATCTGGTACGTCCGCGAGTAGACGAGCTGCGCGCTGTAGAGCAACTCCGGCATCGCCAGCACGCTCACCACCGACGTCGTCTTCAGCATGCCGATGGTCTCGTTGCCGATCGGCGGGATGATCACCCGCATCGCCTGCGGCAGGACGACCCGCCGCATCGTCATGAGTCGCGTCATGCCGATCGAGGCGGCGGCGTCCAGCTGCCCGTGGGGGACGGAGAGGATGCCAGCGCGGACGATCTCCGCGGTGTAGGCAGCCTGGTTCAGACCCAGCCCGAGCAGCGCGGCGGTGTACGGGGAGATCACGCTGTTCGTCGTGACCTCGCCGAACACCATCGGCGTGAACGGGACGCCGTAGCGGAGCGTCGGGTACAGCGACGACAGGTTGAACCAGAAGATCAGCTGCACCAGGAGCGGAGTGCCCCGGAAGAACCAGATGTAGCACCCTGCAGCGGCGGACACGGCCGGGTTCGAGGTCCCCCGCATCACGGCGAGGAGGGTGCCGAGCAGGACGCCGCCGACCATCGCGAACACCGTCAGTTCGATCGTCCGCCACAGCCCACCGACGATGGAGGACGAGAGGAAGTACTTCCCGACGACGGCCCACTCGAAGTGCGGGTTCGTGACGAGCGCCTGGACGATCATCGCGGCGATCACCAGGACGACGACGGTGGCCACCCACGACAGGGGCTTCGGTCGACTCCGGGCCCGGAGGGGGACGAAGGTGTCGCCCGCCTGCTGCACGTCGCTCATGTCACTCGGCCTTGCCGTTGGTCGCAGGGTTGACGTAGGCCTTGTCGATCGCGCTCTTCCCGAGTCCCCACTTCTCGAGGAGCTGCTGGTAGGTCCCGTTCTCGATCAGCTCGTTCACGGCGGCGGCCACCGGCTCGGCGAGACCGCTGCCCTGCTTCATGAACACGCCCTCGAGCCCGGCGCGGTAGATCGGCCCCACCACGACGAGCTTCCCGCCGGACCGCTTCGCCTGGTAAGCGGACGTCGGGGTGTCGAAGAAGGCCACGTCGACCCGGCTGCTGTTCAGCGCGAGGTTGACCGCCGCGGCGTCGGGGAAGAGCGAGGTGTCGATCGGCTGCTTGCCGTCGTCGGTGCACTTGGTGCTCTGCTCCGCGAGGTCCTCGACCTGCAAGGAACCCTTGATCGCACCGGCCTGCTTGCCGCAGAGCGAGGTGATGTCCTTGAGGGACGACTTGTCGGCGGAACGGACGAGGAGCGACTCTCCGGACCGGTCGACGCTGACGAAGTCCACGACCTTCTCCCGCTCGAGCGTGGGGGCGGCCGACGAGGCGACGAAGTCGTAGCGGCCGTTCTGGACGCCGGGCAGCAGGGTGTCGAACCCTGCGTTGACGAACGTCATCCGCACCCCGAGCACGTTGCCGATGGCGTAGGTGAGGTCGATGTCGAGGCCCTTGAACGTCTTGCCGTCAGCGTCGAGGAACTCCTTCGGCGCCATGGTCGCGTCGGTGCCCACGGTGAGCCCGTCGCGGTACGCGGATGGCACCTTGGCCGCGATGGCGGAGTCCTTCGTGATGGTCCCCTTGATGCCGGTGACGGTGTTGAGGGGTCCCGATCCGCCGGCGGAGGCGTCGCTGCCGGCGGAGGCGTCGCTGCTGCAGCCGGTGAGCGTCGCGACCGTGCCGACGGCAAAGACGAGTGCGGCGAGCCGCATGGAGGTGGAGGTGCGCATGGTGGTCCTTCTGGGGTCAGGGGATCGGGTGGTGCATGCGTTCTGGATGAGGAGGGGAGGGGACGAGCTGCCGAGCGAGCGCGACTGCGCCGGCGACCGGCGGTTCGTGGAGCAGGACGACCGTGGTTCCGGGGTGCTCCGCGCGGATCAGCTCGGCGACGCGTGCGGCGTACCGGGGCTGCCCCCGGACGACGCCGCCGCCGAGCACGACGTGACCGACCGGGGCGCCGAGGCGCTCGACGACCGTGACGAGACCCGCGAGCGACGCAGCAGCGGCATCGAGGACTGTCCGGGCGATCGATGAGCCAGCGTCCGCGGCGACGAACACGGCACTCGCGTGCGTCGCCCACCGTTCGGGGCGCGCGAGCATCATGCCGAACGCGAGGTCACCGAGCGTTCCGACCTCGGCGGCGCCGGAGAGCGACCGTTCGAGTACCAGGTCACTCGCACCTCGGTCGGATGCCTGCAGTGCCGCGCGCACCGTCTCGCGCATGATGCCCGTCGCACCGCCGTCGTCACCGACGAGCCAGCCCCAGCCCCCGGCGTGCACGGTCCGCCCGTCCGTCGTCGTCGCCACCGCGATCGCCCCGGTGCCGGCGATCAGGCCGACCGCGTCGGGTCGGGAGACGGCGTGGCCGAGGAGCTGCGCGTCGTTGACCACCCGGACCGGGACGTCGAGGAGCCGGTCGAGTTCACGAGCGAGCGCAGCACACTGCTCATCGGTGTCACAGCCGTGGGCGCCGACCGCCAGCGCGAGGACGCGGACGGGGACGACGGACCGGACAGCGGCCACGAGGATCGCGGCCTTGCCGGCCCACGACTCCCCGCGCCAGCGGTCGGTGGGCAGGGTGGCTTGGTACCGGACGTCACCCTGTTCGTCGACCGCGCGGATCGCGGTCTTCGACCCCCCGACGTCGAGGCCGACGAGCACGCCGCTCACACCGTGCCGTCCACGACCTGCTGCACCGAGTCCACCTTCGTGTCGTAGCGCGTGAAGGCACGTGCCTCGAGGTCCTTCCCGGCGGCCGCTGCCGTGTGCTGGACCAGCCGCTGCAGCAGTGCGACCTCGACGAGCACCCGCTGGGTCGGAGGGAGCACGGGGATCCGCACGACGGTCGCGGGTGCGTCGACGTCCTCGTCGGTCACGAGCAGGACGGGCACGTCCTTCTCGGCGAGCTGCTCTGCGAGGAGGCCCTCGCGCGCGCCGCCGAACAGCACGTGGCTGGTCGCGGGACCGGCGCAGTCCATCGGGCCGTGCAGGTAGGACCGTGTGTCCATCGCCATCGCCGGGAGACCCGGTCCCTCACGGAACAGGAGCGCTCCCTGCTCGGCGGCGGTCAGGTCGGCTGCGCGCGAAACGATGTCCACCGTCCCTCGCAGGGCGATCTCGGCCGCGAAGGCGCGGAGCTGCTCGTCCGCAGCGTCGACGACCGCGGCCGCACGCGCCGCCAGGCCGGTCCATCCCTGGTGTGTCGGTCGGCCAGCCAGCCGATCGGCCAGGAGCCCGAGTGCCACGACCGTCGCGCTGAAGCCGATCGACGACATGTGGCTGTCGACGAGGTCACCGAGGCCGATGACGGTCCCCGCCGTGTCCGCCAGCGGAGAGTCGGAGTCGTTGACGACGGCCACCCGCTGCTCAACCGGGACGGTGAGGAGCGCCTGGATCGTCTCCCGGCTCCTGCCTCCCTGCGAGACCGCGACGTACACGTCGGCGAGCGCGACGCCGTCGTCCGGGATGTCCGAGCAGCTCGACCGGTACGCCCGGATCCCGTCCGACCGCAGCGCGTACACCGGGGTCGCTGCTGCGGCGTGGCTGGCTCCGATCCCGGCGATGACCACGCTGCGACCCACGAGTGCATCCGCGCCGCCCGCCTCGAACCACTGGATGAGGGACTGGGTCGCTGCGTCGACGACCGCTGCCTGGTCGGCGACGCCCTGGTCGAAACTGAGCCATTCGTGCTGTGCCATTGGTGTCCGTTCCCTTGTGGTGCGCCGGTGACCCGGCCCTTCTTTAAGTAATCTGTCTTAATAAGTCGGACTGGTCAACCCTCGGGGAGGACGACCTGACAGAATTCACGAACACGAAACAAGGGGCGTCGCATGGCGGAGATCACCGTCGAGTCGGATCTGACGGACACGGAACGCGCGGTCCTGTCGGTGATCGTGGACGAAGGTGAAGCCACCCGGCCCCTCGTCGCCCGGAACACGTCGCTCTCGGCCCCGACGGTCGGCACCGCGGTGGGACGCCTCATCGACCTCGGGCTCGTCCAGGCCGTCCGGACCGCACAGGGGGCGCTCGGTCGGGCTGCCACCGTGTACGCCGTCGCCCCCACCGCTGGCTGGCTGATGGGGATCGACGTCGGGTCCACCCGTGTGCACGCACGGGCGCGCGGTGTCGACGGCCGGGTGCTCGCCGAGTTCGCGGTCGACCTCGCGGCCACCGACACCGGGACGGACGCGGTCCGCTCGGTGGTCAAACGGATCAGGCGCGCGGTCGGGAACGGCAACGGTCCACTCCGTGCGGCCGGGGTCGCGCTGCCCCGGGTGATCCCGGACTACCTGTCCGGTGACGGCGGATCGAACTCCGGTGCTCCGCCCATCGACGAGTTGCTCCCGGCACTCGGCGTCCCTCGTGGCCTCCCCGTGCTGCTCGAGAACAACGTGAACTGCGCTGCGCTGGCCGAGATGGAGCAGGGCGCCGCTCGTGGGCAGGAGGACTTCGTCTACCTGCAGGTCGGCGTGCGCATCGGCGCGGGCATCGTGGCCGGTCGCCGAGTGCTCCGCGGCGCGCACGGTGGCGCGGGCGAGGTCTCCGCCGTCCCCGTCGGTTGGCCGTCCCGCCGCCAGGAGGACGCCTGGGCCCTCGAGCGCTACCTCGGCTCGGGTCGGCTGCTCGAACGCGCACATGAGGCCTGGTCGGACGAACCCACCGACCCACCCCGCACGGTGCCGGAGTTGTTCACCGCCGCTGCGGACGGCAACCCCGTCGCCCGCGGAGTCGTGGAGCAGCACGCCGACGACGTCGGTCAGCTCGCGTTGACCCTGGCGGCGGTCGTGGACCCGGGCATCGTGGTCCTCGGCGGCGGTGTCGGCAGGAACCCGGTGCTGACACCGGGTGTCCGCGCTGCCGTCCAGCGGTACCGGCCGGACCTCGACGTCGTGGTGAGCGAGCTCGGGGACGCTGCCAGTGTCGAGGGTGCCGTCGCACTGACCGTGGACCACGCCCGAGGCGCACTGCTCCACGGACATCACCACCGGCGGCTGGACCTGCGGACCGCGGTCGTCAACCTGCCGGACTGACCTCACCGGCCACGACACCTCCCGGTGTCAGTCCAGGGCACGGGCCGGACTGGAGGCTCCCACCGGGCTGGCACCGAGCCTCCCGTCCGGCGGCTGGTCGCCGCCCACCATGGTGGCCAACCGGGCGCCCGCTACCGTGGTCCCCGTGATCGCACCGTCGCCGTCCCTGCCCGCCTTCTGGGAAGCCCGCCGCCGTGAGTCCCCCGACCTGCCGGAAGCCGTCCCGCTCGCTTGGGCCTTCGGCGCGACGCCGGACCACGCCGACTCCCTGCTCGATCTCGTGCTCCGCGGGGTGAAGGACGGGACCGCGTCCTCGCTGTGGGACTACGAGGAGAGCGGCGACCCGCTGCCCGAGGTCGGCGAGCTCAGCGTCATCCTCGACGGCGCTGGGGAGCCCCGAGCCGTGCTCGTGACCACGAGGATCACCATCGTCCCGTTCGACCAGGTCGACGCCGAGCACGCACATGCCGAGGGAGAGGGCGAACGGACCCTCGCCTACTGGCGGTCCTCGCACGAGCGCTACTGGCGCGAGCACTCCGAGAACCCCCGCGGCTTCGCGCCGGACATGCCCGTCGTGTGCGAGCGCTTCGAGCTGCTGTGGCCCCGATGAAGGTCCTGCCCGCGGACGCACCGGAGCGAGCGGAGCTCGAGGCGCAGGGGTGGACTGTCGTCGCCCGGTCCTTCGGCGCGCAACTCGACGCGCATGCTGTCGATCAGCCTCGGTTGCAGGCCCTCGTTGCTCGGACGGCCGACGTCGGTTCGGTGCGCGAGCTCAGCCAGGCCGACGTCGACGCCGTGCTGGCCCTCGACGCCCTGACGATCGGTGACTACCCGGGCAGCGTCGCGACGCAGCACACGCCGCTCGACCGGCAGCGTGCGACGCCCTCGCAGTCGCGGCGGGCGTTCGGCGTGGTCCTCGAGAGCGGAGAGCTGGTCGCGATGACGTTCGTCGACGTCGACGGAGCGGACGCCGAGACCGACTTCACGGTCGTGCACCCGACCTGGCGCGGGCGGGGTCTCGGTGTCGCCGCCAAGGCGGCGTCGGTGCTGGCGCTGCTCGCCGACGGTGTCACGCGGTTCCGGACTGGAGGCTCGGCCGACAACGCCGCGATCCTCGCCGCCAACGACGTGGTCGGCTACGTGCGCGACGAGGAGTGGGTGACGCTCGAGCCCGGCGGCCGCTAGAAGGGCGCCTGGTCGGCGCCCTTCAGGCGCGCGACGATCGCGCCGTGAGGGCGCGGCGTCCCACTCGCAGCGGCGCGGGTGTGCGTCTCGATGAGGTCGAAGCCTGCGGCCTCGAGCTCCTGCGCGAGGAGGTCGGCCGGCCAGCGCCAGGCGGTGACGACCGCGTGGTCGAACGGTTCGAGGGCGTCCCCGAGGAAGAAGCCCACGAGGAGGTGGCCGCCCGGTCGGAGGACCCGAGCGAACTCGTCGAGAGGGCGGGCGATCGCGCTCGGCTCGTGATGGATCAGGGAGTACCAAGCGAGGACGCCGCCGTACGTGTCGGCCGGGTCCTGGAGGGCGTCGATGCTCCCGAGCGAGAACGGCACCCCGGGGTAGGTGCTGCGCGCGTGGTCGATGAAGGCGGGGACCTGATCGACGCCTCGGACGTCGATGCCCTGCCCGGCGAGGTGCGCTGTCCAGTGGCCGGGGCCGCTCCCGGCGTCGAGCAGGGGGCCTTCGACTGAGGCTGCCCACGTCGTCACGAGGTGCACGTCGGACGGGTGCACCGAACTCATCAGCCCGAGGTGCTCGGCGTACTCCGCAGCGCGGCGCCCGTAGGCGGCGAGGGCGTCCGATGGCATGGGCAGAAGCCTAGGAGGACTTCGGCCACGACCGACCGGCATCATGCTGCCGCTCGTTCCCCGTGTCGAAGAAGGCGGTGAGGTACTCGTCAAGGGTGGGCTCAGGGGGTCGCCGAGCCTTGTCACCGCGGCCCCGGCAGCCGGTCACTCGTGGTGGACGAGCCCCGAGCAGGCCGCGAGCGTCGACGACCGGTTCTGCCGCACCGTGTAGTAGGACCCGTCCTTGCGGCGGACCTCGGTGATCGTCTGGCACCGCTTCCCGACCGCAGAGACCGAGTTGTCCCCGCTCCCCGTGGCGGCTCGGAACGGCGTCTCGTACAGGACGCCCTTCGTGTTGACGTACATGAGCGCGACGGCCGAGGCGCACTTGTCGGCACCGTGTGGGAAGTTCTTGAGCTGGACGTAGATCTCCGCGTTCTGGCCCGGATTCCCCTCCGCGACCGTGACGACGCTGACCGCCGTGCACTGGTTCGTCCCGATCTCGGCGTTGACGTTGTTGCCCGTGAACGAGTCTGCAGACGCCGAGAGCGGTGTCGCCAGCGCGAACACCGCCGCGACCACCGCCGTGATGCTGACCTTGACTGCGGTCCTTGCATGCATGTGCTTCCCCCTTCTGTGCTCCAGGATTGGAGCTGGTCGAAGACAAACAGCCCGGCCCCCTTCGGGGCCATTCGAGGCCCCTCAGGATCGCGCCGAGCTGTCAGTGTTCACTCGCTGGACACCACTCGGGAGACGCCAGCGATCCTGGAGATGAGGGTCGGGCTCCTCGTCACTTCGGTTCGGCGCGATGTACGGCCTGATGAAGGACTGTTCTGCGGACGCTCCGCGTCTGCTCAGGAGCCCCCGACGGAGTGGGACAGCACGGTCTGGTCGTGGTGCCGTGTGTGTCGTAGGGAAGCGAGGCCGCCGGTCACCGGGTGGGTGCCTGCATGAAGATGCTGGGGTCGGTGCTGGCGTGCAGCAGGATCGGCGCGACGATCGTGCGCGTCACCCGCAACGCGAGGTACATGCAGAAGCCGAAGAAGAACGTGTAGACCATCTGCAGCAGCGTGGGACCGAGTGCCTGACCCGTGAAGAGGTTGCTCCCGTGCAGGAGGGCGAACAGGCGGCGGAGTAGTCGATACTGGCGAACCGCAGCACGACCCCGATCGCGATCCACATCCACCCTCGCCCGCGGATCGGATGTCGCTCGAAGATGCTCCGCAGCCACCGGACGGTTGCCCCGAAACCCGCCAGGACGAGCCCGCCGATGAGGACCGGGACGGCGATGAGCACGAGCACGTAGCTGGTTGAGTCCTCGTCGCCGATGTACGGCACGAAGGGTGCCATCAGCAGGGAGGCCGGCTCGTAGATCGCGAGGTAGCCGACGGCGAGGACGAGTGCTTTCCACCACCGCCCGTCATCCCAGAAGCGTGCCCATCCTGATCGTTCAACAGTGGTGTTCATGGCCGTCTCCCCTGCTCCCGACTGCTCCGCTGACTTGTCGTCCACGGCGCTCCCGTCTCAGGCCGTCTCACTCACCGAGCGACTGTTGAGACTGGTGGGGGAGCGAATCTCAGTGAAAGCACGCTGGTGCGGGCACGGTCTTCAAGCGGACCATGAGCACGTCTGCGGAAACGATTCCGGAGACGGACGGGAACAGTCATGAACATCGCTGACAGCACGGTCCTCATCACCGGCGCCAACCGCGGCCTCGGAGCAGTCTTCCTCGAGAAGGCCCTCGCGCGGGGCGCCTCGAAGGTCTACGCCGCGTCGCGCACGCCTGGGACATCGGAGGATCCGCGCGTTGTCCCGCTGCGCATCGACGTCACGGATGAGCAGACCATCCTCGACGCGGCTCAGATTGCCGACGATGTGACCTTGGTGATCAACAACGCCGGCATCGCGAACCATGCTCCCCTCGCTACTGGTGACATCGCCGCGATCCGCGCCGACATGGACACCAACTTCTGGGGCCCGGTCCTGATGACCCGGGCGTTCGCGCCCGTCCTGGCAGCCCAGGGCGGCGGGACGGTCTTGAACGTCCTGTCTGCTGCAGCCTGGATGCCGCTGCTCCACTCCTACAGTGCATCCAAAGCCGCGATGTGGTCCGCGACGAACTCGATGCGGAGCGAACTGCTCCCGCAGAGCATCCATGTCGTTGACACCGTCCTCGGCTTCGTCCGCACCGAGATGTCCACCGAGTTCGTGGGCTTGGTCCCCATGATCGAGGCAGACTTCGCCGTCAACGCGGTCTACGACCAACTGGAAGCAGGTCGTTACGAGATCATCGTGGACGACACCGGACGCGACATGAAGCAGCTCCTGGCACTCCCTCCTGAGGAGATCCCAGCGGCGTTCGGTGGCCTCCAGGGCTGAGAGCACGGACCCCGATGAGCCTGCCCCCGATCTGGTGGGCAGGCTCATCTTGCTTGTCCGCGCTCCTTCGGGAGCTGCGCCCCGGGCCCGGTAGGCCATCGCCCATCGACGTGTGCGCTTCTCGTGCAATCGGGTCTTCGCCGTCTTGCGTTCATCACGTCCGCAGCATCCGGGGAAGAACCGGAGCGGATTCCGCTGTCGGGTATGTAGTCGGGTCCGATTGCGAGGTGACGGCGAGGTACTCGATCGGCAGCCACGACTCGGGCTCGGGTGCTCGTCGCTGTCGCGGCCCGCGGAGGCCGAACCATCGCCGCCCGACGGGCGGCGTCGCGGGGGTCAGCAGTCGTGCGAGGTCGGCCCGATCGGCCGGCTCGATCGCGGACCGGTGGAAGAGGCCACTGTCGTGGCGTTGCACCGAGCCGAACGAGAGGTGCGGGCCGATTTCGTCGGCGTAGTCGGTGCCGAACCACGACAGCCACGTCGGTGTCGGCGGCAACCCCTTCCAGATGCCACGAGGGCCGAGACCGAGCTCGCGTTCGGCGGACGTGGGAGACCAGAGCTGCCGACCGGACCACTCCGCGCCGTGCAGGACCGAAGCGGATGCGTACACGGCATCGATCCGGCTGGCGAACGCGGCGAACAACCGCACGACGGATTCGCGGTGACGGACGTCGTCGAGGGCGTTCGCGAAGATCGTCAGAGAGTGGGACGTCACCACCGCGTCCTCCCAGAAGGACGAGCCGAGGCTCCCGTCTGCCACCGAGCCGCTCCCCGTCCACCAGGTCCTGGCACCAACCATCGGCTCTTCGTTGAGGGAGGTGATGAACGCTTCCGCCCCACCGGGTTCCCACCGGTGCTGAAGCGGTTCCGTCGTGCCGTACCGGCGAGGAAGCGCGTCCGGGAAGTGCCTGCGAGCGAGTTCGAAGAACGTCTCCGCGGTTGATGTGAGGTCGAGTCCGCCTGTGCGAACCCACCAGTTGATGTTGAGGGTCGTGACGATCGCGCCGCGAGATGGCTTCGCTGGCCTGCTGGTTCCGCGGCGGTGGACCTCGTCGGTCTGAACGTCGTGCACGGCTCCTCGCATGGCCATGGCGATGCGTCTGGCGGCCCGGATCGCGTGCGGCACTTCGGAGTCCGCCGACCCCTCGACATGGACGACGACCAAGGACGTCGCGCCGAGCAGGACCGTCGTGACCTCCTCTGGGACGTCCTCGGGCTCGATCCGCTCGGGCTGCTCGACGGTGAACGAGTAGCGGCGACGAGCGCCGCGAACGACCGTGAACGACGGCGAGTCGTCCTCGACAACCAGATCGGTGACGAGCGCGGCCGCCCGCAGTGCCGCAGGGTCCAGCTCGTCCCCGTACACGTACAAGTCGTACGACATCGCTCATCGCCCCCTCGGTGATCATGACTGTAGGGGTGTCATCGGCTCTGCTGCATCGACACGACCGTCGTCGGGGACAAGTGTGACGTCATTGTCATCCCGCCTGCTCCCGATGCGCCCTTTCGAGATCCATCGTCGACGACGCGTGACAAGGTGCTGACTCCACGATTCCGCCAGTGTGCCTCTTGCCGGCCCGAACTGGCCTGGCGTCCATGCAACAGGCCATGACCTGACCGCCGGTGAGGTCCGAGCCCGACTGATCGTCTGGCGATCGGACACCTCGCGACGCACGAAGACGCAGCCGACCCTGGTCAACGTGACCCGTCCGTGCTGCCGAACAACGTGTTCGTGTCCGTGTTTCAGAGACGTTCGGTGGCAGTCAGACACGGTTGCTGGCGGACGACGACAGGAGCTGTCGGCCGATCCACTACGTGTCGCCGACGTGGGTGCACGAGGCTCCCCGACGGCGCGCGCGTCACTCGAGGTGGTCGAACATCTTGTCGCCGTTCGCCGACGCGCCAGCGGTCTCGCTAGCTGATCGGCTGCCGGACGCCGGACTCGCTCACCGGGCAGGCGAGGTCAGCAGGGCTGCGACGGACTCGAGCGCGCCGGGGATGAGGGAGAAGTAGGCCCAGGTGCCGCGCTTTTCGCGGTGCAGGATGCCGGCGTCGACGAGGACCTTGAGGTGGTGTGACACGGTCGGCTGGGACAGGCCGAGCGGTTCCTGCAGGTCGCAGACGCATGCCTCGGCGCCGTCGTGCGCGGCGACCATCGAGATCAGCCGGAGCCGCGCCGGGTCCGCGATCGCCTTCAGCGACTTCGCGAGGACCTCGGCGGATGCCTGGTCCATCGCCTCGGTGGTGACGGGCGAGCAGCACGCGGTGACGTCCTGAATGGGAAGCAGCTCGATCGTCATTTGCTCATCCTCCCACGGACTTCGACACGCGTCTATATTTGCGCTCATCGATATCGACGTGCTTCGATGTACTCGCCGGGTTCCGGCTCCCGCTCGATCCGTGAAGGACCAGCCTGATGACTCACCTCCTCGCCGTCGGCGGCAGTGACGCCGGCATCGCCGCAGCGCTCCGCGCCCGTGAACTCGACCCGACCACCGATGTGACGGTGGTGCTCGCGGACGAGTTCCCGAACTTCTCCATCTGCGGCATCCCGTACTGGGTGTCCGGCGACGTCGCCACGGAAGCGTCCCTCGCGCACCGCACCCGCGCCGACCTCGAAGCCGCCGGCATGACTGTGCGTTCTTCGACGTGGGCCTCGGCCGTCGACGTCGACCGTCGCTTGCTGACCGTCACCGGTCCCGTCGGCGAGGAGGAGATCTCCTACGACGAGCTGCTGATCGGCACCGGCGCCGCGCCGGCTCGCCCGGCCGGGGTCCCGTTCGGGGAACCGGGCATCCACCTGCTGCACTCCATGACTGACGCCGAGCAGGTCGTCGCCGCCCTCGAGCAGCTGCCCGCGGGCAGCCGCGTCGCGGTCGTCGGCGCCGGCTACATCGGCCTCGAGATGACCGAAGGACTCGTCGCCCGTGGGTTTGACACGACACTCATCCAGCGCGGACCGGAAGTGCTCTCCACCCTCGACCCGGAACTCGGAACCCTCGTCACCGCCGAAGTCCGCCGCCACGGCGCGACCGTGCTGACGGGTTCCACCGTCACCGGGATCACCCTGGCAGGCGGTGGGCAGTGGCGCGTCGCCACCAGCTCCACGTCCGGCGACGCGGAGGGCACGTTCGCGCTCGTCGTGGTCTGCGTCGGCGTGCACCCGGTCACGGACCTCGCCGTCGCCGCCGGCGTGCAGCTCGGGCAGGGCGGCGCGATCGTCGTCGACGCATCCATGCGGACCGGCGTCCCGCACGTGTGGGCGGCCGGCGACTGCGTCGTGACGCACCACCGCCACCTCGGCACCACGTGGCTGCCCCTCGGGACGACAGCGCACAAGCAGGGCCGCGTCGCCGGGGAGAACATGCTCGGCGGCAGCAAGGTCTTCGCAGGCTCGGTGGGCACGCAGGTGGTGAAGGTGTTCGACCTCGTCGCCGCCCGCACCGGCCTCCGCCAGCACGAGACCGGCCCACTGGACGTGTCTCCGCTGACGCGGGTGACGGTGGCGGATGACCACAAGCGGTACTACCCGGGCGCCGTCCCGCTGACGATCAGCGTCACCGGCGACCAGTCCACCGGGCGGCTCCTCGGTGCGCAGATCGTCGGTCAGCGGACAGCGGAGATCAGCAAGCGCATCGACACGTTCGCCACCGCCCTCCACGCGGAACTCACCGTGGACGACGTCATCGATCTCGACCTCTCCTACACGCCGCCGCTCGGGTCCCCGTGGGACGCCGTGCAGGTCGCCGCGCAGGGCTGGGAACGCGCCGCCGCCGCCGCGAACCAGGCTGCAGTGGACCAGGCTGCGGTGACCGCCTGATGGTGATGGCTGTGGTCGCTGCGGCGATCTTCGTCGCGACGCTCGTGGTGGTGATCTGGCAACCCAAGGGGTTCCCGATCGGCTACACCGCACTCATCGGCGCCGTCATCGCCCTCGCCACCACCGTCGTCGGCCTCTCCGACATCCCGACCGTCGTCGGGATCGTCTGGAACGCGACCCTGACCTTCGTCGCGGTGGTACTGATCTCGTTGATCCTCGACGAGGCCGGGTTCTTCGAGTGGGCTGCCCTTCACGTCGCCCGCTGGGGCCGCGGCAACGGACGGCTGCTGTTCGTCCTCATCGTCGGCCTCGGCGCCGTCATCGCCGCGGTGTTCGCCAACGACGGGGCCGCGCTGATCCTCACCCCGATCGTCGTCGGGATGCTCCGGGCACTGAACATGCCGCAGAAGGCAGCGCTCGGGTTCATCCTCGCCACCGGGTTCATCGCTGACACCGGCAGCCTGCCGCTGGTGGTGTCGAACCTGGTCAACATCGTCTCCGCTGACTACTTCCACCTCGGCTTCGCCGAGTACGCCGCCGTCATGATCCCCGTCGGCATCGTTTCCGTCCTCGCCTCCCTCGGCATGCTGCTGCTCTACTTCGGCAGGAGCATCCCAAAGCGGTACGACGTCCTCGCCCTCACCAGCCCCGCCGCTGCGATCACGGACCGGGCGACGTTCCGCGCCGGATGGGTCGTCCTCGCGCTACTGCTCGTCGGCTACTTCGCCGCCGACCCACTCGGCGTCCCCCTCGCCGCCGTCGCCGGCGTCGGAGCAGTCGTGATCGTGCTCGTTGCCGCCCGGCAGCCCGCGTTCCTCTTCGCCCGCGCGGAGACCGCGCCGGTCCTCGTCAGCACGGGCGGCACAGCCACCGTCACCGCCGGCAGCACCGGACCGGGTGCGCCGTCGGGGCGGGTGATTCCGGTGTGGAAGACCATCCGGGAGGCGCCGTGGCAGATCGTGCTGTTCTCCATCGGCATGTACCTCGTCGTCTACGGCCTCCAGAACCAGGGCCTCACCGACCACCTCGCGAAGCTGTTCGACGTATTCGGCGACCACGGGGTCCTCGTCACCGCACTCGGCGTCGGGTTCGTGATCGCGATCCTCGCCTCCCTGATGAACAACATGCCCACCGTCCTCGTCGCCGCCCTCGCCATCGGCGGTGCCGGCGCGACCGGGCTCACGCACGAGGTGATGGTCTACGCCAACGTCATCGGCTCCGACCTCGGCCCGAAGATCACCCCCATCGGCTCCCTCGCGACCCTGCTGTGGTTGCACGTACTGGAGAAGAAGGGCATCCACATCGGGTGGGGGCAGTACTTCCGCACCGGCATCGTCCTCACCATCCCCGTCCTCGCCATCACCCTCGCCGCCCTCGCCGGCTGGCTCACCCTCATCCACTGAACCCGGAAGACACACACCCATGAGTGACAAGCCCACGATCCTGTTCGTCTGCGTCCACAACGCCGGACGCTCCCAGATGGCCGCCGGCTACGCGCAGGCCCTCGGCGGCGACCGCGTCGAGGTCCTCTCCGCCGGCAGTGAGCCGAAGGACCAGATCAACCCGATCGCGATCCAGGCGATGGCCGAAGACGGCATCGACATCGCCGGCAACCAGCCGAAGATCCTCACCACCGACGCCGTCCGCGACTCCGACGCCGTCATCACCATGGGCTGCGGTGACGCGTGCCCGATCTTCCCCGGCAAGCGGTACGAGGACTGGGACCTCACCGACCCCGCCGGCCGCGGCATCGAGGACGTCCGCCCCATCCGGGACGACATCAAGCACCGCGTCCAGACGCTCCTCGCCGAGCTGCTGCCCACCGAAGCAACCGCGTAACGACCAGGAAGCCGCAGACCATGACGCTCACTCTCACCGTCCCGCCCCGGACAGACGCGGACCGCCTCACAGAGCTGCCCGTCGCTGTGATCGGCGCCGGCCCCGTCGGCCTTGCCGCGGCCGCGCACCTCCTCGAGCAGGGCTTGCCCGTCGTCATCTACGAAGCCGGTGACCAGGTCGGCACGTCAGTCCGCGCATGGGGGCACACGCGACTGTTCTCCCCGTGGCGGTATGTCATCGACGACGCTGCCCGTCGGCTCCTCGAACCCGCCGGCTGGACCGAGCCCCGACCGTCGTCGCTGCCGACCGGGCACGACCTCGTCACCCAGTACCTCGAGCCCCTCGCCCAGACCCCGGAGCTCACGCCGGTGATCCGGTACGGCGTGCGCGTCGACGCGGTCTCCCGGCGGGGCATGGACCGCACCCGCTCCACCGGCCGCGCCGACACCCCGTTCCTCCTACGCCTCCACACCGCTAGCGGCGTCGAAGACGTCACCGCCCGCGCCGTCGTCGACACGTCCGGCACGTACACGACGCCGAACCCGCTGACCGCCGCCGGCCTCGCACCGGCAGCGGACCTCGGCGACCGCGTCGTGCACGCTCTTCCGGACGTGCTCGGTACAAACCGGGCCCGGTTCGCCGGGAAGCGGGTCCTCGTCGTCGGGGCCGGCCACTCCGCCGCGAACACGCTCATCAAGCTCGCCGCCCTCGCGAAAAACGCGCCCGGCACAACGCTGCTGTGGGCTGTCCGGAACGCCGGTACCGCCCGGCTCGGCGCGGACGCCGCCGACGGGCTCGCCGCCCGCGGGCAGCTCGGTTCCACCGTCCACGGGCTCGTCGAGTCCGGTCAGGTACAGCAGATCGCCTCGTTCGAGATCGACGACGTCCGTCCCGACGGTGACCAAGTCGCCGTCGTCGGCCGCCGTGCGGGCGAGACGTTCGCGGTGACGGTCGACGTCGTGGTGAACGCGACGGGGTTCCGGCCCGACCTCGACATGCTCCGCGAGATCCGCCTCGGCCTCGACGACATCGTCGAAGCGCCCCGGGCGCTCGCGCCGCTGATCGACCCGAACCTGCACTCCTGCGGCTCCGTGCCCCCGCACGGCGTCGCTGAGCTAGCGCATCCGGAGCCGAACTTCTTCATCGCCGGGATGAAGTCCTACGGCCGAGCACCCACGTTCCTACTCCTCACCGGCTACGAACAGGTCCGCTCGATCGCCGCGGAGCTGGCCGGTGATCGTCAAGCCGCCCGAGACGTGCAGCTCGTGCTCCCCGAGACCGGGGTCTGCTCCACCGGCGTCGGCGGCTCGTCCTCCTGCGACGTCCCGGCCGCAACGGACCAGGCCGCCAGTGACTCGTCCTGCTGTGCCGCGCCCGCGCCCGCGCCGGCCGCTCAGCCCGCCAGCAGCTCCTGCTGCACAAACTGAACCGGGCCCCGCATGAGCGACAAGCCCACCGTGCTGTTCATCTGCAAGCACAACGCCGGCCGCTCCCAACTCGGCGCGGCCCTCCTCGAAGTCGCCGCCGACGACCGCTACACCGCCACCTCCGCCGGGATTGCGCCCGCAGCCGAGGTGAACCCATCGATCGCCGCAACCGTCGCCGAACTCGGCCTCGACATCAGCGGCCGCACCCCGCGGAAGGTCACGCCGGACCAGCTTGATGAAGCCGACGTGGTCGTGCTGATGAAACCCGGGCTGGACCTTCCCGGAACGCCGAGCGGCCGAGTGTTGCAGTGGTCGTTCCCGGACCCGGACTCCTGGTCCCCTGATGACGTCCGCCCCATGCGCGACGCCGTCGCCGCACGCATCCAGGAGGAGCTACTGCACCCATGACTGACCCCTCGGTCACCGTCCGGTCGATAACCGCCGCAGACTGGACCTCCGTGGAGGCGATCTACCGGGAAGGGATCGCCACCGGAAACGCAACGTTCGAGGCGGAGCCGCCGACGTGGGAGACGTTCGATGCGGGGAAGCTGCCCGAGCACCGATTCGTCGCCGTCGACCGTGACGAGGTCCTCGGCTGGGTGGCGGTTTCCCCGACCTCTGCCCGGGCGGTGTACCAGGGCGTCGTCGAGCACTCCGTGTACGTCGGGGCCGCGGCGCGGGGCCGCGGCGTCGGACACGTCCTTCTCGACGCTCTCGTCGAATCGACGGAAGCGGCCGGCATCTGGACCATCCAGTCCGGGATCTTCCCCGAGAACACCGCTTCCCGCACCCTTCATGCCCGCCACGGGTTCCGCGAACTCGGCACCCGAGAACGCATCGGCCTCATGGCGTTCGGCCCGTGGGCCGGGCAGTGGCGCGACAACGTCCTCGTCGAACGGCGGAGCCCACTCGTCGGCGGCTGAACAAGGTCAACCCGCTCCGATCCGCATGCTTGCAGGCATGTTCCGAAACCAGCTATGCTGTGGCACGCGTCATTAGTGCGCGCAAAAAAGCCAGTCCATCGGACTGGCTTTCGTCATGTCCAGCCAAACCGTAGGCTGGAACCGCTCGAGACGACTCTGCCTTCAGCGCAGCACCCGAGCACCACGAACAGGCCGGTCCCGTCAGGGCCGGCCTTTTCCATGCCCTCAACGCGGGAGCACGCAGCAGACCACTCGCTCCGCGCATAGGGGTACTACGCGCCCACCGCGCGCTCGCGTCGACTCTCGGCGCTCTAGACCCCCGCCCACGACGGGCGGGCTGGCCATACGGCCAAACCCGAAGGAGGCAACATGCCCATCACCGACACCGCGGTGGACATGCTGACGGCCTTCGGCGGCACCATCCTGACCGGCGTCATCACGGTCGTCCTCTCCGTGCTCGGCTTCCTCCTGCGCAAGCAGGTCGTGGAGCTGGTCAAGCATGTCGTGGACGTCGTGGACGACCGCACGCTGGCCAAGGACCCCGAGCGGGCCCGCATCGTCGCAGAACTGCGGCGAGCCCGTCTCGGGAAGAAGTAGCCGCCGAAAAAACGTCAGCCCTCATTCGGGAAGGAGAGCTCTGCCCTCTGACGTATCGATAGGGGTAGTCCATACGAGAATCGCCCCATCGCCCCGCCGTCTCAATAGCCGATCGGCTAGCGGACACGTCTGATGTCGGCTGAGTCTGAGATGCTCAGCCCGTGAACCTCGATGTCGGCGCCATCATTGACTCGCTGGCCACGGTCGTTGCCCTCGTGGGTGTTGCCGTGTCCTTCTGGTTGACACGAAGAGGTCAGAAGCAGGACCTCGTGTTGGCCAGAGAAGAAGCGAATCGAGCTGAGCGCGCTCAACGCGCTGGTGAGGCAAGCGCGGAACGTTCGGAAGCCGCGTCGAGTCTTACCATCGACGCGCTTACCCGGATGGCTGACGCCCTCGAGCAGTTGAGTCACGGCCGAGAAGGCATGCGTTTACCAGGACAGTCAGTGGCGTGGAGTCTGACGCACTTTGATGGGGATACCTATCAGCTCACAAACACTGGCCGCGCGCCCGCTCGTGAGGTCAGAATTTCGACGCACGAGACACTCCTGGTTCCGAGCCCGCTTCCGGACGGCGAGACCGTGGGGCCCGGTGAGGCACTCACCTTCATGGCGTTAAGAACAATGGGAACCTCAGACTCGACGATCACTGTCACATGGGCTGACGAGACTGGCAGTGAAGGGCGGTGGCGATACCCGCTCCCGCCACGTCCACGACGCTGAAGCCAGATCCGTTGCGTTGAGCAATCCCCTGGCGCGACGGGTTTCAACGCGGACGGGGTCAACCTCGGGATCGCCGCATGGTTCCCAGCACGACGCAGGCAAGGCCGGCGATGAGCGCGACGATCAGCACGACGAAACTCGCCCCATGAATCGTCGGGTTGATGATCCACACGAGCAGCGCGAACGCGATCACAACAGCACCGAGCACGGTGAGACTCCGAGCAGACATAGGGCGAGTCAATCAGGACGGGTGCCGTCCCGATGAACGATCGGTCATCGAGACAGTCCAAGAAGGGTGACTGCGGCCATGGCGTCCTGTCCGGCAATTCCCCACTGGCCGGCGGGAGCCGCTTCAAGGGATTGACGCCCGCGACGACGGTGTCTCACTGAACCAGTGCTCGAGGCTCGGTGGATCGACGACGTTGATGGTGCCACTTTCGCCCACGGGGACGCGCGTTCGGTCGAGCTGTAGAACGTTGTGGTTCCCGGTCCGAGCGACCCGTGAACCGGAAAGGTCAGATCTCAGTAGTCGGACCGAATCCAGTCCGTCAGCGGTTCAAAGCGGGCGGGCGGCAAAACCTCGTCGGGCGTGCCCGTCCGGACGCTCGTGACGATCGTGCCCCCGCCGTATTCCATCGAGCGGCGGGCGATGCCGTCGTGCTCGTTGATGACGAGTGTTGTCCTGGTAGCCGGATCTTCGCGGTGCTCGAACGTGGCCAGGATGGAGCGCAGTCCGATGTGCTGGAGGAGGATCGGGTGGAAGCTCTCCGGGCCCCGACCCCAGCGAAGCATGAGCTCCGGGAGCACCATGCGAACGACCGGCGCGGAAGTGGTGCTCCCGTAAAAGGTCTCCTCGATCGAGCCGTTCGGGTAGTCCTCGTCCCGGAGCAGCCCGTCTCGGTATCCAACGGGCGGGGAATCCGAGCGGTCGAGTGTCCAGCTCTGCCGCGGCTCGTCAACATCGAGCCGAAACTGCCAGTACTCCTGCGGCGAGTCCTGGTGCACGCCCTCGATGACGTAGCGGGCCGGCTTGCGCATCGCCGCGAGCTCCGCGGCGATGGCGGGACCGTCGTCGCGTGTGAGGACCTCATCGAAGCGCATGTAGTCATTCTGCCCGCAAACGTCTCGCCGGAGAGCATTCATGGGTAAGGCGAGGCGCGCCAGCAGGCCGTCTCACTTGGCAATCCGCTATCGAGCGTTTCCTGCGACGAAGCGTTTGCGCCTCACCTCCGGCGCCGCAATAGGTTCTGCACCACGCCACCCCACAGAAAAAGACCGCAAACGACCAGAACCAGCCCGAGCAGCCACATCGGGAATCCATGATGAGACACTTCATCCCTGAGCGGTGTCAGGAGACACACGCCCCCCATCACCACGAAGACGGACGCCAAGACGGCGCCCAGCAATTCTTTGCCTTCTTTGATGATCACTCGATGCCTTTCGTCCTGGCTCGTGACTCCTGGACCAGTAGGAGCGCAAGGCGCCCCGAAGCTGCGGCAGCACGCCACTGATGATGCTCCTGCTTCCGCGCATTGCGCCAGCTAGGGCCGAGGATGGCGCGCAGGACGGCGAGGGCACGTCAGGTGTTCGCCAGCGGATCGGGTACCGAGACGGTGCGGGCGGCGATGCCGATGGTAGACAGACGCATGCGCATCCGCCCCCGGACTCTCACGCTCCTGATCGTTCTCGCGGCTTGCGGAGTTGGCCTCCTCGTACTGCCCCCGGGAGTGCCAACGAAGATCCTCGAGGCGGCACTCATCGTTGTGGCGTTCGTGGTGCTGATCGTCTCAGGACGAGCTGGCCGGTCGGGCCGCTGACCGCCGGCAGGTGATCCATCCGCTGCCCGGTAGCCGATCGCTGCTTGGCGTGGGTGAGGGCCTGTACCCGTCGAGTGCTTGTTCTAGTTCTTGCTCAGGTGTCGGTGGGCGTAGTCGAGTCGGGCATCCGATCGCGCTGGGGGTAATCGCTTGCTGATCTCCAGGGTCGCCAGCCCGTGGACAGTCGCCCATGCCACCTCAGCTTCCGTGACATCGGGACCAGGGAAGGCCGCCCGGATCCCGGCGAAAGCCCGCTGAAGTGCGTCCGGCCCGGTTCCGGTCCCGAACTCAAGGCCCGACGGCATCGAGAACATCGCTTCGTAGATGTGCGGCTGTTCGGTTGCGAAGGCGAGGTAGGCCTGCATCCTTGCCAGCGGTTCTGCGGGCACCCCTTCCAGTGCCGTCGCGATTGCATCGAATCCTCCGAGGGCGACGGCATCGATGAGCGCTTGACGCCCGCCCGCGAACGCGGAGTAGATGACGGGTTGCGTCACCCCCAACTCGGACGCGAGCCGGCGCATGGTCACGGCCTCCCACCCTTCTGTCTCCGCAACGCTGCGAGCTGCTTGGGTGATCTGGTCGCGCCGGAGGTCGAGGTCGGGGGCTGGTCGTGGGGACATGCTTCGAGAGTAGCAGAGCAGAGTTAGATAACAACGGTAGACAGGCTCCGAATGGTGTGTTAGCTTCGTTGTAGAACGACGTTAGCTAACCTTCGAAAGGTTCTCCTCATGATCATCGCCGCCCTCATTGTCGCTATCCTCGGCTGCCTCTTCATCCTCTTCATCGGCGGCCGCTTCGTCGTCGCTCCGAAAATCGCCACCGCAGGTTTCGGCGTCGCCGAGGACCGCCGCCGGGCCTTCACGAGCATCAAGGGTGTCCGCGACATCACCTCCGGCATCGTGCCACTGGTGGTCCTCCTCGTCGCCGGCCCGCACGTATTCGGATGGGCCCTTCTCGCCGCGGCGATCACCCCGATCGGTGACGCGATCATCGTCGTCACCAACGGCGGCACCCTCCGCCACGCTCTCAGCATCCACGGCGCCACCGCAGCGGTCCTCATCGCCGCCGGCCTCATCCTCGCCCTCGGCTAAACCCACCGAGCACCGCTCGCCGACGGCCCACAACTCGCTCCTCATTCCCCAGCAACCCTCAACCATCTCGAAAGGCCACCACTCATGAGCACCACGAACGAGTACAACAGCACCGACGACACCGCGACCGAGAACATCGTGCGCGCCTTCTACGAGCCCTTCCGCACCGGCGACACCACCACCTATGACGAGATCCTGGCGGAGGACTGGATCGACCTGCCCCTCGCTCCGGGCCAGGAGCAGGGCCCCGGCGGCATGGCCGGCCAGATCGCGCTCTTCCGACACGCGATGCCCGACTACAACGTCGAGCACCAGGACGTCATCGTCCAGGGTGACAAGGTCGCCGTCCGCAACACCGTCTCCGGCACCCACCAAGGCGCCTTCATGGGTCACGAACCCACCGGCAAGCGGATCGAGATGCGCACCATGGACGTGCACCAGGTGCGCGACGGGAAAATCGTCACCACCTGGCACCTCGAAGACTTCGCAGGCCTCATGGGCCAGCTCAACGCCCCCGCAGACGCTCCCACCCCGGCGCCCTGGGGCTGAGGACCAACACCTCGGAGGGCACGAACTCGCCTGTCGAGCTCGTGCCCTCCTTCAACGCCTGAGCGCACCGCTTAGATACTCCCGCCAGCCATCCACAACGTGAAGAAGGCCCCAAATGAAGGTGTTCCTGACCGGTACTACCGGCTACCTCGGATCCGCAATTGCCACCCAGCTCCTCAACAACGGGCACGACGTGCTCGGGCACGTCCGTACCGCTGACGCGGCAAGCCGCGTCGCCCAGCTCGGCATCATCCCGCAGCTCGGGTCCCTCACCGACCCTGCCTGGCTCCGTACCGTGCTCGCTGGTGTCGACGGCGCCATCCACGCCGCCAGTCCTAACGATGCCGGAAGCGCAGCACTAGATCACGCAGTCCTCGACACGGTACTTGACGCGTTTGCCGGCACCGGCCAGCGCTACGTCCACACCGGCGGGAGCTGGATCCACGGGTCCGGACAGCATCTCAACGAACACAGCCCCTTCGCACCACCCGAGATGGTCGCCTGGCGACCGGTGGTCCTCGAGCGCATCAAGGACGCCGCAGGAACGGTGCGCGCCACGATGGTCGGTCCCGCGAACCTATACGGCCAGGGCGGCGGACTCGCGAGGCTGCTCCTGAATGGCCCCGTTGACGACGGACGCCTGGTCTATCCCGGCGACACGCAGAAGTTCGCCGCCATCCACGTCGACGATGCTGCCGCCCTCTTCGTCCGCGTCCTCGAACACGACGCACCCGGAAGCTACGTCATCGCCAGCAACGACCACGCGACACCAATGAACTCTCTCGCGCGTGCCCTCAGCCAGATACGCGGCCTCCAAGGCAACATCCGTGCAGAAGCCCCTGCCGCTGCCCTCAACCGGCTTGGCATGCTCGCCGAACCCATGCTCCTCGACGCCACCTTCAACACCTCGGCTGCTCACGAGCTCGGCTGGTCGCCGGAAGGCCCTGCCCTAATAGACGACGTGCTGTCCGGGTCGTACAAGCGCAGCAGCCAGCGGACCCAGTAGCCCAGCTACGACCACCTCAAGTGTTCGATAGGCGGTCGTCTACCGGCACACAGCTGGCGGCGACAACCACGACAACTTGCCCGTGTCCTGCTTGACCTGGGGATTCCCGTATGACTGTCCCGCAAAAATGCCCGGTGAAGGGGCGCTAAACGCAACACCGTTCACGCACCCGCGCAAGGGCGCAGCACTTCCAGTCGGATGACGCCAGCGGGGGCAGATCGCTGCGCGTCCCGCTCGAGCACGACCCCTCAGAACGCCATGTCCACGCGACAACAACCTAGGGCGCGCGGCACGCTGCTCCTGACTCCCCGGGAGACGACCCCTGACCGAGGCAGCACGAGGAACGCGCTCCGGCGACAAGTTGTGCGCGAAGGAGACAAGTTGCGTGCGCGGCGACAAGCACCTACTGCGGCATGTCCACGAACCTCGAGAACATCCCGTGGAACGCCACCGTGATGGTGTCAGTCGGTCCGTTGCGGTGCTTCGCCACGATGAGGTCCGCCTCACCCTGCCGCGGGTTGTCCTTCTCGTACGCCGACTCACGGTGCAGCAGGATGACCATGTCGGCGTCCTGCTCGATGGACCCGGACTCACGCAGGTCGGAGATCATCGGCTTCTTGTCGGCACGCTGCTCGGGCCCACGGTTCAGCTGGGACAGGGCGATGACGGGGACCTGGAGCTCCTTCGCCATGAGCTTGAGCGCACGCGAGAACTCCGAGACCTCCTGCTGGCGGCTCTCGACCTTCTTGCCCGAGGTCATCAGCTGCAGGTAGTCGATGACGACGAGCTTCAGGTTGTGCTGCTGCTTGAGTCGACGGCACTTCGCGCGGATCTCGACGAGCGTCATGTTGGGGGAGTCGTCGATGAAGAAGGGGGCGTCGTTGATGCGCCCGCGGGTCTGCGCGATGGTGGTCCAGTCGCGGGAGTCCACGGTGCCCTTGCGCATGTTCTGCAGGGGCACGCTGGTCTCGGCGGAGAGCAGACGCATCGCGATCTCGGCGCGACCCATCTCGAGCGAGAAGAAGGCGGCCGTCTGGTTGTGCTTCAGGGCGGCGGCGCGGCACAGGTCGAGCGCGAGCGTCGACTTGCCGAGTGCGGGTCGGGCGGCGACGATGATCAGCTGCCCGGGGTGGAAGCCGTTCGTCAGGCCGTCGAGCTGCGCGAACCCGGTCGGCACGCCGGTCATCTGGCCGTCGCGGCCCTTGGCGGCCTCGATCTCGTCGATGGCGGCGGAGATGGCCTCGGTCAGGGGGACGTAGTCCTCGGTCTGCACGCCACCGGCGACGTTGTAGACCTCGGCCTGCGCGCTGTTGACGAGGTCGGTGACCTCACCCTCCGACGCGTAACCCATCTGCACGATGCGGGTGCCGGCGTCGACCAGGCGACGCAGGACTGCCTTCTCGGCGACGATCGCGGCGTAGTACCCGGCGTTCGCCGCGGTCGGCACCAGGCTCGTCATGCTGTGCAGGTACTCGGCGCCGCCGGCTCGGGACAGCAGCCCGGTCTTGGTCAGCTCGTCGGTGACGGCGATGACGTCCGTCGGCTCACCGTGGGAGTACAGCGACAGCATCGCGTCGAAGATGACCTCGTGCTTGGGGATGTAGAAGTCCACGCCGCGGGCGGTCTCGATGACGTCGGCGACGGCGTCCTTCGACAGGAGCATGCCGCCGATGGTCGACTGTTCCGCCAGCAGGTCGTGCGGCGGGGTGCGCTCCATGCCACCGCGATCCGCGTACGTCTGCGGTGCCGGGTCCAGATGCGCGATCGACACACGTGCTCCTCTTGTTGTCCGTACGGGCCGCCCCCGCACGCCAGTCCTACCCCGAGCAACCGACATCCCCCGGTCGCGCGCTCACCGTACGGGGTGCAAGTTATCCCCAACAAGTGCCCCTGTGGACAACTCTGTGGAGGACTCGCGGAACACGCCGGGAAGCAGTGTGGACAACTGTGGACAGACATGTGGAAAGAGTGGCCTGAGAACATACTTTCGACCGTTTGACCTGGGCTTTTGGTTTCCACACTGTGTGTGGACAACCGTGCTTCAATGTGCGCTTGAAGGTTCCCGATTTGACGTCGTCACTGTGCGGAACGACTTGACAAACCGGTTCCTGAACGGAGTGCTCCCGGCTGGCTCCCAGGGAGCCCAGCCGACCGCGGATGGTAACCGGCCAACGCAGCGCACCCCGCGCCTCCAGGCTGGGAGTGGCGCAGACCGGACCGGAACCGGCGAGCCGGAACGAGGCCGGAACCAGGCCGAGACCGACCCGGGACACGCCCGACACCACCGAAATGAGAACCGCAAGCGGCACAACGACGAGCAAGAACAAGAACAAGCGAGCCTCACCCCGCCAGCACCGCGCCCGCCCCCGCCCCGACGCCCGCACTCCCCGCCCGCGTCGACGCCCGCACCACCGGCACCTGCAGCGTCGACGCGATCCCGGTCCCCAGGTGCACCAGCGCCGACCCGGGCACGATCCGCGACGAGATCGACGACCGCGAGATCCGCACCCCGATCAGGTCCCCGGCCAGGGTGTCCTGCGGTGACAGCAGAGCCCCACGACGGTTCTTCTTCGCGTCGACCTGCCACCCGCCGAACCCGGCGGCGAGACCCGTGGTGTTCCCACCGAGCAGCAGCCCCTGCTGGTTGTCCACAGCGGCCCGGCCCCAGTCGCGCAGCCATCGCGCGGCCGAGCAGTCGATGAGCAGCTCCCCGTCGTCGACCACGAGCACGAGCGGCGTGCCGTCGGGGGTGAGCACGGGGGACAACTCGTCCACAGTGACGTCGTCGCCGGTGAAGACCGCACGGACGCCCGGCAGCCCGGCCAGGTCACGCACCGGTCCCTGTCGGGGCGCGACGACCACGAGCGAGGTCCCTCCGACCAGCAGTGACCGCGCCATGGCAGCGAGCATGGTGGACCGACCGGAGCGGGACGGTCCGGCGACGACGAACGTGCCTCCACCGGTGGCGAAGTCGACGGTCTGGAGATCCATGTCGTCACCCCCGATCCCGGTCACCGCCACCAGCGGGACGAGCGTCGGCGCGGAGTCGAGCGCCAGGGCGGCGTCGAGGTCCAGGTCCTTCGGCAGCGCGTCGACCCGGAACGGCCGCGGCGCTGGCGGGACCGGGAACTGCTCGCGGATGGCCACCGCGAGGTCGCGGACGGCCGTCGTCTGCCCCTGCCCGGAGACGTCGGTGCCCAGCGTGGCGAACTGCACCTCGATGCCGGAGTCGGCGCGGAACCCACGGCCGGCGGGGATCGACGCCGGCAGCTTCCGGTGGTTGATCCCGCCGAGCGAGTAGTCGAGCCGGTCCGTCAGTCGCAGCACGACCTTGTCGTCGGTGAGCGTCGACATCCGCGACGACATGAGCGTCCGGTCGCCGGAGATCACGACGTGGATGCCGGCCGCGGCACCGTCGCGGAGCATCGACTGGATCGCGTCGGTCAGGGCCCCGCCGTCGACCTCGCCGAGGGAGGTCGTGAAGTTCTCCCACCGGTCGATGAGCACGAGCACGTGCGGCAGCCGCTCACCGGGGGCGGCGAGCAGGCGCTGCTCGGTGATGTCCGCGGCGGATGCAGCGGCGATCAGGTCGTGCCGCCTGGCCATCTCCCGGGTCAGCCGGTCGACCAGGCGCGTCGCGCGTTCGACCTGCGTCCGCTGCACGACGCCACCGCAGTGCGGCAGGTGCTGCAGCGACGCGAGTGCGCCGTTGCCGCAGTCGATCGCGTACAGGTGCAGGTCCGACGAGG
This sequence comes from Curtobacterium sp. SL109, assembly GCF_026672405.1. Taxonomy (NCBI): domain Bacteria; kingdom Bacillati; phylum Actinomycetota; class Actinomycetes; order Micrococcales; family Microbacteriaceae; genus Curtobacterium; species Curtobacterium sp. SL109. Next base: position 522,806 of record NZ_JAPPRB010000002.1, read on the forward strand.
GGACGGACTGCGCGGCCGACGCGGCGATGCTCCGGAGCGCGGTGGACCGACCGGACCCGGGCGCCCCCACGACGTACTGGTGGGTGAAGCGGTCCAGGTCGATCTCCGCCGCGCGCTGCTCCTGCGTGTCCGGCAGGTCCTCGACGCCGAACGGGAACCGCAGGGTCTCCGTCGACGCCGCCAGCGACCGCCGCGTGCCGACGGAGGCGGACGCCACCTCGGCGAGCGGCAGCAGCTCCGGCAACGGGGCCAGCCACGGGCTGTGCAGGGGGCCGATGCCCAGGCGGTCGCGCGCGTCCGCCATCGCCTGCACCAGGACCGACAGGTCGGTCGCGGCCGACGACTGGTCGCTCCGGGTCGGTCGCGCAGGTGGTGCGGTCGCGAAGTCGCGCCAGTCGAGCACGCGGACGAACGGGAGGCTCGTGGCCGGGTCCTCGTCGCCGGCCCACCGGCCGCCGACCCGCGCTGACTGGAAGGGCACCACGGAGGAGTGCCCGAGCCGCGCGTACGCCCGGCCGGGGACGCTCTTCGGGATGCGGGCCGCGTCGGCGACGTCGATCACGTCGGAGCTCTCGCCGGTGTCCGTCATCCGGAGTGCCACGCGCAGGTTCGTGTTCGCGCGGATGTCCGGCCCGACCACGCCACCGGGGCGCTGCGTCGCGAGGATCAGGTGCACGCCGAGGGACCGGCCGCGCTGGGCGATGCCGATGAGCCCCGCGACGAAGTCGGGCAGCTCGGTGACCATGGCGGCGAACTCGTCGATCACGATGACGAGTCGCGGCATCGCCTCACCGGCACCGCCACGGGCCAGGTGCGTCTCGTGGTCCTCGATGTCCTTCGCACCGGACGCGGCCAGGATGTGCTCGCGCCGGGTGAGCTCGGCGCGCAGGGAGCGGAGCGCGCGCTCGACGAGGTGCTGGTCCAGGTCCGTGACGAGCCCGACGGTGTGGGGCAGCTCCGACGCCACGCTGAACGCCGCACCGCCCTTGTAGTCGACGAGCACGAAGGTCATCTGGTCCGGGCGGTTGGCCAGGGCGAGCGACGCGACGAGGGTCTGCAGGAACTCGGACTTGCCGGACCCGGTGGTGCCGGCGACCAGGCCGTGGGGGCCGTCCTTCACCAGGTCGAGGGCGAAGGCGCCGTCGATGCCCACGCCGACCACGGCCGAGGTGGTGGCCTCGCGCGAGGTCCAGCGGTCGGCGACGAGCGCCCCCGAGGGCTGCGGCAGGTCGACCACGTCGAGCAGCCGTGCGGCGTCGGGCACCAGGCCGTCGCCGTCGGAGCCGCTCGTGTCCCGCAGCGGGGAGACCGCGCGGGCGACGGCGTCGTACCAGTCGTCCTCGACCCGGTCGGTGAGCACGAGCTCCACCGGGGCGGCGAGCTGACGGCGCAGGACGAGCTCGGTCGCGGTCCGGTGCGTCACGGTCGCGACGCACTCCTCGGGCAGCTGCCACTCCTCCTCGTCGATGCAGACCAGGCGGATGCCGCACGCGGGCCCGTCGCGGAGCAGTCCGACGACGCCGGGCATCGCACGCAGCCGACGGGCGCCGTCGAGCACGACGACGATCTCGGGCGAGAACCGCGCCCGCATCGACCCGTTCTTCGTCCGCTCGGCCTTCCGCTCCGCCAGCACCTGGCTGAGCTCGGCGAGCCGACGGCCGATCGTGTCGCCGTCGGCACCGATGAGCGCGAGGGCCTCCTGCCCGTTGGTCGGTCGGAGGTGCGGCAGCCACAGGGTCCACGCCCACGCCGGCACGTGCTGCTGCGCGGTCAGCACGACGAACTGCACCTCGCGCGGGCTCTGCGTGACGGCGAGCTGCCCGAGCACCCATCGCCCGAGGTCGCGGGGCAGGTACGCGGCGCCGGGGATCCCGAGCACGCCGACCTCGGCGAGCGGGACGGTCACCGGGACGCCGCGGGTGATCCGCTGCTCGTCGGCCAGGCCGTCGAGGTCCCGGTCGTCGTCCACGGTGACGGTCGACGGCAGGTCCCCGACACCGATCCGCACGTGCAGGTGGTCCGTGTCCGAGGGCCGGCGCTCCCAGAGGCGACGACCGGGCGTCCCGGCGACGACCCGGAGCGACGCCGCGTCGAGCGCGGAGGACCGTCGCTCGTCCCGCTCGGCGAGCACGGCCCGGGCGATCGCGGCCTCGAGCGCGGCGACCCGTTCCCGGTGCTCCGCGGTCTGCTTCCGGTGGCTCTTCTTGCCGGTGCGCCGGGCCGTGACGGTCTGCCCGACGACCATGATCGGGGTCATCGCCGCGAACAGCAGGTAGAACGGCGAGTGGAACACGGTCGCCATCACGATGCCGAACATCGCCGGCACGAACACCATGATCCAGGGGATCGCCGAGCGCTGCGGCGGGACCGGCGGCTTCGGGATCCGGAACTGCGTCGTCAGGAACGGCGGCAGCAGCCTGGGCGGCCGGTTGAAGTCGAGCTGCCCGGAGTCCGGCGGCTGCAGCAGGAGCCGGTCAGCCACGGCGACGGGCCGCACGGTGAGCACGCTGGAGCCGAGCCGGACCAGGGCGCCCGGTTCCCAGACGACCCACTCGTCGCCGACGGGTTCGTCCTCGAGGGTCGCCGCGACCGCCTCCACGGTGCCGGCCGCGGGGTGCTCACGCGGGGACAGCCGGAGGGTGACGGTCCGGTCGAAGGCGATCCGAGCCTCCAGGCCGGGGTGGTCGGCAGCCTGCGCGCCGACGGCCGGGGCACCGTCCTCGACCAGCGCGATCCGGACGTGGCCGGGCGCCAGCCGGCGTTCGCGACCGGCACCGACGCCACCGGCGACCAGCAGGTGGACGACACCGCGCTCGACCTCGGGACGGTCGGTGCCGTGGACGTGCAGGACGGCGCCGTCGACCAGCCCGCTGCGCGCGAACGGGACGTCGCCGTCGGATGCGTCGGACGGCATGGGTGCGCTGCCGGTGCGTCGCGCCAGGGCGTCGACGACCGATCGCATGGGGGTCTGGCCGGGTGCGTCGACGAGGACGTCGGAGGTGGTGCCGACGACGTCGTCGGCGACGGTGACGACGACGCGCATCAGGCGCGCAGCTCCTCGACGACGGTCGCGTCGTCCTCGACCGGCACCGCGGCGACGGTCGACAGCAGCTGGTCCACCCAGCGGACCACGCCGAACTCGTCGGAGACGAACGTGCCGTCACGACGGCAGTCGAGCGTCCAGCGCGCCAGCGGGTCGGGGCTCATGGACAGGGCGGCCCAGCGGCCGCCCGGGCGTTCCAGCAGGCGCGCGAGTTCGCGCCCCTCGCTGCCGCCGGGGACACCGTGGACGACCAGGAGGCCCGGGGTCGCGTCCGCCGTGACCGCCGCCACCGCCTCGCCCACGGACACGGCGTCGGCCGGTCCGAACTCGCCGTCGCGGATCCCGACGGTCAGCACCGGGGTGCCGACCGACCAGGGGTCGGTGCGGACCTGGTCCACGATCCGGCGCGCGACCGCGGCACGGGCTGTGCGGTCGCCGTCCAGGGCGACGAAGCCGGAGGCGCGGCGCAGGTCGACCAGGACGGCACCGTCCTGGTCGCTGCCGAGGCCGACGACCGTCGCGAACTGCGTCGACGGGGTCTGCCCGAGCGGCACGGCCTGCAGCGCCCACATCGGGGCCGACCACGAGCGACCGTCCGGGGTGGTCTGCCACGGCTCGGGGGGCGCAACCGTCGGCGACGCGAGGTCCAGGCGCACGGTGGGGCCGACCACGGCCCGGACGAAGCCGGGGAAGCCGACGCGGGCGACGGTGCACGACGCCTCGACGCTGCGGAGCACGCGGTCGGTGGCCCAGGCGGCGCCCTCCTCGCGCCGGGGCAGGTCCGCCCAGGCGGCAGCGTCCGAGACGGGCCGACGGCGGTGCGCGATGATCGTCGGCACGACGAAGGCCAGGGCGCCGAGGAACAGCACCACCGACATCGTCAGCATGAGGTGGGACTCGGGGTGGGAGAGCGACCAGTTCATGCGGCTCCTCCGAGCTGGGCCAGGCGGCGTTCCAGGGTGGTGGGCTCGGTGCCGGGGACGTCCGTCCAGCGGAAGGTCGTCATGATCGCGTCGAACAGGGTGACGAGGGCGTCGGTGAGGTGGTCGGTGGTGTCGTCCGCCCCGCTGTCGGTGTCGGTGTCGGTGTCTGCGGCTGCGTCGTGCGTGCTTGCTGGCTTCGCTGCGCTGATCGCGGAGAAGGACATGACGACCCAGCGGCCGGGGCGGTGGGGGACCGGGATCGTGTAGACCACCTGGCGGTCGTCGACGACGGGCAGGTCGTCGCCGAGGCCGGGGAGTTCGGCGCCCGGGTCCACGCGCCGGATCACGGTCTCGGTGCGGGCAGCGATGCCGCCGTCGACCTCGCGGATGCCGGGGTCGTCCTGGTCGTGGCGGGTCGGCAACGCGTCCGCGAGGACCTGCGCGATGACCTGCTCGGGGGCCTGGTCGGACTCGTCCTCCACCTCGGTCTCGATGATGGAGACCGGGGGCGTGTAGCCGTCGACGGGCTGCACGGCGAGGTAGACCGCGTTCGCGCCGTTGTCGCCGGCCTCGACCACCGTCGCGGTCAGGCGCTTCCGCATCTCCTGGCGCAGGGGTTCGGCACGGTCGCGGGGCAGGTCGTCCGGGAGCGCGCGGGCGATGACGTCCCGGACGATGGCCGCGAGTTCCTGCCGGTCGTCCTCGCGCGCGGGGAGTCGGGCCCACCCGGGCGGGACCACCATGAAGAACGAGGCCGTGGGGTCGGTGCGGGGCAGGTCGGTGGCGTCGGGATCGGTGTCGGTGGGGGCGGTGTCCGGGGCGTCGGTGCGGGTGGTGTCGCTCATGCGGTGACCTCGTTCTTGACGGCGGCGAGCAGGTCGATGAGCTCGTCCCCGAACACGGGGACGACGTCGAGGTCCCGGGTGCGCCAGAGCACACGCGTGTCGACCGGAGTGGCGGTGTCGGCGGTCTCGAAGGTCTCGCGGCGGACGGCGCAGACGGTGGCCCAGATGGCACCGTCGTCGTCGAGGTCGTACCGCGTGACGACGGGCCCCTCGCCACCGACGTGGTCCGGCAGCTCGTCGACCGCCGGACGCTCGACGGGCAGGCCGCCCTCGGCGCCGGCGAGCTCGAGCAGCCCCGGCCCGTCGGACTCCGCCATGCCGACGGACACGACGACCGGCAGCGGCCAGCGGTTCGGCACCCCGAGTCCCGCCACGAGCCGTTCGCCACCGTCGAGCGCGGCACGGAACTCGAGCAGCGTGTCGAGCGCCGCCTCCGGGTCCACCTCGGGCCCGCCGTCGAACACCCGCTGGTCGGCCGGGGCGTCGCGGTCGACCTGCGCGATCGCCGCGAACAGCTCGAGTGCCCCCGCGCGCCAGGCCGGGGTGACGTCGGCGGTGCCGGGCACGACGAGCCACTGCGGGACCTCGACGTCGATGCGCGAGGTGAGGACGGGTGTTGCGCTCATGGGCTCCACTGCTTGTCGCGTCCGACCGGGGTCAGACGGTGATCGGGTGCTTGACGGCGGACCAGTCGTCGGTCCACGGTCGCTTCGTGTCTGCGCCGTCGCCCACGGGGTTCAGGACCAGACCGGCGATCGAGTAGTTCCGCCCCCAGACGCTCAGCCCGCCGTTGACGTACGTGTGCCACTTCGGGGCGGTCCCGACGACGGCACCGAACCCGTTGGCGCCGCCCCACTTGCCGAGGTCGTTGCGCAGGATCTGGAAGTCGACGCCGCCGATGCGTTCGGCCCAGCCAGTGAAGCCGTTCTTGGTGAACAGGTCGGAACCGAACTGTTTCGAGATGGTGGCCCAGTCGTTCTTGATCGTCGTCCCGACCTTCGGGATGTTCCACCAGTTGGGGTTCTCCTTGAACTTCCCCAGCAGGTCCTCCATCTTCGCGATGCCGTTCTTCGTGACGGCACCGTCGAGCTGGTCGGCGTACTGCAGGTCGCCGTACGCGTCGTCGAGGCTCTTCGTCTTCGACAGCCACCCGCCGATCGCGTCGTTCCGCAGCTTCGCGATCTTGCCGAGGTCGACCTTCGTGGCGTTCTGCACCGCGGTCTTGCCAGCCGTGATGCCCTTGCTGAGGGCGACCGACGTGGCCTTCGTGATCCCGACGCCGACGCCGAGCGTGACGACGCCGACCACGGCCATGACCAGGTCGAAGACGTTGCCCTCGCCGAGCGCCGTCAGCCCGATCTGCGCCACCAGGCTGACCCCGGCCGCCACGGCACCCATGATCGCGAGCACCCCGACGCCCGGGATCAGGATCGCGAGCGCCGCCAGGGCGATGCCGATGTACGTGAAGATCTTGACGATCATCTTGAGCAGCTTCGAGAAGAACGCCTTGATCTTGTCCCCGAGGGTGTCGTGCAGGCCGTCGTGCCAGCCCTCGCGGATCGTCGACGCTGCCGCCTTGCCCGCGGCGTTCAGCGCGTCGACCGCTCGACGCAGCCGGGCCTTCGCGGCGTTCGCACTGTCGTCGGCGGCGGTCACGGCACGGTGCTTGGCGTCGATCGCGCCCTGCTCGTCGTCGGTCAGCGGCGGGGCGTCCTGCGCTCGACCCTGCGACGGGTCGGCCATCCCGCTCGCTCGTGACCCGGCGGCGGCGGCGTCCTCGGCGTCCCGGAGCGCTCCGGCGGACTCGGTCAGGGCGTCCTCGAGGTGCGGGACGTACCCGGTCAGGGCGTCCTTGATCGCGACGTAGCGACCGGCCATCTTCTCCAGTGAGGCCCCGACCTCCTTGCTCTTCTTCCGGACGGCGTCCGCGGTCTCACCCTTGAACTGCGACTCGTCGCCGTCACCGATGCTCTTGAGGGTGCTCGCCTCGCTCGTGATGGCGTCGGCGATCATCGTGTAGTAGCTCACCAGGCTCTGCACCACTGGGACGTCGGCCACGACCGGGTCCGAGCCCTCACCGAGCAGCGTCCAGTCGCCGCCGCGTGCCGGCATCAGTGGCCCTGCCCGTCGGTCGCCTGCGACTCGGTCGAGAGCTTGTCGTGGAGGTCCTGGTCGACGGCCGTCCAGTTGTCGGCAGCCTTCTGCACCTTGTCGTGCAGGTCCTTCACCGCGCCCTTCATCTTGTTGCGGTGGATCTTCCAGTCGCCGGAGAAGTCGTGCATCGCCTTCTGCAGGTCGTGCTGCCCGTACACCTGGTCGAGCTCCCGGTCGTCCGACCGCTGGTGCTCGAGCTCGTCCGAGATGTGCTGCAGCTTCGTGGCCGAGTCCTCGAGGACGGCCTTCGTGATGATGAGGTCTGCCATGGGTGCTCCTGGTCGGTGAACGGGATCGGAACCGGCTCGGTCCCGGTGCCCGTCGTCGTGACGGGGACCGGGACCGGTGCGGTGTCGCTACTTGATCGCGTTCGCGAGCTCCTGGTCGGTCTGCTGCAGTGCCTCGGCGGCCTTGTTCAGGTACGTCGACATGCCCTCGAGACCCTCGATGGTCTTCGTCGCACCGTCGTTGAACTCCTGGTAGGAGCTGCCGAAGGCAACGGACGACTGGTCGGTCACGTAGCCGCCGGTGATGAGCGAGTCGACGAGCGACTTCAGCTCACGCAGCTTCGAGGTGATGTCCTGCTCACCGTTCACGAGTCGGGTCGCGGCGTCCTGCATCTCGCCGTAGGTCACGTTCAAGTTGGGCATTGCCAGCTCCTGTCGTTCGTCCGTGGCCCCGGTCGAGGCACGTTCAGGAGGTTATTCCGGAGCGGTACGACTTTGCGGGGTACATTCCACCGGCAGGACACCGATCACATCTGCACACTGATGTGCACATTCCAGTACACCGCCGCGGGTACCGGGTCGAATCGAACTGATGTTTCGATGTCAGTACCGGAGAGTATCCGTTGCTACCCGCGTGTCGCGAGCGCGTCTTCCGGACGTCCGGTCCCCATTTGTGCCGACAGCGGCGGCCCGTCCGACGGGTGTCGAACGGTCAGAACCCGTGCACGAGCGAGTCGGACGCCTGCTTGTAGCCCGGAACGCGCTCCTGGTCGGAACCCCAGCCGGTCGGCTTGATGCCCTGCCCGTACCCGAACGTGTTGATCCAGCTCGCGACCACACGGCCGCCGGCGACGTACTTGTGCCATGCCGGCAGAGCCGCGATGTCGACGCCGTGGTCCCGCTTCATCGCGACCTTCATGGCGTCCATCTCGATCTGCCGGTCGACGCTGAACAGTCGGTCCGACCGCCAGTCGCGCTTCACGAAGACGTCCCTGATCTTGCTCTTGTCCTCGGTCCAGAGCGTCTTGTTCGGGTGCCACCAGTTCGGCTTCTCCTTGAAGCCACCGAGCGTGTTCTTGGTGATCGTGTCGATCCGCAGGTCGGTCAGGCGGTTGATGTGCCGGTCGATCGTGCCGACCGTGCGCGCCGCGGTGCTGTCGTTCAGCGCGTTCTTGACGTTGATCGAGCGGACGTCCTGCAGCTTCTTGATCTTCTCGAGGTTCGTCTTCGCGAACCCCTGCATGCCCTTGCCCAGCCCGGCGGTCTTCGCCACGGAGGCGGCCTTCGTCATGATGCCGCCCACGCCGACGAGCACGAGCCCCACGGCCGAGGTGATCACGTCGAGCCAGGAGCCCTCGCCCATGCCGGCCAACGTGATGTTCGCCACCAGGACCACGGACGCGGCGACGGCGGCCATGAACGTCAGCATGCCGACGCCCGGGATCAGGATCGCCAGGGCTGCCAGGGCGATGCCGATGTACGTGAAGATCTTGACGATGATCTTCAGCAGCTTCGAGAAGAACGCCTTGATCTTGTCGCCGAGGGAGTCGTGCAGGCCGTCGTCCCAGGCGGCGCGGATCGTCGACGCCGCAGCCCTGCCGGCGCCGTTGATGCCGTCCACCGCGCGCCGGAGTCGTGCCACCGCCGCGTCAGCGCTGTCGGTCGCCGCGCTCTCGGCACGGTGCTTCGCGTCGATCGCGCCCTGCTCGTCGTTGGTGAGCGGCGGTGCGTCCTGCGCCCGGTTCTGCGACGGGTCGGCCATCGAGGCGGCTCGCGCACCCGAGGCCGAGGCGTCCTCGGCGTCACGGAGCGCCGCGGCCGACTCGGACAGTGCGGTCTCGAGCTCCGGCAGGTACCCGGTCAGGGCATCGCGGATCGCGTCGTAGCGGCCGGACATCTTCTGCAGGGACTGCGCGACGTCCTTGCTCTTCTTCCGGACGGCATCGGCGGACTCGCCCTTGAACTCCGTTGTGTCGCCGTCACCGATGCGGTGCAGGACGTCGGCCTCAGCGCTGATCTCCTGCGCGATCGTCGTGTAGTAGTGCACCAGGTCCTGCACGGTGGCGACGTCGGCCACGACCGGGTCGGACGACTCGTGCAGCAGCTCCCAGTTGCCGGCGCGGGCGGGCATCAGGCGGCCTGCCCGTCGGTCGGCTGCGACTCGGTGGTGAGCTTGTCGTGCAGGTCCTGCTCGAGGGCGGACCAGTGCTCGACGGACTTCTGCATCTTGTCGTGCAGGTCCTTCACCGCGCCCTTCATCTTGTTGCGGTGGATCTTCCAGTCGCCGGAGAAGTCGTGCATCGCCTTCTGCACGTCGTGCTGCCCGTAGACCTCGGTCAGCGCACGGTCGTCCGACTTCTGGTGCTCGAGCTCGTCGGAGATGTGCTGCAGCTTGGACGCGGAGTCCTCGAGGACCGCGCGCGTGATGATGAGGTCTGCCATGGGTGCTCCCGGTCGATGCGGTGGAGGAGGACGGCCGCCCGGGGTCGCACGGACGCGAGACCCCGGGCGATCCGACTACTTGATCGCGTTCGCGAGCTCCTGGTCGGTCTGCTGCAGTGCCTCGGCGGCCTTGTTCAGGTACGTCGACATGCCCTCGAGACCCTCGATGGTCTTCGTCGCACCGTCGTTGAACTCCTGGTAGGAGCTGCCGAAGGCGACCGAGGACTGGTCGGTGACGTAGCCACCGGTGATGAGCGAGTCGACGAGCGACTTCAGCTCACGCAGCTTCGAGGTGATGTCCTGCTCACCGTTCACGAGTCGGGTCGCGGCGTCCTGCATCTCGCCGTAGGTCACGTTCAAGTTGGGCATGTGCGTGCTCCTGGTCTCGGGATTCGTTCGCCTCCGGTACTGGAGGCCGTGACGAACGTACCGAGCTGTCCACCCCGGGACGAGGTGGTTCGGAGCCTGTTCACCGACCGTTCCACGGGCGGACGCGACCCGCGGGAACGACGGAAGGCGGGCCTCCCGACTGGGAGACCCGCCTTCCGACGGAACGGACGCTGCCTTACTTGGCGGCGACCACGTTCAGGGAGATCGTCGCGACGATGTCCTCGCGCAGACGCACGGTGGCCTCGTGGTCACCGACGGTCTTGATGGTCGCAGGGACCTCGACCTTGCGCTTGTCGAGCGAGCCGACGCCCTGGGCCTCGACGGCCGAGGCGACGTCCGCGGGACGCACGGAACCGAAGAGACGGCCGTCCTGGCCGGCCTTGACGGTCAGCTGGATGGTGGCGTTCTCGAGCTTCATCTTGAGGTCCTGTGCCTCTTCGATGGTGGCGAGCTCGCGTGCAACACGGCCGGCGCGGATGGCCTCGACCTGCTTCTCGCCGCCCTTGGACCACGCGACAGCGAAGCCCTGGGGGATGAGGTAGTTGCGGGCGTAGCCGTTCTTGACGTCGACGACGTCACCGGCGGAACCGAGGCCGGAGACCTCGTGGGTGAGGATGAGCTTCGACATGTGTCGACCCCCGATCAGCGGCCGGAGCCAGCGTAGGGGAGGAGCGCCATCTCACGGGCGTTCTTCACGGCACGGGCGATGAGACGCTGCTCCTGGACGGAGACACCGGTGATGCGACGGGCGCGGATCTTCCCACGCTCCGAGATGAACTTGCGAAGGGTCGCAACGTCCTTGTAGTCGATGACACCGACCTTGATGGACTTCGCGGGAGCGGCGTTCTTGCCGCCCTTCCCGCGAGGCTTGCGGCGGTCGCCGCTGCTCTTTCCAGCCATTGTGTTTTTTCCTTAGGAGAAGAAGTAGTTGTTCGTCCGCTGAGGGATCAGAACGGGGTCTCGTCGTCGTAGGTGCCACCGGGGGTCGACCACACGTCGTTCCCCTGTGCCCCACCACCCTGCTGGCCACCCTGCGGCGACCACGGCTCGTCGGAGCGTCCACCGCCGGCGCCAGCGTTGCCGCTGCCACCGCCGTTGCCGCCACCGGCGTTGCCACCGAAGTTGCCGCCGCCACCGGAACCGCCGCCGACCTGTCCACGACCGCCGCCACTGCCACCCGCTGCACGGGTGATCTGGGCGGTCGCGTACCGGAGCGACGGGCCGATCTCGTCGACCTCGAGCTCGATGCTCGTACGCTGCTGGCCCTCGCGGTCCTGGTACGAGCGCTGACGGAGACGGCCCTGCACGATGACGCGCGAGCCCTTCGTCAGCGACCCCGCGACGTGCTCGGCGAATTCGCGCCACACACTCGCGCGGAGGAACAGCGCGTCGCCGTCCTTCCACTCGTTCGCCTGACGGTCGAACGTGCGAGGGGTGGAGGCGATGGTGAAGTTCGCCACAGCGAGCCCGTTCTGCGTGTAGCGCAGCTCGGGGTCAGCAGTGAGGTTCCCCACCACCGTGATGACGGTTTCGCCGGCCATCGGTTACTCGGCGCTCGCGGTCGCGGGAGCCGGCGCAGCGGCTGCCGAAGCGGCCTTGCGGGCGGCACGGGCCTCGTCGCGCTGCTTCTGGGCGGCAACCTGTGCCATGCCCTCTTCGGCGCGGAGGACCTTGGTGCGGAGCACGGCCTCGGAGAGACCGAGCTGGCGGTCCAGCTCCTTGGCGGAGTCGGCGGACGACGTGAAGTTCACGACGGCGTAGATGCCCTCGGTCTTCTTCGCGATCTCGTACGCAAGCCGGCGACGGCCCCATACGTCCACGTTGTCGACGGTGCCACCGTCGTTGCGGATGACCGCGAGGAACTTGTCCAGGCTGGGAGCGACGGTGCGCTCATCGATCTCGGGGTCGAGGATCGCCATCAGTTCGTACTGGTGCATGCGGAACCCACCTCCTTTGGTCTCGAACGGCTCCGGGCGGTTCCCGGAACAGGAGGGTTGATGCATGTGTGCCGATGCGCAGGTGCGCGGGCACAACCCCGCAAGCCTACCTGACGGCCTGGAGGCCCGCTACCGGTGTGTGGAGACCGCACGACACCGGTGTTCGTCGGTCACGCCGCGTCATTCCGCGGTTCCGCAGGAAGACACCGGTGTCTTGCGGTCACTGCCCGCCAGGCGGCCGCCTCCACGGACGGGAGGCACGGGTCAGGCCGGGCGCGACGCCCACCAGGTGCGCAGGCGCTCCTCGGCGACCTCGGCCCCGAGGGGGCCCTCGTCCATCCGGGCCTCGAGCAGGAACCGGTAGGCGTCCCCCACGGCACGGCCCGGCGGGATGTCGAGGATCCGCATGATGTCGTCCCCGGTCAGGTCGGGCCGGATCGAGTCCAGTTCCTCTTGATCGGCGAGCACGGCGATCCGGGCCTCGAGGTCGTCGTACGCGAACGCGAGTCGGTCGGCCTTGCGGCGGTTCCTCGTGGTGACGTCGGAGCGCGTGAGTTCGTGGAGCCGCTCGAGCTGCGGGCCGGCGTCCCGCACGTAGCGACGGACGGCCGAGTCGGTCCAGGCGCCGTCGGTGTACCCGAAGAAGCGGAGGTGCAGCTCGATGAGCCGGCTGACCGCGGCGATGGTGTCGTTGTCGAACCGCAGGGCCCGCAGCCGCTTCTTCGCGAGCTTCGACCCGACCAGGTCGTGGTGGTGGAAGCTCACGGCGCCGGCGGGCTCGAGCTTCCGGGTCGCCGGCTTGCCGATGTCGTGCAGGAGCGCCGCGAGCCGCAGCACGGTGTCGGGAGCGTCGCCGGCGTGCCGCTCGTGCTCGTGGCCGATCGCCTGGGTCAGCACCGTCAGCGAGTGCTCGTACACGTCCTTGTGGTGGTGGTGCTCGTCGATCTCGAGCCGCATCGCCGGCAGCTCCGGCAGGAAGAGCTCGGCGAGCCCGGTGTCGACGAGCAGCCGGATGCCGGGCACGGGGTCGTCGGTGTCGAGCAGCTTGACGAGCTCGTCACGGACGCGCTCGGCGGAGACGATCTCGATGGACGGGGCCAGTTCCGTCATCGCCTGCTCGACCTCGTCGGACACCGTGAAGCCGAGCTGCGAGGTGAACCGTGCCGCACGCATCATCCGCAGCGGGTCGTCGCGGAAGGACACGGTGGCGGACTGGGGCGTGCGCAGGCGTCCGGCGAGCAGGTCCTCGACCCCGCCGTGCACGTCGACGAGCTCCCGCGCGGGGAGTCGGAGGGCCATCGCGTTCACCGTGAAGTCGCGACGCAGCAGGTCGTCCTCGATGGTGTCGCCGAAGGCCACCTCGGGCTTCCGGGTCTCGCCGTCGTAGACGTCGCTGCGGTAGGTGGTGATCTCGACCTGCTCGCCCTGCACCCGGGCGGCGATCGTGCCGAACTGGCGGCCGACGTCCCAGGTGGCGCTCGCGATGGGCTCCACGATCCGGAGCACGTCGTCGGGCCTGGCGTCCGTCGTGAAGTCGAGGTCGGTCACCGGTCGGCCGAGGAAGGCGTCCCGCACCGGACCGCCGACCAGCGCGAGTTCGTGACCGGCCGCAGCGAACGCGCGCGCCAGTGCCGCGACGGGCGCGGTGGCGGCGAGTGCGTCGAGTCGTTCGACGGCCTGGGCTACGGACTGCATGACGTCCTCGATCATCCCAGATGGACGCCGCGGGTTGTCCACACCCCTGGCGCGCACGCGAGGCTCTCATGGTCGTGCCTCATACACTCGTCGAGGTCCGAACCGATCACGGGCCCCACCGCATGCACATTCTCCGCTCCTCGCTCGCCGCCGCCGCGACCGCCCTCGTCGCCCTCGGTCTCGTCGTCACGCCCGCGTCGGTGACCCCGGCGCAGGCGGCCACCGAACCGACCACGACGACACGAGTGGCGGACCCCGCTGCCGGCGACGACGGGAAGGCCAGCGTCGAGGTCGTCCCGGCGGACCACGGCGTGTTGCGCCCGGACGAGCCCCTGTCGCTGACGGTCACGGTGACCAACGACACCGACGCCGACCTGCCGACGGGCACGGCGGAGTTCGGCATCTACCGGCAGTACGCGGGCACGCGCGACGTCCTGACCGACTGGTTCAAGGAAACCAGCACGACCGGTTACCCCGGCGCACCGATGGGCACGGTGGACGTCCCGGTGGTCCCGGCGCACCGATCGGTCACCCTGAGTGACGTCGAGCTCATCCCGGGCAACGTGGCCCTCGGTGGGTACCCGTCCTTCGGTGCGCGGCGCATCTCCGCGGACTACACGGCCGGGTCGACGTCGGCCATCGACCGCACCGCGATCACCTGGTACCCGAACTACGAGCAGACCCCGGTCGGGGTGTCGGTCGCGATGCCGGTCACCATGCCCGCGAACGCCGGCGGGCTGATCCCCGCCGGTGACCTCGCAGCGGCCACCGCGGTCGACGGCACCCTGTCGCAGCAGCTCGACGCCGCACAGGACCACAACGTCGCGCTCGGCATCGACCCGCGCATCATCGCGTCCATCCGCATCCTCGGGGAGAACGCACCGTCATCCGCGATCGCCTGGCTCGACCGCCTCGAGCGGATGCGCAACGAGACCTTCGCACTGTCCTGGGCCGACGCCGACGTCACCGGGCTGCGGCAGGCCGGGTCCGACGAGATCCTCGCGCCGATCTCCCTCGACCAGTCCGTCAACGCCGACAACTTCCCGGGCGCCAGCACGCCGAGCCCGACCGGCACGCCGAGCACCACCGGAACGCCGACGCCCGGGGCGAGCGACACCCCCGCGCCCACCCCGTCCGTCGCCCCGAGCGATGACGCCACCGTGGCACCGGGCACCCCGACGGACACCACCCTCCCGACCACGGCGTCGCTGCTCGACTTCCCGTACACGATGTCCTCCGTCGCCTGGCCGACCGAGGGCACCGTCGCGACCGACGACCTCCCCGCCCTGCGGAAGGCCGGCACGACGTCCACCATCGTCGCGAGCAGCAACACCTCGGCCGGCGGGGACACCACGATCGCCGCGTCGGAGAAGATCGGCGACGACCACGTCCTCGTGTCCGACCAGGGCATGTCAGCGCTCCTCCGTGACGCCGCCACGGCCACCACGCAGCGCGCCTGGTCGAGCGCCATGAGCGAGCTCACCGCGACGTTGGCCACCGCCTCCCGTCAGGGCAGCACGAGCAGCCCCGTCCTCCTCACCCTGGGCCGCTCCTGGCCGACGGACTCCACGCGTCTCAGCGAGGCACTCGACGTCCTCGAGAGCACCGCGTGGGTCTCGCCCGCCGACCTCTCCACGACCGCAGCGGCGACGCCCGGCTCGCTCACCCTCGCCAGTGCGTCCGACGACGACGCCCGGCTCGACCAGCTGCAGCGCGTCGTCCGCTCCGCACACGACCTGACCGACTTCGCCTCCGCGGTCGCTGACCCGGCCCAGCTCACCGCCCCCGCCCGCCTGGCGGACCTGGCCGCGGCCTCCAACGCCTGGCGGTCCGACCAGGACGGCCTGGTCGCCGCCGTCGACGCCCGGGTCGCCAAGACCGACAAGGTCGTGTCGAGCGTCGGCATCCTCAACGGCAGCAGCATCCTGCTCCTGGGGGACCGGTCCTCGCTGCCCATCTCGATCCGGAACCGGTCGGCGTACCCGATCACCGTGTTCCTGACGGTCCAACCGTCGAACTCGTTCCTGCGCATCGAGAAGAACGCGGTCAAGGTCACGGTGCAGCCGGACTCCTCGAACCGCGTCACGTTCCCGGTGACCTCGGTCGCCAACGGCAAGGTCGAGCTGACCATGGCCCTCACGACGGCCGCCGGCGTCCGCATCGCCGACCCCGAGGTCGTCGAGATCAACGTGCAGGCCCAGTGGGAGAGCGTGATCACGGCAGCCGCGGCCATCGCGGTCGTGCTCATCTTCGGCCTGGGGATCTTCCGCAACGTCCGCCGCCGACTCCGTCGCCGCCGCAACGGCGAACCCGACGAGCCGCGCGAGGACCCGAACCGGCTGTTCGTCGCGGATGCGCCAGGAGCGGAGCCGTCAGGAGCAGACGCATCCGGAGCCGACGCGTCCGGACCGGACGACCGGACAGGAGGCCCCGAGCACGTCCCCGGGACCGCCACCGCCCTCGCCACGGCCGGCTCCACCGCCGCCCTCGCCGAGGACGGCGGCGACCGTCTCGACGCCGCGATCCACCGTGCCGGAGCCGTGTCGAGCCTCCAGGCCGACGACAGCCGCACCGACCAGCCACAGGAGCCGACGATCAGCACCCCCCAGCCCCAGCCGTCGGCCGCAGCGTCCGTCGCCCAGCGCAGCCTGGGTCGGGCGAGCGCCATGCTCGCCGCGGGGACGATGATCTCGCGCGTGCTCGGCTTCGCGAAGACGTTCGTGCTCGCGTACGCGATCGGGCAGACGCACTCCCCGGCAGCCGACGCCTTCGCGGTGTCGAACCAGATCCCGAACAACATCTACGCGCTCATCGCCGGCGGCCTGCTCTCCGCCGTGCTGATCCCGCAGATCGTCCGCTCGATGAAGCAGAACGCCGACGGCGGCGTCTCCTACGTCAACAAGATCGTCACCCTCGGGGCCACGGCGTTCCTCGTCATCACGGTCGTGGCGACGGTCATCGCCCCCGTGCTCGTGCGCCTGTACGCGTCACAGGCCACGGACGGCAAGGGCTTCTCGCCCGAGCAGACCGACCTGGCCGTGGCGCTCGCGTTCTGGTGCCTGCCGCAGATCCTCTTCTACGCGCTGTACTCGCTCCTCGGTGAGGTCCTCAACGCCAAGCAGGTCTTCGGGCCGTTCACCTGGGCACCGCTGATCAACAACGTGATCGCGATCGCCGGCCTCATCGTGTTCATCGCCCTGTTCGGCGGCCGCGTGGAGAACTCCGGCGTCGACACCTGGACCCCGATGAAGATCGCCGTGCTCGCCGGCAGCGCGTCGCTCGGCGTGCTGGCGCAGGCCGCCTTCCTGCCGCTCTTCTGGCGTCGCGCGGGTCTGACCTTCCGACCCGACTTCCGCTGGCGTGGAGTGGGCCTCAAGGCCACCGGGACGGCCGCGGGGTGGCTGTTCGCGATGATCCTCGTCACGCAGCTCGCCGGCATCGTGCAGTCCCGCGTGGCGTCCCTCGGCACCGGCAGCGCGGGCAACGCGGTGCTGCAGAACGCGTGGCTGCTGTTCATGCTGCCGCACTCGATCATCACGGTGTCGATCGCGACCGCGTACTTCACGCGGATGACGCACGACGCCGAGCGCGGCGACCTGGACTCCGTCCGGCGCAACCTGTCCCTGTCGCTCCGGATCGTCGGGCTGTTCACGGTCTTCTCGTCGGTGGCGCTCATCGTCGTCGCCGTGCCGTTCGGTCGGATGTTCGCGCGGGACTTCGAGGGCGCGCTGTCCATCGGTGCCGTGCTGCTGGCCTACATGCCCGGCCTGGTGCTGTTCAGCATGCTCTTCATCATCCAGCGGGTGTTCTGGGCCATGCACGACCACCGCACCCCGTTCCTCATGCAGCTCGTGCAGTCCGGGCTCTTCGTCGTCGGGGCCCTCGCCGTCACCACGCTCCCCGGCAGCGCAATCGGCGTCGGGGTGGCTGCGTGCACGACGCTCGCCGGCACCGCGCAGACGATCGTCGCCCTCGTGCTGGTCCGCCGCCGCCTCGGTGGCATGGAGGGCGCCGTCGTCACCCGCTCCCACGTGCAGTTCGTGATCGCCGCGCTGCTCGCCGGCGTCGCCGGGCTGCTCGTCGCGAACTTCTTCGGCACGTTCTCGGCCGACGGCTTCGCGATGGCGGACTTCACCAGCGCGGCCATCACGGTGGTGCTCTCCGGCGCGGTCATGGTCGTCGTCTACTTCCTCGCCCTGGTCGTCGCGAAGAACGGCGAGATCGCGAACGCCGTCCGCCTGCTGCGCTCCCGCCTCGGTCGCTGACGACCCACCACCCGTGCCGGACCTGTCCGTTCACCGGCCGTGTGGAATGCCCCACGGCTAGCATTGGTTGACCCGGTCAGTACGCAACGGAAGGGCAACCAGGCATGCGCCAGCTCATCATCATCGGTTCCGGCCCGGCCGGGTTCACGGCAGGCATCTACGCCGCTCGAGCCCAGCTCAAGCCGCTCATCGTCGCGTCCAGCGTCGAGACGGGCGGCGAGCTCACGAAGACGACCGAGGTCGAGAACTTCCCGGGCTTCCCCGAGGGCATCCAGGGCCCCGACCTCATGATCAAGATGCAGGAACAGGCCGAGCGCTTCGGCGCCGAGGTCCTGTACGACGACGCCGTCTCCGTGGAGCTCACCGGCGACGTCAAGCGCGTCACGGTCGGCTCCGGCGAGACGTACGAGGCCCTCGCGGTCATCTACGCCACCGGCTCGGCCTACCGCCAGCTCGGCCTGCCGGACGAGGAACGCCTGTCCGGCCACGGCGTCTCGTGGTGCGCGACCTGCGACGGCTTCTTCTTCCGCCAGAAGAACATCGCCGTGGTCGGCGGTGGCGACTCCGCGATGGAGGAAGCGACCTTCCTGACCCGCTTCGCCGACAAGGTGACGGTCATCCACCGCAAGGACACCCTGCGCGCGTCGAAGATCATGCAGGACCGCGCGATGAACGACCCGAAGATCGAGTTCGCGTGGAACAAGGAGGTCGTCGGGATCTCCGGTGCCTCCGCGGTCGAGGGCGTCACGCTCAAGGACACCGTCACCGGTGAGACTTCCGAGCTCGCGCTCGACGGCCTGTTCATCGCGATCGGCAACGACCCCCGCGTGCACCTGGTCCACCAGCAGCTGCAGCTCGCCCCCGAGGGCACCATCGCCGTCGAGGGCCGCACCTCCCGTGCCGTCGGCGTCCCCGGCGTCTTCGTCGCGGGCGACGTGCTCGACCACACCTACCGTCAGGCCATCACGGCCGCGGGTTCGGGTGCCGTAGCGGCGCTCGACGCCGAGAAGTACCTCGCCGACCTCGACGACCACGTCACGGCCGATGTCGACGGCGACGTCCCGGTCGAGCCCGTCACCATCTCCGCGTAGGGAATGCGGCGACAGACGTCGCCGTTCCACCCACCGAACGACTTCTCGAAGGAGTACACATGTCCAACGCCAAGGCAGTCACCGACGCCACCTTCTCGGACGAGGTCCTCAAGTCCGACAAGACGATCCTCGTCGACTTCTGGGCAGAGTGGTGCGGCCCGTGTCGCGCGGTCTCCCCGATCCTCGACCAGATCGCCGAAGAGCACGCCGGCAAGATCGAGATCGTCAAGCTCAACGTCGACGACAACCCCCAGTCGGCCATGAACTACCAGATCACCTCCATCCCTGCGATGAAGGTCTTCAAGGGCGGCGAGGTCGTCAAGACCGTCATCGGCGCCAAGCCGAAGCCGGCTCTCGAGGCCGACCTGGCCGAGTTCCTCGCGTAGGGACTCCCGCACGCTCGGACGCCCCGTCCTCCATTCCATCGGAGGGCGGGGCGTTCGTCTGTCCGGCCCGGTGTCGGACGCGAGTCTCGTCCGCAGCGGTCCACGTGTTCAGGATCGGCCTGCGACACACACCCGGGGTTCGCGGACTCCATGTCGTACTGTGGCGGGACGCCTCGAACGGAGAACCGATGACGAACGGCAACAGCCTCGACCCCTGGTACGACTCCTACGCCCAGCGCACGGCTGGTCTGAGCGCCTCCGAGGTACGAGCCCTGTTCGCCGTCGCCTCCCGGCCCGAAGTGGTCTCCCTGGCCGGCGGCATGCCGTACGTCTCCGCGCTCCCGCGTGAGCTCGTCACGGGCTCCCTGGACCGCGTCATGGCCGAGGACGCCGCCATGGCGCTCCAGTACGGCAGCGGACAGGGCCTGCGGTCGCTCCGCGAGCACATCGTCGACGTGATGTCCCTGGAGGGCATCCGTGCCAGCGCCGAGGACGTCGTGGTCACCACGGGGTCCCAGCACGCGCTCGACCTCGTCACGCGCCTGTTCATCGACCCGGGCGACGTCGTGCTGGCAGAGTCGCCGTCCTACGTCGGCGCGATCGGGGTGTTCCGGTCGTACCAGGCCGAGACCGTCCACGTGACGACCGACGAGAACGGTCTGGTCCCCGAGGCACTCCGCGAGACCATCGCGAACCTGCGGGCCGCGGGCAAGCGGATGAAGTTCCTCTACACGATCCCGAACTTCCACAACCCGGCCGGTGTCACGATGAGCCGCGAGCGCCGCATCGAGATCCCTCGACATCTGTCGCTCGAACGGCATCCTCGTGCTCGAGGACAACCCGTACGGCCTGCTCTGGTTCGACGAGCCGGCACCTCAGGCCATCCGCTCCATCGACGACGAGGGCGTGGTGTACCTCGGGTCGTTCTCGAAGACGCTCGCTCCGGGCTTCCGCGTCGGCTGGGCCCTCGCACCGCACGCCATCCGCGAGAAGCTCGTGCTCGCCAACGAGTCTGCCGTGCTCGCGCCGAACTCCTTCGGCCAGTACGTCGTCAACGCCTACCTCGACGCCGCCGACTGGCGCGGGCAGATCGACACGTTCCGTGGCATCTACGCCGAACGTCGCGACGCCATGTTCCAGGCCCTGGGGGAGTTCCTGCCCGACCTGAGCTGGACACGTCCGAACGGTGGCTTCTTCGTCTGGCTGACCCTGCCGGAGTCGCTCGACTCCAAGGGGATGCTCCCGCGCGCCGTGAAGGAGCTCGTGGCGTACACGCCAGGCACCGCCTTCTACGCCGATGGCCGCGGCGGCCACAACATCCGCCTGTCCTTCTGCTACCCGACGCCGGAACAGATCCGGGTCGGCGTCAAGCGCCTGGCCAACGTCGTCAACGACGAGCTCGAGCTCGTCGAGACCTTCGGTCCCACGACGCGCTCCACCAGCACCGCTCGTCAGACGTCTTCGGTGAGTGCCCCGCCGCCGAACATCTCCTGACCAGCACTTTCCGTCGAACACCGCAGTACCGGAGGTCTCCGCAATGGCCGAGCTCACTCGCCGCCACGTCGTCGTCGTCGCCGGGGGCATCTCCCACGAACGGGACGTCTCACTCCGATCCGGACGCCGCGTCGCCGACTCGTTGACCGGGTACGGCTGGCAGGTCGACCTCCGCGACGCCGACGCATCGCTCCTGCCGGCGCTTGCGGCCACCCGCCCGGACGTCGTGTGGCCAGCACTGCACGGCGCCTCTGGTGAGGACGGCGCGCTTCGCGGCATCCTGGAGGCTCTGGACATCCCGTTCGTCGGCTCACGGTCGACGTCGGCCCGGTTGGCCTGGGACAAGCCCACTGCCTCGGCACTGGTCGCCAGGACCGGCGTGAAGACACCGCGGTCGGTGACGCTGTCCCACGATGTGTTCCGCGAGCTCGGTGCCGTCGGCGTCCTCAAGAGCATCGCTGGGGAGCACCCCGTGCCGCTCGCGGTGAAGCCTGCACGGGGCGGCAGCGCCCAGGGTGTCACGCTCGTCGAGGACGTGGACGACCTCCCCCGAGCCATGGTCACCGCGTACACCTACTGCGACGACGTGGTGGTGGAGCAGTTGATCCGTGGGACCGAGGTCGCCGTCGGGATCATCGACACCGGGGACGGCCCTGTGGCCCTCGCGCCGGTCGAGATCGTGCCGAAGAACGGCTTCTACGGGTTCGAGGCCCGGTACAACGCAGGGGAGACCACGTTCTACACGCCGGCTCGGTTGTCGTCGGACTTCGCTGCCGCAGCTTCGGCCGCTGCTGTGGCCGCACACGGGGCCCTGGGCCTGCGACACATCTCGCGTGTGGACCTCATCATCGACAACGCCGGTACCCCGTGGTTCCTCGAGGCCAACGTGCTTCCGGGCCTCACGGAGACGTCCCTCGTCCCGCAGGCCCTGTCCGCGTCGGGATTCGACCTCGGGTGGACCTACGCGGAGCTGGCCGAACAAGCCATCCGCGACCACCAGGCCTGAGCGATGCCCTCCAGGCGCAGTGTTCCACGTGGAACACTGCGCCTGTTGTCGTTCTCGGCCCTGATCGGTCTCGCCCTCTTGACCTGGGCAGAGCTGGTCCATCGACGTGCCTCTCGGCGCGGGTACCCGGACAGCCCGGCTTTGAAAGCCGCGCACGCGAGCGGCGGTGTCGTCGTCGTCCTCGGGATCGCCAATCGCGGGCAGGACGCCAACGTCGTCAACCGGTGGCGCGCGCGCATGGCTCTCCGCTCGGTCCCTGCCGGTACCACGACGACGATCATCGCGAGTGGGGGAGCGGTCCGCGGGAGCATCCCGGAAGCGACGCTGCTCGCTCGACACCTCCGCCATGACCTCCGCTGGAATGGGCCCCTCCACGAGGAGACCACGAGCCGCTCCACGTGGGAGAACATCCAGAACGTGACCCCCTTGCTCGAGGACGCTCAGTGGATCATGCTCGTGTCGAACAGCCTGCACGCGGAGAAGGCGCGGATCTATCTCCGCCGCCAGCGCCCTGACCTCGCGGCTCGGCTGGTCCCCGGCAAGGATTACCGACTGGGTGAGATGACGCTGTTCAAACCGGTGCTCGCATTGGTCGGAATCTTCAAACTCCGGTCGCTCCGCTGACGCCGGCCGGCGCCTGTTCGCAGCGGTGTTTCACGTGGAACATCACAATCGCACGGCCAGGGGGCTTTTGCTTGTAGGAGGAGGCAGGTTCCAGTGCCCTGCGCCGCTATAAGAGCCGTTCCTGTCGTGGGGTAGATGCGGATCTGCGCGGGGCGCCTTCGTCCCGCAGAGAGCCGTCTGACGCCCGCTGAGGGGACGTTCCACGTGGAACGGCGACTCAGGACCCGAGGTCTGCTGCGCCGAGCTCCTCGAGGATGCGGTTGAGGTCGGCCGCATTCGCGAAGTCGATCGTGACACGGCCCTTGCGCGCACCCACCGCGATCCGCACGCGCGTGTTGAGCCGATCGCCCAGACGCTCCGCGACGTCGGAGAAGTGCGCCTCCCGCTTGTTGGGCTGCACCGGAGCCTTCTTCGGCGATCCCTGTGCGAGCTGCTGCGCGAGCGCCTCGGCCTGACGCACGGACAGGTCCTCGTTGACGATCTTCTCGGCCAGGTACTCCATCGCCTCGGCGTCGGGCGCCGCGAGGATCGCACGAGCGTGGCCGGCGGAGAGCACACCAGCAGCAACGCGACGCTGCACGGGGGAGGGGAGTCGCAGCAGTCGGATGGTGTTCGTGATCTGCGGCCGTGAACGCCCGATCCGCTGCGCGAGCTCCTCCTGCGTGATACCGAAGTCTGCGAGCAGCTGCTGGTAGGCCGAGGCTTCTTCCAGCGCGTTGAGGTTCGCACGGTGCAGGTTCTCGAGCAGAGCGTCGCGAAGCATCGCGTCGTCCGGAGTGTCCTTGACGATCGCGGGGATCGTCGCGAGCCCGAGCTCCTTGGTTGCACGGAGGCGCCGCTCACCCATGATGAGCTCGTACTGCGGCTCCGTTCCCGAAGCACCTTCGAGCGGCCGCACCACGATGGGCTGCAGCACGCCGATCTCGCGGATCGAGTGCACGAGCTCCTGCAGCTCTTCCTCGCGGAACTCCTTGCGCGGCTGCTGACCGTTCGGCACGATGTCGAGCGGGTTGAGGTTGGCCAGTCGTGCACCGGGCACCGCAAGCAGGTCCTCCGCCGTGGCGCCGTCGGCGAACGCGGCTGCCGAGCCCGTGCCGCCCGTGGGGAAGAACACGTCCACCGGGCGGTCCTGCTGATCCGCGGCCGTCGGGATCAGAGCGCCGATGCCTCGGCCGAGTCCGGTGCGCTTGGGTGCCATCAGTGCTTTGCTCCTCGTGCTGCGATCTCCGCCGCCGCTTCCAGGTAGGACAACGACCCGGAGGAGTTGATGTCGTAGGCCACGACGCTCTGGCCGTAGCTCGGTGCCTCGCTCACGCGCACCGATCGGGGGATCATGGCCTTGAGCACCTGCTCGCCAAAGTGCTCGCGGACGTCCGCGGCGACCTGGTTCGCGAGGTTGGTCCGGCCGTCGTACATCGTGAGCAGGATCGTCGACACGCTGAGGTTCGGGTTCAGGTGGCGCTCGATCAGCTCGATGTTCCGCAGCAACTGGCTGAGCCCCTCGAGTGCGTAGTACTCGCACTGGATCGGGATCAGGACTTCCTTCGCAGCGACGAAGGCGTTGATCGTCAGCAGGCCGAGGGACGGCGGGCAGTCGATGAAGACGTAATGGTACGGGTCGTCGAGCGACTCGAGGTACTGGTCCAGAGCCGTACGCAGACGCTGTTCGCGGGCGACGAGCGACACGAGTTCGATCTCAGCGCCCGCGAGGTGGATCGTCGCCGGCACACACCAGAGGTTCTCGGACTCGGGGGAGCGCTGCACGGCATCAGCGATCGGCGCTTCGTCCACGATGACGTCGTAGATGCTCGTGACGTCAGCCTGGTGGTTGACGCCCATCGCCGTCGACGCATTGCCCTGCGGGTCGAGGTCGATGACCAGGACGCGGGCTCCTCCGCGAGCCAGGGCTGCTGCGAGGTTGACCGTGGTGGTGGTCTTGCCGACGCCGCCCTTCTGGTTGGACACCGTCAGGATGCGGGTCTTACCCGGCAGCGGGAACTGTTCGGACGCGATCGCTCGGCGACGTCGGGTCAGATCAGCGATCTCACGAGCGAGCGGTGTCGACGCGTCGTAGTCGGTCGATGAACTCAACGAGTGCCTCTTCCCCGGTTCGATGTTTCACGTGGAACGCGGGGCGCTGCACACGATCCCGGAGGACCTCAGCGCCGCGCGGCGTCAGTCAACTGTAGCCCGGAAGACGCGTGTGGTTTCCTCGACCACACCGACTCCGAGCTCGAGGACTTCGACGTTCTCGAGTCGCTTGCGGAGGATCACCTTCCGAGCTGCGGCAACTTCGTCGTCGACGCGCGCGCCCTTCATGAGGATGAGCTCCCCGCCGGAACGGACGAGCGGCACGGTGATGGGGATGAGCTTCGACAGGGCGCTCACCGCACGAGCGGTGACCTGGTCGAGCACCAGCTCGTCCGACACGTCCTCGGCCCGCGCGCGGAGCACCGAGACGTTCTCCAGGCCAAGTCGCGCGGCCTCGGCCGTGAGCCACTCGACACGGCGTTCCATGGGCTCGATGAGCGTGAAGGTGACGTCTGGGCGCGCGATCGCCAGCACCAGGCCCGGCAGGCCCGCTCCCGAACCGACGTCGCCGACGTGTCCGCCGGCAGTGAGCAATGGCGCAAGCAACGCAGAGTTGAGGATGTGTCGCGTCCAAAGCCGGGGGAGTTCCAGCGGCCCGATCAGGCCGAGTTCCTCACCGCGGCGTGCAAGCTCGTTCGTGAAGGACCGCGCGACGTCGATGCGGTCGCCGAACAGCGTCTGCGCTGCCGCTGGCTCGGCTTCCAGCACCGGAGGCTCGCTGACGTCCGTCGACACCACGCCAGGGGCGTCTGACGGCCTCCCAGGGGCAGTCACGGCGTCTGACTCCGACGACGGCTGCGCGTCCGCCGTCATCGGGTGATGACCGTGTGGCGGTCGCGACCCTCACCCTCGGACTCCGAGTTGAAGCCCTTCTCCGCGACCAGGTCGTGCACGAGCTTGCGTTCGTAGGAGGACATCGGGGGGAGCGCCGCCGTGGGCGACCCGGCCTCGATGCGCTCGACCGCGGTGTCGACGAGCCGCTGGAGTTCCTCGGCGCGGGCGTCCCGCGAGCCACCGACGTCGAGGATGAGCCGGCTGAACTCGCCCGTCTCGGCCTGCACGGCGATGCGCGTGAGCTCCTGGAGCGCGGTCACGGTGTCCGGCTTCGCGAGGACCCGCAGGGCGTTGCCCTCGTCCGTGACGGACAGGTAGACGCGACCCGCGCGCTCCTCGATCTCGATGTCGCCGTCGAGGTCGCAGATGTCGAGCAGTTCCTCGATGTAGTCCGCAGCGATGTCGGCTTCGTCGCGGGTCTCGTCGTCGAGGTCCTCTTCGACGTCGTCGACCGCACCGGTCGTGGTCAGCTCAGCCTCGGTCGGCTCGACCGCTGCGGTGGTGTCCTGCTCGGTCACTTGGTCTTCCCGTTCTTCTTCGAGCGCTGCTTGCCGACCGGCTGCTGGCGCTGCGTCGTCGTGATGCGCACGGCTTCCATCTCGGCGGCACCGGCACCGGCGCCGGCCTCGGCGAGGACCCCGGCGGGCGTCCCACGGCGCTGGGCCTTCTTCGCGAGGCGGACCTCGCGGGCCAGGGCCGCTTCGGAACCCGGCGTCGGCATGCTGCGGATGACGAAGTACTGCTGCGCCATCGTCCAGAGGTTCGACGCGAGCCAGTAGAACATGACGCCGAGGGGGAACGAGAGACCCGAGATCACGAAGATCAGGGGGAGCACGTACAGCATCATCTTCTGCTGGCGGTACATCGGAGACTCCTTGGTCTCCGGCGACATGTTCTTGGCGACGAGCTGCAGCTGCGTGACGAACTGCGATGCCGTCATGACCACGATCATGAAGCCCGCGATGATGCGGACCTCCCACCCGGAGGCGTTCGTGAAGGTCTCGTGCAGCGGGGCACCGAAGAGCGACGCGTTGCCGAACTCCCGGGCCAGGTCGTTCGTGAGCAGACCGATGCCGGTCTTGTTGATCTGGGCTTCGTGCAGCACCGAGTACAGCGAGAAGAAGATCGGCATCTGCAGCAGGAGCGGCAGGCAGGAGCTCAGCGGGTTGGTCCCGGTCTCCTTGTACAGCGCCATGGTCTCGCGGGACATGGCCTCACGCGAGAACTGGTCCTTCTTGCCCTTGTACTTGTCCTGGATCTTCTTCAGCTGCGGCGCGACCTCGAGCATGCGGCGCTGCGACTTGATCTGGCGCACGAAGATCGGGATCAGTGCGGCACGGACCACGAAGGTCAGGAAGATGATCGACAGGACCCAGGTCAGGCCCGCTGCGGGGTCAAGACCGAGGTTCTCGAAGATCCAGTGGAAGCCGACCAGGATGGCGGAGACCACCCACTTGAGGGGCCAGAGGATCGTTCCGATGAGGTCCATGAGGACGGTCACGCCTTTCGAGTGCGCTGGGGGAACAGCACCGGACGGAGGGTGCCGACCGGGGACTGCGACTGCTGCTGGACCGGGGCGAGCACGAACCCGAACCGGTTGACGGTGTGGGGCTCGCGTCGTGCCGGGACGTCGTCGATGCCGCCGGCGGCCCAGGGGTTGCACCGGCCGATGCGCCAGGCGCCCATGGCGGTCCCGCGTACGACGCCGTACTGCTGGATCGCCTCGAGCGCGTAGCGCGAGCACGAGGGGTGGTACCGGCAGACGTTGCCGTAGAGCGGGGAGATCACGGCGCGGTAGGCCCGGAGGACGACCACGCAGACGTTGCGTGGGAGCAACACGACCACCCAGAGCACACGGACCCACTGGGTCCGAAGGGAACTCTGGGTCCGCATCGAGCGCGTCCGGTTCATGCTGCCTTCTCCACACCGCGCGCGAACGAGCGCGAGACGTCTTCGAGCAGGGTAGGCCACGTGGCCTGCGCAGCGGCTGGCAGTGCGCGGACGACCACATCGTGCCCGACCGGGACCGTCGCGAGCAGGTCGTGGGCGATGCCCTTGAACCGGCGTCGCAAGAGGTTGCGGGTCACGGCGTTGCCGACTGTCTTCGCCACGATGAACCCGAACCGAGTCGGCGCGTCCGGGTCCGCGGGTCGACGGACGACGGACACCACCACGGTCGGCGTCGCGATCCTGCGGCCACGACGGACGGTCGCGCGGTAGTCGTCTCCGCGCACGATGCGGTTCGCACGAGCGAGCATGACGTCACCGACCCGTCCGGCAGCACGGGTCGAGACGCCGACCGCGCAGCGAAGCGCCGCCCGGGTGGACCTGGGGTCCACGCCGGAGCGGCGCGATCGGCTGCACAGCCGGACCAGCGTGAGGCTGGATCAGGCGGAGAGCTCGGTGCGGCCCTTGGCGCGACGTGCGGCCAGGATGCTGCGGCCGGCACGGGTGCGCATGCGGAGGCGGAAGCCGTGCTTCTTGGCGCGGCGACGGTTGTTCGGCTGGAAGGTGCGCTTGCTCATGATCTTCTCCACACGGCTGCTCGAGGCGAGCCGTCACGAATGGGTTTGGTTGAACCAGGTGGGCGCGACCAAGGGGCCGCTGTCAACTTGTCCACGGTACGTGACAGGGGCGACCAGGTCAAACCCCGATCACCGCACCCGGGCTCCGTGGGTGCTCCGTCACGGTTCTCCACATTGGGGACAACTTCCGTTCGGTGCGAGCGCCCCCGGTCCTTTACAGTTGGGTCATCGATCGGCCTGAGGCCCGCCACGACAGGGGAGTACCCCCGACCTGGCGCCCGGGGCGATCGTGGACAAGACTGTGGACAACCCTGTGGGGAGCCTGCGGCACAGCAGCGTCGACGAAGCAGCCCGGAGCCACGGACGACTCGCCGGGACACGGTGCTGCCGCCCGCTCCCACGTGTTCCGTGGCGCGCCCTGCGACCCGAACGACCGAACGAGACCCCTGGAGACGAGCGCGACATGACGATGCCCGCCGACCCCGTCGAGGACCTCTGGTCGAGCGTCCTCGGGCTCCTGGCCGAGGACGACCGCATCACGCCGCAGCTGCACGGCTTCCTCAACCTCGTCGAGCCGAAGGGCGTCCTCGCCGGCACCCTCTACCTCGAGGTCCCCAACGACCTGACCCGCGGCATGCTCGAGCAGCGGATCCGGATCCCGATCACCGAGGCCGTCGCCCGGATCGGTGACGACTCGGTCGCGAACTTCGCGATCACGGTCAACCCGGACATGGCCTCCGAGCCGCGGGTCGACCCCGTGGTCCCCGCGTACGCCGAGCCCACGCAGCAGCCGGTGGAGCAGAGCGCCGCCCCACGCCAGTACATCGAGGCCCCGTTCGTCCCGAGCCACATCGACTCCCCGGGCACCGGCGGCCGGCCCGAGTCGCGGCTCAACCCGAAGTACAACTTCGACAACTTCGTCATCGGCTCGTCGAACCGGTTCGCACACGCCGCGGCCGTCGCGGTCGCCGAGGCCCCGGCCAAGGCGTACAACCCGCTGTTCATCTACGGCGACTCCGGCCTCGGCAAGACCCACCTCCTGCACGCGATCGGCCACTACGCCGAGAGCCTCTACCCGGGCATCCGGGTGCGGTACGTGTCCAGCGAGGAGTTCACGAACGACTTCATCAACTCGATCGCGAACAACCGGTCCAACCAGTTCCAGCAGCGGTACCGCGACATCGACATCCTGCTCATCGACGACATCCAGTTCCTCCAGGGCAAGGACTCCACGCAAGAGGCCTTCTTCCACACGTTCAACACGCTGCACGACCACAACAAGCAGGTCGTGGTCACGTCGGACGTCGCGCCGAAGCACCTCACGGGCTTCGAGGACCGGATGCGCAGCCGCTTCGAGTGGGGCCTGATCACCGATGTCCAGGTCCCGGACCTCGAGACCCGCATCGCGATCCTCCGCAAGAAGGCACAGTCGGACCACCTGCAGGTGCCGGACGACATCCTCGAGTTCATGGCCTCGAAGGTCTCCAGCAACATCCGGGAGCTCGAGGGCACGCTCATCCGCGTCACCGCGTTCGCGAGCCTGAACCGGACGGCCGTCGACATGGCGCTCGTGCAGACGGTCCTCAAGGACCTGATCACGCTCGACGAGGACAACGTCATCGCGCCGACGGACATCATCAACCACACCGCGGAGTACTTCAAGCTCTCCGTCGACGACCTCTACGGGTCGTCCCGGTCGCAGGCGATCGCGACCGCACGACAGATCGCGATGTACCTCTGCCGTGAGCTCACGAGCCTGTCCCTGCCCAAGATCGGGCAGCTGTTCGGCAACCGCGACCACACCACCGTCATGTACGCGAACAAGAAGATCGCGGACCTGATGAAGGAACGGCGCTCCATCTACAACCAGGTCACGGAGCTCACGAGCCGGATCAAGCAGGACCGCCGGTACCGCTGAGCACCTGCTCGCACCGGCGGCTCACGTCGCGCAGAACATCGGTTCACGCGGCCGGGAGGCTCCTCCCACGTCCCGACATCGGCTCGCCTGGGCGCGCGTCCACCATCTGAGACGGTTCCACACGGCGGTTTTCACACAGTGTGGAAAGCCTGTGGATAACTGTGGAGGACACGCCGGACGGTTGTACACAGCGATGGGGGTGTCTGTGGAAACTGGGGATGGAAGTGGATAGACGAGGAAGATTCATCCCGAGGGTGCCCACAGGCCGCCCACAAGTCACAACCGTGTAGTTCCCTTGCGGTGACTGGTCTCCACAGAGTTGTCCACAGTGTGCACAGGCGTTAATACGATTACTCCTGTTCATCTCTAGGGATCCCTGGGCCAACCTTGTGGACGGCGGGATGACAAGAAATCCGGCCTCCGCCGGGCTGTGCCACAATGGGGCGGCCGGACAGTCCAACCATCGACAGGGGTCCCAGCTGTGAAGTTCGAGGTCAACCGGGACGTCTTCTCCGAAGCCGTCTCGTTCGCGGTGAAACTCCTCCCACAGCGCACGACCCTCCCGATCCTCTCGGGTGTCCTGATCCATGCCGAAGGCGAGCGTCTGACGCTGTCGTCCTTCGACTACGAGGTCTCGGCGCAGACGTCGATCTCGGCGCAGATCGACGAGTCGGGCACGGTCCTGGTCTCCGGTCGGTTGCTCAACGACATCGCGAGCCGCCTGCCGAACGCCCCGGTCACGTTCTCCACGGACGAGTCCCGGATCACCGTCACCTGTGGCTCGGCACACTTCACCCTCCTGAGCATGCCGGTCGAGGAGTACCCGACCCTGCCGGAGGTCGGCCCGCAGACCGGTGTCATCCCGGGCGACGCCTTCTCGGAAGCCGTCTCCCAGGTCGCCGTCGCCGCGAGCCGTGACGACGTCACCCCGGTCATCACCGGCGTGCAGCTCGAGGTCAGCGACAACGACCTGTCGCTCATCGCGACCGACCGCTACCGCGTCGCCGTCCGCACGATCCAGTGGGACTCCGGCCGCTCCGGTGGCGAGCCCACCGAGCCGATGCACGCGCTCGTCCCGGCCCGCACCCTGCAGGAGGTCGGCCGCACGTTCGGCTCGGCCACGACGGTGTCGGTGTCCATCAGCGGCAACTCGGACCGGGAGCTCATCGCGTTCCAGGCCGCGGACAAGACGGTCACGTCCCTGCTCATCAAGGGCAACTACCCGCCGGTCCGCCGGCTCTTCCCCGAGACCGTCCAGGACCACGCCGTGATCAACACGGCTGAGCTGGTCGAAGCGGTCCGACGGGTCTCCCTCGTCCTGGAGCGCGAAGCCGCGCTCCGGTTCTCCTTCACGGTCGACGGGCTCACGCTCGAGGCGATCGGATCCGAACAAGCGCAGGCGTCAGAGTCGATCGATGCGTTGCTGACCGGTGAGGACATGGTGGTCTCGTTGAAGCCCGCCTTCCTCCTGGACGGGTTGAACGCGGTGCACTCCGAGTTCGTCCGCATCTCCTTCACCAAGACGGAGAACCCCAACAAGCCGGGCCCGGTGCTCATCACCGGCCAGTCCTCGCGTGAGGAACCGGCCACGGACGGATACCGGTACCTGCTGCAGCCCAACCTCCTGCTGCGATAGCGCAACAGTCACACCTGCGCTGACGCGTCACTCGTGGCCCCAGCGCGACGACGAACAGAAGAAGGAAATCATGGAGATCGGTCTTGTCGGCCTCGGGAAGATGGGCAACAACATGCGTGCGCGTCTGCGCAACGCAGGGATCGACGTCGTCGGGTACGACGCCAACCCCGCCGTCTCGGACGTCGCTGACCTCGGCGCCCTCGCGAAGGCCCTGACCGGCCCGCGTCTGGTCTGGGTCATGGTCCCCCACGGGAAGATCACCGACGACGTCATCAACGACCTCGCCGAGGTCCTCGAGCCGGGTGACCTCGTCATCGACGGCGGCAACTCGAAGTGGCTCGACGACGAGGTGCACGCCAAGCTGCTCGACGCCAAGGGCATCCGCTACGTGGACGCCGGCGTCTCGGGTGGTGTCTGGGGCCTCGACAACGGCTACGGCCTGATGGTCGGTGGCGACGCTGCCGACATCGAGCGCGCCATGCCGGTGTTCGACGCGCTCCGCCCCGAAGGCCCCCGCGAAGAGGGCTTCTCGCACGCCGGCCCGATCGGCGCCGGCCACTACGCCAAGATGGTGCACAACGGCATCGAGTACGCGATCATGCAGGCGTACGGCGAGGGCTACGAGCTCCTCGAGGCCAAGGACCTGATCAAGGACGTCCCCGCGGTCTTCGCCGGGTGGCAGCGCGGCACGGTCGTGCGCTCCTGGCTGCTCGACCTCATGGTGCTCGCCCTCAACGAGGACCCGCAGCTCACCGAGCTCGAGGGCTACGTCGAGGACTCGGGCGAGGGTCGCTGGACCCTCGAAGAGGGCATCGAGCTCGCCGTGCCGATGCCGGCGCTCTCGGCGTCGATCTTCGCGCGCTTCGTCTCGCGTCAGGGCAGCGCGTCCCCGACGATGAAGGCCGTCGCGGCGCTCCGCAACCAGTTCGGCGGCCACGCCGTCAAGAAGTCCTAGGACTTCCCGGGGGAACCCGGCCTCGGCCCGCGTGCACGTCGACCATCTCCAGCTCACCGACTTCCGGAACTACCGGCAGGCGGAGGTCGACTTCGCACGCGGGCCGAACCTGTTCGTCGGACGGAACGGCCAGGGCAAGACGAACCTCGTCGAGTCCATCGCCTACCTGTCCACGCTCGGGTCGCACCGCGTGCCGACGGATGCCGCCCTCGTGCGACAGGGGTGCGACGCGGCGATCGTCCGCGCTCGACTCGCGCACGAGGACCGGAGCATCCTCGCCGAGGTGCAGATCAACCGCTCGGGGTCGAACCGGGCGCAGGTGAACCGCTCGGCGATCAAGCCGCGCGAGCTCCCGCGCTACTGCACGAGCGTGCTCTTCGCACCGGAGGACCTGGCGCTCGTCCGCGGCGAACCGTCCGGGCGTCGTCGCATGCTCGACGAGCTCCTCGTGCAGATCGCGCCGCGGATGCAGGGCGTCATCGCCGACTACGACCGCACGCTCCGGCAGCGCAACACCCTGCTCAAGTCCGCGAGGAACTCCGGCACCAAGGCCGGGTCGCTCTCGACGCTCGAGGTCTGGGACGAACGGCTCGTCGCGTTCGGCTCCGAGATCATCGCTGCCCGCGACCACCTGACCCGTCGGCTCGCGCCCTTCGTCGCGGAGTCGTACGCGATGGTCGCCGGCGAACGGCACGAGGCCACGATCACCGGCGTGCTCTCCGTCCGGGGCGGCGACCCCGAGGACGCGAGCGCCACCGACCCCGTGCTCGGCACCCCGGACGAACCCGTCACGGTCCCCGCTGCGGCGGAGGCCTTCCGTCAGGCGCTGGAACGCCGTCGCCGCGACGAACTCGACCGCGGGCTGACCCTCGCCGGGCCCCACCGCGACGACGTGCTCTTCACCCTGAACGGGTTACCGGCCCGCGGTTACGCCAGTCACGGGGAGTCCTGGTCGTTCGCCCTCGCGATCCAGCTCGCGTCGGCGTCGATCCTGCGCGCAGAGTCGAGCCTCGGCGACCCGATCATCATCCTCGACGACGTCTTCGCGGAGCTCGACGAGTCCCGGCGGGAACGGCTCGGTTCCGCGGTGGCGGACTACGAGCAGGTCCTCATCACCGCGGCGGTGTTCGGTGACGTCCCCGGGCAGCTGGCTGCGCACACCGTGCGGATCGAGGCCGGCACCATCGTGACCGACGAGACCGAGCCGAGCCGGGCCTCCAGTCCGGCGACGCCGACGAAGGCCTGATGCCCAGGCCGTGGAAGCCCACCGAACCCAGCCGTGTGTACCAGCACATGAAGGCGGTGTTCGGCGACCCGGGCAAGCGCGGGGTCGACGCGCGCCGTCGCCGTGCCAAGGAGATCGACGCCGACACCGTGCCCTACGGTCGCGGTCGTGAGCCGAAGGGCCTCGGTGACATCGTCGGGTCGCTCGCGGCCGAGCTGGGCTGGACGGAGCCACTGGCGCGCTCGGAGCTCTTCGTCGACTGGCCGAGCGTCGTCGGCGAGGAGCTCGCGAAGCACTCCCGTCCGACCGACATCGAGGACGGTGCACTGCTCATCCGGTGCGACTCGACGGCGTGGGCGACGCAGCTCCGGCTGATGCGTGCGAGCGTGACCACGACCATCGCGGAGCGGCACCCGGAAGCGGGCGTCGAGTCGATCCGGGTTTCGGGCCCGGACGCCCCCACCTGGAAACGTGGCCCCAGGAGCGTCCAGGGGCGCGGCCCTCGCGACACCTACGGTTGAGCAGACCAAATCGTCCTCTGGTCGCGAAATCGCCCGTCTGTGGCCCGTTTCAGCCCTGAGGACGAGGCTGCTGCGATAGACTGGGCGGTGCAGTGCGTGGGTGTTCCGCGCGCAGGCAGGAGCACTCTCGACATGGCATCAGCATCTGACGACGACCGACAGGACTCGCTCAGCGAGCAGGCCCAGCAGAGCGAGTCGTCCTACGGCGCAGACCAGATCCAGGTGCTCGAGGGGCTCGAGGCCGTCCGCAAGCGCCCTGGCATGTACATCGGTTCGACGGGCCCGCGCGGGCTCCACCACCTCGTGCAGGAGATCGTCGACAACTCCGTCGACGAGGCCCTCGCCGGGTACTGCGACACCATCGACATCACGATCCGCGAAGACGGCGGCGTCCGCGTGGTCGACAACGGCCGTGGCATCCCCGTGGACGTGCACTCGGCCGAGGGCGTGTCGACGCTCCAGGTCGTCCTGACCGTCCTGCACGCCGGCGGCAAGTTCGGCGGCGGCGGGTACGCGGTCTCCGGTGGTCTGCACGGTGTCGGTTCCTCCGTCGTGAACGCGCTCTCGAGCGAGCTCGACGTCGAGGTCCGTCGTCAGGGACACGTCTGGCGCCAGAGCTACACCGACGGCGTCCCGGTCGCCCCCGTCTCGAAGGACGAAGAGACCAACGAGACCGGCACGACCATCACGTTCTGGCCGAACGCCGAGATCTTCGAGTCGATCGACTTCGACTACGAGACCCTGCGCGCGCGCTTCCAGCAGATGGCGTTCCTCAACAAGGGCCTCCGCCTGAACCTGCGAGACGAGCGCACGCCGGACGAAGGGGAGGAGTCGCGCCACGACAGCTTCCGCTACGACCGCGGCCTCGCCGACTACGTCGAGTACCTCGGTGCGCAGAAGAAGGCCGACCTGGTGCACCCCGACGTCATCGGCTTCGAGTCCGAGGACACCGAGCGCAAGATCGCGCTCGAGGTCGCGATGCAGTGGAACACCTCGTACCAGGAGAGCGTCCACACCTTCGCGAACACGATCAACACGCACGAGGGCGGCACCCACGAAGAGGGCTTCCGCGCCGCACTCACGACCCTGGTCAACCGCTACGCGCGTGAAGCGAAGATCATCAAGGAGAAGGACGACAACCTCACGGGTGACGACATCCGTGAAGGGCTGACGGCCGTCATCTCCGTGAAGCTCGCCGAGCCGCAGTTCGAGGGCCAGACGAAGACCAAGCTCGGCAACACCGAGGCCAAGTCCTTCGTCCAGCGCGTCGTCGGCACTGAGCTCACCCACTGGTTCGAGAGCAACCCGACCCAGGCCCGCGACGTCGTCCGCAAGGCGATCCAGGCCTCGCAGGCACGACTCGCTGCCCGCAAGGCCCGTGAGACCACGCGGCGCAAGGGCCTGCTCGAGTCAGGCGGCATGCCGGGCAAGCTCAAGGACTGCCAGTCGAAGGACCCGACCCTGTCGGAGATCTTCATGGTCGAGGGCGACTCGGCCGGCGGTTCCGCCGTGCAGGGCCGCAACCCGATGACCCAGGCGATCCTGCCCCTCCGCGGCAAGATCCTGAACGTCGAGAAGGCCCGTCTCGACCGGGCCCTGGCGAACCAGGAGATCCAGTCGATGATCACGGCGTTCGGCGCCGGCATCGGCGAGGACTTCGACCCGGACAAGGCCAGGTACCACAAGATCGTGCTGATGGCCGATGCCGACGTCGACGGCCAGCACATCACGACGCTCCTGCTGACGCTGCTGTTCCGGTACATGCGACCGCTCATCGAGCGCGGCTACGTCTACCTCGCGCAGCCGCCGCTGTACCGCCTGAAGTGGTCGAACTCCGCCCACGAGTACGTCTTCAGCGACCGTGAGCGCGACGCCCTGCTGCAGTCCGGCATCGCCTCGGGCAAGCGCATCCCGAAGGACAACGGGATCCAGCGCTACAAGGGCCTCGGCGAGATGGACTACAAGGAGCTCTGGGACACCACCATGAACCCGGACACCCGCACCCTGCTGCAGGTCACGCTCGAGGACGCGGCCGCCGTGGACAGCACCTTCGCCACGCTCATGGGCGAGGACGTCGACGCTCGTCGCCAGTTCATCCAGCAGAACGCGAAGGACGTCCGGTTCCTGGACATCTGATCACCGGACCAGCAGGCCGCGCGAGCCGCGTGCCCTGGTCCTGACCACCTGTGGTCGCGCCCGGCGCGACGAACGCCACCACGGCCTCCGGGCCGTCAGAAAGGTAGCCGAGCCAGATGGCTGACGAGAACGAAACCAACGACGACCAGCCCGAGATCGTGCACGGCGAGGTCGGGGACATCGTCGTCTCCGGCGACCGCATCTCGCAGGTCGACCTGCAGCTCGAGATGCAGCGGTCGTACCTCGACTACGCGATGTCGGTCATCGTCGGGCGCGCGCTGCCCGAGGTCCGCGACGGCCTGAAGCCCGTGCACCGCCGCGTGCTCTATGCGATGTACGACGGCGGCTACCGGCCGGACCGCGCCTTCTCGAAGTGCTCCCGCGTCGTCGGCGACGTGATGGGCCAGTTCCACCCGCACGGTGACAGCGCGATCTACGACGCACTCGTCCGCCTGGTGCAGCCGTGGTCGCTCCGGTACCCGCTCGCCCTCGGCCAGGGCAACTTCGGGTCGCCCGGCAACGACGGCGCCGCGGCACCGCGGTACACCGAGACCAAGATGGCGCCGCTCGCCATGGAGATGGTCCGGGACATCGACGAGGAGACCGTCGACTTCCAGGACAACTACGACGGCCGCACGCAGGAGCCGGCGATCCTGCCGTCCCGCTTCCCGAACCTGCTCGTCAACGGGTCGGTCGGCATCGCGGTCGGCATGGCGACGAACATCCCGCCGCACAACCTGCGCGAGGTCGCCGCCGGCGCGAAGTGGGCGCTCGAGAACCCCGACGCGACGCGTGAAGAGCTGCTCGCGGCGCTCATGCAGCGGATCAAGGGACCGGACTTCCCGACCGGCGCGCAGATCCTCGGCGTCAAGGGCATCCAGGACGCCTACCGGACCGGCCGCGGGTCGATCACCATGCGTGCCGTCGTCAGCGTCGAGGAGATCCAGGCGCGCACCTGCCTCGTCGTCACCGAGCTGCCGTACCAGGTCAACCCCGACAACCTCGCGATCAAGATCGCCGAGCTGGTCAAGGACGGCCGTCTCGCCGGCGTCGCCGACATCCGCGACGAGACCTCCGGTCGCACCGGCCAGCGCCTGGTCATCGTGCTCAAGCGCGACGCCGTGGCGAAGGTCGTGCTGAACAACCTCTACAAGCACACGCAGCTGCAGGAGAACTTCGGCGCGAACATGCTCGCGATCGTCGACGGTGTCCCGCGCACCCTGGCGCTCGACGGCTTCATCTCCGCCTGGGTCGACCACCAGGTCGAGGTCATCGTCCGCCGCACCCAGTACCGCCTGCGCGAAGCCGAGAAGCGCGCGCACATCCTGCGCGGCTACCTGGCAGCGCTCGACGCCCTCGACGAGGTCATCGCGCTCATCCGTCGGTCGCCCGACGTCGAAGAGGCCCGGAGCGGCCTGATGGACCTGCTCTCCGTCGACGAGATCCAGGCCCGCGCGATCCTCGAGCTGCAGCTGCGCCGTCTGGCCGCGCTGGAGCGACAGAAGATCCACGAGGAAGCCGAGGCGCTCGAGCTCAAGATCGCCGACTTCGAGGACATCCTCGCCCGCCCGGAGCGCCAGCGTCGCATCATCGGCGAGGAGCTCGACGAGATCGTCGAGCGCTTCGGTGACGACCGCCGCAGCGAGATCATGTTCGGGTACGACGGCGACATGTCGATCGAGGACCTCATCCCCGAGGAAGAGGTCGTCGTCACCATCACCCGCGGTGGGTACGTCAAGCGCACGCGCAGCGACCAGTACCGTGCGCAGCACCGCGGCGGACGTGGCGTGCGTGGCGCCCAGCTGCGTGCCGACGACGTGGTCGAGCACTTCTTCGTCACGACGACGCACCACTGGCTGCTGTTCCTCACCGACCAGGGCCGCGTCTACCGGGCCAAGGCGTACGAACTGCAGGAAGCCGGCCGCGACGCCAAGGGCCAGCACTCCGCCAACCTGCTCGCGATGCAGCCGGACGAGCGGATCCAGCAGGTCCTCGACATCCGCGACTACGAGGCCGCCCAGTACCTCGTGCTCGCCACCGAGCACGGCCTGGTCAAGAAGACCGCGCTGACCGAGTACGACACGAACCGCACCGGCGGCATCATCGCGATCAACCTGCGCGACGGTGACAAGCTCCGGTCGGCGCTGCTCGTCGACGAGACCGACGACCTGCTCCTCGTCTCGCGCCACGGCATGTCCCTCCGCTTCACGGCGACGAACGACACGCTCCGTCCGATGGGCCGGTCGACCTCCGGCGTGAAGGGCATGTCCTTCCGCGACGGCGACTCGCTGCTCGCGGCACGGGTGGTCTCGGACGACGGCTTCGTCTGGGTGATGACCGAGGGCGGCTACGCCAAGCGCACCTCCGTCGACCAGTACCGCATCCAGGGCCGTGGTGGTCTCGGCATCAAGGTGGCCAAGCTCGCCGCTGACCGGGGCGACCTGGTGGGCGCGCTCATCGTGGGTGAGGACGACGAGGTGCTCGTCGTGCTGCAATCGGGCAAGGTGGTAAGGTCTGCCGTGGCCGAGGTCCCCGCCAAGGGCCGAGACACGATGGGAGTCGTCTTCGCGCGTTTCGCGGAGAACGACCGGATCATCGCGGTGGCCCGGAACACAGAGCGGAACCTGGACGACCAGGACGACCCCGAGATCGAGCCTGCGGGCCCGGTGGAGACGGTGAGCCCGGACGAAGCGGCTCCCGACCCCGCCGACACAGTGCCCACGGACACCGTGGCCGGAGAGGACCAGTCAAGCAATGAGTAGTGTCGCCGAGAAGCTCCAGAGGAAGGCGAAGCGGCCCGTCGGCACCCGACAGGTCCGTCTGCGCCTCGTGTACCTCGACTTCTGGTCGGTGGTGAAGCTCAGCTTCCTCATCGCCCTCGCCGGCAGCATCGTGATCGTCGTCGCCACCGCGCTCGTCTGGCTCATCCTCAACCAGACCGGCGTGTTCGAGAAGATCGACATGCTGCTGAAGGACGTCACCGGGCAGAACGGGTACTCGATCATGGACCAGTTCTCACTGGGCCAGGTCCTCGGGTTCTCGATCGTCGTCGGCATCCTCAACGTCGTCGTCGGCACCGTGCTCGGCGCCATCGTGAGCGTGCTGTACAACCTCAGCGTGCGGATCACGGGCGGTCTGCTCGTGGGCTTCACCAACAACTGACACACCCGGCCGGATGAGGCCGACCACTCGATTTCGTTCCCACGACTTCCTGCGGTAGGCTTTCATCCGGTCTGAGGGGCTATAGCTCAGGCGGTTAGAGCGCTTCGCTGATAACGAAGAGGTCCAAGGTTCAAGTCCTTGTAGCCCCACCACAATTCAACTCCCGCGTCGGATCTCTCGACGTGGCGGCCGGTTCGGTCGCTCCGGGGCCTTAGCTCAGTTGGTAGAGCGCTGCCTTTGCAAGGCAGATGTCAGGAGTTCGAATCTCCTAGGCTCCACTCCCTCGGCCCCTGGTCGTCGACTCCGGTCGTCGTCGCAGGGGCTTCGTGCTGCGCGGGCGGGTTCTCGCCGACGCGGATGGTCACGACTCCCCGCTCAGGTGCGCCGAGTGGTCGCGGGTCGTCGGCTCGGCGCGACGTCAACGACGGGCTGTGGCCGGTGGACGGGACGCGAGCGGGGTGTCGTGACCGGTCGGCGGACTGGAGGCTCGGGGCGGGGCTGCGACGCGCCTCCCGTCCGGTGCGTGGCCGGAGCCGGACCGGCGCCCGGGTGAGATCGCAGTTGGTGTCGGGTCAGCGTGCGCCGAGGCGACACGAAGTGCGATCTCGGCGTCCCGCTCGGTGCGCCGAGTGGTCGCGGATCGTCGACTCGGCAGGCCGCCACCGACGGGCTGTGGCCGGTGGACGGGACGCGAGCGGCGTGTCGTGACCGGTCGGCGGGCTGGAGGCTCGGGGCGGGCTCGTGACGCGCCTCCCGTCCGGTACGTGACTGGCCTGGCGCCGACGCCCGGGTGAGATCCCAGTTGGTGTCGGGTCAGCGTGCGTCGAGGCGACACGAAGTGCGATCTCGGCGTCCCGCTCGGTGCGCCGAGTGGTCGCGGGTCGTCGGCTCAGCGCGACGTCACCGACGGGCTGTGGCCGGTGGGCGGGACGCGAGCGGGGTGTCGTGACCGGTCGGCGGGCTGGAGGCTCGGGGCGGGCCCGTGACGCGCCTCCCGTCCGCTGCGGGGTTGGGCTGGCACCGCCGCGCGGGTGATATCGCAGTTGGTGTCTTGTCGGCCTGCGCCGAGGCGACAGGGAGTGCGATCTCGGTACCGCGAGTGGGCGCAACGCCCCGCTCAGGTGCGCCGAGTGGTCGCGGGTCGTCGGCTCAGCGCGAGGTCAACGACGGGCTGTGGCCGGTGGACGGGACGCGAGCGGGGTGTCATGACCGGTCGGCGGGCTGGAGGCTCGGGGCGGGCCCGTGACGCGCCTCCCGTCCGGTGCGAGGCTGGCCTGGCGCCGCCGCCCCGGGTGAGATTGCAGTTGGTGTCGGCTGGGCGTGCGCTGGGGCGACACGAAGTGCGATCTCGGCATCGGTGGCCGCCACGGCACCCCGGGAACGACGACGGGCCCCGGCGCAGTGCCGAGGCCCGTCGTCCGTACCGGAGAGGTCAGGCTGCGGACTTGTCCGCGGAGTCGGAGTCGTCGGCAACCCAGAGGTCGTCGTCGGCTCGGAGCGTCTGGTACGCGGCGTAGGCGGCACCGGCAACGGCGACGACACCGACGATGATCAGTGCGACACCACCGAAACCGAGGCCCTTCTTCTGCTGCGACGGGACGTACTTCGCAGCGGCCTTCTTCGCGCTCTTGCTCTTCTTCTGCGCGTTCTTCACGAGCTTCTTGACGCGGGGGGTCCTTCGCGAGGTCGCCCACGCTCATGACCGAGCCCGCGGTCGAGACCAAGCCGGGGATGACCTCGGTCTGGAAACGGTGCGAAGCGGTCTGTGCTGCCGAGGTGGCTGCGTGGACACCCGTGGCGACAGCCGGGCGGATGCCGTTGTCGATCGCGTTCTGGACGCGGGGTGCGATGTCCTTGCGTGCTGCGTCAGCGGCGTGCGAGCGGGCCTCGGCGAGGATCTCGTTCGCGTGCTCGAGCACCTTGCGCTGCTCACCGAGGAGCGTGGCGGTCTTGCCCTTGAGCTTCTTGATCTGCTTCCGGCGCTTGCGCGGCAGTTCGATCGTCGTCATCTGGTACCTCCATCGGAACGGCGTGGCCCCCATCCTGCCACCGCAACGCCTGACAGGTCACGGAGTCACAGCTGTGGGTACCGTCTGTACGCAGGGGACGCATGCGAGAATCGGAACATGTCTCTGCACACCGCTGTCGCAACGATCCACACGAACAAGGGCGACATCCGCGTCAACCTGTTCGGCAACCACGCTCCCAAGACCGTCAAGAACTTCGTCGACCTGGCCACCGGCCAGCAGGAGTGGACCCACCCGGGCACCGGCAAGGTCTCCACTGACAAGCTCTACGACGGCGTGGTCTTCCACCGCATCATCAAGGACTTCATGATCCAGGGCGGCGACCCGCTCGGCCAGGGCATCGGCGGCCCCGGCTACCGCTTCGACGACGAGATCTCGCCCGAGCTCACCTTCCAGAACCCGTACATCTTCGCGATGGCCAACGCCGGACTCCAGGGTGGCCGTGGCACCAACGGCTCGCAGTTCTTCATCACGACCGTGGCGACCCCCTGGCTCCAGGGCAAGCACACCATCTTCGGTGAAGTCGCCGACGACGAGTCCCGCGCCGTGGTCGACGCGATCGAGGGCGTCCCCACCGACGGTCGTGACAAGCCCGTCGAGGACGTCGTCATCAACAGCATCGACGTCGAGTCCGTCTGACCTTGACCGACCAGGCGTACAACCCGGCGAACTACTGCTACCGGCACCCGGACCGGCAGAGCTTCATCCTCTGCCAGCGGTGCGGACGGACGATCTGCACCGAGTGCCAGACGCCGGCGGCCGTCGGGGTGCACTGCCCGGAGTGCGTGCGCGAGCAGCGAGCGCAGTTCACCGCGAACCGTCGTGCGACCGGACCCAGCGGGTTCACGGTCGCACGACGGCGCTTCGCCATGCTCGACCAAAAGGCCACGGTGGTCATCGTCGCGGTCTCGGTCGCGATCTGGCTGCTCGACCAGGTGTCCGGGCGCTTCTTCACGCAGCTGCTCGGCTACAACGCGTACTACCTGCCGACGCAGCCCTGGCGCATGGTGACGTCGCTGTTCGTGCACTCGGGGTTCTTCCACATCCTGTTCAACATGTGGGCGGTGTTCATCTTCGGACGGATGCTCGAGAACATGCTCGGGTCGTGGCGGTTCCTCGCGCTGTACTTCCTGTCGGGCCTCGGTGGGTCGATGGCCGTGACGCTGCTGGCGCCGACGACCTCGGTGGTCGGTGCCTCGGGTGCGATCTTCGGACTCTTCGCGGCGTTCTTCGTCCTGCAGCGCAGCCTCGGCTCGAACGCGGTCTCCCTACTCGTGATCATGGGACTGAACCTGGTGATCGGGTTCCTCCCCGGGACGAACATCTCCTGGCAGGCCCACGTGGGTGGCATCGCGGTCGGCTTCCTCACCGGGTACGTCTTCTCGAAGACGCGCAACGTCCGGCAGCGGGGTCTGCAGATCGGCCTGCTCGTCGGTGAAGCGGTGCTCATCATCGCCCTCACGGTCGTCGGCTACGTCCTGGCTCTCGCCTGACCGACCGCTCGACCGTCACACTGCGAACGCCCCGTCACTGTTGTGGCGGGGCGTTTTCGTACCTGTGGACAACTCGGTGAGTTACACGCGTGTGATTATCCCCACTGTGGAAACACCTGTGGACAACTCCGGGTCCGGGGTGTGGAACGCGGTGTGGAGAACGCGTTCTTCTGTGGAGAACCCCAATTCCGTGGGCGGCAACAGCCCTGTCCTGTGGAGAACGCCCGCCGTTCGCCGGGCACACCACAACGCCCGCCGTCCGCCGGTCACACGAGAACGCCCGCCGCACCAGGAGGTGCAGCGGGCGTGGTCGTGAGGTCAGACGGGGCTCAGCGCCACCGTGTGGTCATCAGGAAGCCGACGAACATGATGCCGAAGCCGATCAGGATGTTCCACGAGTTCAGCGACGGGACCGGCAGCGTGCCCTGGGAGATGTAGAAGACGATCACCCAGGCGAGGCCGATCAGCATGAAGCCGAACATGACCGGCTTG
The DNA here is from genome assembly GCF_026672405.1 of Curtobacterium sp. SL109. Lineage (NCBI taxonomy): Bacteria > Bacillati > Actinomycetota > Actinomycetes > Micrococcales > Microbacteriaceae > Curtobacterium > Curtobacterium sp. SL109. The sequence goes on from NZ_JAPPRB010000002.1 coordinate 566,343, forward strand.
AACCACACGGGGTTGGGCTGATCGCCCGCCGTGTCGACCGAGTCGGCTCGGGTGGTCGTCCGGGCGGGCTTGGTGCGGTCCTTGTCCTTGGCCATGGCCGGTATCCTACCGTGAACATGTGTGCGCACGGGCTGCACAGAGCCTCTGCACGACCCCCACGAGTACGGTGAACCGACCATGACCAGGATCCTCGTCGTCGACAACTACGACAGCTTCGTCTACACGCTCAACGGCTACGTGCAGCAGCTCGGCGCGCAGACCGACGTCGTCCGCAACGACGCCTTCCCCGAGTCCGAGATCGCGGACCGGCTCGCCGAGTACGACGGCGTGCTGCTCTCACCCGGTCCGGGCACGCCCGGGGACGCCGGCGTCTCGATCGCCACGGTGCACGCGGCCATCGACGCCGACAAGCCCCTGCTCGGCGTCTGCCTCGGCCACCAGGCCATCGCCGAGGCGCTGGGTGCGACCGTGACGCACGCCGAAGAACTCATGCACGGCAAGACCTCGCAGGTCGACCACGACGACAGCACGCTCTTCGCCGGGGTCCCGCACCCGTTCACGGCGACGCGGTACCACTCGCTCGCCATCGTGGACGGGACCGTCCCCGACGAGCTCACCGTGACGGCGCGCACCGGCGGCGGCGTCATCATGGGCGTCCAGCACCAGGACGCCCGCGTCTACGGTGTGCAGTTCCACCCGGAGTCCGTCCTGACCGAGGGCGGCTACCGCATGGTCGGCAACTGGCTGGAGACCACCGGGCTCACCGGTGCCGCCGACCGCGCAGCGGGCCTCGGCCCGCTGATCGCGTCCCGACAGGCCTGACGCACCCGCACCACCGGACTGGAGGCTCGTGACGGCGTCGCCACGAGCCTCCAGTCCGGTGGTGGGCCGGGTCCGCACGCGCGTGCAGACGGGACGGCTCAGTTGCCGCCGTCACCGCCGTCGTCGTCCCCGCCCTGGTCGCCGCCCGTGTCGTTCGTCGGTGCGGGGGGTGTGGTGGGTCGGTCGGAAGCGGCGCACCACGTGAGCGTGACGGTGCTGCCCTGGGCGATGTCGCCGGCTGGCGCGCTCTGCTGCACCACGGTGCCGCCGGTGCAGGAGTAGACCGGCTGCGACTGGACGGTGAGCCCGAGGTTCGCCAGCGTGGCGTTCGCGGTGTTGAACGGTTGCTGCAGGACGGCCGGCAGCGTCACGAGCCCGTTCGACACGGTCAGGTTCACGACGGTGCCCTTGGTGTGGCTGGTGCCGGAGGCCGGGTCAGAGCCGAGGACCGTCCCCTGGGGGACGGACGTCGAGTTCTCGGACGTGATCGAGCCGACGTCGAAGCCGGCGGCCTTGAGCGACTGCTCGGCGTCGTCCTGGGCCTGGTTCGCCACGTCGGGCACCGCGACCTGTTCCGGGCCGAGGGACACGACGACACGGATGTCCTGCTGCCGTGCCACTGCCGTGCCGGAGCCCGGTTCGGTGCGGATCACCGACCCGCTGGCCACGTCGTCGGAGTTCTCGTCGACGCGCAGCGGCTTCAGGTCGCGCCGTTCGAGCGCGCTCGACGCGGAGCTCCACGTCGCGCCGACGATGTTCGGGACGCTGACCGACGACGCGATCGGGGCCTGGCCGGGCTGCAGGTTCGCCACCCAGAACCCGACCCCGGTGATGACCGCGATCGTCAGCAGGATGCCCACCCAGATCCACGCGACCGGCGGCCGGTTCTGCGTGCGCTGTGGGCGGTGCTCCTGGGTGTCGTCGAGCTCGCGGAAGGCGACCTCGGAGTTCGTGGTGGTGCGGGGGTTGACCCCGAAGAGCATCGTCGAGGCGTCGTTCGCGCGCTGCTGCTGGAGCTTCTTCGTCGACGCCGGCACCTGGCCCGCTGCGGCCTGCTCGAGGTCGCGGCGGAACTCTGCCGCGTTCTGGAAGCGCCGGGTGCGGTCCTTCACGAGGGCGTGCAGGGTCACGGCGTCGATCGCCGGCGAGACCGACGGGGTGATCGTCGACGGGGGGACGGGCTGCTCGCTGACGTGCTGGTAGGCGACGGCGACGGGCGAGTCCCCGAGGAACGGCGGGCGGCCCGTCAGCAGTTCGAACAGGACGACACCGGTGGAGTACAGGTCGGTGCGGGCGTCGACGGTCTCGCCGCGGGCCTGCTCCGGGGAGAAGTACGACGCGGTACCGAGGATCGACGTGGTCTGCGCGACCGTGGCCGAGGTGTCGGTGATGGCGCGGGCGATGCCGAAGTCCATCACCTTGACCTGGCCGGTGGTGGTGACCATGACGTTCGCGGGCTTGATGTCCCGGTGGACGACGCCGGCGCGGTGCGAGTACTCGAGCGCGGTGAGGATGCCGCTGGTGATGCGGACGGCCTCGGCCTGCTCGACGGGGCCCTCGGCGATGACCTCGCTGAGCGGGCGGCCCTCGACGTGCTCCATGACGATGAAGGGGACCTGGACCTCGGCACCGGAGTTCTCGGTCACGGTCTCTTCGCCGGCGTCGTACACGCGGACGATCGTCGGGTGCGCCATGCGCGCGGCTGCCTGGGCTTCCTGGCGGAACCGCGTGCGGAAGGCCGGGTCGTTGGCGAGGCTCGGCTTGAGGAGCTTGACGGCCACGCGACGGCCGAGGCGTGTGTCCTGCCCGACGTGCACCGTGGCCATGCCGCCACGGCCGATCACGTCACCGATCTCGTAGCGGTTGGCGAGGAGGGTGATCCCCGCGGTCACACCTTCAGGCACGTACTCCTCCGAATGTCCGTCCGGGCAAGTGTACGACAGGGGTCCCTGACGAGAGGCTGGCCGGGGGGCCGTCCGGGCAACCGTTACCCGAACGGTGTGGACGGCCCCGCGGGCAGGATCAGTTCGAGTCCTGCGGGCCCGCCTGGGAGGGGTTACCGGACGGGGTCGGCGAGGGGGTCTCGGTCTCGACCGGCGCCTCCCACGTGGCGGTGGCGGCGTCCGAGTTCTCCGACGCCGTGAGGTTGCCGCAGGTCACGTTGTAAACGAACGAGACGTTCTGCCCGGCTGCGTCGGCCTGCACGTCGACGGCCTTCGACGTGGTGGTGCCGGACGTCGCACCGGAGCTGTCCTTGCCCCCGGTGACGCTCCACGAGTACTCCTTCACCGTGTACCCGGTGGGGCAGGTGGCGTCGGTCCAGGTGAAGGTGACGGCACCGTCGGTCGACACCGGACCGGCGCTCGGGGTGTTCGGCTTGTTCACCGTGGGCGGCGCGGTGTAGCTGCGCAGCGTGATGAGCGTGCCCTCAGCGACGCTCCCGGTCGGCGTGATCGACTGCACGGTGTTGGCCTGGTCGGCACTCGGCGCGGCGTCGCCGTCCTCGACGGTGACCTCGAAGCCGAGGTTCCGCAGCGCGGCCTGGGCCTCGGTGGTGCTGCGTCCGACGTAGTCGCTCTGGTTGACGAACAGCCGCTCCTGCGTGGGGGAGGACGACGGCGTCGGGCTCGGCTTCGGCGGTGCACTGCTCGAGGACGCGACCGGCTTGGGCTCGTCCTGGTTGGCGAAGGCGAACGCGGCGATGACGGCTCCCGCGAGCAGCAGCACGCCGATGGCCACGACCCACCAGATCCACGCCCGGCGCTTCTTCGGGGCCTCGTCTTCGTCCGCGAGCGGCGAGACCGGGGTCCGCGGGACACCGCCGACGGTGCTGCCGGCCTGCGTGCCGATGAGCGCCGTCGCTGCGTCGTTGCCCTGAGGCGGGTTGAACGCGACGGTGCCGGCGCCGCCGAGAGCGGGGACCGCGACGGTCGCTGCGGCGACGTCCCCACGACGGAGCGCCTGGGCCGCACGGGCCAGGTTGGCGGCAGTCGCCGGACGGTCGGCTGGCTTCTTCGCGATGCAGGAGATCACGAGGGCGGCGACCGGCTCCGGGACGTCCCCCGGGAGCGCGGGCGGCTGCTCGTTGATGTGCGCCATCGCGATCGCGACCTGCGACTCGCCCGTGAAGGGTCGGCGACCCGCCAGGCACTCGTACGCGACGATGCCGAGCGAGTAGATGTCGGTCGACGGGGACGCCGGGTGTCCGCTCGCCTGTTCCGGCGAGAGGTACTGGACCGTGCCCATCACCTGGCCGGTCGCGGTGAGCGGGACCTGGTCGGCGATGCGGGCGATGCCGAAGTCGGTGATCTTGACGCGGCCGTCCGGCGTGATCAGCAGGTTGCCCGGCTTGATGTCGCGGTGGACGAGGCCGACGGCGTGCGCGGCCTGCAGGGCGTTGGCGGTCTGCGCGACGATGTCGAGGACCTTGTCGACGGGCAGGGTGTGCTCGCGCTCGATCATCGTCGAGAGGGCCTCGCCCGGGACGAGCTCCATCACGAGGTAGGCGCTGCCGTCCTCCTCGCCGTAGTCGAAGACGTTGGCGATGCCCTCGTGGTTCACGAGCGCAGCGTGCCGGGCCTCGGCGCGGAACCGCTCGAGGAACCCGGGGTCGCCGAGGTACTCGTCCTTGAGGATCTTGAGGGCGACGGTCCGTCCGATGACGAGGTCGGTCGCCTGCCAGACCTCTCCCATGCCGCCGATGGCGACTCGGGACGAGAGTTGGTACCGCCCACCGAAGGTGAGTCCGCTGGTGGGTCTCATTTGTTCAGCACCGCCTCCATGACGTTCTTCGCGATCGGGGCCGCGACCGTGTTGCCGACACCGGACTGTCCGCGCCCGCCGCCGTTCCCGACGACGACCGCCACGGCGACCTCCGGGTCCTTCGCGGGAGCGAACCCGGTGAACCACAGCGTGTAGGGGTCACCCGTTCCGCCCTCGGCCGTTCCGGTCTTGCCGGCGACGTCGACCCCGTCGATCTTCGCATTGGTTCCGGTCCCCGCCTTCACGACGCTCTGCATCGCCTCGGTCAGGTCGGACGCCTCGGAGTTCGACAGCGGGCTGCTGTACTGCTTCGGCGAGAACGACTGCACGGTCTTCAGGTCGCTCGTCGTGATCGAGTCGACGAGCGACGGCTGCATGACCGTGCCGCCGTTCGCGATGCCGGCGGAGACCATCGCCATCTGCAGCGGGGAGACGCGGACGCTGGCCTGGCCGAACGAGCTCAGCATGAGCTGGGCCGTCGAGTCCACGGCGGGGTACTGGCTGGCGGTCGCACGCATCGGGACGTCGATCGCGTCGCCGAAGCCGTACTTGTCCGCCATCGCCTTGATCGTGTCGTAGCCGAGCTTCTGACCGAGCTCCGCGAACGGGATGTTGCACGAGTTCTGGATGGCGACGCGGAGCTTCACGGTGTCGCCACCGCCGCACGAGCCGCCCTCGGCGTTGTTGATGTAGCTGCTCGTGCCCGGCAGCTGCAGGCGCGACGGGTTCGGGAACTCGGAGTCGAGGTCGTACTTGCCGCCCTGGAGCGCCGCGGACGCGACGATGAGCTTGAAGACCGATCCGGGCGTGTACAGGTCGCCGCCGATGGCGCGGTTCTGCAGCGGCGTCGGCGTCTGCGCCAGCAGGGCGTCGTACTGCGCCTTGACGGCCTTGGTGTCGTGGGACGTCAGCGAGTTCGGGTCGTACTCGGGCTTCGACACCATCGCCAGGATCTTGCCGGTCTTCGGCTGGATCGCTACCACGGCGCCGCTGTTCGCGCCGAGGGAGTCGTACGCGGCGCGCTGCACGTCGGGGTCGATGGTCAGGTTGACGTTGTCGCCCTGGACGTCCTGCCCCGTGAGGATCGAGTTGAGGTTCTGGAAGAACGAGTCGTCCGAGTTGCCGGACAGCACGGTGTTCTCGGCGCCCTCGATGCCGGTGTTGCCTTGGCCGATCGTGAAGTACCCCGTGACGGCCGAGTAGAGCGCGCCGTCGGAGTACTTCCGCTGGTACCGGTACTGGTCGTCCACGGCCGTCGACTCGGCGATCGGGGTGCCGTTGACCAGGATCGCGCCGCGCTTGTTCGAGTAGCTGTCGAGGATCGTGCGGGAGTTCCGCGAGTCGGCTCGGAGCGAGTCGGCCGCGAAGAACTGGATCGAGGTCGTCGACACGAAGAGCGCGACGAACATGAGCACGACGATCGTCGAGACGCCGCGGAGCTGCCGGTTCATCGACGCGCCTTCCTGCTGCGCCCGCGAGCGGACCCGCCGAGCGCGTCGCCGCGGTCGGAGAGCACGCGCTGTTCCGCGGGGATGGAGTCGGTCAGCCGCAGCAGCATCGCCGCGATGATCCAGTTGGCGACCAGGGACGAACCACCGGCGGCCATGAAGGGCGTCGTCAGACCCGTCACCGGGATGATCCGGGTGATGCCACCGACGACGACGAAGACCTGCAGGGCGATCGTGAACCCGAACCCGATGCCGAGGAGCTTGCCGAAGTCGTCCTGCGCCATGAAGCCGACGCGGATGCCGCGGGAGGCGAGCACGATGAACAGGGCGAGGATCGCGAAGACGCCGATCAGCCCGAGCTCCTCGCCGAGCGACGCGATGATGTAGTCCGCGTTGGCGACGGGCGTGATGTAGGGGCGTCCCTGGCCGAGACCGGTGCCCGTGATGCCGCCGTTCGCGAAGCCGAAGAGGCCCTGGACCAGCTGGTAGCTCGCCTGCGTCGACGCGTTGTAGATCGTCGGGTCGAACGGGTTCAGCCACTGCTCGAACCGGCCGTGCACGTACTCGAGGACGTTCGCGGCGACGAGCGCACCGCCGATGAACAGCACGAGGCCGATGACGACCCAGCCGAGGCGTCCCGTGGCGACGTAGATCATGACGAGGAACAGGCCGAAGTAGAGCAGGGCGGTGCCGAGGTCGCGCTGGAACACCAGCACGCCCATCGCGACGCCCCAGACGATCAGGATCGGGCCGAGGTCACGGGCTCGCGGGAACGTCATCCCGAGGAACTTCTTGCCGACGATGGACAGGCTGTCCCTGGCGGTGACGAGGTAGCCGGCGAAGAACAACGCCATCGTGATCTTCGCGAGCTCGCCCGGCTGGAACGTGAACGGGCCGAGGTGGATCCAGACGCGTGCTCCGCCGCGTGCGTAGCCGAGCCCCGGGAGGATCGGCATGAGCAGCAGCGCCACCGTCAGGAACATGAAGATGTACCGGTACCGCTGCAGGAAGCGGTGGTTCCGGACGAGGACCAGGGTGACGATCGCCAGGACCATCGCGAGGAGCGTCCACACGATCTGCTTGACGCCGATCGCCGCCCACCCGAGGTCACCGTTGTGGACGTCGATGCGGTAGATCTCCGCGATCCCGATGCCGTTGAGCACCAGGGCGACGGGCAGGATGAAGGGGTCGGCGTTCTTCGCGACGATCCGCAGCACCACGTGCATGACCAGGGCCAGGCCGAGGATCGACCCGCCGGCCCACAGCACCGAGGTGTCGAACAGTCGGCCCTTGGTGCCGAGCTGCACGAGCACCATCGCGCCGGCACAGATGCCGCAGGCGATGACGAGCAGCGCCAGCTCGAGGTTGCGGGCGCGGGCGGGCTCACGGAGCTTGATCGTGATCGCCTGCGTGAAGGACTGCTGCGCGGTGGCGGTCATCGTCCACCCCGCGTGGCACTCGGGGACGGCGAGGGCGACGTTGAGCGCGTCGGGCTCGGACTCGGGGACGACGAGCCGCCGGAGCCGCCCGTGCCGGACTGGTCCTGCCCGGTCCGTGCAGCGGTGCGCAGGCGGTCGACGATGTCACGGGCGTCGGAGAGCGACTGCGCGTTGATCGTCGAGCGGACGTTCTCGCGGGTGTACTCCGGCAGGTCGGAGACCTCGACGCCGGAGTCCTCGTAGACGTCGGACAGCGCGAGCGGACCGATCTGCTGCTGCACGCCCTTGTAGATCGCGACCTGACCGCGGTCGGACCCGACGTAGTAGTGGTCCTGCACGATGCGCCAGCCGAGGAACACGGCGCCGACGAGGGCGGCGACGGCGAGCACGAGCGCGATCGTCCAGGTGATCCGGCGACGCACACGGCGGCGGCGGTCCTCGGCGATGAGCTCGGCGAAGTACTGGTCGCTCTCGGGCTCGAAGTGCGAGTCCTCGGGGGCGGTGGTGACCTTGAGCGGGTGCAGCAGGATGGTGGGGAGGCGGATCGGCTTGCGGCCGGTCGAGGCCTCGAAGGTGAGGGGTGCCGCCGCCGACCCCACGGTGGTGGCGGCGTCGTCGTCGTCCTCGGTCGGGACCGTGTCGGTGACGTCCATCACGACGACGGTCACGTTGTCCGGGGCGCCGTGGTCGAGCGTCTCCTTGACGAGTCGCTGCGTGACCTGGTTGGCGTCCATGTTCGACGCCAGCGCGTGCCGGATGCGTTCCTCGGCGAGGTAGGAGGACAGCCCGTCCGAGCAGAGCAACCAGCGGTCGCCGGGTCGGATGTCCATGATCGCGGTGTCGACCTCCGGTGCGGCGTCGACGTCGCCGAGCACGCGCATCAGCACGGAGCGCCGCGGGTGGACCGCCGCCTCTTCCGGGGTGATGCGCCCGCTGTCGACGAGCCGTTGCACGAAGGTGTGGTCCGAGGTGATCTGCTGCAGCTCGCCGTCGCGGTGGCGGTAGATCCGGGAGTCGCCGATGTGCGCGATCGCGAGCTGGTCGCCCACGCGGATCATGGCGCTCACCGTGGTGCCCATGCCGGTGAGCTCCTGGTGCTCGAACACGGTCTCGGTGATGAGCTGGTTCGCGGCGATCAGCGCCGACTGCAGGGCGAACTCGGCGTCGTGCGCGGAGGGGAACTCGCGGTCGACCTCACGGATGCGACGGATCGCGATCGCTGAGGCGACGTCGCCGCCGGCGTGACCGCCCATGCCGTCCGCCACGGCGAACAGGTGCGCTCCCGCGTAGCCGGAGTCCTGGTTGTTGGCGCGGATGCGCCCGACGTGGGACACAGCGGCGCTCAGCGTGCGAGCGGTCATCCGGGGCTACCGCCGCAGCTCGAACGTGGTCGTCCCGATGGTGATCGGCGTGCGCTCGGCCACGGTGACGGGGGAGGTCACCTTCTGCCCGTTGACGAACGTGCCGTTCGTGGACTCCAGGTCGATGACGACCCAGCCGGACGACTGCAGTTCGAGCCGTGCGTGGTTGGTGGAGGTGTAGTCGTCGCGGATGACGACGTTGCTCTCGCTGGAGCGGCCGACCGTGATCGGGCCGCGGCCGAGCGGCATCTCCATGCCTTCACGGGCGCCCTCGGTGATGACCAGTCGGGTCGCGACGTCCGTGGCGGCCGGCCCGCTGCCTCCCGCTCGGTTCTGGTCGATCAGCTCCGTGAACGAGCCGGCCCCGCCGGCCGCGGCAGCGCCGCTCGCTGGGATGGTCGGCGTCGTCGGGCCCGAGGGGGCGCCCTTCGGGTCCGTGGGGATGGTCCGGACGCGCTGGCCGAAGAGGTCGCTGCGCAGGGCGAACACGATGACGAAGACGAACAGCCAGAGCACCGCGAGGAACGCGAAACGCAGGACGAGCAGGGTCAGTCCTGTGGTCATCGCGCACCTCCGTTCTCAGGGATCACCCGGAACACCATACGGGTACGACCGATCTCGATGGTGGAGTCCGGCTCCACGATCGCCTGCTGGAACCGTTCGCCGTTCAGCTTGGAGCCGTTCGTGGACCCGAGGTCGTTGGCCTGCGCGTGCTTGCCGTCCCACACGACCTCGACGTGCTTCCGGCTGGTCCCGGTGTCCGCGACGGTGATGTCGGCGTCGGTGCCGCGGCCGATCACGGTGCGGCCGCGCTGCAGCTTGTGCCGCTGCGACCCGATGTCGAGGACGGCCACCCAGGCGACGTCGCGCTGCACGGTGGTGGCGTCGATCTGCAGGATGCCGGTGGACAGCGTGCCGTCCTGCTGCAGACGGATGGTGACCGGGCCGGAGAACGAGTAGTTCTGCGCCACCGCGTGCTGCTGCACCATCTGCGTGAGTTCGTCGACCAGGGGACGGCCGACGTCGTTCATGCGCGTGAAGTCCGGCGGCGCGAGGCGCACGCTGAACTCGTTCGGCACCAGGATGCGGTCGCGCGACACGACGGCGGCCTTGGTGTCGAGTTCGCGTCGGAGCGCGCTGGAGATCTCCACCGGCTGCACGCCGGAGCGGAAGGTCTTCGCGAACGCACCGTTGACGGCGCGTTCCAGTCCCCGCTCGAAGCTGTCCAGCAGTCCCATGGGCTCCCACGTTCTCGGTCGATGACCTCTGCATGGTAGTCGGCGTCAGCTGGGGCATTCTGTGCGTGGTAGTCTTCCATGGCTGGCGCGAGTGGCGGAATTGGTAGACGCGCACGGTTCAGGTCCGTGTGCTGGAAACGGCGTGGGGGTTCAAGTCCCCCCTCGCGCACCAGGCAGGACGAAGGCCCCGATCGAGAGATCGGGGCCTTCTCGCATTCCCGGGCACCGCCCCGACCGCCGCGGCCTACGGTGGCCGCATGAGCCCTCAGCGCGTGGTCGTCATCGGCGGCACCGGACACATCGGCACCTTCCTCGTCCCGCGGCTGGTCCGCGCCGGACACGACGTCGTGAACGTCAGTCGGGGGACGCGATCGGCCTACGTCGACGCCCCGGAGTGGGAGCAGGTCGAACAGGTCGTCGCCGACCGCGAGCAGGAGGACCGCGACGGCACCTTCGGCGAGCGGGTCGTCGGACTGCGTCCCGACGTGGTCGTCGATCTGGTCTGCTTCACGCTCGAGTCCGCCGTCGCGCTGGTCGAGCGGCTGCGCGGCACCGGCGTGCACCTGGTCCACTGCGGCTCCATCTGGCGTGCGGGGCCGAGCTCGGTGGTGCCGATCACCGAGGAGAACGGCACGGCCCCCGTCGGTGAGTACGGCGTCGAGAAGGACCGCATCGCCCGGATGCTCAAGCAGGAAACTGCCGATGGGGGTGTCGTGACGACGTCGCTCCACCCTGGGCACATCAGTGGACCGGGCTGGATGCCGATCGGTCCGGTGGGCAACCTCGACCCCGGCGTGCTGCGCACGCTGTCCGCCGGCGAGTCGCTCGCGATCCCGGGGATCGGCGCGGAGACGATGGCGCACGTGCACGCCGACGACGTCGCCCAGGCCTTCCAGCTCGCGGTCGAGCACCGGGACGCCGCCGCCGGCGAGGACTTCACCGTGGTCGCCCCGGACGCGCTGAACGTCCGTGGGTACGCGTCGCTCGCGGCGTCGTGGTTCGGCCAGGAGGCCCGGCTCGAGTCCGTCCCGTTCGACCGGTTCCGTGAGACCACCGACCAGGACGCGGCGCAGGCGAGCTGGGACCACCTGTCCCGCAGCCAGGTCTTCAGCATCGACAAGGCGCGGCGCCTGCTCGGTTACGAGCCGCAGCACACCGCGGGGGAGACCGTCGAGGAGGCGGTCCGCTGGCTCGTCGAGCACGGGGAGCTCGAGGTCGCCGCGCCGCTCGTGACCGCCTGAGGTCCGCTGGGGCGCTGCCGGCACCTGGACGGATCCCGGGCGTGGGCTGCGCGTGGACACGGAGGACCCTCAGCGATCGGGCTGTTCCGGGCGGTCGGTTCCCGGCGCGTGTTCGTACGCTCTGGTGCTCATGCGGAGCAGCGAACGTCCCGGACCCGGCCTGGTGATCGTCACGGTGTTGGTCGTCCTCACCGTGGTCAACCTGGGCGTCTCAGCGACCTGGTGGGTCCGGTCCGGAGAGCCCGTGGCCGCCCGCCTCCCCACGGCGCAGTCGTCGCCGCGGGACCCGGTGGCCTCGCGGCCGTCCCCGCGGTCGTCTGCCCCGTCGTCTCCCCGGTCGGGCACCGGCTCCGCGCAGGACAGGGCCACGACCGGCATCCCGGCGGCCGAGGCACCGTCGGGGACGCCCGCACCGGCCTCGGAGGACCTCGCACGCACCTGGACGGCGCCCGCTGACATGCCGACGGCCGGGCTGCTGCTGCACGTGGACATCCCCGGAGTCCGGTCGCACTTCCCCGCCCGACGGGCTCTGCTCTACCTGCCGCCCGCCGCGCTCACCGCCGACCCGCCGGACCTGCCGGTCGCCGTGCTGCTCTCGGGGCAGTCGCGCGGAGCAGGTCCCACGGACGTGGAGGACGGCGGGCACATCGCCGCGACGGCGGACGCCCTCGCCATGACCCATCGTGGCCTGGCACCGATCGTCGTCGTGCCCGACCAGCTCGGGCCGGACTCCGGCAACCCGCTGTGCGTCGACGGACCGCTCGGCAACAGCCGGACGTACCTGGAGGACGACGTCCCCGCGTGGGTCACCGCCCACCTGCGGGTGCAGTCCGGGCCGTCGGAGTGGACGATCGGTGGCTTCTCGCAGGGTGGTACCTGTGCGATCCAGATCGGCGCGGGGGATCCCGGACGGTTCGGCAACCTCATCGACGTGTCCGGTGAGGCTGCACCGAGCCGGGGAACCGTCGCGACGACGGTGGCCGAGGGGTTCGACGGGGACGTCGCCGCCTACCGCGCGGCCGTGCCGGCTGCGGTCCTCGCCGAGCACACGCCGTACCGGTCGTCCGACGCCTTCTTCGCCGTCGGCCAGGACGACCGCGTCTTCGGCCCGGTCATGCCCGTGATGGCGCGGGCCGCGCAGGCTGCCGGCATGCGCGTGGACTCGTGGGTGGTCCCGGGGGGCGGACACAACTGGACGACGGCGGCAGCCAGCCTCGCTGCCGGGCTCTCCTGGGAGACGGCGCGGGTCGGGCTCGCACCGGCGTGACCGGGGCCGGACGGGTCAGGCGACCGGGCTGAGCAGGTCGTCGACCGAGACCTCGACGTCGAGGATCCGGTTCGCCGCTCGGAGTCCGGACAGCAGGGCACCGTGCACCGTCGCGGGGTCGTCCGACCACGTGGCCTCGCCGGCGAGCTGCACCCGTCCGGAGGGCGTGGCGAGCCGGTCGTGGTCGTCGACCGTCGCACCGACGTGCAGGTACGAGTACGACCCGCGCGTGTAGGGGTCGGCCGCCCACCGGGTGATCCGGACGGCGTCGGGGGTCGGCACGTCGGGGCCGTACATGTGCCGGAGCGCAGCGAGGCCCTCGGCCACGACCTCGTCGTCGGACAGGCGTTCGAGCCGCCTGGCGCTGTCGCCGCCGACGAGGGCCGCGAGCACGGGCTCACCCGTCGCGCGGGACATGTCGTACCAGGAGTGCCAGTCGGACCCCGCTGCACCCTGCTGCCGGATCACCCACGAGTCCCAGAACTTGACGGGGAAGCGCAGGAAGACCTTGTCGTACACGCCCATCCCGAGCCGCTCGACGGCATCGGCGGCCGGGGCCTCGAGGGGCGGGTCGAACCGGACGTCGCCGGCCTGCAGGACGCCGAGCGGCACGGTCACGACCACGTGCTGGGCGCTGGAGACCGAGCCGTCCGCGGTGGTCACCCGGACCTCGTCGTCGCGCTGCTCGACGAGGGTCACGACGGCCTCGGTGCGGATGTCGAGGCCGTCGGACAACGCGGTGACGTACTGCTGGTACCCGCTGGGGAACACCACCTGGTCCCCGGGCAGGTGGTCGGGGTCGAGCCCGTGGGCGTCGATCTCCGCAGGGGGTGCGCCGGTGAAGTCCTCGGACCGGTGCGCGAGGTACTCCTCGACGCGGAGGGCACGGGCGTCGCCCCAGCCGAGGTCGGCGACGACGCGGGCGACCACGTCGGCGTAGGTGGTACCGGCGGGGGCGGCGTCCACCGCTGCCGGCAGGAGGTCCTCGACGGTGTGCAGGTCGGCCAGGAAGGCCCCGGCGGGCACCTCGGTCAGCCGTGCGCCGGCGGGGTCGTGCCACGCGATGGGGCGGCCCTCGAACTGGAAGCTCCCGACGGAGAACTCGACGGTCTCGATGTCGAGGGACTTCGCCATCGACCAGAGCGGGTTGCCGTCGACACCGAGGATCCACGACGCACCGAGGTCGACCGGCACCCCGAGGGCGTCATCCGTCCAGGTGCGGCCGCCGATCCGGTCGCGGGCCTCGAGCACGACGACCTCGACGCCGTTCAGCGCCAGGGCACGGGCAGTGGCGATGCCGGCGATCCCGGCCCCCACGACGATGACGTCCACGCGGACCAGTCTGCACCGGTCGGCCGTCACACGGCAGTGAGCAGTGCCTCGTCCCGGTCGGCGCGGACGTCGTCGCGGAGCATGCGGTCCGCCGTGCGGAGCGAGAGCGCCATGATCGTCAGCGCCGGGTTCGCGATGAGGGAGCTCGGGAAGACCGAGTTGTCCACGATCCACAGGTTCGGCACGTCCCACGACCGACCGGCAGCGTCCACGACGGAGCTCGCGGCGTCGGTGCCCATCCGCGCCGTGCCGACGGTGTGCGCCGTGCGGTCGAGGACGCGGACGTCGCGGCCGCCGGCGGCCTCGACGATCGCCGTCATCGTGCGGACGGCGTGCCGGGTGATCGCGGCCTCGTTCTCGCCGGGCGAGAAGCTGACGCGGGCCTTCGGCACCCCGTTCGCGTCGAGTTCGTCGGAGAGCACGAGCCGGTTGTCGTCGTACGGCAGGCACTCGGCGTTGATGCCGACGCCGGCCATGTACGGGTAGTCCTGGATCGCCCGGACGAGGGCTGCGCCGCGGAGTCCGCCACCCCGCACGAGCGACGTCGTCAGCGTCTGGGGCTGGGCACCGAGGCTCTGGATGAGGTAGCCACCGGCGAAGTCGGCGCCCTCGGGACGGATGAAGTCCTCGGTGATGATCGACGACGGGTAACCGCGGTAGGACCGCATCGACTCGTCGAACTTCGCCCAGACCTGGGTGGCGCCGTGCGCGGTGAAGTTCCGCCCGACCTGGCCGCTGCTGTTCGCGAGCCCGGTGTGGAGCAGCAGGCGCGGCGTCTCGATCCCGCCGGCAGCGAGGACGAGGGCACGGCACCGCTGGCGGTGGTCGCGGCCGTCCTGGCGGTAGACGACGGCCTCGACCTCGCCGCGGGCGTCGAGCTCGATGCCGTGCACGAACGCACCGGGACGGATCTCGGCGCCGAAGGCCACGGCCGCGGGCAGGTAGGTCGTGTCCATCGAGACCTTCGCACCGTTGCGGCAGCCCTGGTGGCAGGACCCGCACGACACGCACGCCTGACGCAGTCCGTGGTGCTCCTGCATCCGGTCCTCGGTCGTGAGCCCGACGGGGGCGTCCGTCGCGGTGATCCCGACCTCGGCGGCCCCGCGGATCATCATGTCCGAGGAGGCGTTCCGCGCCGGCGGTCCCATCAGGTACCGCCGCTCGGGGTCCCACGGGTAGTGCGCGGGACCGGCGACGCCGACGTCGTGTTCGGCCTGCTCGATGTACCGGACCAGGTCGGTGTGCTCGATCGGCCAGTCCTCGCCCTCGCCCGAGTCGGTGCGCAGGTGGATGTCGTGCTCGTTGGGCCGCGGGGTGAACGCACCCCAGTGCAGCGTCGACCCGCCGACACCGGTGCCGCTGTTGTTCGGGCCGAACGCCGTGGGTGCGCTGCCGCCGCTGATGCGCTCGTCCATCCAGTTGATGTCCGCGGGCGCCTCGACCTCGTCCGGGGTGTGGTCGCCGGGCTCGGTGTTCGGGCCGGCCTCGAGCGCGACGACACGGAGGCCCTTGCGGGCCAGGGTCGCGAGCAGCGGAGCGCCGCCGGCCCCGGTGCCGACGACCACCACGTCGACGATGTCGTCCTCGTCGTACCGGCGCTGGTTGGTCAGGTTCATCGTGTGGCTCCCGCCGGTTCCCATGCTTCGCGCTGCCCGGCTCCGAGGAGCAGGAAGCCCTGTTTGCGGACGCCGTCGCCACCGTTGGCGAAGCCGTCGTAGTCGATGTCGGCCATCGTGGCCGGGTGCGTGACCCAGTGCTTCGCCAGGTCGACCGCGGCGTCCTCGGCCCAGGCACGGAGCTGCTCGGCGTCGAAGGGGCCTGCGGCTGGGGTGTGCTCGCCGGCGGTGACGGCGTCGAGCACCGTGGCGAGGTGCTCGTCCGACCGGGCGGCCTCGGGCGCGAGGGCGTCGAGTCCGGCGCGGTAGGCCTCGACGTCCACCGGAAGGCCGTCCGGACGCCAGCCGTCGCCGAGTCCGGCCGCGAGCTGGGCGTCGACGCGGAGCGCGAGGTCGATCGAGTGGTCGCCGGGCTGCGGGACGACGACGCGGGCGAGCGCCCGGAGCGTCTCGAGCTGCGCCCTCGACAGGGCCTTCGGTGCTGCGCTCGGGTCGTCGGCCAGGGACCGGACGGCGAGGATGCCGCGCGTCCGGGCGCTGACCCGGGGCGAGGCGAGGACGCGGACGCTGCTCGCCGGGACGACGGGGCCAGGAGCGACACGGCGTTCCCAGAAGGCGCGGATGCGGTCGGCGACCTCGTCCGGGCGTTCCCACGGCAGCAGGTGCGCGGCCCCGGGGACGACGTCGAACTCGCCGGCGGTCCAGTGCGGGAGGTTCAGCTCGCGCTGGGCGTCCGGGCCGAGGTCGCCGTCGCCGACACCCGCCAGGATCAGTGCCGGCACCGGGTTCGGCGGGAACTGCGTGGACCAGTCCTCGCGGCTGCCGCGGACGAGCCAGTCGGTCCAGGCTCGGGGGTCGGCGCGCTGGACGTCGTGCACGGCCATGGCGTGCGGTTCCGGGGGCAGCCGGGAGTCGGTGTTCGCCTCGACGAAGGTGTCAGCCTCGTCCGGGCCGATCTCGCCGTCGGCGGCCCAGCCGAGCATGGTCGCGCGGCGGTCGTCGTCCATGGGCTCGGGGGAGAGCGGGGACGCGGCCAGCAGCACCACGGCGCGCAACCCGAACAGGCCGTTCGCGCCGTTGACCGTCCGTGACGCCACGACCGAGGCGACCTTGCCGCCCATGGAGTGCCCGATGAGCACCCACTCGGTGGCTCCGCTGCGGCCGACCGCCCGCTCGACGAGCTCGGCCATCTCCTCGACCGTCGTGCCGGTGACGGCGGAGCTCCGGCCGAAGCCGGGCAGGTCGATGCCGATCAGGTCCAGGGTGCCGGCGAGACGGGCGCGGAGCGTCGCGAACTCCTCGGAACTCGACCCGAGGGCGTGGAGGCAGAACGCGGTGGCCGTCATGTCTGTAGTCCTACGGGTCACGCCGCCGCGGTTCACAGCACGCTGTACCCCGTTGACGCGTGTTTGTTACGACCGCGCGAAGATCTCCCGCGACGCAGGCTCAGCCACGGGTCCCGGCGATAGGTTCCAGACATGAGTGCAGAGCTGACGCTCGGCGCCGAGGAAGAGCTGCACCTCATCGACCTCGAGTCCGGCCGACTTTCCGCGAAGGCCCCGCGCCTTCTGCCCAAGCTGCCATCGGACCGCTTCG
Organism: Curtobacterium sp. SL109; assembly: GCF_026672405.1. NCBI lineage: Bacteria > Bacillati > Actinomycetota > Actinomycetes > Micrococcales > Microbacteriaceae > Curtobacterium > Curtobacterium sp. SL109. The sequence continues at coordinate 583,465 of NZ_JAPPRB010000002.1, forward strand.
GCGCCGAACTGCAGCGCACGACCATCGAGACGAACACCCCCGTGGTGACGACGCTCGACGACCTGCGGCGGGTGATCGTCGACCTGCGGAGCGAGCTCTCCGCGGCCATCGCCTCGGCGGGTGTCACCATCGCCGCCGTCGGCACCGCGCCCAGGTCCGAGTACGCCGACTTCGAACTGACCTCGGGTGGCCGCTACGGCCGCATGCAGGAGCAGTACCGGATGCTCGTCGACGAACAGCTCATCTGCGGCCTGCAGGTGCACGTCGGGGTGAGCGACCGCGACCTGGCGGTGGAGATCGCCCAGCGCGTGGCCCCGGTGCTCCCGGTGCTGCTGGCGCTCAGCGCGTCGAGTCCCTTCTGGAACGGGCAGGACACCGGGTACGCGTCCTTCCGGAGCATCATCTGGCAGCGCTGGCCGTCCGCCGGCAGCTTCGGTCGGGTCGAGAACGCGGCGGAGTACGACCGCGTGCTCGACGACCTCATCGCCTCGGGTGTGATCGCCGACAAGAAGATGGCGTACTTCGACGTGCGGCCGTCCTCGCACGCCCCGACGCTCGAGCTCCGGGTCTGCGACGCCACGCCCGTCGTCGACGACGCGGTCCTCATCGCCGGGCTGTTCCGCGCCGCGGTCCGGCGGGCCGAGAAGGCGATCGAGTCCGGCGCCGAGTGGCACCCCCGGAGCGAACCGCTGCACCGCGCGGCGATGTGGCAGGCGGCCCGCAGCGGTCTCAGCGGCGAACTGCTCGGCCTCGGCCAGCACCCGGAACGGCTGCCCGCCGAGGTCGCCGTCCGGCAGCTCGTCTCCCGGCTGCGTCCGGAGCTCGAGGAGCTCGGCGACTGGGGCACGGTGAGCAGCCTGCTCGAGGACACCCTGGCGCGCGGCAACTCGACCGACCGCCAGCGCACCGCGTACGCCGAGCGCGGGGAGCTCGACGACGTCGTGACCCAGGTCGTCGAGGACACCGCCGGCACGCCGTCCGGCCGCGACGAGCACCCGATCATCGCGATCCCGTCGTACCGGGTCCGTGCCGGTGACGAAGCCGTCGGTCCCGGTGCCCGCCCGCGCCCGGCCTTCCGCGACCTCGCCGCGTTCTTCCGCGGCTGGGACGCCGACACGACGATCGAGCACTGCACCGCCCGCGACGTCTGGACCCGCGTGCACGAGATCGGCTTCGTCGTCGACGGCGGGGTGCAGCAGTTCGGGTGCGACCTCGTCCCGCGCACGGTCAGCGCGTACGAGTGGGCGCAGCTGGAGCAGGGCCTCGGGCAGCGGGCCCGGGCGATCGAGCTGTTCCTCCGCGACGCCTACGGCCCGCGGCGGATCGTGGCCGACGGCGCGATGGACGAGCACGACGTCGTCGGGAAGAACGGCTGGGACCCGGACGCCGAGCGCCTCCCGCAGCACGCCGTCCGCGCCCCGGTGATGGGCTTCGACCTGGTCCGCAACGAGTTCGGCGGCTGGCGGGTGCTCGAGGACAACGTCCGTTCACCCTCCGGTGTCGCGTACGGCCTGGCGCTCCGCGAGCTGATGGACGACGTCGTGCCCGACGCGCCGCGTCCCGACCGGCTGCGTGACCCCTCCGGCGTCCCGGCGCTCCTCCGCGAGACGCTGCGGCGGAACGCCGCCGCCGTCACCGGCAACCAGGACCCGGTGCTGGCGCTGGTGACCGACGGCCCCGGTGCCGGCGCCTGGTACGAGCACCGCCGGCTGTCCGACGGGGCCGGGATGCGCCTCCTGACCGAGTCGGACCTCACCGTCCGGGACGGTCACGTCGTCGAGGCGGCGACCGGCGACGTGCTGGACGCGCTCTACCTGCGGGTCGACCGCGACGTGCGCGCACTGGCGAGCGGACACCTGCCGGACCTCGGCGCCCAGGTCCTCGACGCCGCTGCCGCCGGGGACGTCTACCTGGCGAACGCCCCCGGCAACGCCCTCGTCGACGACAAGGCCATGTACGTCAACGTGCCGGACCTGATCTGGTACTACCTCGAGGAGAAGCCGTTGCTCGAGTCGGTGCCGACCTACCGCACCAGCATCGAGGGCGAGCGGCTGTCCGTACTCGACCGCGTCGGGGAGCTCGTGACGAAGCCCGTCGACGGCGAGGGCGGACGCGGGGTCCTCATCGGCCCGAGCGCGAGCGCTCCCGAGGTCGCCGAACGCCGCCGGGAGATCGCGGCGGACCCGGCCGGTTGGGTCGGACAAGAGGTGGTGCAGCTCTCCTCGCACCCGACCATCGGTCCCGCCGGGCTCGACCCGCGGCACGTCGACCTGCGCGCGTTCGTCTACGTCACCGGCACCGGTCCGGACGACACCCACCTGGCCGACGTCGCACTCACCCGCGTCGCACCCGAGGGCAGCATGGTCGTGAACTCCTCGCGGGGCGGCGGCGCGAAGGACACCTGGATCATCGGGACGACAGGGGAACGCTGATGTGCGGGCTCGCGGGTGAGATCCGGTTCGACGGCACCTCCCCGGACGTCGGGGCGGTCGCACGGATGACGGGGTGCCTGGCGCACCGCGGTCCGGACGGCGACGGACTCTGGGCGCGTGGTCCGGTCGCGCTCGGGCACCGTCGGCTGTCGATCGTGGACCTGTCGACGGCCGGTGCGCAGCCGATGGTCGTGCCGCGCCTCGGCCTGACGATCGCCTACAACGGCATGGTCTACAACTACCGGCAGCTCCGCGACGAACTGCACGGCAAGGGCCACACCTTCTTCTCGACGTCCGACACCGAGGTGATCGTCACCGCGTACGCCGAGTGGGGCACCGCGTTCGTCGAGCACCTCATCGGGATGTTCGCCATCGCGATCTGGGAGCACGGCAGCGGTCGACTCGTCCTGGCGCGCGACCGGCTCGGGATTAAGCCGCTCTACGTCGCCGCGGTGCCCGGCGGCCTGCGGTTCGCCAGCTCGTTGCCCGCGATCCTCGCCGGTGACCGCCACGACGACGGCACCACCGGCGCGCACGCCGTCGACACCTCCGTCGACCCGGTCGCCCTGGCGTCCTACATGACCTTCCACTCGATCGTCCCGGCACCGCGCACGATCCTGTCCGGCGTCGGCAAGCTGCCACCCGCCACCGTCCGGGTGGTCGAGCCCGACGGCACCAGCACGGACACCACCTACTGGGAGCCGCGGTTCGAGCGCGACCCGGCGAGGGCGGACTGGTCCGACGCGGACTGGCAGCAGGCCTTCATCGACTCGCTCCGCACCGCCGTCGAGCGCCGCATGGTCGCCGACGTGCCGGTCGGGGTGCTGCTCTCCGGCGGCATCGACTCGTCCCTCGTGGTCGCGCTGCTCGCCGAGGCCGGCCAGCGGGACCTCGCCACGTTCAGCATCGGCTTCGAGTCGGCAGGCGGGGAGTCCGGCGACGAGTTCGAGTACTCCGACGAGGTCGCGCGCCACTTCGGCACCGACCACCACCGCATCCGGATCCCGTCCGACCGCCTGCTCGACGGCATCGACGGGTCGATCGCCGCGATGAGCGAGCCGATGGTCAGCCACGACTGCGTCGCGTTCTGGCTGCTGTCGCAGGAGGTCTCGCAGCACGTCAAGGTCGTGCAGTCCGGCCAGGGCGCCGACGAGGTCCTGGGCGGCTACAGCTGGTACCCACCGCTCGCCGACGTCCCGCGCGACCAGGCCGCCGAGGCGTACCGGTCCGTCTTCATGGACCGCCGGTGGGCGTCCCTGCAGGGCCTGCTCGGGGAGCGTTGGCGGAGCGACGACGACACCCCGTCGGCCTTCGTCGACCGCGAGTTCGCCCGCCCGGGCGCCGAGACGAGCGTCGACGCAGCGCTCCGGAGCGACACCACGATCATGCTCGTGGACGACCCGGTGAAGCGCGTCGACAACATGACCATGGCGTGGGGCCTCGAGGCCCGCGTGCCGTTCCTGGACCACGAGTTCGTCGAGCTCGCCGGCGCGGTCCCGCCGGCCCTGAAGCTCGCCGACGGCGGCAAGGGCGTCATGAAGCGCGCTGCGCGTGGCATCGTCCCCGACGCCGTCATCGACCGCACCAAGGGGTACTTCCCGGTGCCGGCGATCCGGCAGCTCGAGGGTCCGTACCTGGAACGGGTCCGCCAGGCCCTGCACGCTCCGGAGGCCCGGGAACGCGGCCTCTTCGACCCGGGTACGGTCGAGCGGATGCTCCAGGACCCGAACACGACGAGGACCGAGATCGGTGCGAACGCGCTCTGGCAGCTCGGCCTGATCGAGATGTGGCTGCAGCACCAGGGGGTGCGGTGAGCGAGATCCGGCCAGGAGGCTCGACCCACGTCGCGTCCGCACCGCGCGTCGGGTCCGTGGCCGGTCCCGGCGCCGTGGCCGGCTCCGCCGCTGACCTCGGCGAGCGGCTCGCCGCCGCCTGGGGCTCGTGGGGACCCACCATGACGCGGAACGCCCGCCGGGTGGCGTTCGTGAGCGACCGGCACGGCAGCCCCGAGGTCTTCGTGCAGGACGTCGTCGTCGACGGACCCCTGCCCGAACCGACCCGGATCACGCTGAGCGACGACCCGGTGATCCGCGTCTCGTGGTCGTCCGACGGCGAGTGGCTCGCCGTGGCCATCGCGACCGACGGCGGCGTGAAGCAGCAGGTCTGGGTGGTCCGACCCGACGGCACCGACCCCGCGCAGATCGCCGGGTCCCGGTACCAGCACGCCGAGCTCGGGCCGTGGAGCCGCAGCGGCCACCGGGTCGTCATCACGCTGCCCTCGACCGAGGCCGACCAGCCCGCCCGCGCGTACCTCGTCGACCCCGTGTCCGGTGACCGCGACGACCTGGCCCTCGGGGAGCTCATCCACGTGCTCGACCTGTCCGTCGAGGAGCGCCTCGTGGTGCTGCGCGACGGGCAGCGCGGCCACGAGTTCGTCGTCGTCGTGGACCGGCTCACCGACGAGGACCACCCGCTCCTCACCGACCCGCCGTCGGGCTCGGCCGAGATCGCGTTCATGCGACCCTCGCCCGCGAGCGAGACCAGCCCGCTCGTCGCCTACGTCGCCACCGAGGCCGGCGCACCCCGACGCCAGCTCGTCGCCCAGCCCGTCGGCCCGCACGGGTGGCGCGGACGCCCGCGGAGCATCGTCGCCCGGCCCGACGCCGAACTCGAGTTCCTCGACGCCGACGACGCCGGCCGCACCGTGCTGCTCGGCTGGAACGTCGACGGGCGCAGCGAGCTCGAGCTCATCAACACGCACGACGCCTCGCGCACCCCCGTGCCCGACCTGCCCGGCGAGGTCGTGACCGACCCCGTGCTCAGCCGCGACGGCCGGAGCGTCCTGCTCGCGGTCGAGGGGCCGACCCACCCGCGGGAGCTCTGGCGCCTCGACACGAACGCCCTCACCTGGAGCCGCGTCACCGACGTGCCCGACCTGCCCGCCGTCGCGCTCGTCGAGCCGACGCTGGAGCGCGTGCGGGCACGGGACGGACTCGAGCTGACCGGGTGGCTGTACCGGGCGGTGGAGCCGGCCGTGTCGTCGACCGGGACCGGCGTCGGGACGGGTGTCGAGCCTCCCGTCCGCGCTGCGATGATCCACCTGCACGGCGGACCGGAGTCGCAGGAGCGACCGACCTTCTCCGCGCAGCACCAGGCGCTCGCCGCGGCGTGCATCACCTTGTTCGCCCCGAACATCCGCGGCTCGTCCGGGTCCGGGCACGAGTTCGTGCACGCGGACGACCTCGGGTTGCGGTGGAACGCGCTCGCGGACGTCGTCGACTGCGCGCGGTGGCTCGTGACGAACGAGCTGGCCGACCGGTCGCGCGTGGCGGTCGAGGGCCGGTCCTACGGCGGCTACGCGACGCTCGCATCGCTCGCCTTCACGCCCGACGTGTTCGCGGCCGGGGTCGCGGTGTGCGGCATGAGCGACTTCGCGACGTTCTACCGGGACACCGAGCCGTGGATCGCGGCAGCGGCGGCGACGAAGTACGGCCACCCCGTGGACGACGCCGCACTGCTCGACGCCCTGTCGCCGATGCGCGCGATCGACGAGGTGACCGCGCCGCTGCTCGTCGTGCACGGCGAACTCGACACGAACGTGCCGATCGGTGAGGCGCACCAGGTCGTCGCCGCGCTGCGGGAGCGGTCGCACGACGTCGCCTACCTGGAGCTCGAGGGCGAGGGGCACGAGTACCGCCGCCGGTCGTCCCAGGCGCTCCTCGTGCGCCGCATGGTCGAGTTCCTGGCGTCGCGCCTGGCCTGACCGGGTGCGGCGGGACATCGTGGATTCTCTAGGATCGAGAGCGTGACCACGACGATGCCCGGCTTCGGTGCGCAGCGCATCACGCAGCGCGGGCTCCGTGACCGCGTCTACGACCGGGTGCTCGACGTCCTGATGGGACACGACGTCGAACCCGGCATGCGCCTGTCGATCGACGGGCTCGCCCGGACGCTCGGCGTCTCCCCGACACCCGTGCGCGAGGCCCTCGTCCAGCTCGAACGCACCGGGCTCGTCGTGCGCGAGGCCAACAAGGGCTACCGGGTCGCCCCGCCACTGCAGGGGGACCAGCTCGAGGCGCTGTTCGACGCCCGGCTCATCATCGAGAGCGGCGCCGTCGAACTCGCCGCCCGCGGGGACGTCGCCGCGCTGCGTGCCCGGCTCGGGTCGGCGCTGGCCGAGCAGTCGGCCGTGGTCGAGGAGATCGCCGTCGTCGGGGTGGCAGCGGCGTCGGAGGAGCTGATGGCGCGGTTCTTCCGCAGCGACTGGCAGTTCCACCAGGTGCTCTTCGACGCGACACGCAACCCGTTCCTGCAGGAGATGTCCGAGGTCATCACGACCCGGGTGCACCGGATGCGCCAGATCGTGGAGGGCGGGGACGACGACACCGACCGGGCCGTGCACGAGCACCGGGCGATCGTCGACGCCCTGGCGGTGGACCCCGCGTCCGCCGTCGAGGCGATGCGCGTGCACATCGACGCCGTGCGGCTGCGGTCGCGGGCGGACGCGTCGCACGGGGGCTGAACCAGGCGGACGCCCGTGCCGAGGTTCGGGTCAGCGGCACGGGCGTCCTGATCCTCCGAGCCCGGTCTTCTTCGGAGCCCCCGGACGGGGGGTTTGGTCGATTGTTGAACACGGCGGTTGCGCGATCCTGCTGACCGGGTATCTTTCCTATAGGAAAGAGGTTCGACGACGAGCCGCGACATGCGAAGGAGCATCCCCGTGAACCACGCACAGGACTGGGTCCAGCAGGACTGGGACACGACGACCTGGACCGCCGAGACGTGGCCGATCGCCGCCTGTCTCCACGGGTTCCCGGCCGTCGGGACCGACGGGGTCGCGGTGCACGACGCCGCTCCCGAGGTCTGGGACGACATCCTCGGGCAGGTGGCGGCCGCGGGCTTCTCGCTCGCCGAGGTCGCTGACAGCCACATCCGCCCCGCGGACCTCGAGCCCGCACGCCGCGACGAGTTCCTGGCGATCGCGCGGTCGCACGGCGTCGGGATCCCGTCGGTGCACCTGCAGCGCCGCAGTGTGATCCAGCCCGGGCACGAGGAGGACAACCTCGCGTACGCGCACCGCACGATCGACGCGGCGGCCGAGTGGGGCATGCAGGTCTTCTCGACGGGGCTGCACCAGCCGTTCAACGACGCCCAGAAGCGCGCGCTCTGGTTCTGGACCGCGCAGGGCCCGAAGGACCCCGACGACCCCGAGGTGTGGCAGGCCGCGGTGTCCCGGCTCCGCGAACTCGGTGAGCACGCGGCGTCGGTCGGGCTCCCGATGGCGCTCGAGATGTACGAGGACACCTACCTCGGCACCGCGGACAGCGCCGTGCGCCTGATCGAGGACATCGGCCTGGACACCGTCGGCCTGAACGCGGACGTGGCGAACCTGATCCGCCTGCACCGCCCGGTCGAGGACTGGAAGGAGCTGTTCGCCAAGACGCTCCCGTACACGAACTACCTGCACGTGAAGAACTACACGCGGGACGAGGCGGGCGACGGGAGCTGGGCGACGAGCGTGCCGAGCACCATGGAGACCGGGCTCATCAACTACCGCCAGGTGCTCCGCGACGCCGTCGCGAACGGCTTCCGCGGCATCCTCATGACCGAGCAGTACGGCGGGGACAGCCTCGGCGTCTGCGCCACGAACCAGCGCTACATCCGGTCGGTCCTCGCCACCGCGAAGTTCGGCGAGACCACCGGCACCACCCGCACCAGCACCGCCACCACCACTGAAGGAGCAGTTCGATGAGCACCCTCGACATCGCCGTCGTCGGATCCGGCTACATGGGCGGCGGGATCGCCCAGGTCCTCGCGCTCGCCGGCCACACCGTCCGCATCGCCGACGTCTCGGGCGAGATCGCCCGGCAGAACCTCGACCGCCTGCTCGTCGAGACGCAGCAGTTCGTCGACGACGGGCTCTTCCCGGCCGACGCCGTCGAGCGGGTCCGCGAGCACCTCAGTGCCGCGGAGAGCATCGAGGACGCCGTCGCCACGGCCGACTTCATCGAGGAGGCCGTGCCCGAGAAGCTCGCGATCAAGCACGAGACCCTCCGACGCATCACGGCTGCCGCTCGTCCCGACGCGGTGATCGGCTCGAACACGTCGACGATCCTCATCGAGTCCCTCGCCGAGGCCGTCACCGGTCCCGAGCGGTTCCTCGGGGTGCACTTCTCCAACCCCGCGCCGTTCATCCCGGGCGTCGAGCTCATCCCGCACCCGACCACCGGGGACCACGCGGTCCAGGTCGCCGAGGCCGTCGTCGCCGCGACCGGCAAGCAGTCGGCGCGGGTGAAGGACTCCACCGGGTTCGTGCTGAACCGCCTGCAGTACGCCCTGTTCGAGGAGGCGACGAAGATCGCCGACGAGGGCATCGCGACCCCCGACGACATCGACACGATCGTCCGGACGACGTTCGGGTTCCGCCTGCCGTTCTTCGGCCCGTTCGCGATCGCCGACATGGCCGGGCTCGACGTCTACGCGTTCTGCTTCGAGTCGCTGCAGACCCGCTGGCCGGAGCGCTTCGCCACGCCGTCGTCGCTGCAGCAGCACGTCGACGCCGGGGAGCTCGGCACGAAGTCCGGCGCCGGGTACCTGCAGGTGCCGGCCGACCGCACACCGGAGCTCGTCGCCTACCGCAACCATGCCTACGTCGCCATGCAGAAGCTCCTCGACGAGCTCGGCCCGGCACCGATCCACTGAGGGCGGCGACCATGACCACCGAGCAGCACCAGCGCCGCACGGTCGTCCTCACCGGGGCAGCGTCCCCGCGGGGCATCGGCCGCGCCACCGCACACCACCTGGCCGAGGCCGGCTGGGACGTCGGCGTCATCGACCTCGACCACGACGCGTCCCAGGCCGTCGCCGCCGAGGTCCGTGACGCCCACGGGGTCCGGGCCGTGGGCGTCGGGGCCGACGTCAGCGAGGAGACCGCCGTGCGCGCCGCCTTCGACACGATCGAGGCCGAGCTCTCGCCGCTCGTCGCCCTCGTGAACCTGGCGGGCGTCTCGTCGGCGCACGCCTACCTCGACCTGCCGCCCGGGGAGTGGCACCGCGTGCTGTCGATCAACCTCGACGGCGTGCACTTCGCGAGCCTGCGGGCGGCGGAGTCGATGGTGCGGAACGGGTACGGCCGGATCGTCAACCTGTCGTCGGTCTCCGCGCAGCGCGGCGGCGGCACGTTCAGCAAGACGCCGTACACCGTGGCGAAGGCCGGGGTGATCGGGCTGACCCGTGGTCTGGCCCGCGAGCTCGGCCCGCACGGGGTGACCGTCAACGCGATCGCCCCCGGACCGATCGACACCGACATCATGGGCGGGACCCTCACCGAGGAGCGCAAGACGGCCATGGCGGCCGACGGCGTGCTGCCCCGGATCGGCACCCCGCGCGACATCGCGGCCGCGGTCGCGTACCTGATCGGCGAGGACGCCGGGTTCGTCACGGGCCAGACGCTCAACGTCGACGGCGGCCTCTACATGCACTAGGGCCGAGCGCCCTCCACCCACACCGTGCTCGCAAAGGAGCGAACCCGTGTCACTTCCCCCTGCCCCCGCGCTCGGGTCGACGAACGACCCCGGCCTGAAGTCCGCCATCGGCAAGGCGACGAAGCACCTCATGCCGATGCTCGTGATCCTGTACTTCGTCGCCTTCCTCGACCGCACGAACGTCGGGTTCGCCGAGGAGGCCCTGAGCGTCGACCGCGGCATCTCGGACGCCGCCTTCGCCCTCGGCGCCGGCATCTTCTTCATCGGCTACGCGATCTTCGAGATCCCGTCGAACCTGCTGCTCAAGCGGTTCGGCGCCCGCTTCTGGCTCGCCCGCATCGCGATCACGTGGGGCATCGTCGCCGCGCTGTTCGCCTTCACGACGAACGACACGATGTTCATCGTGCTGCGGTTCATCCTCGGCGTGACCGAGGCTGGCCTGTTCCCCGGCGTGATCATGTACCTGTCCGAGTGGTTCCCGAACAAGGTCCGCGTGCGGATGTTCGCGATCTTCTACCTGGCGCAGCCGTTCTCGCAGATGATCGGCGCCCCGCTCTCCGGCGGCCTGATCAGCGTCGGCGACGAGGTCACCCCGTTCCACGGCTGGCAGGTGATGTTCGCTGGTGAGGGCATCCTCGCGGTGCTCGCCGGCGTCGCGGCGGTGGTCTTCCTGACGAACAGTCCGCAGCAGGCGAAGTGGCTGGAACCGGGGGAGAAGGCGTCCCTGACCGCGGCCATGGAGCGCGAGGACTCCGCCCGCACCGAGGACGGCCCGACGGGCATCTGGAAGGCGATGGCGAGCGGCCGCGTCTGGTACTTCACGATCATCTACTTCTGCCTGCAGGTGGCCGTCTACGGCACCACGTTCTACCTGCCGCAGCAGGTGTCCTCGCTCCTCGGGCAGGACGTCGGCTGGCAGGTCGGGCTCGTCACCGCGATCCCGTGGCTGGTGGGCCTGGTCGCCTGCTACCTCATCGGTTCACGCGCCGACACCGTGACGCGGCGGCGCCGCTGGGGCACGCTGTTCTACGTCACGACGGGCCTGTCGATCCTCGGGTCGGCGTGGGCGGGGGCGAACGGGCAGCCCGTCCTCGGCATCGTCTTCATCACCCTGGCCGTCGCGAGCTTCCTGTCCGTCGGCCCGATCACGTGGGCGTACCCGACGGCGTTCCTCACCGGGGCCGCCGCGGCTGCGGGCATCGGCCTGATCAACTCGCTCGGCAACCTCGGTGGGTTCGTCGCCCCGATCATGCGCACCGCGATCAACGAGGTGGTCCCGACCGACAGCGGCGCGTTCGGCATCGTCTCGCTCGGCGTGCTCGCCTTCGTTGCCGCGGTGATGATCGCCTGCACGAAGTTCTTCCGGGGTTCCCGGGCGGACGACCTGCTCGACACGTCCCACGTCCGCACGACCGACACAGGAGCACGACCATGACCCGGTTGTTCAACGACCCGGCGGACTTCGCCGACGAGATGGTCGACGGGTTCGTCGCGGCGAACCAGTCCCGTGTCCGCAAGGTCCACGGCGGCGTCGCCCGCTCCACGGTGAGCCCGGACGGCACGGTCGCCCTGGTCATCGGTGGCGGTTCCGGCCACTACCCGGCGTTCGGTGGTCTCGTGGGGCACGGGCTCGCGGCCGGCGCGGCGATGGGGAACCTGTTCGCCAGCCCGTCCGCGCAGCAGGTCACCGCGGTCGCGACGGCGTCCGAGCACGGCGGCGGGGTGCTGCTGTCCTACGGCAACTACGCCGGCGACGTCCTGAACTTCGACGCCGCCGAACGTGCCCTGCGGGATGCGGGGATCGAGGTCCGCACGGTCCGTGTCACCGACGACGTCGCCTCCGCACCCAGCACCCGAACCCACGAGCGTCGGGGGATCGCGGGGGACCTCTGCGTCTTCAAGGTCGCTGGTGCCGCTGCGGAGCAGGGCATGACCCTGGACGAGGTGACGGCGATCGCGGAGCGTGCGAACGAGCGGACCCGGTCCTTCGGGGTCGCGTTCTCCGGTTGCTCCCTCCCGGGCGCCGAGGAGCCCCTGTTCACGGTCCCCGAGGGGCGCATGGCGATCGGGATGGGCATCCACGGCGAACGCGGCATCGACGAAGCCGACGTCCCCAGCGCCGCGGACCTGGCCCGTCTCCTGGTGGAGCGCCTGCTCGACGAGGTCCCGTCCGGCGTGGAGCTGCCGGGGGCGCACGTCGTGCCGATCCTGAACGGGCTGGGCAGCGTGAAGTACGAGGAGCTCTTCGTCGTCTACGCCACCGTCCAGCGCCTGCTCGAGGACGCGGGCGCGGTGGTCGTGGAACCCGAGGTCGGGGAACTCGTCACGAGCTTCGACATGGCCGGGGTCTCCCTGACCCTGTTCTGGCTCGACGCGGAACTCGAAGCGCTGTGGGCAGCGCCGGCGGACACCCCCGCGTACCGCAAGGGCGGCGCGGTCCCACAGGAGCGCCTGCCCGAGGACGTCCTCACCGCAGACGTCGCCCCGCCGATCGGACCCGCCTCCGACGCCTCCCGCACCTCCGCCCAGCGGCTGGTCGAGGTCGTCGCCGCCGTGCGTCGGGTGGTCGACGAGCACGCCGACGAGCTCGGGAGGATGGACGCGGTCGCCGGTGACGGGGACCACGGCATCGGCATGCAACGTGGCTCCACGGCCGCGGACGCGGCCGCCCGGGACGCCGCAACGCGTGGTGCTGGGGCCGGCAGCGTCCTCGCGATCGCGGGGGACGCCTGGTCGGACAAGGCCGGTGGCACCTCCGGCGCGATCTGGGGCGCCGCCCTGGAGGCGCTGGGTCGCGTCCTCGGCGACACCGACCGGCCCCACCCGGCCACCGTCCAGACCGCGGTGCACGCCGCCACCGACGCCGTCCTCGCCTTCGGCGCGGTCGTCGGCGACAAGACCATGGTCGACGCCCTCGTCCCCTTCGACGCGGTGCTGTCCGAGCGCATCGACGCCGGGGTCCCGCTCCGCGATGCCTGGCGGGCCGCCGCGGACGCCGCGCAGGAGGCAGCCGACGGCACCGCCGCGCTGCTGCCGCGGATGGGACGGGCCCGGACGCACGCCGAGCACGCCGTGGGCACACCGGACCCCGGTGCCGTGTCGTTCGCGCTCATCGTGGACGCGGTCGCTGCGTGCTGACGATCGGCGTCTCGCTGAAGATGTACCTCGGCCACGCCCGCACGGTCGCGTGGGCCGAGGCGGTCGCCGACGTCGCCCGGACGCACCCGGCGCTGACCGATGGCGTTGCCGAGCTCTTCGTCGCGCCGACCTTCCCGGCACTCGTGCCCGTCCGGCAGGCGCTCGCGGGGTCGGGCGTCCTGCTCGCGGCACAGGACCTCGCGACCGCCGACGAGGGTGCCTTCACCGGGGAGGTCTCCGGGCGCGAGCTCGCGGAGATCGGCGTCGACCTCGTCGAGATCGGCCACGCGGAACGGCGCGCGCTGTTCCACGAGGACGACGCGACGGTCGCGGCGAAGGTGCGCGCCGCGTTCCGCAACCACCTGCGACCGCTGGTGTGCGTCGGGGAGCCGAGCCGAGCCTCCGTCCCGGAGACCATCGCCATGGTCACCGACCAGCTCGACCGTGCCCTCGCGCCCGCCGTGGCGGAGGGTGCCGTGGCTCCGGTCGTCGTCGCCTACGAACCGGTCTGGGCCATCGGGGCTGCGCAGCCGGCGCCGGACGACCACGTCGTCGAGGTGCTCGGCGGCGTCGAGGCCGCGCTGGCAGCCCGTCCGGCGCTCGCGGGGAGCGTCGTGGTCTACGGCGGCAGTGCCGGACCAGGGCTGCTGACCCGTGGGCGTGGGAGGATCGGCGGACTGTTCCTCGGCCGGTCCGCCCACGACCCGGAGGCGGTGCGGAGCGTCCTCGACGAGGCGCTGGCCCTGCGCCGCTGAGGTCGTCGACGGGCCTAGCTGGCGGGTGAGTGCTCGGAGTCGTCCGTGCGGCTCGTCTCGGCGTCGGCCTTGTCGTCCGCGTTGCTCGAACCGATGCCCTTGAGGTCCGAGCGGGTGTTGGCGTGGATCGGCTCGCTGTGCCCGAAGGTGCGCGCGGCCGCGCGGAGGCGTTCGACGAAGTCGCCGTCCTCGTCCTCGAGCTGGTCGTCGTCGGCGTCCTCGACCACGACCTCGCTGGTCGGGCCGATCAGGATCTTCGTGGTGGTGCGCGTGCCGTCCGGTGCGATGGCCGGCACCGCGACGGTGTCGGCACGGTCGCCGCCGGCGAGGGCGGCCGCGTACTCGATCACCGCGTCGGCGATGTCGTCGCCGGTCAGGATCGTGGTGTTGTCGTAGTGGATGTGCTTCATCGTTCCCTCCCTGTGACCATCTTGGCGCGGGATCAGGGCGCCGTCATCCAGTGACCGCGCGATCCGCACAGGACTCTGCGCGGCGGCGTCACTCCCGGGCGCCGGCGAGCCCGTGGTCGTTCGCGTAGACGACGAGCTGCACCCGGTCGCGCAGCCCGAGCTTGCCGAGCACGCTGCTGAGCTGCGTCTTCACGGTGGACTCGGTGACGAACTCGCGCGCCGAGATCTCGCTGTTCGACAGGCCCCGCGCGGCCCACCCGAAGACGATCCGCTCCCGCTCGGTCAGGGTGCCGAACTCGGCGGGCTGCGGGGTCGGTGCCCGTTCGACGTCCTGCCCGAACAGCTGCGCGAGGTCGTTCGGTGCGATCACCGAGCTGCCCTCGTGCACGGCCCGGACCGCGGCGAACAGGAACGACGGCGTCGCGTCCTTGAGCAGGAACCCGCTCGCGCCGAGCCGGATGGCGGTGGCGGCGGCGGGGTCGAGGCCGAACGTGGTGAGGACGATGACCCGGGGAAGGGGTTCCGGGAAGGCGCCGTCGAAGAGTCGGCGGACGGTCTCGAGGCCGTCGGTCCGGGGCATCCGCATGTCGAGCAGCACGATGTCCGGGTGCAGCTCGGTGACGAGGGTCAGGGCCTCGGCGCCGTCGGAGGCCTCGCCGACGACCTCCATGTCCTCCTGCGCGTCGAGGACCACGCGCAGGCCGGCACGGAACAGCGCCTGGTCGTCCGTCAACAGGATCCGGATGGGCGTGGTCACGGGGTGACTCCTTCGTCGAGGTCGAGCGGGATGCGGGCACGGGCGGCGAAGACGTCCTCGACGACGGCCGCGTCGAAGGAGCCGTCGAGGGCGGCGAGGCGGGACCGCATGCCGGCGATGCCCCGGCCCGAACCGCCGGTCGCGCCGGTGCCGACGACGTTCTCGACCTCGAGCACGACGTCGCCCGAGCGCCAGGTCTCGCGGACTGCGACCGGGCGGCCCGGGGCCCCGTGGCGCAGGGCGTTCGTGAGCATCTCCTGCAGCACCCGGCGGATCGCGGTGCCAGTGTCCGAGCGCATGGGCCGCGGGGTGCCGCGGACGGTGCGGTCGACCTCGACGCCGGCGTCCCGGATGCCCTGCACGATCTCCTCGAGCGAGCCCGGGTCGACGCGGTCGCCGGTGCCGTCGATGTGGCCGAGGACCTGGCGGACCTCGAGCAGGGAGCTGCGGGCGGTGCTGGCGATGGTGGCGCTGACCTCGCGGATGCGGGCCTCGTCGTGCAGGAACGGCACCGAGTCGGCCTGCGCGATGATGACGGCGAGGGAGTGACCGACGACGTCGTGGACGTCCCGGGCGATGGCACCGCGGATGCGTTCCGACTCGGCCTCGTCGACGGCGCGCGTCGCGACCTCCTCGGCCTGCACACGGAGTTCCGACTCGCGGACCCGGAGTGCGGACTCGCGGTTGCGCGACGTCAGCGACCGGACGGCCAGACCCGTCGCCCACACGACGAGCAGGGACGCGACCGGGGCGGCCAGGGCGATCAGTGCCTGGTCGAGGGGCCCGCTGATGAGCAGCGCGAACCGGTAGCCGGTGGTCGCGAGGTACACGGTCGCACCGACACCCGCGACGACGGCGATGACGCCCGACAGCACGACCTCGACCTTGTTGCCGACGATGACCGTCGTGCCGATGACGACGTAGAGCGCGATGTCGACCAGCGACGGCCGCTCGGACCCGATGACCTGCACGGCGCCGAGCACGACGACGGCGAACATCGAGCCGGACGGGGAGATCCGACGCACGGCGATGGCGACGACGGCGAGCACGACCGCCCAGGTGCTCGCCTGTTCCAGCTCGACGTCCACCGGGGCGATGAACACCAGGCCGGCGACGAGCCCGAGGGCCAGGTCGATGACGACGGAACCGGGCGCGAGTGCCCTGATGAACCCCCGCCGATCGGTCACCACGCGATCATCGCACGGGCGCGTCCGCTCGTCGCGAGCAGGGCAGCCGTGGCACTGCTCGCCAGCCCTGGCGCGGACATCAGCCGACCGGACCGGCCGGGGTGCCGACGGTGACGGTGACGACCCCGCGGGGGAGCGCGGAGCCGGACGACGACGACGACGGTGACGACGAGGACGGTGACGACGACATCGACGACGACGTGGTGGCCGTCGGGTGGCTGCCGTCGATCGCCCAGCACGCCGTCCCGATGACGACGACGATGGCGACGAGGGTGGCGGCGGTGCTCCTGGTGGTCCTGCTGGTCATGGGACAAGCGTCCGGCAGGGCACCCCACCCGGTCATCGTCCTGGCGGCCGAAGCCCCTCAGCCGCGCGGGTGAGATCGACTCAGGAGCCAGCCCCTGACGACCTCGACTCAGATGACGACCGACCCCAGCACGCGGTGCGCGATGGAGATCGACTCGCCCGACACCGCCGACAGCGGGGAGGACAGGAACCCGACCAGGTCGGCGATCTGCGTCGGGCTCGACTCCCCGCCGGCACCGCGCTGCACCTCGGCGCTGGGCTCGTCGGTGACCGTCCCCGGGTTGACGACGTTCACCGTGACGCCTGACCCGGCGACCTCGTCCGCCAGGTTCTTCGCGATGACGGTGACGGCCGTGTTCCGGAGCGAGGCCGTGATGTTGCCGGAGAGGTAGGCGTTCTGGCCGCTCACCACGACCACCCGGCCGAAGCCCGCGTCCCGCTGGGCCGGCAGCACGGCGTTCGCGACCCGCAGGAACCCGAGGGCCTTGCCGTCGACCGCCTGCGCGACCTGCTCCGGGTCGGACCGCTTCGCCGGGTCCAGCGTGCGGGCGCTCGGGGCAGCCGTCACGACCAGCACGTCGATGCGTCCGTGCTCGGCGAGCACCCGCGCGACCCCGGCGTCGACCGAGGCCTGGTCCGCGGTGTCCATCGCCACCGCGGAGGTCGCCGCCCCGGACGTGGCTGCCCCGGACGTCCCAGCCTCGGACATCCCGGCCCCCTCGTCGTCCGATGCGCTCCGCGATGCCACGACGACGGTCGCCCCCTCGGCCCGCAGGCGGTCCACCACGGCGGTACCGATGTAGCCCTTCCCACCGACGACGAGGGCGACACGGTCACTGAGCTGCAGGTCCATGCCTGCGACGCTAGCCCCCGGTGTCTCGACCGTCCGAGCGGTTCAGTGCGTGAAACGTACAGGTGCCGAACCGTTCGTTGCGTGAACCGTTCACTTCCTGAAACACTTCCGTCGTCCAACACGGACGGCAGGACGACGAGGAAGGCGGAACCAGGCATGCGCAGCACGTACCACGGGGCTCAGCGGAGCACCTCGCTCTCCGGCACCCACACCCGGGTCGGCCTCACCGCCCCCGCCGTGATCGCCGCCTACGTGAACGCCCGCATCGAGGACCCCTCGCTGCTCTCGGCACGACGCGAGCCGTCGTACGCCGACTTCTTCGCCGCCCACCAGGGCTGAGCGCCCACCAGCCTGAGCGCCCACCAGGCCTGAACACCCGGAGTCCATGACCCCATGCCGTTGACCGTCGTCCGCCGCGAGCACCACCACCTCTACACCCGCGAGCCCCGATCCACCGCCGCCCGCAGCGCCGTCGAGGCCATCCTCCGACTGCAGCACGCCGAGGAGCAGCAGATCGAGCACGCCCGCACCGAGAGCGGTCTGTCGAAGAACGAGTTCCTGGCCGTCCGGTACCTGCTCCAGGCACACCGCGACCACCGGTCCATGGGTCCGAAGGACCTCGCCGTGATGCTCGCCGTGTCGAACGCGTCGGTCACGAAGCTCGTCGACACCCTCGTCGAGAAGGGCGACCTCGTCCGCAGCGCCCACCCCACGGACCGGCGAGCACAGGTGCTCGAGCCGACCGAGCAGGCGGCCGCCAAGATCGACGCCTCGTACGCACGCTTCCACGAGGTGGTCGTCGAGGTCCTCGACCGGCTGCCCGCCGCTGAGAACGAGGTCGTCACGCGGGCGCTCGGCCAGGTGGTCGAGGCGCTCGCCGAGACGGTGCCGGAACCCGAGGACGAGTACACGGTCGCGGACAGCGCTCGCTGACGCGACCACGATCCGAGCCTGGAGGCTCCCCACGGGCCCGATGGGAGCCTCCCGTCTTCTTCCCCACCGGAAACCTTCCAGCGGTAAGTTGTCTGCATGACCGCCGCCGAGGACGCCGACGCCGCTCCGCGACGCGGGTACCGCAAGGGTGCCGAGCGGCGGGTGCAGATCCTCGACGAGATGATCCGGATGGTCGCCGAGCAGGGCGTCGATGCCTCGTCGCTGCGGTCCGTGGCCGAGGCACTCGGCATCACCCACGCCGCACTGCGGCACTACTTCCCCTCGCGCGACGACCTGCTGCTCGCGGTCTACCGGGAGCACGAGGTGCGCGAGCAGAACTCGCCGGACCGGTTGGCGTCGGCCATCGGCGACATGCGGGACAGCGCCAGGCGCAACCGCGAGGTGCCCGGGCTCGTGCAGCTCTACACGACCCTCGCCGCGGACGCCGTCGGCGAAGGACACCCGGCGACGAGTGACTTCATGCGCGAGCGCTTCGCGCGGCTGCGGTCGGAGCTCGCCGTGCTGATCCAGCGGGACCAGGACCTCGGGCGCATCCGGGGCGACCTCGACGCGACGGACCTGGCGTCCCTGAGCATCGCGGCGTCCGACGGGCTCCAGGTGCAGTGGCTGCTCGACCCGGACGCGGTCGACGGGGAGCGCGTGCTGCGGCTGCTCGAGCAGCTCGTGCCGCCGCCCGCGCCCTGACGCCCGCGTGCCCTGACGCCCGCGTGCTCTGACGCCCGCGTGCTCTGACGTCCCCGCACGTGCGTCGAGGGAGCAGGCGACGTCGGGTGCCCTGGGGCGACTCGACGTCGTCTGCTCCCTCGATGGGGGCGTGCCTGCGTCCTAGGCGGTCAGCACCGCGGCCGCGGGGTCGAAGTCCTCGGGCAGGGGCGGGATCGACGCCACGGTCGAGGTGATGTCGACGGCCGTGTGCGACTCGGCGGCGTCGCGGATGCCGAGCAGCACGTCGAGGACGTGCAGCGCGGTGGCACCCGAGGCGCGCTCGGGGCGGTCCTCGGCGATCGCGCGGGCGAGGTCGACGACCCCGGTGCCGCGGCCCCAGGTCGACCCGACGGCGGTGATCGTCTCGGGCTCGTCCTGGCCGTACCGCCACAGGGTGGAGTCACCCTCGAACGTGTTCGGGTCCGGGAGCGAGATCGTGCCGAGCGTGCCGTTGATCTCCACGAAGCCCTGGCGCGGCATCGCGTGCTGGAACGAGAACGTCGACTGTGCCGACTGCCCGCCGGCGAACTCGATGAGGGCCGCGTGGTGCGTGGGGACCTCGACCGGGAACGTCTCGCCTGCCCGGTCGCCGGACGCGATGGTCCGACGCTCGAGCGACTTCGACGACACGGCCTGCACGCGGGTGGCGGCACCGAGGGCGTGGACGAGCGTCGTCACGTAGTACGGACCCATGTCGAACAGCGGACCGGCACCCGTGGCGAACAGGAAGTCCGGGTTCGGGTGCCACGCCTCGGGACCGGGCACGTGGAACATCGTCGTCGCGGAGAGCGGCTCGCCGATGTCACCGCGGGCGATGGCCCGGAGCGCGGTCTGGATGCCGGCGCCGAGCACGGTGTCCGGCGCCGTCGCGACCCGGAGGCCCTTGGCCTTCGCGGACTCGAGCACCGCTGCGGCGGAGTCGTGGTCCGTGGCGATCGGCTTCTCGCTCCAGACGTGCTTGCCGGCGTCGATGATCTGCTGGTCGACCTCGGCGTGTGCGGCCGGGATCGTCAGGTTGATGACGATCTGGACGTCGTCGCGGGCCAGGAGCTCCTCGACCGACCCGGACGCCCCGACGCCGTACTCCGCTGCCTGGGCGGCGGCACGGTCGAGCAGGACGTCAGCGACGAAGCGGACCTCGACGTCGGCGAACTGCGTCAGGTTCGTCAGGTACTGCGTGGAGATGTTGCCGGCACCGATGATGCCGATCCCGACGCGGCTCACTTGTCGTTGTCCCCGAGCCAGGTGAGGGACTCGGCGATGCCCTCGAAGACGTCGCCCTTGTACGCGTCGAACTCGACGACGCGGATGGCCTGGGGTGCTGCGGCGAGGATCGACACCACGTCGACGTCGCCCTGGCCGGCGGGGGTCTGGTTCTCGAAGGCGCGCTGCAGGGCCTCGGGGACGATGAGGGCGCTCTCGGACGAGGGCAGGGCGTCGCGGATGTCGCCGTCGACCTGGCCGTCCTTCACGTGGATCGCGACGACGCGGTCGCCGAGGGAGCGGAGGACGGCGGGGGCGTCCGCGCCACCGACGGTCGCCCAGAAGGTGTCGACCTCGAGGACGGTCTCCGGGGCGAGCTGCTCGACGAAGAGCTCGTAGACCGTGCGGCCCTCGACCTTGTTCGTGAACTCCCACTGGTGGTTGTGGTACCCGAACTGCAGGCCACGGGCTGCGGCCTCGGCGGTGAGCTCGTTGACGCGGTCGGCGATCGCCTTGACGTCGTCGGCGGTCTGCCAGCGGTCGGTCGGGATGAAGGGGTCGATGACGGTGCGGATGCCGAGGCGCTCGGCGGCGTCCCAGATCGGGGCGGTGTCGGCGGCGTCGATCACGGCGACGTGGCCGGACGGGGCCTTCAGGCCGGTGGCGGCGAAGGCACGCTCGAGGTCGGCGGCACGTTCGACGAACGCGTAGGGCTCGACGTTCTCGTACCCGATCTCGCGCACGCGGGCGATGGCCGCATCGAGGTCGTCGGCGATGGCGTCTCGCAGCGAGTACAGCTGCACGGAGGTGATGGGCATTGCGCGGGGCTCCTTCGGTCCTGACTGGGCTGTGCTGACCCGTCGAGGACGCGATGCTCCGCGGCGAGATCGAGGACGACGCTACACCGAAAACCACCCGGTGTGTAGTTTTGTGTCGCTCGTGTCCGCGACGCGGGGCACCGGCGTCCGTACCCCGCGACGGTGGGCCGGCGTCCCGGGCGCGCGCCGAGCCTCCCGGGCTAGCGTGGACCGGTGCTCCACGACGCGACCCTGACCTTCGACAGCCCCGCCGGCCGCATCCGCGGCCAGCGCGACGACGGGGTGGTGCGGGTCCTCGGGATCCCGTACGCGCAGGCCGACCGCTTCCAGCCGCCGCAGCCCGTGCCGCCGTTCCCCGACGTGTTCGACGCGGACACCCCGTCGCCCCTCGCGCCGCAGTCGGCCTCCCCGGTCGTCGACCAGCTCCTGCACGTGGTCGAGGCCGAGGTCGACGAACACTGCCAGCGGCTCTCGATCACCCTGCCGGCCGACGTCGGCGACGACGAACGACTGCCGGTGATGGTCTGGGTGCACGGCGGCTCGTACGTCATCGGTGGCGGCGACCTGCCCATGAACGACCCGGTCGACCTGGTCACCGAGCAGCGGGTGGTCGTCGTGACCGTCACCTTCCGGCTCGGGGTGCTGGGCTTCCTCGGCGACGGTGAGCGGGTGCCGGCGAACCTCGGCCTGCTCGACCTCGTCGCGTCGCTCGGGTGGGTGCACGAGAACATCGCCGCGTTCGGCGGTGACCCCGAGAACGTCACCGTGTTCGGGCAGTCCGCCGGCGGTGACGCCGTCGCGCACCTGATGATCAGCGACGGCACCGAGGGGCTGTTCCACCGGGCGATCGTGCAGAGCGCGCCGCTCGGGCTGTCGCGAGGACGCTCCCGCATGAACCGCGCCATGGTGCGGACCATCGGCGCGGTCGGCCCGGACACGGCGCTCGAGGACCTGCTCGACCGACAGACCCGGGCGGAGCGGATCGCGATGCCGTTCGGCCTGCGCGGCGGGATGCCCTACGGCACGCAGTACGGCTTCGCGCCGCTGCCCGCGGAGCGCGACCTGGCGGATGCCTGGCGCCGGGTCGCTCCGCGCATCGACCTGATGATCGGGTCGGCCGCGGACGAGACCGCGATGTACGTGCCGGTGCTGCCGGTCGTGCGCCGGGTCGCCCGCAACCGGGTGGGTCGTGCGCTCGTGCGGTGGTGGCTCGTCCGCCCGCTGACCGAGGTGATCTACGGCCGTGATGCCCGTCGGTTCGCCGACCGGCACCGCGCCGGCGGCGGGACGGCGGTCCGCTACCGGTTGCTCCGCGGTGCGACGCGGCGGCCGACCGGCGCGGCGCACATGGGTGAGCTGCCGATGCTGCTCGGCCGGCGCGAGGCCTGGGCCGGCAGCACGTTCGTGTCCGAGCGCGACTGGCCCGAGGCCGAACGCCGCGGCCCCGGCATCCGAGCGATCTGGGCCGAGTTCGCGCGGACCGGACGGGTCACGGCGCCGAGCGACGAGACGCTGACGTTCGACCGCGGGTGACGCTGCCGGGCAGCCGGCGTCGGCGCCGGTCGGCACGTCCTCGCGGCACCCCCTGAACTGGCGGTATCCACGGTCGTTCCACCCCCGGAGAATCGGGGCATGCCCGTGTCCGCCGATCCCGACCTCCGTGCCCGCATCGTGGCCGCGGGGATCTTCGCGTACCGCGCCGCCGACTTCCACCAGGTCGGACCCGACGAGGTCGCCGTCCACGCCGACATCTCCATCGAGGAGTTCCGCCGCGTCTACCCGGTGTGGGAGCTCTTCATCGTGGCCGTCATCGACCGGTGGAACACCGCCACGCAGCAGGCCCTGCGCTCGATCGGCGAGCGTGAGGGCGCTGTCGCCTACATCCGGGCCCGCCTGGAGACCGGCGAGGGCGACCCCGCGCTGGTCCGCCTGCACCTGGCGCTGTTGAGTGCCGCGTCGACGCCGGGTCACGCCGCTGCCGGGTGGTTCCGCAAGCAGTACACGCTGGCGTTCGAGGACCTCACCGTCATGCTCGCCCGCGACGTCGTGATGGGGCGCGAGGCCCGTGGCACCGCCCCGAGGCACAGCGCCGAGCAGCTGCTCGCGCTGTACGAGGGGCTGCAGCTGCAGTCGTTGCTCCGTGACCAGGCAGACCTGCTCGCCGGGTACGACCGCGCCGTCGCACGGATGCGGGTCGGGTGGGCGAACGGCCCGGTCGCGCAGCCAGCTCGCTAGCTGTCCTCGCGCTGGCTGCCGTCGCGCTGCAACGCCAACCGCATCACCGACCGCCGGGTGGTCGGGTGCGTCACCTCGAGGAACCCCGCCGCGTCGAAGGCCGACCGCGGGCCGACGAACAGCTCACCCCAGATGTCCTCGACCCCGGGCGCCAGCTCCATCGGGTAGCCCTCGACCGCCCGGGCCCCGTGCCGCCGCGCGTGCTCGACCGCGCCCACGACCAGTGCATGGCTGACGCCCTGACGCCGGAACCCCTTCCGCACCACGAAGCACGCGATCGCCCAGACACCCTCGTCCGCGCGGTCCTCCTGCCGCCCCGCCCACTGCACCCGCGTCTTCCGGAAGCGGACGAACGCCGGCCGCGGTTCGACCACCGCCCAGCCGACCGGTTCACCGTCGCGGTAGGCCACGATCCCGGTCGTCGCCCGCGCCTCCGGGTCGTCGCACCCCGTCTCTGCCCGGAACCGCCGCGTCCGCTCCTCCACCGGCATGTCCGTGAAGGTCCGGTCGGAGGTCTTCAGCCACTGGCAGTGGCACCGCGCCGGGTCGCCGCGCTCGCCGAACACGCGGTCGAGGTCCTCCCACGGCACCTCGTTCGCCGGTCGGAACGTCGTCGCGCCGCCGCTGGTCGTCTCGCTCGTCGCCATCGGTGGCCCTCCCGTCGCCGGATGGCGCTCAGGGTAGTCCCGCACCAGCGGTGGACGACAGCGTCGGACAGGAGGCTCGGCGCGGCACGCGTGCGCTCGTGCGGCTTCCTGGGATGGTCGGGTCATGGAGTACACGGACTACGACACCCGGCTGGCGGCGTACGGCGTGGTCACGCACGAGGGCCGGGTGCTGCTGGCGATGCAGCGCTTCCCCGAGGCCGGGACCTGGGCGCTGCCCGGCGGCGGCGTCGAGTACGACGAAGGGGTCGAGCAGGCCGTCGTCCGCGAGTTCATGGAGGAGACCGGGTACGAGGTCGCCGTCGGGGGACTGCTCGGCGTGCGGCACCACCTGGTGCCCGCGGAGCGACGGATGCACGAGAACGGCCGACCGATGAAGGCCGTGCAGGTCGTGTTCCGCGTCCGGATCACCGGCGGTGCCCTGCGGGACGAGGCCGACGGCTCCACCGAGCGGGCGGACTGGATCCCGATCGCGGAGCTCCCGCACCACCGCCACGGTCTGGTCGTGCCGATCGCGCTCGGGTGGGCGGGCGCGCTCAGCTGAGTCACTCCGCGATGACGCTGAAGACGTTGCCGGAGGGATCGGTGAACCACGCGATGAGCGGGCCGCCCTTGCGGTTGACGCCCTTGGCGTCGGTCATGCCCTCGTACTGCAGGAACGTCACGCCCTTCGCGGTGAGCTCGTCGACCGCGGCGTCGACGTCGGGCACCGGGAAGTTGAGCACCGTGAAGGCCGCGGGCTCGTGCGCCGGACCCTTCGGGTAGGCCAACACCCACCTCCCGCCGCCGAGCTGGAGCGCGAGCATGCCGTGGTCCTCGGTGACCTCGAGCCCGAGGACGTCCTCGTAGAACGCCCTCGCCTCGGCTGGGTCCCGCACGGAGAACCCGCTGAACGCCTTCGTCGCGTCGATCGTCATGCCGACAGTGAACTCCTCTGGGAGGATGAGGGCGTGCGTACGGAGGGAACGGTCGACGACGCCGTCCGCCGCGCGGTCGAGCTGGCCGCGTCCGGGGAGCGCGTCGTGCTCGGGATCGCCGGACCCCCCGGCGCGGGCAAGTCGACCCTGGCCCGCCGCGTGGTCGTCGCCGTCGACGAGCACTTCAGCAGCGGCACCGCCGTGCAGGTGCCCATGGACGGCTTCCACCTGTCGAACGCCGCACTCGACCGCCTCGGCCGGCACGACCGCAAGGGCGCGATCGACACCTTCGACGCGGACGGGTACGTCGCCCTCGTCCGCCGACTGGTGCGTGCGGACGAACCCGTCGTGTGGGCCCCGGACTTCGACCGACGCGTCGACGAGCCCGTCGCGGGCAGCATCGCCGTGCCGCAGGCAGCCCGGCTCGTGGTCTCCGAGGGCAACTACCTGCTCGACGACTCCGCACCCTGGGACGCCCTGTCGGACCTGTTCACCGAGACCTGGTTCTGCGCGGTCGACGACGGGGTCCGCCTCGACCGCCTCGTCGGTCGGCACATGCGGCACGGGCGCGACCACGAGGCCGCGCGCACCTGGGCGGTGGAGGTCGACGGCGTCAACGCCACACGGGTCGCTGCCACGGTGAGCCGAGCCTCCCGGACCGTCCGGACCTGACCACCTGCGGGCCGCGACCCGCGCCACCTCGAGGAGCCACCATGACCATCGCCATCACCGGAGCGACCGGCAACATCGGCGGCGCCGTCGCCCGCGCGCTCGCCGCGGACGGCGTGCCGTTCCGGATGGTCGTGCGCGACCCCGCCCGTGCTCCGGAGCTGCCCGGGACCGAGGTGCGGACGGCGACGTTCGCGGATGCCGCAGCGTCGCGGGCGGCGCTCGAGGGCGTCGACCTGCTGCTCATGGTCTCGGGCGCGGAGGCCCAGGACCGGCTGGAGCAGCACCGGACCTTCGTGACGGCGGCTGCGGACGCGGGTGTCCGGCACGTCGTCTACACGTCGTTCATGGGCGCGGCGGAGGACGCCACCTTCACGCTCGGACGCGACCACTGGGCGACCGAGCAGGCGATCCGCGCGACCGACATGGCGCACACGTTCCTGCGGGACAGCTTCTACCTGGACTTCGTCGAGGACCTGGTCGGCGAGGACGGCGTGATCCGAGGTCCGGCGGGTGACGGCGCGATGGCGGCGGTCGCGCGCGCGGACGTCGCGCGGGTGGCGACGGCCGTCCTCCGGGACCCGGCGGCGCACCTCGACCGGACGTACGACCTGACCGGGCCGGCGGCGATCACGCTCGCCGAGGCGGCGTCGATCGTGAGTGCCGAGCGAGGTCGTGCCGTGCGGTACCAGCCGGAGACGATGGAGGAGGCCTACGCCTCGCGGGCGCGGTGGAACCCGGAGCCGTGGCAGGCGGACGCGTGGGTCAGCACGTACACGGCGATCGCGGAGGGGGCGCTCGCGCGGGTCACGGGAGACGTCGAGCGGGTGACGGGTCGGGCGCCGATGTCGTTGCGGGACGTCTTGCGCGCGGGGTGATCCGGGCCCGTCCTCTGCGGGCGCGTTCCTTCCCACATCGCGTGCGGTGGGAGGTCGTTCCGCGCGTGGTGGGTCGGAACGAATGACCGGCGACGCGCGATTCCACTCGCAACGCGCCATTCGACCGGCTCCGGACTGAGTTCTGCGCGCGGCTCAGGGCACCCGGCGCGCCGCCAGGGTTCCCACGACGCCGAGCACGAGCACCGCGACGAGCACGACGAGCAGCGGCGCCGTCCAGTCCCCGGTCGCACCGTGGAGCGCCCCGGCGACGATCGGGCCCGCGGACCCGAGCAGGTACCCGCCGCCCTGCACGAACGCCGACATCCGGCGGGCGTCGTCGTCGTTCGAGACGAGCCGGACGATGATGATGAAGATCACCGTGATGCCGCCGCCCTGGGCCGCACCGCCGAGGATCGACCACAGCAGCCACAGCTGCGGTGCGAACAGCAGCCCGAGGGGCATCGCGAGCCACAGGGTCCCGACGAGGGACAGGATCGCCCGGGGACGCCAGCGCGCGGCGAGCACCGGCACACCGAGCGCTCCGACGACCGCGAGGATCTGGAACACCGAGGAGCTCGCACCGGACGACGCCTTCGAGAAGCCGATCTCGTCGTGCAGCAGCGTCGGGATCCAGGCGGTCAGGGCGTAGTACGAGAAGGCCTGTCCACCGAAGGCGAACGTCAGACCGATCGTCACCCAGCGGGTCGGGCGGACGACGGAGACCCGGGTCGGCGCGGTCGTGGTGCGGACGGCACCGGTGTCGAGCACCTGGTCGATGGGCCCGGTGACCGGCAGTGGCTCGGCAGGTGCACCCGAGCGCGGGCCGAGCCAGGCGGCACGTGCACCCACCGTGTACGTCCACGCGAGGCCGGCGATCAGCGCGAACACACCCCACAGGGCGATGGCGACCGGCCAGCCCCACAGGTCGGCGATCGGGGCGGTGCCGAGCGAGGTCGTCATCGACCCCACGTTGAGCGCGGACGTGTAGACGCCGGTGACGATCCCGACGCGTTCCGGCGAGGTGTCGCGGCGGATGACCACCGGGACGACGACGTTGCCGATCGTGATGCCGATGCCGATCACCGCGGTGCCGATGAGCAGCGCGGCGGCACTCGGCAGCGACCGGATCACCGTGCCGACGAGCACGACGACGAGCGACAGCGACACCGCCCGCTCCGGGGTGGCCTTCGCGATCACCCAGCTCGCGAGCGGCGTCGCGAGGGCGAAGCAGAGCACGGGGATCGTCGTGAGCAGCCCCGCGACGGTCGTGGTGAGCCCGAGGTCCATCCGGACGTCCCCGATGACGGGTGCCGGCGCGACGATCGGCCCGCGGAAGTTCAGCGCGACCAGGACGATCGCGACCGGCAGGACCCAGCCCGCGCGGCGGACCAGCTCCCCCCTGGTGCTCACGCCCGGCCGGCGAGGTCGGAGGCGGACGTCCCGGCGGCGTCCGAGCCGGCGGCGTCCGACCCCGGGAGCAGGATCGGCAGCAGGTCGAGCGGGGTGGCGGCGGTCGCGATGGTGCCGACGGCCTCGGCGGGGGAGCCGTAGCCCCACTCGGCGAAGACGACGGGCACCCCGTGCACCGCTGCGCCCTCGACGTCGTGCAGCCGGTCGCCGACGAGCACCGGTCGGCTGATGTCGAACCCGCGGGCGTCGAGGCGCTTGAGCGCTTCCTCGACCACGTCGGCCTTCGACGACCGGACCTCGTCGTCGCTCGCACCCGTGATCACGTCGATGTCCCCGACGAGTCCGTAGTGGTCGAGGATGTACGTCGCCGGGGTCTCGGGCTTGCTCGTCGCGGTCGAGATCGGCAGGCCGGCCTGGTGCAGGGTGCGGAGCACGACGTCGATGCCGTCGAACATGCGGGAGTCGAGCGCCCCGTGCGAGAAGTAGTGCTCGCGGTACACGGCCAGGGTGCGGTCGGCGAGCTCGTCGTCCATGCCCATCGCGATGTGGAAGGTGTCGAGGATCGGCGGGCCGACGAACGACATCATCGTCGCGTGGTCGGGGACGGGCACCCCGACCTGGCGGAACGTGTACGTCAGGCTCTCGAGGATGCCCGGCGCCGAGTCGCTGATGGTGCCGTCGAGGTCGAAGAGGATGGCGCTGAACGGGCTGGTCATGTCAGGACCAGCCTAACCGGGGCAGTGGAGGCGACCGTCAGCGGGGCGGGACGTGCGCTGTGGAGCCGGGTCGAGCCTCCTGGCCGGAGGCTGTTCCTTCCCGTCACGGCCGCGCTGGCAGGCGGGATCGCGCGTTGCGGGTGGGAAGGAACGACCGCCCACGCGCGATTCCACTCGCCACGCGCGGAAGGAC
Source organism: Curtobacterium sp. SL109 (assembly GCF_026672405.1). Taxonomy (NCBI): domain Bacteria; kingdom Bacillati; phylum Actinomycetota; class Actinomycetes; order Micrococcales; family Microbacteriaceae; genus Curtobacterium; species Curtobacterium sp. SL109. The sequence continues at coordinate 612,150 of NZ_JAPPRB010000002.1, forward strand.
CCGCGGCGCGCAAGACGACCCGCTACGCGCGCCGGGAACCCTCAGAACAAGCGGGTGTGCCCGCCCTCGATGCCGCGCATCGCGTCGTAGTCGAGCACCAGCACGCGGATGCCGCGGTCCTCGGCGAGGGTGCGGGCCTGCGGCGCCACGGTCTGCGCCGCGAGGACACCCTGCACCGGACGCAGCATCGGGTCGCGGTTCATCAGCTCGAGGTACCGCGTGAGCTGCTCGACCGCGTCGATGTTGGCGTTCCGCTTCATCTCCACGGCGACGCTCGCACCGGCGTCGTCCCGCGCCAGGATGTCGACCGGCCCGATGGCGGTCATGTACTCGCGACGGACGAGCGTGTGCCCGTCGCCGAGGAGCTCGATCTGCTCGGACAGGAGCTGTTGCAGGTGGGCCTCGACCCCGTCCTTGACCAGCCCCGGGTCGACGCCGAGGTCGTGGGTCTGGTCGGCGATGACCTCGTGGATGCTGACCACGAGCTTGTCCTGGGTCTTCTTCTGGGTGACCGTCCAGACCTGCTCGATGCCGGCGGAGGCCTGGTCCTCGGAGGGCTCACCGATCTCGATCGAGCACGGCGGGCTCATCCAGTTCAGCGGCTTGTAGCTGCCGCCGTCCGAGTGGACGAGCAGCGAGCCGTCCGCCTTGAGCATGAGGAGCCGGGTCGCGAGGGGCAGGTGAGCCGCGAGGCGACCGGCGTAGTCGACGGAGCAACGGGCGATGACGAGACGCACCCGGGAAGCCTAACGGGCGTCGCGTCGCGCTCCGGTCGCGCTGGTCGCGTCTGTCCGGCTCGTCGCGTCCGTCTCGTGGGTCGCGTCCGTCTCGTCGTTCCGGGCCGGGAGGCTCGGGCCGGCCCCGGTGGTCCCGGTCGCCTCTGGCGTCCGCTCGCGTGCCGCACCGGATGCCAGACCCGCCGCGATGATGAACACGAACACGATGAGCAGGCCGTGGAGCAGGCCGAAGTGCTCGCCGACGAGACCGATGATCGGCGGGCCGGCGAGGAACGCGACGTAGCCGATGGTGGCCACGGCGCTGACGCGGGCGGCCGCGGTGCGGGGGTCGTCCGCGGCGGCGGACATGCCCATCGGGAAGCCGAGCGACGCACCGAGGCCCCACAGCACCACGCCGACGATCGCCAGCGGCACGCTCGGCACGAAGATCAGCATGCCGAGGCCCACGACGGCCACGGCGGCGCTCGCGCGGAGGACGGGGACGCGGCCGAACCGGTCGATGAGCGGGCTGCCGGCGACGCGACCAGCGGTCATCGCGGCGAGGAACACGGTGAGCACGGCCGAGCCGCCGTCGTTCTCCAGCCCGTGGCCGTCGATCATGGCGAGGGGCAGCCAGTCGTTCGCGGAGCCCTCGGCCAGGGCCATGCCGAGCACGATCACGCCGATGAGCAGCGTCGACGGCTGACGCCAGACGGCCCAGCGCGAGACGGGGAGCGGCACGGGGCTGGTGTCGGTGGCCTCGGCCTCGATGACCCGCTCGTCGCCGAACCAGCGCACGACGGTCACCATCGCCAGGCTCGTGAGGATGCCGAGGACGATGAAGTGCAGGGCGACCGGGACCTCGAGCCGCTCGGCCAGGGCACCGAGCCCGGCGCCGGCGAGCGTGCCGAGGCTGAACGCGGCGTGGAACAGCGGCATGATCGTGCGGCCGCCGAGCCGTTCGGCCGTGGCGCCCGTCACGTTCATCGACACGTCACACAGCCCGTTGCCGAACCCGAACGCGATGAGGCTGATCCAGATCGCCGCGAAGCCCCAGCCCAGGCTGACCGAGATGCCGGCCATCACGAGCCCGAGTGCCAGGCAGACGGCGGCGATCTGCACGCCGCGCTTGGCCCCGAGCTTCCCGACGATGTGCCCCGCGAAGGTCAGGCCGGCGATGGACCCGACGCTCATCCCGACGACGAGCAGCCCCATCGTCAGGGTGCTGGCGCTCAGCTCGTCGCGCACGCTGGGGATGCGTCCGAGCCAGGTGGCGATGTCGAGCCCCGAGAGCGTGAACACGACGAACACGGCGTTGCGCCACGCTCGGGTGCTCGGTGCGGTCGTGATGGCGGACGCCGTCGTCATGGTGCTTCCGATCGAATCGATTCGAGTGTGGTTCTCCGATACGCTAACCGGCGATGGACGACACGGCAACACACGGCGGCGCGTCGGGGACTCCCCGCGCGGCCGGCATCGTCCCCGCCGCCGCGCGGGCCGCTCGGCCGACGCTCGTCGCCGTCGCCCGTGCCGCCGGGGTGGCACCGTCCACCGCGTCCCTGGCGTTCAGCGGCACCGGTCCGGTGTCCGAAGAGACCCGCGCCCGGGTCCTCGCCGCCGCGGCGGAGCTCGGCTACGACGGACCCGACCCGCGCGCCCGGTCGCTGCGCCGCGGCCGGTCCGGCGTCATCGGCGTCGTGATGGACGAACGTCTCAGCGATGCCTTCCGCGACCCGGTCAACGTCCTGACGCTCGACGGCATCGCCGAGGTCGCGGGGGAGGCCGGCGCCTCCCTGCTGCTCGTCCGCAGCCCGCTCGACGACGAGCGCGGTGCCGGACCCCTGGTCGACGCCCCGATGGACGCCGTCGTGCTCGTCGGCTGCAACGTGCGGGTCGACCCCGCGGTCGCCGTGCTCCGGCGCCGCGGGATCCCCGTCGTCGCGATCGAGGCCGACGACATCGAGGGCGCGGTCCCGATCAAGCTCGACAACCGCGAGGGCTCGGGTCGTGCGGCGGAGTACCTCCGCGACCTCGGCCACACCGCCGTGACGGTCGTCGCGCTGCCCCTCGACGCCTCGCACCACCGCGGGCCGATCAGCGCCGAGCGCTTCGCTGCCGGCGCTGCCTTCACCACCACGGAACGACTCCGCGGGGTGTGGGACGTGTTCCCGGACGCCGTCGCGATCGAGGCCGGCGGCAGCTCGGTGGAGGAGGGCCGCATCGCCGGCGCCGCGCTCTTCGCGGTCGACGGCAGCCGTCCGACCGCGGTGGTGGCGCAGAGCGACCTGCTCGCCGTCGGGGTGATCTCGGCGGCGCTCGAGGCCGGGCTCCGCGTGCCGGAGGACGTCAGCGTCGTCGGCTTCGACGGCATCCAGGTCGACGACAGCCTGTTCCACCGCTCCCCGATCCGGCAGCTGACCACGCTCGTGCAGCCCTTCGTGCAGAAGGGCCAGGCGGCGGCCCGGGCTGCCCTGGCGATGCTCGAGGGCGAGTCACCCGAGGGTGCCGCGTTCCGCTCGGAGCTCCGCGTCGGCGACACGACGGCGCCCCCGCGGGGCTGAGCCGCCCCTACCGCGCCATCGCGACGGCGATCCACCCCGGCCGGTGCGCCCGCACGCCGAGCGTCACCGCGCGCACCCCGATGTACCCGAACGAGAACACCGCCCACAGCGACGCGAGCCCGTCCCCGACCACCCACAGCAGCGGCAGGTACACGACGAGGTTCACCGCCCCCGCGATCGCCAGGTAGCGGGCGTCCCCGGCGCCGATGAGCACCCCGTCGAGCACGAACACGTACCCGGCGACCGGCATCCCCGCCGCGATGAGCACGAGCACGAGTGGCAGTGATCCCCGAACCGCGGCCGAGTCCGAGAACACCGGGCCGAGCACCCCGCTGACGGCGAGCGTGAGGAGTCCGAGCAGCACCCCGCCGCCGATGCCGAGCACGACGAGCCGGGTCGTGACGAGCCGGACCCGGTCTGCGTCCCGCGCACCGAGCGCGTGCCCGACCAGCGCCTGCCCGGCGATCGCCAGCGCGTCGAGTGCGAACGCCAGGGTGCTGAACACCGTCAGGCCGACCTGCGTCGTCGCGAGCCCGACCGTGCCGAGGCCCGCGGCCACCCCGACGGTCGCGAGCATCGCCATGCGCAGCGACGCCGTGCGGAGGAACAGCCAGGCACCCGACCGCAACGCCCGCACCACGCCGGACGCCCCGGGACGCAGGGGAGCGCCCACGCGACGGGCTGCCCGCACGGCGATCACCACGTACACCGCGGCCATCGCCCACTGCACGAGCACGGTGCCGGCCGCCGAGCCCTCCACGCCCCAGCCCAGCCCGTAGATGAGCAGTGCGTTGAGCAGCCCGTTCGCGACGAACCCGACCGTCGCGACGACGAGCGGCGTCCTGGTGTCCTGCAGTCCGCGGAGCAGCCCGGTCGAGGCCGTCACGACGAGGATCCCGGGCAGCCCGATGAGCGACACGAGGAGGTACGCGGTGGCCGCGGCGGACACCTCGGCCGATGCCCCGAACACCGACACGAGCGGTCCGGCGAGCGGCCAGCCGACCAGGGCGAGCACGACGCCGAGCACGAGCGCGAGCCACATCCCGTCGATGCCCGCGTGCACCGCGCCCCGACGGTCGCCACCACCGAGTGCCCGGGCCACCGCCGGTGTCGTCGAGTAGGCCAGGAACACCAGGAGCCCCGTCACGGTCTGCAGCACGGCACTCGCGAGCCCGACGGCCGCGAGCGGGGTCGCCCCGAGGTGTCCGACGAGCGCGGTGTCCGTCAGCAGGAACAGCGGTTCGACGACCAGCGCACCGAGCGCGGGCAGCGCCAGCCGGACGATGTCGCGGTCGACGGCACGGCGGGACGAGGGCATCAGGACATCATGCCGCCGACTACCCTCGCCCGTGTGGACGTGGTCGCGCTCGTGCCGGGTGCCGTCGGTCTGGCCCTCAGTCCGCTCACCGTCGCCTCGGTGGTCTTCCTGCTCGGACACCGCCGCGGGTACGGCTCCGCGGTGGCCTGCGCGACGGGCTGGATCACGACGATCGCCGTCGCGCTCGTGGTCGCGGTGCTCGTCGGCGAACGGCTGCCGGCCCGGACCGGTGCGGGTGGGACGCCCGTCGAGGCCCTCGTCGCCCTCGGCGCGGGCGTCGTGCTGCTCGCGCTCGCCGTCTGGCAGTGGTCGGTCCGACGGCTCCCCGACGGGTCGCCCGCCAGCTCCCGGTGGTCCGCGGCGATGGAGTCGATCGGTCCGCGCCGCGCGTTCGGCGTCGGCGTGCTGTGGTTCGTGTCGAGCCCGAAGGCGCTCGTCCTGGCGCTCGGCGCCGGCCTGGCCTTCGGTGACGCCGACCCTGCAGCCGCCGAGACGGTCGTCGCCGGTGCGCTCTTCGTGCTCGTCGGCGGCTCGACGGCGTTCCTGCCGATCGTCCTCGCCGTCACCCTCGGTGCCCGGGCCAGGCGCGCGCTCGCCGCGATGCGCGGGTGGATAGGCCGCTGGGGCTCGGTGTTCCTGGTGGTCGTGCTGGTGCTGCTCGCGGTCGTCCAGCTCGTGACGGGCGCGGTCGGTCTGCTCGCCTGAGCGGGTGGTCGCGTCGGTCCGGACGGGAGGCCGTGGTCCCGCCGTGCGCGCAGCCCGCACTGGCGGGGCGGTCGCGACCAGGGCCTCCCGTCCGGCCCTCACGGTGACCTGGCGGTGCTCCCACGTCGGAGGACGAGGATGCCGGACACGGTGTACGCCGCCGCGACGACGCCGGCGGTGACCTCTTGGACCGCGGTCGGCACGCCGAGGCCGTGGATGGTCGTCGCGACGAGGGCGACCACGACCAGCACCGCCGTCGAGCTGAGCGTCCTGCGCGTGACCGTGGCCGCGACGACCATCACGACGGTGACGGCGACGATCGTACCGAGGACCCCCGTGCTGATCAGCGCTGTCGACGCCGAGGTGTCGAGGCCGCGGTCGGCATGACCGAGGAGCGGGATCGTCCGACCGGCCACGCGGAGCCACACGATGACGACCAGCATGGCCAGGAGGGGTCGTGGCGCCGTGACGGCGTGGGTGGCGGTCACGACGGTGACGCTGACCGCGACGAGCGCAGCAAGCGTGCACTGCAACCCCGTCGGGGTCGCGCCGAGGCCGTACCAGCCGAGGTGCGTGGGGAGGTCGAGCAGCTCGAGGAGGAGCCAGGCCGCACCGGCGGCGACGAGGAGTCCTGCCGCCCACCGGCGATTGATCGTGCTGGCGCGGGAGGTGACGGAGGACGGGATCATCTCTCACTCGCTTGGCTTGATGACACGCTGGCGGCGCGCGCGCAGATCCTGTTCAAGACGTCCGCATGATCGCCGAGTCGTGCCGCCATCTCGACCTGCGGAACGGTACGCAACTGTTTGACGGTCTCGTGAGACGTGATGCTCCTCACGGTGCGCTCCGCCCCTGGATAGAGCCGATCCATCGCCGGTAGTTCTTCGTCGAACTGGTCCGGGTTCATCGCGGCGTCCTGAACGGCGGCGCTGAGGAACCGGACGCAGGTCGTCTGTTCCTCCTGGGTTGACGACGGTGTTGGCGCCGATGGAGGGGATGTTGTCGGGCCGATGGCATCGCGGCGTTCGGCGACAGGTGCGATCGTCGTGCGAGGTCCGATGACGAACCATCGGTCGCCGTGGACGAGTGCACGACCCCCGCTGAAGGTGCCAGCCCAGTCCTGGAGGACCTGTGGCACGGAAGCCGTGTGGCTGTACACCCGGATGAAGACCGGTGCGCCGGAAGACGTGTAGCAATCGACACCACGCATGCGGTCCCAGAAGTACGGGTCACCGCGCCAAGTCGTCCCCCCGGAGCAGACCACATGAGCACGGAGGTCGCTGAGCTGCTTCACGAGGAACCGATCTGAGACGGGCTCCGGGGTGCGAGAGGTGGTGGTCAGGCCGAGGACCATGAGCACGACGACGGAGATCGCGGTACCGAGACCGACGATCCGTCGCCGTGCCCGGGGTGTCACTCCCACTCGACCTTCGAGCCGGTCACGACCGCCAATGACTTGACCTTCACCTGCTTGTTCGAAGCCACGTTGCCCCAGAGGATGGTGGTGTTCCCGCTGCCGAGACAACCGGCGCTCTGCCAGACCGGCGACACGTTGGCGTTGAAGCCCTTCCCCTGGACACACGAATCCGCGTCCGAGGCGGACCTCCAGAAGTACGTGACTGTTGCGTTCTTGGTGGTACCGATGAGGTAACAACCGGTCGACGGTCCGGACCAGCCTCCGCCAGGCAGAGCCCCAGCCTGGCGCCACTTGCAGTCGCCACTCCGCGGAGTGTGTCCCTTCTCGGGGCCCGGTGCTCCGCCACCGCCGGCGTAGGAACCCCCAGTACTTGGATCGAAGCTCGGGTCAATCGTGGTTCCGTCGGGGATGTACAAGCCGTCGATCTCTGCCGCGTTCGCGGAGCCGGGAGCAGCGACGGCTCCGGCCGCGAGGAGACCAGAGGCGATCGCCGCACACGCGAGACGTTGAAGTAGCACTGACATGTCTTCTCCTTCTCGGGCTTCTTTGCCCGTCAGGGAGAACGTACATCAGTATTTCAGCGGACGGAAGATCGGTTTTCAGCAGAGCCCGATGCGAGATGCACTCAGCGTCGGTCGGCGCGCGGCTCCGCCGGGACCGCTCCGGTGGCGGCGTGCGCCGACTCCGCGGCGACGGGCTCCGCCGGGTCGGTGCCGCGCGCGCGACCGATGAGGTCCATCAGGTGGTAGACGACGATCGCCGCGACGGTGCCGACGATGATGCCGCCGAAGCTGGCCTGCCCGAACGAGAACGTGAAGTCCGCGATGCCGATGATGAGCGCGATGCCCGCGGTGAGCTGGTTCTTCGGCTTGGCGAAGTCGACGCGGTTCTCCACCCAGATGCGGATGCCGATGACACCGATCAGGCCGTAGAGCGCGGTCGTCGCACCACCGAGCACGCCGGCGGGGACCGAGGAGATGACCGCGCCGATCTTCGGGGACAGCCCGAGCAGGACGGCGGCGATCGCGGCGACCCAGTAGGCGGCCGTGGAGAAGACGCGGGTGGCGGCCATCACGCCGATGTTCTCGCCGTAGGTCGTCGTCGCGGAGCCACCGCCGATGCCGGCCAGGACCGTCGAGACGCCGTCGGCGAAGAGTGCCCGTCCGGTCAGCGGGGTGAGGTCACGGCCGGTGAGCTGTCCGACGCCCTTGACGTGCCCGACGTTCTCGGCGACCAGCGCCAGGACCACCGGTACGAAGGCCAGGTAGATCGGCAGCTGCGCGGGGTCGAACGCGGGGGCCGTGAAGGTCGGCAGGCCGACCCAGGGGACGTCGGCGACGGCGGAGAAGTCGACCTGCCCGCCGATCAGGGCGGCCACGTAGCCGACCACGACGCCGATGACGATGGACAGGCGCCCGATGAGCCCCTTGAACAGGACGGTCACCAGGATGATCGCGAGCAGGGTGATGACCGCGATGACGGGCGACTTGGTGAAGTTGTCGCGGGCGGCGGGCGCCAGGTTGAAGCCGATGAGCGCGACGATCGCCCCGGAGACGATCGGCGGCATCAGGCGGTCGATCCACCCGGCGCCGGCCAGGTGCACGACGAGGCCGACGACCGCGAGCAGGGCGCCGACGACGATGATGCCGGACAGCGCGAGCGGGATGCCACCGATCTTCGTCGCGGCGCCGATCGGGGCGATGAACGCGAACGAGGACCCGAGGTAGCTCGGCAGACGGTTGCCGGTGACGAGCAGGAACAGGATCGTGCCGATGCCGCTGAAGAGCAGTGTCGTGGACGGCGGGAACCCCGTCAGCAGGGGCACCAGGAAGGTCGCGCCGAACATCGCCACGACGTGCTGCACGCCCAGGCCGATCGTCCGCGGCCAGGTGAGGCGCTCGTCCGGCGCCACGATCGTCGTCGCGGAGACGGTCGCACCGTCACCGTGCAGCTTCCACGGAAGTCCCATGCGATGACCGTACCGGCCAGCGACCAGCCGATGGACGTCCTGTGGAGGACTCGCCGGGGGGACCTGCGGGGGCCCGGTGACTATCGTGGAGCGCATGACCGACGTCGCAGGCACCACCGGAATCCGAACCGACGAACTCGACCCTGACGTGTCCCCGAAGGACGACCTCTACCGGCACGTCAACGGGAAGTGGATCGCGGCGACGCCGATCCCCGACGACAAGGCGCGCTACGGCTCGTTCACGGTGCTGGCCGAAGCGGCAGAGGCCGCCGTCCGCACCATCGTCGAACGCTCGCAGCTGGCTCCGGAGGGCACCGAGGAGCGCAAGGTCGGCGACCTCTACACGGCGTTCACCGACGAGGTCGCGCTCGAGGCCCTGGGCACCGGCCCGATCGAACCGCTCCTCGCCGAGATCGCCGCGATCGAGACCACCGCCGACGTCGTGCGGATGGTCGGTCGCTTCGAGCGCCTCGGCCTGCCGAGCTTCATCCAGCTCTTCGTCGACAACGACCCGGGTGACCCCGACTCGTACGTCGTGTTCCTGGAGCAGTCCGGACTCGGCCTGCCCGACGAGTCGTACTACCGCGAGGAGCGCTTCGCCGACATCCGCGAGAAGTACCGCGAGTTCGTCGCCGCGATGTTCCCGCTCGCCGGGTTCGAGGCCGGCGCCGAGCGCACCGAGCACGTGGTGGCGCTCGAGACGGCGCTCGCCGCGGAGCACTGGGACAACGTCGCCACCCGCGACAGCCAGAAGACCTACAACAAGCTGCCGTGGGCCGAGGTCGCCGCATTGGCACCCGGCGTCGACCTGCAGCTCTGGTGGCAGGCCATCGGCGCCCCCGTCGGCGCCTTCGACACCGTGGTCGTCCGGGAGCCGTCGTTCCTCACCGGCCTGTCCGAGCTGCTCCGCGACCAGCCGCTGACCGTCTGGAAGGACTGGCTCGCCTGGCAGGTGATCCGGGGATCGGCGCCGTACCTGACGAGCGCGTTCTCGGCGACGAGCTTCTCGTTCTACGGCACCGCGCTCACCGGTGCGCCCAAGCAGCGCGAGCGCTGGAAGCGCGGCGTCTCGCTCGTCGAGGGCGCCATGGGTGAGGCCGTCGGTCGGATCTACGTCGCCGAGCACTTCGACGAGACCTCGAAGGTCACGATGGACGACCTCGTGGCGAACCTGGTCGAGGCCTACCGCCAGAGCATCACCGCGCTCGACTGGATGACCGACGAGACCCGGACCCGTGCGCTCGAGAAGCTCGACAAGTTCACGCCGAAGATCGGCTACCCGGTGAAGTGGCGCGACTACTCCGCGCTGCCCGTCGCCGCGGACGACCTGCTCGGCAACGTCCGCGCCGTGGCCTCGTTCCAGGTCGACCGCGAGCTCGGCAAGATCGGCACCCCGATCGACCGCGACGAGTGGTTCATGACGCCGCAGACGATCAACGCGTACTACAACCCGGGCTTCAACGAGATCGTGTTCCCGGCTGCGATCCTGCAGTTCCCGTTCTTCGACGCCTCGCGTGACGCCGCCGCCAACTACGGCGCGATCGGTGCCGTCATCGGGCACGAGATCGGCCACGGCTTCGACGACCAGGGCTCGCAGTACGACGGTGACGGACGCCTGCAGAACTGGTGGACCGAGGCCGACCGCCAGGCCTTCGAGGAGCGCACCAAGGCCCTCATCGCCCAGTACGACGCCCTCGTCCCGACCGAGGTGCCGGACGGACACGTCAACGGCGCGCTCACGATCGGCGAGAACATCGGTGACCTCGGCGGCCTCTCCATCGCGTGGAAGGCGTACCTGATCTCCCTCGACGGCCAGGAGCCCCCCGTGGTCGACGGCCTGACCGGTGCCGAGCGGTTCTTCCTCAGCTGGGCGCAGGCCTGGCAGATGGCGATCCGCCCGGAGGAGGCCGCACGGCTCCTGACGATCGACCCGCACTCGCCGACCGAGTTCCGCTGCAACCAGGTGGTCAAGAACATCGACGTGTTCTACGACACCTTCGGCGTCACGGAGCAGGACGCGATGTACCTCGACCCCGCCGAGCGCGTCGCCATCTGGTGATGGTCGAGCCCGACGCGGCTCCGTCCTCGCGGCGGCGTCGCCAGGACGGTCGCTCCGGCGCGGGCACCCGTGCTCGGGGACGGCACCGCGGCGGGGCGGAGGAGCGCTTCGTCGCGACCGTCGACGCGCTCGGGTCGCTGGCGCACGACGGCGCCGGGGTCAGTGCGTCGGTCATCGACACGTCGACCCGTCGGGCGTTGCTGGCCGTGGACGACCGACTCGTGCAGCCTGTCGGCAGCCTCGGTCGGGTGCTGCTCCTGACCGAGGTCGCGGCACGGCTCGAGGACGGCCGACTGCACGGCGACCGGCTGCAGCGGATGGCCCGGGACACCGCGGCCGGGCCGGGCCTCTGGCAGTTCCTGCAGGAGCCGACCATGCAGGTCCCGGACCTCGCGACCCTGGTGGCCGCGACCGCAGACGCGTGGGCGACGAACGCACTGCTCTCGCTGGTCGGGATCGACGCCGTCCGCGAGCGTGCCGAGGCGCTCGGGGTCGAGCGCTCGGCGTTCATCGACCGGGTGCGGGACCGCCGTGGTCCCGACGACGCCCCGGACATCGCCGTCGCCGCCTCGGGTGAGCTCAGCTGGCTGATGCGCGGGCTCGCGCTCGGCGAGGTCGTCGACGAGGGCGTCTCGAACCGGGTCCTCGGGTGGTTGTCCCTCGCGGCCGACCTCTCGCTCGTCGCCGGGGCGTTCGGTCTCGACCCGCTGGCGCACCGCGCACTGGACCACGGCCTCCAGGCGGTGTCCGTCACCGGTGTCGGACGCGGGGTCCGCGCCGAGGCCGGGGTCCTGCGGGGCCCGGGTTCGTCGGTGAGTTACGCGGTGACGGTGACCTTCTCCGACGACACCCTCGACCAGCGGCTCGCGGTGGTCGAGGCCCTGCGCACGATGGGCACCGAGGTCCTCGAAGCCGTGCACACGACCGCCACCCGCTGACCGCGGCCGTCGGCCACCGCGACCGCTGGCCACCCGCTGACAGCACGACGGCCCCGACACGTCACGTGTCGGGGCCGTCGTCGGATCGGCTCAGCCGTGCTGCTTCGCGGCCTTGGCGATCTTCTTCGCGAGCTTCTTGCGTCCCTTGCGGGCGCGGGGGTCGTTCCACATCTTCCGGGCGGTCTCGCCCTTGGACTGCTTGATGACGGGGCGGTTCGACCGCGATCCGATCGCGAACGCGATGAGCACGACGGCTCCGATGACGATGACGCGGTTGCGCATGAGGTGTCCCTTCGGTGGTGGGGGCCGGCCGGTCAGCCGGTGACCCGTCGTACGAGGTCGGTGATGATCGGCCAGACGTCGCCGGCCCGGTCGGCGGACCCGACGGCGACGGCGACGAGCGGGTAGACGGTCACAGCGATCGTGACCAGCACCGCGAGGACCACGGGGACCCACGCGGCCACGGTCCGGCGCCGGGTGACGGCGAGGACCAGCAGGCCGAGGACCACCAGCCCGCCGAGGACCGTCACGAGCGTGACACGGACGAACGGGAACGGCACCAGGCCGGCCGTCGTTGCGGTCACCCCGCCGAGGAACCCGACGAGCGGCAGGAAGCCAGCGGTGAAGACGAGCAGGACGACCAGCACGCCGACGACCGTGGCGATCCAGACGCCGCGGGCACGGGGCGGACGCTCACGTCCGAACCGTCGGCCGCTGCGTCCGGACCAGGCGGTCATGCGCGGGGGTCCCGGGCGTCGTCGGCGGCGGCACGGGCCTCGTCAGCGGCGTCGGTGGCGTGCTCGACGTCCGCGTCGACGGACTCCTCCGCGCGCTCGGCCTCGGCGGCCTCGGCCTCGACGACCTCGTGCACCTGATCGGCGGCGCTCACGGCCGCGTCACGAGCGGCGTCGGCGGCCTCGGCGGCCCGCTCGGCCACGTCGGCAGCGGCACGCTGGGTCCCGTCGGCAGCGTCGGCAGCGTCGGCGGTGTGCGCACCTGCGGTCGTGGTGGCGTCGGACGCGCGGGTGGCAGCGGTCGCGGTGGCGTCGACGGTGGCGTCACGGGCATGCCGTGCCGTCGCCTGGGCCGAGTCAGCGGCAGCGGCGGCGGTCTCCGACGCGCGCTGCAGGGCCTCGGTCCCGGCCGTGTGGGCACGGCCGGCGGTCTCGCGGACCTGGTCGGACACGTCCGACGCAGTGGAGCGCACCCGGTCGGCGGCGTCGGACGACGCGGCGCGCACCCGGTCGGCGGCGTAGGACGACGCGGCGCGCACCTGGTCGCCGGCGTCAGCGGCCGTGGCGCGCACCTGGTCCGTGGCGTCCTTGACCGCGTCCGAGGCCCTGTCGATCACGGACGGCTCGTCGTCGAACGGTCCGTGCACGTCGGTCACGTGGACCTCGACGTGCGCGGGGCGCTGGGCGGTCTCCTCGACGGCCCGCGCGACCTGCAAGCGGACCTCCTCGGCGACGGCGGTGACGGGCTGGGGGTACTCGACCACGAGCGACACCCGGACGTCGAGCGCGGTGTCGGCGTCGTCGACGGTCACGCCGAGGGCGCTGCCGGCCCGGCCGAGGCGGGAGCGCACCTGGTCGGCGGCTCGCTCCACCAGGCTGCCGAGGTGGTGCACCCCGTCGACGCCGAGCGCGGTGACGGCCGCGGTCCTGGCGGCGATCGTCAGGGTGCTCGCGTCGTCGGGCAGTGGCTCGGTGAGCGACGCGGGCAGCTCCACGTCGATGACGTGCGTGCGGGCGTGGGTGGCGTTCTGCATGGTCTCTCCTCCTCGGTCAGGGTGCGTCCGGTGCCGGACAGGCGACGACGGGGCACCCGTGGCGGGTACCCCGTCGTCGTCGGTGTGGGTGTCCTAGTTCTTGAAGACGTCCTTGACGTCCTCGCCGGTCTGCTTGACGCTGGCCGAGGCCTGGTCCTTCTTGCCTTCGGCGACCTTGGAGTCGTCGTCGGTCGCGTTGCCGAAGGCCTCCTTCGCCTTGCCGGCGATGTCCTGAGCGGCGTTCTTGATCTTGTCGTCGAGTCCCATGAGGGGTCCTTTCTCGAGGTGGGCGTGAGCCCGGTGCGGTGGTGGGTGAGCCGGGAGGCTCGGGGTGCGTCCGCAGGTCGGTGTCAGCCGACTCGGGGACGGGTCAGCCGACGCGGGACGGCTTGGCGAGGACCGAGCGGGTCCCGCCGGTGAGGTGGACGAGCACGGGGACCGGCCGTCCGAGGGTGCGGTCCAGGACCGCGAGGGCGTGGTCGACGGCGTCGAGCACGGCGACGGCGTCGCCGCCGCGACGCACGGCCACCTTGATCCGGGCGGCGCGCTGCCGGCGGACCAGGAAGACGTCGACCTTCGCGTTCACGACGTCCCGGACCTCGCGCAGCTCGTGCTCCACGACGTCACGGACGAGCGCGACGTTGATCGTCACGGCGTCGTCGCCGGAGCGTTCCCGGACGGCGATGGACGTCCCGCCGCCGCCGCGCGTGAACACCCAGATCAGGGCGAGCACGATCACGACCGCACACGCCACGGCCACGATCCACAGCGACGCGGCGGGGACGTCGACGCTGCGGGGCAGCTCGAGGTACGGACGCACCGCGTCGCGGACCGCGGGCAGGACGCCGGCGCCGATGGTCAGACCGACCAGGACGGCGACGATCCCGAGGACGAACAGGATGATGCGGTTGAGGGTGCGGTTGCTCTTGGTCATGACAGCGTCCCCTGTTCTGCGATGCGGACCTTGACCCGACGACCGAAGCGCTCGTCGAGCTGGCCGAGGCGGTCCTTGACGGCGTCGCGGACGATCCCCTCGTCCACGGCGATGCCGGAGACCGGGACCACTCGGACCTCGGTGCTGGTGCCACGCGAGGTGGCGGTGGCGTTGCCGTCCGGGACGCCCGCTGCGGTTCCGGCGGCGTTCGCTGCCGTCGCCGCGATGATGCGGGTGTCGATGATGACCGCGCCACGCTCGTGCGGGACGGGGGAGCGGTGCTGTCGACCGGGCTTCAGGGCCAGGACGACGAGGACGATCCCCAGCACGACGAGCACGCCGGCGATGACCTCGGCGATCGTGACGAACGCGGCGTCCGGCCGGAGCGCGGTGTCGACGGCCGTCTGCGGGTCGGCGAGCAGGGGTGCTGCGCCGACCGCGCGGAGGACGGACTCGGTGCCGATCCAGGCGGCCACCAGGGCGAGCACCACGAGCGCGACGGACACGGCGGTGGAACGGGAGCGGTGCACGCTCCGGCGCCGGATGCGTCGCTCGACGCCGCTGGCGCCGTTGGGACTGCTGCTCATGATGGTCTCCTAGCGGACCCGGGTCTCGTGCTCGCGCACGATCCCGGTCAGTTCGATGTGGGCACTGCCGACTCGACGGCCGGTGAGCTCGCCGACGCGGTCACGGACCGCGGTGGCCGAGGTCGTGGCGCGGCCGACGAGGTCGTCGGCCGCGGCCATCGGGCCGGTGATGTCGAGTGCCAGGGACCCCTGGTGGTCACCGAGGGCCACCCGGACACGACGGGCCGGAGCACCGAGGTGTTCGGCGGCCACGGCGCGGGCGCACGAGGTCAGGGCGCGCGCCGTGATCTCGACGCGGCCCGGGACCTCCGGGCCGCCGGTCACTTGGAGCTCCGGCGTCCGGTCAGCACGTCGGTCAGGGCACCGCGGTCGATGCGTCCGGACACGAGGGCGGCCACGAGGGCGCCGATCGCGGCGAACACGACGACGAGGACGAAGCCCCAGAAGCCGAACTGCAGTGCGACGACTGCGAGGATGGCGCCGATCAGGGCGCCTGCGAGTGTGGTGCTCATGCGACGCGCGCTTCCTTCTTGTCGTCGTCCTCGTCGTCGTCACCCGGGATGAAGACGTCCTGGACGGTCACGTTGACCTCGGCGACCTCCATGCCGACGATCTGCTCGAGGGCACGGGCGACCGAGGAGCGGACGCCCTCGGCGACCTGCTGCAGCGGCACCGGGTACTCGGCGACGATGGTGATGTCCGCGGCGACCTGCTTCTCGCCGACCTCGACCTTGACGCCCTGCGAGAGGTCGCGCTGGCCGATGGCGTCGCGGAGGGCGCCGATGGCACGGGCTGCGCCGCCGCCGAGGCCGTGCACGCCGTTGACCTCGCGGGCGGCGATGCCGGCGACCTTCGAGACGACGGTGTCGTCGATGACGGTCTTGCCGGTGGTGGAGCCGGTGGAGCGAGCGGCCGAGCCGGTCGCGGTCGTCGCGGCCAGGGTGCCGGGGGTGGGGGTGGTCGTGGTGTTCGCCATGATGTCTCCTTCCGAGAGCCCGCCGGGTGTTCCCAGCGGTTGCTGTTCACGGATGAGACGGGCTGGGGTCGAGAGAAGTCACACGCCGATCGCGGTTCCCAGACTTCTGCCAGACAGCAGCCCGTTCTGGCCTGACTTGTCCCCCGTTCGGCGGACGAGTCAGCGTTCGACGCCGATTTCGTCCGCCGCGTTGCGTTCTGCACGGGCGACGGCCGCGGCCCGGACGGCGCGCAGATGTGCCATCGGCGTGGTGCCGCACTCGTCCTGGAACAGCTGCTGCAGGCGACGAGGACGTACCCCGGTCGCGTCGGCGATCGCCTGGACGGTGAGGGGCTCCCCGGCGTGCTCGGCGATGAACGCCATGGCCTGCCGGACTCGGGCGGAGGGCTCCCCGGTCGCACCCTGCGGCCCGCGTGCTGCGGCGCGCGTCTCGCGGGGGCTGTCCCCGAAGCGCTCCCGGTACGTCGCGGCAAACCGGCCGGCGTTCGTGAAGCCCCAGCAGCGCGCGACGTCGATGACCCCGTCCGTGGTGTCACCGTGCAGGAGCTGCCGTCGGACCTCGTCCAGACGGTGGTCACGGAGGAACCGGCTCGGGGTGACGCCGAGCGTGCGGACGAAGACGTCCTGGAGGCTCCGTTCGCCGAGGCCCGCGGCGGCCGCGATCGCCCCGACCGACGGCCGTTCGCGCGCGTGGTCCTCGATGTGGCGGATGGCGTCGCGCAGGCGGTTCGCGAGCGGGACGTCGTCGTCGACGTCCCGGAGCGGGAACGTGTCGAGGACGACGACGGCCAGGCGCCGGTTCAACGCCGTGCGCATCGCCCCCTGCACGCGGTCGTCGAGGAGCGCCGGGGTGAGTTCGCGCAGCAGCCGACGGAGGGGCTCGCGCCGGGCGACGACCTGGTCCTGTTGCGCGAACAGCAGCGGGCCGTCGGGCTGCCGGTAGCCGAGCTCACGTGCGACCGTGCGGAGGAACCGGTCCGCGACGTGCACGCCGTTGTAGACCGTCTCCTCGGACTCGAACCGGTAGGCCTCGGACGCCGAGGCGATGTACGGAGCACCCGGTCGGACGACGCGGACCCGGTCGGCGAAGTGCATCTCGAGCGTGCCCTGGGACAGCCAGAAGACGACGTGGTCCTCACGCGGGCCGATGACGCCCGTGCGCCGACCGCCCGTCGCGCGCATGGTCCGGAGGGACAGGTCGTCGTCACCGACCACCGTGTACTCGTACCGGGTGCCGGGAGCGACCCGCGTCTCGGTGAAGAACTCCGACCCGCGGTACTCCGAGCTGAAGATCGCGTCGTAGTCGGTGCCGTCCTCGTCGGAGAACCGCAGTCGACGGAATCCGTTGGACGACGTGCTCACGCGCCCATCCTCACACCCGTGCCCGGTCCTGGTCGATGACCGTGCTCGGGGGTCACGGCCCGGCGGCCCGCCCGGTCCGGAGGACACTCAGGGTGCACGAGCACACTCGCCAGCACACGGCAGCGATGCCGCCCACCCACCCTGGAGGACGACCATGGCAGGCAAGCACGAGCAGATCCGCGGCGAGTCGGACCGCGCCGACGGGGTCGAACCGGCCGCGGGCGCCTTCGTCGACAGTGACATCCCGGGCGAGGAGTCGCCGCGTTCGGAGGAGCCCGTCGGCGAGTTCGTCGAGAGCGACATCCCGGGCGAGGCCACGCCGACCAGCACGGGCACCGACGGCGAGTACGTCGACTCCGAGATCCCTGGCGACGCGGACGAGGGCACGGCACGCGCGTCGGCCGAGGTCGGCCACTACGTCGACACCGGCACGGGCACCGACGACACCGAGAACGGCTGAGTCCGCCCCGTCAGTCGACGAGCTGCGCCTGCGTGAGCAGGCGCAGCGTCTCGACGCCCGCCGGCGGGCATCGGTCCGCGTCCGCCGAGCTGACCCACTCGACCTCGTCCACCTCTGCGGAGGCGACGGGCGAGGCTGTGTCCAGCGGGCCTCCCGGTCGGGCCAGGAAGAGCGTCATCGCGACCACCGTGCCGGGCGCCTGTCCGTGCGCCGGTTCCGTCACGACCGCGAACTCGTCGACGTCGGCGGTGGTGAACCGCAGACCGGTCTCCTCGAGCGCTTCACGGACCACGGCCTGCACGGCCGTCTCGCCGGGCTCGACCTTGCCGCCGGGCAGGTAGAGGACGTCACGCCCACGCGCCCGCACCATCAGGACCCGACGGTGGCGCACCAGCAGGAGCGCGCTCACCTGCAGGACGGGTGGGAGGCTCAGCTGGCGTCCGCAGCGTCGTCATCGTGTGCCGGGGCGGTCCGGTCCGCCAGCGGCACGACGGGCGTCGACACGTCCAGTTCCGCCTCGGGTTCCGGTCGGACCCCGTAGAGGGCGTCGAGCGCCTGGACGAACTCGTCGCCACGTCCCGCGCGCCCGAGCTCCCTGGCGCGGACCGACGGCCGGTGCAGCAGCACCCCGACCAGGTGCCGCAGCGCCCGCTCGGTCTGCTCCGCGGACTCCGGCGTGACGTCCCCACGTCGGGTCGAGCGCTCGATCTCGGCGTCGAGGATGTCGAACACGTGCTTCCGGAACGACACGAGCGCCGGCGTCGTCGACTGCTCCATCGACTGTGCGCGGAAGCGGGACACGGCGTCCTCGACCATGGCGCGGGCCTCGGACTCGGCGTTCAGCTCGGACACCGGCGCGTGGATGCTGATGGTCTCGAGGTCGAGGAGCTCTGTGCCCTGCACCTGCGCGGCCGCGGGGTCGACGTTGCGGGGGAGTCCGAGGTCGATGACGATGCGCCGGACCCCGTCGTCGAGGTCGGCGGCGCTGATGACCGGCACCTCGCTCGACGTGCACGTGATGACGACGTCGCTCGACGTGATCGCCTGGTGCAGGTCGTGCGCGGCGACGAGGTCGTGCTTGGCGGCGAACCAGGGGGCGCGGCCGGACGGCGAGTAGACCTGGATCCGCTCGGCACCGCGGTCACGCAGGGCGGCGATCGTGGTGGCGGCGTAGCTGCCGGTGCCGACGAGCAGCACGTTGGCCCGGGCCCAGTCGGTCACGCGGGACGACGCGAGCTCCAGCCCGAGGCGGACGAGCGAGCGGCCGGCGGCGCCGATGCGCGTGCGGGTCTTGACGCCGCGGGAGGTGTGGGCGGCTTCCTGGAACAGGCGCTCGAGGTCGGAGGTGGTGGTGCCGTTGGCGCGGGCGTCCTCGAGCGAGCGGCGGACCTGCCCGGAGATCTCGGTCTCGCCGATGACGACGGACTCGAGGCCGCTCGACACGGCGAAGAGGTGCTGGACGACGTCCTTGCCGCCGAGCACGGACACGGACTCGAGGACCTCGGTGCCGACGAGCCCGCTGGCCTGGGCCACGGCGTCGACGGTGGCGGACACCGCGGAGTCGCGGTCGTCGCCGGCGATGTCGAGGTAGGCCTCGAAGCGGTTGCAGGTCGCGAGGACCACGGCGCCGTCGAGGACGTCGGAGTCGGTGACCAGTCTGCTGGCCGCCGCGGGGGCGCCGATGCTCAGTCGCTCCAGGAGGTCGAAGCTGGCGTTGCGATGCGACGCCGTGAGACAGATGAGCACGTACTCGATGGTACCGCGCTCGGTGGGAGAATCGTGCGGTGACCGACGCATCCACAGCCGCACTGCCAGCCACGCACCCGCTCGCCGACGGACGGACCGCCGGATCGGCGCTGGTCCGGGCCCTGCGGGGTGACCGTCCGGAGACGCTGCCGGTCTGGTTCATGCGCCAGGCGGGCCGGTCGCTGCCCGAGTATCGCGACCTGCGCGTGGGCACCGCGATGCTCGACGCCTGCCTCGACCCGGCGATGGCGTCGGAGATCACGCTGCAGCCGGTCCGTCGGCACGGGGTGGACGCCGGCATCTTCTTCAGCGACATCGTCGTGCCGATCAAGCTCGCCGGCGTCGACGTCGAGATCGTCCCCGGCCGCGGGCCCGTCCTCGGTTCGCCGATCCGCACGGTGGCGGACGTCGACGCGCTCGAGGCCCTCGACCCGGCCGCGCTGGCCCCCATCGCCGAGGCCGTCGCCCCCACCGTGGCCGAGCTCGGCAGCACGCCGCTCATCGGGTTCGCCGGGGCGCCGTTCACCCTCGCGGCCTACCTGGTCGAGGGCGGACCCTCGAAGGACCACATCCGCGCCCGCACGCTCATGCACGCCGACCCGGTGACCTGGTCGCGCCTGCTGGCCTGGGCAGCGGGGGTGTCGGGGACGTTCCTCCGGGCGCAGGTGCTCGCCGGCGCCTCGGCGGTCCAGCTCTTCGACTCGTGGGTCGGCTCGCTGTCGCGGGAGGACTACCTGACGCACGTCGCACCGCACTCGGCCGAGGCCCTGTCACACGTGGCCGACCTCGGCGTCCCGCGCATCCACTTCGGCGTCGGCAGCGGTGAGGTCCTGCGGGACATGACGACCCTCGGTGGCGACACGGTCGCGGTCGACGCCGTCGGCGTGGACTGGCGCCTGCCGCTCGACCAGGCCGTCGAGCGCGTCGGCGCCGGTGTCACCGTGCAGGGCAACATCGACCCGGCGATGCTCTCCGCCCCGTGGGAGGTCCTCGAGGCCCACGTGCGCCAGGTCGTGCGCCGCGGTGGGGCCGCCCGTGCCCACGTCGTGAACCTCGGTCACGGTGTCCCGCCGGAGACCGACCCCACCGTGTTGACCCGCGTCGTCGAGCTCGTGCACGCCCTGGGGAGCGGCGCCGAGGCCTCCGCGTGACCGAGGCGATCGTCGTCGGTGGCGGGGTCGCCGGGCTGCTCGCGGCTCGGGACCTCGCGAAGGCCGGGGTGCACGTGGTGCTCGTCGAGGCCTCCGGCGTGCTCGGCGGCATGATCCGTCGGCACACCGTCGCGGGGATCGACCTCGACATGGCCGCCGACTCGTTCGCCACCAGGACGGATGCCGTCTCCTCGCTCGCGATCGAGCTGGGGCTCGGCAACGAGATCGTCTCCCCGGACCCGCGCGGTGCCTGGCTGATGACGCGCGACGGCCGGACCGCCCCGATGCCGGCGACCGGGCTCCTCGGCATCCCCGGCGTCCCGATGGCGGCCGACGTGCTCGCCGTCGTCGGGCAGGGCGGCGGGCTCCGCGCACAGATGGACTCGCTGCTGCCGGCGCCCGTCGGTGCCCGGGCGACCTCGCTCGGCGCGATGGTCCGGAAGCGGATGGGCGCCAAGGTCCTCGACGACCTCGTGGTGCCCGTCGTCGCGGGTGTCCACTCCACGCACCCGGACGACCTCGACCCCGACCAGGTGGCTCCCGGGCTCCGCGACGCGCTCCTCCGCGAGGGCTCCCTCGCCCGGGCCGTGCTCGCGCTCCGGCAACGAGCGACCGCGGGGTCCGCCGTGCAGGGCATCCGCGGCGGCATCGTGCGCATCGTGGACGAACTCGTCGCCGACCTCGAGACCTGGCACGTCGACGTCCGGCTGCACACCCGGGTGACCCGGGTCGACCGGGCCGCGGTGGAGGTGACCGGCGCCGACGGCACCACCGAGCGCCTGGTGGCCGACCACGTGCTCTCGGCGGTGTCCGATCCGACGCGGACGACAGCGGCGACGCGGACGGGCATCGAGCTGGTCACGCTCGTCGTCGACCAGCCGGAACTCGACGCGGCGCCCCGCGGCACGGGCATGCTCGTGCACCCGGCCGCCACCGGTGTCCGGGCGAAGGCCCTCACGCACGCGACGGTGAAGTGGCCGTGGCTGGCCGACGCTGCCGGCGGACGCCACGTCCTGCGGCTCAGCTACGCGACCCCGGCGGCCGACGCGGCGGACGTGGCCACGAGCCTCCCGGTCGACCCCACGAGCGAGACGGGCGTCCGGGCCACGACGGACGCGAGCGCCCTGCTCGGCCTGCCGGTGGACGCGGCACGCGTCCTCGGCGCCGCCTCGGTGCGGTGGCACGGCCCGGACACGCAGGCCGCCGGGCTGGCCGAGGGGGTCGTCGGCATCGGCGAGGCGTCGAGCGGGCGCGGGCTCTCCGGGATCGTCACCACGACCAGGGCAGCGGTCCGCGCGCTCCTCGGTTCCTGAGCGGACCGCTGACCCGCCGAGGGCTACTGTTGGTGGAACGCCGGGGGACATCCCTCTCGGCGCGCATTCCACGCACACTGACTTTCGGAGGAACCATGCGAGGCAGGCTCCTGTTCGTCGCCGGCGCAGCACTCGGGTACGTCCTGGGATCGCGAGCCGGACGGGCGCGCTACGAACAGATCAAGACCGTCAGCGGCAAGATCTGGAACAACGACAACGTCCAGAAGAGCGTGCACGGCGTCGAGGAGTTCGTCGCCGACAAGACGCCGGACGTCGCCGACTTCATCGGTGAGCAGACCAAGAAGGTCGTTCGCAAGGTCGGTCAGAAGAAGGACGACACGACCTCATGACCGACACGCGTGACCGGAAGTCGCGATCGCTCTTCGGTCTCGTCGGGGACGTCCCCCAGCTCGTCAAGAACCTCGTCAAGGGCGAGATCGCGCTGCTGAAGGCCGAGCTGATGGGGAAGGCGAAGGTCTTCGCCCTCGCCGCCGGACTCCTCGTCGCCGCGCTCGTCATCGTGCTGTACGCGATCGGCGTCCTGCTGACGGCGGCCGTCATGGGCCTCGCGACGATCATGCCCGCGTGGCTCGCCGCGCTCGTGCTCGCGTTCGTGATGCTCGTCGTCGCCGCGATCCTCGGCTTCGTCGGCTGGAAGCGGTTCAAGAAGGGGCTGCCGATCACGCCGAAGCGCACGATCGACAGCGTCAAGAACGACATCAACGCGGTCAAGGGCCTCGGCAAGAAGCCCACGCCGGAGATCCAGCACGCGTCCCGCAAGCCGGACGTCAGCGGCCGGTTCTGACGCCTGACGTGTCGACCGTCCCCGCACCACACCGAGGAGTCCCAGTGACCGACCAGCACGACGACATCGCCGACCGCGTCGCGAAGACCCGCGCCCAGCTCTTCGACACCCTCGACGCGATCGAGGACAAGCTCAACCTGCCGAAGCAGCTCGGCATCGCGGCGTCGAAGGTCAAGCGCGGCGTCGTCGAGAAGCGCCCCGAGTACCTGGCCGGGGTCGCAGCGGGCGTGACGGTGGTCGGGGGTATCGTCGTGCTGGTACTCCGACGGCGGTAGATCCGACAGGGGTCGCCCGCGGTCACGGGGTGCTCGCCGGTGTGGGGACCGGCGACGACAAGTTCCTTGCAACCGATAGGACAATGGACCGCATGAGTTCCACCGTGCCCGCGCACGACAGCACCAGCACCCCGCACGACCCCTCCCCCCACGGCACCTCGCCGCACGAGACCGCACCGGACTCGGGCGTCGACCCGAACCTGCTGACGGCCTACGCGCTGTGGGCGGTGTTCCGCCGCCCCGTCGGTGCGGTCACCCGCGTCGGTGACGACGGCGTGGCCGAACTCGACGCCGTCGTCGCCCGCGGCGCCGAGCACGGCGTCACGATCCGCGGCTTCTACGACGTCTCCGGCTTCCGCGCCGATGCCGACGTCATGATCTGGCTGCACGGCGACGACGCCCAGGCGATCCAGGCGGTGCTGCGCGACGTCCGCCGGACCGCGCTCTTCCAGGACGCCGAACCGGTGTGGCACGCGATGGCCATGCACCGCGAAGCCGAGTTCAACAAGCGGCACACGCCCGCGTTCCTCCGCGGCAAGGACCCCGAGGCCTGGATCACGGTGTACCCGTTCGTCCGGTCGTACGAGTGGTACCTCCTGCCGGAGGAGGAGCGCTCGAAGATGCTCCGCGACCACGGCATCCAGGGCGCCAAGTACCGCCGCGTCCTGACGAACACCATCGCGTCCTTCGCGCTCGGCGACTACGAGTGGATCCTGCCGCTCGAGAGCCCCGACCTCGTCGACCTCGTCGACCTGATGCGCGACCTCCGCTACACCGAAGCCCGCATGCACGTGCGGGAAGAGGTCCCCTTCTACACGGGTCGTCGCGTGACGACCGCCGAACTCCCGGAGGTGCTGTCATGACCGACACCAGCCAGATCACGAACGGCCGCCCCGTCCTCGCCGCCACCGCCGCCGCGGCGTCCGGTCCTGAGCACGTCGAGGTCCCGACGGCGTACGACGCCATCCTGCTCGCCGGCTTCGGCGGTCCCGAGGGCCAGGACGACGTCATCCCGTTCCTGCGCAACGTCACCCGTGGCCGTGGGATCCCGGACGAGCGACTCGAAGAGGTCGCCCACCACTACCGGCACTTCGGCGGCGTCAGCCCGATCAACGCGCAGAACCGTGCGCTCAAGGCAGCGCTCGAAGCCGAGCTCGAGCGCCGCGGCATCGACATGCCCGTGCTCTGGGGCAACCGCAACTGGGACCCCTACCTGGCAGACGCCTTCACCGAGGCCGCCGACAAGGGCTACGGCAAGCTCATCGCGATCGCCACGAGCGCCTACTCGTCGTTCTCCAGCTGCCGTCAGTACCGCGAGGACTACGCCCGCGTGCTCGACGAGACCGGCCTGATCGACACGATCCAGATCGACAAGGTCCGGCAGTTCTTCGACCACCCCGGCTTCGTGCAGCCGTTCGTCGACGGCGTCCGTGACGGCCTCGCCCGCGCGATCGCCGAGAACGACGGCCTCGACGTCGCCACCGAGCTGCGCATCCTGTTCTCCACCCACTCGATCCCGTCCACCGACGCAGCCAAGTCCGGTCCGGACTTCCGGGGCTTCGGCGACGGTGGTGCGTACGCCGCCCAGCACGAGGCCGTCGCGCAGGTCGTCCTCGACCAGGCCTGGGCCGAGCTCGTCGAGCAGCCGGAGCACGCGCACCTGCAGGGCACCACGAAGCCCGCGTGGAAGCTCGTCTACCAGTCGCGTTCGGGCCCCCCGACGCAGCCGTGGCTCGAGCCCGACATCAACGACTACATGAACGAGGAGCTCAAGGGCGGTCCCACCCGCGCCGTGCTCATCGTCCCGCTCGGCTTCGTCAGCGACCACATGGAGGTCATGTGGGACCTCGACGAGGAAGCCACCGAGACCGCCGGTGAACTCGGGTACTGGTCGCTCCGCACGCAGACGCCCGGCATCGACCCGGCCTACGTCGCGGGCCTGGTCGACCTGGTCCTCGAGCGCGTCAACGGCGTGCCGACGTCCGAGCGCCCCCACGTCACGGACATCGGCCCCTGGTACGACGTCTGCCGTCCCGGCTGCTGCGAGAACGAGCGGGCCGGGTTCAAGCCGGCTGCCGCGGGTCTGGCGCCGTGACCGAGGGCACCCCGACGCCGATCCGTCTCGGCACCCGCGCCAGCCGCCTGGCGGTCGCCCAGTCCCAGGACGTGGCCGACCGCCTGGCGGCGGTGTCCGGGCGCCCGGTCGAGCTCGTCACCGTCACGAGCGAGGGCGACACGAACCGTGCCTCCCTCGCCAGCCTCGGCGGCACGGGCGTCTTCGCCAGCGCCCTCCGCGAAGCCCTGGTCGCCGGTGAGGTGGACGTCCTCGTGCACTCGCTGAAGGACCTCCCCACGGCGCCGTACCCGGGGTTGACGATCGCCGCCGTGCCGAAGCGCGCTGACGCCCGCGACGTCCTGGTCGCCAGGAACGCCGCCACGATCGACACCCTGCCCGAGCACGCCAAGGTCGGCACCGGGTCGCCGCGTCGCGCCGCGCAGCTCCGCGCGAAGCGTCCGGACATCGACGTCGTCGACATCCGCGGCAACATCGACACCCGGCTCGGTCGGGTGCAGGACGACCTCGACGCCGTGGTGCTCGCCGCTGCCGGGCTCGGCCGCATCGACCGCCTGGGTGAGGCCACCGAGCTGCTCGACCTCGGCTTCTGGCCGAGCGCGCCGGGTCAGGGGGCGCTGGCCATCGAGACCCGCGCGGACGAGACCGACCGCAACCTGCTCGCTGCGCTGCGCAAGATCGACCACGCCCCGACCCGCCTCACGGTGGCCGCGGAGCGCGAGGTCCTCGCCAAGCTCGAGGCCGGCTGCTCGGCCCCGATCGGAGCCACGGCCATCGTCGACGCCGAGATGCTGCTCGTGTCCGCCACGGTCTACCGTCCCGACGGCACCGAGTACCGCACCGCGTCGCACGCCGCGGTCCTCGACGGCTCCCCGCAGGACCGTCTGGACGAGGCCCTCGAGGTCGGTGGCCGCGTCGCGACCGAGCTGCTCGAGAACGGCGCGGGTGCGCTCGCCGAACTGGCCGACACGGTCGCCGAGGACACCACCGACGGCCCGTACACCGCTGGCCCGGGTCTCGCGACCCCGGCAGAGTAGGACGCCCACCACGAACTACGCCGTCCCCGCCACGGACCAGGTCCCGCCACCGGTGGTCCTCGTCCCGCGCGGTGGCGCGTGGGGTGACCGGGTCGCAGCAGCCGCACGCCAGCGCGGGCTCGACCCCGTGGTGGTGCCGCTGATCGCGACCGGGCCGCCGACTGACGCAGCGGCCCTCGACCGTGCTGTCCGTCGTCTGGTCGCCGCCGTCCCGGACAGGAGGCCCTCCTCGCCGTCCGCAGGCGCTGACCGGCCCGACGTGGCCGGGTACGCGTGGCTCGTGGTGACCAGTGCGACGGCCGTCACCGTGCTCGCCGGACGGGTGCCGAGCCTCCCGTCCGGTCTGCTGGTGGCAGCGGTCGGTGAGCCGACCGCGCGTGCCGCCCGTGCTGCGGGGTGGTCCGTCGACCTCGTGCCCCGGGACGCCTCGGCCGCCGCCCTCGTCGCTGCCCTGCCGGCGACCGACGGCACGGTCCTCTTCCCCCGCTCGGAGATCGCTGCGCCCACCCTCGTGGACGGGCTGCGCGCCCGCGGGATCGCGGTCGACGACGTGGAGGCGTACCGTACCGTGGGGACCGGCGACGAGCCGGTCGCCCTCGACCCGGCGCCCGACGCGGTGCTCGTGACGAGCGGCAGTGTCGCCCGCGAGATGGCCCGCCGGATGACCCCGCTCGACCCCCGCACGCTCGTGGCCTGCATCGGTCCCGGCACCGCCACCGACGCCCGGACCGCCGGTCTGCCCGTCCACGTGGTGGCACCGAGCAGGTCCGCCGACGCCCTCCTCGACGCCGTCGTCGAGGCACTGCACCAACCCGCCCCCGATCAGGAAGGTCACCCGTGACTGGACGCTTCCCGCAGGTCCGCCCCCGACGACTGCGTGCCACCCCCGCCATGCGACGACTCGTCGC
This sequence comes from Curtobacterium sp. SL109, assembly GCF_026672405.1. Lineage (NCBI taxonomy): Bacteria > Bacillati > Actinomycetota > Actinomycetes > Micrococcales > Microbacteriaceae > Curtobacterium > Curtobacterium sp. SL109. The sequence continues at coordinate 639,229 of NZ_JAPPRB010000002.1, forward strand.
CGAGACCCGGCTGCACCCGGCCGAGCTCGTGCTGCCGATGTTCATCCGCGAAGGCGCCACCGACGCCGTCGACATCTCGAGCATGCCGGGCGTGCAGCAGCACTCGCTCGACTCGTTCCGTCGGGCGCTCGTGGGCGCGGCGGAGCAGGGCGTCGGCGGGGTCAACCTGTTCGGCGTGCCCGTCACGAAGGACGCGGACGGCTCCGGCGCGACTGACCCGGACGGCATCCTCAACGTCGCGATCCGCGTCGCTCGGCAGGAAGTGGGCGACGCCCTCGTCGTGCAGTCCGACCTGTGCCTCGACGAGTTCACCGACCACGGGCACTGCGGTGTGCTGGCAGCCGACGGCTCCGTCGACAACGACGCCACGCTGCTGCGCTACCGCGACATGGCGGTCGCCCAGGCCGAGGCGGGCGCCGAGCTCGTCTGCATGAGCGGCATGATGGACGGCCAGATCGCTGCCGCACGGGACGCCCTCGACACCGCCGGGCACTCCGGCACCGCGCTGCTCGCCTACGCCGCCAAGTACGCGTCGGCGTTCTACGGCCCGTTCCGCGAAGCCGTGTCGTCCTCGCTCGTGGGGGACCGCCGGACGTACCAGATCGACGCCGCGAACGGTCGACAGGGGCTGCGCGAGGTCGCACTCGACGTCGACGAGGGCGCGGACATCGTGATGGTGAAGCCCGCGATGAGCTACCTCGACGTCCTCGCCGAGACCGCGGCCACCTCGCCCGTGCCGGTCTGGGCCTACCAGATCTCCGGCGAGTACGCGATGATCACCGCGGCCGCCCAGAACGGCTGGATCGACCGCGACGCCGCCGCCATGGAGTCGCTCGTCGGCATCAAGCGTGCCGGTGCGGACGCGATCCTGACCTACTTCGCCGTGGACATCGCGCGGAAGCTCAACGAGGAAGCGGGCCTCCGCACCTCGGGCAGCACCGCGGACGTCGCCGGCATCGCCTCGACCGGGAAGGCCCCCGAATGACCACGGCACCGACCACGAACGGCCAGCTCTTCAGCCGGGCCAAGAACAGCATCCCGGGCGGCGTGAACTCGCCGGTCCGTGCGTACGGCTCGGTCGGCGGCACGCCCCGCTTCCTCGTCTCCGCCAAGGGCGCGTACGTCACCGACGCCGAGGGCCGCGAGTACGTGGACCTCGTCGCCTCGTGGGGCCCGGCGATCCTCGGGCACGCGCACCCGGGCACCGTCGAGGCCGTGCAGCAGGCCGCCGCGCGCGGGCTGTCCTTCGGGGCGTCCACGCCGGGGGAGACCGAGCTCGCCGAACTCGTGAAGCAGCGGGTGTCGGTCGACGGCGACGGTCCGATCGAGAAGCTCCGCATGGTGTCCACCGGCACCGAGGCCACGATGACGGCGATCCGTCTGGCCCGCGGCTACACCGGTCGTGACCTCCTGGTGAAGTTCGCCGGGCACTACCACGGCCACTCCGACTCGCTGCTGGCCGAGGCCGGCTCGGGCGTCGCGACGCTCTCGATGCCGGGCAGCGCGGGCATCACCGCCGAGACGGCCGCGCAGACCCTCGTGCTGCCGTACAACGACCTCGACGCCGTCCGTGCCGCGTTCGACACCCACTCCGAGCGCATCGCCGCCGTCATCGTCGAGAGCGCCGCTGCCAACATGGGCGTCCTGGCGCCCGACCGCGGCTTCAACCGCGAGCTCGCCCGGATCACGCAGGCGCAGGGCGCGCTGCTCATCGTCGACGAGGTGCTGACCGGCTTCCGTGTCGGTGCGGCCGGCTGGTGGGGCCTCGAGGCCTCGAAGGTCGTCCCCGACGGCGCCGGGTGGAAGCCCGACCTGATCACGTTCGGCAAGGTCATCGGCGGCGGCATGCCCCTCGCCGCCCTCGGCGGGCGTCGCGAGGTCATGGACTTCCTCGCCCCGCTCGGCCCCGTCTACCAGGCGGGCACCCTGTCCGGGAACCCGATCGCGGTCGCCGCGGGCATCGCCACGCTCCGGGCCGCGACGCCGGAGGTCTACGCGCACCTCGACCGCACCGCGGCGACCATCGCGGCCGCGACGAGCGAGGCACTCTCCGCCGAGGGCGTCGCCCACAGCGTGCAGCGTGCCGGCAACCTGTTCTCGTTCGCGTTCTCCGAGCAGGCGCCGCGCGACTACGACGACGTCCGCGCGCAGGACGTCTGGCGGTACGCGCCGTTCTTCCACGCGATGCTCGACGCCGGGGTGACCCTGCCGCCGAGCGTGTTCGAGGCGTGGTTCGTCACCGCAGCCCACGACGAGCGTGCCGTCGGCCGGGTGCTCGACGCGCTGCCGGGTGCGGCGAAGGCTGCGGCGGCCGCGACGGCCTGACGCGGGACGCCGTGCGGGCGTCTCGCCGGGTCTCCGGTGTCTCGCCCGTGCGTGTTGGCAAAACGCCGGTGTCTTGCAGAGACGCCGCAGGTGTTCGCGGCGTCTCGCCCAGACACCGGTGTCTTGCGGACTCCCACGTCCCGCCGCACGTCGCGACCTGGTCGCGTCACGCCCCGTGTGACGGCCGGGAGGCTCCACTCGGCTCCGCAGCGCGGCGTGCGTGCCAGCGGCCCCCGTCCCGCACGATGGCGAGGGGGAAGTCGAACGCGTGGGACACCGCCGCCGACGTGATGACCTCGTCCGCGGGACCCTGCGCCACCGCGGCTCCCTCCCGCAGCAGGAGTGCGTGCGAGGTCGAGGTCGGCAGGTCCTCGAGGTGGTGGGTGACCATCACGCTCCCGAGCTCGGGGTGCCGCTGACGGAGGGCGTCGACGGTGTCGAGCAGGTGCTCGCGGGCGGCGACGTCGAGCCCGGTCGCGGGTTCGTCGAGGAGCAGCAGCTCGGGCTCTGCCATGAGTGCGCGGGCGATGAGCGCACGACCCCGTTCCCCCTGCGACAGCACGGGCCAGCGGGCGTCGCTCCGGGCAGAGAGCCCGACGTCGGCGATGTGCTGCTCGGCGCGCTCGACCTGGTCGTCCGTGGGGGTCCACCGCGTCATCAGGTCCGTCGTGCCCGTCAGTCCGGTGAGCACGGTCTCGCGGACGGTCAGCGGCGAGAGCATGCGGTGGCGCGGGTCGACGTGGCCGATGCGCTCACGGAGGGCCCGGACGTCGACGCGACCCAGGCGGTTCCCGAGGATCTCGACGGTGCCGGCCGAGGGGTGCCCGGTGGCGCCGAGCACGGCGAGCAGGGTCGACTTGCCGGCGCCGTTCGGCCCGAGGAGCGCCCAGTGCTCCCCGCGCCGGACGGTCAGGTCGATGTCGTGCAGCAGGTCACGGCCCGAGCGCGTCACGCGGACACCCTCGGTGTGCAGGAGGACGGAGTTCACCACCCCATCGTCGCCCATCCGGAGACCCATCCGGAGACCGGTCCGGTCCCCGTCGCGGGTGTCAGTCCCGTGCGGCGCGGAGCGTCTGCAGGTGGTCGTCGAGCGTCCGGGCGAGGGCGCGGATCACGGCGGCGGCTGCTTCTCCGTCGCGCCCGGTCACGGCTGCCCGGAGCGGGTCGAGGGCCTGCTTGACGTCCCAGAAGATGAACTCCTCGGCAGTCAGTGCGAGGAACTGCACGCGCGGGACGAGCGAACCCGTGAAGGTCTCGAGCAGCGCGTTGTCGGTCGCACGTACGAGCAGGACCAGCAGGGCGGTGAGGTCGCGGTTGACCGCGCGGTCCTCGGCCTCGGCGTGGGAGCGCAGGTCCTCGATGATGCCCAGCGCGGCCTTCTCGCCGGCGGCGTCGAGCTTCGGGACACCCCAGCGGGCACCGAGCTCGGCGAACCCGAGCATCACCTGGAGTGCGTCGTCGAACTGCTTCGCCGAGGGGGTGGCGATGCGGGTGTAGCGGTTCGCCTCCATGTCGACGAGGCCGTAGTCGACGAGCTTCGCGATCGCCTCGCGGATCGGCGTGCGGCTGACGCCGAGCCACCGGACGAGCTCGTCGTCGTTGAGCCGCTCACCCGCCTGGAGCGTGCCGTCCTGGATCGCGGCGAGCATCTTCTCGAGCACGACGTCACGCAGCAGCTTGCGCGGGGAGTTCTCGACGGTCGACTTGGGTACCGGCATTCCGGACTCCTCACGTGACGGACGGTCTTGTATCCCACATCCTAACGAGGCATTCGGCAAACGCTTGCGAAAACACGGCCGAGCGGCTCAGCGACGCACGTCGACGATCGTCCGACCGCGCACGGCACCGGCGAGGACGTCGGGCCCGATGGCGATCGCGTCCTCGAGTCCGACCGTGCGGGTGACCCGGGCGAGCAGCCGTGGGTCGAGCTCGTCGGCGAGCAGGTCCCAGGCCTGGCGACGGAGCGCGGCGGGGGCGTCGACCGAGTTGATCCCGAGCAGGGAGACCCCGCGCAGGATGAACGGCAGCACGGTGGTCGGCAGCTGCACGTCCTGCGCCAGCCCGCACGCCGTCACCGCTCCGCCCCACCGGGTCGACGCGAGCAGGTTGGCGAGGGTCGCCCCGCCGACGCTGTCCACGGCACCGGCCCACGCGGCCTTCTGCATCGGTTTGCCCGGTTCACTGATCGAGGCACGGTCGATGACGTCCGTCGCGCCGAGCTCCTGCAGGGACGCCCGGTTCGTCATCCGCCCGGTCGAGGCGGTCACCGTGTACCCACGGGCTGCGAGCAGTGGGATCGCGACCGAACCCACGCCGCCCGAGGCGCCGGTCACGACGACGGGGCCGTCGGTCGGGGCCACGAAGCGTGCGAGCGCCAGCACGCTCAGCGCAGCCGTGAAGCCGGCCGTGCCGATGGCGGCGGCGAAGTCGTCGGACACGGCGTCGGGGAGCACCACGAGCGACGCCGCGGGGACGACCGCCTGCGAGGTCCAGCCGCCGTGCCGGGTCTCGCCGGCACCGGCACCGTTGAGCGTGACCCGGTCGCCGATCGCGACGTCGTGCACGCCCGGCCCGACGGCGGCGACGGTGCCGACCACGTCCACGCCGGGCACCAGTGGGTCGATCCGGGCGACGCCGGGGTCGCCCGCGAGCGCGAGACCGTCCTTGTAGTTCACGCTCGAGTACGTGACGTCGACCAGCGCCTCGCCCTCGCCGGGGTCGGGGACGTCGACCTCGGTGACGGTCGGGGCGGCGGAACGGGAGACGAGGACGGCGCGGCTCATGCGCCGGACGCTACCCCGAGCCTCCCGACCGGGCGCGACGCGACCACCGGCGCGACGGCGCGCCCCGAGTCAGCCGAACAGGATCGCGGCCTCGTCGAACCGCGACTGCGGCACCGTCTTCAGCTCGCCGAGCGCGTCCTCGAACGACACGTGCACGATCTCGGTCCCGCGCAGCACGACCATGCGGCCCCAGCGCTGCTCGACCACGGAGTCGACGGCGGCGAGCCCGAGCCGCGTCGACAGCACCCGGTCGTAGGCGGTGGGCGTGCCACCGCGCTGGATGTGGCCCAGCGTGGTCGCCCGGGTCTCGATGCCGGTCATCTCCTCGATGAGCGGCGCGAGGCGCTCCCCGATCCCGCCGAGGCGCGGCCGACCGAAGGCGTCGAGGCCGCGCTCCGAGTGGGCGTTGTCCTCGTGGTCGGGGACGAAGCCCTCGGCGACGACGACGAGCGGGGCGCGTCCGCGGTCGTAGGCGGAACGGACCCACGAGGCGATCTGGTCGAGCGACGTCTTCTGCTCGGGGATCAGGATCGCGTGCGCGCCGGCGGCCATGCCCGACTGCAGCGCGATCCAGCCGACGTGTCGGCCCATCACCTCGGCGACCATGCAGCGTGAGTGCGACTCGCCCGTGGTGCGGAGGCGGTCCATGGCCTCGGTCGCGATCTCCACCGCGGTGTCGAAGCCGAACGTGTAGTCCGTGGCGCCGAGGTCGTTGTCGACGGTCTTCGGCACGCCGACGATCTTCAGTCCCGCGTCCGTCAGGCGCTTCGCCGCGGCCAGGGTGCCCTCGCCGCCGATCGCGATGATGGCGTCGATGCCGTGCCGGGTGAGCACGCGCTCGATGTTCTCGACGCCGCCGTTCGGGCCCTCGAAGGGGTTCGTGCGGCTGGTGCCGAGGATCGTCCCGCCCTGCTTGGCGATGCCCTGGATGTCCTTGCGCCCGAGCGGGACGATGTCGCCCTCGACGACGCCCCGCCAGCCGTCCCGGAAGCCCACGAACTCGTACCCGTGGATCGCGATGCCCTTCAGGACCGCAGCCCGGATGACGGCGTTGAGACCGGGGCAGTCGCCGCCGGAGGTGAGGATGCCGATGCGCATGATGGGGACTTCCGGTGTCGGGTGGGTGGGACGGGTCCCATCTTGGCTGACGGTGGTTTCGCTTACCATCCCTGTCATGCAGCAGGTCCGTCTCGAGTCGCGTCCCACGGGTGGCGCGCGTCTCGACACGGTCTACCGTCCAGGAGGCCCACTGGACCTGGCAGCGACCCTCCGGCCCCTGCAGCGCGGCTCCGGCGACCCGGCCTTCCGGGTGGTCGGGTCCGACGTGTGGCTCGCGCTCCGCACGCCGGTGGGCCCCGCCTCCGTGCTGCTCCGGCGGACCGGGGACGCGGTGGCGATCTCGGCGTGGGGCGACGGCGCCGCGTGGGCGCTCGAGCACGCCCCGGACCTGCTCGGCCGCGGGGACGACTGGTCCGACCTCGACGTCACGGCGCACCGGTTCCTCGCCGACGCCCACCACCGGCAGCCCGGGCTCCGGCTGTGCCGCACGAACACCGTCGTCGCGATGCTCGTGCCGGCGATCATGGAGCAGAAGGTCACCTCGCGACAGGCCTGGGGCGCGTGGCGGTACCTGCTGCGGCGCCACGGCACGCCGGCTCCCGGGCCGGCACCCGACGGCATGGTCGTCCCGCCGTCGCCCGCGGAGTGGGCCCGCATCCCGAGCTGGGAGTGGCACCGTGCGGGCATCGAACCCGGTCGCAGCGCCACGGTCATGCGGGCGGTCAAGGTCGCGGCGTCGCTCGAGCGCACCCTGTCCCTCGGTCGCGGCGGGGCCGTCGTCGCCGCGCGGCTGCAGTCGATCCCGGGCATCGGGGTGTGGACGGCCGCGGAGACCACGCAGCGCTCCCACGGCGACCCGGACTCCCCGAGCGTCGGGGACTTCCACGTGCCGGCGCTCGTCGGGTGGGCGCTGACGGGCGGTCCGGTCGACGACGACGGCATGCTCGAGCTCCTCGAGCCGTGGCGTGGGCACCGGCACCGCGTCGTCCGGCTGATCGGCGGCAGCGGCTTCCGGAAGCCGGCGTTCGGGCCGCGCATGACGATCCAGGACCACCGCCACCACTGACGGCGGTGCTCGGGCCGGGTGGCCTGCTGCTCAGTCGACCAGGTCGGCCGGGCCCAGCGCGCTCTCGAGCCGGGCGCTGACGGACCGCAGCGTGTCCGCGTCACCGGCCACGGGCCTCCAGAACAGCTGCTCGAGTGCCGCGGTGTGTGCGCGGATGCCGGCGAGCACGGCGCGACGCCCGTCGGGGGTCATCACGACCCAGCTGCCACGGCCGTCGGTCGGGCAGTCCGTCCGCTCGACGAGCCCGCGGGAGACCATGCGGGTGACCTGGTGGCTGACGCGTGACTTCTCCCAGCCGATGCCCGCCGCGACGTCGCGCACACGCAGCCGGTGGTCGACCTGGCGGTGCAGCCCGATGAGGATCTCGAACTCGGGCGTGGAGATCCCGGCGCCCTGCTGCACGGCGTGGTCGAGCGCCCGGTCCAGTCGTCGCCAGACGTCGTGGTACGCGTCCCACGTGGCCCAGTCGCGGTCCACGTCGCCCTGCTTCGACATGTCGTCAGCGTATCCATGCGGACGGGTCCTCGCGGGCAGGATCATCCACCAGGATGACGCTCAGCTGACTCTTCGCCGTCGTCCGGCGTGCTCCGAGGTCATGCCGGTGCGTCGCCATACGATCGATCCATGGCGACCGCTCGACTCCAGGACTGCACCGACGACGTCGTCGCCCTCGTGCGGCGGTGGATCGGCGCGTCCGCCGACGTCAAGCCCGACCCGGGGGCGGCGCGGCTGGCGGCGGTCCTGCGCGACGAGCAGGGCCTCGACTTCACGCTCGGGTTCGTCGACCGGGTCGTCCGGCCCGAGGACCCGCGGGTCGCGGCGCGCCAGCTCGAGGAGATCAGCCAGGACGTCCCCGACGAGCTGGCCTGGTACCTCCGCGGTGCCGTCACACTCGGCGGCGGGTTCGCGACGATGGCGCCGTGGGCCGTGGTCCCCACCGCCCGTCGGATCCTGCGGCGGGTGGCCGGGCACCTCGTCGTCGACGCGGCACCGTCCAGGCTCGGACCGGCCCTCGCGAAGGTCGCGGACGGCGGGTCCGTGCTCGACGTGCACCACCTCGGTGAGACCGTGCTCGGCGTCGCCGGGAGCGACCGACAGCTGCAGCGCACCATGGACCTCGTCCGACGCGACGACGTCGACCGCGTGACCGTCTCCGTCGGCACCGTCGTGCCGCAGATGTCCCTCTGGGCGTTCGACCAGACCGTGGAGCGCATCGCCGATCGGCTCGAACCACTGTTCCGGCTCGCGGCGTCGACCCCGGGCACCGAGGGCCGTCCGACCACGTTCGTCACCCTCGACACCGAGGACCACCACGACCTCGACGTGACCGTCGCCGCGTTCCGGCTGCTGCTCGACCGCGACGAGTTCCTCGGGCTGCCCGCCGGCGTCATGCTGCAGGCAGCGCTCCCCGACACCGCCGGGGTGCTCGAGTCCCTGACCGAGTGGGCCGTCGCCCGTCGGGCCCGTGGCGGGGCACCGATCACCGTCCGGTTGACCGAGGGCGCCTCGCTGGCGACCGAGCGTGTCGACGCGCTGCTGCACGACCGGCCGCTCGCCACCTGGGGAAGCGCGACCGAGACCACCACCGCGGCCCTGCGACTGCTCGACACCGCACTCACGCCGGAGCGCACGGACGCCGTGCACGTCGGGGTCGCCACGCAGGACCTCTTCACCCTCGCCACCGCGTGGGTGCTCGCCGAGCATCGCGGGGTGACCGACGCGCTCGAGGTCGAGATGCAGCTCGGCATGACCGCGACGCACGCCGACGCCGTGCGTGCCGACGTCGGCCGGATCGTGCTGTCCACCCCGGTCGTCCACCCCGACGAGTTCCGTTCGGCGATCGGCTACCTGGCCCGGCGGCTGCAGCAGAACGCCGAACCGCAGGGCTCCGCCGCCGCCGCGTTCGAGATCGACCGCGACCAGGTCGCCTTCGAGCGGGAACACCAGCGCTGGCTCGCCGCCGTCGCCGCGCTCGACGAGCCCGTGGCGGCGACGCACCGCACGCAGGACCGCCGCCGAGCCCTCGGCGAACCCGTGCCGGCAGCGCCCACGGCGGCCACGCCGGACACCGACCCGACCGTCCCCGCGAACCGGGCCTGGGCCGCCGACGTGCTGCGTCGGGTGCCGGCGTCGAAGGCCGGCGCGCAGACCATCCGCGGCGCCCGGGTGCTCGACCGCACCAAGCTCGAGCGCATCATCCGCAGCACTGCCCAGGCCGGTGTCAACTGGGGTCGCCAGGACCCGGTCGACCGCGCCGAACTCCTCGAGCTGATCGCGCACGAGCTCGAGACCCGGCGTGCCGACCTGGTCGAGGCCGCGGTCGCCGAGACCGGGGCCACCCTGGCCGAGGCCGACGCCGAGGTCAGCCAGGCCGTCGACCACGCGTTCATCGCCGCCGAGCAGGCCCGTGGCCTGTCGGACGTCACGGACGCGACCTTCGTGCCCCCGCGCCTGACCGTGGTCGCGCCCTCGTGGGACTCCCCGGTCGCGGCCACCGCCGGCGGAGTGCTCGCCGCGCTCGCCGCCGGCAGTGGCGTGCTGCTGAAGCCCGCCCCCGAGGCAAAGCGGACCGGGGCCGTCCTGTCCGACGTGCTCTGGGACGCCGGGGTGCCGCACTCCCTCCTGCAGCTCATCGACCTCGACGAGGACGTCCTCGGCCGCCAGCTCATCGCACACCGGGCCGTCGACCGCATCCTGCTCACGGGCTCCACCGAGACGGCGAGGTCCTTCACGTGGTGGCGCGCCGGACTCCCGCTCACCGCGGACACCGCCGGCAAGAACGCGATCGTGGTCACTCCCTCGGCGGACTTCGATCTGGCGGTGCGTGACGTCGTCCGCTCGGCGTTCGGCCGAGCGGGACAGCAGCGCACGGCGGCGTCCCTCGTGGTGCTGGTCGGTTCGGTCGGCGAGAGCGAGCGCTTCCGCCGGCAGCTCGTCGACGCCACGCGCTCCCTCCGGGTGGCCTGGCCGGACGACCCCGCTGCGCAGATGGGGCCGCTCGTCCACGAACCGGCCGGTGCCGCACTGCGCGGGCTCACCGAGCTCGGCCCGGGGGAGACGTGGCTCGTCCAGCCCGAGGCGCTCGACGACTCCGGGCGGCTCTGGTCCCCGGGCATCCGGGACGGCGTCCGACCGGGCAGCGACTTCCACCAGACCGAGTACGGCGTGCCGGTGCTCGGGATCATGCGCGCCGAGACGCTGCGGGACGCCATCGCGATCCAGAACGACACCGACTTCGGCCTCACCGCGGGGCTCCACTCGCTCGACGTCGACGAGGTCGCCGACTGGATGCACCGCGTCCGTGCCGGCAACCTCGTCGTCAACCGGCCCACCACGGGATCGGTGGTCCGACGGCAGCCCCCTGGCGGCTGGAAGCGGTCCGCCGTCGGCCCCGGCACGAAGCCCGGCGGGCCCTCGTACGTCGCGTCGCTCGGACGGTGGGAGCCGGTCCCACGGACGGTGCACCAGAGCATCCAGCTGCACGGGCTGCCGGCGCGGGTCGCCGCCGTCATCGAGGCCGCCCGCAGCGGACTGCGGTTCGAGGAGTTCGACCAGGTCCGGGCGGGCGCGCTCAGCGACGTCCGGGCGCGGAAGACCCGGTTCGGCAGCGCGCGGGACACCGCGGGGCTCGGCGTCGAGCGGAACGTCCTGCGCTACCGACCCCAGTCCGTGATCCTGCGGCAGTCCGACGGGGCCTCCAGCGGGGACTTCGTCCGGGCGCTCGTCGCCGCGACGGCCGCTCGTGCCCATGTCCTGCTCAGCACGGGCCGCCCGCTGCCGGGTCCCCTGACGCAGCTGTTCGCCGCCAGCCGGCCGCCGCTCGACGTCGTCGACCACCTGGTCGAGTCGGACGAGGAGTTCCTCGCCCGTGCGGAGTCGGGCGCGGTGTTCCGCGACAACTGGTCGAACCCGACCGACGAGCCGCAGGACGCACTCGACATCGTGCTCTCGCAGGCGCGCGAACAGCCGAGGCACACCGCGTTCGGCGGCCCGGGTGCGCGCATCCGGCTGGTCGGCGGGGACGCACTGGCGCTCGAGGAGGCGCTGGGCGCGAGCATCGACGTGGCGATCTTCGACGCGCCGGTCGTCGAGGCCGGCCTGATCGAGATGCTCCCGTACCTCCGCGAGCAGTCGGTGTCGGTCACCACGCACCGCTTCGGGTCGATCGACCCGCGGTTCGCGGCCCTGCGCATCTGACCGTCAGGCGGGGCGTTGCGGAGGTGACCAGCGCCTCCTGGCCGGTGCCCGTGCTGACGGTGCCGGGGCAGGGGCGGCTCGTTGCTTCTGCTCAGCAGACATGACGGATCCGGTCGGCGGAACGCGCGTTCCACCGACCGGATCCGTCAGCCGTACGAACGAGGACGGGTCAGTCCTCGGTGTCGCCCTCGTCCTCGGGCTCGACGCCGGTCTCGTCCATCCGGTCGCGCAGGTGGTCGGCCATCGACGCGGCACCCTCGGTTCCGTGGTCGTGGTTCACCTGCTCGATCAGGCCCGACAGCTTCTCGTGGTTGGTCGCGTCCGTGGCGCCGTCCATGACGGGTTCGGTCTGCTCGTTGTCACTCATGATCGGGACGCTACGCGCGGTTGCCGTGCGTGTGCGTCGAGCCTGTCCACGCTGTCCCTCGAACTGGGGGAGACAGGTGCTCTGTCCCCCTTTCGGCGGACCGGCTAATGTCGTCTCCAGCGAGCCACACCCGATCGGCGGTTCCCCTGACTGCCGCAGGTTCGCACGAAGCATCGACGCTCCGGCCCCTCTGGAGCGTCCCTGCGCCCGGGCCGGAGCGCCCTTGCTCGAATGCCTCGGGGTCAGCGCTTCCGGCCGGTCCCGACGAGGGCGATCTCGGCCACGGCCAAGCCCGTTGCGAGCCAGAACTGCCGCGTGCCGATCCGGCCCCACCGGCCGCCGAGCAGCATCAGCGGGAGCATCGTGACCGCGTGCCCGGCGTCGATCGCGGCGCCGAGGGTGTGGGCGTTGCCGGTCCCGGCCCGCAGCAGCAGCGCCGCCTGCACCAGGTGGCGCACGCCGAGGACCTGGTGGAACGCGGCCGTGCCGCTCGTGGCGTCGACCGCACGCCGGGCGTTGGCGAGGTGTGCGACACCGAGCCCGGCGCGGACGCCCTCGACGGCGGTCTGACGCTGCACGACGGCGGCGCGGACCGCGCGCTGGCGGCTCATCGTCGACGTCCCGCTGCGACGGCGACGGCGCCGACGATGCCGAGCGCGGCACCGATGATCCCGTTGCCGAGACGACGGTTCTCCACCCACCAGGTCTGCGGCGACCACGCATGCGCGTTGTCGTCGAACACGCCGTGCGCGCCGTGGTCGCCCTCGACGGGTTCGTAGAGGTTCGACGGCAGCGACTGGCCGTCCTTGGACGCGATCTGCTGACCGGAGACCAGGGTCTTCGCGGCGTACCAGTCGGCGAAGCGCCCGCTGATCCGGTTGCCGAGGATCGTGTAGACCGTGGACTCACCGACCCAGGTGCGACGGCGGGGACGCTCGGCGGTGGCGGCGATGGCGCGGGCGCCGACCTCGGGCTGGTAGATCGGCGCGACGGGCTGCGGGTGGTGCGGCAGCTGCGACTTGACCCAGTTGAACTGGATCGTGTTGAGCGCCGGCATGTCGACGCGGGACACCTGCACCTTGCTGCCCTGCTCGATGAGCTCGGAGACGACGGACTCGGTGAACCCGACGATCGCGTGCTTCGCCCCGCAGTACGCGGCCTGCAGCGGGATGCCTCGGAAGCCGAGCGCCGAACCGACCTGGATCACGTGACCGCGGTCGCGGGGGACCATGCGGGTCAGCGCGGCGCGGGTGCCGTTCACGAAGCCGAGGTAGGTCACGTCCAGGGCCCGCTCGAAGTCCTCGGGCGCGGTGTCGAGGAAGCGGCCGAAGACGCCCACCATGACCCCGTTGACCCACAGGTCGATCGGGCCGAGTTCGGCCTCGACGCGATCGGCTGCACGCTCGACCGCCTCGCGGTCCGCCACGTCCACCGAGAGCGCGAGTCCGCGCTGCCCGGCGGCCACCACCTCGGCGGCCGCGGCGTCGACGCCCTCCTGGCCGCGGGCGATCACGGCCACGTCCCACCCCTTGGCGGCGAGTTCCCGCACCGTCGCTCGTCCGAGTCCTGCCGAACCACCGGTCACCACTGCCACACGTGTCATGACTCCAGTTGTACGCACGCCCGGGCGCCGTCACTCAGCGATGTCCCCCGGGCGCGCTCTCGTCAGCGACCGGCGCCGAACCGCGTCGTCACGCCGGGGGAGTACAGCACCGAGTCCGGCGCCAGCGACGTCAGCGCGAGCGGCAGTCCCGCAGCGCCGATCAGGTCGTCCCGCAGCGTCGCGACCGTCCCGCGGTGCAGCGCCCACGGCTCGTGCTCGTTCGGCCAGTAGCGCGTCGCCCCGGCTCGCCGCACGTGCATGCCCCAGCGCGCCGTCAGGAACGTCTCGAGCGTGCTCGGCTCCGCGATCGCCTCGCCCACCTCGACCTCCACCAGGGAGCGCAGGTGCGATCCGTGCCGCCGCATCGCGTACCCGACGCGGCCGTGGCCGGAGCGGTGCTCGGCGTTCGCCCACCAGTACGGCAGGCCCGTGGCCACGCGGGCCCCGATCGTCGGCAGGAGCTTCCCCGCGTCGAGCGACAGGAACACCACCCCGTGCTGCCCGCGCTCGTCCACGGTGTAGACGCGCACGTTGACCTCGACGAAGTCGCCGATGGAGCCGGTCCGACCCAGCGGTCCGAGTGGCGGGAAGCGGGTGTCCTCGAACCGGAACCCGATGAGGCCCACCCAGGTGGTCACGCCGTCGTCCACCCCGTCGACGCTCATCGTGTCGGGGCGGGTCCCGGCGGGCAACAGGGGCGCGACGGCGGAGACGTCGACGCGCCAGTGCACGAAGACGACGTCGAGCCAGTCCTGTGAGATCCAGGGACGGCCCGTCAGGCCGGGGGCAGCGGACTGGAGGCTCGGCTCGGCCCCCACGGGTCGGGTGTCGGTCACGGGGTGCTCGGGTCGTCACGGAGGTGGGTCACGGGAGCATCGTCCCACCCGGTCTGCGGCGTCGCACAGGTGCCTCGGAACACGTACTGCGACGGACGCTTCCGTTCGTTCGACACCCAGTCGATCGCGGGGCGCCGACGCTCGGGCGGCAGGTACCCGATCCGGTACACGGCCATCAGCTCGAGCTCCGGCGGGACCTCGAGCAGCTGTTCGACCTCGGTCCACGACTCCTCGATCTCCATCGGGAACGAGACGAACTGGATGCCGAGGCCGAGCTCGGTCGTCGCGAGCCAGATGTTCTCCATCGCCGCTCCCATGCTGAACACCGAGTAGAACGCGTTCCGCGCCTCCTTCCGGTACTCGTCCCGGTCGAGCATCACGCCGAGCAGCAGCGGCGACCCGGCCACGAGCTTCCGGTTCTCCTCGCCGAGGGTCTGCGGTACCCGGAGCGTGTTCATCAGGAACTGCCCCCGCTTGGTGAACACCTGCCCGGTGAACGGCCGGAGCGGCTTCGGGAGCTTGTCGAAGAGCATGCCGTCACGGCGCTCGTCCATCTCCGCCTGGCTGAACCGGAAGTACGGCTTGTAGCGCTCGAAGAAGGTTCCCTCGGACATCGTGCGGGTCATCGCGCGCCCGCTGATCGCCGCGACCTGGTCGATCGTCGACCGTTCCTCGACCAGGACGAAGCGCCACGGCTGGCTGTTGAGCTGCGACGGAGCCCGGCCGGCCAGCTCGACGAGGAGCCGCTGGTGCTCCTCGGACACGGGGTCCGGCAGGAACGCGCCGTTCGTCGTCCGTCGGCGTCGGATGGCCTCGATGAGCTCCACTGCTGTCCTCCCTGGCGTCAGCGTCGCCCGGCGAGCACCGCCCCCAGGTAGGACGGCGCGGCGGCGACCGCGACTTGCCAGTGTGCTCCGGAGCGGGGGTCGGTCCGTGGAGCAACGGCCAGCGGGACGAGTGCCGGCAGCAGGAACAGGGCCGCGCGTGACCGGGTCCAGAGCGGTGTCGTGGCGGCCACGCCCGTCAGGGTCGCGGTCACCACGAACAGCCCGTGGTGCACGACCCGCAGGCGCTTCGTGCGGATGAGCCGGACGGCCACGGCGGTGCCCCACGCGCAGTTCGCGACGTAGGCGAGCGCCGCTGCCGTGACCAGGCGCCGGGCCGGACCCCGGCCTGCCGGAGCCGCTCCGAGCCTCCTGGCCGTGCGGGACGCGGGGACCAAGGCGGGCTACGCGGACTCGCGCGAGACCAGGCGGGACAGCACGATCGCGGAACGCGTGTGGTCGACCTGCGGCGCCAGCCGCACGCGGTCGAGCGCTTCCTCGAGTGCCGGCAGGTCCTTCGAGCGCATGTGCACCACGGCGTCGGCGCTGCCGGTGACGGTGCCGGCGTCGACGACCTCCGGCACGGAGTCGAGCAGCGTGCGGAGCTCGTCGGGGGAGACCGTGCCGCGGCAGTAGAGCTCCACCCAGGCCTCGGTGCCACGGTCCTCGACCGCGGGGTCGACCTTGATCGTGAACCCGCGGATGACCCCGTCGGCGACCAGACGGTCCACGCGGCGCTTGACGGCCGATGCCGAGAGCCCGACGACCGACCCGATGTCGCCGTATCCGGCGCGGGCGTTCTCCCGGAGCTGATCCAGGATGCGGTGGTCGAGCGAGTCCATCGGCGACCATCGTACGCGCAGTCGTTGCGAGGACGTCGGGGTGGACGCACGAAACGTGCGCGATCCGTGCTGTGGCGACGGACCCGCACTCCCTAGACTGATGCTCGGCGTCGACCTGGTCCGCCGCGGTACCGGCGAGTGAGCCTGCATCTCGCCGAGGTTGGTCCAGTGGTGGTTCCTGGCAGGCTCGGGCCCGAAGTCCCAGGAGGACTCCAGTGTCGAACCCCGAAACCAGCACCGTCTCCGCGCCCGCTCCGGTCCGCACCGCGACGAAGCGCACGATCCTCATGTGCAAGCCCGACTTCTACACGGTCAGCTACCGGATCAACCCGTGGATGCACCCCGAGGACCCGACCGACACCGCCAAGGCCGTCGCCCAGTGGCAGGAGCTGTACGACGTCTACCAGGGGCTCGGCTTCGAGATCCACCTGATCGACCCGATCGACGGCCTGCCGGACATGGTCTACGCGGCCAACGGCGGCTTCGTGCTCGACGGCGTGGCGTACGGCGCCAAGTTCCAGTACCCGGAGCGTCAGCCCGAGGGCCCGGCGTACATGGACTGGTTCCGCTCCGCCGGCCTGCAGGTCGCCGAGCCCGTCGAGACGAACGAGGGCGAGGGCGACTTCCTGCTCGTCGGCGACGTCATCCTCGCCGGCACCGGCTTCCGCTCGGACAGCACCTCGCACGAGGAGATCGCGCGGGTCTACGGCCGCGACGTCATCACCCTGAAGCTCATCAACCCGAGCTTCTACCACCTCGACACCGCCATCGCCGTGCTCGACCCGGAGCCCACCGCCGACGGCACCTCGAACATCGCGTACCTCGAGTCCGCGTTCGACGAGCCCTCACTGGCGATCCTCCGCGAGCGCTTCCCGGACGCCATCATCGCGACGGAGGAGGACGCCGCCATCCTCGGCCTGAACTCCTACTCCGACGGCTACAACATCGTGATCGCCGCTCGTGCGACAACGTTCGCCGAGCAGCTGCGCGACAAGGGCTACAACCCGATCGGCGTCGACCTGTCCGAGCTCCTCCTCGGCGGCGGCGGAGTCAAGTGCTGCACGCTCGACCTGCACCCGGTCGGCACCGGCAACTCCGTCGCGCGGTCCTGATGGACACCGCACCGGGCACCGCGACCGGCACCAACACCGCCGCGGCGCTCGCCGTCGAGGACCGGGCCCTCGCGCACAACTACAGCCCGCTGCCGGTCGTCATCGCCTCCGGTGACGGCGCCTGGGTCACGGACGTCGACGGCAAGCGCTACCTGGACGGCCTGGCCGCGTACTCGGCCGTGAACTTCGGCCACGGCAACCCGCGGCTGCTCGACGCAGCACGGGCGCAGCTCGACCGGGTCACCCTGACGAGCCGCGCGTTCGTGAACGACCGACTCGGACCGTTCGCCGAGTCCCTCGCCGCGCTCACCGGCACCGACATGGTCCTGCCGATGAACACCGGTGCCGAGGCCGTCGAGTCCGCTATCAAGGTGTCGCGAGCCTGGGGCTACCGGGTGAAGGGCGTGCCGCAGGGGCAGGCCACGATCATCGTCGCCGGTGGGAACTTCCACGGCCGCACGACGACGATCATCTCGTTCTCCGACGACCCCGACGCCCGGAACGACTTCGGGCCGTACACGCCGGGGTTCCGCACCGTGCCGTACGGCGACGCCGCTGCGCTCCGCGAGGCCATGGACGAGACCGTCGTCGCCGTGCTGCTCGAGCCGATCCAGGGCGAGGGCGGCGTGGTCATCCCGCCCGCCGACTACCTGCCGGCCGTCCGCGAGGTCTGCGACGAGTTCGGCGCGCTGTTCATCGCCGACGAGATCCAGTCCGGCCTCGGTCGCACCGGGCACACCCTCGCGGTGTCGCGCGTCGGCGTCCGGCCCGACCTCATCACGCTCGGCAAGGCCCTCGGCGGCGGCATCGTCCCGGTGTCCGCGGTCGTCGGGTCGCGCGAGGTGCTCGGCGTGCTGCGTCCGGGCGAGCACGGTTCCACGTTCGGTGGCAACCCGCTCGCCGCTGCCGTGGGTGCCGAGGTCGTCGCGATGCTCGACGAGGGGATGTTCCAGCAGCGGGCCCTCGCGGGTGAACCGGTCCTGCGCGGCCTGCTCGACGACCTCGTCGGCCACCGCGGCGTGTCACACCGCGTCGCCGGGCTCTGGGCGGGCATCGACATCGACCCCGCCATCGGCACCGGCAAGGAGATCGCGAAGGCCATGGCCGCCCGCGGGGTCCTCGTGAAGGACACCCACGGGTCGACGATCCGCTTCGCCCCGCCGCTCGTCGTCACCGACGACGAGGTCGCCACGGCGATCGGTGCCCTGGCCGCGGTCCTGCGCGACCGCAGCTGACGCACCGGGCCCGCGCCGAGCCTCCCGGCTGGCCTGCTGGCTCGCAAAACACCGGTGTTCGTGGTCCGCGCCGCGATCTTCCGCGGCGTGACCCCGGAACACCGGTGTTTTGCAGCCAGCCCTGACCGGACGCAACCAGCCCTCGGCCAGCCCGCGTCAGACCGCCCAGCGCTCCGCGAGCTGGTCCATCAGTGCGTCGAGCCGCTCGTCGACGACCTGCTCCTCCGGGTGCGCCTCGTACCAGGCGAGCACCTCGCGCGCGCCCTGCCGGTAGGTCGTCCGCGGCCGGTACCACGGCACCAGCGACCGGATCTTGCTGTTGTCGAACACCGAGCTGTTGGCCTTGTCGCCGAGCAGCGCTGCGCCCCAGTCCTCGTCGACGGCCGCGATGGCGTCCGCGGGGACGTGCACGATCTGCAGGTCCTCGACCCTGGCCGCGGCGGCGAGCTCGGCCGCGATCGCGTTCCAGGTGGGAGCCTCGTCGCTCGTGATCGTGAAGGCCTCACCGATCGCCGAGGCATTGTCGAGCAGCCCGGTGAACCCGACCGCGAAGTCGCGGCTGTGCGTCAGCGTCCAGAGCGACGTGCCGTCACCCGTGATGATCACCGGCTTGCCGGCACGCATGCGCGCGATCGCGGTCCACCCGCCGGTCAGCGGCAGCTTCGTCTCGTCGTAGGTGTGCGACGGCCGGACGATCGTGACCGGGAAGTCCTGCTCCCGGTAGGCCTCCATGAGCAGCTCCTCGCACGCGATCTTGTCGCGCGAGTACTGCCAGAACGGGTTCTTCAGCGGCGTCGACTCCGTGATCGGCAGGTGCGTCGCCGGCGTCTGGTACGCCGAGGCCGAGCTGATGAACACGTACTGCCGGGTCCGCCCCGCGAAGAACTCCACGTCCGCCTGCACCTGGTCCGGCGTGAAGGCGATCCAGTTGACGACCGTGTCGAAGTGGCGGTCGCCCAGCACCTCCGCCAGGGCGGTGCGGTCCGACACGTCGGCCTGGAGGCGCGTCACGCTGTCCGGGATCGGCCTGCCTCCGGTGGTCCCACGGTTCAGGACCGTGACGTCGTACCCCTGCTGGGTGGCCTCCGTGACGCACGCGGCGCTGATGACACCGCTCCCGCCGATGAACAGGACGCTCGCTCCGGTCATTGATGACTCCTTCGTCGTGGTGGTCGTGCGCACTGCACTGTTCCCGATCCTGCACCTCACGCGCTGGGCCGGGCGCTCAGTACCGTCCGGAGGCTCGTCACGTCCTCGGCCCACCCCGCGGCTGCTGGGTGGATCCAGCCGAGGAGTTCGATCGCGTCGTGGTGGTCGCGACCGAGGTCGCGCTCGTGGACGGGTTCGTGGTGCGCCGCGCGGTTGCGCACGAAGTGCAGCTGCTGCAGACGCGCTCGCACCTCGCGCTGGCGGGTCAGGAGGTCGTCGGGACCGTGGGGGAACGCGGCGTGGAGAACTGGGATCCAGAGGGTCGTCAGGTACCGCGACTCCACGAGGTACCGCCAGAACCCGAAGGTGAGTTCGGCGACCACACGGCCGTGTACCTCGGGGCGCCGCCCGTTCCGAGTCGCGCGACCCCTCGCCTTCGCCAGATCGCTCCTGCCCTGGGCATCCAGGCGTACCTGGTCGAACCAGGTGCTGTCCGGGTGTCGCCGACCGACCCAGGTACTCAGTTCGCGATCGAGCGCGTTCCGCGCGACGACCTCCACGATGCCGACGAGTTCCATCACGCCGGCTGACGCCCGCATGTTCCACTCGTACAGGTCCAGCGCACGGCGGAGGTCGGGAGTCGCATCGACGTACGACCGCAGGCGACTCGGAGTCAGGAGCGTGCCGAGCGCATCAGGGGTCGTTGTGCCCCTGTTGCTTCCCATCCGTCCTCCTCCTACACTGATCCCGAAGACCCCGGAACGATCACTGGCTCAGCCACATCGCCGGGGTTTCGTCTTTCCCGCTTCCCGCTTCCCGCTTCCCGCGTTGCCGCCCGATACACATGTATCACCATTCTCGGTTCCGGCTGGGTCGATGGCCCCGCGCTGTGGACTACCGTCGGGGCGGACGCCGCGACGACGCGGCACGGGAGGAAACTGCACATGGAGTACCGCTACCTCGGCAACTCGGGCCTCAAGGTCTCCGAGATCACCTACGGCAACTGGCTGACCCACGCGTCCCAGGTCGAGAACGACGCCGCCATCGCCTGCGTCCGTGCCGCGCTCGACGTCGGCATCTCGACGTTCGACACCGCCGACGTCTACGCGAACACCGGCGCCGAGACCGTCCTCGGCGAAGCCCTCAAGGGGGAGCGTCGCCAGTCGCTCGAGATCGCGACGAAGGTCTTCGGCCCGACCGGCCCGAAGCAGCACAACGACACCGGGCTGTCGCGCAAGCACATCCTCGAGTCGATCAACGGCTCGCTCGGCCGTCTGCAGACGGACTACGTCGACCTGTACCAGGCGCACCGCTACGACCACGAGACCCCCCTCGAAGAGACCATGCAGGCGTTCGCCGACATCGTCCGTCAGGGCAAGGTCCTCTACGTCGGCGTCTCCGAGTGGACCGCCGACCAGCTCCGTGCGGGTGCCGCACTGGCGAAGGAGCTCGGCTTCCAGCTCATCTCGAACCAGCCGCAGTACTCGGCGCTGTACCGGGTGATCGAGGCCGAGGTCGTCCCGACGTCGAAGGACCTCGGCATCTCGCAGATCGTCTGGTCGCCCATCGCCCAGGGCGTGCTCACCGGCAAGTACAAGCCGGGTCAGCCGCTGCCCGAGGGGTCCCGCGCGACCGACGACAAGGGCGGCGCGGACATGATCAAGCGCTTCATGCGCGACGAGGTCCTGTCGTCCGTGCAGGAGCTCGAGCCCGTCGCGAAGGAGCTGGACCTGTCGATGGCGCAGCTCGCCGTCGCGTGGGTCCTGCAGAACGAGAACGTCGCCTCGGCCATCATCGGCGCGTCGCGACCGGAGCAGGTGCACGACAACGCCGGCGCCGCTGGTGTGACGATCCCGGCCGAGCTGATGTCCCGCATCGACGACGCACTCAGTGGCGTCGTGGAGAGCGACCCGGCGAAGACGAACGACAGCAGCCCGAAGACCCGCGAGGCCTGAGGCTCGTCAGCCCGATCGGCGTGGTGCCGATCGGCGCCGAAGAACAGGAATCGGCTCGCACCACGGACTTCCGCGGTGCGAGCCGATTCGTGTTGTGCGAGTGCGATCCGCGCCACCGCGCACGATCCACTCCGGAACGAAGAAGAGCCCCTCGCTTCCGCGAGGGGCTCTTCACCATGTGGCTGGACGCGGCGTCGATCCGCGGACCTTTCGATTTTCAGTCGAACGCTCTACCAACTGAGCTACCCAGCCGTGGCGACCCTGACGGGACTTGAACCCGCGACCTCCGCCGTGACAGGGCGGCACGCTAACCAGCTGCGCTACAGGGCCATATGGAATTACTTGATCGTACAGTCTTGCCTGGTGGTGCTGTCTTGCTCGGTGTTGCTTCGCACTACGTTACTTGCTCACTCCGAAGAGTGACCCCAACGGGATTCGAACCCGTGCTGCCGCCGTGAAAGGGCGGTGTCCTAGGCCACTAAACGATAGGGCCGCAAGCAGTGCATCGCGCTACCGATGGACAAGCATACGGATGCCTCGCCCCGATGCCAAATCGAACCCGTCCGAGCCGGTCCTCCCGGCGTGTCGCACTGTCGGGGTGGCTCCGCCGGTCTTCACTCACCGTGGAGCAATGCCTCCGATTCTGCGCTGTCGATGGTCGAGTGCGACCATCGTCGTCGGCCCCTGCCCCTCCTCCGAGGGGCTGCATCGGGTCGGCACCTGTTGTTACTGTTGCGTCTGTTAACAGTGTTACGTGCGTGAGCCTTGCCGCGCTGTTACGAAATCGAGATACATGTCGACCTCATTCCCGCAGTCCCGCCGCTTCCGCCGCCGCCTCGTCGCCGCCGCGGTCGCTGTCGTGCTCACGGCAGGGACCATCGCGGTGGTCGGACCCGTCGGGGCCGCGTCCGCCGTGTCGTACCCGAGCTGGGACGACGTGCAGTCCGCCAAGGCCTCGGCCTCCGCGCAGCAGGACAAGGTGACCGAGATCCGCAGGCTCATCGCGGGATTGAAGTCGGACGCCTCGGCGAAGCAGAAGTCCGCCGCGGATGCCGGTACGGCGTACCAGACGGCGCAGACGGCCTTCGACGAGGCCACGCTCCAGCAGCAGAAGCTCCAGGGCCAGGCGGACGCCGCCGAGAAGACCGCTGCCCAGTCCGAGGAGCAGGCCGGTCAGCTGGCCGCCCAGCTCGGCCGCGCCAGCTCGAGCAACGTGACGACCGACCTGTTCACGCACCCGACGAAGTCCGGCGACCTGCTCTACGAACTCGGCGCGATGTCGAAGCTCAGCGAGCAGGCGGACGGCATCTACTCCCAGGCGTCGCAGGACCGCGGCACCGCCCAGGCCCTCGCCGACAAGTCCGAGGTCGCCAAGAAGGCCCTCGGCGAGCTGGCCGCCGCCGCGCAGCAGAAGATGCAGGCAGCGCAGTCCGCCGCCGAGTCCGCTCAGCGCGCCGTCGACGCCCAGAGCGCCAACCAGGAGCGGCTCGAGTCCCAGCTCACCCTGCTGACCAGCAACGCCAGCGACGTCGAGGCCAAGTACAAGAAGGGCGTGCAGGTCGAGAAGGCCCGTCAGGCCGCCCTCGCGAAGCAGCGCGCACAGGAGGCAGCAGCCGCGGCCGCCGCGGCGGCGTCCGCAGCGCGCTCCGCCGGCACGCCCGTCGTCGTCGCCGGGGGCACGGCGAACTCGTCCGGGTGGGTCCGGCCCTCCGCCGGGTACCAGACGAGTCCGTTCGGCTACCGCGTCGACCCGTACACGCACGCGCACGCCCTGCACGCCGGCGTCGACCTGGCCCCGGCCTGCTACTCCCCGATCTACGCCGCGGCGTCCGGCACCGTGGTGTTCGCGGGCAACGGCGGCGGCTACGGCAACGAGGTCGTGCTCGACAACGGCGGCGGGATCTCCACCGCCTACGGGCACGTCGTCAACGGCGGCATCATGGTCGCGAGCGGCCAGCACGTCGAGGCAGGCCAGCAGATCGCCCAGGTCGGTTCGACCGGGTGGTCGACCGGCTGCCACCTCCACTTCGAGACCCGCGTCAACGGTGCTGCCGTCGACCCGGTCCCCTTCATGGCTGCGCGGGGGATCTCGGTATGACCGTGTGCGCGCCCGAGAGGCCCTGAGACCACATGAAGAAGCCTGCGCGTTCCCTCGCCTGCGGCATCGCCACCGTCACCCTGATCGGCATCGGGCTGTCGGTGTCGGTCGCCGGACCGGCCGAGGCGGCACCTTCGGCCCCGTCGTGGGCGGAAGTGCAGGCAGCGAAGGCCGACCAGGCCGACACGCAGCAGACGGTGGACGAGCTCGCGTCGCGGCTGTCCTCGTTGCAGGACGCCGCGGACGCCGCCGGCGCCGTGGTGCAGCAGGCCGGCCAGACGTACTCGGCCGCCGCGTCCCGGCAGCAGGAGGCGCAGTCGACGCTCGACGACCTCAGCGCGCAGTCGAAGCGGGCGAAGGCGAAGGCCGACGACTCGGCGGCGCAGGTCGCTGCGCTCGTCGTCGAGCTGTCCCGCTCGGGTGGCGGAGACCTCTCGACGAGCCTGCTCCTGGACGACGGCGACGCGAAGGACCTGCTCTACCAGGTCGGCACGATGTCGCACCTGTCCGAGCGGTCCGCGATGGTCCTCGCCCGCGCTGAGGCGGACCAGAACACCGTCGACGCCCTCGCCGCGCAGAAGTCGAAGGCCACAACGGCACTCGCTGCGGCCACCGAGACCACGAAGTCCGCGCTCGCCGACGCGAACGACGCGGCCGCCACGGCGAACGGGCGCCTCGAGAAGAGCCAGGCGCAGCAGGGTGAGGTGCTCGAGCAGCTCGCGTTCCTCAAGGGCACGACGGCCGCCGCCGAGAGCGCCTACGCCACGCAGCAGCGGGCGGAGCGGGCCGAGGCGCAGCTCGCCGCGCAGACGACGACGACCGGCAGCGGGTCCACCACGACGACCACGTCGTCCGGTGCGACGAGCACGGGCGGCAGCAAGCCGACCGGCAGCAAGCCGACCGGCAGCACGGCCGGGAACACGACCGGCACCACGTCCGGCGGCAACAAGCCCACCGGCAGCACGACCGGCACCACGTCCGGCGGCAGCAAGCCCTCCGGCAGCGGCTCCGTCGCCGCGCCCGCTCCGGCAGCGCCAGCGCCCGCCCCGGCCCCCGCTCCCGCGCCTGCCCCCAAGCCGGCTCCCGCTCCCGCCCCGAAGCCCGCTCCGGCACCGGCCCCCGCCCCCGCACCGAGCTCCCCGTCCAGGGCCGCCGGGGCCATCGGGTACGCCCGGGCCCAGATCGGCAAGCCGTACCAGTTCGGCGGCGAGGGCCCTGCCGCGTACGACTGCTCCGGCCTCGTGAAGATGGCCTACTCGAGCCAGGGCGTCGCCACGGGTGCCCACAACGTCGTCTCGCAGTACTACTACTTCCAGAGCGTCGGCCGGCTCGTCCCGATGTCGCAGCGCCAGCCGGGCGACGTCTTGTTCTACTCGAACAACGGCGCCCCGTCCGGCGGCTACCACGACGCGATCTACACCGGCGGCGGCATCATGGTCGAGGCGGCGAACGTCCGTGTCGGCGTCGTCGAACGGGCCATCTGGTCGCCCGGCCAGCTCCTGCCCTACGTCGGCCGCCCGAGCGGCTCCCTGTAGGCCGTCCGTCTCGCCGGACACCCGCGCAGAAGCGCCCCAGCGGCAACGCAGAACGGCCCGGCCCCACGAGGGGACCGGGCCGTTCCGTGTCAGCAGACGAGCGTCAGTGACCGGCGGGCACGTACGCGGCCTGGCCGGCCGTGACGATGGCCTCGGCCTCGGCGGCGTCGCCCCAGCCCTCGGCCTTGACCCACTTGTTCGGCTCGAGGTCCTTGTAGCGCTCGAAGAAGTGCGCGATCTCGGCCTTCGTCTGCTCGTCGACGTCCGAGATGTCCTGGATGTGCGCCCAGCGCGGGTCCTTCGCGGGGACCACGAGGACCTTGGCGTCGATGCCTGCCTCGTCGCTCATCTTGAAGACGCCGACGGGGCGGACCTTCACGCCCACGCCCGGGAAGGTCGGGTACTCGAGCAGCAGCAGGGCGTCCACGGGGTCACCGTCGTCCGCCAGGGTCTGCTCGAAGAAGCCGTAGTCCGTCGGGTAGACGAACGACGTGAACAGCACGCGGTCGAGGTAGACGCGACCGGTCTCGTGGTCCACCTCGTACTTGTTGCGGCTGCCCTTGGGGATCTCGACGACGACGTCGTACGCGGCCATTGGTTGCTCCTGGTCTGTCGGTTGCACGGGAAAGCGCGGCTAACGTTACCGGGTGAACTCTCCGCGTCCCCGGTTGGATCCCGCAGTCGCCGGCACGCGCCGCGCGGTGCGCGAGCTCCTCGCCCAGGCGCGCACCGAGGGGATCGTCCGTGACGGCGACCTGGTCCTCGTCGCCCTGAGCGGCGGACCGGACTCCCTCGCCCTCGCCGCGGCCACGGCGTTCGAGGCCCCGAAGCAGGACCTCCGCGCCGGCGCGGTCGTCGTCGACCACGCGCTCCAGGCGGGCTCCGAGGCGGTGGCGAGCCGAGCCTCCAGGCAGGCCGCCGAGCTGGGACTGGCACCGGTCACGGTCCGCAGGGTCACCGTGGGTCCCGACGGTGGTCCGGAGGGCGCCGCCCGGGAGGCCCGCCACGCGTCGATCGCCGAGGTCGCCGCCGCCACCGGGTCACCCCTGGTGCTGTTCGGGCACACCCTGGACGACCAGGCCGAGACCGTGCTGCTCGGCCTGCTGCGCGGCAGCGGGCCGGACAGCCTGTCCGGCATGCCGCCGCTGGCGCGACGGACGGAGGGGCCGGCGTACGGCCGACCGCTCCTGGCCGTCCGACGGCCCGCGACGCGGCAGGCCTGCGCCGCCGCCGGCCTGGCACCCTGGGACGACCCGCAGAACGACGACCCGACGTACACGCGGGTGCGGGTCCGCACGACGCTGCTGCCCGCGCTCGAGCGGGAGCTGGGCGCCGACGTCGCCGAGGCACTCGCCCGCACGGCCGACCAGCTGCGGGAGGACTCCGCCGCGCTCGACCACTTCGCCGAGGAGATGGCCGAGGACCTCGCCGAGCACTCCGAGGCCGGCATCTCGCTGTCCGTGCGGGAGCTCGCGGCCAACCCGCCGGCGCTCCGGCAGCGGCTGGTGCGTCTGGCGGTCGAGAGCGAGTTCGGCGTGACGCTGTCCCGTGTCCAGACGCTCGAGGTGTGCCGACTCGTGACGGACTGGAGCGGGCAGGGGCCGATCGACCTGCCGGGGGTCCGCGCATCCCGCGACGGCGACCGCCTGTCCTTCAGCGCCGGGCACTGAGTCGCCCGGCACTGCGTTCCCGGGCCGTTAGGCTTGGCGCGTGGAACTCTCCGACGTGCAGGACGACCTCTCCGAAGTGCTCTTCACCCCCGAGCAGATCGACGACAAGATCGCCGAGCTGGCCGCGGCGGTCGACCGCGACTACGCCGGCCGGGACCCGTTGCTCGTCGGCGTCCTCAAGGGCGCGGTCATGGTGATGGCGGACTTCTCGCGCCACCTGACCCTGCAGGCGAAGATGGACTGGATGGCCGTGTCGTCGTACGGCTCCGGCACGAAGTCGTCCGGTGTCGTGCGGATCCTCAAGGACCTCGACACCGACCTGCACGGCCGCGACGTCATCATCGTCGAGGACATCATCGACTCCGGCCTGACGCTCTCCTGGCTCCAGCAGAACCTCGCGTCCCGCGGGGCCGCCAGCGTCGAGATCGTCGCCCTGCTGCGCAAGCCCGAGGCCGCCAAGGTCGAGGTCGACGTCCGCTACGTCGGCTTCGACATCCCGGACGCCTTCGTCGTCGGCTTCGGCCTGGACTACGACGAGCGCTACCGCAACCTGCGCGGCATCGGGGTCCTCGCCCCGCACGTCTACTCCTGACCGACGGTCCGGTCCCTCTGGCGAACCGTCCAGTTCGCCCGCAGAGGACACCCATTCTCGCCACAGAGTCGCAGCCGTATGCTGACCTGCACGCAACTTCGGCAGAGAAAGGTGTCGGGCACTCTGCCCGGATCACATGGACTTCAAGCGCATCTTCCGCGGACCGTACGTCTGGGTACTGCTCGCGCTCGTGGGGATCATCGTCGGGTGGCAGCTCCTGTCGTCGACCGGTACCTCCCAGATCGACACGCAGAAGGGGCTCGAGCAGATCGCTGACGGCAAGGTCTCCTCTGCCGTCGTGAACTCGACCGACCAGCGCGTCGACCTCATCCTCAAGGACGGCGGTGCGACGGAGCAGTTCTACTACTCCGAGCCGCGTGGGCCGGAGGTCGTCGACGCGATCGCGCAGGCCGACCTGCCGAAGGGCTACAACGACACCGTCCAGCAGTCGAACTGGTTCGTCACGCTCCTCGTGACGCTCCTGCCGTTCCTGCTCATCGGTGCGGTGTTCTGGTTCCTCCTCGCCAACGCCCAGGGCGGTGGCTCGAAGGTGATGCAGTTCGGCAAGTCCAAGGCGAAGATGAACAACAAGGAGAACCCGCAGGTCTCCTTCTCCGACGTCGCCGGTGCGGACGAGGCCATCGAGGAGCTCCACGAGATCAAGGAGTTCCTCAAGGAACCCGCCAAGTTCCAGGCCGTCGGCGCCAAGATCCCGAAGGGCGTGCTGCTGTACGGCCCTCCCGGCACCGGCAAGACCCTGCTCGCACGCGCCGTCGCCGGCGAAGCGGGCGTGCCGTTCTACTCGATCTCCGGCTCGGACTTCGTCGAGATGTTCGTCGGTGTCGGTGCGAGCCGCGTCCGTGACCTCTTCGACCAGGCCAAGCAGAACTCCCCGGCCATCGTCTTCATCGACGAGATCGACGCCGTGGGTCGTCACCGCGGCGCCGGCATCGGCGGCGGCAACGACGAGCGCGAGCAGACGCTGAACCAGCTCCTCGTCGAGATGGACGGCTTCGACGGCAAGACGAACGTCATCCTGATCGCCGCGACGAACCGTCCCGACGTCCTCGACCCCGCACTCCTGCGTCCGGGCCGCTTCGACCGCCAGATCGGCGTCGACGCACCGGGCCTGCAGGGCCGCAAGCAGATCCTCGAGGTCCACGCGAAGGGCAAGCCCCTCGCCGCCGGTGTCGACCTCGAGCTGCTCGCCCGCAAGACGCCGGGCTTCACCGGTGCCGACCTGGCGAACGTGCTCAACGAGGCCGCGCTGCTGACCGCCCGGTCGAACGCGCAGCTCATCGACAACCGTGCCCTGGACGAGGCCGTCGACCGCGTGATGGCCGGCCCGCAGCGCCGCACGCGCATCATGTCCGACCAGGAACGCCTCATCACCGCGTACCACGAGGGCGGCCACGCCCTGGCGGCAGCGGCGATGCGCCACACGGACCCGGTCACGAAGATCACGATCCTGCCCCGCGGCCGTGCCCTCGGCTACACGATGGTGCTCCCGCTCGAGGACAAGTACTCCGTCACCCGCAACGAACTGCTCGACCAGCTCACGTACGCCATGGGTGGCCGCGTCGCCGAGGAGATCGTCTTCCACGACCCGACCACGGGTGCGTCGAACGACATCGAGAAGGCCACCGGCACCGCCCGCAAGATGGTCACCGAGTACGGCATGAGCCGTGCCGTCGGGTCCGTCAAGCTCGGCGCCGGGTCGAGCGAGCCGTTCGTCGGCCGCGACATGAGCGGTGGGACCGGGCGCGACTACTCGGAGAACATCGCCGAGACCGTCGACGCCGAGACCCGCGCGCTGCTCGAGGCCGCGCACGACGAGGCCTACCAGGTGCTCAACGACAACCGCGACCTGCTCGACCGCCTGGCCGGTGAGCTCCTCGAGAAGGAGACGCTGGACGCGCCGGAGCTCGTCGAGCTGTTCAAGGACGTCCGCAAGCTCCCCGAGCGCCCGCAGTGGCTCTCGAGCGAGAAGCGTCCGGTCAGCGACCTGCCCGCCATCGCGGTCCCCGGCAAGGCAGCGAACACCGCCGCCGAGCAGGAGACCGAGGCGTCGAAGGCCCGTCGGGCCCGTCCGTTCGGCAACCCGGGCATCGCACCCGCGTAGCCGGCATGACCGACCTGCGGACGAGACGGGGTCGCCGCCCAGGTGGCCGTCCGTCCGTCGGAGGACGAACCCGCGTGATGGGGATCCTCAACGTCACGCCGGACTCGTTCTCCGACGGCGGGCTGCACCAGGCGTACGACAGTGCCCTCGCGCACGCCCGTGAGCTCGTCGCCACCGGCGCCGACATCGTCGACGTCGGCGGGGAGTCCACCCGGCCCGGCGCCGAGCGGGTCCCCGTGGACGTCGAACAGGAGCGGGTGCTCCCCGTCGTCCGGCAGCTCGTCGCCGAGGGCGTCCCGGTCAGCATCGACACGATGAACGCCAGCACCGCCGAACATGCGGTCGAGCTCGGCGCCGTGATCGTGAACGACGTCTCCGGCGGCCTCGCCGACCCGGACATGGCCCGCGTGGTCGCCGCGACGGGCACCGGGTTCGTCGTCATGCACTGGCGCGGCCACAGCGACCGGATGTACCGCGACGCCGTCTACGCACACGCGGTGGACGAGGTCCGGCGCGAGGTCGAGATGCGCGTCGCCGAGCTCATCGTGCTCGGCGTCCGTCAGGAGCAGGTCGTCATCGACCCGGGCCTCGGCTTCGCCAAGCAGGGCGCACAGAACTGGGAGATCCTCGCCGGGTACGAGCGCTTCGCCTCGATCGGGCTGCCCGTGCTCGTCGCCGCCTCGCGGAAGCGCTTCCTCGAGGGCGTCGGCAGCGCCGAGGGTGCTCCACCGAAGGACCGCGACCTCGCCACGGCGGCCATCAGCCTGTTGGCCGCCGAACGAGGCGCCTGGGGCGTGCGTGTGCACGACCCCGCACCGACCCGCGCCGTCCTGGACGTGTGGGAAGCCTGGAGGGCAGCTCGATCGTGAACGACACCATCCGCCTCACCGGGGTCCGTGCCCGTGGCAACCACGGCGTCTTCGACCACGAGCGCGCCGACGGCCAGGAGTTCGTCGTCGACGTCGCGGTCGAGGTCGACGCCCGGGCCGCCGCCGGCACCGACGACCTCGACCGCACGGTGCACTACGGCGTCCTCGCCGAGCAGGTCGTCGCCGAGATCGAGCGCGACCCGGTCGACCTCATCGAGACCCTCGCCGAGCGGATCGCCGCCGCCGTGCTCACCCACCGCGCCGCCCTGGCGACGGAGGTCACCGTCCACAAGCCGCAGGCACCGATCACCGTGCCGTTCACCGACGTGTCGATCACGATCCGCCGCGAGCGGACCGCCGAGCGGACCGTCGAGCACGATGCCGCCGTGCACTCCGGCGCAGCCGGATCCGGAGCCCGCGCGTGAGTCGTGCCGTCATCGCCCTCGGCGCCAACCTCGGCGACCGGGGCAGCACGCTCCGCGCCGCAGCGGCCGCCGTCGCCGCGGTCCCCGGCGTCCGACCGGTGGCGTCGAGCCACGAGGTCGAGTCCGTCGCCGTGACCCTCGACGGCCCGGACACGGCGAAGCCCCGGTACCGCAACGCCGTCGTCGTCGTCGACACCGACCTGGGTCCGCAGGAGCTCCTCGACGCCCTGCATGCCATCGAGGACGCCCACGGCCGCACCCGGGAGGTCCGGTGGGGCGACCGCACGCTCGACCTCGACGTCGTCGCGCTGCAGGACGACGACGGCACGGACGTCCTCGTCGACACCGCGACCCTGACCGTGCCGCACCCCCGCGCACACGAGCGCGCGTTCGTGCTCGCGCCGTGGCACGACGCCGACCCCTCGGCCGTGCTGCCCGGAGCCGGGCCGGTGGCGGACCTGCTCGCCGCGGTCGGCGACGACACCGAGCGCGTCGACGAGCCGCGCCTTTTCGACGAGCCGACCCGAGCCTCCCGTCCGGCTGACGCGACCGTCGCGACGGACGTGGCCGACGCGACCGCCGCGACGCCACCCGGAGCGGCCTCGTGAAGCCGACCCGCGCCTCCACCCTCGTCAGCGTCGCGGTCGTCGCGGCCGTGGCCGGGTTCGCCCTCGACGCCGCGCTCGCCTCACGTCAGGTCCCGACGCTCATCCTCTCCGCCCCGCTCGGCCTGACGCTCGCGTTCATCGGCATCGCGCTGGTGGTCATGGCGCTGCCGATCCGGCGCCAGGTCCGCGGGCGGGCCGAACGCCGTGTCGACCCGCACTACGCGACCCGCGTGGTGGTGCTCGCGAAGGCCTCGAGCATCTGCGGTGCCTTCTTCGGCGCGCTGGCGCTCGGACTGGTCGTGTACCTCCTGACCCGCTCGGTCCTGCCTTCGCTAGGCTCGACCCTGCCGAACGCCGTGGCGGTCGGTGGCGGGATCGTGCTCACCGTGTGCGCCCTCGTCGCCGAACGGATGTGCGTCGTCCCCCCGGACGACGACGACCACGACGACCCGCGCGGCGGCACGGCGGTGCACTGACCGACTGCCGTTCGACCACCGCGCGACGGCCGACCCACGCCACACCACAGGAGGCCGCGATGCCGCGCGAACGACTCGACGAGCCCGGCCTCGGCCTGACCGGTGTGCACTGGACCCGGGTGTCCTCGAAGCTCGTCTGGACCGAGCTCATCACGACCGTGCTGGCGGGGGTCGTCGTCACCGTCGGCTGCGTGCTCATCGGGGTCGTGAGCGGTGGACCGGGCGAGACGGCGGGCCTCGTGTGGACGCTGATCGGCGTCGCGATCGGGATCATCACGCTGGTCACGGCGGTGCTCACCCCACGTCGGGTCCGTGCGATCGGGTACGCCCTCCGCGACGACGACTTCGTGCTCCGCAAGGGCCTGATGTGGCAGCGCTTCACCGCGGTGCCGTACGGCCGCCTGCAGCTCGTCGACGTGAACCGCGGACCGCTCGACCGGGTGCTCGGCCTGAGCGAGCTGAAGTTCGTGACCGCTGCGGCGTCGACGAACGTGCGGATCCCGGGCATCCCCGCCGACCGCGCGGACGAGCTCCGCGACCGACTCGTCGAGCTCGCCGAGTCCCGTCGCGCCGGGCTGTAGGGGCCGACGTGACCTTCCGACCCGGGCCGCCGCCGCCCGCACCGCCCGCCCCGAACCGCCGGGGGAACGCCGCGGCCGCCGCGCCCCTGACCGACGGGGAGTGGCATCGACTGCACCCCCTCACACCGCTGCTGCGCGGCGGGATCTTCCTCGTCGTCGTGCTCGGCATCGTCGTGAACAACCTCCGCGACACCCTCTTCGAGACCTTCATCCCGGGCGGCGGGTCACGCGAGCAGGGCGACCCCGTCCGCTACGTCTGGGAGCACGGGGCGTTCGGCTGGGTGCTGCTCGGGATCGCGGTGTTCCTGGTCGTGCTGATCGGCCTGTTCTACCTGTCCTGGCGCATGCACGAGTTCCGCGTCACCGGCGAGATCGTCGAGGTGCGCTCCGGCGTGCTGTTCCGCAACCACCGCAAGGCCCGGCTCGACCGGATCCAGGGCATCAACATCACCCGCCCGCTGATCCCGCGGCTGTTCGGCACGGCGAAGCTCGAGATCGCGCAGGCCGGCAACGACGCCAACGTGCAGCTCGCGTACCTCGGGGCGAAGGCCTCCGACGACCTGCGGCAGCGCATCCTGGTGCTCGCCTCGGGCGCCCGCGACGAGCCCGAGGAAGCGACACCCGGCCGTCAGTACAGCTCGGACGGAGTCGTGTCGGACCGCGTCTACGAGTTCCTGTCGCCCGAGCTCGACGCCGACGCGGTGCACGCCACCCGCATCGTGAAGGTCAAGCCCGGGCGCCTCATCGCCTCGATGCTGCTCTCCGGCACGACCGTGGTCATCCTGGCGCTCGTGGCCGCGATCATCGTCAGCATCGCGCTGACGGGGGAGTACTTCCTGCTCGTCACGCTGTTCCCCGCCGTCATCGGCAGTGGCGGGTACTACGTCCGAAAGTTCTCGAAGTCGCTGCAGTACACGATCGCCGACACCCGCGACGGGATCCGGATCGGCTTCGGCCTGGTCTCGACGACGAACGAGACCCTGCCGCCCGGCCGCATCCACGCGGTCAGCGTCGCGCAGCCCCTGCTCTGGCGTCCGTTCGGCTGGTGGGACGTCCGCATCAACCGTGCGACCAACGCCGGCAACGGGGCGTCGAGCAACCAGCAGGTGTCGTCCATCGTCCTCCCCGTGGGGACCGCGGCCGACGTCCGACAGGTGCTCGAGATCATCCTGCCGGCACTGGTCGGCTCCGCGGTCGTCGGGCCAGAGGCCTCGAAGGACCGCCTCCGCGAGGGCTCCGCCGAAGCCGTCAGCGTGGTCGACGACAGCCTCACCACGACCGGGGACGCCGGTGGCTTCGTGCACTCGCCGCGTCGGGGCCGATGGCTCCGCCCGCTCTCCGCACGCCGCAACGGGTACCGCTTCGTCGACGGCGCCGTGCTCCTCCGCCTCGGGGCCGTCTGGCGGTCGCTCGTGGTCGTCCCGCTGCCCCGCGTGCAGAGCGTGCGCGTCGAGCAGGGGCCGCTGGAGCGGCTGCTCCGCCTGGCCTCGGTGCACGTCCACACCGTCTCCGGTCCGGTCGCCGCGCGCGTCGGGGCGCTCGACGCCAGGGACGCGCAGCGCCTGTGGTCCGGCACCGCGGAGCGCGCCGTCGAGGCGGCGGCCACCGACACCTCCCACCGCTGGCGGTCCCGTGGACCAGCAGCAGCCGACGGCCAGGAGGCTCGCATCACCCCCGACCCGCACCCTGCGGTCCCGCAGGCGGCCCGCTCGGCGCTTGACGTGCCTCCCGGCTGGCAGGACGTCCCCGGGACGGGAGCCGTCCGATGAGGGCGGGACGGCTGGGCGTGGGCGTCGTCGGCGCCGGACGGGTCGGTCCGGTCCTCGGGGCGGCGCTGGCGAACGCGGAGCACGCGGTCGTCGGCATCACCGCGGTCTCGGCGTCGAGCGTCGACCGTGCCGAGGCCCTGCTGCCCGGCGTCCCCGTCCTCGCGACCCCGGAGCTGGTGGAGCGCAGCGAACTCGTGCTGCTCGCGGTGCCGGACGACCAGCTCGCGGAGCTCGTGCAGGGTCTGGCGGACGCCGGCATCTGGCAGCCTGGACAGCTCGTCGTGCACACCAGTCCTGACCACGGCGTCGGCGTCCTGGCGCCCGCGATGGCCGCCGGGGCGATCCCGCTCGCGATCCACCCGGCGATGGCGTTCACCGGGACCAGCGTCGACCTGTCGCGGTTGCGCGATGCCTACTGCGCCGTGACCGCACCCGGCCCCGTGCTCCCCATCGCCCAGGCGCTCGTCGTCGAGATGGGGGCAGAGCCCTTCGTCGTCGCCGAGCAGGACCGGCCCGCGTACGCCGATGCCGTGCGCGCCGCCGTGAGCTTCTCGACGGCCATCGTGGACCAGTCCGCCGGCACGCTGTCCTCGATCGGGGTGGAGCGTCCTGGCCGGGTCCTCGGGGCGCTCGTGCGCTCGGCGGTCGACAACGCGCTGACGGCCGCGGACGGGCAGTCGGCGCTGTGACGGACGGCCCGTTCCGCATCACCACGGCCCAGGCCAAGGTCGGGTACGTCGTGGCGGCGAGCGTCATCGGGATCCTGCTCACGCTGCTGCTCTTCGCGTTCGGGCTCCCGGACGTCGTCGTGCCCTTGGTCGCCGCGATCGGCTTCGTCCTGATGGTCGGCATCGGCGTGCGGGTGTTCCGCGGGGACGACGAGCCCGTCGCGCCGCCGCGTGCGTGGTGGCGGATGACCGCGAGGCCGTTCGCCGGGTTCCTCCTGGCCGCGTACTTCGTCGCCGACGGGCTGCTCGCGCGGCCGAGTGTCTCGACCGGGTTCGACGTGGCCGGCACCGTCGTGATGCTCCTCGTCGCGGCGGCGTACGCCGGGTCGTCGGTGACCCTGCTCGTGCTGCGGGCGCAGGGCCGCGCGCCCGCAGGGGCCTTCGCCGCGGGCGGGACCCCGTCCCGCGGGTGACGGGCGGCGGGGCGCTGGCCGGTAGCATCGACGCGATCCCCCACGACCTCCGGAGCCGCACCCCATGACCGACGAGACCGCCACCACCGACACCGCGATCGCCGACGCCGCCGCCCTGGCCGAACAGGAGACGAACGAGCAGCGTCAGGTCCGGCTCGACAAGCGCGCGCGGCTGCTCGAGGCCGGGATCGAGGCCTACCCCGCCGAGCTCCCGATCACCACGACGATCCCCGCGGTCCGGGCGCAGTACGCGCACCTCGAGACCGGCGAGGAGACCCAGGACGTCGTCGGGATCGCCGGGCGCATCGTGTTCTCGCGGAACACCGGCAAGCTCTGCTTCTCGTCCCTGCAGTCGGGCGACGGCCAGCGCATCCAGGCGATGGTGTCCCTGGCTGAGGTGGGCGAGGACTCCCTGGCGCGGTGGAAGGAGTACGTCGACCTCGGTGACCACGTGTTCGTGCACGGTCGCGTGATCTCGTCGCGTCGTGGCGAGCTGAGCATCATGGTCGACGACTGGGCGATCGCGGCGAAGGCGATCCTGCCGCTGCCGAACCTGCACAACGAGCTCAACGAGGAGACCCGGGTCCGTCAGCGGTACCTCGACCTCATCGTGCGCGACCAGGCCCGCGCGACCGTCCGTGCCCGCGCCGCCGTGATGGCGTCGCTCCGCCAGACGTTCACCGGCCACGAGTACCTCGAGGTCGAGACCCCGATGCTGCAGACCCAGCACGGTGGTGCCTCGGCCCGGCCCTTCGTCACGCACTCGAACGCCTTCGACACCGAGCTCTACCTGCGCATCGCGCCGGAGCTCTTCCTGAAGCGGGCCGTCGTCGGCGGGATCGACCGCGTGTTCGAGATCAACCGCAACTTCCGGAACGAGGGCGCCGACTCGTCGCACTCGCCCGAGTTCGCGATGGTGGAGGCCTACCAGGCGTACGGCAACTACGAGCAGATGGCCGACCTCACCCAGGAGCTCGTGCAGAACGCGACCCGCGCGGTCACCGGCGGCTCGCTCGAGGTCACGCTGCCAGACGGCACCGCGTACGACCTCGGTGGCGAGTGGCCCCGCATCGACATGTACGGCTCCCTGTCCGAGGCCGCCGGGCGCACGATCACGCCGGAGACCCCGCTCGCCGAGCTCCAGGAGCTCGCGGCCGCCGAGGGCGTCGAGGTCGCCCACGCCACGCACGGCAAGTAC
The DNA here is from genome assembly GCF_026672405.1 of Curtobacterium sp. SL109. Lineage (NCBI taxonomy): Bacteria > Bacillati > Actinomycetota > Actinomycetes > Micrococcales > Microbacteriaceae > Curtobacterium > Curtobacterium sp. SL109. Next base: position 675,666 of record NZ_JAPPRB010000002.1, read on the forward strand.
GTCGAGGAGCTCTGGGAGCACTTCGTCATCGACTCGCTCGACCGCCCGACGTTCGTGATGAACTTCCCGGTCGACACCTCACCGCTGACGCGCGAGCACCGCACCCGCCCGGGCATCGTCGAGAAGTGGGACCTGTACATCCGCGGGTTCGAGCTCGCGACGGCCTACTCGGAGCTCGTCGACCCCGTCGTCCAGCGTGAGCGCTTCGTCGAGCAGGCGAAGCTCGCCGCGGGCGGCGACCCCGAGGCGATGCGCGTCGACGAGGAGTTCCTGCGGGCCCTCGAGCACGCCATGCCGCCGTCCGGCGGCATGGGCATGGGCGTCGACCGTCTGCTCATGGCGATCACCGGTCTCGGCATCCGCGAGACGATCCTGTTCCCGCTCGTCAAGTGAGCCAGCCAGGAGGCTCGGTGCGCGTCCGACGCACACCGAGCCTCCTGACAGGGCGAGGTACGATGACCGCGTGCCGCATGGAGTCGTGACCGGGATCATCTTCGCGCTGACGCCGACCGTCGTGGTCGGCCTCGTGTTCTGGTTCGTCATGCGCGCGATCATGCGGGCAGACCGCAACGAACGGTCCGCGTACGCCAGGGTCGAGGCCGAGGAGCGCGCCCGCTTCGAGCGCGTCCACGGCACCGCTGCGCCCACGTCGACGCCCTCGGAGTAGTCCGACACGTCCCGGCCGTCCGGCGTTCACGCGGCCGTTGCCGGCCGGTGTGAGCATCATCCGCATGTCCATCATGCAGATGTTCCGTTCTCGCAGCCTCGTCGGCGACATCGAGAGCGAGTACGACGAGTACGACCGTGACGCCGACCTCGAGGTGTCGAAGCGCCGAGCGGGGTGGCTCGAGCCGTCCTGGTGACCCTCACGCACCTGCTCTTCGGGGTACGGCGGCCGGATCGCATCGATCCGGACCGACGTACCCCTTTTCGTTGTCCGGGAAGCGCTGTGCCCCGGGGTACACCCGCTGAAACGCGCCCGACACATGCCGACATCGGCGGAAACACGGCCTGATCCGCGCACTTCCGCGGAAGTCGAGGCGAAATGCTGTCGGCATCGTGTACCCCTCCCCATGGGGTACCGATGGTGAAGCACGGAGAACCCTGGGAATCGATCCGACGGGTTTGTGGGGTACACCTCCGGACCGCTTTACTCGGTCTCACCCGACAAGGGCCAACACCGACGAGGTTCACCAACGTCGAATGCAGGGAGAGTCACATGACGATCGCAACGGCAACGCCGAGCACCACCTCACGCCGCACCAAGAAGGCAACCGCCAAGACCGACTCCGCCAAGAAGACCGACTCCGCCAAGGTCGAGAGCACGACGCTCGACGCCGCACCCGAGGTCGAGGCAGACGAGCAGCTCGCCGGCGTCCGTGGCGCATCCGTCGACCAGGTCGGTGACTACCTGCGCCACATCGGGCGTCTGGCACTCCTCACTGCCGAGGAAGAAGCCGACATCGCCCGCCGCATCGAGGTCGGCCTGTTCGCCGGTGAGAAGCTCGCGACCGAGCAGAACCTGCCCAAGGCGCTGCAGCGTGAGCTCAAGTGGCTCGTCCGCGACGGTGAGCGCGCCAAGGAGCGGATGATCACCTCGAACCTCCGCCTCGTCGTCAGCATCGCGAAGCGCTACTCCCAGCGCGGCCTGCCGTTCATGGACGTCATCCAGGAGGGCAACCTCGGGCTCGTCCGCGCGGTCGAGAAGTTCGACTTCACGCAGGGCTACAAGTTCTCCACGTACGCCACCTGGTGGATCCGCCAGGCGATCTCCCGCGGCCTCGCCGACAAGGCCCGCACGATCCGCATCCCGGTCCACACCGTCGAGCTGATCAACAAGATCTCGCGTACCGAGCGTGACCTCACCGTCGACCTCGGCCGTGCGCCGACGCCCGACGAGGTCGCCGCCGAGCTGAGCATGAGCGTCGAGGAACTCGTCGACCTCAAGGGCCGCTCGCACGAGCCGGTCTCGATCCACACCGTCGTCGGTGACTCGGACGACAGCGAGCTGGGCGACTTCATCGAGGACGAGGACGCTGCGTCCCCGAACGAGCTCACCGAGACGACGCTCCTGCACCGCGACATCCGCTCGATCGTCGCGGAGCTGCCGAGCGACGAGGCGAACGTGATCCGCATGCGCTACGGCCTCGACGACGACAAGCCGATGACGCTCGACGAGATCTCGAAGATCGTGCACACGACCCGCCAGGCGGTCAGCCGTGTGGAGTCCCGCGCCAAGCTCCGCCTGTTCGCCAAGGCGGTCTCGCAGGACATGCAGCTGTACCTGACCGAGTAGGTCGGGCAAGGACTTCGGCCGGTGCCGCGAACGGTGCCGGTCGGGGGGAACCGGGTCGTTCCGTGGGAAGGCGACCCGGTGGGGTGACGGGAACGGCCCGTCCGAGCGATGCTCGGGCGGGCCTCTCGTGCGTCCGGCCTCCACGGCCAGTGCTGCCAGCATGTGATGTACGGTGTTCTGCATCGTCCCGAGGAGTCCCCGTGTCTGCTGCATCACCATCCGTCGCCCCGACGAGCACCGAACGGGTGCGCGACGTCGACGGCACCTTCAACCTCCGCGACCTCGGCGGACTGTCGACCGTCGACGGACGGGTCATCGCACCCGGACGGTTCCTGCGCTCGGGCAGCCTTGCCGGCCTCACCAGTCGGGGTCGCGCGGAGCTGGACCGCCTCGGTGTCGTGCGGGTCGTCGACCTCCGGACGATCGTGGAGCGTTCCGCTGCGCCCGACGCCCTGATCGGGTCGGCTGCTCGGTGCACGGCGGTCCCGCTGCTCACCGGGGCGCTGTCGTCGATGGCGTCCGTCCCCACGCTCGGTGACCTCTACCTCGGCCTGCTCGACGACGAGGGCACCGGCATCGTCACCGCCGTGCAGGTCCTCCTCGAGCAGCCGGACACCGGCGGGGTGCTCGTCCACTGCTCCGCCGGCAAGGACCGGACAGGAGTGCTGGTCGCGCTGGTCCTGCTCGCGGTCGGGGTCGGTCGGGACGCCGTGCTCGACGACTACGCCCTGACCGAGCAGCTCCTGCCGACGTCGTTCGGTCCAGCGGCGCTCGCGATGGCTGAACAGGTGCGGGCGAGCGGCATGACCGTCGACGACGACGCGGTGCTGGCGCTCGCGACCCGGTCGCCCCGTGCGGCCCTGGACGCAGCGATCGAGCACGTGGTCGACCAGTGGGGCTCAGCCGCCGGGTACCTGTGGGCGCACGGCCTGCCCGACGACGGCATCGACGGGCTCCGGGCACGCCTGCTCGTCTGAGTCGCGGCGGGCGTCAGTCCTCGACCTCGCGCCGGAGCTTCTGGCGCAGGTCGCTCGGGATGAGCTCCACGAGCTGGTCCGGGCGGACGGGGAGGTCGAGCAGGCTGAGCTTCACCCGGCCGGTCCGCCCGTGTCGCTCGGCGTCGAGCCGCACCACGCTGCCGGCGTCCTTCCGCAGGCGCATGTCGATCTGCGCACCGGTGGCCACCTCGCCCACGACGAGCCCGTCGACCTCGAGCGCTGCGCTCCTGGTGCCCTCGGCGATGTCGAAGCGGTAGCGCTCCCGCGCCGCCAGGACCACGGCACGGTCGATGCCCGCCATCGGGGCGACCGGGGTCACGACGGACCCGGAGAGCGCGGGGGAGAGCACCGGCCCACCCGCCGCGTAGTTGTAGGCCGTCGACCCGGCGGGCGTCGCCGCGACGATGGCGTCGGCTCGGTAGTACCCGTAGCCGAGGCCGCCCACGCTGAGGTCGGCCGAGACCTGCCCGGAGCCCGGGCGTCGCACGATCGTCAGGTCGTTGAACGCCAGGTAGTCCGTCCGGGCGCCGCTCCAGGCCAGCCGGGCTTCGAGGGCGTGGTGCGGTTCGAGCTGGTACTCGCCGGCGGACAGCCGCTCCAGGGCCGCCTCGAGCTCGGGCGGCTCGATCTCCACGAGGAAGCCGACGTTGCCGTAGTTGACGCCGAGCACGGGCACGGGCCGCTTCGCCACGAGCCGCATGGCGCCGAGCATGGTGCCGTCGCCGCCCAGGGCCACGACGAGGTCGACGGTGGCGGTGAAGTCGTCGTCCTCGACCACCTCGATCGTGTCGCCGATCCGGGCGGCGTCGATGCGTCGGGCGACCAGGCGCCCGAGGCCGGAGGAGTTCCAGCGCCGCAGGGTCGTGACGGACTCCTGCACGTTCTTGGTCGGGTGGACGACGAGGCCGACGACGGGCTGCTCCATGGCCGGATGCTACCGGGCGGACCTGCACCGACCGGTGGACTCGAGCTGAACGGCTTCCATACACACACGAAACGCGATATTCTGTATGGATGCAGACTGCTGCCCTCTCCGTCGCCGTGCCCACCCTCCGCCACGGCCGCGAGATCGTGCTCCTCGCCGAACACGAGTCGCAGGACTCGGGCTTCGGCTTCGTCGACGCGGAGCACCTCCTCGTCGCGGCGGTCGTCCTGTGTGCCGGCATCCCGCGGCTCGCCTCGGTGCTCGACGCACACGGGGTCACGCCGGCGCGGGTGCGGGAGTCCATCCGGGTCTTCGTCGGCGCGGGCTCCGTCCCCTACCCGTCCGAGCCGGACCGGATCGTGTGCACGCCGGCCGGTGCCCGGGTGCTGGCGCGGGCGGCGCAGATCGCCGGTCCGGCCGAGCGGGTCCGGCCGCACCACGTGGTCCTCGCCGTGCTCGACGGCATCGACGACCCGCTGATGGGCGCTGCCAACGACGTGCTCGAGCGTCTCGGGGTCGAACCCCGTCGCTTCCGCCGTGCAATCCGACGGGCAGCGCGCCGCCCCTGACGTCCGACAGTCGGTCCGTCACCGCTGAACGCAGCCAGCCAACCCAGGTCACGCCCACGGCGAACAGGGGCAGCCCCGGGGCGGAGCGCTGGTTACTCTCGAAGTACTTGGCCGGACTCACACGAGACCGGCACAGCTGTCGGCTCCGATCGCAGGGGCCAAGGGAGAGCACATGTTCGAGAGATTCACCGACCGGGCCCGTCGTGTTGTCGTCCTCGCTCAAGAAGAAGCGAAGATGCTCAACCACAACTACATCGGGACCGAGCACATCCTCCTCGGCCTGATCCACGAGGGCGAGGGTGTCGCTGCCAAGGCGCTCGAGTCGCTCGGCATCTCGCTCGATGCCGTCCGTGAGCAGGTCCAGGACATCATCGGCCAGGGCCAGCAGCAGCCGACCGGGCACATCCCGTTCACGCCGCGCGCCAAGAAGGTGCTCGAGCTGTCCCTGCGCGAGGCGCTGCAGCTCGGCCACAACTACATCGGCACGGAGCACATCCTGCTCGGCCTGATCCGCGAGGGCGAGGGTGTCGCAGCCCAGGTCCTCGTGAAGCTCGGCGCCGACCTGAACCGGGTGCGCCAGCAGGTCATCCAGCTCCTGTCCGGCTACCAGGGCAAGGAAGCGGTCGCCGTCGGCGGCGAGCAGCAGCAGAACGCGCAGCAGGGTTCGCAGGTCCTCGACCAGTTCGGTCGGAACCTCACCCAGGCCGCGCGCGACGGCAAGCTCGACCCCGTCATCGGGCGCGAGAAGGAGATGGAGCGGGTCATGCAGATCCTCTCCCGCCGCTCCAAGAACAACCCCGTCCTGATCGGTGAGCCCGGCGTCGGCAAGACCGCCGTCGTCGAGGGCCTCGCCCAGGCGATCGTCAAGGGCGACGTGCCCGAGACGCTGAAGGACAAGCAGCTCTACTCGCTCGACCTCGGCTCGCTCATCGCCGGGTCCCGTTACCGCGGTGACTTCGAGGAGCGCCTGAAGAAGGTCACGAAGGAGATCCGCACCCGCGGCGACATCATCGTCTTCATCGACGAGATCCACACGCTCGTCGGTGCCGGTGCAGCCGAGGGCGCGATCGACGCGGCGTCGATCCTCAAGCCGCTCCTCGCTCGTGGCGAGCTCCAGACCATCGGTGCCACCACGCTCGACGAGTACCGCAAGCACTTCGAGAAGGACGCAGCACTCGAGCGTCGCTTCCAGTCCGTGCAGGTCAACGAGCCGTCGCTGCCCCACACCATCAACATCCTCAAGGGCCTCCGCGACAAGTACGAGGCGTTCCACAAGGTGTCCATCACCGACGGGGCGATCGTCTCCGCGGCGAACCTGGCGGACCGCTACGTGCAGGACCGCTTCCTGCCCGACAAGGCCATCGACCTGATCGACGAGGCCGGCGCCCGCCTGCGCCTGTCGATCCTGTCGGCGCCGCCGGAGCTCCGCGAGTTCGACGAGAAGATCTCGACGGTGCGCGGGTCGAAGGAAGCCGCCATCGAGGAGCAGGACTTCGAGAAGGCCGCGTCGCTCCGTGACGAGGAGAAGAAGCTCCTCGGCGAGCGTCTCCGCCTCGAGAAGCAGTGGCGTGCCGGTGACGTCGCCGCATCCGGCACCGTCGACGAGGGCATCATCGCCGAGGTCCTGGCGCAGGCCACGGGCATCCCGGTGTTCAAGCTCACGGAAGAGGAGACCTCGCGTCTCGTCTTCATGGAGAAGGCCCTGCACCAGCGCGTCATCGGTCAGGAAGAGGCCATCTCGGCCCTGTCCAAGACCATCCGGCGCACGCGCGCCGGCCTCAAGGACCCGAACCGCCCCTCGGGCTCGTTCATCTTCGCCGGCCCCACGGGCGTCGGCAAGACCGAGCTCGCCAAGGCGCTCGCAGAGTTCCTGTTCGACGACGAGGGCGCACTGATCTCCCTCGACATGTCAGAGTTCGGCGAGAAGCACACCGTCTCGCGCCTGTTCGGTGCCCCTCCCGGGTTCGTCGGGTTCGAGGAGGGCGGCCAGCTCACCGAGAAGGTGCGCCGCAAGCCGTTCTCCGTTGTCCTCTTCGACGAGATCGAGAAGGCCCACCCGGACATCTTCAACTCGCTGCTGCAGGTCCTCGAAGAGGGCCGTCTGACCGATGGTCAGGGCCGCGTGGTCGACTTCAAGAACACCGTCATCATCATGACCACGAACCTCGGTTCGCAGGGTATCGCCGGTGGCCCGGTGGGCTTCCAGGTCGAGGGTGACTCGGGCGTCGGCTACGACCGCATGCGCTCGAAGGTGAACGAGGAGCTGAAGAAGCACTTCAAGCCGGAGTTCCTGAACCGCGTCGACGACACGATCGTGTTCCCGCAGCTGTCGCAGCCCGAGCTGCTGCAGATCGTGGACCTGTTCGTGAAGCGCCTGTCGGACCGCATGCTGGACCGCGACATGACCGTCGAGCTGACGGTCCCCGCCAAGGAGCAGCTCATCAAGGTCGGGTTCGACCCCGCCCTCGGTGCTCGCCCCCTGCGTCGCGCCATGCAGCACGAGGTCGAGGACCAGCTGTCCGAGCACATCCTGCAGGGTGAGCTCACCGCTGGTGACCACGTGAAGGTCGACTTCCGCGAGGGCAAGTTCGAGTTCGAGACCGGGCGTCAGCCGGGCCGCGAAGAGGTCCTCGCCGGTGCGGCGGCCGTCGAGGCCGGCACCGACGCGCCCCAGGGCGAGATCGAGTCCTAGGAGTCACACCAGACAGACGGGAGGCCCGGTGCCAGCTGGCACCGGGCCTCCCGTCTGTCTGCGCTCACGTCATGCGACGCGAGCCGGCCTGATCAGGCCTGGACGTCGCCGCGCCAGCCGTCGGCCGTGGGGGCCGCTTCGACGCGCTCCTTGTAGTTCTGCAGGTCCTTCTTGACGGCGTGGCCACCGACACCGACCGCGGAGCCGAGCTTCTCGAGGATGCCCGAGGGCTGCCAGTCGATCTGCACGGTGACACGGGTCTCGGCGTCACCGAGCTTGTGGAACGTGACGACGCCGGCGTGGTCGGTCTCGCCGTCCTTCACGGTCCAGGCGACACGCTCGTCCGGGTGCTGCTCGGTGATGAGCGCGCGGAACTGACGCTCCTGGCCCGCGACCTTGACGGTCCAGTCGGTGGTGGTGTCGTCGACCTGGACGATCTTCTCCACCTCGTCGAGGAAGGTGGGGAACTCCTCGAAGCGAGTCCACTGGTCGTAGGCGGCGCGAACGGGGACGTTGACGTCGACGGTCTCGATGATCTGGGGCATTGGAACTCCTTGAGCTTCTTGTCTCGTCGTCTTGCCCTGCCGAACGTAGGCCGATGCCCTGGACGCGGGCCTCGACGCTGTCCCCCGGGCGCACCCACGGGCTGGTCGGAGCGGCCTCGTTGCTGTCCGCCCGGCCTGCCGCCCCGCCGTAGGGTGGTGTGGATGACTCACCACGGGAAGCACGCGTTCGACGAGCGAGACGACCACGGCATCCTGGTGCGGCCCGCGCTCGCGTCGGACGTGCCGCACATCCAGCGGCTCATCGCCCCCTACGTGGACCGCCGGATCCTGCTCGGCAAGGAGAACGTCGCCCTGTACGGCTCGATCCAGCAGTTCCGGATCGCCGAGGGCCCCGACGGGACGCCCATCGGGTGCGGCGCTCTCGCCGTGTTCTGGGACGACATCGCCGAAGTCCGGACGCTCGCCCTCGACGGGGACTGGATCCACAAGCGCGTGGGGCACCGGATGCTCGAGGCGCTCGAGCACGACGCCCGCGAGCTCGGTGTCGCACGCATCTTCTGCCTGACGTTCGAGGTCGAGTTCTTCGCGAAGCATGGGTACCTCGAGATCGGGGAGCAGGTCGTCGACCCCGATGTGTACGCCGAGCTCGTGCGGTCGTCGGACGAGGGCGTCGCGGAGTTCCTCGACCTGGCCCGGGTGAAGCCGAACACGCTCGGCAACACCCGCATGCTGAAGATCCTCTGACGGGTTCCCCCGGTGCGCGGCGGGGTTCCGCCGTGGGGTGCGTGCGGTTGTCTAGCCTGTGCGCATGTCGTCGCTCCGTCACCCCGTCGGCCCCGAGAAGCCGGTCGTCTACTGGCGCCGTCGTCTGGCGGTCATCGCTGCGATCGTGATCGTGGTGGTCGTCATCGTGCTCATCGTCGTGGGGCGCGGGACCGGGGCTCCGGCGGCTGGTCCGTCGGCGTCTGCCTCGTCGTCCGCGGACGCGGGCGCTTCGCCGGACGCGGGTTCTGGGTCTGGTGCTTCCGGGTCCGGTACGGCTGGGGCTGGCGCTGCCGAGACCCCTGCGCCGTCCGCCAGCGCCGCTGCTGACGGTGCCGCGTGCGCCGACGACCAGATCACGCTGACGCCGGTCCTCGACAAGAGCACCTACGGGCCGACCGAGGACCCGAAGATCGCGATGTCGATCGAGAACACCGGCTCGAACGCGTGCAGCATGGACCTCGGTTCAGCCCAGCAGGTCCTGACGATCAGCTCCGGGCAGGAACAGTACTGGTCGTCGAAGGACTGCCAGACCGGCGGGACGAACCAGGACGTCACGATCACGGCCGGGCAGACGCTGACCACGCCAGCCATCGCGTGGGACCGCACCCGGTCGTCGAAGGACACCTGCGACGCCGCACGCCCGGCCGTGACCGCGGGTGGCGCCAGCTACCACCTGGACGTCGCGGTGGGGGAGCTGCAGGCGAAGGCGTCGAAGCAGTTCATCCTCAACTGAGGGACGGGCGCAGGGCGCGGGGGCCGGGCTACCCGAACGCCGGTGTCTGGACGCGGCACCGCACCGGCTTGCCCGCGAGTCCGTGCTCCTCCGCGATGACCTTCTGGCCGTCGAGCAGGATGCGGCAGGTGGCGCTCCGGCCCGCCGGGGGCGTCGCGCGGACAGCGGCCGGGTCCTTCGCGAGGACGATGGACTCGTGGGTCCAGGTGGCCGTACCGCCGTTGCCAGCGCCGGGGCGGGTGGCGGCCTTCGCGATCGTGCGCATGGTCGCTGCGTCGCCGCGCTGCTCGGCACCGAGGTAGCGGACGTCGTTCAGGGTGCTGGCGTCCGGGGCGTCAACGCTGACTTCGTAGGTGACCGCCCAGGCGTCGCCGACCTGCTGGTGGAGCTGCGCGCAGCCCGTCACTGTGAGGGTGACCGCGGCGAGGGCGGCGACTGCTGCAAGAGTTTTGTGCATGAAAACACAATCGCGGCCGGCCGATCGAACTTCGTCATGACGAAGTATCGATCGAGTCCGACCGCGGTCGTGTTCGAGGTCAGCCGACCGGATGACGGTCAGCGTTCCTCAGGGGTTCAGCCGATGACGGTGATGTTCTCCGCCTGCGGGCCCTTGCGGCCCTCGGTGATCTCGAACTCCACCTTCTGGTTCTCCTCGAGGCCGCGGTAGCCGCTGCCCGAGATCGCCGAGAAGTGCGCGAAGACGTCGGCGCTCTGGTCGTCCGGGGCGATGAACCCGAAGCCCTTTTCGTTGTTAAACCACTTGACGGTTCCAGTTGCCATGATGGCGTTTCCTTAACTGTTCTTGCTTTCCATCGCGGTATGACACGCAGACGGAGCCTCGTCGTATGTCGACGAGGGTGATGCGCCACGCGGGCAGGTGCCGGCGGGACGGGTTCGGGGTCAGACCCGGAGGCCAGTGACCCGTGAGTCCGGTTGAGGGGCATTGCACCTCGTCCAGACGTTGGGCGCCGCCGAAGCGGTTCCACCAACCTAGCGCGTCTGGAGCGCCAGGACCAGACGAAGTCGCCGGGATCGAACAAAATCTGGTGAACTTGGTGGTGATGGCAGACAAGGAACAGCGCTTCCGGAGCGAACAGCTCGAGGAGGCCCTCGCACAGCAGGACGTCGCCGCGGTCGCGTTCGCGCTGCGGAACGACATCGTGATCGTCCCCAGGCTCGTCACCGGCAAGAAGGACATGCAGGTACGTGTCTTCGGACGGGAAGGCTCCGAGAAGCGCATCCTGCTGCTGTTCTCGTCGGCCGACGCCTACACCGCGATGGTCCCGGACGAGAAGGTCCGGCAGGTCATGGTCTACGACGCCGAGCGGCTCGAGGCGTTCCTCGCCGCACACCTCGACTCGCTCGAGGGCGTCTTCTTCGACATCGCCGGCCCGAACACGATGCAGTCGGACCCCGCCGACCTGCTGGCCGCATTGCGAGCCTGACGGTCGTGCTCGCCTGGTCGCACCGGCGGACACCGAAGACGCAGGATCGCTAGCGTCGCTTCATGGAGTCCATCTGACCGGGGATCATCGCGTTCGTCGTCGGCGCGTTCCTCGCGGTCGCTGCGCTGGTCCCGTTCGCCGCGTACGAGTACCGGCGGCACGGTCGCCTCGGGTTCCGTCGCAGCGTGCTGGCCTTCGCCACGCTGGTCTACGCCCTCGCACTCGTGACCTACACGCTCCTGCCGCTGCCCGAGAGTGCTGCTGTTGCCTGTCGTGTGTCGGGTCCGCCGCAGTTGCAGGCCTTCGCCTTCCTCGGAGACATCCAGCGCGAAGGCGGCGTCTCGGGACCCCGCTCCCTGCTCACGAACCCTGCCGCGGTGCAGGTGGCCTTCAACGTCCTGCTCTTCATCCCCCTCGGGGCGCTCGTGCGGCACGCGGTCCTGCGGCACCGGGTGGGCAGCGGACTCCTCGTCGGAGCCGCCGCCGGCGTCGTCGTTTCACTGGTCATCGAGCTCACGCAGCTGACCGGTGACTGGTTCCTCTACCCGTGCTCGTACCGGCTGTTCGACGTCGACGACCTGATCGCGAACACCGCCGGCGCCGCGCTGGGCACGTTCGCCGCACCACTCCTCGCATTGATCGTCGGCTCGGACCGCCGCTCGGATGCCGATGCCCCGCGTCGGGTCACCGCCCTGCGGCGGTTCTTCGGGATGCTGGCCGACGTCCTCGCCATCAGCTTCACGACCGGGGTGCTGACCGTGGGGACCGCACTCGCGCTGACGGTCCTCGGCGTGGACGACCGCTCCAGGCTGACTGTGGTCCTGCTCGCTGCGGTCGCGTTCGTGGCACCCGCTGTGCAGCTCGTCATCGTGCTCGCCTCCGGACGGACCCTCGGGGAGCACGTCACCCGGGTCCGTCCGCTGCCCTTGCCGAACGTCGGACAGCGGTTCGTGCGCTGGGGGCTCGGTTCCGGCGGGTGGGCGGCGCTGTCGGGGAGTTCGCTGCCGTTCTCGGACGTCCTGGCGTTCCTGCTCGCCGTGGCAGCCGTCGTCGGCGTGTGGGCGACGCGGGACCGCCGCGGCTTCGCCTCGGCCGTTGCGCGGCTCGGCATCGTGGACGACCGCCAGCCGCCCGGTGTTGCTGCTGACGGCCTGGAGGCTCGGCACGACTGACGGGGCTCGTCACCGATGCGGGTGGTCGGTCCGCAGGGCTCCTGTGGTTCAGAAGGCGGCGTCGAGCTCGCGTTCGCGCACGGACTTCGTCATCGAGAACGCGACGCGGAGTGCTTCGCGCAGGTGTTCGGCGTCCGCGCCGAGGACGGTCGTGAAGCCCAGACGTCGGGCTTCGCTGGCACGCTGCTTCGCTCCGGTGGCCTGACGGATCTCGCCGGCGAGGCTGATCTCGCCGATGGCCGCGAGGGTGTGCGGGTAGGGGCGGTCCCGCGCGGCACTGGCGAGCGCGAGCACGATGGCCAGGTCGGCGCCGGGCTCGGTGATCTTGATGCCGCCGACGGTGGAGACGTACACGTCGGCGTCCGAGAGCTTGATCCCCGCGCGGCGTTCGAGGACCGCGAGCAGCATCGCCACGCGCGACGAGTCCACTCCGTTCACGACCCGGCGGGGCTGCGGCGCCGAACTGGGGACGACAAGGGCCTGGATCTCGACGGGGAGCGCACGACGGCCCTCCATCGCGACCGTGATGCACGTGCCCGACACGGGAGCGCCGTTGCGGGACATGAACAGGCCGCTCGGGTCGGGGACCTCGTGGATGCCGTCGCCAGCCATGTCGAAGCAGCCGACCTCGTCCGTGGGGCCGAAGCGGTTCTTCAGGGCCCGGACGAAGCGGAGGGCGGTCTGGCGGTCGCCCTCGAAGTGGCAGACGACGTCGACGAGGTGCTCGAGCAGGCGGGGGCCCGCGATGCTGCCGTCCTTGGTGACGTGGCCGACGATGAGCACCGGCAGGTTCCGCTGCTTGGCTTCGCGGATCAGCGTCGAGGCGACTTCACGGACCTGCGAGGTGCCACCCGCGATGCCGTCGATCGAGGCCGACGAGATCGTCTGCACCGAGTCCGCGATGAGCAGGTCGGGTTGTACCTGGTCGATCTGCCCGAGGATGACGCCGAGGTCGACCTCGCTCGCCAGGTAGAGGTCGTCGTGCATCGCCCCGGTGCGCTCGGCGCGGAGCCGGACCTGGTCGACCGATTCCTCAGCGCTGACGTAGAGGACGCGCTTGCCCATCGCCGCCGCACGCGAGGCGACCTCGAGCAGGAGCGTCGACTTGCCCACGCCCGGCTCGCCGCTCAGCAGGACGGCCGCGCCGGGGACGATCCCGCCGCCGAGCACGCGGTCGAACTCGCCGATGCCGGTCTGCCACCGGGGGACCGACCCGACGCGGGCCTGGGTGATCGGCTGTGCGATACGAGTGCCGGTGACCGCGATGGCGTTCGTGCCGCGGGCGCTGGCGGTGGTGGCGGAGGTGTCCTCCACCGTTCCCCACGACTGGCACTCACCGCAGCGACCGACCCACTTGATCGTGGTCCACCCGCACTCGGAGCAGCGGAACGTGGACTGGGGGCGGGCCATGCGACGAGGTTAGGCCCGGCCGCCGACATCACCCGACTGCTCCGACGGGGCGTCGGGGGCGTCGGCGTCAGTCTGTTCGGAAGCGCTGCCGGCCGGTTCGTCGGGCTCCTGCTGCGTGGGGACCGACCCCGTCATCCGCTGCCGGAGGCGCTCGACAGGGCCGGCCTGGCGGGTGTGGTCGAGGTCGTCAGCGCCATCGGTGTCCTGCTCCGCGCGGGCGTTCGCCACGGCGCCGGCTTCGCGCCCGAGCTCCTCGGCTTCACGTGCGGAGAGGTAGTGCCGGATCGCGGCGACGGTGTCCACTCGGGCGTCGATCGCCGGCTCGAAGGCGCTGGCCCAGACCTCGTACCCGCGGTCGTTCGGGTGGAACAGGTCGCCGTAGGTGTTGAAGAACGTGCGACGGATCCCGACGCGCTTGGTGATCGCGTGCAGCGGTGCGACGGTCAGGCCGAGTTCGTCGGCGACGCGGTGGATGATCTCGTTCGCGACGGCGACCTTGCGCTCGCGGTCCGGCGAGAACATGCACGGCAGCTCGGCCACCACCGCGTGGGACGGGACGGCGCCGTAGATCGCCCGGATGTTGCGCTCGAACTTGTCCGGGTGGAAGTCGGCGATGTCGTTCGCGCCGATCGACACCGTGCAGACGTCCGGGGTGAAGTGCTGCAGCTTCGGGAGCTGGTCCCGCTTCGCACCCCACGTCGTGGCCCCGGACACGCTGAGGTTGACGACCCGGACCGTCATGCGTGAGCGGTGTCGGACCCGTCGAGCGAGCAGGCCGACGTACCCGCGGGACGGGACCGTCGCACCGACGCCCTGCGCCGCGGAGTCGCCGATCGCCAGGTACGTGATCTGCCCCTCGTGGTGGAGTCGTTCGCGCCACCAGTCCGCGTGGATGGGCAGCATCTCGACCACCCGTTGCGAGGCCGCCTTCTGACCCTTGACCCCGGCCCGGGCGCCCATGGCGGCGCCACCGGCGACCACGAGGCCGCCGCCGACGGAGGAGATCAGTGCGATGAGGGTGCGCGTCTTCATGTCCAGGACGCTACGCCCGCGGGACTCGTCGGATCAGCGGGGACGCTGGGTCTGTGGAGAGCCCGTGCAGCCAGCCACCTGTGGAGGGTGAGCCGACCTGCGGTGTCGCCGGGGGCCTCCGGGATCGTGTAAACTCTCTCCCGGTACCGTGTCCGAGCGGCCGAAGGATCATGTCTCGAAAACATGTGTGGGGGCAACTCCACCGTGGGTTCAAATCCCACCGGTACCGCCATGGGGTTGATTGCAAGTCTGGTCTTCAGCGTTTGCAAGTCTGACCCAACAGAAGGGCCCCCGGTGAAAGCCGGGGGCTTTTCTCGTCTTCGGGGCTGTTTCTGCGCTGGCTCTGGCGCTGGTCGCGCGGCCGGAACTCGCACTGCGCGGATCTGCGCCGCTCGCGGTCGGTTTTCGGGCGCGCGAAAGCACTCCGGACGTTCGGTTGACGCCTGCAGTCGCCGGTGCGGCTGCACCGCAACGCGTGCGTCCTGGCGCGCGCCGGTTGCTCGACTCGTTCGAGAGCGCGCCGGCGTTCATTCTCGGACGCGGGACCGCGATCCTCGCGATGAATGACCTCGCGAAGCAGCTCCTGTTCGACATCAGCACTCGGCCGGTCCGGGAACGGAACCTCGTCGCCTGGACGTTCCTCGATCCCGACGCCCGGAACCGGTACGTCGACTGGGACACGGTCTCCGCCGACAACGCCGCCATCCTGCGGCGCGACGGCGCCGGACGATCCCGAGATGACTGCGATCGTCGGGATGCTCTCCGTCAAGAGCGCCGAGTTCCGGCAGGCGTGGAGCACGCACCACGTGTTCGAATGCACCTACGGTCGGAAGTCGTTCAACCATCCCCTTACCGGCCGCCTGGACCTCGACCACGAAGCACTTGCCGTTCCCGGTAGCCCGGGACAGACACTGCACGTTTACACCGCCGCGCCCGGCTCCAAGGCCGCCGACGCGCTGCAGGCGATCAAGGCATGGGCAGCACCCACCGCCGACGTGACGACGCTGACCACGGCAGCGCCGTCATAAGAGCGTCTCCGCACGTCCGGCACTCGGGCCGTCACCCGTGCCCGCTGTCGCATCCGCCAGAACGGTTCTATGCTTGGCCATAGTGTGCTGTAGCACGCAATGGTGTGTGGAGGGTGTGGATGGATGAGTTGGAGCGGCTCGGGCTGCTGACGAAGGCGGTGTCTCGGGAGTCTGATCGTCGCCTCACCGAGGTGCTGAAGCCGTTGGGCATCACACCCAGCCAGGCGGAGGTGCTGCAGCTGCTCGCGCTGCACGGGCCGATGTCGCTTGGCGAACTCGGTGGCCTCGTACTCGCTGAGGGCGGTCATCCGAGCCGCCTGGTGGATCGGATGGTCACCGCGGGCATGGTGGAGCGGCGAGAGAGCGCAGAGGATCGCCGCCGGGTCGAGCTGACCTGCACGGCGAGCGGACAGCAGCTCGCTCGTGATGCCGCAGACGCGAAAGGGCAGTTCCGGGTGTGGCTTCGCCAGCAGCTGCAGGACTCAGATCTGAGCCCGGCGATGGAGGTGCTGGCCGATGTTCTCCGCGGTACCGCGATCGAGAGCACCGTCGCGGCACGCACCAAACGGAGCCTCGTCAACACGCGGGTCAGCTCATGAACGCCGACATGAAACCGGCACCCTGCGGCACGCTCCGCCAGCGCTCAGCGACTGCAGCACAACGACGAGAAGGGATCGCATCATGACCGTGGCAGTACTTGGAGCGACCGGACAGCTCGGGCAGGACGTCCTGACCAACCTCACTGCGCGCGGCGTGCCGCCGGAAGAGGTTGTCGCGATCGGCCGGAACCAGACGAAACTCGCCGGCCTCGCCGGGTTCGGGTATCGGACTGCTCGAGCCGACATGGCTGACCCCTCTTCCGTGGAGCGGGCACTCGGTGGCGTGAGCGATCTTCTGCTCGTATCCGGACTCGCAGCGGACCGTGTGCGCCAGCACCGCGACACGATCCTCGCCGCGCGGCGGGCGGGCGTCAGACGAGTGGTGTACACCAGCGTCCTCAATGCGGATGCACCAGAGCTGCGGATCGCGGACGATCACCGCGAGACCGAAACGTATCTGCGGTCCGCCGGGGTCGACTTCACGATCCTCCGCAACGCCTGGTATCTCGAGAACCACCGGCCCGACTTCGATGCCGCGCGTGCGAGCGGCAGGATCGTGGCGAATCTGGATGCCGCACCTCTCGCTTCGGCGACACGCGCCGATCTCGCTGAAGCTGCCGCCGTTGTCCTCCTCGACGCGGCCACCCACGGTGGGCGGACGTACGAACTCTCCGGCGACTATGCGTGGACTTACGACGACTTCGCCGCGATCGCTGCCGCGGAACTCGGTCGTGATGTCTCCTACGTCGCCGTGACCGACGAGGAGTACGCCGAGCGGCTCATCTCCTTCGGGATGGATGCGCGCACCGCCGGCTTCCTGACCTCGATGAACGCTGATCTCCGCACCGGTGGTATGGGGATCACGACGACGGATCTGTCTGCCCTGATCGGCAGGCCCGCCACGACTCTCAGCCAAGCAGTTCACGGCTGGGCTGCGGCGGGCCGCCGCAGCGAGTAGCGGCAGCCGCTGCGACGGTCCGGCGAACAGCGAGGCGCCCCTTCCGGCGTGATGGCAGACAGGTGGTGATGTGAAAGTGGCAGCGACTGGCCCTACCATGAGCGGTCATCGGGCAACCCGTCGAAGGCCCGGAGTGGGCACACGGAGCAGCGTCCGAGAGCCCTCATCAACCCGTCCGCGTCCCTGCCGCGGACGACGATCCTGCAGTGGAACCGCAACGAGCGGCTGCAACGACGCGTCGAGGAACTCGCCCTGAGTGTTGGTGAGGACCGACACCGGACGATCATGCGGGCGATTGCGATCGGCGTCAGCGCCCTCGAGCGCGAAACGGCCACTCGACGCAACCGGCCGCACTGACGCCCAGGGGCGGTCGTTCGAACGGGCGACCGCTACCCGCCGGCGGTGCCCCGGGATCAGTCGCCCCCGAGGCCGCCCGACGATCACACCGCCGGGGAAGCCTCAACGCTGTTGCCGCTCACCCGTGTGAAGAAGTCTGCCGCTGCATGGGGGGCTCCGTCGCCGAGAGTGAGGTCGTTGACGAACACCGAGCGCAGAGCTGCGTCCTCGCTCCTCGGGAACATGACGCTCTCCCAGCCCGCGACGGCCTCCTCGAAACCGACGGCATCCCGCTGTGCGAGCGCCAGTCCGAGTTCCGCACCGTCGAGCATCGCCAGATTTGCGCCTTCACCAGCGGGCGCCATCAGATGTGCGGCGTCGCCGATCAGGGTGACACCGCGGAAGTGGTCCCACTGATATGGGGTGGGGAGGGTGTAGATCGGCCGGGCGACCAGCGTCGTGTCGCTTTCCGTGATGAGATCCAGGAGGGCTGGGGCCCATCCGGTGAACTCAGCGGCTACCCGCGCCGCTGCCGCCGCACGGTCACCGAAGTCGATGCTGAAGAACCACTCTGCGGACTTCGTCAGCTGCACGTATCCGTGCAGGATGTGGCCGGCCTCGCGGTGGGCGTGGATGCCCTTGCCGGGTGCGAGCGCCATCATGCCCCTGGCCCCACGAGCTCAGCAGCTCGGGGATGACGCACATCGACGTCGTGCAGGTAGCTTTCGATGAACGTCGTGCCGGAGTACGTGGGTGTGGCGTCGTGCACGAGCGGTCGGACTTTCGACCACGCCCCGTCCGCTCCGACGATCAGGTCGGAGACCACTTCAGCGCCGCCGGCGAGCTGCAGCTTCCACCGAGAACCGGCCGTCTTGGTGATCCCAGTGACCTTCGCCCCCCACCGGACCATGTCGTCGGGAAGCGAGTGGAGCAGCATCGTGCGGAGATCACCGCGGAGCACTTCGGGTCGCACGCCACGGCTGCCCTGCTCGAACAGCACGTGTCCGGAGCTGTCGAGTACGCGGGTCGAGTCGGCCCCGTCGTTGACGAGGCGACGGAACTCGGTCGAGAGGCCCGCGAGGGCGATTGCGAGTTGGCCGGATTCCTCGTGGATGTCGAGCTGTCCGCCTTGCGTTCGCGCAGTCGGGGTCGGGTCCGATTCCAGGACGATTGCGGGGATGTCGTGGATGTGCAGGACGCGTGCGAGGGTGAGGCCGGCCAGGCCCGCGCCGACGATCACGATGGGGGAGCTCATTCTGTGCCTTCTTCGTTCCGGGGTGTTCGGCGCCGTACCCGACCTACCGCTTCGCGGTAGGTCTTCGTGGTCAGGAGTGATGCTCCCTTGGACCGCTTACGCAGCCCTCACGTCGTGCTGACATGGCCGAGACGTTCGCTGTCAGGCGTGCAGGACGTCAGCGCTGTATTCGTATACCCGTCGTCGACGTGTCCCTCGCGTGGTGACGCTGAGGGGGTGAATACGACGGCGACGACGAGGCCGCCTCCCGGACGGGGCCTGAGGCGCAGCGATGCGCCGTGTGCGGTACTGACCTTCTGCACGAGTGCGAGGCCGAGCCCGAACCCGCTGCCGTCGCTGTGGGTGCGGGCCAGACGTCGGAACGGCTCGGTCAGGGTCAGCGCTTCCTCGGCTGTGATCATCCGGCCGTCGTTCTCCACCGTCAACACGACGGAAGGGTTCATGGTGACGCTGATGGTGATGCAGCCGCCGCGGATGTTGTGCACGATGGCATTGCGGATGAGGTTCGTGACGAGTTGCCGGATGAGGACTGGTTCTCCGGAGACGACCGCGTCGTCGAGGTGCACGGTGACGTGCAGCCGTCGAGCGAGCAGGTCGGCGTCGGCGGCACGAAGCGCTGAAGCGACCTCGTCACGGAGCGCGACCGGTCGGTCGGAGAACTCGGAGTTGCCGCGCGCGAGTTCGAGGAGCGCTCCGGTGATCTGGGTCATCTGATCGACCGTCGCGTGCAGCCGGCTCATCGTCTGCGCGGTGTCCGGGTCGTGGTCTGCTCGCATGGCTACCTGCAGCATCGTTTTCATCGCAGCGAGCGGCGTGCGGAGCTCGTGTGAGGCGTTCGCCGTGAAGCGCGACCGGCTGACGAACGATGCCTCGAGCCGGTCGAGCATCGCGTTGATGGTGTCGGCGACCTCACGGATCTCGTCGTCGGGACCGTCGACGACGACGCGGGCGTCGAGGTTCCGATCATCGAGCGTCCCCGTGGTCTCCGCGATCTCCCGGAGCGGTCTGAGCAGACGACCGGCGACGATCCAGCTGATCGCCCCGCCCGCACCGCCGAT
Source organism: Curtobacterium sp. SL109 (assembly GCF_026672405.1). Lineage (NCBI taxonomy): Bacteria > Bacillati > Actinomycetota > Actinomycetes > Micrococcales > Microbacteriaceae > Curtobacterium > Curtobacterium sp. SL109. The sequence goes on from NZ_JAPPRB010000002.1 coordinate 695,443, forward strand.
GACGACGAGCGCGGGGAGCGAGACGATCAGGAACAGCCGGAGGACGTCACCTCGGTCGTGGATCGTGTACAGGTCATGGGTCGTGCCGTACGGGAACGGGCCCGCTGTGAACGCGTATCCGGGCACGATCGCGAGCACCGCGAACACCGTCGCGAGCATGACCGCGCCGGTGAGCAGGATGAGTGCCGTGTAGGTCAGCGTCAGACGGAGTCGAATCGTCAGCCGTTGTGGGTGCGGTGCCGTCACTGGGTTCTCTCCCCGATGCCTGGTTCGATCGCGTAGCCGACGCCAGAAATGGTGCGGATGACGTCCGGTTCACCGAGGCGTCTCCGCAGGCTCGAGATCGTGACGCGGATGGCGTTGGTGAACGGGTTCGCGTTCTCGTCCCACGCTTTCTCGAGGAGGTGCTCGGCGCTCACGGCGGCGCCTTCTGCGCGGAGCAGCACCTCCAGGACCGCGAACTCCTTCCGGGACAGCCTGAGGTATCGGTCGCCGCGGTAGGCCTCGCGTCGGAACGGATCCAGGCGAACGCCAGCGCGTTCCAGAATCGGGGGGAGAGGACGTCGGCTGCGTCGGTTGAGGGCGCGGAGTCGAGCGACGAGTTCTTCGAACTCGAACGGTTTGCCGAGGTAGTCGTCGGCGCCGAGGCGGAGCCCATCGACGCGGTCCGCCAGCGCCGTCGCGGCCGTCAGCATCAGCACGCTCGGCCCGGTGTTCGTGGCGACGATTCGTGCGCAGACGTCGTCTCCGTGCATGCCGGGCAGATCACGGTCCAGGACGACGACGTCGTACTCGTTCTCCGCGATCCGTTCCAGCGCCGTGATGCCGTCACCGACGACGTCAGCGGAGATCGCTTCGAGGCGTAGGCCCGTCTGGATCGCGTCGGCGAGGAACGGTTCGTCTTCGACTACGAGTACGCGCACGGGTCTCCTTCTGCCGGGTGCGGTGAGGGCGCCGCGGCACGCACATCAGACCACACGGGGTGTAACGCAGGCGTAAGGAAAACCACGAACGACGACGCGACGCTCCACCTCGTGGGATGAGGGCATGCCTTCCACCATGCAAGCGACGACGCAGCCGTTCGACAGGCCGTCGACGCTGCCATCGCTGACCGGGCTGCGATGGATCGCCGCCTTCACCGTGTTCGCGTACCACGTCCGCAACCTCGGCCTCGTCGACGGTCGGTCGCAGACGCTCCTCACCGCAACGATGGGCGCAGGAGCCACCGGGGTGTCGCTGTTCTTCATCCTGTCCGGCTTCATCCTCGGTTGGGGTCACCAGAGCGGAACACGTGCGACGACGTTCTGGTGGCGACGGCTCGCGCGCATCTACCCGTTGCATTTCATCGCGGTCATCGCTGCCGTCTTGCTCGCACGCCTGCTGGTACCGAGTATCGCGACGGCTTCCCCAAAAGCGCTCCTCGCCAACTTCTTCCTCATCAGCGACTGGCACGGCCCCTGGTGGCAGACAGGCAACCCGGTTTCCTGGTCCTTGGTGTGCGAAGCGTTCTTCTACCTCGCCTTCCCGCTCGTGATCTCCATCGCGACCAGGACGAGCACCGCCGGACTGTGGATCGCAGCTGCAGTGTCGGTGCTGCTCAGCTTTGGGATGCCGATCCTCCTGAGCAGCCTTCCCGGGGGGCTCTCGTCGGCGAGCTGGCCGCCAGCGCGACTGCCTGAGTTCATCATCGGCGTGCTGGTCGCATGCTTGCTGCGTCGAGGAGCATGGCGTGGACCAGGCGTCCTCATGTCCGCTCTCCTAGCTGCCGCCGGCTTCGCCGCGGCCGACCGTTACACATCGTCGCCGTTCGCGCTCGTCGGGTTCACCGTGGTCGGCTTCACGCTCCTCATCGCCGCCCTCGCCCGAGCCGACGTCACGGGCCGAGCGACAGTCCTCGCATCGCCGCCGCTCATCGCCCTCGGGGAACGGTCCTTCGCCTTCTACCTCGTTCACCTGTTGGTCATCGACGCCATCGCAGCGCTCGTCCCGCCTGATCCGGCTCGGCCCGCGGTCATCGGGTTCGCGCTGGCGGTACTCGCACTCAACGCGGCCCTCGCGATCGCCTCGATCCTGCATCCGACCGTCGAGAAACCAGCGCGGCGATGGCTGGTCGCGCTCCCCGCACGCCTCAGCACACCATCGAGGCGGATCAGCATGACCGACCGGCCTGCGCCCGCATTTGACCGGGCTCGGACGGACGAGGTCACCCCGCCCGCGCCGTGACCCGAGCCGCCGACGCCGCCGCCCTTCGTGCTTCGATCCTGGCGGTGGCGCGTCATTGTGCGGTGCCGCCACGGAGCGCTCCAGCGGCACCTCACAATCACCCCCTGCAGCACCGGGCAGCCGGCAGGGGCGGTCACATGTTCAGTGACAGGACGGTGAGCGTCGCAACCGACAACGCGAAGAGCACGATGGCAGCCTGGATCGCGCCGCGCCGGGCGCGAAGGTGAACCGTGATCGCGCCGGCGAAGTACAGCGCGCAGCACGCTGCCGTGACCACACCGAGGACGGGGATGAACAGCCCCACGAAAAGACCAGCGGCCGCTGCGACCTGCAGCCCACCGAGCACGGGAACAAGTGACCGCTGCACTCCGACGTCCTGCATCATGCCGACAGCCTGAGCGGTCCGAGCAAGCTTCGTCACACCGGAGCCGAGCATGACGAGGCCGAGGAGAATGCTCAGGATGACGCTGATGATCCCCATGATCAGGGACGCCATTCAGTGAGGCGGAGCTCCGGGAACGCCGCGAGCAGCGCGGCCGGATCGCCGGGGGTGACCGGGTTCGCAAGGAGGTCGTCGATCGCCGGCGGGAGATCGCTCCGCCGGGTCGTCGGAGTCGGGCCGCCGTGGGCGATGTCGACCCATTCCTGCATCGTGTGTTCTTGCGGGCCGACAAGATCGAAGACCCCGCTCGGCGCGCCCGGCTGCGTGGCCAGCAGGATCGCCGTGACGACATCGTCGATGTGAATCGGACGGAACACCTGCGCGCCGTCCCCGGCGATCGGGACCGGACCGCCGTCGCTGCCGCCGCGGACCATGAAGTCGAACGGCTGCGGGTTGTTCCGGCCGCCGACGATCGCGCTGATGCGGAACACCGTGGCATTCATCGGCGCGAGGATCTCCTCGGCCATACCCTTGGCGCGCTCGTACCAGTTCTCGGCGAAGGAGTCGGCGCCGAGCTGGGAGAGGTACACGATCCGCGTGCCTTCCTTCACCGATTCAGCGACGAGCCGGGTCGTCTCGACCGTGCCGGCAAGGTAGTCCTCCCATGTCGGAGCGCCGAAGTTGCCGGCGAGGTGCGCGACCGCGTCGGCCTCACCCAGGGCAGCCCTGGCAGCCGGGGACGTCGTCCAGTCCGCGATCACCTCATGAGCGTCGACGTCACCAGCTTTGCGAACGAGCGCAACGGCGTCGCCGTTCACGCTGGCGAGGATCTGCTGGCCAGTCCGGCTGTTGGCTCCCGTGATCGCAAGCCGACGTGCACTCGTGTGTTGTGTCATCATGTGCTACAGCATATAACCGGGGGAAGGGTTCTCCCGAGAGTCCAGCAAACGATCAGCAATCAGCTTCGGGGACTCCCCGTGTCTGGCTCCCGGGACGGGCGTGATCCTCGATCGGCTTAGGCCGCTTCTGTGGACCACCTCCGCGCGAGCGAGGGGTAAGTGCGAGCGGGCGCCGAGAACGCGCGACCCGCCAGGAAGCGCATATAGCCTTCCCCTGAGCGGGAGTTCACCGCCGCTCGGTTGCGTACCGGCGCGCCACAGCCTCGGATGGCCGCATGCGCGACGCGCGGACACGCAACAGAATCGTGTCTCAGCCCAGGTCACGGTTCGGCACGAACCGCATCGGATCATCACCAGCAACCCCTGGAGCAACAGTGAGCACAATCGGAAACCCATCTGCCGAGTCATCGAACTCCAGCCTTGCGCTCACGGTGTTCGGCGCGAACGGCGGCACGGGAGCAGCCGCGGTGCAGCAAGCACTTACCGCCGGTCACCGAGTCACAGCCGTCACCCGCCACCCGGAACAGTTCTCCCAACGCCACGAACGGCTGACCGTGCTCAAGGGAGATGCGACCGTGGAAGCAGATGTCCTCGGAGCAGTCGCCGGAGCAGACGCGGTTCTCTCCGCGCTGGGCGTGCCCTACAGCCGCAACCCGATCAGCCTCTACTCCAAGAGCGCGCGCGCCATCGTGATGGCGATGGAGCACACCGGCATCCGACGACTCATCGTCGTCACATCCTCGGCAGTGGACCCCGACGGGTTCCCCGCAACCTCGCTCATGAAGCAGCTGGTGGGCAAGTACCTCATCGGCCCCGTGATCCACCGCCTCGGCCGGACCATGTACGAAGACATGGTCCGGATGGAAGAGATCATCCGCTCCACCTCACTCGACTGGACGATCCTCCGCCCACCAGCACTGTTCAACAAGGACGCCGTCGGCGCCGTCGAGACCTCTCTGCGACCGATGACTGCGCAGTTCGTGGCGCGGCAGGACCTCGGCGCGATCATGGTCGATGAGACCACAAGAGACGACCACCACCGCGAGACCGTGTATGTCCGCTCGGTCGACGGGCGCCCCAGCATCATCCGCACGATATGGGACGACGCCATCCGAAAGAAATGACCATCGAGGCGACTCGATCGCATCCCGGCGCCGCGACGGCAACCGTGCGCGGGACGGCCCTGCCCTAGGGCGGCATGTCACGGCGTACAGCTGCCTCTTCCTGTCCGGATCAGATGGGAGTAGACGTTGCCGATCAGCGTCCGGGCTACCGGTCGACAACGTCAACCCGTCATGTTGCGCCGCCCTACGGCTGGGTGACGACGACCTTCCCACTGCCACCCCCATGACGCCCCTCCGCGGAGAGTGCATCGAGCTGCTGCCGCCGCGAACCGATCGGTAGGAGGGCTCTCGGTGTCAGCACAAACCGTCGCGGTCGGGGGCGCTTGCGCGATCGATGGAGGAGTCACGCCGAGGGACCCGGCCACGAAGGCCCTATCTGCCACTGGCGGCCGGTGCTCGAGGTATCGAACCGGGCGATACCGCGTTCCTCACTGCCCCGTGCCTGAAGGAAGCCTCAAGGGGGCGAACCGCGGCAAGCCGACCTGCGCGAGCGCCTCTCCCTCAGAGCCCCTTGCTTCGAAGCCAGGACTGGATCACGTCTACATGTTCGGCCTTGCGTTCCACGGGAAGCCAGTGGCCGGCGGGCAGCCTGCTCACGGTGAGGTCTGCGCACGCGGCATGCATCGGGTCGCCTTGACGATTGCCGGTAGTGCTGCAGATCACGTCCCATTCCCCATCGACGAAGAGCACCGGCTGAGACAGCCGGCCGCAATACGGGGCGCTGCGGGCGTACGCGATGTTGGCGGCGTCGTTCATGTACCAGGCTGAGGGACCACGGAAGCCGTGCCGGGTGAATGTTTCCACGAGTGTGTGGAAATCGGCGGGTGGCCAGAGGTTCGGGTCGGCGGGTTCGGCCGGCGCGCGGTGCGCGGAGCCAAAACGGCCCCCGTTGCGTGTGACGAGTGCGGTCGCTGACACTGTGCCAACGGCTTCGGGATTACCGGGCTGGTAGATGGACGCCAGTGATGCTGCCACGTCAGCGTCGAGGTCGGCGACGGCGGCATCGAAGTGGGTGTTGTAGTAGCGGTAGTAGTCCCATTGACCGTCCGGGAACTCCTCAATGGGGTAGATCCCACGATCGACGAGCCTGACAAGGGTGGGCAGAGCATTCATGTCGGGGAAGTACGCCAGCGAGGTGAGCACGATGCCCCGGCTACGCTCCGGATGGTGCGCGCTCAGGGAACTGGCGATGACGCTTCCCCAGTCGTGGCCGACCCAGATCGCAGGCTCTCCGCCGAGGTGATCGTGCAACTCCGTGATGTCTTCCACGACGTTCTCGACGGTGTACTCACTCATCTCCTCAGGCACGGAGGACTTGCCGAAACCACGGAGGTCTGGGGCGACGCAATGCCATCCGTCGGCAGCAAACGCCTCCATCTGGGCACGCCACATCAGTCCGATACTTGGCCAGCCGTGCAGGAACACCATGAGCTGTCCCTCTTCGGGTCCGGCCTCGAGGTAGTGCGTCGTGTGGCGGGCGCTTCTGAACGTTTTGGACGTGAGAGGTGCGTTCATGGTCAGTTCTCCAATGTGAGGATGGGAGGATTGCGTCGTCGGGGGAGGCCGCGAGGTTCAGTCCGCGCTGGCGTGTCGCTGGGGTACTGCGCTGGCCTTCTGCCGACGTGCCCGGGCGATCCCGGCAGCTGTGGCGGCAACGATCAGCAGGATCTCCATCACCCCGTAGGCGATGGCGGTGCGTTGCAGGCCGATCCGCTCGACGGCGAGGCCCGCTGCGAGGGCCGGGATGCTGAAGGCGACGTAGCTGACGACGTACATCGTCGCGAACGTTTGCCCCCGCTCATCCGCCGGGGCGACGTCGCCGAGCGCGTTGACCGCGTACCGGAACGCAGCTCCGAAACCGAAGCCGGCGATCATCGATCCGGCGACGTACAGCGGCAATGACGACATCGAGGTCGCCACGATCGTGACCAGGACGCCGATCCCGAGGGTCCCGTACCCCACCAACTCGCTGCGCTTCTCCGGAATCGCAGCCGACACGGCAGTGCCGATGATTCCGAGGCTGAAGAACACGCCGAGGATGATGCCGACGACGAGATGGCTGTGCACGCCGAGGACCTTGCCGATCACGGACGATCCGAGCGACAGGTAGAGACCGGCGAGTGCCCAGGTCGCGCCGACGGATGGAATGAGTGCAAAGAAGATCGGTCGCACACCTGCCGGTAGCCCGACGCTCGGCACGAGAGACCGCCAAAGCGGATTCCGGGGTGAGGACGCAGCACGAGGGCGTTCAGGGACGAACGCGACGAGAATCGCCAGAAGCACGTACACGCCCGCGAGGATCAGGAAGACCAGTTGGCGCGGGAACGGGGCGTACTCCACGAGCGCACCGGCGAGAACGGCCCCGATCGCGATTCCCAGCGGCGGGACGGCGCTGCTGATCATCGACCCGGCCCTCGAGTTCGGTGCCGTGTCCATGATCATCGCCGTGATGGTGCCTGTGGCGGCTCCGACGGCGAAGCCTTGCACGACCCGTGCCGTTATGAGGCCGCCGGTACCGCTGGCGGTCGCGAACAGCAGCATCCCCGCGGTGAGGAGCACGAGAGCACCAATCGCAACAGGCCGGCGCCCGACGCGATCGGAGAGGGACCCGACGGTGAGGAGGGCGACAAGCAGCGCGATGACGTAGACAGCGAAGATGAGCGTGAGGGTGAATGACGAGAAGCCCCACAGCTGCTGGTACAGGGGGTACAGCGGCGAGGGGGCGGACGCAGCCGTCAGGTTCGCAGCGCCAGCCGCTCCGTCGATAACGAAGGACACGGAACGGTTGAATACGGAAGCTCCCCAGTAAAGCAATGAAGTTGGCTTTAAGGACAGCGTACCGCTCGGCTTCCTAAAAGCAAACACTTTTGCGACAATGGCTACATGAGTAGCGCAGGAGTCTCCCGCCGCCCCGGGGGTCGCAGCAGTCGAGTCCAGACCGCGATCTTCACGGCGGTCGGCGAGCTCATGGGTGAAGGGGTCGAGAAAGTAACCTTCCCGGTCATCGCGGAGCGAGCCGGCGTCAACCCGACGACGCTCTACCGGCGGTGGGGCGACGTCAACGCGCTCCTTGAGGATGTCGCCGTCGCCGTCCTCACGCGGCAAGGGGACGCAGCACCCGACACTGGTTCGCTTGAATCCGATTTGCTGCAGTGGAGCACGGTCATCGCCGAGGACATCACCCGACCGGAGCGCGCTCGATACTTGCGGGCGATGGTTGCGGCGCGGGTCGAAATCGTCTCGCACTGTGCGATCACCGACACGCGGCGTGAGCAGGCCGCGGAGATGGTTCGCCGTGCCGCGGAGCGTGGTGAACCCGTGCCATCAGTCCAGCAGGTTCTCGATCACGTTGTGGCACCGTTGTACTACCGTGTCGTTTTCGCGCTCGCGGTCGATGCGCAAGATGCTCAAGGATTCGTCCGCGACGTGATGGCCATGGCTCGCTGAGTTGAGATCCTGCTCCGCATTGACCTGGCCACTGCTTGGCTCCGGCCGGAAGAACGAAACGAACGCACTGCCTTGGCGGCAGTGTTCGGCCTCGCCGTCGTCATCCCGCTCCTGTCCTCGCGTTCTTTCCGGCCGCTACGTAGTTCGGCGCTGTCAGGGTGCTGACGTGTTCCGGCTGAAGCCCACCGGCAGGAGGGCATGACAACTCCGTGTCGGGGTGCGACGCGCCCATCGCTACTACGCGTTGCTGGGAGGCGGAAGGAGGGCGGCCAGGCGGCCACCCTCCCTCCAGTTACTGGTTACTGGTTACTGGTTGGTGTTGTTGTTCGTGTTGGTGCTGCGGTTGCGGCGGCGCTGGGTGATCAGGAGCGCTGCGCCGAGGAGGAGGAGGATCGCAGCTCCGCTGGCCCAGGGAAGCACGTCGGTGCCGGTGTAGGCGAGCGGCCCGTTGTCGCCTGTCGCGCTGTCCGTGCCCGCTCCGGCTGCGGAGACGATGCGGAGGTCGTCCCATCCGTAGAGCGTGCCGTCAGCATTTTGGACGACGATGCGGTGTGCGCCGAGTGTCGCGTTCGGCGGGATCTGCACGGTGGTGCTGCCATCGGCGTTGACCGTCGGCGAGGCCAGGAGTACCGGGGTGGAGTGCAGCCAGATCGACACCTTGGTGCCCGCGGCCTGCTTCCCGAGGTGCACCGCGATGGTCTCACCGCGCTGCGCCGTCGCGGGGACGGCCACGTCACCGCGGTTGGCGTCGGTGAGCTCCGAGTCCGGCACCGGCGCTGCAGTCGGCTTTGCCGTGGGAGTCGCGGTCGGCTCACCGGTCGGTTCACTGGTCGGCTCCGGGGTGGGAGTCGGGGTCGGGGTGCCGGTGGTGGGCGGGTCCGTCGGCTCGGTCACGTCGGCGTAGGCCAGACCGAACCCGTACTTGAACAGTGGGTTGGCTGAGTCGTTCGGGACGTCGGAGTACTGCGCCTTGACCGCGTCCATGGACGAGGGCAGCTCGAACGGGAGCTTGCCGGCGGGCTCGGTCTTGCCGGTCACGGCTGCGATGAGGGCCTGGTCGGAGACGCCGTAGTTCGCCAGCACCGCGTCGCTGTTCGCGACGACGTTGCCGAGGATCAGCGGTCGGGACAGCTGCGGCAGCGCAATGGTGGTCGCACCGGCGTCGTGCGCAGCCTTCAGCGCGACGAACGCGGGCTCGGTGCCCGTGAAGTTGAGGTCGGTGAGGTCTGATCCGCCGGCCGGGTCACTGAGCCGCACGAGCGCGATGTCTGCCTTGGTCGGGTCGGTGACGACGGACAGGCCAGTGTCGGCGACGGCGGCGGGCTGGATGCCGTTGAGGTACACCTTCTTACCGGCCGTGTTCGTCAGCGGCAGCGCGTTGTCTTCGTTGGTCAGCAGCGTGAGGGAGCGCTCCTGCGCTTCGATGCCGACCGCGCGGTGAGCGGCGCTGCCGACGGTCGCCTTCGCAGCGGCGGCGTCGACGTACGGGTTCTCGAACAGGCCGAGTTGGAACTTCTGCTCGAGCACACGCTCGGCAGCCTCGTTGACGCGCTGCTCGGAGAGGAGCCCCTGGTCGACGGCCTGAACGATGTACTGCGGCTGGTTGGTGCCACCGATGATGTCGACGCCGGCGTTGATCGCGGACGCGTACCGCTCGGGGAGCGACAAGCCCTCAACACCCCACGGCATGCCGTAGTTGCTGCCGTTGTAGCGGAACGACTCCGGGGGTCGCTTCGACTGGCACTCCTGCGGGCAGTCGTTGACGATGCCCCAGTCAGACGTGATGACACCGTCGAAGCCGTACTTGCCGCGGAGGAGGTCCTGCAGCAGGTACTCGTTGTGGCCGGCGCCGACCTGCTCGATCGTCTTGCCGTTGATCTGCAGGTCCTTGAGGATCGAGTACGTCGGCATGACGCCGGATGCGTTCGCGTCGAAGGCGCCCTCGAACGGGATCAGGTGCTCGTCGAAGTTGTTGCCGGGGAAGGTCGCGTAACGGCCGTAGTAGTAGTGGCTGTCGTAGCCGTTCTCCTGGGCGCCGTAGCCGACCCAGTGCTTCACGACCGTGGCGACGCCGTCCTTCGTGAGGCCGGTGTCGCTGCCCTGCATGCCCTCGATGTAGGCGCGTACCTGGCCCTTGACGGTGGTGCCGACGGAGCCGAAGGTGCCGTTCTGGCGGGACCAGCGGGGCTCGGTGCTGATGTCGGCCTGCGGGGAGAGCGCTTCGGTGAATCCGACGGCGCGGTACTCCTGGGCGATGATCTCGCCCATCTGCTTCGTGAGCTGCTCGTCGCCGACGGCACCCATGCCGATGGCGTCCGGGAACGGGGTGAAGTCGCCGTTGCTGACGCTCTGACCGTCGGTGACGCTGAAGCCGCTGCGCGGGTCGGTGCTGATCTTGACGGGGATACCGAAGGGCTGCGCTTCGGCGGTCTCCTGCAGCGCGTTGTTCTGCGTCGCGAGGGAGTCCGCGCCGCCGGCGAGGCGCGAGATGTAGGTCGTGATGTGGCTGTTCTGCACCATCGTTGTGTACGAGGGCATGTCGTATGCCGTCTTCGCGGCGTTGTTGTTGAGGTCGGCGTGCACCAGGGTTCCGGCACGCTGGCTCAGGTCGAGGCGGGACACCAGGTCCGCCGCGCGTTCCTTATCGGTCAGACGCCAGTCTTCGTACGGCGTGAGCTGTCCGTTGCGGTCCAGGTCGCGAAACTGCAGTCCATCGACCGTGATGATCGGCGCGGACTTCGCGCCGAGAACGGGCTGATCTGCTGCGATCGCGGGCGAGATGTTGACCGAAGCGATACCGACGGTCGCGAGGACCGCGGCTCCGGCGGCGATCCCGAGGACCCGTCGGCCGGTCGGCAGCGCCGGAGAGAGTGCTCTCATGCTTACTCCTTCGTAAGAGCTGCGATTCCGCTGTGGAAGCGCGCAGGAGCAAGCATGTGAACGGTCACACGCTTTGTCAAGTCGACTTTAAAAACTTGTCGAGGGTTGGCCTGCCGGGTTACACGGTGTCAAGCCGGGCACGGATGAGCTCGATCATCACGCTGAAGTCCGAGCGCATCCTGGCTGCGCGTGCAGCGTCGACCTCGGTCAGGGTCGCCTGTAGTTGCAGCCCGTCCATTGCTGCGATGAGGAGCCTGGCCAGCGGCGCGAGGGCGACGTTGTCGTGCGGCTGGTGCGAGACGCCAAGTAGGCCGGTTGTGATCCGTCTCTCAAGGTCCTGGTACCGGGTCTCTTGGACGCCGTGCAGCGGGTGGTCGAGTGCGACGGCTTCACCGAGCAGGAGCGAGGACAGCCGCATCCAGTCGGCTTCGTTGGCGTTCTGCGCGACGACACGGTCGAGGCGGTCGAGGTAGTCGCCGTCCCCCTCGGGGGTTTCGGCGAGGACGGCGGTCCGTTCACGGTGCTCGGCGAGCACCGCGTCGAGAACCGCGTCCTTGGTGGAGAAGTGGTACAGCAGGCCAGCATGCGTGACATCGGCGCGCGCGGCGATCTGCGCCATGGTCGCGCCGCGATATCCGACCTCAGAGAATAAGGCCCGTGCGGCGTCGATGATCGATGCGCGCCGTAGTACGCCTCGCACGTTTGGCGTTGTTGTCTCCGTCATGGCTGTCCCTCATCGCACCTGTCGTGGCTCGACTCTATGAGGCAATCGATGCCGGACGGTGACGAGCGCTGCGACTCCGCCTGACCAGCGGCCGAAGCGGTGCTCCGCTGCCGCTGCTTACGGGCCTGACTCTCGTGGACGGGGACGAAGGCCTCAGCGGAGAGCGGGATCCGGAAGCGGACCACGTTCGATTCCTTTGCCATAGCTGGAAGTCGGCGACGTCGTCGGGTAACGAGCAACCCTCGGACCGACCGAAGCACTCGCACGGCGGGTGTTCGCTTCGCCGACCCAGTCCCACACGACCCGGTTCGCGTTCCTGAGCTGGCTGAGTGGTCACCGAGCAGCGGCGCCGGGCGGACGAGGCGGTCAATTGACCGCTCTCGTTCGGCCGCGCGATGGCCGCTTGCGGTGGTGGGCCGACAGTCAGTTCGAGGCGCTGGGACGCGTGAGAGGTCGAGCGAAGACGGTGGTGTCGCCAGCGCTCCAAAGGCCTCGAACGCGTCGCTTGTCGACCTTCCAACCCCCTGTCGTCTTGATGAACTCGTCGTCGTAGTTCCCACCGAGGAGGTACTGGCCGGTGCCGTCGGTCGTGCGGAGGTGCTGGGCCTGAAACGTCGTGTGGGCGGTTGCGGTGTCGAAGGTGACGGCAGGTTCGACGTTGCTGACGTGCGGCAAACTCTCCCGCGCCGCTGAGTCAGAGCGCACCGCGCACCCGACGGTCAAGGCTGAGGGGTCACCCGTGACCGTCAGCCGAGAGCATGCCCGAACCAACGAACGGCTCGTCGCGAGTTCGCCTCGCCGGGCTGTGTATACAGACTGCCGCACTGACGGGGGCGGGCGGTTGGGTGGACCTGCCCCGTATGACCTCTGAACAGGTGTTTTGCGGTGGAGCAATTCTTTCCAGCGCTTCGTAACACCGTCGTAACGCGCGTTGACTCGCTGGAAACACCGGAATGTATACCGTTCTCACATGCCTCACGCGTTCCGCCTCGTCGGTGTCCTCCACCTCCCGCCCCTGCCCGGCGCGGTCAACTACGCGGGCGCCTCCGTCCAGGAGATCGCGGTGCGTGCGGCCGAGGACGCGGTCGTCCTGCAGGACGCCGGCTTCACCCACGTGATGGTGCAGGACGCCAGCGACATGCCGCAGGCGGTGACGGTCGGAGCCCCCACCGTCGCAGCGCTCGCCGTCATCGGCGCCGCCGTCACCGCGGCCGTCCACATCCCGGTCGGCGTGGTCGTCGGCCACAACGACGGACCGAGCGCGGTGGCGATCGCCCACGCGATCGGTGCCTCGTTCATCCGGGTGAAGGTGCTGACGGGCGTCTCGATCGGGCCGACCGGGTGGATCGAGGGGTGCGCGCACGAGGTCGCCGCCGTGCGCCGACTGGTCGGCAGCGACGTCGAGGTCTGGGCCGACGTGCACGAGGCCACGAGCCTGGCGCTCGCGTCGACGCCGGAGTGGGCCGCGGTCGTCTCGCGCGACTTCGGACGCGCCGACGTGCTCGTCGTCACGCGGGACAGCGGTGTCGGCGATGCGCTCGACGTGATCGCCCGGCTGCGCGAGTCGGTGCCGGACGTCCCGTTCGTGATCGGCGGCCGTGTGTCGCTCGCCACGATCGAGGACACGGTGCGTGGTGCCGACGGGGCGATCCTCGGCAGCGCGATCAAGCAGTCGACCGCGCCGGACGCCCGGGTCGCCCCCGCGGTCGCGGCACAGTTCGGTGACGCACTCGCCCCGGTCATGCCCTGACCCCCGTCACGTCCTGACCCCCGTCACGTCCTGACCCCCAGATCACCCGAACCACCGGAGCCACACGATGACCAGCACCCCGCCCAGCCCTTTCATCGGTCCAGGCAGCCCCCTCGACGCCCGCCAGCAGGCCGTCGTCGAGCGGGTCTCCGCCGCCGAGCACGCCTCGATCGTCGCCCTCCCGACGGACCACCCGCTCGACCCCAAGCGTCGAGCACGTGACGAGGCCACGTACCCGGAACTCATCGCGCAGCCCGACCGGATCCGCGAGACGCTCGCGGCGAACGACCAGGCGCTGGCCGAGTTGGCATCGGTCATCGCGGGCATGGACGTCGACCGGGTGTTCGTCACGGGTGCGGGCGACTCGCTCGCGGTGGCGATCGCGGCACGGCAGCTGCTCGAGACGATGCTCGGGGTGCCGTGCGAGCCGGTGCAGAGCCTCGACCTGGCCTACTACCTCGCCCCGCTGGTGACCCCGCGCAGTGTGGTCATCGCACTGTCGAGCTCGGGGGAGACCACCCGCACGGTCGAGGCCGCGCTGATCGCCCAGCACGCCGGTGCCCTGACGGTCGCCATCACCAACACCGCGGGCTCGACGCTCGACCAGGAGAGCGAACGCACCCTGCTGCTCCGCGCGACCCGGGTCGGGTGGCCGACGCAGTCCTCCACGACCGCGCTCGCGCTGCTGCTCGACCTGGGCACCCGCGTCGGCGTCCTGCGGCACCACCCCGAGGCCGCCGCGCTGGGCACCGAGCTGGCCGGGATCCCCGACCGCATGGCCGAGGTCATCGCCGCACTCGAGCCGCAGCTCGCCACCATCGCCGAACGTGAGCACGACAGCGGCACGTTCCTGTTCTCGGCCGCCGGCCCGAGCTGGGGCTCCGCGATCATCGGCGCCGCGAAGGTCAAGGAGTGCACGCCCGACCGGGCCGAGGCGATCCAGGTCGAGGAGTTCCACCACTACAACTCCCTGAAGACCGGTGAGCCGATCTGGGTCATCGCCCCCGCCGGCCCCTCCGTCCCGCGTGCGGTGCACACGGCGAGCGAGGCCAAGCGCTTCGGTGGCCGCGTGGTCGTCGTGACCACCGAGGGCGTGGACGCGTTCGACGCCGTCGCGGACGAGGTCCTGACCCTGCCGGCCGTCGCCGAACCGCTCAGCCCACTGCTCACCGTCCTGCCGGCCCAGCTGACCGGCTACCTGCTCGCGATGGCCCAGTTCGGCGCAGCCGAAGCAGCCGAAGCCGCCCTGGTGACCACCGGAGCAGCCGACGGGCGGACCCCGTGACGGACGGCTCGCTGCTCTGCATCGGCAACCTGACGATCGACGACCTGGTCGTCGACGGCACCACGACGACCGCTCTCGGCGGCGACGCGCTCTTCGCTGCCCTGGCCGCGCGCCGCGTGCTGACGGACGTCCGCATGCTGGCACCGGTGGGGACGGACCTGCCGGCACCGCTCCTCCAGGCCGTCGCCGGGACCGGCATCCGGATCGAGGCGACCCGGCCCCGTGACGGTGCCACGATCCGGAACCGCATCACCTACGCGGCGGACGGGTCGCGCGTCTGGGACCTGCTGTCCGGCGAGGACGCCTTCGACACGATGTCGGTGTACCCGGAGGACGTCGCGGCGGAGGCGCTCGACGTCGACGGCGTGCTCGTGTCCGCGATGAGCCTGCGGTCGCAGCTCGCCCTGGGCCCGTGGCTGCGCGAGCAGACCGCACACGACCACACCGTGGTCTACCTCGACCTGCAGGAGGACTACGTGCTCGGCAACGAGCGCGCGCTGCTCGACCTGCTGCCGACGTGCGACGTGTTCCTGCCGAGCGAGGTCGAGGCCGTCGCGCTCGCCGGGACCGCCGACCTGACGCTCGCCGCCGCGCGCTTCCGCGACGCGGGCGCCGACGTGGTCGTCATCAAGACCGCCGAGCGCGGATGCGTCGTCCCGACGTCGCGGGGGACCGTCGTGGTGCCGACCGTCGCCGTGGAACCGGTCGACTCCACCGGTGCTGGTGATGCGTTCTGCGGTGCCTTCGCGGCGGCACACGTCGCGGGAGCCGACCCGGAGGACGCGAGCCGCCACGGTGCCGAAGCGGCGCGCGTCGCGATCAGCGGCCACGGCGTCGCCCCACTGCTGGCCGAACACGGCATCACGACGTCGTTCGTCGCGGCGGGGGGCCAGCGGTGACCCACGTGCGGATCCTCAACCCGAACACCAGCGAGCCGATGACCGCCGCCGTGCTGGCAGCAGCCCGAGCGGTCGCCCGTCCGGACACCACCGTGAGCGCGAGCCACTCGACCGGAGCACCCGCGACCGTCGAGACCCACGTCGACGAGGTCTTCGGCGCCGCAGGGATCCTGGCCCAGGTGGAGCAGGGCGAGCGCGACGCCGTCGACGGCTACGTGGTCGCCTGCTTCGGTGACACCGGCCTGCCGGGGGCACGCGAACGCGCGGCCGGCCCCGTGGTCGGCATGACCGAGGCGGCGCTGCAGACCGCGTCGCTGCTGGCCCACCGGTTCACGGTCATCACCATGCCGCCGCGCACCCGCGCGATGACGGACCGGGTGGTTGCCTCGCTCGGACTCGCACACCGTTGCACGGTGCGCGCCGTCGACGTGTCGGTCGCGGAGATCGAGGCGGGCGCCGGCCCGGCGTTCGACGCCTTCGTCCTGGAGGCTCGTGCCGCGCTGGCAGCGGATGCTGCGGAAGCCGTGGTGCTGGGCTGCGCAGGCCTCACCGAACTCGTCGAGTCGCTGACCGCCGCGCTCGGCGTGCCGGTCGTCGACGGGGTCGCCTCGGCCACGACGGCGGTCGAGGGGCTGCTCGCGCAGGGCCTGTCGACGTCGCGCGTCTCCACCTGGGCCGCTCCCGACGGCTCCCCGACGACGAGCGAGGTCTGGCGATGAGCGTGCTGCTGACCGACGTGCTCGTGTGGGCCCCGGACGAACGGTCCGGGATGACCGGGCCCACCGACGTGCTCGTGGACGGCGACGTCGTCGCGGCGATCGGCCCGAGCGCCCGTGCCGCAGCCCCGGCGGACGTCCGCATCGTCGACGGTGCCGGACACCACGTCGTCGTCCCCGGCCTGGTGAACGCGCACTTCCACTCGCCGGCGAACCACCTGAAGGGCGCGTTCCGCAGTCGGCCGCTCGAGACCTTCATGCTCTACGAATCGCCCGCCGACCCGGCACTGGCACCGACGCCGCGCGAGGCCTACCTGCGCACGATGCTCGGTGCGCTCGAGATGCTGCGGACCGGCACGACGAGCGTGCAGGACGACGCGTTCCTGATGCCGACGCCTGACCCGGCGATCATCGACGCGGTGATGCAGGCCTACGCCGACAGCGGCATCCGCGCGACCGTCGCCCTGGACCAGCCCGAGCTGCCCGACGCGGACAAGTTGCCGTTCCTCGACGGCGCTGACGACGCGTTCGCCGCTGCGCTCCGGGCGCCGGCACCCGCCGCCGCACCGGAGCTGCTCGCCGCGTACGACCACCTGGTCGGGACCTGGCACGGCGCGGCCGACGGCCGACTGTCCGCCGCCGTCTCCGTCTCCGCCCCGCAGCGGGTGAGCCCGGAGTACTGGGGAGCGCTCGACGACCTGAGTCGCGCGCACGACCTGCCGGTGTTCGCGCACATGCTCGAGACCCGCACGCAGCGGGCACTGTCCGTCCCCGGCACCGGGCAGGACCGGTTCGCCGGCCGCAGCCTGGTCCGGTACACGGCGGACCTCGGCCTGCTCAACGACCGCGTCAACGTCATCCACGCCGTGTGGGTCGACGACGACGACCTCGACCTGATCGCCGACGCGGGTGCCGTCGTCGCGCACAACCCGGTGAGCAACCTCCGGCTGGGCAGCGGGGTGATGCCGTTCCGGGCGATGCGCGACCGCGGGATCACGATCGCGCTGGGCGTGGACGAGGCGATCTGCGACGACTCCGTGAACACGTGGGGCGTCGTCAAGCAGGCCGGTCTGGTGCACAACGTCTCGGGACGCGACGCGGAGGACTGGCCGGCTCCGGCCGAGGTCCTCGACGCGCTCTGGGAGGGCGGTGCCGCGGCGATGCGGCGGACCGGTCAGATCGGTCGCGTCGTCGTCGGCGCGCAGGCGGACCTGGTGCTCCTCGACCTGCACGCCCCGGCGTTCACGCCCTTCAACGACCTGCGCGGCCAGCTCGTGTACTGCGAGAACGGCGGCAGCGTCCGGATGACGCTCGTCGCCGGGCGCGTGGTCGCCGAGGGCGGCCAGGTCGTCTCGGTCGACGAGACCGCACTCCTCGCCGAGGCCCGCGAGCTGCACGCCGCGCGCCGACCGGCACTCGAACGCACGTGGGCCTCGGTCGACGCGCTGCTGCCGGCGTACGACGCCGTCGTGCGCCGCGCCGCCCGGACCGATGTCGGCATGAACAGGTGGACCGCATGACGCACGACAGCACGATCCCCGAGACGGTGACCTCCGCCGCACAGGACACCGTCCCGCCGGGGCACGGGCTCTGGCCCTACCGCCCGATCACCGCGCCCGCGGGACCGGCCTGGCCGGACGGCCGCCGCCTGGCGGTCTACGTCGCCGTCGGGCTCGAGGAGTACCGGTTCGGCGTCGGCCGCACCGAGGACGTCGTGCCGGACGTCCCGGTGCCGGACCTCGTCAACACCTCGTGGCGCGACTACGGCAACCGCGTCGGCGCGTTCCGGCTGCTCGAGCGGCTCGACCGTGCAGGCATCCCACCGACCGTCCTGCTGAACACCGCGGTCTACGACTCCGCGCCGGAGCTCGTCGCCACCGCGCGGCGCCTCGGTGCCGAGTTCGTCGGGCACGGCATCTCGAACTCCGACTCGCTGGCCGGGCTGTCGACGCATGACGAAGCCGCGTACCTGGCCGCCGTCGCCGCCCGGATCACCGCGGAGGAGGGCACCCCGCCCGGCGGCTGGTCGAGCCCCTGGCTGACGCAGACGCCGTCCACGCTCGCCAACCTGGTGGACGCCGGGTACCGGTACCTCCTCGACCTGCGCAT
Organism: Curtobacterium sp. SL109; assembly: GCF_026672405.1. Taxonomy (NCBI): domain Bacteria; kingdom Bacillati; phylum Actinomycetota; class Actinomycetes; order Micrococcales; family Microbacteriaceae; genus Curtobacterium; species Curtobacterium sp. SL109. The sequence continues at coordinate 713,881 of NZ_JAPPRB010000002.1, forward strand.
CGACGACCGGCCGGTCACCCTCACGACACCGTCCGGAGCGATCACCGCGCTGCCGTACGCCCTCGAGGTGAACGACAGCACGACGATCATCGGACGCGGGGCATCCGCCCGGGAGTTCGCGGACATGATCGTCGACGAGTTCGACGAGCTGCTCGAACGCTCCGAGGAGCAGCCGCTCGTGATGAGCGTCGTCGTGCACTCGTTCATCTCCGGCGCACCGTTCCGCCTGCGGGCGCTCGACCGGGCGCTGCGCCACATGACCGAGCAGCGCGACCGGGTCTGGTTCACGCAGCCGCGCGCGATCGCCGCACACCTCGCCACCCGGGGCGGCGCGGCATGACCGCCGTGGCGAGCGTGCGGGACCTGCGGCTCTCGCTCGAGCGCGACGGGGCCCGGTCCGAGGTGCTGCGCGGGATCGACCTGGACATCGAGGCCGGCGAGATCGTCGGGCTCGTCGGGGAGTCCGGCTCGGGCAAGAGCATGCTCGCGATGAGCCTGCTCGGACTCCTGCCCGAGGCCGCCCACCCCGAGGTCACCGGCACCGTCGAGGTCGCCGGCACCGACATGGCCCACGGACCCGAGGCCGCACGGCGCGAGACCCGGCGGACCGCCCTGGGCGCGGTGTTCCAGGACCCGATGACCTCGCTCAACCCGACCATGCGCGTGGGTCGGCAGATCACCGAGACCGGGCAGGACCGGGCGGGTGCGATCGCCCTGCTCGACGCGATGGGCGTGCCCGACCCCGCGATGCGCTTCAGCGTCTACCCGCACGAACTCTCCGGTGGCCTGCGGCAGCGCGTGATGGCGGCGATCGCCGTCGCCGGACGTCCGGCCCTGGTGGTGGCCGACGAGCCGACCACCGCGCTCGACGTCACCGTGCAGGCGCAACTGCTCGACCTGCTCCGCGAACTCCGCGACGTGCACGGCTGCAGCGTGCTGCTCATCACCCACGACCTGGGTGTCGCGTCGCAGATCGCCGACCGCATCGCCGTGATGTACGCCGGACGGCTGGCCGAGGTCGGTCCGGCGCACGCCGTGCTCACCGCGCCGGCACACCCGTACACGGTGGGCCTGATGCGGTCGCGCCTGTCGCTCTCGCTGGACCGCCGCGCACAGCTGCCGACCCTGCCCGTGGACACCCTCGACGCCGCCGAACGGGTCGTCGGCTGCCCCTACCGCGCCCGGTGCCCGCTCGCGTTCGACCGCTGTGCGACCGAGATGCCGACCCTGGCGGACTCGCAGCCGGCGCCCGACCACGGTGCCGCGTGCCTGGTGTCCGCCGAGACCGTCCGCGCTCACGCCACCGCGACGATCGAGCCCGTCGGCCGCGTCGCCGACGTCCTGCCCGAGCACCGTGACGCCGCACCCGCGGTCGTCGTCTCCGGGCTGGTCTGCTCGTACACCTCGGGACACGGCCGTCGTCGGCGGACCGTGCACGCCGTGCAGGGGGTCGACCTGACCGTCGGTGCCGGCGAGGCGCTGGCCATCGTCGGCGAGAGCGGCTCGGGCAAGTCCACGCTGCTCCGCGCCGTCGCCGGGCTCGTCCCCGCGGCGTCGGGCTCGATCACGCTGGCGGACGGCGGTGCCCAGATGGTGTTCCAGGACGCTGGGTCCTCGCTCACCCCGTGGATGAGCATCGGCGAGACACTCGGCGAGCGACTCGCGGCCCAGCGGCTCGGCCGCGGTGAGACCGAGCGCCGGGTGGCCGCCGCCCTCGACGGCATCGGCCTGCCGACGTCGGTCGCCCGACTCCGACCCGCCGACCTGTCCGGCGGACAGCGACAGCGGGTCGCGCTGGCCCGGGCGACCATCGTCCGCCCGGCGGTCCTGCTCTGCGACGAACCGACGAGTGCGCTCGACGCGTCCCTCGCCGCGATGACCCTGAACCTGATCCGAGACATGCGGCGGGAGCTCGACATGACCGTGTTGTTCGTCACGCACGACCTGGCGGTGGCCCGGCTGATGGGCGACCGGATCGCCGTGGTCCACGACGGTCGGATCGTCGAGATCGGCGATGCCGACGCCGTCGTCCGCGACCCGCAGGAGCCCTACACGCGCACGCTGGTGGCCTCCGTGCCCGAGATCGCGGTGGCCCGGTGAGCGCCGTCGCCGTCACGCGACGGTTCTCCCCGGCCGCGCTGACCGGTGGCGTGCACGCTGGACGCCGGACCGCGTGGGTGCTCGTCGGCCTGCTCGGCGTCCTCACCCTCGTCGCCCTGCTGGCGCACGTGCTGGCCCCGGCCGACCCGATCCAGCCGGTCGGCGGGATCCAGCTGCCGATCGGCACGCCCGGGCACCTGCTCGGGACCGACTCGATCGGCCGTGACGTCCTGTCCCGCACGCTGTACGGCCTGCGGACGTCGTGGTTCTCGGCGCTCGCCGTGGTCGCGGTCGGGCTGCTGGTCGGCGGTGTCGTCGGTGTCACGGCCGGTGTCGCCGGGGGCTGGGTCGACACCGTGCTGATGCGCGTGACCGACCTGTTCCTCGCCCTGCCGTCGACCCTGGTCGCGATCGCCATCGTCGCCGCCCTCGGGCAGGGCCTGACGAACACCCTCGTCGGCATCTCGATCGTCTGGTGGCCGTACTACGCACGGATCATCCGCTCCGAGATCCGCTCGATCGTCGCGCGGCCGCACGTCGAAGCCGCCCGGGTCGCCGGTGTCAGCCGCGCGCGACTCGTCCTGCGGCACGTCGTCCCCGGGGCCGTCCCCACCGCGATCGTCACCGCGAGCCTGGACATCGGCAACGTCGTCCTGCTGCTCGCCGGGCTGTCGTTCCTGGGACTCGGGCAGCCGTCGCCGGCGCCGGAGCTCGGTGCGGACACGGCCGCGAACACGCAGCTGCTCCTCAGCGCCTGGTGGGTGCCCGTCGTCCCCGGTGTCGCCGTCCTCGTCCTCAGCCTCGTCGCGAACCTCGCCGGCGACGGCATCCGAACCCTCGTCACCAGGAGGTGACCGGCATGACCAGGTTTCTGCTCCGACGCCTCGGCTCGCTCGTCGTGGTGCTGCTCGTCCTGAGCGCCGTGGTGTTCGTGCTGCAGCAGGTCTCGCCGGGCGACCCAGCCCGTGCCTCCCTCGGCGCGAACGCATCGCGCCAGGCCGTCGCAGCCGAACGCAGCCGGCTGGGGCTGGACGACCCGCTGCCGGTGCAGTTCCTGCGGTTCATCGGCAACGCGCTGCACGGCGACTTCGGCACGTCGTTCCGGACCCACCGCGCGGTGGCGACGGACCTGGCGTCGGCCCTGCCTGCGACGGTCGAACTCGTCCTGGCCGCGTTCGTGATCGCACTGGTCCTGGCCGCCCTGTTCGCCGCCTCGGCCGCGCTGTCCTGGCCCTTCGCCGGCGTGTACCGCGGCGTGCTGCTGATCGGAGCGACCGCACCGCCGTTCCTGCTGGCGCTCGGCGGGATCATCCTGTTCTACGCCCAGCTCGGCTGGCTGCCCGCGTCCGGTCGTGGTGACGGCGGACCCGGTGCGGAGATCGCCCACCTGGTGCTCCCCGCGACGGTCCTGGCGATCGCGCCGGCCCTGGCGATCGGGCGGATCCTCCGCGCCGGACTCGAGACCACCCTCGCCGCCGACCACATCCGGACCGCCCGGTCGAAGGGCATCGGCGAGGCCGGCATCCTGGCGCACCACGTCGTCCGGAACGCGATCGGGCCGGCCCTGTCGATGGCCGGACTGCAGCTCGGCTTCATGTTCGCCGGCGACGTCGTCGTCGAGCAGGTCTTCAGCTGGCCGGGCATGGGCAACTACCTGGCGAACAGCATCCCCACGTCGGACTTCCCCGCCATCGCCGCCGTCACGCTCGTGCTCGGCGCCGTCTACGTCGTCGTGAACACCGTGGCCGACGTGCTGCAGACGGCCGCCGATCCGCGTCTCGCCTGAGACGCCCCACCTCGTCCCACCCCCTGCTCCACACCACCTCTGCTCCACCACCTCGGTACCACCCACCCGAAGGAGACCCCGTGAGCCTCAGCACCCTCCGCAGGCGGACGCGCATCGCGCTCGCCGCCGCCGCGGTCCTGCCCCTGTTCGCCCTCGCCGCGTGCTCCGGCGCCGGCAGCGCGAGCACCGCGAACCCCGCCCCGACGAACGGCACCCTGACCGTCGGACTGCTCGGCGACATCGGCCAGCCGCCGGACCCGGACATCTACTACGCCAACAACGGGCTCGCGATCGTGCTCAACACGTACGAGGGCCTGGTGCAGTACGCCAACGACACCGACTCGGTGAAGATCGCACCGCGGCTCGCGACGACGTGGGACGTCAGCAGCGACAACACGACGTACACGTTCCACCTGCGGAAGGGCGTGACCTTCCACGACGGCACCCCGTTCACCTCTGCCGCGGTGAAGGTCGCGTTCGACCGCCGCATCGCGGTCAAGGGCGGAGCCGCCTACATGGTGCAGGGCGTCAAGAGCGTGCAGACGCCCGACGACCTGACCGCCGTGGTCACGCTCGACGCACCGAACTCGGCGTTCCTCGACTACCTGGCCTCGCCGTTCGGTCCGAAGATGGAGTCGCCGACCGCGTTGGAGGAGCACGCCGGCTCCGACGACGCCCAGACCTGGCTGCAGACGCACGACGCCGGCACCGGGGCCTACGCGATCAGCGCCGCCGACCCGGGCACCTCGTGGACCCTGAAGCGCTACGACGGGTACTGGGGCACGAAGTCGCCGTTCACGACGGTGAAGCTGCCGATCTACTCGGACGTCTCCGCACTGCAGCTGGCGTTCGACCGCGGAGACGTGTCGGCCGTGGTCGCCGCGCTGCCGTCGTCGAGCCTGTCGAAGTACGAGGACTCGACGAAGTACGCCAGCTACATGCTGCCCACACTGCAGTCGGCGCTGGTCACGCTGAACCCGTCGCGGGAGTTCTTCGCGTCGAAGGAGGCGCGCCTGGCGTTCCTGCAGAGCATCGACCAGAAGTCGCTCGTCAAGCAGGTCCTCGGCAGCCGTTCGGAGCCCGCCACCACGCTCTACGCGAAGGGCATGATCCCCGGCGGTGAGGACGAGCAGGAGCTGACCTACAAGCCGTCGGTGATGAAGGACTACGCCGCCGGGCTGTCCAAGAGCACGAGCATGACGATCGGCTACGCGAGCGGCAACACGAACGCGCAGCAGATGGCCAACATCCAGGCGGCGAAGCTGCAGGCGCTCGGCGTCACGGCGACCGCCAAGTCGTACCCCACCTCGCAGGTGTTCGGGTGGATCAACGACCCGAGCTCGGGTCCGGACGCGTTCTTCGACGGCAACAACGGCCCTGACGGCGGCTCGCCCTACATGTGGGGGCACGTCTTCTGGGACAAGTCCGGCGGGATCAACTACTTCGGCTGCGACGTGCCGAGCGTGGACCAGAAGCTCGACCAGGCCGTCGCGACCGGGGACGACGACCTGTACGTGTCGGCCGCGAAGGAGTACGCGGCGACCGGCTGCTACTACAACCTGTCGTACAACAAGGACTGGGTCCTGGCGCAGAAGTGGCTCGCCGGGGTCCCCGGAGCCCACAACATCGGCGCGAATGAGCTTGACTTCAGCAAGCTCAGCATCAAGAAGTGACCCCGCGGGGTCGGGTGGTCCGGACGCAGGTCCGGAGCACCCGACCCGGTGGTCCCCGGGAGGACGGCCACGATGACGACGACCAGACGTGACGACGCGACGGCACAGCCCTCGCTCCCGCGCCAGATCCACGCCCGACTCCGCGAGGCGATCATGCGGGGCGAGTACCCGCAGGGACACCGGCTCGCCGAGGTCCGCATCGCCGACGAGCTGGACGTGTCGCGGGTCCCGCTCCGCGAAGCGGTCCCGATGCTCGAGATGGAGGGCTTCGTGGTCACGTCACCGCGGCGCGGGGCCGTCGTCACCACGTGGACGTCGGAGCTGATCCACGACCTGTTCGACCTGCGCGAGGTCCTCGAGGTCGGCGCCGCGGGGCTGGCGGCGCGGGCAGTCGGCCGGGGCGCGCCCGTCGAGCCCATCGAGCGGGCGCTCCAGCACTCGCACGCCGTCGTCGAGGCCGGGGACCCCTACGAGATCGCCGAGGCGAGCACGCTCTTCCACCAGGCCATCGTCGAGACCACCGGCAACGCGCTCATGCAGGCGTCGATGCGGTCGGTGTCCGGACGCGTGCAGTGGCTCTTCACCCTGACCAGCGAACTCGACGTGCACGACGCCTTCCACGACCACGTCGAGCTCGCCGCGGCGATCGGCGTCGGGAACGAACGGATGGCCGAGGCCCTGGCGTTCGCACACATCGAGCGCGACCGGGAGCCGTCGTTCGCGGTGCTCCACCAGCCGATCACGACCTAGCGGAACGGCAGGACCCGCAGGACCCGCAGGACCCGCAGGACTGGCAGACCGGCCTCAGCCCGCCCGACGGCGGACGTTCCACCGGCCGTCGCCGGCCCGCTCGTAGAGCAGCCGGTTGCTCGGGGCGTCGGTGGCCCCGCTCCAGAACGCGAGCCGCACCGGGTCGATCGCGTAGCCGACCCAGCCCGGTGGGGGTTCGAGCTCGTCGTCGCCGTGCGACTGGGTGAACGCGGCCCAGCGCGCGCGACGCTCGCCGGGGCCGAGCTCCGCGAGCTCGTGGTCGTTGAGCCAGGCGAGCACCTGCAGGTACCGGGTGCGCGCCGTGTAGGCGAGTCGCGCCTCCAGTCCGGTGACCGTGGTCACGTCCCCCGTGACGACGAGCTGCCGTGACCGCTCCGGCCACAGGATCGTGACCGCCGCCCGCGGGGTCGCCGCGAGCTCGGCGGCCTTGCTGCTCGCACGGTCCGTGTGGAAGTGCAGGCGGCGCCCGTCGAAGCGGGACAGCAGGACGGTGCGCGCCGCGGGGTACCCGTCGAGGCCGATGGTCGACAGCGTCATCAACGGTGTCGTGCCGGAGTCCGGCTCCGGCAGCCACCGTGCGGCGAGCTCGAAGGGGTCGGGGAGGGTCGACCCGGCGCCCACCGGGTCGACGTCCCCCTCCGTCACGACGTCCCCGACCACGGACACGTCATCCCCGGCCAGCCGGGTCGAAGCGGGCGATCTCGTGCAGGGACGCCACCGCCTCGTCGAGGGAGACGTCCCACAGCGCCTGTCCGTACGAGGCGGACGCACGGCTCGCGTCGCCGACGACGCCGGGGGTGCCGAAGTCGTTCGACAGCCACCCGAAGCTGACCGGGCCGCCGTTGAAGCGGATCCGCTCGAACTCCGCCAGGTGGTCCGGCACCCAGCGCTCCGCCTTCGACATGTCGACCAGGTCGGGGCGCAGGTGCAGGATCATCGAGGTCTCGGCCGCACCGCCGTGGATGCCGAAGCCGCGTTCGTCGGCGTCCTCGCCGTCCGGTCCGGGGACCCGGGCCAGTGTCGGCATCAGGAAGGTCTTCAGGCCGTGGCGCTTCCGGATCTCGCGCAGCGCGACCTGCAGCAGCGCGACGTTCCCGCCGTGGCCGTTCGCGAACACCAGGGTGCCGGCGCCGGTGAGCGCGACGGCCCGGCCGATCTGCACGACGGTGTCGAACATGGTGTCCTCGTTCAGCCAGACGGTGCCGGGGGCCCAGCTGTGCTCGTCGGACTTCGTGAACGCGAGCGTCGGGAGCTGCCACACGTCCAGGCCCTCGGCGGCAGCACGTTCGACCGCTGCGCCACCGATGCGGTCGGCGAGCAGGAAGTCGGTGATCAGGGGCAGGTGCGGGCCGTGGTGCTCGACGGCGCCGGTCGGCTGCACGACGATGGTGTCCTTCGTGACCCGGGCGACGACCTCGGGTCCGGACAGCTCGGTCAGCAGGCGGCCGGTCACTTGCCGAACCCCGGGACGACGGGCTGTGCCGAGGCGGTGGAGCCGCCGGACACGACGAGCGACGGGTCGATGACGTGGCCCGGGTTGAGCAGCCCGTCGGGGTCGGTGCGGTGCTTCAGGGTGACGAGTTCCTCGACGCCGTGGTCGACGTAGTACTGGTGCGGGCTGTGCACGCGGACACCGAGGTCGCGCAGGGCCGGGTAGCCGGCGTAGACGTCCTCGGCACCGGTGTACGGCGCGGTGAGCATGCCGATCGGGCCGACGTGCGCCGCCTCGATGTGGAGCATGCCGCCGGGGTAGACGGCCTCGACCTCGGCGATCCGGTCGATCAGGGCCTCGCCGCCGACCTCGACGTGGAAGTACTCCGTGTCGGGGGTGTTCCGCTTGAGCCACCAGATCGGGTGGTTGTACGAGAGCATGGACACCTTCGTGGTCTGCTGCAGTCCCTCGCGCACGTCCTCGACGACACCGCCAGCCGACGCGATCAGTGCGCGGGCCTCGTCGAGCGTGACGTCGTCGATGATCCCGCGCAGGCTGGCACGCCCCGTGGCGATCCCGTCGTCCTTCGGCAGGGTCGCGGCGATCTCGGCCCGGTCCGCGCTGACGAGCCGCGGTGCGGGGACGAGTCCGCGGAGCGTCCGCACCGCGGTCAGTGCGTGCTCGAACGTGGGGAACGACGCGTAGACCGCCCGCCAGTCCTGCAGCGGCTCGAGACGGACGGTCGCGCGGGCGATGACGCCCGCGGTGCCGTAGGTGTGCACGAACGGCTGCGCCGCGTCGCCCTCGACGTGCACGAGCTCGGTCTCACCGGGCAGGGCGATGTCGAGTGCGGTGACGAACCCCTCCCAGTTCGACCCGTGGGAGATCGAGCCGGTGCCGCCGGACCCGCCGGACAGGAACCCGCCGATGGTGGACTGCGCGGTGGACGGGTACATCCAGAGCTGCTGGCCCTGCGCGGCCGCGGCCTGCTCGAGGGCGACCATCGTGGTGCCCGCCTCGGCGGTGATCCAGCCGTCGCCGACCTCGACGACGGCGCGCGCCCGGCTGGTGTCCAGGACCAGACCACCGTCGAGCGGGATCCCCTGGCCGTAGTTGCCGGTGCCCTTGCCGCGGGTCGTCACGGGGACCCCGTGTCGCACGGCCGCCTGCAGGGTCCCGGCGATCGCGTCGGCGCTCGCCGGGTACGCGACCAGGTCGGCGAGCCCGAGGGGCAGCTGCGCGCTGAGGATCGGGCTCATGGTCGCCTCGTCGACGGAGGCGCGCTCACGCGTCCGCTGGTCGGCGCTGACACCGCGGTCGCCGAGCAGGGCGACGAGGTCGGCGCGCAGCGCCTCGAGGTCGGCGGGGGTTGCAGGCATGGTGGCTCCTGGGAGAGGGGTGCAGGTCGGTGGGGGAGACGGACTGGAGGCGCGGTGCGCGACGGGCACCGCGCCTCCAGTCCGGTGGGTGGTCGGCTGGGCCGACGGGTGGTCAGCCAGGCCGACCACCCGGGGTCACTTGCCGAGACCGATGGACTTGTCGAGGAACTCGTTCGTGTAGAGCTCGGACGGCTCCAGGCCGCTCTTGACGTCCCCGGCACCGGAGAAGATCGGCTCCGCCTTCTTCAGGAAGTCCTGCATGCGCTGGTCGTCCATCGAGCCGATGTAGCCGTCGGTGTCCTTCGCGATGCCGAGCTTGACCATCTGCGACGCGGCGAACGCCCCGACCTTCGAGTCGTAGGTCCAGCCGTTGTTGTACTGCTGCACGAGCTTGGTGATCAGGTCGTTCGTCGCCCCGGGGGACTGCAGGTAGTCGACGTCGGCCTGCTGCATCACGGGGACGAGCTCCTTCAGGCAGGGCGACAGCTTCGACAGGTCGCCGGAGCGGACGGACATCGTCTCCGGGTACGGGTTCCAGCCGGTGCTCGAGACCAGCTTGTAGTCGACCTTCTTGCCCCAGGCGGCGACCTGGTTCTGGTAGATGTACGGCTCGGCGGTCGCGAAGCCCTGCTGCGCGTCCTTCCCGCCGGCGGCGACGAACTTGGCCGGGGTGCCGTCGTAGCTGCCGTCGAGGACGCTCTTCGGCAGGATGCCGGCCGACTCGAGGTAGCTCATGTACGAGGCGCCGTTGAAGTAGCGGACGACGCCGCCGTTCTTCTCGAGGGCCTTGCCGAGGTCCTTGATGCTGTCGACGTCCTTGTAGGTGGACGGGTCGTACATGATGACGAAGGGCGACTGGTCGTTCTCCGCGAACACCGCGGTGGTGGGCAGCTTGCCGGAGAACTGCACGGCCTCGTCGGTGGAGACGTAGCCGAGGGTGATCGACTTGTCCTGGTACATCTGCGACGACACCTTCGAGTACCCGATGGCGGGACCGCCGGCACGGATCTCCAGCTTGACGCCCGTGCTCTTGCCGTTGGCGTAGAGGTCACCGGTGACGGACTTGTCGGACGCGTTGATGGTGGGGTCCGGGCCGAGCATCTCGTACAGGTGTCCGTGCTCGCCCTCGGGGTTCCAGTCAGTCTGCACGACGACCTTCGCCGGGCAGACGGAGGACAGGTCGACGGCGGGTCCGGTGGCGGCCTTCGCGGAGGCGGTGCTCGTGGTGGTGCCGGAGGACGAGCCGGCGGCGCATCCGGTGAGGGCGATCGCGGTCGCTGCGAGGGCTGCGGTCGCGACGCCGAGGCGGGTGGTGGTGCGCATGGAGGCTCCGTTCGTGGTGCGGGTCTCGTGGTGCTGTCGGGTCGTTCGGGGGGGGGCGGGGGAGATCTGTGGGGAGGTCAGCCGAAGTCGTGCCAGCGGCCGACGGCCAGGCGACCGAGCAGGCCGAACACCAGGAAGACGGCGACGCCGTAGAGCGAGGCGATGATGATCGTGGCGTACAGCTCGGGGCCCATCAGCCGCGACGCCGTGACCTGGATCAGGACGCCGAGCCCGGGGTTGCCGCGCTGGAAGAACTGGTCGCCGACGATCGCGCCGATCACGCTCAGGCCGGCCGAGGTCCGCAGGCCGACGAAGATCGAGGGCAGCGCGGCGGGGATCCGGAGCTTGACCAGCTCGGCGCCGAGGCCGGCGCGCTGCAGCCGGAAGAGCTCGCGTTGCGCCTTGTCGGCCGACTGCAGGCCGAACAGCGTGTTCGAGACCATCGGGAAGAGCGCGATCATCACGGTGACGATGACGCGGCTGGTGAACTCGTAGCCGAACAGGGCACCGATGAGCGGCACCAGGGCCAGGATCGGCACGCACTGCAGGACGACGGCGTAGGGGTAGAGCGAGTTCTCGAGCCACTTCGCCTGGGCCATGAGCATCGCCCAGACGACGCCGATCACGATCGCGAACGCCAGGCCCGTCAGTGAGACGACCGTGGTGCGACCGAGGGCGGCCCAGAGGTCGTTGCCGAACGTCGACGGCGAGCCGTCGGGGAGGGTCGGCGCGACGATGGCCTTGAGCACGAGGTGCGGGTAGGGCACCAGGAACGCCAGGTTCCGGACGTGGTCGTAGTACGCCGCGGCCGCGTACCAGATGCCGACCAGGATCGCGAGGACGACGACGGGCTGCCACCACATGACGCGGCGACGGGGGCGGTTCCGCCGGACGGCGACGCGCGCGGTCCTGGCCTCGGTGACCTCCTGCAGCGTGGCCATCAGCGGTGTCCTTCGCGGAGTGCGTGCGAGACCTCGCCGACGAGCTCGGCGAACTCGGGGGTGAAGCGGATGTCCGGGTCGCGGGGCATCGGGAAGGGGACGTCGAACCGGCCGACGACGTTGCCGGGCCGGCCGGACATGACGATCACCTTCGTGGACAGGTAGACCGCCTCGGAGACCGAGTGCGTGATGAACAGCCCGGCGAACCGCTGCTCGACGAACAGCCGCAGCAGCTCGTCGTTCAGGCGTTCGCGGGTGATCTCGTCGAGCGCGCCGAAGGGCTCGTCGAACAGGAACAGCTGCGGGTCGAGGGTCAGCGACCGGGCGAGGGAGACGCGCATCCGCATGCCGCCGGAGAGCTGCTTCGGCAGGTTCGTCTCGAACCCGCTCAGGCCGACCAGGTCGATCGCGCGCTCGGCCTTGGCGGCCCGCTCGGCCTTCGGGACCTTCTGCAGCTCGGCGAGCAGCTCGACGTTGCCCTGGACCGTCCGCCACGGCAGGAGCGTGGCGTCCTGGAACACGTAGCCGATCCGGTCGGCGGCGACACCGGCCGTGCCGTGGGACGCGGTCTCGAGCCCGGACGCGATCCGGAGGAGCGTCGACTTGCCGCAGCCCGAGGGGCCGACGACGGAGACGAACTCGCCGCGGTCGACGGTCAGGTCGACGCCCTGCAGGGCGACGGTGCCGTTCGGGAACGTCATCTCGACGTCCGCGAAGTCGAGCAGCGTGTCCGTCGTCGTGACGGGTGCTGGAGCTGTGGTGGTCACGGCTACCTCTTCTTCCGGTGCTTGCGGTGCTCGGTGGGCGGTGCGGGGACGGAACTGCCGAGGAGCAGTCCGGACCGGGTCAGACGACCGCGGGCTCGGTGGGACGGACGGCGGCGACGCTCCGCTGGACCTCGGTCACGGCGACCAGACGTCCGTGGGAGAGCACGGACCGTTCGGCGGGGGCGTTCGCGACGGCGTCGACCAGGTTCGTGGCCGCGACGGCGACCAGGTCCGCCCGGGCGCCGACCGTGACGCCGGCGACGGGCAGGCCCATCACGCTGCGGGCGCCGTCGGTGACGAGCGACCACGCTTCGTCGGGCGTCAGGTGGCCGGCACTGACCAGCAGCGACGCGGTCTCGAAGGCGTCCGACCGGCCGACCGGGTTGAAGGGGTCGCGCACGTTGTCCGCGCCGGCCGCCACCCGGACCCCGGCGTCGAGCAGCGCGCGGAGCGGTGCGAGGCCGCGGGGTGTCGCGACGGGGTGCTGCCAGCCCTGCAGGTACAGGTTCGTGATCGGCAGGCTGATGATCCCGAGGTCCGCGGCGACCAGGTCCGCGATGACCTCGGCGAGCCGGTCGGGGCCGAGCGTCCCGAGTCGCACGCAGTGCCCCGCCGAGTACTGCCGGTCACGCGGCCAGTCACGCACGGCGCGGGCGTAGTGGTCGAGGGTGACCGGTCCGTCGAGGTTCTCGTCGGCATGCAGGTCGACCCCGAGTCCGCGCCGTGCGGCGATCGCGAGCAGGCGGTCGACGTCCGCGTCGGGGTCGTCCGCCAGGTGCGGTGCGCTACCGATCAGGTCGACGCCGAGGTCGAGCACCGCCTCGACGTGGGCATCAGGGGCGTGCGGGCCAGCGAGGGCGACGAGTTCGATGTCCATCAGGCCGGCGAGTTCGTGGCGGACCTGGACCAGCGCACGGGCACCGCGGGTCGCGTCGTCGAGGGACGCCTCACCGTGGCCGCTGAGCACGTCGACGTGCGTCCGGACGGCGGTGGTGCCGCCGGCGAGCATCGTGAGGGCCTGGGTCCGCGCGCGGTCGGCGATGTCGTCGACGGTCATCGTCACCGCGTGGTCCCGCCAGGCGTCGATGGCCGAGCCGAGATCGCCGAGCGGCGGCTGGATGCGGTCGAAGCTCAGGGCCTTGTCGAGGTGCGCGTGCGGTTCCGCCGGAGCGGTCAGGAGCAGCGATCCGTGCAGGTCGAGGACGCTGCCGTCAGCTGCGGCGGTCGCGCTGAGCGTGCCGCTCGGGGCGATCGCGGCGACCGTGTCGCCCTCGATCGCGACGTCCACGCGACGACCGTCGGGCAGCAGTGCGTCGCGCACCAGGGCGATCTGGCGGGGGAGCTGCTGGTCCACGGGACCCCTTCCGATCGTGTGTGAGAATGTTGATCGCATCAACATCGCCGATGCTACGAGGGTCGTGTTTCCCCTCTGTTTCACGGCGGTTGCCGTTCGTGACACCGCTCCGCGAACCCTCGTGCGGAGCGGCCCACCCCGAGGAGTCGACATGCCCTCCGACCTCGTCGAGACCGTCCCGCCGAACCCCCGGGTGGTCGACGCGCAAGCCCACCGCATCGGCGAGCACATCCGTGCGCTGCGCCGTTCCCGTTCGCTGACGCTCGTCCAGCTCGCCGAACGGACCGGCCTGTCGCACCCGTTCCTGAGCCAGCTGGAGCGGGGCCACTCGCGCGCCAGCATGGTGTCGCTCGAGAAGATCGCGGTCGCGCTCGAGACCAGCCAGGTCGAGCTGCTGGCGGCGGGCGACCCGCAGCCGCGCGACCCCGAGGACACCCGTCCCGACGTCCTGCGCTCCGACCAGGGAGCACGCGGACCGTTCTCGCAGGGCGAGGCGCGCCTGCTCGTGCACGCCGGCAGGCACGCGTTCGAGCCGCTCGAGTGGACCGGTGCGAACACCGACCCCGGCGACTTCTACGAGCACCGTGAGGACGAGTTCCTCTACGTGCTCAGCGGCTCGGTCCGGCTCGACCTCGGCGCCGACGCGCCCCTGCTGCTCGGGCCGGGTGACTCGGCGTACTACCGCGGTGGGACGCCCCATCGGTGGTGCAGCCCGGACGGCGGGCGGTTCCACCTGGTCGTCGTCAAGGAGAGCCCGTCGCGGAGCGGGGGTGCAGCATGAACGCCGGCATCACCAACGCGGCGGCCGCGCGGTGCCGGGTGCGGGTCGTCGCCCGCGAGCTCGTCGCGCACGACGTCGTCGCCGTGGAGCTCGCTCCGGTCGGCGGCGGCTCCCTGCCGGCGTGGGAGCCGGGCGCGCACATCGACGTCGAGGTCGTCCCCGGGGTCGAGCGCCAGTACTCGCTCGTCGCCAGGACCCCAGAGGGACACTGGCGCATCGCGGTCCTGCGGGAGCACCCGGGTCGCGGCGGCTCGATCGCGGTCCACGACCAGCTGGCCGTCGACGACCAGCTGTGGGTCGGTGGACCGCGGAACCACTTCGGCTTCGATCCGACGCAGCCGGCCGTGTTCGTCGCGGGCGGCATCGGCATCACCCCGATCGTCGCCATGGTGGACGCGGCGCAGACCGCGGGGACGCCGTGGGAACTGCACTACGCGGGGCGGACGCGTGGCGGGATGGCGTTCGCGGCCGAGCTGACCGAGCGGTACCCCGACCACGTCAGGGTCGCCGCCGCCGACGAGGGGGCCCGGCTCGACCTGGTGGCGCTCCTCGCGGCACCGCGTGACGCCGTCGTGTACTGCTGCGGGCCGGCCCGGCTGATGGACTCGGTCCAGGCGGCTGCGGCGCACTGGGCGCCCGGCAGCGTCCGGGTCGAGCACTTCGAGGCCGCCGCCGACGCGACCGCGCCGGGTGCGGCGTTCGAGGCGGAGCTGGCGCTGTCGGGCCTGACCCTCGAGGTGCCAGCAGACCGGTCCCTGCTCGACGTCGCCGAGGACGCCGGTGTGTTCGTCCTGTCGTCCTGCCGCGAGGGCACCTGCGGCACGTGCGAGACCCCCGTGCTGGAGGGCTCGGTCGACCACCGCGACACCGTCCTGAGCCCCGCGGAGCAGGCCGACGACCGGACGATGATGATCTGCGTCTCGCGGGCCGCCGCCGGGTGCCCGAAGCTGGTGCTCGAGCTGTAGCGCCAGCAGGGCCGCCCGGCGGCCAGTCCGCTACGGCCGTTCGGTGTCGTCCAGCGGGGCGCCCGTCAGCGCTGACAGCCGCTCGAGCCCCGCCTCGCGCACCAGCTGCCGGGCCAGGGGCCGCGAGCGGGCGACCACCTCGGCCACGTCGACCTTCGTCACCTCGAACTGCTCCACACTCAGGTCGCCGTCCACCCAGACGTCGCGGACCTCGCGGCTGCCCGCGACGAACACGACGGCCTGGTACGGGTCGTGCACGTTCGCGAGCGTGGGTCCGTTGCCGTCGAACACGACGACGTCGGCCCGCTTGCCCGGCTCCAACGACCCGATCTCGTCCTCCATCCGCAGTGCCTGCGCACCGCCGATGGTCCCCATCTCGAATGCCTCGCGGGCGCTCATCGCCGTGGCCTGCAGGTCGCGGACCCGAGCCAGCAGCGCGGCCGTCTTCATCGCCTGCAGGAAGTCCTGGGAGTCGTTCGAGGCGGGGCCGTCGACCCCGATGCCGACCGGGATCCCCAGTGCCCGCATCTCGGCGACGGGCGCGATGCCGCTGGCCAGGATGCCGTTCGCGACCGGGTTGTGCGCGACGCCGACGCCGTTCGCCGCGTAGCGCTCGCGGTCGTCGCGGTCGACCCACACGCTGTGCGCGGCGATGACCGGCACCGCGAACATGCCCGTCGCCTCGGCGTGCCCGACGACGGTCCTGCCGGTGCGCTGCCGTGCGGCGGTGACCTCTTCGCGGACCTCCTGGATGTGGACGTGGATGCCGTGCCCGCCGTCGACCGCGTACCCGATGTGCTCCTCCCACGCCGCGTCGGTGTACCGGCCGATCGAGGACATCCCGACACGGAAGGTGCTGTACCGGCTGGCGTCGGCCGCCTCGCGCAGGGCGTGGAACTCCTCCAGGATCGGCGCCGGTCCGAAGCCGCGGTCGACGTCGCCCGACCCGAACGAGACGATGCCGCGCAGGCCCAGCTCGTCGAGCGCCTGGACGACGCCCGGGGTCGCGGGCTCTCCGGGGATCGGGTCCGAGCAGAACATGTCGTTGGCGGTCGTCACACCGCTGCGCAGCATCTGGATGCCCTGCAGCAGGGTCCCGGCGTACGCCTTGTCGCGCGTCATCACCGGGTTGACGTGCGAGATGAGCTCCTGCAGCCACTCCCACAGCGTGTACTGCGAGCCGATGCCCGTGATGAGGCCCTCGCTGAAGTGCCCGTGCGTGTTCACGAACCCCGGCGTCACGATGTCGTCCGCGCCGCCCCGGACGACCGCGTCGGGGTGTTCCGCGGCGAGCTCGGCGAAGGTCCCCACCGCGACGATGCGGGGTCCGTCGAGCAGGACGGCACCGTCCCGGATCGCGGCCGGCGTCGGCGAGGTGGCGGGTGCGGCGGTCAGGACCCAACCGCCGCGGATCAGGGTCTGGGTCATGCGGCGACCCTAGGAGAGCCGTGTCACGTGGGTGTTACCGGCAGATGTCGCCCCGACACGAGCCCGAAACGCACCCCTGCTAGAACGAACGTCATGCTCACCGTCTCCGGCGCCGTCCGTGTCCTCGTCGACCCGCGGACCGAGCGCGTCGGCGACGTGGTCCTCGAGGACGGCAGCCCCGACGCCTCCGTCCTCGACGCATCCGGCTGCGTCGTCACCGCCGGCCTGGTGAACGCGCATCACCACCTGCTGCAGACGGCCTTCCGGACGCTGCCGGGGACCCGTGGCGTGCCGATGGCGGACTGGCTGCCGACCATGGCCGGCGCGTACGCGCGCGTCGGTCACGACCCTGAGCTCTACGGACTGGCGGCGTCCGTCGGAGCCGCCGAGGGCCTCCTGTCCGGCGTCACGACCATCGCCGACCACCACCTGAACTGGCCCGCGGACGCTCCGCCCGCCGACACGGTCGCCCTGGCGAGCGCGACGGCCGGAGCGGTCCGTGCCCTCGGCGGCCGACTGGTCTTCGTGCGCGGTTCGGCTCGGGACGACCCGCAGCGCGCGGCGGCGTCCGCCGACGCGATCGTCAGCGCGCTGCTCGCGCCGGACGCGGTGGGCGGCACCGACCCGGACGGCCGCCTGCAGGTCGCGGTCGGACCGGCCGGGGTGCACTCGGACGGTGAGGCGACGTTCCGCGCCCTCGGCGAGGTGGCCGCACGGCACGGGCTCCGACGGCGGACCCAGGCCAACGAACAGGTCGACACCGCGATCGCGCTCGAGCGCTACGACCGCCGCCCCGTCGACCTGCTCGAGGAGTGGGGCTGGCTCGCGCCGGACGTCACCCTCGCGCACCTCTGCGACGTCACGGACGACGAGATCGCTCGGCTCGCCGCTGCCGGGGTCAGCGCCACGCACGCGCCGGGCTGCGACGTGCCGATGGGCTGGGGGATCGCGCCGGTGGCGCGGCTGCTGGACGCCGGCATCCCGGTCGGCCTCGGCACCAGCGGCGGCGGCAGCAACGACGCCGGCCACCTGCTCGCCGACGCGCGGCTGGCCATGCAGGTGTCAGCCCTGGTCGGCCCGCCGCTGTCGGCCCGGCAGCTGCTCGGCGCCGCGACCGAGGGGTCAGCGACCGGCCTGGGCCGCCCGGAGCTGGGGCACCTGGGTGCCGGGACGGCCGGCGATCTGTGCGTCTGGGACGTCTCCGGCGTGGCCGACGCCGGGGTCGACGACCCGATGGCCGGGCTGCTGTGGGCGTCGCCCGGGCGTCGGCCGCGGCACGTGGTCGTCGGCGGTCGCGTGGTCGTCCGCGACGGGCAGCTGGTCGGCGCGGACGAGCGCGAGCTGGCGGCGCGGCTGCGCGAGCGGCTGACCCGGACGCCGGCCGTCTGACCGGCGGCGCGCTGGTCGGGGCGGTGCCGGCCCCGGTCGCGGTGGTCGTCCGGCTCGCCGGTCGGCCTGGAGGCTCGTCAGCGGACCGCGAGCGGGCGGCGGTGGACGGGACCCTCGCGGTGGGCCAGGGGGCGCGCATCGGTGCCGGACCGGACCGCGATCACCTCCGCCATGACCGCGACGGCGACCTCGGCCGGGGTCTGGGCGCCGATGTCGAGGCCGATGGGGGAGCGCAGGCGCTCGAGGTCCGGCGTGCCCAGCGCTCGCAGCTCGGCCAGACGGCGTCCGTGGGTCGCGCGGGAGCCCATCGCGCCGACGTAGGCGGCACCCCGGCGCAGGGCGATGTCGACCACGGCGGCGTCGAAGCGGTCGTCGTGGGAGAGCACGACGACGACGGTGCTCCCGTCGATGGCGGTGTCGGCGAGGGTGCGGGCGGGCCACCCGAGGACGAGCTCCTGCGCCGCGGGGAACCGCTCGGGCGTCAGGAACACCGGGCTCGGGTCGTAGACCGACACGGCGTACCCGAGCATCGCGGCGGCGTTCGTCACGGCGACCGCGAACTCGACGGCGCCGACGACCAGGCAGCGTGCACGACCGCCCGCGTGCTCGGTGAACACGCGGCCGCCGCAGCCGTCGGGGTTCGTCACGGGCGTGCCGAGCGTGGCGGGTGCGAGCGACAGGCCGAGCGAGGTCGGGACGCCGGCGGCGGCACGGCGCAGGGCCTCGACGACGACGGTGTCGGCGGGCGTCACACGGTGCACGAGCACGTCCACGCGGCCACCGCAGCGGAGGGCCGGGGCGGCCCAGGCGGCGTCGGGCACCGTGGCTGAGGCGTCTGCGTCTGCGTCTGTGTCCGTGTCCGTGAAGCCGAAGCGTTCGAGGACCGCGTCGCCGGTCTCCAGGACCTCCTCGGCGACGGTGTGGAGCGCCCCCTCGACGCACCCGCCGGAGATCGTCCCGACGACCTGGCCGCCGGGCAGCACCGCCATCGAGGTGCCGGTGCCGTTCGGGGCGCTGCCGGCGATGTCGACCGCGGTGGCGACGACGACCGTCCCGCCGGTGTCGAGCACGGCCAGCAGCCGGTCCGCGAGTTCGAACATCAGCGTGTCCCTTCGCTCGCCAGGGCCCAGACCCGGTCGCGGGTCATCGGGAGCCGGTGGGGGTGGGCCCCGATGGCGTCGCGGACCGCGTTCGCCACCGCGGGGGCGACGGGGTTGTAGGGCGCCTCGCTCATCGACTTCGCGCCGAGCGGCCCGAGCGGGTCGTGCGTCTCGGCGAAGAGCACCTCGGTCGCCGGGACGTCGGAGATCTTCGGCACCCGGTAGTTCCGGAAGCTGTCCGTCGTGACCCGGCCGGCGTCGTCGAGCACGACCTCCTCGTACAGCGTCGAGCCCATCGTCTGCGCTGCGCCGCCCTCGACCTTCCCCCGCAGCTGCTCGGGGTTGAGCACGGTGCCGGCGTCGACGGCCTGCACGCTCTGCAGCACCCGGACCTCGCCCGTCGGCCGGTGCACGGCGACCCGGACGCCGTGCACCGTGAAGGCCAGCGAGCGGGGCGTGCCGTCGTGCTGGCCGTGGGCGATGAGCGGCCCGTCGGCGAGCAGCTCGTCCGTGGCGACGTGGACGTCCCCGACCCGGACGCCGTCGGGACCGAGGACGGCGGCGGGACCGAGGACCCCGGCGGCGGTGCGGGGCGTCGCGTCCGCCACGACGGTGAGGGCCCGTGCGAGGACCTGCTCGCGGAGCGCGGTGGCAGCGGCGTACAGGGCCTTGCCGGCGACCACGACTCCGGCGGACCCGAACGCCCCGGTGTCGTGGCGCGTGACGTCCGTGTCCGACTGGTGGACCTCGATCTTCTCCGGGGTGGTGCCGAGCGCCGTGGCGACGAGCTGGGTGTGCACGGTGGTGGTGCCGTTGCCGAACTCCGCGGTGCCGACGCCGATGCGGTAGCGCCCCTCGCCGGTGAGCTCGACGGTGACGTGCGCGTGGTGCCCTCGGGGTGGGAGCGTGGCGATGGCCGCGAGTGCCATGCCGGTGCCGTACGCCCAGTCGGCGGAGTCGTCGAGCGCGGGGCCGTCCATCCGGGGCAGCAGGGCGTCGCGGGCAGTGGTGTCGGGGTCCGGCGTGAGTGCGCGCTCGACCAGGTCCAGGCACTGGTCGAGTCCGTAGCTGCCGTCGAAGTGCAGGTCGGTCTCCTCGTCCGGGTCCGTCACGACGAGGGGGTCACCCGGAACGACCACGTTGCGGCGCCGTAGCTCGAACGGGTCGATGTCGAGCCGGCGGGCCAGTTCGTCCATCGCGGACTCGACGGCGAAGACCACCTGCCCCAGGCCGTAGCCGCGGAACGCCCCCGAGGGCAGGTTGTTCGTGTAGACGGACTCGGCGTCGACGCGCTTGTTCGTGCACCGGTAGACGGCGACGGATTCGCTGACCGAGTGGAACATCACGCCGATGCCGTGGTTGCCGTACGCCCCGGTGTCCAACGACTGGTCGACGTGCAGCGCGGTGAGCCTGCCGTCGGCCGTCGCGCCCAGGCGCACCCGGACCCGCATGGGGTGTCGGGTCGGTGCCGTCGTGAACTCGTCACGGCGGCTGAACTCGTACTGCACGGTGCGGCCGGTCCGCAGCACGGCCAGGGTCACGAGGTCCTCGGTCAGCAGCTCCTGCTTGCCGCCGAAGCCGCCGCCGACCCGCTTCGCGATGACCCGCACGCGGTCGGGAGCCAGGCCGAACACGCGGGCGATCTCGTCACGGACCAGGAAGGGGACCTGTGTCGCGGTGCGCAGGACCAGGCGGCCGTCGTCGTCGAACCGACCGCGGGTGGCGTGGGTCTCGAGCGCCGCGTGCGAGACCCGGCCGGTGGTCCAGGTGCCGTCGACCGTCGCGGCCGCGGTCGCCAGCGCGCCGTCCACGTCGCCGGTCTCGCCGTGCAGCGCGGCGACGACGTTGCGCCCGGGTTCGGCGATGCGGTGTTCGGCGGTCGTCTTCTCGCCGTGCACCAGGGGCGCGCCCGGTGCTCGGGCGGCGTCGGTGTCGTGCACGCTCGGCAGGACCTCGTACGTGACGGCGAGGAGCGCGCAGGCATGCTCGGCGATCCGCACGCTGTCGGCCACGACCGCGGCGACCCGCTGCCCGCGGAACCGCAGGACCCGGTCGAGCACCAGCGTGTCGTCGGGGTCGTCGAGGCGCGACTCGTGTCGACCGGTCGAGAAGAGCACGCCTGGGTCGTCGCGCCAGGTCAGCACGGCGTGCACGCCCGGCAGCGCCTCGGCGGCGGACGTGTCGATCGTGGCGATGCGGGCGTGCGCGTGCGGACTGCCGAGCACGGCCAGGTGCAGGAGCGTCTCGGTGCTCATCACGTCGCCGGCGGGCGGGACGTCGAGCGTGTACTCCTCGCGCCCGGAGACGATGCGCGCGGCCGCCGGAGCCCGGACCGACGTCCCGCCGGCGTCCCCGGGAGCGGCGCAGACGGTGTTGACGACCCCGGCCAGGGCGTCCTCGATCGCGCGGTACCCGGTGCACCGACACAGGTTGCCCTTGAGGCGGCGGTGGTGGTCGGCCAGGTCGTCCGGGCCGAAGGTGGAGGCGGTGACGACCATGCCCGCGGTGCAGAAGCCGCACTGGAACGCGGCGGCGTCGGCGAACGCCCGTTGCACCGGGTGCGGGGCGTCGGGGGTGCCGAGACCAGCTGCCGTGGTGACGCTGCGCCCCTCGATGCGGTGCGCCGGGTAGATGCACGAGTGCACGGGATCGCCGTCGACCAGCACGGAACAGGCACCGCAGTCGCCGGAGTCGCATCCCTTCTTGACGGCGGTGACGCCCTGGTCGCGCAGGAGCGTGCGGAGGACCTGACCGGGCTGCGGGTCGGCGTCGTGCCGGTGTCCGTCGACGTCGAACCTCATGCCGCACCGCCGACCTGTGCCTGCGCCTCGGCGCGGAGCTGCTGCGCGAAGCGGGTGCTCACGGCCCGACGCCACGCGGGGGAGCCGTGCGGGTCGTCGTACCAGTCCCGGTGCGCGTCCAGCGCGGCGACGACCGCGGCGTCGTCCGGTACGGCGTCCCAGCGGAGGACGAGCGGTCGAGGCGTCGCGGCGGTGACCACGAGCACGAAGCCGGCGTCGTCCCAGCGTGCGGTGACGAGTGTCCCGGAGCGGCCGTGCGGGCTGAGGGCGGTCCGGCGGTACCCGGTGCGACCCCGGAGTGCACGCGTCGGGACCTCGAACGCGCGGATGACCTCGCCGTGCGCCAGGTCGGTCGAGCGGACGCCGAGCACGAGTCGCTCGACCGGCACGCGGCGCTCACCGCCGTCCGGCGTCCAGACGACCGCCACGGCGTCCAGCGTGACCAGCAACGCCGTCATCGCCCCGGCGGGCAGCGCGACGCCGACGTTCCCGCCGACGGTCGCCGTGTTCCAGATCTTGAACGACGCCAGCAGCGCGTTCGCACACCGGGCGACCAGCGGCCAAGCGGACCAGTCCGCGTCCGGCGCGGTCCCGACGAGCGTCGCGATCGTGCACGTGGCAGCGATCGTCAGCAGGTCGTCGGTGCGCTCGAGGTCGGGCCAGCCGAGCGCCGTCAGGTCGACGAGGCCGACCAGGTCCGGCTGTTCCTCGGAGAACAGCCACGTGCCGCCACCGAGCAGGCGTTCACCGGGGGCGAGGGCGATGTCGTCGCGGTGCGACGGCGTCCGCACGGAGCGGACGGTGGTGAGGTCCATGGTCAGGGGTTCCGATCGAGGCAGAGGACGACGGGGTCAGGACGGACGCCCGCCGTCGACCGTGCGCGATCATGCCCCGGTTCCACGCCCTGGCGGGGCGGTCCTGACACGTGCTGTGCATGACGACCTCCTGCCTGGGGACCCGAGTCTCGGTGGAGCACGAGCGTACGATCCCGGTGTTTCGTGGGCATTACGGCCCGGGAACAGCCGACGCATCCCGGAAACACGGCTGTGCGATCCTCGGCGTCATGAACGGATCCCGAACCGACGTACCGGAGGCGAGCCGGGCCTCCACGGCGTTCCGCGGTGACCGCGTCTGGACGGACGGTGCCTTCCGGCCCGCCACCGTGGTCGTCCGTGGCGGCCGCGTCGACGCGGTGCTGCCGGTCGACGCCGACGTCACGGTCGACGCGGTCGTGCAGGTGCCGACGGGCGCAGTGCTGCTGCCGGGGCTGGTCGACACGCACGTGCACGTCAACGAACCGGGCCGCACGGAGTGGGAGGGCTTCGCCTCGGCCACGCGCGCTGCCGCACTGGGGGGTGTCACGACGATCGTCGACATGCCGCTGAACTCGATCCCGCCGACCACGACGGTCGGCGCCCTCGCGGTGAAGCAGGCTTCGGCCGAGGGACGCGTGGCCGTCGACGTCGGGTTCTGGGGCGGCGCGGTCCCCGAGAACGCCGGTGCCCTCCGCCCGCTGTGGCAGGCCGGGGTCTTCGGGTTCAAGAGCTTCCTGGCGCCATCGGGGGTCGACGAGTTCGGTCACCTCGACGCCGCCGGGCTCCGTGCCGCGCTGGCGGAGGTCGCTGTTCTGGACGGGCTGCTCATCGTGCACGCGGAGGACCCGGACCGGCTGGCAGCGAACGGTGCGCTCGGCACCGGGTACCGCGCGTTCCTCGACTCGCGGCCCCCCGTCGCCGAGGAGGACGCGATCGCCCGGGTGATCGACGGGGTCCGCGCGACCGGCGCCCGTGCCCACGTGCTGCACCTGTCGGACGCCGGTGCGCTGCCGATGCTGCGAGCGGCCAAGGCCGAGGGGCTGCCGATCACGGTCGAGACCTGCCCGCACTACCTGACGCTCGACGCGGACCACGTGCCGGACGGCGCGACCGAGTTCAAGTGCTGCCCGCCGATCCGCGACGCCGGCAACCAGGACGCGCTCTGGGACGGACTGCTCGACGGGACGATCGACCTGGTCGCGACGGACCACTCGCCCTCGACGGTGGACCTGAAGCGCGGCACCGGCGGCGACTTCGGGCTGGCGTGGGGCGGGATCGCCGGACTGCAGGTCGGCTTCCGGGCGACGTGGACGGAGGCCGTGCGCCGCGGCATCCCGCTCGACCGGCTCCTGCCCGCGTTCACCACGGGTCCTGCGGCGCTGGTCGGGCTCGGTGACCGCGGCGTGATCGCACCAGGCGCCCTCGCGCACCTGGTCGTGTTCGACCCCGACGCCACGGAGACCGTGCACGCCGAGGCGCTCGAGCACCGCAACCCGATCTCCGCCTACGACGGTGCGACCCTGCGCGGCCGGGTCCTCGAGACGTGGCTGCACGGCAACCGGGTCGCCACGGCCACCGGCGGGGTCACCGCCACCGACGGAAGGCTGCTCAGTCGTGTCTGAACTCGTCGACCGTGACGTCGCCGGCGACGTCACCCGCGCCCGGCGTCCCACGCCCTCGGACCTCGCTGCGGTCCTGCCGCACGGGGTCCTGCAACCGGGCGTCGGCCCGGTCCTCGGCGACCACCTGGTGTCGTCCGCACCCGGCGAGGTGCTCTGGGGCCGCCTCCCCGCACGTGACGACGCGCCGGTCCTGACCGTCGCCCCGGGGGCCACCGTGACGTTCGACACCGTGAGCCACGAGGGCGTCCTCGACGACCAGGGCCGCGACCCGGTGGCGTTCTTCGGGCGGCACGGGGTCCCGCGCGAGCTCGTGCTCGACGACGCCGTGGCCATCGCGAGGTCGGCGGAACGCGGGCGGACGGACGGCCCGCACGTGGTGTCCCGCCCGGTCGCGGTCGAGGGCGCCGAGCCCGGCGACGTCGTGTCGATGACCCTGCTCGAGGCGCTGCCCCGGGTGCCCTACGGCATCATCTCGAACCGGCACGGCCGCGGCGCACTGCACGGCGAGCTGCCCCGGGGCCAGCTGGCCGTGAGCGTGTTCGCCGACGTGGTGGAGCAGGACGGCGAGCTGCACGGACGTCTGCCCGTCGTCGAGGGCGGACCCGGTCTGATCACGTTCCCGCTGCGCCCCTTCGCCGGCATCGTCGGCGTCACCGTCGCGGACTCCGCCCGGCCGCACTCCGTCCCGCCCGGGGCCCACGGCGGCAACATCGACATCGCGCTGCTGACGGTCGGTTCAACCCTCCACCTGCCCGTCCAGGTGCCCGGCGCCGGTGTCTACGTCGGCGACCCGCACTTCGCCCAGGGTGACGGCGAGGTCGCACTCACCGCGATGGAGGCCTCCCTCCGCGCCACCTACCGGATCGACGTCGTCCCGCGGGCCCGTGCGCTGCAGGAGTTCGGCGAGCTCGCCGGGCCGCTCGGCGAGACGACGGAGTTCCTCGTGCCGACGGGCCTCGACGCCGACCTGGACGAGGCCCTCCGCACGTGTGTCCGCCAGGCGATCGTGCTGCTGCGGGCGCGCTGGGGCGTGGACGAGCACATCGCGTACGCGTACCTCAGCGCGACGACCGACTTCCGGATCTCGCAGGTCGTCGACCTGGTCTGCGGCGTGCACGCGACCGTCCGCAAGGCCGACTTCGCGGCGGTGCCCCGTGGCTGAGCAGCCCCGGGATGGGCAGTCACGGCCGGAGCCCACCTGGCCGGCCGGGCTCCGTGCCGCCTTCGACCGGTACGAGGCCGCCCTGGCAGCCGACGACGTCGCCGTGCTCGACGCGTCGTTCGAGCCGGGGCCGGACACGATCCGGGGGACGCCGCCGGACTCCTCGTCGGTCACGACCGGATCAGCGCCTTCCGGTCCGCCCGCGGCGGCATCGCTGCGCGGCGGATCGGCCGCACCGAACTCCGGGTCCTCAGCGACGACACCGTGCTGGTCGTCGCCACGTCGCAGTTCACGGGCGGCGGGCAGGGACTGCAGACGCAGCTCTGGCGCCGGAGCGACAGACCAGACGGACCCGACCGACCCGGAGCGCAGGACGGACCGGGCGTCTGGCGCATCGCCGCTGCGCACGTCACCGGCCGTGCCGCCGCCGTCGACCGGACGATGTGGCGCGTGGTCGGCGACCCGCTCGTGCCCGGCACCACCCGGCCGGACGCGCCGCTCGCCGGCGTCCGCGTCGCGGTGAAGGACCTGTTCGCCGTCCGCGGCCAGGTCGTGGGCGCCGGCAACCCCGAGTACGAGCGCGGCGCGTCCGTCTCCGTCGCGAACGCCCCCGCCGTGCAGGTGCTGCTGGACGCCGGCGCGTCGGTCACCGGCATCGCCAGGACCGACGAGTTCGCGTACAGCATCGCCGGCCGGAACGCCCACACCGGGACCCCGCCGAACGGTGCCGCACCGGAGCGGATGCCGGGAGGCTCGACCTCCGGAGCGGCCGCCGCGGTGGCACTCGGACAGGCGGACCTGGCCCTCGGCACCGACACCGCCGGCAGCGTCCGGGTCCCGGCCTCGTACCAGGGGCTGTGGGGCCTCCGGACGACCCACGGCGCGGTTCCTCGGGAGGGGCTCCTGCCGCTGGCCCAGACCTTCGACACCGTCGGCTGGCTGGCTCGTGACGCAGCGACCCTGCGCGCCGCCGCAGTCGTGGCCCTGGGCGACCCCGGGCCAGGTCCGTCGGACCTGCTCGTCGCCGACGAGCTCCTGCGCATGGTCGACCCCGCGACCCGGGAGGCCTTCGAGGCGTTCCTCGCCCGCATCGGTCGCACCGTCACCACCGTCGAGCTGCCGCCCCTGGACGAGCTCGCCGAGGTCGTCCGTACCGTGCAGGCCGCCGAGGCGTGGCGGAACGACGGTGCGTGGGTCACCGCACACCCCGGTGCGCTCGGTGCCGACGTCGCCGCCCGGTTCGCCGCGGCCGCGGCCGTGACGGCCTCCGCCGTGCAGGACGCACGCGCGCGGCTCGTGACGTTCCGGTCCGCGGTCCGTGCCGTGCTCGCCGGAGGGGTGCTGTGCCTCCCGACCGTCCCTGGTCCCGCCCCGCTCCGGACTACCGATGCGGCTGCCGTGGACCGGACCCGCACCGCGACCCTGCGGATGACCGCCGTGGCCGGCATCGCGGGCGCGCCCGCGGTGTCCGCACCGGCGCTCACCGTCGACGGTGCACCGGTCGGCGTGTGCCTGGTCGGCGCGCCGGGATCCGACGTGGCGCTGGTCGACCTGGCGGTCGCGCTGGTCGGCTGACGACCGCCTGGAGGCTCGGGCCGGGCCCGCAACACCGCTGTCACGTGGCTGAAACACGCGTTCCCTACGATCGATCCTGGAACGGAAGGATCACCCGATGCAGCCAGTCGACCCGCCCGCACGACTCCTGATGGGGCCCGGCCCGGTCAACGCCGACCCGCGGGTCCTCCGCACGGCGTCCGCACCGCTCGTCGGGCAGTACGACCCCTGGATGACGGCGACGATGACCGAGACCCAGGAGCTCTACCGCCAGCTGTTCCGCACCCGCAACGACGCCACGATCCTGGTGGACGGCACCTCGCGCGCCGGCATCGAGGCGGCGCTCGTGTCGCTCCTCGCCCCGGGCGACCGGGTGCTGGTCCCCGTGTTCGGCCGGTTCGGGCACCTGCTCGCCGAGATCGCCGGGCGTGCCCAGGCCGAGGTCCACACGATCGAGACCGACTGGGGACAGGTCTTCCCGGTGTCGGTCATCGAGCAGGCGATCATCGCCACGAAGCCGAAGGTCCTGGCCGTCGTCCAGGGCGACACCTCGACCACGATGAACCAGCCGCTGGAGGACCTCGGCGCCGTGTGTGCCCGGCACGGGGTGCTGCTCTACACCGACACCACCGCGAGCCTGGTGGGCAACCCGTTCGAGATGGACGCGTGGGGCATCGACGCCGTGACCGCCGGGCTGCAGAAGTGCCTGGCCGGTCCTTCCGGCAGTTCGCCGACCAGCCTGTCCGAGCGCGCGACCGAGGTCGTCCGCTCGCGCAGCTCGATCGAGGCCGGCATCCGCGAGCCGGGTGACGACGTGCAGGACGACCCGATCCGCTCGAACTACTTCGACCTCGGCATGGTCCTCGACTACTGGGGCCCGCGACGGCTCAACCACCACACCGAGGCGACGACCATGCTCTACGTCGCGCGCGAGTGCGCGCGGGTGGTGCTCGAGGAGGGCCTGGAGGCCGTCGGCGCACGGCACGAGACGGCGGGCCGCGCGATGCTCGAGGGCGTCCAGGCGCTCGGACTGCAGGTCTTCGGCGACGTCGGCCACAAGATGCACAACGTCGTCGCCGTCGAGATCCCGGAGACCGTCGTCGGTGACGCCGTGCGCTCCGCGATGCTCGAGGACCACGGCATCGAGATCGGGACCTCGTTCGGACCCCTGCACGGTCGCGTCTGGCGGATCGGCACGATGGGCGTCAACGCCCGGAAGGACACCGTCGTCACCACGCTGTCGGCGCTCGAGCAGTGCCTGCGGCGCGGCGGAGCGTCGGTGCCGCAGGGCGCCGGCGTCGACGCGGCACTCGACGTGTACGCGAGTGCGACGCGCGACGCAACTCGGTCCAGCGCGACCACCCCGGTGACGGTGGCGGCGGGATCACGGTGAGTCGCGCCTCCCGTCCGGCCACCGCCCTCGCGCGGATCGTGGCGGACCGCTGCGACGACCTCGCGAGGATCAGCTCGTCCGCCGACGGCATCCGCCGCGTGTACCTGTCCCCGGAGCACGCCCGCGCAGACGCGCTCGCCGCCGGGTGGATGGCGGCGGCTGGGCTGCGCACCTGGGAGGACGCAGCCGGCAACCTGCACGGCCGCGTGGCCGGCGACGATGCCCGGCCCGTCCTGCTCATCGGGTCGCACCTGGACACCGTCGTGGACGCCGGACGCTTCGACGGGATCGTCGGTGTCCTGACCGGCATCGCCGTCGTCGAGATGCTCGGAGACCGGGTCGCGGACCTCCCCGTCGCGATCGAGGTCGTCGCGTTCTCCGACGAGGAGGGCACCCGCTTCGGCAAGGCGCTCATGGGGTCGTCGGCGATGGCCGGCGTGTGGGACGACGCGTGGTGGGACCTGACCGACGAGGACGGCATCTCCCTCCGCGACGCGTTCACCGCCCACGGCCTGGACCCAGCGCGGGTGCACGAGGCCGCGGTCGACCCGACGACCCTGGCCGGCTACCTCGAGGCGCACATCGAGCAGGGCCCGCACCTGGAGCAAGCCGGACAGGCGCTCGGCGTCGTGACGAGCATCGCGGCAGCCAGACGGTTCAGCGTCGACGTGGTGGGCGAGGCCCGGCACGCGGGCGGCACCCCGTACGAGATGCGGCACGATGCGCTGCTCGGTGCAGCCGAGGCGGCGCTCGCCGTGGAGCGGATCTGCATCGCCGAGCAGCACATCGGCACGGTCGGCTCGATGCACGTCGAACCCGGCGCGGTGAACGTCGTCCCCGGGCACGCCCGGTTCTCGGTCGACCTGCGCGGTGAGTTCGACGAGGGCCGGGACCGGGTGTGGGACGCGATCGAGCAGGCGTTCGCTGAGATCGCCGACCGCCGGGGCCTCGAGGTCACGGCGAGCGAGGTCCACCGGGCACCCGCCGTCCTGTGTGCGCCGCACCTGATGGACGCCGTGCGCGCCGGGATCACCGCGACCGGGCAGGAGCAGCCGCTCGAGCTCTTCTCGCGGGCCGGACACGACGCGATGTCGCTCGGCCGGGTCACCGACGTCGCGATGCTGTTCCTGCGCAACCCGGGCGGCATCAGCCACCACCCGGACGAGTTCGTGTCGACGGAGGACATCGCCGTGGGCATCGACGCGATGACCACAGCGGTGCTGGCCGTGGCCGCGGGCGTCGCCGCGTCGGACACGGGGGTCGCGCCGTGACCATCGACCTGCGCTCGCGGATCGACGCGCTGTGGGACGACCTGACCCCGGCCGAACGGCGCGTGGCCGCCCTCGTCCGCACCGACCCCGAGCTGCTGCTCCTGCGCACGTCGGCCGAGACGGCGGCCGAGTCCGGCACATCCAAGGCGACCGTCAGCCGGCTCGTGCGCGCGCTCGGGTTCCGCGACGCCGGCGAGGTCCGTGCGTCCCTGCTCGTCGCGCGCGGTTCCGGCCTGCCCTGGGCAGCCACGCGGTCCCCGGACGTCGACGAGCGGACGGTCGAGGGCCGGAACCTCGACGCCGCGCTGACCTCCCTGGCGCGCGCCGACCGGCCGGACCTCGCGCGCCGCATCGTCGCCGCACGCCGGGTGACCGTGATCGGCCTGCGCAACGCCCACCCGCTCGCCCTGCAGCTCCGCGCTCAGCTCGCGCAGGTCCGCGCCGACGTCCGGCTCGCACCGGCCGCCGGACAGAGCCTGGGCGAGGAGCTGGCGGACCTCGACGCCGAGGACGTCGTCGTCGTGGTCTCGATCCGTCGCCACGCCGCCGTCGTCGGACGGGTCGTCGCACGCTGCTCGGAGGCCGGAGCCGACGTCGTCGTGCTGACCGACCCCACCGGCGCGGTGCTCGCGGCCCCGGCGCGGACGGTCGTCATCTGCCCGGTGGACTCACCGTCCGCCTTCGACAGCCTCGCGGCACCGGCGGCCGTCGTCGCCGCGCTCGCGAACGACGTCTACACCGCGAGCGGCGCCGCTGGCCGAGCGCGCGTCGCCGCGATCGCGGACGCCTACGACGCACTCGACGAGGTGGCGGCACCGTGAACGGAGGACCGATGGACATCCGAGACCTGGACCGTCTGGACAGCCTGGAGGCTCGGGAGCTGGTCAGCACGTGGGCTGCGGTCCCACGATGGGTCGCCGCCGTCCTGGACGGCCGGCCCTACGGCTCGGTCGCCGAACTCCGCGCGCGGGCGGCAGCGCTCGCCGCGACGTGGACGGACGACGAGGTCACGGAGGCGCTGTCGCACCACCCGCGCATCGGCGACCGGCCGGAGGGACAGACCGCGGCAGCAGCGGCATCCCGGCACGAGCAGTCGTCGTCGGCTGGAGCGGACGACGGCACCGCGCAGGCGATCCGCGCGGGCAACGCCGCCTACGAGCAGCGGTTCGACCGGGTCTTCCTGATCCGGGCGGCCGGGCGGACGGCGCCCGAGATCCTCGCCGAGCTGGACCGTCGGCTCGGCAACGACGACACGACCGAGCGTGCGGAGGTCGCCGACCAGCTGCGCGAGATCGCCCTGCTGCGACTGGACCGGAGCTTCGCATGAGCCACCTGACGACCCACGTGCTCGACACCACCGGTGGCATGCCCGCTACGGGCGTCGACGTGACCCTGACCGGTCCGTCCGGCGCCGTGGTCGCGACCGGCACGACCGACTCCGCGGGCCGGATCGCCGCACTCGGGCCCGATGCGCTCGAGCCGGGGGACTGGACGCTCTCGTTCGCCACCGGGCAGTACTGGCGGGCGCAGGGCGTGACGGCCTTCCACCCCCGGGTCGACGTCGTGGTCACCGTCCCCACCGAACCCGCGGCGCACTACCACGTGCCGCTGCTGCTCAACCCCTTCGCCTACTCGACCTACCGAGGGAACTGATCGCCATGACCGACACCACCGAACAGCCCGTCACCCCCACCTCCACCGTGCGTCTCGGCGCGAACCAGTACGGCAAGGCCGAGGTCCGCCTGGTGCGCGTCACCCGCGACACCGAGCGGCACGAGATCGAGGACCTGACGATCTCGACCCAGCTGCGCGGTGCGGCCCTCGCCGACTCGTACACGTCGGGCGACAACGCGAACGTCGTCGCCACGGACACGCAGAAGAACACGGTCTACGCCTTCGCGCGGGAGCACGGCGTGCACAGCCCGGAGGAGTTCCTGCTGCGCCTCGGCCGCCACTTCACGACGGCGTACGACTGGTACGACGGCGCCACGTTGTCCGCCGACCAGCACGCCTGGTCGCGGATCCTCGTCGACGGCCAGGAACACGACCACGCGTTCGTGCGGTCGGGCAGCGGCACGCGCACCGCGGTCGTGCAGTTCGACGGCGCCGACGTGCACGTGGTGGCCGGCGTGACCGACCTGACGGTGCTCAAGTCGACCGGCAGCGAGTTCCACGGGTTCCCCCGTGACCGCTACACGACCCTGGGCGAGACCGACGACCGCATCCTGGCGACCTCGGTGACGGCGCGGTGGCGGTACCTGCCCGAGGCGGTGGACGCGGGCATCGACTGGAACACGCTGCACGCCGCGGTCCTCGAACGCATGCTCGCCACCTTCGGCGAACTGCACTCGCTCGCGCTGCAGCAGACGCTCTTCGCGATGGGCACCGCGGCGATCGAGACGTTCCCCGAGCTCGCCGAGGTCCGGTTCTCGATGCCGAACAAGCACCACTTCCTGGTCGACCTGACACCGTTCGGCCTCGACAACCCGAACGAGGTCTTCTACGCGGCCGACCGTCCGTACGGGCTGATCTCCGGCACGGTGATCCGCGACGGTGTGCCGGAAGCCCCGGCAGCCTGGGCCTCCCTGCCGGGCTTCGTGTGAGTCCGGCTCGGTCGTGAGTCAGGCACAGCCGTGACCCACGTCGCCGGCCTGGTGTTGGCCGCGGGACAGGGGACGCGGATGGGTCAGCCGAAGGGGCTCGTCCGTGACTCCGCCGGTGTGCTCTGGACGTCGACCGCGGTGCGGGCGCTGCGGGACGGTGGCTGCCCGGACGTCACCGTCGTCCTCGGGGCCGCCGGGACGCAGGCGGGCGAGCTCCTCCGGTCCGAGGAGGACCACGACCAGCCCGCCACGCTCGTCACGGCCGACGACTGGCGTGCGGGTGTGAGCGCGTCGCTCCGTGCCGGGCTCCGTGCGCTCCGATCCCGTGGTGACGTCGATGCGGTGATCGTCACCCTCGTCGAAAACCCGCGGCTGCCGGCGTCGGCTGTCGCTCGGGTGCTCGGCGGGACCGGTGTCGGACCGGAGACGCTCCGCCGTGCCGTGTACGGCGGGCGACCAGGGCATCCGGTCCTGATCGGTCGGGCGCACTGGGACGCGCTCGACGCCGCGCTCGCCGGTGACCGGGGCGCGGGCGAGTACCTCCGGGTGCACGGCGCCGAGCCCCTCGAGTGCGCGGACCTGTGGGACGGCGAGGACCAGGACCGCCCCTGATGCGGTGCGTGGTCGCCTCGGCGACCCCGGCGACGATGCACATCGGCGCAGGCCCCGGACCCCTACGACAGGTCGAGGAGCCGCAGGACGTACCGGTCGGGGACGGTGCCGCTGTCGCCGATGTAGTGGAAGAAGAGGTCGGTGGCCTCGTCGGCGTCGAACACCTCTGCCGGGTGCACGGGGTGGTCGGTGCCGGCGACGTTGACGGCCTCGGTGAGGGGCTCGCCGAGGTCGTGCGGCCGTCCGACGACCCAGTGGCGCAGCTCGCCGTCCTCGACGCGCTGCAGCTCCACGCTCATGCGCTCGGCGCTGCCGCCGGCCTGCAGGTAGCGGCTGTTCCAGTCCTCGTCGTCGTAGCCGGGCGCGTCGGGCCACCCGGCGCTGTCCGGGACGAACGAGAGCTGGTACGACCAGTCCTCGTCGTTGTCGAGCTGCCCGAGGTTGAAGCGGATCTGGTCGCGGAACGGCCGGATGCTGTCGATGAGCGGCATGCTCGACGCGGCGTTGGTGGTCATGATGAACATCGGCGTCGGTCCGGGGACCCTAGGACAGGTCGAGCATCCGCAGGACGTACCCGTCGGGGACGGTGCCGCTGTCGCCGAAGTAGTGGAAGAAGAGGTCGGTCGCCTCGTCCGCGTCGAACACCTCTGCCGGGTGGACCGCGTGCTCGGTGCCCGCCACCTTCACGGACTCGGAGAGCGGCTCGCCGAGGTCGTGGGGCCGTCCGACGACGTAGTGACGCAGCTGGCCGTCCTCGACGCGCTGCAGCTCCACACTCATGCGGTCGGCGCTCCCGCCGGCCTGGATGTACCGGCTGTTCCAGTCCTCGTTCGAGTAGCCCGGAGCATCGGGCCAGCCGGCCTCGTCCGGGACGAACCAGAGCTGGTAGGCGAAGCGGCCCTCGCTCGTGCCGTCGAGCAGCCCGAGCATGCGCCGGATCTGGTCGCGGTGGGAGCGGAATTCGTTCGACAGCTTCGAGTTGCTGGCGCTGTTGACAGTGTGGATGAACACGAGATCCCCGTCTGAGTGGTGGTGTGAGCACGGCGGAGCGCGCGGCTGTGTGGCGTCGGTGTCGACGCTACGGGACTTCCTTCAGGATGACCGACGTGATCTTCCAGACCTTGCCGTCGATCGTGACGGTCGCGGGGTTGTCGTAGCTGACCATGTCGTCGAAGAGCCGCTGCTGCGTGTTCCTCGACGCGGTGCCGCTCTTCACCTCGACCCCGGCGAGGGTGCCGTCTGGCTTCTCCAGCAGACCGTCGAACAGGCGACCGTTCGGCGCGCCATCGACGTGGGCGAGCTTCTGGTCGGTGCGGAAGGGCAGGCCTTCGTCCTCGGCGACCTCGCGGACGCCGCGGAGCTCCTTCTCCTTGACCTCGGCCTGCGAGAGCTGGTTCCCGTCCGACCGGTACGTCCCGTCGTTGTTCCGCCCCGGGTGCTGCTCGTTCGGCTCCTTGGCGTTCCTGGCACGTTCGGCGTTGTCCGTCCGGTACGGGGTGCTCCGGTCGTCGGTCGCCGCGTGCACGCCGAGCCCGATGGCGCCCGTGCCGGCGAGGGCTGCGCCGGCGGCGATGACGCCCGCGCCGGAGACGTTCAGCGCGACACCCGCAGGGGCACCGACGACGGTCAGGTCGAGGGCGACCCCGCCGCCCTCCATCGCGGTCCCGAGGGCCATGGTCGCCAGGCCGCCGAGGAGCTCGAGGACCTCGTCGGGGTGGTTCACCATCGCGTTCCCGAGGGAGGCGAAGACGTTGCCGGCGGTGGCTGCGGCGTCCTGCAGGTACGGGAGCCCGGCGGCGGCCTGCGCGCCCGCGATCGTGACACCGAGCTCGGTGACGGTCTTGACCGTGTGCCAGGCGTCCTCGAACCAGTTGTCGTCGCCGCCACCGACCTGCGTGCTGGCGGCCGACGCGGTGGTGCTGACGGCGTGGGCGGCGACCGTCGACGGCGTGATCCCGTCGAGCTCGGCCGCGACGGCGTCGAGGGTCGCGGTGACGTCGTCGTTGTGGGCCTGCACGCGCATCCGCAGCCCGAGTTCCTCGGTGACGAGTGCGGGGACCTGCTGCCAGTTGCTGACGACGGCGCCGACCGCGCCGAGGAGGTCCCCGGAGGACGCAGCCTTCGCGGCTTCGGCGGCGACCTGCCCGGGGGCCGAGGCGTGGAAGGCCTCGATCTGCCGCACGAGTGCGTCGTGGGCCAGGCCGAGTTCCTCGATGCGGCTGGCGGCGCGGGACGCGACCCGGAGGAACGCGTCCCCGGCGCTCTGCAGGTGCCTGGCCTTGTCGACCGCTGGCGCCATCAGCGGCGTCAGCGCCGGCTGCAGGGCGTCCGAGGTGAAGACGGCGGGGAGCCCGGACCAGGACCGCGACGCGGCGGTCGCGGCGGACAGGACGCCGTCGGTGGCGGCGGCGAACCGCTGGGCGGCCGAACGGAGCGCGGCGGCGTCGTCGGTGACGTCCGTGACGTCGGCGGCGGTCAGCGCGCCGGCGAGGACGCTCACCGGCCCATGCCGCTGACGTCGGCAGCGAGGTGGCTGTCGGTCGCGGTGATCGCGTCGTGCGCCGTGGTGAGCGACGCCGCGAGGCTCGTCATGCGGACACCGATGTCGTCGCTGCGCCCACGGAAGCGGCCGGCGAGCCGTCCGAGGGCACCGCTCAGCTGTGGCGAGGTGGCGGCGGCGACAGCCGTGCTCAGCGCGGCGTCGGCGGCGGCCGCCTGCTGCCCGGCGCTCCCGCCGTGGACGTTCAGGTCGCCGACCAGCGACGACAGCCCGCCCGCATCGACCCGTAGTTCCCCAGCCATGGTCCCCCCGATGATCCCCGACAGCGGGGTGCAGCAGCCACCCTAGGGCGGCTGCGGCCGTCGCGCACCTTCGGCGTCGCCGGTGGCGGTGGTCAGCACTGCCGGACGGGAGGCTCGGTGGCGGTCGCGGGGAGAGCCTCCCGTCCGGTGGGTGGTGGCGTCAGAACGACGCGAGCGCGCTCGTGCTGAGCTGGTGGACCGCCGGCGCAGCGCAGGACTCGAACAGCGCCCCGGTGGCGGGCACGAAGAGCGACTGGCGCGACCCCGGCGGGATCACGCGGAAGCCGTCGGTCACGCGCGGGTGGCACGTGGCGGAGTCCCAGTCGCCGGCGTCCCGGACGGTCACGACCGCCTGGACCTCACCGGACGGTCGGAGGGTGAGGGTCTGGTGCGGCGTCGAGCGGTCGGGTGTCGCCGCGTTGCCGATCTGGGTTCCGTTGCCGCCCCCGACGAAGGAGACGCCGGGCCAGCCCTGCAGGGTGCAGGACCGCGCGCCGGTGTTGCGCAGGATGATCGCGACCCTTGTGGCGCCCGCGCTGCTGCCACCGCCGTCCGCGACCGACCCGGTGAGCTGGGAGGTGGCGCACCGTGTGCTCGCCGTGTCGCCGGAGGTGGTGCTGGCGGGTGCGGGAGCGGCGGCCGTCCCGGAGCCGCGGGAGGGCGCCGGGGCCGCGGCTCCGGCAGCGGTGGACGGCGTCGCGGCGGCGGGCGTGGACCTGCTCGGAGCGGTGGTGGGGCCGGTGGTGGGACTGGCGGACGTCGAGGTGCCGGTCGAGGCCCCGGTCGACGGGTGGGCGGCGGTCGCTGCTCCGGTGCCGCCGCCGGAGCAGGCGGTCAGCAGGAGCGCCATCGCGGTGACGCCGATGATCGGCAGGATGGTCCGTACGCGTGCTGTGGTCATGGGACCAGCGTGCGTCCGGGACGTGGCTCGGCTGCGGCAGGCGTGTGTCAGTCCGGTGACAGGGCGCGGTCGAAGACCAGGCTCGCGCTCGCGCCCCGGTCGGTGTTGCGGAGCACGAGCCGCGCTCCCGTGGCGTCGGCGTGGTGCAGGGCGATCGCGAGGCCGATCCCGGTGCCGCCGGCGGTGCCGAGCGCGCCGAACCGCCGAGGTCCCTCTGCGAGGAGCGCCTCGGGGAACCCCGGCCCGCGGTCGGTGACGCGGACCTCGGTGCCGTCGACGACCACCTCGACGTCGCCGTCGCCGTGGCGCTCCGCGTTGCCGACCAGGTTCGTCAGGGCACGTGCCAGTCGGTCGGGGTCGAGCCCGACGGTGGCGTCCGCGAGCACCCGGACCGGGACGTGGCTCGACGGGGAGTCGGCGAGCACCCGTTCGACGGACCGCGCGAGGGACCGTGGCCGGACGTCGGAGGCCGGGGCGTCGTGCTGCGCGCGGGCGAGCCGGAGGAGGTCGTCGACCAGGTCGCGCAGCCGCCGCACGAGTCGTCGGATGCGGTCGGCGTCCTCGTCGTCCCCGAGCAGCGCGGCTGCGCTGCTGAGCGCCGTGAGGGGGGTCTTCAGGTCGTGGGCGACGTCGGCGCTGACGGCGCGCTCCTGTTCGAGCCGGACGGCGAGCGCGGCTGCGGTGTCCGCGATGCCGCGGGACAGCACGCCCACCTCGTCGTCCTCGGCGGTCGGGCGGTCCGCCTGCCGACCCGCGATGGCGTCGTTGACGGTGCTGGCGGTGACGCGGAGTCGACGGGTGAGCCGTCCGGCGACGAACCAGGACACCAGCGCGGCGATCAGCGCGGCACCGGCGCCGCTCACCGCGAAGGTGCGGACCAGGTCGGCCCACTGCTGTCGGACCGGTGCGCCGGACACGCGCGTCGCGAGCAGGTCGGCGCCCTCGCCCCGGGCGGCCCACATCGAGGTGCCGTCGTCGTACGTCACGACGGCACGTGCGTCCAACGCCCCGCGGAGCTCCGCGGGCAGTGCGGCGGGGTCGCGGGTGGCACGCGACGGCAGGGTGCCGCCGAACGCGTCGGTCGCGGCGATCTCGCGGAGCTGGGCGGTGGCCTGCGTGCGGAGCTGGTCGCGGGCACCCGTGATGGACGTGTGCGCGAAGACCGCCCCGGCGGCGAGGACGAGGGTGAGGGCGAGCAGGGCCATGGCGGCGGCGGTCCTGACCCGGAGCGAGCGGTGCCAGGGCACGTGCGTGGTGATGACCGGGCGCGGGGCCGTCGTGCCCGGCGTCGAGCTCCAGGTCGTCACGGGCCGGCCGCCGCGACCCGGTAGCCGAAGCCGCGGACCGTCTCGACGACGTCGACCCCGAGCTTCCGGCGGAGGCGCTGCACGTTCGTGTCCACGATCCGCGGGTCCTGCCACGTGGAGCCCCACACGATCGCGACCACCTGCTCGCGGGACAGCACGGCACCGCGGTTCGCGAGGAGGGCCTGCAGGACGCGGAACTCCGTCGCGCTGAGCGTGATCGGTGTCGCACCGCGCAGCACCCGCTTGGCGTCGTGCTCGACGACCAGGGCGCCGAGCCGTTCCGTCCGTGCCGGTCGTGCGCCGGTGCGACGGAGGACGGCGGTGAGCCGGGCCGCGAGGACGTCGGGGTCGAACGGCTTCGTGACGTAGTCGTCCGCGCCGGCGTGCAGCCCGCCGGCGATGTCGGTGGGCAGGTCCCTGGCGGTGAGGAACACCACGGGGACGGCCAGCTCGGCGAGCTCCCGGGCGAGCGCGATGCCGTCCATCCGCGGCATGGCGACGTCGACCAGGGCGATGTCGGGCAGGGCGGCCCGGGCGAGGCCCAGTGCGACGACGCCGTCACGGGCCTCCTGCACGCGGAACCCCCGTCGGAGGAGCAGCAGGCGCGTGGTCTCGCGGACGTCGTCGTCGTCCTCGGCGAGGAGCACCATCGCGCCGCCGTCGCCCGGGTCGGTCACGAGAGCACCTGGTCGGTGACGAACCCCTGGTCGCTCCAGCGGAACGACATCGTCGGACGGCTGGCCCACGCGGGGCGGCCGTTCGCGAAGGTGATCCGGAGGCGCTCGTACCGGGTGGTGCCGGCGACGTCGACCCGGTCGTGGAAGGCGACCGCGACCGCGTACCGGTGCAGCTCCCCGCTCGCGCAGTCGCAGGGGTTGTCGACGAAGCTGCCGACGCCGCGGGACGTCTGCCCGCCCCACGAGGACCAGGTGAGGTCCTGCAGCACCTGGTCGGTCGACGCGCACCAGATCGGGATCGTGAGCGGCGAGGAGACGGCCTCGCGCCCACAGCCGGCGAAGTACGCGCTGGTGGCGGTCGTGGTCGTCGACACGGGCGTGCCGTCCTGGAGCGGGGCGCCGAGCGCGCTCATGCTCAGCGACGCTGCCACACAGGTCACGATCGCGGTGGCGACGGCAGCGGCGGTCGCGGTGATCCCGGTGCGGCGGGGGCGTCGGGCGGTTCTCGGCATGGGGTCCTCCTGGTCCGGATGTCCATGAGTCTCCGGCGTCGGCGTGGCTCGACCGCGGCAGGCGTGTGACAGTCCGGTGACAGCGTGAGCCGCGCGGGGCCGCGGGCGTCCGTGCCGTCGGTGCCATCCTGCCGGTACGACCGTCACGTCGTCGACACCGTGGCTCCGTAGGTTCGCCGACATCGGGAGCGGACACTCAGTCGTGCCCCACCAGGAGGAGGACCCCATGGAACGGACGAGGACCACGGCGGGGGCCGTCGTCGCGGCGGTGCTGGTCGTGTCCGGCCTGCTCGCGGGCTGCGCGCAGTCGCCGGTCGAGACCGAGCCGGCGACGGGAGCCGGTGGCGCGGGGCCGTCTCGCACGGCCTCGTCGAGCGCGGAGCCGTCGTCGAGCGCGGGGTCGTCATCGAGTACGGCGCCGTCCTCGACCTCGGCATCGTCGTCGAGCTCGGCATCGTCGACGAGTTCGGCGTCGCCCGCGGTCTTCCCACCGGGGCAACCGCCACGACCCGGCGAGCAGACCCCCCTGCCGTGGACGGACACCGTCCCCGGGCTCACCGAGGCCGTCCGCGCCGCCGACCACCCGGGGCTGCAGATCTGCGGCGACGACGTCAGGTCCACGGTCATCAGCGCGAGTGACCTGCGCGGCATCGGGACGACACAGTGGCTCGTCGACAGCACCTGTGACGGTGCGACGGCGACCTCACCCGACGAGGTGTCGATCTACGAGACGAGGGGGTCCGAGATCGTCAGGACGGACGTCGTCTACGAGTTCACCGCCAACCGGCCCCGGCTCACCGCGTCGCCGTACCTGTTCGGCCCGCACACGGTCGTGCTGACGTTCGACGGGGGCGCGTCCTACCGCCTCGTCGCGATCCAGCCGCACGCCGTCGTGCCCGGTCTCGTCGCGCGGTTCTCGTGAACGGGGACGGGTGGACGGGCCAGGTCGGACCGCACGGCGCTCGTCGGGCCGGCGAGGTCGACGCGGACGAGGTGCCGCAGGACGACGTCGTCGTCGCGGTGATCTGCAGCGCGATGGCGTTGACGATGTCCGGGCTCGTCGTGCTGCTGTTCCTCTGGCGCTGACGGCAACTGCCCTCAGCGCTCGATGTCGACGACCCGCGTCGCCCGGTCGAGGAACGCGTCGTCCGACGTGGTGACCACCGCGGCGAGCCCGGTGTCGTGCACGAGGCCGGCGACCAGGTCGACGATCCCCGCGGCGGTCGCGCTGTCCAGCTGTGCCGTCGGTTCGTCGACGAGCAGGAGTCCCGGTCGACCGACGACCGCTCGGGCGATGCCGACCCGCTGCTGCTGACCGCCGGAGAGCTCGTCGGGGCGCTGGTGCTCGTGTCCGGTCAGGCCGACGAGCGCGAGCGCCTCGGCCACCATCGCGTCCCGCT
The DNA here is from genome assembly GCF_026672405.1 of Curtobacterium sp. SL109. NCBI lineage: Bacteria > Bacillati > Actinomycetota > Actinomycetes > Micrococcales > Microbacteriaceae > Curtobacterium > Curtobacterium sp. SL109. The sequence continues at coordinate 754,502 of NZ_JAPPRB010000002.1, forward strand.
CGGCCGGCTCGGTGCGCCGGATGCGGAGCGGCACCTCGACGTTCTCGGCCGCGGTCAGCACGGGCAGGAGCGAGAAGTCCTGGAAGACGATCGCCAGGCGGTCGCGGCGGAGTGCGCGGAGCTCGTCCTCGCTCCGGCCGGCCAGGGTCGTCCCGTCGACGGCGACCGTGCCGCGGTCCGGACGCTCGAGGCCGGCGAGCAGCCGCAGCAGCGAGGTCTTGCCGGACCCGGAGGCACCGCGGACGACCACGAGTTCGCCGCGGTCCGCGCGCAGGTCCACGTCGTGCACGACCCGGAGCGGGCCGGCCGCGGTGGTCACGTCCCACCCGAGCCCGGAGGCCTCGAGCACGGGGCCGCTCACCGGTCCACCTCGTCGTCGCCGCGGCGCAGGACGACGTGGTCGTCCTGCAGGCTGAGCCGGACGCGGTCGCGCAGCCCGAGCGCCAGCTGGAAGGACTCGGGCAGCTGGAGGCGCCCCGCCTCGTCGATCACGGCGAACTCCTCTCCCGGGCTGTTCCCGAGGTCGTCGCGGATGGTCTCGGTCGAGGTGCGTCCGTCCCGGATCCGGACCGTCCGTCGCACCTGTTCGGCGACGGTCGGGTCGTGGGTGACGATGAGGACGGTGACGCCCTCGTGCTCGTTCACCGCCCGCATCGTCGCGAGCACGGCCCGGGCGGCGGCACGGTCGAGCGCACCCGTCGGCTCGTCGGCGAGCAGGACCCGCGGGCGGTTGGCCAGGGCCACGGCGATCGCGGCGAGCTGCTGCACACCACCCGGCAACGCCCCGGGCAGCTCGTGACCGTGGTCGCCGATGCCCACGAGGTCGAGCACCTCGCGGACCCGTTCGTCACGCTGACGGCCGCGCACGCCCGCGACCGTGAGGACCGCTGCGACGTTCTCGCTGACCGTGAGGTACGGCACGAGGTTGCGCGCGGTCTGCTGCCAGACGAAGCCGACGCTGTGGCGGTGGAAGCGGGTGCGACCGCGACGGTCGAGTGACCCGAGGTCGACGTCCGCGACGACGGCCTGCCCGGCCGAGGGGGCGTCGAGCCCGGAGAGGATCCCGAGCAGCGTCGACTTGCCGCTGCCCGAGGCACCGACGAGCGCGACCATCTCGCCCGCTCGGACCGTCAGGGTCAGGCCCTGGAGCGCCTGCACCTCGACGTCGCGGGACCGGTAGATCCGCACGAGGTCGCGGCAGACGATGTCGGGGGTGGTGCTCATCGGTTCCTCCTGGTCGGGCGGTGGTGCGCGGGGGCGCCGGCGCGGACGGTCAGGACGAGGACGCCCGTGAGCGCCACGAGCAGTCCACCGGCCACCCCGGCGAGCAGCCCGGGGTCGACCGAGACCACCGGTCGGACGACGGCTCCGGTGAACGAGCGCAGGTCAGCCGAGGGCAGCGTGGTCGCGACGACCCCGACGGCCACGGCGGTCCCCGTGACCAGTGCGGCCACGAGGAGCGGGAGCGTCTCGGCCACGACGACGGCCCGCGCGTCACCCGGGGTCGTGCCGAACACCCCGAGCAGGCGGGTCCGAGCCCGACGCGACGACCCCGCCGTCACCCCCGCGACGACCAGCGTGCCGAGGCCGAGCGCACCACCGAGCACCGCTGCCGAGACCGCGACCGCACGGGTGCCCGGGACGCGCGGGTCGGCGTCGATGGTCCGAGCCACCCCGACGGCCGTGTCGACGAGCACCCAGCGCTTCGCGAGGGTGAACGGGACCGCGTCCGGGGCGGTCGCCACCACGCGCGTGTCCGTCCCGAGGACGCTGGAGTCCCGCCCGGTGGCCTCGGCGAGGGACCGCGACGCGACGAGGGGGACACGCTCGCCCCGGGTCGTCCGGAGTGCCGCCGGTGCGGGGAGCGCTCCCGGGACGTCGCGCTGCACAGCGGCGAGTCGGTCCGCGTCGGCGACGAGGACCACGGCCTGGACGGCGCCGTCCGGGGTGTCGAAGGACACCTCGTCCGTGGTGGAGACACCGACCGCGGCAGCGACGCCGGGGACGCGGGCGACGCGGGCGACCTGGTCGGGGTCGAGGGCCACCGACGACACGGCGACGTCCGCCGCGACGCTCCGGCGGGCCGCCTGGGCGACCCCGTCCTCGAGCGTGCTGCCGACGACGGTCGCGAACAGGGCCACGGCGATGCCGATCACGGCGACGACGAGCGGGACGGCCTGCGCGACGGCGGAGCGCGCGGCGGTCACGACCCCGACGAGCATCGCGACGCCACGGCGACGTCGGGCGACGGCGACGAGCCGTCCGAGCACGACGGGCAGCAGGCGCAGGACGACCACGACGCCGGACCCGGCGAGCAGCAGCGGCAGCACCGCGGCCAGGGGGTCCACCGAGCCGCCGGGCGCGCTGGTCGTGACGCCGCTCCTGGTCGTGACGACGACCGCCGCCACCGTCGCGACGAGCACGGCGGCCTCGACGACCGGTCGGACGGCGCGACGACGTGCTCCGACCCGCACCGTGGGCGCGAGGACCGCCGCCGCGGCGCACGGCACGACGGCGGCGAGCAGCGCAGCGACCACGGCCTGCAGCGGGGCGGGCGCCGACCCACCGAGCGGCGTCAGCTGCACGAGGACCGCGAGGACCCCGCCCGCAGCGGCACCCGGGACCGCGGCGACGGCGACGAGCCCGGCGGCGACCGAGCGGACCACACGGTCGGAGGCGCCGCGCGCTCCCAGCAGCCGCAGGCCGGCCTCGGCACGGTCGAGCACGAGTCGGGCCAGCAGTGCACCGAGTGCGACGAGCGCACCGGCCGGCCCGGAGCCGAGTGCCGCCGCGAGCGTGCCGACCGTGGCGTCGCGGGCCACGGAGGCGTCGAGCAGCCCCGGCAGACCCGTCGAGAAGGCCACCGACCCGGCCGCCGTGCTCGGCAGGGGCTGCCGGGTGGCGAGGAACCGGCCGACGGCGTCCACCAGGCCCGGGCGTCCGGACGCGGTGACGGTGTCCGTGCGGACCGGGAACCACGCGTGGCCCTGGGTGGTGCGGCCGTCATCGGCGACGTGGCCGAAGGACCCCGTCGCGGCGAACGCCGTGGCCGACACCGTCGTGCCGCCGTCACCGGTCCCCGCGGTCGCCGGCCGGAGCGTCGTGGGCACGTGTCCCCACGTCGGGTCGTGCCGGTCGAGCGGCCGGTAGACACCCACGAGCTCGAGCGACAGTTCGCCGGCGACGGTCCGGACCTGCCCCACCCGCCATCCGACGGCCGCGGCGACGGCGGGGGAGACGGCGACCTCGACCGTGGCGGAGTCCCGCGCCGGTCGTGGCGCCCGGCCCTCGGTGAAGCGCACCACGTCGGCGAACGCGGGGTCGGTCGCGACGGACACCGACGCCGGGACCTTCGACGGCAGTGCGTCGAGCCCGAGGTACCCGGTGGCCGCGTACCAGCCCGCTCGTCCGGTCGCGGCGCGCAGTGCTCCGGGCATCGACCGGTGCACCGCGTCGAGGTCGTCGCCGAGCCCGTCGAACACGGTCTGCGCCGTCGCGGGTGGTTCGGCGTCCCCCGCGACGACGGCGAACGTCGCCTGCAGGTCCCGGTCCGTCGCGGTCGCCCGGTCGAGGTCGGCTCGGGTGCCGGCCGTCGCCAGCGCGCCGAGGACCGACAGCACGGACCCGGCCAGCAGTGCGGCGAGCAGGGTCACGACCGCGATGGCCACGAGGGGTGCGCGGTGCTCCGCGACGATTCTCCCGAGGGGGGTGCCAGGACCTCGACGGGTGTGCCGGCCGCTCATCGGTGTCCTCCCTCGGCCACGGCTCTGCGGGTCCGGCGGCCGGCGACGGCTGCCAGCAGGGCGGCCCCCGCCAGGACGACGACCGGCACGAGGAAGGTGCCGGCGGAGACCACGACGGGATCGGCCGTGACCAGGCCGGTCGCACCGGGGACGGCGGCGATCGCGAACGGTGCGGCGACCGTCGCGACCGTCACGCCCCCGCCGACGAGCCCGCCGAGCGTGGCAGCGACGACCGGGGTGACGAGCTCCGCGACGCGGGACCGTCCGGCTGCAGCGGGGGAGACGCCGAGCGCTCGGGAGGTCGCGGAGCGCTGCGGGTCGGCACTGCTGACGACACCCCCGACGAACGCCAGGAGCGCCAGCAGGGTGCCGAACGCCGCCACCCCCGCGAGGGCCCCCACCGCCGGGGCGAGCACGGGTGTCGACGACACGGCGGCCCGGGTGCTCACGGACCCGGACACCGTCAGGTGCCGAGCGGCCTGCGCGGCGAGCGTCGTCGGGTCGGGGCCGGCGATCCAGGTCTCGTCGGCCCGCGGGACCGCGCCCGCCGTGCCGTCCACCGCCGGGCCGCCGAGGACGGACGCGTCGACGAGTGCCGGCAGGTCGGCGGCGACGGCGGTCGTGGAGGCGCTGCCTGGTACCCGCTCGACCACACCGGCGACCCGGGTGTGCAGGGTGCGCGCCGTCGACGCCGCGTCGAGGTCGAGCGGCGACCCGGGCCGCAGTCCGAGTTCCGCCGCGAGCGCGGTGGTGACCACGACGGGCAGCGGCCGCCCCGACGCCGCCGCTCCGAGGGGGATCCGGGTGGGACCACCGAGGTCCTCGAGCACGCGGTCCCCAGCCGCTGCCGGCACGTTGGCCACGGCGACGGCGACCGTCACCCGGAGCCGCGCGGGTGCGATCCCCGCGTCGACGTCGGCGGGACGGCTGCTGAAGGTCAGGGTGGGGTCGACGGTGAGCAGTCGCCAGGTCGTCCCCCGTGCCCCGGCGGCGGGGGGGAGCACCGCGTGCAGGCGGCCGGTCTCCCCGAGCGCCACGTCGGCGCCGTCGTCGGCGGTGAGCGGCAGCTCGGCGGCCACCCCGTCCTGGTCCACCACCCAGAGCGCGGACCGGACCGCGCCGCGTGCGTCGGACCTGGGCGTGCCGTCGAGCGTGGCCTGCCCGACACGCACGGTGACCTCGACCCGGCGGGTGCCGACGGGCAGCGCGGTGCCCGCTCGGCCCGGCACGTCGACGTCCCGGAACGCCGCGGCACCCGCGCGTCCGAGCACGTCCGTCGCCGCAGCCGCCGGCATGGCCACGAGGGGGACGCGGCGGTCACCCGCGGTCACCTCGTCGGTGAGCACGGGCGTCGAGACGGTGTCCCGGCCGGAGACCCCTGCCGTCGGCGCGACGACGGTGGCCCCGTCATCCACGGCGTCGTCACCGTCGGCGGTCACCCGCACCGCGGGTCCGACGACGGCGGAGGCGGTCGCGCCGTCCACGGCCGAGGTCGTCGCCGCGAGTCCGGCCGCGAGCCCGCCCACCGCGACCGCCATCGCGACGAGCACGACGACCGGGGCCGTCGACGCCCAGGTCCTGGCGAGCCGGCGCACGACGAGACCTGGCAGGAAACCGCGCCACCGCGGGACGGCGCGGGCGACGAGCGCAGCGACCACGCCCACGAGGACGACCGTGACCAGCGCACTCGCGAACACCGTCACGACCGGTGACACGGCGGCGATCGGGTCGGTCTCCACCTGTCCGCGGACGCGGGAGACCGGCACGCCGACGGTGAAGAGCCGCCAGGTCGCGAACGCCGCTGCCGCCACCACGGCGACGGTCAGCACGACCGCGACCCAGGTGCCGGTGGCTCCGACGGACGACGTCCGCCGCGCGGCGACGACACCGGCGGTGGCCACCGCGACGACGACCGCGATGACGGGTGTCAGGACGCCGACCCACACGGTCGGTGTGGTTCCGTGCCCGAGGAGACCGGCGAGGACGACCGCCACGACGGCGCCGACCACGGCTCCGGCACCTGCCACCACCAGGGTCTCCAGGCAGGTCCAGCGGACGAGCTGGGCGCGGGTCGCGCCGCGTGCGGTGAAGAGCGCGTCCTCGCGGGACCGCGCGTCGCGCAGGAGCACGAACAGCACGCTGACGGCGACGACGCCGAGGACCGCGGCGACCGCGACGCCGATCCGGACGAGGGCGCGGGCGGTCGCGATGCCGACGTCGATCCGCGCCAACGTCGCGGGGAGGGTGCCGGACACGTCCGCGCCAGCCAGCGCACCGGTGTCGCCGGAGGTCGCCGCGGTGACCGCGCTCAGTCCTCGACGCAGCCCGTCCGGCGCGACGAGTCGCCCCCGGTCGGTGGTCGGCGTGGTGGTCCAGGTCGCCGTGGCCGTGCCCGGGACGTCCGCGATCGACCGCGGGGGCACGACGAAGGGGCCGGCCACGCCGTCGTCCGTGCCCGACCCGACGTCCGAGGCACCCGACCAGACCGCAGCGCCGGCGTCCTGCGCCCGCCACGTCGCCGCGACGCGGAGCACCAGGGCCGAGCGGGGGCCGACGGCGACCGTGTCGCCGACCCGGAGACCGAGGCGCTGCGCTGCGTCCGCCTGGACGGCGGTGGGCACCGGACCGCTCGTGGTGGGCTCGGCCGGCCACGTGCCCGAGACGACGTGGGCGACGGACGGGAGGCTCGGGACGGCGGCGATCCGGGCCTCCTGTCCGGCGCTCCCCGCGGCGACGGCCGTGGTCACCGACGCGGACCAGGTCACGTCTGCGCTGTCGGCGGGCAGCCGGTCCGCGATGGCTGCGCGCACCCGGCGGGCCTGAGTGGTGGGCGCGTCGCCGAGCTGTTCGGTGACGACGGTGGCGGCGGCGCGCGCCGGCTGGGCGGCGAGGACGGTGGCGGCGCCCGACTCGGCTCCCGCGTCACCGAGCCCGATCGCCAGGAGCGGCAGCGCGACGGCCGCTGCGACGACGGACGCGACCGGCACCAGGAGCGCGAGCCGGGCACGAGCACGCGCGACGAGCAGCCGTGGTCGCGTCACGAGCCCCCCGATCCCCGTCAGCGTGCGTGGTCCCTCACAGATCATGCAGCATCCGGGCCGGTGTCCGTCGCTGGCTGGGCAGGGCGTGACCGATGACCCGTGGTTCCACGGATGACGGCGCGGTCGGTCCCGGCGACGCTCCGGTGGTGCCGACAGCCTCCTGGCCCCTTGATCGCGTCGACGAGCCGTCGATCGCGTGTCGACGGGACGTCGACACGCAGCTGGTGTGCTCGTCCACATCCGCCCCAGCAGGGGCGCCACCACCACCACACGACCGGAGGAACACCACCGTGAGCAGCACCATGAGCAGCACCGAGACCACCACGCCCCTGCCGTTCGAGACCGAGTGGGAGCTCGGGCGTCTGCCGCTCCTCTGGGCCCGGGCGCTGGACACCGCCGACGCCGCCGTGCTCGACGGGCTCCTCACCGAGGACGTCGTCGTCGACATGACGCCGGCCACGACGAAGATCGGCCTGGAGTTCCCCGTCCTGCGCGGCCGCGAGACGGTCATCCCGACGATGATCGGCGCCGTCGGCCCGCTCGACACGATGCACGCGGTCAGCAACGTCACCGCCCGCGGCCTCGGCGACGGGTACCTCGTCGAGGCCTACGCCCTCGCGCAGCACCACCTGCCCGGCGAAGGTCCAGACACGACGTCGACCCGCCACGCCCTGATGGGCAACACCTGGACCTTCCACGTCCGCGTCACGCCCGAGGGGCCGCGCGTGGCTCGGTTCACGATGGACTGCCGCTGGATGGAGGGCGACCCGACGGTGCTGCTCGCGGCGATCAGCTGAGGGCGCGGGGCCCCTCGGGGCCGTGATCCTAGGCCGGAGCGCGTTTCCGTCGTGTGTCCGATGCGTGCACGAATACGCGCACGCTTGGCCTCTTGTCTGCACGAATCCGCGCAGCAACACTGAGCCGCATGACATCGACGACCCGAGTGCCGCGCACTCACGACCGCATGACGGGCTACGTGTACATCGCCATCGCCGTCAGCACCCTCGGCGGTCTGCTCTTCGGCTACGACATCGGGGTCTCCGGAGGCGCTGGCGGGTTCGTCGCCGGTGACTTCCACCTCGGCAGCTTCCTCACGGGCGCCGTCGTCAGCGGATCGACGCTCGGCGGGGCGATCGGCGCCCTCGCGGGTGGCCCCCTCGCCGACCGGTTCGGCCGTCGATGGACGCTCCTGTTCTCCGGGGTCCTGTTCAGCCTCGGCGCCCTGGTGTCCGCGGTCGCGCCGGACCTGGCCGTCCTGATGGTCGGCCGCGTGGTCGTCGGGCTGGGCGTCGTCGCAGCGTCGGTCCTGGTCCCCGTGTACATCGCCGAGCTCGCGCCGTCCCGGCTCCGCGGCGCACTCGTGGCCGGGTTCCAGCTGCTGACCACGCTCGGGATCCTCGCCGGCTACGGCATCAACGCCGCGCTGGCGTCCACCGAGGCCTGGCGCTGGTCGCTCGGCCTCGCGGCGGTGCCCGGCGTCCTGCTGGCCCTCGGCGTCCTGCTCATCCCCGAGTCGCCGCGGTGGCTCGTCGTGCAGGGCCGCCCCGAGGCCGCGCTCACGGTGCTGCGTCGCATCCGCGGACGGGACGACGTCGCACACGAGATCGAGGAGATCGAGGCGGTCAACCGCGAGGACGCCACGGCACAGCGCGGACGCTGGCGTGACCTGTTCCGCGGCTGGGTGCGTCCGATGGTGGTCATCGGGATCCTCGTCGCCTTCTTCGCGAACGGCTGCGGCATCAACCTCATCGTGTACTTCGCCCCGCAGATCCTGCAGTCGATCGGCATGGGCGCATCGGCGTCGCTGCTCGCGACCGTGGGCCTCGGGGTCGTCAACGTCGTCTTCACCGGGGTCGGCATGGCCCTCGTCGACCGGGTCGGTCGCCGTCCGATGCTGCTCGTGGGCGCCATCGGCATGACGGTGTCCCTCGGGGCCCTGGCCGTCCTGCTCGCGTTCCCCGTGAACAGCAGCACCGCAGCGCTCTCGCTCATCTGCCTCGCCGTGTACATCGTCGTGTACGCGGTGAGCCCGGGCCTCGTCGCCTACGTCGTGATCTCGGAGATCTTCCCGCTGCACGTGCGGGCCAAGGCGACCGCGGCCGCGACCTTCGTGATCTTCGCCACGAACCTGGTCATCGGCGTCTTCTCGCTCCCGCTGCTCGACTCCATCGGGGCACCTGCCACGATGTCGATCTTCGCGGTCGTGTGCCTGGTCTTCGTCGGCTTCTGCCTGAAGATGCCGGAGACCAAGGGCCGGACGCTCGAGGAGCTCGAGGAGCACTTCCGCACCGGGGGCGCCGCGCGTGCCACCGCCGAGCAGGTCCGTACCGGCGCATGACTACGATCGAGGCACCTGCACACCACTCCTGGGGGTCGCCGATGCCGCAGACACCGGCCGAGCGGCGTCAGGCGATCCTCGACCAGGTGCGGGACACCGGGTACGTGCGAGCCGTCGACCTCAGCGCCGCCCTGCACGTGGACTCGTCGACGATCCGGCGCGACATGGAACGCCTCGAGCGGGCGGGCCTGATCCGGCGCATGCACGGCGGCGCGCTCCCCGCGGACCCGGCCGACACGATCGACACCCCCTACGAGGTGCGGCGGTCGCAACACCTCGCCGAGAAGACCGCGATCGGCGTCGCCGCGGCCGCGCTGGTCGCCGACGGTCAGTCGGTCCTCATCGACAACGGGTCCACCGCGTACCAGGTGGCGGCGGCGCTCGGCGACCACCGCGGCCTCACCGTGGTGACGAACGACCTCATGGTCGCGATGTGCCTCCGGGCGCAGCGCGCGCACCAGGTCCACGTGACCGGCGGCCTGCTGCTCGACACGGTCTTCACGCTCGTCGGACCGGTCGCGACGCACGCAGTCGAGGGGCTGCACGTCGACTGGGCCTTCCTCGGCGCCGAGGGCGTCGACCCCGACGCCGGCATCACCAACATCAACGTCGTCGAGCTGCCCCTGAAGCGGGCGATGATCGACGCCGCACAGCACGTCGCGGTGGTCGCCGACAGCTCGAAGCTCGGCCGGCGCTCACTCGCCACCGTGTGTGCGCTCGACGACGTGGACGCCGTCATCACCGACGACGGTGTCGCGGTCGACGACCGCGCCGCCTACGGGGACGTGCTCCGCTGCGTGCCCGTGCCGCGCTGAGCGCGCCTGCTCCTCCTCCTCCCAGATCCACCCGTCCCAGAACCAACGAGGGAACCACCATGTCCAACGGCACCGCCGAGACCTCCTCCTACATCGACGACATCACCGAGCAGCCGGCAGCGCTCCGGCGCCAGGCGGACGCCCCGCTCCCGGCAGCGCTCCGCGACGTCGACCTCCGTGACCACGACCGCATCGTCCTGACCGGGATGGGCTCGTCCGACTACGCCGCGGTCCCGATCGAACGGGCGCTCGCCGCGGCCGGCCTGCCCGTCGTCCGGATCGACGCCGGCCAGCTCCTCGACGTCCCGCAGCGCGTCACGAACCGCACGCTCCTGTGGGCGACGTCCCAGTCGGGCAGGAGCGGCGAGGTCGCGGCCCTGGCCGACCAGCTCACCGGGTCGTGCAAGCCGGCGCTGACCATCGCCACGACGGACGACACGACGAGCCCGCTCGCCGGCATGGCCGACATCGTGCTCGAGCTGCACAGCGGCCCCGAGGCCACGGTCAGCACGAAGAGCTACCTCAACACCCTGGCCGCTCAACACCGAGCCCTCGCCCTGCTGACGGGTGGCTCGGTCGAGGCCGTCGACGAGGAGGTCCGCCGGATCGCGGACGACGTCGCCGCGCTGCTCGACGCCTGGCCCGTCCCCGACGCGTTCGCCGAGCAGGCCTGGAACGCCCCCCGCGCCCGGTTCGCGTACATCGGGATCGGCGACGACGCGGCGACCGCGCTCACGGGTGCCCTCATCACGAAGGAGTCGAGCAAGGTGCCGGTCGAGGGCTTCGTCGGGGGCGCGTTCCGCCACGGTCCGTACGAGCTCGCCGGTCCCGGCCTGACCGCCGTGCTGTTCGGTCCGGGCGGTGCCGAGGACCCGTTCCTGCCCGGGCTCGCCCGCGACCTGGTCCGCTCCGGCGCCACCGTCCTGACCGTGGGTCCCCGCGCGTACGACGGCACCGAGCTCCTCGCCACGCCGGACCGGGACAGCGCACTCGCACGGCTCGCCGTCGGGTCCGTCCGCACCCAGCTGCTCACCCTCGCGTTCGCGAAGGCCACCGGCGAGGTCGCCGGGCGCTTCCGCTTCGGCCAGAAGGTGACGGCCGCACTGTGAGCGCCCCGGCCGTCTGCCGGGTCGGCGTCGACCTCGGCGGGACCGGTTCGCGGGTCATCGGCGTGGTGGACGACGAGGTCGTCGCCGCGGTCGACGTCCCGTCGGCCGAGCTCGGCGCGGGGACCGAGGCGGATCGCGTCGACCGGCTCGCGCAGCTCGTCGAGCGGGTCGTCCCGTCCGGTGCTGACCTGGCAGCGGTCGGCATCGGGGCGAGCGGCCCCGTCGACGTCGCGGCCGGCGTCGTCCACAACAGCGCGACGCTGCCCTGGTTCACGGGCTTCCCCGTCGTCGACCAGCTCCGGGCCCGGCTCGGCGTGCCCGTCGGCATCGACAACGACGCGGTCGCTGCGGCCTACGGGGAACTCCGGGCCGGCGCGGGCACCCAGACCGACCGGCTCCTCATGGTGACCCTCGGTACCGGTGTCGGCGTCGCGATGCTCGTCGAGGGCCGACCGGTCCGCGGTGCCGACGGCGCGCACCCCGAGGGCGGCCACATCCCGATCAGCAGTGACCCCGAGCGCTGCTACTGCGGGCTCACCGGGTGCTTCGAGCAGGCCGCGGCGCGCAGCACCCTGCAGCGGCGGCTGAGTGAGGCCATGGGCGGCGTCGCAGCCGACCGCACCCTGATCGCCGAGGCGATGACGGTGGCGGAGCACGACGAGCGTGTCCGAGCGGTCTTCCGTGACTACGCCGTCGCCGTCGGCCGCGGGCTCGCCGCCCTGCACACGCTCTGGCAGCCGAGGGTCACGGTCCTCGGCGGCAGCGCGGCGATCTGCCTGCCGCTCATCCGCGAGGACCTGCTCCGGACCCTCGACCGGTCCGAGGACTACCGCGTCGACGTGGACCTGCGCGCAGCGGTGCTCGGGGACAACGCCGGCGCCATCGGCGCCGCCCTGGCGATCAGCGCGGACGCCCGCTGACCGGGTCGCGTCGAGCGCGACCAGATGACGGCCTGGAGGCTCGTGGCGGGCCCGCCACGAGCCTCCAGGCCGTCACGCACCCGCCGTGCACGTGTGTCGGAGCCGGGCGCTCGGGTCAGTCCGCGCGTCCGACCAGGCGCCGGAGGAACTTCCCGACCGCGGTGCGCCGTGGCCGCCACCCGTGGGCGCGGAGCACCTCGTTCACCGGCTTCGAGATCCACAGGGAGTTGAACGCGTACGAGCCGGTCGAGTTCGACGACGTCCTGGTCGTCGACGTCGTCAGCCGTGTGTACTCGGCCGTCTCGGGCAGCAGCCGCACGGTGTACCGGTAGGTGAACCGCTCGCGGCCGGTTGCTCCTCCCCAGCCGGCGACGACGGCACCGTCCTCGTCGACGACCGAGAAGGGGTGCTTCGTCGCGTGGTCCAGGGCCAGCAGCGCGGCGCGCACCTCGGCCTCGGAGGACGGTCGGTCGGCAGGCAGCGTCGTCATGGGGGCACGCTACCAAGGGCCGGTGCCGGGTCTCCGGACGGCCGGAAAGCGCGTTCCCCTCATTCTGGGGCTGGCTCGTTCGCGGCCCTGAGCGGTGGGATCGGTGTATGCACACGCACGAACTTGACGCCCCCGCCGACGACACGGAGTCGATGCGATCGCGCATCGTCGCCGGGATGATGCAGTCGCTGCGCACCCGACCGCTGCACGAGGTCACCGTCGAGAGCGTCGCGCGCGAGGCCGACACCACCGCTGCGACCGTCGAGGCCGTGTTCCCGAGCTGGGACGGCCTGCTCCTCGCCACGATCGACCAGTGGAACGAGCAGCGCACCGGCCCGCTCATGGGGATCGCCGAGCAGCACGGCACGATCCGGTTCCTGCGCGCCATCGTGACGTCGAACATCGCCGACCCGTCGCTGATGCGCTTCCTGACGTCGACGCTCAACATCGCCGCCGCGCCCGACCACCCGCTCGCGCCGATGCTGCACATGCGGTGGCGTCGGTTCCACGCGTTCGTGCAGCGTGCCCTCGAGCGTGACGTCCAGCTCGGCCGGGAGCCCGGCACGATGGAGCCGGCGCGCGGTTCCGAGCAGCTCCTCGCCACGTACGAAGGACTGCAGCTGCAGTCGATGGTCCGGCCGGAGATGGACCTGCTCGAGGCCTACGACCGCGCCGTCACCCGCCTGCGCGAGGGCTGGGCCCGCGAGTACGTCGCTCCCGTCTGGGACCTCGAGCTCGCGAGCTGAGCCCGCCGGCGTCGACCAGCGCAGCTCAGCTCTGGTCGATGTCGAACACGACCACGTGCTGGCTGCCGGCCCCGATGAACTGTCCGACGGGCTGGTGCGACGGGTGCGGCAGGTAGGCCGCCAGGGACTCCCGGTCGCGGAACTCGACCACGAGCATCCAGTCGAAGTCGCCCTCCTTGCCCTCGGTGCTCACGCTCGACCCCGACTGCACGGAGAGCACCCCCTCGATCTTCGTCAGGTGTTCCCGTGCGAGGGAGTCGGCCTCGGCGGACCGGTCCCCGTCGGCGTTCCACTGGACCAGGACCACGTGCGTCACTCCGGACATCGAGTTCTCCTCCACCGGCCGTCCGCCCTGGACGACGTGTTCGCAGCATGCCACTGCCACCGGTGGCGCCTGCCAGGGAGAATGAGCGAGCCTCGTCCTACCGACCCTGGAGTCCCCGTGCACATCGCCGCCGTCGCCCTCTCGCTGCTGCTCGCCGTCGCCATGCTCGGGTCCGGGGTGATGAAGCTCCTCGGCACCGCACAGATGACCGAGAACATGCGCGTGGTCAACGTGTCCGTGCCTCAGATGCGCGTCCTCGGCGTGCTCGAGCTCCTCGCCACGGTCGGACTGGTCGTCGGCCTGTGGGTCCCCGCGATCGGCATCGCCGCCGCGATCGGCGCGGTCGTCTACTTCGCCGGCGCGGTCGTCGCGCACGTGCGGGCACACGAGAAGAACGTGCAGCCCGCAGCGGTCCTGTTCGTGTTCGCGGTCGCGACCCTGGTGGTCCTGCTCCTCGCGCTCTGAACGGGACAGCCCGGCATCCGTGTCAGGATCAATCAGTGAGCACCAGGGAGAACGACGCGGCTGCAGGACCGACAGGCCCGAGCCTCCCGTCGGTCGTGGTGATCGCCGCCATGGCCGAGGAAGCCGCGGCGTTCGCCGCCTTCGCCACCGATCCTCCTGCGGAGCCGGTCGGCGGCGCGCCCTGGTTCGTCACCGTCAACGGGGCCCGCGTCGCCCTGGTGCGGAGCGGGATCGGGTTCACGAACGCGACGATCGCCGCCGCTCGCTGCTTCCACCTGTTCGGGGCGGCCGTCCCGATGATCAGCATCGGTTCCGCCGGCGGCCTCGCCACGGACGTGGAGCTCGGCGACGTCGTCGTCGGTCGGGACTACGTGAACCTCAACGCGGACGCCACGGTCTTCGGCTACCGGATCGGGCAGGTGCCCGGGATGCCCGAGCGCTACGCGGCCGACCCGCGGCTGGTCGACCACGCCCTCGCCGCCGTGGTCCCGTTCCGCGTCCGCCCACACGTCATCGGCTCGAGCGAGGTCTTCGTGGCGGACCAGCGCGCTCGGGCCCTCCGGGAGGTCTTCCCGGACGTCGGCGCTGTCGACATGGAGTCGGCGGCGATCGCCCAGTTCGCGCACGTCCACGACGTCCCGTTCGTGTCGGTGCGGGGCATCAGCGACCTCTGCGCGCCGACGGGGGAGCAGTTCCGGGCCCACCTGGACGATGCGTCCGACCGAGCGGCACGCGTGGCGGTCAGCCTGGTGACCGCACGACACCGAGCGCTCGGGGCGTCCGCCAGCTAGACGACCGGCGTCGATGCCGTCGGCGTCGGGTCCCCGACCTCGGCGTCGGTGACCTGCGGCACGGCACTCGACCGCCGCAGGCCCAGCCCGACCAGCACGACCGCACCCACCACGGCGATGCCGGCCGACAGCCAGAAGTCCCCGGCGATGCCGACGGTGCTGACGGCCACGCCGCCCAGGACCGACCCGGCGGCGATGGCGAGCTGGATCGTCGTGACGAACAGGGCGAGCCCGGTCTCGGAGCCGCCGGGGGACGCCGTCGACATCCACGTCTGCATCCCGAGGGGGAGCGCTCCCCAGACCAGGCCCCACACGACCAGCAGGGCGAAGACGCCGACGACCGAGTGCGCCAGGAGCGGGAGCGCGACGACGGCGGCGGCGAGGACGAACTTCGACGCCCCGATCGTCCCGAGCACGCTGCGGTTCAGGGTGAACCCCGCGGCGAAGTTGCCGACGATCCCGGCGACGCCGAACACCAGCAGTGCGAGGGTCACCGTGTCCGGGCCGACCCCGACGAGCTCCTGGAGGAACGGCGCGACGTACGTGTAGGCGGCGAACTGCGCGGCGAAGACGAACGCGGCGGCGATGAGCCCCACGCGGGCCCGAGGGACCCGCAGCAGTGCGCCGAGCGTGCTGAAACGCACCCGCTGCACGGCCGGGATGCTCGGCAGCATCACCAGCTGCAGCACGAGGGCGACGAGGCCGAGCACCCCGCCGATGACGAATCCGAGACGCCAGCTGCCGATCGACGACACGAACGCGCCGAGCGGCAGGCTCACCACGGTGGCGACCGAGACGCCGGCGGTGATGAAGGACGTCGCGCGGATCGTGGCGGAGGGCTTGACGAGCCTCCCGGCGATGCCCGCGCCGATCGCCCAGAAGCCGCCGATGCCGACACCGAGGAGCATGCGTGCGACCAACAGGATGCCGAAGGACGGGGCGATGGCCGCCAGGCCGTCGGCGACCACGAGCAGCACGGTGAGGGCGACCAGGACGACCCGGCGGTCGAGCTGCGACGTGGCGACGGTGACGACCGGGGCGGCGACGGCGCCGACCAGTCCGGTCGCGACCACCATGAGGCCGGCCGTGCCGATCGGCACGTCGAGGTCGGTGGCGATGGCAGGCAGGAGCCCGATGGGCAGGAACTCGGAGAGCACCAGGACGAAGGACCCGAGTGCGACGGAGACCACGCTGAGCCACCCGCGGCGCTCTGCTGACGATGTCATGGCCAGTGCAAAGCCGAGGGCGTCTCGTCCATTCCCACGTGTCAGCGGTGTTCTCCGGGACCGGTTCTCCGGGACGTGGGAGTTCGGATCGCGCGGTGACGGATCTGGTTCACGGTCCTCGGATTCCGCCGACCGGATCCGTCAGCGCCCGTTCCGAATTCGGCCCGGGGCGTGGGCATGCGCCTGGGAGCCGTCCGTTGCAGATCAGTGCCGCACCGCGTACCGCAGCGCCACCGCCCCCGTGCGGAACGTCCGCGTCGACAGCAGCTCGAGACCCACCTGGCGCTCGCCGCGGGGGAAGAACGGCCGGCCGCCGCCCACGAGCACCGGGCACACCCGCAGGCGGTACTCGTCGACCAGGTCGTGCTCCGCCGCCGAGGCCGCCAGGTCCGCGCCGCCGACTGCGATCTCGCCGTCGCCGGGCTCGGCGCGGAGGCGTGCGACCTCCTCGGGGACACCGTCCGTGGCCAGCCGCGTGTTCGTTCCGGTCACGCTCGACAGGGTCCGCGAGAACACGACCTTCGGCAGCTGCCTCCAGCGCTCGGCCCACTCCTGCTCGGCGGCGTCCCACGAGTCGGCCTGGTCCGGGTCCTCCCAGGAGGACATGGTCTCGTACAGCCGTCGGCCGAGCAGGTGCACGTCGACCCCGCGGAGCTCGTCGAGGAAGGCGCCGAACTCCTCCTCGTCCGGCGGCGCCCAGTCGAAGCCGCCGTCGGGCCCGACGATGAACCCGTCGAGCGAGACGCTCATGGAGACCGTCACCCGTTTCATGGGGCGCAACCTACGCCCGCAGCGCTCCCGGCGCATTCCTGAGCCGGCACGCACCGCCGCTGCCTACCGTTCCGGGCGTACCACCGACGAGAGGAAGCACCACCATGGCAACTGGAGTTGCAGCAGTCTGGGTCCCGGTCACCGACATGGAGCGCGCGGTCGCGTTCTACCGCGACACCCTCGGTCTCACCGTCACCGACCAGTCCGAGGACTGGAGCGAGATCGACGCCAACGGCCTGCGCATCGGCCTGAACGCGCGCGAGTCCGCCGGCCCCTCGAAGGACGGCGGCGCGGTCGTGTCCTTCCAGCCGGACGGCAGCATCGAGGACGAGGTCGCCTCGCTCCGCGAGAAGGGCGCCGACATCCAGGGCGAGATCAGCGAGCACCCGTGGGGCAAGATCGTCCCCTTCAAGGACAGCGAGGGCAACGACCTGCAGCTGTACGCACCGCCGGCCAACTGAGCAGGTGACGGACGGGAGGCGCGGTGCCAGCTGGCACCGCGCCTCCCGTCTGCTGTCGGTCGCGTCCGCGCCCTGTCGGCGACCGGTCGGTCGCCCTCGCCGCCGGACCAGTACGAGATCTGCGGGCGGGACGGGGCAGCCGCTACCGTTGTCGGCATGACGAGCGCGGGGGCGACGAGCGATGACTGGTCCCGCCTGCCCGTCGGGCCTCGCGAGCACCGGCAGGACGTGGTGCTCGCCCTCGTGCTGGCAGCGGGCATCGCGATCTCGACGGTGCTGTACGGCTCGTCCGGCATGTTCGACGACCCGGCACCGTGGTGGGTGTGCGCCCTCATGGTCGTCGCGAACGCGGGGCCGATCGCGTTCCGGCGCCGGTACCCCATGACCGTGGCGGTGCTCGTCGCGCTGGCGTTCGCCGGCACACAGCTCCTCCGCGTGCCCGAGGGGCTGTTCATCAACTTCACGCTGTTCATCGGGCTGTACACGGTCGGTGCGTGGTGCTCCGACCGGGTGCGCGCGGAAGCGGTGCGGTGGATCGTCATCGTGGGCATGTTCGCGTGGGTGTTCCTGGCGATCGTGTTCCGCTGGTCCGTCCCCTCGGCGGTGTCCGGGGACAGCGACACCCTGATCCCGTCGTACGTCGCGAGCTCGCTCCTGTCGATCATCATCAACCTGGTCTACTTCGGCGCCGCCTGGTACTCGGGCAACCGTGCCTGGGCGTCGGCGGTCGCCAAGGACGCCCTCGACCAGCGGACGCTCGAGCTCGCGGTCGAACGCGAGCGCACCGCGGCGCAGGCCGTCACGCTCGAGCGGGTCCGCATCGCGCGCGAGCTCCACGACGTCGTCGCGCACCACGTCTCGCTCATGGGCGTCCAGGCCGGTGCTGCTCGACGCGTGCTCGAGCGCGACCCCGCCCAGGCCGCGGCGTCGCTCGGCGTGGTCGAGGAGAACGCCCGCACCGCCGTGGAGGAGCTCCGGCGGATGCTCGGCACGCTGCGCGAGAACGACGGCGACGTCACCCGCGCGCCCCTCGACGACGCCCCGAGCACCGAGGGCATCAGCCGTCTCGCCGAACTCGTGGACGCCGCGACGACCGCCGGGCACCCGTCGCGGTACTCGGTCGTCGGCGAGGAACGTCCGGTCCCGCCGACCGTCGCCACGGTGGCCTACCGGATCGCGCAGGAGGCCGTGACGAACGTGCTCAAGCACGCCGGGCCGGACGCCCGTGCGGACCTGCGCCTGCGCTACCTGCCGGACGCGGTCGAGGTCGAGGTGACGGACACCGGGAACGGGGGCCGAGCCTCCCGGCCGTCCAGCGGGGACGAGGACGACCGCAGCCGGGGCAGCGGACTCGGCCACGTCGGGATGCGGGAACGGGTGGCCGCCGTCGGCGGGACCGTGGAGATCGGGCCGCGCGCCCGGGGAGGGTACCTGGTGCGCGCATGGCTGCCGACACCGTGAACGTCCGTGTGGTCCTGGCCGACGACCAGGTCCTGGTGCGGGCGGGGTTCCGGGTCATCCTCGAGTCGGAACCCGGCATCTCCGTCGTCGGTGAAGCGGCGGACGGGGCCGCTGCGGTCGACGCCGTGTTGACGCACCGGCCGGACGTGGTGTGCCTCGACGTGCAGATGCCGGGCGTCGACGGGATCGAGGCCGCCCGTCGGATCGCTGCACTGGAGCACCCGCCGGCCGTCCTCGTCCTGACGACGTTCGACAACGACGACACGCTGTTCCAGGCCCTCGATGCCGGCGCGAGCGGGTTCCTGCTGAAGAACGCGTCCCCGGAGCAGCTCGTGGACGCCGTGCTGACCGTCGCGGCCGGGGACGCGTTGCTCGCACCGGACGTCACCAGGCGGGTCATCAGCCGCGCGACGGCGGGGGCGAGTGCCGGGTCCACGGGAGGGGCGGCGGCTGCGGCTGCGTCTTCAGCGTCCGCGTCCGTGCCCGTGTCTTCTGCCGCGTCCGCGCCGGACGTCGCCGAGCCGTGCGTGGTGCCGGGGCTGACCGAGCGCGAGACCGAGGTGCTCCAGCTGCTCGGTCGGGGCCTGAGCAACGCCGAGATCGCCGGACTGCTCTTCGTCGGTGACGCCACGGTGAAGACGCACGTGTCGAACGTGCTGCAGAAGCTCCAGCTCCGCGACCGGGTGCAGGCCGTCGTGTGGGCGTACGAGCACGGGGTGGTCCGCTCGCGCGGCTGACGCCCGCTCGCCCGGCTGACCGGTCTCCTCCCAGCGGGGGAGGGCCAGGACCCGCCCCGGGAGGGAGGCGCGGTGGGGGCCCGCTCCGTAGCGTCGGACGTGCAGTGGGGGACCCCACCGCAGGAGGGGAAGACGCGATGCTCAGTGTCGACGGGGTCACGAAGCAGTTCGGTGACCGCCGCGTGCTCGACGACGTGACGTTCACGGTCGGCCGAGGACGGCTCACCGGGTTCGTCGGCGGCAACGGCGCCGGCAAGACGACCACCATGCGGATCATGCTCGGGGTGCTCGCTGCCGACAGCGGGACCGTGTCGATCGACGGCCAGGCCGTCGGGCCCACCGACCGTCGGCGCTTCGGCTACATGCCCGAGGAACGCGGGCTCTACCCGAAGATGCCCGTCGCCGAGCAGGTCACGTACCTGGCCCGACTGCACGGCGTCGAGCGCCGGACCGCAGCCGCCCGCACGGCGGAGCTGCTCGACCGGTTGGAGCTCGGCAAGCACGCCGGCGACCCGGTGGAGAAGCTGTCGCTCGGCAACCAGCAGCGCGTGCAGGTCGCCGCGGCGCTGGCGCACCGGCCCGAGGTGCTCGTGCTCGACGAACCGTTCTCCGGCCTCGACCCGATGGCGGTCGAGACCGTGCTCGGGGTGCTCCGCGAGACCGCGGCCGAGGGCGTCCCGGTGCTGTTCTCCAGCCACCAGCTCGACGTCGTCGAGCGGCTCTGCGACGACGTCGTGGTCATCGCGGACGGTCGCATCCGAGCCTCCGGCCCGCAGGAGGAACTCCGTCGCAGCGCTGGCCCGGCGGCGTGGGAGCTGCTGGTCGACGGCGACGCCGCATGGATCCGCGACGAGCCCGGCGTGCACGTGCGCGACTTCGACGGCGGGTACGCCGTGTTCGAAGCCGACGACGCCGTCGCGCAACGCGTGCTCCAGCGCGCGGTCACCACGGGGACGGTGGGGTCGTTCGGCCGCCGCGTGCCCCGTCTCAGCGAGGTCTTCCGGGAGGTCGTCAAGTGAACAGCTCGAGCCAGGCGGTGCGGCTCGTCTCCGTCCGCGAGATCCAGGCGCGGCTCCGCAGCAAGGCCTTCGTCGTGTCGGCCGCCATCCTGCTCGTGATGGTCGTCGCCTCGATCGTCGTCGGTGGCCTCGTCGGGAAGGCCAGCTCCGACGACACCACCCCGGTCGCGGTCGTCGACGGCGTCTCGCTGCCCTCCACCGGCGGCCTCGACGTGACGCGCGTCGACGACCGTGCCGCCGCCGAGCAGCTGGTCCGGAGTGGTGACGTCGACGCCGCGATCGTGCCCGAGTCGGGTCCGCTCGGCTTCGGCGTGGTCGGCCTCGACCAGGCGCCGACGGACGTGGTGCAGGCGCTCGCCGTGTCGCCGCGTGTCGAGCTCCTCGACCCGGACGCCCTGCCGCCCGGGCTCGTGTCGCTCGTCGGGGTCGCGTTCGGCGTCGTGTTCTTCGCCGCCGCGGTCACGTTCGGGCAGTCCATCGCGCAGAGCGTGGTCGAGGAGAAGTCGACCAGGGTCGTCGAGATCCTGATGGCCGCGATCCCCGCCCGTGCGCTGCTGGCGGGGAAGGTGCTCGGCAACAGCGTGATGGCGCTCGGGCAGATCGTCGCGATCGCGATCGCCGCGGCGGTGACGCTCGCCGTGACCGGGCAGGACAACCTGTTCACGCTGCTCGGGCCGAGCATGCTCTGGTTCGTCGTGTTCTTCGCGATCGGGTTCGTGCTCATCGCGGCGCTGTTCGCGGCGTCGGCAGCGCTGGTGTCCCGCCAGGAGGACGTCGGCAGCGTGACGACCCCGGTGATGATGCTCGTGATGATCCCGTACTTCCTGATCATCTTCGCCGCGGACGACCCCACGGTCCTCGGGATCATGTCCTACGTGCCGTTCAGCGCCCCGATCGGGATGCCGATGCGGATCTTTTTGGGGACCGCGGAGTGGTGGGAGCCGGTCGTGTCGCTGCTCGTCGTCATCGCGTCGGCCGCGCTCGTCGTGGTCATCGGCGCCCGGGTCTACGAGAACGCCCTGCTCCGGACCGGCGGTCGGGTCAAGCTGACCGAGGCACTGCAGCGCTGACGCGTCGGCGCTGCCGCGGGGCGTCGGCGACTCACTCGCTGATCGCGACCGTCCGCCCCGTCCGCGCCGACTCCTGCGCTGCCAGCACGATCGACAGCGTCCGCAGCCCCACCCGCACGTCGGGCTGGGGCTGCACGCCGGTGCGGACCGCGTCGAGGAACGTGCGGAGCATCACGGCGTCGAGGTCGGCGCCGTAGCGTGCCTCGATCGGCAGCCCGGTCGCGGCCACGACCCCGTGCGCGGCCGGCCCGAAGACGTCGAGCGACACCGTGCCACCGGTCCCCGCGACGTCGAGCGTCAGACCGCCCCACACTGCCGACGTGTCCGGCATGCTCCACGAGCAGTCGATCGCCGCGATGAGGCCGTCCGCGTACGTGATCGTGACGAGCCCACCGGTCTCGGCGCTGGGCAGAGCGCCGCCCGCCGGATCGGCGCTGGCCCCACCGCCCGCCCGCTCCGCGTGCAGCACCCGGTTGGTCACCGCCGTCACCGTCCGCGGCGCCGACCCCGTCAGCGCCTCGAGCAGGTCGGCGATGTGCACGACGTGGTCGGCCAGCGCCCCGCCGCCCGACAGCGCCGGGTCGGTGAACCAGTCGCGGCTGAGCGGCAGCATCCCGTTGTTGGCTCCGCGCACGGAGAACAGCTGGCCGAGTGCCCCGGCCTCGTGCGTGGCCCGCAGCGTCGCGAACGCCGAGGCGAACCGCACGGGGAACGCCACCATGAGCAGCACGCCGGCCCGCTCGACGGCGTCGCGGATGGCCAGGCCGTCCTCCCACGTGGTGGCGAGCGGCTTCTCGCAGAGGACGTGCACACCGGCCGCCGCCGCGCGCTCCACGAGCTCCCGGTGTCGGGCGTTCTCGCTCGTGACGATGACCGCGTCCGGGCCCCAGGCGAAGAGGTCGGCGTACGAGTCCGCGTACTCGACCCCGAGCGCCTCGGCCAGCTCGCGTCCCCGCAGCTCGTCACTCGTCGTCCCGGTGCTGACGCCGTCGGGGTCGGAGCCGATGACGTCGACGTCCGGCATCGCCCGCAGCGCCGACAGGTACCCGAGGGCGTGCGTGTGCGCGAAGGACAGCACCCCGATCCGCAACGCGGTCACGACAGCACCTCCGGTTGTCCGCTCGCGATCGAGCGCAGCGCGGCGTTGGCGATCCGCACGGCGGCCGCCCCGTCCTCGGCCGTGACCCGGGGAGCGGGACCGGTGCCGGCGATCGCCCCCACGAAGTCGGCGAGCTCCAGCCCGTACGGGTCCTCGGCCGGGTCGACCTGCGGCAGGAACCCGTCGACGGCCTCGGGCACCGCGAGGTCCGCGACGGAGTCGAGTTCGTCACGCGACCGGTGGGACAGGCTGCCGAGGGTCCCGGTCACCGAGTACTCGGTCGTGAACGCCAGGTGCTGCGGCCCCCAGACCCCGGCGACGTGGCTGATCGCGCCGGACGCGTGCGTGAGCAGCACATGCGCTGCGGCGACCGGCTCGGCCTCCGTCCCGGAGCGCACCGCGACGGCGGAGACGGTGGTGACCTCGCCGGCGATCCACCGCGCGATGTCGAGGTCGTGGATCATCTGGTCCATCACGATCCCGCCCGACAGTTCCGTGTCCGCGAACCACGCGGTCCGGATCGGGAAGGCGCCGGACCGCACGAACCGCAGGACCGCGAGATCGCCCAGGAGGCCCGTGGCCACGGCCTCCTGCAGGCGCGCGTACGCGGGGAACCAGCGCACCACCTGGGCCGGGTACAGCGCTCGGCCTGCGTCCCGAGCGCGCTGCACCAGGTCCGCCGCGTCCGCGTCGGTCCGCGCGAGCGGCTTCTCGGAGATGACGTCCTTGCCGGCGCCGAGGGCTGCGGGGACGACCTCCGCGTGGGCGAACGTCGGCGTCACGACGTCGACCACGTCGACGACGTCGAGCAGTGCCGCGAGCGAGTCGACCACCGTGATCGAGGACCCGGCGTCGGCAGCGGTCTCCGCGAACGCTGCCGCGAGGTCCTCGGCGCCGTCCCGGGCGAAGACGACCACCGGCCCCAGGCGCAGCAGCCCGGGCATGTGGGCGTGGGCGATGCCGCCGGCCCCGACGAGGCCGATCCGGAGCGGTGTCGCGGGCATCGGGCTCCTTGCGGGTGGGTCGACGGTGACGGTGCTGCCCATGCTAGCCAGCTGCCCGCGCCGGCCGTGCTGCCCGCGGGTCAGTCCACCTGGTCGGCCTCGACCGCCGCGCTCAGGCGCTCGAGGACGTCCGGCACCGCCGACCGCACCCGGCTCCAGCTCGGGATGAACGGCTTGTCGTTCGGCCTCGCGGTGAACGCGCTGCCGGCGTCGAGGACGGCCTGCGTGAAGAGCTCGACCGCGGCCTCCTCGGCGTGTTGGTCGAACGCCAGCCCGTTCATCACGGCCTCGTGCCGGTAGACCTCGACGATGTCGAGCGCGTTCCGGTAGTACGTCGCCTTGAGCACCCGGAAGGAGTCCGACGTCAGCGGGACCCCCATCGTGGCGAGCTTCCGGAACAGCGACTGCACGATGTCGTTGCCCATCCGTGCAAGTCCGCCGGTGCCGTCGGCCTCGGCGAGCGGCTGGTGCTTGTGGTCGTAGTCGTGGGCGATCTCGACCTGACAGACCTGGCGCGTCGCGTAGTCGCGGTACACCTCGGACAGCATCCCGATCTCGAGCCCCCAGCCGCCCGGGATCTTCAGGCCGTTCAGCACGTGCGCGCGCATCGCGAACTCACCGGACAGCGGGTAGCGGAAGCTCGCGAGGTACTCCAGGTACTCGGACTCCCCGTACACCTGGCGGAGCGACCGGAGCAGCGGCCCGACGAGCAGCCGTCCGACCCGTCCGTTGATGCGACCGTCGGCGACGCGGGCGTAGTAGCCCTTCGAGAACTCGTAGTCGAACGCCGGGTTCGCGAGCGGGTACAGCAGCCGCGCGAGCATGCCCCGCTCGTACGTCGTGATGTCGCTGTCGTGCAGGGCGATGCACTCGGCCCGCTCCGACGCCAAGGCGTACCCGGTGCAGTACCAGACGTTGCGGCCCTTGCCCGGCTCACCAGGTGCCAGGCCGGCGCGGTCGAGCTCGGCGTCGAGGGCACGGAGCCGCGGCCCGTCGTTCCACAGGATCCGGTGCCGCTGCGGCAGGCGCGAGAAGAACTCCCGGGCGTGCTCGAACTGTGCGCGGTCGGCCCGGTCGAGCCCGATGACGATCTCGCTGAGCCAGTCCGCCTCGGCCAGCTCGTCGACGATCCGCTCGAGGGCCGGTCGTTCGAGCTCCGAGTACAGCGCCGGCAGGATCAGGCTCATCGGGCGCTTCTCGGCGAAGCCCCGGAGCTCGTCCTCGATGCTCGCGGTGCTGCGTCGGGTCAGGTCGTGGAACGTCGTGATGACGCCGTTCTGGTGGAAGTCGCTCATCGGTCGCCCCTCAGGAAGTGGTTCAGTCCCTCGGCCCACCCCTGCGGGGCCGTGGTGGTCGTGCGGTGGACCCGCTCTGCCCGGTCGTCGGCGAGTGGTCCCGGTGCCGGTCCGACGCCGCGGACGACGACGGCCAGGTCGACGGCGTCGAGCATCGCGGTGTCGTTCGGTCCGTCGCCGAGGCCGATGGTCCGCGGCACGGACCCGGTCCGTCGTTCGTGGTCGGCGACGAGTGTCCGGACGGCGGCGCCCTTGTCAGCTCCGGCCGGCAGCACGTGCCAGAAGCGGCCGCCGCGGACCAGGTCGAAGCCGGCCTCGGTCAGTGCCGACCGGACGGCTTCGGCGCGGTGGTCGTCGCGCGGGTCCCAGCGCAGGACCTCGGAGGCGGTGCGGCACCGGGCAGCGCGCGCCCCGGCGAGGTCGAGGCCCGTCCAGGCCGCGACCTCCACGTCCGACGCGCCGGAGAACGTCGCGAGCTGCAGGCCCAGCGCGCGTCGGACCCGCTCGAGTGCGGCGTGGAGTCGACCGAGGTCGCCGTCTGCGGGCCCGGTCAGCTGCCGGCCGTCCACGCCGACGACGACCGCGCCGTTCTCGGCGACGAACGGCTGCCCGGTGAGGCCAGTCCGTGCCTGCAGCGCCGTGATCTCGACCGCGGTCTTGCTGCTGCAGAACACCACGGGGACACTCGCTCGCCGCAGCCGGTCGAGCATCGGCAGCGCCGCGTCGAACGTGTAGTCGTGGTGGTCGAGCAGGGTGCCGTCGAGGTCGGTGACGACCATCAGGTCGGGTTCTGGCATCGGTCTCCACTCGCGGCTGGCTGGGCTGCGGGCGGCGATGCCCGCCGACCAGCCTGCCACCTGCGGTGGACGTGCGGGTGAACAGACGGGAGGCTCCCCACCGGACTGGTGGGGAGCCTCCCGTCCGGTGGCCCGCCCGTCCGTCACGCCGCCTGTTCCAGCACCGCCTCGGCGCGCTCCGCGCTGCCCGCGTCGAGCCCGCGGTCGATGCGGCCCCGCGCCGCGAGCCAGATCACGACGCCGGCCAGGAAGACCAGGACCTCGGTGATCGTCAGCGCCCAGATGATGCCGGCGAGCCCGAACCACAGGTTGCCGAGCAGGACGATCGGGATGAACAGCACGCCCTGCGCCAGGGACATCGCGATCGCCGGGGTCGCGAGCCCCGCCGCCTGGAACAGCGACGTGAACAACCCCGTGAACCCGTTCACCACCGTCGCGACGAGCTGCGCGACCAGGATCGTCAGGCCGATCGCCAGCACCGAGTGGTCCGAGGAGAAGACGGTGAAGACCTGCTCCCGGAAGACGAACACCGTGCCGGAGAACACCAGCACGATCGCCCCGACCGTCAGCGCCGAGGCCCGCAGTGCCGAGCGGAGGCGCTCCCGGTCGCCCTTGCCGTACGCGTAGGCCAGCAGCGGCAGGACCCCGATCGTGACGCCCATCACCAGGAACTCCGGCACCTGGGCGATCCGGACGGCCACGCCCATCGCGGCCAGGGGGTCGTCGCCGTACTGCGCGGCCAGGTTGTTGAGCACGAGGGTCGTGACGATGAGGAACCCGGCCTGCAGCAGCTCGCTGACGCCGATGCCGAACACCGGACCGAGCACCGAGCGGCGGAGCGTGAACCAGCGCAGCGACAGGCTGACGTTCTCGCTGTGCGTGCCGAGCCACCGCACCCAGTAGACGATGCTCACGAGGTTCGCGAGCCCCACCGCGAGCGCAGCGCCCGCGACGCCCCAGTGCAGCACCAGGATGAACAGCACGTCGAACACCAGGTTCCCGACGGTCGACAGCATTAACCCGACCATCGCCTGGCGGGCGGCTCCCTCGGCGCGGATCATCTGCTCCAGGCAGAACGCCGCGGCGAGCACCGGCACGAAGGCGAGCATCACGCCGACGTAGGCGCTGGTCGCCGGCACCGCCGCGGCGTCCGCCCCGAGCAGCCCGACCAGGGGCCGCAGGAACAGCAGCCCGAGGCCGCCGAGCACGATGCCCGTCACGACCGAGCCCCAGACGGCGAAGGACGCGACGTGCTTGATTGCGCCCGCCGTGGCGGGGTCGTGCTCGGAGGCACCGAGCAACCGCGACATGAGCGAGCTGCCCCCGACGCCGAACACGCCGCCGACCGCCATCACCAGCCCGAGCAGCGGCGTGCCGAAGGTGATCGCCGCGAGCAGCGACGTGTCGTGCTGCGCGCCGATGAAGCCCGCGTTGATGACGTTGTACAGGGCGCTGACGACCATCGCCGCGGCCATCGGCACACACAGGTGCACGAGGGCTCGGGCGATGGGGGCGGCGGAGAGGTACCAGCGGTTCTTCTCCGCTGCGGTGGTGATGGTGGTGCTCATGGCTGTCCCCTTCCGGGCAGGGCTGAGCGCGCGCCGACGACGGCCGGCACGGCATGGCTGACGGCGCGACGGCAGGGGCCGTCACGTGGCGCGGTGGTCCGTTCGGCGAGACCGCACGCGTCGTGCGATGTCCCGGCCCGGCGGGACCGTCGCGTGGGCAGGCTGGCGCCTCCGGCGGACGGCCGGGAGGCTCTGCTGCGGTTACCGGGTGGGTTCCGGCAGCTCGGCGGTCACCGTGAGCAGGAGGTCGCGGAGCGTGGCGCGCTCGTCCGGACTGAGCGGAGCGAGCAGGCGGTCGTCGAGGGCGAGCATCGCGTCCTCGAACCCGGCGATCAGGTCGATGCCGGTGGGGGTGGCGTACACGAGCTTCGTCCGGGCGTTGCCGGCGTCGGCTCGTCGTTCGATGAGGCCCCGTTTCTCGAGCCCCTGCAGGAGGCTCGACACGCTGGCCGCACTGGTCCGGGTCATCTCGGCGATGTCGCGCTGGATGGCGCCCGGGTTCTGCTGCAGGTAGCCGAGCACGAAGCTCTGCTCGTGCGAGAGCTCGCGCTCCCGCACCCACTCGTCCGCGGCCTTGCGCTGGGCCCACCCGATCCAGCGCATGAGCTGGAGCGGTGTGTCGAAGTGCGGTGCCTGCATGATCAGAACTCTAAGTGTTCGAGCTCTAACTGTCAACCGAGGGGGTGCCGCGGCGGTCCATGCGCGAGACGCCGGTGTCTTGGAGCGAGACGCCGGTGTCTTCCCGAGGCGCCGCCGTTTTCCGCGGCGTCTCAGCGCAACACCGGTGTCGTGCGGGTGGGGGTGGGGGTGGGGCGCGGGCGGGGTGGGGCCGGAGTCAGTGCGACGCCGGCGTCTGGGTGTGGGACGCCGGTGTTTCGCGGGCGGGACGCAGGCGTCGGATGCCGGTGAGGACGAGCACGACGACGGCGCCGAGCACGAGACCGAACACGGCTGAGGACGCGGTGTCCGCGAACCACTCCACGACGGGCCCGGCGGGCTCCACCGCGTGGGTGATGACGTGCAGCAGGTCGTACGGTCCGTGCCAGAACGTCTCGGCGAGGTTGGCGATCACGAGGTGCCCACCGACCCAGAGCATGGCGACGGTCCCGACGATGCCGATCGTGCGGAACACGGCGGGCATCGAGCGCACGATGCCGTCACCGAACCGCCGCAGCCCTTCGGAGGGGTGCTCCATCAGTCGCAGGCCGACGTCGTCGATCTTCACCAGGAGTGCCACCGCGCCGTAGACCAGCGCGGTCATGCCGAGGGCGATGAGCGCCAGCGCGCCGAGGGTCAGCCAGAAGCCCATGTCGGGGTCGAGGCTGGCGAGGGCGATGAGCATGATCTCGGTGCTGAGGATCAGGTCGGTCCGGATGGCGCCGAACACGAGCTTGCGTTCGTCGCGGGAGTCGTCCTCGGCGGAGACGTGGTGGTGGCCGAACCACTCGGCGACCTTCTCCGCGCCCTCGAAGGAGAGGTAGGTGCCACCGATGACGAGCAGCCACGGCAGCACCCACGGCGCGAACGACGACAGCAGCAGCGCCACCGGGATGATGATGACGAACTTGTTGAACAGGCTGCCGAGCGCGATCCGCCCGACGACGGGGAGCTCCCGCGCGGGCGCCAGTCCCTGCACGTACTGCGGGGTGACGGCCGCGTCGTCGATGACGACCCCGGCGGTCTTCGCGCTGGCCTTGAGTGCGGCGGAGAGGATGTCGTCGACGACGGCGAGCAACCCGACTGACATGTGCGGTCCCCGGTCTCAGGCCGCGCTGGCGGCGCGGAGGACGTCGTCGGCGGTGGGACGGGAGGGAGCTGCCTGCATGAGGAGAACCCTATTCGTTCACTCAGGCAGAGGCGCTGAGTGCTGACCGCGCTGCCCGCACCACGTCACTGTCGGTCACGAAGTGCGCGGAACCGTCGTCCGCCCCGCCCATCGGCACGCCCGCGTGCGCGCTGTCGGCGGCCGGTCGCTTCGCGGAGAGGTGCACGGCGGCCGCTCCGGTGGCGACGAGGGCCGGCACGTCCGCGGGGATGACCCCAGCGCCGGCCATGACCTGCACGGGCCCGGCAGCCGACACCATGCGGGCGATCGTCGCCGCGCCGGTGAGGGCGGTGGGGGCGGCGCCCGAGGTCAGGACGCGGGTGAACCCGAGGTCGGCGAGCAGTGCGACGGCGGCGACGGGGTCCGCCGCGTGGTCGATCGCCCGGTGCAGGGTGACCTCGACGTCGTTCCGGAGTGCGCGGGCGGTGCCGACGAAGCGCCGCAGGACGTCGTGGTCGAGCGACCCGTCCGCCCCGAGTGCACCGACGACGACACCGGCGACGCCCGAGCGCACGATGGCCTCGAGTTCGCGGTCCATCAGCTCGACCTCGTCCGCGTCGTACACGAACCCGCCCGGGCGGCACCGGACCAGGGCGTGCACGGGGATGCCCGTCGCGACCGCGGCCTCGACGAGCCCGTGCGACGGGGTCAGTCCGCCGAGTTCGAGCCCGACGCAGAGCTCGACCCGGTCGGCGCCGCCGTCTCGAGCGACGACCGCACCCGCGGGCGACGTGACGGCGATCTCGAGGGAGACCGGGGAGTCGAGAGTGGCAGAGGTCACGCGATGGCTCCGAGCGGTTCGTTCGAGGGCGGGATGATCCGGGCACCGAGGTCCGGCGCCGACGGGAACACCCGATCGTACGGGAACATCGGCCGCGCGATCCGGTGGTGCCCGAGGCGCTCGAGGTCCTGGTCGACCCCGCCCGGCGTCAGTGCGAGCATCCAGTCGGCGGCCATGTCGAACAGCTCCGGCTCGAGGTACCCGATCTTCACGATGACGACGTCGGCCTGGCGCGGAGCGAGGTCGAGGTCCGTGAAGTCGTGCTCGTGGTGGTACGGCTTCCGGTACGTCGTGAGGATGGCGTACACGCTGCCGGCCTGCAGCACGACCTCGGTCTCGGCGTCGCGGTCCCCGTGCTTGACCGCGTGCACCCGCCCGGTCATCGTGATCGGTCCGGCGTGGACGTCGTCGACCGCGGCACCCGCCGTCACGGTCACGGTCGCACCGACGCCCGCGGCGACCGCGGTGGCGACGGCATCGGGGCCGGGGACGCTCGCGTAGATGACCGTCGGGCCGTCCTCGGACCGGAACTCCTGCCGTGCCAGCACCTCCGTCAGCCCCCATGTCATGTCGCCGGACCCGCCGGCGGTCGGGTTGTCGCCCGAGTCCGAGACGAAGTACGGCCGTGCGGCGCCGGGAGCGAGCGCGGCGTCGAGGCATTCGGCGAACGAGCCCGTCGGCGCGACGAACACGAAGTCCTCGCGCACGTCCCAGAACGCGCGGGCCAGTCGTTCGGCCCCGGCGGCCACGGCGTCCTGGTCCCACCCGGTGACGACGGTGACGGCACGGTCGCGCGGCTGGTCGGCCCACGCGTACCCGACCCAGATCGCGGCGTCGAGCACGCCGTCCTCGGCCTCGACGACGGGCACCTGGGCGTAGAGCGACGCGGCGGGTTCGAGGCGCGTCGAGGTCTGCTCGCCGGGCAGCAGCACCGGGATCGGCACCCACGCCTTGACCGGACGCTGCGACCCGACCGGGCGGGTGGTGAGCACGTCGACCAGGTTCCGGACGGCGCGCTCCTTCGTCTCCATGGCGTCCTCGTGCGGGGCCATCCGGTAGCAGGTGACCAGGTCGACCTGGTGGGCGAGCTCCGCGGTGACGTTGCCGTGCAGGTCCATCGACGCCGACACGATGACGTCGGGACCGATCACCGCGCGGATGCGTCCGAGCAGGTCGGACTCGGCGTCGTCCAGGCCCTCGACCACCATCGCGCCGTGGATGTCGTACCAGAGGCCGTCCACGGTCGTCGACGACACCAGGGACTGCAGCCGGTCCACGATCTCGGACGCGAGCGACTCGTACGCGTCCCTCGTCACCATCCCGCCGGGCAGCGCGTGCCCGATCAGCGCGCCGCGGAAGTCGGCGGCGTCGGACAGCCCGGCGAGGAAGTCGTAGCGGGCCACGACCTCGTCCCCACGGTCCGGGTGGAAGGCCTCTGCCTGGGTCCTGGTCGGCGTGAACGTCGACGTCTCGATGGCCAACCCGGCGATGGCGATGACCGGCCGCCGAGCCGGAGGACCGGCCGGAGACTGGGCGGGGGTGCTGCTGGGCACGGTGTCAGACACGGACACTCCTGTTCCTGGTGGTCGACTGGGGGATCGGCGCGGACAGCTCCTGCAACGAGGCCGCGAGGCCGCGCTGCAGGGCGAACTGCCCGGCACCGACGAGACCCGCGTCCGCACCGAGCGACGCGCGCTCGATGACGAGGTGCTGCGTCACGAGCGGGTGGCAGCTCTCGTAGAGCTGGCTCCGCACCGCGGCGACGAACGGGTCGAGGGTGGAGAGGATGCCGCCGAGGTAGACGGCGTCCGGGTTGAAGAAGTTCACGTTGGCGGCGAGCACCTCGCCGAGGTACCGACCGGCCAGGCGCACGGCCCTGGTGGCCTCGGGGTCCGCGTCCGATGCGAGCCGGACGACCTCGGCGGTCGAGGACACCGGCACGCCGGCCGCGCTGAGGATCCGCACGAGGGCGGCCCCGGACGCCACGGTCTCCAGACACCCGGTGTTGCCGCACGAGCACGGGGTGTCCCCGGCCGCGTCGATGCGCACGTGCGTGATGTCGCCGGCGGCCCCGGTCGAGCCGCGGTAGAGCCGGCCGTCGATGACGATCCCGGCACCGATCGCCGAACCGGCCTTGATCGTGATGGCCTGTCGTCGTGACGACGGCTGCACGGTCTGCTCGCCCGCGGCCATGCAGTTCGCGTCGTTGTCGACGGCCGCCGGGACGCCGAAGTGCTCCTCGAGCCACGCCGCCACGGGGAAGCCGTTCCACCCGGGCATGCGGCTCGGCAGGTCGACCACCCCGGCCTCGACGTCGACCGGGCCGGGCAGGCTCAGTCCGACACCGCGCAGGCCGTCCGCGCCACGGGTCGCGATCAGCGAGTCCAGCAGCTCCGCCAGCCGGGCCAGCCCGGCGGTCGGGCCGTCGGAGAGCGCGAACGGGACGTTCGAGACGGACTCGAGCGAGCCTCCCGCCAGGACGATGCCGACCCGAGCGTGTCCGCCACCGACGTCCGCGGCGACCGCGTACTCGTCCACCCCGCCGATCCGGAGCACCTTGCGGGGGCGTCCGCCCGTGGAGACGTCGGTGCCCTCCTCGGCGAGGATCCCGTGGTCGAGCAGCTGGGCGACGACGTGCGAGACGGTCGACGGCGCGGCGCCCAGGAGCTGCGCGATCTCGGTGCGGCTCGACGCCTGCCCCGACGCGACGAGTTCCAGCACCCGTGAACTGAGGTCCGGCACGACTTTCTCCAATCCGGCACGAAGACCAGCGCAAGGGCCGACGACGGCCAGGAAACTGCCGTCGTTCCGGGAGCCTAGCTGCCTCGCCGAGGCCGGAGCCCTTTCGCCCGATCCGCAGAAACGAAGTATTTACACGAGAACGTTTGTTTTTCCAACGGCTTTTGCCATTGACTGTGCCCCACCCCGACCACCAGAACCACTCGCACTAGGAGTCCGCATGACCAAGCCCCGTCGCTGGGCCCTCCTCACCGGAGCCGCGCTCGCGGTGAGCGCACTGCTCGCCGGGTGTTCCGGAGGCGGTTCCGCCACCACGAACGCGAAGTCCGACGAGATCAACTACGCGCTGCCGGCGAACTTCACGCCGAACTGGATCCTGCCGATCGGCACCGCCGCGCACCTCAACACGAACAACGGCTCCATCGCGCAGTCCCTGTACGAGCCCCTGGTGGCGTACGACGGCTCCACCGGCAAGATCGCCTGGAACAAGCAGGGCTCGATCGCCACCGCCGCTGACTTCGCGAGCGACGGCAAGAGCGTCACGGTGACCCTGGGCGACCGCACGTGGTCGGACGGCAAGCCGATCACGAGCCGCGACGTCGAGTTCTGGTACAACCTCATCAAGGCCAACAAGGCGCAGTGGGGCTCCTACTCCGAGGGCAAGGTCCCGGACAACTGGACGTCGTTCAAGGCCGTCGACGACACCCACTTCACGATCACGTTCGACAAGGCCTACAACTCCGACTGGATGCTCGCCAACCAGCTCAGCCTGGTCGTCCCGCTCCCGCAGCACGCCTGGGACAAGACCGGTGCCGACGCGACGGTGACCGACGCCGACGAGACCCCCGCCGGCGCCAAGCAGGTGTGGAAGTACATCAACACCGCCGCCGGCAAGATCGCGGACTACGACTCCGACCCGCTGTGGAAGACCATCTCCGGCCCGTACGGCGTCAAGTCGTTCACCACGGCCGGCAAGGTCCAGCTCGTCGCCAACGCGAAGTACGACGGCGGCCAGAAGGCCCAGATCAAGACCGTCAACCTGCTGCCGTTCACGACGTCGGACGCCGAGACGAACGCGGTCCGCTCCGGCGAGGTCGACTACGGCTACATCCAGGCCACGGACATGGACCAGAAGGACTCGTTCACGGGCAAGGGCTACGACGTCAAGCCGTGGACCGGCTGGGCGATCACGTACATGCCGTACAACTTCAACAACCCGACCATGGGTGCCGTCTTCAAGCAGCTCTACGCCCGCCAGGCCGTGCAGATGTCGGTCGACCAGGCCAGCCTGTCGAAGGTCGTCTTCAACGGCACCGCGACCCCGACGTACGGTCCCGTCCCGCAGGCGCAGGCATCCGACTACGTCTCCGAGGCGCAGAAGGACAACCCGTACCCGTTCAGCACGAAGAAGGCCGCGGCACTGCTCACGAGCCACGGCTGGACGAAGCAGGGCGGCACGATGGTCTGCACCGACCCGGGCAGCGGCGACAGCCAGTGCGGCGAGGGTGTCGCGAAGGGCACGAAGTTCACCATGCAGGTGCTGTCGCAGTCCGGCTCGTCCGTGACCGACAACATGATGAGCGCGATCCAGTCCTCGCTCGCCAAGACCGGCATCGGCTTCACCATCAAGACCGCGCCGGTGTCGAGCGTCCTCTCGCAGACCCCGACGTGCACCAGCGACGAGGACAGCTGCAAGTGGGACCTGTCCTTCTTCGGCATCGCCGGCAGCTGGTACTTCCCGGCGTACCCGACCGGTGAGGCGCTGTTCTCCACCGGCGGCTCGGCCAACTTCGGCAGCTACTCCAACACGTCCGTCGACGACCTGGTCAGCGCGACCACGACCTCGACCGACTCGGCCGCGGTGCAGGACTACAGCGAAGCGGTCGCCAAGGACCTGCCCGTGATCTGGCTGCCGAGCCCGGACTACCAGATCTCGGTCGTCAAGAAGGGTCTGACCGGGTTCGAGCAGGACTCGCTGGCCAACTTCCACCCGTCCCAGTGGAAGTGGAGCAAGTAGCCACCTGACCGATCGGGAGGCGCGGTGCGGGTCCGACCCGCACCGCGCCTCCGTCCCGGCTCGCGAACGCCATCCACCAACGGAAGCCGCATGACCACAGTCCTCTACCTCACCCGGCGGGTGCTCCAAGCGCTCGTGGTGATCCTCATCGTCACGATCGTCGTGTTCTGCCTGCTGCACGCCCTGCCGGGCGGTCCCGCCCGCGGCGTCCTCGGCGTCTCCGCGACGCCGGTGCAGATCGCGGCGTTCAACCAAGCGCAGGGCCTCGACCAGCCGTTGCCCGTGCAGTACGTCTGGTTCCTCGGGCGCCTGCTGACCGGCGACCTCGGCACGTCGTACACGCTCAACGAGCCGGTCTCGCAGCTCATCCAGGAACGGCTCCCGAAGACCCTCGTGCTGACCGGCCTGTCCGCGGTCCTCGGGCTCGTCGTCGCGATCCCGATCGGGATGTGGCAGGCGGCCCGCCGCAACGGTGCGGTGGACTACACGGTCACGGCGCTGGCGTTCGTCTTCTACTCGACGCCGGCGTTCTTCCTCGGCCTGGTGCTCATCGTCGTGTTCAGCCAGCAGCTGCCGTGGCTGCCGTCGCAGGCACCGAGCGGCACCACCCTCGCCGAGGTCTTCCAGGACCCGGCCGGTCTCGTGCTCCCCGTGCTGACCGGTGCGCTCGCGATGATCGCCGTGTTCAGCCGGTACATGCGGGCCTCGACGCTGGAGAACCTGCAGGAGGACTACGTCCGCACCGCCCGTGCCGGCGGGGCCTCCACCGCCACGATCCTCCGGCGGCACGTGTTCCGGAACTCGCTGACGCCCGTCGTCGCGATGCTCGGCTACTACCTGCCCGTCCTGTTCGGCGGCGCGCTCGTCACCGAGCAGCTGTTCAACTACCCCGGCATGGGCCTGCTGTTCTGGAACGCGGCGCAGTCCTCGGACTACCCGACGCTGCTCGGCTGCGTCCTCGTCATCTCGATCGCGACCGTCGTCGGCACCCTGGTGGCCGACGTCGCGCAGTCGCTCATCGATCCTCGTGTGAAGGCGGACCGCGCATGACCGTCCAACTGGCCCCTGAAGCCCCGGGCGCCCCCGTCACGGTCGCCGCGACCGGGTTCCGCCTGGCCGCCCGCCGGTTCTCGCACAACACCCTCGCGGTCATCGGCCTCGTCGTGATCGTCGTGATCGTGCTGTTCTGCTTCGTCGGTCCCTTCCTCTCCCCGACCGACCAGACGCACACGCTCCTCGAGCAGGCCAACCAGCGCCCGAGCGGCTCGCACTGGCTCGGCACCGACGCCGTCGGGCACGACGTCCTCGGCCGACTGATGTACGGCGGCAAGGTCTCGCTCCTGGTCGGCATCGCCGCCGGGGTCCTGGCGACCGTCGTCGGCACGCTGTGGGGCTCGATCGCCGGGTACGTCGGCGGCTGGGTCGACGCCGTGATGATGCGCGTGGTGGACGCCGGCATCGCGATCCCCGCGCTGTTCATCCTGCTCGTCATCTCCGCGATCACGACGCCGGGGGTCGCCGGGCTCATCCTCGTCCTCGGCCTGGTGTCGTGGCTGGTGCCGTCCCGACTGATCCGCGCCGAGACCCTGACGCTGAAGAACCGCGACTACGTCCTCACCCTGCGCGCGATCGGCGGCTCCCACGCCCGCGCCATCGGCAAGCACCTGCTGCCGAACTCGGTCTCCACGATCGTGGTCGCCGCCACGTTCCAGGTCGCCGACGCGATCCTCCTCGTCGCCTACGTCTCGTACCTCGGCCTGGGCGTCCAGCCGCCGGCGACGGACTGGGGCGGCATGCTCTCGGCGGGCCTCACAGCCGCCTACTCGGGACGCTGGTGGCTGATCGTGCCACCGGGTCTCGCCGTGATCCTCGTCGTCTGCGCGTTCAACGCCGTGGGCGACGGACTGCGGGACGCCTTCGACGTGAGGGGCCGCGGATGACCGCCGACCAGATCCTCCGGATGACCGACCTCGGGGTCTCCTTCAGCACCGAGTCCGGCACGGTCGACGCCGTCCGCGGTGTCTCGCTGACCGTCGCCCCCGGCGAGACGCTCGCGCTCGTCGGCGAGTCGGGATCGGGCAAGTCCACCGTGGCGCTCGCCGCGATGGGGCTGCTCTCCGGCAACGCCACGGCCCACGGCAGCGCCGTCGTCGCCGGGCACGAGGTCGTCGGTGCCGCCGAACCCGCCCTGCGCGGGCTGCGCGGACAGACCGTCTCGATGGTCTTCCAGGAGCCCGCCACCGCGCTCGACCCCCTCACCCGGGTCGGCGCGCAGATCGCCGAGGTCGTCCGGAACCACCGCTCGGTCTCCGCGTCCGAGGCAGCGGCCGCAGCCGTCGACCTGCTGGACCGCGTCGGCATCCCCGACCCGGCCGAGCGCGCGAAGGCGTTCCCGTTCCAGCTCTCCGGCGGCCAGCGCCAGCGCGTCGTCATCGCCATGGCCATCGCGAACAGCCCCGCGCTGCTCATCGCCGACGAGCCCACGACCGCACTCGACGTCACGGTGCAGGCCGAGATCCTCGAGCTGCTCCGCGCGCTCGCCGTGGACAGCGGCACCGGCGTGCTGCTCGTCACCCACAACATGGGCGTCGTCGCGGACTTCGCCGACCGGGTCGCCGTGATGCTCCAGGGCGAGATCGTCGAGACCGGCAGCGTCGAGGACGTCCTGCTCCGCCCGCAGCACGAGTACACGAAGCGCCTGCTCGCCGCGGTGCCCCGGCTGGACACCGTCGAGTCCGTGACCGGCCGCGACCGTGCGGCGGCTCCCGTCGCACCCGTGGTCGCGTCCGACCCGGACGGGAGGCCCGACACCGCCCCGGTGGTCGACCTGCGGGACGTCTCGGTGACGTTCGGGCGCGGGGCGCGGGCGGTCCACGCCCTGAGCGGGATCGACATCGCCGTGCACGCCGGTGAGACCGTCGGCCTGGTCGGCGAGTCCGGCTCCGGCAAGTCCACGGCGGCGCGCGTCGCCCTCGGGCTCGTCAAGCCGAGCGGCGGGGAGGTCCGCCTGTTCGGGCAGGACCTCCGCCGGATCCCTCGGCGCGACCGACGCTCGCTGCGGTCGGGCATCGGCGTCGTGCTGCAGGACCCCGTGGCCTCGCTCGACGCCCGGATGTCCGTGGCCGAGTGCATCGCCGAACCGCTCGCCGTGCACCGCCGGGGGACCTCCTCCGCGGACCGACGGAAGCGTGTGGACGAGGCCCTGGACGCCGTGCGGCTGCCCCGGGCGCTGGCGTCCCGTGCGCCGCGCGAGCTCTCCGGTGGGCAGCGGCAGCGCGTCAGCCTGGCGCGGGCCCTGGTGCTCGAGCCGCGGCTGCTCGTCGCCGACGAACCCACCTCGGCGCTCGACGTCAGCGTGCAGGAAGCCGTGCTCGACGTCCTCACCGAGCTGCAGGCCGAGTTCGGGTTCGCGTGCCTGTTCGTCTCGCACGACCTCGCCGTCGTGCAGCACTTCGCCGAGCGGGTCGTCGTGATGCGCCGCGGTGTCGTCGAGGAGCAGGGCACCACCGGC
Source organism: Curtobacterium sp. SL109 (assembly GCF_026672405.1). NCBI lineage: Bacteria > Bacillati > Actinomycetota > Actinomycetes > Micrococcales > Microbacteriaceae > Curtobacterium > Curtobacterium sp. SL109. Next base: position 792,666 of record NZ_JAPPRB010000002.1, read on the forward strand.
ACGACGCTGCTGCACCCGACGACCGACTACACCAGGCGGTTGTTGGCGGCCGTCCCCGTGCCGGACCCCGTGCTGCAACGGCAGCGTCGGGCCGAGCGGCTCGCCACCCTCGCGGCGGTGACCTCGTGACCCCGGTGCTCGCCGGCATCGACGTCGGCGGGACGAACACCAAGGTGGTCCTGGCGACCACCGAGCTCGAGGTGATCGACCGACGCGACCTGCCCACGCCCGCGCACGCGGGCGGCGCGGCGATCGTGGACGCGGCGCTCGGGGTGGTGACGGACCTGCTCGAGACGCACCGGGCCTCCTTGGCGGGTGTCGGGGTGGGCGCGGCCGGCGTGGTCGACGCGACCACCGGGACCGTGCTCGTCACCGGCAACTCGTTCACCGGGTGGGCCGGGCACGGCGTGACCGCGCACGTGTCCGAGCGGCTCGGTGTCCCCGCGACGCTCGACAACGACGTCAACGCGTTCCTGCTCGGCGAGGTCGCCGCCGGCGCCGTCGTGGGGGAGCGCGACGTGCTCGGGATGACCCTCGGCACCGGGGTCGGCGGGGCCCTCGTGCTCGGGGGCTCGCTGTTCGCCGGGCCGCGCGGTGCCGCCGGGGAGATCGGCCACGTGCCGGGCTTCGGCGACGGGCTCTGCACCTGCGGGCAGCACGGGCACCTCGAGACGATCGCGGCGGCGCGGGGCATGGCCGCCCGCTACGAGGCCGCGACCGGACGACGCCTGCCGGTGCACACGATCGCCGACGCCGCGCGGGCCGAGGACCCGGACGCACTCGACGTCTTCCGGACCGCCGGGTGGGGGATCGCCCGGGGCATCCTGCTCACGGCGGGGATCCTCGACGTGACGACGGTCGTCATCGGGGGCGGGGTCGCCCGGGCCTGGGACCTGCTGTCCCCGGCGATCGAGGCGGCCATCGCTGCCGAGCCACCCGTCAGCGGGGCGTCGATCCGGGTCGAGCCGTCGACGCTCGGCTCCGACGCGGTCGCCCTCGGGGCGGCGGCGCAGGTGCGGGCGCGGGTGCTGGCGGCCGTCGCGTAGGCAGGCGGGCGCTGGTGCGTCCGTTGGCGATCACGCTGAGCCGAGTCTCGGCGTCCCGGACACAACGCGCGGCCGGCGTCGCGAGTTGTGTCCGCCGAGACGAGACTCGGCGGGCCCTGCCGGCGGTCAGCCGGCCGTCGGGGGTGCCAGGGGGATCGCGTCGCTCGTCGAGCGGAGCGACTCCTGGCGCAGTTCGAGCTGCGAGACCGCCAGCGCCGCCAGGTCGCGGAGGTTCGCCAGGTCGGCCTCGGTCGCCGTGCGCGGACGGGTGTCGAGCACGGCCAGGGTGCCGATCGCGGTGCCGTCGTGGCGGACGAGCGGCACGCTGACGTAGAACCGGATGCCGAGGGGACCGGTGACGAGCGGGCTGTTCCGCATCTCCGGGTGCGCCGAGCCGTCGGGGATCACCACGGGGACCGGGACCGGGGCGAAGCCGTTCCGGAAGCTGATGTGCCGTGCGGACTCGTCGATGCCCTCGGCCAGGTACGACTGCGACCACTCGCGGTCCTCGTCGAGCACCTCGACCAGGGCGATCGGGGCGTCGAACAGACGTGCGGCCATGGCCGTGGTCCGCTGCAGGGCCTCTTCGGGCAGCAGGTCGAGCGTCGCCGGGTGCGACCCCGTGGCGGGGCGTTGGCCGGTGGCGGTGCGGGTGCCGGTGCCGGTGCTCGGTCCGGCGCTGCGCGTGCCGGTGCCGGTGCCGGTGCTCGGTCCGGCGCTGCGCGTCGTGTCCGTCTCCGTCGCGCGGGTCGCGGTGCCGGGCGCGTCCGTGTCGACCACACGGTCCTCGGCCGTGGTGTCCGCGATGACGACGTCGCGGAGCAGGCCGACCAGGGCCTCCCCGGTCGGCCGCTGTGCCGGGTCCCTGGCCGTCATCGCGGTCAGGGCGCGCTGCCAGTGCGTCGGCAGCGGGTCCGGCACGACGGGGTCGCGCGACAGCCGAGCGACCGCGGACTCGACGAGCGACCCGGGGAACTCCCGCCGGCGGGTGAAGCACTGCAGCAGCACCAGTCCGAGCGAGTAGACGTCGCTCGCCGGGCCGACGTCACCGCCGCGGGCCTGCTCCGGGCTGAGGTAGGCGGCCGTCCCCGTCGTCACGCCGTCGGCGGTCAGTCGTTCGACGCCGTCGGCCAGCGCGATGCCGAAGTCCGTCAGCCGAGCCCGGGCACGGTCGGCCCGGTTGCCGTAGTCGACGAGCAGGATGTTCGACGGCTTGATGTCGCGGTGCACGACGCCGCGGTCGTGGATGTAGTGGAGCGCCTCGGCCATGTCGTAGCCGACCTCGGCGATGTGCCGCGAGGCCAGCGGCCCGAGCCCCAGGCGCTCCTCGAGGTCCTGCCCGTGCACGAGCGCCATCACGATGAACCGCTGCGGCGTCCCGTGCTCGTCCTCGACGACGCCGGCGTCGAGCAGGCTGACCAGGTTGTGGTGGTCGAGCGACGCCAGGACGCCCTGCTCGGCCTCCTGTCGCGCGATGTCGACCAGGCCCGGGTGGAAGACCTTCACGGCGACGGGCCGGTCGAGGCTCTCGTCGAGGGCGTCGTACACGACCGACATCCCACCGCGGCCGATGACCGTCCGGAGCCGGTAGCGCCCGCCGAGGAGCGCGTGTGGCGCCTCCTGACCTTCCGTCATCATGCGTGCATCATCCCATCCGGCTGCGGTCCGGGCGCGCGTTGATCCCGAGCACGCGCTGCTCCGGTCGCGCTGCTCCGGTCGCGCTGCTCCGGTCGCGCTGCTCCGGTCGCGCTGCTCCGGTCGCGCTGCTCCGGTCGCGCCGCTCCGCTCACGCTGCGCCGCTGGACACCGGCGTTCAGTCGTCGCGCCGCGATCATCCGCGGCGCGACCCGTGAACACCGGTGTCCCGCGCCCGGACAGCCGTAGCATCGAGGACGTGGCCACCAATGCAGCACCTGTCGTCCTCCTGACCGCGTTCGAGCCGTTCGGGGGTGCCGAGCGGAACCCCTCGTGGGACGCCGTCCAGGCCGTCGCCGAGTCGTGGGACGGCCCCGGCACCGTCGTCGTGGCGCAGCTGCCCGTCGTCTTCGCCGAGGTCCGCGCGGCCCTCGTCGCCGCGATCACCGAGCACCGCCCCGACCTGGTCATCGCCACCGGTGTCGCCGAGGGACGCGACGCCGTCACCCCCGAGCGCGTCGCGGTCAACGTCGACGACGCCCGCATCCCGGACAACTCCGGTGCGCAGCCGATCGACGAACCGATCGACCAGCGCGGGCCGGACGGCTTCCTGACGACCCTGCCGATCAAGCGCATCGTCCGAGCGGCGACCGAGGCCGGGGTCGCCGCATCCGTGTCGAACACGGCGGGCACCTTCACCTGCAACCACGCCTTCTACGAGCTGATGTCGATCGCGGCGAACGAGACCTTCCGCGCTGGCTTCGTGCACGTCCCCGCCACGCCGGAGTCGGCGACCGGGGACGTCCCGACGCTGCCGCTGGCCGACATCGTCACCGCGCTCGAGGTCGCCGTCCGCGAGAGCCTCGACCCCGCGGCCGACGCGGTGCTGGTCGGCGGCGCCGAGCACTAGTCGTCCCGCCCTGGTCAGTCGCCGCGAGCCCTGCCAGGATGCACTCGTGCTCGACGATGCAGACCGGGACCTCATGCGTGCCTTCGCACGCTTCCTCGACCACGCGAACGACCTCGCGGCGACGGAGCAGCGTGCCACGCTGACCCCGATCGGCGAGCGGCTCCGCGACCACCTCGGCGCGGACCCGCAGACCATCCCCGTGGTGACCGAGGAGTTCGCCGACCACCGGCTCGTCGACGCCGACATCGCGCTCGACGAACTCACGGGCCCCGACCCGGACGCGCTCGTCGGCATCGCCGGGGACGACGGCCGCTTCCACAGCTCGATCAGCGAGTTCGTCGCGCACGCCCACACGCGGTGGTCGCTCGGCCCCGTGAGCTACGCCACCCGTGCCACCGGCCCGGACACGACCCGACGGGTGGTGTCCTTCGGGCTGCGCCTCATCACCTTCGAGGGCGCGCCCCTCGTCGTCCTGCAACGCAGCGCAAAGCCCGAGTACGGCCGGTCGAGCGCCACGCTCGAGGTGCTCGCCGTCGACCAGGACCTCGCGACGACCTTCCTCACCCGGGTCCGCGCGCTGATGATCGAGCGGAGCGTGCTGCGCGGCCAGGTGCTCTCGTTCGTCCAGTCGCAGTACGGCGCCGACGCCGGCGCGACGTTCCTCCGGCGGCCGGAGACGACCGCGGACGACGTCGTCCTGGCCGACGGGGTGCTCGACGAGGTCGTCGCGCATGTCGTCGGGATCGGCGAGCAGCGCCAGGCGCTCCTGGCCGCCGGGCAGCACCTGAAGCGCGGGGTCCTGCTCTACGGCCCGCCCGGCACCGGCAAGACCCTGACGATCCGGCACCTGCTGCACCGGACCGAGGGCGTCACCGCGGTGCTGCTGACCGGGTCGAGCATCGCCGCGATCGGTGCCGCGGCCGAGGTCGCCCGCACCTTCCAGCCGTCCATCGTCGTGCTCGAGGACATCGACCTCGTCGCCATGGAGCGCGACATGACGCCTCAGCCCCTGCTGTTCGAGGTGCTCGACGCGCTCGACGGCCTGGACGGGGACGCCGACGTGGCCTTCGTCATGACGACGAACCGGGTGTCGGTGCTCGAACGGGCGCTCGCCGACCGGCCCGGGCGGGTCGACCTCGCCGTCGAGGTCCCGCTGCCCGGCCTGCCCGAGCGGACGCGGCTGTTCCGTCGCTACGCGGGCGCGCTGCCGTTCTCCGACGAGGTCCTCGCGCAGGCGGCCGAGCGCGCCGACGGCACGACGGGCTCCTTCGCGAAGGAGCTCATGCGGCGGAGCGTCCTCGGTGCGGCGATGCGCGGCGGCGAGCCTTCGGACGCCGACCTGCTCGACGCGCTCGAGTCCCTGCTCACGGCGCGCTCGGCGCTGACCCGCAAGCTGCTCGGCACCCGTGGCGACGAGGACACGGACGCCGACGGCATCGAACCCGAGGACGTGGTGGACTTCGCGTTCGTCGCCGGCCAGGGCGAGCCCGGCTTCCCGGTCATCGTGCCGTCGGTCGCGGACGAGCACGGGCGCGCCGATGACCTGGGACTCGGGACGACTGCGGACGATCGGCCTCCTTCCGACCAGTGAGCAGCGATCGCCCGCCGCCAGCGCCGTGGTACCTCAGCGCACGACGGCGGTCGACGACTGCGCTGTTCGTCGGAACTGCGCGGACCAGGCCACCGCCACGGCGATCACGATCAGCAGGACGGCACTGACCAGCCCCGTGCCGACGGCGAGACCGCCCCGCGCGTGCGGGACCGCGACCCAGTCCGCGAAGGACGCCCCCACCGGCCGGGTGAGCACGTACGCCGTCCAGAACGACAGGACCGGGCCGAGGACGCCGCCCAAGCGACCGAGGACGACGACGGCCATGGCGGCGACGAAGACCATCCCACCGGCGAAGTACCCGAGGTGGAAGGTGCTGGCGAGCAGGTCGCCGGCAGCGGTGCCCATCGCGAACGTGGCGATGACTGCGGCCCAGTAGAAGCACTGTCGGCGCAGGCTGGTGATGGTGTGCACGTCGAGGCTTCCCTCGGTGCGGCGCCACACCACGAACACGGCCACGAGGCCGACCAGGAACACCGGTGCGGAGACCAGGTAGGGGACGCCGAGAGCGACGTGGGTGACGTCGGCGATCATCGTGCCGAACACCCCGACCATCGACACGGCCGCCCAGTACCTCCAGGGCGCGTACCGGGTCGCGGCGAGCTGCACGACGAGGACGACCGCGAAGAGCACGGCCGTGACCAGGACCGTCGGGACGGGATCGAACCGTGTGACGAGGAAGTCGGAGAGTGCCTCGCCCATCGCCGTGGTGACCACCTTGATGACCCAGAACGACGTCGTCGGGTCGGGCACACGGTTCGGTGCGTTGGGCGTCGTCGCGGTCATCCTCGTCGGTCCCGACCGGCCGCGGCTGGCTGGTCGGACGGATCGCCGTGCGTTCCTGACCGGCGGCCGGCCCGACGGCGGAGCGCCCCGATCACGATCGGGAGCACCGAGACCAGGACGATCACGATCATGAGGACGTCGATGTTGTGTGCCACGAACGGGATCCCGCCGAGCAGCACCCCGACAGCGGTCAGGCCTGCAGCCCATGCGATCGCCCCGATGAGGTTGAACAGCAGGAACCGGCGGTAGTGCATCCCGGCGGTGCCGGCCGCGAGGGGGACGTACGTCCGGACGACGGGGACGAACCGGCCGAGGACGAGTGAGAGCCCGCCCCACCGGGTGAAGAACGCCTCTGCCTCGTTGAGTCGAGCGGTGGTGAGCAGACGCGCGTCGTCCCGGAACCAGCGACGCCCGAAGCGCTTGCCGAGCCAGTACCCGACCTGGTCACCGGCGATCGCCGCGAGGGACGCGACGAGCGCGACCTGCCACGGCGTGACGCCCAGGGCGCTGCTGATGATCGCGGCGGTGACGAGCAGGGAGTCACCGGGCAGGAACGGGAACAGCACCCCGGACTCGATGAAGATGAGCACGGCGATGCCCACGAGGACGTACGGACCGAAGGCGTGCAGCACGGATGCTGCGTCGAGGAGGTGCACGGCGAGGGGGACGGTGGCGGTCACGAGGAGACACCCAGCTGCGCCTGCGGAGCGGTGGCATCGCGACGGAGACGGATCGAGAGCCAGCTGATGACCGCGGCGATGAGGACCAGGAACACGACGCTGGTGGTGATGGTGCCGATGCCGAGGCCGCCGTCCTCGACCGGCGACGAGAGCAGGTCGCCGGTGGAGGCACCGAGCGGTCGGGTGAGGATGTACGCGATCCAGAAGCACACGACCGGGCCGCGGTGCCCGATGAACCAGACGGCCGCGGTCAGGGCGATCGCCCCGGCGAACAACAGCAGCGACGGGAAGTACCCGAGTCCGGTCTGCTCCGCGATCAGGTCACCGGCGGCGGTGCCGAGGGCGAACGTGAAGAGGATCGCCAGCCAGTAGAACGCTTCCCGGCGGACCGCGTCGATGCTGTGGATCGAGATGGTCCCCTCGGATCGGTACCAGATGACGAAGACGGCTGCCAGCGCCACGGCGAAGACGGTCGTGCTGAGGGCCAGCGGGACGCCGAGCCCGTCCGTCAGGTTGTCCGTGATGCACGTGCCGACGATGCTGATCAGGACCACGGTGACCCAGTACAGCGACGGCCGGTAGGAGCGGGTCCGGAACTGCAGGACCAGGAACACGACGAGCGTGACGGCCATGACCAGGGTCGTCAGCGGCAGGCCGAGCCCGACCGTGTCGCTGAGGAGGTCCGCTGCGGTCTCACCGACGGTTGTGGCGAGGATCTTGATGACCCAGAACGACACGGTCGGGTCCGGCACCTTGTTCGAGCGGACGCGGGTCCGCAGCCGGGCTGCTGGCGCGTGGGACATGACGTTCTCCTCGTCGGGACGGACCGGACCGCAGATGCGGGAGCGGCGATGCATCGACGCTAGGAACGCGGGGCCAAGACTTCACCAAGAAACGAGATCGGTCTCGGCGTGCGGCAGGATCGGTGCCGATGCACCGACGTCGGAACACCTCCGTGTCCCGGTGCCGGTGCCGTGGAGGGAGCACAGGTGAGGTCACCGTGGTGGTCATCGATCGCTGACGCGGCGGTCACGTGGTCGTTCCGTTCCGGACAGGAGCGTGACCCGGACCGGTTGGCGTACCGCCGGTCCGTGGTCGGCATCGCGTTCCAGGTCGCCGTCGTGTCTGCGGCGCTGGTCGCCGCGATCATCGCCCTGGTGGTCGGGTACGTCCTCTGGCAGCTCACCCCGGGACAACTGCACGAGGCTCCGGGGGCGAGCGACGTCCGCATCTCCCTCGACACCGTCGACCTGAGCATCGCGGTGGTCGGGGTCGGCGGGTTCTCGATCGTCCTCGCCGGCCTCGCCGCGTGGAGGATCGCACGCCGTGCGGTGCGTCCCATCGCCGACGCCGCCCGTGTCCAGCGCACGTTCGTCGCCGACGCCAGCCACGAGCTCCGGACGCCGCTGGCGGTGCTCCATGCCCGTGTACAACGGCTGCACATGATGACGCCGGCGGACGACCCGCGGCACGCCGTCGTGGACGAGCTCCGAGGCGACACCCGTGTCCTGATCGACATCGTCAACGACCTCCTGGACGCTGCTGCGGGGAACAGCGGAGCGAGCGGGACGGCCGACCTCGCCGATGCCCTGGCGACCCTGCGGCGGGACATGACCGTCCTCGCGGTGGAGCGGGAGGTGCACCTCGACGTCAGGCCGGTCGACGCGGCACTCGCGGAGGCCACCCTGGCGGTGTCGGCGACGCAGCTGCACCGGTGCCTGGTCGCCCTGACGGACAACGCGATCGGTCACACGCGCGCCGGTGGCCACGTCCGGGTCTCGACGAGCGCGGGCGGTGCCTCCGCCGTGATCCGTGTCACGGACGACGGACCCGGCATCACCGGGATCCCTCCCGCCCGCGTCTTCGACCGGTTCGCCCACGGCACGCCAACCGGGCCGGCGGGTGCTGCTGGTCCGCGCACGGGGTACGGCATCGGGCTCGCGCTGGTGCGCGAGGTCGCCGTCCGTGCCGGCGGCGACGTCACCGTGGAACGCACCGGCACGGACGGCACCGTGTTCGCGCTCCGGTTGCCCGTGCGACCCGGCGGACCCGCCGACGACCAGGGGGACCGCTCGTGACCCTCCGACTGCTGCTCGTCGAGGACGACCCGCGACTCGGCCCCCTGGTCGCCGAGGTCCTCGGTGACGAGTGGGACGTGACACTCCGTGCCGACGGGGAGAGCGCGCTGGAGGCCGCCGCCCAGCAGTACTTCGACGTGATGGTCGTCGACCGACGGCTGCCCGGCATCGACGGCACCGAGGTGATCGCCACCCTGCGGGAGCGCCGCATCAGCACGCCGGTGCTCATGCTGACGGCGCTCGGGGCGGTCAGGGACCGCGTGTCGGGCCTCGACGCCGGCGCGAACGACTACCTGGTGAAGCCGTTCGACTTCGACGAGCTCACCGCACGACTCCGAGCGCTGACCCGTGACTACTCCGGCACGGGGGCCACGATCGAGATCGGCGGATGGGCCTTCCACCCCGACGACCAGAGCATCACGTCCCCGTACTCAGGCAGGGTGATGCTGACGGAGAAGGAGACCGCGATGCTCCGCCTGCTCGCGAGTGAACCAGCGCGCGCCTTCACTCGCCAGCACCTGCTCTCCGCGGTCTTCGAGCGCGGCGAGCAGGTCGGCACCGTCGACACCTACGTGCACTACATCCGGCGCAAGACCGACCGCGACCTGATCACCACCATCCGCGGCGTCGGCTACCGACTCGGCACCCCGGCCTGAACACGACCCGCTGACACCTCCCGTCCGTCGAAGTGCGGACTGGTGCCCTCCGTCGTCCAGGGTCAGGATGCAACCAGTTGCACACTGCAACGACCCTGCTTCGTCCGACAGAGGAGTCGTCATGAAGAAGTCCATCGCAGCCGCGTTCGCCGCGGTCGTCGTCGTCGCCGGTGGCGTGTTCGCCGCCGCCCCCGCCTCGGCCCTGACCGCCAGCCCCCAGGTCGTCGGCGGGGAGAAGGCCCCCTCCACCGCCTGGGCCGTCCAGCTCCAGGCCTCCGGGGGCTCCATCCCCTCCGGCTACGTCAGCACCTGCACCGGCGAACAGGTCTCCGGTTCCTGGGTGCTCACCGCCCGCCACTGCATCGACGGCATCGGCGCGATGAACGTCTACCACTCCAACTCCACGGTCAACCGGGGGACGCCCGTCGCGGTCGACCGGGTCAGCGCGGCCCCGACCGGCGACATCGCCCTGGTGCACCTGCGGAGCGCCTACGCCCTGTCCTCGTACGCGCCGCTCGACCTGGCAGCGACGGCGAAGTCGACCGGCACGGGCACGATCCAGGGCTACGGCCTGCGCGCGAACGCGGTCCAGTCCGACGGCCTGTACCAGGCGAGCGTCGCCCTCACCGGTGCCAGCACCGACGCCTTCGGCGGTCGCGCGCAGCACGTCTCGGGCGTGACCGGTGCCTCGAACCACGGGGACTCCGGCGGGCCGCTGCTGGTCGGCGGCAAGGTCGTCGCGGTCTGCTCGACCGGCGACAGCGCCGACCCCGGCGCGAACACGTCGGCCGGCTCCAACTACGCGCTGCTCTCGCAGTCCGCCTCCTGGATCCGGTCCACGGCCGGCATCTGAACCACCTGACGGACTGGAGGCTCCCCACCGGTCACGGCCGTCCCGCCGCTGGCGCGTCGGTCCGGAACCGGCCGGCGTGGGCCCAGGTGCCAGCTGGCACCGAGCCTCCAGTCCGTCGTCTGGTCGCGTCCAGGTCGCGACCGCCTGGCTGAACGGGCGCCCCGGCGCGCTGAGGAAGCTGGATCCATGAGCCAGTACGACATGCGTGACCCGAACAGCCTCTACCCCGCCCCGCCGTTCCCGAAGCAGGAGCAGTCGCTCCCGGGTGCTGCCTGGAAGATGGACCCGAAGCCGGACCACGGCGAGGAGAGCTACGTCGGCCGCGAGCGGCTGACCGGCTTCCGCGGCATCGTCACCGGCGCCGACTCAGGAATCGGCCGCGCCGCCGCGATCGCGATGTCGCGTGAGGGTGCCGACCTGGTGCTGTCCTACCTCCCCGACGAGCAGGAGGACGCCGAACAGGTCCGCGACCTGCTCGAGGGCGAAGGCCGTCGTGCGGTGCTCGTGCCCGGAGACATCTCCGACGAGCAGTACTGCAAGGACCTCGTCCAGAAGGCCGTCGACGAGCTCGGTGGCCTCGACACCCTCGTCATGGTCGCCGGTCGCATGGAGAGCAACGAGGACATCCTCACGCTCGACACCGAGATGTTCGACTCGACGTTCAAGACGAACATCTACTCCCTGTTCTGGCTGACGAAGGCCGCCGTGCCGCACCTCGAGCCCGGTTCGACGATCGTCACGACCGGATCGATCCAGGCATCGTCGCCGACGCCGGACAAGATCGACTACGCCGTGTCGAAGGGTGCGATCAAGCTCTTCACCGAGGCCGTCGCCCAGCAGCTCGCGCCGAAGGGCATCCGCGTGAACTCGATCGCGCCCGGCCCCGTGTGGACGCCGCTGCAGCCGGGTTCGGACGACGCCGAGAAGGTGTCGCAGTTCGGTGGCGACTCGCCGTTCGGTCGCCCCGGCCAGCCCGCAGAGCTCGGCGCCGCGTACGTGCACCTGGTCAGCCCGGAGTCGAGCTACCAGTCGGGCTCGACCATCACGATCGCCGGCGGCACGCCCGCCTTCTGATCGACCACCTGCGACGCGGGGCCGACGACGGCCCCGCGTCGCAGGGATGACGACCGGTCACCCGGTCCGGACGCCCTCCACTCCCAGCACGCCGAGGAGTGCGAGGGCGTCGGCATCCGGTGATCCGGCCGGTGCCGTGTAGAGCACGAGCCACTGGCCGCGGTCGACCAGGGCGAGGCTGTCGCAGTCGACCGTGACCGGGCCGACCACGGGGTGGTCGAACGTCTTGGACAGCACGGTCGTCGTCGGAACGTCGTGACGGTCCCAGAGCCGCGCGAACTCCGCGTTGTCCGCCCGGAGCTCCTCGACGAGCCCGACCACGGACGGGTCCTCCGGGTACTGCGCGCGGACGGCGCGGAGCTGCCGGACGACGTGCTGGCGGAACTCGGCACCGTCGGAGATGCCGTAGGGCGGCACCGTGTCGGCGGGGTGTGCCCCGGGCGGGAACGCCTGTCGGGCGAGGTTCCGCTCGGCCGGGAGCCGCTCGCCGAAGTCCTCCATGAGCGCGGCCGCGAGCGGGTTCCACGCGAGGACCTCGAACGTGGCGGAGAGCACGATCGCCGCCGTCTGCGGCAGGCGCTCGACGAGGGCGACGATGCTCGGTCGGACGTCGCGGCGCACCCGTCCGTGGTGGAGCGGCGCCGTGCCCGCCAGGGTGTGCAGGTGCGCGGACTCGACGGCGGAGAGGCGGAGCGACTCGGCGATGCCGGCGAGCACCTCGGCGGACGGCCGTGGCGCGCGGCCCTGTTCGAGCCGCACGTAGTACTCGGTCGAGATGTGGGCCAGGACGGCCACCTCTTCACGCCGCAGTCCGGGCGTCCTCCGTCGCGAGCCCGTCACCAGGCCGACGTCCGAGGGCTGCAACCGCTCCCGCCGCGAACGGAGGAACGCCGCCAACTCCTGCTCGTCCATGCCAGGAGTCTGCGCCCCGTGCGCCGCTGGTGTCGTGGTACCGGTCGTACCTGGCTGCGCCGGTGCGCAGCGGTGACGCTGACGCCATGACCGAGAACAGCATCCAGTCCACCTCCGACACGTCCACCACCGCTCCCACCGGCCTGCTCACCGGGAAGGTCGTCTTCATCACCGGCGCCAGCCGCGGCATCGGAGCCGCAGCAGCACGGCTCTTCGCCCGGGAGGGCGCGGCCGTCGTGCTCGCCGCCCGGAGCACCGCCGCGCTCGAGACCGTCGTGGACCAGGTCCGCGCGGCCGGCGGGGTCGCTGACGCCGTCCCGCTCGACCTCGCCGACCCGGCGAGCATCCGCGCTGCCGTCGCGCGCGTCGACGAGCTGCACGGACGGCTCGACGGGGCGTTCAACAACGGTGCGACGATCCAGCACCCCGGGCCGCTCGACACCACGAGCGACGAGGACATCGATGCGCAGTTCGCCGTGAACTTCCGCGGGCACTGGGTCGCGATGACCGCGGAGGCCGCCCTGATGCGCCGGACGGGTGCCGGGGCCATCGTGAACACCTCGAGCATCGGCAGCCGACGCGCGAACCCGGCACTCCCCGCGTACGGCGCGATGAAGCGGGCGCTCAACAGCATCACCGAGACCGCGGCCGTGACCTGGGCGTCCGACCGCATCCGGGTGAACGGGATCACCCCGGGCGGCACCGCCACGGAGATGATCGACGCCTGGGAGGCGGCGACCCCGGGCATCGTCGAGCAGGTCAACGCCTCGATCCCGCTCGGACGGATGGCGGAGCCCGAGGAGGTCGCCGAGGTCGCCGCGTGGCTCCTGAGCGACCGTGCCGCGATGGTGACCGGCGCGATGATCCCCGTCGACGGCGGTGCCGGCGCCTGACGCGTGGGACGTCCGTCGACCGGCGTCGCTGCGGCTGACGGACCGGCTGCGGTCCGACCACTGACGGGAGGCTCGGTGCCAGCCTGCACCGAGCCTCCCGTCCGCCTGGGGCTGGGTCGCCAGCCCCAGGCCCGCGTCAGATGAACTGCCGGAAGTTGGTCGACGCCAGGTCGAGCAGCTCGTCGCCGCGTCCGCTGAGGACGGTGCGGATGGCGTAGAGCGTGAAGCCCTTCGCCTGCTCCAGGGTGACCGCCGGCGGCATCGACAGCTCCTGCCGGTTCGCCTTGACGGAGACCAGGGCCGGCCCGTCATGGGCGAGGGCGGCGGCGAGCGCATCCTCCAACTGGTCGGATTCGTCGACCCGGAAGCCCTTCAGCCCGATCGCCTCGGCCACGGCGGCGAAGTCGGGGTTCGTCAACTCGGTACCGAAGTTCACGAAGCCGGCGGCCTTCATCTCGAGCTCGACGAAGTTCAGTGACGAGTTGTCGAACACGACGATCTTCACCGGCAGCTTGTTCTGCACGATGGTCACGAGCTCTCCGAGGAGCATCGTCAGACCGCCGTCCCCGGCCATCGCGATCACCTGCCGATCGGGGAACGCGGTCTGCGCGCCGATCGCCTGCGGCATGGCGTTCGCCATCGAGCCGTGCCAGAACGACCCGATCAGCCGCCGCTTGCCGTTCATCGTCAGGTAGCGGGACGCCCACACGACGGGGGAGCCGACGTCCGGGATGAACACGGCGTCGTCGTCGGCGAGCTGGTCGAGGACCCTGGCGACGTACTGCGGGTGCAGGGGCTTGTGCTTGCCGGCGGGCACGGCCAGGTCGTCGAGCTTCTCCCGCGTCTTCCGGTAGTGCTTGCGGGCGTCCTGCAGGTGGTGTGCCGGCTTCGAGGCGGTCAGCAGGGGCAGGAGTCCGCGGGCGGTGTCCTTGACGGTGCCGACCAGGCCGATGTCGACCGGGTGCCGCTTGCCGAGCTGTTCGCCCCGGATGTCGACCTGCACGTGCTTCGCCTTCGCGGGGAAGAACTGGGGGTAGGGGAAGTCCGTGCCGAGCATGAGGACGACGTCGGCGTCCTCCATCGCGCGGTAGCCCGACGCGAACCCGAGCAGGCCGGTCATCCCCACGTCGTAGGGGTTGTCCCACTCGATGTGCTCCTTGCCGCGCAGGGCGTGCACGATCGGGGCCTGCAGGCGTTCCGCGAGGGCGACGACCTCGTCGTGGGCACCCGCGACCCCGGCACCGGCCAGGATCGTCACCTTGTCGGCGCCGTTCAGCAGGTCGGCCGTGCGCTGGAGCTCGGCGTCGGAGGGGATGATGCGCGGTTCTGCCCGGCCGATGCGGACCGCACGGTCGTCCTTCGCCTCGGCGAGCAGGACGTCGCCGGGGATGACGAGCACGGCGACGCCGCGCTTCTCGACGGCTTCGCGGATCGCGATCTCGAGCAGGCGCGGCATCTGGACCGGGTCGGCGACGTACTCGACGTAGACGGAGCACTCGCGGAAGAGTTCCTGCGGGTGGGTCTCCTGGAAGTACCCGGTGCCGATCTCCGCCGTCGGGATGTGCGCGGCGATCGCGAGGACGGGCACGCGGGAGCGGTTTGCGTCGTACAGGCCGTTGATCAGGTGCAGGTTGCCCGGTCCGCAGCTGCCCGCGCAGACGGCCAGGTCCCCGGTCAGGTCGGCTTCGGCCGCGGCGGCGAACGCGGCCGCCTCCTCGTGGCGGACGTGCTCCCAGCTGATCGTGCCGTCCTTCCGGATGGCGTCGGTGAAGCCGTTGAGCGAGTCCCCGGGCAGGCCGTAGACGCGGTGGACGTCGTTCTCGCGGAGTGTGGCGACGATGGTCTCGGCGACGGTCGGCATGCGGTTCCTCTCGTGGTGGACGTCTCCCGGTCTAGTCGGTGCCGTCGTCCTGTGTGTTCTCTGATGGGACCGAGCCGTGACTTCGCCCGTCGGACTGGGACGATGGGCGGATGATCGACGACGCGCCGCCGCTCCGCCCCCGCCGACGAGAGCCCGACGCGAACGGCATCCTCGTCCGGTCCGCGTACCCGCTGTCGACGCTCGTGATCGGCATCGCGGCGGTGCTCGTCCTGACCGTCGTCGGGTTCTTCCTGGGCACGGTGGACATCGGTCTCGCGAAGGCCCTCAACGAGCTGCACACCGGCGCGCTCCGGGGCTTCACCGACGGCGTCTACCACGCGATCAGCCCCGTGCCGGCGATCATCGTCACCGTCGTCGTCACCGGCGTGATCTGGGCGGTGCAGCGGAACATCCGGCCGGCGGCGGCCTTCGCCGGGGTGGTCGCGATCACGTGGGTGCCGTCGGCGATCGTCAAGGAGCTCGTGCACCGCGCCCGGCCCGACGTCAGTGTGCTGCCGCACCCGTTCCCCGTGCAGCCGGACCCGGGCTACCCGAGCGGGCACACGGTCTTCATGGTGGCGTTCACCATCGCGCTCTGCTGGGTGTTGCGCGACACCCGGTGGCACGGAGTCGCAGTCGTCGTGGGGACCGTGGCCGTCGTCGTCGTGTGGTTCTCGGTGACGATCGACGCCGTGCACTACCCGACCGACGCACTGGCCTCGGTGGCGTGGGCGCTCGCGGTGGCCCCTGCCGCCCGGCTGGTCTGGGTCGACTGGCTGATGCCGCGGCTGCCGGTGCTGCGTCCGGCGCGGCCCGTCGCACGCTGACGGAGGCGCTGCCCGTCGCACGCTGACGGCGGCGCCGACGGAGGTGCTGACGGCTGACGCGGGCGAGGCGGCAAGACACCGGCGTTCCTCGTCCACGCCGCGGATGTCCGCGGCGCGACTGACGAACACCGGTGTCTCGCGGGAGCTCAGGCCGCGCGGACGGTCCTGCCACGTGCAGCCAGCAGCGCGATCACCGCGACGACCGCCGCGGCGAGCATCACGATCGCCAGGGGAGCGGCCGTCGTGGACCCGCCGATGCTCACCAGCGGGGACACCAGCGCGGCGAGGCCGAACTGCAGCGCGCCGAGCACCGCCGACGCGCTGCCGGCGGCGGACGGCACGGCTCCCAGTGCCAGTGCCGTCGCGTTGCCGAGCACCAGGCCGAGGCTGCCGACCGCGGTGAACAGCGGCACGGCCAGGGCGATGACCGGGGCACTGGTGGCGACGAGCACGGCGAAGGCCACCGTCGACGCGAGCACGAGCACGATGCCGAGCGACAGCACGCCCCGCACGGAGTGGCGTTCCGTGAGCTTGGCGGACAGGATGCTGACGCCCATCAGCGCCAGGGCGTTGATGCCGAACGCGATCCCGTACTCGACGGTGCCGAAGCCGATCATCTCCTGGTACAGGAACGGCGACGCCGAGATGTACGCCATCATCACCGCGAACGCGAAGCCGAACACCGCGGTGTAGCCGAGGAACGTGCGCGAGCGCAGGGCCCGCAACGGGGACCCCGTTGCCTGGCGTTCGGCGCGGAGCTCGTCACGGCGGGAGCGCAGGTGGGTCTCGCGGATCACGGCCAGCACCGCGACGAGCATGACGACCGACAGCCCGAGGACGATCGTGAGCAGCCCGCGCCAGCCGATCGGGCCGGTCAGCAGCCCGCCGAGCAGCGGTGCGACGACCGGGGCGACGCCACCGACGATCATCATGAGCGAGAAGGCCCGGGCGGCGGGCTTGCCGGTGGCCAGGTCGGAGATGACCGCGCGGCTGATGACCATGCCGGCCGCACCGCCCAGTCCCTGCAGCAGCCGAGCCGCCACGAGCACACCGACGGTCGGCGCGAGCACCGCTGCCGCGCTCGCGAGCACGCACAGCGCCGCCCCGGCGACGAGCGGGGGAACTCGGCCGAACCGGTCCGACAGCGGCCCGAAGACGAGCTGTCCGACGGTGACGCCGACCAGGAACGCGGTCAGGGTGAGCTGCACGGTGGTCGCCGAGGTCTGCAGCTCGGTCGTCATCTCGGGGAAGGCCGGCAGGTACAGGTCGGTGGCGAAGGGTGCCACGGCGCTGAGCAGGCCGAGCACGAGCAGCAGGGCGGTGGTGATGCCCTGTTGCCGGGTCGTGGGCGTCGCGATGTCCGCGCGGATGGTGCCGGTGTCCGTCGTCATGATGATGAAACCATAACGCATAGAGTTATGAATGCATAACCGCTTGCGATCGGCGCTACAGTGCAGGGATGGACGCAACGGTGACCGACGAGGCGCTCGCCGACCTCGCGGACCTCGTGCTCCGGGTCTCGCGCGAGATCGACCCGAACGGCAGCTCGGCCCTCGACGTCGTCCCGCTGACCGGCACCGAGGTCCTCGTCCTGCGATGGGTGGACATGCACCCGGGGACGTCACCGAGCGCCACGGCCGAGGCGACGGCACTGCAGCGGAGCAACCTCAGCGCCGCACTCCGGTCGCTCGTCGCGAAGGGCATGGTCGACCGACGTGTCGACCCCCGCGATGCCCGGCTCGTGCAGCTGTTCGCCACCGAGCAGGCGGCGGCGAACATCCGCGTACTCCGCGCGCATTGGGCAGGGAAGCTCCGGGCGGCGCTGGGTGACATCGCGGATGACGACCTCGACCGCGTGACGGACGCCGTCGCCCTGCTGACGCGGTTCGACGACGGGCTCCGACCGGCCGGCTCCTAGGCTGCCCCTGCTGCGCCCGCTGCGCCTGCTGCGCCCGCCGCCCCCGCTGCGCCCTCGTCGTCCTCGATCGGCAGCAGCCGGCGAGCACCGTGCCCCTCGGAGCTGAGCGCGTCCCCGGGGTTGACGACCAGGCAGGCGTTGAGCGAGACGCACCCGCACCCGATGCACCTCGTCATCTCCTCCTGCAACCGGGCGAGCTCGAGCTGGCGGGCACGGAGTCGCGCCCGCCATCGCTCGTTCAGTCGGTTCCAGTCCCGCAGCGACGGCATCCGGTCCTGGGGCAGGGCCGCGAACTGGTCGGCGACCTCGCTCAGGGGGATGCCGAGCCGCTTGGCGACCTGGATGATGGCGATCCGCCGCTCCATGTGCCGCGGGTACAGCCGCGTGCCACCGTCGGTCCGTTCGGGGCGGATCAGGCCCTTGCGCTCGTAGAAGTGCAGCGCCGACGCAGCCACGCCCGTCCGCGCGACGACCTCGCCGATCGTCAGCAGGTCGGTCGGACGCGGCCCGGAGTTCTCGACCATGGTGGAGATCCTAGCGAGCGGCGGCAGCGGCGGCAGCGGCCGCGACCGGCGACCGCGGCCGCCACCGGCGACCGCGGCCGCCACCGGCGTCACCGCTGCTGGAACGACTCCCAGAGCAGGAACCCCGTGAAGGCCACGAACGGCAGGAACGCCACCAGGTTCAACCACCGGTGCTCGACGATGACGGCGATGAACTCCCGCAGGAACGCGCTCGGCACGTAGTACGGAGCCGTCGGCGACCCGATCACCTGGGCCGGCAGGTCGAGCTGGCGCGCCAGCACCGCGGCCCGGAGCACGTGGTAGTTGTTCGTCACGACGACGACGTGGCCGTCCCGCCCCGCCTCGGTCTGCACCGCTCGCGAGAAGCGGAGGTTCTCACGCGTGGACCGCGACGCCGTCTCGGGCAGGACGTCCGCGGCCTCGGCGCCGTTCGCGAGCAGGTACTCGGCCATCGCGGTGCCCTCGGCCCGCGGTTCGTCGGCGCCCTGGCCGCCGGACGGGACCAGCACCGGACGCCGTCCCGCTGCGACCTCGCTGCGGTACAGCGCGAGTGCCCGGTCGAGTCGGCTCCGGAGCAGGGGCGGGACCTCGCCGCGGACGAGCCCGGAGCCGAGCACCACGATCGCGTCCGGCGCCTCGCGGAACCGCATCCGCCCGTACACGACCGAGTACACCGCGAACGCGACGAAGGCGAGTGCCACGTACACGCAGAGGAACACGAGCAGCACGACGGCCGACACGGCCAGGGTGTCGGGCACGTCCTGCTCGCCGTCGGTCGCGATCGCGAACACCACGACGGCGACGGTCGGCAGCACGAACACGAGCACGCCGGCGACGAGCGAGAGCAGGTTGCCGAGACTGCGGCCCTCGCGCCGGAGCATCTGCACGCCGTTCACGATCAGGGCGACACCGAGGGCGACGACGGCGAGCGGGACGAGCAGCACCACCAGCCCGACGACGATCCCGAACCCCGGGACGACGGCGGTCAGGATCGACACGACCGCAGCCGCACCGAACAGGACCGCGGCGGTGAGGAACACCCCGTTCCGCAGCATCCGCCGGTCATGGCGACGGCACAGGACGTAGAGCAGCAGGAAGACCAGCGCGGGGACGAGTCCCGCGGCAGCAGCGATCACGGGGTGGCCGTTCGGAGCGCGGTCATCCCAGCACGCTACCGGCTCACCCGACCGCCCGACGGATGAGCTCGGCCACCGTTGCCTCGTCGTCGGTCGAGAACTCCGGGGTGACTGCCCACGACGTCGGCCAGAAGGTGCCGTCGTCGAGCCGCGCAGGGTCCTGGAACCCGAGCGTCGAGTAGCGGGCCTTGAACTTGGCGGCGTCCTGGAAGAAGAACACCACCGTGCCGTCCTTCGTGTAGGCGGGCATGCCGTACCAGAGCTTCGGCAGGAGGTCGGGTGCGACCTCGAGCGCGATGCGGTGGATGCGTTCGGCCAGCCCCCGGTCGGGCTCGGGCATCTCGGCGATCTTCGCCAGGAGGGCCTCGAGGTCCGCTGCAGCCTTCTCGGCCTTGGACCCGCCGCGTCTCCTGGAGGCCTTCACCTCGGCCGCGCGCTCCTGCATCGCCGCGCGTTCCTCGTCGGTGAACGGGGCCTCATCCGTCGTCCGTGCCATGGCGTTCCTCTCGGTTGCGCCCAGTGTCCTCCTGAGACCGCCCGGGTGCCACGTGCCAGGCTCGGAGCATGACCTACATCGCCAGCGACGACCGCTACGACTCGATGACGTACCGCCGGACAGGCCACTCCGGCCTCGACCTGCCGCTGCTCTCCCTGGGCTACTGGCACAACTTCGGGGACGACATGCCCTTCGAGGACCAGCGGGCGATCAGCCGTCGCGCGTTCGACCTCGGCATCACGCACCACGACCTCGCGAACAACTACGGGCCGCCCTACGGCGCCGCGGAGGTCAACTTCGGCCGGCTCATGCGCGAGGACTTCCGCCCGTACCGGGACGAGATGGTCGTCTCGACGAAGGCCGGCTGGGACATGTGGCCCGGCCCGTACGGCCAGGGCGGCGGGTCGCGCAAGTACGTCCTCGCCTCGCTCGACCAGTCCCTGACCCGGATGGGACTCGACTACGTCGACGTCTTCTACTCCCACCGCCTCGACTCGTCGACGCCGCTCGAGGAGACCATGGGCGCGCTGCACACCGCCGTGCAGCAGGGCAAGGCGCTGTACGTCGGCATCTCCTCCTACGACGCGGCCCGCAGCCGCGAGGCCGTCGAGATCCTCCGTGACCTCGGCACCCCGCTCCTGATCCACCAGCCCTCGTACTCGATGCTGAACCGCTGGATCGAGACCGAGGGGCTCCTCGACGCTGCCAGCGAGCTCGGCTTCGGTGTCATCGGCTTCACCGCGCTGGCCCAGGGCCTGCTGACCGGACG
This sequence comes from Curtobacterium sp. SL109, assembly GCF_026672405.1. Lineage (NCBI taxonomy): Bacteria > Bacillati > Actinomycetota > Actinomycetes > Micrococcales > Microbacteriaceae > Curtobacterium > Curtobacterium sp. SL109. Next base: position 813,329 of record NZ_JAPPRB010000002.1, read on the forward strand.
CTACCTCGACGGCGTGCCCGCGGACTCCCGTGCGGCCGCCGGCAAGACGCTCGACCCGTCGTCGATCACGCCCGAGGTCGTCCAGCACCTCAACGCGCTCAACGCCGTCGCCGAGGCGCGCGGCCAGTCCCTGGCGCAGCTCGCCCTCGCCTGGGCGCTCCGCGACGAGCGCGTCACCTCGCTCGTCATCGGGGCGTCGCGGGTCTCCCAGCTCGAGGACAACGTCGCCGCCCTGTCGAACCTGTCCTTCACCGACGAGGAGCTCCGCACCATCGACGAGCACTCCGTGGGCATCACCGACGTCGACCTGTGGGCGGGTGCGCGCTCCGGCGCCGTCTCCTGACGCACCGCCTGACGGACTGGAGGCCCGGTGCCAGCTGGTACCGGGCCTCCAGTCCGTCCCGGCGCACGTTCTGGCCCATCGCGTCCGCGATCGCACGTCGTTCCGCGCGTGACGCCGACGAGAAGATCGACGCCGCGGAGCTCCGGACCATCGCGCTGCAGTCGACTGTGGTCGAGGTCGCCCTCCGCGCCACACGACCCTGTTCGAGGTCGGTGGAGCCAGCGCGACGGACCGGGACCGCGCCCTCGACCGGCACTGGCGGAACGCCAGGACCCTGTCGTCGCACAACCCGGTCGTGTTCCAGCAGCGGGTCGTCGGCGACCACCTGGTGAACGGCGCTCCCCTGACGTACTTCTGGGCCACGGGCGAGACCCGGTGACACCCCAGAACCCTGCGCACCACGGAGGCGATCTGTCACACGATCACCGCCCCAGCTACACTTAGCGCAGTAAGTGTCGAGAACCTCCCGCCGCAGCGACAGATCGGAGCACCGTGGACTGGCCCGCGATCTCGTCCGAAGAGCTCTGGTTCGAGTCGAAGTACGCGGGGTTCGGTGTCGCGGCGAGCCGCCGCACTGCCCTCGGGCATCCGTACCGTGCGGCCGTGCCACCGCTCATCGCGGATCTCGACCCTCGTGTGAGTTCGTCGGTCGCGGCGCTCGTGGACGATGCGGTCGAGGCGCTGGTCCGATTCGACGCGCAGCTCGGCGGTGAGATCGCACCGTTCGCAGCGCTCCTGCTCCGCTCCGAGGCAGCAGCGTCCTCGCAGATCGAGAACCTCACCGCCAGCGCACGGGCGATCTACACAGCAGAACTCGGTGACGACTCACGGCAGAACGCCGCGCAGATCGTCGCGAACACCCGGGCGATGCAGAGCGCGCTCGAGCTCGCTGACGACCTCACCCCCGCCTCCGTCCTCGCGATGCACGCGGCGCTGCTCGACGGCGACACCCATCACGACGCCGGTGTCTGGCGGACCGAACCCGTCTGGATCGGTCGGAGCGCTGACAGTCCAGCCGGAGCCGACTTCGTCGCGCCCGCGTCCGAGCGCGTCCCGGCCCTGGTCGACGACGTCATGGTGTTCTCGCGGCGGACTGACCTGCCGCGGCTCGTGCAGATCGCCGTTGCCCACGCACAGTTCGAGACGATCCACCCGTTCACGGACGGCAACGGTCGCACGGGCCGCGCGCTGATGCAGGCGATGTTCCGGGGGACCGGGCTGACCAGGAACGTCACCATCCCGGTGTCTGCCGGCCTGCTCACGGACACCGCCGGGTACCACGCAGCACTCGACGAGTACCGCACGGGCGAGGTCGAACCGATCGTGGTCGCCACGGCCGAAGCGGCCTTCCGCGCGGTGAACAACGCCCACGAGTTGGTGGACGACATCCACGCGGTCCAGGCCGCGTGGCGTGCGACCGTCAAGGCGCGTGCGGACTCGGCGGTGTGGCGCGTCCTCGAGGTGGTTGCTCGTCAGCCCGTCCTCACCGGGGCGTCGCTCTCGGCGCAGCTCGGGCCGTCGGTCAACGTCTACCGTGCACTCGACGCGCTCGCGGCGGCCGGGGTGCTCGTGGGGAAGTCGGAGCACAAGCTCCGTGCCAAGGTCTGGCGGAGCGATGACGTCCTGCAGGCGCTCGACGCCTTCGCGCGCCGGGCCGGACGTCGGGGCTGACGACCCCGCTGGTACCCTCGGGACCGCAAGTGTGTATCTACCGGTCGCCGCACCTCGGCGGACAGCGGCGGCACCCGATGGGTCCGCAGCTCCACGGCGGGCCGAGAAGGCACACCACGACATGCTCCAGGCGCGCTCCGCAGACGCTTCCCTGATCGCCCACGCCGGGCGCTCCTACTTCCCGATCGCGTTCATCGCCAGGCTGCCCTTCGCGATGATGGTGGTCGGCGTCCTGACGCTCGTCGTCGCCTCCCGTGACTCGGTCGCGCTCGGGGGCATCAACTCCGCGTTCGTCGGCATCGGCTCGGCGATCGTCGGCCCGATGGTCGGCGCAGCAGCAGACCGGTTCGGGCAGCGGACGGTCCTGGTCCCCGTCGGCCTGGCGAACGCCGCGCTGCTCGGGGTCTTCGTGCTCGTCGTGCAGAGCACCGCCCCGGACCTCGCCGTCCTGGCGCTGTCGTTCTTCGTCGGAGCCAGTGCGCCGCAGGTCGCCCCGATGTCCCGTACCCGGCTGGTCGCCATCATCCGGCAGCGCATGGCGCCGGTCCGGCAGGAGAAGGTCCTCAGCGGGACGATGGCGTACGAGTCCGCGGCCGACGAGACGGTGTTCATCATCGGGCCGTTCCTGGTCGGGCTGCTGGCGAGCGCCATCGCGCCGTGGGTCGCCGTGGCCGGCGCGTCGGCGCTGACGTTCGTCTTCGTCACGGCCTTCGCCCTGCACCCGACGGGCCGTCTGGCCGTGGGTCAGCAGGCGGAGGTCGCGCAGGCACCCGCTCGGCAGCTGCTCCGACCACGCCTGGTCGTGGTCGTCGTCGGCATACTCGGGATCGGGTTCTTCTTCGGCTCGACGCTCACGTCCCTGACGGCGTTCATGGAGACCCACGGCGAGTCCTCGCAGGCGGGACTGCTCTACGGCCTGATGGGCATCGGCTCGGCGGGCCTCGCGCTCGGGTCTGCGGCGTTCCCGCGGGCGTTCGGCATCGGCTGGCGCTGGCTGGTCTTCGCCGTCGTGCTGCTCGGCGGGGCGATCGCCTTCGCGTCGGCGGACTCGGTCCTCATGGTCGGGATCGTCCTGGCGGTCATGGGCATCGGCATCGGCCCGACCCTCGTCGCGCAGTACAGCCTCGGCTCGGACCGCTCCCCGGTCGGCCGGTCCGCGACGACGATGACGATCCTCGGGTCCGCGGTCATCGTCGGGCAGTCGCTCACCTCGGCCGTGGTGGGTGAGGTGGCCGAGTCCTCGGGCACGCAGACGGCGATGCTGTTCCCCGCGATCTCGGCCGGGATCGTCGTGCTCGCCGCGGTGGTCAACCTCGTGCTGTCCCGCCGCGGCTGAACGTTCCCCTGACGCCCGCGATGGGAAGCGGGAACGCGCGTGGGTGATCGGAAGGAACGACCTCCGACGCGCGATTCGACCCCCGACGCGCGGAACGACCCACCACGCGCGGAACGCCCGCGGCGCGAAAGAGCTCCGCGTCACGACTCCGTGTCGTCGACCAGCAGGTCCTCGTGGCGGTAGTCGTTCGAGCGCAGCCCCGCGCGGGCGATCATGTGCGTCGACACCGGCACCAGGAACAGCTGGAACACCATGATCGGCAGCACCACGAAGAACGCCGTCCACGTCCACACCGCCACCACGATCGCGGCGAGGGCGAAGGCCAGCCCGAGCACCTGCGGCTTGGACATGGCGTGCAGGCGGACGAGCGGGTCGGGGAAGCGGACGATCCCCACGCCCGCGCCGAGCGACAGCAGCGACCCGACGATCAGCAGCCCGAGGGCGATCCACGCGCGGACGCCGGCACCGTCGACGAAGGACTCGATGACCTCGATCACGATCCCTCCGCTCGTCGTTCGGGGGTGGTGGCGTCGGTGCCCTCGTCGGACGGGTCGGAGGACGGGGTCACGGCGCGGGCGACGGCGATCGTGGCGAAGACGCTCGTCGCCGCGATGACCACGAGCACCGGGATGCCGGCGAGGTCCTGCCGGACCACCATCGCCGCGGCGATCACGACGAGCACGGTGGTGAGCACCATGTCGGAGCCGATCATCCGGTCGAGGATCGTCGGACCGCGGACGATCCGGAAGACCGCCATCGCGAGCGTCGCCCCGAGCAGGGCGAGGACCAGTGCGATGCCGATCCCCATGACGACGACTGCTGCGCTCATCGGGTCACCTCCGGCGGCGGGTCGGACAGTTCGGACACGTCCTGCTTCGAGCCGACCGCCCGGATCACGAGGGCGTCGATCCCGAGGGCCTCGCGCCTGGCGGCCTCGACCTGCTCGACGCGTTCGGTGTCGAGCACGTGCAGCAGCAGCCGACGGCGCTTCAGGTCGACGTCGGCGACGTACGACCCGGGCACGAGCGACACGGCGAGGGTCGCCAGCGTGAAGGTCATCTCCGACGTCGTGTGCAGCTGCACGAGCACGATCGAGCTGCGGCGGACGCCCCGCGGTCGGACGGCCACCCAGGCGACGCGGAACGACGCACGGAACACCAGCCCGGACCAGACGACGAGGAACCACAGGAACCGCAGCGGCGAGAACCGCGTGGACAGCGGCACCGGCGGCAGGGGCAGCAGCTGCGTCACGAGCAGCGCCACCACGATGCCGCAGAGCAGCGTCAGCGGGCTCCACGACCCCCAGAGCAGCGCCCACAGGACGGTCAGCCCGGCGGCGAGCGGCACGTCGTAGCGCCACGCGACGACGATGCGTCGGGCGTTCGCGATGCGGCGGGTGTCGTCCCTCATGGGCGCTCCCCGAGGACGGCCTGCACGTACTGCACCGGGGACTCGAGCGACTGGGCAGCGCGGGTCGCGTAGCCGTAGAGGGGGCCGGCGACGACGGTCAGCGCCACGGAGCCGAGCACCGCGACGGTGGTCACGCCGACCATCATGCGGGGCAGGCGCGCCTTCTCGCCGGTTCCGGGCGACGGACGGGAGGCCCGCCCAGCGCTGGCAGCGTCAGTGACGGTCACCGAGCCTCCCGTCAGCACTGAGCCGTCGGTCTCCGAGATCGTGACCGGCGCGGGTTCCGGCGCACGGAGCGTCTCGTGCGGCTCCGCGACGGCCGCGTGCGGGGCCGCGGGCTCGGCGGCGGGCTTCGGCCGCCAGAAGGCGGCGTCCCAGACGCGCATCAGCGCGTAGAGCGTCAGGAGCGAGGTGACGACGCCGGCGCCGATCGTCACGTACGCCAGGGGGCTGCCGTCGATGGCCGCGGCGCGGAACAGGCCGAGCTTGCCGATGAAGCCGGAGAACGGGGGGATGCCCCCGAGGTTGAACGCCGGGATGAGGTAGAGCGCCGCCAGCAGGGGAGCGGCCTTGAGCAGGCCGCCCAGCGACCGCGTGGACGTCGTGCCGCCGATGCGCTCCATCAGGCCCGAGACCAGGAACAGGGTGGTCTGCACGACGATGTGGTGCACCGTGTAGAACACCGCGGCGGCCGTGCCCGCGACGGATCCCAGGCCGACGCCCATCACCATGAACCCGATGTGGCTGATGAGCGTGAAGGACAGCAGACGTTTGACGTCCGTCTGCGACACCGCGCCGAGCACGCCGACCACCATCGTCAGGGCGGCGACGACGAGCAGCACCTCGTTGAGTTGTGGCCGCGGGAAGATGACCGTCTCGAGCCGGATGATCGCGTAGATGCCGACCTTCGTCAGCAGACCGGCGAAGACCGCGGTGACCGGGGCCGGGGCGGTCGGGTACGAGTCGGGCAGCCAGAACGCCAGCGGGAACACGGCGGCCTTGATGCCGAAGCCGATGAGCAGCATCGTGTGCAGGAGCAGCTGCACGTGGTCGGGCAGCCCCGCGACGCGCTCGCTGATCTGGGCGATGTTGACCGTGCCGGTGGCGCCGTAGACCAGTCCGATGGCGGAGAGGAAGATCGCCGAGGCGATGAGGCTCGTCACGATGTACGTCGTGCCGGCCCGGACGCGCTGCTCGCTGCCGCCGAGGGTGATCAGCACGTAGCTGGCCACCAGGAGCATCTCGAACGCGACGTAGAGGTTGAAGAGGTCGCCGGCGATGAAGGAGTCGAGCACGCCGGCGGCGAGCACGAGGTACGTCGGGTAGAAGATCGTGACCGGGGCCTCGCTGTCGTCCGCGGCCAGGCCCTGCCCGATGGAGAACAGCAGGACGACGAGCAGCACGCTCGCGGACACGGTCAGCAGCAGGGCGCTCAGGCGGTCCACGACGAGCGAGATGCCGTACGGGGCGTCCCATCCGCCGACCTGCACCACGATCGTGCCGTGCTGGTCGACGAGCACCATGAGCGTGGCGGCCACGGCCAGGGCGACGACGAGCACGGCGACCGTGATCGCGCGCTGGATGCGCTGGTGCCGGAGGAGTCCGAGGGCCACCGCCGCGCCGAGCAGCGGGACGAGGACGAGGAGCGGGACGAGGAAGGTCATCGGGATCCCTCACGCTCGTCGGTCGGTGCTTCGTGGTGGCGCTCGTGGCCGTCGTCGGGTGTCCCACCGGTGTCCGTGTCGGTGTCGACCTCGGTGTCGACCTCGGTGTCGTCCTCGTCCGTCGACTCGCCGCGAGCGCTCCGGATGGCGACGTCGGCTTCGTCGACCTCGACCTCGTCCGCACGGGACAGCGTCCACGAGCGGTGGATCAGGGCGAGCAGGAAGGCGCTGACGGCGAAGGTGATCACGATCGCGGTGAGGGCGAAGGCCTGGGGGAGCGGGTCGGTGATGCCCTCGGAGGACTTCCCGATCGGCGGGTCACCGGCGGCGCCGGACATCACGAGCAGCAGCAGGTTGAGCGCGTTCCCGAGGAGCAGGAACCCGAGCAGCATCCGCGTGAGCGAGCGTTCGAGCAGCAGGTACACGCCGCAGGCGAAGAGCACGGCCATCGCGATGACGAGGACGAGTGTGACGGTCATGCGGAGACCTCCTCGGGGTCGCGGTCCACTTCGATGGTGTCGCGGGTGGAGGTGCGCGAGTCCTCGAGGCGCTGCCGGTCGACCTCGGCGCCGAGGCTGCGCAGCACGTCGAGCACCAGGCCGACGACCACCAGGTAGACACCGATGTCGAAGAACGTCGCCGTGACGAACTCGACGTGCCCGAGGACGGGGACCGTGGCCTCGAAGAACTCCGAGTACAGGGCTTCCTTGCCGAAGAACATCGGGACGATCGCCGTGATCGCGGCCGTCGCCACCCCGAGCCCCAGGAGTCGGCCGGCCCGGACGGGCGCGGCGGCACCGAGTTCGGCGGGGCCCCCGGCGAGGTACCGGGCCGCGAGCGCGATGCCCGCGACGAGTCCGCCCGCGAAGCCACCGCCCGCGGCGTTGTGTCCGGCGAACAGCAGGTACACGGACAGCACGACCAGGCCGTGGAACAGCAGGCGGACGACGACGTCGAGCAGCGCGCTCCGCCCGGTCGGCAGCGCGGCGCTCGTCGGCAGCCAGGCGCGCGGCTCCCCGTCGCGACGCTCGTCGGCGGACTCGGGCCGGTCGCGCAGACGGGGCAGGGTGTCCTCGCGCGAGTTGACGAAGATCAGGCTCGCGACACCGGTGGCCGCTGCGACGACGACCGTCAGCTCGCCGAGGGTGTCCCAGCCGCGCAGGTCGACGAGGGCGACGTTCACGACGTTCAGGCCGTGGCCGAACGAGCTCGTCAGCGCGGGCAGGTCCGGCCAGATCGGCGGCGCGGTGCGGGCCGAGGCCGCGACGACGACGACGATCGCCAGGGTCAGCCCGGCCAGTCCGGCGAACAGGGCGCGCAGCACCCGGAAGCGCGAGGGGTTCGCGGTCGCGATGCGCGGGGGGAGCCGGCGGAGGACGAGCACGAAGGCGATGAGCGTCACCGTCTCGACGACGAGCTGGGTCAGCGCGAGGTCCACGGCGCCGTGCAGGACGAAGAGCACGGACATGCCGTACCCGGTCACCCCGACCAGGACCGCCGCGGCGAACCGGGTCTTCGCCGTCAGCACCGAGATCGCGGCGATCGACATCACGATCATGACCGGCACCTGGCCCCACGAGTCGGCGAACCGGACGTGGAACTCCCACGGACCGCCGAGCACCAGGTTGGCGAGGGCGCCGGCGACGAAGACGGAGAGGATGACCGTCAGGTAGTAGGGGAGCGAACCGCGCTGCAGGAACGCGGTCAGGCCCGTTGCGCCATGGTCGAGCCCGCGCATGACCCGTCGGTACGTGCCCGCGGCGCTCGGGGACCCGGCCAGCCGGTGCTGCAGGGCCTCGACGCGCGTGCGGGCGAGGAAGAGCGCGACGCCGCCGAGGAGCGTCAGGGCGGAGATGCCGAGCGCGGGCTCGAGACCGTGCCACAGCGCCAGGTGCGGCACGGGTTCGCCGGAGTGCGACGCGGCCTCCGCTGCCGGTTCGAGCCCGTGGGCGACGACCGGCGTGAGCAGCCCGAGCGCGAGCCCGGCGAGACCGAGCACCGACGGCACGACACCGAGTCCGTGCAGTGCGTGCGGCTCCGTCTGCTCGACCCCGGGCTTGCGGCCGAAGGTGCCCCAGAGGAAGCGGAGCGAGTACGCGACGGTCAGGACCGAGCCGATCGTGACGCCGACGAGCGCCACCCACGCCCAGGCGGCACCGGGACCGTGCAGGGCCTCGACGACGCCCGTGAGCACCGCCTCCTTCGCGACGAACCCGATCGTCGGGGGGATGCCGGCCATGGACACGAGGGCGAGCACCGCGACCGTCGCGAGCCACGGCATCCGCCGGCCGAGCCCGCTCAGCCGGTTGAGCTCGCGGGTGCCCGTGACGTGGTCGACGGTGCCGACGACCAGGAACAGCGTGGACTTGAACGTGGCGTGCGCGACGAGCAGCGCCACCCCGCCGAGGGCGATCGCGGGGGTGCCCCAGCCGGCGGCGAGCACGAGGAACCCGAGCTGCGCGACGGTGCCGTAGGCGAGCAGCAGCTTGAGGTCGGTCTGGCGGAGCGCCCGGTACCCGCCGACCAGCATCCCGAGCACGCCGAGCACCGTGATGGTCTCCCGCCAGCCCCCGAGCATCGCGAACGCCGGGGCGAGGCGCGCGACGAGGTAGATCCCGGCCTTCACCATCGCGGCGGCGTGCAGGTAGGCGCTGACCGGGGTCGGCGCGGCCATCGCGGCGGGCAGCCAGAAGTGGAACGGGACGATCGCGGACTTGGTCAGTGCCCCGAGGAGGACCAGCACCACGGCGACCGTGACGAGGGTGCCCGACGGGGCCTGCTCGACGATCGCGGAGAGCTGCGTGGTGCCGGTGCGCACCGACAGCATGACCAGCCCCGCGAGCATCGCCAGGCCGCCGGCCGTGGTGACGACGAGGGCCTGCATCGCGGCCGCCCGGCTCGCCCGCTTGACCGAGTCGTGGCCGATGAGCAGGTACGAGAAGACGGTGGTGGCTTCCCACAGGATGAACAGCACGATGACGTCGTCGGCGATCACCAGGCCGTACATCGACCCGGCGAACGCCGTCAGGACGCCCGCGAACCGTCCGAGCCCGGGCTCCTTCGGCCCGAAGTACGACGCGCAGTAGACGAGCACGAGGGCTCCGACGACCGAGACGACCAGTGCGAGCACCCAGGACAGGGCGTCGACACGCAGGGCGAGGGCGAGGTCGAGCTCCGGTACCCAGGTGGCGCGCTCGGTGACTCCGCCGTGCAGGGCCCGGTCCGTCTGCGTGACGGTGAGCACGGCGGCGGCGGCGGGTGGCAGGGCCGCGAGGTAGAAGACGCGGCGGCCGAGGAGCGGCGTGAGGGCCGGCACCAGCAGGGCGACGACGGCGAACGCGACGAGGACGGTGACCATGGGGCGCCTCCTCGGGGTCGGGCGTGACAGTCCGGCTCTGGGTGGCTCACAGGCTACCGAGAGCCGGGTGAGCAGAACCTGTGCGGCCGGACAGGAAGCACAGGCCGTGCGCCGGGCTGCGAGTGCTGGCTACCGCCCGTACGCCCGCGCCGGGATCTGCGTCGCGAGCTTGCCGCCCGACACGTCGAGCAGCGTCCCCGTGATGTACGACGACGCGTCGCTCGCCAGGAACACGAGCAGGTCGGCCACGTCGTCGGCCGTCTCCCACCGCCGCAGCGACAGCGTGTCGAGGAGCCGGTCCTGCGCCTCGGCGGGCATCGTCGCGAAGCCGTTCATCGCCGTCGGCACCATGCCCGGCGCGTACGCGTTCACGGTGATCCCCCACGGCCCGAGCTCCGACGCGAGCACCCGGGTGAACGCCACGACGGCCGACTTCGACGCGGCGTAGGCGGCGCTCCCGACGCTCGGCACGATGGCCGCGAACGACGCCGCGTTGATGATCCGCCCGCGTCCCGCCGCCTGCATCACCGGCGCGACCGCCTGGCTCATCAGGAACGTGCCGCCGAGGTTGACGTCCATGCACCGCTGCCAGGCGTCCCACCGCAGGTCGGCCACGAGTCCGTCGACGTTCACGCCGGCGTTGTTCACGAGCACGTCGATCGTCCCGTGGGTCTCGACGACGGACGCGATCGCCTGCTCGACGGACGCGGGGTCGGCGACGTTGCAGACCACGTGCTCGAGCGGGAAGTCCGGGTCGAACGCCAGGTCGAGCGCGACGACGCGGGCGTCCTCGGCGACGAAGCGGTCGGCGAGCGTCCGGCCGATGCCGCGCGCCGCCCCGGTGATGACGACCACGCGGTCGCGGAGGTCGAGGTGCATGGGGTGCTCCTTCTCAGCCGACGGTCGTCGTCGACACCACCAGCCATACCATTGCAGGATGACGAGCGCGGGCGCGGCGAGCACGGACACCGGGACGACGAGCACGACCACCGGACGCGTCCTCTGGGTCACCGGCGGCGGCAGCGGCATGGGGGCGGCGGCTGCCCGCGCCGCGGCGGCGACCGGCTGGACGGTCGTGCTCAGCGGGCGCCGCGCTGACCGTCTGGAGCAGGTCGCCGCCGAGGTCCGGGCAGCGGGCGGTGCGGCCGACGTCCTGCCGCTCGACGCCGGCGACCCGGACGCCGTCACGGCTGCCGCCGCCGCGATCGCCGAGCGGCACGGCCGCCTCGACGGGCTCGTCCTCGCCGCGGGCCTGAACACCCCGGCCCGACGCTGGGACGACCAGTCGATGGCCGACGTCCGCGCGGTCCTCGACACGAACCTCACCGCGGTGCTCTCGGTGGTCGACGCCGCACTGCCGGCCCTCCGCACGAGCGCGGCGGGCGGCGTCGTGGTCGTCGTGTCCTCGTACGCCGGGTGGTCGTTCCAGCCCGGGGCGGGTGTCGCCTACTCGGCGTCGAAGACCGCGCTCGGCTCCGTCGTCCGTGGTCTGAACCAGCAGGAGGCACCGCACGGCGTCCGCGCCACGCACCTCTGCCCGGGCGACGTCGCCACGGACTTCCTCGACCAGCGCCCGCAGGTCCCGGACGCCGCCGCCCGCGCCGTGATGCTCACGCCCGAGGACATCGGCCGCACCATCGGCTTCGTGCTCGATGCCCCCGCGCACGTGCGCGTGGACGAGCTCGTGATCAGCCCCGTCGCCCAGCGGTGACCGTCGGGGACCCGGCCACCTGACGGCCGGCCGGGTGTCTGCCGGACAGGTGCCGAGCCTCCCGTCCGTCCCCTGACCGCCCGCGTACCGTCCGCGACATGCGCACCCGGACAGCAGCACCCCTCGCATCGCTCGCCCTGCTCGTCCTGACGCTCGGCGGCTGTTCCGCCGGGCCCGACGCGGAGGACGACCGCTCCTCGCGGGGCAGTGCGACCGCTCCGCCGGCGCCCAGCGACCTGGCGAGCGGCGAGGTCGTCCCCACGGGAGCCGTGACGGACGTCGCGACCGACCTCGAGGCACCGTGGTCCGTCGTGCTCGTCGACGACACCCCGCTCGTGAGCCTCCGCGACTCCGGTGACGTGCTCGAGCTCGCCGAGGACGGCACCCCGCGCACCGTGGGCACGATCGAGGGCATCCGGCACGGCGGTGAGGGCGGACTGCTCGGCCTCGCGGTGCACGACGACGAGCTCTACGTCTACTCGACCGGCGAGGACGGCAACCGGGTCGAGCGCTACCCGCTGACCGGCGACGCCGGGTCCTACGGGCTCGGCGACCCGACGACGGTCGTCGATGACCTGCCCGCGAACAGCTTCCACAACGGCGGCCGGATCGCCTTCGGCCCGGACGACATGCTCTACGTGACCGTCGGCGACGCCGGCGACCGGTCCGAGGCCCAGGACCGCGACTCGCTCGCCGGCAAGATCCTGCGCGTGACCCCGACCGGCGACGTGCCGTCCGACAACCCGTTCGACGGCTCCCCGGTGTGGTCCACCGGGCACCGCAACGTGCAGGGGCTCGGGTGGGCGGACGACGGCACGATGTTCGCGTCGGAGTTCGGGGAGAACGCCTTCGACGAGCTCAACGTCATCGAGCCCGGCAGCGACTACGGCTGGCCCGAGGTCGAGGGCACGGGCGGCACCGACCAGGGGTTCGTCGACCCGGTGCAGCAGTGGTCGACGGACGAGGCCAGCCCGAGCGGCCTCGCCGTCGTCGACGACTCCGTCTTCATCGCCAACCTGCAGGGCCGGGTGCTCCGCTCGGTGCCCGTGTCCGACCCGTCCACCTCGCGCGAGTGGTTCGCCGACGACTACGGCCGCATCCGCACCGTGCTCGAGGGTCCCGACGACACGCTCTGGTTCGTCACGAACAACACCGACGGCCGCGGGTCCCCGGGCGACGGCGACGACCGGGTGCTCTCCGTGGGCCTGTCCGACTGACCCGGGCGTACTGTCCGGGGCATGCCCGCTCTCACCGACACCTTCGCCCTGTCCAACGGACTCCACATCCCCCAGATCGGCTTCGGCACCTGGCAGATCCCCTCGGGGTCTGAGGCCTACGACGCCACCCGAGTCGCACTCGACGCCGGGTACCGTCACATCGACACCGCGCTCGCCTACGGCAACGAGGCCAGCGTCGGCGAGGCCGTCCGCGACAGCGGCGTCCCGCGTGACGAGGTCTTCATCACCACGAAGCTGCCGGCGGAGATCAAGACCGCGTCCGGCGCGCGTGAGGCCTTCGCGGAGTCGGCGGGCAACCTCGACCTCGGCGTCGTCGACCTGTACCTGATCCACGCGCCGTGGCCCTGGAGCGACATGGGCAGCGACCACCGCGAGGGCAACGTCGAGGTGTGGAAGGTCTTCGAGGAGCTCTACGACGCCGGCAAGACCAAGTCCATCGGTGTCTCCAACTTCGCCGTCCCGGACCTCGAGCACCTGCTCGGACAGACGGACGTCGTGCCGCACGCCAACCAGATCCGCTGGTTCATCGGCAACACCCAGGACGAGACCACGGCGTTCTGCGCGGAGCAGGACATCCTCGTCGAGGGCTACTCGCCGCTCGCGACCGGCGGCTTGCTGTCGAACACGGCCATCGCGGACATCGCCGCCAAGTACGACAAGACCGTCGCCCAGGTCGCGATCCGGTACCTGCTCGAGAAGGACGTGCTCCCGCTGCCGAAGTCGACCACTCCGTCGCGCATCGCCGAGAACGCCGACGTCGACTTCGTGCTGGCGTCCGAGGACGTCGCAGCGCTCGACGCCCTGCAGGACACGACCGACTGACCTGCGTCAGCGTTGCGGGGAACCGCATGACATTTCAGATGTCATTGCACTGACGGCCGTTGCCGGACAGTATGTATTCCACATACTTCCTGACCCGAGGAGCGCCGTGAACACCGCCGCCTGCATCATCGTCCGCCGCCCCGACCCGGAACGGCTCCTCGAGACCGTCCGGTCCATCGCACCCCAGGTCGACACGGTCGTCGTGGTGGTCGACGCCGGCTCGGACATGCTGGCGGCAGCGCGGGCCCTCCGTGGCATCGCCCTGGTGGTGGCCGTCCCGCGCGGGACGGGGGCGGGCGCGGCGGCGAACCACGGCGTGCGTCTGCTCGTCGAGCACGGTGCCGAGGTCGTGGTCCGCCTCGACCCCGACCACGTCGCACCCGCCGACATGGTGGCGGAGCTCGTCCGCCGGTTCGAGGACCCCCGCGTCGCCGTCGCCGCCGGTGTCCTCGGGCCGGTCGGCGCGGTCGGTCCCGTCACGGCCGGCCGTCACGGTGGACCGCGCGGTGTCGACGCCTGTGCGACCTCCGGATCGGCGCTCCGCACGGACGTCTGGCGGGAGATCGGCGGGTGGGACGAGGAGCTCGCGACCGACCACCTCGAGTTCGACCTCTGCCTCCGCGTCCGCCAGTCCGGGTACGTCGTCCTGCAGGACCCGGGCGTCGTCGTCGGCCGTCCGGCGCGAGGGGCAGCGGCATCGGCACCGATCCACGACCTCGTCGCCCTCGCTGACCGGGCGCACGACTCGGTGTGGTTCGCCCGCAAGCACCGGGGCGTGCCGCTGTCCGTCCGGGTCGCCGGCCGGAGCCGCCCGGGGACCGCCGCGGCGATCGCGGTACAGGTCGTCCGGGCCGCCCTCGGAAGCCACGACAACGCGCGCGCGCGCACCCACGCCCCCGCGCGCACCCACGCCCCCGCGCGCACCCACGCCCACGACCACGTCCCGGTGCACGGGCGTGCCGCCACGGTCGCCGCCCTGCTCCGCGGTGCGCTCGCCGGGGCTGCCGTCCGCCGCAGCCCCGAGCGGTCCGCTGCCCCGGCGCCGCTCACGGCCATCCGGCACGACCGGAGCCGCAGCGCGGCCTGACCGTGCCCCGGAGTCGCAGCGCCGCCTGACCGTGCCCCGGAGCCGCAGCGCCGCCTGACCGTGCCCAGAGCGGACCGGCGTCTACGCTCGTGGTGTTCGAAGGAGAACCCATGGCGTCGATCACCGACCTCGTCCCCGACCCCGCCGCGCTCGAGCGCATCGCGACCGGCAGCACCTGGGCCGAGGGGCCGTGCTGGATCCCGACGTCGCGGACGCTCCGCTGGTCCGACATCCCGGGCGACCGCATCCTGCAGTGGCACGCCGACACGGGCGAGGTCGACGCGTACGCCGAGGGCGTCGAGTTCACGAACGGCCGCACGCTCGACCTCGACGGCAGCGTCGTGCAGTGCTCCCACGGCAACCGCCGGGTCGAGCGCGACCGGGACGGCGTCGTGACGACGGTCGTCGACGGGTGGAACGGCGTCCGGCTGAACTCGCCGAACGACGTCGTCGTCACCACCGACGGCGCGATCTGGTTCACCGACCCCGCCTACGGCATCACGCAGCCGCGGGAGGGCCACCTCGGGGAGCGCGAGTACGGCGACCACTGGGTGTTCCGCTGCGCGCCTGACGGATCGGACCTGCGCCCCGTGGTGCTCGACGCCGACGAGCCGAACGGCCTGGCGTTCGACCCGTCCGAGCGGGTGCTGTACCTGGCGAGCTCGGACGGGGAGCGCCCGGTCATCCGGGTCTACGACGTCGACGGCGCCCGGGTGAAGAACGGCCGGGTGTTCGCCACCCTGGAGCCCGGCGAGGGCGTGCCCGACGGCATCCGCGTGGACGTCGACGGCAACGTCTGGTCCTCCTCCGGCCGGGGCGTCGTCGTGTTCGCGCCGGACGGTTCCCGCCTCGGGAAGGTCCCGGTGCCGGAGACGGTCTCGAACCTCTGCTTCGGCGGCGACGACGGCACGACGCTCTTCCTGACCGCGACGACCTCGGTGTACCGCGTCGCCACGACCACCCGGGACACCGCCGCCCGCTGACGACGGGCCCCCGCTGCCGTATCCTGACTCGGCCATGCAGTGCGACTACTTCGACCGCGGGGTGTGCCACTCGTGCACGCTCATGGGGCAGCCGTACGCCGACCAGGTCCTCGACAAGGAACTCCGTACCCGCGAGCTCCTGCACGACGCCGTCGAGGCAGCGGGCGGCCCGGGCTCCGTCACCTGGTCGCCGGCGATCACCAGCCCCGAGTCCGCCTACCGCAACCGCGCGAAGATGGTCGTGGGCGGATCGGCCGAGCACCCCACGATCGGCATCCTCGACCACCGGCAGCGCGGGGTCGACATCCGGCACTGCGGCATCTGCACGCCCGGGATCCAGCGGGCGCTCCCCGTCCTCGCCGACTTCGTCACCTCTGCCGGGCTCATCCCGTACGACGTCGTGGCCCGCCGCGGCGAGCTGAAGTACGTGCTCGTGACGGAGTCGCCCGACGGCGAGCTCATGGTGCGCTTCGTGCTCCGCTCCGAGGGGCAGCTCGCCCGCCTGCGCTCCCGGCTCGGGGACCTGCTCCTGGCGCTGCCGACCGCCGTCGTCGTGACCGCGAACCTGCTGCCCGAGCACAAGGCCGTCACCGAGGGCGAGCGCGAGGTCGTCCTCACCGAGCAGGAGACCCTGCCGATGCGCCTCGGCTCCGTGACGATGCACCTCCGTCCGCAGAGCTTCTTCCAGACGAACACCACCGTCGCCGCTGCCCTCTACGCCCAGGCGTCGGCGTGGATCGACGAGGTGGACCCCACGTCGATGTGGGACCTCTACTGCGGTGTCGGCGGGTTCGCCCTGCACGCCGCCCGTCCCGGTCGCGCGGTCACGGGGATCGAGACGAGCGCCGAGGCCATCCGCTCCGCCAAGCAGTCCGCGCGCGAGGCCGGCCTCGTCGACCTGCGGTTCGCGGCCGACGACGCGACCGAGCACGCCCTGCGGTCCCGTCCCGAGCAGACCCCGGAGCTCGTGGTCGTCAACCCACCGCGACGGGGCATCGGGCCGGCCCTGGCCGACTGGCTCGAGGCCTCCGACGTCCAGCACGTCGTCTACTCCAGTTGCAACCCGGTGACGCTCGCGAAGGACCTGGCGCGGATGCCGTCGCTGCGGCTGCGCCGCGCGCGCGTCCTCGACATGTTCCCGCAGACGGGCCACCTCGAAGCCGTGACCCTCCTGACGCGCGTCTGACCGCTCGCTGACCGCGCCCTGGTCGCGACCCCGGTACGGCCTGGAGGCTCGTTCCGGCGCCGTCCCGCGCCTCCAGTGCGCCTGAGGGCCACCGGGTCGCATTGCCAGCCAATTCGCATGATCGCGTACCCGGGTACACGCGATCGGCGCGCCCATGGGGATCAGCGCTTACCGGAAATCGGCGGGGTACGCATCATCCTGGGGTGGAACGCTTGGTCTCAGTTTGATAACGGCCGGGATCTTCCTATGGTTGCCGACCGTGACACCGGCGCGTACCACTGCCCCCGGTGACACCTCAACAGACCGCGATCGGTCGGGGTGGGCAGTGGGCGTCGTGATCCGACGAGCGGCCCCGGTGGAGCAACAGATGAAGAAGCAAACCCGTACCCGTGCCGTCCTCGGTGGACTCGCCTTCGCTGGGATCGCTGCGGCGGGCGTCGGGCTCTCGGCCCCCGCGAACGCCGCCGCCGGTTCCACGTGGGACGCCCTCGCCCAGTGCGAGTCCGGTGGCAACTGGGCCATCAACACCGGCAACGGCTACTCCGGCGGCCTGCAGTTCACGCAGGGCACCTGGGCCGCGAACGGCGGCGTCGGCAGCCCGGCGAACGCCAGCCGCGAGACCCAGATCGCCGTCGCCGAGCACGTCCTCGCGTCGCAGGGCTGGGGCGCATGGCCCGCCTGCTCCGCGAAGCTCGGGCTGAGCGGCACCACCGGTGCTGCCCCGGCGGCGATCCCGCAGCAGGCCGCACCCGCGCCGGCGCCCGCACCGGCTGCTGCCGCACCGGCCGCTCCGGCAGCCCCTGCTCCGGCACCGGCGAAGCAGGTCGCCCCGAGGGCGACCGCCCCGGCACCGGCGGCTGCTCCGGCAGGCCCGTCGAAGCCCGCCGCGGTGAAGACCAGCGGCACGACCTACACGGTGGTGTCCGGCGACACGCTCGACACCATCGCGACGAAGCTCGGTGTCGACGGTGGCTGGATGCAGCTCTGGGCCGCCAACACGACGACGATCGACGACGCGAACCTGATCTACGCGGGGCAGACGCTGCAGCTCCCGGCCTGATCCAGGTCCATCGGCAGCCCGCAGTGGCTGCGAGACACCGGTGTTCGTGCTCCACGCCGCGCAGAGTCGCGGCAGGACGCACGGACACCGGTGTCTTGCGTCGTCCGTGCGCCGGGTCAGTCGTGCGGGTTCTGCGCGAGCCAGCGCCCGAGGTCGTCGGACCGCAGGGATGCGCTCAGTGTCTGTACGGCGCCGGCGTTGACCGCGACGTAGGACTGGCCGTCGGGCGAGGTCCCGCCGCCAGCGGTCGGCATCGTGAACGTGTGCAGGTCGTCCGCGCGGACGTCCCGCAGTGACCAGCCGAGATCGACCAGGGTGCGGAACGTCAGGCCGGGGTCGACGGCGAGGTACTTGCTCGTCGCACTGACGAAGTCCTGGATCCGGCCCGGGTCCGTCGCGGTGTCCTTCGACAGGAGCCCGTCGACGATCCCGCGCATGAACGCCTGCTGGTTGCGCACGCGGGTGTGGTCGGCGTCGGCGAAGGCGTACCGCGTCCGGACGAACGCCAGAGCTTCCTCGCCGTCGAGGTGGTTCGGGCCGGCGACGATCCGGTGCTTCTCGATGCCGCTGGTCGTGAAGGCCTGCGGGGAGTCGACGGTGACGCCCCCGAGTGCGTCGGTCATGCCGGTGAACCCGGCGAAGTCGATCTCGGCGACGTGGTCGACCCGGATGTCGAGGAGCTGCTCGACGGTCTGCACCGTGAGCGGGACGCCGCCCCAGGCGGAGGCGGCGTTGATCTTCGCGGTCCCGTGACCGGGGACGTCGACCCACGAGTCGCGCATGATCGACATCAGGTACACGGCCTTCCGGTCCGCCGGCACGTGGGCGAGAATCAGCGTGTCGGCACGTTCCCCGCGGAAGCCGTCGTCGACGTCGGAGCCGGCGCGGGAGTCGGACCCGATCAGCAGGATGTTCTCCGCGCCGGCGGTGGCGACCGGACGAGCGCCGCCGGGGAACGCGTCCGCGATGGTCTCGGTCTCGCGGTCGTAGCTCCGGGCGAGGCCGCCGATGAAGATGCTCGCGATGACGGCGATGACGCCAGCGATCCCGACGAGGGACCCCACCGTGGCGACGAGCGCGACGAGGAACGGGCGGCGACGGCGGGGTCGTGCAGAGCGACGCGGTCGTGCAGAGCGGCGGGGTCGTGCGGAACGGCGGCCGGACATGCGGGCTCCTGGGATCAGGCCGACGGAGGCGCCGACTCAGTCCAGTCTATCGCATGTGGTATTTCAACGGTGATGTGGTCAGGGCCTGTGGAGGATCCGACCCAGGGCTGCGCGGAGCTGCGGGTCGTCGGGCAGGACCTCGCGCTCGATGTGCCTGGCGGTGTCCCACATCGCCCGGCCGTGGTCCGTGACGGTGACGACCCGCCGGCGCCGGTCGTCCGGGTGCTCGGTGCGTTCGACCATCCCGTCGCGCTCGAGTCGCTCGAGGGTGCGCGACATCGTCTGGGGCTGGACCCGCGCCGCGCGGGCGAGGGTGTCCGCGCCGGTGGGGCCGGTCCTGATCAGGATGTCGATCGCGATGAGCGCCGCGTGCTGCAGGCCGATCGCGCGGAGTCGTTCGTCCCAGTCCCGTTCCACGGCCCGGGCCGCCGCGGCGAGGAGTCGCCCGAGGGGCCACTCGGCGGGGGCGTCGTCCATGGAGCAAGTCTACGGTCGGGTCACCGGCGTCCTCCGTGGGCCGCAAAGTAGTCAGCATGCTGACGATCGGTGTACGCTCGCCGACGTGTCCCGCTTCCTGCGCATCGTGGTCCCCGCCGTCGTCATCGTCGTCTGGCTCGTCGTCGCCGCGATCGGCGGCCCCTTCTTCGGCCGCGTCTCCGAGGTCTCCACGAACGACCAGACCTCGTTCCTGCCGGCGTCGGCCGACGCGACGACGGTGCAGGACCGCGCCGCGGCCTTCCGCGACGAGACCGGTGCCCCCGCGGTCATCGTGCTCGAGCGCGACGGCGGCCTGCGGGACGCCGACTCCGCCGCCGCGGCGACCCTGGTGGACCGGCTCGCCGACCGCTCCGACGTCGACGCGGTCAGCCCGCCGATCCCGAGCGCGGACGGGGACGCCGTCGAGATCGTCGCCACGCTGACGAGCGCCGCCGACACCGGGACCGCGGTCGCGGCGATCCGGACGGACGTGGACGACGCGCTGCCCGACGACGTGCACGGGTACGTCACCGGGCCGGCCGGGTTCACCGCCGACCTCACCGAGGCCTTCGCCGGCATCGACGGCATCCTGCTCGGGGTCGCCCTGGCCGCGGTGTTCGTCATCCTGGTCGTCGTCTACCGCTCGCCGCTCCTACCCTTCCTGGTGCTCGGGACGGCGACGTTCGCCCTGACCGCCTCGATCCTCGTCGTGTGGGCGCTCGCGAAGGCCGGCGTCGTCACGGTCAACGGGCAGGTGCAGGGCATCCTGTCGATCCTCGTCATCGGTGCGGCGACCGACTACGCGCTCCTCTACACGTCCAGGTACCGGGAGGCGCTCCGTGACCACCGCACCGGGTGGGACGCGACGCGGGCCGCACTCCGCGGCAGCCTCGAGCCGATCCTGGCGTCGGGAGGCACCGTGATCGTCGGTGTGCTCTGCCTGCTGCTCTCCGACCTCAACTCGAACAAGGCGCTCGGGCCGGTCGCCGCGATCGGCGTCGCGTTCAGCGTGCTCGCCGCGCTGACGCTGCTGCCGGCACTGCTGCTCGCGTTCCGCAGGGCCGCGTTCTGGCCGCTGCGACCGGCGTACGGCAGCGACCACCCCGTCGTCACCGGGCCGGACGCCCGCGGGCTCTGGGCGCGGGTCGCCCGCCTCGTCGCACGGCGGTCGCGGGTCGTCTGGATCGTCTGCACCGTCGGGTTGCTGGCCATGGGTGCCGGGCTGTTCGGGCTCCGGGCCGACGGGGTCCCGCAGAGCGACCTGGTGATCGGGCAGTCCCAGGCCCGTGACGGTCAGGCCGTGCTCGCGGACCACTTCCCCGCCGGGTCCGGCAGCCCGGCGCAGGTCCTGGGCGACGCGGACCGGCTCGACGAGCTCGCCGCGGCCGTCACCGGCGTGCGCGGTGTCGACGACGTGGTCGCGGTCGCGAAGGACTCGCCGACGGGCACGGTGCCGGTGGGTGCCGAGGCCCAGCGTGACGCGACCCAGGGCGGCGCGGCATCGGGTGCCGATGCCCGGCCGACCGTGTCCGACGGGCAGGTGCTCCTGCAGGCGACGCTGACGGACGCTGCGGACTCCCCGGCCGCCGAGCGGACCGTCCGGGACCTCCGCACCGCCGTCGAGCGGGCGGACCCGGGAGCGCTCGTCGGGGGCGTGACGGCGACGGCGATCGACACGAACGACACCGGCATCCGTGACCGCACGCTGATCATCCCCGTCGTCCTGGTCGTGATCCTGCTCATCCTGATGCTGCTGCTCCGGAGCGTGGTGGCTCCGCTCGTGCTCATCGGCAGCGTGATCGTGTCCTTCGCCGCCGCACTCGGGGTCGGGGCGCTCGTGTTCGACCACGTCTTCCACTTCCCGGGGGCCGACCCCGCGGTGCCGCTGTTCTCGTTCGTGTTCCTGGTGGCGCTCGGGGTGGACTACAACATCTTCCTCATGACCCGGGTCCGCGAGGAGTCCCTGCGCTCCGGCCCGCGCGAGGGCGTCCTGCGCGGGCTCGGCGTCACCGGTGGGGTGATCACCTCGGCCGGGGTGGTGCTCGCCGCCACGTTCGCCGCCCTCGGGGTGATCCCGATCCTGTTCCTCGTGCAGATCGCGTTCGTGGTCGCGTTCGGTGTGCTGCTCGACACGGTCGTGGTCCGCTCGCTGCTCGTGCCGGCGATCGTGCACGACCTCGGTCGGCACGCCTGGTGGCCATCGCGCCTCTCGCGCCGACCGGGTGACATGTGACACGCTGAGACCATGCCAGTTCCCTCGACGCAGCCAGCAGCCGAGCGCAAGCTCCTCCGAGACACCGTGCAGGACAAGATCCGGGACGCGATCATGGACGGCACGCTCGAGCCGGGGGAGCGGCTGAACGACGACGACCTGATCGCCTGGCTCGGCGTCTCCCGCACCCCGATCCGCGAAGCGCTCGCCGAGCTGGCGCGCGCCGGTCTGATCGAGATGGCACCGAACCGCTACACGCGGGTGGCCGCGCCCACGTCGGCGGAACTGCTCGACGCCTACCGCACGCTCGGCGTGATCTACGGCGGCGTGGTCCGCCTGGCGGTCCCGCGGTTCACCGACGCCGAGCGGAAGAAGATCGTCAAGGTGCTCGACGACGCCACGGCGCGGATCGGCCGGGACGAGATCGGTGCGGTCGCCCAGAACGGCACGGACATCTACGCGATGTGGGCCGACGCCTGCGGCAACCCGTCGCTCGCGCAGCTCTGCCGCTCCACCACGGACGGGCTCGCGTTCAAGCTCCGCGTGCCCGAGCTCGCCGAACTCGTGCCGGCAGCGGTCATCCTGCCCGAGCTGGCGAAGCTCACAGCCGCGGTGCGCGCGAAGGACCCGATCGCGGCGGAGCTCGCCATGGAGGCCGTGCACCTGCTCCCGACGCGCGACTGAGCCCCCGGGCAGGGCCGGCCAGAGGAGCGCTTCGCAGGCGGATCCCACACTCGCCACACGGTCACCGGTTATCGTGCTGCAGTGAGCAGCGAACCCCGAGAGACGAGCCTGCGCCGCCGTGGTGGCGCCGTGCCGCCCCGCCATGGCCGCCAGAAGCGTGGCGTCGGTGTGGTCTTCCCCGCCGTCGCGGGCGTGCTGACCATGGCGTTGCTGCTCAGCGGCGGCTACGCGGCGTACGCCTACAGTCGGCTGTCGGGCGGCGTGACCCGCATCGACGCGATCGCCGGGAACACGCCCGCCAAGGACGACGTGGACGGCACCGCGCAGAACATCCTGCTCGTCGGTGACGACCACCGGCCCGACAACGCGACGCCGGAGCAGATGGCGGAGCTCAGCACGGAGTCGGACGGTGGCGCGACCAACACCGACACGATGATCGTCCTGCACCTCAACGCCGACGGCACGCAGGCGACGATGATGTCGTTCCCGCGTGACTCGTGGGTCGACATCCCGGGCGTCGGCAAGGGCAAGCTCAACAGTGCCTTCCACTACGGCACGCTGAACGGCGGCGGCGACACCGGCGGGGCGAAGCTGCTCATCCAGACGATCCAGGACCTCAGCGGCCTGACGATCGACCACTACGTGCGGGTCTCGCTGCTCGGCTTCTACCAGGTGGTCAAGGAGCTCGGCCCCGTCCAGGTCTGCCTCAACCAGGCGGCGAAGGACAAGGACTCCGGCGTCGACCTGCCCCAGGGGGTGTCGACGCTCGACGCCAAGCAGGCGCTGTCGTTCGTCCGGCAGCGCAAGGGCCTGCCGAACGGCGACCTCGACCGGAGCGTGCGCCAGCAGTACTTCCTGTCCCAGGAGGCCCGCAAGGTCCTCTCCGCCGGCACGCTGCTCAACCCGGTGAAGATGGGGAACATCCTCGGCGCCGTCGGCGGGTCCATCCAGACCGACACCGACCTCATCTCGCTCGCGTCGAAGCTGCGGAACCTGCGGCCGGCGGCCATCCAGTCCGCCACGATCCCGACGCTCGGCACCCCGACCATCTACCCGAACGGCTACGCGGTCTCCATCGTCGAGGTCGACACCGTCGGGCTCCCCGCCTTCGTGCAGGGCCTCATCGGTGAGCCGGAGGCCTACACGAAGGCGACCGCCGCACAGCCCGCCGCCACGACGGTCACCGTGCTGAACGGCAGCGGGATCACGGGCGCGGCGACGAACGCCGGGGGCATGCTGAGTGCTCGCGGCTTCCAGGTGGGGGCACCGGGTTCGTCGGACACCACGAAGACGACCCTGGTGCGGTACCCGTCGGGCATGGAGGCACAGGCGAAGGCCGTCGCCGCGGTCGTGCCCGGGGCGGTCGCCGTGCGGTCCACGACGGTCACCGGCGTGCAGCTCGTCCTCGGCACGGACGGCAAGACGGCCCAGCCGGTCGCGGCGGCACCCGCACCCGCGGAGAGCTCGGCCCCGGCCGCGGAACCGGCGCCGACCGAGTCGGAGTCCTCCGAGCCCGCGCCGTCGTCGACGGACGTCAAGAGCTACGGCAAGGACGGCGTCTGCATCAACTGACGGGTACGGTCGACGGGTGGACAACGCAGCCCGTCCGATCACCCTGATGACCTACAACGTGAAGAACCCCGACCCGGCGCACAACTGGCCGGCCCGGGTCCCCGTCCTGCTGGACATCGTCCGTCGCAACGACCCCGACCTCCTCTGCGTGCAGGAGGCCTTCGACCACCAGATGGACGACCTGCGGCAGGGACTGCCCGGGTACACCGCGATCGGCCAGGGCCGTGAGGGCGGCACGGCGGGCGAACACGCGGCCGTCTTCTTCCGCACGAGCCGGTTCCGCCCGGACGAGGACGGCTCCTTCTGGCTCTCCGACACCCCGGACGAGCCCGCGTCGAACACCTGGGGCAGCGTCTACCCGCGCATCGCCAACCACGTGCGCTTCCTCGACGTCGAGGGGCCGACGTTCACGCTCCTGACGACGCACCTCGACCACGAGCCGAACGCGCACGGCGACGAGGTCCGCGGACGCAGCGCCGCCCTCATCGTCGAGCGTCTGGCCGGCACCGGCGGGCCCGTCGTCGTCGCGGGCGACTGCAACGAGCCGGCCGGGACGGGGAGCGCGTCCCGCGTCTTCGCGGAGGCCGGGTACACGGACGCCTGGACGGTGGCCGGTGACCCCGACGACCGGACGGCGACGTACAACGACTGGGAGCCGCCGGTCGACTCCGGGGAGCGCATCGACTGGGTCCTCACGAAGGACGTCGCCGGCGTCGACCGCGTGCGCATCGACCACGACGGGCCGGAGACCTGGTTCGCGAGCGACCACTTCCCGGTCATCGCGACCCTGCGCATGTGACCCTCGGGTCGCAGGGCGGAGGGCTCAGCAGCCCCGCGTCGCGTGCACGGGCATCGGCGACCCGATCACCGTGACCGTGGTGCCGTCGGTGAGCGCGGAGACGCCGTTCCTGCCGGCACCGCGATGGTCGGAGGACCAGCCGTCCTCGAGCAGGACCTGCCAGGCCTCGGCGTCCTCGGATCCGAGTGACTCGCGGTCGTCGGCATCGGCGTGACGGATGCGGTCCTCGACGTCGTCGCCGACCTGGACGCCGTGCGGGCCCTGCAGCTCGACGAGGTCACCGGCACGGGTGCGGACCTCGTCGCGGAGGACCCGGACCTCCACCGAGTTGCCGAGCGCCGACGGCGTGGCCAGCGCGGCGACACGGACGGCGCCGCCCCACGTGGAGGTCGTGGTGGCGGGGTAGCAACGACCACCGGAGCCCTCGGGGGTCTGCGACCGGGACGGTGACCCGAGGAGCCGTGTGAGCAGTCGGACGGTGGTGCCGGCGTCCCGCATGGAGGCGACGGACACGGTCCGACGGCCGTCGCGGAGCGTGATGGCCTCGGCGTCGAGCTCGATGGTGTCCACCCGCTTGAGCTTGCCGGTCGGCACCCACGTGGCGCTCGGCGACGGGGTGAGCTCGGCGGCGACGGCACGGTCGTCGGGCAGGGACCCACGCGCGAGGTCGGCCGACGTCACGCCCGCCAGGACGGCGAGCGCGGCGGTGCCGAGCACGAGCAGGGTCCGGGGAGTCACTCGTCGACGGTACGACCACGACCCCGGATGTGCGACGGGTGTTACCGAATCGGAGCCGGGCCGTCACCGGACCGTGATGTTCGTGACGGAGGCGGGGCGAGCCTCCCGGCCCGTCGTGAACCGGCTGTTCCTGGACTGGACAGGTCTTGTACATGTACCGTTCCTGCCATGCCCGTCTCATCGAAGCGGCGCCTCGTCGCCGACGCCCTGCGCGACGCCATCGGGACCGGCCGCTACGGCCACGGTGAGCGACTGCCGGGCGAGCACGAGCTGGCGGAGCGGTTCTCGGTCAGCCGCGGCACCGTCCGCGCGGCGCTCGCCGACCTGGCCGACGACGAGTACATCGCGACCCACGGCGGCATCGGGTCCGTCGTGACCTTCGACGGCGCCGCCCTCGACCCGCGGGCCGGCTGGGCGCGGTCGATCGCCGGCAGCGGCGCCGAGGTCCGGGCGGTCACGCTCCGGATCGAGCGGGTCGTGGACCCCGAGCTCGCCAGCGTCGTCGGGGCCGATCCCGAGCTGGTCGCGGTCGACCGCGTGCGCTCGGTCGTCGACGGACCGGCGGTCTCCTACGAGCGGAGCCTCGTCCCCCGCGTCGGCCGACTGGACCGATCCGTCGAGGACGGCCTGGTCGACGGGTCCCTCAGCGCCACCATCGCGGCGGCCGGCCTGGTCCCCGCCCGGGCCGAGCAGTGGATCGACGTCCGCCCGCTCGACGAGTCCGAGGCACTCGTGCTGGGTCGTCCCGCGGGTACGCCCTTCCTGCACAGCCGACGGGTCTCCCGGTCCGCGGGGGGAGCGTTCGTCGAGGCAGTCGACAGCCTGCTCGACCCCGACCGGTTCCGGATCCACATGCGGTTCGGTCAGCCGTCCGCAGAGCTGACGACCCCGGCGCTGACGACCCCGGCGCTGACGACCCCGGCGCGGACGACGCCGGCGTCGACGACCCCGAACCGGACCCACGACCGCTCCACACGACAGGACACCGCCCGATGACCCCCCACGACCACGCGCTCGCCGCCCTCCAGGGCCTCGCGATCGGCGACGCGCTCGGCATGCCCACGCAGTCGATGTCCCTCGCCGAGATCCGCGCCGACCACGGGCGCATCACGGGCTTCGTCGACGCCGGCCCCCGGCAGCGGATCGCGCACGGCATGCCCGCCGCGAGCGTCACCGACGACACCGAGCAGGCCGTCCTCGTCGCCCGGCTGCTCGTCGAGGGCGACGGGCGGCTCGACCCGACCCGGTTCGCCGAGGCCCTGATCGCCTGGGAGCGGGCGATGGCGGCGAAGGGGTCGCTCGACCTGCTCGGCCCCAGCACGAAGACCGCCGTGCAGCGCATCCTCGACGGTGTCCCCGTGTCCGAGGCCGGCTCCACCGGGACCACGAACGGCGCGGCGATGCGGATCACCCCGGTCGGGATCACCACGCGGGCCGACGACCTCGAAGCGCTGGTCGACGCGGTGCAGGACGCCTGCCGGGTCACCCACGACACCGGGCTCGGCATCGCCGGTGCCGCCGCGGTCGCCGCCGCGGTGAGCGCCGGGATCGACGGGGCCTCCCGGGCCGAGGCCCTCGACGTCGCGGTCGCCGCGGCGCGGATCGGGGAGCGCCGCGGCCACTGGGTCGCCGGTGCCTCGATCGCGGCGAAGACGAGCTGGGCGCGCGGGTTCCTGCCGACGATCCCGGCCGACGAGCGCATCGCCACCGTCGACGGCGTGATCGGCACCAGCGTCGCGAGCCAGGAGTCCGTCGTGGCGGCACTCGCTCTCGTGTCCCTCGACCTCGAACCGTGGGAGACGCTCTGCGCCGCCGCGAGCCTCGGTGGCGACACCGACACGATCGCGGCGATGGCCGGCGCCGTGCTCGGCGCCGTGCACGGACCGTCGGCGTGGCCGGACGGCGCCGCCGAGCAGGTCGAGCGCGTCAACGACTTGCGGTTCGCCGACGTCGTGACGCCGCTCCTCGCGCTGCGCCCCACCGCGTAGCCCCCCGAGCCCCCGGTCGGTGGCGTCCCCCAGCGCCATCGACTGGGCCCTTCCCCGCACCCCAACCCACCCGCCCCCCACCCACGAAGCCCTTCCGACGACGTAAGAGGAATGATGTCCGACACCGCTCCCCACTCCAGCGGCACGCTCACCAGCATCGAACAGCGCGGGATCGAGCCCGTCCCCGCCGCCGAGCGCACCGGGAACGCCGGCGCGCTGTTCTGGGTCTGGTTCGCCGCGAACATCTCGATCCTCGGGCTGCCGCTCGGGGCGACCCTGGTGGCCTTCCAGCACCTGAACATCTGGCAGGCGCTGCTCGTCGCCGTGATCGGCGCCGCCGGGTCGTTCGCCGTCGTCGGCGTGATCTCGGTCGCGGGTCGTCGGGGCGGTGCACCCGGTCTGACCCTGAGCCGCGCGGTGTTCGGCGTGCGCGGCAACATCGGCCCGACGTTCGTGTCGTTGCTCTCCCGGCTGGGCTGGGAGACGGTGAACACGACGACGGCCGCGTTCGTGCTGCTGTCGCTCTTCACGATCCTGTTCGGTACGGACGGCGACGCCAAGCACGCCCCGCTGCTGACGATCGTCGCGATCCTGGTGTTCGTCGCCGCGACCGTGCTCATCTCCGGCCTCGGCCACGCGTTCATCGTCGCCGTGCAGAAGTGGGCGACGTGGGTGTTCGGTGCGCTGAACGTGTTCGTCGCCGTGTTCCTGGTGCTCCGCGTCGACTGGCACGTCGTCGGCAGCGCCCCCGCCGGGCCGTTCGCCGCGATGGCGATCGGCATCGGCACGATCGCCGCCGGCACCGGCATCGGCTGGGCCACCGCCGGCGCGGACATCGCCCGGTACTCCAGGCGCAGCGTCCGCGCGTCCAAGCTCGTCGCCGCGAGCGCCGCCGGTGCCGGCATCCCGCTCGTGCTGCTCGTGGGGCTCGGCGCGCTCGTGTCCGCCGGTGACCCGACGCTCGCCCAGGCCGGTGACCCCGTCGCCGCGATCCGCGACCTGCTGCCCGGCTGGATGGCCGTGCCGTACCTGATCGCCGCGTTCGGAGGGCTGCTGCTCTCGAACCACCTGTCCGTCTACTCGGCGAGCCTCACCACGCTGACCCTCGGCATCAAGGTGCCCCGGGTGTGGGCGGTGGCCGTCGACGTCGTCGTGACGACGCTCGGCGCGATGTACTTCATGCTCGTGGCCGACGGGTTCTACGCGCCGTTCATCACGTTCATCTCGGTGCTGGCCGTCCCGATCACCGCCTGGCTCGGCGTCTTCATCGCCGACATCGTCCGACGCACCTGGTACGACCCCGAGGCCCTGCTCGACCTCCGTGCGGGCGGCCGCTACTGGTACTCCGGCGGCATCGCCTGGCGCGCCGTCATCGCCTGGGCCGTGGCGATCGTCGTCGGGTTCCTGTTCACGAACGTGCAGGTCGGCGACGCGGACCCGGTCTTCGTCGGGGCGTTCTCCTCGACGTGGATCGGTGCGAACGGCCTCGGCTGGATCGTCACGTTCATCGTCGCCGCCGCGATCTACGCGCTCAGCGGTGGCCCGAGGGGCGTCCTGCACGAACCCGCGGACGAGTCCGCCCCGATGCCGGTCCGCGAGCGCGCCTGATGCCTCGGCTGGTCTCGGTCGGCAACGTGGTCGTCGACATCGTGATGCGGATCGGCACCATGCCCGAGCCCGGCGGTGACGTCATCGCGTCGTCGTCGGAGATCACGGCCGGCGGCGGGCTCAACACGATGGTCGCCGCGCGCCGCGACGGCATGGAGGTCGTCTTCGCCGGCCAGTACGGCACCGGCCCGTTCGGCGACGTCGTCCGCCGAGCCCTCGTCGACGCTGACGTCGAGGTCCTGCAGCCCGGCCTCGACGACGTCGACAGCGGCTACTGCGTCGCGCTCGTGGATGCCTCGACCGAGCGCACCTTCGTCACGAGCGTCGGCGCCGAGGGCCGGCTCGGTGCCGAGGAGCTCGCCCGCGTCACGCTGCACGACGACGACACGCTGTTCGTCTCCGGCTACGGCCTGGCGCACCCCGTGAACGGCCGCGCGATCGCGGACTGGCTCGGGTCCGTCCCTGCCGGTGTGCGGGTCGTGTTCGACCCGTCGCCGCTCGTCGACACGCTCGACCCGGCGGTGCTCGGCCCCGTCATGGCGCGTGCGGACGTGCTGTCCACGAACGCCCGGGAGGCTCGGCTCCTGTCCCCGGGGTCGGCCGACCTCCGACAGGCGGTCACTGCCATCGCCGCCGGAGCGCCCGGCACGGTGCTGGTGCGCGACGGCGGGGCCGGGTGCTGGGTGGCCGATCCGTCGCTGCCCGACGGACCCGTCCTGATGCCGGGCTTCCCCGTGACGGCCGTCGACACGAACGGCGCCGGGGACGCGCACGGTGGCGTGCTCGTCGCGGCGCTCTCCCGTGGTGAGGGGATCCTCGGCGCGGTCCGGCGCGCGAACGCGGCCGCGGCGATCGCGGTCACCCGGCCGGGGCCGGCGACGGCGCCCACCCGGGCCGAGACGGACGCGTTCCTGGCCCCGCACCGGACAGCCGCCGAACGCCGGGGGTGACCACGGCCTCCCGTGCGTGACCGCTGCTCGGCCGGTCAGCGCCCCGGCAGGGTGGCGAGCGACTGCGACCGCTGCTCGAGCAGCGCGGCGTAGGTGCCGTCGCGCTCGGCCCACCGCAGCGCCTGCGCGCGCTCGACGACGACCTCGTCCGGGGTCGGTGTCTGCGTGAGCAGCCCGACGACCTCGTCGAGGTAGGCATCGAGCGGCAGCGCGTTCGGGTTCACCTGCTCCTGCCCCGCGGTGGCGACCGCGGGCGGGACGAGCTCGGTGACGCCGACGCCCGTGCCGGCGAGCTGTGCGCGGAGCGCCTCGCTGTAGGCGTGGACCGCGGCCTTCGAGGCACCGTAGGACGCCATCAGCGGGAACGGCATGAACGCGATGCCGGAGGTCACGGTCATGAAGTCCCCGTGGCCCTGCGCGACGAGGTGCGGCGTGAACGCGTCGAGCACGCGGATCGTGCCGAGCAGGTTGACGTCGATCGTGGTCGCCGAGGACGCGAAGTGCGCCGGGTCGCGGAGGTCCTCGAGCAGCATCACGCCGGACATCGTCACGACGAGGTCGAGGTCGGGGTGCGCCGCCAGCACGGTGTCGCGGGCGCGGAGGACCGACTCCGGGTCGGTGACGTCGACGGAGACGGTCTCGAGGTCGTCGACCCGGCCGGTGTCGCGCCCGCCGACGACGACGGTGGAGCCGGCGTCGGCGAACCGGCGGGCGAGTCCGCGGCCGATGCCGGACGTGCCGCCGACGACGAGGACGGTGCGGTCGTGGATGTCCATGGTGGTGCTCTTCCCTGGTTCGTGGAGTGGGTGGTGGGGACGAGACGATGCTGCACGCGTCGCCCCGACCGCGGGAGGTCCCCCGTGGTCCAGGGGAGTGACAGGGCACCCCGCCGACCCGGGCCGCTCGGTAGCGTGAGCGGCATGGACGGACCCACGGCGAACCGGCTCGGCGAGTACCTGCTCGCACGGCGCGGTCTCGTCACGCCGGAGCAGGTCGGACTCGCCCCCGGTGGGAACCGGCGGGTCACGGGACTCCGGCGCGAGGAGGTGGCACTGCTCGCCGGGATCAGCCTCGACTACTACCTGCGACTCGAACGCGGGCGGGACAGCAACCCGTCGGCGCAGGTGCTCGAGTCCCTGGCACGGGTGCTGCAGCTCGACGACGTGGAGACCGAGTTCCTCCTCGGTCTCGGAGCGAGCCGCCCGTCGCCACGGCGTCGCCGCCCGGCCGAACGCGTGCCGGCACGGCTGCACCAGCTGCTCGACACGCTCGAGCTGCCCGCGTTCGTCGAGGGACGCCACTTCGACGTCCTGGCCGCCAACGCGATCGCCACGGCGTTCTCGCCGCGGCTGACCCCGGGGGAGAACCGGTTGCGGTCGCTGCTCCTCGACGCTGAAGAACGCGAGTTCCACGACGACTGGGAGACCGCGACGGCCGATGCGGTCGCGTCCTTCCGGCACACGGTCGGCGACGACGTCACCGACACCCGGGCGGTCGAGGTCGTCGGGGAGCTGTCGATGGCCAGTGCGCGGTTCCGGGCACTCTGGGCCCGGCAGGACGTCCGCCGTCTCGCCGGGAACTCGACCGTCGTCCACCACCCGTCGCTCGGGACCATGCGGATGCACCGCGAGAAGTTCCCGGTGGACGGGCTGCTGTTCGTCCTCTACCACCCGGACGCGGACGGCGAGAGCGCCGACAAGGTCCGCCTCCTGGCGGCGATGGCGTCGGGCCACGGCGGCGCCGGGGACGTCACCGACGGGTCCGCCGGAGGACGCGCGGTGCTCGGCGACCGGTCGTGACGGCGCGCGCCTGACGGACCGTGGCCGGTGTGCGCAACCGGGGGACAGCCTCCTGGGCGGTGCGGCGACCCCGCTGCGTACCGTGAGGGACATGACGGACCAGCAGATCGACCAGTACACGATGCAGGACCCGACGAAGCTCTACGCCGACAAGACGCCCGACGAGCAGTACCTCAAGGGTGCCGGCACGGACGCGGAGATGGCGCAGAACGTCCCGGCCGACCACGGCGAGGACACCTACCGCGGCTCGGGCCGACTCGAGGGCCGCAAGGCGCTCATCACCGGCGGTGACTCCGGCATCGGCGCCGCCGTCGCGATCGCCTACGCCCGCGAGGGTGCCGACGTGGCCATCGGCTACCTGCCCGAGGAGCAGGAGGACGCCGACCGCATCGTCTCGCTCATCGAGGCAGCCGGCCGCAAGGCCGTCGCGATCCCGGGTGACATCACGTCGCTCGAGTTCTGCGAGCAGCTCGTCGCGACCGCCGTGCAGGAGCTCGGTGGGCTCGACATCCTGGTGAACAACGCCGGCAAGCAGCAGAACGTCGACGACATCACGAAGATCTCGGACGACGAGTTCGACGAGACCTTCAAGACGAACGTCTACGGCACCTTCCGCATCACGAAGGCCGCCGTCCCGCACCTCAAACCGGGCTCGACAATCATCAACACGACCTCGATCCAGGCCTACGCGCCGTCGCCGCACCTGGTGCACTACGCGGCCACGAAGGCCACCGTGAACAACCTCGCGAAGGGCCTCGCCGCGCAGCTCGCGCCGAAGGGCATCCGCGTGAACGCCGTCGCACCGGGCCCGATCTGGACGCCGCTGCAGCCGGCCGGTGGGCAGCCGCCGGAGGCGCTGCCGTCCGCGGGTGAGCAGACCTACCTCGGCCGTTGGGGTCAGCCCGCCGAGCTCGCGCCGGCCTACGTGTTCCTGGCGAGCGGCGAGTCGTCGTACGTCGTCGGGGAGACGCTCCACGTCGACGGCGGCATGCCGACGCCGTAGCGGCTGCGCTCCGGCGGCCTGAGGCCTGCCGCAGCGGCTGTCGTCGGATGGTGCGGGGTTCCGCTCGCCGTGCTGGGTCAGGTGCCCGCACGGTGAGGGGAACCTCGCACCATCCGCGTTCCGGGCCAGCGGGCGCGGCGCGGGCGCGCGCGCCGGCGCGGCGCGCTCGTGCCGCGGCGCTCAGCGGGGCGTGCGGACCAGCAGCCAGATGAAGTACGGCGTGCCGATGACGGCGGTGAGGATCCCCGCGCCGAGCTGCGCCGGTGCGATGACGGTCCGCCCGACGACGTCGCCGACGCAGACGAGCACCGCCCCGAGCAGCACGGCCACCGGCACCACCGCGGCGTGCTTCCGACCGACGAGGACCCGGGCGGCGTGCGGTGCGACGAGTCCCACGAAGCCGATCGTCCCGACCGCGGCGATCGCCGTCGCGGTGAGCAGCACCGACACCGCGAGGAAGCCGGCCCGGGTGCGCGAGAGCCGGACGCCGAGCAGGCGCGGGGTGTCCTCGTCGAGGGAGACGAGGTCGAGTTCGCGGCGTCGGGCGACGACGACCGCGAGCGACACCACCAGGACGACGGCGACCGGCAGACAGTCCGTCCACGTGCGCCCGTAGGTCGAGCCG
Organism: Curtobacterium sp. SL109; assembly: GCF_026672405.1. Lineage (NCBI taxonomy): Bacteria > Bacillati > Actinomycetota > Actinomycetes > Micrococcales > Microbacteriaceae > Curtobacterium > Curtobacterium sp. SL109. The sequence goes on from NZ_JAPPRB010000002.1 coordinate 846,819, forward strand.
GAGAGCCACGTCAACGCCTTCGTGGCGTTGAACGGGTCGGTCAGGACGATCACCAGGCTGATCATCGCGGTGAGCCCGGACGAGACGCCGATGCCGACGAGCACGAGGCGGTCCTGGCGGAAGCCACCGCGGGCAGCGAGACCGAACACGATCGCGGCGGCGACGGCTGCGCCGAGGAACGCCCCGCCCGCCGTGGTCCAGGTCCCGACGACGGGCACCGCGGTCACGACGACGACGGCGCCGAGGCCCGCGCCGCTCGAGACCCCGAGGACGCCGGGGTCGGCCAACGGGTTCCGCGTGACGGCCTGCACGACCGTGCCGGCCAGCGCGAGGGCCGCTCCGGCGAGCAGTGCGGCCAGCACCCGTGGGACCCGGGTGTCGAGGATGAACGCGATGGCCTGGTTCGCCCGGCCGGTGAGCCAGTTCGTCACGTCGCCGAGGAGCAGCTTCGCGTCGCCGAGCAGCACCGACGCCACGACCACCCCGACCAGGACCACGACGAGCGAGCCGATCACCACGGGCACGGTCCAGCGACCCGGCGTGCGGGCACCCTCGAGCTGCCCGGACTGGCCGGCGTCGCGCGTGCGGAGGGCCATCACGACCAGGAACACCGCGCCGACGACGCTCGTCACGACACCGGTCGGCACCGCGGTCGCCGCGTCGCCGTGCACCACCGCCCGGAGCAGGACGTCGGACGCGAGCACGATGCCGGCGCCGACGAGCCCGGCGACCGGGAACGCCGCCCACGACCGGTGCAGGGTCGGGAAGCGTCGGGCGAGGGGCCGGACGAGCGCGGGGGCGGAGAGGCCGACGAAGCCGATCGGGCCGGCGATGGTGACGGCCGCCGCGGACAGCACCACGGCGAGCACGATCGCGACGACCCGGGTGCCGTGCACGGGGACGCCGAGGCCACGGGCGGTGTCGTCGCCGAGCGCCAGGGCGTCGACCCGGCGAGACACGACGACGAACCCGGCGACGCCGACCGCCAGGAACGGCAGCATCGGCACGAGGCCGCCGAAGCCGTTCTGCGCGATGCCGCCCTGGCTCCACGCGTACATCCCCTGCGTCTCCTGGGGGAACAGCAGGACCAGGGCGTTGGTCACCGCACCGAGGCCGAGGGCGAGGGCCGACCCGGCGAGCACCAGCCGGACGGTCCCGCTGCCGAGGCCCGAGAGCGCGAGCACGACCGCCGCGGCACCGAGACCGCCGAGGAACGCGAGGCCCGACTGCGCCAGGACCCCGAACCCGATGCCGGAGACGGACCCCAGCCCGAGCGCGAGGTAGGCACCGGCGTTGACGGCCAGCGTGTCCGGCGACGCGAGCACGTTCCGGGTGACGGCCTGCATCGCGGCGCCGGCGACGCCGAGGGCCACCCCGACCAGGAGCCCGGCGACCATCCGCGGCAGGCGTGAGGCGACGACCACCGAGGCGTCCGCGCGGTCGGCGTTGCCCGTGACGGCCTTCCACAGCGCACCGGCCCCGACGTCCGCCGTGCCCTGCGTGACGTCGATCGCGGCGAGGAGCGCGACCACGACGAGTCCACCGAGCAGGAGCGCGACGCCGAGGGAGACGCGTCGCGTCCGAGCACGTGCCGGACGACCGGCGCGGACCGGCGCCGCGGTGTCGACCACCCGCTACTTCGTGATCGCGGCGACGGCGGCGTCGACGTACGCCTCCATCGAACCGGGGCCGCCGAACATCCAGATGCCGTCGTCCAGACGGTGGACGGCGCCTCGCTCGACGAACGGCAGCGACTTCCACACGTCGTTCGACGCCAGGGTCTCCGCGAAGACGTCGTCGCCGTCCACGTCGTTGCCGATGTACAGGAACGTGGTGTCGTCGGGCAGTGCGGTGAGGCCCTCGACGTCGGTCGAGCCGAGGCCGTACGCCGGGTCGCCGGTGATCGTCCACGCGTTCTCGAGGCCGAGGGCGGTGTTCACGGCGCCGATCGCCGAGGTCTTCGTGTACGGGCGGATCGTCACCTGGTTCGAGAGCACGTACGCGTCGGCGAAGGCCACCTTCGTCCCGGCCTTGCCCGCGTCGTCGAGCTCCTGCTTCGCGTCCGCGAGCTTCGACTCGAAGCCCTTCCACACCGTCGTCGCCTTCGCGGTGGTGCCGGTCGCCGTCGCGATGAGGTCGAGCGTCTTCCGCATGTTCGCGAGCTGGTCGGTGCCCTCGGCGGACTCCACCACGAGGGTCGGCGCGATCTTCCGCAGCTGCGTGATGACCGAGGACTTGAGCGAGGTCGTCGCCACGATGAGGTCGGGTGCGATCGAGGCGATGGTGTCCGTGCTCGGCTCACCGCGCGTGCCGATGTCCTTCGGGTCGCCCGTGAGCGGCACGGCGGAGTCCCACGCCGAGTAGCCCTTGACGTCGGCCACACCGGCCGGTGCGACACCGAGGGTCTCGAGGTCCTCGACCACGTTCCACTCGGTCCCCACGACCTTCTCCGCGGGGCCGTCGAGCGTCACCTTCGTGCCCGTGGCGTCGGTGACGGTGATCCTCGACGCCGAGGAGGTGGTGTCGGTCGCCGACTGGGTCGTGCCGCAGGCGGTCAGGCCGACCGCGAGGGTGACGGCGACGGCGGTGGCGGTGAGGAGGCGCTTCATGAGCTGCTGTGGAGCCTTTCGGTGCGGGTGTGGTGTCGGCCGACGGCGCGGGTGCGCAGGCGTCCGGTGGAGGGGTCGTGGTCGACGTCGATCCGGATGCCGTACACGGCCGAGAGCCCGTCGGAGGTGAAGACCTCGGTGGGGGTGCCGTCCGCGACGACGACCCCGGCCTCGAGCAGGACGACGCGGTCGGCGACGGCTGCGGCCTGGTCGAGGTCGTGCAGGACCACGCCGACGGCGATGTGCCGTTCGTCGGCCAGGTCGCGGACCAGGTCGAGGAGCTCCACCTGGTAGCGGAGGTCGAGGTAGGTGGTCGGCTCGTCGAGCAGCAGCACGCCGGTCTCCTGCGCCAGGCAGCTCGCCAGCCAGACACGCTGCAGCTGCCCACCGGAGAGCTGGTCGACGTGCCGGTCGGCGAGGTCGCGCAGGCCGGTGACGTCGAGGGCGTGCTCGACGACCGCCGCGCCGTCAGGGTCGGACCCGCCGAAGCGTGAGCGGTACGGGTGGCGGCCGAACGCGACCACGTCGCGGATGCGGAGGCCCCCGGGGGTCGGTCGGCCCTGGGTGAGGAGTGCGACGCGCTGGGCGAAGGCCTTCGGCGAGAGCGCGAGGCCGTCGACGGGCGCCTCGGTCGTCCCGTCGTGCAGGGCCACCGAGCCGCTCCGTGCTGCCTGCAGGCGTGCGATCGTCCGCAGCAGCGTGGACTTCCCCGAACCGTTCGGTCCGACGAGGGCCGTCACGCGGCCGGCGACGAGCTCCAGCGACGCCCCGTGCACGACCGGGTCACCCTGGTAGGCCACGGTGACGGCATCAGCTCGGAGATCGACCACGCAGTAAGGGTAGCCTAACCTTCCTGCCGTCCCGCAAGCGGGGTCCGACGGTGCGTGACCGGCTCAGCCCGAGACGCCGCAGCTCCTCGCCATGGCCTCGAGCAGTTCGCGGGCCGACATCGCGGCGGCCAGCTCGATCTCGACGGGGTTGATCCCGAACGCCCGCTCGAGTTCCCGGCGGCGTGCCTGGTCGGCGACGGGCACCTCGGGCCGCTGTGGCAGCACGGCGATCGCGTGTGCGGCGGCGTCGAACGCGCCGTGCGGCCGGCCGAGCTGCTCCCACATGGTGCGGACGTCGTGCGCGACCTGGTGGGTGTCGCCGCCGAACTCGAAGCCGGCGGACGCCATGGTGGCCAGTCCCTGGGCGATGGGGTCGTTCGGGGTCATGGCGGCATGGTCACACAACCGGCCGGGGACCCGCCAGGACCGCGACGGGGGCGTGTACGGCACTGTCCCCCTTCCGCACGCCCCCCGGACCGGGGATGCTGCTCGGCGCCGGAACGCGGTTGACTTGCCGAGCCGCCCGTCCTGGGACGGCCATGCGGACAGGACGTCCGCGGATCGGACACGCGCCACGACGACGTCGGCTCGGCGTCCCGGATCGACGGAGGGCACGATGCTCGAAGACACCAGCGCGGACACCGCGGCAGCAGCCGCCGCGGCCGCGACCCTGCACCTGCGGATCACGATCGTGGGTGCCACCGTCGACCTGCTCCGGGACGTGCCCTTCCACGAGGCCCGTCCCGAGGACGTGGCCGACCGGCTCGCGATCAGCGTGTACGAGCTGCACCAGCACTTCCCGTCGTGGGACGGCCTGGTCCTCGCCGCGCTCGACCGCTGGAACGGCACGCGGATGGACGACGTCACCCAGGACGTCGGACGGAACGGCACGACCGTCGAGCTCCTCCGCGCCATCGTCGCCTCGAACGCCGAGGACCCGGCACTCATGCGCCTGCTCGTGGCGCTGCTCTCGGTCGCCGGCAACCCCGCGCACCCGATGTCGACGTACCTCCGCTCCCGCTACCAGCTCTTCTTCCTGCAGATCAAGCGCGGGCTGGAGCACGACATCGCCGTCGGGCGTGCACCGCACACGATGGACCCGCGCCGCGGGGCGGAACAGCTCATCGCGCTGTACGAGGGGCTGCAGCTGCAGGCCCTGCTGCGCGCCGACCTCGACCTGGTGCCGGCGTTCGATCGCTCGGTGGCACGGCTCGAGCGCGGGTGGATGGAGCGGTACGAGCCCCAGGCCGCCCGCCGCCTGTCGACCTGGGCCGACGACGGCTGGGACATCTGACCCGAGGCCACTGGCCGCGGCACGTGTCACTGGCCGGAGGACGCGCTGCTGGCAGCGTGACGAGGGTGCGCCGGGTACGACGGGACCTCCAACGGAAGGAGCCGTCATGGCAGCACCGAACCCGATCCAGGTCCAGAAGTTCCTGAGCGGTATCGACTACCCGGCGTCGAAGGACGACATCGTCACGACGGCCGAGAAGGAGGGCGCGGACGACAACGTCCTCGACGCCCTCAAGCAGATCCCGGACCAGGAGTACGACGGCCCGACGGCGGTGTCGAAGGCCGTGTCCGAGACGGACTGACGCCGAGCGTCACCCCACGGCCGGTCCTCCGCCGGTCCCGTCGTCCGCTGTCAGGGCGTCCGGGACCCCCGGGGGACCGTCCCGTTCCCGGGGTCGTAGCCCGTGTCCCGGAGCACCCGGATCGCCGTGGTGTCGCTGTGCACCGACTGCACGTGCACCCGCCGCGACCGCCGCAGTGCCCGCCGTGCGCCCGGCGTGGCGAAGAGCGACCCGAGCACGAGGCCGGCGCCGATGCCGAGCGCGACGGACACCGCCGCGACGAAGTCGAGCGCGGCGCTCGACGTGCCGGACATGAAGTTCAGCAGGGCGTTGGACACGGCGACACCAGGCAGCAGTGCCCCGCAGAACGCCGGCACGGAGATCGCGGAGACGGCCGTCCGCATCCGGACCGCGGCGTACGTCGACAGCACGCCGAGCAGGACCGCGGCCACGAAGGTCGCTCCGAGCAGCGGCAGCCCGAGCTGGCGGAGCCCCCACAGCGCGGCGGCCGCCGCCACCGAGAAGACCACGGCGACCGGGATCACCCGCGCGCTCGCCTGCTGCACGAAGCAGTTCGCCGCGGCCGACACGACGGTCAGCGACAGTGACGCCCACAGCGGCAGGGTCTGCGTGACGATGCCCGACGGATCCACCTCGAGTTGCAGCCACTTCGTCATCGCGATCCCCGCAGGCACCCCCACGACGATCGCGGCGATGACCAGCCCGATGTAGAACGCGCGGGCGACGGCCATCGCCCGGAAGCCGGAGATCGCGTCCTGCGCCCAGGTCACGAGCGACACGTGCGGCAGCAGGAGCACCACGAGCGCCGCGACCATCGTGGCGGCACCCGTCGGCTGCAGGACCCCGGCGCCGATCGCGAGCGTGCCGATCACCGACGCGACCGCGCCCTGCGCCCCGGACACGAAGAACTGCGGGTAGCCCCGGCCTGTCAGCCACCGCCCGGAGACGATGATGCCGAGCATCAGGACGAACGCCCCCACGCCGGCGCGCCAGCCACCACCGGCCTGCATCGCGATCGAGGTCCCGAGGATCGACAGCCCCACGTCCGCGATCCACGTGGGCCACCGGGAGGGCATCCGCAGCACGGCGACGAGCGCGCTCACGGCCGAGGTCATGTCGCGCTCGTCGTGGATGACGTCGTCCACGATCTGGTTCGCCCACGCCAGCCGGTTCAGGTCGGAGCCGTCGGAGCGCACGGTGCGCATCTTGACGAGCACCGGGCCGTCGGACGGTGCGTACTGGATCGTCACGGAGCTGCCGGTGAAGTCGAGCTCCAGCGGCGCGAGGTTCCACTTCGTCGCGACGGCGACCAGCGCGATCTCGACGCTCCTGGTGTCGGCGCCGGACGCCAGCATCACCTCGGCGACGTCGAGGCAGAAGTCGACGATCTGCACGGCCGTGTACTGCGCTGCGGCCTGGCGGTCCGGTTCGACGTGCTCGTAGATCGAGCCACGGAGCCGGGCACGGATGTCGCGGAGGTCGTGCTGCGCGACGCTCCTGGCACGGGGGCGGTGCGGAGGACGCGGAGGGCGGCCCGTCCGGGGAGCAGGGTGGAGCGGGTCGGGCATCACGCCATTGTGCCTGGCCGACGGACGCGAGTCCGCACGTCCGCTGGACGCGCAGCGGTGTCCGGTCGCGTCAGCGTCGCCGGCGGACGCTGAGTCGGCCGGCCGCGAAGGCGGCGACGACCGCGCCGAGGACGGCGATGGCCACCCCGATCACGACCTGCCAGTTGGTCGGCGGGAGGATCGCGGCGTGGGCCAGGGGTGCGTAGGCGAACCACCCGGTCTGCGGCCGGCGGCCGGTGACGGCCACGACGGTCCCGACGACCGCGGTCACCAGGCCGAGCCACAGTACGACGAGTGTCCAGGTCTGCCGCGGTCCGCTCACGGACAGGAGCGTAGCCGCCGGGACCGGCCCGTGACGGACGGGAGGCCCGGTGCCGGCTGGCACCGAGCCTCCCGTCTGCAGGGGTGGTGACGACTACTGCTCGAGCGTCGCGTTCAGCGTGATCTCGACGCCGGTGAGGGCCTTGCTGACGGGGCAGGTCGCCTTGGCGTCCTGCGCTGCCTTCTGGAAGGTGGCCTCGTCGACCCCGGAGATCTCGCCGTTGACCGTCAGGACGATCCCGGTGAGCTTGAACCCGCCGGCGCTGTCCGGGCCGAGCGAGACGTCGGCCTTGACGTCGAGGGCCTCGACGGTGCCGCCGACCTCGCCGAGGACGGCCGAGAACTGCATCGCGAAGCAGGCGGAGTGCGCTGCGGCGATGAGCTCCTCGGGGCTGGTGGTGCCGTCGGCGTCCTCGGCGGCGCGCTTCGGGAAGGAGACGTCGTAGGTGCCGACCTTGGAGCTGGAGAGTTCGACCTGGCCGGAGCCGTCGTTCAGTCCGCCGTTCCAGGCGGTGCGAGCGGTGCGCGTGGGCATGCCAGTCCTTTCGTCGTGGGGGAGGGACCGAACGGACCCGCCAGAGCCGAGTCAATCGGAGAACGCACGTTCTCGCAACCCGCTCTCGGTGAAGACGCAGACTCCGTTCGTGGTGCGCGCCGTCGGTGTGGCGTGCTCGACAGCACGTGTCGCCCACGAGGGACAGCCCCCGCCCTGGGGGCTGTACCTCGGGCGTCGAGCTTGCGACCATCGTTCGGCGGCTCTCAGGGTGGGTCGCGTTCGGCTCGCACTCGGCGGGTCGTCGACAGGGGACACATGCGCAGCAGCACCACCACGACCAGGACCACCATCCGGACCAGGCTCGCGGCGATCACCGTGGCCACGGCCGTCGTGATGGCGGGCATCGTCGGACTCGCGGCTCCGGCCAGCGCCACGACGTACAAGGACACCATCAAGGCCGGCAGCACGCTGCAGGTCAACGACAGCATCACCTCGCGCAACGGGCAGTTCCGCCTGGTGATGCAGGGCGACGGCAACCTGGTCGAGTACGGCATCGGGAACCGCGTGCTGTGGGCGTCGAACACGGCGAACCAGCCCGGCGCGGTCGCGGTCGTGCAGAAGGACGGCCTGCTCTCCATCGTGCGCAGTGGACGCCTGATCGCGCAGTGGGGGTCCGGCAGCGGGGTCACGAAGGACTTCGGCGTCCGCCCCGACGGCGAGCTCCGGATGCGGAACACCTCGATGGGGATGATCTGGCGGATTGCGACGTACCAGGGACCGCATCCTGCCGGGCACGGTCATCGCGCCCGGAACCGTCCTCCGTGCCGGAGCCGGTCGCCAGCAGACGCTGACGATGCAGGCCGACGGCAACCTGGTGCAGTACGTCAACGGTGCGGCCGTCTGGTCCTCGCAGACCTTCGGTCGGCCGGGTGCGTACGCGGCGCTGCAGCCCGACGGCAACCTCGTGGTCTACGCGGCCGACGGTCGCTCGGCGCTCTGGTCGTCACGCACGTCCGGCAAGGGTGCCGGCCAGCTCATGGTCCAGGTGGACTCGAACGTGGTGCTCTACGGCGGGTCCGACACCCGCACCTGGTCGACGCGAGCGGTCACCGGCCTGCTCTGGCCGGTCAACGGCACGGCGATCAGCGGCAAGTACGGCGACGACCGCGGCGCCGGCCACACCCCGCGCTACCACCAGGGGACCGACGCGCCCGTGAAGGTGGGCACCCCGGTGTACTCCTCCGGCAAGGGCACCGTGACGACCGTCGTCCGTGGGAACGCGAGCTACGGCAACTACATCATCGTCACCTACGGGCTGACCACCGTCCTCACGGCGCACCTCAGCGAGATCGAGGTGACGAAGGGGCAGGTCGTGTCCGTCGGCAAGGAGATCGGCAAGTCCGGCAACACCGGGCAGTCGACGGGCCCGCACGTGCACGTCGAGACCCGTGTGAACGGCACGCTCAAGGACCCGCTGGGGATCCTGCACTTCCGGTGACGACCGCGCTGGCCCGGTCCGACGACCTGGCCGCGTAGCCGACGCGGCTCTGCCGGACCTGCGACGCCATCGTGGCCGCTGCGGCGTCCACGTCCCCGGCGTCGATCGCGGACAGCATCCGTCGGTGCTCGGGTCAGAGCCGGGTGCCCCGCAGGTCACGCACGGCGAGCAGGGGGTCACCGGGGGCGGCCGGGAGGCCCGGCCCGCGTCCGTCGGTCGTCGTCCGGTCGGTCATCGGTGCGTCAGCGTCCCGTGGCATGTCCCTGGGCTCCTCTCGGGTTGGCGGCGGCGCCGAGGACGCCGGTGGCGGGGTCCCGCGTCACGCAGGACAGGCGGCCGAGCGACCAGTCACCGGCGCGGGTGACGACGTGACCGAGTGCCTCGAGGCCGGCGATCACCTCGTCGCCGAGGCGGTCCTCGACCACCAGCCCGCCGGGCGTCCACGTGCGCGGCCAGAACGAGCCCGGGAACGACGTCGTGTGCAGCGCGGGGGCGTCGATGGCCTGCTGCGGGCTGTACCCGCCGACGATCGTGCGGAGCAGGAACAGCAGCTGCCACTGGTCCTGCTGGTCGCCACCCGGGGAGCCGAGCGCCATGACGGGTGCGCCGTCGCGGAGCACCAGGGTCGGCGTGAGGGTCGTCCGCGGACGCTGGCCGGGGCGCAGCGTCGACGCGGTGCCCTCCTCGAGCCAGACCATCTGCAGGCGGGTGCCGAGGCAGAAGCCGAGCTCCGGGACCGTCGGCGAGGACTGCAGCCAGCCGCCGGACGGGGTGGCACTGACGATGTTGCCCCAGCGGTCGACGACGTCGATGTGGACCGTGTCGCCGCGCGTCTCGCCCGTCTCCATCACGGTCGGCTCGCCGCGGTCCTCGGTCAGGGGGTCGTCCTCCGCGGGTGCCGCGACCGCGGTCCCACGTGCGCCGGGCACGGTCGGCTCACCGACACCGGCGACGGGTTCGCCCCTCGGTGTGTACGTCTCGCGGACCGGCGGGAGCGCCCCGGCGGCGACGGACACCGACCCCGGACGGAGCTCGTGCGAGGCGCGCTCGCCGATGAGGGCACGGCGCTCGTCCGAGTACGTGTCGGAGAGCAGCTCGGCCATCGGGACGTCGCCGTCGCCGTAGTACGCCTCGCGGTCGGCGATGGCGAGCTTCTGCGCCTCGACGATCGTGTGCGCACCGGCGACGGTGGACGGGTCGAGCAGGGCGTCGTCGAGCGGGTCGAGCAGCCGCAGCGTCTGGAGCAGCGCCGGCCCCTGTCCCCACGGTCCGGTCTTCGCGATCGTGCAGCCGCGGAACTCGGCCGTCGTCGCCGGTTCGTACGAGGCCCGGAACGCGGCGAGGTCGTCGGCCCGGATGACGCCGGCGTGGTCGGTGCCCGAGGCGTGACGGTGTGGGGTCCGCACGAAGCGGTCGATCGCCTCGGCCACGAACCCGGTCGACCACGCGGCCCGGGCGGGGTCGATGCGGCGGACGCGGCCGTCGTCGTGAGCGGCGTCGTCATGACCGGTGCCGGCGTCGACGAGGCGGTCGAGGACGCTCGCCCACGTCTCGTTCCGGACGACGTCCCCGGCGACCGGCAACGAGCCTCCCGGCATCCACCGGTCGGCGGAGGACGGCCAGTGGTCGCGGAACAGGCTCTGCACCGTCGCGATCGTCGCGGCCACGCGCGGCGCGATCGGGTGGCCGTCGCGGGCATAGCCAGCGGCCGGCGCGAGGACATCGGCGAGTTCCCACGTGCCGTGGTCACGGAGCAGCAGGAGCCAGGCGTCGACGGCGCCCGGGACGGCCGCGGCGAGTGCCCCGGCGCCGGGGACCAGGTCGAGGCCCTCGGCGCGGAAGTGCTCCGGGGTCGCGCCGGCGGGTGCCGGACCCTGACCGGACAGGACGGTCGGTGTCGGGTCGTCCGCGGTCGCGAAGACCGCCGTCATGTCGCCCCCTGGTCCGTTCAGGTGCGGTTCCACGACGTGCAGGACGAACGCGCCGGCGACGGCGGCGTCGAAGGCGTTGCCGCCGCGTTCGAGGACGGACTGCGCGGTGGCGGTCGCGATCCAGTGCGTCGAGGCGGCCATGCCGAACGTGCCCAGCAGGTCCGGCCGGGTCGTGTCGGCGCTCGGTGCGACGAACGCGGGGTTGTGGCTCATGACGCTGCTTTCCGGTGCTCGGGAGCGGGGCTCCTTGCATACAACCACGGCCGGTCGTCGCACCCGCGTGCACGGCATCGCACTGTGGACGGTCGGCGCTCTCCACAGCTTGCCGGTCGAGCGGCTCGCGGGTCAGTCGGGGTCCGAGCATGGCGGGATGCCCTGCCTCCCGCCATCACGGCCGCGTCCGAACGCGGTCGTGTACGTCGACGGGTTCAACCTGTTCCGTCGGGCGTTGCAGGGCCATGACGACCGCAAGTGGCTCGACCTCGAACAGCTCTGCCGACGACTGCTCCCGACGTTCGACGTGCGGCAGATCCGGTACTTCACGGCGCGGGTGCGCCACGTCGAGGGGAAGGACCCGCGAGCCCCGCAGAACCAGGAGGCCTACCTCCGGGCACTCGGCACCCTCCAGACGGTGTCGTTGCACTTCGGCACGTTCCGCGCGGACAAGCGCTGGATGGCCGTGTCGCCGCTCGAGTTCGACGAGGCGGGCGAGCCTCGACGTGTCCGCGTGCGCAAGATCGAGGAGAAGGGGACGGACGTGAGCCTGGCGGCGCACATGGTCTGCGATGCGATGGACGGCATCGCCGACGTGTACTTCCTGCTGTCGAACGACTCGGACTTCGTGGACGCGCTGCGGCTCGTCCGGGAGCGGGCTGGTGCGGAGATCGGGCTCATCGTCCCGACGAGCGCTCCGGCGGCTCGGAGCCTGCTCGACCTCCGACCGGAGCACGTCCGTCACATCCGACCTGGTGTGGTCGTCGCCAGCCAGTTCCCGCGGCGTCTGGCTGACGGCGCCGGCGGGTTCTCATGTCCGGCGAAGTGGAGACGTACAGAAGCCCCTCTCCGAGGAGAGGGGCTTCGCGCCGGTTAGCCACCAGGGCACCCCGGGGGGTGGTTCGACGGTAGCGCATCGAGCGGGACCGGTCAACTGACATGTCAGTTGCCGATCAAGGCCTTATGGGCCCCGTTAGACGTACAGGACCCCTTCTTCGCGAAGAAGGGGTCCGATCACCACCGCGCGCCTGTGGTTCAACGGCAAGAAGCAGAAGTACCTCGGGCTGTTCGACGACGACAAGGTCGAGACCAAGCACGCGATCGAGTCACTGGACGGCATCGACGAGCACGCGGAGGCGGTCCGCGGCGCGGTCGCCCGCTACGTCGCCTGAGGTGAAGCCGGCGCACCGGCGACGACCGTAAGCTCGACGCGATGACCTCCCGTGCCACTGCCGAGGACGTCCTGGTCGCCTTCGCGCGGACCGAGGGGGACGTCGCCGCAGCCCGACGCGTCGCCCGGCGGTTCTCCGACCTCGACGAGGGCGAACGCTCGGCGCTGCTCTGGAGCGAGGACCCGGGCGGGCGGCTGCTCGCGGTCGTGCTGCTCGTGCAGGCGATGCGGGTGCGGCCGGACCCGGAGCTGACGGACGAGTACCTGGCGGCGGCGCGGGCGGAACGGCTCGACCGCGCGGACCTGGTCGACATCGCCGCCGAGGAGCTCGTGGGCGCGCCGTTGGTCGGCGGGTCGACCGGGCCGCTGTTCGCGCTCGTGAAGTCCGACGTTGCCTGGGTCCGGCGGATCGCGGTCGTGGCGACCCTGGCGTTCGTCAAGCAGGGCGACGCCGAGGTGCCGCTCGCGATCGCGGGACGGGTCGTCCGGGAACGTGGCGAGACCGTGCAGAGCGCCCTCGGCTGGGTGCTCCGCGAAGTGGGGAAGCGCGCGTCAGAGCCGGCGCTCGTGGCGTTCCTCGAGCAGCAGGGACGTTCCCTGACCCGGGGCGCCCTGGAGACGGCGACCGAGCACCTGCCGCCGCCCACCCGCGACCGGCTGCGCGAGGGCCGCGCGAGCTGAGCCGTCGAGTCGGACCGCCGGGCGGGGTGCTCCCCGACCTACGAGGACTGGCCCTCGGCGAGGATCGTCGTCAGCGTCACGATGCGGCCGTCACGGACCTCGATCACGTCGACGCCGCGCGCCACCGGGTCGCCGACGGGACCGAACCCCCACGACAGCGCACCGTGCGTGGCCGAGACGTAGCGGCGTCCCTCCTCCGCGAACTGGAACGCGCCGGGCGTCGGGTCGAGGAGCCCGGCGGCCTTGGCCTCGAGGGCGTCCCACCCCGTGACGGACCCCTCGGGGTCGATGAAGGCGACGTCGGGCGCGTAGGTGCGCTCGATGGCGGCCCGGCGGGCAGCGACGTCCCGGTTGCCGAAGACGTCGTGCAGGTTCGCGGTGAGGAGCTCAGCGGTGGTCGACATGCTCGGAGCCTAGGCGCAGGCGGTGTCCACGAGGAGGATGAGGGCATGCAGCACACCGACGTGCCCGACGTGCCCGACGTGCCAGACCGACCGACGATCGACGCCGCCCTCGTCGAGCGCCTCGTCGCGGAGCAGTTCCCCGCCTGGTCGGGTCTGCCCGTCCACGAGGTCGACGTGCAGGGCTGGGACAACCGCACGTACCGGCTCGGCGACGAGCTGAGCGTCCGCCTGCCGAGCGCCGCCGCGTACGTGCCGGCGGTGGAGAAGGAGCAGCGGGTGCTGCCGTACCTCGCGCCGCTGCTCGACGTCGCGGTGCCCGAACCGGTCGCGGTCGGTGGTCCTGGCGGCGGCTACCCGTTCCCGTGGTCCGTCCGGCGGTGGCTCGCGGGGACCGTCGCCGCGCAGGTGGACGTCGACCGGTCCGCGCTCGCGGCGGACGTCGGGCAGGCGCTCCGACAGCTCCGCGCGGTGCCGCCCGGAGACGGTCCGGCGCCGGGTCCGCACTCCTTCGACCGTGGAGCGCACCCGTCCGTGTACGCGGACGAGGTCGAGCGCGCCCTCACGGCCCTCGGCGACGCGGTCGACCAGCGGGCGTGCCGCCAGGTCTGGGAAGCGGCGTGCGCCTCGACCTGGCAGGGACCCGGCGTCTGGTTCCACGGCGACGTCGCGGCGACGAACCTGCTGGTCGACGGCGGCGGCCGGCTGTCCGCACTCATCGACTTCGGCACGTGCGGCGTCGGTGACCCCGCCTGCGACCTGGTGCTCGCCTGGACGTTCCTCGACCACACGGGCCGCCGGGTGTTCCGCGACGCCGTCCGACTCGACACCGACACGTGGGCGCGCGGCCGCGGGTGGTCGCTCTGGAAGGCACTGGTCATGCTGGCCGGCAGCGCCGGCCCGGGGGACACCGCGACGTGGCAGGCGGTGCTGGCCGCCACGCTCGCCGACCCGGTCGTCTGACTCCCGGACTGGCGCGGCCCGCACAGCAGTGATGCGCCAGCGGTACGCGGGCCGCGCCGACCGAGCCTGCGAGGGAGGGGTGGCGGCGCCGCCCGCGAGCCGGCAGTCCGGAACGGGGCTGGGAGGGCACCACGGGACGGGCGCGTACCCAGGAGGGGGACGTCAGCCGTGCCTCCCACTCGGCTCGACCCCCGCGACGAGAGGAGCGCTCATGCGCGCACTGACCTGGCAGGGCACCGAGAAGGTGTCCGTCGAGACCGTTCCCGACCCGACCATCCAGGAGCCGACCGACGCGATCGTGCGGATCACCTCCACGGCGATCTGCGGCTCCGACCTGCACCTGTACCGCGTGCTCGGCCCGTACATCGACAAGGGCGACGTCCTGGGCCACGAGCCGATGGGCATCGTCGAGGAGGTCGGCTCCGCCGTCACGAACCTCAAGGTCGGCGACCGCGTCGTCGTCCCCTTCAACATCTCCTGCGGGCACTGCTACATGTGCCAGCGCGGACTGCAGTCCCAGTGCGAGACCACCCAGGTCACGGAGTACGGCAGCGGCGCGGCCCTGTTCGGCTACACGAAGATGTACGGCCAGGTCCCCGGTGGCCAGGCCGAGTACCTCCGCGTGCCGCACGCCGACTACGGCCCCATCGTGATCCCGGACGACGGCACCCCCGACGACCGCTGGCTCTTCATGAGCGACATCCTGCCGACTGCCTGGCAGGCCGTGCAGTACGCCGACGTGCCCGAGGGCGGCACGCTCGCGGTGCTCGGCCTCGGCCCGGTCGGGCAGTTCGCCGCCCGCATCGGCAAGCACCTCGGCTACCGCGTGCTCGCCGTCGAGCCGGAGCAGGTCCGTCGTGACCTCGCGGCGAAGTACGGCATCGAGACCTTCGACATGTCGAAGGACCTGGTCTCCGAGCTCGTCGACCTGACCGACGGCCGCGGCCCCGACGCCGTCGTCGACAGCGTCGGCATGGAGGCGCACGGCAACCCCGTCGCCGGGTTCGCCCAGCGCGCCGCCGGCCTGCTGCCCGACAAGCTCGCGCAGAAGGCCATCGAGACCGCCGGTGTCGACCGGCTCGACGCCGTGCACACCGCGATCGACCTGGTCCGCCGCGGCGGCACCGTCTCGCTGAGCGGCGTCTACGGCGGCATGGCGGACCCGATGCCGATGATGACGCTGTTCGACAAGCAGATCACCATCCGCGAGGGCCAGTGCAACGTGAAGCGCTGGATCGACGACATCATGCCGCTCGTCTCCGACCCGTCGGACCCGCTCGGCACGCTCGACCTGACGTCGCACCGCGTGTCGCTCGAGGACGCCCCGCACATGTACGAGGTCTTCCAGAAGAAGCAGGACAACTGCGTGAAGGTCGTCCTCGACCCCGCCATGGCCGCGGCGTGACCCGCGTCGTCGTCGTCGGTGCGACGGGCAACGTCGGGACAGCCGTGCTCCGTCGCCTGTCGGCGGAGTCGGACGTCCAGGTCGTCGGGGTCGCCCGACGCCTGCCCGACGTGCACACCGCACCGTACGGCGACGCCGTCTGGCACGCCGTGGACGTCGGGGCCCCGGACGCGGTCGACCAGCTGGTCGCCGTGTTCCGGGGCGCTGACGCCGTCGTCAACCTGGCGTGGGCGGTGCAGCCCACGCACGACATCCCCGCGCAGCACCGGACGAACGTCGTGGGCACGGCGAACGTGCTCGAGGCCGTCGTCCGCGCCGAGGTGCCGCAGGTCGTCGTGGCGTCCTCGGTCGGTGCGTACCGCGGTGTCGACGTCGAGGGCAAGCGCCACCGCGTCGACGAGACCTTCCCGACCGACGGCATCCCCACCGCCACGTACGCCATCCACAAGGCGGAGAACGAGCGGGCGATGGACGCCTTCGCCCTCGCGCACCCCGAGGTGGTCCTCACCCGGCTGCGCCCCGGACTGATCTTCCAGCGGGCGGCCGCCGCCGAGATCCGCGGCCTGTTCCTCGGCCACCTGGTCCCGATGCGGGCCGTCCGGTGGATCCAGTGGGCCGTGCTGCCCCTGCCGTACCCGTTCGTGTTCCAGGCCGTGCACGCGGACGACGTCGCCGACGCCTACTGGCGCACGATCGACCGTCGAGCGGGCGGTGCGTTCAACATCGCCGCCGAGCCGGTGCTCACGCCGCCCCGCATCGCGCGGGTCCTGCGGATGCGCGGTGCCGTCCGCATCCCGCTCGGCCTGCTCCGCGGCATCGTCACCTTGACCTGGCGCCTGCGGCTCCAGCCGACGGATGCCGGGTGGATCGACATCGCCGCGTCGGTGCCGGTCATGTCGACCGAGCGTGCGCGCACGGAACTCGGGTGGGAGGCCCGCCACACCGCCACGGACGCGCTCCGTGACCTGGTGGCCGGGTTCGCGACCGAGACGAACGTCCCGGGATCGGCGCCCCTCAGCGGGTAGCGCCGTGGCGGCCGAGGATCAGCGCCTGCGGCCGCGGGCATCGTCGGCGGCGACCGGCAGACTGGTCACATGGCCCGATCCTCCGCGAAGTCCTCCGGCACCGACGCCCCGCGCATCACGCTGACCGTCCCGTCCGACCTCACCGACTGGGTCGCAGGACCGGGCGACGTGCTCACCGGCGACCGCATCGACGGGCGTCGGATCGCGTCGCTCGACCTGGCCGGCGAACGGCTGCCCGACCTGGAGATCGAGGAGTGCGTCATCGGCGTCCTGCGAGCCGACGACGCCGACCTGCGCGGGCTGCGGGTGCACGACAGCATGCTCGAGACCGTCGACACCCCGGTGCTCCGGGCATCGAGCAGCTCGTGGAGGGAGGTCCGCATCGCCGGCGGCCGGATCGGCTCCGCCGAGCTCTACGACTCGGGGCTGAACGGCGTCGAGTTCGTCGGCATGAAGCTCGGGTTCGTGAACCTCCGCGGAGCCACGGTGACCGACGTGGTGTTCCGTGACTGCGTCATCGACGAGCTCGACATCGCCGACGCCCGACTGCTGCGCGTGTCCTTCGAGGGCACCAGGATCCGCGCCGCCGAGGGGTCGAACACCCGCATCGAGCACGTGGACCTGCGTGGCGCCGACCTCGACCGGGTCGAGCGGCTCGAGGGCTTCCGCGGTGCGACGATCGGGGCGGACCAGCTGTACACGCTGGCGCCGCTGCTGGCCGCGCAGGCGGGCTACCGCGTGGCCTGAGCTGTTCACCGCGCGGTGTCGACCGACGCCAGCGCCGCCGCCAGGTCCGCCTGCACGAGGTCCCCGTGCACGGCGGCACCCGCCATCGTCCCGGCAGCGGCGGACGCGATGACGGTGACCATCGGCGACGCCACGTTGCCGGCGGCCCACACCCCGGGGACGTCGGTCGCCCCCGTCGGTCCGACCGGAACGGCGCTGGCGATGCGGTGGTCACCCATGAACTGGTCGACCGCGACGAGCCCGAGGCCCTCGAGCCCCTCGACCCGGGCCTCGGCCGTGCTCGCCGTCGCCAGGGCATCGAGCTCCACCACGGAGCCGTCGTCGAGCTCGGCGCCCGACAGACGACCGTCGGACGTGAGGACCCGGGTCACACGGGCGTCCACGATCCTGATCCCTCGGGCTGCGAAACCGGCTCGGGCGGTGTCGTCGGCGAACGCGGGATCGACGACGAACGCGGTCACGTCGTCGCTCAGCGCGCGGAACATCAGCGCGTGGTGCGCGCCGAACGGGGTCCCGACCAGGACGCCGATCCGCCGGTCGCGGATCTCCCACCCGTGGCAGAAGGGGCAGTGCACCACCCCGCGGCCCCACTGCTCCGCGAGGCCGGGCACGTCCGGCAGGACGTCCACGGCGCCGGAGGCGACGACCATGCGTCGGGCAGACGCCTGTTCGCCGGAGTCGAGGGTGACGGTGAAGCCGACCGGGTCGCCGTCCGTCACAGGGCCGGCGGTCGCGGCCACGAGCCTCCCGGCCATGACGGTGACGCCGTACCGGGCGACCTCCTCGCGGCCGGTGCGGAGCAGGTCGGTGGGCGAGGTGCCCTCCTGCCCGAGGTAGTTGTGCACGCCCTCGGCACGGGCGTTGCGGGGTTCGCCGGCGTCGACGACCAGGACGGACCGGCGCGACCGGCCCAGGATGAGTGCTGCGGCGAGGCCGGCGGCTCCGCCGCCGATGACGATGACGTCGTGGGTGTTGGACATGCGCACATGGTGCGACGTTGGTCGCACGACTGGCAAGCCTCGTTGCTGCTCTGGCAACATGGGGTCATGGGACACGACCAGGAGGCTCGGCAGGCATCGCGGACGACGGCACAGGTGGTCGACGGGGTCGGCCCGCGCCTGCGCACGCTCCGGCAGCGACAGGACGTGACGTTGGCGGAGCTCGCGGAGCGGACGGGCATCTCGGTGAGCACGCTCTCACGGCTCGAGTCCGGGCAGCGGAAGCCGACGCTGGAGCTCCTGCTGCCGCTCGCGCAGGCGTACCAGGTGCCGCTCGACGACCTCGTGGGGGCGCCGCGGACCGGGGACCCGCGGGTGCACCTGAAGCCCGAGCGGCACGGCGACCGGGTGGTGGTGCCGCTCACCCGACGGACCGGCGGCGTCCGCTCGTTCAAGCAGCTGTTCCCGCCGAACTCGCCCGGCGGGGAGCCCTCGCTCAGGACACACGAGGGCTACGAGTGGCTCTACGTCCTGTCCGGGCGTCTGCGGCTGCTGCTCGGCGAGCACGACCTCGACCTCGGACCCGGCGAGGTCGCCGAGTTCGACACCCACACGCCGCACTGGATCGGCAACGTGACGGACGAGGTGACCGAGGTGCTCTGCCTGTACGGACCGCAGGGCGAACGGGCCCACGTGCGGTCCCGTCCGGCGTCCTGAGCACGCCCGGCTCATCCGCTGGACGCGGTTCCGAGACCTTCCTGTGACCGTGAGCAGCACGCGGCGACCACCTTGTGACGCACGCCGCTGGTGCAGTGCCCGCGGCGGACGACCGGAAGGCTCATCATGACCACGAACCCACCCGGGAACGACTCCGGGACCCCGATCCACGACCGCACGGCTGCTGCCGACGGGCACGAGATCCACCCCGGTGTGACCGTGCCCGCCTGGGCGGACACCACCCCGCTCGAGGACGGGCGCGATGCCGACCTCCTCGGCCTCGGCGACGACTCGACCTCCTCGGCGGTCCCCGCGAGCGAGCAGCTCCCTGCGACCCCGTCGGCCGCCGGCCTCAGCGGTGCCGGTGCCCCCGGCTCGGCGACCGGCTCGATCGCGGACCACGACCTCCTGCCCGACTCGGGCAGCACCGCCGGCATCTCCGGCGGCCCCTCCTCCGGTGGCTCGTCCTCCGGCGGCTCCGGCTCTGACGCCAAGGCCAAGGCCGACGCGGCCAAGGGTGCAGCACAGGACGTCGCTGGTGACGCCAAGGAGAAGGCCGCGAACGTCGCCGGCACCGCCAAGGAGCAGGCCGCCAACGTCGCCTCCGAGGCGACCGACCACGCCAAGCAGCTCTACGGGCAGGCGTCCGAGAACCTCAAGCAGCAGGCCGGCGAGCAGCAGCAGCGTGCCGCCAGCGGGCTGAAGAGCCTCGGCGAGCAGCTCGGCCGCATGGCGGACAACGACGAGGAGCAGGGTGTCGCCTCGCGCGTCGTCCGCGACCTGTCGGGCCGCGCGTCCTCGGCTGCCGGGTTCCTCGAGAACCGCGACCCGGGCTCCCTCCTCGACGAGGTCAAGTCCTTCGCCGCCAAGCGTCCCGGTGCGTTCATCGCCATGGCCGCCGGCGCGGGCATCCTCGCGGGCCGTCTGACCAAGGCGATCACCACCGAGGTCAAGCACGAGAAGGAAGCCGACGCCACGGGCACCGGCACGACCCACACGCCCGGCACCACCGGCACCACCGGCACCACCGGGACGGGGACCGGCGTATGAGCCATTCCGCCCCCGGTGCCCCCGGGATCGGCGAACCGACCCCCGAGGAACGCGCCGCGACCACTCCGCTCGGTGAACTCCTCACCGACGTCTCGCGCGACATCTCCAGCCTGTTCCGGCAGGAGGTGGCGCTGGCGAAGGCCGAGCTCACCGAGTCCGCGAAGAAGGCGGGAAAGGGCGCCGGCATGTTCGGCGGAGCCGGCCTGACCGCACTGTTCGCCCTGTTGTTCCTGTCGATCGCCGCCTGGTGGGGTCTCGGCTACCTCATCGGCAACGCGTGGTCGGCAGTCGTGATCGCGGTCGTCTACGCGATCGTCGCCGGCATCCTCGCGCTGCAGGGACGCAAGCAGATGAAGCAGATCAAGGGCGCTCCCCAGACCGTGGAGACGGCCAAGGAGATCCCCGACGCACTGAAGCCCAACTCCGGGAGGAACGCATGAGCACGCCAGACGAGATCCGCGCAGAGATCGAGCAGACACGGGGGACCCTCGGGTCCGACGTGGACGCCCTCGCCGACAAGGTGAGCCCGTCATCGATCGCACACCGTCAGACCGAGAAGGTCAAGAGCCGCTTCCAGGGCGTCCGCGACTCCGTCATGGGCGCAGCCGACTCGGCTCGCTCCAGCGCCTCGGGCTCCGCCTCCGGTGCGACCGACCAGGCCAAGGACGCCGCCCAGCGCGGTGTCGAGAAGGCCAAGGGCAACCCGCTCGCCGTGGGGCTCATCGCCTTCGGTGCCGGGTGGCTCGCGTCCTCGCTCATCCCGACCTCGTCGAAGGAGGAGGAGCTGGCCGGTGAGCTCAAGGACCGCGCAGCGCCCCTCGTCGACCAGGTCAAGGAGACGGCGAAGGACGTCGGCTCGCAGCTCGGCGACTCCGCCAAGGAGCATGCGCAGGACCTGAAGGGCACCGCGCAGGACGCAGCCCAGACGGTGAAGGACGAGGCGCAGGGCGCCGCGTCCGACGTCAAGGACAACGCGCAGTCGTCCGCACAGGACGTGCGCGGGGCCTGAGACCCAGCCACACGACGGACGGGAGGCACGGTGCCAGCTGGCACCGTGCCTCCCGTCGGTCGTCCCGCTCGCTGGGTCGGCGGTGATGCTCTCGGGAGTTCGCTGGACGGATGACCGACGCTCCCTCGACCGCAGTCCTGTTCGACATCGACGGCACCCTCGTCGACTCCAACTACGCCCACGTGGACGCGTGGTGGCGTGCCTTCCGGGCGACCGGGCAGTCGGTCGACGCCTGGCGGATCCACCGGCTGATCGGGATGGACGCCTCGCGCCTGCTCGAGGAGCTCGTGCCGGACATGTCGGACGAGGACCGCGACACCGCCAAGCAGTACCAGGCCGCCTACTTCGCCGAGCACATGCCGCGCCTGCGCCTGCTGCCGGGTGCACGCGAGCTCCTCGAGGCCGTCGCGGCCCGCGGACACGCGATCGTGCTCGCGACGAGCGCCCCGGAGAACGAACTCGTCCGGCTGCGCGAACTGCTCGACGCCGAGCAGTGGATCAGCGTCGTGACGAGCGGCGAGGACGTCGAGGAGGCCAAGCCCGCGCCGGACATCGTGCAGGTCGCCCTCGACCGTGCCGGCGTCGACCCGTCGAACGCGATCATGATCGGCGACGCGATGTGGGACGTCGAGACCTCGGCGAAGGTGGGGGTGTCCTGCATCGCGGTGATGACGGGTGGCGTCGGGGGCGACGAACTGCGGAACGCCGGGGCCGCCGCCGTGTACGACGACGCGGCCGCGGTGCTCGCCGACCTCGAGGACGGGCCGATCGGCACACTCGGCCGCTGAGTCGGGTGGCGTCGTTCCTTGGTGTCGACCGGCGTCGCTCGGTGTCGTACCCGCGTGGAAGGATGGTCGATCGTGATCACGATCGAACGCGTCCTCTGGGACGACCCCCGCGCCGTCGTCCTCCGTGCCCGCATGGACGAGGAGATGCACGAGCGGTACGGCTCGGCGAACGCGGACGAGGACCCCGCCGTCACGGCCGAGCGTGACCGTGCCCTGTCGGTGGACCCGTCGTCGGTGATCAGCTCGGTGCTCGCCGTCGACGAGTCCGGTGAGGCCGTCGGGCACATCGCGATCCGTCGACTGCGTGACGAGGTCGAACTGAAGCGCCTCATCGTGCTGTCGTCGGCGCGTGGCAAGGGTGCGGCGACGAAGCTGCTCGACGAGTGCGAGCAGATCGGCCGCGAGCAGGGGGCCGAGCGGTTGATCCTGCAGACCGGCGACCGGCAGCCCGACGCCGTGGCGCTGTACGAGAAGACCGGGTGGCGCGCGATCCCCGTCTACGAGCCGTACCTCGCGACGATGCCGTGGTCGTTCTGCTTCGACAAGGCGCTCTAGGGCTTCGGTTCCCTGGGACGTTGCCGGGCGTGAATTGCACTCTGGCGTGCGGAGTGCAATTCTTGTGCGGTGAACACCGCTGAGCGCACCCGGGTGCTTCGTCGACGCATGGTCGCCGAAGCCCGTCGTGCGACCGTCGAGCACGGACTCACGGGGTTCACGATCGAGCAGCTGTGCGAGTCCGTCGGGGTCTCCCGCCGGACGTTCTTCAACCACTTCGCGTCGAAGGAGGACGTCGTCCTCGGCATCGAGCTGAACGCCGACGTGGAGACGCTGACGGCCTACGCCGCGGGCCAGCTCGTGCCGGTCTCGCTCGACCCGCTCGCCTCGATCGTCGCGCTGGCGATCGAGCAGCTGCGGATCGTCGGGCTGAACCGCGCCGACGAGGTCCTGGTGCGCAAGGTCTTCGACCGCGAGCCGGCCCTGGTCGCACGGTTCCTGTCGGCCACGGACGTCCAGCTCGCGAAGGTGACCGCCGCCGTGCGGGAGCGCTTCGGCTGGACCGTGTCGGACGACCCCCGCGCCCGGCTCGTCACCGAGGCAGCGGCAGGGCTGCTCCGCGTGACCGCCGAGCACTACTTCGACGACGACTTCGACGAGGCCACCGGGCCGACCTTCGACGCGCTGCTCACCACCAACCTCCGCCTCATGCGAGCGGCCATCACCACCGGACCGACCGTGTCCGCGTCCGTCGACCAGGAGAACACCCCATGAGCACCACCGCCTCGCGCACGAAGCGCACCCGTCCCGGCACCGGGGGCGGCGACGGGCCACTCCTGCTGACGCAGCGGCGCATCTGGATCATCTTCTCCGCGCTCATCGCGGGCATGCTGCTCTCGAGCCTCGACCAGACCATCGTGTCCACCGCGATGCCGACGATCGTGGGCGACCTCGGTGGGGTGGCGCACCAGGCCTGGATCACGACCGGGTACCTGCTCGCCTCGACCATCGTGATGCCGATCTACGGCAAGTTCGGTGACCTCATCGGCCGGCGCAACCTGTTCCTCGTGGCGATCGCGCTGTTCACGCTGGCGTCCCTCGGGTGCGCGATGTCGACCGACTTCTGGCAGTTCGTGGTGTTCCGCGCACTGCAGGGCCTCGGCGGTGGCGGTCTGATGATCCTGTCGCAGGCGATCATCGCGGACATCGTCCCCGCCTCGCAGCGCGGCAAGTACCTCGGCCCGCTCGGCGCGATCTTCGGGCTGTCGGCCGTCGGCGGTCCGCTGCTCGGCGGGTTCTTCGTCGACCACATGACCTGGCACTGGGCGTTCTGGATCAACATCCCGGTCGGCATCGCGGCGTTCGCCGTCGCGTGGTTCGCCCTGACGCTGCCGAGCAAGAAGGCCACGAAGCGGATCGACGTCCTCGGGGTCGCGCTGCTCTCGGCCACCACGGCCTGCCTGGTCTTCTTCACCGAGTTCGGCGGCAACCGCCAGCACGGCTGGGATGCGCCGGAGACCTGGGCCTGGGGCGCTGGTTTCCTCGTCGCCGCAGCGCTCTTCGTGTACGTCGAGTCGCGGGCGCAGGACCCGATCATCCCGCTCTCGTTCTTCCGCAACCGCACCTTCGTCACCGCGACGGCGATCGGCTTCGTGCTCGGCCTCGGCATGTTCGCCGCGATCGGCTTCGTCCCGACCTTCCTGCAGATGGCGTCCGGCACCTCGGCCGCCGTCTCCGGTCTGCTGATGCTGCCGATGATGGTCGGGCTGATCGGCACGTCCATCGTGTCCGGCACGCTCATCACCAAGACCGGGCGGTACCGCGCGTTCCCGGTCATCGGCACGATCGTCGTCGGCATCGCGATGCTCGGCATGACGACCCTCGCCGCGAGCACCCCGATCTGGCTGATCTGCGTGTACCTGTTCGTGTTCGGCGCCGGGCTCGGCCTCATCATGCAGGTCGTGGTCCTCGTGGCGCAGAACGCCGTCCCGCCGGAGCAGGTCGGCACCGCCACCTCGACGAACAACTACTTCCGCGAGGTCGGGGCCTCCCTCGGCGTGGCCGTGTTCGGCGCGCTCTTCACCTCGCGCCTGACCGACTCGCTGACCGACGTCTTCCGTGGCGCCGGTGGCAGTGCGTCGCAGGCGGCCTCCGCCAGCGCGAGCATCGACCCGACGCAGCTCGCGAAGCTGCCCCAGGCCGTGCAGGACGGCATCGTCAACGCGTACGCCGACTCCCTGTCGCCGGTGTTCTGGTACCTGCTGCCGTTCATCGCCGTGGCGTTCGTGCTCGCGCTGTTCATCCCGCAGATGCAGCTGGCGGACGTGGCCGGCATGGTCGCCCGCGGCGAGGCCGTCGGCGGGACCGAGGCCGACGAGCTCGAGCGGTCCCGCCGTGCTGGCGCGGGCGTTGGCGCTGCGCCCGCCGAGGCCGCGGAGTCGCGGCGCGACGAGTAGTCGCGAGCACGCTCGGACGGGAGGCCCGGTGCCAGCTGGCACCGGGCCTCCCGTCCGTCGTCGGTGCGGGCGCGCGCTCCAGCGCCCGTGCCTCCCCGCTCCCCACCGCCCGTGCCTCCCCGCTCCCCGCGCTCCCATCCGCCCGACTCGGAACGACAGTGTCGACGTCGTACGACAGCGATGTTGTCGTACGACGTCGGGGCGTGGCCTGACTCTGCGGGTGCGCGACATCGTCGATGTCGTACGACAGCGATGTTGTCGCCCGGAACCGCGCCGCACGGGGAACGCAGGCGCGGGGCCGTCAGGCGCCGGTGCTCGCGCGGGGGACCAGCCGCGTGGGGAGGGCGGGGTCGGGCGCCTCGGTCCCGTCGAGCATCGCGAGGAGCCGGAGCGCCGCTGCCCGACCGAGTTCGGCGCCCGGGAGTGCGACGCTCGTCAGGGCCGGTGCGGTGACGGACGACGACGGCAGGTCGTCGAACCCGGCGACCGCCAGGGTCCCCGGCACGGCGACGCCCCGCTCGGCGGCCACCCGGAGCACCCCGTACGCCAGGGTGTCGGCCGCACCGACGACGGCCGTGACGCCCTCGGCGAGCCAGGTGTCGACGACTGCACCCGCGGCGGTCGCGGCGGCGTCGATCGTCAGGTCGGCCTGGGCCACGACGGACGACACGGTGATGCCCGCCGCCGCGCAGGCCTCGTCGAACAGGGATCGGCGCACGGCGAAGGTCGTCGCGCGCGAGGTCCCGTCGAGGTACCCGACACGATGGTGTCCGGCGGCGGCGAGGTGCGCGACGAGGGCATCGACGCCGGAGGACAGGTCGTAGTTGACGGCGCCGGGGCCTCCCGGAGCGTCGAGCAGCACCACGGGGACGCCGGCGGACATCGACTCGCCGGCGGCCGGTGCGTCCACCAGGATCCCCGCGGGTCGGAGTCGTTCGAACCGGCGGACGTCCGCGTCGACGGGCTGTTCGCCGCGCTCGGTGACCGACAGCACGAGCTGGAACCGGTCACCGACGGTGTCCCGGACGCCGCGGATGACCTCGGCGAAGAACGGGTTCGACAGGTCGGGCGCGATGAGGACCACGAGGTCGCCGCTGCCCCGCGCGAGGGAGCTGGCGGCGTGGTCGACGACGTACCCGAGCTCGTCGACGGCATCGCGGACCCGGGTCGCAATCGGCACGGAGACACGGCCGCGGTCCTTGCCGTTCACCACGAGGGAGACCGTCGCGATGCTCGTCCCGGCTCGTTCTGCGACCATCGCCGCGGTCACGCGTCCGGACACGGCGGAGCGACTTCGCGGGGACGGGGGCACGGCGTCGATGCTACCGAGCGGGGCACTGCACTCGGGTGCCGGGACACCGCTCGACTTGACGTCAAGCGCTTGATGCTGTGTGATGTCAAGCGCTTGACGCGGCGTGCATGGCGCGTCAGGCCCTGACCAACAACCGGGCCCTCGCCCGGACCGCACCCGGGCCCTCGCCCGGACCGCACTCGGGCCCGCCCGGACCGCACCCGGGCCGAACGCCCGTATCCCCGACGAAGTGGAGCACCACCGTGACCGACGCCCCCCGCCAGCCCGAGAAGATCATCCTCGACTGCGACCCCGGTCACGACGACGCCGTCGCGATGCTGCTCGCCCACGGCAACCCCGACATCGAGCTCCTCGCCGTCACCACCGTCGTCGGCAACCAGACGCTGCCGAAGGTGACGCGGAACGCCCTGGCCGTGGCCCGCATCGCGGGGATCACCGGCGTGCCGTTCGCCGCGGGTGCCGCGCGTCCGATCCTCCGCCCGATCGAGGTCGCCCCGGCGATCCACGGCGAGAGCGGCCTCGACGGACCGGTCCTGCCCGAGCCGTCGTTCGAGCTCGACGACCGGCACGCGGTGGACCTGATCATCGACACCGTGATGGCGCACGAGCCCGGCACCGTGACCCTCGTGCCGACCGGCGGCCTGACGAACATCGCGCTCGCGGCACGCAAGGAGCCCCGCATCGTCGACCGCGTGAAGCGGGTCGTCCTGATGGGCGGCGGCGTGCACGTGGGCAACTGGAGCCCGGTCGCCGAGTTCAACATCGTCATCGACCCCGAGGCCGCGTCGATCGTCTTCGACGCCGGCTGGGACGTCGTCATGGTCGGGCTCGACCTGACGCACCAGGCCCTCGCCACCCCCGAGGTCGCCGCGCGGATCGCCGCCGTCGGCACCGGCCCCGCCGCCTTCGTCGGGGAGCTCCTCGACTTCTTCGGCCAGACCTACCGCGACGCGCAGGGCTTCGACGCCCCGCCCGTCCACGACCCCTGCGCCGTCGCGTACGTGATCGACCCGACGATCGTCCGCGCGGTGAAGGTCCCGATCCGCATCGAGACCCAGGGCACGCTGACCCTCGGCATGACCGTCGCCGACTTCCGCGCGCCCGCGCCGGAGGACTGCCGCACGAGCGCCGCGCTCGAGCTCGACCACGGCCGGTTCTGGGACCTCGTCGTGGACGCCCTCGAGCGCATCGGCGAGACGCCCGACACCGGCTGGACGCCCCGCGCCGCCGCCGACGCCGTCGAGGCCGGCCTGACCACGCAGCCGAGCACGACCCGACCCACCATCACGACCACGGAGATCTGACCCACCATGAGCACCCCCTCGACGACGAAGTCGAACACGTCGAAGAAGTCCATCGGCGCGCTGACCGCGGCACTCCTCGCCGCCTGCATCGCATTCCAGCTCAACGCCAGCATGCTCAGCCCCGCGCTGGTCACGATGGCTCGCGAGCTCAAGACGGACGACGCGACGATCGGGCTCTCGCAGACCCTGTACTTCACGCTCGCCGCGCTGTTCTCCCTGTTCCTGCCCCGCCTGTCGGACATCGTCGGCCGGAAGCGCGTGCTCGTCGGCATGCTCGCGGTGATGCTCGTCGGCAGCGTGGTCGCGGCCCTCGCGGTGAACGTGCCGATGCTCTTCGCCGGCCGCATCATCCAGGGCGTCACGGGCCCGGTCGTGCCGATCTGCCTGCTCGTCCTGCGCAACGAGATCACCGACCCGAAGCGCTACGGCGCCGCCCTCGGCCTGCTCACCGCGGTGAACGGCGGCATCGCCGGGATCGACGCCCTGGCCGGCGGCTGGATCGCGACGAACTTCGGCTTCCGGGGCATCTTCTGGGTGATCGCGGTCGTCACGGTCGTCGCCCTGACGCTCGTCACCGTCTGGGGTGTCGAGTCGCGCCCGTCCGCGGGCACCCGGATGGACTGGGTCGGCGTCGTCCCGCTCGTCATCTCGGTGGGTGCACTGCTGACGGCGTTCAACGAGGCCGGCAAGCTCGGCGCCGCGAACCCGGTGCTCGTGGTCGGCGGGATCGTCGTCGCCCTCGCGGCCTTCGCCGTGTTCTGGGCGGTCGAGTCCCGCGTCCGCGAGCCCCTCGTCGAGACGCGGTTCCTCAAGCGCCGGGGCACGTGGGCGCTCCTCGCCACGACGTTCCTCACGATGACCGGTGTCTTCGCGGTCGTGAACGGTCTGGTCACGTCGCTCGCCCAGAACGGCGACGCCGGCTTCGGGATGGAGGCCGACCTCGCCTCCCTGGTGTTCCTCACGCCGTACGCGTTGGTCGGCTGGATCGTCGGACCGTTCGCGGGTCGGCTCGCCCCGACGCTCGGCTACCGCGCGGTGCTGCGGGTGGGGCTCGTCGGCAGCATCGTCGCCACCGTCCTGATGGCCCTCGTCGGCGTGCACTCGCTGCCGGTCCTCATCGCCACCACCGTGCTCATCGGCATCACGTACGCCGGCATCGCCAACATCATCCTGAACGGCCTGGGCATCGTGCTCTCCCCGGAGTCGAACCCCGGGTTCCTGCCTGGTCTGAACGCCGGCGCGTTCAACCTCGGTGCGGGCGTCAGCTTCGCCGTGCTGCCGGCGCTGCAGATCGCGCTCGGGGTCGGCGGGTCCTCGGGCACGGCCGGCTACTCCGGTGGGATGCTGCTCGGAGCCGTCATCACGACCGCCGCCCTGGCGATCTCGTTCCTCATCCCCCGACCGGAGGATGCCGAGACCCCCGCCATCGTCCAGCAGAAGGAGAGCGTCCGATGACCGAGACCATCGTGATCGTCGGGTCGTTGAACGCGGACCTGGTCGTGCGGACGGACCGCTTCCCGAAGCCCGGTGAGACCCTGCACGGATCCGACCTCGCGATCCTGCCGGGGGGCAAGTCCGCCAACCAAGCCGTCGCCGCCGGGAGGCTCGGGGGCACGGTGCGCATGATCGGTGCGGTCGGCGACGACGGGAACGGTGCGCTGCTCCGCGACTCCGTCGCGGCCGCCGGTGCGGACACGACGCACGTCGCCGTCCGGCAGGGGACGGCGACCGGCACCGCCGTCATCACCGTCGACGCCCACGGCGAGAACACCATCGTGATCTCCGGCGGCGCGAACGCCACCCTGACGCCGGACGACCTGCCCGCCGAGGCCTTCCGCGACGCCGCCGTCCTCGGCCTGTGCCTCGAGGTGTCGATCGACGTGGTGCTCGCCGCCGCCCGCGCCGCACACGAGGCCGGCGTCACGGTCCTGACGAACCTGTCCCCGTTCGGCGACGTCCCGCGCGAGCTGCTCGACCTGACCGACGTGCTCCTCGTCAACGAGCACGAGGCCGCCGCACTCGGTGACCACGGCGTCGCCCGGTCGATCGTGACCCGCGGTGGCGACGGCTCGGTCGTCCACGACGGCGACGCCGCGCCCGTCGAGGTCCCCGCGGTGCCCGTCGAGGCTGTCGACACCACGGGGTGCGGTGACGCGTTCATGGGGGCCGTGGCGCTCCGACTCGCTGCAGGTGACACGCTCCTCGAGGCCGCACGGTTCGCCGCCGGTGTCGGGGCCTACGCTGCGACCGGGGCGGGGGCACAGGCGTCCTACCCGACCACGACGCAGCTCGAGGCGTTCCTGCGGGCGTAGGACGAGCCTCCAGGAGGTCCCGGCGGTCTCAGCGACCTCGCTGCGGCCGCTAGCGTTGCGGCATGCGCGTGGGAGTCCTCGACATCGGGTCCAACACCGGTCACCTGCTGGTGGTCGACGCCCACGGCGGCGCCGCGCCGCTGCCGGCGTCCTCCTTCAAGCAGGCGCTCCGACTCGCCGAGCACCTCGACGAGCGGGGCGCGGTGACGCAGGCCGGCATCGACGCCCTCACCGGGTTCGTCGCGGAGTCGGTCCGGGTCGCGGAGGACCGCGGCTGCGAGGACATGCTCGGGTTCGCCACCTCGGCCGTGCGTGACGCGGTGAACTCCGAGGCGGTCCTGGCGCACGTGCAGGACCGGACCGGGGTCGAGCTCGCCGTGCTCTCCGGGTCGGACGAGGCCCGGCTGACGTTCCTGGCCGTGCGGCGCTGGTTCGGCTGGTCCGCCGGACGGCTGGCCGTGTTCGACATCGGCGGTGGGTCGCTCGAGATCGCCGGCGGGGCGGACGAGGCGCCGGACGTCGCGTGGTCGATGCCGATCGGCGCCGCGCGGCTGGCGCGGTCGTTCTTCGCCGACGGGACGCCGACCGAGGACGACGTCCGCCGCCTCCGGCACGACATCCGCGTCGAGATCGCCCGGGACGCCGGCAAACTCCTCCGATCGGGGGTACCGGACCGGGCCGTGGCGACCTCCAAGACGTTCCGCTCGATCGCCCGCATCTGCGGGGCGGCGCCGTCGGCCGCCGGGCCGCTCGTCGCACGCTCGCTGGACGGCGACGTCCTGCGGGCGACGCTGCCGTCGCTGCTGCAGATGTCCGTCACCGAGCTCGCGGCGCTGCCCGGGGTCTCGGCGAGCCGTGCACACCAGGTCGTGCCGGGAGCGCTCGTCGCCGAGGCGTGCCTGGACATCTTCGACCTGCCCGCGCTGGAGATCTGCCCGTGGGCGCTCCGCGAGGGCGTCATCCTCGAGCGGCTCGACCAGCTGTCGGTGTTGGTCTGACGCGGCTCGGCATCGTACCCGGACGCTTTCACCGCTCCGGAGTCGCCTCGTCCTGACGAGGGGCTGACGCAATTCGCTGGCGCCTCGGCTCCGGTTGACGTGAAGTACGAACGGTAATATGTTTACGGTCAAGAACTGGACTGACCTGTTCCGTGGCTGAGGGAAATCATCATGACGCAAACGTCAATCATCGAACTGCCGGATCTCGACTTCAGCGGTCTTGAGGTCTTGTCCGTCCGCGAAGCGGTCGCCGTACCCGAGACCGGGGCGACGAGTGGGAGCAGTAGCTGCACGTCGACATCCTGCTGTGGGAGCAGCTCGTGCTGCTCATCGGGGTCCTGCGGCTGATCCGGCATGCGGGGCTGTCATCTACGTGACGGCCCCGCATCGATCAGATCACCGACGATCCAGCAACCAGACGGGACCGATCAATGGCCGCCATCACAGCCGATGGGCTGACCAAGAGCTACCGTGGGGTCGAGGTGCTCAGGGCACTCGACGTCGTCGTGGAAGACGGCAGCGTCGCCGCTTTCCTCGGACCGAACGGCGCAGGCAAGACCACGCTTGTCGAGATCCTCGAAGGGCACCGGGGGCGCGACTCCGGATCGCTGTCAGTCTTCGGGTACGACCCCGGACACGTCGTGGACTTCCGACGGCTCAGGACGGTCATCGGCGTCGTCATGCAGCAGACGCTCCTCGAGCCCGCGCTGACGCCGCGCGACCTGCTCCTCCGGCAGGCCAGCTACTACTCGGACCCCGTGCCGCTCGCAGAATCAGTGAGCCGGTTCGGCCTCGATGAGTTTGCGCGGAAGCCGGTCCGGTCTCTGTCTGGCGGGATGCGTCGTCGTCTCGACCTTGCGTTGGCGT
Organism: Curtobacterium sp. SL109; assembly: GCF_026672405.1. Lineage (NCBI taxonomy): Bacteria > Bacillati > Actinomycetota > Actinomycetes > Micrococcales > Microbacteriaceae > Curtobacterium > Curtobacterium sp. SL109. The sequence goes on from NZ_JAPPRB010000002.1 coordinate 878,519, forward strand.
TCGTCGGTCGCCCGCGGATCCTGTTCCTCGACGAACCGTCGACCGGCCTCGACCCGATCTCACGACACTCGATCCGCGAGCTCGTTGCCGACGCGAACCGGGCCGGGGTGACCGTGGTGCTCACGTCCCACGACCTCGACGAGGTCCAGCAGCTGGCCGACGCCGTCCACATCCTCCGTGACGGCCGCTTCGCCGCGAGCGGCAGCCCACGGGACATCGTGAAGCGGTCAGCCGCTCCTGGACGGGTCGAGTTCGATCTCCCCGCAGGCGAACGCGAGCTGCTCCCAGCCGGAGCCGTCCGAGTCGGCAAGCGTCTCCGGTACTCCACTCCGTCCCACAGCGAACTCCTCGAACAGCTGCGATCGTGGGAGGCCTCGACGGGACACAACCTCGGTGAGCTGACCATCGCCGCACCCACCCTCGACGATGCGTACGTCAAGCTCGTCGGTGAACCGGAGGTCTCCGCGTGACGATCGCATCAACCGCTGGACGGCGACACGACTTTGCCAAGAGTTTCCTCTTGCACACACGATCAGAATTCGTCGACTTCTGGATGTCGGTCATTTCTCTCGCGTTCATCGTGCTCATGCCCGTCATGTTCTACGTCGTGTTCGGAGTCGCATTCCTGAGCGCTGCGGACAGCATCCGTTCCGTGAACGGTGCGGAGATCCGACAGGCCGATCTCAGTTACGCGGGCGTGCTCACGTTCGCGTCGATGTCGGTGACCTTCGCGAACGTCGCGATCGGCTTGGCGATCCGCCGCGAACACGGACTGTTCCGTCGGTTCCGGACGACACCGGTACCGCCGTGGGTCGTCATGGGTGCGTTCCTCGTGAACATCTTCGTCACCCTGGTCATCGTGCTCGCGGTGGTCTCCGCAATCGGGTTCCTCGGTCTTCGAGTCACTATGGACCCCGACCGCGTCGTGCCGCTCCTCGTGACGGCAGTGCTCGGCTTCATCGCCCTGTCGCCCATCGGTGTGGCGCTCTCGCTGCTCCCGCCGAACGCCGACGCGGCAGTCCCGATCGTCAACGGGATCTTCTTCCCGCTCGCGTTCCTGTCGGGCGCGTTCATCACGGTGCCGCTCGGTGCCTTCGTCGACGCCATCGTCCCCTACCTCCCCGGCGCACCGCTCTTCCAGCTCTTCGCTGCGGTCTTCTCGGAGGGCGCGTTCGTCTGGGACGGTCGACAAGTGCTGATCCTGCTCGGCTGGGCCGTCATCGGGATCGTCCTGTCCGGGGCTTTTTTCCGGTGGGCATCCGAGCGCGAGCCTCGGGGCTTCACTCGCAGGAAGTCAGCCGAGTAAGCCATGTTCACAGGGAGACAGGCGGTGCGGGTCGATCTCACACCGCGATGGATGGTGCGCGAGAACACCTACCGGTACCGAGTGCTCCGGCACGAGGGGGGCGTGGAACTCGACCGTCGTCTGGCTGAGATCCACGAACGATCCGCTCAGCGCGAGGCACTGCGCGAAGCGACGATCCGCGAACTCGAACCGACTCATCCCGCTGCTGGACGGGGTGAGTCGACGGCAGGCACTCGCGGCGAAGCGTGCGGTCCACAATGCTGCGACGACGATCCCGCCGATGGGGCCGGAGCTGTTCGACGCGGCTCCGCTGACGTCCGCGTGGTCGCGGAACACGCAGCGCATGGCAGAGGCGGGGGGCGCCGTCGACGAGCTCGAGGAGCGCGACCTGGCGTCCGAACGCGCGGTTCTCTCGGCCTGGGCCCAGGACGAGCGCGTCCAGCAGAGCGTTGCGATGACCAGCACCGTGCTCCTACACGCCCTGCGTGGCAGCGCTCGTGGGGGCAGCCCGGACAAGCGGGGGCGCAAGTCCGAACCGGCATTGGTGCAGTACTTCTCACGATCGACGCTGCGCGTGAGTCCCTTCTCGCGCTACACAGCGGTCGACGTCCGTGTGCTCGGAGACCTGCCCTCCGACGACGACCATGGAATCCGGAGTGCCGTGGCGGTGAAGCGACTGCTCACACGGCACGCGGTACGGAGAGCGACATCCGACCCGGTCAACATCGATCACGTCGTCTGGACCACACCCCCCGGTGCGGAACTGGAGGGTGGCACCTTGACGTTTCGCCGTCGCAGCTGGGTCGCACTTGCTCCGGGTGCTCGCCTCGACGCGTTCCGGGAGGTCGACGTCTCGTGGCCCGTGCCGGAGGCCTGGCGGTCGACCGTCGCTGTGCTCCTGGCGACCCCGCCGGGGTCCCTGCGTGACCTCGCTGCGCGGACCAGCAGTGATGCCCCGCATCACTTCGAGACCGTGCACGCAGGCCTCGCGCAGCTCGCCTCCAGAGGGCTCCTCTACCCTGTCGATCCGGTCTCGGAACAGGACCCGGACTTCGAGGGCTCCTTGCTCGATGCGCTTCGCGCATGGCCAGGCGTCGGCGCGCAGGACCTAGTGGCTGCCCTGCGGTTGACGCACCAGCTGACCATGGGGTTCGGCAAGCTCGGGGGTGCGGAACGAACAGCGCGCCTCGAGATCCTGGAACGCGCCTGGTCCACCGCGGTCGGCGCCGCTGTCACGGCGCCGATCGTCGAGGACTCTTACGTCACGACTTCCGCGTCCGTCCCGTCCCCGGACGGATGGCGCGATCCCATCCGCGGCCTCTCACCGTTGCTCACCGCACTCGACGATCAGCGCCTGTTGTCGACGGCGCTCGAGGCCACGTTCGTAGCCGAGTACGGCGAGGGCGGCGTCTGCACCGACATCAGGCGCTTCGCCGCGAAGACCGCCGGCGCGTTCCCGCTCGCGCAACAGCTCCTGGCTGGTGACACCGACGGCGCGCCCTCGACAGCTGTCCTTGGGCTGCTCAACGCGAGAGCGATGGCAGCTCGGCACCTGAACGAGCTGTCGCGAGTCGATGCGGTAGAGGTCTCCGTCGATCAGGCGGTCCTCGACGCGTTGACGAGCACCCTCCCGGACGCCGAGATCGCCCGACGCCGCACCGTGGCCGTGTTCGGGCAGGTCGCCGGGAACCGCTTCGTCGTCAACCACCTCTATGGCGGACGACTGCGGTACTTCAGCCGGTACCTGCGCCAGCTCGACCCCGAGCACACGGAGGCGCTCCGGAGTCACCTCCGCTCCCAGACCGGCGGAGCGCTCAGCTTGCAGCTGCGCCCCACCCTCGGGTTCAACGCCAACCTCTCACCGTTGCTCACGGAGGCCGAACTCGTCCTCGACGACGACGTCCCCCACGGCACCGACACCCGACGGATCGAAGACCTCGCCATCGTGCACGGACCCACGGGCCTCGCGGTCGTCGAACGGGCTACGGGCCGCGCGGTCGAGATGGTCTACACCGGGTTCCTGGTGCCGCACGCGCTTCCGGCGACCGAGATGCTGCTCGCGATGCTCGCCGAGGCGCCCTTCTACGGGTTCGGGGACGTCAGCATGGACCTGCACCGCCGCGGACCGGCCGCTCGAGCTCCTCGGATCGTGCACGAGGGCTTGGTCCTGTTCCGTCGCCGGTGGGCAATCGAACCGAGGACGCTGCTCAAGCGAGTTGACGAGTCATCCGCGCAGCACTTCCGACGTCTCGACACCGACCGGCGAGCTGCGCAGATGCCGTCACAGGTGTTCTTCCGTGCCCTGCGTGGCGGATACGCCACACCGATGGAGCGAGTCATGAGCCCCAAGCCGCAGCACCACGACTTCCTCAGCAGGCTCCACACTTCGACGATCCGCCGCCGCCTGGGGGACCTCGGGCCGATGGTGATGGCGGAGGAACTCCTCCCCGAGCCGACAGTGGGCACTGCCGCATCTGAGACCTTCTTCGAAGCCACGATCACCGGGGACCGACCATGACGACCACCACCATCCGGGTCGACCACCGTGCCGAACCCTCACAATTGATCAGCGATGGGATCCTCGCCTTCCTGCCGCAGCTCCGCGACGTCGAGGTCTGGTTGCAGGTGCACTGGCTCTTCGGTCCGCACATCCTCGTCAACATCAGCGGCGGCCAGTCAGCGGTGGACGAAGCGCGGGCCCGCTTGGTCGCGCACGTGTCGGCGTGGTTGGCCGAGACGCCGTCCAGCGTGGACTTCGATGAGGCGGCATACGTCGAACGCTCCCGGGACCTCGGACGCCTCGAGCTTGTTCCGGGGCCGCATGCGCCGCTCCGACCGGACAACCACGTCGAAGTCGTGGACCGGCGGCTCGACACCTTCATCCGTGACGAAGCGTTGTTCGAGGCGAAGGGGAGGGTCCTGGCGCGTGCGATGCGCGACCCGCGCTTCGTGCACATGACGAAGCGGCCCGCCGAACAGAACGCTGACTCGGTCTACACGTCGATGTGCATCCTCGCGACGTCGTACCCGAAGTGGGGTCTCGTCTCCGGGTACCAGGCCTTCCTGTCGCACTGGAAGGAGCAGCTTCACTGGTCGGACCCGTCCGGCCGTGCTGAGTCGGTCTTGCGCGCGTCGTTCCAGCGACAGCAGGAGGACCTCGTGCGACGCCTGCAGGAGGTCTACAGCGGCGTGTCACCGACCGGCGGGGACAGCGCGTTCTGGGCGGAGTGGCAAGCAGCCGCGAGCGAGGAAGCGCATCGACTGGCCGCCCGCGAGCAGGTCCTCCCGTACCCGCTGCCGGAACGGCACGACCGCGCAGTGTCGATTGACGACGACACAGGGCGCCGCTGGTCCGGTTCGGACGAGCGCACCTACAGCGACTTCCACGAGCAGTTCCGACGACTCGACTTCACGAAGCTCGGCAACGGCACGGACTTCGCCGCGTACCGCTACCTGATCAACTGCTTCTTCGACCTCTTGCCGCTCATGGGCGTGACGCCGGCGCAGCGGTACACGCTCGCCTTCTACCTGACGGAGGCGGCGCAGATCGTGGTCGGTGAGACGTGGCAGGGAACGATCGATCGGGCCATCGACAGGCAAGAACGCCTGGCGGATGCGGCGCCGACGTTGCCGTGGAAGGGCTGACGACATGGACGGGCAACTCGGATCGGTGGCCACGACCAGTGTTCGGCTCCGTGCCACGGTGTCGAGCCGTGACATGGAGGGGCGCGGCGTGGCGATCAGCGCCGGCGGATCGGCGGTGGTCATCAACGGCCTGCACGGTGTGACGCTGTGGCATGCCGTCGAACCACACCTGCGGCGCGGTGTCGCTCCCGCTGACTTCGTGGCGACGCTCCCCTCCAGTGCGCGGTCGACGATGCGTTCGCTGATGAACGAGCTCGAGCACCACGGGCTCCTGGTGCGGCACGAGGCCGAGGACGACGCCGCTGCGGCGCACCCGGCGATCGACTTCTTCCAACGCGTCTCACACGCACCGTTGGCCGCCGCACGCCGGGCCGCGTCGACGTCACTCACGATCACCGGCGCGACGGACGACCTCGCGAACGCGCTCGCCGCGCAGCTCGCGCTCTGCGGCTTCGCGGGCGTCGAGTTCGAGGGCACCGACGACCGACTCGGGCGTCTCCCGGTCGTGATCCGCGGGGCGGACGATCATGGCCGGCGCACGCTCGTCCTGATCGGCGCACGCGCAGGATACTGTGCCGTCGGACCGATCGACGGGCTCGTCGACGACACCGCAGGAGCTGACTTCCAACGCTGGGCGGCTGAGGCGCCGTCCTCGATCGGTCCGAACTGGGCGGCGTTGGTCGCCGGTCAGGCAGCACTCGCCGCGCTGCGGGCCATGGACACCACGTCTGGCGCTTCGACGGGGAACACGTACGTCACCTCGACGGCAGAGCTCATTGCCGAAGCTCGGCCGTTCACCGCGTTCGCCGACCGTGTGGAACCCGAGGCGCTCCGTGTCGCCGACCTCGACGTCGCTTCCGGAACGGGTACGTCCGTGCCCGACACGCTGGCGTCCATGGAAGCGTTGTGGGACCCGGTGTTCGGCGTCGTCTCCGGTGCCGTTCCGGCCGAGCTGCCGCAACAGCCCGTGGGTCTCGCCGTCTCCGGGGACGCAAGAGTGATCGGCATCGGTACGTCGACTGCGGAGGCGCGGCTCGACGCCGTCGCCGAGGAGCTCGGGAGCGCGTGGCGTTCCCGTACGCTGCCGAGTGATCCGCTCGGCCACCTTGGTGTCGGGCCGACGACGACCGACGCTGCTGCGACGGCTCTCGTCGCACTGCTCGAAGCGGACTCGGATGCCCAGCGGGGCATCGACACGACGTCCCGTGGCGCCGTGATCACGAGCACCGCCCGCTGGCTCGCATCGGCGGCGGTCTTGATCCTCGGCCGCGAAGTTTCGGTCGAGTCGACCTGGCTCGCCGGAAGGTGGTCGGGGATCGTTCGCGTGGTCGCGGACCTCGGCGACGGTGCTCGGGGCGTCGCGTACGGACTACGCGAGGAGCGTGCCGCCGAAGGGGCGCTGCTCCGAGCCGTCGGGCGGGCGCAGTGCGGTGACACCGCGCGGACGTCGCCGATCGGTGCCCTCTGGTCGGGCAACCGCGAGTTGCTCAGGTGGCCCGGGCTCGAGGGCGCTGTGCGGTTCTCGCGTCTGCACGCCGGCGGCTGGGACGAGCTTGGCGCGCTGGCCGTGACGGCGGAGGCTGTCTCGTGAGCGGCGTAGCGGTGGCCGAGCCCGTCGGCAAACCCGTCCGACGGTTCGCTGACCTGCTGATCATCGGCCCGGACCCCGCACCGGACGAGGCAGGGTGCGGCGAATGCGCCGAATGCTGGGCGCTCGACGTGCGTCCGCAGGCCGTGCCGACATCCGGGGCGCGGTCCGCGGGACTGCTCGAGCAGCTGACTGCTCGTCTGGCTCGCCTGCCGTTGCCGTCCGGCCACGTCATGGTCCTCGACACGTCGAACGGCTCGTCGTCGTTGCACAAGATCACGCCGCACAGCGCGTGCTCGCGGTGCGCGCCCCTCATTCGAGCATCGGCACCGTCGCGGTGGGACCTCCGTTCGCCGCAGCCGCCCCTCGCCGGAAGCGTCCGGACGCGGGCGCTGGACGGACAGCACCTGCGAGACGAACTCGTCGACTGGCGGTTCGGGCCGATCGCGCACGTGTACCGAGACGAGGAATCGCCGTTCCCGCTCGTGACCGCAGAGGCCATCGCACCCGGGTCCGCCCACCGCGAGGGCGGCTACGGGCGGGCCAGCAGCTTCGCAGAGAGCGAGGTGCCCGCGTTGCTCGAGGGCGTGGAGCGAGTGCTCGGCGGGCATCGACAGCCGTCTGCTCGAACCGTGCGGGCCTCCTGGGAATCGCTCGGGGACCGGGCTCTGGACCCACGGTCGCTGGCGGAGCACACGCCGGAGACGTACGAGCGGGCGGACTCCCCGTTCCGGCGGTTCGACCCGACCGAGGAGATGGACTGGGTCGAGGGCTGGTGGCTTTCGTACGACCGACCGGTCCTCGTGCCGGCGCAGCTCGTCTACTGGCACGAGAACGCTGGGGCCGATGCGCTGCTGTACGAATCGTCGAACGGCTGTGCCGTCGGTGGTTCGGTCGAGGAAGCAGCCCTGCACGGGTATTTCGAGATCGTGGAACGCGACGCCTTCCTCCTGACCTGGTACGGGCGCTTGCGTCTCCGGGAGATCGACATCAGCGAGGAGTCCGCGTTCGCGGACACCCTGCTCCGCCTCGCACGCGACGGGCTTCGGCTCCGGGTCCTCGACGCGACGAGCGACCTCGGGATCCCGGTGGCGATCGCCATCGTCACGGCACCGGACGAGCTCGTCCGCTCCGGGTGTGCTCCGGCGTTCTCGCTGGCTGCGGGAGCGCATCCGTCGGGCAACCGAGCGATAGCTGCGGCGATCGAGGAGTGCGTGACGAACGCGCTCATGTACCCGAAGTGGGTCACGATGCGCGAGTCCGTCCGTGTGGACCACTACCGACCGATGCTCCACGACCACGAGCTCGTGCACGTTCTCGAGGACCACACCGGCATGCACGGGCTCTCGGAGGCACGCGGACTTTGGGGCTTCCTCGATGATCCGTGTGGTCGGGTGTCACTCGACGAGTTCCTCGCGCGGGGGCGGCCCGCTCCTGAGGACGTCGTTGCCGAGTTGCGGCACCACGTCGACGTGGCAGCCTGCGTCGGCGTGACAGTCCTCGCGGTCGACCAGAGCGCCCCGCACCTCCGAGACATGGGAGTGTTCACCGTGAAGGTGATGGCTCCAGGGACCATGCCCATGACCTTCGGGCACCTGAACCGTCGTGTCGACAACGTGCCTCGGCTGGCGCGAGCAGCGTCCGTCATCCACGGAGCGGTCCCGGCAGGAACCTGGGGGGAAACTCCGCCCCCTCACCCGTTCCCGTGAACCGGCTGGCATGGGAGAGCGCCGGCCAGGCGCTCTGGGACGCGGGGCCTGGTCGCGACGTGGGGACGGTGCGGACGCTCTTCGAGACCGATCGACACGTCGCCGGCCTGTTGGCCGAGGACGGATTCGACGAAACGCTCGCGGGTGCGGTGCAATGGCTCCAGCGCAGTACCGAGTCGTCGCACGAGCCCGGTGCCGACTGGCGGACATCCGTCCTGGCGACCGTCTGGGAGGCGCACAGGACCCGGCGCGTCGCGCCGGATGACCGGTACGTCGCCCACCGCGCCTACCCCGCGCCGCGAGGGATCTTCGCCGCGGACGCGGTCCTCGAGGTGGAGGGCCCCATCGGCGCCCGTCAGGTCCGGTTCGGTCCGCTCGGCGCCGGTCAGCCGTCGCCGCCCGGGTGTCCGTGGGTGTCGGCGCACCTCGGGTTCGACGTGTACCCGGCTCGCTACCCCACCCCGTACGGAGGGCTCCGGACGACCCTCGCCGACCTCGAGTCGGGGCACCTCGCAGCGACGGTCGCTCTCTGCGCGCGCCGCGCTGGCATCACCACTGCGCTTCAACGCTGCGCCGGCAGCGACGCGCACGCTTCGTTCCGACTCCGTTTCCTCCCCGAGGGACCGTCGGACCCGTTGCTCGACAAGTGTGTCGACACGGCGGCGGCGGGCTCGGCGAGCGACTTGCGAACGTGGCTTGACCGGCGGTCGAGCGGCCGATCGAGTGAGAACCTCGTCACCAGCGGTCCCGTCACGGACGAGCAGGCCGAGGCGGTGCACCGAGCGCTGCAGGCCGGACTCGAGCTCGTGGGCGAGCACGTACCGGACGGTGGGATCCGACTCCTGGCCCACGGCGCCGAACCCGGGTGCCTCGACACCGTGCGGGTCGTCGACCTGGGGGCCTCGGACAGCGGACGCACCCTTCGCAGTCGTCCCCGCATGACGTCGTCCCGCGGGATCACATTCGTGGTCGAACCGCGGCTCCTCGCGGGGCTGCACGGCTCGGAGACGCACCGTGTCGTCCCGTTTCTGCTGGGGTGGATCGCGCAGTGGGGGTGTCTGGCGGCAGCGGGGATCGGCATCGCATCGCGTCCGGCCCGGAACCACGACGAGGTCGAGTGGGCGGATGCACTCGACGCCGATCCGAACGCGGTGATCGGGTACCAGTTGTGGCTCCGGACAATGCCGATCGAGGCCCAGGACGTTCCGTGGTCGACGAGAGGGATCAGGCTGTGAACACGGCGTGGCGCACTGCGCACATCTACCTGCACAACTCGACGGCGACCCTGTCGGAGTTCATCGCCGACACCGTCGTCCCGTCGGTTCGCGGAATCGCGCCCACGGACTGGCACTTCGTCCGGTACTGGTGGGGAGGACCCCACCTGCGTGTCAGGATGCGCGGGGTCGGGGCGGCCGCCCACGCAGAATGGGTTTGCGGCATGCGCGCCGCCCTGCCGCCCGCTGAGCTGCACCTCGACGAAGCCTCTTTCAGTACCGAGTTCACGAGCACCTCGCCGGTCGGGTGGCAGGAGCACGGCCAGATCGTGATCGACGTGCCCTACGAAGCCGAACTCGCGCGGTACGGCGGGGCGGCGGCGATGGCGTCGTCGGAGCGAGCGTTCACGCAGGCGAGCCAGATCGCGGGAGCGCTGCTCGGTGCCCGCCCGCGCAGCCCCGAGCTGCGACTGATCGCGAGTGACACGATGACGCTCGCGATGCATGCGCTCGGGCTGGACGGTCATGGCGGTGCCCGCTCAGCGCACCGGTACTTCGGTTCGTGGGAATTCGTGGGGGAACAGCAGACCAGCGGCCCCGAAGCCCGGCGCGCAGCCGAGGCGACCTTCGAGGTCGATCCGGATCGGTGGCTGCAGCGGAAGGACGCCGTCATCCGATCGGCCGGAGACGGGTCCGACACCTGGAGAGCGTCCCTGTTCCAGCTCTTCTCCAGCCTCGTCACCGACCTGGAGGCGCTTCGTGCTCGTGGCGACGAACTGGAGAACAGCGTGGCCGGCGTGCTCTGGAGCCAGGTCCACATGTTCTGCAACCGACTCGGGGTACCCGTCTCCGATGAACGCGTCGCCGCATGGCTCACTGCATCGCAGTGGCGGGGACCGGTTGACCGTCGGTACTTCAACGACGACTCCGCCGCGCCCGACAGGCACTACCTCCGAGCAAGCGGGTACCGCCGGGCACGGATGGGCTCGGACCAGATGCCACGCTTCGACGTCCGCGACACCGCGCCGGACCTCGGCCGACACCAGGTCACCCCGCTGCCGGAGTCGCAGGGCGGCCCCACGCTCGGGGCGGCCCTCACGCGCAGACGGAGCACCTACGGGTCGTACGGCACGACGCTGGCGGCGTCGGTCCTCGGCGGTCTCCTGCGATCCGCGATCGGCGAGGTGCCGACCGGACCGGCGGTGCCCGTACGACCGCAGACAGCACGGCGGGCGTACCCGAGCCCGAGCGCGGCGTACGCCGTCGACGCGTTCGTGATCGTCCGCGACGTCGAGGGTGTCGAGGCGGGCTGTTACCGGTACGACGCCGCGCGACACGCTCTCGAACGATGGACGGACGTGCCCACCGACGACGAACTCGCGCGGTGGTCGCCCTCGTTCAGCGACATCGCAGGTACACCGCTCGCGGTCGAGCACGAGACCGTCCCGGTGATCGTCGCCTTGGCGCCGAGGCTCGACGACCTGCGTGTGAAGTACGGGCAGCGGGCGCTGCGGCTGACCCTGCTCGAAGCGGGACACATGAGCCAGAACCTCATCCTGGTGTCCACCGCGCTCGACATGCCGAGCGTGCCGTTGTCCGCGTACGACGACGACGCCGTGAACGAGTGCCTGCACCTCGATGGTGTCGGATCGTTCACCGCCGCGATCATCCCGATCGGGGCGCCGAGGAAGACCACAGCGATCGGAGGGGACGCCGCCCATGAATGACGACGAGAAGAACCTGCGGTGCGCGAGCACCGAAATCGCGTCGGCGGGCTTCGCCGTGGCGAGTCTGGCGCTCGGGATGACCCTGGGGTGCCCGGGCATCGGCGCCGTGCGGGGAGCAGCGGTCGGGTTGTTCGGGCGGCCCCGGGCGCTCACCTCCTGGACTTACTCGTGAAGCTCGTCCCACGCGGATTGGCCGTCGCACGCGAGGCCTTCGCCCGACTGCACGCGTGGCCTGAACCAGCAGGGAACGAGGTGGTGTCGAGCGCCGTCGTCGCTCATCTCTGTCGCGACATCGGAGCGATGGTGACGACCGGGGTCGGCGGCCACGGTGTGGTCGCCCGTATCGGGACCGGGAAGCCAGTCGTCGCCCTGCGTGCGGAACTCGACGCGCTGGCGACGAGCGACGGTGCCGAGCACCTGTGCGGGCACGACATGCACTCGGCAGCGGTCGTCGGAGCTCTCGCCGCACTGCAAGCAGGGGAGGCGCCGCGAACGGGTACCGTGCTCGCGATCTTCCAACCGGCCGAGGAAACGGGGACCGGGGCGGCTGCCATGGTGGCTGCCGGGATCGACCAGCTCGTTCCTACGCCGGCGGTGCTGCTGGCGCAGCACTCGTCGCCGCTTCCACACGACGTGGTGGCGTTCAGGCCCGGTCCGATCACATCGTGGAACGAGACGGCGTCCATCGACCTGACTGCTCCCGGAGGGCATCCGGGGCTCATCGGTAGCGAGCGGCACGCGTTGACTGTCGCATTCAGTCGACTCGTCCATGCCGTTGATCCGCGGATCGGCCAGGTGACCCGGGCGCGGCTCGGCGGGTCTGCGAACAACGCGCTCCCGAACAGTGCCACGGTGACGGTTGACCTCCGTGCGGCGGACGAACCGTCTCTCACCTCTCTTCGGCAGGCGCTCGGACGCCTGCTCGACGATGTCGTCGTCGAAGGTGTCGTGTACTCCACGGCGGCAACGCGGACCTTCGACGGGGCCAACAACGACCCGGATGCCGCTGATCTGCTGTACCGCGCCTTCGTCGAACACGGACGCAGCGCCGTCCTGATGCCGGGGCCGTCGGGGACCTCAGACGACGTAGGGGTGCTTGCGAACGCGCTCGGAGCCCCGCTCTGCTACTGGTTCTGGGGTGTGTCCGGAAGCTCCCGGATGCCGCCGGAGGACCGAGCGGCGCTGGCGGCGGGTCGGGCGCCGGTCAGCGTGCCCGCCAACCACTCTCCGCTCTTCTCGGCATCTGACCTGTCGCTCGAGAGCGGACTGATGAACCTGCTGATCGCGCTGTCAGCATGGGACTCTCCACGGACCATCCGCGGCGAGACGCAGACCGACGAGCCGGCCCGAACGCCCTCTTCGCCAGTCGAAACCACCGAAGGGAACGACCCTGTCCGGATCCGTGCTTGAGCTGCCAGGCCCCGACTTCGGCGAACTCGAGATCTTTTCGGTGCGCGAGACCATCGCCGCGCCGAAGGCTGGCGTGACGAGCGGCAGCAGCTCCTGCTGTTCAGCTGGTTCCTGCGGCTGAGCTGAGAAGCGAGGTGGGGAGCGCACCCTCCCTGCCTCGGTCGGAGCCAGCGAGAGGGAAGCCGAATCAGGGTCGTGGCATCGATGTCACCGGACAGCGCGGAAGTGGACATGGAACGACCGATGGAGGAGTACGGAGAAATCATGACGGATTGGACTGGAATGCTCTGGGTTCTGGTGCCGGTGACGGCGATCATCTGCGGAGTGGTGTACTCGATGGCTCGACTTCGGTGGGGAGCTGATCGAGGACACGGCAACTGGGCAGTTGCCGAGCGCACGGCGGCCACGCAGCAAGAGCTGGCAAGTACGCTCGCGGGCATTGAACGACGCCTCGACGGCATCGAGCGGGCGTTGCGGCAGGCTGAGTGAGCTGACCGCGTCACGGCCGGCTGTCGAGTGAGGGTGTCCGCGTGGCGCGATGCGACCGCGGGGGCGCGAGCAGCCACGGCCGGATGAGCTTCGTCACGAACGGCAGCACCCAGAACGTCATGATCGGCGTGAGCACGACCGTCGTGATGAGCACCCGGGGGAACGCGGCGAGCCCGGCGAACGACGGCACCAGCAGTCCGACGACGATCGTGAACGCGAGGTTGACCGGGAAGAACCCGAGCCAGATGCTCACGGCCTGCTTCCACCGCGGGGGAGCGCTCGACGACGGGGCGTCCTCGGGGACGTCGAACCAGCCCTCGATCCCGGTGCGCTTCTCCACGCGGGACTCGACCACGAGATCGCGGCCCAGGTCGAGCCACCGCAGCCGGTCGTCGGAGTTCTCCCACGTCGACAGGGAGTCGTGGTCGGCGAAGCGGTAGAGCATGTGCCACTCGCGGGACTGGGCCCGTGAGCGGACCCACCCGGACCCGAGGAAGCCCGGGTACCGGTTCGCCAGGTTCACCCCGGACTGCACCCAGCGGGTGACCTCGGGGATGCGCTCCGGCTCGACCAGGCGGGTGATGGACACGGTGACAGGTGGGCCGGCGGTCTCGGGTGACGACTGCAGCATCCCAGGCTCTTGTGGAGTCATGGCACCAGTGTCGCGGACCCGTGTTACACGCTCGTGACGGCGGCGTCCCCGACACGGGGCGGGGCACCGACCACCGGGTGGTGGTCGGTGCCCCGCAGGTCATCCGGACGTGTGTCGGTCGGCGCTCACTTCGTCGCCGTGACCGCCACCTTCGTCGCCGAGGTGGTGACACGACCCGAGTCGTTGGTGAAGACGGCCCGGTACTGCCGGCCGTTCACCGCCGTCGTGGCGGTGAAGGTGTAGCTCGCCTTCGTCGCACCGACCTGGGTCACCCAGGAGCGACCGCCGTCCGTGCTCCGCTGCCACTGCACCGTCGGCGTGGGGCTGCCGGAGGCCGCGGCGGACAGCGTGACCTTCGTGCCGGCCTTGACCGACACCTTCGTCACGGGCTGCTTCGTCACGACCGGCTTGGCGGCGGGCGCGGTGACCGTGACCTGGCCGGCGGCGCTCGTGTTGCCCGCCACGTCGGTCGCCCGGAAGCGGACGACCTTCGGGGTGTCGGACACGGTGACCCGACCGGAGTACGTCTTCCAGGTCGTGCCGTCCAGGGAGTACTGGATGGTCGCGACGCCGGAGAGCGCGTCCTCGGCGGTCAGGGTCAGCTGGCCCTTCGTCGCCGTCCCCGCCGTGACGGTCGGGGCGGTGCGGTCGATGCGGACGGTGGTCTCGAGCAGCTTCGAGATCGATCCGTCCGTGCCGACGGCCAGGGCGCGGAGCTGGTGTTCGCCCTCGTCCGAGATCGTCACCGGGTCGGAGGCCGGGAGCAGTTCGCCCTGGTCGACCGACAGGTACAGGCGTGCGTCGTCGTCCGTGGACGTGACGCGGACCGTCACCGGTGCGGCGGACCACCCCGCAGCGTTCGGCTTCGGCGAGACGCCGACCGCGACGGACGGTCCGTCACCGGTCTGCTCGGTGAGCACCGCGCCCTTCGTCACCGACTGGTAGTCGACGAGGTCGGAGAACTGCGCGGTGTAGGGCTGCACCGAGATCCCGGAGACGCCCTTCGCCTCGGCGAGCTGCTGGAAGCCAGCGGTCTGCGACGCGGTGGCGAGGATCCGGCTCGCGCTGCGCTGCAGGTCGCCCAGGCGCAGGTTGTAGCCGGTCGCCGGGTAGTTCCCGGTGACGGTGACCGTGTACGCCACGACCGGTGAGGTGCTGTCCGCCGGGTCCTGGTGCTGCACTCCGGTGACGGAGATCCCGGCCTTCTGCGCGGCACTCAGCGTGGTGCCGGCGAGCAGGCCGGTGACGTCGGCGTAGGCGGCCTGGACGGAGGCGTACGGAGCGTTGGCCGCGTACGTCTCGTTGTTGATGGCGTCACGCGTCGTCGTCCCGGAGAGGGGCGTCTTCGTCAGGTCGGTCGTCGCGTCCACCGTGGTGGCGATCGACTGGGTGCCGGTCGCGGCGGGCGTCAGGCCGCCGAACTGCCAGGCGGTCGACGTCCGGGTCGGGGTGACGGTCCTCGTGTACGCGGGCAGGCCGGACACGTCGATGGTGGGAGCGACCTGCTTGAGGGCGTTGAGGATCTCGTTCGGGTTGCCGCCGGGCTCGATGAGGTCGTTGCCCGCGTACATGACGCCGGTCGCCCCGGTGCGCGGTCCTGCGCCCCAGTCGGTCATCACGGTGCCGGCGAAGCCCCACTCGCCGCGGAGGACGTCCGTGTTGAGGTCGTAGCTCCCCGACGCGTACGTGCCGTTGACCTTGTTGTACGAGGTCATCACGGCCATCGGCTGGGCGCTCTTCACGGCGATCTCGAACCCGCGCAGGTAGATCTCGCGGCTTGCCCGCTCGCTGATGACGTCGTTCGAGGTGGTCCGTGCGGTCTCCTGGTTGTTGCCGTAGAAGTGCTTGATCGTGACGCCGGCGCCGGGGATGCTCTGCACGCCCTTCGTCATGGCCGCCGCGGTCAGGCCGGTGAGCAGCGGGTCCTCGGAGTAGTACTCGAAGTTGCGCCCGTTGAGCGGGTCGCGGTGGATGTTCATGCCGGGTGCGAGCCAGAGCGCGACGCCGTACTCCGACATCTCCTGACCGACGGCGACACCGACCTCCTGCACGAGGTCCGGGTCCCAGGTCTGCGCGAGCAGGGTGCCGATCGGCCACGCGGTGCCGAACTGGTAGGTCGCCGGGGTGGTCGACGTCTTCTGCGTGATGCGCAGACCGGCTGGGCCGTCGGCGAGCGTCATGCCCGGCAGTCCGCGGTCCTCGTACTTCGCCGTCGTGTACCCGGCGGCGCCGATCGCGGTCGCGGTGGTGCCGGCGGCGCTGGCGCCCTCGACGATGTTCGCGAGCTGGGTGGCGCTGAGACTCGCCACGAACTGCTGCATCGTGATCCGGCCGGTCTTCACGTCGAACAGGGTCGAGTTCGGCACGACGGCCACGGGCTCCGTCGTCTCACCCGTCTTCGGGGCGTAGGGCTTGCCCGTGCCCTCCCAGTCGGTGGTCGCGGCGTCCACGTACGCGGTCACCGAGGCGATGGTGTCGCCGTCGATCGCTGCGTAGGGCGAGTCGGCTGCGACCGGCACGTCCTGCTCCAGCGCCGAGGCGTGGTCAGGAGCCGTGAAGCCGGTGGTGTCGAGCGGGACGACGGGGGCGTCGGCGAGCTGCTGCGCCTCTTCCGGGTACGACCAGAAGTCCGCCGGGTCGCTGGTGCGCTCGGTGGCCGGTCGCTGGTCGTCGAGCTCGTTGGCGAGCTGTTCCGTCGTGGTGGTGGCGCCGAGCCGGAGCTTCGCGGCCACGCTGGTGTTCCGCGACGAGTCACCGACGCGGATGACGTAGTCACCGGCCTCCATCGTGTTGGCGGCCTTCGTCTCGTCGTAGGACGCCATGTCGGTGGTGGTGTACCGGATCGTCACGGTCTGCGACGCTCCGGGGGCCAGGCTGTCCGTCTTCGCGGAGCCGGCGAGCTGCTGGTACGGCTTGTCGAGACCGGTCTGCGGCGCGGAGAAGTAGGTCTGGACGACGTCCTTGCCGGAGGCCTCGGTCCCGACGTTCGTGACGCGGGCCTTGACGGAGACGGTCGACATGTCCGCGGTGACGCCGAGCGGCTCCACCTGGAACTGCGTGTACGAGAGCCCGTACCCGAACGGGTACTCGACGACGCTCGCCGGGTCCGCGGGGTCGAGCGAGCGGTACATCGAGTCGAACCAGCGGTAGCCGACGTAGATGCCCTCGCTGTACTGCTCCTCGGCGCTGTTGCCGTCGTTGTTCGCGAAGGTCGCCGCTGCCGGGTAGTACGAGTACTTCGAGGCCCAGGTGTCAGTGAGCTTGCCGGACGGCGTGACCGTGCCGTTGAGCACCTGGGTGAGCGCCGTGCCGGACTCCTGGCCCGCCTGGCTCATGAGCAGGATCGAGTCGAGCGGCTTGCCGCCGTCCGGGTCGTTGGCCGACTTGTTGATGTCGTCGAAGAACGCCGTGTCGACGATCCCGCCGACGTTGAGGACGACGACGACCTTCCGGTACGTCTGCCCGATGATCTGCAGGTCGTCCTTCTCGGTGTCGGTCAGCTGGTAGTCGCCGGCGCCGGGGGAGCGGTCGCTGCCCTCGCCGGAGTTCCGCGCGACGACGTAGACGGCGGTGTCGGTCGGTGCGGTGGGCTGCACGGTCGTCCGGGTCAGCCGCTGTTCCACCGAGGAGTAGTCGATGGAGGGGCCGAAGCCGCCGGCGTTGGTGGTGCCGTACTTGGTGTCGAAGGCGTTCTTCACGGCGTCGGAGTAGGCGGGGGCGGTGGTGATCTGGTACCCGGCGTTCTGCAGCCCCTGTCGGACCGAGATCGTGTAGCGGTTGTTGACGTTGCCCGAACCGGTGCCGCCCTTCACGGTGGCGTAGGCACCGACGCCGTAGACGGCGACAGCGCCGTCCTTCGCCATCGGCAGCGCGTCGTCGTTGTTCTCGAGCAGGACCATCCCCTGGCTGGCGGCGCGCTGACTCAGCGCGGCGTTCGCCTTCTCGAGTGGACCCTGGTTGGGGTTGGTGGTCGCGGCGTTCGCGAACCCGGCCCCGGTGACGACGAGCGCCCCCGTGACGCAGACCGCGAGTGCGGCCCTGACGGCGATCCGCGGGGATCGCCTGTTCTCCACATGCATCGAGTTGTCCTCTCTGACAACGTCGTACGCGTCGACCGTCACCCCCACCACGTCCCTGTGGCGAGGAGGCAGAACCGGTCTCGGCGTGGTTCTGACGGAACAATCCCGGACCGTATTCGGGATTCGCGGAGCCTGTCAAGGCTCGAAGTCGACGATCGGCCTGCTTCCAGGGCCGCCGTGTCCGGACCGCGCAGGGCAGCCCCACCCGGATGCGCTCTCCGGATGAACCGGCCGTCGTCGGACTGGGCAGCGAGGCCGCGGCGCGCGCCCGCACCGTCGCGGAGGACACTGGTGCCTTGGAGGTTCAGCCCATGGACACGACGAACCACGCGTCCGCCGACACCGAGCGCGGGCGGCACGAGACCCCGACGGAGCGGTGGGACCGCAACTGGATCGACATCCAGCAGGAACTCCGGATCGTGCAGACCGGCACGCAGATCCTGGCCGGCTTCCTGCTGACGCTGCCGTTCCAGCAGCGGTTCTCGACCCTGACCGATGCGCAGGAGACGGTCTACCTGGTGCTCGTCGTGCTCGCGGTCGTGGTCACCGTCGTCGCGCTGTCCGCCGTCGCGACGCACCGGCTCGTCTTCCGACAGCGGCAGAAGCACGACCTGGTCCGGGTCGGGAACGCCGTCCTGTTGACGGCGCTGATCGCGAGTGCCCTGCTGTTCGCCGGGACGGTCCTGTTCGTGTTCGACGTGGTGGTCGGCGATGCCGGCGGGCTGATCGGCGGCGCGGCCGTCTTCGTGGGGACCGCGCTGCTCTGGACGGCTCTGCCGCTGTCGCTGCGCAGGACGCGCCGCGACGACGGCTAGCTGGCCTGCTTCTTCGCCGCGGGCTTCTTGGCGGGGGCCTTCTCGGCTGGTGCCTTCTTCGCCGCCGGCTTCTTCGCGGCCGGCTTCTTCGCGGGGGCCTTCTTCGTCTCCGATCCGGACGCCTTCGACCCGGAACCGGAACCGGAACCGGAGCCGGAGCCGGAGCCGGAGCCGGAGCCGGAGCCGGACCCGGACGACCGCGAGCCGCTCGACGGACGCGACCCCGAGCCTCCCGTCCGCTTCTTGTCCACGGACGCGCGCAGCGCAGCCATCAGGTCGATGACGTCACCACCCTCGTCGTCGTCGGACGCAGCCTGCTCGCCGAACGTCGCGGCGGTGTCGACGTCGTCGCCGGACTCGAGCTTGGCGTCGATGAGCTGCTGGAGCTCGGCCTGGTACTCGTCGGTGTAGCGGTCGGGGTCGAAGTCCGTCGACATGCTCTCGACGAGGGACGACGACATCTTCAGCTCGTTCGCGCTCACCTTCACCGAGGTGTCGAGTGCCGCGAAGTCCGCGGACCGGACCTCGTCGCCCCACAGGAGCCCCTGCAGGAGCAGCACGTCGTCGTGCACGCGGAGCACGCCGAGCCGGGTCTTCTGACGGAGCGTGAACTGCACGACGGCGAGACGGTCGGTCTCCTCGAGGGTGCGGCGGAGCAGGACGTAGGCCTTCGGGGAGCGGGAGTCGGGTTCGAGGTAGTAGGTCTTCTCGAACATCATCGGGTCGACCTGCTCGACGGGCACGAACTCGAGGACCTCGATCTCGTGCGACTGCTCCTGGGGCAGCTTCTTGAAGTCGTCGGCGGTCAGGACGACGGTCTTCTCGCCGTCGTCGTAGGCGCGCTCGATGTCGGCGTACTCGACCTCGTGCCCGAGCTCGCACACCCGCTTGTACCGGATGCGGGCCTTGTCCTCGTCGTGGACCTGGTGCATGGAGACGTCGTGGGTCTCGGTGGCGGCGTAGACCTTGATCGGCACGTTCACCAGCCCGAACGCGATGGAACCCTTCCAGATCGACCTCATCACCACATGATGCCCGTGTGCGCCCGGGAACGTCCGGGTGCAGGGCACGAGCCGAGCACGGACCGAGCGACCACCGAGCACGATGGGGCCATGAGCCAGCTGGACAAGGACGACCCGCGCACGCAGTACGCCCGCCCGCCGTTCCCCGCGCAGACGCAGCAGGGATCGGGCCGTGCCAGCGAGATGGACCCGCCGCCGGACCACGGCGAGACGAGCTACGTCGGCACGGGCCGGATGCGCGGGTACCGGGTGCTCGTGACGGGTGCCGACTCGGGCATCGGCCGCGCCGCCGCGATCGCGATGGCGAAGGAGGGCGCCGACGTCGCGCTGAATGCCCTGCCCGAGGAGATCGACGACCTGACCGAGGTCCGCGACCTGATCGGTGACCTCGGGCGCCGGGCGGTGATGCTGCCGGGGGACCTCACCGACGAGGCCTTCTGCCAGGAGCTCGTCCGGACGGCGGTGAGCGAACTCGGCGGGCTCGACGCGCTCGTGCTCGTCGCCGGCACCCAGCAGGTGCACGAGGACGTCACCCAGCAGTCGACCGAGGACTTCGACCGCACGATGAAGGTCAACCTCTACGCGATGTTCTGGCTGGTGCGCGAGGCCGTCCCGCACATGGCCCCCGGCAGCGCGATCGTCACGACGAGCTCGGTGTCCGCGTACCAGCCACAGGACCGGATGATCGACTACGCGGCGACGAAGGCCGCGATCATCTCGTACACGAACGGCCTCGCCCGCCAGCTCGCGGCGAAGGGCATCCGCGCGAACACCGTCGTGCCGGGGCCCGTGTGGACGCCGCTGCAGCCGATCAGCTACCCGGGTGACGAGATCGCCGCGTACGGGCAGGACACCCCGTTCCGCCGTCCGGCGCAGCCCGTCGAGCTCGGCAGCGCGTACGTGTACCTCGCCGGACCGGAGTCCTCGTACACCTCCGGCACCACGCTGACGGTGGCGGGAGCGACCGGGGTCGCCCTGTGAGCCCCGAGGCGCGGACGGGACCCGAGGCGCGGACGGGGTCCGCCGCGCGGACAGGGTCCGCAGCGCGAACGGGGTCCGCAGCGCGGAAGACCACCGTGCTGGTCGGGGACCGCCGGCTCGCGCTGACGAACCTCGACAAGGTGCTCTACCCGGAGACCGGCACGACGAAGGGCCGGGTCGTCGAGTACTACGAGCACGTCGCGCCGTGGATGATCCCGCACGTGAAGGACCGGCCGGTCACCAGGAAGCGCTGGGCGAACGGCGTCGACGGCAAGGTCTTCTTCGAGAAGAACCTGCCCGACTCCGCGCCCGACTGGGTCCGGCACCACACGATCGAGCACTCCGACCACGACAACGAGTACCCGATCGTCGACGACCTGCCGACGCTGGTGTGGATGGCGCAGCAGGCCGCGCTCGAGCTCCACGTGCCGCAGTGGCGGTTCGGCCCACGCGGCGGGAGGCAGGACCCGGACCGCCTGGTGCTGGACCTCGACCCGGGCGAGGGCGTCGGGCTCGCCGAGTGCGTCGAGGTGGCCGTGGCCGCACGCGAGATCCTGCACGGCATGGGCCTCGACCCGTACCCGGTGACGTCCGGCTCGAAGGGCATCCACCTCTACGCAGCCCTCGACGGCCGCGCGTCGACGGACCAGGTGTCCGAGGTGGCCCACGAGCTGGCCAGGGCCCTCGAGCAGGACCTGCCCGACCTGGTGCTGTCGTCGATGAGCCGGGCGGAGCGGCGGGGCAAGGTCTTCGTCGACTGGTCGCAGAACAACGGCAACAAGACGACGATCGCGCCGTACTCCCTGCGCGGACGCGAGCGTCCGACCGTCGCCGCGCCCCGCACCTGGGAGGAGCTCACCGAGAAGGGGCTCGCCCAGCTGACGCTGGACGAGGTGCTCGAACGCCTGCAGGACCACGGCGACCTCCTCCACCCGGTCGCCGCCGGCGCCCTCTCGGTCGGCCGACCGGACGCTGGCCACTGGGACAGCGACCGCACGCAGGCCGCCAACGACGCGGAACGCGAAGCGCGGACGGGAGGCGCGGCGAACGACCGCCTGACGACCTACCGTTCCAAGCGGGACGCGTCGAAGACCCCGGAGCCGGTCCCGCAGGACGCGCCGACGGTCCGGAAGGACGGCACCCCGACCTTCGTCATCCAGGAGCACCACGCCACCCGCGACCACTACGACTTCCGGCTGGAGCACGACGGCGTGCTCGTGAGCTGGGCGCTGCCGAAGGGGGAACCGACCGACCCGGGTAAGAACCACCTCGCGGTGATGACCGAGGACCACCCGCTCGAGTACGGCTCCTTCGAGGGCACGATCCCGCACGACGAGTACGGCGGGGGCACGGTGACCCTCTGGGACGACGGCACCTACGACCTCGAGAAGTGGCGCGAGGGCGAGGAGGTCATCGTGACGCTGCACGGCCGGACGAACGGGAACCGTCGGCTCGCGCTCCTGCACACCCGCGGGCGCGGGAAGGGCCGGGAGGGCGACGAGAAGAACTGGCTCATCCACCGGACGAAGGACCAGCCCGACCCCGGGGCGGACGGCACCCGATCGGAGGATGCGGGGCGAGCCTCCCGTCCGGCAGCCGGCGGCGGACGCACGATGCCCGGCGGGGGCCGCACGACGCACGACGGGGGCGGTCCGCGCATCGCCCGAGCGGCCGAGGCCGACACCGACCCGGTCGAACGTCGCACCATGCAGGCGACGCTCGCCACGGGAGAGCCGACGCTCGACCCGGCGGACTGGGCGTTCGAGATGAAGTGGGACGGCGTCCGGGCGCTCGCGACGGTCCGCGACGGGGTGGTCTCGCTGCGCAGCCGGAACGGCAACGACCTGACGGCGCAGTACCCGGAGCTCGCGGAACTCGGGGAGCGGGCCGGGGTCGACGGGGTCTTCGACGGGGAGGTCGTGGCGCTCGACGACCGTGGCCGACCGTCCTTCCAGCTCCTGCAGAACCGGATGGGGCTCACGAAGAAGCGCGAGGTGGCGGCGGCACGTGCGCAGACGCCGGTGCGGTTCCTGCTGTTCGACGTGCTCGAGGCCGACGGGCACGAGCTGACCCGTCTCGGGTACGAGCACCGACGGCAGGCCCTCGAGACGGTCATCGACGCGGGCGGTGCGATCGAGGTGCCGCCGGCGCACGACGGTGACCTCGCGCGGGCCCTGGCGGACTCGGCGGAACGTGGACTCGAGGGCGTCGTCGCGAAGAAGCGCTCCTCGCGGTACGCGGAGGGACGACGGTCCGAGGCGTGGCTCAAGCTCAAGCACCACGCGACGCAGGAGGTCGTCGTGGCCGGGTGGAAGCCCGGCAGCGGGCGGCGCGAGGGCGGCATCGGGTCGCTGCTGCTCGGCATCCCCGGACCCGACGGTCTGCGCTACGTCGGCAAGGTGGGCACCGGGTTCCGCGACCGGGACCTCGACGAGATCGCCGACGTGCTCGGTCCCCTGGCACGGCAGGACTCACCGTTCCTCGACGTGCCGCGACCCGACGCGCGGGACGCCCGCTGGGTGGACCCGGAGCGCGTGGGGGAGGTCGAGTTCGCGGAGTGGACGGCCGACGGGCGGCTCCGGCAGCCGTCGTGGCGGGGTTGGCGTCCGGACAAGGCCCCGGGGGACGTCGTCCTGGAGTGATCCCGTCCACGTTCCGCATGCGTCCGCATGAGGTCCGCTGGAGGCGAACTTCCGTCCCCCGATCAGCGGGTCCACGGGGGACGATTCCCCTGCTCGTGCCGGGATGCCGCGGACCGGCTGTTACGTTCGCGGGACGAAAGGGGGTGCGGGATGACCAGCAACTACCTGCCACCGTTCTCCGCAGCGGAGCGCGTCGACCAGACCCAGGACGATGCACCCGAGGGACCGGCACACCCGGCTCCGGCGGACACCGACCACGAGGCGACCTACGCGGACTTCCTGGGCGACCAGGTCGAGGACTGACACCGCATCGCCCACCCGGCCGACGGCCGGGCTCCGGGCGGGGCGGCCCGTGCGCCGGATCAGGGGACGCACGGACCGCCACGAAGCGCCGTGACCGGCCGTTCAGGGCGACCGGCCACGGCGCGCTCGACCCCGTCGGCGTGCAGAGCCCACGGGAGGCCCACAGAACAAGACGTCCCGAGGACGGCGTTCGTCACGCCGCGCCCCGAGATCCACCCGGAGGACTTCCCCTGACTGAGGACCAACCGCTCTCCGCCCTGTCGGACGCGTCGCTCGTCGAACGGTCTGCCGACGGCGACGCCCAGGCCTTCGGCGTGCTCATCCGCCGGTACGGCCCGCTCATGCGCGCCTACGCCGCGCGGATCCTCGGACACGGCGACGGCGAGGCCGACGACGCGGTCCAGGAGGCAGCACTCCAGGCCTGGCAGCGCATCGACCGGGTGGAGGACCCCGACCGCGTGCGCTCCTGGCTGTTCCGGATCGCGGCGAACAAGGCGCTCGACCGCCTCCGACGGCGGCACCCGCACCTCGACCTCGAGGCGGTGCCCGACCGTGCGGACGACCGACCCGTCGACGAGGTGGTCGTCGCACGCATGCAGGTCGACGCCCTCGCGCGGGTGGTCCGGGACCTGCCGGACGCGCAGCGAGCAGTGTGGGTCCTGCGGGAGATCGGCGGGTCGTCCTACGCGGACATCGCCGACCAGACCGGGCTCACCGTCACCGCTGTCCGGGGACTGCTCGCCCGGGCCCGTCAGGCCGTGATGACGCAGATGGAGGGGTGGCGATGAACGACGACGACGTCGACGACCGCCACGGTGCCTTCACCCTCGACGAGCTCGCCGACTACCTGGACTCCGGCCGGGACCCGGTGCGACCCGAGATCGAGGCGGACCCCGACGCGAGTACGGCGCTCCGGCGACTCGAACGGCTGCGCGAGGCCTCGGCCGACCTGCTCGACGCGGACGTCCGCGCCGCCGGCGCTGCCGACGAGGACTGGATCGCGCGCGTCCTGGCGAGCATCAGGACGACGGCGCACGCCGGCCGGGACATCCCCGTGCCCGACGACGACCCGACGTCCCACCTCGTCGTGACCGAGGGCGCGGTCCGCGGGCTCGTCCGGGCACTCGGCGACGGCATGCCGGGCGTCCTCGTCCGCAGGACCCGGTTCACCGGCGACGTCACCACGGCGGGCGCCGCGATCGACGTCGAGGTCGTCATCGCCCTGGCGGCCGATGCGCCGCTGCGGGAGCGGGCCGACGCGCTGCGGGAGACCGTCGCCGCGGCCCTGCACGAGCACGCACCGTTCACGGTCGCGTCGCTCACCGTCCGCGTCGCCGACGTCCTGACCCCTGGGGAGCACGCATGACCACCACGGACACCAGGGCCCTGTCGCGCCTGGCGACGGAAGCGGTCCTCGCGGTCCCCGGCGTCCGGTCGGTGGTGCTGCCCGGGCCGAGCCTGGCCGTCCTGGTGCGCGACGTCCGATCGGTGCTGGACCTGCCGCGGGACGGCGGTGCGGTCCTGGTCGAGGACCGCACCACGGGGCTGCGCGTCCGGGTGGTCGTCACGGTGGACGCCGGTGTCTCGGCGCTGACCACGCTGCGGTCGGTCCGGGACGCACTCGGGGTCTGCATCGAGCACGCCACTGCGACCCGGCCGGACGACGTCACGGTGCGGGTGGTCGAGATCGTCTGACGCACCGCCGCCCGCCGCCGCGCGTCGCCGGGTCGGCGCCCGTGGGCTCAGGCGGCGGGGGCGCCGTCGTCCGCGGCAGCGCCGCCGTCGGTCGCGGGGAGGTCCTCACCGATCATGCCGTCGTCCTCGGTGTCGACGACGTCGGCCGCGGCGGCCTTCGCGTCGTCGATGGTGTCCTGCGACTTCCGCAGCAGGTCGTCGTTGCCGGTGGGTGCTGTCTCGCTCATGGGCCCGACGCTACGCGGGAGCGCCTGAGCCGGTCTCCCGCCGCGGTCGGTGCGCGGGCTCGTAGTCGACCGCGGACGTCGGCGCCGGGGACGTCGGCATGACCGGGGCGGGCGGCGCGCCGTACGCGTCGGCAGCGTCGAGCACGGCCCGGGTCGCGGCGGCCGCGGTGCGGAGCGCGTCGGCGATGGGGAGCGCCCGGTGCGCCGGGGTCCGGACCTCGACACCCCACGGCTCGTCGAAGCCGAGGTCACGGACCGTCCGGATGAACCCGGGGATGTCCCACGCGCCGGCACCGGGCAGGTACCGCCCGAGCCGGGACTCGTCGGCCAGGGTCATGCCGTTCGGGGTGTCCATCAGACCGTCGCTGAGCTCGACCGCCGCCAGCGTCGACGGCGCCAGCCCGTGGCGGATCGACGCCAGGGTCGAACCGCCCCGCAGGGCGTGCATCGCGTCGAGCAGCAGCCCGCCGTTCGGGTGCCCCGCGGTCGCGACGAACCGTGAGGCCCGCTCCACCGTCGGCAGGTTCGACCACGGCTCGGGTTCGAGCACGAGCTGCGCACCGACGCCCCGGGTCTGCTCCGCGAGCACCACCCAGTCGTCGAGCATCGCCGCGGGGGAGACCCCGGGCAGGCTCACGTCGGCGCGGGCCACGACCTGCCAGGCACGGAGGGTCGCTGCAGCCTCGAGCAGGACACCCCGGTCCGCGTCCACCGCCGTGGTGCGGCTCGGGCACGTCCACCAGGTGCTGAGGGTACCGAGCTGCACCCAGACGATGCCGGCGTCGTCGAGCATCCTCCGGAGCCGGTGGAGACCGATGGTCGCACGGACCTCGTGCACGTCGTCGAGGGCGAGTGAGATGCCGGAGAAGCCGGCGGCACCGACGGCGCGGACACGCTCGTCGATCGGTTCGTCGCCGTCCCACGTCCAGGACGTCGCCAGCAGGTCGTGTTCCAGCACGGTGCACCTCCGTGTCCACGGACGCACGACGGCGGTGTCGAGCGTCCCCGGCCCGCTTCCCTGTCAGCGGACCACGACGACGCGTTGCGACGACGCCGTCTGGCACCGTGCTACTCGCTGCTGCTCCGCACCGGCTCACAGCCGCACGCCGACTGCGTCATCTGGTCACGATCCGCGCACCGCAGGACGGCCGGGAGGCTCGGTGCACGTCCGGCGCGCACCGTCAGGTCAGCGACGGTGCCGGACCCAGCGTCGTCCGCACGGTCCCGACGCCCTCGACCGTCCCGACGAGCACCGACCCGGGAGCGACCACGCCGACACCGTCGGGCGTCCCCGTCATCACGAGGTCACCCGGCTCCAGGCGCACGGCCCGGGACAGCTCCGCGAGGACCTCGGCAACGGACCAGATCTGGTCCGCCAGGTCCCCGTGCTGGCGGCGCTCGCCGTCGACGGTGAGCGCGATCGTGCCGTGCGTCGGGTCGACGTCGGCGGCGGGGACGAGCGTGCCGATCGGTGCCGAGGCGTCGAACCCCTTCGCCATGTCCCACGGCCGACCCAGTCGCTTGGCCTCGGCCTGCAGGTCCCGCCGGGTCAGGTCGAGGCCGACGCCGTACCCCCAGACGTGGTCGAGCGCGTCGCCGACGGGGATGTCCGCGCCGCCGACACCGACCGCCACGACGAGCTCGACCTCGTGTTCGAGCCGCCCGGTCATCGGCGGGTACGGAGTCCCCGCGTCGTCCGTGACGACCGCGTCGGCCGGCTTGGTGAAGAAGAACGGCGGCTCACGATCGGGGTCGTGGCCCATCTCGCGCGCGTGCGCCGCGTAGTTCCGTCCGACGCAGAACACACGGCGCACGGGGAACCGCCCGCCCGTCGTCGTCGGGACGGAGGGCGTTGCCGGAGCCGGGATCACGAGGTCGGTCACGACCCCAGCGTGGCACGGGCCTACTGACCCGGTGCGGCGCTCTCGGTCTCACCCTCGCCCGGGTCGCCGCCGGTCCCGCCCTCGGCGGGCTCGTCCTGCGGCCACCCCGCGAACTGCCACGCGCCGACCGAGGGGTGGTCCTCGCCCTTCGCGTAGGCGTACGCACGGGCGGCGTCACGTGCCTCGGACAGCTTCCCGAGCAGCTCGGCGAACCGGTCGGACCCGTCGGCCACCCGCGTCAGCGCGTCGTGCGCGAGTGCGAAGCGGTCCATCTCGTTGCGGATGAGCATGTCGAACGGCGACGTCGTCGTGCCGCGCTCGAGGAACCCGTGCACGTGCAGGTCGTCGTGCCCGTGGCGGCGGTAGGTGAGCTGGTGGACGAGCGACGGGTACCCGTGGAACGCGAACACCGCGGGCGTCCCGGGGAGGAACAGCTCGTCGTACCGCTCGTCGGAGACGGGGTGCTCGTGCTTGCGGGGGTCCCCGAGCGAGAGCAGGTCCACCACGTTCACCACGCGGACGCCCACCTCGGGCGCGTGGGTGCGGATGATGTCGGCAGCCGCGACGGTCTCCACGGTGGGGACGTCCCCGGCGCTGACGAGGACGACGTCCGCGTGCCCGACCGTCTGCTCGGTGCCGGCCCAGTCCCAGACGCCCATGCCGGCGTCCGCGTGGGCGACGGCGTCCTCGAGCGACAGGAACACCGGCTCGGGGTGCTTGCCGGCGACGATGACCTCGATGCGGTTCGTCGTCTCGAGCGCGTGCGCCGTCACCGCGAGCAGGGTGTTCGCGTCGGCGGGGAGCTTGATCCGCACGAGGTCCTGCTGCTTCGAGGCGACGACGTCCAGGAAGCCCGGGTCCTGGTGCGAGAACCCGTTGTGGTCCTGCCGCCAGACGTGCGACGAGAGCAGGATCGTCAGGTTCGACACCGGCGCACGCCAGTCGATGTCGGTGGAGGACTCGAGCCACTTGGCGTGCTGGCCGACCATCGAGTCGATGATGTGGGCGAAGGCCTCGTACGTGTTGATGATCCCGTGGCGACCGCTCAGGACGTAGCCCTCGAGCAGGCCCTCGAGCACGTGCTCGGACAGGATCTCGGTGACCCGACCGGTCGGCGCGATGTGCTCGTCGTCGGGGGAGTTCGCCGCCCGCCAGACGCGGGAGGTGACGTCGAACACCGCGTCGAGCTTGTTGGAGACGGTCTCGTCGGGGCCGAACAGCCGGAACGTCGAGGGGTTCTGGGCCATCAGCGCCGCCAGCCAGGGGCCGAGCGTGCCGGTGGAGGAGGCGTCCTCACCGGCGGGGACGCCGTACGGTGCGAGGTCAGGTCGCTGCAGCGCCGTGCGGCTCCGGCCGCCGTTGGCGTGGGGCGTCGCGCTCATCCGCTTGTCGCCGACGGGGCGGATCGCCTCGAGCAGCCCCGTGCCGGTGCCGTCCTCGGTGAAGAGCTCCGACGGTCGGTAGGACTCCATCCACGCCTGCAGCTGGGCGCGGTGTCCGTCGTCCTCGCGGACCGCGGGCAGCGGCACCTGGTGGGCGCGGAAGGTGCCCTCGACCTTCTCGCCGTCGACCTCCTTCGGGCCGGTCCAGCCCTTCGGGGTCTTCAGGACGATCATCGGCCAGCGCGGGCGGAGGTCGGTCGCACCGGCCATCTCGCCGGCGGCGGCGCGCGCGGCCTGGGCGCGGGCGGCGGCCTGGATGTCGTCGATGGACGCCAGCGCCCGGCGCAGGGCCCCGTCGAACAGGGCGTGCACGGCGAAGGGGTCGTCGTCGACGCGGGAGGAGTCCACGATGATCGGGTCGTAGCCGAGCCCGCGGAAGTACGCGGTGAGGTCCTCGGTGGGGATGCGTGCGAGCACCGTCGGGTTCGCGATCTTCCACCCGTTGAGGTTGAGGATCGGCAGCACGGCGCCGTCGGCCACGGGGTCGAGGAACGTGTGGGCCTGCCACGACGCGGACAGCGGCCCGGTCTCGGCCTCGCCGTCACCGACGACGCAGGTCACGACGAGGTCGGGGTTGTCGAGCGCGGCACCGTACGCGTGCGCGAGGGAGTAGCCGAGCTCGCCGCCCTCGTTGATCGACCCGGGCGTCTCCGGGGCCGCGTGCGAGGGGAAGCCGCCGGGGAACGAGAACTGCTTGAAGAACTGCTGCAGCGTGGTGCCCGGGTAGAGCTCCTGCCAGGTGCCCTCGAGCCACGCGTTCGCGTTCATCGCGGGGCCGCCGTGCCCGGGGCCGCAGATGTAGAGCATGTCCCGGTCGGTCGACGTGATCAGCGCGTTGCAGTGCGCGTACACGAGGTTCAGCGCGGGCGACGTGCCCCAGTGCCCGAGGAGCCGCGGCTTGATGTCGTCCGGGGTGATCGGGTGTTCCAACAACGGGTCGTCGAGCAGGTAGATCTGCCCGACGGTGAGGTAGTTCGCGGCGCGCCACCACGCGTCGATCGCGCGGATCCGGTCAGTCGTGGGGAGGTGCTCGGGGGCCATGACCCCACGGTACGGACCTCGCCGCAGGACGGTTCCAGAAACTCGTCCAATCCGTTCGGGGAGGGGTACCGAATCATCAGCACAGGGCAAACGCCCAGAGCACTTCCCGGCCTCGTCCGGCCAGGACTCGATCAACTCACAGAAGAGGAACGAACACCATGCGCAAGATCACCAAGACCACGGTCTCCCTCGCCGCCGCTGGCGCGATCATCCTCACCGGTGCCGGGTTCGGCGTCTCCGCCGCGCAGGCCACCCCCACGATCCACACGGTCGCCTCGTCCTCCTCCAAGATCCCCGCCCCCGTCGCGTCGGTCCCCGAGGTCCTCGGTGGCGACACCTCCGTCGCCCTCGACAAGGGCTTCACCGACGCCCTCACCTCCCTGAAGCTCACCCCCGGTGTCTCCGGCACCGCGAAGCTCGCCGACGGCGCCGTGTCGTTCCCGATCACCGCCGGGTCGGTCACGTACTGGAGCCCGGACGGCAACTACCGCCCCTACGTCCAGGGCCTGCTGAACCACGACGACTCCGGTCTGACCCTGAAGGCCGGCGACACGACCGTCACGCTGGAGAACTTCGTCGTGAACCCCGGCTCCTCCAAGCTCTACGGCGACGTCCTCGTCAACGGTGAGGTCGCAGCGCCGAACGCGTACCTGTTCTCCCTCCACGGTGGTTCGCTGAAGGCCCTGCAGCTCGAGGGTGACAACGCGATCCTGACCGGCACCACCGTCCACGTCTCCGCCGACGCCGCGAAGCTGCTCAACAGCACCTTCAAGACCGACGCCGTCAAGGCCGGCCTGCTCGTCGGGACCGCCACCATCACCGCCCAGATCAAGTAACACCCCCGCGGGGCCACCCCGCAGCACCACACACGAGAACGCCGCCCCGATCACGGGGGCGGCGTTCTCTGCGTTGCGCGGGAGTTCCGGCGTCGCGGGCGCATCCGATGCTGGTTCCCCTCCGCGGCGGTGACGAATCCGGTCGTCTCCGCCCGAGATCCCCGAACCAGATCCGTCATCCCGCAGCACGGGAACCCGTTCGGCGCGCGGTCGTTCCCCTGGCGCGTTCGATGGGAAGTGGAAACGCGCGTCGAAGGTCGGAGCGAACGACCCCCTACGCGCGGGACAACCTGCCGCGCGCGGAACGACCTACAACGCGCGGAACGACCCATGACGCACGCGATGGGAAGTGGAAACGCGCGTCGGAGGTCGGAACGAACGACCTACAACGCGCGGAACAACCTGCCGCGCGCGGAACGACCTACAACGCGCGGAGCGACCCGCCGAGCCGGAGCGCCACGCGCCGGGAGCGCCAGCAGCGTCAGGAACGGCGGCGCCACCAGCGACGCGGGCGCGCGCCAGCCAGCGCCTGCTCCGCAGCGCGAGCGGCCGATGCCATCCGGGCCTCCCGACGCTCGCGCCAGGCCTGCAGCTCGGAGTCGACGTCCCGCATCGGCGTCACGACGGGTGGCCCGCCGAGGAGCTGGCGACGGGCCTCCTTCACCCGGGCGTTGAAGTCCACGAGGACGTCCCGGACGTCGGACTCCACTGAGAGTGCGTCCAGGTGGTCGTCGAGCTCGGCGTCCTCGGTCCGCAGGGCGAGTGCGGGCGGGGCGATCCCGCGGATGTCCTCGCGCTCGATCTTCGACTTGATCCACCAGTCGGGGTCGTGCTGGCCGTCGAGTCCGGGCAGGGGCTTGCCGTGGTACGGGTTGCCCTCGAAGACACCGCGCCGCTCCGCTTCCTCGATCTGGGCCCGTGCGTGGGCGGCCACGTCGGCGGCCTTGAGCAGGCGACGTTCCTCACGCACCTCGTCCGGGTCGAGCGACCCGCGTTCGATCTCGCTCTCGACGAGCTGCTGGTAGCGGTAGCGGGCGGCCCTCCTGAGCCGGTCCATCCGTGCGTCGACGTCGTTCATCGTCAGACCATGATGCCCCGCCCGTCCGACGGCGCACCCAGGCCGCACGCCCCGGACACCCTCGTCGCCAGCGGTCCTTCCGAGAACCTCCACGGCCGCGGTGGTCCACGGTCGGGTGCATGGACTCACTGCCCCTCTGGTTGCTCGTCGTGGTCTTCGTGGCCGGCGCGGCCGTGATCTGGGTCGCCGGCATCCAGCTCTCGAAGACGACCGACGTGCTCGACGCCCGCCTGCACCTCGGCAGCGCACTCGGCGGCCTCATCGTGCTGGCCGTCGCCACGAACCTGCCCGAGATCGCCATCACCGTCAGCGCCGGGCTCTCCGGGTCGATCGAGGTCGCAGCCGGCAACATCCTCGGCGGCATCGCGCTGCAGACCGTCGTCATCGCCGTCCTCGACGCGTTCGGCAAGCGCGGGAAGGGCGTCAAGCCGATCACCTACCGCGCGGCCTCGCTGACCCTGGTGCTCGAGGCGGTCGTGGTCGTCGCGGTCCTCGGCGTCGTGATCGCGGGCAGTCAGCTGCCGCCGGACCTCGTCGTCGCCCGGTTGACGCCGGACGTCGTCCTCATCGCGGCGATCTGGCTCGTCGGGTTGTTCCTGGTGCAGCGCGCGAGCAAGGGCCTGCCGTGGCACGAGAGCGGACACGCGCCCGACGCCAGTCCGCACGCCGCGGGGCACCGCACCCGCAAGCCGGACGCGTCGAAGCCGATGAGCACGAAGAAGGCCGCGGTCGTCTTCGCGGTGTCCGCCCTCGCCACCCTGGTCGCCGGTGTCGTGCTCGAGCAGGCCGGGGACGCGGCGTCCAGCAAGATCGGGCTCTCCGGCGTGCTGTTCGGCGCGACCGTCCTGGCTCTGGCGACGAGCCTGCCGGAGATCTCCACGGGCCTCCAGGCGGTGAAGCAGGGCGACGACAACCTGGCGGTCTCCGACATCTTCGGCGGCAACGCCTTCCTGCCGGTGCTGTTCCTCGTCGCCACCCTGCTGTCCGGCAAGGCGGTGCTGCCGCAGGCCAACGCCAGCGACGTGTACCTGACCGCCCTGGCGGCCGTGCTGACGCTCGTCTACGCGGTCGGACTCGTGTTCCGGCCTCAGCGACGGATCGCGGGGATGGGCGTCGACTCGTTCGTCGTCGTCCTGCTCTACCTACTCGGCGTCGCGGGCCTCGTCGCCATCAGCATCGGCTGACCCGGACCCGGAACCGGACTCCGCCCCGGACACCTCCTCGATCGTCAACGCCGCCTGGATGAGCGCCAGGTGCGACAGCCCCTGCGGGATGTTGCCCATGAAGGCCCCGTCCTCGGCGCTGAGCATCTCGCTGAACAGCCCGACGTCGTTCGCCTGCGCGACCATGTCGTCCATCAGGCTGTGTGCGTCGTCGACCCGTCCGACGCAGGCCAGCGCAGCCGCGAGCCAGAACGAGCATGCGACGAACGGCGACTCCTCGACGTCCATGCCCGAGTACCGGTAGACGAGCGGCCCCTGCTGCAGCTGCTCCTCGATCGCCCGGATCGTCGACTCCATGCGCGGGCCCCGGTCGAAGGCGCTCATCGCGTGCAGCAGGATCGAGGTGTCGAGCGCGTCGGTGCCCGGGTACATCACGTAGTGGCCGAGCTCCTCGTTCCACCCGTTCTCGGACACCCAGTCCTCGATGAGCTCGCGGTTCTCGATCCACTTCTCGCGCGGACCGTCGATCATGCCGGCGTCGTGCAGCTCCACGGCCGCGTCGAGTGCCTGCCAGCAGCCGATCTTGCTCGTGACGTAGTGCTGCGTGTCCTCGAGCTCCCACATGCCCGAGTCCGCCTCCGGCCAGCGGTGGCACGCGTCGTCGGCGAGGTCCTGGAGCACCGCCGCGGACTTGCGGTCGAGGACGTTGCCGGCCCGGACGTACTGCCGGAGGATCTCGAAGACGTCGCCCCAGACGCCGAGCTGCAGCTGGTTGCCGGCACGGTTGCCGATGGTGACGGGGCCGATGCCGTTCCACCCGGGCACGTCGCGCTCCTCGACGTCGTCGGTCTTCGAGCCGTCGAGCGCGTAGAAGATCGGCATGGTCTCGTCGTGCTCGGCGATCGTGCGCATCATCCACGACACCGCGGCGTGGGTCTCCTCGCGCAGGCCGAAGCGCGTCAGGGCGTGCACCGTGTACGACAGGTCGCGCACCCAGGCGAACCGGTAGTCCCAGTTCTTCCCGCCACGGCGGTCCTCCGGCAGGCTCGTCGTCGGCGCCGCGGCGATCGCCCCGGTGGGGGAGAAGATGAGCAACTTCAGCGCGAGGGCGCTCCGCTGCACGGCCTCGGCCCACGGGCCGTCGTAGCTGAACTCCTCCGACCACGACTTCCAGTTCGCGATCGTCCGGTCCATCGCGGCGAGCGCGCTCTCCGGTCGCGGCATGAAGATCGGTTCGTCGTGCGTGCCGACGATGGAGAGGATGTGCTTCGAGCCCTCCTCGGCGTCGAACCGGCCCGAGAAGCGGGGCCCGTCGTCGTGCACCGGGTCGAAGCCGTGCTCGACGATGGCGATGGTGACGCCGTCGATGCCGATGACGGTGCCGTTCGCCGTGTCGAGGCGCTTCGGCTCCGCGGTGTTCAGGAGCGTGCCGGGGACGACCGCCCACTCCATCTCGACGGTGCCGTCGACGCCCTGCACGCAGCGCGCGACCTCGGCCCACGGCAGCCGTCCCGCGACACCGGTGACCATGGCGTCCGTCACGGTGACGGTGCCAGACGACGTGGTCCACGTGGTGACCAGGACGTTCGTCCCAGCGATGTACTCGCGGGAGACGGTGGCGTCGTCGGCGACGGGGCGCAGCGCCACGTGTCCGCCGTGCTCGGCGTCGACGATGCTCGCGAAGACGGGCGGCGAGTCCATCGACGGGATCGGCAGCCAGTCGATGCGGCCGTCGCGGGCGATGAGCGCCACGGTCCGGCCGTCCCCGATCGCGCCGTACGAGCGCAGGGGCACGTACCCGTCGGTGCGCTCCTCGTTGTCGGAGGCGTCCGGTGTGTCTCGCGTGCGTTCAGGCATGTGTCCATGCTGCCCGGATGCCCTGCGGGTGAGCAGCCCGCGGCGTACCCCGCCTGCCGGAGCCGAGCCGGGCCTCCAGGCCGTTCACCGGAGCCGGGTTGTGCATCCCGGGCGTGTCGCGCTAGTGTCGCTCTCCTGCCCGCCCCGGGCAGGCCCTGCCAGCGGCAGGACACCGGAAGGACCGCGCATGCGCGCCGTGCAGTATCCCGAACAGCGGATCGAGCTCCAGCTCGATGCGCTCGCGGTGCTGCCCGAAGAGCGCAGCACGCAGCAGTCCACCGGCAACCCCGCGTAGGCACGACCGTCACACGACGCCCCCGTGCCCACCCGGCCCGGGGCGTCGCTCGCCGTCCTCCTCGCGTCCGCCACGGACGCCGCGTCCGCCACGGACCCCGCGTCCGTCAGGACGCTCGGTCCACACCGGACAGGAGGCCCGGCACAGTTCCGCCTCGGACCGTCACCCTGAAGAGACGAGACGAGGAGAAGCAATGCAGAAGATCACCGGCCGGCTGCTGTCCTGGGCGTCGCTGCTCGAGGAGAACACGGAGCAGCAGGCCCGCACCACCGCGGCGATGCCCTTCGTGTTCCCGCACGTGGCCCTGATGCCGGACGCCCACCTGGGCCTCGGCGCGACCGTGGGGTCCGTCATCCCCACGCTCGGCGCCGTGATGCCCGCAGCCGTGGGCGTCGACATCGGCTGCGGCATGATCGCCGTGCGCACGCAGTTCACCCGCGCCGAGCTGCCGGAGGACCTGCAGCCCCTCCGCGAGCAGATCGAGCGCGCGATCCCGCTGTCCGCGGGCGCCGCGAACCGGAAGGTCGTCGCGACGGCCGCACCACGGATCGCGGAGCTCGAGACGATGGCCGAGGCCGCCGGGTTCGACCCGGCGAGCGCGCTGCAGGGCTGGCGGAACCAGCTCGGGACCCTCGGGTCCGGCAACCACTTCATCGAGGTGAGCGTCGACGAGGAGGACCGGGTCTGGCTGTTCCTGCACTCCGGGTCGCGCGGGGTCGGGAACAAGATCGCCCAGCGCCACATCGCCGTCGCCAAGGCCGCGATGCAGCGGTGGTGGATCGAGCTGGCGGACCCCGACCTGGCGTACCTGGTCGAGGGCACGCCCGAGTTCGACCGGTACATCGCTGAGCTCCGGTGGGCGCAGCACTTCGCCCTGCTGAACCGCGAGGAGATGATGGACCGCGTCGTCCGGCAGCTCTCCGAGGTGATGGGGCAGCCCGTCGACGAGCGCGAGCGGATCAACTGCCACCACAACTTCACGCAGCGCGAGGAGCACTGGGGGAAGTCCGTGTGGGTGTCCCGCAAGGGTGCGATCCAGGCGCGCACCGGGCAGCTCGGGCTGATCCCCGGGTCGATGGGCACGGCGTCGTACGTCGTCGAGGGGCGGGGGAACAAGCCCTCGCTGGAGTCCTCGCCGCACGGGGCCGGTCGGATGTACTCGCGGTCGGCCGCGCGCCGGACGTTCACGCACGACCAGCTCCGTGCCGCGATGGTCGGGATCGAGTACCGCGACACGGACGCGTTCCTCGACGAGATCCCGGCGGCCTACAAGCCGATCGACCAGGTGATGGAGGACGCCCGTGACCTCGTCACGATCCGGCACACGCTGCGTCAGGTCGTCAACGTGAAGGGCGACTGACGGGCTGTCGGACTGGAGGCGCGGTGCGGCCCCGCACCGCGCCTCCAGTCCTGCCCGTGTCTCCTGTCCGCACCGTGGCGCGCCGGACATCCGCAGCCGCGTCGGGCAGTGTGGTCCCCCGTGAACACCAGCGCTGAAGCCACTGCCCGCGAGACCGGACGACAGGCGCGCCGCGTGGCGGACAGCCGCTGGTTCGAACTCACCGCCCGCGCCGGGTTCGTCGGCAGCGGCGTGGTCCACCTGCTCATCGGGTACCTGGCGATCCTGCTCGGCATCGGGAACGCGGCCGCCGGCAGTGGGTCCCAGGGATCACAGTCCGGCGAGACCGACCAGTCCGGAGCACTCGCGCAGATCGCGGCCGTCCCCGGCGGGATCGTGCTGCTCTGGGTCGTGGCCGTCGGCACCGCGGCGCTCTGCCTGCGCCTGGTCATCGAGGCCGTCGTCGGTGGCCGCACCGACAGTGCCCGTGCCTGGTTGGCGCGCGCGAAGAACGCCGCGAAGGCCGTCGTCTACGGGGCCATCGCGTACTCCGCCGGGTCGTTCGCGCTCGGGGCGGGCAAGAGCTCGAGCGGTTCCACCCGGAGCGCCGCCGCGAAGGCCCTGGCCACCCCGGGCGGCGTGTTCCTGCTGCTCCTCGTCGCTGCCGTCGCGGTCGCCATCGGCATCGGCCTCGTGGTGATCGGCATCCGGCGCTCCTACCGGAAGCAGCTCGTGACGCCGCCGCGCTCGGTCGAGCCGACCCTCACCGTGCTGGCGGTCGCGGGCTACGTCGCGAAGGGCATCGCGGTCACGATCGTCGGCGTGCTCGTCGCCGTCGCGGCCTTCCGGAGCGACCCCGACCAGGCGACCGGACTCGACGGGGCCTTCGACGCCCTGCGGTCGATGCCCGGCGGGTCGGTCGTGCTCGTCGTGGTCGGCATCGGGTTCCTGGCCTTCGGCGCTTACAGCTTCCTGCGCGCGAAGTACGCGAAGATCTGACGCTTCCCGGGCGGGTTCGTCGGGTGCCGCCTGCCCGCCCGCCCGCCGAGCGGTCACGACACCCCGCTCACGTCCGGCGAGCGGTCCGCGACACCCGGCTCACGCCCGCCGAGCGGTCGCGACACCCCGCTCACGTCTGGCGAACGGTCACCAACCGTCGCTCCGACGGCCGCGGTGCGACGGGTTGCGCCCACTCGACGACCACCCGACGGGGTGTCGTGACCACTCGTGGAGCATCTCGACGACCACCCGACGGGGTGTCGTGACCACTCGTGGGGCATCGGGAGGCGCCCGGCTCCGGACGACGGATCTCGTCGGGGACATTGACGGATCCGGCTGGCTCGGCCCGGGTCTCCCGAACCGGATCCGTCACCGCGGAGAACGGGAACGGACTCCCCGCCGCGAGGGCCCTCGGAAGCCGACCTGCCACAGGGGCTGAACGTGGTGTGTGGTGGCCCGCGGTAGACCGGGACCATGACGACGAGCGCCACCACCGGACCGGCCCACCTGTTCTCCGACGCGGGCGCCGTCCTCGCGGAGAGCATCGTGTGGGACCCCGACCAGCACGTCCTGCGCTGGACCGACATCACCCTCGGCACGCTGAACACCGCCGAC
The DNA here is from genome assembly GCF_026672405.1 of Curtobacterium sp. SL109. NCBI lineage: Bacteria > Bacillati > Actinomycetota > Actinomycetes > Micrococcales > Microbacteriaceae > Curtobacterium > Curtobacterium sp. SL109. The sequence goes on from NZ_JAPPRB010000002.1 coordinate 916,571, forward strand.
GCGTCGGGCTCCCCGCTGAGAGCCGTCCCGCTGCCCCCGCCGCTGGCGTCCTTCCAGCCCAGGGCCCAGGGCGGCTTCGTCGCGGCCCTCGGGGACACGGTCGTCGTCACGGACGCCGACGGTGGGGACCCTCGGACCATCACCCACGTCGAGCACGCGCACGCCGGCATCCGCTTCAACGAGGGCAAGTGCGACCCCTTCGGCCGCTTCCTGGTCGGCAGCATGAACCTGACGACGGGGGAGCCCGACGGCGCGCTGTACTCGGTCGAGCCCGACGGCACGACCCGACTGCTCCGTGGGGGCTTCGGCACGACGAACGGCTTCGAGTGGTCCCCGGCGGGCGACCTGATGTACGTCACGGACACGAGCACCTCGACGATCTACCGCGGGACGTACGGCCCCGACGGGGAGCTCGGTGAGCTGGAGCCCTTCGTCGTGGGCGCTCCCCACGACGGGCTGGTGCGCGACGACGAGGGCTGCTTCTGGAGTGCGAGCTACGGCGAGGGGCACATCGAGCGGTACGACGCCTCGGGGGCACACCTGGAGACCGTCGACGTCCCCGCACCGAACGTCACCTCCGTGGCCTTCGGTGGGGACGACATGTCGACGCTCTTCGTGGCGACCGCCCGCGAGAACCTGACCGAGGAGCAGCTCGAGGAGCACCCGCACTCCGGCGGCGTCTTCGCGGTGCCGACCCGCGTGCACGGCGTCCCGGCGTTCGCCTTCGGTGGCTGAGCCCGCGGTCGCCGCCGGCTGCGCCTGCGCAGGCTGACAGCCGCACACCTCGGAGTGCCGGACCCCTGGCGGTAGTCTGGGCGACCGCCTGCCATCCGAGGAGACCCACGTGAACGAGGAGCACCCGCGCCACGCCGACGCCCTGGAGCACACGGAGAGCGCCGACGTCGTGGTCAAGGTCGACCGCGTCCCCGTCGACGGCACGAACGTCCGCGTGAGCTCGATCGGCGACGTGGGCAAGCGCCCGTTCCTGCTCGTCGCGGGTCTGGGGATCGCGTCGACGTACTACGAGCGCCTCGCGCCCAACCTCGAGGAGTTCGGCCCCGTCCGCGCCCTCGACCTGCCGGGCTTCGCGGGCGTGCCGAAGTTCCGCGGCACGGTCTCGATCGAGCGCTACGCCGATGCCGTGGAGCGCGTGATCGAGGAGCTCGGCCTCGACAACCCGGTGCTCGTCGGCCACTCCATGGGCACGCAGGTCGTCACCGAGGTCGCCGCGCGCCACCCGGAGATCACCGACCTGGTCCTGATCAGTCCCGTCGTCGACTCGAAGGCCCGCACGGTCAGCGAGTCCGCCGTGCGGTTCCTCCGCTCAGCCCTCCACGAACCCTCCGCCGTCCGCTTCCACGCCGTCACCGCGTACGCGCTCTGCGGCTGGCACTGGTTCCGCAAGGTGCTGCCGAAGATGATCGCGTTCCCGATCGAGGAGCGCGCCCCGCACGTGCAGGCCCGCGTCCTCATCGTCCGCGGGGAGCACGACGCGATGGTCCCGCGCGACTGGGTCCGACGCCTGGCCCGGGTCTTCCCGCACGCAGTCCTCCGCGAGGTCGTCGGTGGGGCGCACTCGGTCATGCACGCGCAGGCCGACGTCGTCGCGCGCCTGGCAGTCGCCCACGTGAAGGGCGAGCTGACGGACCGCGGGGTGTCGTCGCTGCAGCGCGTCCGCGATGACTCGACGAAGACGGACCTGGCCCGACTCGGCCCCGGCGACGCCTGGCTCGTCGTCCGTGCCCGCTTCAAGGAGCTGTTCGGCATGGCGAAGGGCGACGACGAGGTCCTCGAGGCCGGCAAGTCCGCCCACGCACTCGCGATGGCCGACGACGCCGACGCTCCGGTCGACCCGGACGTCCGCCACGACATCGTCGAGGCCGTCGCGCCGGAGCTGAACCGGCGCGACGACCACTGACCGCCAGTCTCGTCAGGCCGTGATGCGGCCCGGCAGCATGTCTGGTGTGATCGCGTTCGCCTCGGCGAGCACCTTGCGGGCCTCGTCGGTCTTGTCCGACACGTTCCAGAGCAGCACGCCACGCACGGTGTCGTCGTCGTCCAGGTAGTAGACGACGCCGGTGACGGTCGGGTCCTGCCAGTCCTCGACGGTGCGCAGGTCGGTCGAGACGGTCCCGACGGCCTCGTAGCCCATGTCGAACACGTTCGAGTAGTACATCGGCGTGTGGTCGTACGTCTCGTCGGCGTCGGCGAGGTTGCGGCCAGCCTGGCGTCCCTGCTGCTGCGCGTTGTCGACGTGCTCGACCCGGCGGGTGCCGAGGATCCGGTCGGGGTACCGTGCGACGTCACCCGCGGCGAACACGGCGGGGTCGTCGGTGACGAGCGTCGAGGACACGACGATGCCGTCGTCCACCGTGAGACCGGCGTCCGCGGCGAGACCGGTCACGGGTTCGATCCCGAGGCCGACGACGACCGCGTCGGCCTCGACCTCGGAGCCGTCGTCGAGCGTCAGGGTGACGCCGTCGGCGGTCTGCGAGCCCTCGGTCACGCGGCGGCCGGTCCGGAGCTCGACGCCGTGGTCGACGAAGCGCTGCTGGAACGCCCGGGCCAGGTCGTCGGGGAACATCGCGCCGCCGACCACCTCGTCCGGGTCGACCAGGGTGACGCGGGCGCCGGTCTGCACGACGCCCGCGGCGATCTCGGTGCCGATGTAGCCGCCACCGACGACGACCACGTGCGCGCCGGCGTCGGCCAGGGTGCGGAGGCGTCGGTAGTCGGCCGCGCTGCGGTAGTCGAGCACGCGGTCGGACGGCTCGAGTCCGGGCAGGCCGCGGGGCTTGCCGCCGGTGGCGATGAGCAGCTGCTCGTAGCCGTGCGTGGCCCCGTCGGCGGTGGTGACGGTCTTGGTGGCACGGTCGATCGAGACGACCCTGGTGCCGAGCAGGAACTCCGCGCCGGTCTCCTCCGTGTGCAGGTCGACCTTCTCGTCCCAGCTGAAGTCCGGGTCGGTCCAGAGCTTCTTGGACAGGGCGGGACGGGCGTACGGGCGGTCGACGTCCTCGCTGAGGACCCCGATCGTGCCGTCGGTGTCGAGTTCGCGGACGCCGCGGGCGGCCGCGTCGGCGACCATCCCGCCGCCGACGATCAGGTAGCGGTAGTCGGTCATGGTGTCCCTGTCAGATCGTGGCGACCGAGCCGGAGTCGACCCGGTAGTTGGAGCCGTTGACGAAGCTGGCGAGCTCGGAGCACAGGAACGCGACGACGTTCGCGACCTCTTCCGGCTCCCCGCGGCGCTTCAGCTCCATGTACGGACGCTCCTCGTCGAGGAAGCTCTCGATGGCCTCGTCGAAGCTGCTGCCGATCTGCTCGGCACGCTTCTTCATCATCGTGTCGGTCATCGGCGTGTGGATGAAGGCGGGACTGACGGTGTTGACGAGCAGCCCCTCCTTCGCGTAGCTGCGCGACAGGCCCTTCGCGAACGAGAGCACCCCGGCCTTGGCGGCGCAGTAGGGGAGCTCGTCGTCGTACGGCTGCGACGCGTCCTCGGAGACGAGGTAGACGATGCGACCCCAGCCGCCGTTCCGCAGGTCGGCGATGAACTCGCGCGTGATGCGCACCGGGCCCATCAGGTCGACGTCGAGGGTCTCGGCCCAGCCGGCCTCGTCGATCTCGTGGAACATCCCCTGCGCACCGGTCACACCGGAGGACTGCACGAGGATGTCGATCTCGCCGACGGCGTCCCGCACCTGCTCGTGCAGCGACGCCAGGCTCTCGGCACTGCGCACGTCAGCGGCGAAGGCGTGGAGCTTGCCGACCGGTGCTTCGAGCTGGTCGGCCGAGTTGTCGAGTCGTGCCTGGTCGATGTCGGTCACGACCACCGTGGCGCCCTCCGCGAGGAGGATGCGGGCGGTGTTCCAGCCGATGCCGGAGTCGCCGCCGAACACGAGTGCGGTCTTGCCCTGGATGCCGAGGTCCACGTCGGTTCCTTCCTGGTTCAACGAAGGACCGCGCGGCGCGAGTGCGCCGCGCGGTCACCTGCTGGTGGTGCTGGTGTCACGCGTGCGCGGAGGCCTCGGCGGTCTGCGAGGTCACCGCTGCGGCGAGGGGGGTGCGGGGAGCGCGGTTCTCGGCGCTGACCATCCAGGCGAGCTGCTCGAGGCGCTCGATGAAGCCGTGGAGCAGGTCGGCGGTCGTCGGGTCTTCCTCGTCGACCTCGTCGTGCACGTCACGCATGGTGCCGGTCGCCTGGTACAGACGGAGCGTGATCTGGTCGATCGCGTCGTGCGTGGTGATCTCCCCGTCGGGGAACGCGTCGAGGTGGCTGCCGGCGGCGACGGTCGCCGAGCGGCCGTCGGGGACCAGGTACAGCGCGCGCATGCGCTCGGCTGTGTCGTCGGCGAACTCGCGGGCGGCGTCGACGATCTCGTCGAGCTGCAGGTGCAGGTCGCGGAAGTTCGTGCCGAGGATGTTCCAGTGGGCCTGCTTGCCCTGGAGGTGCAGGTCGATGAGGTCCACGAGGACCGCCTGGAGGTTCTTGGCCATCTTGTCCGATGCGTGCATGGTGGTGGCTCCTTTCGCTTCGGTTGACCTCTCTGGTCTACGCGCTGCGAGCGCCACCGTTCACAGTGCGCAGTGAGGGAGTGTCCCCCGCGCACGCGCGGACGTCAGTGGGACGGAGCGGGGTCGACCTGGTCGACGGCGTCGCGCATGTGCTCGAGGAAGAACGCCACCGTGCGGGCGTCCTCGAGCGAGAGCCCCTCGGCGATCGACATCATGCGGCGGTGCATGGTGCCGAGCGTGGCGCGGACCTCGTCGTCGCTCGCGGTCGTCGGGGTGATGACGAGGGCGCGGCGGTCGGTGGGGTGCTTGTCGCGGCGGACGTGGTTGCTCTTCACGAGGCGGTCGATGAGGATCGTCGTCGATGCCGAAGAGATCTTCAGGTACGCGGCGAGGTCCTTCGGGCTGACCTGGCGGCCGGCGCGCTGGGCCTGCAGCAGGTACCGCACGGCCAGCAGGTCGGTCTCGCCCATGCCCATCGAGTCGCGGGTGCGCCGACGCATCGCGGTCTCGGCGGCACGGTACCGACGCAGGGCGTTCAGCACGGCGACTCCGCGCTGCGTCGCGTCGTCGTCGGGGAACCAGTACCCGGACGCCTCCGCGGTCTCCTGCAAGGACATGCCGATCAGGGTAACCCGTCTCGTTGCTAGGACGTCTAGCGAACACACGGGTGGTGCTGACCGTTGCTCAGGATGGACGCACCGGACGGGAGGCTCCCCACCAGCTGGTGGGGAGCCTCCCGTCCGGTGTCGGTGCGGCAGGCTACGCGGCCGCTGCGGGCTCCTGGGCGGCCTCGGCGAGCGCGGTCAGCGCGCCCTGGACGAGCTCGGTGACCTCGGCGTCCTCGCGCGGGTGGGTCTCCGCGAACCGGACGACCGACTGCGGGATGGCGACCTTGACGTCCTCGAGCACCTTCGCGCCCGCGATGCCGGCGACCTTGCGGGCGTCGTCGTGCGCCCAGACGCCGCCGTACTGGCCGAACGCGGAACCGATGACGGCGACGGGCTTGCCGGACAGGGGCGAGGCGCCGAACGGCCGCGAGGCCCAGTCGAGCGCGTTCTTCAGCACGGCCGGGATCGTGCCGTTGTACTCCGGCGTGACGAGCAGGACGCCGTCGGTCTCGGCGAGCGCCTGCCGGAACGCGACCGCTGCGGCGGGCGGGGTGTCCCCGTCGATGTCCTCGTTGTAGAAGGGCAGGTCGACGATGCCCTCGTACACGGTGGGCGTGGTGCCCTCCGGGGCGTGGTGGATCGCGGCTTCGGCGAGCTTGCGGTTGATGGAGCCGGCGCGGAGGCTGCCGACGAGGACGAGGACGTTCGTCATGGGGACCCTTTCGTGGTCGAGCGTGGTCGTTCGTCGACGTCGTTGTCGGGTCTGATTGTTTCACCGACAACCAACCGGTTCGTGCGACGCCGTGTTCCCGACCCTCGGAACAGGGTGTGTCGTCGTCGGTAGCGTGCAGGGGTGACCGGATCCAGGACCCCAGCCAGCACCCCAGCCACCCCCGACGCCGACTGGTGGCGTCAGGCCGTCGTCTACCAGGTGTACCCGCGGAGCTTCGCCGACTCGAACGGCGACGGACTCGGTGACGTCGCCGGCATCACGAGCCGGGTGCCCTACCTCGCCGAACTCGGGGTGGACGCGATCTGGCTCTCCCCGTTCTTCCCGTCGCCCCTCGCCGACGGTGGCTACGACGTGGCGGACTACCGCGACGTCGACCCCCGGCTCGGCACGCTCGAGGACGCCGACGCGCTCATCGCCGCAGCGCACGCGCACGACATCCGGGTGATCGTGGACGTGGTGCCGAACCACACCTCGGACGAGCACGAGTGGTTCCGTGCCGCGCTCGCCGCCGGACCGGGGTCCCCCGAGCGGGCCCGCTACGTGTTCCGCGAGGGTGCCGGCGTCGACGGGGAGCTCCCGCCGAGCGACTGGGTCGCGAACTTCGGTGGCAGCGCCTGGACCCGGGTGCCCGACGGTCAGTGGTACCTGCACCTGTTCGCGCCGGAGCAGCCCGACCTCGACTGGACGAACCCCGAGGTGCACGCCGACTTCGAGCACACCCTCCGCTTCTGGTCCGACCGGGGCGTCGACGGCTTCCGTGTCGACGTCGCCCACGGGCTCGCCAAGGACCTGTCGGAGCCGTACCGCCCCTCGAACGAGCAGGCGCTGCCCCTCGACGGCTCGGACCCGCTCTACGACCGCGACGAGGTGCACGAGATCTTCGCGGGGTGGCGACGTGTGCTCGACGAGTACGACCCGCCGCGCGCCGCGATCGCCGAGGCCTGGGCACCCGCGCCCCGTCGCGTCCTCTACGCCCGGCCGACCGAGCTCGGGCAGGCCTTCAACTTCGACCTGCTCGAGGCCCCGTTCGACCCGACCGCCTTCCGGACGATCATCGAGCGCAACCTCGCCATGTCCGAGGAGTCCGGCGCGTCGAGCACGTGGGTGCTCTCGAACCACGACGTCGTCCGCCACGCCACCCGGTACGGGCTGCCCGACGACACTGACACCGACGCGTGGCTGATGACCGACGGCACCACGCCCACGCTCGACCGGGACCACGGGCTGCACCGGGCCCGGGCAGCCTCGCTGCTGCTGTTCGCGCTGCCCGGCTCGACGTACACCTACCAGGGCGAGGAGCTCGGGCTGCACGAGGCCCCGGCCATCCCGCGCGAGCTGCTGCAGGACCCGAAGTGGATCCGCTCGGGGCACACCGTCAAGGGGCGCGACGGCTGCCGCGTGCCGATCCCGTGGACCGTCGACGGCCCGTCGTTCGGGTTCGGCGACGTGCCGCCGCAGCTGCCCCAGCCGGAGGACTTCGGCGCGTCGAGCGTCGAGGCCCTCGCCGACGACCCGACCTCGACGCTGTCCCTGTACCGCGCGGCCTTCGCGACGCGTCGGCAGCTGCAGCGCGGCGAGCACCTGACGTGGCTGGACACCCCGGCGCACGTCGTCGGGTTCGCCCGGCACGACGGGTGGCGGTCGTACACGAACTTCGGCACGTCGCCGGTGCCACTCCCCGAGGGACAGGTGCTGCTGGCGTCCGGGCCGCTGACGGACGGGATGCTGCCCGGCGAGACGACGGTGTGGGTGGGGTAGCGCTCGGCTGATCGCTGCGGGGTCCATCCCTCCACAGCCAGGAGGCTCGGGGCCGGGTTCCACAGATGGACCCGGCCCCGCCGTGTGGTCGCGGCCCGGTCGCGAGCATCGGTGGCATGACATCACCAGCGAAACCACCACCACCTCCTGCACGACCCGTTCCGCCGGTCCGGCCGCGTCGGTCGGCCCGGCGCGGCCCGCGTCCGGTCGTCGGGCGTGGCGCACGGCGGGCATCCGGGGTCGGCGTGCGTCGGGCGACCGGGCACGGCGTGCGTCGGGCGTCCGGGCTCGGGGCCGTCGCGGCGGCGCTCGCCGTCGTCCTCGCGCCCCTCGGCCCGGTGCCCGCGCAGGCCGAGGACCACACCTTCCCCTACGTCAACGACTTCACCACCGCGGACGGGGGCACGCTGACCGGCAGCGCCCGCATCGTCGACGGCCGGCTCCGCCTCACACCGGCGGGCGTCGGCGTCGCCGGGGCCTGGGCCATGGACGACGCCTTCCCGTCGACCCTGGGGCTCGACGTCGAGTTCGACTACGCCATGTACACGCCGTACGAGCAAGGTGCCGACGGCCTGCTCCTCTACCTCGCCGACGGCTCCGTCGCTCCCGGGGTCGGCGGGACCGGGGCCGCGCTCGGGTACGCCTGTCGCACCGAGCAGAACGAAGGCTCGGGACCCTGCCAGACGCCGGGGCTCCCCGGGGGCTTCGCCCCCGGGGCTCCCCGGGGGCTTCGCCGCGGTGGCCCTCGACCTCCACGGCAACTTCTCCCTGCCCATCAACGGCAGTGGTCCCGGCAGGTCGCCGAACACGGTCACCGTCCGTGGCTCCGGCAACGGCACGGACGGCTACCGGTTCGTCGACAACGCCGCCGTCCGCAGCGGGGTCGAGACCGACGGCCCCACCACCAGGACGGTTCGCGTCACCCTGCAGCCCGGCGACGACGGTCTCGAGCTCACCGTCCGCCTGACGACCGGCGGGGTCACCACGACCGTGCTCGACTCGGTCCAGCTCGGCGGCGACGGCCAGGCCCCGCTGCCCGACACCCTCCGCCTCGGGTTCACCGGCGCGACCGGCGCCTACCGGAGCGTCCACGAGATCGACGCCCTGCGGGTCGCACAGCCGGCGGACCTCCGCGTGCAGCACGAGACGGCCCCTGCGGTCGCGGGGGAGCGGGTCCGCTACGCCGTCTCGGCCGCGAACACCGGTCGCAACGACTCCGAGCCGAGCCCGTTCACGGTCGACGTCCCCGACCAGCTCAGCGACGTGACGTGGACCTGCTCGGCCTCCGACGGCTCGGCGTGCGGCGACGGCAGCGGCACCGGGGACGTGGACACGGCGCTCGACCTGGTCCGTGGCGGTACTGCCAGAGCGGTGATCGAGGGCTCCCTCGACCCCGCGGCCGAGGGTGCACTGACGAGCGTCGCCACCATCGACGTGGCACCCGGCCTGGCCGACGTCGACGAGTCCGACAACACCTCCACCGCCACCACGCCCATCACCGTCCGCGCCGACGTCGAGACCGACAAGCGCGTCTCCCCGTCGACGGACGTCGAGCCCGGTGACGAGGTCGAGTACGTCGTCACCGCCCGCAACCGGGGCCCCGCCGTGGCGCAGGACGTCGGCGCGGTCGACGACCTGCCCGCCGCGATGTCCTTCGCCGGGTCCGACGACGACTGCACCGCGGAGGGGCAGCACGTCACCTGCCGGTCAGGGGAGTCCCTCGCCGTCGGACAGGAGCACGCCTTCCGGATCCGGGCCGTCCTCGACCCCGAGTACCGCGGCGACGGCTCCGACGTGGTCAACATCGCGACCGCCACGTCCCCGACCGACCCGGACGGCGGCGACCCCTCGGACGAGGTCGCCATCGTCGTGCCGCGGCCGGACGACCCCGACGCCGGTGCCACGCCCGGGCCGACCCCGACCCGGACACCGTCACCGCAGCCGAGCGGCAGCCCGACCGCGGGTCCGACGACCGGGCACGCGAGCGACCGCGGTGACGGCGGCGGCAGCGCCGGACACCGCGCACCAGCGGCCCCGGGTGCGCTCGCGTACACGGGTGCCGCGGGCACGGCGCTCGCCGCGGGCATCGGCGTCCTGCTCCTCGTCCTGGGCGGTGGCTGCTGGGTGCTCGCCCGGCGCCGACGTCGCGCTCCGGAGCAGCCGGTGCGTGGGGCGGCGATGCCCGGGAGTGCCGTGAGCGACTGAGCCGGCGGCGTGTGTCCCCTCGGCGCTGAGGTTCTCGGATCCTCAGCGCCGACGGGGTCCTCGGGACGGGGGCACACCGGGGCGGCGGTAGGATCGGACCACGATCAACATGCCCGAAAGAGGTCTCGTGTCCGACTCCGTCGCCGACGCACACCAGCGCGCGCGGTACTGGCCGATCCCCGTGCTGCGGGCCGTCCCCGCCGCGGTGATCGCGATGGTCATCACCTTCTCGTCGAACCACGCGGCTGGCTACGGCCTGCTGCTGTTCGGCGTCTTCGCCATCGTCGACGGCGTGGTCGTCGGCATCGGCAGCGCCACCCGGCTGCGTGATGACCCGCGCTCGCGCCGCACCGCGCTCGTGCAGGCCGTCGTCAGCGTGGTGGCCGGTGCCGTCGGCATCGCCTGCAACGGGTTCGGGCTGCCGGCCTTCATCGCGGTGGTCGTCGCGTTCGCCGTCCTGACCGGTGCACTCGAACTCACGCAGGGCCTGCGGTCCCGCGGCCGGTCGCCGTTCTCGCGCGACTGGTCCACGATCGGCGGGCTCACCCTGCTGCTGGCGATCGCGTTCCTCCTGACGCCGCCGGACTACTCCCAGCAGCTCGGCGGGGTCGAGCGCGTGACCGGCACGCTCGACGCCTCGATCGTCCTCGTCGGCCTGCTCGGCGCCTACCTCGCCATCACGGCGGTCTTCCACGTGATCGCCGGCCTCTCGCACAAGTGGGGGACGACTGCTCCGGCAGTGTCCCCGGACGGAGCACCACACGCATGACCAACCCCAGCCGTCGTGACCGCATGCGCCCGGTCGAGCTCCTCGGGATCTCCGCGATCATCGCGGTGTTCACCGGGCTCGTCGTGCTGCTCTCGACGCGGGAGGTCATGCTCGCCCTGATCTTCCTCGGCATCGCGTTCATCGTGGTCGTGGTGGTCCTGGCGATGCTGCAGCTCGCCTCCACGAGCGACCAGGACGACAACGACATGCTCGGTGGTCACAAGACCCCGGGTGAAGGAGACGACGACGGCTTCCACTGACGTCCGGCGCCCCGCGCTGGGTGACCCAGCGCTCCCGGACCGGTACCGCCACCGGTACCTGATCCTCGCCGTCTGCTGCATGAGCCTGTTCATCGTCTCGATGGACGCCACCGTGGTGAACGTCGCGCTGCCCTCGATCGGACGCGAGCTCCACAGCAGCATCAGCGGTCTGCAGTGGACCATCGACGCCTACACGCTCGTGCTCGCCAGCCTCCTGATGCTCTCGGGCTCCACCGCCGACCGCATCGGACGCCGTCGCACCTTCCAGATCGGCCTCGCGCTGTTCACGCTCGGGTCGTTGCTCTGCTCGCTCGCGCCGAGCGTGGGGTGGCTCGTCGTCTTCCGCATGGTCCAGGCCGTCGGCGGCTCGATGATGAACCCGGTCGCGATGTCGATCATCACCGCGACGTTCGACGACGCCAAGGAACGTGCACGGGCCGTCGGCGTCTGGGGCGCGGTCGTGGGCGTCTCGATGGGGGTCGGCCCGCTCGTCGGCGGAGCACTCACGGACACCGTCGGGTGGCGGGCGATCTTCTGGATCAACGTGCCGATCGGCATCGCCGCGATCGTCCTGACCGCCCTGTTCGTCCCGGAGTCGCGCTCCCCGAAGCCCCGTCGTCTCGACCCGGTCGGGCAGCTGCTCGTCATCGTGCTGCTCGCGACCCTGGTCGGCGGACTCATCGAGGGGCCGCGCCTCGGCTGGACCTCACCCGGTGCGCTCGGGCTCTTCGTGGTGGCCGCCGGGTCCCTGGCGCTGCTGGTGACCGTCGAGCGTCGTCGCGCGGAGCCGCTCATCGACGTCCGGTTCTTCGGCAGCATCCCGTTCTCGTCCGCCGTGCTCACCGCGGTGGCGGCGTTCGGGGCGAACGGGGCGTTCCTGTTCCTCAACGCGCTCTACCTCCAAGAGGTCCGGGGCATGTCCCCGTTCGAGTCCGGCCTCTGGACGCTCCCCGCCGCCCTCGCCACCATGGTGATGTCGCCGGTGTCCGGGCGGCTCGTCGGGTCGTTCGGCACGCGCGTCCCCCTCGTGCTCGCGGGGATCGGCATCGGCGGTGCCGGAGCCGTCCTCACGACGATCGACGCCACCACACCGATGTGGGTGCTCGTCGTCGCCTTCGTGCTGTTCGGCTTCGGGTTCGGCATGGTGAACGCCCCGATCACGAACACCGCCGTCTCGGGCATGCCCCGCGCCCAGGCCGGGTCCGCCGCGGCCGTGGCCTCGACGAGTCGGCAGACCGGGGTGTCCCTCGGCGTCGCCCTCGCCGGCACGGTCACCGGTGCCAGCGCGGTCGCGAGCGTCGGAGCGGGGTTCGCGGTCGCCACACACGCCATGTGGTGGATCGTCGTCGGGATCGGTGTCGGCATCGTGGTGATCGGGTTCGTGGCGTCCTCCGCCGCTGCCCGGCGTTCCGTCGACCGGGTCGCGCCCCTGCTCGACGCCTGACCCGTCCGGGCCGCCCGGGCTGCCCGCGCGGTTCCGCCTGGCGTCGCACAACCGGAACCGGCTCGAACCGGGCACGTCCGTGGTTCGAGCGCACGTCGGTTGTGTGGCGCCGATCCGAACCACCCCGCCGCACCCGCGCCGTCCGCCCTCAGCGCCGCGCCCAGCGCCGCCCGCCTCAGCGCCGTGCGGCGACGATGTCCTGGGCGAGCGCCTGCGTCGCCCGGTTCGGCACCGGCGTCGTCCGCATCGCGAGCCCCACGCGCAGCGGGTCGACCTCGTCGTCGAGGTCGATCGCGACCCCCTCGTGCGCCGCACCCGAGTCCGGGACGACCCCCACGCCGAGCCCCGCCGTCGCGAACCGCACCACCGCCGGCATGTCGTTCATCTCCGCGACGATGCGCCGCCGGATCCCGAGCCGTTCGAGCGCCTGGTCGAGGATCACCCGGTTGCCGAAGCCGTGCGCCGTGTCGATGAACGGCTCGTCCGCCAACTCCGCCAGCGACACCGAGGCCCGTCCGGCGAGCGGGTGGTCCGTCGCGACGAACGCCCGGAACGGCATCTCGCGGAGGGGCTCCACGGTGATGCCGGCCGGCACGACGGGCAGGCCGCAGTAGGCCAGGTCGAGCCGTCCGGACGTCAGGTCCTGCACGAGCCCGGTCGTGCCCGACGGTGACGTCATGAGCTCGACGGCCACGAGCGGGTGTCGCTCCCGGAACGTCCGGAGCACCCCGATCAGGTCGACCACGTCCATGCTCGTGAAGATCCCCAGCCGCACCCGCCCGCGGAGCTCGGCGTCGGTCGCCGTCGCCAGGTCCTGCATCCGGTCGAGGGACTGCAGGACGGCCCTGGCGTGGGGGAGCAGGTCCTCGCCCGCCGTGGTGAGCACGAGCTGCCGGCCTGTGCGGTCGAACAGCCGGACGCCGAACGTCCGCTCCAGGCTCGCGATCCCCGCCGACACCGTCGACTGTGCTGCCCAGAGCCGTTCGGCGGCGCGGGTCACGGTGCCCTCGTCCGCGACGGCGACGAACTGTTCGAGCAGACGGGTCTCCATGCGTCCATCATCGATCAGGTCGATGGCGGACATCAAGGACATCCGTTCGACATGATGACCCGGCGGGACGACGATGGCACCATGTCAACCGTCACGGACAGCGCGGCGACGCCCACCGCTTCGACCCCCACCACACCCGACGACCGCGTGCCCGCTCCGCGCGGCCGGCGTTCGCACACCCGCCGTCGCCACGCGGCCGGTTTCTGGGCCGTCGCCGTCGCCTTCCTCGCGGTGATGGCCTTCGCGACCGTCCCTGCCCCGCTCTACGTGCTCTACCAGGCCCGTGACGGCTTCCCGACCTTCACGACGACCATCGTGTTCGCGGCCTACGGCGTCGGTGTCGTGGGGTCCCTCTGGCTCGCCGGCCACCTCAGCGACGTGCACGGGCGCAAGCCGCTCATCCTCGTCTCGATCGCCCTCGAGCTGGTCGCGGCCGTGCTGTTCCTCGTCTGGAACGACGTCAGCGGCCTCATCGTCGCCCGCTTCGTCACCGGTCTCGGCATCGGCACGCTGACCGCCACGGCGACCGCGCACCTCGGCGAGCTCCGGGTCCGTGCGACCGGTGACCCGCGCTCCGCGAAGAGCGCGAGCATCGCCGCCGGTGTCGTGAACCTCGGCGGCCTCTCGCTCGGCGCGCTCATCGGCGGCGCCCTGGCCGAGTTCGTCGGCGCCCCGCTGATGGTGCCCTACGCCGTGTTCGTCGTGCTGCTCGCCGTGTCGTTCATCGCGGTGCTCGCCGCCCCGGAGACCGTCGACCGTCCCGAGGAGCGCCCTCCCTACCGCCCGCAGCGCATCCAGGCCCCGGCGGGCAAGTCCGCCGCGTTCTGGGCAGCCGGCGTCGCCGCGTTCGCCGCCCTCGCGGTGCAGGGCCTGTTCACCTCGGTCGCACCGACCTTCCTCGGCACCACCTTCCACGTCACCGACCGGCTGGCCGCCGGTGCGACCACGTTCGGAGTCTTCGCCGCGAGTGCCCTCTCGCAGCTCGTCTTCGCCCGGCTCTCGCAGCGGGCCCAGATCCGCCTCGGCATGGTGCTGCTCGTCGGTGGCCTCGTGGTCCTCGCCGGTGCCGCCGTGGTCCTGCAGGTCGGCGGCTTCATCGGCGGCGGGGTCGTCGCTGGTGCCGGCGTCGGGCTGATCTTCCGCGCCGCGATCGGCAGCGCCGGCGAGCTGGCAGAACCGGGACAGCGCGGCGGCGTCCTCGCCGCCGTCTTCCTCATCGCCTACGCCGGGCTCACGGTGCCGGTCGTGGCGGTCGGGGCAGCGCTCCTGGTGCTCCCGACGCTCCCCGTCCTCATCGGGTACGTGGTGCTCGTCTCGGTGCTCGCCGTCGTCGCCGGCATCCGACTGGCCGCACGCGCCTGAGCCGCTCCGAGCCTCCGGTCCGGTGGGTCGTCCCCGGCCTGGAGGCCCGCCCCACCTCCGGCATACTGGCCGCATGCCGACGCAGCGCAACCGATCAGTCGTGGCCGGCCTGGCCGTCGTGGTGGCCGTCGGGCTCGTCGCCGGAGGGTTCGCCCTCGGCGCGCAGCGGAGCGGCGACGACCCGGTGACCAGCGCGACGACGGCTCCCGCGGCCGTGGCGACCGCCGACGGCACCGTGGTCATCGACCGTCGAGGGCCCGACCTGCCCGGGGACGACGTGCTGGCCTCGTGCGACCGGAGCAGCCGCGCCGAGGTCGGCCGGTACGACACCGCCGCGCTCGGGCAGGTCGTCCTGCAGTGCGGGAACAGCAGCCAGGGCTACGAGCACATCCGCGTGCGGCACACCGGCGACTGGCAGGACGTCCTCGCCGGGACGGGAGACCGCGACTGGGACGACGCCATGCTGACCGCGGTGAAGACCGCCGTGACGGCACCGCGGTCGGGCTTCCCCGTCGATGCGGGCGACGGCAAGGTCTGCTATGCCGCTCCCGTCCGGTTCGACGACGGCACGACGCCCTCGCCGGACGCCTTCGTGAAGGTCATCGTCTCCGCCACGACCGACCGCGTCATCACGGCCTACCCCACGCGCGACGACGACTGCTGACGCCCCGTCCCGCGCCGCCCTGCCGCCGCCCGCCCCCTCCGCCCCGGAACGACAAGCTCGACGTCGTACGACAGGGATGTTGTCGTTCGGAATCGGCTCGCCGCTCGCCGCTCGCCGCGCGCCGCACCCCCGCACCGCGCACCCCGCGGCACCGCCGTCCCTACGCGTGCACCTCGTGCTCGTGCAGTCGGTGCGACGCGGGCTCGAGCTGGAACGTCGAGTGCGCGACCGGCACGTCGAAGTGCTCCGCCACGCAGCGCTGCAGCTCGTCGAGGATCTCCGGCGCGTGCGACGTCGTGAAGCAGTGGTCGTCCACCACGACGTGCGCGGTGAGGTTCGGCACCCCGGTGGCGACGAGCGTGGCGTGCAGATCGTGCACGGCGATCACGTGTTCGAGTTCGAGGATGTGGAAGCGCACGTCCTCGAGGTCGAGGCCTGGCGGCGTGGCCTCGAGCAGGACGTTGGCTGTCTCGCGGAGCAGCCGGATCGCCCGGGGCAGGATGAGCGCCCCGATCACGAGGGCCGCGACCGAGTCGGCGCGGTCCCAGCCGGTGGCCCCGAGCACGATCGCGGCGATGATCACCGCGACGGAGCCGAGCGTGTCGTTGAGGACCTCGAGCCGCGCGGCCCGGGACGTGAAGTCCACGCCGGAGGCCCGCATCAGCACCGCGTACGCGACGAGGTTGCCCACCAGGCCGATCGCCCCGAAGACCAGCAGCGGCCCGGAGTGGATCTCCGCGGGGACGAACAACCGCTGCACGCCGGAGATGATCACGTACACGCCGACGGCGAGCAGGATCGCCGCCTGCGCCGTGGCCCCGAGCACCTCGGCCCGCTGGAAGCCCCACGTGCGCTGCGACGTGGGGGAGCGCCGCGCGAGCCGGACGGCGACGAGCCCGATCCCGATCCCACCGGTGTCCACGACCATGTGCCCGGCGTCGACGAGGAGCGCCAGGGACCCGGTCACGACGGCCCCGACGACCTCGGCCAGCAGGATCGTCGCGGAGATGCAGAACGCCACGAGCAGGGCGCGCTCGTTCGCACCGGCGTGCGCGTGCCCGTGGTCGTGTCCCATGCCCCCAATCGTAGGGAGCACGACTGACGACCTGCCAGGATCGTGCCCGTGACCGAATCGCCCTGGCAGCGCACCGTCGCACCCGAGGTCCTCGCCCGCCTGCACCCGCGCCTCCGCACGTACTTCGGCCCGATCCCGGCCGGTCACGTCGGTCGCGGCGAGGGCGTGTTCACCGTGGTCGGCACCCCGCGGCGCTGGCTGTGGCCCGTCCTCGCGGTCCTCGCCCGCGCCTGCGTCCTGTTCCCGGTCTGGGAGGGCGACGTCCCCTTCGCCGTCGCGAACCGCCCGGTCCGCGTCGGTCGCGGGGACCCCGGCACCGGCCAGGAGGCCCAGCTCGCCGTCCGCGCGCACCGTACCTTCCGGTTCCGCTCCGGGGACCGCACGATGGTGGACGCGATCGCCGCCGGACCGCACGGGCTGGTCGACCACCTCGGTCGCCGCGGGCGCGTCAGCGCCGACCTGCGGGCGGAGGTGGACGCGCACGGGCCGGACGCCGGCGTCCTGCGCCTGGTCTCCACACGTGTGTCGTTCCGTGCGCTGGGTCGGGAGTGGAGCCTCCCGGCCCTCCTCGCCCCGCGGGTCACGCTCACGGAACGATTCGATGACGAAGCCGACCGCCAGCGCGTGTCCCTGGTGCTCGCGGCGCCGATCCTCGGCACGCTGTACCGGTACGAGGGGGCGTTCCGGTACGCGATCGCGCCGGGGCAGGACGGGGAGAACGATGACTGACGACAGCACCCAGACGACGAAGGGCCGTGCGGTGATCGCGGGGGCGAGCGGCTTCGTCGGGACGTACCTGCAGGACGCCTTCCGCGACGAGGGCTACGAGGTCGTCACGATCGGCCGCACCGGCGACGCGGTCTGGGGCAACACGCTCCGGGTCCGAGAACTCGTGGACGGTGCCGCGATCGTCGTGAACATGGCGGGCAAGAGCGTCAACTGCCGCTACGGCCGCCGCAACCGGGCGGAGATCATCCGCTCGCGCGTCGACACCACGCTCGAGCTCGCCGAGGCCATCCGCACGTCCGAGCACCCGACGCCGCTGTGGCTGAACGCCTCGACCGCCACCATCTACCGGCACGCCGACGACCGCCCGCAGGACGAGGCGACGGGTGAGCTCGGCGAGGGCTTCTCGGTCGGGGTCGCCCGCGCATGGGAGGACGCCCTGTTCGCCGCCGACCTGCCCGGTACCCGTCGTGTCGCGCTCCGGATGGCGATCGTCCTCGGGGACGGCAGCGCGCTGGTCCCGCTCCTCCGGCTCGCACAGGCGGGGCTCGGCGGACCGCAGCACGACGGCCCCTGGTTCCCGACCCCGGCGCGGCTGACCGCGGGGACGTACCACCACGACCGCCACACCCACGGGCGACAGCGCTTCAGCTGGGTGCACATCGCCGACGTCCTCGGCGCGATCCGGTTCATCCGTGACCACGACGACCTCGACGGCGCGGTGAACGTGACGAGCCCGAACCCGTCCGACAACCGCACGGTGATGGCCACGATCCGGGAGGCCGTCGGGCGGCGCTTCGGACTACCGACCTGGCGGTGGATGCTCGAGCTCGGGTCGTTCGCGATCCGCACCGAGACCGAACTCGTGCTGAAGAGCCGGTGGGTGGTGCCGACGCGCCTCGTGCAGGCCGGCTACGAGTTCCGGTACCCGCTGCTCCACGGGGCGCTCGCGGACATCATCGCGGACCGTCGGGCCCACCGGGGCTGACAGCGGCGGGTCCGGCGGCGGCGGGCTCGGCAACGGGTGCATCGATGGAGCAGGAATCGTCGCCCGGGTCGAGCGCACGCGACGATCGCTGCTCCCTGGACGGAGCAGACGAGCCAGACGGAGCCGACGTGCGCAGGCGCGGCGTGCGCGACGCCCACAGCACCCCGCCGACGACGACCACGCCCGCGAGGACCTCGACCACGTCGGGCACCTCGCCGAACGCCAGCCACGACGCCAGCACCCCGACCACGGGGACGAGCATCGAGAACGGTGCGACGGTGCTCGACGGGTACCGCGACATCAGCCGCGTCCACAGGCCGTAGCCGACGAGCGACGCCACGAGCACGATGTAGAGCAGCCCGAGGTCGGCGGGCAGCGCGTCGAGCGTGAAGGCCGTCCCGAGCGCCTGCCCCATCCGCACCGGCCCCTCGACGACGAACGACAGCACGGCCATCGGGATCGGCGGCACCACCGACCACCACAGCGTCAGGTGCAGCCCGTTCGGCGCCCCGGCCTTCCGTGTCGCCACGTTCCCGATCGCCCACCCGAGTGCCCCGCAGAGCGCCAGCACGACGGGCAGCAGCGCGGCCGTCTGCGAGCGGTGCACGGCGATCGCGGCGAGGGCCAGGACCGCGATCGTCACGCCGACGACCTGCCGCCGGGTCAGCCGCTCGCGCAGGAACACCCCGGCGAGCACGACGGTGAACGGCGCCGAGGCCTGCAACACGAGCGAGGCCAGCCCGGACGGCATCCCCGACGCCATGCTGAGGTAGAGGAACGCGAACTGCAGCACCCCGAGCGTCGCACCGACGAGCACGAGCATCCGGAACGGGATCGGCGGGCGCGGCACGAACAGCAGCGTCGGGACCGCCAGCAGCGTGAACCGCACCGCGGCGAGCAGGAACGGCGGCCAGTGCTCGAGCGCGATCGCCGTCGCCGGGAAGTTCAGGCCCCAGACCACGGCGACGGTCAGGGCGAGGAGGCGGTCGCGGAGCAGCACCCTCCGATGCTCCCGCAGCCCGGGTGGTAGCACCAGCGAACACTTCGACACCGACGTTGTAGGGTCCCTGCATGGTCGGCTTCGACGTCACGCTGCTCCCCGTCCTCCGCGAGCTCGACGAGCGCGGGTCCGTCACCGCCGTCGCCGCTGCCACCCACCGCACCCCGAGCGCGGTGTCGCAGCAGCTGCAGACCCTCCAGCGCCAGGTCGGCGTCCCGCTCGTCGAACGCGTCGGCCGCGGGGTCCGGCTCACCGAGCACGGTCAGGTGCTCGCGGGGCTGGCCGGTGTGGTGGCCACCGCGGTCGCCACCGTCGATGCCGCCTGGCAGGAGCACCTCGGGGGAGCGTCGGGCGTCGTCGACCTGGCGATCTTCCCGTCGGCCGCCGAGCTGCTGCTGCCGGGTCTGCTCGACCGGATGCGGGAGCACCCCGCGATCGACCTGGTGCTCTCCGACGTCGACGTCAGCGAGGACGGCTTCGCCCCGCTCACCGCCGACCACGACGTCGTGGTGGGCCACCGCCCGGACGGGTCGTCCCCGCCGCACCGGCAGGCCCTCGAGACCGTCCCGCTGCTCCGGGAACCGCTCGACGTCGCCCTGCCCGAGGGGCACCGGCTCGCCGACCGTGCCCGCGTGGGCATCGACGACGTCGTGGACGAGACGTGGATCGGCGTACCGCGCGACTACCCGATCGACCGCGTGCTGACCGCCATGGCCGCTGCTCGGGACACCCCGCCGTCCGTCGCGTTCCGCACGATCCACCTGCCCGTCATCGAGAACCTGGTGGCGGCGGGCCACGGGATCGCGCTCGTCCCCCGGTACACGTCGCGCACGCGGGCGCCGGGGCGCTTCCACCTGGCGGAGCTCGCGGACGTCCGCGCGGGACGCCGCATCGAGGCGCTCGTCCGACCGGACCATGCCGTCCGCCCCGTGGTCCGCACCGTCCTGGAGGCCCTGGTCGCCACCGCCCTGGACGTCACCACCTGAGCCGGTGACGTCCCCGACGGGGCCGGGCCGAGCCTCCTGCCCGGAGGGTCACCGGTCCCGCCGCCGTCCTCAGACGTCGAGGTGGTCGACCAGCTCGTCTGCCAGGCCCGTGTAGGTCCCCGGCGTGAGGTTCGTCAGCCGGGCCTTCGCGCCGTCCGAGATGTCCAGGCCGTTGACGAACGCGACGAGGTCCTGCTGGCTGACGCGCTTGCCCCGTGTGAGCTCCTTGAGCATCGCGTACGGGTCCTCGATGTCGGACTGCCCGGCGGTGACCTCGGCGCGGATGACCGTCTGGATCGCCTCGCCGAGCACCTCCCAGTTGCCGTCGAGGTCGGCGGCCAGGCGCTCGTGGTTCGCCGCGATCTCGCCGAGCCCGCGCCGCAGGTTGTCGAGCGCGAGCAGCGAGTGCCCGAACGCGACGCCGACGTTGCGCTGCGTCGTGGAGTCGGTCAGGTCGCGCTGCAGACGGCTCGTGACGAGCGTCTCCGACAGCGTGGAGAACAGCGCGGACGAGATCTCGAGGTTCGCCTCGGCGTTCTCGAACCGGATCGGGTTGATCTTGTGCGGCATCGTCGACGACCCGGTGGCCCCGGCGACCGGGATCTGCGTGAAGTACCCCATCGAGATGTAGGTCCACACGTCGGTCGCCAGGTTGTGCAGGATGCGGTTGGCGTGCCGGACGCGGTCGTAGAGCTCCGCCTGCCAGTCGTGCGACTCGATCTGCGTCGTGAGCGGGTTCCACGTCAGGCCGAGGCCCTCGACGAACTCGCGCGACAGCGTGGGCCAGTCGGCCTCGGGGTCGGCGGCGAGGTGCGCCGAGAAGGTGCCCGTCGCGCCGGAGAACTTGCCGAGGTACTCGCCGCCCTCGACCTGCGCCAGCACGCGCTCGAGGCGGTAGACGACCACCGCGAGCTCCTTGCCCAGCGTGGTCGGGGTGGCGGGCTGTCCGTGCGTGTGCGAGAGCATCGGGACGCTCCGCAGCTCGAGCGCCAGGTCCCGCAGGCGTGCGATGACGGCGCGGAAGCCCGGCAGCCAGACCTGGGCGACGGCGTCCTTGATGGTGAGCGCGTAGGAGAGGTTGTTGACGTCCTCGCTCGTGCACGCGAAGTGCGTCAGCTCGGCGATGGCGTCCAGGCCGAGCTCCGACAGCCGGCGACGGACGAAGTACTCGACCGCCTTGACGTCGTGCCGGGTCGTGGCCTCGATCTCGGCGAGTTCGGCGATCTCCGCCTGCCCGAAGTCGGTGACGACGGCGCGGAGGGCGGCCTTGTCGTCGACGCTGAGCGGCGACGTGGTGAACATCGCGTGGTCGGTGAGGAAGATCAGCCACTCGACCTCGACGGAGACGCGCGCACGGTTGAGGCCCGCCTCGGACAGGTGCTCACCCACCGTGTGCACGACCGGGTAGTACCGCCCGTCGAGGGGGCTGATCGGCTGCGGGGGAAGGGGGGTCATGGTGCTCCCTGGCGGACTGCCGGTTCGATCTGGTGGAAGAGTGCGCGGCACGCCCGTTCGACCGTGGACAGGACCCGGTCGAACTCGTGTCGGTCCGCGTAGTACGGGTCCGGCACGTCGGCCTGTTCCGGCCAGGAGTCGTCGTACCGCAGCAGGAGCGTCACCTTGGCGGCGTCGTCCATGGTCGGCGCCCACGACCGCAGGATGCGCTCGTGGGAACGGTCGAGTGCGACCACCAGGTCGAGGTCCGGGAACCGGTCCGGGTCGAACTGACGGGCGCGATGCCTGCTGCCATCGTATCCGCGCGCCGCGAGTGCTGCGATCGTCCGCTCGTCCGCCGGTTCGCCGACGTGCCAGTCACCGGTGCCGGCGGACTGCACCTGGAAGCGGTCGCTCATGCCGGCGTCCTCGACGATCCGGGCGAAGACGATCTCCGCCATCGGGGACCGGCAGATGTTGCCGCTGCAGACGAACGAGACGCGGAAGGGCGACGGGGCGCCGGCGTCCGTGGTCATCTGCTCATCATGGCGCACGGCGTCGTGCCCCGGGCCCGTCAAGCGCGGGGGCGGCTCAGCACCGGGCGGGCGACCAGGCCGATCAGCCAGGCGAAGACGGCGAGCACGAAGGCCCCGACGATGCCCCAGCCGAACGAGTCGACCTCGAGCCCGAAGCCGATGCTCGTCGAGATCCCGGCGACGATGAGCAGCAGGATCGCGTTCACCACGAAGGAGATGAGCCCGAGGGTCAGGATGTAGATCGGGAAGGCCACGATCCGGATCAGCGTGCCGATGACGGCGTTGACGAGCCCGAAGACGAACGCGACGAGCAGGAAGGTCAGCACGGTCTCGACGGTGCCGCCCTCGCCGAAGGGCGTGACGGAGACACCGCTGACGATGAGCGTGGTGAGCCAGAGCGCGACGGCGTTGATGACGAGGCGGACGAGGAATCGCATGCGTCCATGATGCCTGGTAGCCGCTCGGTAGGCTGATGTCGTGACCGATCAGCCCGTGCACATCCGCCCCGAGATCGCGGTGCTCCCCGCCTACAAGCAGGGACGCCAGGCCGCTGCCGACGCCTTCAAGCTGTCCAGCAACGAGAACCCCTTCCCGCCGCTCCCCGGCGTCGTCGAGGCCGTGCAGGCGCAGACCGCGTTCAACCGCTACCCGGACGCCTCGGCGATCGCGCTCCGCGCCGTCCTCGCGAACCGCTTCGGCGTGACGGTGGACGAGGTCCACGTCGCCCCGGGCAGCGTCGCGATCCTGCACGAGCTCGCGAAGGCCACGTCCGGCCCGGGCGACGAGGTCGTCTACGCCTGGCGGTCGTTCGAGGCCTACCCCGGCGTCGTCACCGTCGCGGGTGCCACGAGCGTGCAGGTGCCGAACCGGGCCGACGGCGGGCACGACCTCGACGCCATGGCCGCTGCCGTCACCGAGCGCACCCGCATCGTGATCGTGTGCACCCCGAACAACCCGACCGGCCCGATCGTCACCGCGGCCGAGTTCGACGCCTTCATGGCGCGGGTGCCGGCGACCGTCCTGGTGGTGCTCGACGAGGCCTACGCCGAGTTCGTCACCGACCCCGACGCCGTCCGCGGTGTCCCGCTGCTGGAGCGCTACCAGAACCTCGTCGTCCTCCGGACCTTCTCCAAGGCGTACGGCCTGGCCGGTCTGCGCGTCGGGTACGCGCTCGGACCGGCATACGTCCTCGACGCCGTGCGCGCGTGCGCGATCCCCTTGTCCGTCACCGCGCAGGGGCAGGCGGCCGCACTGGCCAGCCTCGAGCGCGAGTCCGAGCTGCTGGAACGCGTCACGCACCTGACGGAACGGCGTGACCGCATCGTCTCCGAGCTCCGCGCGCAGGGCTGGGACGTGCCGGACGCCCAGGGCAACTTCGTGTGGCTGCCGACGGGGGACCACACCGCCCACGCCACGGAGCAGTTCGAGCACGCGGGCATCATCGTCCGGGCCTTCGGGAACGAGGGGCTCCGCATCTCGATCGGCGAGCACGAGGCTGTCGGGAAGCTCCTCGAAACGGCCCGTTCACTTGTCGGGGGACTCACAACGGCCGGCCCAGCCCGGCCGCTACGCTGACCCGCATGTCCTTCCACGCCGCGGCCCCCGCGACGACCATCGTCCGGCTCCTCGACACCGAGGGCCGGTTCGTGGAGACCGACGAGAACGCTGAATTCGCGGCGATCGCCACGGCCCTCCCCGACGAGACGCTGCTCGCCATGCACCGCCAGATGGTGCTCACCCGCCGCTTCGACCACGCTGCCGGCAACCTGCAGCGCACCGGGCAGCTCGGCCTGTGGGCACCGAGTCACGGGCAGGAAGCCGCCCAGGTCGGTTCGGCCTTCGCGCTCCGCCCCCAGGACCACCTCTTCCCCTCCTACCGCGAGCACGCCGTCGTCCTGCAGCGCGGGGTGGAGCCGATGGAGATCATCTCGCTCTTCCGCGGCCAGGCCCACGGCAACTGGGACCCGGACGCCCGCGGCAACACGCACGTCTACACGCTCGTCATCGGCGCGCAGACCCTGCACGCCACGGGCTACGCCATCGGGCAGGCGCTCGACGGCGTCGTCGGCACGGGTGACCCCGACGTCGACGAGTGCTCGATCGTGTACTTCGGCGACGGCGCCACGAGCCAGGGCGACGTGAACGAGGCCTACGTCTTCGCCGCGTCCCACGAGGCCCCGGTCGTCTTCTTCCTGCAGAACAACCACTGGGCGATCTCCGTGCCGGTGTCGGTGCAGTCCCCGACCCCGCTCGTCGACCGCCCGCGCGGCTTCGGCATCCCGAGCGTCAAGGTCGACGGAAACGACGTCCTCGCCTCGTACGCGGTGAGCGCGGTCGCCACCGAGCACGCCCGCAGCGGCCAGGGCCCGGCGTTCATCGAGGCCGAGACCTACCGCATCGGCGCCCACACGAGCTCCGACGACCCCACGCGCTACCGCGGCGACGACGAGCTCGCCGACTGGGTCGCCCGTGACCCGATCACCCGCTCCGAGGCCTACCTCCGCAGCCGTGGCGCCACCGACGCCCAGTTCGCGGAGTTCGAGGCCGAGGGCGAGCAGATCGCCGCCGACATCCGCGCGAAGACGTCGGCACTGCAGGCACCCCCGATGGACGCCATGTTCGACAACGTCTACCGCGAGCAGCACCCGCGCATCGACGAGCAGCGCGCCTGGCTGCACGACTACGAGTCCGCCCAGGACGCAGGAGCCTCCGCATGACCACCACCGAGCAGCTCGTCGACTACACGCTCCGGTCGCACCCCGGCGCCGGCGAGGTCCCCGCGGACCCCACCCCCACCATCCCGATGGCCAAGGCGTTGAACGCCGGGCTCGCCGCGGCGATGGCCGCCGACGACAAGGTCCTGCTCATGGGCGAGGACATCGGCCGGTTGGGCGGCGTCTTCCGCATCACCGAGGGCCTGCAGGAGCGCTTCGGCGCCGAGCGCGTCCGGGACACCCCGCTCGCCGAGTCGGGCATCGTCGGCACCGCGATCGGCATGGCGCTGCGCGGCTACCGCCCGGTCATCGAGATCCAGTTCGACGGCTTCGTCTGGCCGGCGTTCAACCAGATCACCTCGCAGCTCGCGAAGATGGCGAACCGGCTGCCGGCGCACATGTCGCTCCCGGTCGTCATCCGCATCCCCTACGGCGGCCACATCGGTGCGATCGAGCACCACCAGGAGAGCCCCGAGGCGTACTTCGCGCACACCCCGGGTCTCCGCGTGGTCAGCCCGAGCACGCCGAACGACGCCTACTGGATGATCCAAGAGGCGATCGCGTCGAACGACCCCGTCGTCTTCATGGAGCCGAAGTCGCGCTACTGGCCGAAGGGCCAGGTCGACATGGTCGACGGCCACGTGCCGATGCACACCACCCGCGTCGCCCGCACCGGCACCGAGGTCACCCTCGTCGGGCACGGCGCCATGGTCGCGACCCTGATGCAGGCCGCCGACATCGCCGAGGCCGAGGGCACCAGCTGCGAGGTCGTCGACCTCCGCTCGATCTCGCCGATCGACTGGGAGCCGCTGCTCGCATCGGTCCGCAAGACCGGCCGGCTGGTCGTCGCGCAGGAAGCCAGCGAGTTCGTCAGCGTCGGCAGCGAGATCGCCGCGACCGTCGCGGAGCGCGCCTTCTACACGCTGCAGGCGCCGCCGCTGCGGGTGTCCGGGTTCGACATCCCGTTCCCGCAGTCGAAGCTCGAGCACCACCACCTCCCGGACGCCGACCGCGTCCTCGAGGCCGTGGACCGCGCGCTCGCCTACTGACCCGGTCCGTCCGGACCATCTCTCCACCGCACGACCGACCGCCGAAGGAGCCGACGTGGCCGTCGCCGAATTCCCCCTCCCCGACGTGGGCGAAGGCCTCAACGAGGCCGAGATCGTCCAGTGGCGCGTCGCGATCGGTGACGCCGTGGCCGTCGACCAGGTCCTCGTGGAGATCGAGACCGCGAAGTCGCTGGTCGAGCTGCCGTCCCCGTTCGCGGGCACGGTGACCGGTCTGCTCGTCGCCGAGGGCGACACCGTCGAGGTCGGCCGCCCGATCATCCGGGTCGAGTCCGGTGCGTCCGTCCCCGCCACCGCGGAACAGCCTGGGCCCACGCCGCCGGTGCCTGACCGACGCGCCAGCGGCGGGCAGGCCGTGCCGGTGGGGGGAGGCCCCGCCCCCGTCGCCGACGCCGCCCCGGTCTCGCCCGTGGTCGCGCCCAGTGCCCCGGTCGCCTCCGCCCCGCCCGTCGAGGTCCCCGCCCGCGTGGCCGTTCCCGCTCCGGCAGCGGCGACGCCCGCCCGTGCCACCGCACCGACGCCCGCGCCCGCTGCCACCCCCGCGCCCACCGAGTCCCGCATGCCGGCCTCGCTGCCTGCAGCCGAGGGCGCGTCCGTCGTCGGCACCGACGAGTCCTCCGGCGCCGTCCTGGTCGGGTACGGCTCCGCGACCAGCGCACCCTCCCGTCGCAAGCCGGGTGCCCGCCGGGCTGCAGCCGCTGCTGCCCAGGCGAACCGAGCCTCCAGTCGTGAGACCGACCTGGTCGTGACCGACGAGGGCGAGGCGACCACCGCCGACGCCGTCGCCGCGCAGGGACAGCGTCCCGCGCGGCCGTCGATGCCCGCCGTGATGGCGAAGCCGCCGATCCGGAAGCTGGCGAAGGACCTCGACGTCGACCTCGCGATCGTGGTGCCGACCGGCCTGTCCGGCGAGGTCACCCGCGACGACGTGATCCGGCACGCCCAACAGGCCAGCGTCTTCCGCAACATCGAGACGCCCGAGTGGGGTGACGTCCGCCAGGAGACGATCCCGGTGAAGGGCGTGCGGAAGGCGATCGCGACGGCGATGACCACGTCGGCGTTCACCGCACCGCACGTGTCCCTGTTCGTCGACGTCGACGCGACCCGCACGATGGAGTTCGTCAAGCGGCTCAAGGCGTCGCCGACGTTCGCCGGCGTCAAGGTCTCGCCGCTGCTCATCATGGCGAAGGCCGTGATCTGGGCCGTCCGCCGCAACCGCTCGGTCAACTCGTCGTGGACCGACCGCGAGATCATCGTGCACCACTTCGTCAACCTCGGCATCGCGGCGGCGACCCCGCGCGGGTTGATCGTGCCGAACATCAAGGACGCCCAGGACATGTCGCTGCTCGAGCTGGCCAAGGCCCTCGAGGAGATGACCATCACCGCCCGCGACGGCAAGACCAGCCCGGCGCAGATGGCCGACGGCACGATCACCGTGACGAACATCGGCGTGTTCGGGATGGACACCGGCACGCCGATCCTCAACCCGGGGCAGGTCGCGATCGTCGCCATGGGCACGATCAAGCCGAAGCCGTGGGTCGTCGACGGCGACGTCCGCTCGCGCATGGTGACCACGATCGGCGCCTCGTTCGACCACCGCGTGGTGGACGGAGACGTCGCGTCGCGGTTCGTGCACGACGTGGCCTCGGTCATCGAGGAGCCGGCGCTCCTGCTCGACTAGCGGTCCGCTGGTCGCGGCGGGTCCTCACGCACACGCGTCGACGCCGCGCGTCCTCCCGTGCGGCGCGGGTCCTCCCGTGCGCAGCAAATCGTTTCGCGCGAGGGGGGTCGTTCCTTCCGACCCGCAACGCGCGAAAGCGCTCCCCATGGCGCGCGGTGTGGGAAACAACGCCTGGTGTCCGCGCGCGCGTCGGCGGCGTCCTACGGGGTCGGGGGCACGTCGCCGGTGAGGACCACCCGCTGTGCGGCGGTGTTCCACGTGTAGGTCGCTCGCGTCGTGCCGCTCGGGGCCGCGTTCGGGTCCGTCGCGGTCGCGTACCGGTAGGTGACGTCGATCGCGGCGTCCGAGGAGCGCGCGACCTGCGGCTCGAACGGGTACTGGACCTTCGTGGCGGTCCCGAGGTACGTGCCCTGGTGGAAGAGCAGCACGGCGTACGGCGAGCTGGCCGTGCCCTCGGCGAGGGGGACGACGGCCCAGGACAGCGCGGTGCACGCGTCGTAGCCGCTGACGTCCGCGGCCGAGGCGTCCCACCGCGCATCGGGCAACCCGGACGGGGCCGCGAGGCGTGCGACGGCCGCTCCGACCACCGTGGCGCCGTCGGTGGGACCGCAGGTCGGGGTGGGTGCCGTGTCCGTCGGCGCCGTGCTCGTGGGGTCCGCGGACGGCGCCGACGTCGGGGCCGTCGTGCCGGTCGGGGCTGCGTTCGACGACGGCCGGTCGGGTGGCGGTGATGCGGGGGACTCGGTCGGACCGGCGGTGCAGCCGGTCACCGCCAGGGCCAGTGTCGCGGCGAGGAGGAGCCCGGTCGTCGTCGTGGAGCGCATGCCGACCACCATGCCCGGCGCGAGCTGGCCGGTGTCGAGGGTGTTGCCAGGTCGGATGTCGTCTGCGATCGTCCGCGTGGTGTTCACGCGGATGTCGGCGGTCGGGGCGATGATCATCACATGGTCCACCAGCTCCTGATGCCCCCACAGGAGATCCGAACGGGTCGCCTGGTGCTCACACCGGTCACGCCGTCCGACGTCGACGCCGTGCACGCGGTGTTCTCCGACGCCCGCACGTGGACTCATTTGCCCTCTGGACGGCACACCTCACGCGCGATGACGCAGGACCTCGTCCAGCGCAAGATCGGTGGGCGAGCGCGGCACGGCCTCGGGTCGTGGACAGCACGCTCGATCGACACCGGCGACGTCGTCGGTGTCGGCGGCGTGGACATGACCGCCGGTGGCGTCTGGAACCTCGGCTACCGGCTCGCGCCCGAGTCATGGGGCAAGGGCTACGCGACCGAGATCGCCCAGGCTGCCGTCACGGCCGCCTGCGACACCGCCCCGGGCGTCCCCGTCACGGGCCGGGTCCTGACGAACAACCCCGCGTCCGCTCGGGTGCTCGCGCGCGCCGGGCTCTCGCTCGTGTGGCGGGGCACCACGGCTGCGCCGACCCCCGCGGGCGTGGAGCGCCAGGTCTGGTCCGACCGGGCGCTGTCGTCCGAGCAGGTCGACTGGCTCGTCGCGAACGCCTGATCCCCGCCGGTCAGTCGATCCGGCCGCTGTCCTGGGCCTGGCCGGCGATCACCGCG
This sequence comes from Curtobacterium sp. SL109, assembly GCF_026672405.1. Classification (NCBI taxonomy): domain Bacteria; kingdom Bacillati; phylum Actinomycetota; class Actinomycetes; order Micrococcales; family Microbacteriaceae; genus Curtobacterium; species Curtobacterium sp. SL109. The sequence continues at coordinate 945,726 of NZ_JAPPRB010000002.1, forward strand.
GCGACCGCGGCGCACAGCACGAGTGTGAGTGCGGCGACCCAGCAGGCATCCCCCCGCGCGACCGTCAGCAGGAGCGTCGTCACGAGGACCACTGCCCCCACGGTGCCGAGTCGGATCGCGGTCATGCGTCCCATCGAAGCGGAGTGCCCGCCGTCGGGCATCGGCCGGACGGATGAACTCACGGGGTGCGGCATCGACGCGCGGAGGGTGACTCGGTAGTCTGAGAACAACTGGTCATGTCCGCCCATGACCAGTCACCGAACCACCGCGATGGAGCACGAGGAGCCGATGACGACCCGCATCACCGAGGGTGCCGAGCCGAAGCACCAGCAGCTCCGGCGCATCCTGCTCGAGCTCGCGACCGTCCGCCTGGCTCCGGGTGCGGCGATCCCCTCGGAGCGGCAGCTCATCGCCGAGTACGGCGTCTCGCGGATCACGGTGCGCGAGGCCCTCGGTCAGCTCGTCAACGAGGGCTACCTCGAACGGGTCCGCGGCAAGGGCACGTTCGTCGCTCACCGCCCGGTGCAGTCGACGCTGCACCTGGCCTCGTTCACCGAGGAGATGCGGGCGATGGGGCACGTGCCCACCACCGTGGTGCTCATCCGCGAGGAACGGGTGCCCCCGTCCGACACCGCCGCGGCCCTGCGGCTGGGTGAGCACGACACGGCGTACCACCTGAAGCGCCTGCGGATGGCCGACGGTGCCCCGGTGTCCATCGACGACGCCTGGCTCGCGGCGGACGCGTTCCCCGGGCTGCTCGAGCACGACCTGTCCGGGTCGGTGTACTCGATCGTCGCGAACGAGTACGGGCTGCCCATCGACCGGGCACAGCAGACCGTGGCCGCGAAGTCCGCGGCGGACGACGTCGCGACCCTGCTCGGGACGAAGACGGGCGCCCCCGTGCTGGAGTTCGACCGGGTGTCCTACGCGGGGGATCGCCCCGTGGAGCACGCCCGCTCGTGGTACCGGTCCGACCGCTACCGCGTGCAGATGGAGGTCACGGCCACACAGGTCGCGTGACCCCTGGTGCGCATGGTGTCCGCGCCCGGCGGCCCGCCCGGCGAGTCTCGGCCTGCCGGACACTTCCGCGGGCGTCGACCCGCGAAGGTGTCCGCAGCGCCGAGTCTCGGCGCAGGGGCAGCGCGCCCACCCGGCAGGCCGGCCGCGGCCGGCGCCGACCGGCTGCCGACCGGCTGCCGACCGGCAGCCGACCGGCGGCCGCTAGACCGTGAAGAGCGTGTCGCCCTCGGCGACGGTGGTGCCGACGGCGTCCTGCGCGACGGAGTCCGCGGCAGAGCCGAGCACGACGACCGGGCACACCGGCGAGTAGCCGGCGGCGGTGATCGTGGCGGGGGTGAACCGGACGACGGGGTCCCCGGCGGCGACGGTGGCACCCTCGGCGACCAGGAGCTCGAAGCCCTCGCCGGCCATCTTCACGGTGTCGATGCCCACGTGCACGAGCAGGTCCGTGCCAGCCGAGCCCTGCATCGCGAAGGCGTGCGGGTGGAGCTTGACGATGGTGCCGTCGACCGGTGCCACCGCGGTGACCGTGCCGTCGACGCCCGTCGGGTCGACCGCGACCCCGGCACCGACGAGCTGTCCGGCGAACACCGGGTCCGGCACGTCGGCGAGTGCGACGACCGGCCCGGCGAACGGCGTGCGGACAGCCGTCACAGCTCGTCCTGGATGTCCTGCGCGAGGTTGTCGGCGATCGGGCCGACGATGACCTGCCAGCCGGTGCCGCCACCGACGACGGCCTGGGCGCCGGCGGTCTTGAGTGCGTCCTTGTCGACGAGGTCGCCGTCCTCCACCTCGACGCGGAGGCGCGTGATGCAGCCCTCGACCTCTTCGATGTTGTCGGCTCCGCCGAGTGCGGCGATGATGTCGGCTGCCTTGATGTCGGCCATCTGTTTCCTCCTCGTTACGGCTTCGCGATCAGGTTGACAGTCAGTACACAGGTCGTCGACACTACGTACTGGTCATGACCGGACAGGACCGGACCTCGCGACACTGCTGAGAGTACCGGCGCCGGCTGCACGACTCAACTCACCCCGACCAGCTCCACCCGATGACGAGAGGACCTCCGATGAGCACTGCTGCAACCACGGATGTGCCGGAGAAGAAGACGCCGAAGAAGCAGAGCAGGGTCTTCGCGAACGCGCAGCGACTCGGTCGGAGCCTGCTGCTCCCGATCGCGGTCATGCCCGCGGCCGGCATCCTGCTCCGTCTCGGCCAGAGCGACATGCTCGGCGCGATCCCCGGCTTCGAGAAGGGCGCCACGATCGTCGCCGCGGCCGGCAACGGTGTCTTCACCTGGCTGCCGCTGCTCTTCGCCGTCGGCATCGCGATCGGCTGGGCGAAGAAGTCCGACGGCACCACGGCCCTCGCCGCGGTCGTCGGCTACATGGTCATGTACCAGGTGTTCGCGGCGATGTCACCGATCGTCCTCGAAGGGGTGAAGGACTCGTCCGGCAACCAGGCGACGATCAACTTCGGTGTCCTCGGCGGCATCATCATGGGTCTCGTCTCGGCGGGCCTGTGGACCCGGTTCCACCGCACGAAGATGCCCGACTTCCTCGGCTTCTTCTCCGGTCGTCGTCTCGTCCCGATCCTGGCGGCCGTCGCCGCACTGATCATCGCGGTGCTGATGTCCTTCGTGTACCGCTACTTCGACCAGGGGCTCACCTGGGTCGGCGAGCAGGTCACGGCGCAGCCGGTCATCGGTGGTGGCATCTTCGGGTTCGTCAACCGCATGCTCATCCCGATCGGGCTGCACCAGCTGCTGAACTTCTTCCCGTGGTTCCAGCTCGGGAGCTTCACCACCGGTGGTGTGACCTACCACGGTGACATCGCGCGCTTCCTCGCGGGGGACCCGACGGCCGGCATCTTCCAGACCGGCTTCTTCCCGATCATGATGTTCGCGCTCCCCGCCGGTGCCCTGGCGATCTGGCGCAACGCCCGCCCGTCGCAGCGCAAGCTCGTCGGCGGCATCATGCTCTCGGCTGCGCTGACCTCGTTCGTCACCGGCATCACCGAGCCGCTCGAGTACTCGTTCATGTTCGTCGCCTGGCCGCTGTACGTGATCCACGCCGTGCTGACGGGTACCTCGCTCGCCCTCGTCAACGCCCTCGGCATCCACGACGGCTTCTCGTTCTCGGCCGGTGCCATCGACTACGTGTTGAACTTCGGCAAGGCGCAGGGGGCGATCTGGCTCATCCCGATCGGCCTCGCGTACGCGGCGGTCTACTACTTCCTGTTCAGTTTCGTGATCAAGAAGTGGAACCTCGGGACCCCCGGCCGCGAGCCGGAGGACGAGATCGCCTCGGCCTCGGTCGACGACCTCACCAAGGCGTAGTCGCGACGCGACCCCTTCAGGGACGGGAGGCTCGGTGCCAGCTGGCACCGAGCCTCCCGTCTGTCGTCCGGCACCATCCGCTGACCGGTCAGTCCTCGGGAACGCTGCCCACCCGGGTGGTCACCACCGAGGCGGAGTCGACCACCGTGCCGGCCGGGATGCTGCCGGTCCGTCGGGTCTGCAGGGTCCGCTCGCCGAGGTACTCCCCGCCCGATCGGTCGATGATGACCTCCTGCCGCATGCCGTTGCCCTCCTCCGACAGGCCGATGGCCGTTCCGCGTCGACCGTCGAGCGAGGTCTGCTCCTCCGTCACGACGATGCCGGGCAGGTCGGCGAGCACCTCGAACATCGTCGCGCGCAGGTCCGCCGGGACGATGCCGGTCCGCAGGAACGTGGTCACGGTGTCGAAGACGTGCTCCTCGTCGCTGGCACCCGCTGACCTCGGGGCGTCCTCGATCCGTCGGACGAGCGCTGCCGGGTCACGGGGGAGCCCCGGGATGTCGACCGCGGTCAGGGTGCCCGGTGCAGTCCCCCCGAGTTCCCCGTTGGTGAAGGCCCCGGCGAGGGCCCGCTGTCGCGTCGGGTCGGCACGGTGGGCACTGCTGGCGAAGTCCGATCGGGCTGCTTCCCGTGCTGCGGCCCCGCCGTAGAAGACCGTGGCGGGGTCGGACCAGGACTCGCGGACCCACTGCCCCGCGACGGACCGCGGGACCCAGGTGACGGTCGTGGTCGGCGCGAGGTACCCCTCGTCGTAGTGCTCGCCGTCGCTCGTGGCGTACCCGAGTGCCAGTTCCGTCACCGTCACGCGGGTGTACGCCGTGGGGGACGCGCTGTCGGAGGTGGCGGCGGCACGTGCGGCGTCGTGCAGGGTCGCCGCGGCCGCGGAGTCCGGCGTCGCCAGGTGGACCACACCGACCACGGCGCCGGTCAGCGCCCCGACGGCGACGAGCGCGGAAGCAGCGAGCAGGACCGGCCGTCGTCGGCGGCGTACGGGTGCGACGGGTGCTGCGGACATCCGGGCCCTGGCGCGGTGCAGGGCGGCATCGACGACGGCGGGTGGCAGGTCGTCGACCTCGGCGCGGACGGCTCGGAGGGCGGTGAAGTCAGGCACGGAGTTCTCCGTTCAGGGTGGTCGGCAGGTCCGGTGTCGCGCGGAGGGCGGCGCGGGCGCGGTTCAGTCGGGAGCGGACGGTGCCGACGGGCACGCCCGTGGCGGCGGCGATCTGCTCGTAGGTGAGCTCGGCCCAGGCGTGCAGCAGCACCGTGTCGCGGACGGCCGGGCGCATCCGGTCGAGCTCTCGCACGACGGCGCGGACGGCCCGCTCGCGGTCGACCCGGTCGCTCGGGTCGTCGTCGACGAGGTCCGGTTCGGCTGCCCTCGCCAGGGCCCGGCGGGCACGGGCCTCGGAGCGCCAGTGGCGGCGGAGCAGGTTCGTGGCGATGCCGAACAACCACGGCAGCGGGTCACCACGTTCCGGGTCCCGGGTGTCCCATCGGGTGAGCGCGATGACGAAGGTCTCGCCGAGGACGTCCTCGGCGGTCTGCAGGTCCGTCCGGCGAGCGAGGTAGAGCAGGATGCGACGGCCGTGCAGGTCGAACAGCGCGCCGAGTTCGGCCGGGCCGTCGGGAGGTGGGTGGGTGGTGGTCACGATGGGTACTGCCCGGTCCTGCCGTCGGAGTTCCATCACCGTAGCCGCGGACCCCTCGGCCAGGTGATACCGGTTTTGACAATCGTTCTCACGAAACGCTAGCGTCGTCACCATGCACTCCCGCCTCCTCGCCCTGCCGCTCGTCGTCGGCGCCGCTGCGCTCGCCCTGACCGGGTGCGCGACGTCCTCTGCCTCCTCGGACGCGTCCGACGACGGCACCGTCCGGGTCGTCGCCTCCACCAACGTGTACGGCTCGCTCGTCGAGACGATCGGCGGTGACCACGTGCAGGTCACGAGCATCCTGAACGACCCGTCGCAGGACCCGCACTCGTTCGAGTCGAGCGCGAAGACGCAGCTCGCCGTGTCCAAGGCCGACCTGCTCATCGAGAACGGCGGCGGGTACGACGACTTCATGACCACGCTGGCGAAGTCGTCGAACACGACGGCCGACACCATCAACGTGGTGGACCTGTCGGGGCTCGACACGGGCGGCTCCGCGGAGTTCAACGAGCACGTGTTCTACAGCTACCCGACGATGGTCACGCTCGTGGCGGACGTCGCGAAGCGCCTGGGGAAGCTCGACAGTGCCGACGAGGCGACGTTCACGAAGAACGCCGACGCGCTCACCACGAAGCTGCAGGACCTCGAGGCGCAGACGGCCGCTGTGAAGAAGACCGTCGGCGGGGAGCAGGTCGCGTACACCGAGCCGGTGCCCGGGTACCTGTTCGACGCGATGGGCCTCGACAACGTCACGCCGCCGGACTTCTCCGAGGCGATCGAGGAGGGCGACGACGTCCCGCCGGCCGCGCTCAACGACACCATCAAGCTGTTCTCGGGCGGGAAGGCGAAGCTGCTCGCGTACAACGAGCAGACCTCGAGCCCGGAGACCGAACAGGTCGAGAAGGCCGCCAAGCGCGCCGACGTCCCGGTGGTCGGTGTCACGGAGACGCTCCCGAAGGGGGAGGATTACGTCTCGTGGCAGCAGGCGAACATCGACGCGGTGCAGGCGGCACTGACGAAGTGACGACGGTCCAGGAACCGACGCGAGCCGCCACTGCCGAGCGCAGTGGCGGCTCCGCCGTGCTCGCGCTCCGTGACGCGGGCCTGTCGTACGGCACACGGAAGCTGTGGAGCGGACTCGACCTCGACGTCGCGCCGGGGGAGTTCCTGGCCGTGCTCGGGCCGAACGGCGCCGGCAAGACCTCGCTCCTGCGCACGGTCCTCGGGCAGCAGCGGCTGACCAGCGGGTCGATGGCGTTCCTCGGGCAGCCGGTCCGGCGCGGGCACCGACGCATCGGGTACATCCCGCAGCAGCGCCTGATGGAGTCCGGCACCCCGCTGCGCGCGCGGGACATGATCGCGCAGGGCGTCACCGGGCACCGGTGGGGCGTCCGGCCCGAGCGGAAGGCCGAGCGCGAGCGCATCGACCGCATCGTGGACGAGGTGGGGGCGACGGCGTTCGCGGACGCCCCGGTGTCCGAGCTGTCCGGCGGTGAGCAGCAGCGCACCCGTGTCGGGCAGGCCATCGCCGCCGACCCCGCCCTGCTGCTCTGCGACGAGCCGCTCATCTCGCTCGACCTCCGGCACCAGCGCGGCGTCACCGAGCTCATCGACCGGCAGCGTCGGCAGCAGGGCGCGGCCGTGCTGTTCGTCACGCACGACGTGAACCCGATCCTCGACGTCGTCGACCGGGTCCTCTACATCGCGGGCGGTCGGTTCCGCATCGGATCGCCGGACGAGGTCCTGCGCGCCGACGTGCTCTCGGACCTGTACGGCACCCCCGTCGACGTCGTCCGGACGATGGGCCGCATCGTGATCGTCGGCGCCAACGACACCCACGACCACACCGGCGAACACCACCACCACCACGACGTCGACCCGAACGCCGCGGCACCCGACGAAGGGCGCATCTGATGGACGTCTGGTCGACGGTCTTCTCGTTCCAGGACTACGGCGAGCTCCTCGTGCTCGTGCAGAACTCGATCCTCGCGGGCGCGGTGCTCGGCATCGTCGGCGGGCTGATCGGCCCGTTCGTCGTCGCGCGGAACATGCCGTTCGCGGTGCACGGCATCAGCGAGCTGTCCTTCGCGGGTGCGAGCGCGTCCCTGCTGCTCGGGGTCAACGTCGTGACGGGCTCGCTCGTCGGGTCGGTGGTCGCGGCGCTGCTCATCGGCCTGCTCGGCTCACGGGCCCGCGACCGCAACTCGATCATCGCCGTGCTGATGCCCTTCGGGCTCGGCCTCGGCATCCTCTGCCTGGCGCTCTACAAGGGCCGCGCGGCGAACAAGTTCGGTCTGCTCACCGGGCAGATCGTCTCCGTCGACAACCCGCAGCTGACCTTCCTGATCGTCGTCAGCGCGATCGTCGTCGTCACGCTCATCGTCATCTGGCGCCCGCTGATGTTCGCGTCCGTCGACCCCGACGTCGCCGCGGCAGCCGGGGTGCCCGTCCGGACGCTCGCCCTCGTGTTCATGCTGACCCTCGGCCTCGCGACGGCGGTCTCCGTGCAGATCGTCGGCGCGCTCCTCGTGCTCTCGCTGCTCGTGACACCGGCGGCCGCGGCGCTGCGGCTCACCGTGCACCCGCTGCTGGTCCCGCTGCTGTCGATGCTGTTCGCGGTCGTGTCGGTCGTCGGTGGCATCCTGCTGGCACTCGGTGGCGGGCTGCCGATCAGTCCGTACGTGACCTCGATCTCGTTCGCCATCTGGGTCGTGTGCCGCATCGTCGGTGCGCGGAAGGAACGCCGCGGACGCGACCGGGTCGCGGTCCGCGACGAGCACGACGGGGGCGCACCGAGCCTCCAGACCGGCACCGATGCACCACAGGAGGTCCGCGCATGAACGCCGTCCAGAACCCCGGCGTGACGCCGAAGCCGAAGCGCAACACCTGGCAGCGCGAAGCGGTGCGCGGCGCGCTCGACGGGTCGGAGGGCTTCGTCAGCGCCCAGGCGCTGCACGCCCACCTGCGCGAGGGCGGTTCGACGATCGGGCTCGCGACCGTCTACCGGGCGCTGGCCGACCTGGCCACCGACGGTGACGCCGACTCGCTGCAGCAGGACGGCGAGTCGCTCTACCGCGCGTGCACCACGGACAAGCACCACCACCACCTCATCTGCCGGAACTGCGGTCGGACCGTCGAGATCCAGGCCGACCCGGTCGAGCAGTGGGCACAGCGTGTGGCGGCCGAACACGGCTTCACGAACGCCAGCCACGTCGTCGACATCTTCGGCGAGTGCGCCTCCTGCACCGCTGCCCGCGCGGGCGCGTAGGGTCCGGCGCATGCACGTGATCATGGTGCCGGGCTTCTGGCTCGAGGCGGACGCCTGGGACGAGGTCGTGCCGGTCCTGCGCGAGGCCGGCCACTCGGTCGAGGCCCTCACCCGTGACGGTGACACCCTCGACGAGCAGGTCGCCGCGCTGGTCGAACGCCTCGACGACGTTGCGACGCCGGAGGAACCGGTCGCACTCGTCGGGCACTCCGGCGCCGGTCCGATCGCGTACATGGCCCTCGACCGGCGGCCGTCCCTCGTCCAGCACCTGGTGTACGTCGACACGTTCCCGGGGCCCGAGGGCGGCTGCGTCAACGACGAACTCCCGGTCGTGGACGGCGTCGTGCCGCTGCCGGCATGGGACTTCTGGGAGCCCGCGACCGTCCGCGGGATGACGGCGGAGCTCCGGACCGCGTTCGAGCACCGGGCGGTCCCGGAGCCGGCAGCGGTCCCGAGCGACCCCTTCCACTACGAGGACGCCGCCCGGCACACGGTCCCGGCCACCGTCATCACGTGCGAGATCTCGCCGGCCGACCTGGCGGCGATGGTCGCTGACCACCAGACCTGGGCCGCGGAGCTCGTCGCGACCGAGGAGCTCTCGATCGTCGGGCTCGACACCGGCCACTGGCCGATGTTCACGGCGCCGGTGGCGCTCGGGGACCTGATGGTGCGGGCGTTGGCCCGGAAGGCGACCGACGGGCCGTAGGCGCGCTCCGGCCACGGGCTCCGGACAGGAGGCTCGGCTCGCGTCGCGGACGCGGGTGCGGTCGTTCACCGGTCGCCAGCAGGGCGGTGGCTGCGTGGCGGGGGCGGGTCGCGCCTCCATGCCGGTCTGCACCGGGCCGCGCCGGACAGATCGTGTCCACGTCCGGAGTGCCCCGCGTACGGTGACGGCCCGTGGGACTCGACACGTGGACGAGCTGGGCCGGCGCGGCGGACTACGACGTCGCCCGCTTCGTGCTGCAGCGCGGGGTGGCGGCGATCGCGTGTCTGGCCTTCGTGTCGGCGGCGCTGCAGTTCCCGGCGCTGCTCGGCGAGCGGGGCCTGCTGCCGGTGCCCCGGTTCATGGAGCGGCCGTCCGCACGGACCCTGCCCGTGGTGTGGCGGTGGGTGCGGTACACCGACGCACGCCTGCGGACCCTCGCCGTCGGAGGAGCCGTCCTCGCGTTCGCGGTCGTCGTCGGGGTGCCGCAACTCGGACCCGCGTGGGTGCCGATGGTCTGCTTCCTGCTGCTCTGGCTCGCGTACCTGTCGATCTCCGACGTCGGCCAGACCTTCTACGCCTTCGGGTGGGAGTCGTTGCTCGTCGAGTCCCTGTTCACGGTGGCGTTCCTCGGGTCGGACCGGGTCGCGCCCCCGATCGTGGTGCTGATCGCCCTGCGGTGGCTGGTCTTCCGACTGGAGTTCGGCGCCGGCATGATCAAGATGCGCGGCGACCGGTCCTGGCGCGACCTGACCGCGCTCTACTACCACCACGAGACACAGCCGATGCCGAACCCGGTGTCGCGGACCGCCCACCTGCTGCCGCGCCCGGTGCACCGGTTCGAGACGGCGGCGTCGCACGTGGTGCAGCTCGTCGTGCCATTCCTCCTGTTCGCTCCGCAGCCGATCGCCTCGGTCGCCGCGGCGCTCGTGCTCGTCACGCAGCTGTGGCTCGTGGTGTCGGGCAACTTCGCGTGGCTGAACTGGATCACGCTCGTGCTGGCGTTCGCGGCGGTCGACGACCGGTCGGTGACCGCCGTCCTGCCGTTCCTCGCGCCGGTCGCCGACGCCGGTCCGACGGCGACGCCGCCCTGGTTCGTCGTGCTGACCGTGCTCGTCGGCCTCCTGCTGCTCTGGCTGTCCGTGCCGGCCGCGCGGAACCTGGTGTCCCGACGCCAGCTGATGAACGCGTCGTTCAACCGGTGGCACCTCGTCAACGCCTACGGGGCGTTCGGCAGCGTGACGCAGCAGCGCGACGAGGTGATCGTCGAGGGGCTCGGCGAGGACGGGGAGTGGCGCGCGTACGAGTTCCGGGGGAAGCCGGGCGATCCCCGGCGTCGGCCCGGCCAGTTCGCGCCGTACCACCTGCGGCTCGACTGGTTGATGTGGTTCCTGGCGCTCGGGATGGAGGAGCGCTGGTTCCGGGTGTTCGTCGTGCGGTTGCTCGAGGCGGATGCGCCGACCCTGCGGCTCCTGCGGCACGACCCGTTCGCCGGGGGTCGACCCCTGGCGGTGCGGGCCCGGGTGTTCCGGTACCGGTTCGCGACGCGGGAGGAACGGCGGCGGACGGGGATGTACTGGATCCGGCAGGAGCGGTACACGATGCTGCCGCCGACGTCGTTGCCGGGGTGAGCGTGGTGCTGGTGCTGGTGCTGGTGCTGGTTCTCGTGGCCGTGTTCGTGGCCGTCTTCGCGGTCGGGCCCGTGTTCGTGGCCGCGGCCGTGTTCGCGGTCGGGCTCGGCGTGGGCGCGGTTGCGACACGCCCGGCGCTCGCGTAGTGTTGGTGGCTGGTCCGCGCTCGCGCGGTCCCGTTGTTCAGCCCTCCGACCGTCGCGAACGCCGCGGTCGCGCGGTTCCGGCCCTCGCGGTCGGACTGGGCGGCACACACAACCCCCTCGTGACGTCACCTCCAGGTGGCCTGCGCGTGTGTGCCAGGCAAGTGACCTTGGGTGCGTCCGATCGGACGCACGGTATGCATCAGGAGGAAACCATGGCAGCAGTGTGCCAGGTGACCGGCGCCGTTCCCGGCTTCGGACACAACATCTCGCACTCGCACCGTCGGACGAAGCGTCGCTTCGACCCGAACGTGCAGAAGAAGACGTACTACGTGCCCTCGCTCCGGCGGAAGGTCACCCTCACGCTCAGCGCGAAGGGCATCAAGGTCATTGACGCTCGCGGCATCGAGTCCGTCGTCAAGGACGTCCTCGCACGCGGGGAGAAGATCTGATGGCGAAGAAGGGTCAGGACGTCCGTCCGATCATCAAGCTCCGCTCGACGGCGGGCACTGGTTTCACCTACGTGACCAAGAAGAACCGTCGCAACAACCCGGACCGTCTCGTGCTGAAGAAGTACGACCCGGTGGTCCGCAAGCACGTCGACTTCCGTGAGGAGCGCTAAGCATGGCGAAGAAGAGCATGATCGCGAAGAACAACCAGCGTGCAGTCATCATCGCGCGCTACGCCGAGCGTCGTCTCGAGCTGAAGAAGGCCCTCGTGGACCCGAACGGCACGGACGAGTCGCGTGAGGCCGCTCGCGTGGGGCTGCAGAAGCTCCCCCGCGACGCCTCGCCGGTGCGCTACCGCAACCGCGACGCCATCGACGGCCGCCCCCGCGGCCACCTGACGCAGTTCGGCATCAGCCGTGTCCGCTTCCGCGACATGGCGCACCGTGGCGAGCTGCCGGGCATCACGAAGAGCTCCTGGTAAGCACGCACTCCACGAACGCCCCGTCACCCTCACCGGTGGCGGGGCGTTCGTTGCGTTCGCGTTCGTCGCATTCGGGGGACAAGGTCGTCACATTGGCCACATCTGTCGCTCCAGACGCCTGACAAGCCCGGAAATCCGGGCGAGTCGGCAGGATTCGCTGCACCCGGCTGGTAGGTTCAACTCCGGTTCCGCCGGGCCCTCGGCCCGCTGGTCCGAAGCCCGGGGCAACCGCCAAGGGCACCGGGCGCCACGTGCGTCCGACCGATACGCAAGAAGTCCGAGGAGGACACCCAATGGCTGACAAGTCACTGAACCGCACCGAGCTCGTCGCTGCTGTCGCCGCCGAGTCCGGCCAGAGCCAGGCCACCGTCAACGGCGTCGTCGACGCGCTCTTCAGCGTCGTCTCGGGCTCCGTCGCCGACGGCACGAAGGTCACGATCCCCGGTTGGATCGCCTTCGAGAAGACGCACCGTGCCGCCCGCACCGGCCGCAACCCGCAGACGGGTGACGCCATCGAGATCGCCGCGAGCGACTCGGTCAAGGTCAGCGCCGGCTCGAAGCTCAAGGCTGCGGTCAAGTAGGACTGTTCGACGCACGACGGGGACGGCTTCGGCCGTCCCCGTCGTCGTTCGTGGGGGCGGCTCCGGTCGTCCCCGTCGTCGTTCGTGGAGCCGGCTCCGGTCGTCCCCGTCGTCGTCGTGCGGACGGGTCTCCACAGGTCGGTGTCCGCGGGTGCTGCCGGGGGTGGGCACCGCCTAGGCTTGACGGGTGAACCGGATCGCGCGCATCAGCGGCCCAGCCGTGCTGGTGCTCGTCGCGTTCGTGTCCGTCCTCGTCGCCCTCGTCATCGGCGGGGGAGCGGATCCCGCACTCATCGCCGACCCCGGCCCCGTCGTCCGGTTCGGCCTCCCGATCGCGCGTGTCCTCGTCGACCTGGCGGTAGCGACGGCCATCGGCGGCCTCGCCCTCGCGACGGTCGGGCTCTCACGCACCGCCCCGGAGTGGAACCGCGCGATCGACGTCGCAGCTGCCTCCGCCGGTGTGTGGACGGTCGCGTCGGCCGTCACGACCTTCCTCACGTTCCTGAGCGTCGCCGGGTCGCGGGTCAGCCTCGACGACCAGTTCGGTCAGTCGATGGGCGTGTTCCTCACCGGCACCGACCTCGGCCTCGCGTGGCTCGTGACCGTGCTCGTCGCGGCCGCCGTCACGGTGCTCTGCTTCGCCGTGCGGTCCCGGGGCATGGTGGCGCTGACCGCGGGCGTCGCGATGATCGGCCTGGTGCCGCTCGCGCAGCAGGGACACGCAGCGGGGACCGCCAGCCACGACGCCGCCGTCACCGCGCTCGGCCTGCACCTCGTCGGCGCCGCGCTCTGGATCGGTGGCATCGTCATGCTCGTGCTGGTCCGCGGGGTCGTGACCCAGGGCCGTCTCGCCGCGGTCGTCGGTCGGTACTCCAGCATCGCGCTCGGGTGCTTCGTGCTCGTCGCCGTCTCCGGTGTGGCCTCGGCGCAGATCCGCGTCGGTGCGCTGTCGAACCTGTTCAGCCCGTACGGCGCCCTGGTCCTGGTGAAGATCGGGGCGATCGTGGCACTCGGCGTCCTCGGGGCCGTGCAGCGCCGCCGCACCGTGGTCGCCCTCGCCGCGACACCCGCACGGCACCGTCCGTTCTGGACGCTGATCGTGGTGGAGCTCGCCGTGATGGGCGTGGCCGCCGGGTTCGCGGCCGCGCTCGGCCGGACGGCGCCCCCGGTCTCGCAGATCGCCCCGAGCAAGACGGCGGACCCGTCACCCGCCGAGCTCCTCACCGACGACCCGCTGCCCCACGCTCCCGGCGCCTGGGGATGGCTCACGCACTGGAACGTCGACCTGTTCTGGCTGATGGCCGCCGTGCTCGTCGTGGCGACGTACGCCGCGGGGGTCATCCGGCTCCGTCGCCGCGGGGTGTCCTGGGCGGCACGTCGGGCCATCGCGGCGGTACTCGCCGTCGTCAGCCTGGTCGTCGCGACCTCCGGGTCCCTCCACGAGTACGACCGGTTCCTCATCTCCGCGAACGTCGGCGCACACGTGCTGCTCGGCCTCGTCGTCCCCGCGCTGGTGTGGGCGGCCGCGCCCGTGCAGCTGATCCGGTCGGCGGTCCTGCCCCGCGACGACGACAGCACCGGCGTCCGCGAGTGGACCGGCGTGCTCGTGGACAACGCCGCCGTGCGCTACCTCGTGCAGCCCTTCCCGGCGTTCGTGCTGCTGGCCGCCGTCTGGTGGGCGTTCTACGGCACCCAGGCCGTGCGGTGGTCCACCGGCGACCCGATCGGCCGGACGGTCATCGACGTCGTCTTCCTGCTCGTCGGACTGCTCGCCCTGCCGACGCTGTTCACCCCGGTCGCCGCCGGAGCCCGTCGAGCGTCGCTGCCGGCGTTCCTGGTACGGGTCGTCGGTGCCGTGGTGGTCGCTGCCGGCACCGTGTCGCTCGGCATCGCGATGCAGGGGCCGCTCGGGCTGCTGCAGGCGTCGTGGTTCGGCGCGATGGGTCGCACCTGGGGGCCGGACCCGCTGGTCGACCAGGCGCGAGCGGGCGTGGTGCTCGTCGTGGTCGGCGTGCTGCTGGTCATCGCCGTGGTCGTCGTCGGACTCGTGCAGCTCCGGCGCGGTGCGACGAGCGCGCCGGCGTCCGGCATGCCCGCGTCCGTGCCCGCCCCGGTCGCCGTCCGCGCGACCACCGCCGACGCGCCCGACGACGGGACGGCTCCCCGGTGAGCGTGGAACTCAGCGCCGAACAGCGCGCCGTCTTCGAGTACATCGAGTCCACCCGCGACCACGTCTTCATCACCGGCCGCGCGGGGACGGGCAAGTCGACCCTGCTCAACCACCTGGCCTGGAACACCGACAAACAGGTCGTCATCTGCGCCCCGACGGGTGTCGCTGCGCTCAACGTCGGCGGTCAGACCATCCACTCGCTCTTCCGGCTGCCGATCGGTCTCATCGCCGACGCCGACCTCCGCCAGGGCCCGGAGACCCGCAAGCTGCTGAACACCATGGACACCCTGGTGATCGACGAGGTCTCGATGGTCAACGCAGACCTGCTCGACGCCATCGACCGCTCGCTGCGCAAGGCCCGCGGGCGGCAGTTCGAGGCCTTCGGCGGCGTCCAGGTCGTCATGTTCGGCGACCCGTACCAGTTGCCGCCGGTGCCGGGCGATGCCGATGAACGCGCGTACTTCACCGACCACTACCGGTCGCTGTGGTTCTTCGACGCCCGTGTCTGGCTCGAGGCCGAGCTCCACATCATCGAGCTCGCCACCGTGCACCGCCAGCGCGACGACGCCTTCGCCGCGATGCTCACGGCGGTCCGCCACGGCCGGGTCACCGGGGACATCGCGAACCGCCTGAACGAGGCCGGCGCACGCCCGGCACCCGACGACGCCATCACCCTGGCGACGCGGAACGACACCGTGGCCAAGATCAACAAGGCGGCGCTCGACCGGCTCCCCGGCACGACGAAGACCGCCAAGGCCGACGTCAACGGCGACTTCGGCGGCCGGAACTTCCCCGCGGACGAGGCCCTCGAGCTCAAGCCCGGGGCCCACGTGATGTTCCTCCGCAACGACCCGGACCAGCGCTGGGTGAACGGCACGCTCGGAGTCGTGCAGACCATCCGCGACACCGTGTGGGTCGACGTCGACGGGGAGTCCTTCGAGGTCCAGCCCTCGGTCTGGGAGAAGTTCAGGTACTCCTACGACGCCGACAAGAAGGAGCTCAAGAAGGACACCGTCGGGGAGTTCCAGCAGTTCCCCCTGCGCCTGGCCTGGGCCGTGACGATCCACAAGTCGCAGGGCAGCACCTACGACCGGGCGATGATCGACCTCGGCAACCGGGTGTTCAGCGCCGGCCAGACCTACGTCGCGCTCTCGCGGCTGACCTCGCTCGACGGGCTCTTCCTGTCGCGGCCGTTGCGCCCGTCGGACATCATCGTGGACCTCGACGTCCGGCGCTTCATGTCCGAGGCGCCGCGCATCGTCGCCACCCAGCTCGAAGCCCCGAAGCCCGACGCCTCCAAGCCCGACGCCCCGAAGCCCGACGCCTGACCCAGCACCGCCCACCGGCCAGGAGGCCCGTGGCGGCCTTGCACCGGGCCTCCCGTCCGGTGGATGGCCGGGTCCAGGGCCCGCGGCTGCATGCGTCCGCATCGTGCGACGCGGCACGTGTCGTTCGACGTCCGTCGTGTCGGATCATGCCGACGGATGTGGTGCGTGCGCATGCTGCGACGTCGCACGAGTCGTTCGACGGGTGCGGTGTCGGCGCATGCGTGTGCATGGTGCGACAACGTCGAGGTCGTACGACAGCGGTGGTGTCGTTCGGGGTCCGGCCCCGAGTGCGCCGGGCCGACGTCCGCGGCAGGAGCGACAACGTCGAAGTCGTACGACAGCGATGGTGTCGTTCAGCGTCGGGTGCGCTTGTCCCGGGCCGACGTCGGTGCTCGGTGCTCGGTGCGACAACCTCGACGTCGTACGACAGCGACGCTGTCGTTCCGAGTCGGGTCGGCGCGCCCCACACACGACGACGCCCGCCTGCCGAACGGCAGACGGGCGTCGGACGCAGCGCGACTCAGGCCTGAGCGGCCCGCAGTGCGCTGATGTTCTGCTTGTCGGCACCGAGTGCGGTGAGCACCAGGACCACGCCGACGATGGCGTTGAAGACGTTGTCCGGGGTGTTCAGCGCGAAGACGTTGGCCGAGGTGCTGGAGAAGACGAAGCCGTACACAGCGAGGACCACGAGCACGATGCCCACGACCAGGTTCACGTTGCGCGAGCCGATGGTGTTGCCGAGCCCGACGATGAAGAGCGCGAACGCCAGCAGGGTCCAGACCGCACCGAGCGCCGGGTTCACCTGGAAGGCGTTCCACAGCAGGCCGCCGACGTCGCCGAAGAAGGCGTGACCGCGCTCGTGGGCGAAGAAGAAGCCGAGGATGCCCCAGACGGTCAGGACGGTGCCGGCCGTCAGCGCGAGCGCACGGTTCGGCGAAGCGATGATGCTCGGTTCCTTGATGGCCACGTCGGTCTCCTCGTCTGGTGCCACGATGGTCGTCGTGGCGCTTGCCGCCCGTGCAGGAACGTCACCCTGCCGGGGCGTCCGCGCAGGAGCGTCAGCCTGGCGGAACCCGCCGAGCGTGCCCTGGTTCCCAGGGTTCGACCGGCCCTCCAACGGTATCGTGTCCGACCCCGAGCGACCGAATCGGAGCAGGCCGAGCAGGCGTGCGACGACACCCGCGACGACCACCCCGAGGAGGATGATCCCCGTGATCCGGACACCCGAGCGCGACGTGCCGGGGTCGCGCGACGCCCGGGGGCCGAGTGTGTCGCGACGGCTCCGGTGGGGTGTGCTCGCGGCTCTGGGGTTCGTGATCGTGCCTCTCGTCTACGCGGTCGCCGTGCTGACGCCGCTCGGGCAGCGGGTGGAGGACTCGGCGCTCGGCGGTGTTCGCGAGACCGACCTGTTCGGGTCGGACACCGCGCTCAACGTGATCTCGGTCCCGGTGATCCTGCTGCTCGTGGTCGTGATCGCCGCCGTCGCGTTCGCACGGAGGCGGCTCGCCGTCGGTCTGGCGGCGGGGGTCGTCGTGCTCGCATCGGCGGGGACGTCGACCCTGGTCAAGAGTATCGCCGTGCGCCCGGAGATCGCTCAGTCGACGACGCCGAACTCGTTCCCCTCGGGACACGCGACCATCGCGATGGCGGCGCTGTTCGCGGTGCTGATGGTCACACCCCGACGCTTCCGCCCGGTCGTGCTCGTCCTGGGCACGGTCTACGCCGTGTTCGTGGCGAACCAGACCGTGGTCTACGGGTGGCACCGGGTGAGCGACATCGTCGGCGCCTGTGCGGTGGCGCTGTTCTGGCTCGGGCTCGTCCGGTGGCTCGGCCCGCGGGTCGACCTGGGCGTCCGCGGGGACCGTGACGGACGCCGAGGCCCGCGCAAGCTCGTGACGGCGCTGCTGCTCATCGCGACGGGGGTGACGCTCGCGGTCGGTGCGACGGCGTTCGTGGTCGCGCTGACCGACCCCTCGGGTGACCGCGACGCGATGCTCGTCGCCGGTCGGATGGCGTCCTCGGCGAGCGTGCTGCTCACGGTCACCGTGGTGTGGCTGGCGGACGGTCTGCACCACGCGGCGCCGACGACGGACCCGACGGGCGCGCCAGCCCACCGCTGAGCAGCGGCTCGGACGCAGCTGCAACGGCAGCACCAGCACCAGCACCAGCACCAGCACCAACACCAGCACCAGCACCAGCACCAACACCAACAGCCGCACCCCCAGCGGGAATGTCTCCCCGTGCGCTACGTTGTACCCATCAGTTCGATGCAAACGCATCGACCTTGTGGAAGGCAGGCGCATCATGCAGTTCGGGATCTTCACGGTCAGCGACGTCACCACCGACCCCAAGACGGGGACCACCCCGGACGACACGCAGCGCGTCCGCGACATCATGACGATCGCCGAGCACGCCGACCAGGCCGGGCTCGACGTCTTCGCCACGGGGGAGCACCACAACCCGCCGTTCGTGGCCTCGAGCCCGACGACGATGCTCGGCTACCTGGCCGGGCGCACGAAGCACATCACGCTCTCCACGAGCACGACCCTCATCACGACGAACGACCCCGTGCGCATCGCCGAGGAGTACGCGATGCTCCAGGTCATCTCCGACGGCCGCATGGACCTGATGATGGGCCGCGGCAACACCGGCCCGGTCTACCCGTGGTTCGGGCAGGACATCCGGCAGGGCGTCAACCTGGCGATCGAGAACTACGCGCTCGTCCGCCAGCTGTGGGAGAACGACGTCGTGAACTGGCAGGGCCGGTTCCGCACGCCGCTGCAGGGCTTCACCTCGACCCCGCGTCCGCTCGACGGCGTCGCGCCGTTCGTCTGGCACGGCTCCATCCGCACGCCGGAGATCGCCGAGCAGGCCGCGTACTACGGCGACGGCTTCTTCCACAACAACATCTTCTGGCCGATCCAGCACACCGAGCAGATGGTCGGCCTGTACCGCCAGCGCTTCGAGCACCACGGCCACGGCAGCGCCGACCAGGCGATCGTCGGGCTCGGCGGCCAGTTCTTCGCGCGGAAGAACTCGCAGGACGCGGTCAACGAGTTCCGGCCGTACTTCGACAACGCCCCGGTCTACGGCCACGGCCCCTCGATGGAGGACTTCACCGCGCAGACCCCGCTCACCGTCGGCTCGCCCCAGCAGGTCATCGACCGGTACGCCGCGATGAAGGACCACGTCGGCCACTACCAGCGCCAGCTCTTCCTCATCGACCACGCCGGCCTGCCGCTGAAGACGGTGCTCGAGCAGATCGACGTCCTGGCCGAGGACATCGTCCCCGAGCTCCGCAGGATCAACGAGGAGGGCCGCCCCGCCCACGTCCCGAGCAACCCGCCGAGCCACGCCGAGCGCGTCGCGGCAGCCCGCCTCGCGGGTGCCGTCGGCAGCGACCACGTCGCCGCCGTCGACGAGTTCACCGGAGCGTCGGTCTGATCGTCACCCCGTGACGGCCTGGAGGCCCGGTGCCAGCTGGCACCCCTCCCTCGCAGGCTCGGTCGGCGCGCCCCGCGCAACGCTTCGCGTCGCCGCTGAGCGGGGCGCGCCCGTCCGGCAGGTGGGTCGTTCCGCGCGTTGCAGGTCGGGAGGAACGACCGCCGACGCGCGAATCGACCTCCTCCGCGCGGAACGACCCGCGGAACCCCCACGCGCACCGACCCGCGGAACCCCCACGCGGAACGACCCGCGGAACCCCCACGCGCACCGACCGCGCCACGTCCGTCGCCTATCCTGTCCCGGTGACGACGCCCACCACGCCGCCGCAGCAGCGGGCCCGGACGCTCACCGGCCCCGGCCTGGTGCTGTTGGCCGTCGTGGTCCTCCTGGGCATCCGCCTGGCCACGCCGAGCATCGGGTCAGCGGGCCTGCCCGACGTGGTGCAGGACTTCCTCACCCTGGCGATCAGCGTCGTCGTGGAGTCCCTGCCGTTCGTCGTGCTCGGCATCGTGCTCTCGATCGTCGTCGAGGTCTGGGTGCCGCAGGGTGCCCTCGAGCGCATCCTGCCGAGCCGCCCGATGCCCCGCCGAGCCGTCATCTCGCTCATCGGCATGCTGTTCCCCGTGTGTGAGTGCGGCAACGTCCCGCTCGCCCGGGGGCTGATGCTCCGCGGCTTCACCCCCGCCGAGGCGGTCACGTTCCTGGTCGCTGCCCCGATCCTCAACCCCCTCGTGATCATCAGCACGGCGCAGGCGTTCGGCTGGTCGGGGTGGATCCTGCCCGTCCGGATCCTGGGTGGCTTCGTCGTCGCGAACCTGGTCGGGTGGATCGTCGCCGCGCACCGTCGTCCCGCCGACCTGCTGCTCCCCGCGTTCGAGGCCCGCTGCCGCGCCGCCGTCGGCAGCGCCGCCCCGACGAACCGCTGGCGGGAGAGCGCCGCCCAGTTCGGCGGTGAGACCGCGACGATGATGCCGGCGCTGTTCGTCGGCGCCGGGCTCGCCGCCGCTATCCAGGTCGCGGTGCCCCGGTCCACGCTCGTGGCGATCGGGTCGAACCCGGTGCTGTCCGTCCTGGCGATGATGCTGCTGGCGATGACGGTGTCGCTGTGCTCGAACGTGGACGCCTTCTTCGCGCTGTCCTTCGCCTCGACGTTCCTGCCCGGGTCGATCACGGCGTTCCTCGTCATCGGGCCGATCATCGACGTGAAGATGCTCGCCCTGCTCCGGACGACCTTCCGCGTGCGGTTCCTCGTGCTGCTCGCCGTCGTCTGTGTCCTGTTCGCCGCTGCCGTGGGGTTGGTGATGAATGTCCTCGTCTGAGCACGACGCCCCGCACGGCAGCGCCCACGGCGATGGTCGGCGGCGCGCGCTGGTCGGCCTCGGCTCGGTGCTCGCCGTGGCCCTGTGCACGCTGTGGCTCGCCGCCGTCGGCCACCTCGACCTCTACATCAACCCGCGGTACTCGGTCTTCACCGTCGTGCTCGCGGCCGTCGCCGTGCCCGCGTCGGTCGCCGGCCTGCTCGTCGTCGCACGGGGAGCGGGACACACCCACGACCACGCTGGTCCCGACGACGACGTGGTCGCCTCCGGCCGGTCTGGAGGCCCGGCTCGCCTCCTCGGGACCGTCCTCGGTGGCGTCGCGGCGGCCGTCACGATCGCGCTCACGCTGGCGATGCTGGTCCTGCCCCCGACGACGCTGTCGGCCAGGACCGCGCAGCAGCGGAGCGTCGACAGCGCGACGCTCTCGGACGCCACGGGGTCGAGCGGGAACGTGGCGCTCCTCGGCAGCGGTTCCGTCGACACCGCGGGCTACGGCGTGAAGGACTGGGCAGCGCTCATCCGGCAGACGACCGACACGAGCTCGCTCGTCGGCAAGCGGGTGCAGCTCACGGGGTTCGTCGTGCCCGGCGCGGACGGCACCTTCACCCTGACGCGGTTCGTGATCAGCTGCTGTGCCGTCGACGCACAGCCCGTCGGTCTCGTCGTGACCACGGACGGCACCGTCCCCGCCGCGAACCAGTGGGTGACCGTCAGCGGGGCGCTCGCCGCGAACCCGGACCAGGCCGCCGACGCCCGCACGGTCGTGAAGGCGCAGACGGTCAAGCGTGTGCAGCAGCCCGAGGACCCCTATGAGTACTGAGACGCGGCGGCCCGTCGCCGAGCGCTTCCGACGGCGCTTCGTGGCCGTCGTGCTGGTGCTCGTGGTCGTGGCGGGACTCGCGGCCGTCGTCGGCTCGCAGCAGGGCCCACGGCTGCGGTCGGTGGCGTACGACGCCAGCGGCATCGTGTCCCGCCCGGCGCAGCGGGTCATCATCACGGCGAACCAGGCGCTGCAGCGCGTCACGGCGTCGGACGTCCGGGTCAGTCCGGCGGCGGCGCACACGGTGACCTCGAGCGGCAACACGGTGGCGGTCGAGTTCGCCGGGCCGCTCGAGTACGACCGCCGCTACACGGTCACGGTCGCGCGTGCGCCGGCGCCCGGGCAGCGGGCGACCTCGGACCTGCGGGCGACGATCCGCACGGGCAGCACCGACGTCCTCGCCCTCGTCCGCGGTGCCGGCGCAGCGAAGGACCGCATCGTGCGGCGGTCGCTCGACGCCTCGGGTGCGACGACCGTGTACGAGGGGACGGACATCACCGAGTACGTGCGCCTCAGCCGGTTCCTCGTGGTGCTCAGCGACACCGCGGTGGGGGAGTCGAGCATCGACGTCGTGTCGTTGGCGGACGGGGTCGAGGACCAGGACGCGCCCGTCGAACACCTGACGCTGCCGACCTCCGCCGGGCACGCGTCCGCGCTGCACGCCGCGGACGACGGGGCCTCGTTCGGGTTCCAGTACGCCGACACGTCGTCGGGGGAGTCGAAGGACGTCGGGCTGTACGTCGTCGACATGACCGGCACCCACATGCCCGAGGCGATCGCGGCCGACGGCACGCCGACCACCGGTGCCGTGCCGATGACCGTCAGCCAGTGGGCCTACGTCCCACGGACCGAGAGCGCCCTGGTGCGCACGGGCACCGACGAGCTGTTCCTCGTCGACATGAGTGGGCGCGCCGAGGCCGTGCGGCTCGGGTCCGCCACCTACCTGCACGGCTTCGTCGGGTCCGGCACCACCGCGGTCGTCGAGTCCGGCACGGGCATCGAGCAGGTCGACCTGACGAGCGGGAAGCGGACGCCCATCACCGCTCCCGCGCTGAGCACCGACGCGCCCTACCTGGGGCGCATCGCGCAGCTGACGGACCGGACGTACCTGCGCACGGTGGGCGACGTCCGTGACGACGGGACGATCGCCAGCCGCATCGTGCGCGTGGACGGCACCCGAGCCTCCCGGCTGCCCGTGACCATCGCGGGCGACGCGACCCTGAACGCGGTGTGCCCGTCGCCGAACGGGCAGTTCGTGGCGCTCGCCACGCGGTCCCGGGACGGCGCGCTCGTCAGCATCGTCGACGCGACCACCGGTGCGCTCGAGGCGAGCACCGCCGGCGAGCAGGTCGACTGGTGCACGGCGCTGCCGAGCGGCGACGAGGTCGGGTAGGCGCACCCTGGGAACGAGGACGAGGGAGCAGGAGACGTCCGGTCGGACGTCCGCTGCTCCCTCGTCGGGGGTGGTGCGGGTGGACTACGCCAGCGTCGCCGCGTCGATCACGAAGCGGTAGCGGACGTCCGAGGACAGCACGCGCTCGTAGGCCTCGTTGATCTGCTCGGCGTTGATGAGCTCGGTCTCCGGCAGGATCCCGTGCTCGGCGCAGAAGTCGAGCATCTCCTGGGTCTCCTTGATGCCACCGATGGACGATCCCGCCCAGCTGCGGCGGCCCGGGAGCAGCGCGAACGCGGGGACCTCGAGCGGCTCGGACGGGGCGCCGACGTTGACGAGCGTGCCGTCGACCTTGAGCAGGCCGAGGTACGCGCCCATGTCGACCTTGGCCGACACCGTGTTGATGATGAGGTCGAAGGAGCCCTTGAGCGTCTCGAAGGTCTCCGGGTCCTTGGTCGCGTAGTGGGCCTTCGCGCCGAACTTCAGCGAGTCCTCCTGCTTCGCGGTGGTCTGCGACAGGACGGTGACCTCGGCGCCGAGCGCTGCGGCGATCTTGACGCCCATGTGACCGAGGCCGCCGAGGCCGACGATCGCCACGGACATGCCGGGGCCGGCCTTCCAGTGGTGCAGCGGCGAGTACAGCGTGATGCCGGCGCAGAGGAGCGGCGCGACCTTCTCGATGTCGAGCGACTCGGGGACGCGGAGGACGAAGTCCTGGTCCACGACGACGGCCTGGGAGTAGCCGCCCTGGGTGATCGTGCCGTCGGCCGGGTCGACGCTCGTGTAGGTGCCGACGTTGCCCTTGAGGCAGTACTGCTCCTGGCCGGCGAGACACTGCTCGCACTCGCGGCAGGAGTTCACCATGCAGCCGACGCCGACGAGGTCGCCGACCTGGTGCTTGGTGACGTTCTCGCCGACGGCACGGACGTGGCCGACGATCTCGTGGCCGACGACCTGGGGGTACTGGATGTCGCCCCACTCGCCGCGGACGGTGTGGATGTCCGAGTGGCAGATGCCGGCGTAGGCGATGTCGATCTCGACGTCGTCCGGCCCGACGTCGCGGCGCTCGATGGTGGTCTTGACGAGCGGTTCGGTGGCGGACGGTGCCGCGTACGCGTTGACGGTGCGCATTGGTCTCCTCGTGGGGTTCCGGGGTGCGAGCCGGTGGACTCGCAGGGTGCGGGCCGGTGGGCCCGCACGGGACGTCAGCGGTGTGCTCGCAGAGTGCGGGCCCGTGGGCCCGCGCGGGGCGGACCGCTTCCGATCCACCGTCCATGGTGCCCGGTGGAGCGCTCCTGAGGGAGGCACGGACAGGGCACCCCGGGCCGCTGACCAGTTCGCGCACCGGGCTTCGAGGACGTCCGGGTGAGGCCCTACGGTGGAGCTACCGAGTTGGTACCGATTCCGTCGTCACGATGTCACCCGCGTCCTGCGGATCCCTGACACAGCGGAACACCTCGGCAGCACGGGCCTTCACCGCCCACGAAGGGGCTGGTCGCATGACCGCCACGACCGCTTCACTGCCCACCCACGAATGGCACCGCCGCGGGCTCCGTTCCCCCGCCGAGATCGCCGCCCTGGTCGAGGCCCGCCTCGTCCACCACACGGACCTGCACGAACCGACCTACGCGGACTTCCTCGGCGAACAGGTCGCCTGAGCGCGGAGCCCGCCTGAGCGCTGAGCCGGCCGGACCGCTGCTCCCCGTCAGGCGCCCGTGTCCTCGTGGCTCGCCCCGACGGGTTTCGACTCGGACGACCCGCGTGCACGGAGCACGATGCCCAGCACGGCCATGCTCCCGACGGCGAGGAACTCCGACTGCCAGTTCTGCAGCGTGCGGTTCCAGAAGTCCGCGCTGTGGACGTACTCGACCCAGGTGACCGGGGCCTCCAATGCGGTGAGCTGTTCCTCGTCGTACGCGACCACCCCGGCCACGGACTGCGCCAGCCACGACAGCAGGAAGATGCCGCCCATCACGATGAGCAGTGAGTGTGCGAACACGACCTGCCGCAGACCACCGGCACGGGCCCACGCCGGGGAGTCTGGGCGGGCGAAGCGGCCGACCCGCTGCTCCTGGTCCGAACCCGGGCCCGCCTGGTCGACGTCCTTGGACTCCGACGAGCCGCGCTGCACGAACCAGATCGTCGCCCAGATGTAGAGCAGGAACTGCAGGTACTCCGACTGCCAGTTCTCCGCCACGTCCGCCGCGAAGCTCGACGAGGTGACGTACTCGACCCACCCGACGGACACGAGTCCTTCGGACACCTGCGTCTCGTTGAAGGCCGCCCACCCCGCGAAGGACTGCCCGACGAGGGCGGCCACGAACAGCGCGCCGAAGAACAGGCTGAGCGAGTTCTGCCGCAGGAACCGCACCGTGGTCACCGCCCCAGCAGCCCGAGGGTCAGGAAGCACCCGAGACCGACGGCGATCACGGCGACGTAGCCCCAGGCGACGCGGCGCATGTCAGCTCCCGTCCACGGTGCAGTCGTACGGGGCGTCGGTCCGCGACGCGCACCCCGCAGCACGCACCAGCCAGGTCGATCCGGAGCGGGCGAGGAACAGCGCTGCCCCATCCCGGCCGACCATCGCCGCCCGGCCGTACACCCGAGCGTCGTCAGGAGCGTCGGCCGACGGCACCGCGAGCCGGAGCCGGCCGATCCCGGTCGCGCACGTCACCCCGCTCGCCGTCTCGACGTCCTCGCGGGCATCCCGCGTGAGGAGCGCACACGCTCCGGCGCCGTGGCCAGCCGAGACCGCCTGCGCGAACTGCTCGGCGGTGGCCTCGGCCCCGGCCCGTGCCGATCCACCGGCACTGCACCCGGCGACGACGACCAGGACGATCGATGCCGTGCTGACCACACCCGACAGGCGTCCGACGACACTCGACGGTCGCGGTCGCGGTGCTCGCACTGGCCCTTCCATGGGCCCGGGGTACCCCTGCTCGGCTGAACCGACTCCTAGCTCCGCGGCGTCCGCGCGAAGAACAGTGCCAGCGCCCCGAGCACACCGGCCCCGATGATCAGGACCCAGGCCACGGCTCCCACGGCACCGTCCCACGGAGCGATCAGGAGCCCGATCCCCACGAGCAGCAGCACCAGGGCTGCGACGAGGGTCAGGACGTGCGGTCTGCGGGTCCAGGAGCCTGCCATGGCTCCACCGTACGCAGGACGGCTGGACCGCCCGTGCTCGCCCGGTCCGGCGGGGGTGGCCACCGCGCTGCGTGCTGGTCGGTCCGCGCTCAGGCCCGCGCGGCCAGCCGCTGCCCCGCGATCCGGGCGAAGCGCAGCGGGTCGGCCATCGCGTCGGACGGTTCGCCCGTGGTCTGCGTCGCGATCACCGTGAGCGAGGCCGCCGCGTCGAAGTCGTCCACGGGCGCGTCGATCGCCCCCGCGACGAGCATCCGCCGGCGACCCTCGGCCATCGCGCACACGACCGACGCGACCTTGCCCGCGGCGGACTGCCCGTCGAAGCGTCCTTCGCCCGTGACCACCACGTCGGCGGTCGCCACCACGTCGGGCAGCCCGAGCACCGCTGCCACCGCTCCGGCGCCGCGCGCGAGCGTCGCGCCCCACACCAGCAGGCCGAAGCCGGCCCCGCCCGCGGCACCGGCTCCGGGCGTCGTCGGGTCGACGTCGGGGAAGCGTGCAGCCCAGGCGGCCAGCCGGGCCTCGTGCACCGGGACCCGGTCGGGCGTCACGCCCTTCTGCGGTCCGAAGACCGCCGCGGCACCGGTCGGGCCGAGGAGCGGCGACGTGACGTCGGTCAGGACGGTGACACCGAGGGGTGGCAGCGGCCGGAGCGTCGACGTGGTCAGGTCCCCGAGGTCATCGAGCCCGTCGAGCCCGTCGAGCAGGGACCCCGGTCCGGCGGAACCGGAACCGGAACCGCTGCCGGGACCGGCGCCGCCACCCGCCCCGACGCCCCCGAGTCCGAGCGCCCCGAGGAGGCCCGCCCCACCGTCCGTCGACGCACTCCCGCCGATGCCGAGCACCAGCCCCGTCGCCCCGGCGTCGAGTGCGGCGGCGATGGCCTCACCGAACCCGGTCGTCTGCGCGGCATCGGGCTCGAGCGTCGACAGCAGGGGGAGTCCACTCGTCGCCGCGAGCTCGACCACCGCGCGTCCGTCGGGCAGCGCGAGCCACTCGGCGTCCACCGGGGCACCGGCCGGCCCGGTCACCGTCACCGGCATCCGCCGCGATCCGGGGACGGCGGCCGCGAACGCGTCGAGGGTGCCCTCGCCACCGTCGGCCATCGGCAGCAGCGTCACGGTGTCGTCGGGCCGGGTGGTCAGCCACCCGTCCCCGATGGCGACGGCGACGGCGGCAGCGGTGGCCGTCCCCTTGAACGAGTCCGGCGCGACGACGACATGCACGCAGCAACGCTAGCGGTCAGCCGGGTCAGCCGGGTCGGCCGGGTCGGCCGGGTCGGCCGGGTCAGCCGGGCAGCGCGAAGCGCGGGTGCGGCGCCCCGCCCGTCGCCAGGTCCGCGACCATCGTCCCGAGCAGCGGCGCGAACTTGAACCCGTGCCCGGAGAACCCCGTCGCGACCGTGACCGGTCCACGTCGGTCGATGACGAAGTCGTCAGCGGGGGAGTTGTCGTACAGGCAGCTGATCGGGTCGGGCCGGCTCGCGTCGACCCCCGGCACGAAGCGCGCCACGTAGGCCTGCAGGCGCTCCAGCTCCTCGGGGACGGGCGTGCGGTCGCGCCGGTCCGGGTCGACGACGGGGCCGGTGCCGTGGAACCCGACCTTGACGCCCTCGCCGGGGGTGAACAGCCCGTAGACGTCGGGGCCGTCCTCCGGCCAGTGCACGAAGCTCGGCCAGGTGGCGTCCGGCAGGTGGCTGGGGAAGTGGGCCGGCTGCTCCTGGGTGACGCGGATGGCCGGGAGGCTCGCCCCGCGTCCCCGGAACAGCTCGCCGACCAGCGTGGGGGCCCAGGACCCGACCGCCGCCACGATGCTCGGCGCCGTCACGGTCGTGGCGCCGTCCGGGCCGTCGAGCGTCAGCGTGACGGTGTCCCCGTGGTCCTCGATGCCGGTGACGCGCGTGGCGAAGCGGAGCTCGGCGCCGTCCGACGCCGCCAGGTCGAGGAGCGCCTCGACGGTGTCGGCCGAGCGGATCCGACCGGCCGAGGCGTGCGTCAGGACGTGTCCCTCGAACGCCAGGCCCGGCCACCGTGCCGTGGCCTGCTCGGGCGTGAGGCGTTCGTGGTCGATGCCCGCCGCGGCGAGCTCCCGCGCGATGGCGTCGACCTGCGCCGGTCGGCCGTGGTCGACGGCGCCGGTGCGGTCGAGCAGCGGACGCCCGCTGGCGGCTTCGAGCGCGACCCACGCCGCCAGGGCCTGCTGGCAGAGCGCGACGTACTCGGGGTCTGCGTAGCCCATGCGGAAGATGCGGCTGGCTCCGTGCGAGGAGCCGTGGTCGTGCCCGCGGCCGTGCTGTTCGACGAGCAGGACGTGCTCACCCCGAGCGGCGAGGGACCGTGCGCTCGCGGCGCCGACGACCCCGCCCCCGACGACGACGTGGTCGAACGCTGCGTGCATCCCGCGATCCTACGGCGGCGGTCGTGCCCGGCCTAGGCGTCGTCGGTCAGGCGGACGGTGGCATCGCGCGCTGCGGCCAGGACGTCGGCGTCCGACGCGGTGGTGCCCTGCGCGGCGAACAGCGCGGCGCTGACGCTGTCGAACGCCATCTGCGCCCGGAGCCGCTCGGGCACGGTCGTCGATCCGGGCAGGACCCGGTCGATGACGGCGCCGAACAGGGACCGCCGATCCGTGCCGTCCGCCGCGAGCCGTTGCATGACGGGCCCGTTGGCGTGGGCGAAGCGCATCCCCTGCAGCCGCTCCTCCGCGGTGGAGTCGACCCAGCGCAAGGCCGTCCGGCGGAGCAGGTCGGGCGTTCGAGGCTGGTCGTCGACCCAGGCGAGCAGGTCGTCGACCTCGGTGCGCCGGTTCTCCATGAGGGCGGCGAGGATCGCGTCCTTGCTGGCGAAGTGGTAGTAGAGCGACGACTTCGTCATGCCGAGGGCCTCGGCGAGGTCGCGGATCGACGCTCCCTCGAAGCCGCGCTCGGTGAACAGCTCGAGGGCGACACGGAGGATCTCCGAACGGGTCTCGCTGCCAGGCCGACGCTTCAGGTTCTCCATGGCCACAGCCTAGTTGCAGAACGATCGTTCGGTCAGTATGGTCGGGATTACCGAACGATCGTTCGGTAAAGACGAATGGAATGGACCATGAAGCCCCCAACCCGCACCGCGCAGCCATCCGTCGCGATCATCGGCGCTGGCCCCGGCGGCCTCCTCGCGGCGCGCATCCTGCAGCTCGGCGGCGTCACCGTCACCGTCCACGATGCCGATGTGTCGCTGGGGTCCCGGATGCAGGGCGGCACGCTCGACCTGCATGCCGACTCCGGGCAGATCGCGATCGACGACGCCGGCCTCACCGAGCAGTTCCTCGCGCTGGCGCGTCCGGAGGGGCAGGCCCACCGCCTCCTCGACCCGAGCGGCGTGGTCGTCGCCGAGCAGCACCCGGCACCCGGGGAGACCGCCGCACCCGAGATCGACCGGGCGCAGCTGCGGGAGATGCTCGCCGGGTCCCTCGCGCCGGGCACCATCCGGTGGGGACACCGCCTGGTGGACGTCGATGGCTGCACCCTGTCGTTCGCCGACGGCACGACCGTGACCGCCGACCTGGTCATCGGTGCCGATGGCGCCTGGTCACGTGTCCGGGCTGTCCTCACCGACGCCGTCCCGCAGTACACCGGGGTCACGTTCGTCGAGGCCCTCTTCACGGACGTCACCCACCGGCACCCGGAGATCGCCGCGCTCGTCGGTGACGGCCACATGTGGGCCAACGGCGACGGGAAGACCCTCGTGCTGCAACGCAACAGCGGCGACGTCGTCCGCGGGTACATCTCGTTCCGGACCGAGCTCGACTGGCTCGCCACCGCCGGCCTCGGTGCTCCCGACGGTCGTGGCGGCGTCCTCGACGCCAGCGGCACGACGGCCACCGACACCGAGCGCGTCCGACAGGTCCTGCGGGAGCGCTTCTCCGACTTCGCGCCCGAGCTCCTGCGCGTCATCGACGAGTCCGAGGGGGTGCTCCCCAACCGACCCGTCTTCGCGCTGCCGACCCCGACCACGTGGGAGCACCGGCCGGGCGTCACGCTGCTCGGCGACGCCGCCCACGTCATGTCGCCCTTCGGCGGGAACGGCGTCAACCTCGCACTCCTCGACGGGGCCGAGCTCGCCCGCGCCGTCGTCGGGGCGCTCCGCGCAGGCACGGACCTCGCCGTCGCCGTCCGCGGGTTCGAGTCGGTCATGACCCATCGCGGCGCCGCGATGGGCAGGGCAGCGAACGACGCCATCGTGGAGCACTACGCCGTCGGTGGCCCGGACCGCGACAGCATCCCCGACTTCGACGACGAAGCCGAGCGCTGGCGGTCCAACGCCGCCGCCTACCGAGCCGACCAGCGGTGACGCGGGATGAAGGGGCGGGGAGTGGTTGGCTCCCCGCCCCTCTTCTCGACCGTCCCTGAGCGACCGGATCGAGGCCTCCCCATGATCGAGCAGTCGTCCCGTCGATCCGAGCCGTTCGGCCTCCGCTGCGCTGCGGGGCGGCCGATCCTGCGCCGGGTGTCTCCTCGGTGCGCCCTGCGTCCAGGACGGCTCCGGTCGTGCGGCGACGAGCTCAGCGCTCGAGCGTCTGCCGCGGGGACTCGTCGTACGCCTGGCGGTACGCCGAGCTGAAGCGGCTGAGGTTCGTGAACCCCCAGCTCCGTGCCACCTCCGTGACGGTCGTCTCGGCCGGGGTCGCCGTCGCCAGGTGCTCTCGGGCGTGGCGCAGGCGCGCTCGCCGCAGGTACTCCGTCGGCGTCGTGTCGAGCGCTCGCCGGAACGCCAGCTGGATGCCCCGGACGCTCATCCGCGCGGCCTCGGCGATCTCGACGATGCCGATCGGCGCGGCAGCGTTGTCCTCGATGAACTGGGCCGCACGACGCACCGCGGTGGGCAGCGCGGCGTCGCAGGACGGGGAGCCGACCTGCTCGACCGTCATGCCGAAGGCGTCCACCGCCGAGGCCAGGACGAGGTCGGTCGTCGCCTTGCGGATGAGCGCGTAGCCGCTGAGGGCCGAGGTCGAGAAGACGCTCGCAGCGTGGCGGGCGACGTGGCACCAGTAGCTCGCCGCCGCATCGGTGAGCGGTCCCGAGGACGCCGTCACGAGGCGCGCGCCCTGGGCGTCGGCGCCGACGTGTCGGGCGAGTGCGCCGACGTCGAGGTTGACCACCATCAGGTGGTGGTCCGACGACCACGACCGGGCGATCCCCGGGCGGAGCAGGAAGGGCTTCGTCGTGTCGAGGGGGTCGTCGTTGCTCGTGACGCGGTACTCACCGCCCGACGCCATCCCGATGCCGACGACCCCGTCGAAGCGGACGGCAAGCTCGGACCGCGAACTCACCTCGAACCGGGCGACGCTCACCGCATCGCTGTCGCCGACGACCCGCTGCTTGTACGTGAAGGGCGCCACGCATTCACGGAAGGCACTGCCGGGGTAGACCCGCTGGACGAGTTCCTGTGCCTCGTCGCGGTCGTGCGTCGTGAACCTCGCATCGACGAGCATGCCGTGCCTCCTCCTGGGGAGCGTGCCTGATCCGAGCGTCGGCTGGTGGGGCCGGCGCAGGTCAGGTCAGCGTACCCAGGACATCCGGCACGGATGCTCGGCGGACTCGGCTGCAGCCCGACTACGGCCGTTCGTCGACGAGGGCGACGAACCGGCTGCCCACGCCGTCGACCTCACGCCGGACGAGCCCGGCGGTCGGGTCCGGCGCCTGGTAGGGCGCGTGGTAGTCGCACATCAGGTGGTCCCAGTCCGGCCACCACTTCTTGGGCCGTGCCTCTTCCGAGTAGCCGCAGACCGAGCACTCGAGGTGGACCCAGACCTTCTTGGTCCCCGTGCGGTTCGCCCGGGACTGCACGAGCCAGGCGGGCGGGTCCTGCTCGATGGCCTGGAGTTCGGCTTCGCTGAGGCGCGACGGGATCCCGTGGTGGGTCGCCATCTCGATGGGGATGTCGAGGCGGACGGCGGCATCGCGTCGGGAGAGCATCCCCCCAGGGTAGGTTCTGTCGCTGCTCGTCGCGTCGATGCGCTCCGTGGTCCGGTCCTCAGCGGTTCGGTGCGAACTCGACCCGGTCGTGCCGTCCGACACCGAAGCGGAGTCCCGGGTACCGCAACCCGGAGAAGTACATGTTCGTGTGTGCGATGACCTGCCGGGCGCTGATCGGCACGCCCTCGTGCTCGGCGTCGACGGTCGTGTGTGCGTCACCGACCAGCGTGACGTCGAACCCTCGGACCGCAGCGGACTGGGTGGTGGTCCGGATGCAGTAGTCCGTCTGCGCGCCGGCCACGACGAGGTGCGTCACGCTCAGTTCGGCGAGGGCGTCGGCGAGTTCCGTGCCGACGAACGCGTCACGCCGGGTCTTCCGCATGAGCGGTTCGTCCTGCCGCCGTCGGAGCGGTGCCGCCAGCTCCCACTCCGGCGTCCCCTCCGGGAAGTCGTCGTGGTCCTGGACCCAGATCACCGGGACACCGGCCGCGCGGGCACGCTCCACGAGCAACGCGGTGCGGTGGGTCACCCCGCCGGCGTCGTGGCAGCCGTCGAGGACGCCGACCTGCATGTCGATCACGATGACCGCGGTGGTTCCGTTCATCGGCTCATCATGGCAGTGACCGGGGCGGCCGTCGCAGGACGAGAGGCCCGCTCCGCTCACTGGATCAGGTCACTGCTCCGCGCCAGGAAGACGCCTCCCACCAACGTCGAGCTCCCCGGTCTCAGCCGACAGCGGGATCGACCGGCGGGTCCTCGGGCTGTGGGTGCTCGTCCTGCCAGATCGCGTCCACCGCGCCGAACTCGCGCGGGTAGCACTGCGTGTCGAAGACCTCGCTGCCGGTGGACGGCGTCGCGTACAGGTACCAGGGCCCGGTCCCTCGTCCGCTCCTGTTCCACAGGCCGTCCGCGTACCAGATGAGGGGGACGTCGTCCATCGCCTGTCCCGCCTGTGCCTGGCACGCGAGCAGGCGGTTGAACGCCGTCCGGTACTCGTCCAGGGAGACGACGCCGTCGGTGGTCTCGGCGCGCTGCTGTGCGGAGGGTGCGGCGATGCGCGGAGCCTGTGCCCAGGACACCCAGACGGCGTACCGGTCGGTGTCACCGGCGGAGAAGGTCACTGCCGTGGCTCCGGTCGAGGCCGCCGGGGACAGCGACCAGCCGGTGGCCTCGGACGTCGGATCGCCCCGTCGACCGCAGACGCTGCCCACCGTGGGGCGGCCGGCGACCTCGACGGTGGGTGTGTCGCCGTCGAGGCACGCCCACGCCACCGCGACGCTGTCCGCGCCGGCAGGGCGATCGGACGGGGTCAGCGAGGTGGCGCCCCGCACCACCCGGAACGTCGGCGTGCCCAGGATCCGGCCGTGGTTCGCGTCCTCGACCATGTAGCGCGCCGTCGTGGCGAGGGAGCTCTGGACGGCGACGTCGGGGTCGCTGCCCGGGAGCGCCGCGGCGGTGAGCCCGCCGGTCAGGCCACCACCGACGAGGAACGCGACCGCCACGGCGATGACCGCCCCACGGGTCGGACGGGGTCGGCGGTGGCGCTCGGGGCCCGTCGTGCGGGTGGACGCGACGTCGGCGACGAGGGCGTCGCGCATCGCGGTCAGGCGGGGGGAGATGTCGTCGTTCACAGTGCGCCTCCGAGGGGTTCCGCTGTGGCTGTGTAGCGCTGGTGGAGTCGAGCCTTCGCTCGGTGGAGCCGGGACTTGACGGTCCCGGGTGCGACACCGAGAGCGGCGGCGGCCTCGCGCTCGCTGAGCCCCTCGATGACGCACAACGTGAGCACGCGTTGGTCGGCGAGCCCGAGTCCGCGGAGTGCCGTCACGGCGTCGCCGTCCGTGTACTGGTCAGCGGGGTCCGGTGCCGGGTCGTCGACGGGGAACCGGCCGAGGAAGCGGCGGTGTCGCCCGGTCGACCGGGTCAGGTTGTGGGCCGCGTTCGTCGTCGTGACGAGCAGCCACGGCAGCAGCGAATCGTCGACGAAGCGGACCTCGTCGCGTCGCCGCCACGCCTCGAGGAACGCGACGGCGACGAGGCGTCCGCGTCGGCGGGGCTGGGGACGAGTCCGACCGCGTGCCGCCGCAGTCGTGGGGCATGGCGGTCGAACACCCGCCCGAACGCCTGCCCGTCGCCCGCGGTGCTCAGGGCCCAGTCGGCCCGGTCACCCGTGATCTCGTTCATGTCCTGAGTTGTCCGCAGACCCGCGATCGGTTCCCTCGTCGGCGTGTCCTCGACGACTCCCACGGACGGCCGACCACGTGCAACACATCCTGCGGAGACAGGGAGGCTTCGCAGCGCTCTTCGG
This sequence comes from Curtobacterium sp. SL109, assembly GCF_026672405.1. Classification (NCBI taxonomy): domain Bacteria; kingdom Bacillati; phylum Actinomycetota; class Actinomycetes; order Micrococcales; family Microbacteriaceae; genus Curtobacterium; species Curtobacterium sp. SL109. The sequence goes on from NZ_JAPPRB010000002.1 coordinate 979,865, forward strand.
GAACCGGCTCCTCACCATCCTGTCCTGAAGGGTCCTCCTTCGAACCTGCCGGCATGACACACATCCCCTACCATTGCGTCGTGGTCGCTGCGGTCCAGTTCTACGCGTCGGACGACGACGTCACAGCGTTGCTCGACCACATCGGGGAAGGACGAACGGCAACCATCTGGCAGTGGCCACTCGTGGAGCGCGAACCAGTCAGTCTCAGTCGCACGGAGGCGGGTGGACATCGGTCGGTCGTGGTCCTCTCCGAGGAGTTCGGGCCGCCGGTCGTCATGTACCGCGATGACCCTGTGCTGCGCGAAGGGACTGTCACCGCGGTCATGTCGACGATCAACTTCCAGCGTCTCGACCCCGGACCAGGCGTTGGCCTCGTCCACCCCGACCGGTCACCCGTGCTCTTCTGGCAACCCGGTCGGGTCGGTGACGGGGAGTTGACGACCCACCTCATCGGCTCCCAGGCACAGGCGATGCGCGCGATCTCACCGGAGTACGAGCGGTGGGTCAAGCGAGTGATGGGATGGGTCCGACGACGGGGGACCAAGGTCTGGGGACTCGAGAAGGGGGCCGTGCGGCCGGATCTGGACGTCCGAGTCAGGACCGTGAGCGCGGTCTACGCCCTTCCTGGGGCACTCCGCCTCCTCGAGGGCGGCGCGACAGGGCTCGACTAGAGGTCGTTCAGATCCACGCGGTCTCGTATACGAGGTGCCCGCCGTGCTCGAGTTCATCGAGCCCCCTGCGGAAGGACCGCAGCTGTTCACGACCGACCACGGAGCAGGCGACGAGGTGCCCGCGTGTCTCGACCTCCGCGCCGTGCGTCGTGAGGAGGTCCTGCAGAGCGGCGGCGTCTCCGTTGGGCGTGACGAGGACTCGGAGGGACCAGTGGTCGCTGCGCTCGACGACTTCCCCGGGGGACACGCCGATCTCCTGGTCGTCCTTGAGCGCGACGACGTCACCGAGGCTGTAGCCAGACGTGAAGAACGGGATGCAGCACAGCCGGAAGCGCTGCTCGTCGAGCTTCTCGAAGAGCAACTGTTCGAACCGGAGCGTCCCCGGACCGCTGTCGTCGAACGTCGTGTTCGCGACGACGTCGACTCGGTCGCCCCACACCGGCGAGGGGTGGAGGACCCACTCGTCCGGATTCGATGCCGATGACAACGAGTTCCTTCCCACGATGAACGACGCCGGACGCTCGGCGTCCGCGAACGATCGTAGTGATCGGCAGCGACTCCTCCCACGATCATTCGGGAGCGGATCGTCAGGCGGTCAGTCGGGCTCGGAGCTCTCCTGGCGTCAGGTCGTAGCCCGTCGCACGAGGTCCGGACCAGTTCAGACCTGCGCTGAGTCCGTCCCGCTCGATTCCAGGAAGCCATCGGCTCTCGAAGTCAGCGCGCGAGATCTCCAGGGGTCGAAACCCCTCGTACGCCGGAACCTGTGCGATGACGCGCTCCGCCCGCGACCGCCGAGACCAGAACGGCATTGCCCGGCGACCATCGGCTGCCTTCGGTGCCGGCACGCCGTTGTCGTCTTCGACCGTCCACACCGGGCCGTTGCCACCGATCTCCCGGAAGAACGACGACGCCTGTGCAGCACTGGAACTCACAACGCCAAACTAGCGGTGACCCGGACGACACGATGGTCGGTTCTTCGGAGCGAGTGACGGGAATCGAACCCGCGCTACCAGCTTGGGAAGCTGGAGTTCTACCATTGAACTACACTCGCGCGCCCGCTCGGCGGGACTCGACAACCATACCGGATTCCGCCCTGGACGCCAGCCGACCACGTGTCGCAGGCCGATGCGCCGGGCCGAGCCGAGCCTCCCGGCCGTCGCGGCGACCGACCATGCGTGATGGCCGTGTCTCCCCTGTGAGGCCGCCCCGCTGACGGACAGGTGTCGGGGCCGTGTGTACCGTCCAGGGAGTTGATCGACCCCGACCCCGAGGAGGCCCGGATGGTCAGGCATCCCCTCATCGACGACGTGATCGGCTCCGCGATCGTGGTCGATTCCGACTCCCACGTGGTGTGGCTGACGGACGCGCTGGCCTCCCTGCTGCAGCGCGCTTTGGCCGCCGAACGCGTCGTCGTCCTGCGGACCCGCCCCGACGCCGCCATCACGCCCGCACTGCGCCACGCACTCGGAGCGCACGGAGCGGCCTGGGCCGTGACGGCGCCCGACGGCAGCCTGCGGGACGGCCGGACCGGAGTCGAGGCCACGGACGTCACGGACTTCGCGACGCACGGACCGGAGCTGCTCGGGGTGCCCTCGCTCGCACACCCGGTCGCCGAGGGGTCCGTCCGGCAGATCAGCATCGACCTGACCCTCCGCCACCACGCCGAACGGGCAGTCGACATCGGCTCCGCGATCGAGGCCCTCTGCCACACGGTCGGCACCTGTCCGACACGGTGGGGCACCACCGAGCCGCTCGCCGTGCCGTGGGACCGCTGGGTCGTCACGCAGTACGCCAAACACGAGTCCCCGGGCATCAGCACGTCCTACGCGGTGGGCGACGGCTTCTCCGCGACGATGACCGCGCACCTGACCGACGGCGTCGTGATCGAGACCATGTCCGCCGTCCTGACCGTGCCCGACGAGGGCACCGACCCGGCGCTCGCCGAGCGGATGCTCGACGCCGTGCAGCGCGTCGCCGGCGAGGTCATGACGGTGTTCGGCGTGGTCATGCAGCGCCGCGGTGACGCCGACCACCTCGTCCGGCCCGTGTCCCACGGGGAGCCGGCACCCCTCGCGGTCGTCGTCGGACCCGAGGCCACCGGGCTCCTCGACCGCGGGGACGTCTGGCCGCCGCCGCACACCTCGACGTCGAGCTTCGTGGGCGGGACCGGTCCCGACGGCGCCGGTTCCGACGGTGCCGGGCTCATCGTCCGGCTCGAGGACGGCTGGACGGCGCTCGAGGCCTTCCTCGACCGCATCGACGAGGACCGCTTCCTGCAGCTCGTCGGTGGCGCTCCGCTCGACCCCTCGCACGACGAGGGCTCCCTCGACGGCCACGTCAGCGCCGGTGGCGTGCACGGAGCGCACGGTGCCGCGTGACGTGACCCTGCTCTGCCGGGGCCCGGTGGAGGTGCGGGAGGTCGCCGAGGCGCTGCTCCTGCACGATGACACCTGGGGTGTGCGGGCACTCGACGACGGCCCCGTGATGCAGGTCTGCCGTGACCAGGACCACCCTGTGGTGACGGTGCTCGGGGTCCGACGCGTGGACGTGCTCGACGAGGTCGAGCGGATCCTGCCGGACGCCCCGCCCATGACGATCCCCGTGTGGTGGGTCGACACGGTGATGCCCGCGGGCCCGGACGGCGAGTCCGGGATCAGCGCAGCGCTCGAGGCCGCGATGGACCTCGACGCCGTGTGCATCGTGCACGGCGACTGAGCCGAGGCGCCGCTCAGTCGCGCTGGCGCATCGCGCTCAGGCGCTCGTTGTAGGCCTTGAGCTCCGCGTCGCCGTCCCGCTCTGCCTGGCGGTCGAGGCGCTTCGCGTCGCGCTTGTCCGACTTCACCCAGTTCCGGACGACGAGCAGCGCGACGAACACCATCGGCAGCTCGGAGGCACCCCACGCGATGCCGCCGCCGGTGTGCTGGTCCGCGAGCAGCCCGACGTCGTTCGTCTGCCCGAGGGCGTGGAACCAGTCGGCGGCGTACACGGCCTGCGACGTCATCACCGCGACGCCGAAGAACGCGTGGAACGCCAGGGTCGCCAGCAGCGCGATGATGAGGATCGGGTACTGCGGGCGCTGGGGGCCCGGGTCGATGCCGACGAAGACCCAGAAGAACAGGTAGCCGCTCAGCACGAAGTGGACGACCATCGCGACGTGCCACTCGTGCGACTGCATCGCGAACTGGAACGCGGGCGTGAAGTAGAACACCACGAGGGACCCGGCGAAGATCACCCCGGCGACGGCCGGCTTGGCCATGAACTGCATGTAGCGCGAGTGCACGAACAGCATCAACCACTCGCGGGCTCCGCGGGAGCCGTCATTGCGCACCGGCAGGGTCCGCAGGGCGAGCAGCACCGGGCCGCCGAGCACGAGCGGCAGCGGCACGAACATCATCAGCAGCATGTGCTGGATCATGTGCGACGAGAAGTGGATCATGCCGTAGACCGACGGCCCGGCCGAGGTCGTCCAGATGAACACGGCGCAGCCGAGCACCCACGAGATCGTGCGGCCGACGGGCCACGAGTCCCCGCGCTTGCGGAGCTTACGCACCGCGAGCAGGTACCAGCCGGCTCCGACGACGGCGAGGGCGAGCCACACCCAGTCGATGTGCCACTGCGTCAGGAACGTGTGGAGCGTCTGCGTCGGCGGGTACGGGTAGCCGATGAGCCCGGAGCGGGTGTCCTGGCCGGTCTCCGGTGTCTGGGGGATCGGCGGCTGGCTGCGCGACACCGCGACCGAGACACCGATGGCGATCGCCATGAAGACGACCTCGGCCAGGGCGAACCGCGTGAAGGAACGGCGGTCGAGCGGGGAGCGCAGCAGGGCGGGGACGAGCTTGCGGCGCTGGACGATCCCGGCCAGTCCGAGCAACACGAGGATCACGGCCTTGACCGTGATGAGCCAGCCGTAGGTCGTAGTGACCAGGTCGAGCGGACCGGTCAGACGGAGTGACGCGTTGACGATGCCCGAGAAGGCGACGGCCGCGAACGACCATCCGGCGAGGGTCGAGTACCGCGCGACGACGCGGCCGGTGGCGCCCTTCGTACCGGTGCGGAGCAGGAGCACGGCGACCAGGCCGCCGGCCCAGACGCACACCCCGATGAGGTGGATCGCGAGGGAGTTGACCGCGTTGGCGTGCTCGAGCGACCCGGCGGCGTGCCCGGAGAGGGCGAGGGGCAGCAGCGCGAACAGCCCGGCGACCGTGGCCACCGCGAGCGTGGTGACACGGGTGGCGAAGGCCGCCAGCACCGTGGCGACGAGGATCGCGACGGCCGACACCACGAGCGACTGCCCGATCTCGACCTGGAACGCGAAGACCATGAAGTTGCGGGCGAAGAGCGGCGAGGTGATGGAGGACCCGAGGGTGTTCGCGCCCGTGAACACGATGCCCACGACGGCGGACAGGAACCACACGGCCCCGGTCGTCGCCGCCCAGCGGACCGCGCGGTGCTGCACGCTCGAGATGGCTCGGTGGTCGGCCTTCTGCGCCGGCAGTGCGAACGCTGCGACGATGAGCAGGCCGATCGTCAGCGCGGCCATGGTGTCGTGCACGGCCCGCGCGACGGGGAGGCCGTACTGCACGAGGTCGCCGGCGCTGACGAGCTGCTGGTTCGCGGTGAAGGCCCCGGTCACGGTCATGCCGAGGATCGAGCACGCGACGGCGAGCGGCACGGCGACGGCGAGCACGGTCGCGACGGTGGACGTGCGAGCGGTGACGGGCGCCGCTTCCGGCGTCGGGCCTCCAGCGGTGGTTGCGGTGGTGGTGACGGACATCGACCTGTTCCGGGGACGCTTTCGCCCGCGAGACCGCGGACCCTCCATCGTAGGCGCGCGGGCCTGGATCCACGCCGTCCGTCTGCTCAGGAACCCGCGGTGCCCTCCATGTGCCCCAGGCGTCCCTGCTCGTCGAAGTCCACCGTGATCGTGCCGCCGGACAGGGTCAGTGTGCGACCGTCCCACGGCGCACCGCGGAGCGACGCCCAGCTCGCGACGGCTCGACGGTGGTCCTGGACCTCGATCGACCGGATGCCCTCACCGAACACGCGGAGCATGCGGGGGACCGTCGGGGCGTCGAAGAGCAGCCCCTCGAGCAGCAGCCACACCCGGGTGCCCCCGCCGACCTCGGCGTTGTAGCCGAACCAGGTGCCGCTTGCCAGCCGCGCTGCGATGGACAGGCCCCACCCGAGCTCGTACCCGGTGCGGACGGCGTCGTCGTCGGGGGCGCCGTCGAACGCCACCTCGCCCTGCACGAGCTCGGGGACGTCGTACCGTTCGCCGAGCGCCCGTGTCGCGGTGGCCGCGGTGAGCACCGACTCCGGGTGCTGGCCCGGGTTCGCCCATCCCCACAACCAGCTGCGCGGGCCCGGGGCAGCGGTGCCGAGGAACTGCACCGGGAAGGTGGCCGGGTTCGCCCCGGAGAAGTGGAACTGCCCCGCTGCCAGGTCCACGTCCCAGTGCTCGTGGTCCTCGAAGCGGTCAGCCAATGCCAGCTGGGCCTCGTAGGCCAGGAAGACCCCGTCGTCGATGAGTGCCTGCATCCCCCGTGAGCGCGTCATGCGGCCGACCCTACCCGGCACCCCCGGCACCCTCGGCACCCTCGGCACCCTCGGCACCCCCGGCGCCCCCGGCGCCCCCACCGCTGACCCGGCGCTCCCAGATCCCCTCACTGCCGACACCGACGAACCCGACCGCCTCGTTGACGTCGAGCATCGGACGGTTCTCCTCGGCGTTGAAGGTGATGATCGACGGGTGTCCGGGGTGGTCCCGCTCGACCGTCTCGATGCCCACCACCTTGAGCAGCCACCCGAGCCGGTGCCCACGGTGCTCGCGCAGCACGAGGGTGTCCCACTGGAAGACGGGCTCGGCCACCTCGTCCGGCACCGCCAACTGCGTGAACCCGGCGAGGACCCCGGTCGGGACGTGTTCGACGGCGACGGTGAGCATCGTGCGCGGTGAAGCGTCGAGCAGCGCGTCGTGCTCCTGCAGTCGCTCCACGGTCCAGACGTCCTCGGGCTCCTCCATGTCGCCCTCGGGGGCGTCGGTGCTCATCCGGGTCTCGAGCAGCGCGATGCCCTCCTGCCACCGCGGCGGTGTCGGGCCGGTCCAGGCGTGCACCCGGTACCCCGGGCCAGCGGCGGCCACGGCGCGGTCGTGCAGGGTGCGCACGACCGAGGCGTCGGTGGGCAGCGCGAGCCGGCTGATCCGGTTCACCTGGCCGAACCGCCACCCGCGACCGGTCAGGAAGCGCACGCCGGCCTCGTCCTCCGGCACGGCACCGAACCCGGTGGGCGCCTGCAGGTACCCGGGCCCGGTCGCCGACCCGACCTGCCGCGACACGGCGTACGTCTTCCACTGGGTGCGGCCCTCGGCCCGGGCGATGCCCTCCAGGTGGTCGGCGAGCAGTGTCCCGACGCCACGACGACGGTGGTCGGGGTCGACGCCGACGGAGAGCCAGCAGTTCGGGGTGCCGGCCGCGGTCTTCGAGTCGTAGGAGCCGGCAGCGACGACGAGGTCGTCCTCGTCCCGCACGACGAACAACCGACTCGGCGCCTCGGGGTCGTGCATCATCGCGAGCTGGGCCTCGGCGGTCCAGACGAGCTCGGTCAGTCCGTGGACGGCCACCTCGGACCGGGCCGACACGGCCACCCACTCGCGGAACGCCGCGACGGCCGCCGGGTCGTCGTCCATGGTCCTCGGTACGTCGAGCTCGATGACGCGGTACACGGTGGTCCCTTCCCGCCACCGAGCACGGTGCAGGGCAGCCGGCCAGCCTACCGGCGCGTCGATCCCGGCCGCTAGGCTTCGGTACCGTGCTGCTCTCCGACCGCGACATCACCGCCCAGCTCGCCGCCGGACGGATCGGCCTCGACCCCCACGACGCCTCGCTCGTCCAGCCGTCGAGCATCGACGTCCGTCTGGACAAGTACTTCCGGCTGTTCGACAACCACAAGTACCCGCACATCGACCCCGCGGTCGACCAGCCCGACCTCACCCGGCTGGTGGAGACCGACCCGGACGAGGCCTTCGTGCTGCACCCCGGCGAGTTCGTCCTCGGCTCGACGTACGAGGTCGTCACGCTGCCCGACGACATCGCGGCCCGGCTCGAGGGCAAGAGCTCGCTCGGTCGCCTCGGCCTGCTGACGCACTCCACCGCGGGCTTCATCGACCCGGGCTTCTCGGGCCACGTCACGCTCGAGCTCTCGAACGTGGCCACCCTGCCGATCAAGCTCTGGCCGGGCATGAAGATCGGGCAGCTCTGCTTCTTCCAGCTGTCGAGCCCCGCGGACAAGCCCTACGGCTCGGCCGAGTACCAGTCCCGCTACCAGGGACAGCGCGGCCCGACGGCGTCCCGCTCGGCGCTCAACTTCCACCGCGCGGACGTCTCCGAGCGCGACTGACTCCGTCCGGCTGCGAAATACAGAATGGTGTGTATCGTTGCACCATGACCGGAGCTCCGACACGGACACCGCCGCCCGTCTCCGGCGCTGACCTGATCCGCGGCGCACGCGACCGCGCCGCCCTCACCCAGGTGCAGCTCGCCCGTCGCGCCGGGGTCACGCAGAGCGTCATCAGCACGTACGAGAACGGTCGCCGCGAGCCCTCCCTCGCCGCCCTGCAGCGGCTGCTCCGCGCCGCCGGGTTCCTGACGGTGATCGACCTCGAGCCGTTGGCCACCGTGTCGTCGCTCCGCGAGCGCGTCGCAGCCCACCGCACCGAACTGTGCGACGCCGTCACCCGTCTCGGCGGCACCAACCCGCGCCTGTTCGGCAGCGTCGCGCGCGGCGAGGACGGCCCGGACAGCGACGTCGACCTGATGGTCGACCTCTGCCCGGGTCTCGGCATGTTCACGCTGATGCGGATCCAGGACGCCGCCGAGGAGGTGCTCGGCGTGCGGGTCGACGTCGTCGCCGCCGACGGCATGCGCCCGGAGGTCGTCCGGCAGGCGGTGCCCCTGTGAACCGGGACGTCGACCAACGACTCGAGGACGTCATCCGCGCCTGCCGCGTGATCGGCCGCTACGTCTCGGCGGACACCCTGCCGGACGACGTCGTGTACGACGCCGTCCGGATGCGCCTGGTCGAGATCGGCGAGGCGGTGCGGATGCTCCCCGTCGCCGTGACCGCCGGCGAGCCCGGCATCCCGTGGTCGCGCGTCTCGCTGCTGGGGGAGCGCCTCACGCGCCGGTACTTCGACACCACCCCCGCACTCGTCCTCGGGACCGCGCAGGTCGACGTCCCGCACCTGCAGCAGGCAGCGCAGCGACTCCGGGCCAGCCAGCGCTGACGGCGGGTGCGGCCGGTCGCCAGCGCACGTCCCACCGGACGGGAGGCTCGGTCCGGGCTGGCAGGGCGCCTCCCGTCCAGCCGTGGTCGCGACCACGGCCTCGGTCCGGCCGTGCGCTGACGTCGCGATCTGGCGTTGACGGATCTGGTCGGCTCAGCCCGAGGATCCCGAACCGGATCCGTCAGCCGCCGTTCCGGGAACCGTCCCATGTCGACGGACGGATGGACGGACGAACGGCGGTCCGGCTGTCCGGATGTCCTGTCAGATGCGCGAGCGGGCGGATGGCCGAACGGCCGAACTCGCTTCCGGGCTTCCGGGCTTCCGGGCCTCCGGTCCGGCCGCGATCGCGGCCACTGCATCGAGCCGGCCGGGGGACGACATCGCGATCTGGTGTTGACGGATCTGGTCGGCTCGGCCCGAGGAACCGGAACCGGATCCGTCAGCCGGCAATTCGGAATCCGTTCCGGGTCCGGGTCCGGGTTCCGGTCCGGGTCCGGGTCCGGGCGAGCGTGCCGGGGAGACGGCACAGGGCCCCGTCCGCGATGCGGACGGGGCCCTGTGGGTGGGACGAGTGACTACTCGCCGGCCTTGGCCAGCTGCTCGAGTGCGTCGTTGCCCTTGTAGGCCTCGACGGCGTTGTCCTTCGTGACGAGCACCGGGGTGAGCTCGACGGCGGGGACGACCTTCGCACCGTTGTCGTTGTTCTTGTCCTTGGTCGTCTTCGGCGTCTTGCCGTCGGCGATGTCGGACACCAGGTCGATGGCCGCCTGGGCCTCGTCCGTCGTGTTCTTGTAGATGGTCGAGTACTGCGTGCCGTTCATGATGAGCGGGATCGACGCGGTCTCGGAGTCCTGACCGGTGACGACCGGGTTCTCCTTGCCGGCGGCCTTGGTCGCGGTGAGGATCGCACGGGCGAGCGTGTCGTTCGGCGACAGGACGCCGTCGAGCTTGGTGTCGCCCGAGTAGTACTGCGAGATCAGGTCGGTCATGCGCGACTGGGCGTTCTGCGCGAGCCAGCCCTTGGTCTGCACCTTCTGGAAGGTGGTCTGACCCGAGACGACCTTGATCGTGCCGTCGTCGATCTTCGGCTGCAGGACGTTCATCGCGCCGTTGAAGAAGACGGTCGCGTTGGCGTCGTCGGCGGAACCGGCGAAGAGCTCGACGTTGTAGGGTCCGTCGCCCTTCTTCTCCTTGAGGCCCTTGAGGAGGGCGTTGGCCTGCAGCTGGCCGACCTTGTAGTTGTTGAACGCGACGTAGTAGTCGACGTTCTTCGTGTTCAGGATGTTGCGGTCCCAGGCGATGACGACGGCGCCCGAGGACTTCGCCGACTTGACCTGGGAGGTGAGCTGCGAACCGTCGGCGGCACCGATGATGACGGCCTTGGCGCCCTTGGTGATCATGCCCGAGATCTGCGACTGCTGGTCGGGGACCGGGTTGCCGGCGTTGGCGTACTGGATGTCGGCCTTGAAGCCGGCGTCCTCGATCGACTTCTTGAACGCGGCGCCCGCGAGGACCCAGTTCTGCGAGGTCTTGGCGGGGAGCGCGACGCCGATGAGGTCGCCCTTCTTGATGGCCGCGTCGGTGCCGCTGCCGGAGTCCGAGCCACGGGCCGAGCAGCCGCTGAGGGCGAGGCCGGTGATGAGCGCCAGGCTGAGGCCGGCGACGATCTTCTTGCGCATGTGATTGCTTTCTCTTCGTTGAGGAGGGTGGGGCCGAGGCCCCGCTGTGAGGGGTGGAGGGCTAGGGGAGGGTGACCTTCTCGGGCTGGTCCTCGATGGACCGCGGCTGCTGGGCCGCCACCGTGTTCTGCTCGGTGTCCTTGCGCTGGAACTGCCGCATCATGCCGCCGATGAGCGACGGACGCCCCTGCGACTTCGAGTAGACGTCGAAGGCGACGGCGACGAGCAGCACCAGACCGCGGATGATCTGCACCTTGTTGGACTCGAGGCCCATCAGCTGCAGGCCGTTGGACAGCAGCGCCATCACGAGACCACCGATGATCGAGCCGGAGATCGTGCCGACACCACCGGCGACGGCGGCACCACCGACGAACACCGCGGCGATCGCGTCGAGCTCCCAGCCGGTGCCGTCCGCGGGGCCGGAGGCACCCGAGTAGGCGACGAACACCATGCCGGCGACGGCGGCGAGGACGGACATGTTCATCATGACGAAGAAGTTGACCTTCTTCGCGCTGACACCGGAGAGCACCGCGGCGCTGGAGTTGCCACCGACCGCGTAGACCTGGCGACCGAAGATCGTGTTCTTCGTCACGAAGCCGTAGATGATCGTCAGGACACCGAGGATGATCGCGACGATCGGGACCGAGGTGCCGACGGGGCCGGCGCCGAACAGGTACGTGGCGACGAGCGTGACCGCGACGAGGATGCCGGTGCGGACGACGGAGACCCACAGCGGCGGGACCTCGGCCTGCATCTTGCGACGACGGCCACGGCCGCGGGCCTCGATGATGATCAGCGCGGCGATGGTGACGAGCCCGATGAGCAGGGTGCCGTTGCTGTAGCCGAAGTCCGGACCGAAGTCACCGAGGAAGCCGGCGCCGATCGGGGTGTAGGCGTCCGGGACGGGGACCGAGGTCGAGTTGCCGATGATCTGGTTGACGCCACGGAAGATGAGCTGGCCGGCCAGGGTCACGATGAACGCCGGGACGCGGACGAACGCGACCCAGAAGCCCTGCCAGGCACCGATGAGGGCACCGACGGCGAGGCCGAGGATGATCGCGGTCCACACCGGGAAGTGCCAGACCGCCATGGACTGCGCCACGATGATGCCGACGACCGCCGCGACCGAACCGACCGACAGGTCGATGTGGCCGGCGATGATCACCATGACCATGCCGAGCGCCAGGATCAGGATGTAGGAGTACTGCAGGAACAGGTTGATCACGTTGGTGGGCTCGAGGATGAGGCCCTGGGTCGTGATCGAGAAGAAGATCAGCAGCGCGATGAGCGCGATGACCATGCCGTACTGGCCGATGCTGTTGCCCTTGCCGAAGAGCTGTTTCAGGTTGTTCATGAGGCTGTGGCGCCCTTCCGCGCGGAGGTCATGCTGCGCATGAGCGATTCAGGATCGGCCTGGTCGGCCGGCAGGTCAGCGGTGATCTGACCCTCGAAGATGGTGTAGATGCGGTCGGAGAGCCCGAGGAGCTCGGGGAGCTCGGACGAGATGAGGATGATGCCCTTCCCCTCGGCCGCGAGCTGCTGGATGATGCCGTAGATCTCGAACTTCGCGCCGACGTCGATGCCGCGGGTGGGCTCGTCGAGGATGAGCAGGTCGGGGTCGGTGAACATCCACTTCGACAGGACGACCTTCTGCTGGTTCCCGCCGGAGAGCTTGCCGACGTTGTCCTCGACGCTCGGCACCTTCGTGCGGAGCATCTTGCGGTACTTCTCGGCGACCGAGTACTCCTCGAGCGAGTCGACGACACCGGCCTTCGAGATCTTCCGCAGGTCGGCGGCGACGGTGGAGCGCTTGACGGTGTCGAGCAGGTTCAGGCCGAGGGCCTTGCGGTCCTCGGAGACGTAGCCGATGCCGTTGTCGATGGCCTGCTGCACGGTGTTGAGCTTGATCTCGCGGCCGTCCTTGACGACCGTGCCGCCGAGGAAGGTGCCGTACGAGTGGCCGAAGAGGCTCATCGCGAGTTCGGTGCGTCCGGCGCCCATGAGCCCGGCGAACCCGACGATCTCACCGCGCTTGACGTGGAAGTTCGAGCCCTTGCACACCAGACGCGAGGAGTCGAGCGGGTGCTGCACGGTCCAGTCGCGGACCTCGAAGAAGGTCTCGCCGATCTTCGGGGTGCGGTCGGGGAAGCGCGACTCGAGCGAGCGGCCGACCATGCCGCGGATGATGCGGTCCTCGTTGACGCCGTCCGCCTTGACGTTGAGCGTCTCGATGGTCTTGCCGTCGCGGATGATCGTGATGCTGTCCGCGATCTGCTCGATCTCGTTGAGCTTGTGGCTGATGATGATGCTCGAGATGCCCTTGGCCTTGAGGCCGACGATCAGGTCGAGCAGGTGCTGCGAGTCGTTCTCGTTCAGGGCCGCGGTGGGCTCGTCGAGGATGAGCAGCTTGACGTCCTTGTGCAGCGCCTTCGCGATCTCCACGAGCTGCTGCTTGCCGACGCCGATGTTCTTGATCTGCGTGTCCGGGTCGTCACGGAGACCGACGCGGGCGAGCAGGTCCTGGGCGCGCAGCTGGGCGGCGGTCCAGTCGATGGTGCCGAACCGGCCGGGCTCGTTGCCGAGGAACAGGTTCTCGGTGATCGAGAGCTCCGGGATCAGCGCGAGCTCCTGGTGGATGATCACGATGCCGGCCTGCTCGGACTGCTTGATGCCCGAGAAGCGGACTTCCTGGCCCTCGAAGACGATGTCGCCGGTGTAGGTCCCGTACGGGTAGACGCCGGAGAGGACCTTCATGAGGGTCGACTTGCCGGCACCGTTCTCGCCGCAGATCGCGTGGACCTCGCCGGCGCGGACGTTGAGCGAGACCTCCGAGAGGGCCTTGACACCAGGGAACTCCTTGGTGATCGAGCGCATCTCGAGGATGGTCTCGGGTGCTGTGATCGACCGGGTCTCGAGTCCGGTGTCGATCGGGGTTGACGCCACGGTGCATCTCCTTCTGCCGCTGCGATGCGGCAGTCCTTCGGGTGGTCCTGCTGCGGCAGCGAAGGCGCAGGAGGCCTGCGTGGACTTCGTTGTCGCGTCCAGTGCCCCAGCCCGTGTGACGGTGATGTGAACGGTCACATCGGCTGGAACGGAGGCAATACTACGCACGGCGACGCCACAGGTGTCAATTCGTCACTGTCGCGTTTCGGTAACGGTCGCGGTGTCGGTGGGATCGCGGACATCTGTTGTCCCCCGATCTGGGGTCGATCGCCTGCGTTCCGCGGATCGGACGGGAGGCTCGTGGCGGCCTGGCACCGTGCCTCCAGCCCGGTGGTCCGCCCGGACCGAGGTGCGTTCTCCGGCCACTACCCGCGGTGGCGGGGTGCGCTGGTCGACGCGCGGACCACGAGCTGTGGGACGATCTCGACCGCGCGGAGCACCTCGTCCTCGTCGGGCAGGAGCAGGTCGACGCAGCGGCGCCCGAGCTCGGCGAAGTCCACCTGCACGGTGGTCAGCGGCGGCCAGAAGTGCTTCGCCTCGGGGATGTCGTCGTAGCCCACGACGGACAGGTCGCCCGGCACGTCGAGCCCGTAGGACCTGGCGGCGTGCACGACCCCGAGGGCCATCGCGTCGTTCGAGCAGAACACCGCGGTGCAGTCGCGGTACCGCAGGAGCTCACGGCCGGCGTGGTACCCGAAGTCGGCGGTCCAGTCCCCGAGGATCGGCGGCTGCACGGGCTTGTCGCGGTCGGACATCTCGCGCAGGAAGCCCTGCATCCGGGCGTCGGCCTCGATCCAGTCCTGTGGGCCGGCGATGTGGCGGACGTACTCGTGGCCGAGGTCGAGCAGGTGCGCGGTGGCGAGCCTGGCGCCCTCCATCTGGTCCACCCAGAGCGCCGTCGGGTCCTCGCCGATGCTCGAGCGGAGGGTGACGTACGGCGTGCGGACGCCGAGCTCCTCGATGAGGTCGAACACCCGCTGCTGCGGCGCGATCACGATCATGCCCTCGACGTCCTGGTCGAGCAGGTGCCCGAGCCCGTCGCGCACGGCGGTGTCGGTCGGCTCGGCGATGTTCGCCGTCGTGACGGAGTACCCGCGGGCGACGGCGGCGTCCTCGATGGCCTGCATCGTGACGGCGGGGCCGTAGTGGGAGCGCTGTGCCGTCAGCACCCCGATCGTCCGGGTGCGGGACGTGACCAGCGCGCGGGCGGCCCGGTTCGGCCGGTACTGCAGCTGCTCCATCGCGGCGAGCACGCGGTCGCGGGTCTCGGCGCGGATGGCGTCGGAGTTGTTCAGGACCCGTGAGACGGTCTGGTGCGACACACCAGCGACCCGCGCGACGTCGCGGATGCTGGGCGATCGCGGTGGCTGTGTCCGCGTCGACGCCATTGCTTGCTCTCTCCCGCTCGGTGTCGTGGCACGCCCATGTGCACGTTCACATTCCGAGCCAGATCATTATGCACGCCTGCCGCCCGGGTGCCAGCCGGGAGGTCCGAGCGGGTGCGGGCCACGGCGGGCTGGCGTGCGCGAGGCCGCCTCGTGGTGCGAGCTTGCGCACCCCGTGCCGCGGGACAGGCCTGCACCAGGTGGTCGACCTCGCACGGGCCGAGGGAACGCGCACGGTGCGACGCGGGTGTGCACCGACGACGAGGGAACGGCGACCGTGCGCCACAGGCCAGCACCCGCACGGCCGGGACGCCGAGCGCACGGACACGCCCGCGACGCGCCCGGAGGGGTCAGTCGAGCGCGTTGACCGGCAGCTGTTCGAGCTGCCACCCGAGCCACGGGCTGAACGCGAACGGCGCCGCCGAGACGGCACTGCGGAGCGCGCTCTCGGAGAGCCACTCGTACTCCGAGACCTCGTCGTCCGCGGGGGCGGGGAGGTCGTCGGTCACGGCGCGGAACACCGGGCAGACCTCGTTCTCCACGATCCCGGAGGCGTCGACCGCCCGGTACCGGAAGTCGGGCAGCACGCTCTGCACGTCCCGCACGGTGATGCCGAGTTCGCGCTCGGCACGGCGGGCGATGGCGTCCTCGAACGTCTCGTCCGGGCCGGGGTGGCCGCAGAAGGAGTTCGTCCAGACACCGGGCCAGGCCTTCTTCGACAGCGCACGACGCGTGACGAGCAGGTCGCCGTCCGCGTTGGTGACATGACAGCTGAAGGCGAGGTGCAGCGGCGTGTGATCGGTGTGCACCGCGAACTTGTCCGCGGTGCCGATCGGGGTACGGTCTTCGGCCAGCAGCACGACGGTTTCAGGGAAGTGGTTCATCTAGTTCGATAGATTAGGCCAATGACGGACGAAGCGGCCACCGTGGCGCACATCGACCTCGCCCTGGTCGACGAGTGCCTGGAGCGCTTCTTCGTCGTGTCCTCGGCCCGGGCACAGGCCTTCGGCCGCCCCTCCGAGGAACTCTGGCGGGTGCTCCGCAAGGCGAGCATGGGCGGCAAGCGCTTCCGTCCCCGCATGGTCCTCACCGCGTACGCCGGCCTCGGTGGCACCGACGTCCACGCGGCGTCGCACGTCGCCGCCGCCTACGAACTCCTGCACACCGCGCTGGTCGTGCACGACGACGTCATCGACCGCGACTGGTCCCGCCGCGGGCAGCCCAACGTCGCCGGGTCCTTCCGCGACACCGGCACGACGGGCGGCCTGCCGCTGCCGACCGCCGAGCACCGGGGGATGAGCGCCGCGGTCATCGCCGGCGACCTCGCGCTCTCGGGCGCTCCGCGCTTCATCGAGTCGAGCGGCGTGGACGGCGACCGGCGCACCCGCCTGCTCGACCTGTTCGACGACGCCGTCTTCGCCAGTGCCGCCGGGGAGATGGCCGACGTCGACCTGACCCACGGCGTGATGCCGACGGTGGACGAGGTCCTGGCGATGGAGCGCGCGAAGACGAGCGTCTACTCGTTCGAGGCCCCGCTGCAGTCCGGCGCCGTGCTCGCCGGCGCCGACGAGTCGATCGTCACCGCGCTCGGCGCCTTCGGCCGCGAGATCGGCATCGCCTACCAGGTGGTCGACGACCTGCTCGGCGTCTTCGGCGACGAAGCAGCAACGGGCAAGACCGCGATCGGTGACCTGCGCGAGGGCAAGCGCACGATGCTCATCGCCTACGCCGCCACCACCGAGTGCTGGGCCGAGCTCGCGCCGTACCTCGGTGACCCCGACCTGACCGAGGAACGCGCTGCCGAGATGCGCCGCCTGCTCGTGCACTGCGGGGCGCACGACGCCGCACTCGTCCGGGTCCGCGAGCACACCGCGCTCGCCCGGGCCGAGCTCGCCGCGCTGCCCTTCGACCTGGCCGACCGTCTGGAGACCCTGGTGTCGGAACTGGTGGAGCGCGTCCGGTGACCACGAGCACCACGAAGGCCGGCAGCGGGCACGCAGCTCGGCTCCCGCTGTACGACGCCACCGCAGAGGCCGCGTCCGCCGTCGTCATCGACCGCTACTCCACGTCCTTCGGGCTCGCGTCGCGCCTGCTCACGAAGGACACCCGCGAGCACATCACGAACGTCTACGCCCTGGTCCGCGTCGCCGACGAGGTCGTGGACGGCCCGGCGACCGAGGCGGGGCTCGACCCGGCACTCGCCCGCACGGTGCTCGACGAGCTCGAGGCCGACACCGAGCGTGCGATGGAGCACGGCTTCTCGGTGAACCCGGTGGTGCACGCGTTCGCCAGGACCGCACGGACGACCGGGTTCGGCCCGGAGCTGACGAAGCCGTTCTTCGCGTCCATGCGGATGGACCTCGAGCAGACCGAGCACGACCAGGCCTCCTTCGACACGTACGTGTACGGCTCGGCCGAGGTCGTGGGCCTGATGTGCCTGCGCGCCTTCGTGTACCGCGCCGGCACGCCGACGTTCGACGCCACCGTGCTCGTCGACGGTGCCAGGGCCCTCGGCGCCGCCTTCCAGAAGGTCAACTTCCTCCGCGACCTGCACGCCGACTTCGAGGTGCTGGGCCGCTCGTACTTCCCGGGCGTCGACCTGCGCTCCTTCGACGAGGCCACCAAGACCCGCCTGGTCGACGACGTCCAGGCCGACCTCGACACGGCAGCACGGACCGTCCCGCTGCTGCCGAAGGACGCCCGCCAGGCCGTCGGCCTGGCCCACGCCCTGTTCCAGGAACTCAACGACCGGATCGCGGCCACCCCGGCCACCCGGCTCATCACCACCCGTGTGCGCGTCCCGAACCCCGTCAAGGCGCGGCTCGCCGCGCAGGTGCTCGCCGGACGCGCGCCGATCACGTCGCGCAGGGTGACCAGCCGACACACAGGAGGCCCAGCATGAGCCCGTCACGAGCCTCCCGTCCAGAGACCACCCGCAAGGTCCCCGTGCGTCGCGCCGTCGTCATCGGCGGCGGCATCAGCGGACTCGCGTCCGCAGCGCTGCTCGCGCGGGACGGCTTCGCCGTCACCGTGCTCGAGCAGCGCACCCAGCTCGGCGGCCGTGCCGGCACGTGGGAGCAGGACGGCTTCCGGTTCGACACCGGACCCAGCTGGTACCTGATGCCCGAGGTCTTCGACCACTTCTTCCAGCTGCTGGGCACGAGCGCCGACGAGCAGCTCGACCTGGTCAAGCTCGACCCCGGCTACCGGGTCTACAGCGAGGGCTACGACGAGCCGATCGACCTCCGGGCGACGCGCGAGGACAACCTCGAGCTGTTCGAGTCGATCGAGCCGGGCGCCGGCAAGCGGATGGCGAAGTACCTCGACTCCGCTGCCGACACGTACGAGATGGCCGTTCGCCGCTTCCTCTACGGCACGTTCCAGGACTTCCGGAAGCTGGCCGCCCCCGACGTGCTGCTCCGCATGGGCAAGCTCGCGCGGCTGCTGCTCGAGCCGCTGTCGAGCTTCGCCGAGACCGCCGTGCGGGACCGCCGCCTGTGGCAGGTCCTCGGCTACCCGGCCGTGTTCCTCGGCACCAGTCCGTACTCCGCGCCGAGCATGTACCACCTGATGAGCCACCTCGACCTGGCCGACGGGGTGCTCTACCCGAAGGGCGGCATCACCGAGGTCATCTCCGCGGTCGAGCGCGCCGCCCGGGCCGAGGGCGCCCAGATCATCGCCGGCGCCAAGGTCGAGCGGATCACCGTCGAGGGCGACCACGTCACCGGTGTCGTGCACCGCGACCGGGACGGCGTCCAGCACGTCGCTCCCGCGGACGTCGTCGTCAGTGCCGCCGACCTCCGCCACACCGAGATGCAGCTGCTCGACCGCGAGCACCGCACGCACGACGAGTCGCACTGGAAGAAGCGCGACCCGGGCCCCTCTGCGGTGCTCGTGTACCTCGGCGTCGACGGACCGGTCCCCGGGCTGCTCCACCACACGCTGATGTTCACCGCTGACTGGAAGGCGAACTTCGGCGCGGTCTTCGGCGACGACCGGCACGTGCCGGACCCCGCCTCGATCTACGTGTGCGCACCGTCCGAGACCGACCCGACCGTCGCCCCGCGCGGGTCGAGCAACCTGTTCATCCTGGTGCCGCTGCCCGCCGACGTCGGCATCGGCAAGGGCGGCGTCGACGGCGCCGGCGACTGGGAGGTCGAGCGCATCGCCGACCGGGCCATCGACGTCGTCGCGGAGCGCTCGGGCGTGCCGGACCTCCGCGACCGGATCCGCGTCCGCCGCACGATCGGCCCCCGCGACTTCGCGGACGACTACAACGCCTGGAGCGGCTCCATGCTCGGCCCGGCGCACACCCTGAAGCAGAGCGCGTTCTTCCGCGAGGGCAACGCGTCCGCCAAGGTCGACGGCCTGTACTACGCCGGGTCCTCGACGATCCCGGGCATCGGGCTGCCGATGTGCCTGATCTCCGCCGAGGTCCTGCTGAAGCGCATCCACGGCGACACGTCGACCGAGCCCCTGCCGACGCCGCTCGAGCGGTCCGCCGGTGCCCCGCCGCGGGTGACCCCGGCAGCGTCGACGCGGACCCCCACGCCGACGGCCGCTGGGTGATGCACGGGCTCTACCTCCTCGGGCTGCTGGTCTCCCTGACCGGCATGACCGTGCTCGACGCCCGGTTCCGCCTGTTCTTCTGGCGGGCACCGTGGCGTGCGGCGGCCGTCATGGCGATCGGTGTCGTGTTCTTCCTCGTCTGGGACGTGCTCGGCGTCGCGCTCGGGATCTTCTTCATCGGCCCCACCAGGCTGCTGACGGGCGTGCTGCTCGCCCCGGACGTCCCGCTCGAGGAGCTCTTCTTCCTGCTGCTGCTCTGCTACACGACGATGAACCTGTTCGGCGCCGTCCGGCCGATCGTGGCGCGGGCCGCCGACCGTCGGAGCCGGTCGTGAACGGGTCGGGCGTGTACGCGCTGCTCGCGGTGCCGTTCCTGCTCGTCGCCCTCGTGCTCGCGGTCGTCGCCGCCGTGGTGGCCGACCGACGTGCCCGGACGCGCGAGGACGCTGCCCGACGCCGACGGGTCACCGCCGTCACCGGCGTCGTCGCCGGGGTGGCGCTGCTCGTCATGACGATCGTTTTCAACAACGTCATCGTCACGCTGCGCATCGTCGCGTACGACCCGGCGCGCATCACCGGGCTCCGGATCGGGGCGTTCCCCGTCGAGGACCTGGCCTACGCCATCGGTGCCGTGCTGCTGCTCCCGTCCCTGTGGGTCCTGCTCGACCGCGACCACCGCGCCGAGCTCACGACCCGACCACGTCCCGAACCGGAGGACCCGCGATGACGGCGACCCCTGCCTCCCGGCAGTCGACCCTCGGCGCACTGTTCGTGTCGTCCCGGCCGATCAGCTGGGTGAACACCGCCTACCCGTTCGCGGCGGCCTACCTGCTCGGCAGCGGCGTCGGCGTCGACGGCGGTGGCGGCTTCTCGCTCGTGGCGCTGCTCGTCGGTGTCGTGTACTTCCTGGTGCCCTACAACCTGGCCATGTACGGCATCAACGACGTCTTCGACTACGAGTCCGACCTCGTCAACCCCCGGAAGGGCGGGGTCGAGGGGGCGCTGCTCGACAAGAGCGTGCACCGCACCACGCTGTGGGCCGTCGTCGTCACGAACGTGCCGTTCCTCGTCGCGCTCGTGCTGCTCGGCGGTGTCGGCGGCAACGGCCCGTGGTCGTGGCTCGTGCTGGCGATCAGCGTGTTCGCCGTCATCGCGTACTCGGCACCCGGACTGCGGTTCAAGGAGAAGCCGTTCCTGGACTCCCTGACCTCGTCGACGCACTTCGTGTCCCCGGCGGTCTACGGCCTGGCGCTCGCCGGACCGCACTGGACCGGACAGCTCGTCGCGGTGTGCATCGCGTTCTTCCTGTGGGGCGTCGCCTCGCACGCGTTCGGTGCCGTACAGGACGTGCTCGCGGACCGGGCCGGGGGCATCGGCTCCGTGGCGACGGTCATCGGTGCACGGGCGACCGTGCGCCTGGCGTTCGTGGCGTACGTCGTCGCGGGCGTCGCGCTGCTGTTCTCGGCGTTCCCGGGGCCCATCGCCGCCGTGGTCGTGATCCCGTACGCGCTCAACGTGCTGCCGTGGTGGAACGTCACCGACGCGGGCGCCGAGTCCGCGAACGCTGGGTGGAAGCGGTTCCTGTGGATCAACTACCTGGCGGGGTTCATCGTCACGATGGCGCTCATCGCGTACGCGTTCACGCACTGAGGGCGGGGCGGGTTCCTGTCCCCGCCCGCCTGTCCCGCGGCGGTCGGCTGTTCCGCGCGTGCTCGGCCCGGTCCCGCGCAGCTCGGCCCGTTCGCGCGCAGCTCGGCCCGTTCCCGCGGAGCGAGTGGGATCGCGCGTCGGGGGTCGTTCGTTCCGACCGTCAACGCGCGATCCGGTTTCCCACCGCGGGCGTGACGGGAAGGAACGCGCGTGCGGGCGTCCACCACGAGGCGCTCCCGGGACCACCCCGTCGGCGGTCCCTAGCAGGATGGACGTGACGTCGAGGTCGGCGTCGACGTGAACACGAGGGAGTGCACACATGACGGTCCGCATCATCCACGTCGGTCTCGGAGGGTGGGGCGGCAGCTGGGCCCGCGTCGCGCTCCCCGCGGTGTCGGAGGTCGAGGTCGTGGGGATCGCCGACCCGAGCGCCCCGACGCTCGAGGCCGTGCGGAAGGACCTCGGCCTGCCGGAGACCGCGGCGTTCCCGTCCCTGACCGCGGCGCTCGCCGGGGTCGATGCCGATGCCGTCGTGATCACCGCGCCCGCCGTCACGCACGTGCCACTCGCGCTCGAGGCCCTGGACGCCGGCAAGCACGTCCTGGTGGAGAAGCCCTTCGCGAACTCGGCGGCCGAGGCAGCCGAGGCCGTGCACCGCGCCGAGGAACGCGGCCTCGTGCTGCAGGTCAGCCAGAACTACCGGTTCTACCCGGCACCCCGCGTGACGAAGGACCTGCTCGCCGCGGGCACCCTCGGGGAGCTCTCCGCCATCAGCATCGACTTCCGCCAGTGGGACAACGACGCGGCGTTCGAGGACAACCCGCACTACCGGTTCCCGCACGCGATGATCAACGACATGGCGATCCACCACCTGGACCTGCTCCGGATGATCACGGGGCAGGAGGCCGTCCGGGTGTTCGCGAAGGCGACGTGGCCGTCGTTCAGCAAGTACCAGGACGAAGCCGTCGCGTCGATGCTCATCGAGATGGAGGACGGCCTGGTGGTCAGCTACCGCGGCAGCTGGTTGAGCCGGGCCGAGCACACGCCGTGGGCGGGGGAGTGGAGCATCCAGGGCGAGGACGGCGAGATCCGGTTCACCAGCCGTGCCGGCGAGCCCGGGGACGTGAGCGGTGACCTCGTCACGGTGCGGAAGGCCGGCGCCAGCAACGCCGGCGGCAGCAACGCGGGCCCGACGGAGACGTCGGTCGAGCTCCCGACGGCCGAGCACCACGACCGCCAGGGTGGGCTGCAGGCCTTCGCCCGGGCGGTCGACGGTGGTCCGGCGCCGGAGACGAGCGGGCGGGACAACCTCCGGAGCCTCGCGCTGATGGAGGCGGCGACGCGGTCCGCCGCGTCCGGCATGCCCGAGGACGTGGTCGTCCCCGACTGACGGGCCCGACGCCGCGCAGCTCGACTCGGTACGACACCATCGCTGTCGTACGACGTCGACCCTGTCGCTCGGCGTGTCGCTCGGCCGCGCCAGCGCCCGCCCCAAGCGCCGCAGCCGCAACGTCAGGCCGCGCCGGCCGCCCGCCGCGCCTGCGCCACCGCGCCCCGGATGCCCCACGGCCACGCAGGCCCGTGGCCCGGCAGCACGTGCTTCGCCTCGGTGTCCTCGAGCCGCCCGAGCGACGCGACCGCGGTGTCCATGTCGGACGTCGCCGCCGGTGCCACGACCCGCGGCCCGATCCCGCCCGTGTAGGGGTCGAAGGTGACGAGCGCGTCCCCGACGACCACGGCGTCCCGGTCGGCGAAGTGCAGCGCCACGTGCCCGTCGGTGTGTCCGGGCGTCTCGATGATCCACGGAGACCCGGGGACCTCGGCGCGGGACTCGAGCGGCACGGTGTCCTCGATGCCGTCGACCGTCGCGGCGCCGGCGAGCAGCATCCGGCCGAGCGGGGCCAGCCCGCCCGGGTGAGCGAGCACGAACCCGAACCGGTTCGTCTGCGGCTGGTACGAGTACGGGTGCGCCGCCAGGTCCCGGTCGCCGGGGTGCACGAACACGGGCGTGCCCCACTCGCGGTGCGCCCGGGCAGCGGTGCCGACGTGGTCGAAGTGCCCGTGGGTGAGCAGGATGCCCTCGACACGGTCGGGCGTGTACCCGAGCTCGTGCACGGCGAGCAACAGGTGCGGCCACGACGCGGGGAGTCCCGCGTCGATGACGATCAGCTGGTCGCCCGTCTCGACCAGGTACTGGTTCGTGTGGGCGATCTCGAGCCGGTGGATGCCCTCGGCGACGTCTCGGTACAGCATGCGCGGGACGGTAGACGCGACTCGCTGGACGCACTGCCGGGCTGGTCGCACAACGCGGTCCTGGGGTGCCGAGGCCCGGAACCGTGTACGAACGACGTATGGCGAACGACAGTCTCCCCGAGCTCGAGCTCGCGAACGTCCGCACGCGCGAGCGGATCACCGACACGGTCGAGCGCATCAAGCAGAAGGTCGACGTGCCCGCGCGCACCCGACTGGCCGTGGCGAAGACCCGGCAGCGCTGGCACCGCGACCCGACCCCGCTCGTCGCCCTCGCGACGATCGCGGCCACCGGCGTGGTGGCCATCGTGGTGGGCACGCGCATCGGCCGGACCCCCGCCGGGCACCTCGCGGCACCACCTGCGTCGACGGCGTTCACCGCGCTCCTGCCGTTCGGCGCGCGCGGCGACGAGTCCGCGCCCGGCCGCAAGGGGCGCAAGGCCCGCCGGGCCGGGCGGAAGGCACGGCAGGCGCAGCTCGAGCAGGACCCGGGCTACCAGCTGCGGACGAAGCAGCGCCGTCGCCTCGCCCCCGTGCAGGCGCAGGCCGCCAGGTACCGCAAGCAGGCCGCCAAGCGAGCGAAGAAGGGCTGACCCATGGCGCGCGAAGACACGAAGCCGGCACCGGACGACTCCCGGAAGGCCGACAGCCCCACCGACCTGAAGAAGCCGACGGTCGTCTACACCCTGAAGAAGACGCTGCGTGAGTTCAGCAGTGACCAGTGCACCGACCTCGCGGCGAGCCTGACGTACTACACCGTCCTCGCGCTGTTCCCCGGGCTGCTGGCCGTGGTGTCGATCCTCGGTCTCGTCTCCAACCCGAAGACCACGATCGACACGCTCCTCGAGATCATCGGCAACGTCGGCTCGCAGCAGGTCGTCGAGCTCATCAGGAACCCGGTGGAGAACCTCGTCCGGTCGCCCGCCGCACCGGTCACCTTCATCGTCGGTCTCCTCGGCGCGCTCTGGTCGGCCTCCGGGTACGTCGGCGCGTTCGGCCGTGCGATGAACCGGATCTACAACGTCCGCGAGGGCCGCCCGATCTGGAAGCTCCGCCCGACCATGCTCGGCGTCACCGTGACCACGGTCGTCCTGCTGGTGATCGGCCTGCTCGCGCTCGTCTCCGGCCCGCTCGCGCGGAGCTTCGGCGACCTCATCGGTCTCGGCGACGCAGCCGCCCTGGTGCTGTCGATCGTGCAGTGGCCGATCCTGCTGGTGATCGCCATCGTCGTGATCGCCGTGCTCTACTACTGGTCCCCGAACGTCAAGCAGCCGAAGTTCACGTGGGTGAGCGGCGGGTCCATCCTCGCGCTGCTCATCTGGGTCATCGCGAGCGTCGGCTTCGGGTTCTACGTCGGCAACTTCTCGAACTACAACGCCACGTACGGCTCCCTCGGTGGCGTCATCGTGTTCCTGCTGTGGATCTGGATCACGAACAACGCGCTGCTCTTCGGCGCCGAGTTCGACGCCGAGATCGAGCGCGGCCGTGAACTCCAGGCCGGCATCCGCGCCGAGGAGGACATCCAGCTCCCCGAGCGCGACACCCGCCAGATCGAGAAGCAGGACGAGAAGCGCGCCCAGGACGTCCTCGAGGGCATCCGGATCCGCCAGGGCGTCGACAACGACTGACCGGCGGCGGTCCGGTTGACGGACACCCGGACTGGAGGCTCGCCCCGGCATCCGTAGGCTGGCCTGCGTGACGCAGACACAGCCTCCAGTCCGTCCGGTCGCCCTGGTGACCGGAGCCACCCGCGGCATCGGCCGCGCGATCGCGGCCGACCTCGGCCGCACCCACCACGTGCTGGTCGGTGGCCGCAGTGCCGACGCGGTCGCCGCCGTCGTGGCGGACCTGCCGAGCGCGGAGCCCTTCGTCGGTGACCTCGGCGCCGGCGACGTACCGGACCTGCCGGAGCGGCTCGACGTCCTCGTGCACTCCGCCGGGGTCGAGCAGGGCTCCCGGGTCGCGGACACCCCGCGCGCCACGTGGGAGACCGTCTTCGCCACCAACGTCTTCGCGGTCGCGGAGCTGACCCGGCTGGCGCTGCCCGCGCTCCGGGCCTCCCGGGGCATCGTCGTGACGATCAACTCCGGCTCGGGCTTCGTCTCCGGCCCGGGCGGTGGTGTGTACGGGGCGTCGAAGTTCGCGCTCCGTGCGTTCACCGACGCCCTGCGGGAAGAGGAACGGGACGCCGGGGTGCGGGTGTCGAGCGTGCACCCGGGCCGGACGGACTCGGACATGCAGCGGCAGCTCGTGGAGAAGCTCGGCGAGGACTACGACACCGAGTACTACCTCGCGCCGTCGGACGTCGCCGACGCCGTGCGCACGGTCGTGGACCTGCCCGAGCGTGGCACCGTCGAGTCGCTCTCGATCCGCCCGACCCGGAAGCGCTAGCCCGACCCCGTCACGCGAGCGCCGTCGTCACGCGAGCTCCCGCCGTCACGCGAGTTCCAGGCGGACGTCGGGCTCCAGCCGTGCCAGGAACGACTCGTCGTGGCTCACGACGACGACAGCGCCGCGGTAGGCCCGCAGCGCGTCGACGAGCTGGTCCACGCTCGTCAGGTCGAGGTCGTTCGTCGGTTCGTCGAGCACCAGGAGCTGCGGCGGCGGGTCCGCGAGCACCAGCCCGGCCAGCGCGACCCGGAAGCGCTCGCCGCCGGACAGCGCCCCGGCCGGGCGGTCGACCGTGTCCCCACGCACCAGGAACCGCGCCAGACGGTTGCGGAGCTCGGCGGGCGGCACGTGCGGGGCGCTCCGGCGGACGTTCTCGAGCACGGTGGCGGCGTCGTCGAGCGAGTCCTTCCGCTGCGGCAGGTACGCGATCTGCTCGACGTGCGCGACGGCTCCGGTGCCGGGGAGCGGATGGTCCCGCGCGGTGGGCACGCCGACCAGCTGCTCGAGCAGCGTGGTCTTGCCGACGCCGTTGTCCCCGCCGAGCGTGACCCGTTCCGGCCCCTGCACGACGGTGTCCCGGCCGCGCAGCGTGATCGTGGCGATGCGGCGCGACGCGGGCACGTGCGGGTCGGGCAGCTCGACGTGCACGGACTCGTCGTCGCGGAGCCGGAGTTGGGCGTCGCGTTTCGTCGCGAGTGCCGCGGCCTCGTCGTCGGCGAACCCGACGCGCAGCCGGCCCGCGGTCTCCTGCGCGTGCTTCCGCATCTCGTTCGCGTACGACTTCGGCATCGACCGGCCGGCCTTCTCGCCCGCCTTGGCGCGCCGGGCGATCGTCGTCTCGGCCGCGATGCGCTGCCGTTTCTCGGTGCGGTGCCGCTGGTCGGCGACGCGGACCTCGCGCTCGACGGCGGCCTGCTGCACGGCGAGGTGCTCCTCGTACGCCGAGAAGGTCCCGCCGAAGACGGTGACCGACCCGGTGCGGAGCTCGCACGTCTCGTCGACGTGCTCCAGGAGCTCCCGGTCGTGGCTGACGAGCACCAGGGTCCCGCACCAGGAGTCCACGACGTCGAGGAGCATCGCGCGCGCCCGGCGGTCGAGGTTGTTCGTCGGTTCGTCGAGGAACGCGATCGGCCGACCCCGCAGTCGGATCCCCGCGATCGCGACGAGCACGGCCTGCCCGCCCGACAAGGTCGACACCGGGCGGTCGAGGTCCAGGCCGAGGGGGTCGACGGCTGCCGTGGCCCGCTCCTCGACGTCCCAGTCGTCACCGAGGACGTCGAAGTGCACGGGGTCGGGGTCCCCGCCGAGGATCGCGCGGAGTGCTGCGAGCGACGGTGCGACACCGAGCAGGTCCGCCACGGTGTCGGTCGCCCGCGCCCCGTCGGCTGCCGCGAGCAGCCGCTGGGGCAGGACGTCGACCGGACCCGTCGTCTGGACGGAACCGGACGTGGGTTGGAGCCGACCGGTGACCAGCCGGACGAGCGTGGACTTGCCGGCCCCGTTCCTCCCGACCAGACCGGTCCGGCCCGACCCGAAGGCGGCGGTGAGGTGGTCGAGCGCGACGGTGCCGTCGGGCCAGGTGAAGCTGAGGTCGTGCAGGACGACGGATGGACTGGTGGGCATGGAGGTGTCTCCCCGGTGTCGGTGCTGGGCGCACGACACCGACCCACCGCGGTGCGGTGGAGCGCCCGACGGGGCGCGCGATCACGGTGTCAGCGCGTGGGCTGAGCAGGACCGGTGATCGAGAGCAATCCGTCGTCTTCCGTCGGGGACCCCCGTGTCCGCCATCCGAGCCGCCGGTCGGTCTCCCGCCCCGGGGCCTCGTGATGACGACGAGGTGGCACCACGGTAGGCCCGGTCCCCACACGGGCGCAAGGGATGACAGGGTGGAGGCATGCCCGAGAACCTGCTGCCGACCCCGTCGGCCAACCCCGAGACCCTGCTGCCCGCCGATCCTGCGGTGGACGCCGCGCTCGCCGCGAACGCCCCCGTGGCGTCCGTGGTCGTCGCGCACCCCTCGTCGAGCCTGGCGTGGGCACTCCTGGCGGACGAGGCCTGGGGCCGTGGCGCGACGCTGGAGTCCTACGCGTACGCCCGCGTCGGGTACCACCGCGGGCTCGACTCGCTGCGCGGGGCCGGCTGGCGCGGTGCCGGGCCGGTGCCGTGGTCGCACGAGCCGAACCGCGGGGTGCTGCGTTCCCTGTTCGCCCTGCGTCGCGCGGCGATCGCCATCGAGGAGCCCGGCGAGCCCGAGCGCCTGACGGACTTCCTGAACGGTGCCGACCCCGCGGCGCTCCCCGCGCTCTCGGCGTAGGCGCGCAGCTGGCCGGCGGCCCCGCAAGACACCGGTGTTCGTGCTCCGCGCCGCGGAAGAACGCGGCGCGACCGACGAACACCGGTGTCTTGCTCGCTCGGCGATCGGGCCGCGCCAACTGTCCGTCGTGGAGGTAGGACCAGGCGGGCGAGGTCTCAGTCGATTGGTCGAAGGCGCTGTTGACGCGTGACTACACGCTCATCTTCGCGTTGACGCGTCAGCCGGAACATTCTCCAGGGCATCGCATCCCGTGGCTGCCACATCAGGACGAGCATCGCACCGAGCATCGAGATCTCGAACGTGATCAGTCCGAGGATCACCGAGAAGACGAGATGGAGCGCCGCGGAGACTCCGAGCGTCAAGAAGCGAGGCGTTCGACGTCGGGCTGCGAGTACCGAAAGAGCGAGGACGTACTCGGTGACGATGACACCCCACGTAGCCGCGTGCAGCAGAGGGGCATGCGACAAGACCCATTTCAGGAGATCCTGAACCTCAGGACGGGCCCCGAAGTTCGGTTGTTGCACCCAGAACCACAGCGCACTCCCATCTGCCCAGATGGGATGCACCTGTTTCACTGTCGCTGCTTCGAGGTACACGTACGCGAGCTGTAGCTTCAGCGCGAGCAGCAGGACGTGCGCTGGGATGTACCGCAGCCGGGGGAGTGCCGTGCGACGGGGGCGCCAGCCGTTCCATCGTCCGTCCGTGCAGCAGACGCCAACCAAGACGACCGTGACGGTGGTCTGGAGGTAGTCACCGCCCTCAATCCCCACGGTGTTCGAGGCGAGGCTGAATGCGGCGTAGGCGTGCAGAGGCGCTGCCACTGCGGGCAGGATCCCGAGCAGCGTGGGGATGCACGTCATCACCAGGAGCCACCGGACGAGTTCGGCAGTGTCCTGAGGGGCGGCGCAGAACGCACCCACTGAAGCGATACCCGTGCACGTCGATGCTGTGGCCTCAGGCCGCGACGGGTCGTGGAGCAACACTGATGTGGGGTTCAGTGCGAGCACGAGGAACGTCGACAAGGCAAGCACCGACCGTGCGAGTGTCAGCTGGAAGCCATGGGGTGGCCGAGCCCAACTGAGCAGCACTCGATCACCCCAGCGATCCGCCAGACGACCTAGGCGAAGCACTTGACATCCAGCGCGAGGACAGCGCCTGGAGGGGCAGCCCGAAAGCGGGAGAACGCGAACGGGACCGGAGGCTGACGGGTGAGGACCACCGTTCCGCAGAGAGAGCTCGACGAACTGTGAAGACTGAGCTCCGGGGCGTTCCGTAACTGGGTCTCCGTCAGACAGGACTCGGGTTCGGTCACGGTCCGGCAGTCGGTCCAGCGGGTCCCGGCCGGCACGCCCTCGAGCAGGAAGGACAGGTCCTGGTCGAAGTTGCGGGATCGGCGTGACAGGCCGAACAGGTTCTCCCTCGTGGAAGTCACATTCCCGTCGGCCACTCGCCAGCCGTGATGGTCTGCGTGAGCGACACGGACGATGTCCTCGCGTGCGTCCCGGGTGAAGAAACCCCAACCCTGTCGGAACAGCTGCGCGATGGGCTGCTCATCGAACTGCCGCCCTGTCGGGTCACTCACGGTCTGCGACGCCTTGTTGCCGATGAATGAGAGGAGTATGAGGATCAGGGCTCCAGCCATCGCGACGACGGCGACACCAAGGGCGGTCCTCGACCTGCGGGCGTCCATTTTCTATTCGAAGACGGTCGCCACCCGTGCGGCGACCTCTGACTCGACGAGGTGTGGGTACTGCTCAGCGATGTGCGCGGGATCGGCGGTTGGGAGATCAGCATCGTCGCTCGAACTGGATCGTGAACCGAAGACGCCGTTGTTCGACCACAGGCCGTTCTGATTGACGACCATGTTGACGTTCCCCGCGACGTTGAAGTTGACAGCAGCGAGTACCGTTCCAACCGCGATCACAGCGACGATCGCTGCAGCGCAGACGGTGGGCCCACACACTCGCGGTTGCGTCGCCTTGGACCGTTCCGCGATCGCCTCTGGGAACTGCGAACGCAGCGATTTCTCGAATGCCTCGTGCAGTTGATCGAAGCCTGACAGCACCTGGTAGGGATCCCCAGATCGCATGGCCTTGATCGACCTGTTCGTTCCGTAGGACGTGTTGTGGACGAGATCGAGAACGATGGTGTCCGTCACCTCGTCGTACTTCTTCAGCTCGGGTTCACTGAGCTCCTCGGGAAGCTCCACTCTGGTCTTGATGCGATCGGCGAACTCGCCCTGGCCGAAGACCAGTCCACGAACGATCTGCTCATCGGAGAATGACTCGCGCTGGTCGGCGTGCGCCGCTGTCACGCTGCCAACGGCGATCGTGGCGGTGAGCGCAATTGCAGTGGCGATCAATCTCATGTTCTACCCCTTTGTGAGATGGTGTCTGGTTCTGATGGTCTTCTGAGGTGGATTGTTTGCTGCGCCACGGTGTCAGGCTCAGTACGTCAGTCGTCGAGGATCGAGGCTTCGGACCGCCGGGCGGCACGACTCGCGACGAAGGCGCTGACGATGAGGAAGCAGAAGGCGCTCGCCATGCCGATGGGGAGCCACGAGTCAGCAATGCGTGGCGCCAGGAGGCTCAGCAGTCCGGAGCCGACCAACGCCGTAGCGGCTGCGTGGAGCCATCCACGGGCAGCACGATGGCCGATCTTCCAAGTCGATTCCGATCGCATCACGGATGCAATGCGGATTCCAGCGCCGCCGTTCGGGCCGACGATGCCTCGTGATGTCAGCTCGGCAATGACCGAGATGACCGACCCACTGGCGATGAGCATCAAGGCGGAGTAAATCACATGTGTACTGAAACGTAGTATTCCGGCGGTGTCAAGGAAGATGCTGTCGATGTTCCTCATCGCGATGGTGACGGTCTGTCCGCTGTTCCCGCTCGTTGGGTCGTGCAGCTGGAGGGTCAAGGCTCGGCGGCTCTTCATGGCGAAGAACGCCGTGGCCTCCGCGGTCGGTGAGGAGGCACGCCGCAGTCGCCGCACAGCGGAAACCCGCTCCAACCACCGAAGTCCGTGGTTCGAGCGGGTTTCGGGAGTGCGCCGCCAGCCGCCGCCTCGCGCCGCCGCGAGACCCCGCGCCCTACCCCAGCAGCACGCTCCACGCCGTCGTCGCCGGCCACAGCTGGTGCTCCGGCAGCACGTCGAGGCCGCACGCGCGGGACCCCAGCCCGTGCTGCGCCGCGTCGAGGTACAGGTACAGCGCGTCCGACGCCGGCAGCTCGTACGGGTGCCCTGCACGGCCGACCTGCTGCGCCGTCCACGGCGTCAGCGTGAAGCCGGTCCGCCGTGCACCGACCGACGAGACCGTGAACGGCCCCACGGTGAGCGAGCGCAGGTCCGGACGGTGCCCGGTCTCCTGCGGCATCGAGTAGTTCACGGTCAGCAGCGACACCGGCGCAGCGAACCGGCCGACGTGCGCCGCGTGCGAGGAGTCCGCGTACGACTCCAGCGGCCCGGTGCCGAACCACTCCGCCGACTCGTCGACGAGCGACGCCGGCAGGTCGATGCGGACGCCGATGCGCGGCCACGTGATGCCCCAGGCGCCGAACGGGACCGCGGTCGTGTCGAGCTGCAGCCCGGCCTCGGTCAGGGTCCAGCGGTGCGTGACCTCGACGCCGGCGCCGCTGTTCGCCGCCGAGACGCGGACGCGCTGCACGAGGCCGTGCTCCGTCCGCGACACCGAGACGAGCCGGTGCGTCAGCCGGTCCAGCCCGTGCGCCTCCCACTTCGACGCCGACGACGGCGCGTCCGGGTCGCCGACACCGTGCGTCAGCACCGGGTCGGCGGTCTCGTAGCCACCCTGCGAGGCCAGCCGGTCGTTGTCGGTCGGTGCCCGCCAGAGCTCCAGGCGCGGCCCGGCGACGGGCAGCTCCTTCCAGCTCGACAGGTCACCGCGGGCCGTGAAGGTCGCCTCCCCGAGCCGGTCACCGTCCCAGCCCGCACCGGAGGCTCGTGGGGCCTCCGCCGGTCGGCTCGCGACGAGCGTCTGGGTGCGTGCCACGACGTGGCCGGTGTCCGCCCAGGCTGTCGGTCCGGCGAGCTCCGCGACGACGTCGAACCAGAGTTCCTCGCCGGGGGCGAGGGGCCCGGCCGCGGCCGCGAGCACCTCGCTCGGCACGGGCACGGTGGCCGACTCCCGCGGCGGCACGACACCGGGCGCCAGGCGTCCGGTGGCCTCGACGACGCCGTTCCGCGCCAGGGTCCACGTGAACCGGAGCCCGGAGGTGGACGCCGAGTGGAACCGGTTCTCGACCAGGACGGTGCCGCCGCCCGCGGTGGTCGTGCCGTGCAGCGGGGACACCGACAGGCGGACCGGCGCGACGACGGCCGCGAACTCCGCCAGACCCGGGGTCGG
The DNA here is from genome assembly GCF_026672405.1 of Curtobacterium sp. SL109. NCBI lineage: Bacteria > Bacillati > Actinomycetota > Actinomycetes > Micrococcales > Microbacteriaceae > Curtobacterium > Curtobacterium sp. SL109. The sequence goes on from NZ_JAPPRB010000002.1 coordinate 1,012,370, forward strand.
GGTGTCATCCGGCAGCACCAGGCCGTCCATCACGAAGTTGCCGTCGTGGACGACCTCGTGGAAGTCGCCGCCGTAGGCGTGGTAGGGGGTGCCGTCGGGGGTGTGCGCGAGCAGCCCGTGGTCGCGCCACTCCCACACGAAGCCACCGTGCAGCCGCGGGTAGCGGTCGACCAGGTCCTCGTACTCCTGGATCTGCCCGGGGCCGTTGCCCATCGCGTGCACGTACTCGCAGTGGATGAAGGGCTTGGACCGCTGCCGCGCCGCCTCGGCCGGGCCGCACTCGAGCAGCGGCGTCGCCGGACCGCCGCCGATCGACTCGGTCTCCTGCAGCGTCGGGTACATCCGCGAGTACACGTCGGTGTACTCGCCCGTGTAGTCGCCCTCGTAGTGCACGGGACGTTCGGCGTCGCGAGCGCGGACCCACGACGACATCGCCGCGAGGTTCCGCCCGGTGCCGGACTCGTTGCCGAGCGACCACATCACGATGGAGGCGTGGTTCTTGTCCCGCTCGACGGTCCGCGCGATGCGGTCGAGGTAGGCCTCCTCCCACGCCGGGTCGTCGGAGGGGTTGCCGACCCAGTCGACGAAGAGGAACCCGTGCGTCTCGAGGTCGCACTCCAGCACGACCCAGAAGCCGAGCTCGTCGGCCAGGTCCAACACGCGCGGGTGCGGCGGGTAGTGCGAGGTGCGGATGGCGTTGACGTTGTGGCGCTTCATGAGCGCCATGTCGGCTCGTGCGTGGGCCTCGTCGAACACGCGGCCGCGCTCGGGGTGGGTCTCGTGACGGTTCACGCCGTGGAACACGACGCGCTCGCCGTTGACCAGGAACCGATCGCCCTCGATCGACACCGTGCGGAAGCCCAGGCGGAGCGAGACCGTCTCGCCGTCCGAGGACAGCGTGGCATCGTACAGCCGGGGGAGTTCGGCGCTCCACGGTTCGACGCCCTCCACCGTGATCGGGGCGACGTCCTCCGCTGAGTCCCAGACGACGGAGACGCCGAGCTCGGGGACGGCGAACCGCACGGGGAAGACGGCGTCGAGCGTGGGGACGGAGATCGTGCCGGTGCCCGTCGCGGGACGGCCGGACGCGGCGGTCCCGGCCGAGGCCGCGTTCCCCGTGGTGGCGGTCCAGCCCGCGCGCACGAACACGTCGTCGATCGGCGCCGCGGGACGCGCGAGCAGGGTGACGTCACGGAAGATGCCCGGCAGCCACCACTGGTCCTGGTCCTCCAGGTACGACGCCGCGGACCACTGGTGCACCCGGACGCGGACCTCGTTCGCCCCGGGCCGCAGCAGCGACGTGACGTCGAACTCGGTCGCGAGCCGGGAGCCCGTCGACCAGCCGACCAGGGCGTCGTTCAGCCAGACGCGGAAGTGCGACTCCACGCCGTCGAACCGGAGCAGCACCCGGGCGGCCGCGTCGAACGACGTCGGCAGCGAGAAGGTGCGCCGGTGGTCGCCGGTCGGGTTCTCCTCGGGCGGGTGCGGCGGGTCGATCGGGAACGGGTACTGCAGGTTCGTGTAGCTCGGCGCCCCGTGCCCGTGCAGGACCCAGTGCGCGGGGACCGGCAGCGTGCCCCAGCCGTCCGGGTCGTCGAAGCCGGGGGCGTCCGCCACCGGCGACCAGCGGAAGTCCCACTCCCCGTTCAGCGTCAGGGCGGGTGCATCGGTGTGCAACCACGCCCTCGGTGCCAGTCGGGACGCCGATCCGGGCGTCGTGGCGTGCAGGTCGTCGGTGGCGGTGGAGGTCAACCCTTGACCGATCCTTCCGTGAGGCCCCCGCGCCAGAAGCGCTGCAGGACGATGATGGCGATGACGAGCGGGATGACCGAGACGAGCACTCCGCCGGTGGTGAGCTGGTAGAACTCTGGCAGACGGTCCACCTGGGACCGCCAGTTGTTCAGTCCCAGTGTGATCGGGTACAGCTTCTGGTCTGCCAGCATGATGAGCGGCAGGAAGAAGTTGTTCCAGATGCCGACGACCTGGAACAGGAACACCGTGACGAGTGCCGGCGTCATCTGCCGGAGCGCGATGGTGTGGAAGATCCGCAGTTCACTGGCGCCGTCGAGCCGTGCGGACTCCATCAGCGCCGTGTCGATCGACGCCGAGGCGTAGACCCGGCACAGGAACAGGCCGAACGGCGAGACCAGGCTCGGGATGAGCACGCTCCAGTACGTGTCGGTCAGGCCCATCGTCGAGAACAGCAGGAACAGCGGCAGGGCCGTCGCGGTCCCCGGCACGAGCACGCCGCCGAGGATCGTCCCGAACACCAGCTGCCGACCGCGGAACTCGTACTTCGCGAGCGCGTACCCGCCGGCCGCCGCGAAGTAGGTCGCCAGGACCGCGCCGACGCCGGAGTACAGGATGCTGTTCGCGATCCACCGGACGAAGATCCCGCCGTCGTACGTGAACACCTGCTGCAGGTTGCTGAACAGCGCGAAGTCGCCGCCGAACCAGAACCCGTTCGTCGAGAACAGCGCCCCCGTCGTCTTCGTGGCGGCGATCACGACCCAGTACAGCGGCACCAGGAAGTACAGCGCGACGACGACGAGGATGCCCGTCACGACGATCTGCGACCGCGGCGAGCGGTCGAGCTTGCGGCGCTGGTGCGCCGAGATGGACGTCGTGTCGACGGGCTCGGCCGCCTGCCGCGTGATGGGTGCCTGGATCGTCTCGCCGCTCATGCGCTCGTCCCCTTCGGTCCGGACTGGAGGCTCGTCCCGGCCCCGGTGGTCGTGCTGCGGGTGACGGCACCGGTCGCCGGACGCGACCCGGTGGCGGAGGTGCCGCGAGTCTGGAGCGCGCGCTGGGCCTCCAGGCCGTCCTTCCTGGCCCGCTTGCGCTGGTCGCGCTCGTCCTTGGGCGGACGGTTGGTCAGCGCCAGGAACGTGAAGGACAGGATGAAGGCGGCCAACGCGATGATGACCGCCTGTGCACTCGCGACGCCGTACTCGTTGAACGCGAACGCGTTCGTGTACGCGGCGTAGTTCGGCGTGTACTCGGTGTCGATGGCGGGGGCGACCGTCGACAGGATCTGCGGCTCCGCGAAGAGCTGCAGCGTGCCGATGATCGAGAACACCGTCGTCAGCACCAGAGCCGGCGCGATGAGCGGGATCTGGATGCGCCACGCGACCTGGAAGGGACCGGCGCCGTCCATCTTGGCGGCCTCGTACACCTCGCCGGGGATCGACTTCAGCTGCGCCACGATGATGAGCATGTTGTAGCCGGTGTAGGTCCACGTGACGATGTTCGCGATCGACCACAGCACGCTGTTGGCGCCGAGGAAGTCCGGCTGCAGCCCCATCGACTGCAGCAGCGACACGATCGGCGACAGGCCGGGCACGTAGAGGAACGACCAGAGGATCGTCGCGATGACGCCGGGGACGCCGTACGGCATGAAGTAGATCGCCCGGAAGAAGCCCGGCCAGCGGGCGCTCGCCGACTCGAGCAGCAGCGCCAGGACCGTGCAGGCGATGATCATGACCGGCACCTGGACGATGCCGAACAGGAGCATGCGGCCGATCGAGGCGACGAAGCCGTTGTCGTTCAGCGCGGTGACGTAGTTGTCGAAGCCGGCGAACCGGCCGGTGACGCCGTCCTCGCCGAACAGGCCCTTCCGGTCGACGGTGGTGAAGCTCTGGAACAGGGCGCTGATGATCGGGATGATGAACGTCAGGACGAAGAGCGCCAGGAACGGTGCGAGCAGCATCCACGGGGCACGCTTCTGTGCCCGGGTGGCCTTGGTGCTCGTGCGGAAGGTGGGCTGCGCGCGCTCGGTGGTGCGCGCCTGGGTGGGGGTCTGGGTGCTCACGATGCCGTCCTGACGCTGAGGCCCTTGTCCTTGAACGACTGGACGATCTCGCGCTGGGCGAGTTCGACGGCGTCGCTGAGCTTGAGTCCGCCGGTGATCTTGCGACGGAACTGGTTCTGCAGCGACGTGAACGCCGACTGCGTGACGGGGGACCAGGACCAGTCGATGTTCTGCTCCTTGGCAGCCGGGGCGAAGACGTCCTCGTTGTAGTTCTGCCCCGAGAACCAGGCGCTCGGCTGCTCGCGCTGGGCGCCGATGTAGTCCTTCGCGGGGGACCAGCCGATGCCGCAGTGCTTGATCATGGCGTCGACGCCTTCCTTCGAGGTGGTCATCCACGTGATGAAGTCGAGCGCTTCCTTGGGGTGCTTCGCGTTCGCGAGGACCGCGGCCGTCGAGCCGCCGATCGCGCTCGACCCGAAGCCGTCGGCGCTCCACTTCTGCATCGGGGCGACCTTCCACTTGCCCTTGCCGCCCTGGATCGACTCGATGAGGGCGTCGCCCCAGCTCGCGCTGGTCACGGCGGCGATCCGACCGCTGGCGCACGCGGCGTACCAGCCGGGGGAGTAGGCGCCGGCGCTGGTGTCGACCAGCTTCTCGTCGATGCACCCGTCGAAGAAGTCGGCGACCTCCAGCGTGGCGTCGTCCGTCATGTCGACGACCCACTCGTCGCCGTCGACCTTGAACCAGCGCGCGCCGGCCTGCTGCGCGTACGCCGCGAACGGTGAGGCGTCGGCGACCGGGAAGACCTCGAGGTAGTTCTGCTTGCCGGTGCCCCGGACCTTGTCGGCCAGGACCTTCCACTCGTCCCACGTCGTCGGGGGCTCACCGCCGGCCTGCTCGACGGATCGCGGTCTGGTAGTAGAAGCCCATCGGGCCGGTGTCCTGCGGGATGCCGTAGACGCCGTCGACGAAGGAGACCTGGGCCCAGGCGGCTTCGTCGTACTTGTCCTGAACGTCCTTCGCGCCGTAGCGGGCCAGGTCGACCAGGCCGTTCGCGAGCATGAACTCGGGGATCTGCCGGAGCTCGACCTGGCCGATGTCGGGCCCGCCACCGGCCGCGAGCGCGGAGTACATCTTCTGGTACCCGCCGCTGTTGCCGCCGGGGATCCAGTTCGCCGTGACCTGCACGTCGGGGTGCTTCGCGTTCCAGACGTCGCAGACCTTCTGCAGGTCCTTGAGCCAGGCCCAGTAGGTGAGCTGGATGGTCTCGCCGCTCGCCGCCGCGGGGACGAGTGCCGCCCGGTTGACGTTCGTCGAGCCGGGCACCGCGCAACCGGCGAGGAGACCCGTCGCAGCCGCTCCGATGCCGAGCCCGAAGAGCTGGCGTCTCGTGATTGGTGGTCGTGATGATGGCGTCATTGCCTGCACTCCGGTTCGTCATTGATCGGGGTTGCGCCTCAGCAAACCACGGAACCCGAGTGGCGGTGGGTGTTCGGGCCTGGGTGTTCGCTCCGACCTTGGAACGGCGTCAGGTCGGAGCGCGGACGGTGGGGACCCAGAGCAAGCACGAAGGCCGCCGACGGCGATCGCCACGGCGACACGAACGGGAGGAGCACTGATGGCTGAACGCGGGAACACCACCCACCGGCCAGAGCTCGACGAGCAGCTCGCGCACGAGGCGCAGAGCATCGTCCAGGGCCACGGCAGCAACAGCCACGTCGAGGAGTTCCGGCAGTCCGAGCCGGTCCCCGACGACACCGACGACGCCGAGACGCTCCGGGCGTCCGGCTACGACGGCGAGGTCGAGGGCGAGCTGCAGGACGACAGCACGGACGTCCTGCCCGAGGACGACGCCGACGTCGTCACGGACACGGACGGCCGGGGCGCGATCGGCGGGGGAGCGGTCGCCGGCGACACCGTGGGCGGCGACGACACCGTCTTCACGACCGAGACCGGCGAGGAGACCGAGAACGAGGTGGTGGACGGTGGCACAGACGACGCGTGAGACAACGGCGCTGCAGCCTGACCTGGTCGAGGCACTGCAGGCTCCCGGCACCTGGACCTGGGCGTACGTCGACGCCTCCGGCAACCGCGAGGACCCCCGTCGGCTCGCCGCGCTCCAGCGGCGCACCGTGTCGGACGCACTGCAGCAGCAGGGCGCTTCGGGCCGGGCGGTGGAGGTCATCGAGGAGGAGCTCGTCGAGCAGCCGGGCGTCCCGGCGCCCGTCGCCCGCTACGTGCTCGTCCGCGACGACGAACTCGTGCTGAGCGAGGTCCTCCCCGGTCACCTGCACGGGCAGGAGTCCGTCGGCACGGGCACGGTCCCCGACCTGCTCCCGCTGTTGGCGCACCGCCCGTTCGACCTGCCGTTCCTGGTGGTCCAGGTCGGCCGCGAGGGCGGTGGCTTCCGCGGCTACCGTCTCGGACATGCCCCGTCCGGCGCCCCCGAGGACGAGCAGCGCGTCCAGGGCCGCACGGACACGCTGCACAAGGTCAAGTCCGGGAACGGCTGGAAGCAGTCGCACTGGCAGCAGCACACCGAGGAGATCTGGAAGCAGACGGCCGGTGAGGTCGCCGCCGCGCTGGAGGAGGCCGTCCGCACCACCTCGCCCCGGCTCATCGTCGTGGCGGGGGACATCCGCGCCCGCGAACTGCTGCGCGGGGAACTCTCCGCGGCCACGAAGGCGCTCGTCACCGAGGTCGCCGTCGACCCGCGGGCCGACGACGCGTCCGAGAAGGCGCTCGTGCAGCACGTCGACCTGGCACTCGCGCGGGTCCTCGCATCGCGGCGGCACGACGTGCAGGACCTCCTGCGCACGCACGAGGGCCGCGGCGACAACGAGAGCGTCAGCGGGATCGGCCCCGTGGTCGACGCGCTGCAGCAGGCACAGGCGGCCGTGGTCGCTCTCGACGCCGCGGCGCTCGGCGACCGCACGCTGTACGCCCTCGCCGCAGCACCCTGGGTGGCGACGGCGCCCGAGCAGGCGGGCGGGGTCGAGGTGCTCGGGCAGGTGCCCGCGGTGTGCGCCCTCGTCCGGGCGATCGTGCTGACCGACGCCGAGCTCGTGCTCGTCAACGCCGCGTCGTTGCCGAGCGGGGCACCGGCGTCCGCGCTGCTCCGGTGGCGGGTGGGCCCGGCCGTCCCGGCCTGACGCGGGGCGGTGGGTGCGGGGGTCGGGACCGCGCGTGGTCAGTCGTATCGTGCGCAGCAGGTCGGATCGCGCGTGGGAGGTCGGTTCTTCCAGCTCCCAACGCGCGATCCGACCTCCCATCGCGGGTGTCATGGGTCGGAACGCCCACCGCTCACCCCGTCGACCGGTCCGACCGCGGGACGAGCGGCAGCGCCAGCAACGGCAGCACCGCCACGATCCCGAACGACGCCGCGAAGCCGAGCACCCCGACCAGGGCACCGATGCCCGGGCCGACGGCGCTCGCCGCGATGAACTGGCCGGTGTTCTGCGCGCCGAGGGCCCGGCCGGACCAGAACGGCCCCGCTGCCTCGGCGACCGACGTGTACGCGAGCCCGTTGTCCGCGACCGTGACACTCGTGGCCACGACGAGGAACACGGCGGCACCCGCCAGGTGGGAGACGTCGACGAGCGCCATGACGGCCATCACGACCGCCGCGCTCACGGCGACGACCCGCAGCGGACCGACCCGGGAGCGCGCCCGGTCACTCCACACCCCCACGAGGATGCGCCCGATCGCCCCGACGAACTGCGACGCCCCGACGAGCAGCCCCGCCGCGGCCGTGGGCCACCCGAGCCCGACGAGCCACACCAGTCCGTACGTCGACAGCGTGAACTGCGGGACCACGAGCAACACGGACACCGCGTGGACCCGCCACAGGAAGCCCGACGTCCGGTAGGGGTCGGCGACGTGGGCCGCGGGAGCGTCACTGCGTGCCGGTCGCGGCGGGTTCGCGATGCCGATCGCACAGAGCACGGCGAGCACCGCGCACAGCACGATGGGCAGCACCAGGGCCGCCCGGATGCCGGACGTCTCGGCGAGCTGCGGCACCGTGACCGCCGCGAGCGTCACGCCGAGCGGCTGTGACATCTGCCGGATCCCCATCGCCAGGCCGCGCCGCTCCTTCGGGAACCACCCCACCACGACCCGTCCGCTGGCGGCGTTCGTCGACGCGCTCGTCATCCCGCCCGCCAGGAACGCCAAGCCGAGCAGCACCGGGTCACCCGCAGCGAGCCAGGCACCGACCGTGGCGAGGGTGGTAAGGACGAGCCCGCCCGCGATGACGACCCGTTCGCCGATCCGGTCGGTGAGCGCTCCCCACGCGATGAGCGTCAGCACCATGCCGAAGGTCGGCGCGGCGGCGAGCACCCCGGCGACCGGCAGGGGCGTGCCGTGCGCGTGCAGGTACGGGATGAGCAGGGCCGGCGCCGAGACGACGAGCGTGCCCGCTGCCTGTGCGGCCACGCCGAGCGCGAGCATCGACCACGCGCGGGCGGTGGTCGTGGGCGCGGAGGCAGTCGTGGTCATGGCCGTCGTTTCGTCGCGGAACGGTTTGGTATACCAAAACGGTATACCATCCGGACCGCTCCGCCGCTACGCTGGTCCGTCGTGACCGAACCGACCGACGCAGTGCCCGTGTCGCAGACGGCCCAGCTCTACGACAACCTGCGCGCCGCGATCCTGACGCTCGAGATCGCGCCGGGGGAGCGCATCTCCGAACGCGGGCTCGAAGCCCGGTTCCACGCGTCGCGGACCCCCGTCCGCGCGGCCCTGTCCCGGCTCGAACGCGAGGGGCTCATCCTGCACGAGGGTCGCTCGTGGACGGTCACGCCGATCGACCTCGACGAGATCGCCTCGCTCGCCGAACTCCGTGGCGTGCTCGAGCCCGCGGCCGTCCGGTTCGCCGTCGAGCGGGCGGACGCCGCAGCGCTCGCCGAGGTCCGGGCGCACCTCGACGCCCTCCGTCCGACGCCCGACCAGCAGGCCGGCATCCGGATGGGCTCGACGTTCCACCTCGACCTGGCGGCGCTCGGCGGCAACCGGTTCGTCACGGACGCCATCGGCGACGCCCTCACCCGGCTCGAACGCACCCGCTGGATCGAGGTCCGCACGCCCGAGGCCCGCGACGCCGCGTGGGACGAGCACAGCGCCGTCCTCGACGCCGTGCAGGCCGGGGACGCCGACCGTGCGGCCGACCTGCTCGCCGCGCACGTCGCCGGGACGAACGACCGCCTGATCGCCTGGATCGCCCAGGAGCGCCGACGACTGCGCGGTGCCGGCATGGCGATCATCGGCGCGACCGACCGGACGTCGTCCACGGCCTGAGGGCAACTGCCCCCGCACAGTCGTGCTCATGTCCGGACGCGACCGGGCGCGGGACCCGACCCGCCCTGCGGGGGCGAGCCGGGCCTCCATGGCCGAGTGCCGCGTCCTGATCCGGCCGCGGCGACGCTCACTCGATGCGCGTGCGCCCATCCGCGCCGTCGAGCTGCGCGAAGGCGGCTGCGCCCTCCCGCGGTTCGCGCGTACGTTCGAGGAGTGCTTCGCGCACCTCGGCTTCGTCCAGGCTGACCCTGACCGCGTCGCGGCGTCCTGACTGCGTCGACTGTGACATCTCGTGTCGTCCTTCCCGTAGGCGGGCTCGGCCCGCGTCGATGCGGGCACCGCCCGCTGGTTGCGCTTCCTCACGGGACGTACTGAGGTCGCCCCAGTGTGATCCGCTGCTGCCGTCCGCCGCAAGGGCCTGGCAGCGGTTGTGGAGAAGTGTGTCGAGACGGGTTGCCTAGGATGGTCGGCGGTCGGGGCGGCTCGCCTCCGGCGCGCACGAGCGGACGGACGGGAGGCCCTGGTTGGCCGAGCAGCGCACCGCACCTCCCACGGTCTACGACGTCGCCGCCGCCTCCGGAGTGTCCATCGCCACCGTCTCCCGCGTCCTCCGCACACCCGACGCCGTCCGCGAGGGCACACGCGACCGCGTGCAGGCCGCCATCCGGCACCTCGGCTACGTGCCGTCGGGGAACGCCCGGGCGCTGGCGGGCAAGCGGACCGGCGTGATCGGACTCCTGCTGCCCGGGTTCGACGTGGTGCCGGACGAGCGACCGGGGCTCGTGACGGACGGCGGGGTGCGGGTCGTCGACGACCGCCGACACGTGACGCAGCCGTTCGCGTCCAACCTGTACTTCGACGAGGTGCTCCGCGGCGCCGAGACCGAGGCCTGGCAGCGCGGCCTCGCCCTCATGGTCGCCGCCGGGCGCGGACCCTCCCGCGACGTCATCGTGAACGACGTCGCCGGGCGGGTGGACGGCCTCGCGGTGCTGGCGCAGACCGTGCCGGACGAGCTGCTCGAGCACGTCGCCCGCCGGGTGCCCGTGGTGGTGCTCGCGGACGACCGGCGCTCGCACGGGTTCGACTCCGTCAGCGTCGACAACGCCGCGGGCATGCGCACGCTGGCCGCACACGTGATCGGGCGGCTCGGCATCCGGTCGATCGCCTACGTGGCGGGGCCGATCGACTCCCCGGACGACCAGGAACGCTCGGCGGGGTTCCGCCAGGCGCTCGACGACCACGGCGTCGAGCCCCGTACCGTCCGCACCGTGCACGGCGACTTCGGACGGGGCCGGGCGCGGGAGCTGGCGGTCGCACTGCTGGCGGACACTCCACCGCGGGCCATCGTCTGCTCGAACGACCAGTCCGCGCTGGGGGTGCTCGACGCAGTGCTCGCGGCGGGGCTCCGGGTGCCGGAGGACATCGTCGTGACGGGCTTCGACGGCATCGACGCCGGTCGGTTCTCCACGCCGAGGCTCACCACCGTGCACCAGCCGATGGGGGAGCTCGGGCGGGCCGCGGTCGTCGCGATCGTCGACCGGCTGGAGCGCCGCGAGGGGCCGCCCCGTGCCGTGCGGCTCCCCGTCGAGGTGCTCCTGCGCGAGAGCTGCCCCCCGACGCTGTAGTGCCGGCTGCTGCGCGGCACCACGACTTGCGCGGCGTGATGTAAGCGCATACATTGACCCTCGTACCCACTCGACACGGAGGTCGACCGAGCAATGACGCTTCCCCCACAGCGCACCCCACGGCGCACGAGGCGCGAGTCGCGGAGCACGCCGCACACGCGGCGCGGCCGCCTCGTCGCAGCCCTCGCCGGCATCGCGGTCGTGGCCCTCGCAGCGACCGGCTGCAGCATCCAGGTCCGGTCGGAGCCGGACCCGAGCATCGGCAAGGACACGATGCTCATCAACGCCGACCACGGCAACCCGCTGTTCGACCGCAACTTCAACCCGTACATCACGAACGCCCGCACGGCGTCGAAGTGGATGTACGAGCCCCTCATCGAGGTCAACCCCCTCGACGGCAGGCGGAACCCCTGGCTCGCCAGCTCGTGGGAGCAGCCGGACGCCCGGACGATCGACATGACGATCCGCACCGGCGTCGAGTGGTCCGACGGCACGCCGTTCACCGCGCGCGACGTCGTCTTCACGTTCGAGCTGCTCAAGAAGTTCCCCGCGATGGACGTCAAGGGCGCCTGGCAGCACATCGACACCGTCGAGCAGCAGGGCGACCACGTGGTCTTCCACCTGAAGTCCGACGACGTCCCGAGCCTGACGATCATCGGCCAGACGTACATCCTCGGCGAGCACCACTGGGGGAGGGTCGAGGACCCGACGACGTGGCGTGACCCGAACCCGGTCGGCACTGGGCCGTTCGTCCTCGGCAACTACTCCGACCAGCAGTACTCGATGGACAAGAACCCGCGGTACTGGCAGGCGGGCAAGATCGCGATCAAGCACCTCGTCCTGCCGGCGACGAACACGCAGCTCGACACCGTCACCCGCGGCTACGACTGGGCGTACTCGTTCATCTCCGACGTCAAGGGCACGTGGGGTGCCGCATCGGACACGAACACGTACTGGTTCCCGCCGGGGGGCGTGATCGGCCTCATCCCGAACCTGACGAAGGCGCCGTACGACGACGTCAACGTCCGCCGGGGCATCTCCCTCGCGCTCGACCGCGACGACATCGCCGAGACCGCCACCGAGGGCAACCTCACCGCGGCGGCCCAGACCGGCCTGATCCTGCCGAACCAGGAGCGGTACGCGAACCCCGACATCCCCGACGAGGGCATGGTCACGCAGGACGTCGCCGCGGCGAAGGCGTCGTTCGCGAAGTCCGGGTGGGTCGAGCAGGGCGGGAAGATCGTCAAGGACGGCAAGCAGCTCGAGATCACCATCACGACCGCGAACGGCTACGCCGACTGGCTCCGCGCCGCGCAGGAGGTCCGCCGTGACCTCACCGCCATCGGCGTCAAGGTGTCGATCAGCGCGCCGCAGCCCGCCGGCTACCAGCAGGCCATCAACAACGGCACCTTCGAGATGGCGATGGGCGGCATGGGCAACGGCGACGTCTACCAGGCGTTCAACTCGCTCATGTCGACCGACTTCTACCAGCCCGTCGGCAAGTCGACCGTGAACAACTACGAGCGCTACCGGGACCCGGCGACGCAGCGGCTGCTCGACGAGTACAAGGCCACCACGGACACGACGCGGCAGCAGGAGATCCTCGACCAGCTGCAGACCATCGTGTACGACCAGCTGCCCGTCATCGGCATGTACCACGGCGGGCTCTGGGGCCTGTTCAACACCGGCAAGTTCGTCGGCTGGCCGAGCGCGGAGGACCCGTACATGGCCCCGCAGAACTACGACTCCGCGCCGTTGCTCATCTTCACCAAGCTCCGGCTGCGCGACAGCGCCGCCGGGCGCGCGATCGTCGCGACCGAGAGCGAGCAGGGCAAGTGAAGTACATCCTCCAGAAACTCGTCCTCTTCGTCCTGACCCTCTGGGCCGCGGTCACTCTGAACTTCGTGCTCCCGCGCCTCATGCCGGGCAGCCCGAGCGACGCGGCCCTCGCGAAGCTCAGCCAGAACGGCCCGGTGACCGACGCCACGAAGAAGGCCATCGAGGCCCAGCTCGGCGTCCCGACCGGCAGCCTCTGGGCCCAGTACGGCAGCTACCTGCACCAGGTCGTCACCCTCGACTTCGGTACGAGCTACACGTTCTACCCGCAGCCCGTCGGCGACCTCGTCGGCAAGGCCCTGCCGTACACACTGGTCCTGGTCGGGGTCGTGACGATCCTGGCGTTCGTCCTCGGCACCCTGATCGGCATCGCGGCGGCCTGGAAGCGGGGGACCTGGCTCGACTCGCTCCCCACCCTGTCGGGGTCGTTCATGTCGACGTTCCCGTACTTCTGGACGGCGCTGCTCCTGCTGTTCTTCCTCGGCTACGTCCTGCACTGGTTCCCGACCACCGGCGCGTACTCGGCGACGACCACCCCCGGCCTGAACCTGGCGTTCACGGGTGACGCCCTGCAGCACGCGGTCCTGCCGGCGGTGACGATCCTGGTGACCAGCCTGGGCGGGTGGATCATCGGCATGCGCAACGCGATGATCAACACGCTCGGCGACGACTACGTCACCTTCGCCGAGGCGAACGGCCTGCGCGGTCGCACCGTGGCCATCCGCTACGCCGCCCGCAACGCGATCCTGCCGAACCTGACCGGCTTCGGCCTGGCCCTCGGCGGTGTGGTCGGTGGCTCGGTGCTCGTCGAGCAGGTGTTCGGGTACCCGGGCATCGGCTACCTGCTGTTCAACGCCGTCATCGGGCAGGACTACCCGCTCATGCAGGCGCTCTTCCTGATGATCACCGTGTCGGTGCTCATCGCCAACTTCATCGTGGACGTGCTGTACGGCGTCCTGGACCCGAGGACGCGCCGATGACCCGCAACTCGCGACGAGCGGCGTGCCCCGCCCACAACCCCCACCCGAGGACGCGCCGATGACGAACACGAGCACACCCGACGCAACCGTCGCAGTCCGCACGCAGGACGCACCGGAACAGCAAGCCCCGTCCAGGCTCAGGTCCGCCGCCCGCCAGTTCGGCGTCGTCTGGTCCAACACCAAGGCCCGCATCGGCATCATCGTCCTCGCGGTGTTCGTCGTCGTGGCGATCGCGGCCCCGCTCCTCGCCCCGTACGGCGCCAGTCAGAACGGCTTCGCCCGCAGCGAGGACGCCACCTGGGCCCACTGGATGGGAACCACCGCCGCTGGCGAGGACGTCCTCTCCCAGCTCATCTACGGTGCCCGCATCTCGGTCATGGTCGGCGCGGTGGCGGGCATCCTCTCCACGCTCGTCGCCGTCGCGATCGGCCTCAGCTGGGGCTACGTCCGCGGGTGGGTCGCCGAGGTCATCGGTTTCATCGTGAACCTGTTCCTGGTGATCCCGGGGCTGCCGCTCATGATCGTCATCGCGGCGTACCTGCAGAACGGCGGCATCGCGGTCATCATCGCGGTGATCGTCGTCACCGGCTGGGCCTGGGGCGCTCGCGTCCTGCGCAGCCAGACGCAGTCCCTCCGTGGTCGCGACTTCGTGACGGCCGCGCAGTTCTCCGGCGAGGGTGCCACCCGCATCGTCTTCCGCGAGATCCTGCCGAACATGACGAGCCTCATCGTCGGCAGCTTCTTCGGCGCCGCCACGAGCGCGATCCTGGCCGAGGCCGGCCTGGAGTTCCTCGGCCTCGGCGACTCCTCGATCGTCAGCTGGGGCACGATCCTCTACTGGGCGCAGAACTCCAACGCGCTGCTCACCGGCCAGTGGATCCTGCTGTTCGCCCCCGGGCTCTGCATCGCCCTCCTCGCGATGAGCCTCACCCTGATCAACTTCGGCGTCGACGCCGTGTCGAACCCGCGGCTGCGCGAAGGCGCGCGCCCGAAGCGCAAGGAGGCGACCGCATGAGCGGTGCACGTCCCGTCCCCACCACCGGACTGGAGGCCCCCACCGGCGCCGCCACGAGCCTCCCGTCCGGCGGATCCACCGCCGGTGACGTCCTGCTGGACGTCCGCGACCTGTCGGTCGTCTACGAGTCGTCAGGGCAGACCGCCGTCCAGGCGGTCGACCACGTGTCCTTCTCCCTGCGGAAGGGCGAGTTCGTCGGCCTGGTCGGCGAGTCCGGCTCCGGCAAGTCGACGCTCGGCTACGCGCTGACCCGGCTGCAGAAGCCCCCGGCGCGGACGAACGGCGGCAGCATCGTGTTCGCGGGGAAGGACATCCGCGACCTCGGCGACGAGGAGCTCCGGCAGCAGCGCCAGGGCGGCTTCGCGATGGTGCTGCAGTCGGGCATGAACGCGCTCAACCCGGTGCGGACGATCCGCAACCACTTCATCGACGTCTTCAAGGCCCACGGCCACGTGCCGCGCGAGCGGTGGGACAGCCGGATGCGGGAGCTCGTCGGCAAGGTGAAGCTGCCCGACTCGATGCTGGCGCGGTTCCCCGGCGAGCTGTCCGGCGGCATGCGGCAGCGCGTTTCGATCGCCCTCGCGCTGTCGCTCGAACCGCAGCTCATGGTGTTCGACGAGCCGACCACGGCGCTCGACGTCCTCGTGCAGCACGCGGTGATGGACACGATCATCGAGCTGCAGCGTGCCGAGGGCTTCACGGCGGTGCTCATCAGCCACGACCTCGGCATCGTGCTCGAGGCCACCGAGCGCGTCCTCGTCATGCACGAGGGCCGGATCGTCGAGGACGGCGGGTCGCGCGAGGTGCTCCGTGCCCCGCAGGACCCGTACACGCAGATGCTCCTGTCGCACTATGCCGACCCGAGGGCGTCGGTCGTCTCCCTGCCCGGGTTCCCGGACCGCTCGCTCCGTGCGGAACACGGCGAGAAGCGGCAGGAGGCCACCACCTCCCACGCCACGGTCGGCTCGCGCGAGCGCAGCGCGGCGCGGAACCCGATCGTCGTCGACCACCTCGTGAAGACCTACGCCCCGCCCCGTCGTGGCGAGGACCCGGTCCGGGCGGTCCGCGACGTGTCGTTCACCCTCGAACCGGGGCAGTCCCTTGCGCTCGTCGGCCAGTCGGGCTCCGGCAAGTCGACCATCGCGAAGCTGCTCACCGGCGTCGAGAAGCCGAGCTCGGGCACCGTCCGGTTCGGTGACCTCGACGTGGCGAAGCTCGGGCGTCGGGGCATGCGCGACCTGCGCTCCGAGGTGCAGATGGTGTTCCAGGACCCGTACTCGGCGCTCAACCCGCTGCACACGGTGGAGTACACGCTCACCCGTCCGGTCGTGAACTACACCGGACTGCGAGGCAAGGACGCCCGACGCCGCGTGCTCGAGCTCCTCGAGACCGTGGGCCTGACGCCCGTGGAGCAGTTCGCGCAGAAGCTCCCGCACCAGCTCTCCGGCGGGCAGCGGCAGCGCGTCGTCATCGCCCGGGCGCTGGCGAGCGACCCGCAGGTGATCATCGCCGACGAGCCGGTCTCGATGCTCGACGTGACCCTGCGTGCCGGGGTGCTCGCACTCCTCGAGGACCTCCGCGAACAGTGGGGCGTCTCGCTCCTCTACATCACGCACGACCTGCTGAGCGCCCGGCTCATCACCGACGACATCATGGTGCTCCACGACGGCGCCGTGGTCGAGCGGGGGCGGACCGCCGACGTGCTGCAGCACCCGCAGGACGACTACACGGTCGCGCTGCTGGACGCCGTGCCCAACCCCCGTCGCAGACTGGCCTCATGACGAATCTGCACGCGTTCCCCACCGTCCCGCCGTTCGGCCACCTGCCCACACCCGAGGGCGTCGACGTCGTCGGCATCGACCTGCCCGTCGGCCGGCTCACCGCCTACCGCGTCGTCCCGACGGGCCCGTCGAAGGGCGTCGTGCTCGTCGTCCCCGGGTACACCGGCTCGAAGGAGGACTGGCGCACGTTCATGCCCCTGCTCCGTGACGCCGGCTGGACCGCGGTCGCGATCAGCCGTCGCGGCCAGGCGGACTCGGCAGCGCCGATCGAACCCCGGGACTACTCCCTCGACGAGGAAGCCGCCGACGTCGTCCGCGTCGCCCGGCTGCTCGACGACGGCGCCCCCGTGCACCTGGTCGGGCACTCGCTCGGCGGGGTGATCGTCCGCGCCGCCGCGATCCAGGACCCGAGCGCCTTCCGCGACGTCGTGCAGTTCTGCTCCGGCCCGTACGGCTGGCCGTACCGGAAGGTCACCGAGCTGACGATCATGCACGACACCGGCGGGAACAACCGCACGCTGTTCGACGCCACGAACCCGCTCTGGGCCTACCGCCCCGACGAGGAGCTCCCCGACGACGTGCGCATGGTCCGCGAGCGCTTCGACGCCACGAGCCCCCTGAGCATCGTCGCCGGCGGCCACATCCTCGAGGACCACACCGACAGCTCCGCCGAACTCCGTGCCACCGGGCTCCCCGTCCTCGTCACGCACGGGGAGTGGGACGGCGCCTGGCCGATCCCGTGGCAGCGGGCCATGGCCGAGGACACCGGCGCCGAGTACGTCGTGATCCCGGAGAGCTGGCACGGCCCCCAGATCGAGAACCCGCAGGGGACCGTCGAGGTCTTCGACCGGTTCCTGTCCGCCCACTGAAAGGCACCATCATCGCTTCGCTGCACTTCCCCGACGGCTTCCTCTGGGGCGCCGCCACGGCTGCCCACCAGATCGAGGGCAACAACGTCAACAGCAACTGGTGGGTGCACGAGCACGAGCCGGACACCACGATCGTCGAGCCCTCCGGCGACGCGGCCGACAGCTACCACCGCTACCGCGAGGACATCCGGATCGCCGCCGACCTCGGCCTGAACTCCTACCGGTTCAGCATCGAGTGGTCCCGCATCGAGCCCGAGCGCGGGTTCGTCAGCCGCGCCGAGGTCGACCACTACCGCCGCATGGTCGAGGCCTGCCACGAGTTCGGCATCGAGCCGATCGTCACCCTCATGCACTTCACCGTGCCGCGCTGGTTCGAGCGCGACGGCTTCTGGCGCGCCCCCGACGCCGCCGACCTGTTCGCCCGGTACACCGAGGCCGCGCTCCCCGTCGTGCAGGACGGCGTCCGCTACGTCTGCACGATCAACGAGCCGAACATCGCCGCGATGCTCGCCGGCGGCGAGGACGCGGCCAACCTGGTGGCGTTCGGCCTGCCGAACCCGGACCTGCAGGTGGCCGACGCCCTGCTGGCCAGCCACAAGCGGTCGCGAGATGTCCTGGGACAGGTGCCGGGCCTCCAGTCCGGGTGGACCATCGCGACCCAGGCGTTCCAGGAGACCGACCAGCCGGGCTCGGCCGAGAAGCTCCGCGAGTACGGGTACCCGCGCGACGACTGGTACCTGGAGCAGTCCGCGGGCGATGACTTCGTCGGCGTCCAGGCCTACACGCGCACCTTCATCGGCACCGACGGCCCGCTGCCCGTCTCGGACGACGTCGAGACCACCTTGACCGGCTGGGAGTTCTGGCCCGAGGCCGCTGCGGCCGGCATCCGCAGCGCCTGGGAGCTGTCCGGCCACGTGCCGGTCATGGTCACCGAGAACGGCATCGCCACCGCGGACGACACCCGCCGCATCGCCTACACGCAGGGCGCGCTCGAGGGCGTCCACCGCTGCATCGAGGACGGCATCGACGTCCGCGGCTACCAGCACTGGTCGCTGCTCGACAACTACGAGTGGGCCTCCGGCTTCCGGCCGACCTTCGGTCTCGTGGCATGGGACCGCGAGACCTTCGCGCGCACCCCGAAGCCGTCGGCGCACTGGTACGGCGGCGTCGCGTCCGCGAACGCCCTGACCGTCTGACGGGAGGCTCGTCCCGCGTCCGTCGCGCCGGCTCGGTCCGGCCGTGGCCGGCCCCGGTACCTCGTGTCGGGTGCCCGGTCGGGTCGGGTCGCTAGTCGGTCGCGTCCGCGGCGAGCAGGGCCGCGATCGCGCCGTCGCGGAGGAGCCCAGCGCGGTCCGCGGCGGTGGAGCCCTCGTCGTCCTCGGCGTCGCGGTCGACGTCCAGGGCGAGCACCACTCCGACGGTCTCCAGGTCCGCGGAGTCGACCGCCGCGATGAGCAGCGTCGCACCGCGCGAGCCCCGGGCCCGGACGTCGGCACCCGCGTCGGCGAGGGCCCGCACGACCTCCGCGTGGCCACCCCATGCAGCGCGGACGACCGGGGTGGTGCCGTCACTGTCCCGTGCCTCCAGGTCGGCGCCCGCCGCGATCAGGACCCGGAGTGCCCGCCGGGCGTCGCGGTCGATCGCCAGCGTCAGCGGCGTCCGCCCCTCGGAGTCCACCAGGGCGAGCGTGGCCCCGCGGCGGAGGAGCTCCTCGAGCATCTCGGGCCGGTCGAACCACGCGGCGGCGTGCAGCGGGGCGAAGCCCCATCGCGGGTCGACGTCGTCGACGTCGCTGGCGTCGTCGGCGAGGTGCAGCCCACCGAGGTCGCCGTACGCCGCGGCGCGGACGCCCTCGGTCGCCCACTCCACCCAGCCGTCGGGGACCGGGCCGTGCCAGCCGCGTGTCGGGCGGTCGCCGAGCACGTCGTAGTCGGACTCGTCGACGCTGCGCACCGAGACCTGGGCGTCCCGGAACCGGATCGCGACCTCGCCGACGGGGGAGATGAGCAGCCGCAGTTCCCAGGCGTCCGCACCGGTCACGTGGTCGAGCTCGCCGCGGGCGATGTGGGCGTCCCCGGCCAGCACCGCGCCGGCGTCCACGTCGGGCGGGTCGATCACGGCGTCGTCGAAGCGCAGGGTCACACGGGCATGGTTCCAGCGCCGCCAGAGTCCGTCGGCGGTGTCGAGCACCTCGTCGTTCCGGACGACGACCTCGGCGTGCACGACCACCGGGTCGGGCAGGCCGTGCCCCGGGATCGCGGTGGTGTCGGTCGTCGCGTCGTCTGCCGCGTCCGTCGGGGCATCGGAGGCATGTCGGTGTGCCGCTTCGCTGCGCAGGGTCGCGACCCGGGCGTCGGTCCAGCGCACGGTGGCGAGGGCTGCGACCGGTGGAGGAGCGTCCTCGAGCAGCCGTGCGATGTGCTCGGGCTGTCCGTCGAAGTCCTCGAGGGACACGTAGCCCACCGAGGGCCAGTTCACTCGACTCCAGCGCACGGGGTCGACACTACTGCCCCAGCCGGACACGTTCCGTCGTGTTGCAATATCACATGTTGGTACACTGGTTCGATGTCCGTTCTCCTGCGCCCTCTGAAGACCGTCCTCGTCACCGGTGCGGCCGGCTACATCGGCTCCCACGTCGCTCGTGTCCTCCGTGACCGGGGTGATCGCGTCGTGACCCTCGACGACCTCTCCACCGGCTCAGCGCGTCGGCTCGGTGCCCCGCTCGACCTCCGGGTCGACCTCGCATCTGCCGCCGCGTCCGACGTCCTCGAGCGGGGGCTCGTCGACCACGGCGTCACCGACGTCGTCCACCTCGCTGCCATGAAGCAGGTCGGCGAGTCGATGGCGTTCCCGACGCGCTACATGGACCGCAACGTGGGCGGCCTCGTGAACCTGCTCGCCGCGATGGAGCGCGTGGGTGTCGATCGCCTGGTGTTCTCGTCGTCCGCCGCGGTCTACGGCGAGACGACGGCGCCGCTCGTGGCCGAGGACCACCGCTGCGCGCCGGCCAACCCGTACGGGCAGTCGAAGCTCATCGGCGAGTGGATGACGGAGAACGCGGCACGGGCATGGGGCCTGCGTACGGCGAACCTGCGCTACTTCAACGTCGCTGGCGCCGGGTGGCCGGAGCTCGCGGACGACGGCGTCGCGAACCTCATCCCGATCGTCCTCTGGGCGGCGCGGCAGGGCCGGGCCGTCCCGGTGTTCGGGACCGACCACCCGACGCCCGACGGCACCTGTGTCCGGGACTTCGTCCACGTGCTGGACCTCGCCCGGGCGCACGTCGCCGCGCTCGACCACCTCGAGTCCACCTCGGGTGCCCACGCGTTCAACATCGGGACGGGGACCGGCACGTCCGTCCGCCGTGTGGTGGAGATCGCCGAGGCGGTCACCGGCCTCCGGATCGCGACGCAGGACGCCCCCGCACGGTCGGGCGACCCGGCGATCGTGGTGGCCGATGTCGAGCGTGCGGTCCGACTGCTCGACTGGTCTGCGAGCTGCTCGGTCACGGATGCGGTGTCGTCGGCGTGGTCGGCCGCGGGTGCATCGGAGCCTCACGAGCCGTCGGCGCTCGTCGGGCTGCCGGCGGCCTGATGCGGCGGATGCCCGTCCCTCGCCAGGACGGGCATCCCGTCTCAGCGGGGCCTGGCGTCCAGGAAGTACTGCGCGCACCGTTCCCAGACGCCGGTGCGGTCGAAGTGCTGCTCGACCTCGTCACGACCCGCAGCACGGAGCCGCGCACCGAGCGCCTCGTCACCGAGCACACCGCGGAGCCCTGCGGCGAGCGCGCGGCGGTCGCCGGTGGGCACGACCACACCGGTCTGCCCGTCGACGACCAGGTCCCGGATCCCGGTGCAGTCGGTCACGACCACGGGGATCCCCGTCGCCCAGGCTTCGAGGACGACGGTCGGCAGCCCCTCGCGGTGGGACGGCAGGCAGAACACGTCGAAGGCGGCGAACACCTCCGCCGGGTCCGTCAGGTTCCCGGTGCTCGTGACCCACGGCGTGCCGAGGAGTCCACGGACGTCGGCGTCCAGCGCGTCCGTGCCCTCGTCGGGTCCGATCAGGGCGAGGCGGAGGGGCAGGCCCTCGTCCCGGAGTGCCGCGACCGCCCGGACCAGCTCCTCGATCCCCTTGTCGCGGGTGACTCGTCCGACGAACCCGACGACGAGTTCGTCGGGACGGACACCGAGCGCACGGCGTTGCTCGCGGCGGAGTGCGGCGTCCTCACCGATCCGGCGAGCACGCTGCCCGTCGACCCCGACCACGGACCCCTTCCCGATGACGTCGACGCGCGCCACGTCGACCCCCAGCTCCGCGAGGCGCGTGCGCAGCCCGTGGCTGACCGCGACCGTGTGCGTCGACAGTGCGAGGGCGAGCCGCTCGGTCATCAGGAGGAACCGGCGGAACAGTCCGCTCGTCGTCTCCAGTCGGAGGCAGTGCAGGACCTGGATCCTCACCGGCACGCGGCAGATCCGCGCCGCGATGCCGGCGAGCAGGGTCGCCTTCGGGGTGCCGTAGACGACGCGGTACGGCCGGAGGCGTCGCATCAGCGTGATCAGCTGGACCAGTCCGCGCAGGTCGGCGATGGGCGACGGCTCGCGCTCGAGCGAGATGACGTGGGAGTCGACGCCCTCGCGCGCCCGGACGCGTCCGAGCCGTCCGGTGTCGTCGGACGCGACGCGCACGGGTGCCAGCTCCGTGGAGTCGAGGTACCGGAGCTGGTCACGGAGCATGACGTCGAGCGCGATGTCGGTCTTGACGATGAGCGTGCCGGAACGTGGGTGGGTCATGGCGGGTCCTCCTGAGGTCGTCGTTCGGGTCAGCGGGTGAGGAATCGCGGGCGGCGCAGGCCCCAGTGGCGGGCTGACTGCGACGCGGTCCACGCGAGGTTGCGCAGCGTCTGGCCGGGGACGGACCGGCCGAGGTGGCGCGCGAGGGCGAGGCGGGAGGCGCGGATCCGCGTCGCTGAGGCGCTGAAGGGGCTGGTCTCCCGGCTGTGCATCGTCGCGTGGACGCGGTACCGCGTGAGGCGTCCAGGGAGGTTCGTCACGCGTCCGACCCGTGCGAGACGGAGCCACAGGTCGTAGTCCTGCATCCGGACGCATCGGGTGTCGTACCCGCCCACGGACACCAGTGCCGAGCGCCGGATGAGGACGGAGGAGTGCACGACGAGGTTCTTCCGGAGCAGCCCCCTCGCGAGGTCGGTGCCGGCGGGGGGATCGATGGCCCCGACGGTGTTCCCGGCGTCGTCGATGACCGTGGCGGCGGTGCCGACGGCGACGATGCCGGGGTCGGCGTCGAGGAGCGCGACCTGCGCGGCGACACGACCTGGTTCGGCCAGGTCGTCGGCGTCGAGGCGGCCGATGAACTCGCCGCGCGCGACGGCCGCGCCGGCGTTGATGGCGGCGGCGGACCCGGAGCGCTGCGGCAGCGTGACGGTCCGCACGCACTCGTGTCGGGGCATCCCGGTGGTGTCCTCGACGCCGTCCAGCACGACGACGACCTCGAGTTCCGCGGTCTGCGCGAGCAAGGACTGCAGGGCTGCGCGGAGCCAGTCGTCGACACGGACGGTGGGGACGATCACGGAGACTCTCGGCGGTGTGGACATCGTTCGAGTATGACATATCAGATGCTATGCTCGATGTTCCCGTCCTGATCCAGGAGACCACGTGCCTTCCACGAAGTGGCGAGCTGTCGCCCAGCGCTCTGCGCACCTGCTCCGCGTGACGCTGCCGGCGTTCGGCGGACGCGGCGTGCAGTTCCTCGCGCTCGCCGCCATGGCTGCCGTCGTCTCGCCGGCCGACTACGGTCGGTTCTCCACCCTCCAGGTGCTCGTCCTCGGCCTCGCGAGCATCACCGGGTCCTCGATGGGGGCGTCGTCGAACGCAGCGGCTGCCCGCGCCACACGCGACGGTGCCCTCGGGGTGTGGGCCATCCTCGCCACGCTGCTCCGCGCACGCCGTCGCGCCCTGCTCGTCAACCTCGTGGTCTCGTCGGTCGCCGTGCCCGTCGGGTACTTCCTCGTCGTCGGTGTCACCCCCGAGCGGCTCCCGATGCTCGTCGCCATCGGGATCATGAGCGCCGCGCTCCCGGTCGGCGAGACCGTCGTCGCGGTGCTCGCCGGCAGCGGCCGGTACCGCGCCGCGTCGTGGACGGACGCGGTCCGGGCCGTCGCCGGTGCAGCGCTCGCGCTCGTCCTGGGGGTGGTGTCCGGCCCGTGGTGGGCCACGGTCGGACTGCTCGCGACCGACGTCCTGATCGCGGTCGCCGCCATCGTGCTCGCCACGAACCACCGGCGGGCGACGACGACCCTGACGGGGCTTGCGGTCCCTGCGCCTGCAGCTCCGGACCGGTCCGCGGACGGACTGCACGCCGGTCTGGTGGCGAACGTCCTCGGTCAGGTGGCCAACTGGGTGGTGCTCTGGGCGATCGGAGCGACCGGCGGCGCCCTCGGGCTCGGCGCGTACGGCGTCGCACTGCGGTTCGCCTCCGTCGTGACGCTCGCACCGGTGTACTTCGGCAAGACGGTCATCGGACAGCTGGCCGCCCCCGGGCTCTCCGCGAACCAGTGGACGCCGCGGTCCTTCGTCGGGATGCTCGCCGGGCTCTCCGTCGTCGGCTCGCTCCTGGCTGCAGGGGTGATGGCCCTCGGGTTCCCGTCGCTCCCCGACCGCTACGACGGACTCTGGTGGATGCTGGCCGCGGTCCTCACGGCGACGTCGCTCCGAGCGGTGCTCATCGGCCTCGGGCAGGTCTGCGTCGCCCAGCGGCGGTGGCGGACCTGGGTCGTCGCCGATGCGGCCAGCCTCGTGGTGACGGTCATCGGTGTCCTCGTCGTCTTCGTCGGGCCGACCGGCATGCACGGCGCCGTCCTCGTCGTGCTGGCGTCCGCCGTCGCCAACGTCGCGGGCATCGCGACGCGCTTCGTCGGACTGCGCAGGCCGACCAGCCGGGTCCCGGAGGCTGTCCGATGACCGAGTCCGACGTGGTGCGGTCCAGCCGTGCCACGGTGCACTGGCTGCTGCGCGGGGTCGTCGTCATCGCGACGACGCTCTCCCTGGCACAGGCCTGCCTCGTCGGGGGCCCTGCCGGTCCCTTCGTGCTCCCCGTCCTCCTGCAGTCCGTCGTCGTCCTCGTGGGCATCGAGGTCTCCCGGGCGTCGCGGACCGGTCTGCGCGTCGACGCACTGACGCTCTTCCTCGGGTGGGAGTCCCTCCGTGGCTGTGTCGCGCCCGTCATCATCCAGTGGTTCGGGTCCGGCGGGAACTTCTTCTGGCGCCCCGGCACCTACGCGGACGCAACCGTCGTCCTGTACCTCGGTCTGGCGTTCGCGGCGACGGTGGTCGTCACGCGAGCGACCGCCGGGGGTCTGGCCGCTGCGGCGGGCGACCGGACACGTCGGGCAACGGGAGCCGCCGTGCGGTCCCCACTGGTCACGGTGCCACCGCTGGTCGACGGACCGCTCACGCCCGCGGTGTTCATCGCGCTCGGCCTGGTCGGTCTGGTCCTCCGGTTCCCCGACGTTGCATCGGTCACGTCGTTCCTCGCCGGTGACATCGACGGCCTGCAGCGGAACGACGTCGTACCGAAGGGACCGATCACCTTCTTCTCCGAGGTCGCTCGTCCCCTCCTCTTCATCGGTCTCGCGATGCTCATGCGGAAGCGGCACCGCGCGGGCTCGTCCACGTGGTGGCTCGTGCTCCCGGTCCTCGGCTCGGTCGTGTTCGCGCTCGGCTCCTACGGACTCCGTCGCGCCGTGATGGCCTTCGCGGTGATCGCGCTCGTGTTCGTCCTCCTCGACCGGAGCAGCCGGCGCATCCGCCTGGTCCCGTCGGTCGCTGCCGTGGCGGTGCTCGGGGCGTTCTTCTTCGGCGCCGGCACGCTGAGGTCGACGCTCTGGCTCGAGCGCACCGGTCTCGAGGCGCCCGAGGTGGGCATCGTCCCGGCGCTGCAGTCGGTCCTGGTGTACGCAGCCAGCCCGATGCAGCTCTCCGGAGCGATGCCGTGGGCCGCGGAGACCGGCGCCTTCACCCCGTGGACGTTCGTCCTCTCCCTGCTCGGCCCGGTGCCGGGGATCCCTGACGAGTGGCGACTGCAGTCAGGCGTCGCCCTGTTCAACCACGCGGTCTACCACAGCTTCGTCGGCCGGGACCAGCTCGTGCCGACGTGGTTCGAGGGCTACCTGTCCTTCGGTGTGCCCGGGGTCTTCGGGGTGGGGCTCGTCTTCGGTCTGCTCATGCTCCTGAGCGACCGGATGCGGACACGGCTGCAGTCGTTCCCCGCCGCGTACGCAGCGGCCATCGTGGCGCTCTGGGTGTCCCAGCCGAGCGCCGTCGGGACGTACTCGATCTTCCAGAACCTCCTCTGCTACGCCCTCCCACCGCTCTTCCTCGTCGCGGTGGGGTCGGTGCTTCCCTCTCGTGCGCTCGGCCCTCGCCAGCCGTTCGTCCCGACGACCGCGGTCGACCCGGCCCCTCCGCGACACCAGACCACTCGTTCCCTCACCGGAAGGCCCACCACATGAAGGTCCTCATGCTCAGCGGCATCTTCGCCCAGACCCAGGAGTACCGCGCCACGCACATGGCAGAGACGCCCGACTCGCTCCTCGCGGCCGGGCTCGCACGGGCCGGCGTCGACGTGACGACCGCCGCGCCGCGCTTCCGCGGGGACTGGAGCCGCTACGACGTCGTGCACCTCAACCACCTGATGAACGCGTGCGTGCGGTCCCTGGTCACACCGAGCGCGCGCGTCGTCTTCACGCCGCACTTCAGCGGCTGGAAGCCCGTGCACCACCGGCTCGCGCTCCGCGCCACCGAACGTCGGGCGGACCGCGTCGTGGTCTTCACCGAGGACGAGCGTCGGCGGCTCGGCGGCCGGGTCGCCGAGGACAAGGTCGTCGTGATCAGGAACGCGCTCGACGTCGAACACTTCTCGGCGGTGCCGCGGGTCCGTCCCGCCGCGGGGGAGCCCTGGGAACTGCTGTACGTCGGTCAGCTGGTCGAGTTCAAGCGCGTGCACCTGGCGCTGCGGCTCCTGCAGCGGATCCGACAGTCGGGCGACCGCGCAGTCCTCCGGGTCGTGTCGCACCGGGAGACGCTGCGGCTCGAACTCGAAGCCGAGGCTGAGCGGCTCGGTGTCGCGCAGGACGTGCACTACGTCGGCTCCCGCGACCGCGCCGGCATCGGCGAGGAGATGCGTCGGGCGCACATGCTCGTGCTGCCGTCGTACCGCGAGGGGCAGTCGACCGTGGCGGGAGAGGCCGTCATCAGCGGTCTCCCCGTCCACATGTTCGACGTCGCCGCTGCCTGCGAGCAGGTCCCGGTCGGCCACGAGCTGCCGGCCGTCGAGGACGTCGAGCGGTGGCTGACCCTCGGCTGCGAACGTCTCGTCGACTACGAGCACCAAGCCCGGACGTTCCTCGCCCAGGCGCCCGTCGAACGGGAACTGCTGTCGCTCGACCGAGCCGTCCGGGAGCACATCGAGCTCTACGAGCATGTGGTCGAGCAACGTCCTGCCCCTGCGTCAGCGTAGTGATATACAATGTTTGCAATACCGACCTGATCAGAGGAACCCGATGGACTTCGAATCGATCATCCGCATCCTGCGCCGAGGATGGCTGGTGCTCCTCGCCGCGACCCTGGTCGGTGGCGCTGGGGGCTGGGTCCTCGCCGCTGTCCAGGAGCCCACCTACGAGGCCTCGACTTCGCTCTACGTGTCGGTCCCCGGCGCAGCGAACTCCTCGGAGCTCGCGCAGGGCGGGACCGCGGCCGAGCAGAAGGTGCAGTCCTTCGCCAACGTCGCGGTGAGCGCCAGGGTGCTCCGACCCGTGATCGAGGACCTCGGCATCGACACCACGCCGGAGCGCCTGGCGAAGCGGGTCTCTGCGCAGTCGCCGATCGACAGCGTGCTCGTCAACGTGACGGTGTCGGACGACGATCCGGTGCGGGCGGCGGCGATCGCGAACGGGATCGGGACGAGCCTGGCCCACGTGGTGACCGATGAGCTCGAGGAACCCGTGGAGGGCACGAGTCCGTTCCGGATCAGCACGATCGAACCAGCCGTCGCGCCGACCACGGCATCGTCACCGAAGCCGGTGGCCAACGTCGCCGGCGGCCTGACGATCGGGCTCCTGCTCGGCTTCGCGATCGCGGCGCTGCGTGCGACGCTCGACACCCGCCTGGACTCCCGCACGGACGTCGAGTCGATCAGTGGCGCACCCGCCGTCGGGGAGATCCCCTACGACAAGTCGATGCGTCAGGACCCCCTGATCCTGCGGGGAGAGCCCACCAGCCCCGGCGCCGAGACGTTCCGCCGCCTCCGGATGAACCTGCAGTTCCTCGAGATCGGGCGACCGACGCGGAGCTTCGTCGTCACGTCCTCCATCCCGGGCGAGGGCAAGACGACCACGATCGCCAACACCGCACTCGCGCTCGCCGAGAACGGTCTCCGGGTGGTCCTCGTCGACGCCGACCTCCGTCGGCCGCGCATCGCGGACGTCATGGGCGTCGAGGGCTCCGCCGGTCTGACCGACGTGCTCATCGCCCGCCTGGAGCTCGACGACGCCCT
The DNA here is from genome assembly GCF_026672405.1 of Curtobacterium sp. SL109. Taxonomy (NCBI): domain Bacteria; kingdom Bacillati; phylum Actinomycetota; class Actinomycetes; order Micrococcales; family Microbacteriaceae; genus Curtobacterium; species Curtobacterium sp. SL109. Next base: position 1,040,091 of record NZ_JAPPRB010000002.1, read on the forward strand.
GCAACCGTGGGGCCGCGACGGGTTGGCCGTCCTGCCGTCCGGGGCCATCCCTCCGAACCCGACCGAACTCCTCGGCAGCGACGCGATGGCCGCCGTCATCGCCGAACTCGAGCGCCGTTACGACGTCGTGCTCGTGGACGCCCCGCCGCTCCTGCCGGTGGCCGACGCCGCGGTGCTCACGAAGCTGACGGGCGGCGCACTGCTCGTCGCCTCGATGCACCGGACCACGCGGAAGCAGCTGGCCGGCGCCCGAGCGGCGCTCGCAGACGTCGGGTGCGCCGCAGTCGGGTCGATCATGACGATGGCGAAGCCCGCCCGACGGTCTGCGTACGACTACCGGTACGACGCCGCGTCAGGGCCGGAACGGCTCGTCGTCGACCCGGACACGGGTGGACGCCACTCACGACCGGTGCAGGGGACCTGACGGTCAGTGCGGTCCGCGGTACAACACGATCTGCGTGTTCCGCTGCGGCCGGGCACCGGCGCGGAGTGAGATGGCCGCACCACTGGCCGTCGCCGCGAACACGCGTGCACCCGGGCGGCTGATCAGCTGGTCCGCGAGCGCCCGCTCGAGTTCGCGCACCCGGTCGCGCAGCGTCTTGTTCTCGTTCTCGAGTTCCAGCACCCGCCGGATGCCCTCGAGGGACACCCCCTCGGAACCGAGCCGCGCGATCTCGCGCAGCTGCACGACGTCCCGCATGGAGTACCGACGCGACCCACCGCGCGTCCGCCCCGGCACGACCAGGCCGAGCCGGTCGTACTGCCGCAGCGTCTGCGGGTGCATCTCCGCCAGCTCCGCGGCGACCGCGATCGCGAAGACGGGCGAGTTCTCGTCCATGTCGGTCATGGGGTGTCCTTCCGTCGTTCGCGTGGTCCTGGAACAGCCTGGAGGCCCGGCGAGCGTCCGTCAGGAAGCCACACCGAGCCTCCAGGCTGGGTTGCGTTGATGCGTTGTCCTAGCTGCGCGCCTTGGCGAGCAGGTCCTCGCGGGGGTCCTCGTCGGGCAGTGCGGCGGCGAGTGCCTCGACGGCATCGCGTGCCTTGTCCGACAGGTGCGAGGGCACCGCGACCTGGACGGTGGCGAGCAGGTCGCCCGTGCCGTCCTTCGTCGCGACGCCGCGTCCCTTGACCCGGAGGACCCGACCGGAGGGCGTGCCCGGCGCGACCCGGAGCTTGACGGGCTCGCCGCCGAGCGTGGGCACCTGGATCGTGGCACCGAGCGCTGCCTCGACGAACGTCACGGGGACGTCCACGCGGAGGTGCTGCCCGTCGCGCTCGAAGACCGGGTGCTTGCGGACGTGCACGAGCACGACCAGGTCACCGGCGTCGCCGCCGTCGGGCGAGGGCTCGCCCCGACCACGCAACCGGATCTTCTGCCCGTCGGCGACACCCGCCGGGATCCGGACGTTGACCGGCCGGCCGTTGCCCTGCGACAGCTTGATCGTGTCGCCGGCGATGGCCGTCGTGAAGTCCAGGGTCGTCGACGCGGTGACGTCACGGCCCTTGGACGGACCACCGAAGCCGCGGTAGCCGCCGGAGGGCTGGCCGAAACCAGCCCCGCCGGCGCCGCCACCGAACATGCCGCCGAGGATGTCCTCGAAGCCGCCACCCTGGCCGAAGCGGACGCGCTGTCCACCGCCGCCGGGCTGGCCGCCGCCACCGAACATCCCGCCGAAGACGTCCTCGAACCCGCCGCCCTGACCCGGGCCGCCCGCGGTGAAGCGGGCGCCCGAGCCCATGGCACGGACCTGGTCGTACTCGGCGCGCTGTTCCTTGTCGGAGAGCACCGAGTAGGCCTCGCTGATCTCCTTGAACTTCGCCTCGGCCGCAGCGTCACCCGGGTTGGAGTCCGGGTGGAACTGCCGCGCGAGCTTGCGGTAGGTCTTCTTCAGGTCGGCGTCGGACGCCTTCTTGTCGACGCCGAGGACCGCGTAGAAGTCCTTGTCGAACCAGTCCTGACTGGCCACGGCTACCTACCTTCTTCTTCCATGTCCGAGCGCTCCCGGCTCAGGCCGGGACCGCCACGGCGACCTTGGCCGCACGGATGACGCGCTCACCGAGCTTGTAGCCCGGCTCGACGACGTCCGCCACGGTCTGGCCGGTGGCACCCGGGGTGGGGAGCTGGACGATCGCCTCGTGGATGTTCGGGTCGAAGGCCTCGCCCTTCTCACCGATCTGGACGAGCTTGAACTTCTCGAAGCCGCCACGGATCTTCTGGCCGATGACCTGCATGGGCCCCTCGGTCAGGTCGCCGTGCGCCTCGGCGCGGCTCAGGTCGTCGAGCGCCGGCAGGAGTGCACGGACGACCTCGGCGATCGCGACCTCGCGGTTGGCCTCGCGGTCACGCTCGACGCGCTTCCGGAAGTTCACCAGTTCGGCCTGCGCACGGAGCATGTCCGTCCGCATCTCGGCGACCAGGTCGCGGTCGCTCGCGGACAGGCCGTCCTCGGCGATGCCGCGGGCGGCGTCGTCGAGCAGGGCCTGGTCCTCGGGGCTCAGGTCGCTCGGCACCTCGACGTCGGGACCCTCGGCCTCGATGAGGTCCTCCGGCTGCTCCGCGTTGGTGGCGTCGCCCTCGACCTGGGGCTCCGGCTCGTTCTGGACGTTGTCGTCGTTGGCGTTCTTCTCGTCAGCCATCGCTTACTTCTTGTCCTTGTCGTCCTCGTCGTCCACGACCTCGGCGTCGACGATGTCCTCGTCGTTGCCGTCCTGGGGCTGCTCGCCGGCACCCTCAGCGCCCGGAGCACCGGCAGCGCCGGCGTCCTGCTGGGAGTAGATGGCCTGGCCGAGCTTGCCCTGCGACTCGTTGAGCTTGTCGTAGGCGGTCTTGACCGCGTCGTCGTCGTCACCCGCGAGGGCAGACTTCAGCGCGTCGACGTCGGCCTGCACCTCGGACTTGACGTCCGCGGGGAGCTTCTCGTCGTTCTCCTTGATGAGCTTCTCGATCGAGTAGACGAGCTGCTCGGCCTGGTTGCGACGCTCGTTGGCCTCGCGACGGGCCTTGTCCTCGGCCGCGTGCTCCTCGGCTTCGCGGACCATGCGCTCGATGTCCTCCTTCGGCAGCGAGGAACCGCCGGAGATGACCATCGACTGCTCCTTGCCGGTGCCCTTGTCCTTCGCGGACACGTGCACGATGCCGTTCGCGTCGATGTCGAAGGTGACCTCGACCTGCGGCACGCCACGGGGAGCCGGCGCGATGCCGGTGAGCTCGAAGGTGCCGAGCGGCTTGTTGTCGCGGGTGAACTCGCGCTCGCCCTGGAAGACCTGGATCGCGACCGACGGCTGGTTGTCGTCAGCGGTCGTGAAGGTCTCGCTGCGCTTGGTCGGGATCGCGGTGTTGCGGTCGATGAGCTTCGTCATCAGGCCGCCCTTGGTCTCGATGCCGAGCGAGAGCGGCGTGACGTCGATGAGCAGGACGTCCTTGCGCTCGCCCTTCAGGACACCGGCCTGCAGCGCGGCGCCGACGGCGACGACCTCGTCCGGGTTCACGCCCTGGTTCGGCGACTTGCCACCGGTCAGCGACTTGACGACCTCTGCCACGGCGGGCATGCGGGTCGAGCCACCGACGAGGACCACGTGCGCGATGTCGTTGACCGACACGCCCGCTTCCTTGATGACGTCGTTGAAGGGCTTCTTGGTGCGGTCGAGCAGGTCAGAGGTCATCTGCTCGAACTGGGCACGCGAGATGGTCTCGTCGAGGTTCAGCGGGCCGTTGGCCGTCAGCGTCAGGTACGGAAGCTGGATGTTCGCCGACATCTGCGACGAGAGCTCCTTCTTGGCCTGCTCAGCGGCTTCCTTGAGGCGCTGCTTCGCGATCTTGTCCGTGGACAGGTCGACGCCGTGCTCGTCCTTGAACTTCTTGACGAGGTAGTCGACGATGCGCTGGTCCCAGTCGTCGCCACCGAGGCGGTTGTCGCCGGACGTCGAGCGGACCTGGATCGTGGAGAAGTCGTCGTCCTTGCCCACCTCGAGCAGGGAGACGTCGAACGTGCCGCCACCGAGGTCGAAGACCAGGATGAGCTCGTCTTCCTTGCCCTTGTCGAGGCCGTAGGCCAGAGCGGCCGCGGTCGGCTCGTTGATGATGCGGAGGACGTTGAGGCCGGCGATCTCACCGGCGTCCTTCGTGGCCTGGCGCTCGGCGTCGTTGAAGTACGCCGGGACGGTGATGACCGCGTCGGTGACGTCCTCACCGAGGTACTGCTCGGCGTCGCGCTTGAGCTTGCCGAGGGTACGGGCCGAGATCTCCTGCGGCGTGTACTTCTTGCCGTCGATGTCCGTCGTCCAGTCGGTGCCGATGTGGCGCTTCACGCTGGCGATGGTGCGGTCGACGTTCGTCACGGCCTGACGCTTCGCGGTCTCACCGACGAGGACTTCCCCGTCCTTGGTGAACGCGACGATCGACGGCGTGGTGCGGAGTCCCTCGGCGTTGGCGATGACCGTGGGCTCGCCGCCCTCGAGCACGCTGACGACCGAGTTGGTGGTTCCGAGGTCGATGCCTACTGCACGTCCCATGTGTGGGTGCTCCTTCTTGCTAGGGGTAAGTCGTTGGACTTGCGTCCGATGGACTCAACTCTACTCAGGCCCGCCTGGACGTCAAGTCGAGGAGGCAGAAGTTGCGTCGATCAGGCTCAACTCCCAGTTTCCACACGAGGACGGGCCTGGCTGTCCGTTCGTATTTCACATGATATTCTTGATACACACGTTGCGCCATGGGTGGCGCAGCTGCTCCCTTCCCGCAAGCCGTGCACGATGCGGCCTGTCCTGAAAGATGCACATGTCTCACAAGAAGAGGGCCTCGACTGCCCTCAAGTCCATGGGTGCGGCGGGGCTCGCCGCCGCCACCATCGTCTCCGGCTTGTCCTTCGGGTCTGCAGGAGCCGTCGCGGCCTCAGAAGCTCCGAAAGCACGTGCAGTGGCTGGTCAAGCGCCACTGGACGGAGCCACGATCCAGGCCTCCGGGAGCCTCCAGGGGAAGATCTACGCGACGAAATTGGGTTTCGACAACAGGACTTACTTCTACTCGTTCACGGCAAAGGCAAGCGTCGGGGCGATGGTGGGAATGAGCTGGTACACATCCCAAACCTCCGCGACATCTGCGTCGAGCAACTGGATCGTTCCCAAGGCTGGCTCTGTCGGAGCTGTCAGTCTCTCCGGGACTGACCTCTGCGCGGACCGAACTGGGTCGGCTAATGGATACCCGGCCCTGCAGATCCAGAAATGCAACGGTTCTTCTGGACAGGAGTGGTCTTGGGAAGCGAAGTCCGGCGGGCACGTTCTGAAGAACAGCCAAGGGGGATACGTCATTTCCGTAGGCTCAGGCAATCCGAACAGCGCAAATTTGAAGCCGAACGCCTCGGCCACGGACATCTTCCGCTTCGATCAGATGTCTGACTACACCGTCGCCCTTTCGGCTTCGCTGGAGCGGGTGAGCAACATCGCGAAGACCGCGGTCGTCTCGGGAACGGCGACGCCGGGTGCGAAGGTGTCGATTGGCAGCCAAGAAGTCGAGGCCGACAAGACCACCGGCGCATGGTCGATGACGGTCACTGGACTTGCCGCGGGCAAGAACGACCTGGTCGTGATCCAGAAGATCGACGGCACCGAGTTCGACCGGAAGACCGTCTCCGCCACGATCGTCGACGGCGGCGGCCTGTTCGCAGTCGACCAGGGGCCGGTCGAGTTGGAGCGAGGTGCGACCACGAAGGTGCCGTTCGTCGTCGAGAACCGTGTCTCCCGCACGAACACCAAGGGCACGGTCGTGCTGACCGCTCCGGACGGCGCGACCTTCTCCGAGCAGGACACCGTCCAGGGCTCCTGGCGACGCGTCGGCAACACCGCATGGAACGCCTCCACGTCCATCCCGCTCACCAACGGCCGCCTGTCGAACGACAACACGACGCTGACGTTCGACGCGGACTGGACCAGCGAGCGTCCGGCCGACCAGCAGTACCGCTTCATGGTCGACGTCGCCACGAGCGCAGACGCCCCTGAGGGCTCCAGCGCGATGGACTTCGACGTCAGCGGAACGAGCAGCACGAACGACTTCCGCGCGCAGGGTTCGACCACCACCACGGTCGGCGCCTCGGTCGTCGACCTGGTCGCGAACATCGGTTCGATCGACCACGCGGGCAAGTCCGCGGTCATCTCGGGCACGGCCACGCCGGGTGCCAAGGTCACCATCGGCGACAAGAGCGTGGATGCAGATCCGGAGACCGGTGCGTGGAGCATCACGGTCAACGATCTCGACCGCGGTACGAACCCGCTGCACGTGGTGCAGGAGATCGACGGCGAGGAGCACGACTCGAAGGACCTCGACGTCGTCATCAACGATGCCGCGATCTCCGGCCAGGACGGCACCGCCGTCACGCTCGAGCGTGGCGAGGTCACCTCGGTGGAGTCCCTCTTCAAGACCAACGGGTCGATCAGCCGCCCGCAGGGCAAGGTCGAGTTCACCGCGCCCGAGGGCACCACGTTCGCCGAGGACCAGGGCACGATCGAGGGTTCGTTCAAGAAGCCGGGTGAGGACGCCTGGACGAACGCCGCCATGACCCTGACCAACGGGGTCCGTTCCGAGGATGGCACGAAGTACACCTACGACTTCGCGACCACCACCACGACCTGGAACCTCCCCGACGCATCGCTGATGCGCTGGAACATCGACGTGGACACGCCGGCGGACGCCGTCGCTGACACGTCGTCGATGAGCGCCACGCTGGTCGGGACGGCAAGCGAGGGCGCGTTCAACACCACGAGCACCACGGCGACCACCGTCGAGGCGCCGGCGCAGACACCGCTGGAAGCGAAGGTGGACTCGGTCGACAACGTCAACAAGACCGCGGTCGTCTCGGGCACGGCAACGAAGGGCGCCACGGTGGCCATCGGGGACGAGTCCGTCGAGGTCACGAACGACGACGGCTCGTGGACGCTGACGGTCGGCGGTCTGGAGTACGGCGACAACACACTGCACGTCGTGCAGACGATCGGCGGCCAGGAGTTCGACTCGACGGACGTCGTGGCGAAGGTCGACGGCATCAACCGCGACTTCACCGTCGCGACGCCGGAGAACGGCTCCGAGCACAAGGGTGAGTCGGTCACCTTCTCGGGCAACGGCCGCGCGGGGGAGACCGTGCGCGTCCACGTGACGAACTTCGACAGCGCCGACGTCACCGCGGAGGTGGACGACGACGGGCACTGGTCGGTCTCGCGGTGGATCGGGACGGGCATGTACGTCTTCGACGTCACGCAGACGAACGCTGCTGGCTCGCTCACGGGTGAGGTCCGCGGCCTGACGGTCAACAAGCCCGCTGACGAGGGTTCGGTGAACCTGCCGTGGGCGGTCACGTCGCCGGAGTCCGGATCCGAGCACCGCGGTGAGATGGTCACGTGGACGGGCACCGGCAACGCCGGCGACACCGTGTCCTTCACCCCGAAGAACCCGGAGCAGTCCTCCTGGTCGACGGTCGTCAAGAACAACGGCACCTGGAGCGTGGACCACTTCGCGGGTACCGGCGCGTACGACATCGACGTGGTCATGAAGAACGCGGCCGGTTCGGTCACGGGCGAGTCGAAGAACGTGCTGCTGAACCAGTCCGTCAACCTGCCCTTCGCAGTGACCTCGCCGGAGAGCGGCACCGACCACAAGGGTGAACTCGTGACCTTCGAGGGCACCGGCAACGCGGACGAGGAGATCTCGCTGGAGGTCACCAACTTCGACAGCTCGTCCCCGACGCCGGTCCGCGTCGATCGCACGGGTCACTGGAAGATCGAGAAGTTCCTCGGCACCGGTGCGTACACGATCGACATCACGCAGAAGAACCTCACCTCCGGTGCCGTCACCGGCGAGGCGAAGGACCTGAAGTTCAACCAGCCGTCCGACGAGGACCCCGTGGACCTGCCGTGGGCGATCACGTCGCCGGAGTCGGGTTCGGAGCACCCTCGCTGAGAGCGTCACCTGGGCAGGAACCGGCAACGCCGGCGACACGGTGTCCTTCACCCCGAAGAACCCGGAGCAGTCCTCCTGGACGACGGTCGTGGGCAAGAACGGCCACTGGAGTGTCTCCCGTTGGGCCGGTACCGGCGCGTACGACATCGACGTGGTGATGAAGGACGCCGCTGGCAACGTCACCGGCGAGTCGAAGAACGTGCTGCTGAACCAGGTCGTGAACCTGCCCTTCGCGCTCACGTCGCCGGAGAACGGGTCGGAGCACAAGGGTGAGCCGGTCGTCTTCGAGGGCACCGGCAACGCAAACGAGGAGATCTCGCTGAAGGTCACCAACTTCGAGAGCTCGTCCCCGACGCCGGTCCGCGTCGATCGCACGGGTCACTGGAAGATCGAGAAGTTCCTCGGCACCGGTGCGTACACGATCGACATCACGCAGAAGAACGTCTCCACTGGTCTGGTCACCGGCGAGGTCAAGGACCTCAAGTTCAACCAGCCGTCCGACGAAGACCCGGTGAACCTGCCGTGGGCGATCACGTCGCCGGAGTCGGGTTCCGAGCACCTCGGTGAGAGCGTCACCTGGTCGGGCACCGGCAACGCCGGCGACACGGTGTCCTTCACCCCGAAGAACCCGGAGCAGTCCTCCTGGACGACGGTCGTGGGCAAGAACGGCCACTGGAGCCTCAACCGCTGGGCCGGCGTCAGCGTCTACGACGTCGACGTGGTCATGAACAACTCCGCGGGAGCCGTGACGGGCGAGTCGAAGAACATCGTCCTGAACACGGTCGTGAACCTGCCCTTCGCGGTGACCTCGCCGGAGAACGGCTCGGACCACAAGGGCGAGCCGGTCACCTTCGAGGGGACTGGCAACGCGAACGAGGAGATCTCGCTGAAGGTCACCAACTTCGAGAGTGCAGTCGCGACCACGCGCGTGGACCGCACGGGTCACTGGAAGATCGAGAAGTTCCTCGGTACCGGTGCGTACACGATCGACATCACGCAGAAAAACGTCTCGACCGGTGACGTCACCGGTGAGGCGAAGGGCCTGCAGTTCAACCAGCCCGCCTCCTGATCACCACCCTCATCGGCATCGACGTCCGTCGATGACAACGGCCGGGTCCGGCGCCAGCCGGGCCCGGCCTTCACGCTTCCCCCTCGCGGTACGACCACACCGTGAGCTCGCAGACAGGAACGAACAATGCGCACCACCACTCGGATCGGCATCACGATCACCGCCTCGGTCCTCGCGGCCGTCGCCCTCGCGGGGTGCTCGGGCAACGGCGACTCCACGGCCACCAAGACGCCCACCGCATCGCCCACCGTCGCGACCGCGACGGGCGGTGTCGCCGATGACACCGGTGCCTGTGTCGACGGTGTGTCGACGCCGATCAAGAGCAAGGCCGAGTTCTCGATCGACAGCTGCGACTTCGTCGACGTGATGGGCACCGGCAACACGATCACGGCGGGGAAGCTCGAGAAGCTCACCGTCGAGGGCGACGGCAACACGATCACGGTGAAGTCGGTGAAGGAGGTCACGACCTCCGGCAAGGACAACACGATCTACTACAGCGGCTCCGAGCCGACGCACCACGAGGTCGGCTCCGGCACGACGCTCGCACCGGTCTCGAGCAAGAAGTAGGAGCGCGAACGCGCACACCCGGCAACGCAGAACGCCCCCGCAGCCAAGAAGGCTGCGGGGGCGTTCTGCGTGGTGTCAGCGCGTGGGTGTCACGACGATCGGGTCCGAGACCTCTGGGGTGCCGGTGACCGGGGTCATCGTCACGGTGAAGCGGTAGCCGCCGTTGCCGACGTACTTGCCGACCTTCCATGCACCAGTCGGGCCGACGACGGTCTCCACCGGTGCGAGCCCGGCACCCGGGTCGATGTCGATGCGGGCACCCACCGGTCCGGTGCCGGAGAACTCCAGCACGGTGTTCGGGGTGAAGGTGGACCCGGTCGTCGGTCCGGTGACGGCGAACGGCTGATCGGCGCTCGCGGGGGCCTGGTTGAGGCGGAAGCCCGTGACCTCACCGGTGGTGGTGCCTGCGGTGTTCGTCTGGGTGACGTCGAACGTGTAGGCGCCGGTGCCGAGGTAGCGGCTGGTGGTCCAGGTGCCGTCGTCACGGACCGTGGTCGTCACGTCGGCGGAGGCGAAGTTGCTCACGTGGAGGGTGACGGTGTCGCCGGGCGTGCCGGTGCCGGTGAAGGTGACCTGCTTGCCCTTCTGGTCGGAGCCTGCGTCGGGGCTCGTGACCGCGAAGGGCTTCGTCACGGGGGCCTGGTTGAGGCGGAAGCCCGTGACCTCACCGGTGGTGGTGCCTGCGGTGTTCGTCTGGGTGACGTCGAACGTGTAGGCGCCGGTGCCGAGGTAGCGGCTGGTCGTCCAGGTGCCGTCGTCGCGGACCGTGGTCGTCACGTCGGCGGAGGCGAAGTTGCTCACGTGGAGGGTGACGGTGTCGCCGGGCGTGCCGGTGCCGGTGAAGGTGACCTGCTTGCCCTTCTGGTCGGAGCCTGCGTCGGGGCTCGTGACCGCGAAGGGCTTCGTCGTGCCGGCGTCGAACGCGATGTCCCGCATGACCGAGGTGCGTCCGTCGGCAGTGGTCTGCGTGAACGTGATCTGGTACCCGTCGCGAGCGGTGAGGTCGGCGTCCGCCTTCCACGTCCCGACGCCGGACCGCGAGCCGGTTGCCTCTGTGCGGAACAGCTGGTGGCCGTCCTGGTCCGTGGCGGTGATGGTCGCACCGGCCTCGGCCTTCCCTGAGAAGGCCCGCGCGCCGGGCTCGTAGGTGTTGTCGTCGGCGATGCCGTCGACCTGCAGGAGGCGGGGGAGGTGCACGCGCTCGGACGTCCCGCTGAAGTCGCGGCCGTCGAAGACCAGGTTGACCATGTCGAGCTGCTTGCCGGTCGCGGCGGCGGCGATCGTGTAGCTCCACACGGCATCGGCGCTGGTGGCGTGCCCGACGACGCGGTCGCCGTCGAGGATCCAGAGCCCAGGAGCGTCGTCGTGCTCCCCGACCACCTGGATGCGCCCGTCCGGGTGGACGAACACGGACCGGAGGGACGGTGCGGCGGCAGCCGGGTCGACCGGCAGCTGCTCGAGTGCGACGGGCACGCGGGCCGACGAGGTGCCGTCGGCAGTGCGTCCGACGACGTAGACCGTGGAGCCGACACGGTCCTGCGGAAGCCGCGCGGCGTAGCCGGTCTCGCCGAGGTCGGCGTCGGCGATGGTGGTGCCGGCTTCGTCCTGCACGACGACCGAGTCCACGTCCTTCGCGACGGAACCCGCCACGACGAACGAGCCGTCGAGGACGCGCCCCTTCTGCGCGACCGTCGGCGCCTGCGGCGCGTCCGATGCCGCCGGCGAGAACCGGACGTCGCGGAGCTCGTTCGTCCGGCCGTCGGTCGTCGTCTGCGTGAGGGTGATCACGTGGTCGGAGGCGGTGAGGTGGGCATCGGCGTCCCAGGTGCCGGTCCCGTTGCGCGCCCCGCTGACCTCGGTCGTGAAGAGGGTGGCACCAGAGGTGGTGTCCTTCGCGACGACGGTGGCGCCGGCGGTTGCACTGCCGGCGAAGTGGGTGGTGCCAGGCGTGAACGTGTTCTGCTGCTGCAGTCCGTCGATCTTGATGGTGCGGGGGATCGGGATCCGCTCGCCGCGGGTCTGGGTGCCATCGGCGGCGGTGTGGACCCGGATCACCTCGAGACCGGCGTCCTGCAGCCGGTTCTGCACGGTGATGAAGAACGCACCACCGCCGGTCGAGCGGTCGTACACCGTGTCACCGAGGACCAGCCAGAGGTCATCGCCGCCAGCGTCGCCTGCGAGGATCCGGGATCCGAACGGCGTGCTCCAGTCCTGGTGGAACGTCGGCGCCGTCAGCGAGGGGTCGACGGGCAGCGCGTCGAAGTCGGGAGCGTCCTCCTGCGCGGTGGAGTCCGACGACGAGGCGGCTGTGGGAGTGGTGGTGGCAGCGGTGGCGACCGCGGGCGTCAGCAGACCGACGCTGAGTGATGCGGTGACGATGCCGCAGACCACTGCGGTGGTGCGGAAGGGGGAGGGTGCCATGAGGGCTCCTTGTGTTGGGGGAACCAGTAGCATACGCACATGTGGTATTTGGGATTCGAAGGTATGCCGAGAGCAATGGGAACAACCGTTCCAGTGGCCCCGGGTACGCTGACGCGGTGCCAGACTTCGCCGACCGCTTCCGCCGCGACCCCGACGACGAGCCGGACCTCGTCGCCCTCGACGGCACGGACCGCTTCATGCTCGACGAGGCACCGCACGTCCACGGGGACGCGGTCCGAGCCCCGGGTGCCGTCGTCGTGGTCGACGACGTCCGCGGGTTCCTGACGCTCGGCCTCATCGCGCTGCACGGCGCCGCGAACGTCCGGGTGGTGCAGGACTCCCTCGTCGGACAGCGCGCGCTGCAGGCCAACGCCGGGACGTTCGGCCTGCGCGGGTTCCACCACCCCGACTCGTTCGAGGACGCCTTCCGTGACGCCCGACTCGTGCTCCTCCGGCTGACGAAGTCGCACGACCGCCTGGACGAGATCGCCCGCGCGGTCGCCCGCTTCGCCGCCCCGGACGTCGTGCTGCTCGCGGGCGGGCGGACCAAGTTCATGACGCTGTCGCAGAACGACGTGCTCCGGCGGTCGTTCGGGGACGTCGTGGCGTCACGGGGGCGTGCGAAGTCCCGGCTGCTCGTCGCGCAGGACCCGTTGACCGCCGCTGCGAAGCGCGCCGCCATCACGTCGCCGTGGCCGAAGCAGGTGCACCTGGACGAGCTCGGCATCACGGTCGCGGCCCACGGCGGGGTCTTCGCCGGGGCGTCGCTCGACCTCGGCACGCGCGTGCTCATCGAGGCGATGGACGCCGCGGTGCCCACCGCCCGCGTCGCCGTGGACCTCGGCAGCGGCAACGGCGTCATCGCGACGGAGATCGCCCGGCGGCGTCCGGCGATCCGGGTCATCGCGACGGACGTGTCCTCCGCAGCGGTGCGGAGCACGAGGATGACGGCGGACCTCAACGGCGTCGGCGACCGGGTCACCACCGTGCGGAGCGACGCCGGTGACGAGCTCGACGAGGGCTCGGCGCAGCTGGTGCTGTGCAACCCGCCGTTCCACGCGGACACCACGGTGAGCACCGACGCGGCCGAGGCGATGTTCCGGAACGCGGCCACGATCCTCCAGTCCGGGGGAGAGCTGTGGTGCGTCTGGAACTCGCACCTGCGCTACCGGCCGGTGCTCGAGAAGGCCGTCGGACCGACCCGTCAGGTCGTGCGGACCGACCGCTTCACGGTCACGGCGTCGCGACGCCCCTGACCGACAGGACCGGAGATGCCGAAGGGCGGCTGCGCAGATGCGCAGCCGCCCTTCGTCGTCCCGCCGGATCAGGCCGGGACGTAGTCGAACGTGTCGGGGTCGGGGCCCGTGCGGTGCCCCTTGTCGAGCGTGGTGATGTCCGTCATGTCCTCGTCGGAGAGCTCGAAGTCGAAGATCGCGAAGTTCTCCTCGACGCGGGCACGGGTGACCGACTTCGGGAAGACGATGTCGCCGCGCTGGATGTGCCAGCGGAGGACGACCTGCGCCGGGGTCTTCTGGACGGCGCCGGCGATCCGGACGATGGTCTCGTCGTCGAGCACGAGGCCCTGGGCGATGGGGGACCAGGCCTCGGTGGCGATGCCGAGCTCACGGTCGACGGCGCGGAGCTCGTCCTGCGCGAGGTACGGGTGCACCTCGATCTGGTTGACGGCCGGCGGCACGTCCGTCTCGGCGATCAGGCGACGCAGGTGGTGCGCCTGGAAGTTCGAGACACCGATGGAGCGGGCGGTGCCGGCGGCGTAGAGCTCCTCGAAGGCCTTCCACGTGGGGACGAAGTCCGACACGGTCGGGAGCGGCCAGTGGATGAGGAAGAGGTCGGTGTAGCCGCCGAGCAGGTCAGCCGACTTCTTGCCGTTCTCCAGCGCGAGGTCGTGGTCGTGGAAGCCGTTGTTCAGCTTCGAGGTCACGAAGATCTCGGAGCGGTCGATGCCGGACTCCGCGATGGCCTCGCCGACCTCTTTCTCGTTGCCGTACATCTCGGCAGTGTCGATGTGGCGGTAGCCGACCTCGAGCGCGGCCAGCGTGGCGGCCTTCGTCTCGGAGGGATCGATCTGGAACACACCGAAGCCGAGCTGCGGGATGGTCTTGCCGTCGTTGAGTGTGATGTTCGGAACGGTCATGAGCCCAGACAACCAGCCCGCACCCGACGCGCACCCCAGCAACACCCAGACTCGGAGCTGACGGGGGGTCGTCCCGCTACGCCAGCGCCGCCGCGATGTACGCCGCCAGCGCCTGACCGTAGGCGATCGCCGGGTCCTCGGCCGCGAACGTCCGGTCGACCCCGGCGATCGTCGCGGTGACGGTGTGCACGACCCGCTCCCCGGCGGCGACCCGCGTCAGGCCGACGAACGCCGGCCCGAGGAGCTCGCGGAGCTGGTCCTCGCGGGGCAGCCAGAGCGACTCGTCGGCGGTCACCGAGTCGAGGGCCCACTCGGTGGTCCCGTTGAAGCCGAGGATGGTGCCGGAGGGGTGGTCGTGACGCTCGACGGTCATCTCGGAGACGGTGTAGACGTCCTCGTCCACGCCGGGCTTGTCGATGACGAACCGGTCCCCGGTCTCGGGGTGCCAGCGGAGTCCTGCGTCGCGGAGGGTCTTGGCGAGTTCGACGGTGATCACGACACCAACCTGCCACGCTCGGGCGGTACACGTGTTCCGGATGGCAACCCGTACTAGCATCGCGGAGCACCCATCGTGCGCGGGCCGTCGACGCTCCGCGCGCGCGACGCGACGACGCCCGGACGACCGGTGCCGTGCCTCCAGGCCGTTGACCGGCCACGGGACGGAACCGAGACGGGCCAGACCGCGGCGGACCGCACCAGCGGCCCGTCCAGAGAAGGACCCCGCATGACCCTCGACCGCGAGGAACTCCGCGACGCCTGGACGGTCTCGATCGTCGAGGACAGCGCCCCGGCCGGCGTGCCTCCGGAGGTGCGCGACGCGCTCCGCGGCGCCGGGATCAGCGCGACCGTCCCCGGTCAGGTGCACACGGACCTGGAGCGCGAGGGCCTGCTGCCGGACCCGACCCACGACCGGAACGAGGCCGCCACCCGCTGGGTCGGTCGTGCGGACTGGACGTACCGGCGCACGGTCGACGTCGACCCGCGCGGCCACGAGCGCGTGGACCTGGTCTGCGAGGGCCTGGACACCGTGACGGAGCTGACCGTCGACGGCGTGCAGATCGGCGCCACCAGGAACATGCACCGGCGCTACCGCTTCGACCTGCTCGATGCGACGGGCGGCAGCAACACCGCCACCGAGCGCGAGCTCGAGATCCTGTTCGAGTCGCCGTACCGCGAGGCCGGCCGGGTCGCCGCCCGCGCCGGCAGCATGCCCGGCCCGTACGACGAGCCGTTCCCGTACGTCCGCAAGATGGCCTCGAACTTCGGCTGGGACTGGGGCCTGACCGCGGTCACGAGCGGCCCGTGGCGCGACGTCGCGATCGAGCGCTGGTCGACCGCACGCCTGCGCGACGTCCGTCCACTCGTCGACGTCGAGGCGGGCGAGGGCGTGCTCGACGCCCACATCGCCTTCGAGCGCTCCGGCATGAACGACCTCGACCAGGACGGCGAGGACGACGACCTGGTGCTCGTCGTGACCGTGTCCGGCGAGACCGTCGAGGGCACGAAGACCCGCCAGCGGTCGCGCGCGCAGGTGACGCCGAAGGAGAACGAGACCGTCGTCACGGTCCGGATCCCCGAGGCGCGTCTCTGGTGGCCGCGGGGCTACGGCGCACAGCCGCTGTACGACGTGTTCGTCGAACTGCAGACCGTGGAGGGCGAGGTCCTCGACCGGCAGACCTTCCGCACCGGCTTCCGGTCGACGCGCATCGACACCACGCCGGACCAGATCGGCCGTCCGTTCAACATCCACGTCAACGGCACGCTCATCGACGTCCGCGGCGTGAACTGGATCCCCGACGACGTGATCGTGTCGCGCGTGGACCGGCAGCGGTACCAGGGCCGTCTGGCGGCGGCCGCCGACCTCAACGCGAACCTGGTGCGGGTGTGGGGCGGGGGCGTCTACGAGTCGCACGACTTCTACGAGGTCTGCGACGACCTCGGCCTGCTCGTGTGGCAGGACTTCCCGTTCGCCTGCTCCGCCTACCCCGAGGACGAACCGCTCCGCAGCGAGGTCGTCGCCGAGGCCCGCGACAACGTCGCCCGGCTGTCCCGCCACCCGTCGCTCGTGGTCTGGAACGGCAACAACGAGAACATCTGGCTGCACGACGCCGACGGCTGGGGCGACGAGCTCGGTGACCGCGGCTGGGGCCTCGACTACTACCTCGACCTGCTCCCGACGATCGTCGACGCCGTCGACCCGTCGCGCTTCTACACGGTGGCGTCGCCGTGGTCCGGCTCCGAGTCGCTGCCGGCGAACGACGTCGACCACGAGACCCACCACTCGTGGGACGTCTGGAACCGGCTGTCCGACGACCACTACCGCGACTCGGTGCCGCGCTTCGTCTCGGAGTTCGGCTGGCAGGCGCCGCCCGCCTGGCGCACGCTCCGCGACGCCGTGTCGGACGACCCGATGACGCCGACGTCACCAGGGGTCGTGCACCACCAGAAGGCCGCCGACGGCATGGGCAAGCTCGCACGCGGTCTGGAACCGCGCTTCGGCACCGTCCCCGACGGCGACCTGGACCGCTGGCACTGGCTGACGCAGCTCCAGCAGGCCCGCGCGATCGCGACGGGCGTGGAGCACTGGCGGTCGCACTGGCCGCGCAACACGGGCGTCATCGTCTGGCAGCTCAACGACCTGTGGTCGGTGTCGTCGTGGTCGGCGATCGACTCGGCGGGGCGGCTCAAGCCGCTCGCGCACGAGCTGCGTCGTCTGTACGACGACGTCCTGCTCGCCATCCGTCCGGTGTCCACGGTGCGGACCGCGCCCGGTGGCGCGCCGGCGGACACGGCCGGTCGGCCTGGAGGCTCGGACCAGTCGACCGCGTCGCTGCCGGTCCCCGACACGGCCGGGTCCGCGGCACGTGGGGACACCGCGGTCATCGACCGTCCGGTCGCACCGATCGAGGTCGTCGTGCGCTCGACCCGGCGGGGCCTCGACAGCGTGGTGCGCGTGCGGCGGATCGACATGGCCGGGCAGACCCTGGCCGAGGTGCACCTGCCCGTGCGGCTCGACGGCGCGGGGGTCGGGGTCGTCACCCTGCCCGAGTCGGTCGGCATCGTGCAGGACCGCACCGGCGAGCTCGTCGTCGCGGACATGGACTGGCGCCGTGCGGTCTGGACCCCGTCGGCGGACAAGGACATGCGGTGGCAGCCCGCGCACTACCGCGCCGCGTTCTCCGAGGCGGAGGACGGCGACGGGCTCGAGCTCGTCATCGAGGCCGAGTCGCTCGTGCGGGACCTGCTCCTGCAGCCCGACCGTGTGCAGCCCGAGGGCACGGTCGACCGCGGGTTCATGACGCTGCTGCCCGGGGAGCGGGTGTCGTATCGTCTGCGCGGCGTCACCGAGGCCGACGTGCCACGTCTGATCGAGGGACCGGCGATGTGGACCATCGACCGCGGACTGTCGATATCCGACATACCACAGTGATATCCTGGGGTCTCGTCGACTGACCGTGCCTGCGGTCGGCGGCGCTGGCGGCCGGTGGTCGCCGACCCTGCAGGAGGCCTCCGTGTCACTCGTCGTTCGTCGACCCCTCGGGGCGGGTCCCGCTCGTCCCGCCCCCCGACGTCCTTCGTCGGCGCCCGAGCGTCGATCGCGGCGTGCGCTGACGTTGCTCGACCTCGCGCTCCTCGTGGCCGCCTTCGCGATCGCACACGTCCTGCGCTTCCCCTGGGACCCCGCTGCGGGTCTCCGCACCGCCGGTGCGGTCGAGTTCCTCACCGCGCCGGTGATCGTCGTCGTGTGGATGGCCCTCCTCTCGGTGTACCGCACCCGTGACCGGCGGATCATCGGCGTCGGGGGAGAGGAGTACCGCCGTCTCCTGACCGCGAGCCTCGTCGCCGGGGCCGTCGTCGCCGTCGCCGCGTACGCGATGGGGATCGACATCGCTCGCGGGTACGTCGCCATCGCCTTCCCGATCGGCCTGCTCATGCTCGCGCTCGGTCGCCGGGCCGTCCGCGGCGCCCTGGCCCGGCGGCGAGCGCGTGGCGAGGAGCTCGTCGACGTCCTGCTGGCCGGGGACGCCGACGACGTCCGCTACGTCGGCCGACGCATCGTGACGACGCCGGCAGCCGGCTACCGGATCACCGCTGCGGTCACCGACTGCGAACCGGTGGGCAGCGACCTGCGGGTCGGGAGCGTGCACGTCCCCGTCGTCGGCGGTGTGGACGAGCTCGTCACCGCCGCGGAGCGTTCTGGCGTGGCTGCGGTGGTCGTCGCGGGGGCGGTCGCGGGTGGGCACGAGCGCCTCCGACGTCTCGGGTGGCAGCTCGAGGAACGCGGCGTGGAGCTCGTCGTGTCGTCGCCGCTCGCGGACATCGACTCCGGCCGGGTCCACCAGCGTCCGGTCGACGGGCTGCCCCTCATGCACGTCGAGACCCCGGACTACACCCGTCGCGTCGGCAAGCGTGCGCTGGACGTGGCCGGCGCGGCCGTCGGTCTGGTGCTCCTGCTGCCGGTGTTCGCCGTGATCGCCGTGTGCATCCGCGCGCACGACCGCGGCCCGGTGCTCTTCCGGCACGTCCGCGTCGGTCGGGGTGGCGCGCAGTTCTCGATCCTGAAGTTCCGCACGATGTGTGTCGACGCCGAGGACCGGATGGCCGAGCTCGTGGTCCACAACGACGGCGACGGGCCGCACTTCAAGATCAAGGACGACCCACGGATCACGCGTGTCGGGGCGTTCCTGCGGCGGACGTCGCTCGACGAGCTCCCGCAGCTCTGGAACGTGCTCACCGGTTCGATGAGCCTGGTCGGCCCGCGGCCGGCATCACCACGCGAGGTCGCTGCGTACGCCGACTTCGACGACCGGCGCCTCCTCGTCACCCCGGGGATGACGGGGTTGTGGCAGATCAGCGGCCGGTCCGACCTCGACTGGGCGGACGGGCTCCGGCTCGACCTGCACTACGTCGAGAACTGGTCCTTCGTGCACGACCTGGTGATCCTCGCGCGGACCATCCCGTCGGTGCTCCGGTCCCGCGGTGCCTACTGACCGCGGTTCCTGAGCGGGAGGTGACCGTTCGACCCCCTGTTCTGGGCATCCAGCGCCGACCGAGTTACCATTGGACGAACACGGGCTTCCGCCGGGTGGATCGACGATGACCCGCTGACGGCGAACAGTTCCAGAATCAAGGAGTCATGATGCTCGGAAACCTCACCGGTATGCACCTGCTGATCATCCTCGGCATCGTGGTGCTGCTGTTCGGTGCGACGAAGCTCCCGGCCCTCGCCAAGGGCCTCGGCCAGTCGATCAACATCTTCAAGAAGGAGATGGACATCGACGACAAGAAGAGCAAGAACGCCGACGGCACGGTCCAGAACACGACCGTCGACCCCACTGTCCCGCAGACGCCGGTGGTCTCCCAGGCCCCCGTCGTGAACCCTGGCCCCTCGGCCCAGCCGAACGCCACCACAGACCACCGGATCTGATCCGGCCCTGCCCCGTTGCTGAAGCCCCGGTGATCCCACACCGGGGCTTCGTCATGTCCGGGCGCGGCGGAGCCCCGGCAGGCGGATGATGACGGGATGACCTCCTCGCCCGCCCCGGTGTACACCGCGCCACTCCGTGACGACCGCCGCGTGGTGCTCGTCGTCGCGATCCTGTCCTCGTTCGTGGTGGGCCTGGACTCGAGCGTCGTGAACGTGGCACTGCCGGCGATCCGGACGGAGCTCGGCGGGGGACTGGTCGTGCAGCAGTGGACCGTCGACGCGTACCTGGTGACGCTCGGGTCGCTCATCCTCGTCGCAGGCTCCCTGTCGGACCTGTTCGGCCGGGTGCGGATCATCACGTGGGGGCTCGTCGTGTTCGGCATCGCCTCGATCGTGTGTGCGATCGCCCCCACCGGTGAGGTCCTCATCGTCGCGCGGGCACTGCAGGGCGTCGGCGGTGCCCTGGTCACCCCCAGTGCCCTCGCGCTCATCGTGGCGGCGTTCCGCGGTGCGGCGCAGGCGAAGGCGATCGGCACGTGGACGGCGTGGTCGAGCGCGGCGTCGATCCTCGGCCCGGTCGTGGGCGGGCTGATCGTGGACGGCATCGGCTGGCGCTGGATCTTCGTCGTCACGGCGGTGCCGATCGCGGTGACGATCCCGCTCGTCCGCCGGATCTCCGGGGACGTGGTCGCCGGGCACCGTCCGCGCGTGGACGTCGTCGGTGCGGTGCTCGCCGTCGTCGGGGTCGGCGGTGTGGTCCTCGGGCTGATCGAGCAGGAGCGCCTGGGCTGGGGCTCGCCGGTGGTCGTCGCGGCGCTGGTCGTCGGCGGGGCGGCGCTGCTGGCGTTCATGCCGTGGGAGCTCCGGGTGACGCGGACCTCGGGTGCCCCGCTGGTGCCGCTCGAGCTGTTCCGCGCCAGGAACTTCGCGGTCGGCAACATCGCCACGCTGTCGATCTACGGCGCCCTCGGCATGGTCTTCTTCGTGATCACCCTGTTCCTGCAGGAGGTGTGGGCCTTCCCCGCGTGGCTGGCCGGCCTCGCGACGCTGCCCCCGACGGTGGTGCTCCTGCTGCTCTCGACGACGGTGGGCGGCCTGGCGGGGCGGTTCGGTCCGCGGTGGTTCATGGCGGCGGGGCCGGCGGTCGCGGCCGCCGGTGCACTGCTCATGGTGACGGTGGGCGACGACCCGTCGGGGTACTGGTTCGCGGTGCTGCCGGGGCTGGTGCTCGTCGGGCTCGGGATCACGCTCATGGTGACCCCGCTGACGAGCGCGGTGCTCGGGTCCGTGCCGCAGTCCGAGGCCGGCGTCGGGTCCGCCGTGAACAACGCCGTCGCGCGCATCGCCGGTCTCCGTGATGGTGGCGCTGGCGGGTGTGGTGCTCGGCGGTGAGGTGAGCGTCGGCGGGGTCCACCGCGCGATGGTCGTGATGGCCGTCCTGCTGCTGGCGGGGGCCCTGGTGAGTGCGGTCGGCATCGTGAACGTACGATCACGCGAGGCGGAATGACTGCCAGCGTTGTAAACTTGAGCCAGTAGGACTCAAGTGAGTCCGAGGACTTCGTGACCATACGACCACCGCAACGAAAGGACGACAACGCATGGCGAACCTCCAGGGCGCTCCTGACTCTGCGGAGCAGCAGAAGACCGCCCTCGAGCAGTACGGCGTCGACCTCACGGCGATCGCGAAGAGCGGCAAGCTCGACCCCGTGATCGGCCGCGACGCCGAGATCCGTCGTGTCTCGCAGGTGCTGACGCGCCGCACCAAGAACAACCCGGTGCTCATCGGCGAGCCCGGCGTCGGCAAGACCGCCGTCGTCGAGGGGCTCGCGCAGCGCATCGTCGCCGGGGACGTCGCCGACTCCCTCAAGGACAAGCGACTCGTCTCCCTCGACATCTCCTCGCTCATCGCCGGCGCGAAGTACCGCGGCGAGTTCGAGGAACGCCTCAAGGCCGTGCTCAAGGAGATCAACGACTCCGACGGGCAGGTCATCACGTTCATCGACGAGCTGCACACGCTCATGGGCGCAGGCGGCGGCGAGGGCTCGGTCGCGGCGTCGAACATGCTCAAGCCGATGCTGGCGCGCGGTGAGCTGCGGATGATCGGCGCGACGACGCTCGACGAGTACCGGCAGTACATCGAGAAGGACGCCGCCCTCGAGCGTCGCTTCCAGCAGGTCTACGTGGGGGAGCCGAGCGTCGAGGACTCCGTGGCGATCCTCCGCGGGCTCAAGGAGCGCTACGAGGCCCACCACAAGGTGACGATCAACGACTCCGCCCTCGTGGCCGCGGCGAGCCTGTCGAACCGGTACATCTCCGGCCGGCAGCTGCCCGACAAGGCGATCGACCTCATCGACGAGGCAGCGTCGCGCCTGCGCATGGAGATCGACTCCAGCCCGGTCGAGATCGACGAGCTCAAGCGGAGCGTCGACCGGCTGCGCGTGGAGGAGTTCGCGCTCAAGCAGGAGCGGGACGACGCCTCGAAGGCCCGCCTGTCGACCCTGCGCACCGAGCTGCAGTCGCGCGAAGAACGCCTCCGCGAGCTCGAGACCCGCTGGCAGGCCGAGCGGGCGTCCCTGAACCGCATCGGTGAGCTGAAGCAGCGCATTGACGAGCTGAACATGGCCGAGGCCAAGGCGAACCGCGAGAACGACTTCGAGACCGTGTCGCGCATCCGGTACGCGGAGCTCCCGCGCATCGAGGCCGAGCTGGCCGCCGCCGAGCAGGCCGAGTCCTCCGACCGGATGGTGAACGACAGCGTCACCGACGAGGACATCGCCGCCGTGATCGCGCAGTGGACGGGCATCCCGCTCGGGCGTCTGCTGCAGGGCGAGACCGAGAAGCTCCTGCACCTGGAGAGCGAGCTCGGGCGCCGGATCATCGGGCAGCGCACCGCCGTCAGCACCGTGTCCGAAGCCGTCCGGCGCACGCGCGCGGGCATCTCCGACCCGGACCGTCCGACGGGGTCGTTCCTGTTCCTCGGGCCGACGGGCGTCGGCAAGACCGAGCTCGCGAAGGCGCTCGCCGAGTTCCTGTTCGACGACGAGAAGGCCCTCGTCCGCATCGACATGAGCGAGTACGGCGAGAAGCACTCCGTCGCGCGGCTCATCGGCGCCCCGCCCGGGTACGTCGGGTACGAGGCCGGCGGGCAGCTCACCGAGGCCGTCCGGCGTCGCCCGTACTCCGTGATCCTGCTCGACGAGGTCGAGAAGGCGCACCCCGAGGTCTTCGACGTGCTGCTCCAGGTGCTCGACGACGGTCGACTCACCGACGGGCAGGGTCGCACGGTCGACTTCCGGAACACGATCATGGTGCTGACGTCGAACCTCGGTTCGCAGTTCCTGACCGACATGGCCCTGACGCCCGAGCAGCGCGAGACCGCGGTGCGGGAGCTGGTCCAGCAGGCCTTCCGGCCCGAGTTCATCAACCGACTCGACGACATGGTCGTGTTCCAGGCGCTCACGGAAGAGGACCTCGGGCAGATCGTCTCGCTGTACGTCGACCGGCTGGCACGCCGACTCTCCGGCCGTCGCCTGGAGCTCGCGGTCACGCCGCAGGCCCGCGGCTGGCTCGCCGAGCGCGGGTACGACCCGGTCTACGGGGCGCGGCCGCTCCGTCGGCTCATGCAGCGCCAGATCGACGACCAGCTGGCGCGGGCGATCCTGGCCGGGGACGTCCGGGACGGCGACACCGTCCGCGTGGACGTCGCCGCCGGTGGCGACGCACTGCTGGTCGAGCCGTTCGAACTCGCGGAGATCGTCGAGGAGTAGCGCTCCGGACGGGAGGCCCGGTGCCGGTCCCTGGGACCGGCACCGGGCCTCCTGGCCTACCGTCGGCCCCATGCCTGAGATCCGTGCGTTCCGTCGCCTCACCGACGCCATCGAGGGCGCGAGCATCCTCGACACCGCCGTCGACTTCGACCGCAAGCTCGTGCAGCTGACCGCCAAGCCGCGCGCGCTCCGCCAGCTGCTGCACGGGGTGCCGTTCGGGCACCCGATCCACCCGCTCATGGTGCAGGTGCCGCTGGGGGCCTGGATCTCCGCCGCGGTGCTCGACCTGCTCGGCGGCAAGGGCAACGCCAAGGCCGCCAAGACCCTGATCGGTGTCGGGATCACCTCCGCCGGCAGTGCGAGCATCGCCGGGTACGTCGACTGGTCCGAGCTCGACCGGGAGCAGCTCCGCACCGGCTGGGTGCACCAGGCGGTCAACTGGGTCGGCATCTCGCTGTACGGACTGTCCTGGCTGCAGCGGAAGGCGGGCAACCACGGGGCCGGCAAGCTCACCGGGTTCGCCGCGCTGACGGTCGTCAGCGTCGGCGGGTACCTCGGCGGACACCTGGCCTACCGGCAGCGCGCGGGTGTCAGCCAGCACGGCGAGGTCCCGTTCGACGCGTCGCGCTGACGTTGCTCGGTGACGGCTGATGTCAGCCGGTTCAGAGGTATGTCACGTGCAATGTGCGCATGCGCATCCTCGTGGCCGACGACGAAACCGCCCTCGCTGACCTCATCGCGACGGGGCTGACCCGGCAGGGCATGGCCGTCGACGTCGCCTACCGTGGCGACGATGCCGACGAGCTGTTGGCGGTGAACGACTACGACGTCGTGGTGCTGGACCGGGACCTGCCCGGCGTGCACGGCGACGAGGTGGCCCGACGCGTGGCCAGCAGGGGGAGCGTCACCCGGGTCCTCATGCTGACGGCGGCGACGACCCTGTCCGACCGCGTCCACGGACTCGAACTCGGCGCGGACGACTACCTGACGAAGCCGTTCGAGTACCCCGAGCTCGTCGCCCGGGTCCGAGCACTCGGACGGCGGAGCGTCGCCCCGGTCGCGCCCGTCCTGGAGCGCGGCGGTCTGGCCCTCGACACGAACCGGCGGATGGTCACCCGGCACGGACGGCCGCTCGACCTGACCGCGAAGGAGTTCGGCGTCCTCGAGACCCTGTTGCGGGCCGACGGACGAGTCGTCTCGGCCGAGGAGCTGCTCGAGAAGGTCTGGGACATGAACATCGACCCGTTCACCTCGGCCGTGCGGGTGACGATGTCGAAGCTCCGCCGGAAGCTGGGGGACCCCGACCCGGTGCGGACGGTGCCGGGTCAGGGGTACGCGCTGTGACGCGCACGTGGAGCATCCGGGCCAGGACCGCCCTGGTGTTCGCGCTGGCGTCGATGGCGCTCGCCGTGGCCGTCGTCGTGTTCACGAACCTGATGTCGCAGGCGGCCCTCGGGAGCGCGGGGAGGGTCGCGACGCTGCGGGACCCCACGGCAGCAGCGCAGGGACGGGGTGCGGAGCTGGCGTTCGTCCGGGTCGTCGCCGTGCAGCAGTGGCAGTGGGCGGCGGTCGGCGTCGCCGGGGCCGGCGTGGTGGCGGGCGGGATCGGCTGGCTCCTGAGTCGGCGGATGCTCCGGCCGATCGACCGCATCACCGACACCGCGACCAGGATCTCCGCTGCGAACCTGCACGAGCGCATCGCCCTCGACGGCCCCGACGACGAGCTCCGGCGGCTCTCGCGGACCGTCGACGACCTGCTCGACCGACTCGAGACCGCGTTCGAGAGCCAGCGCCGGTTCGTGGCGCAGGCGTCGCACGAGCTCCGGACACCCCTGACCGTGCAGCGCGCGGCGATCCAGATCGGGCTCGCCGATGGGGTCGACGCCGAGGAGCTGGCCACCGTCCGGGCAGGTCTCCTCGAGCAGAACCGTCGCACCGAGCACCTCGTCGAGTCGCTCCTGGTGCTCGCCGAGGCCGACCGGGGACTCGCCGGCGACCTGGCGCCCGTCGACCTCGGCTCGCTCGCCGCGGACGTCGTCGCCGGGGTCGCCGGGCCCGCCGACGAGGCGGGGGTGACCGTCACGCTCCGGAGCCGCAGCGAGCCTCCAGGCGGTGCCGGTCCGCTCGTCGGGGAGCCGACTCTGGTCCGGCAGCTCCTGGTGAACCTCGTCGGCAACGCCGTCGAGTACAACGTGCCCGGCGGGTTCGTCCACGTCACCACCACGCAGGCCGGGATCGTCGTCGAGAACTCCGGGCCGGTCGTGCCCGCGGACGTGGCACCGCTGCTCGTGGAGCCCTTCCGGCGGTGCGCGGACGCGGTGCCCGGACGACGCCACAGCGGCCTCGGCCTGTCGATCGTCGCCGCGGTCGCGCAGGCGCACGGATGGCACCTGCGGGTCGAAGCCCGCGAGGACGGCGGCCTGCGCGTCCTGGTCGGTGTTTCGTCGATGTGAGCTGCCGGGGACGCGGGCCGCAACACCCGGTCCGCTGTGCTGGGTGCATGGACACCACCGACACCACCAGGACCACCCGCCGGACCCGCGCGTTCCTCGCCGCTGCGACGGCCGTGCTGCTGCTGCCAGGACTCCTCGCCGCCTGCTCGGGCGGATCGCCCGACGGCGACGACACGGCCACCGGTTCGTCGACCGGCGGATCCGCCGCGGCGGGCTCGTCGCTGGCCGCGTGCATGCGCGACCAGGGCTACGACATGCCTGACCCCGACCGCTCCAGCTCCGACGTGGGGCTGAGCGTGCCCGAGGGCGTCGACCCCGACCAGTACCGCGGCGACCTGCAGCGGTGTCTCGGCGACGGGACCGGGGCGGGCGACGCGCAGGCGGCGAAGCCGATGGGACCGAGCCCGGAGCAGGCGCGGAAGGCGGCTGCGTGCATCCGGGAGCACGGCTTCACCGACTATCCCGACGACGAGGCGGCGAAGGCGCAGTACCACCCGGACGACGAGGCGGCGTTCGAGGAGGTCGCGCAGACCTGCACCGAGGAGGCCTTCGGCGGGAGCCCGGCCGGGGTCGCACCGTGATCGCCTCGGGACGCACGCGCCTGCTCGTGACCGTGGGGCTCGTCGCCGTGCTCGCGGCGGGTGCCGGCACGTGGGCGCTCGTGGAGGCGCGGACGGGGGCATCGGCAGCGGCGTCTGCCGGTGGGGGCGGCGCTGGTTCGGGTGCGCGTGCGGGTGCGGGCGACCGGTACACGGGGCCGACCGGGATCGTGACGCGGGGCGACCTCACCGACTCGGAGGTGTTCGCCGGGTCGCTCGGACACGGGACCCCCACCGGCGTGCCCGGCGCCGCGTCGGGCACGATCACGTGGCTGCCGGAGCCCGGGCAGGTGGTCTCGCGTGACGAGTTCCTGTACGCCGTCGACGAGCGCGCCGTCCGGTCGATGTACGGCACGGTGCCGCTGTGGCGGGACCTGGAGCGCGGGACCTCGGGCACCGACGTCCGGCAGCTCAACGAGAACCTGACGGCGCTCGGGTACGACGTGGCGCAGGACGACGCCTTCGGTCCCCGGACGCAGCGTGCGGTCGAGCAGTGGCAGCGCGCCCGCGGGCACGACGTCACCGGGGTGCTCACGGCGGACGACGTCGCGTTCGTCGACGGGCCGGTCCGGGTGGCGTCGGTCGACGGGCGGCTCGGGCAGCCCGCGAGCGGCGACGTGCTCCACGTGACGAGCACGGAGCGCATCGTCACGGCGACGGTGTCCCAGCGCGACGCCGAACGGCTGGCGGTCGGCACGGCGGTCGACGTCCGCGTGAACGGGGCCGGGGACGCGATGTCCGGCGAGGTCACGGACGTCCGACCGGCCACCGGCGACGACGCCACCACGAAGGTCGACGTGTCGGTGTCCTTCGACGCCGGTGACCGACAGCTCCCCGCGGCGGCCTCCGCCCGGATCGAGGCGCAGGGCACCACGGCCCAGGACGTGCTGTCGGTGCCGGTCGCGGCACTGGTGGCTGCCGACGACGGGCGGTACGCCGTCGACGTGGTGCGTCGTGACGGCAGGACGGAGCGCGTCCGCGTCGTCCCCGGGCTCACGGCGTCGGGGCGCGTCGCGGTCACCGGGGACGTCGCCGCGGGCGACCGGGTGGTGGCGCCGGCATGAGCGGGAGGACCGCTCCCGCGGCGCGGCCGCACCCGGGCAGGCTCGCCGCGGGGGCGCACGCCGCGGGTCCGGTGCTGTCGCTGCGGGACGTGACGAAGGCGTACGGCGACGTGGGAGCGCTCCGCGGGGTCACGCTCGACGTCGGCGCGGGGGAGCTCGTCGCCGTGGTCGGGCCGTCCGGGTCGGGCAAGTCAACGATGTTGAACGTCGTCGGCACGCTCGACCGGCCGACCACGGGCACGGTGACGATCGCCGGGAACGACGTCGCGACGATGGCCGACGACGCGCTGTCGCTCCTGCGGGCGCAGCACATCGGCTTCGTGTTCCAGCACTTCCACCTGCAGCAGGGAGCGACCGCAGCGGAGAACGTCGCCGACGGGCTGCTCTACAGCGGCACCACCCGGTCCGAGCGACGTCGGCGTGCCCTCGAGGCGCTCGACCGCGTCGGGCTCGGACACCGCGTGCACCACCGCCCGCCGGAGCTCTCCGGCGGCGAGAAGCAGCGCGTGGCCATCGCGCGGGCGGTCGTCGGGGCGCCGACGATCCTGCTCGCGGACGAGCCCACCGGGGCACTCGACACCGCGTCGGGAGCGGCGGTCCTGGCACTGCTGCGCGACCTCAACGCGAGCGGGACGACCGTGCTCGTGATCACGCACGACCTGGAGCTCGCGGCGTCGCTGCCCCGACAGGTCCGGATGCGCGACGGTCTCGTGCAGGAGGACTCCGCTGCCACGACCACGACCACGACCACGACCACGACTGCGGCCACCACCACGGCCGCCGCGCTCGCCGCGTCGATCGGTGGCCCGCGGTGAGCGGGCGGCGGACCCTCGGGCCCGGTGACCTGCTCCGGCTCGGGGTGTTCGGGCTCCGCACCCGCCCGGGCCGCGTGGTGCTGTCGGCACTCGGCATCGCCATCGGCATCGCGGCGATGATCGCCGTCGTCGGGATCTCGACCTCGAGCAAGGCGGAACTCGACCGGGCGCTCGACGCCCTCGGCACGAACGTCCTCACCGTCACGACGGCACAGAGCATCACCGAGACGCCCCCGCTGCCGCCGACGGCGCTCGGGTCGGTGCTGCGCCAGGACGACGTCGAGGCCGCCGCCGCCGTCGGCACGGTCGAGGGAGCCCACGGCTACCGGACCCCGTACGTGCCGGAACCCGAGACGAAGGGCATCGGCATCATGGCCGCGGAGGGCGACGTCCCCGCGGTGCTCGGCGGCTCGGTGCGGTCGGGGCGCTGGCTCGTGGGCGGGTCCGACGCGCCCGACCAGGTCGTGCTCGGGGCCGCGGCCGCAGCAGCGCTCGGGATCGACCACGTCCGCGCCGACTCCCGCGTCTGGCTCGGTGGTCGCTGGGTGCAGGTCGTCGGGACGCTCGCCCCGATGGCGCTCGCCGAGGACCTGGACGCCCAGGTGTTCGTCCCGCCGAGCACGGCTGCGTCGCTCGGCTTCGACGGGCACCCGACCGCCGTGTACTCCCGCGTCGACCCCGCGCAGGTCGTCGTGGCGCGAGACCTGCTGGCACGTGCGATCAGCCCCGGCTCGCCGCAGGACGTGGGCGTGAGTCGACCGTCGGACGCCCTCGCCGCGAAGAACGCCACGGACGACTCCTTCACCGGGCTGCTCGTCGGCATCGGCGGCGTGGCACTGCTCGTCGGGGGCATCGGTGTCGCGAACACCATGGTCATCACCGTGCTCGAACGGCGGGCCGAGGTCGGTGTCCGACGCGCACTCGGTGCTCGACGACGCGACGTCCGCGACCAGTTCCTCGTCGAGTCGCTCCTGCTGTCGTTCCTCGGCGGCGTCGCCGGCGTGGTCATCGGTTCGACGGTGACGGTCGTCTTCGCGATCGGACAGGGGTGGCCGGTGGCGATCCCGCCGTGGGCGGTCCTCGGTGGGCTCGGCGCGACGGTCGTCATCGGCGGGGTGTCCGGGTGGTACCCGGCGGCGCGCGCAGCGCGCATCCCGCCGACGAGTGCGCTGGCGGCTGTGTAGGGGTGTCCACTCCACCGCCTGGAGGCCCGGTGCCGGTCTGCGAGACCGGCACCGGGCCTCCAGGCGGTCCTGGTCCGGACCCCGAGGTGCACTGCGGATGATCGGTGGTCATGACCAGTTCGTCAAGCATCGGTCGCGATTCGTTCGCCATCCGTGATCCCCCGGAAACACGCGGATCACGGGTGTCCACAGGGACCGATCCAACGGTTGACACAGGGCGTCCCAGGGTCTTCTATTGCGGAATACGCAACGACCTTTCATAAAGGCCGGACCTAGGGAGTCAACGTGACACGCACGCGATTCACTGCACTCGGTGCGCTCGGCCTGGCGGCCGCGCTCGCCCTCACCGGGTGCTCCGCAGGGAGCAACGGCGCTTCCGACAGCGGCACGAAGTCCATCGGCACACCCGATGGGAAGGGCAAGACCATCACCGTCTGGATGATGAACGGCGACCTCAGCGAGAAGGTGCTCGACGCCGCCCAGACGCAGTTCACCAAGGCCACCGGAGCGAAGGTGAAGCTGCAGACCCAGCAGTGGGACGGCATCACCACGAAGCTGACCACCGCACTGGCCCAGTCGGACGCCCCCGACGTCGTCGACCTCGGCAACACCCAGGTGCCGGTGTACGCGGCGACGGGTGGACTCAAGGACCTGACGCCGTACAAGTCGGAGCTCAAGGGCGGTCAGGAGTGGCTCTCCGGGCTCGAGGGCCCCGCCACCGTCGACGGCAAGCTCTACGGCGCACCGCTCTTCGCCGGCAACCGTGCGGTCATCTACAACAAGGAGGTCTGGGCGGACGCGGGCGTCACCGCGGCACCGACGACGTACGAGGAGCTCACCGCCGACCTCGACAAGGTCAAGGGCGCGAACACGCGCAGCGACTTCTCCGCGTTCTACATGCCCGGCCAGTACTGGTACGGCGGGCTGCAGTGGGTGTGGGACGCCGGCGGGCAGATCGCGACGGAGAAGGGCGGGAAGTGGACCGGCACGCTCGACTCCGCCAAGGCCGTCAAGGGCCTGGACGCCTGGAAGCAGTTCCAGAACGCGTACTCGGCGACGTCGACGCAGGACATCAACACGGACAAGCCGGCGCAGTCGGACATCTTCGCGCAGGGCAACACCTCGGCGTTCCTCGGGTCGGCGTGGGAGATCGGCTCGATCACCACCGCCAAGCCGGAGCTGAAGGACCAGATCGGCACGTTCCCGATGCCGTCCGTGTCCGGATCGGGGACGCAGCCCGTGTTCCTCGGTGGCTCGGACCTCGGCATCCCGGCGAAGTCGGCGAACCAGGACCTGGCGCTCTACTACCTGAAGATCCTGACCTCGAAGAAGTTCCAGCAGGACCAGGTCTTCGGGGTGGACGGCTGGGAGCCGAACTCCACGCAGCTGCTCTCGGCGGTCGCCGGTGACGTCGACACGTTGCACAAGCCGTACTTCGAGGCCGCCTCGACGAGCCGTCCGACCCCGGCGACCCCGGGCTGGTCGACGATCGAGGGCGACGCGAGCTTCCAGTCGATGTTCGCCGACGTGGCGACCGGCCGGAAGACGGCGGAGGAGTCGGCGAAGGACTTCTCGAAGCACCTCACCTCGGCGCTCAACGCGAGTCTGTAGTCGATGACCTCGACCGCTGACACGGCGACCGGTCCGGCAGCTGCCGGGCCGGTCGCCGGCGCTGACGCCGCTGCTGCCGATGTCGCTGCCGGTCCCGACACCGGACGCTCCGGGCGTCCGGGCCGCACGGGGCGTCCGGGTCGACTCGGACGCCCGGGGCCCGGCCGGCGGCGTCCGGTCACGGCGTCGCGGGCACCGCTGGTGCTCCTGGCCCCGGCCGCCGTGATCCTGCTCGCACTCGTCGTCTACCCGCTGGTCCGGCTCGTCGTCATCTCCTTCCAGGAGTACGGCCTGCGCGCGATCTTCACCGGGCAGGCGGGGTTCGCCGGGGTCACGAACTACACGAACGTGCTCACCGACGCGAGCTTCTGGCCGGTCATCCTGCGGACGATCGTCGTCACCGCGGCGATGGTGCTCGGCACGCTGCTGATCGGGATGGCGGTGTCGCAGCTGCTCACGCGGCTCGGTGTCGTGATGCGCACGGTCGTGAGCGTGGTGCTCGTGCTGGCCTGGGCGATGCCGAACGTCGCCTCGAGCCTGGTCTGGCAGTGGCTGTTCCAGCCGTTCTACGGCGTGCTCAACTGGGTCGTCACGCAGATGCGGGTGTTCGGCGACCACACGCAGGACAACTGGGCGTCACACCCGGCGCAGGCGTACACGATCGTGCTGACGCTCGTGATCTGGCAGGCCGTGCCGTTCGTCGCGCTGACGCTGTACGCCGCCCAGTCGCAGATCGCGCCGGAGTACTACGAGGCCGGCTCGCTCGACGGCGCCACCACGTGGGCGATGTACCGGGCGATCACGCTGCCCGCGCTCGCACCGACCCTGCTGCTCGTGACGATCCTGTCGGTGATCTGGGACTTCAACGTGTTCAACCAGATCTGGTTGCTCACCCGCGGCGGTCCCGAGGACGCCACCCTGACGCTCGGCATCTGGACCTTCGTGAAGTCGTTCGTCTCCAACGCCTACGGGCAGGGCGCGGCGATCGCGGTCATCTCGACCGTCATCCTCGGCGTGCTCTCCAGCTACTACATCCGCCGGCTCGTCCGCAGCGGGGAGGAGGACCTGTGACCAGCACCGAGGCACGTCCCGTCGTCCGGAGCCGCCGCAAGCGTCCGCGGGTGCTCGCCAACACCCTGGCGGTGCTGTTCTGCCTGGTGTGGGTCTTCCCGATCTACTGGATGGTGAACACCGCCTTCAAGCCGGCGGACGAGGTCACCACGATGACCCCGATCTGGTTCCCGCTGCGCCCGACGATCGAGAACTTCACCCGCGCGCTGACGCAGGAGGACTTCCTCGGGTACCTGCGGAACTCCGCGATCGTCGTGGTGGCGGCCGTGCTGCTGTCGATCGTCGTCGGGTTCCTGGCGTCGGCGGCGCTCTCGCGGTTCCGGTTCCGCGGGCGTCGGGCGATCCTGGTCGGGATCCTGTTCGTGCAGATGATCCCGTCCGGCGCCCTGCTCATCCCGCTGTTCCTGTCGTTCCAGTCGCTCGGGCTGCTCAACAGCTACCTCGGGCTGATCCTGGCGTACGTCGCGAGCGTGCTGCCCTTCTCGATCTGGGTGATGCGCGGGTTCTTCGTCGCGGTGCCGGTCGAGATCGAGGAGGCGGCGAAGACCGACGGCGCCGGGACGTTCCGGATCATGTGGAGCGTGCTGCTGCCACTCGTCATGCCGGGGGTCATCGCCACGAGCGTCTTCGCGTTCATCGCGGCGTGGAACGACTACCTGACGGCGTACGTGATGCTCAAGGACCAGGCGATGTACACGCTGCCGGTCTGGCTGGCGGGCTTCTCGACGAACAAGGGCACGGACTTCGGCGGACTGATGGCCGCGAGCGTGCTGTTCTCGCTCCCCGTCGTCGTCTTCTTCCTCATCGTGCAGCGCCGCCTGGTCACGGGCATGACGGCCGGTGCCGTGAAGGGGTAGCACGTCGGGTGCTCTCAGCGGTCGTCGATGCGGTCGAGCACCGGGCCGAGGGCGGCGTCCATCCTCGGCGTCAGGGCACGGGCCATCGTGTCGGTCAGGTGGTTCGTGTCGCGGTAGACCAGGACGTCCCACAGCACCGGTGCGCAGCGGTCCTGGCAGGTCCACGGCACCGGGTCGACGACGGGGACGCCAGCCGCGGCCGCGGCGGCCGCCTGCGCTGCCGAGCGTGCCGTGTCGGTCAGGTCCCGCACCGGTTCGGCGCAGGCGGCGACGTCCTCGATCGATGCGGAGAGGCACCGGCCGGGGGTCTGCCCCCACACAGGCGTGTCACCGATGACCACGACCTCGGCCCCCGTCGCCGTGATCCGCGCGATCGTCCGTGCGACGGCATCGCGCCAGGTGGCCGCGTCGGCGTCGGACCGGTACCCGTTCGCGGCGTCAGCGAGGACCACGAGGTCGGGTCGCATCCGCTCGAGCCGCCTGAACGCATCGCGTCGCCAGACGTCGCACTCGCGGTAGCTCCGTCCGAGTTCCTGCGCACGCACGGACAGGTCCGCGCTCGGGCACGACGACTTGGTCATGGTGACGAGGGCAGCGTCGTGCCGTCCGGCGACGGTCGCGAGCGGTGACGTCCACTGCGCGGCGTGCGAGTCGCCGAAGAGGACCACGCTCCGCTGGCCCGCCCCGTACCGGCAGGCATTCGTCGACAGGGTCGCGAAGTCGCCGTGGCAACCGTCTCGGTAGACGGGCGGCAGGTCGGCAGCTGCGTCGGCGATGCCCGGCGTGAGGTTCGCCGGCACCGTCCGCGGCGCCCATGGACCACGGAGGACCGCCGCCGGGGTCGCCGACGGCGCTGCCACGGTGCTGCGGAGCGGCGGGAGCGCGGTCGCGGGGACGACGAGGACCGCGGTGGCCACGACCCCGGCCACCACCACGAGCGACCGGGTGCCGTCTCGGCGCGCCCAGTTCGACATCCGTGTCTCGACGAGCGCGTGCCCGCCCCAGGTGAGCACCACGGTGACGGCGAGTGCGGCGATGGTCTCGGCCGGGCCGAGCGGTCGGTCGAGGGCGAGGGCGGGGACGACGAGCACCGGCCAGTGCCAGAGGTACATCGAGTACGACCGGTCGCCGACCCACCGCATCGGTCCCCACGCCAGGGCCCGGCGGACCGGGTCGTCGTCGCCGGGCAG
This sequence comes from Curtobacterium sp. SL109, assembly GCF_026672405.1. Lineage (NCBI taxonomy): Bacteria > Bacillati > Actinomycetota > Actinomycetes > Micrococcales > Microbacteriaceae > Curtobacterium > Curtobacterium sp. SL109. Next base: position 1,074,284 of record NZ_JAPPRB010000002.1, read on the forward strand.
GACGACGAGCAGGGCGCCCGCGACGGGGACGACCGTGAGGGGCCCGGGGAACGGCGTGCTCGCGTCGAACAGGACGGATGCCGTCACGACCAGGCCCAGGCCGACCGGGGCGGCGGCTCGTCGGACGAGCCGAGGGCACCGGAGGGCTCGACGGCGTCCGCGGACGGCCGCGATGGCCGCGAGCGCGCCGACCCCGAACTCCCAGGCGCGGGTGTGCACGCCGAAGAAGGTCCACGGTCCGCTGACGGTGCTCCCGATGAGGGTGGCTCCGACGCTGAGCGCCCAGAGCACGGTCGTCAGCGCCAACGCGTGACGTCGGAGCGCGGGCACGGCGACGACACCGGCGAGGAGCAGCGCCCACACGACGTAGAACTGTTCCTCGACGCCGAGCGACCAGAACTGCTGGAAGGGCCCTGCCGCGTGGTCGGCGAGGTAGTCGGTGCCGGCGCGTGCCAGTCGGAGGTTCTCGGCCCCGACCACCGCCGCGAGCGCATCGACGCGGGCCGCGACCCGGTCGAGCGGGGGCAGCAGGACGTGGACGGCGAGGACGGTCGCCGCGACGGTGACCGTCGCCGCGGGAGCGAGCCGGGCGAGGCGGCGTCGGAAGAACACGACGAGCCGGATGCGGCCGTGGACCGCGTGGTCGCGCAGCAGGTTGCCGGTGATCAGGTACCCCGAGATGACGAAGAACACGTCGACGCCGACGAACCCGCCCTGGACTGCTGACGCGCCCGCGTGGAAGAGCACGACGCCGAGGACGGCGACCGCGCGGAGCCCCTGGATGTCTGGCCGTTGCCGGCGTGCCCCCGTGCTGCGGATCATCCTCCGATACTGGAGTACCAGGTGTCAGCCCGCGACTTGTCCACATGTCGGGAACCAAGTGTTGTGTTTGTGTGGGTTCCTGTCGTAATGTGCTCAAAACCAACGGGAACGAAGGAGTTCGGGCATGTACGCAACGGAGCGCCACGACGCCATCGCCGCCGCCCTGCAGGACGCCGGCCGGGTCTCCGTCGCCGACCTCGCCGAGCACTTCGACGTCACCACCGAGACGGTCCGCCGCGACCTCGACCTGCTCGAGACCGCCGGGGTCCTCCGCCGCGTGCACGGGGGAGCGGTCCCCGTCGGGCGTTCGAGCGTCGTCGAGCTCAGCGTCGCCGAGCGCGAGGGCCAGCACGGCTCCGCCAAGTCCGCGATCGCCCGGGCCGCGATGCGCCTGGTCCCGCCGACGTTCACCGGCTCGATCGCCCTCGACGCGGGGACCACCTGCGCCGCCGTCGCGTCCGAACTGGCACGGTGGGAGCCCGCCGAGGCCGGCGCCACCATCACCGTCGTGACCAACTCGGTCCCCATCGCCGCCACCCTGCAGCACTCCGCGAACGTCGAGCTGCACCTGCTCGGTGGGCGCGTCCGCGGGGTCACGAGCGCCGCGGTCGGCACCGCCACCGTGCAGCAGATCGGCGCGCTCCGCCCGGACATCGCCTTCGTCGGCACGAACGGCCTGTCCGCCGGGTTCGGTCTCAGCACCCCCGACGAGTACGAGGCGGCGGTGAAGGGCGCCTACGTGCTGGCCGCCCGTCGCAGCGTGGTGCTCGCCGACGCGGCCAAGCACGGCGTCGAGGCGCTCATGCGGTTCGCCCGCCTCGACGAGATCGACACGCTCGTCACCGACCAGCAGCCGCCCGCCGACCTGGCCGGGGCGCTCGCCGAGTCCGACGTCGAGGTCGTCGTCGCATGAGCACCCGCATCGTCACCGTCACGCCGAACCCCTCCCTCGACCGCACCATCGAGCTCGCCGGCGAACTACAGCGCGGGGCCGTGCAGCGGGCGACCCGGTCGACGGCCGAGCCCGGCGGCAAGGGCGTCAACGTCTCACGGGTCGTCGTCGCCAGTGGCGGGGACACCGTGGCCGTGCTGCCCGGGGACGACCTCGACCCCGTGCTGCTCGGCCTCGCCACCCGCGGCATCCCGACGGCAGCGCTGCCGATCGGCGCCCCGCTCCGGTCCAACGTCACCGTCACGGAGCCGACCGGCACCACGACGAAGCTCAACGAGCCGGGCCCCTCGCTCGCCGGACGCCTCGACGACCTGGCCGCCCTCGTCGCGGACACGGCCGACGCCACCGCGACCGGCCCCCGCGCCCGCTGGGTCGTCATCGCCGGGTCGCTGCCGCCGGGGCTGCCCGACGACGCCCTCGCCGTCCTGGTCCGCGCTGTCCGTGCCCGCCACGGCGACGCGGTCCGGATCGCGGTCGACTCGTCCGGCGTCCCGTTCACCGCGCTCCTGCAGTCCGGGGAGCGGCTCGACCTGCTCAAGCCGAACGCCGAGGAGCTCGCCGAGGTCGTCGGCGGGGACCCCGACGCCTACGAGCGGGACCTCGACCTGGCGGCGGCCGCGGCCGAGCGGCTCCGGGCACGCGGGGTCGACACCGTGCTGCTGACGCTCGGCAGCGCGGGCGCCGTCCTCGTCGGCCCCGACGGGGTCTTCGCCGCGACGGCCCCGCGCATCGTCGCCCGCTCGACCGTCGGTGCCGGCGACTCCGCCCTCGCGGGGTACCTCCTCGCCGAGGTCGCCGGGGCACCGCCCGAACGGCGGTTGGCGCAGGCCGTCGCCACGGGAGCCGCCGCGGCCGCACTGCCCGGCAGTGACGTCCCCGCCCTCGACCACACCGACCCGGACGCGATCGTCGTCGTCCGGCGCACCCCCACCGACACGAACAGCACCCCCACCGCAACGCCACTCGCGTCACTGCAAAGGAGCACACCATGACCGCTGAGCGAACCACGAGTCCGGGACTCATCAGCGTCCCCCTCGTCGGCCTCGACGAAGACCTCGGAGCCACCTCGGCCGACGTCATCCGCGTCCTCGCCGACCGCGTCGCCGCCAGCGGCCGCGCGGCCTCGGGCGAGTCCCTCGCCGCCGACGCCATCAAGCGCGAGGCCTCCGTCGGCACCGGCGTCCCCGGTGGCATCGCGATCCCGCACGCCCGGTCGGCCTCGGTCACCGAGCCGACGCTCGCGATGTCCCGCCTGGCCAGGACCGTGCCGTTCGGTGCACCCGACGGCGACGCCGACCTGGTCTTCATGATCGCCGTGCCCGAGGGCGCCGACAAGGACCACCTCACGGTCCTCTCGACCCTCGCCCGTGCCCTCATCCGCGAGGACTTCACCGCTGCCCTCCGCGCCGCGACCACCCAGCAGGGGATCGTCGACCTGGTCGACCGCGAGGTGACCGGCGAGGTCGCCGACGCCGGCGTGACGGGCGCACCCCGAGCCTCCAGTCCGGCCGCCCCGACCACGGCACCAGCCGCCGGCCGGAAGGTCATCGTGGGTGTGACCGCCTGCCCGACCGGCATCGCGCACACCTACATGGCCGCCGACGCACTCGTGGCCGCTGCGCAGCGCGCGGGTGCCGAGATGCACGTCGAGACGCAGGGCTCGTCCCAGGTCGAGCCGCTCGACCCGGCGCTCATCGCCCGCGCCGACGCCGTGGTCTTCGCCGTCGACGTCGACGTGCGCGACCGCTCCCGGTTCGCCGGCAAGCCGCTGGTCTCCGGCCCGGTCAAGCGCGGCGTGGACGAGCCCGACGCGATGATCGCCGAGGCACTCCGCGCGGCCGACGACCCCAACGCCGCCCGGGTCTCCGGCTCCGCGGCCGAGACCGGCACGAGCACCGCGTCCAACGAGCACTTCGGGCAGTCGCTGAAGCGCTGGCTGCTCACCGGCGTCTCCTACATGATCCCGTTCGTCGCGGGCGGCGGGCTGCTCATCGCGCTCGGCTTCCTGCTCGCCGGGTACGGCATCGCGCTGACGCACGGCGACTCCGGCCAGAACAACGCCGTGTTCACGCTGACGAACTTCACGCTCGTCGACCTGCCGCCGCAGGGCCTCGGGTACTACCTCGGCGCCGCTGCGTTCCAGATCGGCTCCGTGTCGCTCGGGTTCCTCGTCGCCGCGCTCGCCGGGTACATCGCGTACGCCATCGCCGACCGGCCCGGCATCGCGCCGGGCTTCGTCGCCGGGTCGATCGCCGTCTTCATGAACGCCGGGTTCCTCGGCGGTCTGGTCGGCGGTCTCATCGCCGGTGCCGCCGCGTACTGGATCGGGCGCATCCCGACCTGGCGCTGGCTGCGTGGCCTGATGCCGGTCGTGATCATCCCGCTGTTCGCGTCGATCATCGCCTCCGGGCTCATGCTGCTCGTGCTCGGTGGGCCGATCGCGTGGCTGATGACCCAGCTGACCGAGTTCCTCAACTCGCTGTCCGGCGCCTCGGCGGTGCTGCTCGGGATCATCCTCGGCCTGATGATGGCGTTCGACCTCGGCGGTCCGGTGAACAAGGTGGCGTACGCGTTCGCCGTCGCCGGGCTGGGTGCCGGCACCGCGACGAACGTCGTGCCGTTCGAGATCATGGCCGCGGTGATGGCCGCTGGCATGGTGCCGCCGCTGGCCCTGGCGCTCGCCTCGACCGTGCTGTACCGGAAGGGGTTCACGAAGCCCGAGCGGGAGAACGGCAAGGCCGCGTGGCTGCTCGGTGCGTCGTTCATCTCCGAGGGCGCGATCCCCTTCGCCGCGGCCGACCCGCTGCGGGTCATCCCGGCGTCGATGGTCGGTGCCGCGGTCACGGGAGCGATCACGATGGCCGCCGGGGTCACCTCGCGTGCGCCGCACGGTGGGATCTTCGTGTTCTTCGCGATCGGGGGCATCTGGATGTTCGTCCTCGCGATCCTGACCGGTACCGTCGTGTCGGCGCTCGTGCTGGTCGCGCTGAAGAAGTGGGTGCGTCGGGCTCCGGCGGCGGACGCCGACGGTGCCGAGGCTGCTGCTGCCGGCCAGGCGGCCGTGGCCGGTGAGACCGTCGGGCAGCGGGCGCCGGTGGCTGCGTAGGGCTGCTCGGTCCGACGGACGGGAGGCTCGGTGCCAGCTGGCACCGAGCCTCCCGTCCGTCTGGGGTCCCGTCCGGGGTCCCGTCCCGGGCGCCGTCCCGGCGTCGTCCTGGCGTCTCCCTCGACGGGGGAGCGGCCTGCCAGGGCCGCCAGGGCCGCCGGCGGTCAGTCGGCGATGTTGGCCGTGACCGCGTCGATGTAGGCGGCGCGCTCCTCGCGGGAGTGCGGACGGCCCGGGACGCCGGGGCGTTCCTGCCACGGGAAGGGACCGGCCTCGTGGCGGTACTCGATGCCCATGGCCTCGAGCCGGGCGAGGTGCTCCACGAGCCGTCCGCGGAAGTCGTCCAGGTCGCGGGGTCCGGCGACGTCCGCGGACCAGAGGGCCTCGGCCAGGGCGGCGACGCGGGGGAAGAGCTGGTAGTCGAGCTTGCGGACGGTGTCCACGTGCTCGGTCCACATGTTGCCCTGGCCGCCGATGACGTGGGCACGCTCGGCCTCGGTCAGCGATGTGGGTACCGGGTCGAACGCGAAGACGTCGTCGACGGTGAGCACGATCGACACCGGGATCGGCTCGTTCGGCAGGTCGCTCTGCCGGTAGTCCAGGTAGGCCTGGTCGTCCGGCACGGAGATGACGTCGTGCCCGCGGCGCGCAGCCGTGACGGCACCCTGCAGCCCGCGCCAGGACAGCACGGTGGCGGAGGGGGAGAGCGTGCCGCCCTCGAGGATCTCGTCCCACCCGAAGGCGCGACGGCCGTGTGACTCGACGTGCGCGGCGAGCTGGCCGATGATCCAGGCCTGCAGCTGCTCCTCGTCGGCCAGGCCCAGCTCGCGGATGCGCTCCTGCGTGCGGGGGTCGGTCTCCCACTGCACCTTCGGGCACTCGTCGCCGCCGATGCCGATGTAGGCGCTCGGGAACAGCTCGACGACCTCGTCGAGGACGTCCTTGAAGAAGGAGATGGTGGCGTCGTCGGCGTTCAGGACGTCGTCCGCGATCCCCCACTCGGTCCACACGTCGACCGGGGACTCCGGGTGGACGCCGAGTTCCGGGTAGGCGGCCAGGGCGGCGCGCACGTGCCCGGGGGTCTCGATCTCGGGGACGACGGTCACGAACCGGTCGCTGGCGTAGGCGACGATCTCGCGGATGTCGTCCTGCGTGTAGTACCCGCCGTGCGGTCGGCCGTCGAAACCGTCCGGTCGGAGGATGCCGTCCGGGCCCTCGACGTGCGCGCCGACCTGCGACTCGGCACGCCACGACCCGATCTCGGTGAGCCGCGGGTACTTCCGGATCTCGATGCGCCAGCCCTGGTCCTCGGTGAGGTGGAAGTGCAGGCGGTTGACCCGGTGTGCCGCGAGCTGGTCGATGACCCGGAGGACCTCGGCCTTCGTGCGGAAGTGCCGGGCGACGTCGAGCATCACGCCGCGCCAGGCGAAGGCGGGGGCGTCCTCGACCTGTTGCGCCGGGATCGTCCACGGGCCGGTGCCGACGCGGCCCTTCCGGTACACGTCGGCGGGGAGGAGCTGCAGGACCGCCTGGACCCCGTAGAAGACGCCTGCGGGGCCACCGCCGACGACCTCGACGTGGTCGCCGTCGACGGTCAGGCGGAAGGACTCGGCGCGGTCGTCGCCGGGCCCGGCGAGGAGGGTGTCGTCCGACTCGTCCACGCGGAGGGAGATGCCCGCGTCCTCCGATCGGTCGGCATCACGGACCGGCAGGCCGGTCGAGCCCCGCAGGGTCTGCTGGAGGTACAGTCGGACCGGCTCGCTCGGCGCATCGGCGGCGATGCGGGTCGACGGGGTGATCTCGAACGAGCCGACACCGGGTGTCGACAGGCGCGGGCGGGGGATGAGCATGTCGGCGTCCACCATTCCTCAATGATCTTTCGTAATGTGGAGGCTATGGCCGTGAGCGAGACCCTGTCAACGATCCCGAGCGGGGTCGACGGGAGCTCGCCCGCGACCCTCCGGCTCCTGAACTCCCGCGCGCTCCTCGACGAGCTGTTCCGCGACGACTCCTCGTCCACCGTCACCGAGCTGAGCCGCCGGGTCGGGCTGTCCCGCCCGACGGTCGAGGCAGCCCTCGCCGACCTGGTGGCCGCCGGCTGGGTGCGCGAGGCCGACGCGATCGCGACGCCGAACAAGGCGGGCCGACGGGCCAAGCGCTTCCGGGCCGACGCCGGAGCGGGATCGGTGCTCGGGGTGGACCTCGGGCTGCACGGCATCGTCGGCGTGCTCGCCGACCTCCGTGGGGACGAGCTCGCCCGGGTGGAGGAGGTCTACACGGACCTCGCATCCGCCGACCAGGCATGGTCGAGCGTGCAGGACGTCGTCCACCGGCTGACGGAGCACGTGGACCAGGACCGGCTGCTGGCCGCCACGTTCGGTGTCCCGGCGGTCGTGGACCGCAGCGGCGAGATCGACTACACGGTCGCGGTGCCCGAGTGGGTCGAGCGCCGGGTCCCGGGACGCATCCAGGAGCTGCTGCCGAGTGCGGTCACGTTCTTCGACAACGACGCCAAGCTCGCCGCGACGGCCGAGACGATGTGGGGTGGCCTGCACGGGGTCCGCGACGGCCTCTACCTCGTGATGGGCCGTCAGATCGGCGCCGCCTTCCTGGTCGAGGGCACGCTGGCGCGTGGCGCCCAGGGCGCGGCGGGGGAGATGGGCGGTCTGGCATCGACCGGGTGGCCGGAGGCGCCGACCAGACTGGAGGCCCGGATCCCGTCCGGCGCGGACGTCGAGTCCGTCATCCTGGCGGCGGGGCAGGGCGACGCTGCCGCCCAGGACGCCGTCCGGGCGCTCGCCGAGGACGTCGCACCGGGGGTGGCGCAGCTCGTCGCGACGCTCGACCCGGAGGTCGTGGTGGTCGGGGGCGAGGTCCTGCCGGCAGCCGAGGTGTTCTGCGCGGCACTCGCCGACGCCGTCACGCCGCTGCTGCGGCACCCGGTGTCGATCGTGCCGTCGTCCGTCGGTCGGGACGCCGTGGCCCGGGGAGCGCTCGCGCGGTCGCTCACGCACGTGCGGGCATCCCACATGGGCCTGGGCTGAAGGAGCCGGGCGGCGCACTCCGGCACCTGTCAGGGTGTTCAGGGATGATCGCGGGATGACGACCGCCGTTCTGACGACCGCCACCCGCGCCGCTTCCTCGTCCCCGGACGCCGACATGGGCGGGCTGTCCGGGATGGTGCTGCGGCTCATCGAGGCGCTCGGGGAGTGGGGCGTCGCGCTGATGCTCTTCGTCGAGACGGTCTTCCCGCCGATCCCGTCCGAGGTCATCCTGCCGCTGGCGGGGTTCCTCGCCGGTGCCGGTCGCATGAACCTGGTGCTCGTCCTGGTCCTCGCGACCCTCGGGTCCTACGTCGGGGCACTCGTCCTGTACTGGCTCGGTCGGGTGATCGGCTTCGAGCGCACGGTCCGCTGGCTCGGGAAGCTGCCGCTCGTCGACGAGGACGACTTCCGCAAGGCCGCCGCCTGGTTCCACCGCCACGGCCGCAGTGCCGTGCTGTTCGGTCGCCTGGTCCCGATCGTCCGGAGCCTGATCTCGCTGCCCGCCGGCGCCGACCGGATGAACCTGGCGTCGTTCTCGCTGTTCACGATCCTGGGTTCGGGCCTGTGGAACAGCGTGCTCGTGCTCGGCGGCGCGGCACTCGGCACCCAGTACGACAAGGTCGAGGGCTACACGGAGTGGATCGACCGGGCGATGTACGCGGCGATCGTCGTGGTCGTCGTCGTGTTCGTGGTGCGCCGGGTCCGCCGTGTTCGTGCCGAGCGCGCCGAGCGTTCCGCGCAGGGGCAGACCCCCGCCGCCGGCGTCCACGGTCGTCGTCGTGCGGAGACGACCGGGGACTGACCGGCTCGGGGATGTCCGTTCAGGCCTTGGTGAGCGCCGACTCCTTGTGCGCCGCCTGCTTGCCCGACTTCTCCGACTCGATGATCCAGTACGGGTCGTCGTCCGTCGGCTTGAAGTGCTGACCGTCGAACTCGAAGTCACTCGTGCGCTGCTCGACGAGCTTGCCGGTCGTCTTCCCCTGCGAGGTGTTCCAGTGGACCTCGTCGCCCTTCGACAGTGCCATCGCCTGTTCCCTTCCGTCGTGTCCAGTTCGCGTCCGGTCCGCGGCCTGTACCCCGAGACGGTAGACCCCGCCGATCCGCGTGGTTCCAGGGATGTCGGGCGCGTCACGATGTCATAACGTCGACCCGGATCGAGGACACGGCGCGTACCGTTGCGTTCGAGTCGCGCACGAGCAACGCTCGCCCCCGATGGCTCCCCGAAGGATCGAACCACCCTGATGTCACTCGTCGACAACACCCGCACGGAGACGGTGCTCTCCGGACGCTACCGGTTGGCGCGCCTCATCGGCACCGGGGGCATGGGGTCGGTCTACGAGGCCCGCGACGAGCACACCTACCGTCTGGTCGCCGTGAAGCTCTTCGCGACGCCGCACTCGATGACGACGGCCGACCGGGTCCGCCAGGAGCGCGAGATCCGGCTGCTCAGCATGTTGTCGCACCCGGGGCTCATCCCGCTCTACGACGCCGGCACGCACGAGTTCCCCGACGGACCCCACCGGTTCATCGTGATGGAGCTCATCGCCGACACGACGCTGCTCCGCCGCCTGGCCGAGGGCGCGCTCCACAACTACGAGGCGGCCGACCTCGGTGCCCAGCTCGCCGATGCCCTGGCGTACGTGCACTCCCGCGGGATCGTGCACCGCGACGTCAAGCCCGCCAACATCCTGATCAGCGACGAGGGTTCCTCCGGGTTCGCCCGGACGGTCAAGCTCACGGACTTCGGTGTCGCGCACTTCGTCGACGGCTCGCGCCTGACGAACGACGGCACCGTGATCGGCACGGCCGCGTACCTGAGCCCCGAGCAGGTGGCCGGGGAGCCGATCAGCTACGCCACCGACGTGTACTCGCTCGGACTGGTGCTGCTCGAGGCCCTGACCGGCAAGCAGGAGTACTCCGGCACGCTCATCGAGGCGGCGCTCGCGCGACTGCGTCGCAGCCCGGAGATCCCGGACGAGGTCGGTCGCGACTGGCAGGACCTGCTGCTCCGGATGACCGACCGCGACCCGGCTCGCCGTCCGACCGCCGTCGCCGTGGCCCGCGCGCTCCGTGGGGGCTCCATGCAGGTCACCGGGCCCGTGCCGCTCGGCCCGGAGCGGCTGGCGCACAAGCGGGACCACCGCATGCACCGGGCGGCGCACCGGCACGCACGACGTGGCACGTTCGAGGCGGTCAACCGCTGGCGTCGACGCAACATCGCGACCGGGACCGTCGCGGCCGCCGGGGTGCTGCTCGCGTGCGCGCTGAGCTACGTCGCGGGCACGCTGCACTGACCCCCGGGCGGCAGCGACGGTCTGGGCGGGTCAGACCTCCAGCGAGTCGCCGTCCGACAGGGTGACGAGCTCGATGCCGGTGAGCTGACCGCTGTACTGGGCGAACATGCCGCGGCCGGCCTCGCTGAGCATCAGGTCGTGGATCTGCACCGCGCGGGTCGGCTTGACCGCACGGATGAAGTCGACGAGCTCGCTGAGCTTGGCCCACGGGCCGGAGGTCGGCACGAGCAGCGTCTCGACCGCGGTGTCGGGCACCGAGTAGGAGTCGCCCGGGTGGAAGACGCGGCCGTCGACCAGGTAGCCGACGTTGCTCATCGCGGGCAGGTCGGCGTGGATCACGGCGTGGTCGCCGCCGTGGACCTGCACGGCGAAGCCACCGGCGTCGATCGTGTCGCCGGGGGCGACCGCCGTGACGCGGCCGTCGTGCTCGCCGAGCGCGGTGACGACGTCGGCCGGTGCCCAGACGTGCAGCTCGGGCTGGGCGTCTAGGGCGGCGGTCAGGACGTCGGCGTCGAAGTGGTCGGGGTGGTCGTGCGTCACGAGGACGGCGGCGGTGCCGGCGACGAGGTCGGCGGAGTTCGGCGTGTAGGCGCCCGGGTCGATCACGAGGGAGCGGTCGCCGTCACGGAGGACGACGGTGGCGTGGGTGTGCTTCGTCAGCTGCATGCTCCGGAGTGTACAGCCTGCCTGTACAGTTCGGTCATGGCCTCCCGCGACCAGGACGACGCGTTCACCCTCGACGACGCCTTCACGCTCGACGACGCGAACGCGCTGCGACGGGCGATCGGCGACAGCGTGCGCGCGATCCGCCGGTCCGAGACCACGCCGGAGGGGCAGATCGAGGCGCTCGGCTTCCTCGCGCGGGACGGCGCCCACAGCATCGCGACGCTGGCACGGCTGCGACGCGTGCGGCACCAGAGCATGCGGGTGACGGTCGCCGACCTGGAGGCCCAGGGGCTCGTCGCGCGGGCACCGGACCCGTCGGACGCCCGCGGGGTCCTGGTCTCCCTGACCCCCGCCGGGACGGCCGTGATCGCCGAGTCACGGACCCGTCGTGCCACCCGGGTGCTCGCGGCGGCCGAGTCGGCGCTCACCCCGGAGGAGCGGGCGGTGCTCGCGCGGACGGCCCCCGCGCTCGACAAGCTCACGGCGGCCCTGCTCGCCCAGGATGTCGACGACGCGCAGGGTTGAGCCGGCACTGCCCGTCCGTCGGTCGTTTCGGGCAGGATGGAGGGCATGAGCGACCAGCGATGGATCAAGATCTGCGGCTTGTCGACGCCGGAGACCGTGGACGTCGCCGTCGACGCCGGTGCCGACGCCGTCGGGTTCGTCTTCGCCGCCGGCAGCCCCCGGACCGTCACCGCTGACCGGGCGAAGGAGCTCGTCGAGCGGGTGCCCGACGGGGTCGACGCCGTCGGGGTGTTCCGCGACCAGGAGATCGACGAGATCGTCGGGATCGCCTCGGCCGTGGGCCTGACGACGCTGCAGCTGCACGGCAAGGAGTCCGCGACGGACTTCGCCCGCGCCCGGGACGCCGGCTTCTTCACGATCCGGGCCGTCGCTGCCGAGGACTACCTCGCCGAGACCCCTGAACAGCGTGCCGCGTACGACCACGACCTGCTGCTGCTCGACGCCGCCGTACCTGGCAGCGGGCGGCTCATCGACCCCGCGACGCTGGCGGACGGCATCGACGAGGCATGGATCCTCGCGGGCGGGCTCACCCCCGCCAACGTCGTCGCCGCGGTCGAGAGCCTCGACCCGGACGGCGTCGACGTGTCGAGCGGCGTCGAGTCCGAGCGCGGCGTCAAGGACGCCGCCAAGATCCGGGCGTTCGTCGAGGCCGTCCGCAGCCTGCCCTGACGGAGCCGGGCCGGGCCTCCCGGCCGGGTGGACGCGACGGTCAGACGGACGCGACCCGGAGCGTCGGGATCAGCTCGGTGAGGAACGCATCGGTGTCCTCCCAGCCCTCCACCGCGTGGCAGGGGACGCCGAGGGCCTTGACGGGGTAGTCGTTGCCCTCGGGGTCGAGCCGGTCGCCGACGAAGAGCATGTCGTCGAGCGCGACGCCGGTGATCTCGGCGAGGCGCTGCATGCCGTAGGCCTTGTCGATGCCCTTGCGGGTGATGTCGACGCTGGTCGAGCCGCCGGAGCGGACCTCGAGGTCGGGGAGTTCGGCCTGCACGCGGCGGCGCAGGTCGTCCTTCTTCGCACCGGTCGGGTCCCACTGCTTCTTGACGTCGACCGGGGCGGCCTGGCCGAGCGCCGAGAAGGTGATCTGGGAGCCGCGGTCCTCGAGGATGTCGCCCCAGGTCTCGGACTCCCAGTAGCCGGCGTCCTTCGCGACGGCCTCGACGGCGGCGAGGGCGCGGGCCTTCTCGTCGTCGGTGAGGTCCTCGGCGTACTGCAGCGCCCAGTCGTCCCCGGCCCAGCGGTAGTACCGCGTGCCGCAGGTGGGCAGCAGGTGCAGGTCGTCGAGGGTCAGGCCGGTGCGCTGGCTGAGCGGGGTGACCAGCTGCTGCTCGAACTGCTGGAAGTTGCCGCCGGAGATCACGGCGACGGGGACCGTCTCGAGCAGCGCGGCGAAGGTCTCGAGCATGCGGGGGTCGAGCGAGGACTTCGACGGGGCGAGGGTGTCGTCCAGATCGAAGGCGACGAGGCGTGGTGCGGTCATGGACCCGATTGTGTCATGCGACATGTCCCCGCAGCCGGACGGGTGCGGGGTCACGCCGGTCCTTGCGGGAAGCCGGTCGGCTGGGCCCGAGCGCCCCGGCGCTCACTCCTTGACGAGGACGACCTCGTCGAGCGGCAGGCGGGTACGGGGAGCCACCTCACGCGCGGCGGCCTTCTCGTCGAGCTGCGACGGGTGGGCGACCGTGCCGATCGCCGTCACCGTGAACGGCTGGAAGCGCTCCGGCAGGTCGAACGCCGCGCGCAGGCCCTGGGCGTCGATGCCGGCCATCTGGTGCACGTGGAGCCCCTCGGCGTGCGCCTGCACCGTCAGGGCGGCGAGCGACTGCCCGAGGTCGTACTGCGCGAACGGGCGGGCGTCGCCGTCCTCTGAGGCCGTCTCGAGCACGCCGACCACCAGGACGCTCGACCGGTGGGCCCAGGTCTGGTTGAAGCCGAGCAGGTGCTCGTTGATCGTCCGGAACGTCTCGGTGCCGCGGCGGCCGGCGATGAAGCGGCGGGGCTGCAGGTTCTGGGCGGAGGCGGCCCAGCGCGCGGCCTCGAGGACGGCGTCGAGCTGGTCGTCCGAGATCGTCGCGGTCTCGTCGTAGGAGCGCGGGCTCCACCGCTCCTCGAGCAGCGGGACGAGGGGCTGGCTCGAGTCGGTGGAACGGGAGAGCGTGGTCGCGGCATCGGTCATGCTCAGCACAACGGCGGTCGATGCGTCCGCATTTCCGACTCGTGACCCGGATCCCGGTGACACCACGGATGACACACGGCGCGAGCGGTGCTGTCGGGCTTCGACACCTGCCAGGATGGGGGCGATGGGTGGCGTTCTGATCGGCTTCGCGATCATCGGCGCGATCATCGCGGCCGGGTACGTCGTCGGGCGCGTCGGGTTGCTCGGACCGCACGCCCAGTTCGTGATGAGCCGACTGGCGTTCTTCGTCCTCATGCCGTGCCTGCTGTTCCACACCATCGCGACCGCGGACATCGCGTCGCTGGTGTCGCCGATGCTCTGGGTGTCGCTGTTCAGCGCCGTCACCGTCGCCATCGGGGCAGCGCTCGTGTTCGGCCTGGTCCTGCGGCGGTCGCTCACGGTGACGACGGTCGGCGCGCTGGCGTCGAGCTACGTCAACGCGAACAACATCGGGCTGCCGGTCGCCGTGTACGTCCTCGGGCAGGCCACCGCCGTCGTGCCCGTGATCCTGCTGCAGCTGGTCCTGCTCGCCCCGGTCGCGCTGACGATCCTCGACGCGGCGACGGCGTCCGGGGGCGGGTGGCGGCGCCGGCTCCTCGGGCCCGTCACGAACCCGCTCATCATCGCGTCGCTCCTCGGGCTGCTGTGCTCGGCGCTGCACGTCCGGCTGCCGGACCCGGTGCTCGAGCCCTTCGCGCTCGTCGGGGCCGCCGCCGTGCCGGTCGTGCTGCTGTCGTTCGGCATGAGCCTGCACGGGTCGGCCCCGCTCCGCGACCCGTCGATCCGGACGGACGTGATCGTGGCGTCGGCCGTGAAGCTCCTGGTGATGCCCGCCGTGGCCTACGTGTTCGCCCGGTTCGTGTTCGGGCTGGGCGACCAGCAGGTGTTCGTCCTGACGACGCTCGGGGCGCTGCCCGCGGCGCAGAACGTCTTCAACTACGCGCAGCGCTACGACGCCGCGGTCCCGGTCGCGCGGGACGTGGTGCTCATCTCGACGATCGGCGCGGTGCCCGTCCTGGTGCTCATCGCCGCGCTGCTGCACCCGTAGGTGGCGCCCGGCGTGGCCGGGGCGCCGGCCCGGGCTGGCCGGTGAGATCGCACGTTCTGTCGGGTGCGAGCCCGGGGAGGCGACACGGAGTGCGATCTCGGCGGGGGCGGGACGTGGACGGGGGCGGGGCGGACGGGAGGCTCGGGGCGGGGCCGGTGGGAGCCTCCAGGCCGGTGCGGTCCGGTGCCGGCGGGCGGCGCGAGTGGTCGGGACACCCCGGCGGGGTGGCGGCCAGTGGTCACGGAGCGTCGGTGGGACGGCGCGGGAGCGACGGGTGGTGACCGCTCGGCGGACGTGAGCGGGGTGTCGTGACCGGTGAGAGCGCACGTTCTGTCGGGTGCGTGCCCGGGGAGGCGACGCGGAGTGCGATCTCGGCGGTGTCGGGACGCGGGGCGGGGCGGGGCGGACGGGAGGCTCGGGGCGGGGCGGGTGGGAGCCTCCAGGCCGGCCGGTGGTGCGGTGCTGGTGCCGAGGCCGGCGGGTGGTGCGAGTGGTCGGGACACCCCGGCGGGGTGGCGGCCGGTGGTCACGGAGCGTCGGTGGGGCGGCGCGGGAGCGACGGGTGGTGACCGCTCGGCGGACGTGAGCGGGGTGTCGTGACCGGTGAGATCGCACGTTCTGTCGGGTGCGGCGCCGGGGAGGCGACGCCGAGTGCGATCTCGGCGCGGGCGGGACGCGGGGCGGGGCGGACGGGAGGCCTGGGGCGGGGCCGGTGGGAGCCTCCAGGCCGGTCGGTGGTGCGGACCGGCGCCGGCGGGTGGTGCGAGTGGTCGGGACACCCCGACGGGGTGGCGGCCAGTGGTCACGGAGCGTCGGTGGGACGGCGCGGGAGCGACGGGTGGTGACCGCTCGGCGGAGGTGAGCGGGGTGTCGTGACCGGTCGGGCGGCGGCGGGAGGGGACGCGCCGGGGCGGGACCGGACCGGACGGGGCGGGACCGGACCGGACGGGACGCGGCGGGACCGGTACGGACCGGGGCGGGACCGGACCGGACCGGACCGGGTCAGAAGATCATCGGGCGGTCGTCGTCGAGGGCGGTGTCGAGGTCGAGGTCCACGACGACGGGGACGTGGTCGCTCGGGGCATCGCCCTTGCGCTCGTCGCGGTGGATCGAGGCGCCGGTGACGACGTCGGCGAAGCCCTGGGAGCCCATCACGAAGTCGATGCGCATGCCCTCGTTGCGGGGGAAGCGCAGCTGCTTGTAGTCCCAGTACGTGTAGCCGTCGGGGACGATCGGGCGGACGACGTCCTGCAGGCCGCGGGCCTCGAACGTGCGGAAGGCGGTGCGCTCGGGCTCGCTGACGTGGGTCGAGCCCTCGAAGACGCGCACGTCCCAGACGTCCTGGTCGAGCGGCGCGACGTTCCAGTCACCCATCAGCGCGAGCTTGAGGTCGGGGTCGGCCTGCAACCACTCGGTGGTGCGGTCGGCCAGCTCGGCGAGCCAGTCGAGCTTGTACGTGTAGTGGGGGTCGCCGACCTCGCGCCCGTTGGGGACGTAGAGGCTCCACAGGCGGACGTCGTCCACGGTGACGCCGATGGCGCGGGCCTCCACCGGGAGGTCGGGGCCCTCGTGTCCCTTGAGGAAGCCGGGCTGGCCGGGGAAGTCACGGGTGACGTCGTCCATCGGCAGGCGGCTGGCGAACGCGACACCGTTCCACTGGTTCAGCCCGTGGGCCTCGACGTGGTAGCCGGCGGCCTCGAACGCGTCGACCGGGAACTGCTCGGGCTTGCACTTGATCTCCTGCATGCCGAGGACGTCGACGTCCTCTCGCACGAGCCAGTCGACCACCCGGCCGACTCGGGTGCGGACGGAGTTCACGTTCCAGGTCGCCACGCGCATGGAACACGAACTTACCCGTCGCCACCGACCACCGGCTCCGGGCAGGCCGACGCTCCGAGGCGTCAGTGACTCCGAGCGGTCAACGCGGCCATGGTGTTCCCTGGACCGAGAGTCCAGACCACCGTGAGGAGCAGCACCATGGCAACGACGAGCAACCGCGTGGACGGCACCGCAGCCACCGCGACCAGCGCCACCACGACGACACAGGTGACCGGCGCCGGCAGGACGATCATCGACGACCAGGTCGTGGCGAAGGTCGCCGGCATCGCCGCGCGGGACGTCCCCGGCGTGTACGCGCTCGGTGGGAACGCCGCACGCGCCTTCGGTGCCATCCGTGACGCCATCGGGTCGACCGCGCTCGGGCAGGGCGTCCGCGTCGAGGTCGGCGAGACCCAGGTCGCCGTCGACCTGACGATCGTCGTGGACTACCCGACGCCGATGATGGAGGTCGCCTCGGCCGTGCGCACCGCGGTCACGAACGCCGTCACCGAGCTGGTCGGGCTGCAGGTCACCGAGGTGAACATCGCCATCAACGACGTCAACATCCCCGCGCTCGACGGCACCCCCGACGACGTCGACGGCCGCCTCCGATGAGCGCGACCGTCGTCGGCATGGGCGTCGGCGCCGTGCTCGCGGTCGTCGCACTGACGCTCGGCTTCTGGGCACTGCTGGTCGTCGCCGTGTGCATGGCGCTCGGGGCCCTCGTCGCAAGGGTCGTCTCCGGGGACGTCGACGTCCACCGGCTGCTCGACGTGCTGCGCGGGCGCCGGAGCTCGTCGTGAGCGGTGCGGCCCGCGCGACGACCGCGTCTGCCGCTGGCGCTGGCGCTGGGGTTACCGCTGGCACCGACCGCGTGCCCGGGTACGACCGGATCGGCACGGCGGCGCTCGTGCACACCGCCCAGGTGGTGGCGGCCGAGGCTCTGGGGAGTTCCGTGCGTGACGTCCGGGCGCGCGTCGCCGACGACGGCCGCGGCTCCCTGGCCGTGACCGTCACGGCGCCGCTGGTGATGCCGGTGCTCGGCGCGCGCTCGACAGCCGGACAGGCTGCGACGGACGGCGGCACCACCGCGCCGCCCGAGTCCGTCGTCGCGCGGACCCACCGGGCCCGGGCCACGGTGGCCGAGCGGATCAGCGCGATCACCGGCCGCCAGGTCCAGCGCGTGGACGTCACGTTCACCTCGTCGGTCGTCGACACCCCGAGGCGGGTGCGATGACCGAGCACGACGCCTTCGCCCGCCGCGTGCTGCGTCGCGAGACCCACGAGTCCCGGTCCGTGTCGACGGTGGTCGCGATGCTCCTGCTGCTCGTCGTCGCTGCTGCCGCGGTCGTCGCCGCCGTGCTCGTGTTCCTCGACCAGCGCGTGGTCGGCGTCGATCCGCGGGACGTCGTCGACGCCGCGGTCGCTGCCCCGCGTGGGCTCGACCCGACCGTCGTGGTCGGTGTCGGCGCGGTCGTCGCGTTCGTCGGCCTCGTCCTCCTGGCGAAGGGCCTGCTGCCAGGGCGTCGTCCGCGCCACACCATGCCGTCGGACCGCCTCGCCGTCGTGGTCGACGACGAGGTGCTCGCCTCCGCTGCCGCACGCGCCGCCCGCGGAGCCACGCGACTCGGTCCGGACGCCGTGGTGGGGACCGTGGGGCGGCGGACGGTGGACGTCGTGCTCCGACCGGCCGCCGGGGTCGACGTGCCAGCGGTCGCCGCGAAGGACGCCGTCGACCGTGAGTTCGATGCCATGGACGTCGTGCCCGCGGTGCATGCGCGCGTGCGGGTCCAGCCGACGGGACGGGTCGACGGGTGAACGCCACGAACCGCGTGCTCAGCCGCGTCGCACTGGTCGTCACGGGACTGGCACTGTTCGTCCTCGGCGTCGCGACGGTCCTCGTGCAGACCGTGCCGTGGGCCGCTGACCGCTGGCACGACGCCGCGCGGGCAGCGCTCGGGGACCTCGGAGCAGATGCGCCCCACGAGGCCGCGATCGCGGCCTGGGCGTGGGTGCTCGGCGGCGCGGTGCTGCTCGGCGTCCTGGCCCTCGTCGTGCTGAGCGGACTGGGCGGTGGTCGTGCCGGCACCGTGGTCGAGGACGACGGCAGCGCAGCCGGGCTGCCGGGGGTCGTGCGCATCGACGCCGCCGCCGTGCAGCACGCCCTGTCGTCCGCCGTCGGTGCGATGCCGCAGGTCGCGTCCCTCGCCGTCGACGTGCACCGGGTCCGCGGGCGCCGTGCCCTGCGCATCCGGGTCCGTCCCCGGAAGGGTGCGTCGCCCCGCGAGGTCACGACCCGCGTGGAGGAGATCGTCGCCGACCTCGACGCCCTGCTCGGCGGACCGCTGCCCGTGCTGCTCGAGATCGCCCGCGGCGGCGCCGGGTCGTCGCGGCCGGACCGGGTGCGCTGACGTGGGTGCACCGCTCTCGCTCGGGGGCCTGCCGCGCGGCGAGGTCACCGTGCCCGACGCCGTGGCCGCGGTGGTCGGTACCCGCCCCGCGGTCCCGGTGTGGGTGAACGCGATCGGCGGGAAGACCTTCCGACTCGGGGGCACCGACGCCGACAGTGCCGACGAGTACGTGAAGTGGGTGCCGACGGCCTACACGCCGTGGATCGACGCCGAGGTCGCGCGGCTCATCTGGGCAGGCCGGTGGCTCCGCGTGCCCGAGGTCGTCGACCACGGTGCCGACGAGCAGGGTGCCTGGCTCCGCACCCGGGCGGTCCCGGGGTGGAGCGCCGTCGACCCGCGCTGGCGCGACGAGCCCCGGACCGTGGTGATCGCCGTCGGGGAGGGCCTCCGCGCGCTGCACGACACGCTCCCCGTGGCCGAGTGCCCCTTCGTCTGGTCGAGCGACGACCGGGCGGAGCGAGGCCGAGCGGCGGGCGCTGACCCGTCCCTGCTCGGCCCCGAGCCCGAGACGGACCTGCTCGTCGTCTGCCACGGCGACGCGTGCACGCCGAACACGCTCGTCGGTGCGGACGGGCGCTGGGCGGGCCACGTCGACCTCGGCGCGCTCGGTGTCGCCGACCGCTGGGCGGACCTGGCCGTGGCCACGATGGCACTCGGGTGGAACGTCGGACCCGGGTGGGAGCCGCTGTTCCACGAGGCCTACGGACTGCCAGCCGACGCGGGACGCACCGCCTGGTACCGCGCACTGTGGAACCTCGACGACGACGGGATCGTCAGCGTCGGCGGCAGCAGCGACCGCAGCCGCGGCGACGGCGTCTCCGGCTAGAAGCCCACGCCCCTGGCGGCCATGAAGCCGACCGGGTCCGTCGTGCCGCCCCCGACGTGGGTCTCGTAGTGCAGGTGGCACCCGGTCGAGTTGCCGGTCGACCCGACGAGCGCGACCAGGGTGCCCGCGGCGACCTGCTGCCCCGGGGTGACCCGGAAGCCGCCGCTGACGATGTGGCCGTACGCCGTCGCGACCCCGTTGCCGTGGTTGATGCGCACGTAGTTGCCGTAGCCGCCGTACCAGCCGACGTACTCGACGGTGCCGGCCGACGCGGCGACGATCGCTGTGGAGCAGCCGCTGCCGAGGTCGATGCCGTCGTGGAAGCTCCCGTTGCCCGTGATGGGGTGCACGCGGTAGCCGTAGGAGCTCGAGATGTACCCGCCGGCGGGTCGGACCCACCCGGTGCCCGAGCCCGTGCCGACCGACGGTGACCCGCCGACCGGAGCGCCGCCGCCTCCGCCGCCACCCCCGCCGCTGGTGTTCGCGGCGTTCGCGGCGGCTGCTCGCGCAGCGGCCTCCGCGGCACGACGGGCGGCCGCGGCGGCTTCACGCGCGGCTCGCTCGGCCGCGGCCTTGCGGACGGCCTCGCCCTCGGCGAACTCGGCCTCGGTCCGGACGCGGCCGGAGGTCAGCGTGGCCAGCTGCGCCTGGAGCCGTGCCTTGTTGTCCTGCTGCTCGTCGTAGGCGGCCTGGGCCCGGTCGGACGCGGCCTGCGCCTCGGCCATGCGGTCCTGTGCCGCCTTCGCCAGGTCGGCCAGCGCGGCAGCTGCCCGGTCGGCCTGCCCGGTGAGGGCCCTGGCGACGGAGGCGTCGGCGCTCGCGGCCGTCTCCACACGCTCGGCCTGCTCGGAGAGCTTGCTCAGCGCACCGAGGTCGTAGAGCAGGTCACGGGTGTCCTCACCACCGGTCAGCACGCTGGTGGAGACGTCGGTCCCGCCCGAGCGCGCCATCTGCGCGGCGAACCGGCCGGCCTGGGCAGCGCTCTGCTCGGCGACCTCGGCGTGTTCCTCGGCATCGGCGCGGAGGGCCCGTTCCTTCTCGGCCGCACGCTGTGCCTTGCGCTGGGCGTCGGAGTACTCGGTGCCGCGCTCCTGGGCCTCGGTGGCAGCGGCGCTGGCCTTCGACTCGAGCTGCCCGATGAGGCCCTGGATGTCGGAGATCTGGCTGTTCTTCTGCGACTCCTGCCCGCGGGCGGCGAGGACGTCGTCCCACGACGGGTAGGTCGCCGCCTGTGCCGGGGGAGCGTCGAGCACGACGGTGCCGGTCAGCCCGAGCAGGGCGACGCCGGTGACCGCCAGGCGCAGGCCCAGCCGCTGGCGGAGCCCCGGGCGTCGACCGGACAGCGGGCGCGAGGAGGGGGAGGCGGAGCGAGTCATCGGGAGCGAGCCTATACATCCGTACAGATCCGCCGCGACGTCGCCGCACATCTGTGGAGAACTCGCTCAGAACCCACGCTCGCGTCGGACCACGTCCGCGCTGCCCACGACGTCGCTCCGCAACCGGGCTGCACCGCTCGTCCCGGCGTAGTCCCAGACGTCGAACCCGGTGCAGTGCGTGACCGAGGCGGGCCGTCCGAGGAGGTCCTCCACGGACGTCGGCCACACGTCGCCGGAGCCCACGACCACGAACGTCGGGTCGGCGTCCCGGTAGGCCCCGAGGTCGACGAGCCACGGGTACACCTGGAACGTGTCACGGACCTGCAGCAGGTCGACGTTGGTCGACGCGTAGGTCGCGAGCGGCCGCACCGTCCAGAACTGCCCGACCCCGACGACGTCCCGGCCGTCCGCCCAGCGGTCGAGGCAGCTCGCCGGCGTGTACGCGGCAGTCCGGACGGCCCGGAGGGTGCTCGGCGCCACCGCGACCCCGGCGGCCAGCACGACGGCGGTGCCGAGCGCGAGCGCGACCCGCACGCCCCGGACCGGCCGGTGCACCCGGGTACGCCGGACGGCCGTGCGCGTGAGCTCGCAGACCGCGACGAGGGCGATGAGCGGCGCGACGACGACGGGCTCCAGGTAGCGCGGGGTGTCCGACCCGGCGACGACGACCCCGACGGAGACGGCCGCGATCGTCACCGCGGGCAGGAGCGACGCGACCAGGACGGTCCTGGCGGTGCGGACCCGCCAGGCCCACACCGTCCCGCCGACGGCGAGCAGGACCCCGACGAGCATCAGGAACAGCCCGACGTCGCCCTCGCCGGACCCCGCGCGGTCGTCCGTCAACGACGCGAAGAACCCGAGGGTCGACGCCGCACGCGACGGGTGCACGTACGACGAGGGGTCGAGCGACACGAACGGCCGGAGCGGGATACGCACGAGGGACCCGACGACGGCGCCGAGCACGACGACGCCGGACAGCCACAGCGCCGGCCGCCACGGCACCCGGCGCAGCAGCGCGACCACGAGCAGCGTCACGACGACCGGGCCGCCGGACCACGGCACGTACAGCGGGTTCGACGCGGTCGTGCACGCGGCGACCAGGCCGAGCGTGACCAGGACCGCCACGGACGCCCGGCCGACCCGGACGGCACGGAGCACGAGCGCCGCCGTGGCGAGCAGCGCCAGCACGACGCCGTAGTAGTAGGTCGTCGTGAGCAGCAGCGACGCGAGCTCGAGCGACGTCGCGGTGGCCGAGGACTCCGTCAGCACCTGCAGCGTGAGGAACCCGACCGCCAGCACCGCGACGGCGATCCGCGCGGACCGGCGGGCGGACGGCATCAGCTCGTTGGCGACCGCCCGGACGAGCGCGTAGACGCCGAGCAGCACCAGGACGCCGTTGAGCGCCAGTGCCTGCTGCGGCGTCGCGGTGACGAGGGAACAGAGCAGGTAGACCGGCAGCTCGGGGAAGAAGAACAGCGCGGGCGACATCGCCCACTCGAAGGGCTCACCGGCCCGGATCGACCGGACGACCAGGGGCAGCAGCACCGAGTCGCCGTCGTACCAGAGCAGCGAGACCCGGGCCGAGGCGAGCACGTGGCGCAGCGCGACGACCGCCAGGGCGACCGCGACGAGCGCACCGAGCGCCTCACGCCCGAGGGCACCGACGCGGTCCCGCGGTGACCTCCCGCGGTCGAGCCCGCGGTCGGACCCGGCTCGGCGGGACCCGCCGGCCGCTGGACGCGACGGGCGTTCGAGGGACACACCAGGCAGCGTACCGACGCGTCCCCGACAGCTCCGATGAGCGCCGGACGGGCCGGACCGACTACCCTTGTGCGCTGTGACGGACGCGCGCGAGCAGTTGATCGACCACATCACGGCTGAGGCCGTGTTCCACGGTGACTTCACGCTGACCAGCGGCAAGAAGGCGACGTACTACATCGACCTCCGCAAGGTCAGCCTGGACCACCGCGTCGCCCCGCTGATCGGCCAGGTCATGACCGACCTCATCGCCGGTGTGCCCGACGTCTCCGCCGTCGGCGGCCTGACGATGGGCGCCGACCCGATCGCCGCCGCCGTGCTCCACCAGTCGGCAGCGCGTGGCGGCACGTACGACGCCTTCGTCGTCCGCAAGGAGCCGAAGGACCACGGCCGCGGCAAGCAGGTCGAGGGCCCGGACCTCCGCGGCAAGCGCGTCATCGTCCTCGAGGACACCTCCACCACCGGTGGCTCCCCGCTCAAGGCCGCCGAGGCCCTGGAGCGCGAGGGCGCGATCGTCGTGGGCGTCGCGGTCGTCGTCGACCGGGACACCGGCGCCAAGGAGACGATCGAGGCAGCCGGCTACCCGTACTTCGCGGCGATCGGACTGGCCGACCTGGGGCTGACCGCGTGACCCCGGAGCGTCCGGACGACGCGCGCGAGCCCGACGACGCCGCCCGCCCCGAGCACGGGGCAGACGGCCAGGAGGCCCCGCCCGCTCCCGCCACGGACGCTCGCTTCCCGGGACTCCGCAGTGCCGCCGACATCTTCGGTGCACCGCGCACCGCCGACGAGTGGCCGTCGCGCCGGGAACGTCGCGAGGCGGAGCGCGCCGCCGCCGAGACCGGCGAGCCGCTCCCGGAGCGCTTCGCGCCCGCCTCTGCACCGGCAGCCGAGCCCGCCGCTCCGACGGACGACGAGCCCACCGCTCCGACGGACGCCGAGCCCGCCTCCGCGCCCGCTCGCGCGCCGCTCGACGAGGACGCCACCCAGGCCATCTCGATGCCCGAGCAGCTCGCGGCCCCCTCGCACCCGGCCTCCGACCCCGACCGGTCCCTGCTGAGCGGCCGGATCCCGCCGGCCTCCGCGGTCCCGCCGAGCACCACGGCGCCGCACCCCAGCTCGATCCACCTGCCGTTCGCGCAGACGAACCGCGACCAGCGCGCCGCGGAGACCCAGGCGATCGAGGACGAGCGTCGACGCACCGACCCCTCGGGGCTCGGCCGTGACGACGTCGACTTCCTCGGTCGCGCGACGGGCTCCCGGGCCACCCCGACCGGGCCGCTCGCGCAGCAGCCGGTCGGCGTGGAGGACACGCTGCCGCCGACCGACGAGCCGCCGACCTTCACCGAGCTCCTGCGCATGCCCGGGGTCGACGGTGCGGACCGAACCGACGCCGGACGTCCCTTCGACTGGGCGGTCAACGACGCCGACGCGGGTGAGGTCCCGACGACGCTGACCTCGAACTCGTTCGACACCACCACGCTCGGCGGCGGGTGGTCGCTGGCGGACGAGGCCGACGACGACGCCGTCATCGACGACGAGCCCGTCGGACCCGCGACCACGGCGCTGCCCGTCCCGGAGACGGTGGACCACGACGACCTCGGCAGCTGGTCCCTCAGCGACGACGCCGCCCGCACCGGCGAGGTCTTCCCCGGCGACACGATGGACACCGAGCGCCCGGCCCCGCCCGTCGACCGCCCGGCACCGCCCGCCGAACGCCCGGCCCCGCCCGTCGAACCCCAGACCTCGCCCGTCGAGCGCCCGGCCCCGCCCGTCGGACCCCCGGCCCCGCCCGTCGACCGGCCGACCCCGACCGAGCGCCCGGTCACGCCGCCGCCCGCCCGGCTCGACCTCGACGAGCTCGACCAGTCCGAGTGGGACGGTCGCGAGACGAGCGACACGAGCGCGATCAAGGACCTCTTCGGCACCCAGGCGGTCAGCCAGCTCGGCTCCACCGGGTACGACCCGCACGACACCGGCACGCAGATGATGCCTGCGGTCCACACGCCGTCCCCGGCGCCCGCCCGGTCGCCGTCCCAGGCCGGCTCGACGGCAGACGGCGGCAACTTCATCAACGAGGGCTTCGCCCGCCTGCGCGACGAGGGCAAGCGTGGCAAGCAGCTCCTCATCGGCGGGGCGGTCGTGATCATCCTCCTGATGCTGCTGGCGGTCGTCCTCATCTCGTTCTGGATCCGGTCCAACACGCTCGACGAGCAGCTCACGCCGACGAAGTCGCCGGCAGCCGCAGCCATGGTGGCCACGGCCGGTCCGCCCGCCTCGACGGCGTAGCCAGCACACGACGGACGGGAGGCTCCCCACCGGACCGGTGGGGAGCCTCCCGTCTGTCGTGTGCCGCGGTCAGACCGTGGTCGGCACCTTCGCGGAGGCGTCGGAGAGCGTCTGCAGCTCTTCGACGTCGAGCTCGAGGTCGGCCGAGGCGAGGAGCGCCGGCAGCTGCTCGGTGTTCCGCGCCGACGCGATCGGCGCGACCACGTCGGGCTGGGCCTGCAGCCAGGCGAGTGCGACGGTGGCGATCTCGACGTCGTGCGCGGTCGCGATGCCCTCGAGGGCGTCGACGACGGCCAGGCCGGCGTCCGTGAAGTACCCGGAGACCTGGCCCTCGCGGTCCTTGCCGGCGAAGTCGTCCTTCGTGCGGTACTTGCCCGTGAGGAAGCCGGCGGCGAGCGAGAAGTACGGCACGACACCGAGCGCGGCGTCGTGTGCGAGCGGTGCGATGTCGGACTCGTACGGCTGGCGGGTCACCAGGTTGTAGTGCGGCTGGATCGCGACCGGGCGGGCCAGGCCGTTCGCCTCGGCGATCCGGATCCACTCGGCGGCACGCTCGCGCGAGTAGTTCGAGATCGCGGTGAAGCGGACCAGGCCCTCCTGCACGAGCTGGTCGAACGCCCGCACGGTCTCCTCGAGCGGGGTGTCCTGGTCGTCGAAGTGCGCGTAGTACAGGTCGATCCGGTCGGTGCCGAGGCGCTGCAGGCTGGCGCGTGCGGCCTTCGCGACGTTGTCCGCCGACAGCCCGGGGAACTCGGGGTGCTGGGAGACCTTCGTGGCGATCGTCACGTCGTCGCGCTTGCCCGACGCGGCGAACCACGAGCCGATGACGGTCTCGGACTCACCGCCGGAGTTGCCGTCGCCCCAGGCGGAGTACACGTCGGCGGTGTCGATGAAGTCGCCACCCGCTGCCGTGTAGGCGTCGAGGACCTGGTGCGAGGTGGACTCGTCCGCGGTCCACCCGAAGACGTTGCCACCGAGGGCGAGGGGGAACACGTGGAGGTCGCTGCTGCCGATGCGGGGCATGCGGATTCCTTTCGGATCGGAACGGTCGTCGTCCACGCTAGGCCGGTGCGCTTGACAACGTCGCAGCGTCAGGGTGTCGTGGACCGGGACATGACCACGCTCT
Organism: Curtobacterium sp. SL109; assembly: GCF_026672405.1. NCBI lineage: Bacteria > Bacillati > Actinomycetota > Actinomycetes > Micrococcales > Microbacteriaceae > Curtobacterium > Curtobacterium sp. SL109. The sequence continues at coordinate 1,100,521 of NZ_JAPPRB010000002.1, forward strand.
CCTCGTACCTCGCCGACCCCCGTCCCGCCGTCCGACTCCGGGCGGTGATGGCCGCCGGCACCGAACCGTCGACGGACGACCTCGAGCTCCTGGTCGAGCAGTGCGCGCTCGAGCCCGACCTGCAGGTGCGGGAGATGCTCACGTGGGCGCTGCTCCGGCTGCCCGCCGAGGTCGTCGTGCCGCGGGTGCTCCGGGAGCTCGACCGTCCGGAACCGCAGGCGCGGAGCCAGGCGCTGCACACGCTGTCGAAGATCCGCGACGGGTCGGTGTACCCGCAGGTCGCAGCCCGGCTGGAGGACCTGGACCCGGGCGTCGTCCGCACCGCCTGGCGTGCCGCCGTCGTCCTCGTGCCGGACACCTCCCGCGCCGAGCTCGCCCGGGCGCTCGCCGTCCAGCTCGGGCAGGGCGACCGGGAGACGCGGCTCGCCCTCAGCCGGGCGCTCGCCGGCCTCGGGGCCGAGGTCGTCGCTCCCGTCCTCGACGCGGCGGCCGGGCACCGGAACCCCGACGTCCGTGAGCACGCCGCCGACACCGAGCGGCTGCTGCACGACCCGGACGCCGGCTCCGCGTTGGCGCTCGAGCGGGCTCGTCGCGAGGTCGCGCTCGGGCGCACCCGGTCCGCGAAGGGCTGACTGGAGCCGGACGTGTCGGCGGCGGCCGCCTGCCGCCTGCCGCCGGGCTGTCGGTCTCCGGCGTCAGTCGTCGTCCGGCGCGAGCCAGATCGCCGCGGCGGCCGCTGCGGGCAGGTCGACGAGCGACTCCGACCCGTCGGCGTCCCGACGTGCCACGGCGACCACGCCGGCGTAGTCGCGGACCTGCTCCACCCGGAGGTGCGTGCCGAGCCCCACGCCGAGCTCGTCGAAGTACCGCAGCAGGGACGGGTCGTCGTCGGAGACCCGGTCGACGGTGCCGCACGTCCCGGGCACCACGGTCGTGAGCAGGGCGCCCGGCGAGGACGGCAGCGAGCCGTCGGCGCGGGGGATCGGGTCGCCGTGCGGGTCGTGCGTCGGGTGCCCGAGGTCGGCGTCGACCCGGTCGAGGAACGTCTCCGACACCGCGTGCTCGAGCGCCTCGGCCTCGGTGTGGACCTCGTCCCACGAGTACCCGAGCCGGTCGACCAGGAACGACTCGATCAGCCGGTGCCTTCGGACCATGGCCACGGCGACCTGGTGCCCGAGCGGGGTGAGCACCACGCCGTAGTAGGGGGTGTGCTCGATGAGGCCGTCACGGTCGAGCTTCCGGAGGTTGCCGGACACCGTCGACGCCGACACCCCGAGCGCAGCGGCGATGTCCCGCGTCGCGATGCCGGGGTCACCGCGCTCGGCGGCCTTCCAGATCAGCTTGACGTAGTCCTCCGCCATGGTGGAGAGCGGAGGGAGGCGCATACCGCAATGGTACAAACAGGCATGCCCGTCGATCCCACGACCACCCGGCGTCGCCGTCGTCGGTGGCCCGTCCCGCCGTCGCTCCTCGTCGGCCTGGCCCCGCTCGTGCTCTTCGCGGCAGTCAGTGCCTGGCGTGCCCGGCCGAGTGACGACTACCCGTCGCTCGGCCTCACGGTCGACAGCGTCGTCTCCGCCCTCGTCGTCCCCGAGGGCATCGCGGCGCTCGTGCTCGCCGTCATCGTCACCGGGCTCGGGTGGTGGCGCATCGCGACGGTCGACGCGACACGGGGCCGTCCGCGCTGGGCCTGGATCGCCCCGGTGCTCATCGTCGTCGTCTGCCTGGTCCGGCTGCCGCTCGTCGGGTGGGGAGCGCTGCCGTCGCACTACTTCGCGCTGCTCGCCCTCGGGGTGCTGTTCGTAGGGGTCTTCGAGGAGCTGTTGACCCGCGGGGTGCTGCTCGTGGGGCTCCGCCGACGCCTGCCCGAGTTCGGCGTCTGGATCGTCTCCTGCGTGCTCTTCGGGCTGCTCCACCTGCTGAACGCGCTCGCCGGCGCCGGCATCGGCACGACGGTCGTGCAGGTCGTCTTCGCGGCGTCGTTCGGGTCGACCCTCTACGTCGCCCGACGTCTGAGCCGCGGTCTGCTGCTGCCCGTGCTGCTCCACGCGTTCTGGGACTTCGGCTCGATCGCGGTCTCCGCGACCGTGCGGCGGGGGTCGGGCGACCTCGTCGCGGCCGGGGTCATCGGGCTGTTCGCGTTCGCGGTCCTGGCGTTCGGCATCGTCGCCGGCGGGATGGTGGCCTGGCGGGACGACCGCCCGCGCCGGCTCCGTCGTCGCTGGCGCGAGGTCCCGCGGAACCCCGACGCCGAGCCGCTCCGCGCGCCCGAGGTCGTTCCGGCGTGGAACGGCCTGCGAACCCCTACAGACACCCCGGCCGGTTCACCAGGCTGACGGTGACTGTTCTCCTGCTGGACACCGGCTCTCCGCACGATGACGGGGATCCCAGTCGGTCCACAGAGAGGAGCGTCGCCTGCGTCCCAGGCGGCCACCACGAATGCGTTCATCTGCACGCGCGATCGCCACCGGGGTGACGGTCGCAGCGATCGCGACCTCCCTGGTCGTCGGCAACCCCTTCGCGGCGTCCGCCGCCACCCACCCGAGCGACACCACGCCGCCGGATCTCGTCTCGCTGCTGAGCGGCTACGACTCCTTCTGGCACTCGAGCGGGGAGAACGACCTGCACGGCACCGTCGTCGGCCCCGCGACCCTCGCGCAGAACGACGCCCTGACGTCCTGGATCAACCAGCACGCGACCCCGGCGCAGCAGTTCCGTGCGCTGCAGGACTCCGAGTACGAGAACACGACCAACACGTCGTACGACCAGTCGTCCACGGTGTCGCAGGGGCTCGGTGACGTCCTCGAGAAGGCCTACGTCCAGGGCCGTGCGACCGGAGCGCTCCCGCTGACGAGCGCGCTGGTCAACAGCTCCACCGGTACCTCCGGGGCCTACGTCGGCACGGGCACCGCGAAGGCGCACTTCAGCTACCCGCGGCCGTACCTGCCCGCGTCGACCACGGCGACGCTGCCAGCTGGCGACGACCAGGCCGGGTGTGCACCCGCGACGGTGAACAGCTCCTCGGTCGCACCGAACCGCGTCGGCAAGCCGTACGCGAGCGCCGACGGCAGCCTCGACATCACCCGCGTGGCCCCGCAGACGGACACCACGAAGGAGTTCTCCCCGAACGACGTCGTGCTCGACGCCGGCTACGGCACGAAGGGCATCTGCACGGGCGGCTCGTTCCCCAGCGGCCACACCACCACCGCCTACCAGGCCGGCATCACGCTCGCCACGCTCCTGCCTGAGCTCGCGCCGGAGATCCTGGCCCGCACCTCCGAGGCCGGCAACGACCGCATCGTCCTCGGCGTGCACTACCCGCTCGACATCATGGGCGGTCGCATCGACGGCGAGGCGGCACTCGCAGCCCGCTGGTCCGACGCGTCGTACCGTACGGACGTACTCGAGCCGGCGCGCAAGGAACTGGTCAGCTACCTCGAGGCCGCCTGCGGCACCACGCTCTCCCAGTGCATCGCGGCCGAGAAGCCCTACCAGGACGACCCCTACGGCGGGGCAGCCATCCCGGGCGGCACGGCACAGGTCGTCACCGACCGTGCCTCGGCCGTGAAGGTCTACCAGGAGCGCCTGACCTACGGGTTCGCGACGACCGGCACCACCGGCCTGCCCGCGAGCGTCCCCACCGGCGCCGAGAACCTGCTGCTCACCACGTTCCCGACCCTCACCGACGCCCAGCGCACCGCGGTGCTCGCGCAGACCGAGATCGCGTCGGGATTCCCGCTGGACCAGACCGGTTCCGCGAACGGTTCGTGGGAGCGCCTGGACCTCGCGGCCGCCACCAGCGCGACCGTCGCGGTCGCCCAGGACGGCTCCGTGCGGGTCGTCTCGACCGGTGGTCAGGCGCGCGTCCTCGCCGCCGCACCGACGCCCGCGCCCACCCCGGCGCCCACCACTCCGGTGACGCCCGTCACCCCGGTCGCACCGGCTCCGGTGTCCGACCCGGGCACCGCGGGCACCGTCCCGACGGGCGTCCACCTGCCGGTCGTCAGCGGCTGAGCGAGCACCGGCCGACCGACGCGCACCTCGCGTCGGTCGGCCGGTCACGTCCCACCCGGCCAGGAGGCGCGGCGCACCTGCACGGGACCGCGCCAGCGAGCGTGGCCTGACCGCCGCGACCCTCGCACCGCCACCGCCACCGCCACCGCCACCGCCACCGCCGTCGACGGCGAGGGCGGACTTCGTTTCCAGCGGTGACGGATCTGGTTCTCTCGACCCGCGTTCCGTGAACCAGATCCGTCATCGCGTCTGATGGAAACGGGTGAGTTCCGCCGTTACCGGCGCCGTCGGCACCGGCAGCGGCGTCGCACCGGACAGAGACGGGGAGTTCGTCGCTCGAGTCGCCGTCGCCGTCGCCAACGCCGCCGTCGCCAACGCCGCCGTCGACGCGGGACGGTTTTCGTCCTCGGCGGTGACGGATCCGGTGGTCTCGACCCGCGTTCCGTGAACCGGATTCGTCATCGCGCCGGATGGAAACCGCTCAGGAGGCCGAGGGGCGTCGGGTCAGCGCTTGCGACCGACGGCGAAGACGCGACGGAACGGGTACACGGTGCCGTGGGGGCCGCTCGGGTAGGCCTTCCGCAGACGAGCGGCGTAGTCGGCCTCGAACGCGGCGGTCATCCCACCCGTCGGGTCGGCGGCGTCGAGCGTGGCCAGCGCCGGTCGGAGTCCCGTGCCCCGGACCCAGGCGAGCACCGGGTCCTCGCCCGCCAACAGCTGCAGGTAGGTAGTCTCCCACGCGACCGTCGCGAAGCCGGCGGAGTCGAGGAGGTCGAGGTACCCCGCACCGTCGTGGACCGGGTCCGCGCGCAGCACGCCGTCGAGCGCCGACGCCCAGGGGCCCTCGGCAGCGACGGCCCGTATGAGGGCGTGCGACGGGGAGTCGAAGTTGCCGGGCACCTGCATCGCGAACCACGAGCCGTCGGGCATCGCGTCCAGCCACCGCGGGAGGAGCCCGGTGTGGGACGGCACCCACTGCAGCGCAGCGTTCGTCACGACGACGTCGTCCTCGGGGCCGGGCGTCCAGTCCTCGATCGCGCCCAGCTCGAACGACAGGTGGGGTGGTCCGCGGCCACCGGTGCCGCGTCCGCCAGCATCTCCGCCGAGGAGTCGACCCCGACGACCCGGGCCGTCGGCCAGCGGCCGGCGAGCGTGGCCGTGAGGGCCCCGGGACCGCACCCCAGGTCGACGACGCGACGGGGAGCCTCCTGGCCGTGGTGGAAGGGACCCGCGATCCGCGCGACCAGGTCATGGAACGGCCGCGACCGCTCATCCGTGAAGGCCGCGTAGCGGGCCGGGTCCCAGCGCACCGTCCTACATCTCGACTTCGATGGGCTCCGCGCGGACGAGCTCGTGGACGCCCGAGATGACCTCGCTCGGGCGGAACGGGTAGCGGTCGATCTCGGCCTGGTCGCTGATGCCGGTCATGACGAGCACGGTGTGCAGCCCGGCCTCGATGCCGGCCTGCACGTCGGTGTCCATCCGGTCGCCGATCATGCCGGTGTTCTCCGAGTGGGCACCGATGCGGTTCATCGCCGAGCGGAACATCATCGGGTTCGGCTTGCCGACCACGTAGGGCTGCTTGCCCGTGGCCTTCTCGATCATCGCGGCGATCGCCCCGGTGGCCGGCAGGACGCCCTCGGCGCTCGGGCCCGTCGCGTCGGGGTTCGTGACGATGAAGCGGGCGCCGTCGCGGATCAGCCGGACGGCCTTGGTGATGGCCTCGAACGAGTAGTTCCGGGTCTCGCCGACGACGACGTAGTCGGGCGAGGTCTCGGTCATGATGAAGCCGGCCTCGTGCAGGGCGGTGGTCATGCCGGCCTCGCCGATCACGAACGCAGAGCCGCCGGGCATCTGGGACTTGCAGAAGTCGGCCGTCGCGAGGGCGGAGGTCCAGATGCGGTCCTCGGGCACGTGGATGCCGGACCCGCGGAGCCGGGCGCTGAGGTCGCGCGGCGTGAAGATCGAGTTGTTCGTGAGCACCAGGAACTCGGTGCCCTCGTCGAGCCACTGCTGGATCAGCTCAGGTGCTCCGGGCAGCGCGTGGTTCTCGTGCACGAGCACGCCGTCCATGTCCGTCAGCCAGCACTCGACTTCGTCGCGGGATGCCATGTGGCACACCCTACTGGCCGTCCCTGCCACGCTCAGGTGCGCCGAGAACGACCTCGCTAGGGTCGTCCGGACACGTCCCGATCCGAGGAGGAGCTCGTGCTCGTCGACCCGACCGCCACGGCCACGTCCCCTGGTCCCGCGACCCAGCCCCGCCGACGCGGGCGCCCGAACGTCCTCAGTCGCGAGCAGGTCGTCGACGCCGCGACCGCCATCGCGAACGAGGACGGGCTCGACCGCCTGTCCTTCCGCGCCCTCGGGCTCCGGCTCGGCGTCGCGCCGATGACCGTCCACCGGACCATCGGCGGCCTCGACGACCTGCACGCCGAGCTCGTCCGCCGCACCGTCGACGAGTTCACCGCGACGTTCGTCTGGCCCACCGCGTGGCAGGACGTCGTCCGGACCTTCGCCGTGACCTTCCGGGAGCTGATGACCACGCACCCGCTCGTGCTCGAGTCGCACAGCCGTCGGGCGCCGCTGGTGTCGAGCGAGTCGGACGTCGTCGTCGCCACCGTGGTGCAGGCGCTCCGAGCGGCCGGACTGCCCGACGCCGAGGCGATGTACACGTTCTTCGTCGTCTACGACTTCGTGGTGGGGCACGCGGGCGTCCAGGTCGGACGCGGCGACACCGAGGCCGGACGCCCCGAGCGGCAGCAGCTCGTGGGCGAGATCCTCGGCGAGCACTCGTACGACGACCGTTTCGCCCTCGGCCTCGACATCCTGCTCGCCGGCATCGAGGCCCGCGTGGCCGCCGTCGGCTCCGCGGCCGCCGTACCCTCGGAGTCGTGACAGACCAGCCCGAGCCCTCGCACGAGCGCACCACGCACGGGGTCGGCCCGCACCCGGAGCCCTGGCCGGACGACCCCCGGTTCGACCCGGAGCTGCTGCGCCTCGGCGACACCCGCAACGTCGTCGACGCCTACCGGTACTGGTCGATGGCGGCCATCGTCGCCGACCTCGACACCCGTCGGAACGGGTTCGACGTGGCGATCGAGAACTGGCAGCACGACCTGAACATCGGGTCGATCGTGCGGAGCGCCAACGCGTTCCTGGCCGGCACCGTGCACATCATCGGGCGCCGTCGCTGGAACCGCCGCGGCGCGATGGTCACCGACCGCTACCAGCACGTGCGGAACCACCCGGACGTGGCCGCGTTCCTCGAGGCCATGCGCGCCGAGGGCCGCCCGGTCATCGCGATCGACAACACCCCGGGAGCCGAGCGGATCGAGACCGCCGGGGTCCCGGAGCGCTGCGTGTTCCTCTTCGGGCAGGAGGGCCCCGGGCTGACCGACGAGGCCGTCGCCGGCGCGGACGCCCACCTCGAGATCGCCCAGTTCGGGTCGACGCGGAGCATCAACGCCTCGGCCGCCGCCGCGATCGTCATGCACACGTGGATCGTCCGGCACGCGACGCCGTGACCCGGCCACGTCGGGCGCCTGCGGCGGCCTGACGGACGGCGGGCGGGCCTCCTGGCCGGGTGTGGGTCAGCGCGGGGCGGTCGTGCGCCGCGCGACCAGGTGGGGCTCGACGAGGACCTCCGTGGCGACGAGGCCCGGGTCCGCGATCCGGGCGAGCAGGCGCTCGCCGGCCCCGCGACCGATCTCGACACTGCGGTCGTCGATGCTCGTCAGGCCGACGAACCGCGTCGCGGCGATCGGGGTGTCGTCGTAGCCGATGACCGAGACGTCCTCCGGGACGCGCAGGCCGCGGGCGGCGAGCTCCGACATCGCACCGAGCGCCATCACGTCGTTGGCCGCGAAGACCGCGGTGACGTCGGGGTGCTCGTCGAAGAGCGCGCGGGCGGCGCGCATGCCGGCGTCCTCGGTCAGTTCCTCCGGGAGGATCGTGGTGACGACCGTCGCGCCGGTGCGGGCGTCCGCGACCCCTGCCTCGAAGCCGGCCCGCCGCTCGACGGCGGCTGCGGACCGCGCGCCGACGAAGCCGAGCGCGGTGTGGCCGAGGCCGAGGAGGTGCTCGGCGGCCATCCGGCCACCGGCGCGGTCGTCGTTCGCGACGGTGTCGGCGCGGGGGATCGCGACCCGGCCACCGGCGATGACGATCGGCGTGGACGCGGGGACGGCGAGGTCGGTGTCGGGCTCGCCGGCGATGACGATGCCCTCGACGCGCATGGAGAGGAAGCCCTCGACCGGTGAGGCGTCGAGCCCGGTGTTGAGGAACCGGTCGGCGACGACGAGGCGGTGGCCCTGGTCCTGCAGGGACTCGCGCAGACCGGTCAGCAGGTCGACGAACCACTGGTTGCGGAAGTCGTCGAGCACCACGCCGATGGTCCGGCTGCGGGTGCCCGCGAGCGAGACGGCCGCGGTGGAGGGCCGGTAGTCGAGCTCCTGGATCGCCTGCAGCACGGCCGCTCGGCGCTGGTCGCTCACCCGCGGGGACCGCTGCAGCACGAGCGAGACGAGTGACTTCGACACCCCGGCTCGGGCGGCGACGTCGTAGATCGTCGCTGGTCTGGCGTCTCCCACAGTCATCGTCGACCTCTCCGCTCGGGTGATCCGATCGTAGCGGTGTGTCCTGGGGTGGTGTCGATGCCGATGGCGCGCTCCAACGCTGATCGGGGGTTTTCCTTTTCGGCGAGTTGGTCTTATTGTCATGACATGAGCCCGCGGCGGCGCAGCACCACTGCCCGACGTGAGACCGTTTCCTTGACCAACGGAGGACAAGTGGCAACCGCGCAGACCAGCCCAGCATCCGGAACAGGGGCGCTGCCCCCGCTCGTGAACGGCCCGCACACCAAGCGACTCGGCGTCGTCGCCGTCATCGCGACCTTCGGCGGGCTGCTCTTCGGGTACGACACCGGCGTCATCAACGGTGCCCTCCAACCGATGCTCGACTCGGGTTTCGTGCCGAACGCCACGGCCGAGGGCTTCATGACCTCGTCCATCCTCATCGGCGCCGCGATCGGGGCGTTCTTCATCGGACGCATCTCCGACGCCTGGGGCCGCAAGCCCACGATCAACACCCTCGCGGTGCTGTTCTTCCTCGCCGCGGTGGCCTGCGTCCTCGCGCCGTCGTGGGAGTTCCTCATGGTGTCGCGGCTCTTCCTCGGCGTCGCGGTCGGCGGTGCGTCGGTCACCGTGCCGGTGTTCCTCGCCGAGCTCGCCCCGACCGAGAACCGCGGCGGGCTGGTCAGCCGCAACGAGCTGATGATCGTCACCGGGCAGCTCGCGGCGTTCGCCATCAACGCGGTCATCGGCACGATCTGGAGCGAGGACGGCAACGTCTGGCGCTACATGCTCTCCGTCGCGGTGCTGCCGGCGATCGCCCTGTTCATCGGGATGTTCACCGTCCCCGAGAGCCCGCGGTGGCTGCTCGGCAAGGGCCGCCGCGACGACGCACTCGCCGTCCTGAAGCAGATCCGCGCAGCCGACCGCGCCGAGGCCGAGATGGCCGAGGTCGAGGAGCTCGCCGCGCAGGAGGCCGAGGCCAAGCGCGCCCGCATCAGCGACCTGCTGGCGGCACCGTGGCTCCGGAAGATCCTGTTCATCGGGATCGGGCTGGCCGTCGCGCAGCAGCTCACCGGGATCAACTCGATCATGTACTACGGCACGCAGGTGCTCACCGAGTCCGGGTTCTCCGGTTCGACGGCCCTGATCGCCAACGTCGGCTCGGGCATCATCGCCGTGCTCGCGATGGTCGTGGCGCTGCGGGTCATCAACCGCTTCGGGCGGCGCACGATGCTGGTCTTCGGGTTCACCGGCACGACGGTGTTCCACCTGCTCATCGGGCTGTCGTCGCTCGTCCTGCCCGAGGGCACCCTGCGCGCGGTCGTCGTGCTCGTGTTCGTCATCTGCTTCGTCGGCACCATGCAGGGCACGATCGGACCCCTCGTCTGGCTGATGCTGTCCGAGATCTTCCCGCTCAAGCTCCGCGGCGTGGGCATGGGGTTGACGGTGCTCATCCTCTGGCTGACGAACTTCGCGGTGTCGACGCTGTTCCCGATCGTGGTGAGCGCGACGGGCATCTCGACGACGTTCTTCATCTTCGCGGTGCTGAACGCCCTGGCGCTGGTCTTCGCGATCACGAAGGTGCCGGAGACGAACGGCCGGTCGCTCGAGCAGCTCGAGGAGGACTTCTCCACCGGCGCGATCTACACGCAGAAGGCGCGCGGGTAGGGAGTCTGCGAGGACAGCTTCGGGATGCGTCCGCGGCGCTGGCACACCTGGCGGCGCTCCTCGGGAGGTCCGCGTAGCCTCCGCCGCATGGCGACGCTGCTCATCACCGGTGCGGCCGGGCGGATCGGGACGGCCCTGCGCCCCCGGCTCCGTGCCGCTGGACACGACCTCGTGCTGCTCGACGAACGGACGCCCGAGGACCCGGTCGTGGCGGGGGAGCGGCTGGTGCTCGGGTCGGTCAACGACCTCGACGCCCTGGAGAACGCACTCGTCGGCGTGGACACGATCGTGCACCTGGCGGGCATCCCGTCCGAGACCGACTGGGACGCCCTCGTCACGGCGAACCTCACGGGGACGAAGAACGTCCTCGAGCGTGCGGCCGAGAACGGCGTGCTCCGCGTGGTGCAGGCGAGCTCCATCCACGCGGTCGGCCGCGTCGAGGAGGACGTCCCCGCCGGGAGCGTCCCGGGTGACCGGCTCCCGCGGCCGGACTGCTTCTACGGCGTCACGAAGGCTGGCATGGAGCTGCTCGGCAGCCTGTTCGCCGACCGCTTCGGCATGTCGATCGTCTCCGCCCGGATCGGCGCCTTCGGGGAACGACCGTCGTCGCGCCGGGCCCTGTTGATGTGGACGTCGGCCGACGACCTCGCGCGGCTCGTGCTCGCGACGGTCGACCTCACCGAGCCGGGTCACCACGTCGTGTGGGCGCTGTCGCGGAACAGCGGGACGCCCGCCGACCTCACCGCGGGAGAGGCCATCGGCTTCCACCCCGTCGACGATGCGCGGACGGTCCTCGACCCCGCGGAGATCGACGCGCTCCCCGACGAGGACACCCGCTGGCTCGGCGGCTCCATGGCCGTCGACCCCCTCGGCCGCCCTCGTCCCTGACGCCGCGCCCTACCCGATCAGGCTCGGGCGCAGGTCGCGGAGCGTGCGGGAGCGACCCTGGCGAGCAGCCACGACGAAGGTGACCAGCAGCGCGCCGAGCATCCAGCACAGCAGCACGCCCGCGTCGGACCACACCGCACCGGTCGACCCGCCGTACATCGTCTGGCGCAGGGCGTCGACGGAGTACGACATCGGCAGGGCGAAGTGCAGCGCTGCCAACGGCCCCGGCAGGGTCTGCCACGGGAACGTGCCGCCGGCCGTGACGAGCTGCACGAGCATGAGCACGAGGCCGAGGAACTGCCCGACGGACCCGAGCAGCACGTTGAGCGCCATCAGGATCGCCGCGAACGTCGCCGAGGCCAGCACCATCACGCCGATCGTCGCCGCTGGCCACTGCACGCCGAGGTCGAGCGCGAACCGCACGATGAAGAACAGCGCCACCATCTGCACGACGCCGAGCACCACGGGCGTGAGCCACCCGCCGAGGACGATCTGCACGGGCTTCTTCACCGCGGTGATCGCGCGCTTGGAGATCGGTCGCAGGATGAGGAACAGCGCGTACATGCCGATCCACGCCGCGAGCGAGATGAAGAACGGGGCCAGGCCGGCGCCGTAGTTGTCGGCCGCCGCCACGTTGTCGTCGCCGACCCGCACGGGGTCGGAGATGACCGACGCCTGCGACGCACGCTGGGACGCGGTGGACGCCGGGATCTTCGTCCGGCCCTGGTCGAGCGAGTCGGCGAGCTTCGACGACCCGGACTTCAGCGAGTGCAGCCCGGACGCGAGCGACTTCGCCCCGTCGTCCGCCGTCGCGGTGCCCGACGCGAGCGACCGGGCCCCGTTCGTCAGGGTCGGCGCGGAGGCAGCCAGCGTCGACGTGCCCGAGGCGACCTGCGCGGCGCCGTCCGACAGTGTGGACGCACCCGAGGCCGCGGTCCCGATGCCGTTCGACAGTGCCGGTGCCGCGGCGGCGAGCTTCCCCGTGCCGGCGGCGAGGGCGTCCGAGCCGTCGGAGAGCCGCTGCACGCCCGAGGTCAGGCTCGGGGCCTTCGTCGCGAGCTCCGACGCCCCGGCCGCCACCTGCGCGCTGCCGGTCTCCAGCGCGCCGAGGCTGCCGGAGAGTGCCGTTGCACCGGTGCCGAGCTGCTGGCCCGACGTCGCGAACTGGTCGAGCGTGGCGAGCAGCGCCGTCTTCTGGTCGGCGGGCAGCGCCGAGGCCTCGACCACGGGCTTCAGCTGCGCCGCCAGGGCGGGGGAGTCCGCAGCGACCTGCTGGACGCCGGCGATGAACGGCGCGGCGTCGTCCGCGAGTCGCGCGTTGCCGTCCGCGACACGGGACGCGCCCTGCGCGAGCGTCGCGGAGTCGGCCGGCAGGGTCGCCGTCTGGTCGCGCAGCTGGTGCAGCCCGGACTGGAGCTGCGTGGCCCCGGCGTCGAGCTGGCTGGTCTGCGTGGGCAGGGATGCCGTCCCGTCCTGCAGGGTCGACAGGCCGGAGGACAGCGACGCCGCTCCGGTGGCGACCTGCTGTGCGCCGTCGTTCAGCTTCGTGGTCTGTGCCGGCAGCGCCTTCGTGCCCGACGCGAGCTGTGCCGCGCCGTCCCGGAGTGCGCTCGTGCCCGATGCCAGCTGGTCCGCCCCGTTCGAGGCCGACGCCGCACCCGACGCGAGCGTGCCGGCGCCGTCGACCGCGTCACCGAGGCTGTCCCGCACGTCGGCGAGCCCGACGAGCAGGGTCTTCGCCGCTTCCTTGCCGACCTGCTCGGCCACCGCGGTGCGCATGGTCTTGCCGGCCTGCTCCGCGATGGTGGAGGCGAGGTAGGAGTTCGTGTCCGCCGTCGTCATCACGAGCCGTGCGCGCTTGGGGTCGTCGGACTGCGCCGACACGAGCGACTCGGAGAAGTCGTGCGGGATCGTCACCACGAAGTCGTAGGTGCCGTTCCGCACGCCGGCGCGTGCCTCGGCCGCCGAGGCCCGCTCCCACTTGAAGTCGTCGCCGTCGATCGCGCGCCTGGCGACGTCCTTGCCGTAGTCCACCGTGTCGCCGTCGAGCGTGGCGCCGGCGTCCTGGTTGACGATGGCCGCCGGGACCTGGTCGAGCTTGGCGTACGGGTCGCGGTTGGCCCAGAGGTAGGCGCCGCCGTACAGCAGCGGCACCACCATGAGCGCGATGAACGCCAGGCGTGCGAGCGGGGTCGCGGTGAGTCGCGCGAGTTCGGCGCGGACGAGCGAGGTGGTGGTCACGAGCGGGTCTCCAGGGGAGCGGTTGCTGCGGTTGCGTCGGGGTCGGGAACAGGATCAGACGGGAGGCTCGGGTCGGCCGGCACGGGGATGGTCGCCAGGAGCTGCGTCGCCGTCTCGGCCGCGGCCTTCGAGGTGACGAGCACGATGGTGACGCCGCGCGCTGCCACGTCACGGACGACGGCGAACCAGTCGGCCACGACACCGCCGTGGCGTTCGGGCGACGTGATGACCAGCGCGGTCACACCCTCGCGGAGCAGGGCGAGCTCGGTCAGGAGCCGCACCCGCACGTCGGTGGGCACGCGCTGCACGTGGGTGTCGGCGTACGCGGACATGCCGAGTTCGTCGAGCACGGTGTCGACGTGCTCGCGGGAGGGGCGGCGCTCGGCGAACGCCAGCTCCTCGCGCACGATCCGACGGAGGGTCATCACCGGGAAGGGCTCGGCGATCCCCGGGGTGTCGACGAGGGCCACCGTGCGTCGGAGCGCAGCGGCGTCCTCGTGGCCGTCGAGGAGCACCCGGCCGCTGTCGGGCTGCATCCGCCCGCCGGCGACGAGCGACGCGAGCACCGGGGCCTGCTCGGTCTCCACGGCCAGGATGCCCGGACGGTGCGGACCAGCGACGGCCGAGACGACGGGCAGCGGTGCGCCCGGCTCGTCGCCGATGCCGGCGTGGTCGATCTCGATGGTGGTCATGCTGACTCCTCGGGGACGGAGCTGACGGAGCTGACGGGTCCGGTGAGCATCGCCGTGCGCCAGTCGATGCCCGCCATGCCGAGGGCCGAGACGACCACCATGCGGCGGCCGTCCTCGTCCGACGTGCCGGAGCGGGTGGCCTCGTCGAGCACCGCGATGCACGCGCCCTCGACCAGGCGTCCAAGTGTGGCCGCGTCGACGTCCGAGCGCATCGAGCCGTCGGCGATGCCGAGCGCGCAGGCGTCGCGCACCTGGGTCCGCAGCGGCGCGAAGACCTCGGCGACGGAGGCGCCGAACGGGTCCCGCACGGCGATGCGCGCCATCGATCGGACGTGGGAGACCTCGGACCACAGGGTGACGGCGATGGCCGCGATGCGCGCTGCCGGGGGCAGTTCGCCGAGGTCGGTCGTGGTCGGCATCGCGGCGAGGATTCGGGCAGCGCCAGCGGTCACGACGGCCCGGACGAGGTCGTCACGCGAGGGGAAGTGCCCGTAGACCGCACGGCGCGAGAGCCCGGCGTCGGCCGCGATCGTCTCGAGCGATGCGTCCGGATCCCGCTGCAGTGCTGTCTTCGCGGCGTCGATCAGGGCTGCCCGGTTCTCGGTGGCGTCGCGGCGGGGTGCGCGCGGAGGTGTCTCAGATCCGGTCATGTGGCCATCGTAATAACCTGCACACACCTGTGCAACTTAACGGCTTCGTGTGCCCCGTTCGGGTGCCGTCCCCCAAAGTGCCGACTCCCTGCCCTGAGAGGAGACACATAGCTTCAGAGGAATTCCCCCAGCATCCCGGACGGAGCAACACGTGCGCCAACCCACTCCATCAGACCCGAGACGCCGCAGCATCAGCAGGATCGCGGTCGCGCTCGCCGCGGCCGGCGCGCTGACGTGCGGCGGCCTGGCCCTCGGCGGGACGGCCTCCGCCGCACCCGCGGGCCTGTCGGCTGCCGACCTCAAGCTCGCGGCGCCGCTGCGGGACGCGAAGCCGCAGAAGACCGTCGCCGCGTTCGTCCGGACCACCGGCGAGGGTGTGCTGGCCGTCGACGCCAAGGCCAAGGGCGGTGACCTCACCCGTTCGAAGACCCCGTCGACGGCCGCGAAGCAGCGCCTGTCCGCGGTGACCTCGACGGTCGCGAAGGTGCGTGCCGCGGTGCAGCAGGCCGACGGTGACGCGACCGAGCTCTACGCGACCGAGTACACCGTCCCCGGTGTCGCGGTCGTCGCGGACGTGTCGGCGCTCAAGGAGATCGCCGAGCGCTCCGACGTCGCCAGCGTCATCCCGCTGACGCCGAAGAAGATCGTCGACCCGACCAGCAGCGAGGTCGCCGGCTCCACCCCGAGCGGGGTCGACCCCGACGCGGTCAAGCCCGGCGTCGACGGCGTCACGCCGAAGAACGCGGCGAGCGACATCTACACGCGCTCGCTCGACGCCTGGCAGCAGACCGGTCACACGGGCAAGGGCGTCAACGTCGCCGTGCTCGACACCGGCCTCGACTACACGCAGGCCGACTTCGGCGGCCCTGGCACCACGGCTGCGTACGACGCAGCGCTGGCGAGCACGAGTGCGCCGGACCCCAGCTGGTTCGACGCCGACAAGTTCCTCGGTGGCCACGACTTCGCCGGCCCCACGTACAACGCCGACCCGTCGAGCCCCGCGTACGACCCGACCCCGGCACCGGACGAGAACCCCATCGACGGCAAGGGCGGCGACCACGGCACGCACGTCTCCGGCACCATCGCCGGCTACGGCCTGACCGCCGACAAGACGACCTTCACCGGGAGCTACAAGAAGCTCACCGCGCAGAAGGTCCAGGACATGTGGATCGGGCCGGGCACCGCGCCCGAGGCCGGTCTCTACGCGCTCAAGGTGTTCGGTGACGCCGGCGGTTCGACCGACGTCACGGGTGCCGCGCTCGACTGGGTGGGCCAGGCGCTCACCGAGGGCAAGGACATCAACGTCCTCAACCTGTCGCTCGGCTCCGACTACGGCGCACCGGACGACCCCGACAACGCGAAGATCGACGCGCTCACCGCCCGCGGTGTCCTGCCCGTGATCGCCTCGGGCAACGCCGACGACTTCACTGACATCGGTGGCTCGCCGGGCAACGCGGAGGGCGCCCTGACGGTCGCCGCGAGCGCCACCGGCCAGAGCCTGTTCGACGGTGTCCGGGCGACCGCCCCGGCGGACGTCGCGAAGACCTACGCCGCGCAGTACTCGCAGAACTACCAGGGCACGCTGCCGGTCGAGGGTGACGTCGTCGTCCCGACCACGAACATCGACGGGTGTGCCGCGTTCAGTGCCGCGGACGCCGCCGCGATCAAGGGCAAGGTCGTCTGGCTGAAGTGGACGGACGGCGCCCTCGAGTGCGGCTCCGGTGTCCGGTTCAACAACGTCCAGGCCGCCGGCGGTGTCGGCGTCCTGCTCGCCGGGACGATCAACACCTTCGACAGCGGCATCGCGGGGAACACGACCATCCCGGGTGCCGAGCTGACCAAGGACAGCGCGGCGAGCCTGCAGGCTGCAGCCCAGGCCGGGACCCTGCACGTGCAGTTCGCCGACGAGCTCAAGGGCTTCCAGCTGGCGACCGACGCCGACGCGGTGAACACGCTCGCGCAGTTCACCAGCCGTGGTGTCCACGGTTCGTTCGACGACATCGTCAAGCCGGACATCGCCGGCCCCGGGGTCAACGTGATCTCCGCGGCCAACGGCACCGGTGACGGCCGCATGTCGATGAGCGGCACCTCGATGGCGACGCCGGACGTGGCGGGCATCGCCGCGCTCACGTTCGAGTCCCACCCGACGTGGCCGGCCCCCGACGTCAAGGCGACGCTGATGAACACCGCGACGCACGACGTCCGCGACGGTGACGGCACCGCCACCCTGCTCCGACAGGGCACCGGCCGCGTCGACGCGCTCCAGGCGGTCACCGCCGGCACCACGGTGCGGAGCGTCGAGAACGACCAGCTCGTCACGGCGTCGTTCGGCGTCGTCGAGGTCGCTTCGCCGACCACCGAGAAGCGCACGCTGCAGATCAAGAACACGGACGGCCGACCGCACACGTACGACGTGGCCTACGAGTCCCGCGTCGCCCAGGGCGGCGTCGCGTTCTCGATCGACAAGCCGCGCGTCACGGTCGTCCCGCACGGCACCGCCACCGTCACCCTGACGATGACGATCGCCGACCCGACGAAGCTGACCCGCACGATCGACCCCACCCAGGAGTCGGTCCAGCAGGGCTACCAGCGCGAGTTCGTCGCCGCGGCCACCGGTCTCGTGACGTTCACGCCGACCGAGCAGCGGTACAACCCGCTGCGTCTCGCGACCTACGCGGCCCCGAAGGCGGTCAGCGCGGTGCACGGCTCGGACGTCACCTTCGCGGCGACGTCGTCCACGGCGGACCTGGCGCTCGCCGGTCGCGGAGTGGAGGGCGCCCTCGTGGCCCCGTTCGTCCTCGGCGGCACCGACCCGCAGGAGTCGTTCCCGGACGGCTCGGCGAAGCAGTCGCTGCAGGCGGCCGACGTGCGCACGTTCGGTGCGAGCGCGGCTGACGGCACGCTGGCGTTCGGTGTGCAGACGGCCGGTCCGGACGCCGACCCCGGCGCCGTGACCAACGTCGAGGTGCTCATCGACACGGACCGCGACGGCACGCCGGACTACCTGGTGTACGACGCGAAGTCGGCAGCGGTGGACGCCACCCTCGCGACGACGATCGACCTCGCCACGGGGGAGACGCTCGACGCGCAGCCGCTCAACGGCGGAGCGCCCGGGCAGGACGTCAACACGTTCGACAGCGCGGTGAAGGTCCTGACGGTCTCGCAGCAGGCGATCGGTGTCACCGGGGCGTTCGACTACTCGGTGCTGACCGAGTCGGCGTACGCACCGGCCCAGGCGACGAGCGGCTCCGCGGTGGTCGACGAGACCTCCACGGCCACGTTCGACCCGTCCGCTCCCGGGCTGGCATTCGCCCAGGGCGGCACCGCCGGTGTGCTGTTCTCCGACGCCGGCTCGCTCCAGGTGACCCGCGCCGCGGACAGCACCACGACGCCGCGCATCCTGCTGCTGCACCTGCACAACGCGGTCGGCGACCAGGCGGACGTGCTGTCGGCCTCGGTCGCGGCACCGGTCCTGGCGCTCCGTGAAGGCAGCGCGGTGACCGTGTCGGGCACGCCGACGGTGGGCAAGAAGCTGACCGCGAAGCCCGGGAGCTGGAACGCCCGCGGTGTCACGTACGCCTTCCAGTGGCTCCGTGACGGCGTGGCCGTCGAGGGTGCCGACGAGAAGACGTACAAGCTCGGCTCCTCGGACGCGGGACACCGCTTCCAGGTCCGTGTGACCGCGTCGGCGACGGGGTACCAGAACGGTTCGGCGACCTCCACGCCGACCGCGCCGGTGGCCAAGCGCTAGTCAGCCACGTCGAGGGAGCAGGAATCGTCGGGTCGCACGTCCGGGCCCGACGATCACTGCTCCCTCGATCGCGTTCCGCGTGCGATCGCGCGCACGAGATGGCCCGGGAGTGCGGCTCCCGGACAGGTAGTTAGACAAACTAGCGACTGCGTGCCACGGTGGAGCCATGGCAGCGACGAACCACCTGATGCAGCTCCGTCAGAACCCGATCGAGTGGCGCCGCCGCGGGCTCACGCCGCCGGACGTCATCCAGGCGATGATCGAGGAGCGCCTCGCGGAGCCCGGCCACAACCAGCCGGTGGGGGACCCCAGCTACGCCGACTTCTTCCGGGTCTGACCCAGTGAGGGCAACGCGGACGCGTTCGGGTCGCGGACCGCGGATGAGAACGACGGGAGGCTCGGTGCCAGCTGGCACCGAGCCTCCCGTTCGTCGTTCCGACCGTCGTGGCGGTCAGTGACCGATCTTGCCGTCAGCGGCGTCGGCCGCTTTGTCGATCTGGTCGCCGTGGCCACCACCGGTGGCCTTGTCGGCCGCGTCCGAGGCCTTGTCGAGACCGGCGTCGGTCGCCTTCTCGCCCTTGTCGCTGTTCATGAAGTCCTTCGCCTTGTCACCGAGGTCACTCATGTGGTGCTCCTTGTCGTCGTGGGTCTGGGACACCCACGGTGCTCGCCGGATGCCGAGAGTCGGTCCAGTGTCGGACGACGACGTCCGTGCGCTACGCGACGATCTGCACGACCGTGCCGAGGGGCAGGGCGTTGACCGCGTCCACCGCGTCACCGTCGAGCCGGACACATCCGTGCGAGACCGCTCCACGTGCGACGGACTCGTAGTGCACGCCGATCAGGCCACCGTCGTGGCCGCCGTACGGTTCGTCCGCCGCGGACGAGTGCAGCGTCGTCAGTTGGATGGGGTGCACCGTCTGGTTCTGCGCCGGGTCGAGGTAGCGGGCCTGGATGTACCCGACGACGCCCGTCGGGGTGGGGGTGCCGCCGGCGCCGACGCCCGCCGGGAACTCCTTGACCGTCTTGCCGTCGGTCCCGACGATGGCGACGGTCTGCTTGCCGACGGAGATCACGACGTGGTCCGCCAGCGCCGTCTTCTTCGTCAGCAGGTCGCGACGGATCCACGCGGCACTCTGCGCGGCGGCGCCGGACTGCACCGCTGACGGGAGCGCCTGCCGCGCCGGCGTCATCACCATCGCCCACGCACCGGACACCTGGACGGGGACGACCACCGTCGGGTCGCCCAGGAAGTTCTTCGCCGCCAGGCGGGCGACCGGCTTCGCGCGGTCGTCGCCGTACAGCGGCGCGTCGGCGCTGATCGTGTAGGACTCGTCAGCGGTCTTCGGGATCGTGGCGTCGTAGTAGGGGAGCAGCCCGCCGATGACGGCGTCGTACTGCGCCTCGGGCAGGGTCGACACGACCGCCGCGCTCGGTGCCCGGTACGGGTCCGCGGTCGGGGTCGGGGTCGCGCTCCGGGACGTCGTCGGCTTCGTGCTCGTCGTGGTGCTCTGCGTGGTGCAGGCGGTCAGGCCGAGGGTGAGCAGGAGCGCGGCGGCGAGCGTGGTGCTCGCCACCCGGACGGTGCGGGTGCGGGGCATGCGGGGGTTCCTCCGGTGGAACGCGAACGGGAGCACGACCGATGGTCGTGCTCCCGTCTGCGGATCTGGTGTGACTAGCCTGCGACGACCGGGAGGGTGCCGGCGGGGCGGGTGCCCGTGGTCGGCGCGGTGCCGGCGCCGGGCGTGGTGCCGGTGACCGGCGCGGTGCCCGTCGCGACGGCGGGCAGGGTGATCGAGAAGTCGATCGAGTCGACGACGGTGAGGTCGGAGTCGACCTCACCGACCGTCAGGTCCTGCGTGGTCGCCGCCGAGTCGGAGAACGTGCCCGTGGTGGTCCACGAGCCGTCCGCCGTCACGATGGTGGCCGGGGCGACGACGTCGCCGGTGGCGCTGACCACGGCGATCGCGTCGCCGGGGGTGCCCTTGCCCGAGTACGTCACGGTGCGCGACGCGACCTTGGAGCCGTCGGTCGGGGTGACCAGCGTCAGGGGCGTGGCGACCGGGGCGGTCGCGGCTGCGGGGAGGGTGATCGTGATGGTCGTGTCGCCGGCACCGCTGCCGCCGCGCACGTCCGTCACGCGGACCGGCTGCTGCCGCGCTGCGTCGTCCGGGAAGGTGACCGAGAGCGACCAGGTCTGGTCGGCGCCGACGCGGGCGATGTTGCCGAAGCCGCCGAGGCGGTTGCCGTCGGTGTCGAGCAGGTTGATCTGGTCGCCCTCCTGGCCGGTGCCCGTGAAGGTGACGGTGCGGGAGCTGACGGTGGCACCGTTCTTCGGGCTGGTGACCGAGAACTGCGCCGGGGCCGGGGTCGCTGCCTCGGCGGCGGCGGTGAAGCTGCCCTGCGCCTGGATCTGCAGGTTGTCGTTCTCCTCGAGCACGTTGTACGTCACCGGGGTGGTGCCGGCGCTCGCGGGGATGTCATAGGTGAAGGACCAGTTGCCGGTGGCGTCGATGCGCGTGCGGGCGATCGGGGCCGACTGCGGGTCGATCTGCACCGTGTTGCCGGGGGTGCCGGTGCCGGACGCCGTGATCGTGCGGCCGGAGACCGTGTGGCTCACGATGGCGAAGGCCGGCTGCGCGGCGACGGTGATCGTGGTGCTGCCGTCGGAGTTCAGACCCTTCTGCTGGTCGAGCTCGTAGGTGTGCGCCGCGGTGTCGGGCAGCGTGTACGTGATCTTCCAGGTGCCGTCGGCGGCGATCACGAAGCGCTCCGCCGGGAAGCCCTTCTGCAGGATCACGTTCTCGCCGGGGGTGCCGAGGCCCGTGAGGGTCAGCACGCCGCCGGTGACGGACTGGCTGGTGACCTTGAGGTCAGCCGGGTCGGCGTTGGCGGGGGTGGCGACGAGGGCGACGCCGCCGACGACGATTGCGGCACAGACCGGCAGGGCCATGGCCTTCTTGGTCCAGAAGGACGTGTTCATCGTTGAACTGCTCTCTCCGTGCGGCAGGCGGCACGGCGATCGGGCACCGGGGCTCGGACGAGCACCGGTTGATGCCGCACGGGTGTGGCACCGGGAGGACGGGGAGGGATACCCCGAGGCATCGTCAGTTGAACGCTGCGCTCCGAACACTACGTCGGAACCGGGGGATCGTTCCGATTCGGAACGAATTGTCCCCCGTTCTGGGGCCAGCGGGTGTCGGGGGCGGCGAACGCGATCCGGCTCGCGGTCGCCGTGCGATCGGCAGACGTCCCGGTGACGCGGAGATGGACGTCCGATAGACTCGGGTGGACCACCGGCCCGACGCCGTGTGAGGTCCTCCGCCAACGTGAGGAGAACCAGATGCCCGCAGCAGTCATCATCGGCGCCCAGTGGGGCGACGAGGGCAAGGGGAAGGCCACCGACCTCCTCGGCAGCCGCATCGACTACGTCGTGAAGTTCAACGGCGGCAACAACGCCGGGCACACGGTCGTGGTCGGCGGCGAGAAGTACGCGCTGCACCTGCTGCCCTCCGGCATCCTCACGCCCGGGGTCACCCCGGTCATCGGCAACGGCGTCGTCGTCGACCTCGAGGTCCTGTTCCAGGAGCTCGACGCCCTCAAGGCCCGCGGCGTCGACGTGTCGAAGCTCCGCGTCTCCGCGAACGCCCACGTCATCACGCACTACCACCGCACCATCGACAAGGTGACCGAGCGGTTCCTCGGCAAGCGCCAGATCGGCACCACCGGCCGTGGCATCGGCCCGACCTACGCCGACAAGATCAACCGCGTCGGCATCCGGATCCAGGACATCTTCGACGAGAACATCCTGCGGCAGAAGGTCGAGGCAGCACTCGACCAGAAGAACCACCTGCTGGTGAAGGTCTTCAACCGCCGGGCGATCGACGCCGAAGAGGTCGTCGAGTCGCTGCTGTCCTTCGCCGACCGGCTCCGGCCGATGGTCGCGGACACGGCGCTCGAGATCCACCGGGCACTCGAACGCGGTGAGACCGTCCTGTTCGAGGCCGGCCAGGCCACCATGCTCGACGTCGACCACGGCACCTACCCCTTCGTGACGTCCTCGTCCGCGACGGCCGGTGGCGCCGCGACCGGCTCGGGCATCGGCCCGGGCAAGCTCGAGCGCATCATCGGCATCGTCAAGGCGTACACGACCCGCGTCGGCGCCGGCCCGTTCCCGACCGAGCTGTTCGACGAGTCGGGCGAGTTCCTGCGCGCCAACGGCTTCGAGTTCGGCACCACCACCGGGCGCCCGCGTCGCTGTGGCTGGTACGACGCCCCGATCGCCCGGTACACGGCGCGCATCAACGGCGTGACCGACTTCGTGCTCACCAAGCTCGACGTCCTGACCGGGCTCGAGACGATCCCCGTCTGCGTCGCGTACGAGGTCGACGGCCAGCGGGTCGACGAGGTCCCGGTCTCGCAGTCGGACTTCCACCACGCGAAGCCCGTGTACCAGGACTTCCCGGGCTGGACCGAGGACATCACGGGCGTCCGCGAGTTCGAGGACCTGCCGAAGAACGCGCAGGACTACGTGCTCGCGGTCGAGGCCATGTCCGGCGCGCGGATCTCCGCGATCGGTGTCGGCCCGGGCCGCGACGCCATCGTCGTCCGGCACGACCTGCTCGGCGAGCGCGGGGCCTGATGCGCGTCCTGTTCGTCTGCAGCGGCAACATCTGTCGGTCGCCGCTGGGCGCGCAGGTCCTGGAGGCTCGGCTGACGCCCGGCGCATCGGCGGCGGTCGGGTCCGGGGCTGCAGCCGGGTCCGGGGCTTCGTCCGGCTTCGTCGTGGAGTCCGCGGGGACCATCGCCGACGACGGCGCCGCCATGGACGAGACCGCCGCGGCGCAGTCCCGTCGGCTCGGCGGTGACCCGTCGGCGCACCGGTCCCGGTACCTGACCGCCGAGATCGTCGAGGGTGCGGACCTCGTCCTCACCGCCGAGCGCTCGCACCGGGCGGCCGTCGTGTCGCTCGCGCCGCGGGCCTCGCGGCGGACGTTCACGATCAAGCAGTTCGCGCGGGTGCTGGACGGGCTCGAGCCCGGCGACCTGGCGGACGTGCGCTCCCCACAGGACCTGGTCGACCGGGTGGCTCGGCTCCGCGGGGTCGTGCCGCCTCCCGCTGATCCCGCTGACGACGACGTGGACGACCCCTACCGCCGCTCCGAGGGCACGCACGAGCGGGTCGCGGACGAGATCGACGCGGCGCTGGCGACGGTCGCGGACGCGCTCCGGGCGGTCAGCTAGACGAACCGACCCGGGCGGCGTCGCCGACGCGACCCGTCGGCGACGACGGCGAGGTGCGCGGGCTGCCCATGGCGCGCGTCGGTCGAGCATCGGTACGGTGATCGCATGACCGATCCGGCTGAGCGCGACGATCAGCAGCGGGCGGTGGATCGCCGCGCGTCGGTGCGGTGGTGGAGCTCGGTGGTGGCGACGGTGCTCGTCTGCATCGTCGTCGTGGCACTGCTCGGCCAGGTGTTCCCCGTCGCGATGGCGGTCATCGCGGGCTTCGGCGCGACTGCGTTCGGGGTGCGGGGAGGTCCAGGATCGCCCCGTGCCGGTCGTCTCCCGATCTGGGGCACGTTGATGATCGAGGCGTCGTTCTTCGTCGGACTGGCGCTGCTGATCGGGGCGGCTGGTTGGACCACTGACGAGAACCTCGACCGAGCTGGATCCGGTGCGCTGGTCGGAGCCGCGTTCGTGGTGGCTGCCGCTGGTGTCACGCTCGTCCTGGTGCTCCGACGGCGACGACGCCGTCCAGCGAACGGCGCCACTCGTGCGGACGGCGCCACTCGTGCGGACTTCGACACCCGCGCCTGACGTCCGCTGGGCAGGACGCCGTCACTCGGGCAGGCGGTACGACCCGACCGTGACCGCGTGCGCACCCTGCCCGGCGAGGACCCGGACGACGGCGTCCGCCCGGGCACGGTTCGGCACCGAGTCCTTCGCCGCCCAGGCCGCGAGCGCGGACTGCAGCTCGTGGTCGTTCGTCACGACCCGGGTCGTCACGGTGCCGCTGCGGTCCTCGGACTGCACGAACGCAGTGGCGGACGACGACGAGTAGTAGACGCACGTGTCGAACCACGTCCGGGCGGTGCCGGTGTGCTCGTCGACGAACTTCGCGAGCCGCCGGGCCTGGGTCCGGACCTGCTGCGCGGGGGAGGCCCCCTTCGCCTGCACCCGGACCTGCCACCAGTTCTCGGCCTCGTCCTCGTGGTTGAGCACCTTGCGGCTCCGCACGTGGACTGCGAACGGCGGCACGAGGGACGACTCGTCGACCAGGGAGCGGAACGCTGGGTGCACCGCGCTCGGCTTGCGGCCGTCGAACACGATGCCGCTCCAGCGCTTGCTCTCGATGACCAGGCCCCGGCCGGAGTCCGAGACGAGCACGTGGTCCGCCTGCGCGACGAACTGCCGCTGCGAGCCCGACTCCGTCTCGCCGACGGGCATGAAGACGACGTTGGTCATCAGCACGCCGTTGACGCCGGCGGCCCGGCAGGCCTGGAGGATCGCCTGCTCCGACCCGGCCTCCCACTGCATGCCGCGGCGGGCGAACGCGCGGCTCTGCTCCGCCTCGGCGTGGGCGTCGCGCCGTTCGACATCGGCCGCGGCGACCTGCCGGTCACGGTCCGCCTCGACGCGGGCGGTCGCCTCGCGGTGCTCCGATTCACGGCGAGCGAGTTCGTCGCGGCGGGTCCGCTCAGCGGCCTCGAGTGCGGTGCGGGCGGTGGAGCGGTGGCGTTGCAGGAGGAGCACCAGGACGACCACCACGACGGCGAGCCCCCCGGCGACCACCCACGGCACGAAGGCGTCGGTCATGGGACCACCACACCACGCGGACCGGCCTGGAGGCTCGTCCCACGTCGGCGCGTCCGCTCGCCGCCGCCCTGGGTACGGTTGGGCACATGACGGAACGGCAGACGGGGACCAGAGGATGGTGGCTCTGGATCGTCGGGGGCGCGGTCGTGTGCATCGGCGTGGTGCTCCTGCTCGAACCGTGGTTCCGTGTGACGACCTCCCCGGGGATCGGCTGGGGCGTGTTCGCCGGGACGACGTTCCGGGAACGCCGAGGCATCGACCTCCGCCACCCACCGCTGTGGTGGCTGTCCGTTGCGATGGTGCTCCTGCTCGTCGGGCTCTCGCTGGTCCTCGGGGCGGTCGGCCTGAGCAACGACGACGACCGCACGGACAGTGTGGTCCCCGGCGCGGTCCTTGGCGGGGTGTTGATGGTCCTGGGGGCAGTGGGCCTCCTGATCGTGCGCTTCCATGGGCGCCGGCGCGCAGTCGAGGCCGAGGTCGAGCGGTTCCGCGACGAGCAGTCAACGTCGACGACGGCTGACGACCGCACCTGACCGCGTCGGTCAGCCCGCGGTGCCCGCGAACCGGTCGGTCGTCTCGATGAGGGCGTCGAGGATCCCCGGCTCGTCGAAGGCGTGCCCGGCGTCGTCGATCATCCGGAACTCGGCGGACGGCAGGGCCTGGTGCAGGTCCCACGCCGTGACCGCCGGCGTGCAGAGGTCGTAGCGCCCCTGGACGATGACGGTCTGGATGCCCTCGAGCCGGCCGGCGTCGCGGATCAACTGGCCGTCCTGGAACCAGCCGTCGTGCGTGAAGTAGTGGTTCTCGATGCGCGCGAACGCCAACGCGTACGTCGGGTCCGCGTACTGCGCGACGAGGTCCGGGCGGGGCAGCAGCGTGATCGAGGCCGCCTCCCAGCTCGCCCACGCGACGGCTGCCGGCCCGTGCACGGCGGGGTCCGGGTCGGCGAGCAGCCGTTCGAACGCACGGACCAGCCGGCCGGGGTGCCGCTCGTCCTCCGGCACTGGAGCGAGGTAGCCCTCCCACAGGTCGGGGAGCACGTTCGCGGCACCGCCCTCGTAGAACCAGTCGATCTCGCTCTGCCGCAACGTGAAGATGCCCCGGAGGACGAGCTCGGTGACCCGGTCCGGGTGCGTCTCGGCGTAGGCCAGTGCGAGCGCGGAGCCCCACGAGCCGCCGAACACCTGCCAGGCGTCGATCGCCAGGTGCTCCCGCAGCCGCTCGATGTCCTCGACGAGGGTCCACGTCGTGTTCGCAGACAGGTCCGTCGCCGGGTCGCCCGCGTGCGGCAGGCTGCGGCCGCAGTTCCGCTGGTCGAACAGCACGATCCGGTAGCGGGCGGGGTCGAAGAGGCGGCGGTGGTCCGGCGAGCACCCGGCGCCCGGGCCGCCGTGCAGGAAGACGACCGGCTTGCCGTCGGGGGAGCCGCACTCCTCCCAGTACACCTGCTGTCCGTCGCCGACGTCGAGCATGCCGGAGCGGGTGGGTTCGAGCGGTGGGTAGAGCTGGCGCACGGCGGGTCCTCTCGGAACGACACGGGTCCCGGTCACCGTACCGCCGCGTGGGGCCGATCGGATGCGGAGATCTACCCGTCGCTGAACTGACGGGCGATGACGCGTTCCACCGTGGCGGGCTGCTGCCGTGTCGCGATGAGGGTCTGCAACGCGCGGGTCACCACGTCCCGGTCGGTGCGGGCGCCGGTGAGCTCCTTTGCGGTTTCGAGCAGCTCGGGATCGAGATCGATGGTCGTGACGGTCATGGTTGCCTCCCGGTGGGTCCGCCCGAATCGCACCTCACATCGTACGGATGAGCAGTGCCACGGGCGCGCTCCTCCGTATGCGACCTGAGCAGGTGGCGCCGCCTCCGGAGGAAGGAGCATGACGGACTGGAGGCTCGGTGCCAGCTGGCACCGAGCCTCCAGTCCGGTGGTCAGACGGTGCGGGCCGAGACGTCGACGACGGGGGCAGCCGAGGGTACCTGCGCTGCCTCGCGCCGGAGCACGACGACCGTGACGTCGTCGTCGTGCGGGACCTCGCCCGCTCGCGCGGACAGCGCCTGCACCAGGGCCTGCGGGTCGCGGTGTTCGCGGCTGAGTGCGGCGACGGCCTCGACCGCGTCGCCGTCGAAGAGGTCGAGGACGCCGTCGCTGAAGGTCACGAGCGTGTCGCCCGGCTGCAGGACCGTGGTGGTCGTGCGCCACGCGTTCAGCAGCTCGAGCCCGAGTCCCAGCGGCAGGTCGCCCGACAGTAGCCGCTCGACCTGGCCGTCCGCGCGGACGATCGAACTCAGGCCGTGTCCGGCGTCGGCCCACTGCAGCACGCCCTCGTCGGAGACCCGGGCGTGGAAGAGCGTGGTGAAGGTCACCTCGGAGGTCAGGGTCTCGGCGGCCAGGCCGTCGGAGGCACGCTTGAGTGCCTCGGACGCGTCGTCCACCGTCCGGGCGCTCCGCAGGGTCGACCGGACGGCGGCGGCGATCAGGCCCGCCCCGACGCCCTTGCCCATCACGTCGCCCAGGCTGAAGGCGATGCCGCCCGGGGTCGGGTACCAGTCGAAGAAGTCGCCGCCGACGGTCTTCGCCGGCAGGCAGGCGCCGGCGATGCTGACGGAGTGGGCCGCGTCCAGGCTGGTGCTCGGCAGGAGCGAGCGCTGCACGGTTGCTGCCCGGTCGATCTCCGCCCGGACGGCGTCCTCACCGACCTGAGCGGCGGCGACGCTCCGACGGGCGTTCCGCGCGAGTTCGTGGATGATGACGGCCACGGTGCCGAAGACGACGACGGTGATGCCCAGGCGGACGAGTTCGCTGCCGGCCGGGGGCTGGCTCGGGTTGATGACGAACGGCGTGAGGATCACGACCGCGACGCCGACCGCGGCGTAGGCGATGTTCCACCGGCCGGGCCGCGACGCCGCCCACACGACCGGCAGGATCACGAGTGACGTGAACACCGAGGCGCCGTTGCCGGTGCCGGCGCGCAGCAGGGCGACGGCGACGAAGTCGATCGCGGGCAGGACCGCGCCGAGCAGCACGAGGCGGGGCAGGCCGGCCGCGGTCGCCGCCACCAGGGTCGCGAGGGCCGTGACGACGAAGCTGGCGAGGAAGGCCTGGGCGTGTGTGATCTCGAGGACCGGCAGCGCCACGGTGAGCAACGCGGAGAGTGCGACGAACGCGCTGATCGGGGCCTGACGGACCAGCGGGTTGTCGTAGATGCTGGTTCGGTTCGGCATGCTCCCTGAAGTCTAGGGATCGTCAGTGTGGGCGTTGACCCCTCTTCGGGGGCCTGACGGGACCGGGCCTGGAGTGCTGGCCGAGGGCCGCTTGCCGCTTGCCGGTCAGCGCGGCCAGGTCAGGACGACCGCCACCGTGTTGAACAGCACGTGCGCCAGGATCGCCCCGCCGATGCGCCCGGTCATCGCCACGAGCGCGCCGGTGAGCAGGCCGAGCAGGAACGTGGTCGTGAAGACCTCGAAGCCGACCAGCGACGACGCCGGGCTGCTGATCAGGACGTGCAGCAGTGCGAAGAGGGACGCGGTCAGCAGGACCGCGAGGAACCGGGTGCGCGGCGTCAACGCGTCGGCCAGCCGGGGTTGGAACAGGCCGCGGAACACGACCTCCTCGAGCACGGGGCTGACCACGCACACCCCGATCGCCGACACGACGAGCAGGACCACGTCCGGCTGGCCGAGCGTGGGGGCCGGGCTCAGCCCGGACGTGCCGAAGAACGAGATCGACATGGCGGCGTCCACAGCGCGGCACACGATCACGATGCCGAGGGCGGCGATCGCGTCACCCATGCCGAGGCCGAAGCTGAGACGGCTGGGTGCGGTCGGCCCGCCGGCGTCGCCAGCACCGTTCGGCCTGGAGGCTCGGCGCAGCACCCACAGGGCGCCGGCCGTGATCGGGACCCACACCGCCAGGTCCGCGGCCAGGACCTGCAGGACCGGAGCGGGGATGCCGCCGCCCCGGGCGAAGCCGGTGACGAACCGTGCGAGGACGACCGCCACCCCGACGGCGACGAGCAGCGTGAACAGGTCGCGCTGGCGGGCGGTCTCGACGTCGGTGGTCGTCCGGTCGGGGGCGCTGCTCATGGCGACACCGTAGGGGACGCGGGGCCCACATCACGGAAACAGCCGAGGTCGACTCATTCGTGTGGCACTATTTCCATGCCGCTCGCTGGGACTACCCCGGTGTGCCTGTTCTCGGGACAGAACAGGGATGCGGCTCATCGTCGGGGAAGGCGGGCCGCGTGGAGCTACGCGACTACATCACAGTGCTGCGCAAGGGATGGGCTCTCATCCTGGTCCTGGCACTGATCGGGGTGGCCGCGGCCGCGGGGTACTCACTGCTGAAGAAGCCCGTGTACTCCACGTCGGCGCAGGTCTTCGTCTCGACGCAGACGAGCGGCAGCGCGAGCGACCTGGCGCAGGGCAACACCTTCACGCAGCAGCGCGTGCTGACCTACTCGAACCTGGTCACCACGCCGATCGTGCTCCTGCCGGTCATCTCCAGCCTGAAGCTCGACATGACGACGGACCAGCTGGCGTCCAGAGTCACCGCCGATGCGCCGTTGAACACCACCTTGATCGCCATCACCGTCAACGACACGGATCCGGTGCAGGCAGCGGAGATCGCGAACGCGGCCTCGCAGAGCCTGACGAACGTCGTGCAGAACATCGAAGCGACCGACGCCGACGGGCAGAGCACCGTCAAGCTCACCCGCGTGAAGCAGGCGGACGTGCCGAGCGTGCCGGTCAGCCCCAACGTTCCCGTCAACGTCGTGCTCGGACTGCTCATCGGTCTGGCTCTGGGCGTCGGTCTCTCGGTTCTCCGACAGGCGCTCGACAACCGTGTGCGTACCGAGGCCGATGTGGAGCGGATCAGCGCGAAGCCGATCGTCGGCGGCATCGCCTTCGACAGCAAGGCGTCTGAACGCCCCCTGATCGTTCAAGCGGACCCCAGAAGTCCCCGCGCAGAGTCGTTCCGCACACTCCGCACCAATCTGCAGTTCGTCGACATCGGCAGCAAGGCACGCACCTTCGTCATGACGTCGTCAGTGCAGTCCGAAGGCAAGAGCACGACCGTGGCGAACCTCGCCATCGCGCTCGACAGTGCCGGGTACCGCGTCATCCTGATCGACGCTGACCTCCGTCGTCCCCGAGTCGCTGAGTACATGGAGGTGGAGACGAACGCCGGCCTCACCGACGTGCTCATCGGGCGTGCCGAGCTCGAAGACGTGGCGCACCCCTGGGGTCGTGGCAACATGGTGGTGCTCCCGGCGGGACCCATTCCGCCGAACCCGTCAGAACTCCTCGGTTCCCAGGCGATGCAGAAGCTGATCGAACGTCTCGAGTCAGAGTTCGACTACGTCCTCTTCGACGCGCCGCCGCTCCTGCCCGTGACGGACGCAGCGATCCTGTCGAAGAAGGCTTCGGGCGCGATCGTCGTCGTGGCCTCCGGGAAGACGTTGAAGGGCCAGCTGGCTGGAGCCGTGCAATCGCTTGAGAACGTCGACGCCCCGATTGCTGGCTTCGTCATGACGATGATGCCGACGAAGGGTCCTGGGGCGTACGGGTACGGGCGGTACGGCTACG
The DNA here is from genome assembly GCF_026672405.1 of Curtobacterium sp. SL109. Classification (NCBI taxonomy): domain Bacteria; kingdom Bacillati; phylum Actinomycetota; class Actinomycetes; order Micrococcales; family Microbacteriaceae; genus Curtobacterium; species Curtobacterium sp. SL109. Next base: position 1,131,404 of record NZ_JAPPRB010000002.1, read on the forward strand.
CATACGGCTATGGAATCGAGGAAGACGCAGATCGGCAGACGGCCTTCAAGCAGCCGAAGCAGCCGAAGCGCGGTCGACTCAAGGCCGCTCGCGGCACAGAGCGATGAGGGGATCGCGAGCGTGAGTCCACGCCGCGGAACCCGCAGCCTCGGCGAGGTCCTGACGAGCAGGTCGCTCGTCTGGGTGGCTGCGATCGTCGTCGTCCTCGTGGTCGTCGACGCGGTCCTCGTGGCGATGGCACTGTCCCGTACGGCCCCGGAGGCGAACAGGGAACCAGGTCCGGTACCGACCTTCACGAGCACACCGTTCCCGTCCCACGGGTCCTCTGGCACCCCGACGCCGTCGGCCAGTGCGGGGAGTTCGGACACGGGCGAGCCGGCGGCTTCGAGCCGGCTGCTGACCGCGGTGGACGGCAAGCAAGCATGGCGGGCTGTCAGCGGGACCTGCGGGGGTGACGCGGGCACGCTCGAACGTTCCGTTGACGGGGGTGCGACGTGGTCGCCGGTCGGCCTCGGCGTGGGATCACGGACAGTCCTGGCTCTCAGGGCGGACGGTGCATCGGTGTCGGCGCTGACGGGTACCGGCGACAACTGCGCGCCCTCCGTCCGGACCTCGAAGGACGACGGGGCGACCTGGGACACCGGAGTCGCCGGTGCGGCCGGAGCTGGCGTGACTCCGACGGGTCTCGTGCTCGACACGGGAGCCGTTGCCTCGCCGTGCCCCGACCCGGCTGCGGTCTACCAAGGGCAGTACACGACGGCGGTCGTGTGCGACGGCTCGGTCTCGTGGCGCAAGGGCACGGGGGCGTGGGTGTCCGTCGCGTTGTCCGGCGTGCAGTCCTTGGCCGATGCGGGGGACGAGTACACCGTTGCGCGCACCGGCGTCGCCGGGTGCGAGGGCGTCCGCATCGACTCGATGCGCGCGACGGGCGTCACGGCGTCCACGACAACCTCCCGACTCGGCTGCGCCGACGACGCTGCGGCAGACGGAGTCGTCGTCGCGCGAGCAGGACAGTCCGTGTGGCTCTGGTCCGGCGACGTCGTGCGTGTGTCAGCAGATGGTGGGGCCACCTGGTGACCCACGGGCCGAGCCTGGCTTCGGGACTGGCGGGGAGCCCTGCACGCGGCACGACCGAGGACTGGGAACGCGTCTACGCGAGGCGAGTGCTCTTCACCGACTTCCTGGTGCTCGTATGGGTCGTGTTCGGTGTGCAGATCGCCTGGCTCGGCATCGACTCTCGGCTGGCCACGAACCAGAGTGAGCTCCGACTGAGCTACACCGGCATCTCGATCATCGTCATCGTGGTCTGGCTCGCCGCCCTCGCCGTCTACGACACTCGTGGTTCGCGGGTCATCGGTCTCGGGAGCTCTGAGTACCGGCTCGTCGCCGACTCCAGCGCGCGTGTCTTCGGACTGATCGCCATCGCGGCGTACCTGCTCAACGTGGACCTGGCTCGTGGCTACGTACTGATCGCGTTCCCGGTCGGGATCGTCGTGTTGCTGATCTCGCGATGGATGTGGCGCCAGTGGCTGGTGGCGCAACGCAAGAGCGGCGGGTACTCCGCTCGTGTCCTGTTGGTCGGTTCGACGGCCAGCGTCCTGCACATCGCCGGCGAGCTGAACCGCACGCCGGCGGCCGGGTACCGCGTCCTCGGGGCGGTCGTCTCCTCGGGGACGAGAGGACTCCTCCCCGGCTCCACCATCCAGGGCCACGGGGGCTTCGCGGACATCCTCCGGGCAGTCGAGGAGACCGGGGCCGACACGGTGGTGATCACCAGCGCGGACGACCTGCCGCCGGAGCGGGTGCGGCAGCTCAGCTGGACCTTGGAACCCGGCAAGCAGCACCTCGTCGTGGCGCCGAGCTTGACGGACATCGGCGGTCCGCGGATCCACACCCGGCCCGTCCAGGGTCTGCCCCTCATCCACGTCGAGACCCCGACGTACGGCGGTAGCCGGCTCTACACCAAGCGTGCCTTCGACATCGTCGGATCTGCGGCCCTGATCGTCGTCCTGTCGCCCGTTCTGGTCGTCCTAGCGCTGCTCGTCCGGTTTACGTCGCAGGGCCCGGTCCTCTTCCGGCAGGAACGGGTCGGACTCAACGGGGAGCCGTTCCGGATGATCAAGTTCCGGTCCATGGTCGTCGACGCCGAGGCACGGCTCCAGGAACTCAGCGCGCTCGACCGAGCCGAGGGCAACGACGTGTTGTTCAAGATGCGCAAGGACCCGCGGATCACGACGGTGGGCGCCATCATGCGTCGATTCAGCCTCGACGAGCTCACCCAGCTCTTCAACGTCCTTGCCGGCCACATGTCGTTGGTCGGGCCGCGTCCGCCGCTCCGGCGCGAAGTCGACCAGTACGACGTCCACGTCCACCGGAGGTTCCTGGTCAAGCCAGGGATGACCGGACTCTGGCAGGTCAGCGGGCGATCCGACCTGTCGTGGGAGGACTCAGTACGACTCGACCTCTACTACGTGGAGAACTGGTCGATCATGGGAGACCTGGTGCTCCTCTGGCGCACAGCCCGCGCGGTTGTCAGCTCTTCTGGGGCGTACTGATTCTGCCCAGGGAAAGTGTGGTGCCACGGGAATCGGGTGACTGCGCGCGAGGCAAAAGTTCGTAGCGCAAATCGCCGATCCCCTTGCGCAAGTAATCGCACCTGCTGGTTCATTTCGCACGGGAACACCGACTCATGAACAGTGTCCGACTCCTACACACGACCTGCTGAGGGCACTGTTGGCGTAGATCGTCGACCGGGTCCTCGCGCTCGGGACCGCGCCCCGTGCGCACGGCGCGGACACGGTGGGGATGCCGAACGTGGTCGGGAAGGCGGCGAAGACCGATCGGGCGCTCCTCCGCGATGGGAATCGAGCGGTGCTGAAGCCGGAGGCGATAGGGCAGGTGATCTTGTTGTCGCACTGAAAGGTGACGAAGCAGAGCGTGAGACCTGGCACGAGGGAACCGGAGGGTGGGGAGGTTCGTCTCATGGTGAAGCTGAATAACAAGTACGCGCCCGCCGCAGGAGACGTCGGCAGCGGCTGAGAAAGCCAACCAGACAATGACTTCCGCAGGCTTCGACGCTGGCCGTACTGGGCTCTTTTGCGACCGGTACGGGAGAGCGAGGTTCCCCTACGGGTGAGACGATTACGTCATCCTCGGCATCATCAACCTTGAGTTGCAGAGCGACCGCCACTTCTAGAAGCTCAAAGCGGACATCACGAACGAGTGCGACGCGACGGCTGTGGCCTGAATGGCGGGCGGCTCGAACGACGCATCGCACGTCACCGCGCGCGACAAGGACTGAGATCGACACGGGTCCTAGCTGCTCCGACGCGCGTCCGGGCGTCAGGTAGCGGGGGCCCGGGTTCTATCTGGTCCAGTGGCAGATTGCCACGCTCAGCTTCTGCCCGCACACCCGCTGGTCGGCGCATAGTGAAGACAATGACGACGAAGAGTGCGCCTGCCGACGCCCACTGCAGCACGTCGAAGCTCAGCATCATGACCACCATCGGGAGCAACGCGACGCGGCCCGCGCGACTGGCGTGAACGAAACTCGCGATTATGAAGGCGATTATCAGCAAAAAGCCAGTGATGCCGGCCGCCATCATCGTCGTCGCGAACATGTTGTCGACGGTGTAGAAGTAGTCGTTCTTCAGGAATCCCAGCCGATAGTTGGTCTCCTCTGAGCCCCACCCGGACCCGACCAGGCCCTGCGCAAGCGGCCTGAGGGTTAGCAGGTTCGGGATCGCCTGGATCGAGTTCAGGCGATGCGTCGAGTTGATGCCGCTGACGTCGTTCACGACGGGCTCGAAGATCTCCCGGTGGCCCAGGAGCCATGCCCCGACTGCCACGAGCAGACTTACCTTGATCACACGAGAAGCCGCACGGCCGACGAAGACCAACGGCCCGACGACGGCGACGAGCGCAGCGATGTAAACGCTTGAACTGCCGGTCGTGAAGATCCCAACAAGCAGAACCGCAGAACCGACAAACTTCCATCGCCCTGGCATCGATGCTGCAAGGAGGACCACCATCCCGCCCAGCATCGCGACGCCAGCAACGATCGGATGGCCCAACGTACCCTCGGTGCGCGTGAAGCCGGAGAGCACGGGATGGTAGCCGCTGGCATCGTCGAACGGGTCTCCCCGGAAAACGGCGAACTCGGCGAGACAGAGCAGCGCCTCGATCAGCGCAAGGGCAACCACCCCGTTCCGCACAAGGCGTGCGTCTTCGGGGACCAGGCCGCGGCCGAGAAGCGCGACGGGAAGGAGGTAGAGCAGAGCGATCGCCACAAACGGAAACGGGCGGATCATCAGAGACCCGCCGACTCCGACGAGCACAGTTGCGGCCAACAGGATGAACGGAACCCATCCACCCGCTCGCCTGCGATTCGGCAGGAACACTCCGAACACGAGCATCCACAGGCCGCCTCCTGCCATGCCGGTCCAGCCCGGCAGGGGCGTGTGGAGTGCGGGAACCAACACGACCGCTCCCACCCCGCCGAGCACCGCAACTCCGCGGTATCGTCCGCGGCCCTCGAACAACGCCCATACGGTCACGGCAGCAGCCACCCCGCCGGCGACCGCGACCAACGGCGAGACCAGGAACGCGAGAGTGACGATGACAACGACGACCGCCCCTGCCGTGAACCACAGTACGTTCCCCCGGAGTTCTGACACGGGCTCAGGGTAGCCGACTGGTCAGCCGGCTCAAAGGTCGCGACCCACGTAGGATTCTTCCGTGAAGCTGACCCGGAATCGCGCCATCGCACTCGGTTGCGCGATCGTTGCCATCGTCGGCCTGACTGCCGGAGCGTACAAGGCCCGCGTCGCCTACATCAGCCACGAAGGCTGCGAGTCCGTCCGCGCCTACGAGAAGTCAGTCGGGCCCGTACAGGTCATCGGCAAAGGTGCGAAACGAATCACCGTGATTGGGGATTCCTACTCGACTGGCGACATGCTGTCAGACCGCGCCGACGCGTGGGTCGATGACTTCGCGTCGGAACAGGATGCCACCGTCAGCGTCTTGGCGCAGGGCGGTACCGGCTACACGAACGCAGGGTTCTGCGGAGACAGTACCTTTGGCTCCCGGGTGAGGCAGGTTGCTGCCACCGATCCTCAGCTGGTCATCGTGGAAGGTGGCTTGAACGACACCGCAGCCACCGAGGACGAAGAGCGCACCGCAGCTGAGCGTGTGTTGCGCAGCCTTCGCGGCCACAACGTGGTCGTTGTCGGTCCGGTAGACGTGCCCGTCCTCGAGGGCGAGGGCGCGGTCGACCTGGCTCTCTCCGGCGCCGCTCGGGCGGAAGGTGCACGCTACATCTCTGCTCTCGGTTGGCCGATTGCTCTCGGCGCCGACAAGAAGCACCCAACGGCGGCCGGGCATGCAGAGTTCGCTCAGCGAGTAGCGGCAGCAATCGCGTCGGCCTGAGCACGGCGGAACCCCCTCCGGCCCACAGGGGGTCAGCGTCACTGCAGCTACTGCTCGTACCGTCGTCTCACTCCTGACCGCGTCGTGCTCCGAGCGTTCGCGCCGGAACGCCCGCCACCGTTTCCATCGCCTGCACGGATCGCGTGACGACAGCGCCAGCGGCGACGATGGCGCCACGTCCGATGGTGACACCGGGCATGATCTTCGCACCAGCACCGATCCAGGCGCCGTCCTCGACGACGATCGGAGCGGAGGTCTCACGGCCAGCCCGCTGCTCGGGTCCACCGATCTCGTGCGAACCAGTGACGAGCAACACCTGCATGCCGATGCGGACGTTGCGTCCGATGGTGATCGCGGCCGAGCCGTCGAAGAAGCAGCCGTAGTTCACGAACGTGCCCGCGCCGATGGCGATGTTGCGGGCACCGAAGAAGCACCGCGCCTGGATGTACGAGCGTTCTACTGGCATGCCCGCTGCTCTGAGCATCCGCCACCGCTCGCGCGGGGGAACTACCGTGCTTGCGATGAAGCCATTGAGTGTGGCGTCACGAGCGGCGCGCGCGAGCTCCTTCGTCACTCCGGTCAGGGTGTTCACGCGGATCTCGTTTCGGTCGAGGGGAGCGGGCGGGCCTGGGCACGGAAGATGACGACACCGACGAGGAACTTGACGACGGCCATGGCTATGAGCGCGCCGACGAGTCCCGAGAGCCCCAACGTCAGAGTGAGGGCGAGCTGTGTGACGAGGTCGACAGCGACCACCGCCAGACGGATCCGGTGCGGCACGCGGGAGTCGGCATTGAAGCGGAGCAGCAGCAGGGCCGTGTCGAGTACGAGGTTCCCCGCGAGCGCGGCCCCGACCGGCACGAGGAACGGCGCCGTGTGTTCGTAGGTCTCGCCCGCGGCTCCGGTCGTTGCGATGACCCAGCCGATGACGCCGGACAACAGGACTCCGCCGAGCCCGCCGAGTATCCAGAACGTGGCGGTCCGAGCCCTGCGCGACGATGCACCGGAACCGAGATCGCTCATCTTGACCAGCAGGAGTGGGGTGAGCGCCTGGATGATGCTGAACACCGGCGCGAAGACCACCGAATACGCCAGTCTGATCCCGGCGGTGGCCGCGGGCACGGCGATGAGGTAGATGATGAGGATGCCGAGTTGCGATCCGAGCGCTGAGTAGAGGGCTTCCGCCGAGATGCGGAAGGAGGTCCCGACCACTGCAGGCACGTCGCGGTCGGCGGTCGGGAGCCGAGAGGCCGCGACCCAGGACAGTGCGAGCGCGATCGCGAGTCCGATCATCCAGACGACGACGACCGGCTTCACTGGGTCGAGCAGTGCGAGGGTCACGGCAACGGCGCTTGCCAGGGCGTACGGAACTGCGCCGAGGATGGCGGACGCGAAGCGCTTCCGCAGTGTCAGGAGGTAGTGCGGGCCGTCCGCCAGCACGATGAGGGCCGCCAAGACCGCGAGGAACAAGTCCGGACCACCGGAGCCGAGCGCGAGCCACGCCGTGCTCGCGGCGACTGCGAGGACCGCGAAGGCGGCCGACGTCAGCGCGACTGAACGGGATGACAGCGCCTCGTCGACTCGCAGCCCTGCGCGTGCGCCGGCCACGATCCGACCGTCCATCGCGAACGCGCGAGAACATGCCGCTGCAATCACACCGATGGAGGTGACCACCGTGAGACTCGCGAAGTCAGAGGTCGGGAGGACGTGGCTGGATGTGAGCGTGAAGAGGAAGAACGCAGCGGACCACGATCCCTGGTCAACGAGCCGGAGTGCGATCGGGTGTCCGGCCGCGCCTCGGACTCGTCCGGCGATGCTCACTTCGCGCTCCGCAAGGCAACTGCACGGTCGAGGAGGACCCGTTCCTCGTCGATGAGGCGCGTTTCCGTCCACACTGTGCTTGCATCTCGCGGGAGAAGCGCAGCCGCGGTGACCGCCTCGGCGACGCTGGCGCTGGTGCGAGGTTCCTCTCGGCCGATGGCGACTCCCGGCGCGTCAGCGAACTCGAGCACGGCTGCTGCTCCTGTCCCAGCGAAGACCACGACCGGGAGGCCGACCGCGGTGGCCTCACCGACCACGCCTGAGCCGCCTTCTCGCGCCGAGAGATGTATGAGGACATCCGCTGCGATCATCTCGGTGACGACCGCCTCTCGCGGGATCTGGCCGAGGAACCGGACGCGTTCGTCGACGGCGAGTTCGCGGGCCAGGGCGGCGAGTTCGTTCGGCCGTCCTGGAGCGGGTTTGCCGGCGATTCGCAGAGTCGCATCGGCGAGCTCGGGAACCGACAACGCGGCGATCGCCAGCTCGAAACGCTTGAGGGGGACGAGGTTCCCCACGCACAACAGGCGCAGCGCTCCGCTCGTGGCGGTCCGTCGTGCATCGGTGTCCGGCGGTCGGATCGGTCTCGTGTTCGGGAACACCTCTGCGCGTGCTCCGACTGAGCGCACGACCTCGGCGAGGATGTTCGATGTCGTGAGCGTGAGGTCGACCTGTCGGGCGACACGTCGTGCGGACTTCCTGCTGATGAAGTCGCGGAGGCGCTGGATGACGTACCGCTTGCGCCAATCGGCAGGGCGAGGCGCGAAGAGGTAGGCATCGGCGCGGCCGGTCGAACCGACCGGCCCCCAGACTGCGTAGGTGGTGGCCGGTAGCCAGGTGATGGGAGGGGCGAGGAGCTCGCTTGCGAACGTCACATGACGAGCGAGGACCACACGCGTCGTTTCGATGGTCGCGCGGACAGCGGCGGGGACTCGCCATGCCCAGACCATGTGCTCGAGCCGCGTCAGCCGGTGGTGGTGGAGGAACCGGAGGTACCGGGGTTCTGCCGGACTGACGAGGATGAGTCGGGACACATCGCGCTTGATCTCCTCGAGCCGGGCGATCGTCGCTACGCGGGACCGCTCGTTCATCACCGCCACGACCTGAAGGTCCCGCTCGTCGGCGATGGTCAACCACGACAGCAGGTACTCCCAGCCGATGGTCGGCTCGCTCGGGAGCCGCGGGTCGCAAGCGAAGGCCGTCAGCAGAACGACGTCTCGGTTCGAGGAGTTCATCGTCCGCCCCGGATGAGCGCAGCGCTGTATGCGCGGAATGCCCGTGCGGTCGGGTCGGCGCCGCCCCGGCGGACAGTGGCCACGAGGGCGCGGGACGAGAGACCGCCCGCAACGATAAGGGTCCAGATCCACACTGCGAACGGGCGACGGCGGAGCGAGGTCGCGTAGAAGTCACGGAGGTTCAACACCCAGGCCGCGTTCATCGACATCGAGTGCGAGCTGTCGCTCCCGCCGACCATGTGCGTGGCACGAGCTCGAGGAACGATCCAGACGCTCTGACCAGCTTCGCCGACACGGTGACAGAAGTCGATGTCCTCGGCGTACATGAACCACCGTTCCGAGAGCCCGCCGACGGCGCTCCATGTCGTCATCGGCACGACCAGACATGCTCCCGTCACCCACTCGACCCGAGTCGTCCCAGTCACCTGTGCCGGCAGCAGGTAGTGCCCCTGCAGGGCCTCCGACCACTTGCCCAGGCGAGAGAGCCCGGAGTAGTGCGTGAACATCCGCCAGCACGACGGCATCCAGCCCGCTGAGACGATGCGTTGCGGCGCGGGCTGTTCGATGAACGGCGCGACGACGTCGCCCGGGTGCGAGTCGGAGGTCTCAGCCAGCAGTCGGACGTCATCGACGCCGATTGAAGCGTCGGGATTGAACAGCATCAGCATGCGTCCGTGTGCACGTGCTGCGGCGCGGTTGACCGCTTTGGCGAAGCCGAGGTTCTCAGTGCTCTCGATGAGCTCGACGTGTGGGAGCTGGTGCCTGACGAACTCTTGGGTGCCGTCGGTCGATGCGTTGTCGAACACGATCACCTCGACGTCGGGCATCGAAGCCAGCCGCGACAGGTTCTCGCCGAGGACGTGGCGGCTGTTGAACGTCACGACCACGACCGAGAGCAGGATCGGCTCGCGTTCAGTCATCGTCGGCTTCGGGCTGCGCGGTTCTGGAACCGCGGTCTCGAGCGGGCACCCCCGCGACGATGTGGAAGGGCTCGACGTCCTTCGTCACGACCGAGCCGGCGGCGATGACCGCACCGTCACCGATCGTGACGCCCTTGAGCACGGTTGCACCGGCACCGATCCACACGTCGTCACCGATGACGATCGGAGCCCGGCGGGAGCCCTGTGTCCGGATGGGGGTGGAGGGATCCTCGAAGACATGGTCCTCGCTCACCATCGTCACGTTCGGTCCGAGCAGGCAGTCGTTCCCGATGGTGACGCCGCCTTGCCCCCAGATCAGGTTCGCGGCGCCGATCGCAGTCCGTGCTCCGACGCGGATGAACTCGCCGCGCTCGCTGATCACACCGCTGCCGAGGAGACGGGCACCGGGACCCACGGTCACGTTCGGACCCAGCGCTACCCCTCGACGGCAGAACGCGTCGATCAGCACACCCTCGCCGAGGGCGACGCCAGCGCCGACCGCGAGGTGGCTGCTGTTGCGGATCCGCACCCCGGCGCCGCGGAAGCGCAGTCCCGCCCGGTCCGATCTGCGTGGTAGTGACAGCCCGCGGATCGCGTCCACACCCTTGTCGAGGACGAAGCTGCCGAGGACGGATGGGGGGATGTCGCCGGGCAGCGGACGGCCGCGAAGACGCTCGTAGACGATTGCGATGATGTTCACGTCAGTCCGTCGCTGTCCTTCGGGCGGTCTCCACCAGCCGGTGCCAGCCGATGAATGTGGAGGGGAGAGGCATCGGAGGATGCTGTCGAGCCGAGACCAACGCCGTGATCTGGTCGGCGATCGCGGCGACGTCCTGGGGATCTGCGTAGGCGGCGCCGGTGCCGAGCGTCTCGTGGAACACCGGACGATCACTCGCCAGCACTGTTGCTCCGAGGTTGGCGGCTTCGAGCGGAGGAAGCCCCCAACCCTCGTCGAGCGACAAGAAGAGGAAGAGGCGGCAGTGCTCGTACAGCCACCGGAGCGTTGCGTCCGAGACGCTCCCGAGGAAACGGACTGATCCCTCGGCAACGGCCGCCTCGGCTCGAGCCGAAAGCTGCTCACCACGCCCAGATGCGGCCCCCACGACGATGAGGGGCTTCGTCACGTTGATCGTCCCGCTCTGCACCGCCGCCTCGATGGTGTTGCGGAGGTTCTTCCGGACGTTGAGCCTCCCGACGGTGAGGAGGAAGCTCTGAGCCTGGAGGCCCGGCACCGGCTCCGCGAGCGCGTCCTGACCGAGGGACGCAGCAATGCCCAGGCCGACGGCCTGGACGTCTCGCACTCGCCGGTTGTGGCTCCGGATTCGGCGCACCTCGTTCTGTGAACTGGTCAGCACTCGGCTCGCCCTGGTCATGAGGGGCGGGAGCAACGACAGGTAGAGCCGCTCGGCCGGTGTGAACCACCGCGGGTTCGTCTGGAAGAGCACGTCGTGCACGAACACGACGGATGGACGGGCTCGAGAGAACGGAGCGAAATTCTGCGCGACGATGAGATCGGCGTGCACCCGCCTCGCGACGCGAGGCAGGACCAGCACGTTCGCGAGCGGATGGAGCGGTGCAGGGGTGCCGATGACCGTCGTGCTCGGGAACAGCACGCGGCTCTCGCGTTCAGCGCGCTCGGGCACGACGAGGAAGAGTTCGTCGTGCGGGTGCGCGATGAGCCATGCGGTGATCGATTCGCGGAGCACCATACGACCGGACGGCGGTCCGTCGACGAGCCAGAAGGCGTCGATGACGACCTTCATCGGACTGGTCCTCGTCGGATGGTCTCCAGAGCGTCCGAGTACGCGGCACCCACTCGTTCCCAGGTGTACTCCGCCTTGGCACGTTCGCGTGCACGCGTGCTCATCGACTCCTGGCGTTCCGACGACGAGAGGACAGATCGGACACCGGCGATGATGCTCGCGGCGTCTGGCTGGACGAACACACCGGTGTCCGCCAGTACCTCGCGGTTGTAGACGGTGTCGCGGGCGACCGTGGGAGCACCCGAGGCCATTGCCTGCACGAGCGCTGGATTCGTCCCACCGACGCTGTGGCCGTGGAAGTACGCGCCTGCGTCCTCCCAGAGTCGGTGGAGGTATGCGTCGTCGCGGACGTGACCGAGCCAGTGCACCCGTGGGTTCGTCTCGCTGAGGCGAGCTACCCGCTCGTCGAAGACCCCTCCGTACCCGGAGGACCCAACCACGACGACGTCGTGGTCCTCAGCGAGCGTCGGAGCTGCGCCGAGGAACTCCTCGATCGTGTTCTCTGGCACGAATCGTGCGACGACCAGCACGTACTGGCGTCGGCCGAACTGCGTCGGCGATGCCTGGGCTGGACTGAAGTCGCCGCCGTAAGGGATGAACAGGCTCGTGCGCCCGAAGTTCCGCTTCCAGTAGTCCCCGAGAGCACGCGCATCGACCACGAGCCGGTCGGCGAAGGTCGCGGTGAGCCGAGCGCCGGCGCGGAAGACGGTCCGAGCAAGACGACCCCACTTCGCGCGCTCCCACTCGATGCCGTCGACATTGACGACCACGCGGATACCGCGGAGCTTCAGGAGCGGAAGCCAGAAGCCGTTCGCCACGTTCATGACGAGTGCGACGTCAGGCTTGTTCACGATTGCGTGGAGGGCTGACGTGAAGCCGTACGAGAGGGTGCTGATCGACTTCTTGTCCGAGCCGACTGTGGTGACACGGCGAACACGGGGATCGGCGCCCGCGTCGATCGTGGCTCCGGGGCGCCCGTACACGGTGACGTCCCATTCGTCGTCAGCGAGATACGGGGCGATGTGACGCACGGCTGTCTCGAATCCGCCGTAGTAGCTGGGATATCCCCTGGTACCGATGATCGCCACCGATCGCCGTTTCGACTTCGCCAACGATCCCCCGGGTTCCGCGGCTCGGACCCGTACCGACCGCTCGCAGCAGGATGACCATAACGCACGCGAGGAATAGCGGCGGTGAGGCCAGAGCGACACAGCCGGAGTGTCCCGTCGAAAGACGGCGGCTGCCACGGGTGCCGCTGATCCGGTGCGGCTGGGACACTCGCCGGTGTCGTCATCGCAAGGCCGCTTCGGTGCCGCGACCGTAGGATTGCGCCCATGTCCGACCTTCCCGAGTCGCGACGGACCACAGCACGCCGGGGTTCCAGGGGCCGGCCCGTGCTGTGGATCGTGCTCGCGCTCGTCCTGTTGTTGATCCTCGCCGTCGCCTGGGTCGGCGTGCGTGGCCTGATGGCCAAGCGCGACCTCGAGCAGTCCGTGCAGCTCGTCAGCACGCTCCGGTCGGAGCTGGTCAGCGGCGACAGCACCGCGGCGCAGAAGACGGCGGACGACCTGCAGGACCACGCGGCGGCGGCCCGGTCCCTGACCGGCGACCCGGTCTGGAGCGCGTTCCAGGTCCTCCCGTTCGTCGGGTCGAACCTGCGTGCCGTCCGCGAAGTCGCCGTCGTCGTGGACGACGTGGCGACGGGAGCCGTGAAGCCGGTGGCCGGCGTGATCGGTGACGTGAACGTGAAGGCGTTCGCGCCGAAGGGCGGCAAGCTCGACCTCGCTCCGCTGGTGAATGCGCAGCCGGCCGTCCAGCGTGCGACGACGACGCTGGCGAAGGCCAATCGGGACGCAACGGCGATCGACACGTCAGAGACGTTGTCCCCGGTCGTCAGCGCGGTGAACCAGCTCCGCAACGCCCTCTCGTCGGTCTCCGCACAAGCCGATGCTGCCAACCGGGCGGTACAGCTCGCCCCGGCGATGCTCGGGCACGGCGGTGACCGTCGGTATCTGCTGCTGTTCCAGAACAACGCTGAGCTCCGCGCCGCGGGCGGTATCCCTGGAGCCGTAGCGCTCCTCGACGTCCGCGATGGCGCCGTCCACCTCTCGAACCAAGCCGCGGGTTCCACCTTCGACCAAGCTGGCGGTCCGGTCCTCCCGCTGACGGTCGACACGCAGGGCCTGTACGGCGCCATCACCGGCGAGTACATGCAGGACGTCACCTTGACGCCGCGCTTCGACGTTTCGGCAAAGCTCGCCCGCGAGATGTGGAAGCAGAAGTACGGGCAGCAGGTCGACGGCGTCCTCGCGATGGACCCGGTCACGCTGGCGTACATCCTCAAGGCCACCGGGCCGGTGCAGCTGCCGACCGGTGACACCCTGACGTCGGAGAACGCGGTGAAGCTGCTCCTGAGTGACGTCTACGCCAAGTACCCGGACCCCAAGGTTCAGGACGCCTTCTTCGCGTCGGCCGCGAGCGCCGTCTTCGACAAGGTGTCGAGTGGCGCGTTCGATCCGAAGGCCTTCATCAGCGCGTTGACCGACGGAGTGCAGGAGAACCGGCTGCGCCTGTGGAGCGCGGACAAGTCCGAGCAGGACCGGCTCGAAGGGACCGCCGTGACCGGCCCGCTGCCGACGAGCAGCCCCTCTGAGCGGCAGTTCGGTGTCTACCTCAACGACGCCACCGGCGCGAAGATGGACTTCTACCTGCAGAAGACCGTCGCCGTCGGGAGCGCGGTGTGCCGTGCAGACGGCCGCCCGACGTCCGTGGTCCAAGTCACGCTGAAGAACACTGCTCCGGCCGACGCCGCGACGAGTCTCCCCGATTACGTGACGGGTGCAGGGAACTTCGGAGTGGCGCCGGGCAAGGTCCAGACGAACGTCGCGGTCTACGCGGCCAAGGGCGAGATCTACCTCGGTTCGACGCAGGACGGCAAGGCAGCCGCTCCGCACACCGCAGTGGACGGGGACCACCCGGTCGTGCAGGTCCAGACGCTGCTCGCGCCCGGCCAGAGCACGACCTTCCGTGCGACGTTCCTCGGGTCCGCGAAACAGGCAAAGGCGGCGGTCACGGCCGTGTCCACCCCCACGATCGCGCAGTCCCCGGTGCTGCCGGCGACCGTCGATTGCGGGAATCCTGCGGGTTGACGACACGGATTCTGGACTTTTCGGTGCCGATCGTGCCCCCATTCCGGGGGAGTTTCCGGCTTCGGGGCGGCCGGTGCGGCTCCACTCGGATGACCTGTCCACAGCCGATGCCGCGGACCGAGAACTGACCAGACCGCCCTGACCAGGGAAAACCTAGTGGTTGCCATGAGAACCATCGGAGCTGACCCTCTAGACCGCCTCTTCTGCCAACACGAGAGTTCACGCGTTCGTCACAAACTCCTTGCGTGGCACCTGTGAACTTCGGCTACTTTGAGGGAACTTCGCCAACCGCACTTCAGGGAACCAGTGTTCGCTCGGTTGTCTTGCGAGGGGTCAGGGCTCTGGGTCTCAGGGTCTGAAGGATCAGATCACTAGGGGAAACAACTTCATGAAGAAGCTCATTGCCGCGGTCGTGCTGGCTGGCGCCGCACTCATCGCGACCCCGGCTGCTGCCAACGCCGCCGGCTACGTCCCGACGTCCAACGTCTCCGTCACCGGCAGCACCGTCGCCGGCGGCACCACCGTCGTCAACTTCGGCGCGGGTTCCTTCGTCGGCAACGAGACCGTGAACATCTCGGTCACCGGTGCCGGTGCCGTCACGCTCGGCGCCCTCCCGACGACCACCGTCTCGAAGGCGTACACCGCCTCCGCGACCGGCGCCGTCACCCCGCGCATCACCCTCCCGGCCGGCGCCTCCGGCACCTACACGCTGACCGCCACCGGTGCCACCTCGGGCAACGTCGGCACGGCTGCGCTCACCGCTGCTCCGGCCGCGGGTGCTGCCGCTGGTGGCGCAGCAACCGGTGCAGGCACCGGCTCGCTCGCCTTCACGGGTGGCACCATCTCCGCTCTCGCCCTCTGGGTCGGCGGCGGCGCTGTCGTCCTCGGTGGCGGCCTGCTCGTGGTCCGCGGTTCGGTTCGTCGCCAGCGCGACGGCCAGATCGCAGCCTGAGCACCTCTGCACGAACGAAGCCGCTGGGACCTCGGTCCCGGCGGCTTCGTCGTTCCCGGAACCGCGTCAGCCAGGAACTCCGGATGAACGGACCCCGTCAGCGCGACAACAGCGCGACCACGACGAGCCCCACCGCCACGACACCGAGCACCGCGATCACGACGAACACCCACGGCCGCGTGCCAGGACGGGTCGGAGGACGGGGACGATCACGAGGGGCCATGCCCGAAGCCTGGGTCACCGAGATGTGAGCGACCCGCTCCGCCCCACGACCACGACCCCCACCAGCGCCCCGATGACGGCCCCGCACGTGTTCGAGACGACGTCGTCCACGGACCCGAACCGTGCCGGCAGGAACAGCGACTGCGACACCTCGATCACGACGCTCAGCACGAACCCCGTCCCCGCGCCGACCCACCACCGGCGCGCACCGAGCAGCAGCACCACGAAGACCCCGAGCGGCACGAAGAACACCACGTTCGCCGAGAACTCCGTCGCCGCGTAGTCGAACCACCCCGGCAGTCCGATCCCGTGCAGGCGCTCGAGCGTCCGCAGCAGCCACGGCTGCGCCCCGGCGTCCACCGGTGACCCCGTGAACGCGATGACGCCCACGACCGCCGCGTACACGGCCCCGAGGACCACGGCAGCCCGCCGACTCCGTCCGTCCGCCCGCAGCGCGCTCCTGCCCGCGTCCCGCAGCGTCCTGTGCGCGGCCAGCCCCAGCGTCCCGAGCGCCACCCCGAGGGCGGCAGCGGTCACCAGGGACCGGAACGTGGTGAACGGCGCAGCGTGCACGAGTGCGAGCGCGACGGCGCCCACCACCGCCACCAGCAGGCTCACGAGCGCGGCTCGCCGCACCGGCAGGGGATCCGGCCTGGAGGCTCGACCCGCCCCCGCCACGAGCGCCGGCAGACAGGTGGTCACCCCGGTGACGACCGCGGCCAGGACGAAGTCGTCGGACAGGGTGAGCGTGCCGTGCCCGACGCGGGTCCGGAGCGCGTTCGCGACACGGAGCACGACGGACACCGCGGCCTGCGCTGACGCAGGGACGAGGACCATCGCCACCACGACCACCCCGAGCACGACCAGGAGCGCCCGCGCGAGCAGCTCGGTCCGTCGCGGCGTCATGGGAGCGACCGTATCGTCCGCGGGGCGGTGTCCCCCGATCCGCGATTGTCCGAACCGCGAGTACCCCGGTGGGGGACGTGTACCCCGGTCTGGGGTGCATCAGCCCCGCGAAACCGGGGCCGTCTGATGGAGGGCATGAACGGAAGCCGTGAATGCCCGGGGCTGGATGGCGGCGGACATCGCCGAGGCCATAGGTTTCTGGGACAGCACGATGTACCCCGGATCGCGACAGGAGCAGCGCCATGAGCATCACCGCCAGCAGCACGCAGACGCACCGTGAACTCACCCTCGACACCGAGACGGTGGACACGATCGCGATCCTCGAAGCCGGGGTCGCCCCCAGCGCCCGTCCGGCCCGCGCGAAGCTCACCTGGACGCAGGAGGACGACGGCGAATGGGTCGCCAACTACGGCGGGTACTTCGGCGGCTCGGTCGACAAGGTCGCGAACCGCTACGTCGCATCGGACACGTTCGGCCTGGTCGTCGGTGACTTCGCCTCGCTCGAGGACGCCCAGACGAACCTCGCCGACCGCCTGCACGTGATGCTCCCGCCGGTCATCCGCCCGGTCGACTGACCAGCGTCTCGACCGCACCCGCACGAACTGCAGCACCCGCACGACACGAAGGAACGACCATGAGCTTGATCGACGACCACCACGCGACCACCGAGGTCACCCTCGACACCGAGACGATCGAGGTCATCGCGGCCATCGAGGCCGAGGTCATCGCACCCGCACAGCCCGCGCGCGCCACGATCCTCTGGACCCGGCCGGACACCGGGCTCTGGGCGGCGAACTACGGCGGCTACTACGGCGGCACGGTCGACAAGCAGGGCTCGCACTACTTCGTGTCGGACACCTTCGGCCAGTACGTCGGCGACTTCCGCTCGCTCGAGGAAGCCCAGGCGAAGCTCGCCGAGCGGCTGCACATGGTCCTGCCGGACGTCATCCGGACCACCTCCTAGTCGTCCTCCACAGCACGCCCCGTCGGTCTCCGGCGGGGCGTTCGTCATGTCCGGGGCAGTGCCCGTCGGGCCGTCCCCCGAACGAGTGGTCCCCCCTACTGGGGACCATCACTGTCCCCAATTCCTCTGGGTTTCCTGTCAGGATCAGGCCAGCGCGAACGTCCGTTCTCCCGGCCCTGCGGGATCGAGCGGGTCGCGTTCCGTCGACCCGACCCGGAAGTGATCCATGCTGTCTGCAACCCAGCGCTCTGCTGTGCCCCGCCGCCGTGCGGGCGTCCGGCCCTTCGCCGTGCTCGCTGCCGCCCTGCTCGTGGGGACCGGACTCAGCACGGCCACGGCCGTCGTCGCGGCGACACCGGCGTCAGCGGTCACCGCGACGACCGACGGCCACTTCGTCTGCGACCAGAACACGCTCTACGCGACGAACGGCGCCGGCAAGGTCGTCGCCGTCGACATCACGACGGGCGACACGAAGGGCTCGACGGTCGACGTCGCCGACCTCGGGACGGGCGCGAACAACGGCCTCGGCATCTCGCGTGAGGGCAAGTCGCTGTTCGCCGCAGGCAACGGCACCACCGCGACGATCCGCTCGTTCGACCCGGCGACGAACACCGCGTCCGACCCGATCGCCACGGACAAGGTACGGTCCATCATCCGCGGCGCCGTCAACCCGGCGACCGGCATCTACTACTACGGCGACAACACCGGCTGGCTCGGCGCGTACGACCCGGCGACCAAGCGGTACCTCGGCCAGGTCGGCCAGGTCAACGGGCTCAAGACGGGCAACGGCGACTTCGCGTTCAGCTCCCGCGGCCTGATGTTCGTCGTCGCCGCCGACACCGTCTACCGCGTCAACACCGAGACGGTCCCGACGACCCCCGGCACGACGGCGCTCGCCACCACCGCCATCGCGACCCTGCCGGCGGGCACGAGCAGCCCCGGCATCGCGTTCTCGTCCGACGGCTACCTCTACGTGTCGAACTCGGTCACGACGAACAACGTCGCGACCACGACGATCTACCAGCTCGACCCGACCGCGGGCACGCAGGTCCGGAGCTTCCCGATCGTCGGCAACTACGGCGCCAGCGACCTGGCGTCCTGCAACTACGCGGACACGGTCACCGGCCAGGCCTCGATCGACGAGCGCTGGGCCGCCGGCGACCAGTTCGGCCTCGCGATCACCGGCGACGGCATCACCGGCTCGAACACGGGCACGAGCGACACCACGACCGGTTCCGACACCGGCGTGCAGACCCGCAAGGCCGGCGCGATCCTGACGACGCCCGGCAAGAACTACACCGTGACCCAGACCCCGTCGGGCACCACCGACCCGGCGAACTACAGCACGACGTGGAAGGCCGTCGACCTCGGCAGCAACCGCACCGTGGCGACCGGCACCGGCACGAAGGCGTCCTTCGTGTTCCCGCAGGCCGTGTCGAGCGACGGCACCGACGTCGTCGTGACCTTCGCCAACGTGATGAAGGCCACCCACGTCAGCACCAGCCCCGACACCCGCACCACGCCCGCCGGCACCCCGGTACGCGTCCCCGCGGCCGGCGTGCTCGCGAACGACAGCGGCACCGGTCTGTCCGTCGTGTCGAACACGACTCCTTCCCACGGCTCCGCGACGGTCGCCGCCGACGGCTCCTGGACCTACACGCCCGCCGACCGGTTCTCCGGCACCGACGCGTTCGACTACACCGCGAAGGACTCCTCGGGCCGCACCGCGACGAGCACCGTCACGGTCACCGTGACCCCGAGCGCCGCGGCCGACGCCGTCACCGTGCACGCGGGTTCGACCACGACCGCCGGGGCCAGCGACGGCCTCCTCGCCAACGACGCCGGCAAGGGCCTGACGGTCACCGACCACACCGACCCGACCCACGGTGTCCTCGACCTGCACGCCGACGGCTCGTACACGTACACCCCGGCCGCCGGCTGGTCCGGCCCGGACACCTTCACCTACTCGGCGACCGACGCCTCCGGCACCACGACCACCGCGACCGTGACGGTCACCGTCCTGCCGACGGCGGGGGCCGACACCGTCACCGCGACGGCCGGACAGCCGACCGTCGGAGCCGCGCCGGGCCTCCTGGCCGACGACCTGGGCCACGACGTCCGCGTGAGCGGGTCCACCCAGCCCGCCCACGGCACGGTCGCCGTGCAGCCGGACGGCTCGTACACGTACACGCCCGCTGCTGGGTTCTCCGGCACGGACACCTTCACGTACACGGTGACCGACGGCTCCGGCTCCGACACCGTGACGGTCACCGTCCACGTCGCCCCGCAGGCCGTGGCCGACACGGTCAGCGTCGCTGCCGGCGGTTCCGCCGCAACGACCGACCGCGCGACCGGACTGCTCGGCAACGACCTCGGCGACGGCCTCGGCGTGACGGCGCACACCACGCCGGCCCACGGCTCGCTCGAGCTCGACGGCGCCACCGGCACGTACACGTACACGCCGGCCGCCGGGTTCTCCGGCACGGACACCTTCGAGTACACGGTCGTCGACCGGTCGGGCACCCCGGCCACCGCGACCGTCACCGTCGTCGTCCAGCCCACGGCGAGGGACGACCGCGCGACGACCACGGCGAACGTGCCGGTCACGGTCGACGTGCAGGGCAACGACCTCGGAACGGAGCTCGTCACCACGATCGTCACCGGGCCGACGCACGGCACCGCGGTCGTCGCGGACGACGGCAGCGTCGACTACGCACCGACGACCGGCTCCTCCGGCACCGACACGGTCACCTACCGGGTCACCGACGGCGCCGGCCGGACCTCGGGCACCGCGACCGCGACCATCACCGTCGCCCCGCACGCCCTGCCCGACACCGCCACGACGACGGTCGACCAGGCCGTCACGATCGCCACGAGCGCCCTGACCGGCAACGACGTCGGCACCGGCGTCACCGTGACGGCCGTGCGTGACGCGCAGCACGGCACCGTCGCCCTCGGGCAGGACGGCACCGTCGTCTTCACCCCGACCACCGGGTTCTCCGGCACCGCGACCTTCCACTACGACGTCGTCGACGCGGCGCGCGGCACCGCCACCAGCTGGGTCGTCGTGGTCGTCGGACCCCAGGCGACGCCCGACACCGCGACGGCGACCGCTGGGTCGACGCTGACGGTCGCTGCGTCAGCGGGCGTGCTGGAGAACGACCACGGCACCGGTCTGACGGCGATGCTCGACGAGCAGCCCCTCCACGGCACCGTGGACCTGCACGCCGACGGCTCGTACACGTACACGCCGAGGGACGGCTGGTCCGGCCCGGACACCTTCACGTACACGGCCACCGACGCCGAGGGCAACACCTCGACCGGCATCGTGCGCGTCACGGTGCAGCCGAGCACGGTGGAGGACGCGATCACCACGGCCGCCGGGCAGCCCGTCACCGTCACCTCGCGTGACCTGACGGCGAACGACCACGGCAACGGCCTGACGGTCACCGCCGTCGGCCCCACGACCACGGGCACCGCCACCACCGGAACCGTCGTGCGCAACGCCGACGGCACGGTCACCTACACGCCGGCACCCGGCACGTCGGGCACGGACACCTTCGGCTACGTGGCCACGGGGTCCGACGGCACCACGGTGACCGGCACCGTCACGGTGACGGTCACCCCGGTCGTCGTCGCCGCCGACACCGCGGCCACCGCGGACGGCACGCTCGTCGTCCCCGCCGACCAGGGCGTCCTCGCCGGCTCGACCGGCACCGGCCTCACCGTCACGGACGCCACGAAGCCCGCACACGGCGCCGTCGACGTGGCCGAGGACGGGTCGTACACGTACACCCCGACCCCGGGGTACTCCGGCCCGGACTCCTTCGACGTGACCGTCACCGACGGCACCGGCACCACCACGACCGGCACCGTGACGATCACCGTCACCCCGAAGGCGCTCGCCGACACGGCCACCACGAGGGCGTCCACGCCCGTCGACGTCCGCGTCACGAAGAACGACTCGGGCACCGCGCTCACGGTCACCGCGGTCGGCACGCCCGGCCACGGCACCGCGACCATCGGCGGCCCCGGGACGGTCACGTACGTCCCCGCGTCCGGGTTCTCCGGCACGGACACGTTCACCTACACCGTGACGGACCCGACCTCGGGCACGGCCACGGCGACCGTCACCGTGACGACCACCCCGACGGCCGTCGCCGACGTCCTCCGCACCCCGGCGCGCACGGCGCTGCGGATCGCCGGCACCACGCTCACCGGCAACGACCGTGGCACCGGTCTTCGGGTCACCGGTCACGGGAAGGCCGCCCACGGCACCGTGACGGCCGGCCCGGACGGGTCGCTCGTCTACACGCCCGGCGCCCGCTTCTCCGGCACGGACACCTTCACCTACACGGCGACGGACGCATCCGGGCAGCTGACGACGACCACCGTCACCGTCCTGGTGGGCGCGGTCGCGACCGACGACTGGAGCACCACGACGACCAACGGCGTCGTGCGCATGTCCGCGGCGAAGGGCGTGCTGGCCGACGACGCCGGCACCGGCCTGTGGGCGTCCATGGAGACGAAGCCGCAGCACGGCGTGCTCCGCCTGGCGAAGAACGGCTCCTACGTCTACACGCCGAGCTCCGGCTGGTCCGGTCGTGACTGGTTCACGTACGCGGCGCACGACACCGACGGCAACACCGCCACCGCACTCGTCGCGATCGATGTCGTCCCCACCGCGAAGCCCGACGCTGCCCGCACCACGACCGGCACCCCGGTGACGGTCAAGGGCCCCGGCGTGCTCGGCAACGACCACGGCAGCCGCCTGCGGGTCGTCGCGGTCGGTGCGGCAGCGCACGGCACGGCGACGATCGCCGCTGACGGTACCCTCCGGTACACGCCGGCCGCCGGGTTCTCCGGGACCGACCGTGTCACGTACACCGCGCAGGACGCCTCCGGCCAGCGGGTGGACTCCGCGGTGGACGTCACGGTGGGCATCGCGGCCGCGGACGACCACGGCAGCACCATCGCCGGCGTCGCCCTGCCGGTGAGCGCACCCCACGGTCTGCTCGCCAACGACCGCGGCACCGGCCTGACCGCCGCGCTCGACGGCGAGCCCGCGCACGGCACCGTCACCGTGCACGCCGACGGCTCGTACGTCTACACGCCGGCCGCCGGGTTCACCGGCACGGACACCTTCACGTACCGGGTGACCGACGCCGCGGGCCAGCGGACCACCGCGACCACGACCATCACCGTCGTCGCGCACGCCGTCGCCACCGACGACCGGGTCGTCGGCACCCAGGGCCGCGCCGTCACGATCGCCCCGATCGGCAACGACGACGCCACCGGAGGCGCCCGCTTCCGGACCGCCTCACTGCGCCTGGTCGACCCCGCCACCGGCGCCCGCGTCTCCCGCGTGGCCGTCGACGGCCAGGGCGTCTGGATCGTCCGGCACGGCACCGTGCGCTTCACGCCGGCGGCCGACCGCCCCGGCACCCTGCAGATGCCCTACACGGTCACGGACACCGACGGGCAGTCCGTGACGGCGACGATCACCGTGGTCTACCCGGTCGGGCTCGCTGCTGCGGCGCATGCTGCGCAGCTCGCCTTCACGGGTGCCACCGGCCTGGTCGGGATGGGCCTGGCGGCCCTGGCCGCGCTCCTGGCGGGCGCAGCACTGCTGCTCCGTCGTCGTCAGCCCACCTACGGTCCGCTGCGGCGCGGCTAGCAGGTCCTGACGGGAGGCCCCGATCACCTCCGCCACCCGGCGGACGTGATCGGGGCCTCCTGTCGTGCGCCGTCAGGCGACGGGGTCGATGAGCTGCGGGCCGTCGTTCCGCACGCTGTTGACCGCGCGGGAGACCTCGTACTGCTCCAGGCCCGCGGCGACGGCCAACGACTCGTGGTCGAGCAGTGCGAGCAGGTCGTCGCTGCCCAGGTCGGCGCCGAGCCAGTCGTCGTAGCCGTCGGGCGTGAGGAACGCCGGCATCCGGTCGTGCACCTCGCCCGGAGCCACGTGGGCGTCCCGCGTGATGATCGCCAGCGACAGCCGCCACTTGTCCGGGTCGTCCTCGGGCTTGGTCGGGTCGGGCCAGGCGCTCACGACGCCGGCCATGGCGAGTGCGCCGCCGGGTTCGTGCACGAAGTGGGGTTCCTTGCCGTCCTCGCGCACGACCCACTCGTAGTACCCCTGCGCGGGGACGATGCACCGGTTCGTCGCGAAGGCCCGCTTGAACATGCCGCTCGTGGCCACGGTCTCGATGCGGGCGTTGATCGGCTTCGGCCGCTGCTTCTGGAAGTCCTTCGCCCAGCTCGGCACGAAGCCCCAGCTGATCTGCGGGAGTTCGCGCTCCCCGTGGCGCTGGCGGACGGCGGAGACGGGGTCCGTCGGCGCGACGTTCCAGCTCGGGACCAGCCCGGTGCTCACCACGCCGGTGTCCTGGTCCACGTGTTCGGTCCGGGCGGCGAGCTCACCGATGAGTTCCGGGAGCAGGTCGGCGGTGGTGTCGGAGACGACGAAGCGGCCACACATGCGCCCAGTGTGCCCGTCCCCGCCGACACCGGTGCGGTGCCGGCGGGCGTGCGTGCGTGCGTGCCTGCCTGCGGGCGGTCAGGCGGTCAGGCGCCGGGGCGAGTCTCGGCTGGGCGGACATCGTGCGCCGTGATCGGCGCGCCATCTGTCCGTGGCGGCGAGACTCGGTCCGTCCGGGTGGCCGTGGGCGTGGGCGGAGTGGGGCGTGCGTCGGTCGGGGGCAGGGCAGCGGCGGCACGGCGGGCTCGTTCGGCGCGGCCGAGTTCGCGGACCCGGTCGAGCACGCCCACCGACCAGAGAACGAAGTACAGCAGGACGTACGCCGGCAACGCCCCGGCCGTCCACGCGGCCACCGCGGCGAGCAACCCGGCGAGGAGGAGTGGCGCCCACCGCGTCAGGTCGAGCACCAGCCCGCGCCGGAGCAGCGCGGTGTCGACGAGGACCGCCTCCCGGTCCTCCGGGCGCACGGCCGGGGGCTTCCGCCGCAGGTAGGGCTTCACCGACGTCCGAACGGTCCGCGCGGTGTCGGGGCGGACCTGCCGACCGTTGATTGTCGCCGCGGGGTCGAGGGGCCATGCGACCGGACAGCAGCCGAGCGCCAGGAGGCCCGTCGCGATCGCCAGCAGCACGATCACGACGACCGTCACGCCCGTGCTTGTCGACGCCCACTGGAAGGCGGCTTCGGTCGCGACCATGACGACGGCAGCGACCACGGCCGCGAGCACGCCGATGCGGAGCGCACGCCGGAACCGGTCGACGGAGACCGCGTCGGCGAACTGCGCGCGGAAGACCTGCCAGCCGAGTCGGAACACGTGGTCTGTCCTACCCGAACCAGCTGAGCATCGCTCGGACCAGGGGGCGATGGCGGCGTTCTGATCGCGCGCTGACGAATCCGGAGGACGAACCCCGCGTTCCGCGAACCGGATCCGTCACCGCCGCGAACGAGAACTGCCGTCCAGGTCG
Source organism: Curtobacterium sp. SL109 (assembly GCF_026672405.1). Taxonomy (NCBI): domain Bacteria; kingdom Bacillati; phylum Actinomycetota; class Actinomycetes; order Micrococcales; family Microbacteriaceae; genus Curtobacterium; species Curtobacterium sp. SL109. The sequence continues at coordinate 1,156,204 of NZ_JAPPRB010000002.1, forward strand.
CTCACCCGAGCCGCCGGTCAGTCCTCGGGCAGCCCGAGCTTCGTGCCGCGCGCTGTGGGGGAGCGCGGTGCGCCGTCGCGGCGCTGGCGCTGGCGCTGGGGCTGGGGCTGGGGCTCGGCCTCGGGGGACGGCAGTGACTCGGCCAGTCCTCGGGCACGCTCGACGCGTCCGAGCCGCCGTGCACCCGCGATCGACCACGCCGCGGACATCACCGCGACCCAGAGCACCACGCGCCCGGGGAGGTCGAGCACAACGGCGGCCCCGAACGCCACCACCGACGCCGCGATGAGGACGAGGCTGCGCCAGAGCTCCGGCACGATGGCGGTGCGGAAGGCCTCGGCGTGGCGCAGCACCTGGTCCCGGTCCTGTGCCGCGATCGTCGGTGCCGACCGCGTCCGGAAGTACCGCTCGGTGTCGTCCGGCGCCGGGAGCAGACTGCCGGACCAGTCCACGCGCGAACCGTCAGCGGACCGTGGTCGCACCGGCACCGCAGCGACCCCGACGAGACCGACGGCGATCGCGAGCAGCACGATGCCCACCCACGTCACGGGCTCGCCGAGGTCCGGCCACGGCGCGACCGCTCCCACGATTCCGAGCGCGGCCAGGGCGAGGGCGGCGACGAGGGAGCCGATGCGGGCGGCCCGACGCCTCCGGTCAGCGGGGACGCACCGGCTGACGTGGTCGCGGAAGGCGCGCCAACCGAGGGAGAACATCCTCACGTTCTACTCCAGGGTCCCGTACGGCCGCGGTGCGAGCGGCCGCCGACGCGGGACACGCCCGGTCAGCCAGGCCGGGGGAGCGGCGGACACCGGTCGTGGTGCCGGGGTTCAGCGATCGTCCAGACAGAGGCGGTCACCTGGCTCAATGAGTCTCGACATCGTCTACACCGCCGTCGCCCACGCCTCCGGGGGTGGCCGCGACGGACACGTCCGCAGCGAGGACGACCGTCTCGACCTCGACACCCGTCCGCCGAAGGAGATGGGCGGCAGCGGCGAGGGCACCAACCCCGAGCAGCTCTTCGCCGCCGGGTACGCCGCGTGCTTCCTCGGGGCCCTGCACGCCGCGGGCCGCGAGCTCGGCGTCGACACCACCGGCGCCGAGGTCTCGGCCGAGGTCGGCATCGGCGGCACGGGCACCGGCGAGTTCGGGCTGGCCGTGGAGCTCGACGTCTACACGCCCGCCGTCGAGCAGTCGCAGCGGCAGCGCGTGGCCGAGCGTGCGCACGCGATCTGCCCGTACTCGAACGCCACCCGCGGCAACATCACGGTCACGCTCTCGCTCGTCGACTGATGAGCCCGCTGCCGGCGAACACGACGCGCTGCCCCTGCCTCAGCGGCAACCCGTACGACGAGTGCTGCGGGCCGCTCCACGCCGGCGCTGCCGCCCCGACCGCGGAACGCCTGATGCGCTCCCGCTTCTCGGCCTTCGCGCTCGGGCTGCCCCAGTACCTGCTCGACTCGTGGCACCCGAGCACCCGCCCGGCGTCCCTCGAGCTCGACCCCGAGCAGCGCTGGACGCGCCTGGACATCGTGGGCACCCGGGACGGAGGCCCGTTCGACACGCGGGGACAGGTCACGTTCCGTGCGTGGTGGCGGTCCGACACCGGCCGTGGCACGCTCGAGGAGACGAGCGACTTCGTCCGTGAGCGGGGCCGCTGGTCCTACGTCGACGGGGTCGTCTCCTGACGGGAGCCCCATGGCCATGCGAGACATCTCCACCTTCGGCGCCCGCACCACCGCGGCCGAGGTCGTCGACGGCATCGACCTGACGGGTCGCACTGCCCTGGTCACCGGAGCGGCGTCGGGCATCGGGGTGGAGACCGCGCGGGCCCTGGTCGGTGCCGGGGCGACCGTGACCCTGGCGGTGCGGGACGTCGCCGCGGGGCAGCGCGTCGCCGAGGACATCGCGGCCACGACTGCCCGAGCAGCACCGACGGTCGTCGAACTGCACCTCGACCGGCCCGCCTCGATCGCATCCGTCACTGCTGCCTGGTCCGGCCCGCTCGACGTGCTCGTCGCCAACGCCGGGATCATGGACGCCCCCGAGTCGTACACGGCCGCCGGGTGGGAGTCGCAGTTCGCGACGAACCACCTGGGCCACTTTGCCCTGGCGCTCGGGCTCCACGACGCCCTGGCAGCGTCCGGCTCCGCGCGGATCGTCGCCCTGTCGTCGAGCGGGCACGGCTCCTCGCCCGTCGTGTTCGACGACCTCTTCTTCCGGCGTCGCGCGTACGACCCCGGTCTCGCCTACGCGCAGTCGAAGACGGCGAACGCGCTCTTCGCCGTCGGGGTCGGGCGGCGCTGGGCGGCCGACGGCATCACCGCCAACTCCTGCATGCCCGGCGGCATCTGGACCGGGCTGCAGAAACACTGGGACCCGGAGGTCCTGGCGGCGACGAAGGTGGCTGCCGGCGACCTCGTGAAGACCCCCGAGCAGGGCGCCGCCACGTCCGTCCTGCTCGCCACCGCGCCGGAGCTGGCCGACGTCACCGGACGCTACTTCGAGGACTGCCACGAGGCCGAGGTCGTCGACGCCGTGCGCGACGGCCTGTACGGCGTGGTGCCCTGGGCGCTCGACCCGGTGGACGCCGACCGACTGTGGGACGTCTCGCTCGCCCTGGTCGACGCCGAGGCCCGCTCCCGCCGCTGAGCGCCCGCGCCGGAACGCTACGCGGTGATCGCCGCCGGCAGCCCCACGGCCGTCCGCATCGCCCGACGCACCGCGGCCTCGTCGGGCAGCAGCTCCTCCTGGTCCCCGCTGAGGAAGAACCGGATCTGCCCGATCGCCTGCTCGGTCAGCATGTCGAGCCCGCTCAGCACCCGACCGCCGCCGGCCTCCCACCGCGATGCGACGGCAGTGGGCCACGGTTCGTAGGCGACGTCGAACAGCACCGCGTCAGGCCCCGACGGCGTCAGGTGAAGGTCGTCCGCCGCACCACCGGGGAGTGTGGAGATGACGAACCCGAGCGGCCCCGCGGCTTCGAGCTCCTCGAGCGAGTGCAGTTCGAGCGTGACGCCGAGCCGCGTCGCGAGCCGCACGAGCGCACCGGCCCGCGCGGTGTCCCGCACGAAGACCCGCACGAGCTGGGCGCCGAGACGCAACGACGCGGTCATGGCGCTCGCCGCGGTCGCCCCGCCACCCAGGACGGTGGCCTCACCGGGCACGTGCCCGAGGGCCTCGACCGGGCGGACGAGCCCCTCGACGTCGGTGTTCGCCCCGACCCGGCGCACGCTCTCACCGACCTGCCGGAACGCGATCGTGTTGGCGACGCCGAGCTCGTCGACGAGCGGTGTCGTGCTGTCGAGCATCGGCAGCACCTCGCGCTTCAGCGGCATCGTCAGGCTCAGGCCACGCAGCCCGGGCTGTCCTGGACCCAGCCCCGCGACGAACGCGTCCAGCTCGCCGGACGCGACCTCGTGCCTCCCGTACGTGAACGGCACCCCGAGGGCGGCGTAGGCCGCTTCGTGCAGGGCGGGGGAGAGCGAGTGCGCGATCGGCGAGCCGAGCACGGCGAGGTGGGTGCGGTGCGGGTCCGCGTACGACGGTGTCACGGTCGGACAGCCTAGCCATCCCCGTTCCGAGTGCGGTTCTTAGGGTAGCCTTACCTCTGTGATCCGTCCTTCCTCTCCCAAGCAGCGCCTCCGCCGCGTGCTCGCCGCTGCCGGCGCCGTCGTGGCCGCCTCGCTCGTCCTCGCCGGGTGCTCCTCCGGCTCCTCGTCCGACTCCGCGTCGTCGTCGTCGACCTCCGGTGGTTCGACCTTCCCGGTGTCGATCACGACCGGTCTCGGCACCACGACGATCAAGTCCGAGCCGAAGCGCGTCGTCGCCCTCGGCTGGGGTGACGCGGAGACGGCGCTCGAGCTCGGTGTGCAGCCCGTCGGCGCGAGCGACTGGCTCGCGTTCGGTGGCGACGGCGTCGGCCCGTGGCTCAAGGGCGCCTACACGAAGTCGCCGAAGATCATCAACACGCTCGAGCCGAGCTACGAGGACATCCTCAAGCTCAAGCCGGACCTGATCCTCGACGTCAAGTCCTCGGGCGACAAGGACCGCTACAGCAAGCTCTCGGCGATCGCCCCGACCGTGGCGATCCCGAAGGGCGGGGAGAACTACCTCGCCTCGACCACGCAGCAGACCACGATGATCGCGAAGGCGCTCGGCAAGGAGGCCGCCGGCAAGAAGCTCCTGTCCGGGGTCGACGACGCCTACGCCGCCGCCCGCAAGGAGCACCCGGAGTTCCAGGGCAAGTCCGCCGTCATCGCCGCGTACACGTCCGAGGGCTTCGGCGCCTACGCCTCCCGCGACAGCCGCGCGACCTTCATGCGGAACCTCGGCTTCGAGATCCCGCCGAAGATCGACCAGGAAGCCGGCAAGGAGTTCTCCGTGCGGCTGTCGAACGAGAACCTCGACCTGCTGGACGCCGACCTGACCGTCGTGCTGCCGATCTACGTCGAGGCCTCGGCCGCCGAGTCCGACCCGCTGTTCCAGAAGGTGCCGTCCGTGCAGGCCGGCCACGACATCGTCTTCGACGACAAGGACGTGTCGGCCGCGTTCTCGATGGGCACCACCGCGGCGATCGAGTGGACGCTGGACCGGCTGCCCGCCGAGTTCGCGAAGAAGCTCGGCTGACACGGTCGGTCGCGTCCTCGGACAGACAGGAGGCCCGACCCGCCATCTCGGGACCGCTCGCGGTCCGTGGGTGGTGGGGCGGGCCTCCTGGCCGTTCGGGTCCGGCGGTGTGCCGGGGCTGCGCCGATCCGACTGGCCGTCGAAGTCCGGCGGTGTGCCGGGGCTGCGCCGATCCGACTGTCCGTCGGGGTGGATCCGCTCAGTTGGCGAACATCGACCCGAGGAAGGCGAACAGCAGGGTGATGAGCGGCAGCGATCCCTGTGCGAAGGCGGAGTTGAGGTAGCGACGACCCGTGCCGGCGAGGATCACGGCGGCGGCCAGCATGCTCGCGGTGGAGAACACCACGAGGGTCCAGCCGGTCGCGGGGTTGCCCGTCGCGACGAAGACGACACCCAGGACCGCGCCGATCGCGAGGAACAGGTTGTAGAAGCCCTGGTTGAAGGCCAGCGAGCGGGTGGCTCGGGCCTCGGCGTCGGAGGCGATCCCGAAGATCTTCCGCACACGGGGGCTGGTCCACGCCACGGACTCGAGGAAGAAGATGTAGACGTGCACCAGTCCGGCGAGGACTGCGCACACACACGAGATCACGAGGAGCGCTGACATGCGTTCCATTGTCACAGACACCGCGCGCGCTGGGGTTCGGGGTCGGGGTCCGGGGTCCGCCGCTAGGCTCTGTCCATGAGCGAGTACGACGACGAGGCCGTGGCGGAACTCCAGAGCATCCGGCAGAGCATCGACAACATCGACGCCGCTGTGATCCACATGCTCGCCGAGCGGTTCAAGTACACCCAGCGCGTGGGCTACCTCAAGGCCAGCGCCGGCATGCCCGCCGCCGACCCGGGGCGCGAGCAGATCCAGGTCGCACGCCTCCGCTCGCTCGCTGCCGAGTCCCACCTCGACCCGGCGTTCGCGGAGAAGTTCCTGAACTTCATCGTCGCCGAGGTCATCCACCACCACGAGCGGATCGCCGTGGGCGAGGAGATCGCTGCGGACGCTCCGTGAGCGACAGCGGTCCCGAAGCGGCTGGGGCTGCCGCTGGTGTTCCGTCGGCTGCGGCCGCTGTGTCCGCTGCGTCCGCAGTGGCGGGACTGCGGTTGCTCGTCGGGTCGTACACGGCCACGGGCGGTGGGAACGCGACCGGCGTCTCCTTCGTCGAGAACGGTGTCGCGGCGACCGTGGCCGTCCTCGACGACCCCTCGTTCCTCGCCGTCTCCGGCGACCGCGTCTACGCCGTGTCCGAGACCGCCGAGGGCAGCGTCAGTGCGTTCCGGCGCTCGGGTTCCGCACTCGAGCACCGCTGGACCGCGACCGCCGGCGGGAACGCGCCCTGCCACGTGCAGGTCGATCCGTCGGGGGCGCTTGTCGTCACGAACTACGTCTCCGGCACCGTGACCGCGGTGTCGTTGGCTGCTGCCGAGTCGTTCGCTGCCTCGGTCGCGGCGAGTGACGGGGTCGTGGGGGCGCGGGGGTCCGCCGGTGCCGTGGTGGTGCCGGCGTCGGCGATCGCGACGGTGGCGTTGCCTGCTGCTTCCGGTCCGGTCGTGGATCGGCAGGACGGGCCGCACGCGCACCAGTCCGTGCCGACGCCGGAGGGCACGGTGCTCGTCGCCGACCTCGGCGGGGACACCCTGCACGAGTTCCGGGTCGAGGTGTCGGACGGCGGCGCCGGTGCCGGTGCCGCTGGTGCTCATGCTGGTGCTGGTGCTGGTGCTGGTGCTGGTGCTGCCGTGTCGCTCGTGCCGGTGCGGGTGCACGACGTCGCGCCGGGAGCCGGACCGCGCCACATGACCTGGTTCGACGGTGACCTCATCGTCGCCGGGGAGCTCGACGGCCGCGTGCATCGTCTCCGTCGCGACGACAGCGGCGTGCTGCGGCTCGTCGCCTCGGTGGACACCTTCGACGGGCCGACGGGGGAGTCCCTGTTGAGCCACATCGAGGCCGACGAGTCCGGCCGCGTGACCGTCGCCGTCCGTGGTCGTGACGTGATCGTCGTGCTCGACGCCGCGGACGGTGGACTCACCGTCGTCGGCAGCGCCCCGTGCGGTGGCGCCTGGCCGCGGCACTTCGCGCGGGTGCCCGGGTTCGTGCTGGTCGCGAACGAGCGCTCCGACGCGATCGCGGTGTTGCCCGTCGGGGACGACGGCGTGCCGGGGAGGCCGTGGCGCAGATCGCCGTCGGCACCCCGACCTGCGTCGTCCCGGTGTAGCCGGGGCCGTTCGGGCCGTCCGGGTCGTTCGGGCCGTTCGGGCCGTTCGGGTCGTTCTTGTCGTTCGGCCCTGGGTCGGTTCGCTGCGACCCGGTCGGTCAGCGCTCGATGAGGTTCTCGAACGTCCGACCCTCGGCCAGCGCGGCGACCTGCCGGCGCATCAACTCGATCGACCGCGGCACGCTGAGGTCCGTGTTGCCCCCGACGTGCGGCGTGAGCACCGTGTTCGGCGTCGTCCACAGCGGGTGCCCCTCGGGCAGCGGCTCCGGGTCGGTGACGTCGAGGCCTGCCGAGAGCCGGCCGCTCTGCAGCTCGGCGACGAGAGCGTCCGTGTCGACGACCTTGCCACGGGCGACGTTCACCACGACCGCTCCGTCGGGCAGTGCCGCCAGCAGGTCGGCGTCCACGAGCCCCTCGGTCTCGTCGGTGAGCGGCGCGATGAGCACCAAGACGTCGGTCGTCCGGGCGAGCTCGGGGAGTTCACCGAACGCGTGCACGTGGCGGCCGTCCTGCTCCCGGGCGGTGCGGGCGACGACGCGGACGTCGGTCTTGAAGGCCTCGAAGCGGGTGGCGATCGCGCCGCCGATGGCCCCGTACCCGACGACGGTCACGCGACGGTCAGCGAGCGAGCGGGTCTCGCGGGCGTCCCAGATGCCGGCCGCGCGGTCGAGCTGGAAGGCGCCGATCTCGCGGAGCACCGTCAGCGTCAGGCCGAGGGCGAGCTCGGCGGTCTCGTCGTCGTGGATGCCACGGCCGTTCGCCAGGGCCGCGTGCTCCGGGACGTGCGGCAGCGCGTGCTCGTAGCCGGCGCTCGGCAGCTGCAGCAGCTGGAGGTTCGGCAGGTCGTGCACGTACTGCCAGCGGTGCTGCCCACCGAAGTAGAACGGCAGGAACGCGATGGCGACGTCGTCCGGGCGTCCGTAGGGGGCCTCGACGTCCCACACGTCGAGCTCGATCCCGTCCGGCACGGGGCCGAACCGGTCGACGAGCTCGGCGAAGGGCAGGGTGACGATCGACATCGCGTTCCGCCGCTCAGCTGTCGGTGCGGGGGGAGAAGGTGCCGTCCGAGGCGAGCGGGCCGCGGCCCAGGACGCCCTCGGTCACGGTCTCCTGGATGACGTCGCCGAAACGGGTCGGCATCGTCGAGCCGTGGGTGGTGCGCAGCTCGTCGATGCTGGCGGTGAACGCGCCCTGGACCTCGAGCGCCTGCGAGTGGCCGTCCGTCACGCCGATGCGCAGGACCGGGAAGGCCCGGCCGTTGCACAGGCCCTGGAAGCGGACGTCGTCCTCACGGCGGACGGACACGACGACGCGGCCGGTCGACTCGGAGAACAGCGCGGTCGCGAGGTCGACCCCGTCGCGCTCCTGCAGCTCGTCGAGCACGACGCGTGCGCCGACGCCGAAGCGCAGGACGCCCTCGGCGAGCGTCTGGCCGAGGCCACCGTCCGCCAGGTCGTGGGCGCTCGTGAGCAGCTGCTCGTCGGTCGCTGCACGGAGCAGTTCGCCGAGGGCCTTCTCGCGGGCGAGGTCGACCGCCGGCGGACGCCCGCCGAGGTGCCCGTGCACGGTGCCCGCCCACGCGGAGCCGTCGAGCTCGAGGCTCGTCGTGCCGAGCAGGTAGAGGTTGTGGCCGTCGTCCTGCCAGCCCGAGGGGATGCGCTTGGCGACGTCGTCGATCACGCCGAGGACACCGACGACCGGCGTCGGGTGGATCGGCGTCGAACCGGTCTGGTTGTAGAACGACACGTTGCCGCCGGTGACCGGGATCCCGAGTTCCATGCAGCCGTCCGCCAGGCCCTCGACGGCCTGCGAGAACTGCCACATCACCTCGGGGTTCTCCGGCGACCCGAAGTTCAGGCAGTCGGTGACGGCCGCGGGGACGGCGCCGGTGACGGCGACGTTCCGGTAGGCCTCGGCGAGGGCCAGACGGGCACCCTGCTTGGGGTCGAGCTGGCAGTAGCGGCCGTTGGCGTCGGTCGCGATCGCGATGCCGAGCCCGGTCTCCTCGTCGACGCGGATCATGCCGCCGTCGTCGGGGAAGGACAGCGCGGTGTTGCCGAGCACGTAGGTGTCGTACTGGTTGGTGATCCAGCGCTTGTCCGACAGGTTCGGCGACCCGAGGAGCTGCAGGAACTGGGCCTTCAGCGCCGGGCCCGTCTCCGGGCGGTCGAGCGACTCGGCGCCGTCGGCCTGGAGCGCGTCGATCCAGGTCGGGTAGGCGACGGGACGGTCGTACACGGGGCCGTCGACGGCGACCGTGCGCGGGTCGACGTTGACGATCTCCTGGCCCTGCCAGTCGATGACGAGCCGGCCGGTGCCGGTGACCTCGCCGAGCACGCTGGTCTCGACCTCCCACTTGCCGACGACCTCGAGGAAGGCGTCGAGCTTGTCGGGACGGACGACCGCCATCATCCGCTCCTGGCTCTCCGACATGAGGATCTCCTCGGCGGTGAGCGTGGGGTCGCGGAGCAGGACGTCGTCGAGCGAGATGTGCATGCCGCCGTCGCCGTTGCTGGCGAGCTCGGACGTGGCGCACGAGATGCCCGCGGCGCCGAGGTCCTGGATGCCCTCGACGAGGTCGTCTCGGAACAGCTCGAGGCAGCACTCGATGAGGACCTTCTCGGCGAAGGGGTCGCCGACCTGGACTGCCGGACGCTTGGTCGGGCCGCCCTCGGTGAAGGTGTCGGACGCCAGGATCGACGCACCGCCGATGCCGTCGCCACCGGTGCGGGCGCCGAAGAGCACGATCTTGTTGCCGGTGCCGGACGCGTTCGCCAGGTGGAGGTCTTCGTGGCGGAGGACGCCGACGGCGAGGGCGTTCACGAGCGGGTTGCCCTGGTACACCGGGTCGAAGTAGGTCTCGCCGCCGATGTTCGGCAGGCCGAGGCAGTTGCCGTAGAACGAGATGCCGCCGACGACCCCGTGCACGACGCGCGCGGTGTCCTCGTGGTCGATCGCGCCGAAGCGGAGCTGGTCCATCACGGCGACCGGGCGGGCGCCCATCGAGATGATGTCGCGGACGATGCCGCCGACGCCGGTGGCAGCGCCCTGGTACGGCTCGATGTAGGACGGGTGGTTGTGCGACTCGACCTTGAAGGTCACCGCCCAGCCGTTGCCCACGTCGACGACACCGGCGTTCTCGCCCATGCCGACCATCAGGTCCTTCTGCATCTCCGGCGTGACCTTCTGGCCGAACTGCCGGAGGTAGTTCTTGCTCGACTTGTACGAGCAGTGCTCCGACCACATCACGGAGTACATCGCGAGCTCGCCCGAGGTGGGGCGGCGGCCCAGGATCTCGCGGATCTTCGCGTACTCGTCCGCCTTGAGCCCGAGCGCCTCGTAGGGCTGCTCCTTGTCGGGCGTCTCGGCGGCGTCCTGCACGGTGTCGGGCTTCGGGCGCACGTGGGTCGTCACGGTGGTGTTGTTCCCTGTCACTGGCGTCGGCGTCGTCACTTGACGAGCGTCGACTCGATCACGGAGGTGAAGAAGGTGAGGCCGTCCGTACCGGAGGCCATCGCCGCGGGGGTGTCCGGGCCGAAGCCGGGCTCGGTCGCGTGCTCGGGGTGCGGCATCAGGCCGACGACGTTGCCGCGCTCGTTCGAGACGCCGGCGATGTCGTCGATGGACCCGTTCGGGTTCACGCCGACGTAGCGGAAGACGACCTGGCCGTTGTCCTCGATGCGCTTGATCTCGTCGGCGTCCGCCACGAAGCGGCCGTCGGCGTTCTTCAGCGGGATGGTGATCTCCTGCTGGGCGTCGAAGCCGTTCGTCCAGGCGGTGCCGGCGTTCTCGACGCGGAGCTTCTGGTCGCGGCGGATGAACTGCTGGTGGGCGTTCCGCGTGTGCGCCCCGGGGACCAGACGGGCCTCGGCGAGCATCTGGAAGCCGTTGCAGATGCCGAGCACGGGCATGCCCTTGCCCGCTGCGTCGATGACCTCGGCCATGATCGGGGCCTTCGCGGCGATGGCCCCGGCGCGGAGGTAGTCACCGTAGGAGAACCCGCCGGGCAGCACGATCGCGTCGACGCCCTGCAGGTCGTGGTCGCCGTGCCACAGGGCGACCGGGTCGGCACCGGCGAGACGGACAGCGCGCTGGGCGTCGCGGTCGTCGAGCGAACCGGGGAACGTGATCACACCGATGCGCATGGCGGTCACTTGGCGACGCCGTCCTCGGTGTCGGCGACGCTGACCGAGACGACGTCCTCGATCACGGCGTTGGAGAAGACGTCCACCGCGATCTCGCGGACCTCGGCGAGCTTGGCGTCGTCGACGGGGCCGTCGACGTGCACCTCGAATCGCTTGCCGATGCGGACGTTGGTCAGGTCGTTCTTGCCGAGGCGGGCGAGGGCGTTGCCCACCGCCTTGCCCTGGGGGTCGAGGATCTCGGCCTTCGGCATGACCTCGACGACGATCGTTGGCACGTGTTCACTCCAGCACGGGGGAATCGGGTGGGGACCGCTCCAGTCTAGGTGGCGCGCGCGTCGCGGCGGGCGCGGTTGTGGAGAACTGTTCGATCACGTATATTCCAAGTCGAACATTCGGGATCGATGACGGACAGGAGGCTCGAATGGCGTCGCTCACGCCGCTCGCGTACGCCGCGCTCGGACTCCTCAACGAGGGGCCGTCGCACCCGTACGAGATGTTCCAGACCATGACCCACCGCCGCGACGCACGGAACGTGAAGGTGCGGCCCGGCACGCTCTACCACCAGGTCGGCCGCCTGGTGGAGCACGGGCACGCGGCCGTCGTCGGCACCGACCGGGCGGGGAACCGTCCCGAGCGCACGACCTACGCGATCACGGACGCCGGCCGGGAAGCCCTGCACGACGGGCTGCTCGAGCTCATCTCCGCCCCGGCCGACGAGTACCCGGTCTTCCACCTGGCGCTCGCGGAGATCGAGAACCTCCCGCAGGACGAGGCCGTCTCCTCCCTCGTCGACCGGATCGCCGCCCTCGAGGTCCAGCGGACCGAACTCGACGAGATCCGGGCCGTCGTCTCGGCAAAAGCGTTGCCCGAGCGCTGGTGGCTCGACGTGTCGTACGTCCATGCGATGCTCACCGCTCAGATCGAGTGGCTCCGAGCCACGGTCGCCCGCATCGAGAGCGGCGACGTCCCCTGGACGGAACCCGGCACCGGCCCGGCCGTCCCTCCCCACACCTCCACGAACAGCAAGGAACCCACTCGATGACCACCGTCACGCCTCCGCGGACGACCGAGAAGAAGCCGTGGCCAGCCCTCTGGGCCCTGGTCGTCGGCTTCTTCATGATCCTCGTCGACTCGACCATCGTGTCCGTCGCCACCCCGACCATCGCCAAGGCCCTCGACGCGGACATCAACGCCGTGATCTGGGTGACCAGCGCCTACCTGCTCGCGTACGCGGTGCCCCTGCTCATCACCGGGCGTCTCGGTGACCGCTTCGGCCCGAAGGTGCTCTACCAGGTCGGCCTCGTCGTCTTCACCCTGGCCAGCCTCTGGTGCGGCCTGGCCGGTTCGATCGAGGTCCTCATCATCGCCCGCGTGGTCCAGGGCCTCGGCGCCGCGATGATGACCCCGCAGACGATGGCCGTCATCACGCGCATCTTCCCGCCGCAGAACCGTGGCGCCGCCATGGGTCTCTGGGGCGCGGTCGCCGGTGTCGCCTCGCTCGTCGGCCCGATCCTCGGCGGCCTGCTCGTCGACGGCTTCGGCTGGGAGTGGATCTTCTTCGTCAACGTCCCCGTCGGCGTGGTCGCCTTCGTGCTCGCGCAGCGCTTCGTCCCGACGTTCGACCGGCACCGACACCGCTTCGACTACCTCGGCATCGTGCTCTCGGCGGTCGGCCTCTTCCTGCTCGTCTTCGGCATCCAGGAGGGCGAGACCTACGACTGGGGCACCATCACCGGCCCGATCTCGGTCTGGTCGCTGATCATCGGCGGCATCGTCGTGCTCATCGCCTTCGTGGTGTGGCAGGGCGTGCAGAAGGGCGAGCCGCTGCTGCCGCTCGGCCTGTTCAAGGACCGCAACTTCACCCTCGCGAACATCGCGATCACGGCCGTCGGCGTCGCCATCTCGTCGTTCGCACTGCCGATCATGCTGTGGGCGCAGGACGTCCTCCGGTTCTCGCCGACCCAGGCGGCGCTGCTGCTCGTGCCGCAGGCCGTGATCTCGGCCGGGCTCGCACCGTTCGTCGGCAAGAAGCTCACCGTGTGGAACCCGCGCTGGGTCGCCGCGTTCGGCCTCGCCTGCTTCTCGGGCGGCCTGTTCTGGTTCGCCGCCCTGCTGAGCGCCAACGCCGACTGGGGATGGGTGCTCCTGCCGAGCGCGCTCCTGGGCCTCGCGAACGCCTGCATGTGGGGTCCGCTGTCGGTCTCGGCGACCCGCAACCTCTCCCCGCGCCTGGCCGGTGCCGGGTCGGGCGTCTACAACACCACGCGGCAGATCGGTGCCGTCCTCGGTTCGGCCGGCATCGCCGCACTGATCGAGGCCCGCATCACGGCGAACTTCCCGTCGGGTGCGGGTGGCTCGTCCGCCGGCGGTGCCGAGCAGCAGATCGGGTCGCTGCCGGGCTTCCTGCTCGACCCGTTCTCGAAGGCGATGGGGCAGTCCCTCATCCTGCCGGCGGTCGTGCTCGTCGCGGCCATCGTCGCCGCGCTGTTCCTCGCGAAGCCGAAGCAGACCGTGGCCTGGGCCCAGACCGGTGCGGTCACGACCCAGCCCGACGCCGAGGCCCCCGCCGCGTCGACTGCGCCCGAACAGGAGCTCGCGGCGACCGACCACCACGGCAAGCACGCCAGCGCCTAGCCGTCACCGCACGCCCCGAGAGCCCCCGACCACGCCCAGTGGCCGGGGGCTCTCCGCGTCCGCCGGACAGTCCCGCGCCCCCGAGTCCCGACGCACGCGCGACGACCTCGACGTCGCCGGCGAGGGCGGTCTGGGACCCGGGCCGGAGGCGCCGCCTCAGTCCCGCCGCGACAGGTGCGCCCGGGTCAGCGCGTCCATCTCCTCGTCGGTGAGGGCGTCGACGTCGCGGGCCTCGCGGCGGTCGGTCCGCTGCCACCGCACGAACAGGGAGATGAGCACGGGGACGTCCGCGACCTCGGCGATGAACCAGAGCAGGTCCCCGGCCAGGTGCTGGTCCCGCAGCGGCGACGGGAACCACGCCGGCCCCGACACCATCACGGTCGCACCGTCGAGCACGTGGTTCGTGATCCGCAGCACGATGCCCGGGATCGCGTCGAGCATCAGCTCCACGAAGGCGAGCAGGAACTCGGCGGTCACGAACGTCGACGAGCGCAGCACGCCGGGCTCGGACAGCGGCGCGAGCAGGGCGAACCCGAGCATCGGCACGAGGACCGTGATCGCGACCGCGCCGACCGAGGACGTGCGGATCAGGGCCGACAGCGGGGTCAGCAGCAGGCAGAACAGCGCGAGGGCGACGAGCGGCGACACGATCGCCGTCCCGAGCACGCGGACCGGGCGTGACTCCATGACCGCGGAGGTGGCGCGGGCGAGACGAGCCGGGCCTCCCGTCCGGAGCAACGTGACGGGCGCGGCGAACGCGGCGAACGTGGGGACCGCGAAGAAGAGCAGTGCCAGGCGCAGGACGAACGCCCACCGCAGCGTCTGGTCGTACACGCCGACGATGCCGAACTGCAGCACCGCGAACAGGGCCAGCGCCCCCGCGAACGACAGCGACCGCCACCAGGGCCAGGGGCTCCCGGAGCGGTGCGCGCCGACCACGAGCCAGCCGTAGGTCCCCGCCGCGAGGACGAGGAGTGCGACCGCCAGCGGGTCGACGTGCCAGATGCTCCAGAACTCGGACGGTGACGGCGTGGGGTGCCTCCTGCGGATCGCGCTGCAGGATCATCCTGCGACGGCGGAGCCGCGGTGGTCGGTCGAATCCGGTGAGAAGCGGCTCAGGCGCAGGACGTCCGTGCGGCACCGGCGTTCCTCGTCGCCGCCTGCGCCTGCCGCCGACACACCTGCTCGATCGGTCAGCCGAACGTCACCGGATGGCGCTACAGTGGTCGTTGTCTTGAGCAGCGCAAAAGAAGGGGTCCTCATGGATGACGACGCAGATCTGCTCCGCACCGCCGGACTCCGCGTCACGACCCCGCGTCTCGCCGTCCTCCGGGCGACCGAGACCATGCCGCACGCGACGGCCGACGACCTGGTCACGGCGCTCGCCGCCGAACTGCCGACCACGAGCCACCAGGCGGTCTACGGCGTCCTCGCGGCACTGACCGGCGCCGGACTGGTCCGACGCATCGAGCCAGCCGGCAGCCCCGCGCGGTACGAACGGCGCACCGGCGACAACCACCACCACATCGTGTGCACGATGTGCGGCGCGATCGCGGACGTCGACTGCGCTGTGGGTCATGCGCCCTGCCTGACGCCGTCCGACACCCACGGCTTCGCGGTCACCACGGCCGAGGTCACCTACTGGGGCATCTGCGACGCGTGCGCTGCAGCGGAACGCGTCGATGCTGACGCCGAGCCCGTCCCCGCCTGACCCACCCCCGGCCGCCACGGCCGACCCCATGAGCCACCCGAGCATCCCCGTCCGAACCAGCCCCACCCCAGGAGGAACCGTGTCCGACCAGAACACGCCGACCGGCACCCCGTCCACCACTCCCACCACGACGACCAACAGCGGCGCCCCCGTCTCGAGCGACGAGCACTCGATGGGTGTCGGCGCTGACGGGCCCATCGCCCTGCACGACCACTACCTCGTCGAGAAGCTCGCGCAGTTCAACCGCGAACGCGTCCCGGAGCGCGTCGTCCACGCGAAGGGCGGCGGCGCGTTCGGCACGTTCACCGTCACGCAGGACGTCAGCCGCTTCACCCGCGCCGCGTTCCTGCAGCCGGGTCAGCAGACCGAGATGCTCGCGCGCTTCTCCAGCGTCGCCGGCGAGCAGGGCTCCCCGGACACCTGGCGCGACCCCCGCGGCTTCGCGCTGAAGTTCTACACGACCGAGGGCAACTACGACCTCGTCGGCAACAACACCCCGGTGTTCTTCATCCGCGACGGCATCAAGTTCCCCGACTTCATCCGCTCGCAGAAGCGCCTGCCGGGTTCGCACCTCCGCGACCACGACATGCAGTGGGACTTCTGGACCCTGTCGCCCGAGTCGGCACACCAGGTCACGTGGCTGATGGGCGACCGCGGCCTGCCGTCGAGCTGGCGCCACATGGACGGCTTCGGGTCGCACACCTACCAGTGGATCAACGCCGACGGCGAGCGCTTCTGGGTGAAGTACCACTTCAGCACCGAGCAGGGCCACGCGACGCTGACGCAGGAGGACGCCGACCGCATCGCCGGTGAGGACGCCGACTTCCACATCCGCGACCTCCACGAGGCGATCGAGCGTGGCGACAACCCGCGCTGGACCCTCGCGGTGCAGGTCATGCCGTACGAGGACGCCGCCAGCTACCGCTTCAACCCGTTCGACCTGACGAAGGTGTGGCCGCACGCGGACTACCCCCTCATCGAGGTCGGCACGATGGAGCTCAACCGCAACCCGGAGAACTACTTCGCGCAGATCGAGCAGGCGACCTTCGCCCCCTCGAACTTCGTGCCCGGCATCGCGGCCAGCCCCGACAAGATGCTCCTCGCGCGCATCTTCAGCTACGCCGACGCCCACCGCTACCGCGTCGGCACGAACCACGCGCAGCTGCCGGTGAACGCCCCGAAGAACGAGGTGCACTCGTACTCGAAGGACGGCGCCATGCGCTTCGACTTCCAGAAGTCCGAGGTCCCCGTGTACGCGCCGAACTCCCTCGGTGGCGCGCACGCCGACCCGAACGCCACCGACGACGCCCCCGGGTGGGAGTCCGACGGTGCGCTGCAGCGCTCCGCCGCGACGCTCCACCCCGAGGACGACGACTTCGGCCAGGCCGGCACGCTCTACCGTGAGGTCCTCGACGACGCCGCCCGCGAGCGCCTGGTCGGCAACATCGCCGGGCACGTCTCGAAGGTGACGCGCGACGACCTGCGCGAGCGCGTGTTCGCGTACTGGACCAACGTCGACCCCGACCTGGGTGCGCGCGTGCGCGCCGCGGTCGCGCCGAGCGCGCCGGGATCGAACGAGGACCCGGAGAAGGTCGCGGTCCAGGCGTAAGCCCCAGCCGTTCCACACAGACGGGAGGCACGGTGCCAGCTGGCACCGTGCCTCCCGTCTGTCGTCTGTCGTCTGTCAGACCTGTTGTCCGTTGAGCCAGATGGGACCGGTCGGCCAGTCCTCGAGTGCTGCGGTCACCGGGCGCACCATCCAGCCGCCCTGCTCGGTGTTGGTGATGCCGGCGCCCTCGGCGGTGAAGGCGTTGAAGGTGCCGACGGCCTCGGGGAACTCGTGCCAGCCGAGGTGGCTGTAGAACGGGATGCGGTCCTCACCCGCGCCGAGGAACCCGAACGGCACGCGCAGCCCGTCGAGCACGGCGTGCGTGCGCGTCATGAGCTCGCGACCGACACCCGTTCCCTGCAGTCGTGGCGCGACCGCCACGAGGCCCGTGTCGCCGACCAGGACGTCCTCGCCGCCCACCGTGACGAACATCCGCCGGATGCCCACGTGCGCCAGGACCACACCGTCCTCGTCGTGCGCGAGCACGCGACGCTCGGGCTGCATCCCGGACCAGCTGCGGCCGCCCACGTACCAGTGCGACCAGTCCGGGAACGCCTGCCCCAACATCGCCGCGATCGCCTCGTGGTCGGGGAGTGACAGCGTGCTCTCCTCGACCACCTCCCACCGGATGTCGTCGCTCATCGGTCCATCCTGCACGGTGCTGCTGCGAGGGGTTGCACTGTCATGCTGACCGGTAATACGTTACAGGTCACCACGAGGGGTTCGTGGGACAACGGGGAGGAAGAACCATGATCACGAAGTTCGTGCTCGGAGCAGCCATCATCGGCACGGTCATCAGCGGCGGCATCGCGTTGGACGTCGCCCGGGCGCCGGAGGCGAAGGCGGCGGCGTGCTACGGGTCAGTCAGCATCTGGAAGGGGAAGAACAACACCTGCTCGTCCGCGCGCCACTGGGACGCCATCAAGAACTCCAACGCCAAGTACGGCGCCTGGGTCGGCAAGGGGAAGTGGTCGCAGCAGAATGCCTGCTGGGCGAACGTCGTCTCCTACGGGATGACGGCCAGGTAGATGCGGTTTCGAGAGCACGGCCGCGCCGCGGCGGTCGTCCCGGGCGCGGTCGTGGTCTCGTTGTTGCTGACGGGTTGCTCCGCTGACGAGGCTCCGGATGCGAGCGGGAGCACCGCCCACGCCTCGTTGGAGCGTGCGGGGACTTGGGCCGAGGACTTCCGGGACGCGCTCGCCCACGGTGTCTCCGACTACGAAGCGGGCATCCTCTCCGATGGGCAGGTGACGACTGCCGAGGTCGAGGATGCACACGACCGGATCGGTCGGTGTCTTGAGGACTCCGGCTACACGATCACGTACAGCACGGATGGCGGTTTCGAGATCGGGAGTCTGCGCGGCGGATCGCCGAGCAACGACATGACCCGGACGAACGCGGTGCTCGAAGCATGCGAGAAGCGGTACGACGAGTACGTGACCATGCTCTTCCAGGAGACACGGCGCAACCCGGAGAAGCAGGACGACGCGAAGATCACCGTCGCCTGTCTCCGCCGAGCTGGGATCGTCGGCAAGGCCTACACAGAACGGAAGTGGCAGTCCGAGTACGACAGCGGGGTCTTCTCGTTCAACGACTCCGACCCCCGCGCGCAGCAGTGCGACCTCGATCCGCTCGGACTCTGGCGGGACGGATGAGCCGGGGAGAGGGGGCCGTGTCCGGGCCGCTCATCGCTCTCGGCAGCGTGATCGTCGCGGCTGCGACAGCTGTCGGCGTCGTCGTCGCGCTCCCGGTCGGACCACCGGCGGCCCTCGCGACCGCGACACCCGCCGACACCGTCGCGGTGACGGAACGCTCTGACGCCGACGAGCGGCAGGTGCAGCTGGCGCTCGACACCGGTGCGCCTCGGGCGGTCGTCACGACACGTGCGGGGACGGTCACGGCGTCGTCGTGCACGACCGGGGGAGTCCTGCGGAGCGGGCTCGAGATCGCTCGGATCGACGACGTCCCGGTGATCGCGATGGCGACGGGGACACCGCTGTACCGCGACCTCGCCGTGGGCGACCGTGGGGACGACGTCCACGGGCTCCAGCAGGAGTTCGCTCGACTCGGGGTCCCGGTCACGGTCGACGGGATCGTCGGACAGGCAACGCTCCGGGCCGCCCAGCGCTTCCTCCTGATGCACGGCTCCACGCGCGACGATCTGACGGACGACACGATCGAGCGGTCGGCGTTCGCGTGGATCCCGTCGGCTGAGACCACCGTCCGGACGTGCGCTGCGGTCGTCGGGGCTCCGGTCGGTGCTGACGGCGTGCTGGTGGAACTGCCCGCCGAACTCCGAGGCGCGCGGGTCGAGCAGCTTCCGAGCGACGCCGTGGCAGGCGCTCGCCGAGTCGTCTTCGGGCAGGTGCATGCCGATGTCGACGAGCGCGGGGTCGTCGTCGACCCGTCGTCCCTCGCGGCGATCGGCGCACTGCCGGAGTACGCCGCGACGGTGGCGTCGGCCGACGGCGTGCCGAGCCTGTCTGCGTCGTGGTCGTTGCGGGATCCACTCGAGGTCCGGGTCGTCCCACCGACGGCGCTGTGGGACGTGCACGAGGACCACGCCTGCGTCCAACCGGCCGAGGGACAGCCGCTCCTCGTCGAGGTCGTCGGGTCGGAGCTCGGGCAGTCGTTCGTGCGCCTCGACCCGGGCACCGCGCTCGACCCGGGCACTGCACTCGACCGGGTCCGCGCGACGCCGGACCGTGGGCGATCGTGCCGGTGAACCTCCACGCGGTCGGTCACCGCTGGCCCGGCGGCACGGAGCTGTTCCGCGGCGTCGACTGGGCCTTCGAAGACGGGTCGGTGACGGCACTGGTGGGGCCGAGCGGGTCGGGCAAGTCGACGCTGCTCGCGGTCCTCGCCCGGATGCTGGTGCCGACGGCCGGGGCGGTGGAGCTGCCGACCGGTGCCGAGGTGCTGTGGGTCTTCCAGAACCCGCACGGCGTCGCGCGTCGGTCGGCTCTGGACCACGTGTCGCTGCCGTTGCTCGCGCGGGGGTTGACCCGTCATGTGGCGGATGACCGAGCCATGGAGATCCTCGAGCGCTTCGGTCTCGCGCGACGGGCATCGGCACCGTTCCGGGAGCTCTCCGGTGGCGAGGCGCAGCGACTCATGCTCGCTCGGGGTGTGGCGTCCGCGCCGACGCTGATGCTGGTCGACGAACCGACGGCGCAGCTCGACCGTGCGACTGCTGCGGAGGTGAACGACGCCATCGGTGAACTCGGAACGACGGGGACCACGGTCGTCGTCGCGACCCACGACGACGCCACCCGCGATGCGTGCGGGGACGTCCTCGACCTGGGGCGGTTCCGGTGACCGGTCGGCGGGGTCCAGGTCGCGGACGCTTGCGCACGGCGGAGGTGCTCCGCGAAGCATGGCGGGACCTCGCGACGGGAGCCGGAGGTGCGGTGACGTGCGCGGTCGTCCTCGCGGTGCTCGTCGCCGGGGTCGTCGGCCTGCGCACGGCGGCGGCCACGGAGGACGTCCGCGCCGCCGCCCGCTTCATCACGTCCGGTGCGGCGACGCAGGTCTTCACCGCCGAGGGCCGGATCGATGGCACCGCGTGCGCAGCGCTCGCGGACGATGCGGACGTCCTCGCGTCCGGGGCGGTGCGCCGAGTCGAGGACGGACTGGTCGTCGCTGCGCTGCCGGGTACGTCCGTCCCGACCTACGAGGTCTCCGGTGGGTTCCCGGCCGTGGTCGGCGTGGTCGGCGTCGTCGGTGGCGCTGGCGTCGTGGCCTCGGCTGAGGTCGCGGACACGCTCGGTGTCGAGCCCGGCCAGCGCATCGAGTCCGCCCAGGGCGCGGTCCCGGTCGCGGGTGTCTACGCCTGGCCGGACGACGGCCGTGACCCCGACCTGGGGTACGCGGTCCTCGCGCCCGCGATCGACGACGGCATCCCGTTCGATGCCTGCTGGGCGACGATCTGGCCCGCGGACGACACCGCGCTCACCGGCCTCCGTCGGACACTGCTGCCGTCGACCGGCGCCGAGGACGACGCCCGGTCGACTTCGGGTCAGCTCAACCCGCGGTCCGGGACGACCTTCACCCCGGCAGCGGCACCGCCGAGCGGGGTCGTCGAGACCGTGGTGCTCGGCATCGGCGTGGCGGTGGGCCTCGGCGCGGTGGTCCGGCGACGACTCTCGATCGCGTCCGACCGGCACGTCGGGGTGACCGTCGGCGCACAGGCGTTGGGAGTCGCGATCCAGCACGGAGCGTGGTCATCCGTCGGTGCCGCACTGGCCGTGGCCGCGTCAGTCGTCCTGGTGCGCGGGCTCCCGGTCGCCGACGCGGGGCCCATCGTCGTCCGCGCGGTCGTCCTGTGCGCGCTGGGGCTCCTGGGAGCCGTGGCGGGCGGGGTCGCCGGCGTGGCCCTCGTGCGGGAACGGTCGCTGCATCGCTACTTCCGGACCCGGTGAGGTGAGCGTCGTGCCGGGCGCGGGCCGAGCCTCCCGTGCGAGGTCGACCACTCCGTGCGCCGCATCAGCGTGGCACCAGGTTGCGGACCTCGCACCGGCCGAGCGACCGCGCACGGTGCGGGCATCGGGCAGCGAGCCGCGCACGGTGCGGGCAGCGCCGCCGCCTCCTCACCCGCGACCGGGCGCCGTGACCTCGATGCGGTTCGCCCACGGGTCCTCGAACGCGACGGTGCGGCCGTCGTCGGCCGTCTGCACGCCGTGGTCCCGCATCCGGGCGGTCAGTGCGCCGAGGTCGTCGACGCCCGGCACCTCGATGCGCACGAGCCCCAGCCCGAGCGCGAGCTGCCGGCGTCCGGCACCGCGGGAGTTCCACGTGTTCATCGCCATGTGGTGGTGGTACCCGCCGGCGCTGACGAACAGGGCCTCGCCCCAGCCCGCGGTCGTCGCGAAGCCGAGCTGGTCGACGTAGAACGCGCGGGCGCTGGCGACGTCCCCGACGGACAGGTGCACGTGCCCCACCCGGGCTGGACGCGCCCCGGCGTCGGACAGCCCGGTCGACGTCAGGTGCTCCTGCAGGAACGCGTTCGGGTCGACGTACTTCGTGTCCATGTCGACCATGCCGTGCGTCCACGACCATTCGGTCCGGTCGCGGTCCCAGTACAGCTCGACACCGTTGCCCTCGGGGTCGGTGAAGTAGAAGGCGTTGCTGACGAGGTGGTCCGCGCTGCCGGTGAAGGTCTGCGGGTACTTCGTCGCGACGGAGTACAGCGCAGCGGCCAGGTCGGCGCGGGTGTCGAACAGGACGGCGGTGTGGAAGAGACCGGCCTCGTGCGCTCCGGCGTGGGCGAGGACCGGCGCGTGCTCGAGCACCACGACCGGCGTCGTGCCGCGTCCGAGCACGGCGACTCCGCCCGCGTTCGACAGCAACGTGAGCAGGACGCCGTCGCGGTAGTAGGCGATCATCCGGTCGAGGTCGGCCACGCGGAGGGTGACGGCGCCCATGCCGGTGTCGGCGGCGAGGAGGTCCTGGGTCTGCATGGCTCCAGTCTCCGCCGATTTGGTTGACGCGTCAACTAAATCGTCGCGCGACCAACTGGACCCGTCCTGGGAAGCGGCCCCGAGCCTCCCGGCAGCTGCGACGACCGGACGACGCGACGACGAGCCGACGAGCCGACGCGACGTCGCGACGACCTGCAGCCGCGACGCGCGGGCGCGAGCCACCAGGGACAGACCCTCACGTCACGGTACCGTTCTCGCGTGGCGGAGACCGAGGGAGCGGCGGCGGCGCCGTTCGAGTACCGCACGGGCGGGGACGACGACGTCTCCCTGCACCGGATCGGGACGAACGGACCGCAGACCGGCACGATCGGACCCCGTCCCGCCCACGTGCTGTTCTGGCTGTCGGACGGGCACGCCGTCGTGACCGCCGACACCGGTGACCGGTGGGAGGTCGGACCCGGTCGACCGGTGATGCTCTCAGCCCCGGTCGCGTACGCGTTCGACACCGATGCCACCCGGATGACGCTGCTGCACCTCACGCCGTCGTTCCTCGACGCCGTGGCCGCACGGACCTCCGACGACGGCGCCGCCGGCGATCCCTGGGAGTTCGTCCAGCCCGAGGCCTCGGACATCCGACTCGAGCCGCTGCGAGCGCTGCTGCGCGAGGTGACCGCGCAGATCCTCGACCCCGACCTGCCCGAGTCCGACCGCCAGAGCGTGAACCGCCGGGTGGCCAAGGTCGTGCTCTCGACGTTCACGCGCTCCCGGGCGGACGTGGAGAACCGGCTGCGGCGAGCCGTCCGGTTCGTGCACGACCAGGCGGCGGACGACATCACCGTCGGGGACATCGCCGACGCCGCCGGGCTCAGCGAGCGCGGGGTGCAGGACCTGTTCCGCCGGACACTCGACGTGACGCCGATGCGGTACCTGCGCGAGGTCCGGCTGGACCGCGTGCACCTGGAGCTCCAGGCGCGACCGGCCCGCGTGGTTGTCACCGTGCAGGACGTCGCCAGGCGGTGGCAGTTCATGCACCTCGGCCGGTTCGCGGCGAGCTACCGCGAGCGGTTCGGGGAGAGCCCGCACGAGACGGTCGATCGAGCCGGGTCAGGCCGCAGCCACCGGGACTGAGGCGAGCAGCTTCGTCGGACTCAGCAGCCGATCGAGGTCAGCGTGACGTCGGTCACCTTGCCGCTCTCGATCATCGCCGTCTGCGTGCAGAGGTCGTTCGCACGGACCGTCACCTTCCCCACGGCGATGCCCGCGAAGCGCAGGGTGTCCCCGGGGAACGCGCGCTGCTGCGCCGCGGTGCGCCCGTTCGGGATGAGGACCTCGACGCGGTACTGGTGCTCGGCCTCGTTCTGCGACACCGTGACGGTGATGCGGCCGGTGGAGTCCTGGGCGCCACAGCCGGACAGCGTCAGCGCCGCCACGAGGCCGACGACGAGCACGGTGGCAGAGCGACGGATCACGTGACAAGCCTACGACGGCGACCCGGCCCGGTTGACCCGCCTACTGGGGCCAGGAGTCCTCTGATGGGGGGACAGGCGATGTCCGGTTGGCGCGCTAGCGTGGAGGCATGACAGTCGGGACCGGAACGAGCGTGCAACCGACGTCTCGTCCGGACGCGGTGAAGCGGGCTGCGCTCCTCGCCGCCCTCGACGTCGCGCAGGGTGGGACCGAGGAACGCTTCGAGCGGATCACCCGCATCGCACGCGAGGCCTTCGGCGTCTCCGGCTCCTTCCTCAACCTCGCGAACGAGGACCACCTCCTCATCAAGTCGCAGCAGAGCGACGAGGTCTTCAGCGGCCCCATCCCGCTGCAGGACACCTTCTGCGGCCGGACCATGGCCGAACCGGGCGCCGTGCTCGTCCCCGACGCCCTCGTCGACGCGCGGTTCCGCGACCTCCCGATGGTGACCGGCGACCCGAACGTGCGCTTCTACGCCGGCGTCCCGCTGCGGCTCGGCTCCGACGCCGTCAAGGTCGGCACCCTGTGCCTCATCGACCAGCAGCCCCGCACGCTCAGCCCCGACGACGTCGCCCTGCTCCACGAACTCGGCACGTGGGCAGAGCGCGAGCTCGCCGCCGGCGCCGACGAGGACCGCCTGCGCTCGGTGCTCACCGGACTCGAGCCGGGCCCCGTCGACGTGCCCGGGTACCTCGTCGACGGCATGTCCGTCCCGCACGGCGTCGTCTCCGGCGACTTCCACGACTGGCACCGGTCCGGCGACGCCCTCGTCGTGACCGTGTCCGACGTGATGGGCAAGGGCATGTCGGCCGGACTCCTGGGCGCCGGCATCCGCGGAGCCGTCCTCGCCCGCGGTGACGAGCAGCCCGCCGCCGCCGTCGCAGCACTCGAACGCCAGGTCGCGCCCGAGCTCAGCCGGGCCGAGTCCTTCGCCACGTTCTTCCACGGGCGCCTCGACCCGGCGACCGGGCACCTCGACTACGTCGACGCCGGACACGGTCTCGTGCTGCAGCTGCACGCCGACGGCACCGAGACCATCCACCGGTCACTGGACCTGCCGCTCGGCCTGCACCCCGTCGGACTGCCCCGGACCACCGGCTCCCTGGTGCTCGAGCCCGGCGACACCCTCATCGTGGTCAGCGACGGTGCGCTCGAACTGTGGGACTCCACGCTCGCGTCGCTCTCGCGGCTGGGTGGCCTGTACCGCAAGGCCACGGACACCGCGTCCTTCCTGGAGCGCATCCGCGCCCGGGCCCGCACGCACGACCCGGGTGACGACCTGACGGTCGTGGTCATCGCGCGCGAGGGCTGACGCGGTAGGTGCGGCGGCGCTCTGGTGCCGCGTCGGTCACTCGGTGCGCGGTCAGTGCGGCGCACGGGGTGCGTGACCGCGCACCGGCGGGGACAGCGCGCACGGTGCGGCCGTCCTGTGGCTGGCCACCGTCGGACTGGAGGCTGTGCTCACGACGTGCGCCGTGCCTCCAGTCCGGCGCGGTGCCGGCTCGGGGCCGCACTGTCACCCGCCGAGTGGTGGGGTGCCGTCGCTACGCGAAGGCGAGTGGTCGCCTTCTGTCGCTGCGCGACGGCGCCCGTGGTGCCGAGTGGTCGCGTTCCGTCGTTGCGCGACGGCGCCCGTGGTGCCGAGTGGTCGCGTTCCGTTGTTGCGCGACGGCGCCGGGTCGCCGAGCGGTCACGTCCTATGGCTGCGCGACGGCGCCCGGGGTGCCGAGCGGTCACGTCCTGTCGCTGCGCGACGGCGAGTGGTCGCGTTCTGTCGCGTGCGGGAGCGTGAACCGACAGGACGTGACCACTCGGCGGACGTGAGCGGGGCGTCGTGACCGCTCGGCGCGACGGCGACGCCGACGGCGACGGCGACGGCGACGGCGACGCCGCCGGGTCGCCGCGCGGCTCCGGCGTCAGGCGCCGAGGCGCTCGATGAGCTCGCGGTACCGGGCAGCCGTGCGCTCGACGATCTCGTCGGGCAGGACCGGCGGCGTGCCCTGACGGTCCCAGTGCGCGCTGAGCCAGTTCCGCACGATCTGCTTGTCGAACGAGTCCGTGCGGTTGCCGGCGTCGTAGGAGGACGCGTCCCAGTACCGGCTGGAGTCGCTCGTCAGGACCTCGTCCCCGATGCGGATCTGCCCGTGGGTGTCGTGCCCGAACTCGAACTTCGTGTCCGCGATGATGACCCCGCGCTGCAGGGCGATCGCCGCCGCTTCCGAGTACACGTGCAGCGAGAGGTCGCGGAGCGTCGCAGCGACGTCCGCCCCGACGAGTTCCTCGGTGCGCTCGAACGAGATGTTCTCGTCGTGCTCGCCCTGCGGCGCCTTGTACGCGGGCGTGTAGATCGGCTCGGGGAGGCGGTCGCCGTCGGAGAGCCCGGCGGGGAGCGGCACGCCACAGACGCTGCCGGACTCCTGGTACTCGGCCCACCCGCTGCCCGAGAGGTACCCGCGCACGACGCACTCGACCGGGAACATCCGCAGCGGCATCACGTGCATGGACCGGGTGGCGACCTCGTGCGGCACCGGGGTCGTGGTGGCGGAGGGGCGGAGCAGGTGGTTCGGGACGTCACCGAGCTGGGTGAACCAGAAGCGGGACAGGCGCGTCAGGAGCTCGCCCTTGCCCGGGATCGGCGGCTCGAGCGCGAAGTCGTAGGCGCTGACGCGGTCCGACGCCACGAGGAGCAGCTCGGTGGCACCCGCGACGTTCGCCGTGGTGGCCGGGACGTAGAGCTCGCGGACCTTGCCGGACGAGACGTGCTTCCAGCCGTCGATCCGGGGTGCGGCGTTCATCGGACGACCTTCGTGGCGATGTCGGTGCGGAACTGGGCACCCGGCAGGGTGATGTCGTGCAGGCCGGCGTAGGCGCGGTCCCTGGCTTCGGTGAAGTCGGACCCGGTGGCGACGACGCTGAGCACGCGGCCGCCCGTCGCGACGAGTTCGCCGTCGAGCAGGCCGGTGGCCGCGTGCAGGACCGAGACGCCCTCGCGCGCGTTCGCGGTGTCGACGCCGCTGATCGGGCGACCGGTCTTCGGGTTCTCCGGGTAGCCCTCGCTCGCCAGGACGACGGTCACCGCGACCTGGTCGTGGAACGCCGGCGCGGGCGTGCCGCCGAGCTGTCCGCCGGCCGCCGCGAGCAGGAGTGCGCTGAGCGGGGTGGCCAGGCGGGGGAGCACGACCTGGGTCTCCGGGTCGCCGAAGCGGGCGTTGAACTCGATGACCCGCACGCCCTGCTCGGTCACGATCAGCCCGCAGTAGAGGAGCCCGACGAAGGGGGTGCCCTCGTGCTCCAGGCGGCGGACGGTGGGCAGCGCCACCAGGTCGGTGACCTCGTCGACGAAGGCCTGCTCGGAGCCCCAGCGGTCGGCGAGCCAGGGCAGGGGGGAGTAGGCACCCATCCCGCCGGTGTTCGGGCCGAGGTCGCCGTCGCCGAGGCGCTTGTAGTCCTGTGCGGGGCTGAGCGCGCGGACGTCGTGGCCGTCGCTGAGGAAGAACAGCGAGACCTCTTCGCCGTCGAGGAACTCCTCCACCACGACGGGGCCGTGCTGCAGCCAGTAGGTGGCGTGGTCCACGGCGGCCTGGCGGTCGTCGGTCACGAGGACGCCCTTGCCCGCCGCGAGCCCGTCGGCCTTCACGACGTACGGTGCGCCGAGTTCGTCGATGGCGGCGACCGCTTCGTCCAGCGTGCCGGCGGAGAGGGGACGGCCGGTGGGGACCGAGGCCTCGGCCATGATGCGCTTGGCGAAGGCCTTCGAGCCCTCGAGTGCGGCGGCGGCCTTGCTCGGCCCGAACACCGGGATGCCGCGGGTCCGGAGGGGGTCGGCGACGCCGGCGATCAGCGGGGCTTCGGGCCCGACGACGACGAGTTCGACGCCGTTCTCGAGCGCGTACTCGGCGACGAGCGGACCGTTCGTGGGGTCGAGTGACACGGTCTCGACGTCGGCGGCGATGCCGGCGTTGCCGGGCGCGGCCGTGATGACGTGACCGGCCTGCTCCGCCAGGAGCGCCGTGATGATCGCGTGCTCGCGGGCACCGGAACCGAGGACGAGGATTCGCACCCGATCACCCTACCGAGCCACGGCGTTCCGCTGGGGTGCACCGGCTAGCCTGTGGAGATGCCGGGGAGGACGATCGACGACGCCGACGGCGCAGCCGCACTGCGCGCCGTCGTCGAGGGTGCGACGGAACGGCCGCTCGTCGCCATGGCCGTGCGGTGGACGCTCCAGCGCCTCGCCGAGGACGTGCCGGGCAACAGCGTCGAGGTCCGCGTGCCGCCGTTCGCCGCCGTGCAGGCCGTGCCCGGACCCCGCCACACCCGCGGGACCCCGCCGAACGTCATCGAGACGGACGCGGCGACGTGGATCGCGCTCGCGACGGGGACGCTCCGCTGGGACGACCCGACCGCCGCCGTGCGCGTCAGCGCCTCTGGTTCCCGAGCGGACCTGGCGTCGTTCCTGCCCGTGCGGACGCACGGCCTCGGCCCCGTGGACTGACGACCGCGCTCCCGGTACCCGGGGGGATCGAATTAGGTAGTGCCTACCGATGTGGCACGTGCTACCGCAGTCGTACCGTAGAAGTCGCCGGGATTCGGACCCGACCCGAACGGGTCCGAACCCGGCGACATCGCCCACGGTACGCGACAACCGTCGCTCCGTGTCAACCATCCGGCGTGGCGTGCTGCATTCCGCAACCCGATTGCGGATTCTGTCGCGCCCGGTTGTCGATGGAGCGCTCCCGTCCCCGCCCGCGGACCACCAGCCGCCGGTGGGGCTGGAGCGGGCCTCAGACCAGGTCGGCGAGCTCCGACCGTGCGTGCAGGTCCCACTTCGCGAAGATCCGCGACATGTGCGCGTCGATCGTCCGGACGGACAGGCCGAGCTGCTCTGCGATGGACCGGTTCGAGAGACCCTCGGCGGCGAGCTCCGCGACCTCGTACTCGCGACGGCTCAGCGGTGGGCGCGAGCGCTGCGCGGTGACGTACAGGCCGCGCGCGGCGAGTGCCCCCTGTGCGGCGATGGTCCTCGTGCCGTCCCCGGCGAGCACCGCGTCGGCGTACTCCCGCACGGCCGCCGCCATCGGCCCGTCGACACGGTCGACAGCAGCGCGCAGCCGTCCGATCGACGCGGCCGGGTCCCGCCCGTTCATGAGGTCGTTCGCGTACAGCAGGACCTCGCCGAACATCACGCTCGTCCAGGCACCCCCGGCAGTGGCCCGCTCGATGACCTGCTGCGCGTGCTGCACGCCGGCGGGATTGCCGAGCGCGGTCTCGGCCCAGGCGATCGAGATCGCGATCTGCTCGCCGGTGATCCGCATGGCCCGCGGGGGGACGCTCCGCGCGCGCTCGAGTGCGACGCCGGCCTCCTCGGCATGACCGGCGGACGCCAGCGCCATCGCCAGCCGTGCCCAGGGGTACGCGCCGAACCCGCCGTGGTCGGCCACCGCGTAGCGCTCGCACGCCGCCGAGAACGCGGTGACGGCGTCGTCCCACCGTCGCTGCCCGATCGCCAGGTTGCCGACGCCGATGAGTTCGAGGGTGAAGTCGTACTTCAGGAACGGGCTGGACCGCTTGACCGAGATCTGCGTGATGAGGTCGGCGTAGTCGCCCCGCCAGACCTGGACCTGGTGCATGACGGACAGGAGCTCGCCGACGCTCCACGGGGCTTCCTCGACGTGCACGGTCGCGGTCGCGAGGGCCGCCCGCCCGAGGGTCATGGCGTCCTCGAGTCGTCCGCCCGTCGCCAGGGCCATCACGGCGCACGGTGCGACGCAGAGGAACGACATCGGCACGGTGGGGGCGTCGACGATGCCCGAGCGCTCGACCTCGGCGCGGACACCGGTGAAGTCGCCGCCCCAGCCGAGGTGTGCCAGGCGGAGCAGGCGGAGGCGCTCGACGCCCTCCGGCCCGACGAACGCGGTGGCGGTGTCGGTGAGGGCGACGGCGGCCTGCAGGTCGTCGTCGTGGAACTGCCGGATGTTCGCCAGGGTCTCGCAGGCCTCGATGACCGCGGCGTCGGGGACCTCGTCGTGGCGGGTCCTGGCGATCTCCCACGCGGCCTCGGCGTCGGCGCGGCCGGCTTCCCGCCCGGCGCTGTACCCGCGGGCCAGGGAGCGCAGGCAGTGCGCGGCGACCCGCTGGGCGGCGCTGAGGTCCGCTCGGAGCGCGGCCGAGCTCAGGGCGACGGCGCTCTCGTGCTCCTGCAGTCGACCGGCCACCTGCGCGGCGTCGAGCAGCTGCGGCACCGGCGGCAACACCCCGCACTCGATCGCCCAGAGCGCGGCTCGGAGCCGCGCGGCCGGGACGGCGCCGGCGGGGTGGTCGGTGCGGAAGGCGTTGGCGCGGGCGAACAGCGTCGTCCGCCGGGCCACGGGCACGAGTGACCGGACGACCTCGCCGACCAGTGGGTGCGACGGTCGCACGATCGGGGCGCCGTCGGCGAGCGAGTCGATCCGCACGAGGCCGAGCGCGACGACCCGGTCGACGTCCCCACCGCCGACGAGCCCGAGCAGTCGGGACAGCGGGATCGGGTCGGCGAGTGCCACGATGTCGACGACGTCGCGCAGGTCCTCCGGCAGCGCGCCGAGTTCCGTCCGGTACATGTCGGCGAGGCTGTTCGACGCGGTGATGCGTCCGCGCCAGTACCAGCCGGACGCCGTGTGGTCGAGGTCACCGGAGGCCAGCGCGGCCCGCACGACCTCGCGCAGGTAGAGCGGGTTGCCCTCGGTCGCCCGGTGCACGCGCTCCACGGACGCCGACTCGAGCGGTGCCCCGAGGGCGTTGCCGATGAGCGTCGCGGTGTCGTTGAGGTCGAGCGGTCCGAGGTCGATCCGCTCGAGCAGGTCGTCCTGCCACAGCGAGCGCAGCGGCTCGGCGAGGGCGGTGAAGTCCCGGCACGTCAGCACGAGCCGCGCGCCCTGGTTCCGGACGAGCCAGGCGACGTACCTGGCGGAGATCGCGTCGAGGTGGTCGGCGTCGTCGACCCGGAGCAGCAGGTCGCGGTCGACGACGTCCGCGGCCTCACGGAGTCGCTGCTCGGCACCGGCCTGGTCGGCGAGCAGCTCCGCGGGCAGGTCGCCGAGCTGTTCGGAGACGGCGCTGAACGGCATCGTGGCGCCGCCGGCCACGGCGGTGATCGGCACGACGAGTGTCCGGTCGGCGCTGTCCCAGCGGGCGACGCGGTCGGTCACGCGGGCCGCGGAGGTGCTCTTCCCGAGTCCGGGCGCCCCCACCAGGGCGACGCTCGTGCCGTGCTCGGCGACGACGGCGACGGCCCGGTCCTCTTCACGGCGCTGCATGACGGGCCAGGCGATCCGCGCGGGCACGGCGCTGCGCCGGTGTTCCGGCAGCATCGGTCCGGTCATCCTGCGTCACCCCCACGTTCCGGATACCAAGCGGTACGGAACCATCATCCCCCGGATCCGCCTCCGTCGTGAGGCCCCGACACGTCCCAAGGTGGGGGACAATGGGACGGTGAGCACCACCGACCACCCTGACGACGCTGCCGCGCCCGCACCCGACACCGCTTCGACCTCGGA
The DNA here is from genome assembly GCF_026672405.1 of Curtobacterium sp. SL109. Classification (NCBI taxonomy): domain Bacteria; kingdom Bacillati; phylum Actinomycetota; class Actinomycetes; order Micrococcales; family Microbacteriaceae; genus Curtobacterium; species Curtobacterium sp. SL109. The sequence goes on from NZ_JAPPRB010000002.1 coordinate 1,187,558, forward strand.
CGAGGTCACCATCCGGCGCGCGCCCAAGTTCGGTGTCTTCATCGTCGGCGGTGCCCTGCTCGGCTTCCTCGTCACGATCATCGTGATCGCGGCGACGATGGACATCGACCGCGGCGACAAGACCGAGACCGTCGGCTTCAGCGGTCTGGTCGGCTACTTCGGCCTCTGGGGCGTCACCATCGGCATGGCGGTCGGCGCCGTCGTCGCCGTGGTCCTGGACCTCGTGCTCGCCCGCCGCGCCGCCCGCCTCACGGCGGAGCGCATCGCCGTCGACCTGCCCCCCGAGACGGTCGAGGGCGAGATCGACGACCGCGGCGACCAGGCGCGCTGACCGCTCTCGGTCACGTCGTGGCCGGCCCTGCACGGACGGGAGGCACGGTGCCAGCTGGCACCGTGCCTCCCGTCCGTCGTCCTGGTCGCGACCAGGACCGCGCTCAGCTGAGCTGGTTGGCCTCGACCCAGGACAGGTACTCGGGGCTGACCGTGCCGGTGACGTACTCGCCGGTGAAGCAGCTCATCTCGAGGTCGGTGACGTCGGAGCCCTCGATGATGGCGTCCCGCATGTCGCCGATCTCCTGGTAGATCAGGTGGTCGCTGCCGAGCACCCGGTTGATCTCCGGGATCTTGCGGTCGTGCGCGATGAGCTCCTGCCGCGTCGGCATGTTGATGCCGTAGACGTGCGGGAACCGGACCGGGGGAGCGGCGGAGGTGAAGGTGACCTCGTTCGCACCGGCGGCCCTGGCCATCTCCACGATCTCCTTGCTCGTCGTGCCACGCACGATCGAGTCGTCGACGATGAGGATGTTCTTCCCCTTGAACTCCGACGACATCGCGTTGAGCTTCTGGCGCACCGAGCGCTTGCGCTCCGCCTGCCCGGGCATGATGAACGTCCGGCCGACGTAGCGGTTCTTGTAGAAGCCCTCGCGGTACTCGATGCCGAGCTTCTGCGCGACCTGCATCGCTGCGGGGCGTGAGGAGTCCGGGATCGGCATGACGACGTCGATGTCGCCGGTGGGGGCGTACTGCTCGATCGTGTCCGCCAGGCGGTTGCCGAGCCGCAGGCGGGCGTCGTACACGGAGATGCCGTTCATGACGGAGTCCGGACGGGCCAGGTAGACGTACTCGAACGAGCACGGCACCAGGCGCGGGTTCTTGGCGCACTGGCGGGCGTGCATCGTGCCGTCCATCTCGATGAAGACGGCCTCGCCCGGGGCGACGTCGCGGACGATGTCGTACCCGCCCGACTCGAGCACGAGCGACTCGGACGCCACGACCCACTCGGAGCCGCCGGCGTCGCTGAAGCGGTGGCCGAGGATGAGCGGGCGGATGCCGAACGGGTCGCGGAAGGAGAGCAGCCCGTGGCCCGCGATCGTGGCGATGGCGGCGTAGGAGCCCTCGACGCGCTCGTGCACGCGCTCGACGGCGTCGAACACCTGCCCGGCGTCGAGCTCGCGGCCGCGCACCTGGCCCTGCAGCTCGTGCGCCAGGACGTTGACGAGCAGCTCGGTGTCCGAGCTGGTGTTGAGGTGCCGACGGTCGATGTCGAACAGCTCGCGCGTCAGTTCCCGCGTGTTCGTCAGGTTGCCGTTGTGCACGAGGACGATGCCGTACGGCGCGTTCACGTAGAACGGCTGGGCTTCTTCCTCGTTGCTCGCGGTGCCCTTGGTGGCGTACCGCACGTGGCCGAGGCCCATCGTGCCGAGCAGGGCCCGCATGTCACGGGTGCGGAAGGCCTCGCGCACGTGACCACGGGTCTTGTGCATGTGGTGGATGTGCCCCTCGACCGTGGCGATGCCCGTCGAGTCCTGTCCCCGGTGTTGCAGGAGGAGCAGTGCGTCGTAGATGGATTGGTTTGCTGGCCCCTGATTGACGAGGCCGACGATGCCGCACATGCGCGGAGTGCTCCAGACCGTAGGATCGGGTGGTACCGAACAAGTCTGCCATGCCCCGCGGAGGACGACGTATGCCCAACCCCTACGCCGAGGCCGGCGTCGACACCGCTGCCGGTGACCTGGCCGTCGAGCTCATGAAGTCCGCCGTCTCGGCGACGCACAACGCGTCCGTGCTCGGCGGTGTCGGCGGATTCGCCGGGCTCTACGACGTGTCGTTCCTGAAGGACTTCTCACGACCGCTGCTCGCCACGTCCACGGACGGCGTCGGCACGAAGGTCGCGATCGCGCAGGCGATCGACAAGCACGACACCATCGGCCAGGACCTCGTCGGCATGGTCGTCGACGACATCGTCGTGGTCGGCGCGAAGCCGATGTTCATGACGGACTACATCGCCTGCGGCCGGGTCGTCCCCGCACGGATCGCGGACATCGTCGCCGGGATCGCCCGTGGCTGCGCCGACACCGGTACGGCCCTGGTCGGCGGCGAGACGGCCGAGCACCCCGGGCTCCTCGGACCCGACGACTACGACGTCGCCGGTGCTGCAGTGGGCGCGGTCGAGGCCTCGTCGCAGCTCGGCGCACACCTGGTCGAGGACGGCGACGTCGTCGTGGCGATCGCGTCCTCCGGCCTGCACTCGAACGGGTTCTCGCTCGTGCGCCACATCCTGGGGCAGCGCGGCGTCGGGTACACGGACTCGCTTCCCGAGTTCGGTGGCCTGGTGGGAGAAGCCCTGCTCGAGCCGACGCGCCTCTACACGACGCCGCTCCTGTCGCTGCTCGACGCCTTCCCCGGCGCCGTGCACTCGCTCTCGCACGTGACGGGTGGCGGCATCGCGGCGAACCTGGCGCGCGTGCTGCCCGTCGGCTCCTGGGTCGAGGTCGACCGCGCCACGTGGGAGCCCCTGCCCGTCTTCCGGGTGCTCGCCGAGATGGCCGGCACCCCGATCGAGGACACCGAGGGCACCTGGAACCTCGGCATCGGCATGTTCGCCGTCGTGGCGGCGTCCCGGGCGGACGAGGTCATCGCGTCGCTCGGCGCTGCCGGGATGGCGTCGTGGTCGGTCGGGGCGGTGTCGACGTCCTCGAGGGCGCTCGACGGCTTCGAGCAGGGCGCCAAGGGCGTCGACGGCGGGGCCGTGCGGCTGACCGGGGCGTACGCGGGCTGACGCCCCGGCGCGCTGCGCAGCGCTGCGCTCCATGGCCGTTGCCGACTCGGAACGACATCGTCGAGGTCGTACGACACCGACGATGTCGTCCTGAGTCGGGATCGGCTGGTCCGAGCGCGGCGCGGTCGTCCGCGCACACGGAAACGCCGCGCTGCCCAGGGGCTGCGCGGCGTCGTCGTCGTCGAGTCGGACTCAGGCGGACTTGTTCTGGTCCTGCTGGGTCTCGAGCTCGTCGTCGTCGTCCAACGGCTCTGGACCGTACTGGTCCGCCCAGCGGTCCTCGTAGTCCTCGCCGTCGTTCTGCCCAGTGGACAGCTCGCGTTCGAGTGCACCGTAGTTCGTCTCAGGGCTGAAGTACTTCAGCTCCCGAGCGACCTTGGTGTGCTTTGCCTTCTGACGGCCGCGCCCCATGCGTGACCCCCTCGTGTGTCGGCTCGTGTCCGGTCTGTCGGGAGCGGAGTGTCACCCGGTGAATCCGAACGGTTCGTGGTTGGAAATCTGCCGATCACTCTACCATGTAGCCCTATCTGGACCTGCCCCACGGGCGTTGCGCATCCAGCAGAATCGGAAGTGATGACAGACCAGACACCGACCCTCGACGACCAGCACGCCCGGGTGGTGGTGATCGGTGCGGGACAGGCCGGTCTGTCGGTCGGCTGGCACCTGCAGCGACTCGGGCTGACGGCCGGGACGGACCTGGTCGTCCTCGACCGGGCACCGAGCACCGGCGGCGCGTGGCAGTTCCGCTGGGAGGCCCTCCGGCTCGGCGCGGCACACCGCGTGCACGACCTGCCCGGCATGCACGAGATGGGCCTGCGGTTCGACGACGCCGACCGTGCCCGACCCGCGCGTGACGTCGTCGGCGAGTACTACCGCCGCTTCGAGCAGCACCACGACCTGCGGGTGCGGCGTCCGGTCCAGGTGACGAGCGTCGAGCGCGCGGGATCCGGACTGTGCGTGTCGACACGGGGTGCGGACGGACGGGTCGCGCGGATCCTGGCCGACGTCGTGGTCAACGCGTCGGGCACCTGGGGCACACCCTTCGTCCCCTGGTACCCGGGGCGCGACGTGTTCGGCGGGCGGCAGGTCGACACCACCGAGTACCGGTCGGCGGCCGAGTTCGCCGGGCAGGACGTCGTGGTCGTCGGGGGCGGCACCAGCGCGATCGGCTTCCTGCTGGAGCTCGACGGGGTCGCCCGGTCCACGCGGTGGTTCACCCGGCGCCCGGTCGTCTGGTCCGACGGATCCGCGCTCGGCGTCGAGTCCGCGGTGGCGGCGGTCGAGGAACAGGACCGGGCAGCGCGTGCTGGCGAGGTCCTGCCGAGCATCGTCAGCGGCACCGGGGTCCCGGTGTCGCGGCGCATCCGGGCTGGCCTGGACCGTGGGGTGCTCCGGGACGAGCCGGTGTTCGTGCGGTTCGACGAGCACGGCGTGGTGACCGCTGACGGCGAGCACGTGCACGCCGACGCGGTCATCTGGGCCACGGGCTTCCGCGCCGACCTGCGGCACCTGGCACCCCTGCACCTGCGGACGGCGAAGGGCGGCGTGGTCGTGGCCGACGGGCGGTCGGAGGACGAACCCCGGCTCTTCCTCGCCGGGTACGGCCCGCAGGCGTCGACGATCGGGGCGAACCGGGCCGGTCGGCGGATCGCCCGCCAGGTGATGGCAGCGCTCGACGCGTCCTGACCCCGCACCGTGCGAGGTCCTCCGGCCCGTGCGAGGTCGCACACCCGGTGCGCGCCGACAGCCCCGCACGAGGTGCATGACCTCGCACCGAGCCGCCCCGCGCGCGCGGCCCTACGCGGCCAGGGGCTCCTCGACGCCACGGCGGCGACGACGCGCACGCAGCACGACCGCGTCGAGGGAGAACCGCCCGGGCCCGGTCAACGCGACCGCGAGCGCACCGGCGGCCAGCACGAGCACGAACTCGAAGCCGCCCTGCTGTGCGAAGAACCCGCCGTCACCGTGCGCCAGCACCCCCGCGACCACCATGTCGACCGCGAGCAGCGCCGCGACGACCCGCGTCGCGACCCCGAGCACCAGGAGCGCGCCGCCGACGAGCTCGAGCCCGGCGACCAGCGGCGCTGCGACCTCGGCGAACGGGACGCCCATGCCGGAGAAGCCCGAGGCCACGGCGGGGATGCCCTGCCCGACCTTCTGGGCTCCGTGGGCGATGAAGACCACCCCGAGGACGACGCGGAGGACGATCAGGCCGATGGATGTCGATGTCGTTCGCATGGCCACGACCGTACGAGGTGACGTGTCACGCATCCGAGCTGTCGGGGGTTCTCGCCCGACATGTCCAGGGCATGCCCAGGCGGAACGGGAACGGCCACCCCGAGCGAGCACAGCGGCTCGCACGGGGTGGCCGACGTCGCACGGGGCGACGGGGTCAGCGTCGGGTCAGGACGTGGCGCCGATCGTGCCGGAGTCCGAGGCCTCGCCGTCGGGGGTGCCGCGGCCGGTCTGGTGCTGCAGGCGGTCGATGTGCTCGGACGCCTCGGCCTTGGTCAGGTCGGCGGAGAGCTCCTCGCCGGCCTCACGAGCCAGGGTGTCGAGGTAGCTGCGCTGCGGGCCGGTCATGGGCTCGTCGCCGGTGACCCACTGCTCCGGGTCCTTGCTCGCGGTGGTGGACGGGTCGGGACGGGCCCCGCCGAGGGTCTCGCCGTCGGTGGAGGACTCGGAAGGGGACGGGGAGGAGGATGCGTCGGTCATGGCACGGACGCTACGCCGCACCCACTGACACCCGACGGTCCGCGGGCCGGAAGGCGCTACGCGGCGCCCGACTCGTCCACCGGCACGCTCGTGTACCGCACCAGGTCCGGGCCGACCTCGTTCGCCGCGAGCGGCACCGACCGCCCGTCCCGCGTGACCCAGAGCGTGTTGCCCGGCTCGTCGAGGCGTTCGACCGGGTGCAGGGAGCCGTCGAGGAGCACCGTCGCACGGACTTCCACCCGACCGGAGGATGCGCGCGGCGGCAGGCCGGGCACGTCGTCCGCGAACGCCGGGTAGGTGCCGGGCGCCAGCAGCGGGCTGATCGGCGTCGTGACGATCTCGACGCCGGCGGCCCCGGTCGACGTCGAGGCGTCGGCGGTGACCGTGACCAGCCGGACCACCTGGTCCTTCGGCAGTGGTGCGTCCACGACGCCGGACGCGGCCAGTGCACGGAAGGCGGGCCGACCGTCGGAGCCGAGGTGGGCCTCCTGGCTGTCGATCCGGACGCGACCGCGTCCGCGGGTGTCGGCGTAGACACCGGGCTCCAGGCCGGAGCGGCGGGCCTCGACGAGGGGCACGACGACCCGGTCGGGCCGGTACCAGTCGCGGAGGGTGGCCGGGTCGACCCAGCCGATGCTCGCGACGCCGCGCGCCAGTTCGGCGTCGTCGTCGACCACGCGCTCGTCGAGCGCACCGAGCGGGTGCTCGCCGCGGACGGCGACGAGGCCCTCGTACCGGTCGTCGGCGTGGTCGAGGACCTCGACGCGCTTCGACACCTTGCCGCCGTGGCCGTCGAACGTCGCCCAGGTGCGCAGTTCGGGAGCGTTGGTCATGGGGTCACATCGTATTCCGGGAGGCTCGGCTCACTCCGAGGACGTCGGCCTGCGCGCGGCGGACGCCGCCACCAGGGCACGGATCTCACCGGTGCAGAGGGCCGGGTCGACACCCTCGGCGGGGCCGGCCGGTCGGGTCGCACGGCGCGACTGCAGGCTGTTCCGCTGGGCCGATCGGAGGATGCGGTCCTCCTCTTCACTGCGGAAGACACCGTTCGGCGACCGGCGGAGCGAGGGTCGCACGGGCTCACCGCGGCGGTCCTGCCCGGGGAACGGGCGCGAGCGACGGCCGTAGAGCAGCTCGGAGGAGTCGAGGAGCCACGGCACGAGGGCGACGGTCACCCCGTGCACGAGCAGCAGCTTCCGCCGGATCCGACGGCCGCGGTGGTTGTGCAGCAGACCCTCCCACCAGTGCCCGACGATGAAGATCGGCGTGTAGACCGTGACGACCTCGGACCCGTGCGCTGCCCGGTGCGCCTTGATGTAGGAGATGAGCGGCATCGAGATGTCGCGGTACGGGCTCGGGACGATCGTCAGCGGGACCTCGATGCCGTGCTCGGCCCACTGCTGGCGGAGGTGTGCGGCGTCGGCGTCGTCGATGGCCACGTGCACGGCCTCGAGTCCGGCGTGCTTCGCCGCGATGGCGTAGTCCAGGGCCTTGAGCACCGGCTTCTGCAGCTTGTTCACCAGGACGATCGCGTGGTCGCCGGTCGCGCCGAACTGGGTCTCGACGTCGGCCTCGACCTCGTGCTTGACGTCACGGTAGTAGCGGTTCACGCCGAGCATCAGCACGTACAGCACCGGCATGATGAGGAACACCAGCCAGGCGCCGTGCGTGAACTTCGTGATCGTGACGATGACCAGGACGACCAGGGTGAACGTCGCCCCGATCGCGTTGATCGTCCGAGACCGCACGACCTGGCCGCGGTGCACGGGCTCGGACGCGGTGCCGTCCCGGTCGGCGCGGAGCAGCCTGGTCCAGTGCACGACCATGCCCGTCTGGCCGAGCGTGAACGACACGAAGACGCCGATGATGTAGAGCTGGATGAGGCTCGTGACGTTCGCCCGGTAGACCACGAGCAGCGCGGCCGCGACGAGCGCCAGCACGATGACGCCGTTCGAGTAGATGAGCCGGTCGCCGCGCGTCGACAGGGCCTTCGGGGCGTAGGAGTCCCGCGCCAGGATCGAGCCGAGCAGCGGGAACCCGTTGAACGCGGTGTTCGCCGCCAGGAGCAGCACCGCGGCCGTCGTTGCCTGGATCACGAAGAACAGCACGGAGTTGTCCCCGAACGTGGCCGCCGCGATCTGCGCGATCAGGGAGCGCTGTGGCGTGGTGGCGCAGTTCGCGAAGCCCACCAGGTCGCAGGCCCGTTCGGCGTAGTGCACCCGGGACACGAGCGCGAGCGTGATGAGCCCGATGAACAGGACGATCGCGATGCCGCCCATCGCCACCAGGGTCGCCTGGGCGTTCCGCACCTTGGGTCGGCGGAAGGCCTGCACGCCGTTCGCGATCGCCTCGACACCCGTCAGCGCCGAGCAACCGGACGCGAACGCGCGGAGGAGCAGCAGGATGAACGCCGCCTGCGTGGTGTGCTCGACGTTCTGCACCGTGTACCCGGCCGACTCCGCGACGGGAGGGTGCCCCGCGGCGACCCGGACCAGGCCGGTGACGACCATCACGAAGACACTGGCCACGAACAGGTAGGTCGGGACGGCGAAGGCCTTGCTCGACTCCCGGACGCCCCGCAGGTTCGCCGCCGCGAGCAGCACGACGAAGACCAGCGCGAGCTCGACGCGGAAGGGGTTGAGCATCGGCAGCGCGGAGATGATGTTGTCCACGCCCGATGCCACCGACACCGCCACGGTCATGACGTAGTCGACGAGCAGGGCGCTGGCCACGACGAGCCCGGCCTTCTCGCCGAGGTTCCGGTGCGCGACCTCGTAGTCACCGCCGCCGGACGGGTACGCCTTGATGAGCTGGCGGTAGGACGCGACCACGACGACGAGCAGCAGCACGACGAGCGCAGCGACCCACGGCGCGAAGGTGAGGAACGCCATCCCGCCGAGCAGCAGGATCATCAGCAGCTCCTGCGGGGCGTACGCCACCGAGGAGAGGGGGTCGCTCGCGAAGATGGGGAGCGCGAGGTGCTTCGGGAGGAGCTGTCCCTCGAGCTTCTCGGAGGGGAGCGGATCCCCGATCAGCCGCGACTTCAGCGACCGGATCTCGTTCGTCACGAGCGGCAAACCTACTCACATCCGCGCGCGAGTCAACACTGTGCGGACGGACAGGGAAGCGACGGTCCGGTCCACGCGCTGATGTGGCGGGCCGGCCGTGCCGGCGGACGGGAGGCCGTGGTCACTCCCGTCCCGCCGGCGCGAGCCGTCAGAGCGACCGGCGCAGGGCCTCCAGGCCGTCGCGCAGGCGCGTCACGGTGTCGGCACCGAGCGTGCCGCGGGTGGCGCGACGACGCAGGTCGGCGCGGACCTGCTGCCGGAACGACGACAGGGCCATCTCGAGCTCGCGGAGGACCCGGGCGCTCTCCGAGGGGACGGACGTCGGTTCCTCCGTGCTGGTGCCCTGTGCGGACGCGGCGAGGTCGGCGCGGAGCGAGCGCATCGCGTCACCGACCGAGGCGCGGACGCCGTCGGCCAACGACCGCACGGAGTCGTTCACACCGGACTCGACGTCGGCGATCTCGTCGGCGCGGGCGGTGAGCTCGGCGCGGCCGGCCTCGGTGATCGCGTAGACGGTCTTGCGGCCGTCGACGGTCTTCGAGACCAGGCCCTCGTCCTCGAGCTTGGCCAGGCGCGGGTAGACCGTGCCGGCGCTCGGGACGTACGTGCCGCCGAAGCGCTCGCCGAGGGCCTGGATGACCTCGTACCCGTGCATCGGGTGGTCGGCGAGCAGGACGAGGAGGTACAGGCGCAGCTGGCCGTGGGCGAAGACGGGGCTCATGCGGGTGCCTCGGTCTCGTCGGTGGTGCCGTGCGTGCCGTGCGTGCCGGTCGTGTCCGTCGTCGACTCCGGGGCCGTGTACGCCGTCGTCGGGGGCGCCGTCGTGTGTGTCGTGGGGGCGGCCGGCGGCGCGTGCAGCACCGCGATGTCGCCGGAGACCGAGTTCACCTTGAGGTCGAGCCACTGCCCGGAGAGCTCGCCGCCCTGCTTGACGTACGAGCCGCGCACGCCGTTGATCTCGGCGTCGTCGAACTGCAGCTTGCCGGTCGCCGTGCTGACGGTGCAGCGGAAGGGCACGCCGTCCTCGAGCCGGACGCTCACCGAGCCGGACACCGTGTTCACCTTGGCGGCGTCGGGGGTGCCGCGCAGGTCGAGCACGACGTCCGCCGAGACGCCGTCCGCCGAGAAGCGCGGGATCTCGCCGGTCGCGACGACGTCGCCCGACACCGTGTGCACCGTGAGGGCGCCGTCGAGGTCGTGGATCGTGGTGGAGCCGTTCACCGCGTTCACGGTGACGTCACCGGCCACGCCGTCGACGACCAGGTCACCGGAGACGGTGTTCAGCGTCGCGCCGCGGTTCGTGCCCGAGAGCAGTGCACCCGCGGAGACGACCCCGAGGGTGACACCGGCGTCGCGGGGCACCAGGATGCTGACGTCCGCGCGGGCCGACCCACGGAAGGACCGCAGGAACCCGATCGGGTCGTCCCAGCGGATCTGCGGGTGGTCGACGGTGAGCGTGTCGCCGTCGAGCTCGATCTTGAGCGGTTTGCCCGACACGCTGTGCACCTCGACGCGTGCGGTCGGCTCGTCGTGCGCGACGACGTCGACCTGCCCGCCCACGAGTCCGACGCGCACGGACCGGACGATGCCGGTGTCGATGACCTTGGGCTCCTCGACGAGCCACTTCTCCTGTGCCATGTTGCCTCCTCGAACTCGCGATGTATCGCGTTGTGGAAGTCACGATACATCGCGAGTCTGGACCCCCACCACCCCTCCTCCCTCCCTCGACGCTGGCGTGGGGGCGGGCGCCCCGTCACGTGGCGGGTGTGGGCTCCGGGGCGGGGGTGGGGTGGGCCTCCTGGCCGGGTGGGACGTGACCCGACCGCTCGGGACTCCACGGGAAGCGGCGGAAGACCGGCATCATCGGCTGGACCATCGGGCCGATGGCGAACGCGGCGACCACCGTGCCGGCACCGACGTCCCCGCCCAGGAACCAGCCGACGATCACCACGGCGACCTCGATCAGGGTGCGGGCGAGCCAGATCGGCCAGCCGAGCCGCTGGTGCAGGCCGACCATCAGCCCGTCGCGCGCTCCCGTGCCGAAGCCGGCGCCGATGTAGAACGCGGTCGCCACGGCCAGCAGGACCAGGCCGGCGACGAACAGCCCGATCCGCGCGACCAGGCCGTCGGGCGACGGCACGAGCCACAGGACCAGGTCGGCGGCGGGGCCGATCAGCAGGGCGTTGAGCAGCGTCCCGACCCCGGGCTTCTGTCGGAGCGGGATCCAGAACAGCAGGATGACGCCACTCGACACGACGGTGATGATGCCGAACGACCACGGCACCACGTGCTCCAGCCCCTCGGTCAGAACGGTCCACGACGAGACGCCGACGACCGCGCGGACCTGCAGGGCGGTCGAGGCACCGTAGAGGAACAGGCCGACGAGCAGCTGCAGGGTCCGGAGCGTGAGGGAGGTCGGGCGGGACATGGTCTGATGCTCCCTTCGATTGGACTGCCCGTCGAGAGCCAATCTCGCTAGCGTGGTCCCCATGACCCCGGTCCTCCTCAGCGCCCGCTCCGCCGCCCTGCTGCTCAGCGAGTGGCGCACCGACTCCGACGCCACGGCGTACGAGGCGCTCGCCGACGCCGTCCGGGTCCTCGTCATCGACGGCCGGGTGCCGCTCGGGGCGCGACTGCCCGCGGAACGCGGACTGGCGGAGGCGCTCGGGGTCTCACGGACGACCGTCGCGAACGCGTACGCCCGGCTGCGCGAGGACGGCTTCCTCGTCTCCCTCCGTGGGTCCGGCAGCGTCGTGCGGCTGCCGGCGGACCTGGCGGGGCGGCCGGACCCGGAACGACTCGGCGGTGTCGTCGCGGGGGACGTGCTCGACCTGCGGAAGGCCGCCATGCACGCGGCCCCCGGGGTCGGGGACGCCGTCGAACGGGCGATGCGGCACGTCCCGGCGGCGCTCGCCGGGATCGGGTACGACACCGTCGGCGACCCGGGCCTCCGTGCGGCCATCGCATCGCGCTACACGGATCGAGGCCTGCCGACATCCTCCGACCAGGTGATCGTGACCATCGGAGCGCAGCACGCGATCGCACTCCTGGCGCGGGTCCTCGTCCGACGGGGGGACGGCGTGCTCGTGGAGTCGCCGACGTACCCGCACGCGCACGAGGCCTTCCGCGAGGCCGGCGGCCGACTCGTCGGCGTGCCCGTCGACGCCCGCGGCGGATGGGACACCGGGGTGCTCGAGACGGCGCTGCGGCGCTCGGCCCCGGCGGTCGCGTACGTGATGCCGGAGCTGCACAACCCGACCGGCGCGACCATGTCGGCCGAGGTCCGCGCGCTCCTGGTCGACGTCGCCACCTCCGTGGGGACGACGGTGATCGCCGACGAGACGATGGGGGAGCTGCGGATCGACGGACCTGCCGCCGTGCCCCTGGCCACGCTGAGCGAGGACGTCGTGATGATCGGGTCCGCTGCCAAGCTGTTCTGGGGCGGGCTGCGGATCGGCTGGATCCGCGCGGCACCGGCGCTGCTGCAGCGCCTGCTGCTCGCCCGCCCGACGGGCGACCTGGGCACGCCGGTGCTCGACCAGCTGGTCGCGCGCGAGCTGGTCCCGCGGACCGAGGCCGTCCTGGAGGCTCGGCGCACCGCCCTCAGACAGGGTCGCGACGAGGTCGTGGGGGCGTTGCGCACGCGACTGCCGGAGTGGGACGTGCCGTCGCCGGCGGGCGGGTTGACGACGTGGGTCGGGCTCGGTCGGCCGGTGTCCAGCGCGCTGGTGCTCGCCGCGCGGGCCGAGGGCGTGGTGCTGGCGTCCGGCGGGGTGTTCGGGCCGGACGGTGGGTTCGAGCGGTTCCTCCGGGTGCCGTTCACGATGCCGCCCGCGGACCGGGTGCGGATGGTCGACGTGCTCGAGCGGGCGTGGGGTCGGGTCGGCGGGGCGTCGGCCGGGGCGCGGGGGTCGTTGGCCGCGGTGGTGTGAGGCGGGCGGGGTGGTGTGAGGCGGGCGGGGTCATCCTGTCGGTGGACCCGGCTGGCTCCCTGGTGGGACGACGGCGCTCCACCGGCCCGCGATGCTGGGCGCATGACACCGATCAGCGCGAGCAGCTCCGTCCCCGCGATCCCGGCCGTGCCCGCGGCCGCCCGGGTCTCGATGGCGTTCGGCGGGGCGCTGCTCGCGGGGGTGCTCACGTCCTACGGCCAGGGCGTCACCGGGCTGTCGAGCGTCGCCAACTCGGCCGGACCCTGGTTCATCGTCGCCGTCGCGCTGCTGCTCGTCATGCGGGTGCGTGGTGGACGGGTCGGGCTGCCCGTGGCGATGGTGACCGGCATCGTCCTGCTCGAGCTCCTGCACGTCGGGTACTGGGCGGCCTCCAACCTGCGCGGGTTCCCGGACGTGCTGTCCATCACGAGCTTCTGGGTGCTGATGGGCTTCCCCGCCGGGGCGCTCGCCGGAGCCGTGGCCGTCGCCGTCCGTTCCCGGGACGGCCGCTGGCGTGGAGCCGCCTTCGGGGTGACCGCCGCCGTGCTCGTCGGTGAGGGCATCCGCTGCCTGCTCCAGGTCGCCGAGACCACGGGTGTGGCGACGTGGGTCGTCGAGATCGTCGTCGGGGCGGCCGTGCTGCTCGTCGGGGTCGTGGTCGCGCGGACACCGGTGGGACGGGTCGTGGCGCTCGGGTGCGGCGTGCTCGGGACCGTCGGGGTGCTCGGTGCGTACGTCCTGGTGAGCTGACGCGGCTGCTGCTGGTTCGCCGCCGCTGCTGATCCGGCGCCGGTGCTGATCCGTCCGCTGTCAGCCCTGCCTGCGAGGATCGGAGGGTGCACCTCCTCTCGGTCTTCAGCCTGCGGAACCGCGCGCTCATCGCGCTCGTGACCATCGTCGTCGCGGTGTTCGGCGGGATCGCGCTCACCAGCCTCAAGCAGGAGCTCATCCCGAGCGTCCAGTTCCCACAGATCGCGATCGTCAGCGCCTACCCGGGCGCGACGCCACAGGTCGTGTCGAACGACGTCTCCACGAAGATCGAGCAGGGCATCCAGGCGGTGCCCGACCTCAAGTCCACGTCCGCGACGTCGTCCACCGGGCAGAGCGTCGTCTCCGCCGAGTTCGACTACGGGTCCAACCTCGCCAGCGCCGAGGACAAGATCCAGACCGTCGTCAACGCCCTCTCGCTGCCGGACTCCGTGCAGACGCAGATCGTCACCGGGTCCTTCGACGACCTGCCAGTGCTCCAGCTGGCCGTGTCCGCCGAGGGCGACCAGGAGCAGCTCGTCGACCGCCTGAACGCGACGGCGATCCCGGACATCGAGAAGCTCGACGGCGTGCGCGAGGCCGACGTCTTCGGCAACCCGGGCCGTCGCGTGGTGATCACCCCCGACCGCGACGAGCTCACTGCCAGGGGCCTGTCCGAGACCGCCATCTCCGACGCCCTCGACGACAACGGCACGCTCATCCCCGGCGGCAGCCTGACGCAGGACGGCTCGACGCTCTCGGTGCAGACCGGTGAGCGCATCGCGTCGACCGCCGACATCGCAGCCCTGCCCCTGACCGGCGGCAAGGACGTGACCGGTGCCCCCGAGGCGACCACGCTCGGGGACGTCGCGACGGTCGCGATCAAGGAGTCCCCGCGCACGTCGATCAGCCGCGTGGACGGTGAACAGGCGCTGACCATCGCGATCACCAAGACCCAGCAGGCCAACACGGTGGACGTCTCCACGACGGTCCGTGACGCCCTGCCCGGCATCGAGTCGAAGATCACCGGGGACCCGAAGATCACGGTCGTGTTCGACCAGGCGCCCTACATCCAGCAGTCGATCGACTCACTCGCGGAAGAGGGCCTGCTCGGGCTCGGGTTCGCCGTGGTCGTGATCCTGGTGTTCCTGCTGTCGTGGCGGTCCACCCTCGTGACCGCGATCTCGATCCCGGTCTCGGTGCTGCTCGCGGCGATCGGCATGCGCGCCGCCGGGTACACGCTCAACATCATCACGCTCGCCGCGCTGACGATCGCGATCGGCCGCGTGGTGGACGACTCCATCGTCGTGATCGAGAACATCAAGCGGCACCTGCAACCCGGGGTCGACCGGCGCCAGGCCGTGCTCGACGGCGTGCGCGAGGTCGCCGGCGCCGTGACGGCGTCCACCGTGACGACCGTCGTGGTGTTCCTGCCGGTGGCGTTCGTCGCCGAGCTCGTGGGTGAGCTCTTCCGGCCGTTCGCGCTCACCGTGTCGATGGCCCTGGTGGCGTCGCTGCTCGTCTCGCTGACGATCGTGCCGGTGCTGGCGTACTGGTTCCTCCGTGCGCCGAAGAGCCACAAGCACGCGGGGGCGGCTGCGCCCACGTCGACGTCTGCCACGAGCACCACACTCAGCAGCGCGGACGACCTGCACGACGCCGGTGCTCCTGACCGGCTCCGGCGCGGGTACCAGCCGGTGCTGCACTGGGTGCTGCGGTTCCCGTGGGTCGTCGTCCTCCTCGCCGTGCTGGTCCTCGGCGGGACGGCCGCCGCGCTGCCGTTCGTGAAGACGAACTACCTCGGCGACTCCGGCCAGAACACGTTCACGGTCACGCAGGACCTCGAGCCGGGCACCTCGCTCGACGTCCAGTCGGACGCAGCCCGGAAGGTCGAGCGCGAACTGCGCGCGGTCGACGGCGTCGAGACCGTCCAGACCACGATCGGGTCGAGCGGGCAGTCGATCCAGGCCGCGTTCGGCGGCGGCGGGTCGGCGTCGATCCAGTACGCGGTCACCACGACCTCCGGCGCCGACCAGACCCGGATCCAGTCCGACACCCGCAAGCGCCTCGACGGGCTCAAGGGCGCCGGCGACGTCGCACTCTCCTCGGCCGGCGGCGCCTTCGGTGGCAGCAGCGACATCGAGGTCGACGTCACGGCGCCGACCCAGGCGCAGCTCAAGACGGCGGCCGACCAGGTGCTGTCGACCATGCGGGGCCTGGACGACACCACCGGCGCGTCGAGCAACCTGTCCGCGGCCGAGCCCTACCTGGCCGTGCGGGTCGACCGCGCGAAGGCCGCCGAGCTCGGGTTCACCGAGACCCAGGTCGGCGGACGCGTCGCCGCGTCCGTGTCGCCGCGCGACACCGGCTCCGTCGAGATCGAGGACGCCACCCTCGACGTCTACATCGCCGACCCGGAACCGCCCACGACGATCGAGGCGCTGCGGTCACTCTCCGTGCCGACGGCCACGGGTCCCGTCCCGCTGTCCGACGTCGCGACGGTCGAGCGCGCGGACGGGCCGACGACGGTCACCACGACCGACGCGGTCCGCACGGCCACCATCACGGTGACCCCGGACTCGGCGAACCTCGGTGCGGCGGTGCAGTCCGTGACCGCGGCGGTGGACCAGCTGGACCTGCCGAAGGGCGCATCCGCGTCGATCGGCGGCGTCGCGTCGAGCCAGTCGTCGGCGTTCAGCCAGCTGCTGCTCGCGGCGCTGGTGGCGATCCTGATCGTCTACGTGGTCATGGTCGCGACGTTCCGCAACCTGTACCAGCCGGTGCTGCTGCTCGTGTCCGTGCCGTTCGCGGCGACGGGGGCGATCCTGCTGCAGCTCGTGTCGGGCATCCCGCTCGGGGTGGCGTCGCTCATCGGCGTGCTCATGCTCGTCGGCATCGTCGTGACGAACGCGATCGTGCTCATCGACCTCGTGAACCAGTACCGACGCCGAGGGCTCCGCGTGCGCGAGGCCCTGGTGGAGGGCGCCACACGACGACTCCGACCGATCCTGATGACCGCGCTCGCGACGATCTTCGCGCTGATGCCGATGGCGATCGGGGTCACCGGGAAGGGCGGCTTCATCTCGCAGCCGCTCGCGCTCGTGGTGATCGGTGGGCTGGTGTCCTCGACGCTGCTGACGCTCATCGTGCTGCCGGCGCTGTACTTCCTGGTGGAACGGATGCTCGAGCGGCGCAGTGACCGCCGAGCAGGCCGGACCGAGAGCTAGCGCGCCTCGGCGTCCTCGACCTCGAGCTGCGTGAACCAGTTCACCAGGACGACGGTCAACGTCACGAGGAACACGACGGCGCCGAGCTGTGCCACCGGCGAGGTGTGCCCGGTCGCCGCACCCCAGCCCGCGAAGGCCACGGTCACCATGAACGACAGCCCGAGCAGCAGCTCCGCCGCGGTGGTGGCGAGCGAGCGGTGCTGCCAGGAGACGGCAGGGCGGACGAGGAGGGTCGAGGTGTCGGTCACCCGGGAAGTCTCGTCCGGAGGGTCGTCCGACGGCAGTCCCGACTCCGGGTGGCACCCGCCCGGGGTACAGCTCCGGTCCGCGGTGTGACCGACCGGAAGCGCCCTCAGCGCAGCGTGCGCCGGAGGAACCGCACGACCCGCTCGCTCATCGCCTGGTCGAGCTGGGCGATCGAGTGCGCGGTGCCCTCGACCGCGACGAAGGTCACCGGGACGCCCTCGTCGCGCAGGGCGGAGGCGAAGTCCTGGGACTCCCACATCGGGATGAACTCGTGCGTGGAGTGCCCGATGAAGAAGGGTGCGGTGTCTGCGGTCACGTTGTAGCGCGGGGACGCGCGCTCGGCCGCGGGGCAGGCGTCGTACCGCGTGCAGCCGAGGTAGAGCAGCTGCTTCCGCTGGAACGCCGCCGCGACCCCGTCGGACGCGGTCGAGCGGCTGGTGAGGTCCGACGGTCCGCTCAGGTCGACGACCGCGCGGATCCGGTCGCCGTCGGCGTACGCGGTGGAGCGGTGGTCCTCGACGGCGAGCATCGACACGAGGTTGCCGCCGGCACTCCCGCCGAACACCCCGACCCGGTCCGCGTCGACGTCGTAGGTCTCGAGCGTCGAGGGTCGGAACACCCAGTCGAGCGCCCGTCGGACGTCGTCGAGCCCGGCGGGGAAGGGGTCGGTCGGGGCCAGGCGGTAGTCGACGTTGAACGTGACGAAGCCCGCGGACGCCAGGTACTGACAGACGGACCGGTAGGCCGCGGTGGCCTTGTCCCCGTGCGACCAGCTGCCGCCGTGCACCATCATCACGGCCGGGCGGGGCCCGGTGGCGGCCTTCTCGAGCGCCGACGGGTCGGCCGTGGCAGGTGCGGTCGGTGAGGGGCTCGTGCCACCCGTCGCCTCCGGTGCGACGGGTTCCGGCGCAGTCGCGGCGTCGGCAGCGGCTGTCGCTGACGCCGCCCCCTCGGGCGTCGCGGTCGTGCCCGGTGCGCTGTCCGCCGGGAGACAGACGTCGAGCCGCTGCAGCCGGTCCGCGCCGTAGGGCACGTCCGAGACGACGTCGATGCCGTGGTACCGCAACGACAGCGGGTAGATGACGGCGCCGGCGGTGACGGTCTCGTTGCCGTCGCCGGCGGGGTCGGCACTGCACGACGCGACCGCGCCGAGCGCCACGATCGCGGCGACGAGCGCGAGCAGGGTGCGACGGCCGGACCTCATCGCCGACAACGGTATCCCCAGGTGTGGGCGATCGCAGCACGGAGGACACCCGGGGGTGCCAGGATGAGGGCGACCCGTCACCGTCGAAGCAGGAGGACCCGTGAGTCGACGCAAGGCCTGGAACGCCGATCCCGAACCGCTCCTCCGTGTCGACGAGGGCTTCCGGCTCGCCGACGTCGACCCCGACGGCACCCCGGGCTTCCCCGGCCGCAAGATCGACGGCCTCGAGTCCCTCGCCGCCGGTGCCGACCGACTCGCTGCCCTGCAGGAACGCCTGTGGGCCGCTGCGACCGCGGGTGACGAGCGCCGCGTGCTCCTGGTGCTGCAGGCGATGGACACCGCGGGCAAGGGCGGCATCGTGTCCCACGTCGTCGGCGCCGTCGACCCGAACGGCGTGCACTACGCCGGGTTCAAGGCACCGACGGCAGAAGAACGCGAGCACGACTTCCTCTGGCGTGTGGAACGGCAGCTCCCGGCCGCCGGGCAGCTCGGTGTCTTCGACCGCTCCCACTACGAGGACGTCCTCGTCCAGCGCGTCCACGGGTACGCCCCGCCGGAGGAGATCGAGCGTCGCTACGGCGCGATCGTCGACTTCGAGAGCCGACTCGCGGCGCAGGGCACCACCATCGTCAAGGTGATGCTGCACATCTCGAAGGACGAGCAGCGCGCCCGCCTGGGCGACCGCCTCGACCGCCCGGACAAGCACTGGAAGTTCAACCCGGGCGACATCGACGAGCGCCTGCGCTGGGACGACTACCAGCAGGCGTACCAGATCGCCTTCGACCGCACGTCGACCGCCGTCGCACCCTGGTACGTCGTGCCGGCGAACCGCAAGTGGTACGCGCGCCTCGCCGTCCAGCAGCTCCTGCTCCGCGCGCTCGAGGACATGCACCTCTCGTGGCCCGCGGCGGACTTCGACGTGGCCGAGCAACGACAGCGGCTCGCCGAGTCCTGAGCCCCTCCCGCCAGGAGGCCCTCCTCGCGCGCCGACACCGGCCCCGCCGACCGACGGGGCTGGTGTCGATGCGCATGGTCGCGTAGACTCGATCGGTCGGCCTTCGACACCGCGGCTGCGAGCCGCGGACGTGTTTGGGTGTTGTGTAGTTCGAGGGCTGGAATCACGTCGATCGACGACGGGATGAACCCCCTCTCCACGAACCGCCCCCGCCGATGTCGCTGCCGGGCTGCGTGGTACGTCTGCACCCCGGAAAGCACTCATGGCCCCTTACGACAAGGGCGCGGACAACCGCGCCTCCGATCGAGCCCGTCACCCGAACGGCACCCCTGCCGCTCGCAGCAGCAAGCACCGCGGCTTCCGTGCCCCGGAGCCCACTGCCCCCCGTCAGAAGCAGCGTTGGGACGCTGACGACCGCCGCAACCGTTCGTCGCAGGGCGAGCGCCCGAGCCGCCCGAACTGGGACCCGCGCGACAGCCGCGGCAGCCGTCCGGCGTGGGAGCCCCGCGGTGCGGGCCGTCCCGCGCGCGGTTCGGACCGCGACGAGCGCGCTCCGCGCAGCTTCAACCGCGACGATCGTGCGCCCCGTCGCGACAACGACGACCGCGCCCCGCGTCGCTTCGACCGTGATGACCGTGCGCCGCGCAGCTTCAACCGTGATGACCGTGCGCCGCGTCGTGACAACGACGACCGCGCCCCGCGTCGCTTCGACCGTGATGACCGTGCGCCGCGCAGCTTCAACCGTGATGACCGTGCGCCGCGTCGTGACAACGACGACCGCGCCCCGCGTCGCTTCGAGCGCGATGACCGTGCGCCGCGTACGTTCAACCGTGATGACCGCGCCCCGCGTCGTGACAACGACGAGCGCGCCCCGCGTCGCTTCGACCGTGATGACCGTGCGCCGCGCACGTTCAACCGTGATGACCGTGCGCCGCGTCGTGACAACGACGAGCGTCCCCAGCGCCGCTTCGACCGCGACGACCGTGCCCCGCGTCGTGACAACGACGAGCGCCCGCAGCGCCGCTTCGACCGCGACGACCGTGCGCCGCGCACGTTCAACCGTGACGACCGTGCCCCCCGTCGTGACAACGACGAGCGTCCCCAGCGCCGCTTCGACCGCGACGACCGCGAGGCCCCCGCTGCCCGCGGCGGCCACTTCGTCCCCGCGGACGACGTCAAGCTCGACAAGCTCAAGGCCGAGTCGACCATCGCCGCCGACGTCGAGGGTGTGACCTTCGCCGACCTCGGCATCGGTGGCAACATCTCGCGTGCCCTGGCCGAGCTCGGCGCCACCAGCCCGTTCCCGATCCAGGCCGCGACGATCCCCGACGTGCTCGCCGGCAAGGACGTCCTCGGTCGTGGCCGCACGGGCTCCGGCAAGACCATCGCGTTCGGTGCGCCGCTCGTCGAGAAGCTCATGGAGAACGGCGGCGGCACGAAGCGCAAGATGGGCCGCGCCCCGCGTGCGCTCATCCTCGCGCCGACCCGCGAACTCGCCCTGCAGATCGACCGCACGGTGCAGCCGATCGCCCGCTCGGTCGGTCTGTTCACGACGCAGATCTACGGCGGTGTGCCGTACGGCCGCCAGGAGGGCGCCCTCCAGCGCGGCGTCGACATCATCGTCGGCACCCCGGGGCGCGTGCAGGACCTCATGAAGAAGGGCACGCTCGACCTCAGCGAGGTCGTCGTCTCCGTCCTCGACGAGGCCGACCACATGTGCGACCTCGGGTTCCTCGAGCCCGTGCAGGAGATCCTCGAGGCCACGGCCCAGGTCACCCCGGCCGGCAAGCGCGCGCAGAAGCTCCTGTTCAGCGCCACGCTGGACACCCAGGTCGCGGCGCTCGTCGAGCAGTTCCTGCACGAGCCGTCCGTGCACGAGGTGGCGGGTGAGGACCAGGCGTCCTCGACCATCGACCACCGCGTGCTCGTGGTCGAGCAGCGCGAGAAGGACCGTCTCCTCGAGGAGCTCGTCGCCGGCGACGGCAAGACGATCGTCTTCGCTCGGACCCGGGCCTACGCCGAGCGCCTCGCCGAGCAGTTCGAGGACGCCGGCATCCGCGCGACCTCGCTCCACGGGGACCTGAACCAGTCGCGCCGCACACGCAACCTGCAGCTGCTCACGAGCGGTCGGGTGAACGTGCTCGTCGCGACCGACGTCGCCGCGCGCGGCATCCACGTCGACGACGTCTCGCTCGTCGTGCAGGCCGACGCCCCGGACGACTACAAGGCGTACATGCACCGCTCGGGCCGCACGGGTCGTGCCGGCAAGGAGGGCACCGTCGTCACGATCGTCCCCCGTGGCCGCATCCGGAAGATCGAGGGCATCCTCGAGCGCGCCGAGATCGAGGCCGAGCTCGTCCAGGCGGGCCCCGGCGACGGCATCGTCGCGGAGCTCGCCGCGCGCTAGACGCGAGCACAGGACGGACGGGAGGCCCGGTGCCAGCTGGCACCGGGCCTCCCGTCTGTCCTTCAGCGGTTGAAGAACAGCAGCCCGCGCGCGTAGCCGGCCTGCCCGGCGTGCTGCGTGCAGTCGTCGAGGATGCTGACGAGCCGGGCGCCCGCGGTGACGGGCGGGTCCCACGCATCGTCCACCACGGCGTCGAGGTCGTCCGGTCCGAGCGTGCCGAGGTAGGCGACGGTCCGCTCGTGCACGGCGCGGAGGTACCCGGTGAGCAGCTCGCCGGACGCCCGCACCCGGCCGACGTCGTCCTGGGACATGCCGTAGCCGAGCGCCTCCGCGGGGAAGGGCAGCCCGAAGCGGTCGTACCAGCCGTCCGCGGTCCACACCTGCTCGGTGCCCGCGAGGGCAGCGACCTGCACGTCCTGCCCGCGCGCGATGTGCCAGGCGAGCCACGCCACGGTGTTGGCGCCCGTGCCGGGTCGTGATGCGAGCTGGTCCTCGGAGAGCCCGTCGACGGCCCGCTCGACGGTCTCGGGTACGCGGGAGAACGCTTCGATGAGGAGTTCTGAGGGGGTCATGCCCCGAACCTACGCCCGGGTGCGCAGCACCAGTCCGGGTCTCAGACGGAGGCGCCCGAGCGACGGGCGAGCGCGCTGCCGAGCCGCGTGAACGCCTCGGCGAGGGCGCGGCGGTCCTCGGGGGCGATGGCCTCCCGGAACGACGCCGACCAGACGGCGCCGATCTGCTGCGCGATGGCTTCGCCGGACGGCGTCAGGTGGAGCAGGATGCTGCGGCGGTCGCCCGGGTTCGGGCGACGCGCGATGTGCCCCCGCTGTTCGAGCCGGTCGATGAGCGAGGTCATCGCCCCCGTCGACAGCTCGAGGTACTCGCCGGCCTGCTTCGGGGTGACGCCAGCGTCGTCGGCTGCGGCCAGGAAGAAGACGAAGCGGCTGTCGGTGGCGTTCAGCCCGCGGGTGCTGCTCTCGTGGTGGAGCACACGCGAGTGCTGCGTCTGCAGCAGGCGGAACGCGGTCACCAGGTCCACGAGGTCGTCGGCGTGGGGCGGTACGGGCGTCGAGGGGGAGGTGACCGGCACCGTACTGCTCATCGAGCAAGTATCTCATTGATTGAGGTAGTTCTCGTGACCCCAGCAGAGGGGGTGATCCTCGGTCTTGTGAGCCACTCTCGGACCAAGTAACTTGATCGTCGTACCAACCAGTACACGGCACCACCCCGGCATGCAGCGCGACTCAAACCATCGCGGTCCCGGCCGAACCAACCGATCAGACCTCTTCTCCTCTGGAGCACCGCCATGCCTCGTGTCACTCCTCGTGCTGCCCGCCTCGCCGCCTGGATCGCCATCCCCGCCGCCCTCGTCGCGTCGGGCGCCGTCGTCTCCACCGCCTCGTACGCCGCGTTCTCCGCCACCACGGTGAACCCGACGAGCAACTGGACCGCCGGCAACGTCGCCCTGGCCGACGACGACAACAACACCGCGCTGTTCACCGCGGCTGGCCTGAAGCCCGGCTCGACCGGCACGAACTGCATCACGGTGACCTCGACCGGCTCGCTCGCGTCGGCCGTGAAGCTCTACGCGACCACGCCGGCCACGACCAACGCGCTCGCGTCGAACATCACCGTCGCGATCGACCTCGGCACGGGTGGCGGCTTCGGCTCCTGCACCGGTTTCACCCCGGCCGCCACGAACAGCTCCGTCTACTCGGGCACGCTCGCCGCGTTCGGCACGTCGGCGACGAACTACGCCACGGGCGTCGGCACCTGGACCCCGACCGGCACCGGGTCCGAGTCGAAGGTCTACCGCGTGAGCTACACGGTCTCGCCGACGGCACCGAACTCGGTCATGAACGGCACCGCGTCGCTGGGGCTCACGTGGGAGGCCCAGAACAGCTGAGCCGCCGGAAGGGTGACGGACGTGTGACCAGCACGCCCGTCACACCTCCCGTCAGCGACGGCCGGGGGCGCGCACGCGCCGGCCCGGTCCGTCGACCCCAGCACGCCCCCGGTCGAAGGCACCCCATGGTCAGCATCGAAGTCAGCGGTGGAGGCACACCGCATGATGCGCTCCACGACGCCGTCGACTGGGGGCGTGTCGTCGTCGCGACGGTCGCCCGCGGGATCGTCGCCACACTCCTCGGCCTGGCGCTCTGGGCCGCGGCGCCCGCGGTCATCGGCTGGCTCCCCACCACCGTGATGACCGGCTCGATGGCACCGCGGATCGTCCCCGGTGACGTCGTCGTCTCCCGTCCGGTGGCACCCGCGGAGCTCCGGGTCGGGCAGGTCCTGCTCGCGGACTACCCGGACCAGGCCGGGCACCTCCGGATGCACCGCTTCGTCGACGCCGGGCCCGGCGGCTCCGTCGTCACCAAGGGCGACGCCAACCCCCAGCGCGACTCGACCGCGATCAGCCGCTCCGACGTGCACGGCGTCGCGTTCCTCCGCATCCCCGTCGTCGGCACACCGATCGTCTGGATGCGCGACGGGGCGTGGTCGAAGCTCGCGCTGCTGGCCCTCGCGGTCGCAGCGGTCCTGTGGCTCGCCACCGTCGACGGCTCGCTCCGACGGCTGGCGGCGGCCGTCCACGAGGACGACGCTGACGGCCCTGGTCCTGGTCCTGGTCCTGACGCCGGCTCCGGTCCTGACGCCGGCTCCGGTCCGGCGCCGCGGCACGGCCTGGAGGCTCGCTCCGGGGCCGCCCCGCTCCTCCAGCCCGTCGGTCGGTCCGGTCGGCACGCGCTGTCCCGGCGCGCGTCGTCCGGGCAGGTGCTGTCCCGTCGCGCGCACCGCCGCCAGGTCCGGCGGCAGCGCCGGCTCCGTGGCACCGGCGGGGTCGCCGCCGTGGTGCTGGTGGCCGGTGGCCTCGGTCTGCTGCTGCCGGCACAGGCCGTCGCAGCTCCCTTCACGAGCCGCACGTCGAACGCCGCGACCTCCCTGCAGGCGGCGACCGCGGTCGCGACGACGGCGCTGACGTGCAAGCCCAACGGTGACGGCAGCGTGGCCATCGGCTTCACGTACGGGGGAGCGCCCGGTGTGGTCTCGTCGTTCGACGTGCTGATGGGCTCCACCGTCGTGGGGACCGCTCCCGGCACGGCGTCGTCGGTCCGGGTGGTCGGCAGCGGCATCCTCAACCTCGGCACGACCGTCACGGTCACCGTCCGGACCAACCTCGGCGGGACGTGGACCGCCACGAGCACGTCGACGGCGAAGATCCAGACCGCTCTGATCGGCACCACGCTGAGCTGCGGCTGACCTGGTTCTCCACAGGCCCGGGCGGGGTGTCCCGGGATGTCCGTGGGCGGCGTTAGCGTGATCGGCATGCGCATCCTGCACACCGGCGACTGGCACCTGGGCCGCTCGTTGCTCGGTGCCGACCTGCTCGAACACCAGGCCGCGTTCCTCGACCACCTGGTCGGGGTCGTCGTGCAGCGCTCCGTCGACCTCGTCGTGGTCGCGGGCGACGTCTACGACCGCGCGATCCCGCCCGTCGACGCCGTGCGCATGCTCTCCTCGGTGCTCGAACGCCTGGCCACCGTCGCGACCGTCGTCGTGACGCCGGGCAACCACGACTCCGCCGTCCGGCTGGGGTTCGGGTCCGCGGTGATGAACGACCGCGTCCGCATCCTGTCCGAGCCGGCACGCCTGGCCGATCCCGTGCTCGTCGACGACCCGGACGGCCCCGTCGCCGTCTACGGCATCCCGTACCTGCAGCCCGACATGGTGCGGTACGCGCTCGCCGCCGTCCCCGACGAACCGCTCGCCCGCTCACACCAGGCCGTCGTCGGTGCCGCGATGGACCGCGTCCGTGCTCACCTCACCGCACGCCCCGGCACCCGCAGCGTCGTCGTCGCGCACGCCTTCGTGGGCGGTGCCGAGCCGAGTGACAGCGAGCAGGACATCCGCGTCGGCGGGGTGGACCGCGTCGCCGAGTCGACCTTCGACGGCATCGACTACGTCGCCCTCGGGCACCTCCACGGGCCCCAGCGCGTCGGCCGCACCGACCGCATCCGGTACGCCGGGTCGCCGCTCGCGTTCTCGTTCGGGGAGCGGAACCACACCAAGTCGGTGACCCTCGTCGACCTCGACGCCACGGGCGCGGTGTCCGTCGAGCTCCTCCCCACGCCCGTGCCGCGGCCGCTCGTGGACGTCCGGGGGCCGATCGACGCCATCGAGTCCGGCGCGTTCGCCGAGCACGCCGACGCCTGGGTGCGGGTCGCCGTGACGGACACCGTGCACCCCGAGCGGATGTACGCCAGGGTCAAGGACCACTTCCCCCACGCCCTCGCCGTCACCCACGAACCCACCGATGCCCCGGCACGCACCACCACCCGGGCGGTCACGGCGACGTCCGACCCGGTCGAGGTCTCGGCCGACTTCGTGACCTTCGCCACCGGCGGCGCCCCGTCCGACGACGAACTCGTGGTGCTGCGCGACGCGTACGAAGCCGCCGTCGCGACGATGTCCGACCAGGACCGGGCAGCGCGCTGATGTACCTGCACCGGCTCGAGCTCCGCGCCATCGGCCCGTACCCCGACCTCGTGTCGATCGACTTCGCCGCGCTCGCCGCGTCCGGGGTGTTCCTGCTCGAGGGCCCGACGGGCTCGGGCAAGTCCACGATCATCGACGCCGTCGTGTTCGCGCTCTACGGCGGGCTCGCGGGCACCGACGTCAGCACCGACCGCCTGCACTCCCAGCACGCCGACCCCGCGGTGGAGCCCTTCGTCGAGCTCGTGTTCGAGACCGGCGCCGGGGTGTTCCGCGTCCGTCGCACACCCCAGCACGACCGCCCCAAGCAGCGCGGCACCGGCACCGTGAAGCAGCAGGCGTCCGCACAGCTCACCCGCCTGGCCAGCCCGACGGACCCCGCCGGCGAACCCGTCTCCGCCCGTGCGCAAGAGGTCGGCGCCGAGATCACGCGGATCATCGGCCTCGACCGCGCGCAGTTCCTGCAGACCGTGGTGCTGCCGCAGGGCGAGTTCGCGAAGTTCCTGAAGTCCCCGGGCGAAGACCGCCGCCGCCTCCTGCAGTCCCTGTTCGGCACCGAGGTCTACGACCGCACCGCCGACGAGCTCGCCACCCGTCGCCGTGCCGCCGCGGCCGAGGTCGACGCGGCAGACGCCCGCGTGCGGGACGCCCTCGCCCGGTTCACGGAGGCCTCCGGGCGCGCCGACGTGGACGAGCCGGCGGTCCCCGGTGTCGCCGCCGACCTCCGCGCCGCTGCCGACACCGCCGAGGCCCTCCGGGCACAGGCCGCCCTGACCGCGACGGCCGCCGCCGAGCACGAACAGGCCGTCGTGCTCCGAGCCGCCGCCCTCGAGCGTCGTGCGGAACTCCTCCGGCGTGCCGCGGCGCTCGACGCTCAGACCGCCGTCGTGGCCGACGTCCGCCGACGCCTGGCCGTCGCCGAGCGCGCTGCCCGGGTGAGCGCCGTGGCGGACGGCCTCGACCGCGCCGAGCAGCGTGCCTCCGCAGCCGGTGCGGCGCGGGACGCCGTCCGCTCCGAGCACGGGGTGTCCGACGACGACACCGCGGCCGAGCGCGACCGCCTGACGGACCTCGTCGGCGGGGTCCGGCACCTGGTGACCGTGGCGCGGGCGCTGCCCGGTCGTCGTGTCGCGCTCGACGCCGCCCGCGCCGACGCCGAGCGCCTGGGCGGCCGGCTGACCGAGCTCGTCGCCGCTCTCGACGCCCGGCCGGCCGCGCGCGCACATCGTCGACGCTGCCCGGACCGCAGCCGGCACGGCCGCCGGTGCCGCCCAGCACCAGGTCGACGCCGTCGCCGAACTCCGTCGGGTGTCCGCGGAGCACGTCGCCATGCGGACCCGGGTCGTGGAGGGCGAAGCCGCCGTCGCTGCCGCTCGTGTCGCGGCGCACCGTGCCCTCGACGCCGAACAGCAGCTCCGCGAGCGCCGCATCGCCGGGCTCGCGGGGGAGCTGGGCGCAGCACTCCAGCCCGGCGACGCCTGCCCGGTGTGCGGTGCGGTGGAGCACCCCGCGGTCGCCGCACCCCAGGCCGACCACCCCACGCCCGCGCAGATCGCCGAGGCCGCCGCGGCAGCACGCCGAGCCGACGAGCTGCTCGCCGACGCCGCGACCACCCTCGCGCTCGACCGAGCGGAACGCGACCGTCTCGCCACCGTCCTCGGTACGACCACCCCGACCGACCTCGACGCCCGTGCCGCGCAGGCCGAGGCCCGACTCGCCGAGGCCAGAGCCGCAGCGGCGGACGTCGCCCGGCACGAACAGGCCCGCACCGCCCACGACGAAGCCACCCGCGCACTCGAACACGACCGCAACGACGTCGACGCGCGCCGCCAGGTCCTCCTCGCGACGGCCTCCGGCGATGCCGACCGCGTCGCGCAGGACACCGCCGCGGTGGCCCAGGCGTTGCGCACGCTGACCGCCGACCTCGCGCACCTCGACGAGCAGCCCACCGCACTGCCGGACGCCGTGGCCGCGATCGACCGCCGTGTCGAGGCCCTGCGGACGGTCGCGACCGCCGACGAGCACGCCCTCGTTGCCGTGCAGGCGGTCGCGGAACGCCGGACGGAGGTCGACCGGGTCCTCGCCGAGCAGGACTTCGCCGACGTGGGCGCCGCTCGGGCCGCCGTGCTCGCCCCCGACGACGCCGAGCGACTCCAGGAGCAGGTCCGGACCGCCGACCGTGAGCGTGCGGTCGTGGACGCCGGCCTCGCCGAACCGGCCGTCGTCGCCGCGGCGCAGGACGACCCCGCGACCCTCGACCTCGACGCCGCCCGGGCCGCCAGGGTCCAGGCCGCCGCCGCGCTCGAGTCCGCCGCGCGGGACGCCACCACCGCCGCCGACCGGGCCGCTGCCACTGACCGCTGCGCCACGGACGTCGAGCGCGCGCTGACGGCCAGGGCAGCGACGTCGGCCCGCAGCCGCGCGGTGGTGCGCCTCGCCGACATCGCGGCCGGCGCCCCCGGCGTGAACCCGACGGGCATCACCCTCGGCACCTACGTCCTGATGCGCCGCTTCGAGGACGTGGTCGCCGCGGCGAACGACCGGCTCCGGGCCATGCTCGGCGGGCGGTTCGCCCTCGAGACCTCCGACGAACGGGAGTCCGGCAGTCGTTCCCGTCGCACGGGCCTGGCGCTCGCGGTCCGTGACCACACCACGGACACCACGCGCGACCCCCGCAGTCTGTCCGGTGGTGAGACCTTCACGGTGTCGCTGTGCCTGGCGCTCGGGCTCGCGGACATCGTGCAGGCCGAGGCCGGCGGGGTCTCGCTCGGCACGCTCTTCGTCGACGAGGGATTCGGCACGCTCGACCCCGAGTCGCTCGACGGCGTCATCGGGCAGCTCACCCGCCTGACCGCCGGCGGCCGTCAGGTCGGCATCGTCAGCCACGTCGAGGAGCTCAAGCAGCGGATCCCCGAGCGGATCGCGGTCCGCCGGGCCCCGGGCGGCGGCTCACAGGTCACGACGACCGTCTGACGCCCGACCCGAGCACCGGCCTCGGGTCAGGGCGTCGGCGTCGCGGAGGTGTCGACCGTGCCGTCCGGCGGCGGCAGGATGTCGGCCGCGACGAACGGGAACACCCAGGTGAAGAGCGCGAAGACGACGACGGCGAGGAGCACGAGCAGCTCGATCACCTTGAGGGCGGTCGGGCCGGGCAGGACCCGCCAGACGAACGGGAAGATCACTTGGCGGTCTCCGAGAGTTCCTTGGGGGTGCCTTCCGACGCGGGCATCCAGTAGTCGAGCTTGGCGTGCGTGACGAAGCGCTCCTTGGCGGACCACATCGGGTGGCAGGCCGTCAGCGTGAGCCAGCGGTCGTCACCGGTCGGCTCGACGCCCGGCTTGTTCGGCACGGGGGCGATGGTCTCGACGTGGTCAGGCGTGACGATCTGGCTGTCGGTGACCTTGTAGACGTACCAGGTGTCGAAGTTCGTCGCCTTGTCGGTGACGCGCACCACGATGGGGTCGCCGGGCTTCAGGTCCGCGATCTGGTTCAACGGCTTGCCGTAGGTGACGCGGTGGCCGGCGACGGCGAAGTTGCCCTCGGCGCCGGGCATCGCCGTGCCCTGGTAGTGGCCGAGCCCGATCGTGTTGAGGACCTTCTCACGATCGGTGCCCTCGCCGATGGGCCGGTTGTAGTCCGCGCCGAAGCGGGGGATCTGCATCGTGCCGAACACGGACGACAGTCCGGGTGGCTCAGCGAGCACGGGTGCGACCCCGCGGCGCTCGGTGCCGACCTCCGACGGGGGCTTCACCTGCTGCAGGTCCTGCACGAGCGCCGTCTGGTCGTGCACGGCGACCACGTCGGTCCACCAGGCGGTCCAGAGCACGTAGAGCCCCGTGGCCGCACCGGCGATGATGAGCAGCTCTGCGAGGAGCGACAGCAGCGCGCCGCCGACCGTCTGGCGGGGCCGTCGACGTGGTGGACGGGAGCGACCAACCTGCTCGTCCTGCGCGCCCCCGTGCGCGGGAAGGGTGTCGTGTGTGGTCACGTGGCTCCTGGTCCGGGCGTTCTGTGTCGCGGTGACGACGGGACAGGTCTATCAGACCATGGTGACGCCCTGTCGAGGACGTTCTCCACACCGTCGGTACCGTGGAGTGATGGGACACGTCATCCGTCAGTTCACCCCTGCCGACACCGAGGCGGTCGTCGCCGTGTGGGAGTCCTGCGGCCTGGTCCGTCCGTGGAACGACCCGCGACGGGACATCGCCCGCAAGCTGACCGTGCAGCCCGAGCTCTTCCTGGTGGCGACCGAGGCCCCGAGCGCCGACGCCGACCCGGCCGACGCCGACCCGGCCGACGCTGACCCTGCCGGTGACGGTCCGGCCGTCGTCGCCGCGGGGATGGCCGGCTTCGACGGACACCGCGGCTGGGTCAACTACCTGGCGGTCCGGCCCGACCTGCAGGGCTCGGGCCTCGGCCGCGCGTTCATGGCGGAGTTCGAGCGGCTGCTCACCGACCTCGGCTGCCCGAAGCTCAACCTGCAGGTGCGCGCGGGCAACGAGCAGGTCATCGGCTTCTACGAGTCGCTCGGCTACACCGACGACCACACGGTGTCGATGGGCAAGCGCCTGATCCCAGATGCCTGATCCAGGCGATCGCGCCTGACTCAGGCGAGCGCGAGCGTGACCGACGCCGTCAGTGCCAGGCCGATGCCCACGGCCTGCAGCACCGCGAGCCGCTCCCGCAGCACGATCCCGGCGAGCACCACGGTGCCGATCGGGTAGAGCGCGTTGAGCACGCTGATCACGGGCAGCGTCGAGGGGGCCGTGCTCGAGTGCAGCCCGGTCTGGATGAACACGTTCGCCAGGGCGTCGAAGACCCCGCATGCCACGACCACCAGCGCGAGCCGGCGGACCGTGCCGGCGACGGCCGGGGACCGGCCACGTCGCCAGCGCCGGCCGAGGCGGCGACGCGGGCGGAGCCTCCTGTCCGGACGGCCGCAGCGACCGCCGCCGCCCCCAGCAGCACCGCCTGCAGCAGCCGCGCGACGACCAGCGGGGCCATGCCGGAGTCCGCCGGGGTCTCGTTGAAGGCCAGCACGATCCCGCCGAAGCCGCACCCGGCCACCGCTGCCGTGACCACGCCGCGCGCCGTCAGTCGAGCGCCACCGGGGTCCCGTACCGACGCCACGAGCACGACGGCCACGACCGCGACGACCAGCGCCCCGATCGCCACCGGGGACAGCACGGTCCCGCCCACGAGCGCGACCACGACCGGCACCACGGCGGCGAACACCGCGGTCAGCGGCGACAGGACGCTCATCGGCCCCATCGCCAGCGCGGCGTAGAGCAGGAGCACGCCGACCGCACCGGAGACGCCGGCGACCGCGCCCCACAGGGTGGCCTGCCACGAGGCCCGTCCGCCGACGAGTGCCAGCGCGACCAGGAGCGGTGCGATGCCGACGACGGCCGCGAGCGCGGCGACGGTGACGGGTCGGAGTCGCCGCGACGCCAGACCGCCGAGGAAGTCGGCGAACCCGTACACGAGCGCGCCACAGAGGCCCAGCACGACGGTGATCACGGGTCCCATCCTGCCCTCACCGGTACTGTGCGATGGTGAGCGTTCCCTACCACCGTCTCTTCCGCGTCGACGGCCGCTGGCGCTGGTGGCGTCCGCTCGTCGCCATCGCGTTCCTCGCCGGGTGGTACCTGGTGTCGCAGATCCTGATCACGGTCGCCTACTTCGTGCCCATCGGGGCCACGCAGGGGCCGCAGGGACTGCTCGACCTCGAGCAGAGCCTGCAGAAGGGCGCGCTCGACCCGACGGACCCGATCGTGCTGTCGCTGTCCCTGGTGTCGCTCGTCGTGCTGCTCCCGGGGATCATGCTCGCGGTGAAGATCGCGCGCCTCGGCCCGGCGAACACCCTGTCGTCGGTGCGCTTCCGCGTGCGCTGGCGCTGGGCGGCGTGGTGCCTGCTGCCGACGCTGGTGATCGCGGTCATCATGTTCGTCGTCCAGACCGGGGTCTTCGACCCCACGAACGGTCAGGTGTTCGGTCCCGGCAGCATGTTCACGTTCGACGGCGGCTTCGGGTGGAACCACGACGCGATCGGACAGTCGACCGTCTCCGTCGAGACCCTCACCCTGACGATCGCGATGGTCGTCCTGCTCGTGCCGTTCCAGGGCGCAGCGGAGGAGTACGTCTTCCGCGGCTTCCTCATGCAGACCCTCGGCGCCTGGATCCCGTGGCGCAAGGTCGGCGCCGTCGTGGCCGTCCTCGTCTCCACCGTCGTGTTCGCCCTGCTGCACATCCCGAACGGCTACAACGTCTGGGGCATCCTCGACGTCGGCTCGTTCGGGCTCGTCGCGGCGGTCATCGTGCTCCGGACCGGCGGGCTCGAGGCCACCGTCCTGCAGCACGCCTTCAACAACATCATGATCTTCGTGCTCCAGGCGCCCGGCTGGTCGAAGGTCGACCTCGACTCCTCGAACGGCACCGTCGTCGGCTGGCTCGTCACCCTCGGCACGTCGCTGGCGTACTGGGGCATGGTCGAGTTCCTCGCCCACTGGCGCGGGCTCGACCGCCGTTTCCCGGGTGCCGAGACCCCGCGCTTCCGCGGCACGGTGCCCACCTGGGCAGGCGGCACGCGCTGGGTCCGGCCGGGAGGCACCGGCTGGTCGGGTGCACCGGCTCGCTCCGAGGGGGTGGCCGGGTCCACTGCCGCGGTCGCGCCCGCCGGGTCGGTCGCCGGGACCGGCAGCTGACCGCGCGCGGCGGGTCGGTCGCCGGCACCGATCGTCGACGGTGCCGCTGTGGACAGCTGACCGTGCGCCTGTGGACAGCGGGATCGGTGTCGCCGGTCGCCCGTAGGCTGGACGCATGAGCACCACCTCGGCCGCCGTCGTGCCCGACGCGTCCCCGTCGCGCACCGCGGCGCTCGACGTCCTGCACCGGGTGTGGGGGTACGACGACTTCCGCGGGGAACAGGCGTCGATCATCGACCGCGTGGTGTCCGGGCAGGACGCCCTGGTCCTCATGCCCACGGGTGGCGGCAAGTCGCTCTGCTACCAGGTGCCCGCGCTCGTCCGCGACGGCGTCGGGGTCGTCGTCTCGCCGCTGATCGCCCTGATGCAGGACCAGGTCGACGCCCTCGCAGCGAACGGCGTCAAGGCCGCGTTCCTCAACTCCACGCAGGGCCCCGACGAGCGTGCCCGGGTCGAGCGTGCCGTCGTGCAGGGCGAGGTGGACATGCTCTACCTCGCGCCCGAACGACTCCGGCTCGAGTCCACCCGTGCACTGCTCGACCGCGCCCGCATCGCCCTGTTCGCGATCGACGAGGCCCACTGTGTCGCGCAGTGGGGCCACGACTTCCGCCCGGACTACCTCGAGCTGAGCGTCCTGCACGAGCGCTGGCCGACGGTGCCGCGGATCGCGCTCACCGCCACGGCCACCCCGCAGACGCACCGCGAGATCTCCGGCCGCCTCGGGCTGGACGACGCCGAGCACTTCGTCGCCGACTTCGACCGACCGAACATCCAGTACCGGATCGAACCCAAGACGGGCGCGCTCCAGCAGCTGCTGACGTTCATCCGCACCGAGCACAAGGGCGACGCCGGCATCGTGTACTGCCTGTCGCGCAACTCGGTCGAGCGCACGGCCGCGGCGCTCGTCGACCAGGGCATCCCCGCGCTGCCGTACCACGCGGGCCTCGACGTCCGGGTCCGCGAGCGCAACCAGTCCCGCTTCCTGCGCGAGGACGGCATCGTGATGGTCGCCACGATCGCGTTCGGCATGGGCATCGACAAGCCCGACGTCCGCTTCGTCGCCCACCTCGACCTGCCGAAGTCGGTCGAGGGCTACTACCAGGAGACCGGCCGTGCCGGGCGTGACGGTCAGCCCTCCACCGCGTGGTTGGCGTACGGGCTGAACGACGTCGTGCAGCAGCGCCGGATGATCGACCAGTCCGAGGGCGACGCCGCCCACCGCCGCCAGCTCAGCGCGCACCTCGACGCCATGCTGGCGCTCTGCGAGACGATCGAGTGCCGCCGGGTGCGGTTGCTCGCGTACTTCGGGCAGGAGTCCACGGCGTGCGGCAACTGCGACACGTGCATCGCCCCGCCCGAGTCGTGGGACGGCACCGTGCCCGCGCAGAAGCTCCTGTCGACCATCGTGCGGCTCGACCGCGAGCGCGGCCAGCGGTACGGCGTCGCCCACCTCGTCGACATCCTCGTGGGCAAGCAGTCGCCGCGTGTGCAGGAGCTCAAGCACGAGTCCCTCGCCACCTTCGGCATCGGCGCGGACCTGTCCGAGGCCGAGTGGCGCACCGTGGCCCGACAGGTCCTCGCGCAGGGCTACGCCGCCGTGTCGAGCGACGGCTTCGGCACGCTCGTCCTCAGCCAGAGCAGCGCCGAGGTCCTCGCCGGTCGCGTGCAGGTGCTCATGCGTCGTGACCCGGTCAAGGCGCCCCGAGCCAGCCGTGGTCGTCGGACAGTCGTGTCCGACATGCCGCAGGAAGCCGTCGGCCTGTTCGAGGCACTGCGGGCATGGCGCGCGGCGCAGGCTCGCGAGCAGGGCGTCCCCGCGTACGTGGTCTTCAACGACGCGACCCTCCGGGGGATCGCGGCAGTCCGTCCGTCCGACGTCGACCAGCTCGCCGAGATCTCCGGCGTCGGTGCTGCGAAGCTCGAGTCCTACGGCCGTGCCGTGCTCGACGTGGTGGCCGCCGCGGAGTGACCCGGGGCACATGCCGCTGTCGGCATGTGCGTCCTCGGCCCGTGGCTACACTCGGTACCTCCCGCCCCGAGGAGGCTGCAGGTGTCCGGTTCGTCGTTGTTCGCCACCGTGCTCGGTCGTGGGGTGGTGGCACCGCTCGCACGGGTGCTCTGGCGCCCCAGGATCGTCGGGCGGAAGAACGTCCCGAAGCGCGGCGCGGTCATCCTGGCGAGCAACCACCGGTCCTTCATCGACTCCCCGGCGATCACGATCATGGCCCCGCGCAAGGTGTCGTTCCTGGCGAAGCAGGAGTACTTCACCGGGACGGGGTTCCGCGGTGGTGTCTCCCGCGCGTTCTTCGGGGCGATCGGGGCGATCGGCGTCGAGCGTGGCGCGGGTGCTGCGGCGCAGCAAGCCCTCGACCTCGGGCTCGCCCGCCTGCAGGAGGGTGAGGCCTTCGCGATCTACCCGGAGGGCACCCGGTCGCTCGACGGCCGGATCTACCGCGGGCGGACCGGTGTCGCCTGGCTGGCCCTGACGAGCGGAGCGCCCGTCGTGCCCGTCGCGCTCACCGGGACCGAGGACGTGCAGCCCGTCGGCGCCCGTGTCCCGAAGCTCGCGCGGGTGACGATCGAGTTCGGGGAGCCGCTCGACCTGTCGTCCTTCGGCGAGGCCTCGTCCGGACGTGCACGTCGGCACGCGACCGACGCGGTGATGGCGGCGATCCAGGCGATGAGCGGTCAGGAGCCCGCGAACGCCTACAACAACCCGCCCGCCACCATCGTCGAGCGGGTCCGTCGGGCACTGCACCGGGATGACCCGAGCGAAGCCGTAGAACCCGACTGAGCACCTGCCGCTATTGCAGATACGAAATATCAGTGCTTGAATGGGGACCGTGCCCGCGCTGGGCACGGTCCCGCCGCCCGAACACGGAACAGGGACCTCACCCCGTGATCGGAAGGTCAGCAGCATGTCCTCCACCCCGCTCTTCGACGCCGTCTCCCGGCGGCATGACCGTGCCGCCTCTGCCGGACCACGCCGCACCACGACCCCTGTTGCACAGCCCGCCACTGCTCCGACCTCGCCGCTGTCCGCCCCGGTCGCCGCGACGCGGTCCACGCTCGTCCCCGCCGCCCTCGTCGCCGCGATCGACGACATCCCCGTCCGGGTCGCCTCCGCGCTCCCGCAGGTGGTCAGCGTCCGCCCCGAGCAGTTCGTGCTGGTCGAAGCCGTCGCCGACGCCGTGACCCGCGCCGTCGTGGACGCCGTCGCGGTGGAGCTCGACCGCATCCACGCCGACGGCGCTGTCCGCGTCTGACCCGCTCCGCTGCCCGATGGCGACGAACGACGCGCTGCCGAAGCGCCCGCGCGGGGCCGAACGCCGCGCAGCGAACACCGCGGCGGCACGGACATCGCGGTCGTCGCGTCCATCTCGCAGCTCCGGACCTGCCACGGGTCCGTCCCAGTCCTCCGGTACGGCGGTGTCCCCTCCCGCCGTGCCGGAGCCCACGCCTCGGCGCCCGGCCGTCCCGCTGACAGCTCGTCGGCACCGTCGGGCCGTCCCGCTGACGGCCAGTGCGGTCGCTGCATGCCTGTTCGTGACGGTTGCCTCACCGCAGTCAGCCCTCGCGACGCCGACCGACGCCGTGTCGGAGCCCACCGCTCCGATCGCCGCGATGGACGCGCAGGAGTACCGCGCCGCAGGGTCCGTGGACATCGACACGGACCGCGACGGCTTCTCCGTCCAGCGGGCACCGAGCCGGGTGCCGCGCGGCATCCTCGGCGCAGCGCTCCCGGCGGGTGACTCCGTCGTCCGTCCGGTCGACGGCTCCGTCCCCGCGGCGGGTGGCTTCGGGTCGCGCTGGGTCGACGGCTGTGCGGCGTGCTCGACGAACCACGAGGGGCTCGACTTCGCAGCACCCATCGGCACCCCGGCCGTCGCGGCGATGTCCGGCGTGGTCGTGTCGGCCGGCGTGCTCGGCGGGTACGGCAACCAGGTCCTCGTGCAGCACGCCGACGGCCTGCAGACGCGTTACGGACACCTGTCCCAGATCGCCGTCCGTGTCGGGCAGGTCGTGACCGCGGGGGAGCGCATCGGGGCGGTCGGCAACACCGGCGTCTCGACCGGTCCGCACCTGCACTTCGAGGTCATCGTGTCGGGCCGCCCGGTCGACCCGGCGGTCTGGCTCGGGGCCCACGGGCTCCTCTGAGAACCGGGCGTCGTCGCCGCGTACCGTTCGACGAGCCGTCGGCACCGAGCCGACCGGCAGGACGGAGACACACGGTGCGCGTGACGGTGTTGGGAACAGGAGCCATGGGGGCCGGGGTGGCGCAGTCGCTCCTCCGCGAGGGACACGACGTGACGGTGTGGAACCGGAGCCGGGAGCGCGCCGAGCCCCTCGCCGAGCACGGTGCGACCGTCGCTGACGACGCGGGCAGCGCCGTCGCCGAGGCCGAGGTCGTCCTGCTGACGCTCTTCGACGCCGACGCGGTGGTCGACGTCCTCGAGCAGGCAGCCGGGGACGCACCGACGGACGCCGTCTGGGTGCAGGCCTCGACGGTCGGGGTCGAGGGCAGCGAGACCGTCGTGCAGATCGCGGCGAAGTACGGCATCACCCTGGTCGAGGCCATGATGCTCGGCACGAAGACCCCGGCGGAGCAGGGCAAGCTGACGATGCTCGCCGCCGGTCCCGCGGCGACGCTGGACGCCATCGACCCGGTGCTCGACGCGATCGGCGCCAAGACCGTCCGCGCCGGTGAGCGCGTCGGCGAGGGCACCGCGCTGAAGCTCGCCGCCAACGCCTGGATCGCGTCGATCACGGCGGCGACCGGACAGTCCCTCGCCATCGCGCGGGGACTCGGCATCGACCCGGCACTCTTCCTCCAGGCGATCGAGGGCTCGGCGAGCGACTCCGCCTACGCGCACACGAAGGGCGCGTCGATGATGGCCGGGGAGTTCCCCGCGCAGTTCGCCCTCGACGGCCTCCGGAAGGACATCGCCCTCATCACCGATGCCGCCCGGGCGAACGGGGTGTCGACGACGCTCCTCGACGCGCTCGGTCGGGTCTACGCGGACTCCAGCGCTGCCGGCCACGGCAAGGACGACATCGCGGCGGTCAGCACGGCCTTCTGAGCAGCACGCCGCACTAGTCGCGACGGAAGAGCCGTCGGAGCCTCGTCCCGAGGCGTCCGACGGCTTCGTCGTTCATCGTGTTCGCCAGGTCGAAGGCCTCACGAGCCGGGTCGGAGCCGTCCCGGATGCGCCGGAGTGCGGCGTTCGCGCGCGCTCGGGCGTCGAGTTCTGCGAGGGGCATGTCGTCCTCGGGCTCGTGCGGCCGGGCTTCCGTCATGACTGCAGGCTACGCGTGCCGTGGTGAGCCGAGTGTGCGTGCTGGGCTACGCCTGCGGGGGCACCGAGCGGGGTCCGTCAGCGCGCCTGGCCGTCTTGTCGGCGTCGATCTCGTCGACGACGGAGGTCATCTCCTCGAGGAACTCCACGACGACGGCCATGTCCACCGACGGCAGGTGCTCGGCGACGGCGAACGCGCGGGTGTCCAGCTCGTCGATGACGGTGATGGCACGGCGCATCGACGACCCCGAGGCACTGAGGATGACGCCCCGTCGGTCGCTCGGGTCCGGGCGGCGCTCGACGTGGCCGCTCTGCACGAGTCGGTCCACGAGGGCGGACGTCGACGCCGGCGTGATCTGCAGGCGTTCCGCGAGCTCCTTGGCGTTCACCGCGTGGCCGTCGGCCTCGGCGTCGACCAGGACCCGGAGTGCCAGGAGCGCGTTCTCGCCGATCCCCAGGGCCTCTCGCGCACGACGCTGAGCGGCGCTCTCGGCCGTGCGGTAGCGCCGAAGGGCGTTCAGCACGTCCACCGCGTCGACCCGGGACCCGTTGCCGTACCAGTACCCCGTGGTGTTCGTCGTCACCTCGGAACTCATGGTCGAGATTCTAGGCCCTCTAGTTAGGTTGTCTAGCGACCGAGCCAGTCCGCGCGCTCGCAACACCCGTGACGCGGCCTCGAAACACCGACGCAATGCGGGGTCAGTAGGTTCACGGCATGCAGGAGCCGCGGTGCTGAGCCGACTCGCCGGGAGTGTGTTCCGCGTCGGTGCGGCGGTCGAGCGGGCAGACGTCATCGCGCGGCTGCTCGACGTCTACCTGACGCGGTCCGATCCGGCCACGGGAGCCGGAGAGCCGGCGATCGCTCGGGAACTGCGCGTCGTCGCCGGTGCGGCCATCCGTCCCGCGACCGTCCTCGACCGCTCGACGACCCTCGAGGCACTCGCACTCGACCGGCACGAACCCGCGTCCATCGCGAACGCCGTGGCCGTGGCGCGGGACGACGCCCGCCGAGCGCGGGACGTCGTCTCGACCGAGCTGTGGGACTGTCTCAACGTCACGCGCTCGCGGATGCCCCGCAAGATCGCCTCCGGCCGGGAGCACGAGTTCCTCGGCTGGGTGCGCGAACGGAGCGCCCTCGCGATCGGCGTGGTCGAGGGCGACGCCAGCCGTGACGAGGTCTGGGAGTTCTTCACGCTCGGCCGGTCCCTGGCCCGCTGCGCCGCCACCGCGCGGCTCCTGGCGTCCGACCTGCTCGAACCCACGTCCGCCACGTCATGGGGCACGGCACTCCGGGCGTGCGGCGCCGGTGAGGCCTTCCACCGCGGGTCCCACCCGGGCGCACCCGCCACCGAGGCGGCAGCGTTCCTGCTCCTCGACGAACGCAGTCCCCGCTCGGTGCTGTTCCTGACGCAGCGTGCCGAGGAGTGCCTGGCGGACGTCGCCTCGAGCGTCGTCACGGAGGAACTCGCCGACCTCCGTGACGCCCGGCGCGCTCTGCAGCAGATCCCTCCGGCCGAGGCCGTCGACGCAGCCAGGACTGCCGGTGCCCGACTGGCCGCGGTCGCCGAACGCGTCGCCGCTGCGCTCGAGGACCGCGTCTTCGCGGTCGCCGAACCCGCTCGCTGACGTCGGTCGCGTGCGCTGCCGCACGCGGGGTGTCGCTGCATGTGGTCGCATCGGGCGGCAGGGCAGCGAGGATCGCGACGCGCGTCCGCACCGACCGTGTCGCCCCATGCGGCCGCATCGGGTACGTGCGCATCGAGCGACACGACGGGCACGGGTGCGACGCGCACATGCACGAACGGTGTCGCTTCCGCCGCGCTGCTGCAATGGCACCCACCGGACGGTGGCACCCACCGGACGGGAGGCTCGGTGGCGGACCGGTGGGGAGCCTCCCGTCCGGCGGGGTGCCGGACCGTCAGGAGGCGCTGGAACGGTCGGCGAGGGCCTCGTCCCGCTGCAGGTCACGTCGGACCTCGGTAGCTGACCTCGGCGCGCCGACGACCGGGATCGAGTGGGTGACGGCGAGGTGGAGCCGCGAGTCGGCGTCGTACCGCAGGCGGAAGTGCTCGTGGCGGACCAGCCAGACGAGCGCGATGGCCAGCGCGACGAAGCCGGACGCGGCACCGACGCCGATCGCCCAGCGGGGGCCGAAGGCGTCCGCGACGGCGCCGACGACGGGGGCGCCGATGGGGGTGCCGCCGGCGAAGATGGCCATGTAGAGCGCCATCACACGGCCACGCATCGCCGCGGAGGTGGTGGTCTGGACGAGGGCGTTCGCGGTGGTCATGAACGTCAGCGACGCCAGGCCGACGAAGACGAGCACGATCGCGAAGGTCCAGTAGGTCGGAGCGAGGGCCGCCGCCGTGCACGCGAGCCCGAACCCGCCGGACGCGATGACGAGCAGGCGCATCCGGGGGCGGTCACGGCGGGCGGACAGGAGCGCGCCGAGCACCGAGCCGACCGCCATCACGGAGCTGAGCAGGCCGAACTCGCTCGCGCCCTTGTGGAACTCCACCCGCGCCATCGTCGACGTGAAGATCGGGAAGTTCACGCCGAACGTGCCGACGACGAAGATCATCGCGAGGACCACGATGATGTCGGGTCTGGTGCGGACGTACCGGAAGCCCGCGATGATCTGGCCCTTCCCGCGCTTCGCCTTCGGTCGGTCGGCGAGCTGTTCGGGGTCGACGAACGCCAGGGCGCCGAGGACGGCCGCGAACGACGCCGCGTTGATGATGAACACCCAGCCGGACCCGACCGCGGCGATCATCACGCCGGCGACCGCAGGGCCGATGAGCCGGGCGGCGTTGAACGAGGCCGAGTTCAGCGCGACCGCGTTCGAGACCTGTTCGCCGGTCACCACGTCGGACACGAAGGCCTGGCGGACCGGGGTGTCGAAGGCGGCCACGATGCCGAGCGCCAGGGCGAAGCCGTACAGCCAGAGCAGGGTCGCCGTCTCGGTGACGACCATGATGCCGAGGCCCAGGCCCAGCAGGCCCATCAGCGCCTGCGTGACCATGAGCGTGCGGCGGCGGTCGAAGCGGTCGGCGACCAGCCCGGTCCAGGGGAGGAGCAGGAGCTGCGGCCCGAACTGCAGCGCCATCGTGGTGCCGACCGCGATGGCGTCGTTGTGGGTGAGCTGCGTCAGGACGATCCAGTCCTGCGCGGTGCGCTGCATCCAGGTGCCGACGTTGGACACCAGGGCCCCGGCGAACCAGATGCGGTAGTTGCGTCCCGACAGGGACCGGAACATGGCGGTCACGGCTGGGCCAGCCTCCTCATGATGTCGGTGGCCTCGGTGAGCACGCGGCGTTCGGCGGGAGTGAGCACCGCGAGGCGCGGGGTGAGCCAGTCGTCACGGCGTCG
Source organism: Curtobacterium sp. SL109 (assembly GCF_026672405.1). Lineage (NCBI taxonomy): Bacteria > Bacillati > Actinomycetota > Actinomycetes > Micrococcales > Microbacteriaceae > Curtobacterium > Curtobacterium sp. SL109. The sequence continues at coordinate 1,228,981 of NZ_JAPPRB010000002.1, forward strand.
TCGGGTCTCGACGACGAAGTCCGCTCCGGCCGGGGTGGTCGCGATGAGCACCTTGCGGCGGTCGTCCCCGTGGTCGGCCTTCGTCGCCAGGCCGAGCTCGACCAGGGCGGCGACGGTCTTCGTCATCGACGGTGGGGTGACGCCCTCGTGCCGACTGAGGTCCGCCAGGGACAGCGGGCCCTCGCGGTGCAGTCGTGCGAGCGCGGAGAACACGGCGTCGCTCATCGTGTTGTCGGCCTTCTGCGCACGCAGCGTCCGGGACAGCCGGTTCACGGCCACGCGGAAGTCGGTGCTCAGGTGGGTCACGTCGTCAGCCTAACTCATTAGTTCAGTGAACGAACTGGTTGGGCCGCAGGGCGCATCACCGGTGTATCGTGCGATGTGTAGGCAACAGGTGTTGCCGAGGATTGGAGCAGGTCATGTCCGAGTTCGAGGGCAAGGTCGCCATCGTCACCGGTGGGGGCAGCGGCATCGGCGAGGCCATCGCGAAGGAGCTCGCTGCGGCGGGCGCGCAGGTCGTCGTCACCGACATCAAGCAGGACACCGCCGAGCGGGTCGTCGGCGCGATCGAGGCGGCCGGTGGGACCGCCGTGGCGTTCACGGCGAACTCGGCCGTCGCCGCCGACAACGAGCGCGCCGTGCAGTTCGCGGTCGACACGTACGGCGGGCTGCACCTCGCCGTGAACAACGCCGGCATCGGCGCCGCCCCGCAGCCCATCGGCGAGTACGACGTCGCCGCGTGGGACCGCGTGCGAGGGGTCGACCTCGACGGCGTCTTCTACGGGCTGCGCTACGAGATCCCGGCGATGCTCGCCTCCGGTGGCGGTGCCATCGTGAACATGTCGTCGGTGCTCGGCTCGGTCGGGCTCGCGCAGAACGCCGCCTACGTGGCGTCGAAGCACGCGCTCGTCGGCCTGACGAAGGTCGCGGCGCTCGAGTACACGGCGCAGGGCATCCGCACGAACGCGGTCGGTCCGGGCTTCATCGACACGCCCCTGGTGCGGTCGTCGCTGTCGGCCGAGCAGCTCGCGGCGCTCGAGGCCGAGCACGCCGCGAAGCGCCTCGGCACCGACGCCGAGGTCGCCGCGCTGGTGCTGTTCCTGCTCAGCGACAAGGCCTCGTTCATCAGCGGGAGCTACCACCTGGTCGACGGCGGGTACTCCGCGCACTGAGGTTGTGCGGGCCGGGGCGCGCGTGGGTCGTTCCGCGCGTGCGCTGCCGCTTCCCGCGGAGCACGTCGAATCGCGCGTCGGAGGTCGGATGTTCTGACCCCCTGCGCGCGATCGCACTCTCCATCGCGGGTGATGTGGGAAGGACCGCGCACCACGGGCGCCGGACTGGAGGCTCGGCGCAGGTTCCCGACGTCGGGAACCTGCGCCGAGCCTCCAGTCCGGCGCTGGGTCTGACTACGCGAGGATCGCGTCGTGCGGGAGCAGGGCGTGCACGCCCCAGGTGCGGTTCGCGACCTGGGTGACGCGCATGCTGACGGCGACGCTGGCCATGGCGAGTGCCTCGGCGCGGGTGATGTCGTGCGTGCCGGCGATCCAGTCGACCATCCGGTCGAGCGCGGTCGCCGTGGCGGCGTTCAGGTCGGCGTCGAAGCCGAACGTGATGCGGCCGGCCGGGGTGTCGGCGTGGATGCCCTCGACCGGTGCGGTGTCCAGGAGCGAGAGCGTCATCGTCGTCGTCATGCCGCACTCGACCGCGGTGCCCGAGACCTCGCCGTCGCCCTGGGCCGCGTGGCCGTCGCCGACGAAGAGCAGCGCCTCGGGGACCGTGACGGGCAGGTACAGCGTCGCGCCGGCCACGAGCTCGCGGCAGTCGATGTTGCCGCCGCCGACCGGGCGCGGCGGGATGGTGGAGTGCTCGCCGGTGGGCTCCGGTGGCAGGCCGACGACCCCGAGGAACGGCGCGGTGCGGACCCCCAGCCCGAGCTGGTTGCGTGCGGTGCCCGCTGCGACGTCGACGTCCCAGAGGAGCGGGCCGCGCGTGGACGGGTCCGCGAGTCCGAGTGCCCGGTTCAGCTCGGTGTCGACGCCACCCGAGCCGGTGTAGCCCCAGTCATCGGGCACGAGGTCGTCGAAGTGGACTGCGAGGACCTGGCCGAGCCGGGCGCCCTCCACCGCGATCGGGCCGACCAGGCAGTGGCCCCGGCGCGGGTCGATCAGCGTCGGGACGTCGACGCCCGGTTCCTGCTGGCGTTCGGTGTAGCCGGCCGCGCTCAGCGTGTGGACCGTGACGGTGTCCCCGGCGGTGGTCGTCAGCACGGGGGAGCGCTCGGCGGTGAAGACGTCGACGGCGGTGGTGGGGGAGGCCTCGAGGCGGTGATGGGTCACGGGGCGATCCTCCCAGGCGGGGGTGTGCTCGCTGCGAGACGGGGGTGTGTACGCGGGACGCCGGTGTGTACGCGAGACACCGGTGTCTTCGGGAGACGCCGGTGTGTACGCGAGACGCCGGTGTCTTCGCGAGACACCGGCGTCGCACGGGTCAGTGGAACTGGGGGATCGTCATCCAGATGCCGTAGAGGACCGCGGCGACGCACACCGCGAAGCAGAGCCCGGCGCCGGCGAGGGCGATCGGCGGCGTCGTCCCGCTCCGAGGCGTCTCGTCGCGGTACTGCGTCCGCTCGCCGCCCGCATCGGCCGGTTGACCGACCCCGAGCAGTCGGAGGCCGAGTGTGTACACCAGGACGACCCCCACGGCCGACACGAACCCGACGCCTGCGACGGTGGCGATGGCGGAGAAGTCGATGGTCATCAGCGTGCCTCTCAGCTCTCGGCAGCCACGGGCTCGCGCTCCGTGGTGCCTTCGTTGACGTCGCTCGCCGAGATCGGCTTGCGACGGGCCAGGGTGTAGAAGGTCAGTCCACCGGCGAGGGCCAGGACCGCGACGATCACGAGCCCGACCGTCGACGTCGAGGCCAGCCAGGTCGCCAGGCCACCGACCACCGCGGCCGACGGGAGCGTGATCACCCAGGCGATGACGATGCGCCCGACGACGCCCCAGTGCACGTCCGCGAGCTTCTTGCCGAGGCCGGAGCCGATGACGGAGCCGCTCGTGACGTGGGTGGTGGAGAGGGCGAAGCCGAGGTGCGAGGACACCAGGATCGTGGCGGCCGAGCTGGTCTCCGCCGCGAATCCCTGGGGGCTCTGCACGTCGGAGATCTTCTTGCCGACGGTCTGCATGATGCGCCAGCCGCCCATGTACGTGCCGAGCGCGATCGCCAGGCCGCAGGCCAGGATCACCCAGATCTCGGGGCCGGTGCCCGCCTGCTGGTAGTTCGCGGCGATGAGGGTCAGCGTGATGACGCCCATGGTCTTCTGCGCGTCGTTCGTGCCGTGCGCGAGCGACACCAGTGAGGCCGAGATCGTCTGCCCGTGCCGGAAGCCGGTCGCGGCGCCGTGGGTCGTCGCGTTCTTCGTGATCGTGTACGCCAGGTAGGTGGCGGCCAGCGCGATCAGCCCGGCGATGACCGGGGACAGCAGCGCGGGCAGCACGACCTTCGAGACGACGGTGGCCCAGTCGACCGAGTTCAGCCCGGCACCGATGATCGAGGCGCCGATGAGCCCGCCGAACAGCGCGTGCGTGGAGGACGACGGCAGGCCGAAGTACCACGTGCCGAGGTTCCAGAGCACGGCGCCGACCAACCCGGCGAAGATCATCGTGGGGGAGATGTGGATGCCGTCCTGGCCCTCGCGGATGATGCCCTGAGAGACGGTCTTCGCCACCTCGGTGGACAGGAACGCGCCCACCAGGTTGAGGACGGCGGAGATGATGACAGCGGTGCGGGGCTTGAGGGCTCCCGTGGCGACCGAGGTGGCCATGGCGTTCGCGGTGTCGTGGAAGCCGTTCGTGAAGTCGAACACGAGAGCCACCACGATCACCAGTACGACGGTGACGAGGACGTCCATGGGCGAGACGCTAGGCCCGGTGCGCCGCGGCCGGGTGAACGGGCGGTGAACAGGTTCGAGCATCTGCGAGGATGCTCACGTGCCCAGGTTCTCAGCTGCTCGCGGCGACTCCTCGTTCGTCGACGCGCACGGCGTCGAGATCGTCTACTCCACCTGGCGTGCCGGCCGACCGAAGGGCATCGTCCAGCTCGCCCACGGCGTCGGGGAGCACTCCCTGCGGTACGAGCCGCTCGCGCAGGACCTCGTCCGATCGGGCTACACCGTCGTCGCGAACGACCACCGCGGACACGGCCGCACCGGCATCCTCCAGTGGGAGGACGACCGCTCGAAGCTCGGACGACTCGGTCCCGGCGGGCTCCGCGCCGCGATCGCCGCCGTCGAGCAGATGAGCACCGTCGCACGCGCTGACAGCCCCGGCCTGCCGCTCGTGCTCCTCGGACACTCCTGGGGGTCACTCATGGCCCAGCGGATCGTGAACACGTCGAGCGAGTCGTACGAGGGCGTCGTCCTCTCGGGCTCCGCGTACCGGATGCCGGGCTCGATGAACGGCGGTGACCTCAACAAGCGGCACGCGGCACTCGGGCCGACCCGGTTCGAGTGGCTGACCCGCGACCGGGCGGTCATCGACGCGATGGGGGTCGACCCGCTCGCGGTCGAGGCCGACGTCATCGGGCTGTTCGGCCTTGCGGACACCCTCCGCCTGCTCGGCGTCCCGCGGCGCGGCATCCCGCACGACCTGCCGATGCTCCTGCAGGTCGGGTCCGACGACCCGCTCGGCGGTCCGGGGTCGGTGCAGCGCCTGGCGCAGGCGTACCGACGGCGCGGACGGCTGTCAGACGTGACCGTCCAGGTGTACGAGGGCGCGCGGCACGAGGTCTACAACGAGACGAACCGGGACGAGGTCATCGGTCACCTGGTCGAGTGGCTCGACCGGGTGGTGGATTGACGACGCCGGTCCGGCCTGTGGCGGCGACCGCAGGATTAGGCTGACGACGTGCATGGTGAGTACAAGGTCCCAGGTGGCAAGCTCGTCGTCGTCGACCTGGAGGTCGTCGGCGACACCATCCAGGAGTTCCGCCTGGCGGGGGACTTCTTCCTCGAACCAGACGATGCGCTCCCCCTGATCGACGCGGCCGTGAACGGCCTGCCCGCGACGACCGACTCGGCCGGTGTCGCTGCCGCCGTCCGCGCGGCGCTGCCCGAGGACGCCGTGCTGCTCGGCTTCACCCCCGAGTCCGTCGGGGTCGCCGTCCGCCGCGCCCTGTCGCGCGCCTCGACCTGGAACGACTACGACTGGCAGGTCGTCCACGAGGGCCCGATCAGCCCGAACGAGCACCTGGCGCTCGATCAGGTCCTGACGGAGGAGGTGGGGGCCGGCCGCCGCGGTCCCACCCTGCGCATCTGGGAGTGGGACCAGCCCGCGGTCGTCATCGGCAGCTTCCAGTCCTTGAAGAACGAGGTCGACCCCGCCGGCGCCGAGAAGTACGGCGTGCAGGTCGTCCGGCGGATCTCCGGCGGCGGCGCGATGTTCATGGACGCGGGCGCGATCATCTCGTACTCGCTCTACGTGCCGACCGCCCTGGTGCAGGGCATGACGTTCGCCGACTCGTACGCGTTCCTGGACGAGTGGGTGATCGAGGCCCTCAAGGCCCTCGGCATCGACGCGTTCTACCAGCCGCTCAACGACATCACCTCGGCCAAGGGCAAGATCGGCGGGGCTGCACAGAAGCGCCTCGGGACGGGCGCCCTGCTCCACCACGCCACCATGAGCTACGACATGGACGGCGAGAAGATGGTCGAGGTCCTGCGCATCGGCCGCGAGAAGATGAGCGACAAGGGGACCACCTCGGCCGCGAAGCGCGTCGACCCGCTGCGGTCGCAGACGGGGCTGTCGCGGGCGGCCATCATCGACTCGCTCATCGCCACGTTCACGCAGCGGTACAGCGCGACGCCCGGCGAGGTCACGGACGAGGAGCGCGCCAAGGCGCGGGAGCTCGTGGAGACGAAGTTCGCCACGTCGGAGTGGCTCGAGCGCGTTCCCTGAGCCACGGGCACGACGTCAGCCCGATCGGAGGATGTCGGATCGCGAACATCCTCCGCGCGGCTGATCCGGTGAGGCATCCGGTCACGTAGCGTCACTGCCGTGAACTGGATGATCCTCCTGGGGGCGATGGCCGCAGCGGTCCTCGTGACGTGGATCGCCGATCGCCTGGGGTGGATCGACCTGTCGAACAAGGCCACCAACAGCGGGGGATCCGGCGGCATCGCATCGATGATGGACGAGGTCTTCGCGCCGACCCGTCACGAGACGCAGGCCGAGTACGAACGGCAGTCGCGCCTCCCGAAGGAGGCCCCGACGCCTGCCGGAGACGACCACGACCTGCTCAGCGGCACCGTGCTCATCCGCGTGCCCGCGGTGCGCCCGGCCGGACGGCACGTCGGCAGCACCGGGACGCACGACCGCTCGTACTGAGCGAGGGAGCGCGGGAGCGCGGGCGGGTGCGCTCGCGCGCCGAGGGAGCAGACGATGTCGCGTCGCTGTTGCCGAGGCGACGGTTGCTGCTCCCTCGACGGGACGCGGCGCCCGTCAGCGTGTGGTGAGCTCCTGGTAGTCCGGGTGGCGCTCGATCCACGCCGCGACGTAGCTGCACTGCGGCACGACGCGGAGTGAGGAGCCCGAGCGCACGTCGTCCAGCGCGTGCTGCACGAGGATCGACGCATGGCCGCCGCCGCGGTGCGCGGGCTCGACCTCGGTGTGCACGAAGCGGATCTCGTCGGCGTCGACCTCGTACGCGGCGAAGCCGATGACCTCGCCGTCCTCGACGAGGGAGTACTGCTGCTGGTCGGTGTCGTTGCGGACGTCAAGAGCCATGCGCGCGAGGCTACGCGGCGATCCCGGACGCCCGGTGGAGGCGGTCGAGACGGGCGAGGGCGGACGCGGAACGACGAAGCCGCTGTCGTCTGACAGCGGCTTCGTCGTTCTGGGTCGTGCTCCGGTGCGGCTACTCGGCCGAGTGACGGCCGTGGTGGTCGCTCTCGTCCGGACGGGAGGCCGTGCCCGGCTGGGCAGCATCGGTCCCGCTGACCGGGCGGTCGGCGTCCGACCCGGCGGCGTGCGCCGCGTGCTGGGTCCGGATGGCGCCCGTCGTGGTGGCGGGCTCGTCGACCGGCGCAGCGGCCGAGTGGGCGCCGTGCGTGGGTGCGTCGGGCAGGGGCGCCCGGGTGTCGCTCGGTCGGGGCAGCACCGAGACGCCGCCGCCGTCGACGGAGCGGGCGGACCGCGGCTGCGCGGGGACGTCCGGCGAGGTCGGGACCACGTGCATCGACCCGGTGTCCGGCGACACGAGTGCCCCCGAGCCTGCGGCGGCCTGCTGGGCGTCGACGGTCAGGCGGTCGTCGTCGCCGTCACCGTTCCGGCCACCACCGGAAGCTGCGGCACGGGCGGTGTCCGCCTGCTCCTGCAGCGCCGAGGTCTTGCGCAGCGGCGGCACGCGGAAGAACCACGTCAGGACGAAGGCGATGAGGACCACGCCGAGCCCGACGAGGTACACCGTCACCGTCGAGTTGCTGAAGCCGACCAGGAACGGACGGGTCAGGCGCTTGTCGGCACCGTTGAGGAACGAGGTGTCGCTCGTCGCGGAGCTCGAGGACGAGTTCGCGGCGGAGTCGCCGTTCTTCAGCTGCTTGATGAGGGTCGGGGTGACCTCGTCGACGACGTTCCCCCGCTGGGCGGCGTTCGCGTAGTCGATCTGCAGGGTGCCACCGTCGCCGACCTCGGCGTTCGCGCGGCTGGCTGCGGTCTGCAGTGCCTGGCGCTCGGCAGCCGGCGTCGCAGCGGCGACCTGCTCCGAGATGACGGACTGCGCTGCCGCCGCCGGGACGGTGCCCGCGGCGACCTGCTGCTGCACGGCGGCGGTGACCTGCTTCGTCACGGCGTCGTCGGCGGCCTGCTTGGCCTGGACGGCGCCCTTGTCGAGGCCGTCCTGCACGTTCTGCTTGACCGGGTCGACGATCTTGGTCCAGATGTTGTCCATCACGCCCTTGTTCTCACGGGCGTTCGCGACGGACGGGGTCAGGGCGGCGTTCAGCGCACTCGACAGGTCGGCCTTGTTCTGCATGGCCGTCGTGATGTTCGTCGGCATGAGCGTGAACAGCACCGAGAGCAGCACGGCCGTGCCCATCGTGCCGCCGATCTGGCGGAAGAACGTCGCGGAACTGGTCGCGACGCCGATGTCCCGCGGGCTGACCGACCCCTGCGCGGCGAGGGTCAGCGTCTGCATGAGCTGGCCGAGGCCGAGCCCGATGAGGAACATGCCCGTCATCAGGAACACGAGGGAGCTGTCCGCGGTGAGGAAGGTCAGCACGGTGAAGCCGACGGCCGTGAACGCGGTGCCGGTGACCGGGAAGATGCGGTACTTGCCCGTGCGGGAGACGATCTGGCCGGACGCGATCGAGGAGATCATCAGACCGATGACCATCGGGAGCATCGCGAAGCCGGACTCGGTCGGGGTCACGCCCTTCACGATCTGCAGGTACAGCGGGATGGTCAGCATCGCGCCGAACATGCCGAACCCGACGAGCACGGACAGGATCGCGGCCATCGAGAAGACGTGCGACCCGAAGAGCTTCAGCGGCAGGATCGCGTCGTCGCCCATCGCGCGCTCGACGATGATGAACCCGATCAGCCCCAGCGCACCGATCGCGTAGCAGGCGATGGCACCGGGGGAGGCCCAGCCCCACTCGCGGCCCTGCTCGGCGATGAGGAGCAGCGGCACGAGGGTGGTGATGACGAGCGTGGCGCCCCACCAGTCGATGCGCGGCTTGCCACGGTCACCGAACTTCGGCAGGTGCAGGAACGTCAGGACCATGAACAGCGCGATGACGCCGACCGGCACGTTGATCAGGAAGACCCAGCGCCAGCCGGACACGAAGAGGATCTGGTTGGCGCCTGCGAACAGGCCGCCGACCAACGGACCGATGACGCTCGAGATGCCGAACACGGCGAGGAAGTAGCCCTGGTACTTCGCACGCTCGCGGGGGGCGAGCATGTCGCCCATGATCGCGAGGGGGAGCGACATCAGACCACCGGCTCCGAGGCCCTGCAGCGCGCGGAACCCGGCGAGCATGAGCATCGAGCTGGAGAACGACGCCAGGAAGGAGCCGAGGATGAAGATGCCGATCGCGGTGAGGAACAGCGGGCGTCGTCCGAAGATGTCGGAGAGCTTGCCGTAGATCGGCGTCGTGATCGTGGAGGCGATCAGGTAGGCCGTGGTCACCCAGGCCTGCTGGTCGAGCCCGTGCAGGTCGTCGCCGATGGTGCGGATCGCCGTGCCGACGATCGTCTGGTCGAGCGCACCGAGGAACATGCCGGCCATGAGGCCGTAGATCACGAGCAGGATCTGTCGGTGGTTCATCACGACGTTGGACGCCGTGGTGGTTCCCGCGGGGGCGGTCGCCGTCTGGGTCATGTGCAGGGTCTCCCGGTACCGAGGCGCTGTGGTCAGAAAATTGCGCTGTCTGCAAAGTTACATCTGCCGCAACCAGTCAGTCGTCCAGGAGCGGCTTCCTGAGTGGATCGGCAGGGATCCACACGGGAGCGGCACAGCGATGTCCGTCGTCGGACCACCCCCGATCGCCCGAGGCTACGCCCGCGGTGTCGCTACGGTGGTCGGGTGACGACGACGCACCTCGACGACGAGATCCTGTCCACGCTCCGCACCGCCGCCGACCGCGTCCGCGCCGCGGTCGGCACCGACGTCGGGGACCGCGTGGAGCGGGCGCTCGCACGGACGCTGCGGGAGACCATCTCCCTCGACGACGACGGGGCCTTCGTGATCACGGGGGACATCCCCGCGATGTGGCTGCGCGACTCCACGACGCAGATGACGCCGTACCTGCGACTGGTCGGGGAGAGCCCGGCGCTCGCCGACCTGCTGTGGTCCGTCGTGCGGCGGCAGTTCCGGCTGGTCGACCACGACCCGTACGCCAACTCCTTCAACCGGGAGCCGAACGGGATGCACTGGGACGAGGACGACCTGAATGCCGACCCGCTCGTGTGGGAGCAGAAGTACGAGGTCGACAGCCTGGCCTACCCGGTGACCTTCGCGCATGCGCTGTGGCGCAGCACCGGCACGACCGACGTCCTCGACGAGCGCGCCCACCGGGTGTTCCGCACGATCGTGGCGCAGTGGCGGGCGGAGCAGGACCACGACGCATCCGCCTACCGGTTCGTCCGCGCGGGAGCGATCCCCACTGAGACCCTGGCCCGCGACGGCCGAGGCACCCCGGTCGGTCCGACCGGCATGACGTGGTGCGGCTTCCGACCGTCGGACGACGCCTGCACGTACGGCTACAACGTCCCGGCGAACCTGTTCGCTTCCCAGGCGCTCCTGGCCGTCGCCGAGCTGGCTCGGGCGGTCTGGTCCGACGGGGCACTCGCCGACGCGGCCGACGTGCTCCGGACGGAGATCACGGCAGGGGTCGCGCGCCACGGGGTCGTCCCGGGGCCGGACGGCAGGGACGTCTACGCGTACGAGGTCGACGGGCTCGGCGGGGTGCTGCTGATGGACGACGCGAACACGCCGTCGCTGCTGTCGTTGCCCCTGTCGGCGCCGTCGGTCATCGACGACACCGTGTGGGCGGCGACCAGGTCGTTCGTGCTCTCGGCGGCGAACCCGTTCTGGTTCTCGGGGTCCGTGGCCGCGGGCATCGGGAGCCCACACACGCTGCCGCATCGGGTGTGGCCGATCGCGCTCGCGGTGGAGGGGCTGGTGTCGGGGTCGGCATCGCGGCGTCGCGAGCTCCTCGACGTGCTCGTCGCGACGGACGCGGGCACCGGGGACATGCACGAGTCGTTCGACGTCGACGACCCGACACAGTTCTCGCGGCCGTGGTTCTCGTGGGCGGACGCGATGTTCTGCGAACTGGCGATGGTGGCGGCGGAGGACTGACCCTCCGCCGCCGACCGGGGACCGCTAGGCGCCGAGGGCGGCGTCCACGATCTCCTTGGCCTCGCGCTGGACCTGCTCGAGGTGCTCCTGCGACACGAAGCTCTCGGCGTAGATCTTGTAGACGTCCTCGGTGCCGGACGGGCGGGCGGCGAACCACGCCTTGTCCGTGACGACCTTGACGCCGCCGACGGCCGCGTCGTTGCCGGGGGCCTTCGACAGCTTCGCGGTGATCGGGTCGCCGGCCAGGGTCTCGGCGGTGATGGCGTCGCCGTCGAGCTTCGACAGGCGGGCCTTCTGCTCCTTCGAGGCCGCGGCGTCCACACGCTGGTAGACCGGGGCGCCGAAGCGCTCGGTGAGCTCGGTGTAGAGCTGCGACGGGGTCTTGCCGGTGACCGCGACGATCTCCGACGCCAGGAGCGCCAGGATGATGCCGTCCTTGTCGGTGGTCCACGCGGTGCCGTCGGTGCGGAGGAACGAGGCGCCGGCCGACTCCTCGCCGCCGAAGGCCACGGAGCCGTCGATCAGACCGGGCACGAACCACTTGAAGCCGACCGGGACCTCCCACAGACGGCGGCCCAGGGACTCGGCGACGCGGTCGATGATGCTCGAGGACACGAGGGTCTTGCCGATGGCGGCGTCGTCGCGCCACTGGGGACGGTGCGCGTAGAGGTACTCGATCGCCACGGCGAGGTAGTGGTTCGGGTTCATCAGGCCGCCGTCCGGCGTGACGATGCCGTGGCGGTCGGAGTCGGCGTCGTTGCCGGTGAGCACGTCGAACTCGTCCTTGTGCGCGAGCACGGAGGCCATCGCAGAGGGGCTCGACGGGTCCATCCGGATCTTGCCGTCCCAGTCGAGCGTCATGAAGGACCAGGTCGGGTCGACGTCCGGGTTCACGACGGTCAGGTCGAGGCCGTAGTGGTCGCGGATCGCGTTCCAGTACGGCAGCGACGCCCCACCGAGCGGGTCGGCGCCGATCTTGACGCCGGCGCGCTTGATGGCGTCGATGTCGATGATGTTCTCGAGGTCGGCCACGTAGGTGTGCAGGAAGTCGTAGCGGTCGGGCGTCGCGTGCTCGCTCCGCTGCACGTCGGCGTTGCCGCCCTCGATGATCGCGTTCGCGCGGTTCGCGATCCACGAGGTGGCGTCGCTGTCCGCGGGGCCGCCGTGCGGGGGATTGTACTTGAAGCCGCCGTCGCGGGGCGGGTTGTGGCTCGGCGTGATGACGATGCCGTCCGCCGTGTCGGTGTTGCCCGCGCGGTTGTAGCGGATGATCGCGTGGCTCAGCGCGGGGGTCGGCACGTAGCCGTTGTCGCTGTCGGCGAGCACGTGCACGTCGTTCGCGGCGAGGACCTCGAGCGCCGTGCGCTCGGCGGGCCCGGAGAGGGCGTGGGTGTCACGGCCGATGAAGAGCGGGCCGTCGGTGCCCTGGGAGCGCCGGTACTCCACGATCGCCTGCGTGATGGCGGCGATGTGGGTGTCGTTGAACGCGGTGTCGAGCGAGGAGCCGCGATGCCCGGACGTGCCGAACACCACCTTCTGCTCGGGCACGGACACGTCCGGGACACGGTTGTAGTAAGCGGAGACGAGTTCGTCGAGGTCGACGAGGTCGTCTGCGGTCGCGGGGGTGCCGGCGCGGTCGTTCATGCGCCCATCCTGGCATCGTCCGCGTGGACACGCTCAGGGACGGGCCTCAGGCGGTGCGGAACGACCCGGTCGCGGTGCGGAACGAACCGGTGACGGTCCGGTTCGCGGCGGTGGCGGTGCCCGGGCGGACGGACTGCACGTCGACGAAGCGTCCGAGACGCCCGGTGACCGGGACGCCCGTGTAGGTGCCGACGGTGTCGGTCGAGCGCGAGCCCGTGAAGGTGCCGCGCTCGTCGCGCTGCTCGGTGCCGGACACGAAGGCTCCGCCGAACGGGGAGGTGTGCTGCGTCATGGGGACTCCTCGGGGTGGTGCGACGCGCGAGGAGCCACCGGTGCGACGACTCCGACGTCGTCGACTGGAACCACCACCGTAGCGCGTTGTCTTGCACTGTGCAAAACAACGCGCCGCGAGGGTGATCAGGCCACGAGCTCGCAGAAGCTCCGGCCGGCAGCGGTCCAGCTCGACCGGGCGACGAGCCCGACGTCGGCCGCGTGCCGGCGCACGGCGTCGAGGCCGACCTCGGCCCAGGGGAACTCGGCGCTGGCGTGGCCGTCGGTGTCGACGACGCGCGCCAGGTAGGTCCGGTCGGCGGTGCGGTCGGTGTGCGTCTCGACGACCACGCGGCCGCCGACGCGGACGATGTCCCGACAGCGTGCGAGCAGGGCGACGGGGTCCCCGCCGATGCCGATGTTGCCGTCGAGGACGAGCGCGGTGTCCCAGCGCCCCTCGTCCGGCACGGTGTCGAAGACCGAGCCCTGGACGGCGCGGCCGCCGGAGCGGGTCGCGATCGCCACGGCCTCGGCGGACACGTCGACGCCGAGCGCCGGGATCCCGAGCGCCATCGCGGCGACGAGCATCCGCCCGGGGCCGCAGCCGATGTCGATCACGGGGCCGTCGACGTCCTCGAGCAGGGAGCGGTCGACCCGGTCCGCCGCGGCGTTCCAGCGGCCGACGTCCATGGTGACGTCGGCGTCCGGGCGGCCGAGGTCGGTGAGTCGCAGGCGGCCGTCGGTGCGGAGCGCGCGGGCGTAGGGCTCGTCGCCGCCGGTGCCGAAGGTGACCGCGGTCTGGGTGGTGTCGCTCATCGGAGGGCTCCAGTCGTGACGGAGGCGTCCACCGGTTCGGCGTGCAGGGCCGTGGCGAACGCGGACGTGGGGGCGAGGTCGGCGACGCGCTGGGCGTCCGGGACCGTGTCCACGTCGAGCAGGGTGGTGAGGGTGCCGACGTCGAGACCGGCGTCGGTGAGGCGTGCGAGCTGGACGGCACCGGTGTCGTCCTGGGACATCGGCACGCCACGGAGGAGTGCGCCGTCGGGCCGTCCGAGGGACAGGGACCAGAAGCCGCCGTCCTCCGCCGGGCCGAACCAGGCGTCGCGGTCAGGGGCGTCGAGGACCGGGGCGAGGTCGGCGGCGGAGAGCTGCGGGGTGTCCATGCCGACGAGGAGGGTCGGACCGGTCATCGTGTCGAAGAGGAACCCGAGGCGCTCGTCGAGCCCACCGCCGGGCTGGGGGAGCACGTCGAAGCCCGCGGCCGCGTCGGGCACCACGGTGCCGTCGAAGAACAGCACGCGCCGCTCGACGGGCAGGGCGCTGACGGTCCTGAGTGTGTCGTCGAGGCTGGCGGCGGCGACCCGCGCAGCGGCCTCGGGGGAGAGCGCCGGGGTCAGGCGGGTCTTGACCTTGCCGGGCAGGCACTCCTTCGCGATGACGACGACGGTCAGCGGGACCGGTGTCGTGCTGTCGGCGGTCATGAGCGGACCTCCGCTGCCGGCGTGCGGTCGGTGCTGGGGGCCGTGGAGCCGACCGTCTGCCGGAGACGAGCCGGCGTGACGGAGGTGGTCCGGGCCTCCCGGCGGTACTTCCGGAGCAGACGCGTCATGTCCTTCACCGCGTTGACGGTGCCGCGGAGGGTGCCGGTGACCTTGCTGTCGCCGACGCGCTGGGCGTAGCCGATGTCGGACTCGTCGACGAGCCAGCCCGCGGCGTGCGCGGCCAGGACCATCTCGAGCGGGTAGCCGCTGCGGCGGTCCTGCAGGTCGAGGGCGACGAGGTCCTCACGGCGCATGACGCGCATCGGGCCGAGGTCGCGGAGGCGGTAGCCGGTCGCGCGGCGCATGAGCACGGCGAGGACGCGGTTGGCGAAGCGGGCGTGCGGGGCCCAGGCGCCACGGGTGGTCGGGACGCGGCGGCCGAGGGCCAGGTCGACGCGTCCGGAGGCGACGCGGTCGACGAGCGGCGGGAGTTCGGCGGGGTCCATGGAGGCGTCGGCGTCGCAGAAGGCGACGAAGTCGGCGGTGGCGGCAGCGACCCCGGCGGCACAGGCCGAGCCGAAGCCGCGGCGGGACTCGGTGACGACCGTTGCGCCTAGCGCACGAGCGATGTCAGCGGAACCATCGGTCGACCCGTTGTCGACGACGATCGCACGATATCCCTCGGGCAGGCGGCCGATGACCGACGGCAGGGCGTCGGCCTCGTCGAGACAGGGGAGGATGACGTCGACCTTCATGCCCACCATTCGGTGCGAGGAGCTGTTTCGGTTGGTCGACGTTGCCATGCACACCAGGCAACCCGATCGTGGCTGCGAATGCCCGGTCCACCCCACCCCGTCTCCGGGGGACGCGCAAAGCGGCCGGGGCCGTGCGTGCCCCTCGTGGAGGCGCTGCGGCGGTGGGCGACGAGTGGTCGCGACGCCCCGCTCAGGTTCGTCGAGCGGTCGCGAACCGTCGGTTGGTCGCCCGGCAACCGACGTTTCGTGACCGGTCGGCCGTCGGCACACGGGGTGTCCTGACCAGTCGGCAGCGCCGGACCGTGACCAGTCGGCAGCGCCGGACCCTGACCACTCGGCAGCGCCGGACCCTGACCACTCGGCAGCGCCGGACCGTGACCGGTCGGTACCGACGATCGACGTCGACCGCCCGGTCAGCCCACCGCTGCCCGGAGCGGCGCGTCCGCAAAGTCCCGCATCCCGCGCTCGAAGTCGACCTCTGCGCGCCACCCGAGCTCGTCCGCGATGCGCGCCGACGACGCCGTGACGTGCCGCACGTCGCCGAGCCGGTACTCCCCGGTCACGACGGGCTCGAACCCCGCGGTCCCGGCGATCGCCGCGGCCATGTCGCCGATCGTGTGCACCGTGCCCGACCCGACGTTGTACGCCCGGAAGGAGTCGGCAGGCATGGTCTCGGTCGCGCCGATGGAGGCCAGGTTCGCCCCGGCGACGTCGTCCACGTGCACGAAGTCGCGGCGCTGGGCGCCGTCCTCGAAGACCCGGGGTGCCTCGCCGCGGGCGATCGCGCTGCGGAACAGCGAGGCGACCCCCGCGTAGGGCGTGTTCGCCGGCATGCCCGGTCCGTAGACGTTGTGGTAGCGGAGCGCGATCGCCCGGCCGCCGGTCGCCCGCGCCCACGAGGAGGCCAGGTGCTCCTGCGCGACCTTCGTCTGCGCGTAGACGTTCCGCGGGTCGAGCGCGGCGGACTCGTCGATCAGCCCGGGGACGAGCGGCTGCCCGTCCGGACCGATCGGGTCGAAGCGCCCGGCGTCGAGGTCCTCGCGGCGGCGGGCTGGCGGTCGCATCGGTGAACCGGTCGAGGTGGCGTAAGCACCCTCGCCGTAGACGACCATCGAGCTCGCGACGACCAGTCGGAGGATGTGGAGCCGGTCCATCCCTGCCAGGACGCAGGCGGTGCCGGCGTCGTTGCTCGAGACGTAGTCGGGGGCGTCCTGGAAGTCGACGCCGAGCCCGACCTTCGCGGCCTGGTGGCAGACGACGTCGATCCCGTCGAGCGCGGCGTCGAGCGCCACCCGGTCGCGCACGTCGCCCTGGATGAACTCGACGCCGCGCGCCTGGTGGTCGGCCGCGACCGCAGCGACACCACCGTCGACCCCCCCGTGCACGTCGGTGCGGAGGGAGTCGAGCACGCGCACCTCGTGGCCGTCGGCGAGGGCACGACGGACGATCGCGGAACCGATGAAGCCCGCACCGCCCGTGACCAGCAGGCGGCTCACGCGCTGACCGCCATGATGCTCGCGCTGGCCGCCGCGGGGACGAGCTCGCGCGGTGCGTAGTCGTCGGGGACCGCGGCGACGATCGACCCGATGGCACGGACGATGACCTCGTTCGCACGGGCGAGCCGCTCCATCACCATCGCGTGCGAGACCGGGGCCTCCGACGCGGCTGCGGCCTCGTCCTCCGTCGGCGCCAACCCGGCGTCGGCGTCGGTGACGAACGACAGGTTCACGGTCCCGATGCCGAGCTCCGCCGCGAGCGGCACCTCGGGCGTCATCGTCATGTTGATCGTGTGGCCGCCGGCCTCGCGCAGCCAGACCGACTCCGCGCGGGTGGAGAAGCGGGGGCCCTGGATGACCACGCACGTGCCGGTCGGGCGGAACGGGACGTCGAGGCCCGCGACCGCGTCGACCGCTGCCCGGCGGAGCACCGGGTCGAAGGGGTCGGCGAAGGAGAGGTGCTGCACGGCATCCTCGAAGAACGTGTCCGATCGGCCCCAGGTGCGGTCGATGAGCTGATCGGTCACGACGAACGTGCCGGGTGCGTAGTCGGGGTGCAGGCCGCCGACGGCGCTCGACGACACGATCGCTCGGACGCCGAGGGAGCGGAGCGCCCACAGGTTCGCGCGGTGGTTGATGCGGTGCGGCGCGACCGAGTGCTCCCGCCCGTGCCGCGTCAGGAAGGCGACGCGCTTCCCCGCCATCGTGCCGACCGTGATCGGGGACGAGGTCGCCCCGAACGGCGTCGGGACGTCGATCTCGTCTGCGGTGCCCGGTGCGAAGAGCTCGTAGAGGCCGGAGCCTCCGATCACACCGATGTTCGCGGTCACGTCGTTCTCCACAGGTCCTCCGGATCGTCAGGGGTGCGCCGAGCGCGCTGGTTACGCTACTGACAGGCAGCCCGCTTGGGCTGCATCGAGTCCTTCGGAGGCAGCCGTGCGAACGATCGGTCAGCACCAGCGCGAGCTGGAAGCCCTCGTCGCACCCGCACTGCACACGCTGGCAGACGTGGTCGGGAACGACAGCCTGGAGGCCCTGCTCGTCGACGACCTCGCTGCCGACACCGGCGCGGGACACGGGTACCGCGTGGTCGGACGGGCCGTCGGCTCGCCGATGCCGCTCCCACCGTTCGACAACAGCCAGATGGACGGCTTCGCGGTCCGCGCCGCCGACGCCGGCTCGACGCTGCGCGTCGTGGAGCCGATCCCGGCCGGCGTCGTCCCGGCGCCGCTCGATCCCGACACCGCGGCCCCGATCATGACCGGTGCGCGCATCCCCGACGGCGCGGACGCCGTGTTCCCGGTCGAGGCCACCGGGCCCGGCGCGTTCCCCGCGGCGCTGTCCCTGACCACCGTGGACGTGCCCGCTGATCTGGCTCCGGGGACCTTCGTGCGCACCACCGGGTCCGACCTGGCACTCGGGGCACCGGTCGTCGCGGCAGGGGCGGCGTTGACACCGGCCGTGCTCGGGGCGCTCGCCGCTGCTGGCGTCGCGCGGGTCGAGCTGGTCCGACGGCCACGGGTGCTCGTCGTGTCGACCGGCTCGGAGTTGTCCGGACTCTCAGATGCTGGTGGCGCCGGTGACGCTGCTGACACCGGTGCCGCCATCAACGACGCCAACGGCATCGCACTGCGGGCGGCGCTCGCCGAGGTCGGGGCCGAGTCCCGGATCGCGCGCGTGCCCGACGACGAACCGCGCTTCCTCGCCGCACTCGACGCCGCCGTGGGGGATTGGGCCGACCTCGTGCTCACGACCGGCGGGATCAGTGCCGGGGCGTACGAGGTCGTCCGCCAGGCGCTCGAGCCCCGCGGGCTCGCCGTGACCCCGGTCGCGATGCAACCGGGCGGTCCGCAGGCATCCGGCACCGTGTCGATCGCCGGGCGGCCCGTGCCGGTCGTCTCCTTCCCGGGCAACCCGGTGTCGGCGCTCGTCTCGTTCGAGGTCTTCCTCCGCCCGCTGCTCGCCCGTGCCGCCCGGATGCCCGAGTCACGCGCGACGCAGGTGCTGCCGGCGGCGGAAGCCGCCGTGTCGCCGGAGGGCAAGCACCAGGTCCGGCGCGGCCGCGTCCAGGACGGCGCCGTGCACTTCGTCGGCGGTCCGTCCTCGCACCTCCTCGCCCACTACGCCGACGCCACCCACCTGGTGCACGTGCCCGTCGGCACCGCGGCCGTGGAACCCGGCGACCACCTGACCGTCTGGAGCCTCCGATGACCGACGACACCACCGCCTCCAGGGCGGCGTCCGATGACCTGTCCCACGTCCGTGCGGACGGCAGCGCCCACATGGTCGACGTCTCCGCGAAGGACGTCACCGACCGCTCGGCCACGGCCACCGCGACGCTCGTCACCCGTCCGGACGTCGTCGAGCGCATCCTCGACGGCTCGTTGCCCAAGGGCGAGGTCATCGGCACCGCCCGCATCGCGGCGATCATGGCGGTCAAGAAGACCTCCGACCTGATCCCGCTCTGTCACCCGCTGCCGATCGCCGGCGTCCAGGTCGACATCACCGGAGCCGGCGACCGCGTGGTCGTCGAGGTCTCCGTCCGCACCACCTCGCGCACCGGCGTCGAGATGGAAGCCCTGACGGGCGCGAGCGTCGGCGCCCTCACGGTGTACGACATGGTCAAGGCGGTCGACCGCACCGCCACGATCACGGACGTCCGCGTGCTCGAGAAGCACGGCGGCCGGTCCGGGGACTGGAGCGCACGATGAACCTCCTCAGCAGAGGCCGAGCCGCGGTCGTCGTCGTGTCCACCCAGGCAGCGGCCGACCCTGCGCTCGACCGCACGGGCCCCGTCATCGCGGCCTGGCTCCGCGACCACGACTTCGCGGTCCCCGAGCCGGTCATCGTCGCCGACGGCGGTCCGGTCGCCGAGACCGTCACGAGCGAGCTCCTCGCGGAGGCCCGCGTGGTCATCACCACCGGCGGCACCGGCGTCACGCCCACCGACCGCACGCCCGAGGCCGTGGCACCGCTGCTCGACCTGCAGCTCCCCGGGATCGTCGAGGAGATCCGGCGCCGGGGCCTCGCCGGCGCTGGGCCCACCGCACTGCTGAGTCGCGGGGTCGCCGGCATCGCGGGCGGCGCGTTCGTCATCACGCTGCCCGGGTCCCGCGGTGGGGTGTCCGACGGGCTCGACGTCCTCGACGGACTCCTCGACCACCTGCTCGCCCAGCTGCACGGCGAGGGCCATGCGCCCCGGAGCGCGTCGTGACCGCGGCCGATGGTGCTGCCGACCGGGTGGTCGTCGCTGACGTCGTCGACCGGGTGATCTCCGTGGACGAGGTCGCCGCGGTCGTCGCCACCGACCAGGACGGTGCCGTCGTGACCTTCGCTGGCGTGGTGCGTGACCACGACGGCGGCAAGGGCGTCGCCGCACTCGACTACGAACAGCACCCGAGCGCCGGCAGCGTCATCGCCGAGGTCGCCCGGACGATCGCCGCCGACCACCCCGGGGTGCGCGTCGCGGTCCTGCACCGCGTGGGGGCGCTCGTCGTCGGGGACGTCGCACTCGCCGCGGCCGTGTCGTCATCACACCGGGCGGACGCCTTCACCGCGTGCGCCGCGCTCATCGACGTGGTGAAGGAGCGCACCCCGATCTGGAAGCACCAGCGGTTCGCCGACGGTTCCGACGAGTGGGTCGCGTCCCTGTGACCGTCGATCACGGAGCGACCGCCGAACACGGGGTCCCCGGCGCACAGACGAACACCGACGCCGTGGAAGCCGCGACCGCGCGCTGGGCTGCGGCGGCGGGCCTCGCGGACCAGGTCCTGGCGCTCCCGCTCGGCCGGGATCGACTCCGAGCAGCAAGCGCCGTGGTCCTGGCCACGACGGCCGTGCTCGGGCTGGTCGGGGTGACGCTCGCCCTGCCGGTTCCCGCTGCCACTCGGATGCTGATGGCCGTCGTCTTCCTGCTCCTCGCCGTGGTGGTCGGCGCCGTTCGGCTGGCCCGTGTCCTGGCCCTTCGACGGAGCCACCGTGCTGCCCCCGTCGATGCCGACGTCGTCGTGGCGCCGCTCACACCACGTGAGCGGCAGGCCGTCCACCGAGCGGCATGGGCGGCCTGTGGCCGGTCTGGGCCGGGGTGACGGTCCTGTGGTTCGTGATGCTGCTGGTGGCATGGCGGGATATCCGGCTCGCCGAGCGCTACCTCCGCCGCCGGGGCCTGCGTTCCTGAGAACTCCGCAGGGCTCGCCGCGGGGGACCGCACCCCGCGAAGGGGAGCGTGGCGTCGTTCACCGCTGATCCATAGGATTCGACGTCATGAGCGTGCTGTTGTCCGGGGTCACCATCGTGCTGTTGGTGTTCGCACTGATCGACATCCTCACGAAGACGGACGACCAGATCCGCGGGCTGCCGAAGATCGCGTGGGTCATCCTCGTCGTGCTGGTGCCCGTCGTCGGCAGCGTCGTGTGGTTCGCGATCGGACACGACTGGGCTCCCGGTCCCCGCAACCACGGCCGGTACATCGAGCCGAACCGCCACGAGGACCGACACCCCACCCTCGGGCACGCACGAGCAGCGCACGGCGACCGCCGCGTGACGACGACCGAGCAGGAGCTCGCCGAACTCGACCGCGAGATCGAGTTCTGGGAGGCCAAGGCCCGGCTCAAGCGCGCGAAGGAAGCTGCGGGCGAGGGCGACACCGCCTCGTCGCTCTGACCTGCCCATGACCACCGAGACCACCTACGCCACCGACGTCGTCAGCGACGAGCAGTGGGACGCGATCGACCGCCGCCTCGACGGCAACCTCACCGAGGACGGTGAGCCCCGACTGCCAGATCGTGGTCGAGTCCGTCTCTTGCTCTGGGCTACCGTCGCCCTCGTGATCCTGGGCCTCGCCGCCGGATGGGTGACCGCGACGGTCTTGCCGGGCGACGTCGATCGGTCCGCGACCACCTCGGTGTCGACCGTTCGAGGGGTCATCGGCATCGCTGCATTCGTCGTCGCGGTGGTGGTCTGGGCGGTCGGCGTCGTCGTGCTCATCCGGCGCGGTGGCATCCGTTGGTCGTGGCGGGAGCCGACCCAGGAGCTGCCTCGAGCGCAACGACGGGCGATCAACGACGTGGTCCGTGGCCGCGCGCAGGAGGACCCGGCCCGCAGGTCGAGCCTCCGTCGTCTCGCCGTGACGCGCATCAGCCAGACCGGATGGACGCTCTTTCTCATCAGCGGACTGCTGCCCTTCTCGATCGGGCAGGTGGCCGTGGGCTGGGGGGAGTGGACCGGGGCCGTCCATCTCGGCCTCGCGGTCCTCTGGGTGGTCGGAGTGGCCTCAGCCGTCCGTCAGCGTCGCCGTCTGCGCGCCTTCCTCGCAGCGCACCCGCGAGACGGAGGCGAGCCGGCGTCGGGGAGCTGAGCCGAGCCTCCCGGCTGGCCGACGGGACCACGCGCGGATCGCACGGTTCGCGCTGCTCCAGCCGGTGCGAGCTTGGTCGCCCCGTGCGGCGGCACGACCTCGCACGGTGTTGACGACCTCGCACCAGCCGCAGCCCCGCGCACCAGCCGGAGCCCGCCGGCGTCCGCGCCGACCCCGCCCCCGCACCACCTACCCTTGACGGGTGGCACATCTCCTCGGCGCCGAGAACCTGCATCTCGAGTTCCCCACCCGTACCGTCTTCGACAGCGTCACCATCGGCATCGACGAGGGTGACCGCATCGGCGTGGTCGGCCGGAACGGCGACGGCAAGTCGACGCTCCTGAGCCTGCTGTCGAAGCGCCTCGACCCGGACACCGGCCGTGTGACGCACCGCCGTGGGGTGACCGTGGGCTCGCTCGACCAGCGCGACGAGCTTCCCTCGGGCGAGACCGTCGGCAGCGTGGTCGTCGGCGACCGCGCGGAGCACGAGTGGGCGGGCGACCCGAAGATCCGCGACGTGATCGGCGGACTCGTGTCGGACATCCCGTGGGACGTGACGGTCGACGACCTGTCGGGTGGACAGCGTCGGCGGGTGGCGCTCGCCCGGCTGCTGGTCGGCGACTGGGACGTGCTGTTCCTCGACGAACCGACCAACCACCTGGACGTCGAGGGCATCCAGTGGCTCGCGGAGCACATCAACCGGCGTTGGCCGGCGAACCAGGGCGGCCTCGTCGTCGTCACGCACGACCGGTGGTTCCTCGACGCGGTGTCGACCGACACGTGGGAGGTCCACGACGGCATCGTCGAGCCCTTCGAGGGTGGCTACGCGGCCTACATCCTGCAGCGCGTCGAGCGTGACCGGCAGGCGGCCACGAGCGAGCAGCGTCGACAGAACCTGGCGCGCAAGGAGCTCGCATGGCTCCGTCGCGGTGCGCCGGCCCGCACGAGCAAGCCGAAGTTCCGCATCGACGCGGCGAACGCCCTGATCGACGACGTCCCGCCGATCCGCGACGGCGTCGCGCTGGCGAAGACCGCGACGGCTCGACTCGGCAAGGACGTCGTGGACCTGCTCGACGTCGGCCTGACCTTCCCGGGCGCCGACGAGCCGACCATCCGCAGCATCGAGTGGCGCATCGCCCCTGGTGAGCGGACCGGGATCCTGGGGCCGAACGGTGCGGGCAAGTCGACGCTCCTCGCGCTCATCGCGGGGCGCCTCCAGCCGACCGCGGGCCGGGTGAAGACCGGCAAGACCGTGCAGGTCGCGGTGCTCGACCAGCAGCTCGCGGACCTGGCGCAGTTCGCGAACGACCGCGTCCGCGAGGTCGTCGCCCGCAAGAAGACCAGCTACGTCGCCGATGGCAAGGAGATGACGCCGTCGCAGCTCCTGGAGCGCCTGGGCTTCACGGCCGAGCAGCTCTCCACCCCGGTCAAGGACCTGTCCGGTGGGCAGAAGCGCCGCCTGCAGCTCATGCTCATCCTCCTCGACGAGCCGAACCTGCTCATCCTCGACGAGCCGACGAACGACCTCGACACGGACATGCTCGCCGCGATGGAGGACCTGCTCGACACCTGGCCCGGCACCCTGCTCGTCGTCTCGCACGACCGGTACCTGCTCGAGCGGGTCACCGACCAGCAGTACGCCGTCCTCGGCGGTCACCTCCGGCACCTGCCGGGCGGGGTCGACGAGTACATGCGGCTGCGCGCGGCCGGCACCGGTGGTGGGACCGCGTCTGCGGCTGCCGCCGCCACGGCCGGGAGGCCCGACACGGCCGGGTCGGGGTCCGGCGCCGCCGCCTCGGGGTCGGGTGCAGGGCACGGGGCCGGGTCCGGCGGATCCGCTGCGGCTTCGTCCGGGTTGTCGGGGTCGGAGCGACGCACGGTGGAGAAGGAGATGTCGGCGCTCGACCGCAGGATCGCCCGGTTGGGGGTTGACCGGCAGACCATGCTCGACCTGTTCGCGGCGCACGACCAGTCGGACTACGCCGGGCTGGGGGAGCTGCAGGCGAAGCTCGGCGCGCTCGAGGCCGAGATCGAGCAGCTCGAGGAACGCTGGCTCGAGATCGCGGAGCAGCTCGGGGTGTAGCGGGTCCTGCTCGTGCGTCGTCGGGCGGTCGTGCGCGTGCTCAGTGGAGGGTCGGTGCGTCGCCGCCGCAGCGCCACAGGGAGGCGGCCAGCCGGTCGATCTCCTGGCGAGCCTCGGCGTCGCCCGTGCCCTCGGCGAAGACGGTGAAGACGATGCGGTCACCGCCGACCTCGTCCGTGACCCCGGTCAGTCCGAACATGTCGTCGAGGGTGCCGGTCTTGCCGCGGACGTGCCCCCGGGCGTCACTCGCGGGGCCGGTGAAGCGCCCGTGTTCCGCGAGCGTGCCGGTCTTCCCCGCGACCGCCAGGCCGGCGTCGACCGGCGCGAGGCCGTCCCGGTGCTGCACCACGACCCGCATCAGCTGCGTGAGGAACGACGCCGGCACGCGGTTGTCCCCGCTGAGCCCGGAGCCGTCGACCAGGCGCAGGCCGCTCGTCGGGACGCCGGCGTGCCGGAGCGCAGAGGTCGTGCCGGCCTGGATCGCGTCGAACGAGCGACCGGTGCCCTCGGCGACGGCGACGTGCCGGGCGAGGACCTCGGCGAGCGTGTCATCCGAGTGGGTGAGCAGCGTCCCGACGAGCTCCGACACCGTCGCCGACCGGACGGACCCGAGCGTCGTCGCCGCCTTCGGCACCGCGACGGAAGCGGTCTCGACCCGCACGTCGGGGCCGAGCAGCGCCGCGAAGGACGTCGCCGCCCGTGCGACCGCGGTGTCGCTCCGGAGTGAGTAGGCCTCGGTCGGGTCGTCCCGGTCGCCGTCGACCATGAGCGCGGTGATGTTCGAGACGCTGCCGCTCGTGCGGGCGCTCTCCGTCCAGCTCGGGTGCCACGCGGGTCCGTCGAACAGGGCCGTGTCGACCTGCACGAGCCGGATCGGGCCGGGGTGCGCCGCGCGGACCTGCCGTGCCAGGTCGTCGAGGTGCGGGGCGCCCGGGTAGACGCCGTCCTGACCGGAGGGCAGTCGGCTGAGTGTCGGGTCCCCGCCACCGACCAGGACGACGGCGTCGGGGGATGCCCCGCTGACCACCCGGGTGGTGAAGCGGTGGTCCGCGCCGAGGGCCGTCAACGCTGCCGAGGCCGTGACGAGCTTCATCGTGCTGCCGGTCTGCGTCGGCTCGTCCCCGCGCACGGCGAGCACCGTCGCCCCGGTGCGGACCGATCGGGCGTCGAGATGCAGCTGACCGGAGGACCATCGGCCGGCGAGGTCGTCCGCGGTGCAGCGCTGTTCAGCGGCAGACGCTCGACCCGGGGCCGTGCTGATCGCGGTCACCGCCACGGTCAGGCCGCCGAGGACGAGGACGAGCACCGCGACGAGGGCGACGACGTACGGGTAGCGGCGGAGGAAGGAGCGGGGGCTGGTCACTCGTCCATCGTCCGGTCGGACGGACTCGCCCTGCATCGTCCGGCCGGGTGAAGCGAGGACTCCTCGGTCGTCCGATCGGACGAAGTCAGGTGGGGCGGTCTCAGTCGCCCAGGCCGAGGATCAACCGGCGGAGCAGTCCCGCGAGCTGGTTCTGCTCGCCCGCGGACACGACCGTCAGGATGTCCCGCTCGGCCTGCAGCAGGTCCGCGATCGCCGAGTCCACCGCGCTCCGCCCGGCATCGGTCAGCGACACGAGGATGCCGCGGCCGTCCTTCGGGTCCGTCCGGCGTGCGACGAGCCCGCGTGCCGTCAGTCGGTCCACCCGGTTCGTCATCGTGCCGCTCGACACCAGGGTCTGCTGCAGCAACGTCTTCGGGCTGAGCTCGAACGGGTCACCCGCACGCCGGAGTGCCGACAGGACGTCGAACTCCCACGGCTCCATGCCGCTCGCGTCGAACGCTGCCCGCCGTGCCCGGTCGAGGTGTCGGGCGAGCCGGTCCACGCGGGAGAGCACCTGCAGCGGCGCGAAGTCGAGGTCGTCCCGCTGCCGTCCCCAGGCCGCGACGATCCGATCGACTTCGTCCTGGTCCGGCATCCGTCCATCATGGCCGGTCGGGCTGCGCACGGCCACTGCGGCGCACGGACGGCCCAGGCACGGTCACCGCCCGACCCATGGGAAGATGGACGAGCGCCTCCGTGCGCGTTCCGCCTTGGTGTAATGGCAGCACGACGGCCTTTGGTGCCGTTAGGTCTGGGTTCGAGTCCTGGAGGCGGAGCTGCGGGCCGATCGGCCTGTCGACGGAACCGGTTCGGTGCATCCGGCCGGACCCTCCTCTGCGCGTGGCGCGAACCTCCTGCGGCGCCTTCGTCGTGCCGGTGCGGAGCCGAGCGGTTTCGCGCGTGTGCGGAGAGCGGTCGGACAGGAGGCGCGGGGCGGGCCCGCACCGCACCTCCCGTCCGTCGAGTTCCCGGCACCGCGGAATACCTGACGCGTCAGGTATTTGAACTGCTCTGTGCAGCAACGACTCAGCGATCAGCAACTCGACACCTGGCAGCGACTCCAGGTGGTGACCGAACGGCTCCGGCGTCGGGTCGGCGCGGACCTCCGGTCCGACGCCGACCTGTCCGAACCGGAGTTCACGGTCCTGGCGCACCTCGTCGACATGGGCGGTACCGCTCGTCCCACGGCGTGTGCCGCCGCGATCGGCTGGGACTCCAGCCGCCTCGCGCACCAGTTGCGGCGGCTCGAGCGCCGGGCGCTGGTGGAGCGGCAACCCGACCCCGACGGCGACGCGCGCGGCTCGTCCATCGCGATCAGCGCGACGGGACGGGCGGCGCACCGGGCGGCCGTCGGCTCGCACCTGCGCGCAGCAGCCACCTGGTTCGGCGATGCACTCGACGACGCAGAGCTCACCGGACTCGACGCAGCGCTGCGCGCACTCGACCACCACATCCGCCGCCTCGACGGTGACGACCCGGGCGAGGTTCGCCCGGAGGGACAGGAGCAGGAACGATGACCAGCACGACGGACACCTGGACGACCGGCACGGCAGACCTGACCGGGAGGACCGTCGTGGTCCTCGGCGGTTCCCGGGGGAGTGGGTGAGGGAGTGGTCCGGTCGGCGCTCGCAGCCGGTGCGACGGTGGTCGCGACCGGACGGGACGACGCCAGACTCGCGGCGCTCGCCGACCGGCTGGTGGACGCGGGACTCCCTGGGACGCTGCACACTCGTGTCCTCGACGCGATGAGTCCCGGGCTCGACGACGACGTCCGGTCGCTGGCGCGCGAGTTCGGTGCCCTCGACGGGGTCGTCGTCTCGGTCGCGTCCTGGGGTGACCAGGGGCGGAAGCCCGCGCTCGCCCTCGACGACGACGAGTGGCAGCGTCTGCTCGACGGCAACCTGACGAGCGTGTTCCGGTTGTTCCGGGCGTTCCTGCCGGTGACCGCGCCGGGCGGCGTGCTCGTGCAGCTCAACGGGATGAGTGCGGACATCCCGTTCCCCGGCAGCGCGGGTGTGGCGCTCAGTGCGGCCGCGACCAAGTCGCTCACCCTCACGCTCGCCGCCGAGCTCGGTGGTCGGGGCCCGCGCGTCGTGCAGCTCGTGCTCGGCGTGGTCCGCACCCGGGCACGCCAGCAGGCCGGCGTCGACGACGTCCGGTGGATCGACGCCACCCAGATCGGCGACCACGTCGCCGGACTCGTCG
This sequence comes from Curtobacterium sp. SL109, assembly GCF_026672405.1. Classification (NCBI taxonomy): domain Bacteria; kingdom Bacillati; phylum Actinomycetota; class Actinomycetes; order Micrococcales; family Microbacteriaceae; genus Curtobacterium; species Curtobacterium sp. SL109. The sequence goes on from NZ_JAPPRB010000002.1 coordinate 1,256,495, forward strand.
CCGGCACGAGCCAGCTCGCGCACACGCCCCTGCAGTACTTCACCGACCGAGCCGAGGGTCCGATCGCCGGACCCGGGCTCCGCTGAACCAGGAACCGGGACCATGGAGATCACCCGACCCACGGACCGCGGGTACGCAGCCCTGCGACACGTCTACGCGCGCACCGGCCAGCCCGGCTCGGTGCTCCTGCCGCGGTCGACCGCCGAGGTCGTCGAGGCCCTCGGGATCGTCCGGTCCTCGGGGCGTCCCTTCTCGGTCCGGAGCGGCGGCCACGGGATCAGCAGCATCGCGACGAACGACGGCGGTGACGTCATCGACCTCCGGTGGATGGCGTCCGTCGAGCACCGCGGCGGCACGCACGTCCGGATCGGACCCGGGGCACGGTGGGGTGCCGTGGCGCACGAGCTCTCGCCGCTCGGACTCGCCATCAGCTCCGGCGACTCCGGCGACGTCGGGGTCGGCGGACTCGCCACCACCGGCGGCGTCGGGCTCATGGGTCGCGCGCACGGCCTGACGATCGACCGCCTCCGGTCGGCGGAGATCGTCACCGCCGACGGTCGCGTCCACCGCGTCTCCGAGACCGAGGACCCGGACCTGTTCTGGGCGGTCCGCGGCGCCGGTGCCAACGTCGGCATCGTCACCTCCTTCGACTTCGAGGCCGCCGAGACGTCCGACGTCGTCCAGGCGACCGTCGCGTACCAGCCCACCGACCTCGCGGCGTTCCTCGTCGCGTGGGGGAGGACCGTCGAGGAGGCCGCGAGGGAGGTCTCGGCGTTCCTCTACATCGGCGCGGGGCCGAGGCCGTTCGCTCAGGCGACCGTGGTGTACGCCGGCGACGACCTCGGTGCGGCGGTCCCGGAGCTGAAGCGGTTCGTCCGGCTGCCCGGCACCGCGGGCCAGCGGTCGATGGTCGTGCCGTACTCCGCAGTCCCGCTCACCAGCGGCGCTCCGCACACCGGGCAGCAGCGCGCAGCGGCCCACACCGGCCTGGCCGTCCACCTCGACGACGACCTGGCCGCACGGATCGCCGTGCTGCTCCGAGCTGGTGGTGCGGAGATGGTGCAGATCCGGTCCGTCGGCGGAGCGGTCAACGACGTCCATCCGGATGCCACCGCCTACGCGCACCGCCACCAGAACTTCCCGGTCACGGCGGTGTCGGTGGACGGCGGCCCGGCGTTCGACCGGGCGTGGGAGCCGGTGCACGAGCGCATGGACGGCATGTACCTCAGCTTCGAGAGCGACCACCGGGCGGAGGCCGTCGCCGAGGCGTTCCCGCCGCGGACACTCGCGCGGCTCCGGACGCTTAAGGCGCGGTTCGACCCGGACGACGTGTTCGACCAGAACTTCGACGTGACGGAGGCGGCGCGCTCCGACGGCTGAGCGTCAACCGGGTCTCCCGCCCGGCAGGCGGTCGCCGCGCTCCGACCGCAGCCGGCGTCGTCCGCCGGGCGGCTGCCCCGCCCACCTGGCAGGCTGATCGCGTGCACATCACCCTGGACTCCACGACCGCGACCGACGTCGTCACCGGCATCCGCTTCCCCGAGGGCAACCGCTGGCACGACGGCCGGCTCTGGTACTCGGACATGCACACCGGCGAGGTCTTCTCGCTCGACCCCGCCTCGGACGCCGGTCCCCGCCTCGAGACGACGGTCGACGGCCAGTCGTCGGGCCTCGGCTGGCTGCAGGACGGCCGTCTGATCGTCAGCGCGATGGAGGCCCGCACCATCGTCGCCGTCCAGCCCGACGGATCGCAGAGGGTGTTCGCCGACCTGGCCCCGATCGAGTCGTCGCTCATCAACGACCTGGTCGTCGACGCCGCGACCGGCCGGACCTACGTCGGAGCCTTCGGGTACGACCTGTACGCCGGCGAGGAGCTCCGCCCCGGCCCGCTGTACGTCGTCGAGCCCGACGGTTCCGCCCGCCTGGCTGCCGACGGTCTGGTCTTCCCGAACAGCGCCAGCGTGCTGCCGGGCACCCGCACGCTGGTCGTCAGCGAGACCTGGGGCGGCCGCCTGACCGCGTTCGACATCGAGGCCGACGGCTCCCTGACCGCTCGCCGCGAGTGGGCGGCACTGCCGGCAGGCGTGACGCCGGACGGCAGCACCGTCGACGCCGAGGGCGCCGTCTGGGTGTGCTCGGTCGACACCGGCGAGTTCCTCCGCGTGGTCGAGGGCGGCGAGGTCACGGACCGCATCGACGCACCGGGACGCTGCGCGATCGACTGCGCCCTCGGTGGCCCCGACGGGCGCACCCTCTACCTGGCGACCGCCGACAGCTACGACCCGGCCACCACCGCGCAGACGCGCGCCGGGCGCATCAGCGCGGTCCGGGTGACCGTTCCTGGTCCCTGACCGATCGACGGACGGGAGGCCCGTGGCGGCGCCGTCACGAGCCTCCCGTCCGACACGGGTGGGCCCTAGGATCGCGACCATGAGCGACGAGACGCGTCCACCCCGAGCCCTTGCCACCGGTGTCGCGTCGGGGCTGGTCCTGATGGCCGTGTTCTCGCTCTGGTGGGCGAGCGACACCTTCACCGGGTGGCCGACGCCGGTCGCGGCGGTGGTCATGGTGGTCAGCGCCGCGGCGGCGGTCCTGTTCGTCGTGCAGGCGGTGCGGCTCCTCGTCGCCGGCCGACGCATGTCCACCGTGCTCAGCGCGTCGGACCAGGCGCGGAAGCCGAACGGCGCGCTCTTCGGGGCGGTGTTCGGCGCCGAGGGGCTGCTCATCGGGGTCGCGGTCGGGGTCCTCGGGGCGAACGGCCTGGACCGGTTCATCGTGCCGACCATCGCGGTCATCGTCGGCCTGCACTTCTACCCGATGGCGCGCGTGTTCCACCGGTCGATCGACACCTGGATCGCGACGTGGACCACCCTCGTGGGGCTCGCCGGCGTGGTCGCCGTGCTCGCCGACGGTTCGGCGTGGCCGCTCGCGTGGTCGTAGGTCGGTGCTGGTGCCGCAGCCGCGACGCTGTCCTACGGCGGCTACATGACCCGGTTCGGGCAGCGGCTCCTGGCCCGGTCCGCGGAGGCCGCTTCCACGGTCGCTGCACCGGGGCCGACCGTGCAGGGCTGATCCGGCGTCCGCGCGCTCAGGTCAGGTGCGGCGGGTACGGGTGGACCGCGTCCTCTTCGTAGGCGATGTCGAACGGCTTGTTCGTGATGAACAGGAAGGTGACGTCGCCGTGTTCGGTGGCGCCGTGTTCCATCCAGCCGCCCTCCGGGAACCACACGAACGAGCCGGGGCCGTGGTCGCCCTGGTGCGTGTGGAGGACGCCGTCGAGGACGTACATGCCGTGGGCGTGCGAGTGGGTGTGCCACTTGTTGACGAAGCCCGCGGGGTAGCGCATCTTGAAGACCTGCATGCCCGTGTCCGGGTCGCTGACCAGCGCCTTGCTGGGGATCTCGGCGCCGGTCTGCGGGACGACGAAGAGGTCCCAGGGCGCTCGGTTCGAGTCCACGACGGTCACGTCGAGGATGTTGGTCGGGGCAGGTGCGGTCATGGCGTTCCTCACGGTTCTCTCGGTGGCGATGGCGGTGGGCATGGCGGTGCCTGTTCGTCCACCGCACCTCGCCAGCGGGCGCGGCGGACCTTCCCGGTGTCGTCGCGCAGCGGTTCGCGGACGATGACCCATTCGCGGGGCCGCCGCTCGGGGTCCAGGCGCTCAGCGGCCCATCGGCCCAGATCCGTCTCGTCGAGGTCCCCGTCTCCGACGTCGACGACCGCGCGGACCCGCTCGCCGAGGTCGTCGTCCGGCACCCCGACGACGACGCACGACCGGACGGCGGGGTGGGCCTCGAGCGCGGACTCGATCGCGGCCGGCCAGACGTCGACGCCGCCGGAGACGATCCGGTCGTCGGCGCGGTCGGCCAGGTAGAGGTAGCCCTCGTCGTCGAGGTGGCCCATGTCCCCGAGCCCGTGCCACGCGTCGGCGGCGGGCTCCGGTCGGCCGAGGTACCGGGAGGTGGCGGGCCCCGGTCGGGTGAACTCGATGCGTCCGATCTCGCCCGGTCCGGCGAGGGTGTCGTCCGGTCGGAGGACGCGGACGGAGGAGCCTCCTGCCGCCCGCCCGACGGAGCCTGGTCGCTCCACCCATTCCCGACCGGTGATCATCGTCAGCCCGTTCGACTCGGTGCCGGAGTACACCTCGACGACCCGGTCGGGGCCGAGCCAGTCGATCCAGGCACGTTTCACGTGCGGCGGGCAGGTGGACCCGATGTGCAGGACCGACTCGAGCGAGGACACGTCGGCGCTCGCCAGGCGGTCCGGACCGAGCGCGGTGACGCGCGACATCGTCGTCGGCACGAGCATGCTCCACGTGACCCGGTGCCGCTCGACGGCCGCCAGCCAGGCTCCGGCGTCGAACCGGGGGAGCAGGACGAGCTCGTGCCCGGTCATCAGGCCGCGCATCGCGTAGACGAAGGGCGCCGCGTGGTGCAGCGGACCGGCAACCAGCTGCGTCGCGTGCCGGGGGACGAACGCGGCGACCCGGCCCTCCCGGTCGACGTGGGCCGAGGCCGCCGCGACGACGACCTTGGGAGTGCCGGTGCTCCCGCTGGAGGTCGGCGCCTTCCAGGACCGCGCGGCGGCGTCCGGGAGCACGGCGACGTCCCCGGCTCCGGAACCACAGCCGGTGAGGGGCATCGACCGGTGCCGCGCCATCGGCTGATCGGTCAGGACCAGTGCCGGTCGGACGAGGTCCAGCACGGCGTCGCGGTCGTGCGGCGGCAGTCGGGGTGACAGCGGCTGGGGCGTCGCGCCGGCCTTCCACGCCGCAACGGTGGCGACCACGGTGTCCACGCTGTTGGACCCGATGACCGTCACGAACGCGTCGGTGGTGACCCCGGCCTCCAGGAGGAGCCAGGCGAGCCGGTTCGACCGGTCCTCGAGCGCTTGACGGTCCAGCCGGGTGATGCCGTCGTCGACGGCGAGCCGGTCCGGGTCCTCCGCCGCGAGCGCGGTGAAGGCCCGCGAGATCGAGACGCGCATCAGGCGGGGACCGCGTCGGATCGCACGCGGCCGATCGGTACACCGCCGGAGCGGTCGAGGAGCCGGCCGTACAGCTCGACGTGCGCGGCTGCGGCGGCGGTCCATGAGTAGCTCGATGCGAGCGCTCGTCCCGACAGTGGGTCGACCGGGTCGCGCAGCGCGGACCCGAGCGCGTCGGCGATGCCGTCGACGTCCGCGGCGAAGGCGACGGTGTCGCCGAACACCTCGCGGAGGACGGGGAGGTCCCGCGCGACGACCGGGACGCCGGCGGCGAGCGCCTCCATGGCCGCCAGGCCGAAGCCCTCCTTGGTGGAGACGAAGGAGAAGGCGGCTGCGCTGGCGACCAGGGCCGGGAGGCTCGGGTCGTCGACGACGCCGAGTTCCGTCACCGAGACCCCGCGGTCCCGGACCACGGCGTCGAACTCGGCGCGGTAGGGCCGGTAGTCGAACAGGGTCTCGCGGCCGGCGAGGACGAGCGTGACGTCGTCGTGGCCGCGGGTCCGGAGGAGGTCGTAGGCGCGGAGCAGGTCGATGGTGCCCTTGCGCGGTTCGATGCCGCCGACGGCGAGGACGTACCGGCCGAGACGGTCGGTCCACGCTGCCCGGGCTGCCACGGCCGCCGGGGTGCCGGCGGCGGCATCGGTGAACCGGGCGGCGTCGACGCCGTTCGGGATGACGGTGGCCGACCGGTCGTAGGACGCCGTGACCTCGGCGGCGACCGATCGGGACACGCAGACCAGGGCGGCCGGTTCGCGGACGGCCCGGTCGTGGCAGGCGACGAGCTGCGCGGTCGTGAACGTGTCGAGGTGGTGGACGGTGCGGACGGCGCCCGCGCAGGCGTTCGACGAGATGCAGTCCTGCGCGTGGACGACGTCGAAGCCGGACAGGTCGAGTCCGGCACGGAGCGCCTCGATCGACCGGACGATGCGTTCCCCGACTGTCTCGTCGGGGGATGCGTCGGGGAACGGGACGACCTGCATGGTCACCCTCGGGTCGACGGCACGGAAGAACACCTCGTCCCCGCCTCGGCCGAGCGTGCCGACGGTCACGTCGTGGCCGGACGCGGCGAGGGCCTCGGCGAGCGCGAGCGTGTGGACCACCCCGCCGCGGGGCTTCGTGGAGTAGGTGAGCAGGGCGATGCGCATCGGCGGCGCGCGGTCAGCCGGCGAGCGCGGTGCTCGCGGTGGTCCCCGTGGCGGGGCCGAGCCCGGTGACCGAGCCGGTGACCGCGACGGTCTCCTCGCCGTCGGGCCACCGCAGCCGGACGCCGGGGGTGGCGGTGAGTTCGCCGCACTCGGCGGTGACGGCGGCGGCCGAGCGCATCCGACCGGCGCCGGGGTCGTCGGCGGTGAGCATGGCGAAGCCGGGGAAGCAGCCGAGCCAGTCGGCGGTGGTGGCGAGCCGCGGGGTCGGGACGTCGACCACGTCGAGGACGGCCCCGCAGCCGGACGCCTCGGCGAGCATGCCGGCGGTCCCGACGATGCCGGCCATGCTGACGTCCTTCGCCGCGTCGGGTCGTGCTCGGGCGACCGTCTCGGCGAGGTCGCGCAGGGCTGCCCGGTCGCGTCCCTCGGTGCTGTTCCACTGCGCACCGCGGTGTCCGGTGCGCCATCCTCCGGTCAGGTCGGCTGTGAGCGTCAGACGCTGTCCGGCCCGTCCGCCGCCACCCGGCACCGGGTCGGTGGTGCGACCGAGCGCGGTGACCGACAGCGCTGCGGGGACGCCGAGCTGCGTGTGGCCGCCGATGATCGGCACGCCCCAGGCGTCGGCTGCCCGGCGGAGACCGCGGACGACCCTGGCGACGAAGGACGCGTCGCGGCCGGCGACGGCGTCGAGGAGTGCCGTCGGGGTCGCGCCCATGGCGGAGAGGTCGTTGACGTTGACGAGGACGCCGCACCACCCGGCCCACTCGGGGTCCCGTTCGACCATGCTCGGCAGGATCGCGTCGCAGGCCGCCACCACGTCGGTGCCGCTGACCGGGGCGCCGTCGTCGCCGACCCACCCCTGACCCCCGGGCTGGTCGTCGCCGAAGAGCCCGGCGAGGTGTGCCTTGGTGGTGTCGACGAGCCGCTGGTACCGGTCGATCGGCCAGCGCATCCGCAGGTGCTGCACGCCGCCGATGACGTCGGTGCCGGTGACGTGCCAGCCGATCCGTCGGAACAGGACGGCCGCGTGCTCCTGCACGACGGCGTCGAAGCGGAGGACCCCGCGCTGTTCCGCGAGGGCGCAGGCCGCTCGGACGAGGGCGGGTCCGATCCCGGAGACGTTGCGCGCGGTCGGCGCGACGACGAGCCGACTGCCGGTCCACCACCCCGTGTCCCGGATCGTGGCGGGGGCGATGCGGACGCCGCCGAGCACCGTCCCGCTGCCGTCGGTGGCGCGCGCGACGAGCACCACGGTGCGGTGGTCGTCGTCGAGGTCGTCGTGGTCGCTGCCGGCGAAGAGGCCCTGCTCGTCGACGAACGCGTCGCGACGGAGCCGGCGGTCCTCGGCGACGTCGCGTCTGTCCGCGATGCCGACCACCCAGGCGGGGTCAGCATTCGGACCCGGTCGGACCGGTTCCGGACCCGTCAGGGCGGGGACGTCGAAGACCGGCACGTCAGGCTCCCGTCGTGCTGAGGACCGAGCACGCTCCGCACGCGGCGCAGCCGGCGGCCTGGTCGGCGCCGCGCATCCCGGCGGCGAGGAGGAGGTCGGAGACGCGACGGGTGACGTCGTGCATGACGTCGCGCGTCGGGGTGGTGGCGCCGTCGACGTCGACCGCGAGCGTCCCGCGGATGGGACGGAACGGCACGATGAACGGGTAGACGCCCATGTCGATGAGCTCCGCGGCGGACGCGACCAGCTCGTCCGGGTCCTCGCCCATGCCGACGATCAGGTAGGTCGAGACCTGGTTCCAGCCGAACACCCGGACTGCCTCACGCCAGGCGGCGCGGTACTCGTCGAGCGGGACCCGGGCCTTGCCGGGTGTCCAGCGGCGCCGGACGTCGTCGTCCATCGACTCGACGTGGATGCCGATGCTCCGCGCACCCGCCTGGTACAGGTCGGTGATCGTCGACAGGTCCGCCGGCGGCTCGCACTGCACCTGGATGCCGAGCTCGGGGACGCGTTCCTTGATCGCGCGGACACACCGGGCCAGGTGTGTGGCGCCGCGGTCGCGCCCCTTCGACGTGCCGGTCGTCATCACCATCTGCGTGACGCCGTCGAGCCGGACCGCTGCCTCGGCGACCTCGGCGAGCATCGCCGGCGTCTTGACCGCGATCGTGCTGCCCGCACGCAGGGACTCCTCGATCGAGCAGAAGCGGCAGCGTTCCGCCTCGTCGTACCGCATGCAGGTCTGCACGACGGTCGTCGCGAGGACCGAAGCGCCGTGCAGTCGAGCGATCTGCTCGTACGGGGTGCCGTCGGCCGTCGCCATGTCGTAGAAGCGGGGGCGCGACACCGGTTCGACCGACAGGCCGAGGTCGGCGCCCTCGAGCATGAGCTTGCCGTCGGCAACGGTGTACGGGCTGGTCGCGTTGACGGGCAGTGCGGCCTGCAGGCCCTCGAACAGGACGTGGCCGTCGTCCGAGGGGCCGGCGCCGCCCTCGCGGTGCACGGGGGCGGCGACGCGGACCCCGAGCAGCGAGAGGGCGACGCGGTGACCGACGGCCCCGTTGTTCGTGATCGTCACGGGTCAGACCATGTAGGTGCTGTTGATGATCGCGCCCTTGCGGGCATAGTGGATGACGGCGTCCTGGACGTCCAGCGGGTGACACGGGGTCACGCCCGCGATGAGGTCCTCCTCGCGGTTGCCGTGCAGCGCCAGGCCGAACCGGCAGCAGAACACCGTGCCGCCCTCGGCGATGAAGGTCTCGAGGGCGTTGTTGATGTTGTTCTCGCCCGGGAACCCGTCGGATCCCGTGGTCGGGAAGCCGCGGTTGGCGATGCAGTTCATCGCTCCGGGGCCGTAGAAGTAGAGGACGCTCGTGAAGCCCTTGCGGAGGGCCCGCGTGGCCTGCAGCACGGCGACGAACGACACCGAGGACTCGTGCGCGATGCCGTGGACGAGCTGGAAGTAGTACTGGTCCGGCGTCGCGGTGTAGTCGGGGAAGACCTTCGTCGAGCCGTAGATGTTGCTGCCCTTCGGCAGGGACGGGTGGGCGATCTCGTTGCGGGACTTCTCCGCGTTCTCCGCGACCAGGGTGTCGTGGTCCGGCGTCTCGGCGGTCGTTGCATCGGTCATCGGGTGCTCCCAGGGCTCAGCGTCGGATGTGCCGCCCGGCGGGTGCTCCTGGCGGTGGTCCAAGTCTGTGTCGAGGCCCGTTTCGGACTGGTTTCACCTGGAACAACGATGCGTTTCGTCGATGACGTTCTGGTTTCTGGCCCTGGTGGTGGCTAGATGACGGCCGGTCGACGCCTCGCCCGCTCCGTGCCGTCGCCCGGCTCTCAGCGCAGCCGGTACGCGCCGGTGACCCGCTGCGCCGCGTGGTCGAGCGACCGCCGGGCCCGCGCGATCGTCGCGTCGACGTCCACCTCGGCGACCGCCATCCCGCCCTTCGCCCAGGTCTTCGCGATGATCTCCCCGCCGGGGTCGACGATCTTCGCCTGCCCGAGGAAGCGGAGGTCCCCGAGCACGCCGGTCTGGTTCGAGGAGACGACGAACACCTGGTTCTCCGCGGCGCGGGCGCAGTCGTAGAGGTCGAACAGGTGCGCCTGGCGGTCCGTCCGGATGCGGTCCGAGCGGTCGGTGACGCTGGCCGGCCAGGCGCTGAGACACGCGATGACCGCGGCTCCGTCGAGCGCCAGGGTCCTGGCGGACTCCGGGAAGGTCTTGTCGAAGTCGATGAGCATCCCGATGCGGCCGGCCGGGGTGTCGAAGGCCCGGAACGAGTCGCCCGCGACGTACGCCTCGGACTCGCCGAGGGGGAGGTGCACCTTGCGGTGGGTGCCGAGGACCCCGTCGCCGGTGACGCACACCGCGGTGTTGTACCGGACGGGCACCCCGTCGACGACACCTCGCTCGGAGATCCCGAACGCCACGGTCATGTCGCCGGCCATCGCGGCGACCGCACGGACCTCTGGGCCGTCGAGGTCGATGGCCTCGGGGATGCCGTCGGCGGCGGACGCCGGGTGGTGCAGGTCGAGGAGGTAGCCGCCGATGGTGGCGTCGGGCAGCACCAGGAGGTCGACGCCGCGCTCGCGGCCCTGCTCGATGATCCCGGGGAGCTTCGCGAGCGTGCGGCTGACGTCCCGCCCGAAGTGCGCGGCGACGGCTGCCATCGTCACGGTGGTCACGGCCCCAGCGTAGGCCGTGGCCGGGTCAGGGCGCCGGCTCGGGGACCGCCGTCCGGACCGGCGACGTCCTGACGGTCCGCGCGATCCCGGCCGCGACGTGCTCGGCGTCCCGCGCGACGGCGTGGAAGCGGCCGGAGCCCCAGGTGTGCATCCACGGCAGCCCGATGAACCGGAACCCGGGGACGCTGGTCTCGCCCCGGTCCTGCAGGGGGAGCCCCTCGGGGTCGAGGACGTCGAGTGCACCGAGCCAGGACCAGTCCGCGCGGAACCCGATGGCCCAGATGATGGTGGCGACCTCGTCGAGGCGCAGCGCCGACGGTCCGGGCTCCGGCTGCCACACGGGCACGTACCGGGCCTCGGCGGGAGCGTCGATGCCCTCGCGGGCGATGTACGCGTCGATGTCGTCCTTGATGGAGTCGGCCACCGAGTCCGCGTGCGCGAGGTTCGCCGCGAGGGTGTCGTCGAAGTGCACGACGCCGTCCTCGATGCCCGTGGCGCGGCCGTGCAGTCCCATGCCCTCGCGGGCGAAGGCGCGCAGGTCGACGTCCCGTCCGCCGTCGCGCCCGGTGACGTAGTGGTTGGTGGACTCCCGCTTGGCGAGTCCCCGCGTGGCGATCGGGATGTCGTAGACGCCCATCTCGGCGAGCCACGTCATGCAGTCCCTGCCGCGGTGGAACCGGGCGACCCGCGGAGCCCGACCGACGGCGAGGTGCACCTGGCGGCCCTCGAGGTGCAGGTCCTCGGCGATCTGCGTGCCGGACTGGCCGGTCCCGATGACCAGCACCGGGCCTCCTGGCAGTGCTGCGGCGTTGCGGTACTCGTGCGAGTGGACCTGGTGCACGTGTGCCGGCACCTCGGTGGCCCACATCGGCACGACGGGGCGGTGGTAGCCGCCCGTCGCCGCCGTCACGGTGTCCGCCGTGATCGTGCCCGCGGAGGTGGTGACGACGAACACTCCGTCGGGACGTCGGGTCACGAGCTGCACGGCGACGCCCTCGGCGACCGGCGCGTCGAACGTGTCGGCGTAGCGGCGCACCCAGGCGTGGGTCTCGTCGCGGGTCATGAAGCCGTCCGGGTCGTCGCCGTCGTACGGGTACCCGGGGAGGTGGCAGTGCCAGTTCGGGGTGACGAGTGTGAAGGCGTCCCAGCGCCCGTCCCGCCACTCGTGCGCGACGGAGTCCCGCTCGATGACGACGTGCCGCACACCCGCTTCGACGAGGCCGTGGCTGACGGACAGGCCCGCCTGCCCGCCGCCGACGACGACCGCCTCGAAGTGGTCGCCGTTCCGGATCGTGGTCGGGATCACGCGGGCGCCCCTGCGACGGGCGGTTCGAGCGCCGTGACCGTCACGTCCCCGAGCGGGGTCCGTGTGGCGGCCAGCGCGATCGACTCCTGCGTGTGCATCGCCGACGTGCACGCGAAGCCGTACTTCGCGCGGACGCGTTCACTGGCGATGTCGAGCGCTTCGGTGGCCCGACGGACGAACTCGGCGACCGGGTAGGCGGAGCCCGCGTCGAGGAAGTCGTGCATGACGAGGCTCGGTGAGTAGTAGGAGGCCTCGGTGCCGTCCGGCCAGCGGACCGCGAACTGCATCTCAGGCATGTGCGAGCTCCTGCCAGCCGGTGACGGACGCGGTGTCGGACTCGCTCACCGGGCCGTAGAGGTCCGGCCGACGGTCCCGCAGGTGGAACATCCCGCCGCGCATGCCGCGGAACGTCTCGGCGATGTCGATCTCGGCCACTGCCAGCCCGGAGTCGAGGAACGTGTTCGCGAGCACGTTGCCACCCGGGTCGACGACCTTGGCGTTGCCGACGTAGCGGAGTGACCCGAAGGTGCCCGACTGGTTCGACGCCATCCAGAACACCTGGTTGTCGAGCGCCCGTGCGACGTCGAAGGTGTTGTGCCGGTAGGTCCAGCGGTCATCCTGCAGGTCCTCGGCCGTGGCGGTGCGCGCGGCGGGCCAGGCGGAGAGGCTCACGATGACCTCCGCGCCGTCGAGCGCGAGCATGCGAGCCGCCTCGGGGAACGCCTTGTCGTAGCAGATCTGCAGGCCGACGCGGGCGAGCGGGGTGTCGAAGGCGGCGTAGGAGTCGCCGGCGGCGTACGACATGTGTTCCCCGAGCGGCTGGTGCACCTTGCGGTACGAGCCGTACACCTGGCCGCCGTCGAGGCAGACCGCCGCGTTGTACCGCGTCTCGCCGTCGTCGCCGAGCTCGCAGAACCCGATCGCGACGAGCATGTCGCCGGCGAGCTCCTGCACCCGCCGGATCTCCGGGCCGTCCAGCCGGACCGCCGGTGGCAGCGACCGCTTGGTCGTGGCCACGGTGTCACCGTGGTTCCCGAGCGAGGAGAGGTACCCGCCGATCGAGGCCTCGGGGAACGCCACGAACTGGACGCCCCGCGCGCGGGCCTCCGCGATCGTCTGCTCGATGAGCGCGTAGTTCTGGTCGAGGTCACGACTGAAGTTCGCCGAGACCGCCGCGACGGTGATGGGGGACATGCAGCCAGTCTGAGCAGCGGGTGTTACGGATTGGTTTCCGTCGGAATGAGAGATCGTTACGACGGGCCGCGGCAGGTGGTCCGGGCTGCCAGCCGGGAGGCTGTGGTGCGGTGGGACAGGCCGGCCTGCCACCGCGGGTGGTTCAGAGGTACTGCGCGATCGCGTCGGCCACCGCGCGCGGGTCCTCCCGCTGGACGAAGTGGCCGACCCCGTCGAGCTCGACCAGGCGACGGCCCGCTGGGAACCACGGCGCGTTCGCGCGGGCCATCGTCGGTGTCTCGCAGCCGTCATCCAGCCCGATGAGGAACGTGGTCGGGACGGTGATCGCCGGCCAGGCGTCGAGGACGGCCTCGGCCGCCTCGTACCGGGGACTGCCCGGCGCCTCGCCCGTGCCGTGTCGGTAGTAGTGGACGACGAGGTCGGCGAAGTCGTCGGTGTCGACCGCTCGGAGCACCTCGTCGAGCGCGTCGGCGGACAGCGGGAGGGACGGGGACCAGTGCCTCCACGCCCACCTGACCAGGTCCTCCGGCGCCTGTCGGAAAGCATCTGCTCCTGTCTCCGTGCAGAGCCAGTAGCGGTACCAGGCCCCCGCGACCTCGTCGAGTGCCGCCTCGCCCTGCAGCAACGAGGACGGCCCGTACGCCGTGGCGATCGTCACCAGGCCCGAGACGGCTTCGGGCGCCAGTGCGGCCAGGGCGTGCGAGGTGCGGGCGCCCCAGTCGTGCCCCACCAGGACGACGGGTCCCAGGTCGAGCTCGTGGAGGAGGTCCAGGAGGTCCGTCGCGAGCGCGGCGACCTGCGCCGACCGGGCCTCCGGGTCGACGACGCGGGTCCCCCCGACCCCGCGGAGGAACGGGCGGATGACCCGGAGACCATCGGGCAGCGCGGCGACGACGTCGTCCCACGTTCCCGGGTGGTCGGGGAAGCCGTGCACCAACACGACGGGCGTGCCGGTCCGTGGGCCCTCGTCGAGGTACTCGATCTCGGTGGAACGGGTGTGCACGAGCGGCATGGTCGAGCCTTTCGGGTCGCGTGGTGGTGTCCATCATGGCGAACCGCGGGACCGACGGACCAGTCGCGTAGCCTGAGCCGATCATGGACGAGCACGCGAGCACCCCGGTCATCGCGTTCTTCGACGTGGACAACACGCTCATCCACGGCGCGAGCGTGTTCCACCTCGTGCGGGGGCTGCGGGCAGCCGGGCTCATCACCGTGCGGGACATCGTCGGGGCCGTGTGGAAGCAGGCGCGGTTCAAGGTCCGCGGCGAGAACGACCGGCACCTCGCCTCCGCCCGGGTCCGCGGGCTCGAGGTGCTCACGGGTGTCCCGGTCGCCGACATGGCGCGGCTGGCCGACCAGGTCTACGACCGGCACACCGAGGCCGCGGTCTGGCCGGCGATGGCGCGGGTGGCGCAGGACCACCTCGACCAGGGGCACCACGTGTGGCTCGTGACCGCGTCGCCGGCGTTCCTCGCCGAGGTCATCGCCGAGCGCCTGGGCCTGACCGGTGCGCTCGCCAGCGGCCTCGAGGTGCACGACGGCATCTACACCGGACGCCCCGACGGCGAGTTCCTGCACGGGACGCACAAGGCGGCCGCGGCGCGACGGCTGCTCGAGCGGAGCGGCGCGGACCCCGCCGGGTGCTGGGCCTACTCGGACTCCCGGCACGACATCCCGCTGCTCTCCCTGGTCGGACACCCCGTCGTGGTGAACCCCGACCGGCAGCTCGCCGCCCACGCCCGCGCGTCCGGCTGGCCCGTGCTCGACCCCCGTCGGAGCGGTCGACCGGCGTGAGCCCGCGCGGCATCCTGTTCGTCGACATCGACGGCACGCTCGTGCCGTCGGGCTCGAGCAGCAGCTTCCTCGCCGCACGACTCGGGCACCAGCACGAGCTCGACCAGGCGGAGGCCCGGTACGCCAGTGGCGAGCTGTCCAACCAGGAGGTCAGCGAGATCGACGCCAGGGGATGGCGGGGGACCACCCCGGCGACGATCGACCGGTGGCTCGAGGACCTGCCCGTGATCGCCGGCATCGACGCCGTCGTCGCGTGGTGCGTGGCGCGCGACGTCGAGCCGGTCCTCGCCTCGCTCGCCTGGCAGCCGGTGAGTGCGGCGCTCGCCCGACGGTTCGGCGTCACGGCCAACGGCGGACCGCGCGTCGGATTGGTTGACGGGGTGTACGACGGCACCGTCGCGGAGCACGTCGACGAGCACGACAAGCGCGACCGGGCACTGGCGCTCGCCGCGGCACGGGGGCTGCCGCCGGACCGGTGCTGCGCGGTCGGGGACAGCCGCTCGGACCTGCCGCTCTTCGGGGCCGTGCCGGTGTCGCTCGCGCTGAACGCCGGTGCAGCAGCTCGGGCCGGGGCCACGGATGCCCTCGACACGGACGACCTGACCGCGATCCTGCCGTGGCTGGGACGGTGGGAGCGCGGACTCGACTCCGCCGGTGGCTGACGACCGGGAACCCGGGCTCGACAGCCAGCGAGGTCACCCGGGCCCGTCGCTCGCAGCGGCCAGGAGCGGCACGACGACGTCGGACACCGGCGTCGGGAGCCCGTGCACTCGAGCGCGGCGCTGCACGACGCCGTTCCTGGCGTCCCACTCGAGCGGGAGCCCGGCGACGCGGTCCGCGAGGATGGACGTCCCGAGGTCGGCGGGCCGCGTCCGGAAGCCGTCGAGGACCGCCTGGACCACGGCGTCGTCGAGCGCGGCGCCGTCGGCGCGAGCCACGGCCAGGCACTCGCGGAGGTAGGCCGCGGCCAGGCCGGCGACGTCGTCTCGGGTGTACATGCCCGAGCGGCGACCGGTCAGGACCATCAGCCCGGCGGCGGCGTTCTGCAGCAGCTTGTGCCACGCCGTGCTGTGGAAGTCGTCGGTGGTCTCGACCGTGCACCACGACCCGTCGAGCGCCGCGGCGGCACGGTCGGACGCCGTCCCGGCGGGCAGGGTGAGCCGCGCGGGTCCACGGAGGAGCACCTCGCCGTCGGGCTGTCGGACCGCCGGGAACCAGACGACCGCGGGGACGGTGGTTGCTCCCTGGACGAGCGGGGCGACCGTCTCGACCTGCTCGATGCCGTTCTGCAGCACGCACACGACGGTGTCCGGACCGCAGCACGCCCCGAGCAGCGGAGCGGCACCGGCCACCTGGGTGGTCTTGACCGCCAGGAACACCAGGTCGAACGGACCGTCGACCGCGTCGGGGTCCGTCCGGACCGGACCCGGCACGACGACCCGCTCCGAGCCCCTGCGGAAGCGGAGCTCGCCGCGCGCCGACCGCCCGACGACGACCGGCGTGCGTCCGGCCTGGTGCAGTGCCGCGGCGATGGTCGTGCCGATCGCGCCGGGGCCGACCACCGCGACCCTGGAGCTCATCGCGGCTGTCCTGACGCAGAGGACCGTGCACCGGCGTGCGTCCGCAGGACGGTGGCGAGCAGTGCCTCGCCACCGACCTCGAGGGGCCCGTCGTTGCGGATCTCCACGTCGACCTGGTGGTCCGGGGCGGGATCGGGGCGTTGGAGCCGGGCGGTGACCGCGTTGCCGGACTCCCGCCGGCGGGACCTGAGGCGCTCGGCGCGGACCTCGTCCGGCACGGTCACACGGACCACGACGAGGCGGTCGTAGCGCTCCGCGAGCTCCTCGAGGACACCCCGGGAGACGTTCACGACGACCGTCCTGCCCGCTCGGACGTCGTCGTCGACCTGCGCGGAGATGCCGTAGTCGAGCCCGTGCGCGTGCCAGTGGACGGCGAACGCGCCCGCTCGTGCCGCGCCGGCGAAGGCGTCCGGACCGAGCGGGTCGTGGTCCTCGCCCGGACCGGACGGCCGCGTGACGGTCCGTCGCGGGTACCGGACGGTGTCCGGCGTCCGGTCGTGCGCGTAGGTGATGAGGGCGTCCTTGCCGACGCCGCTCGCGCCGACGACGGCGACGAACGCGCCGGGGCCGATCGGGGTCGACGTCACGAGACGCGTTCCCCGCTGCGGTAGACGCCGCGGACGACGGGCATGCTCCGACCGTTCGGCCGACGCTCGTCCGCGGGCAGCTCGTGCGTGGCGACCCGGACCAGGTCCGCGCGCTTGCCGACGGCGATCTCGCCGCGGTCGTCGAGCCCGACCGCGCGTGCCGGGTTCGTGCTGATGAGCCGGGCACCCTCGGACATGCTGATCACGCCGTCGGCCGCGAGCTGGAACACGGCGTGCAGCGGGCTCGACGGCACGTAGTCGGACGAGAGCACGTCGAGCAGGCCGAGGTCGAGCAGTTCCGACGCCGCCACGTTGCCGGACTGGCTGCCACCCCGGACGATGTTCGGTGCGCCCATCACCACGTGCAGCCCCTGGTCGACCGCGGCGCGCGCGGCCACGACCGTCGTCGGGAACTCCGAGATGTGCACACCGAGGGAGACGGACTCGGCCACGTGCTCGGGCGTCGCGTCGTCGTGGGCGGCGAGGGTGATGCCGCGTTCGGCGGCCAGGGCAGCGATGGCCCGTCGGTTGCGGTCGGCGTGCAGGGCCGACTGCTCGTGGAGCAGCTGCACGTACTGCTCGAAGTCCGCCTCGCTCACCCGGCGCTTGGCGAGGTAGTAGCGCTTGAAGTCCTCGACGTCGGCGTACTGCCGCTGTCCGGGCGTGTGGTCCATGAGTGAAGCCAACCGCACGAACGGGTCGTCGTCGAACTCGTGGAAGGCGTCGAGGCAGTCGGCGGACGACACCTCGCAGCGCAGGTGCACGGCGTGCTCGGCACGGAGCAGTCCTGCGCCCATCGCCGACTCGACGGCCCCGGCCAGTCGGTGCGCCGCAGCCGCGGCGCCGTCGCGCCCGTCGGGCTCCGAGCCGATGCGGACCGCGTCGAACACGGTGGTGGCACCGGCAGCGGAGAGCTGTGCGTCGTGCGCGAGCACCGCGGGCAGCGGGTCCCAGGAGACCCCCGGCCGCGGGCTGAAGTGGTACTCGAGGTGGTCGGTGTGCAGCTCGACGACACCCGGCATCAGGTGGTCGCCGTCGAGGTCGAGCCCGACGGTCGCGGCCGGACCGGTCGCGACGTCGGCGATGACGCCGTCGCGGACCAGGACGGAGCCGAGCACGGTCTCGTCGCCGAGCACGACGCGGGTGTTGGTGAAGACGGTCTCGCGGGTCATCGTGGTCCTTCGCTGCTTGGGGCTTCGGCGGTGCGGGAGGTGAGGGTGGGGTGGAGCCGGTGTGCGGCGTGCAGGACGAACGGGGCGCCCGGCTCGGGTTCGACGAACACCGCGAGGGCGTCGAGCGGGACGTCGTGTCCCAGCACCTCGTCGAACCAGCTGCGGAGCATGCGCTCGACCTCGGGCTGCTGCCCCGGGGGGACGCGGTCGGTCAGGGTCAGGTGGAACCGGAACTCCTCGAGCACGTACGGGTAGCCGTAGGCGTCGAACAGCTCCTGCTGCCGCTCGGTGAGTGCGGCCTGCTCGCGTCGGGCGCGGTCCGCGTCGGAGAGCGGTGCCCGGAACCGGTCGAACCGCATCACCACGTCGTTCGCGATGGCGTCGAGCCGCGGGGCGGGGACGCCGGGGACCAGCGCGAAGAAGCCGTCGATCCGTGCCAGCGTGAGCGCGGGGAGCACCACGAGCGGTCGACGTGCGGCGAACCGGGCCACGGCGCCGTCGAGTTCGTCGAGGCTGTGTCCCCGTGCGAGCCGGAACGGGGCCTTGAGCGTCCCGTGGAAACCGTAGCGTCGAGCGTCCCGCGTGATCGCGTCGATCGATGACCGGCTGTGGCCGAGCGGCGCCGCGGCCTCGACGGGTTCCCCGGTGATGCTCCGCCCGAGCCACTGTTCCGCCAGGGTGCGGAGCCGCGCAGCCCCGGGGTGCACCGACGGTGTCCCCGGTGCGGCGTAGACGGCTGCTCTCATGCGTCGGCCCGCTCGAGTTCCCGCGCCGCGGCCGGCGAGGACATCGCGACGTCGACCACGCGGTCGGCGACCGCGTCACGGACCGCGGCGTCGTGGAAGATCCCGAGCATCGCGGTGCCGGTGCGCCGCTTCTCGTCGATCAGCTCCACGACGACGTCGCGGTTCCGTGCGTCGAGGGACGCGGTCGGCTCGTCGAGCAGCAGCAGCGGCAGGTCCGCGATGAAGCCGCGCGCGATGTTGACGCGCTGCTGCTCGCCGCCGGAGAAGGTGGCGGGCGGCAGCGACCACAGGCGTTCCGGGATGTGCACCCGGGTGAGCAGCGTGGCGGCCCGGTCACGAGCCTCCAGGCGGTCGATGCCCCGTTCGAGCAGCGGCTCGGCGACCACCTGGATCGCGGGGACGCGGGGGACGCAGCGGAGGAACTGGCTGACGTAGCCCATCGTGTCGCGGCGGGCGGCGATGACCTGCCGTGGGTCGGCGGTGGCCAGGTCCAGCGGCGGGTCGGTGCCGAGCAGGACGCTGCCCCGGTCGACGGCGTAGTTGCCGTAGACCATCTTCAGGACGGAGCTCTTGCCGGCGCCGGACGCGCCCCCGAGGACGACGCACTCGCCCGGGTGCACGCGGAAGCTGAGGCCGCGGAGCACCTCGATGCGCTGGCCGCCCTGCAGGTGCATGGTGAAGGTCTTCTCGACCTGGGAGACGGTGAGGATCGGATCGGTCATGGTCGGTTCACCCCTGGAGGATCGAGGAGACGAGGAGCTGCGTGTACGCGGCCTGCGGGTCGTCGAGCACCCGGTCGGTCAGACCGGACTCGATGACCCGGCCGCCCTGCATCACGAGCGTGCGGTGGGAGATGAGCCGGGCGACCGCGAGGTCGTGCGTGACGATCACGACGGCCAGCCCGAGCTCGGCGACGAGGGAGCGGATCAGGTCGAGCAGGCGGGCCTGCACCGACACGTCGAGCCCGCTGGTCGGCTCGTCCATGAAGACCAGTCGGGGCGACACCACGAGGTTCCTGGCGATCTGCAGGCGCTGGCGCATGCCGCCGGAGAACGTGGCCGGGGTGTCGTCGATGCGGTCCACCGGGATCTCGACGCGCTCGAGCCACTCCGCGGCCGCGGCTCGGATCTGTCCGTAGTGCCGCCAGCCCGTCGCCATGAGCGGTTCGCCGACGTTGCCGCCGGCGCTGACGTGCATGCGGAGGCCATCGGCGGCGTCCTGGTGGACGAAGCCCCACTCGGAGCGCCAGAGCCGGCGGAGCGCGGTCTCGCTCAGGTCACCGAGCTCGACGGTCTCGCCGTCGGCCGTGCCGTAGCGGATGGAGCCCTCGGTCAGGGACAGGCGACGGGACAGCGTGCCGAGCAGCGTGGACTTGCCGGAGCCCGACTCGCCGACGACGGCGAGCACCTCGCCCGGCCACAGCTCGAAGTCGACGTCGCGGCAGCCGTACCGGTCGCCGTAGCGGTGGCCGGCACCCCGGACCTGGAGCAGGGGACGTGGTTCGCTCATGCGGTGACCTCCTCGGTCGTCGCGGCTCCGCCGCCCGCGGCGACCGTCCGCTCGCAGTGGTCGGTGTCCGAGCAGGCGAACAGCACGCCGCCCGCGTCGTCGGTGATGATCTCGTCGAGGTACACGCCCGTCGACCCGCAGATCGCGCACGGGTGCTCGAACCGCTGCGGTTCGAACGGGTGGTCCTCGAACCCCAGGCTCACGACGTCGGTGAAGGGCGGCACCGCGTAGATCCGCTTCTCGCGGCCGGCGCCGTACAGGTGCAGCGCCGGACTCCGGTGCAGCTTCGGGTTGTCGAAGCTCGGCGTCGGGGACGGGTCCATCAGGTACCGCCCGTTGACCATCACCGGGTACGCGTACGTGGTGGCGATGTGCCCGTACCGCGCGATGTCCTCGTAGAGCTTGACGTAGACCAGGCCGTACTCCTCGAGCGCGTGCATCCGCCGCGTCTCGGTCTCGCGCGGCTCCAGGAAGCGCAGCGGCTCGGGGATCGGCACCTGGTAGACCATGACCTGCCCGTCCCGCAGCGGCGTCTCCGGGATCCGGTGCCGGGTCTGGATCACCGTCGCCTCGTCCGTGCGGGTCGTGGTCGCGGCGCCGCTCACCCGGGCGAAGAACTGCCGGATGGACACGGCGTTGGTGGTGTCGTCGGCGCCCTGGTCGATCACCTTGAGGACGTCGTCCTCGCCGAGGACCGCCGCGGTCACCTGCACGCCGCCCGTTCCCCAGCCGCGGGGCATCGGGACCTCGCGCGAGGCGAACGGCACCTGGAACCCGGGGATCGCCACGGCCTTCAGCAGGGCACGGCGGATCATCCGCTTGGTCTGCTCGTCGAGGTACCCGACGTTGTACACCAGCTCGCCGCTCATGCGGGCACCGCCGCGTGCTCCTCGCGGAGCCGCCGGATCAGCCCGAGCTCCGCCTGGAAGTCGACGTAGTGGGGCAGTTTCAGGTGCTCGACGAAGCCCGTCGCCTGCACGTTGTCGCTGTGGCTCACCACGAACTCCTCGTCCTGCGCCGGTGCGACGCGTCGTTCGCCGAACTCGTCGGCGCGCAGTGCCCGGTCGAGCAGCGACATCGACATCGCCTTGCGCTCGCTCCGCCCGAAGGCCAGGCCGTAGCCGCGGGTGAACTGGGCCGGCTTGTCGGCACTGCCGGTGAACTGGTTGATCATCTGGCACTCGGTGACCTCGAGCCGGCCGAGCGGCACCGGGAAGCCGAGGTCGGGGGCGTCGAACTCCACCTCGACCTCACCGACCCGGACCTCGCCGGCGAAGGGGTGCGTGCGCCCGAACCCGCGCTGCGTGGAGTAGCCGAGGGACAGCAGGAAGCCCTCGTCGCCCCGCGCCAGCGCCTGCAGCCGTTCGGCCCGGCTCATCGGGAACATCGTCGGGTCGCGCGTCAGGTCGGCCGGCTCCGGGTCGGTCGAGTCCGGGGACCGCTCCGGCTCGATGAGCGACGCGTCGCCGAGCAGGTCGTTCACGCGCGGCATCGGTCGGGACTCCTCCGCCGCGGCCGCGGTCGGTTCCGGACCGTCCGTCGCGGCGTCCGAGAACAACCGGTGCGTGTAGTCGAACGTCACGCCGAGCTGCTGCCCGCCGGGCAGGTCCTTGAAGGTCGCCGAGATCCGCCGCTGCGGGGGGAGCGACGCCGTGTCCAGCGGCAGCGTGTAGCCGAGGCGGGGGAGCGTGGTGCGGTAGGACCGCACGAGGGTGACGGCTTCGAGCACGTCACCCTGCGCCTGCAGGACGGCACGGGCCGCGAGCTCGGGGTCGTACAGCGAACCCTCGTTCATGACGCGGGCCACGAGCACCGAGAGCTGGCCGGCGACCGCGTCGACGGTGATCACGGGCGTCTCGGGGTCGCCCCGGCCCTCCTTGGCGAGCAGGGCGTGGGCGTTGGCGATCGCCTTCTCGCCGCCCTTGACTGCGACGTACATCAGGCCTCCTGTGCGGTGTCGGACGCGGTGAGCCGCGTGGTCCTGGGGAGCGCGGCGACGTGGTCGCGCTCGACGAGCAGCAGGTCCACGCCGCGCGGGAACCGCGCGCCGTTCTGCCGCCACTCCTCGAGGAACGCGGCGTCGGCCCACGGTGCGTCGACGTCGACGCTGCCGTCGATGCCGGGGCCGCTCGCGGTGAGCGGCAGCTGCCCGTCGAGCTCGCGCACGTCGAGCACGAGGGTCGCGGAACGGTGCGGGTCCACGTCGGTGCCCTGGGCCAGGTCGGCCAGGGCCGGACGGGAGGCTCGGGTCACCACGACGAAGTCGGCCTCGGCTGGCTGGGCGGCCCTGGCCACTCCGGTGTGGAACGCCAGCCAGGCCGCCAGCTCCGGGTCGTCAGCGGCGGGGCCGGCGATCCAGACCGAGCACTCCTCGTCGAACAGCGTGAGGGCGACGGCGGCGAGCCCGGGGCCGAACGCCCCGGGTGCCTCCGGCGGCACGGCCAGCGGGTACCGCCGCCCGGGGTGGGCGAGCGCGTCGAGGACGGCGCGGAACACCCGCTGCGCGCCGCGGGTGGGGTCGTCGAACCCGGGGGCGGGGATGGGCGTCGTGGTGCTCATGCGTGCTCCCGCGAGATCGTGAAGAAGTCGACCAGCGTGCTGCGGGCCTCGACCCGGCGGGCCTCGTCGCGCTCGGCCTGGGCGTCCTCGAGCGGGACCACCACCTCGGTGAGCAGGCGCTCCCGCAGGCCGGCGTCGGCGAGCAACCCGTCGAAGACGGCGGCGAGCCGCGCGTGCTCGAGGTCGGTGCCGAGCAGGTACGACGTCCCGACGACGTCGGCGTCGAGCGGGGCACCGCGCAGCCGGACCGTCGCCCGGCTCACCGTCGCCTCGCCCATGTTGAAGCGGTCCCCGCCGGCGTCGACCCGGGCACGGACCATGACGAGTCCGGTCTCCGGTCCGCGGATCGCCTGCACGTCGGGCTTCGGTTCGAGCCGTCGCCACGCGGCGTCGAGCGCGGCGGTCGGTGCGAGCGCGAGTGCGCGCATCCACCGCTGCCGCTCGACGACGACGGCCGCCGGTGCTGCTGGGTTCGTGGACATCACGTCCTCCGATCAAGTTGTCTGTGTTTCTGGATAACTTGACCGTAGCGCTGCCGGTCGAGCAGCACGACCGCACGGGGCGACGAGCAGCACGACAGCGGGTGAACATCCGGGGAACTGGCCCGTTCACCGCCGACGGTAGAGTGCGGTCGCATGACGGTGCAGGGGCGATCGGCGAGCGGGTACTCGGCCTGGCGACTCATCGCCGACGAGCTCCGCCGCGAGATCTTCGACGGGTCGCTGCCGCCCGCGGCCAAGCTGCCGACCGAGGGGGCGCTCGCCGAACGCTTCGGCGTGCACCGGAACACCGTCCGCCAGGCGGTCGCGGCGCTCGCGTCCGAGGACCTGGTCCGCTCCCGTCGCGGCAGCGGCACCTTCGTCGTCGAGCACTCCGTGATCGTGCACCGGATCGGCCTCCGGACGCGCCTCAGCGACAGCCTCGGCCGACGCGGGTCCGCCGTGTCCGGCCGGTTGCTGGAGTCCCGGACGGTGCCCGTGCCGCCGGCCGAGGTGGACGAGCAGCTCCGACTCGACGGGCGTCCAGCGCTGCTGATGGAGTCGGCCCGGTCCGTCGACGGCGTCACCATCTCCCGCGGCACGCACTGGTTCGACGCCGAGCGGGTGGCCGGCATCGACGAGCACTTCGCCCGCACCGGGTCGATGACCGCCGCGCTCCGGGCCGTGGGCATCGAGGACTACCTCCGTGCGCACACGACGGTCGGGGCGCGCATCGCGAGCGGCGCCGAGTCGTCGGACATGGCGCTGCCGATGGGGACGGTGGTGCTGGTCGTCCACGCCCTCGACGCCCTGCCCGACGGCACGCCGCTGCAGGCGGGGACGACCCGGTTCCGGGCCGACCGGGTCGAGCTGGACGTCGAGCACCCGGACGCGGGCGCCGCCATGCTCGACCAGACGGGTCCCGCTGCGCCCGACTACGCCTCGTAGCGCTCGAGGAACGCGTCGACCGACAGGGTGCGGAAGTCCCCGAGCCGGGCCCGGAGCGTCGCGTGGTCCCAGTCCCACCAGGCCAGGCGCTGCAGCCGCTCGGCCGTCTCCGGGGGCTGTCGGAGCCGGATGACCCGTGCCGGCACCCCGGCGACGACGGCGTACGCGGGCACGTCCTTCGTCACGACGGCCCCCGACGCCACCACGGCGCCGTCGCCCACGGTCACCTCGGGCTTGACCAGGGCGCCGTGCCCGATCCAGGTGTCGTGCCCGATCCGGGTCCGACGGGCACGGCGCTGCTCGAACCACGACTCGTCGTCCTGCGCGTCGTCCCAGTAGTGGCTGCTGCGGTACATGAAGTGGTGCAGGGTCGCCCGGTCGAGCGGGTGGTCGGTCGCGCCGATCCGCACGGCGCTGGCGATGTTCGCGAACCGGCCGACGGAGGTGTTCGCGATGTCGCAGAGCCGGTCGCAGTAGCTGTAGTCGCCCACGTCACTGTCGGTGAGCCGGCAGTCGTCGCCGATCTCGACCCAGCGCCCGAGGGTGCTGCCGGTCATCGCGGTGCCGGGTCCGACCGCTGGCTCCTCGGTCAGCCGGAGTCCTCCGGCCGTCGGCAGGCCGTGCCCGCTCATCGGTACACCCGGCGCATCCACGCCGCGAGTCCCTCGACCGCGAGCACGGCGACGAGGACCATGGCCACGAGCGTCGTCACCTGACCGTGCAGCGTCAGGACGGTGGACGCGTTCGTCAGGTAGAAGCCGACCCCGCCACCGCCGACGATCCCGAGCAGGGTCGCCGCGCGGATGTTCGTGTCGACGAGGTACAGCGAGTTGCCCACCAACGACGGCAGCCCCTGGGGGAGCGTGGCGGCGAGGTACCGCTGCCCCCGCGTGGCCCCGGCGGCCGTGAGGGCCTGCTCCGGGCCGGACGGCACCTCCTCGAAGGAGTCGGCGACGAGCTTGCCGAGCAGCCCGATCCCACCGAAGGCGAGCGCGACGACACCGGCCTGGTTCCCGAGACCGGTCACCATGATCAGGAAGATCGCCAGCACCAGCTCGGGCACACCGCGGAACACCACGAGCACGACCCGGAACACGCCACGGACGGCACCGTTCGGCGCGACGTTGCGCGCCGCGAGCGACCCGACCACCAGTGACAGGACGAGCGACAGGAGCGCGGCGGCGAAGGCCACCTGCACGGTCACGAGCAGCGCCTGCGCGAACTCGCCGAACGTGTGGCTGCCGAGGTTCGGCGGCCAGAAGCTCTGCAGCGTGGGCACCACCTGGTTCCACGCGATGTCGTCGAAGTCGACACCGGCCATCCACCAGCTCGAGACCACGAGCGCGACGGCCGCGAGCGACCACACGGTGTTCCGCACCCGACGTGGCGTCCACGGTCGACGGGACATCGAGTTCACGGTGACACCGCCGGCGACACGTCCGGTCGGGGCCGGTCGGTTCCTGGTCGCGCGGCGCACGATCCGGTCGCCGAGGCCGCGACCGGACGGCTCCACACCGAGCAGGTTGCGGCGGATCGTCGACGAGACGACCTCGAGCACGACGCAGAGCGCGAAGATGACGATCGCGATGCCGAGACCCCGCCCGTAGCCCGTCGGGAACTGCCCGAACGCGATCTTCATCGCGTACCCGAGCCCGCCGACCCCGGCGTACCCGAGGATCGCGGAACCGCGGAGGTTGATGTCGAACCGGTGCAGGACGATCGCGATCCACGCGGGGAGCACCTGCGGGACGACGCCGGACCAGAACTCCTGGGCGCGGGAGCCACCGGCAGCCCTGACCGCGAGCCGGGGCCCGTCGTCGATCTGCTCGACGGCGTCGGCGAACAGCTTCGAGATCATCCCGATCGAGTGGATCCCGAGCGCCAGGATGCCCGGCAGCGGACTGCCGAGCGCGAACGTCAGGGAGAACGCCAGCGCGATGACGACGTCCGGCACCGCACGGGTCAGTGCGCCGATCGCCCGGCCGACCCAGCGCGACCAGCCGACGGGTGTCGTGTTCGCTGCGGCGATCCAGGCGACCGGCACCGAGATCAGCGCGGCGACGACGGTGCCGAGGATGACGATGCCGATCGTGAGGCCGATGAGGTAGACCAGGTCCCCGGGCGCGGGGAAGCTGATCGGGTCCATCTGCGAGAACACCCGCGCGGCGTTCGCGATGCTCGTCGGGACGGCGCTCCAGCCGAAGTCGAGCTCGGACAGCGACCACGCCCCGAACGCGACCATGGCCAGCACCACGACGCCGGCGACGATCCGCTGCACCGCGACCGGTCGGCGCGGCGCACGGGCGTCGACGTCGCCGGCCCGGCTGACGCGTGGGGCCCCGACGGCCGTCATCGGTCGCCCGCTGCGCGCGCCGCGTCGAGCAGGCCGACGTCGGCGAGCTCCGTCTCGATGACGCGCATCTCGGCGGAGGACGTGCTCACACGGCCGTAGACCTCCATCACCTGGGCCTTGCTGATGCCGGCCGTCGGCAGGTCCAGGACGACCTCACCGTGCCGGAGCCCGACGATCCGGTCGCCCCAGCCGAGCGCGATGTCGACCTGGTGCAGGCTGCAGACGACCGTCAGGCCGTCGTCGGCGGCGATCTCCCGGATGAGCCGCATCACCTGCGCGCTCGACTCCGGGTCGAGCGACGCGACGGGCTCGTCGGCGAGCAGCACCTCCGGGTCCTGCATCAGTGCCCGGGCGATGGCGACGCGCTGCTGCTGTCCGCCGGAGAGCTCGTCGGCGCGCTGGTAGGCCTTCTCGAGCAGTCCCACGCGGTCCAGGTGCGTCAGTGCCGCGGTCCGGACGGCCCGCGGGTACGACCAGATGCCGAGCCGCGGTCCCCGGAGGCGCGACAGCGCTCCGGTCAGGACGTTCTCGAGCACCGTCAGTGCCGGGACAAGCTCGAACTGCTGGAAGACCATCGCGACCCGGCCGCGCATCGTCCGCAGGTCGCGCGACCGGAGCGTGGTCAGCTCCTCGCCGAGCACCCGGACGGATCCGGAGGTCGGGAACTCGAGGCCGTTGACGTGCCGCAGCAGCGTCGACTTGCCGGAGCCGGACAGCCCGAGCAGCACGACGACCTCCCCCTGCTCGACGGTCAGGTCGATGCCGTCGAGGGCCCTCGTGGTGCCGAAGTCCTTCGTGACCCCGGTCACCGAGATCACCGGGGAGGTCGTCGTGTGCTGCATGGTGTCAGTCCCTCGTCCAGGTCCTGCGCGTCACTTGGCGCAGTCGGCGCTCGGGATGGTGGAGCAGAGGTCGCGGATCGACTTGTAGTACGACGCGTCCTCGGCCTGGGCGCCGAAGTACCCCTCGGTGAAGCCGTCCGTCATCGTGATCCCGGCCTTCTTGATGGCCTCCGGTGATGCGCCGGCGAGGACGTCACCGAGCTTCGTCTGCACGTCCTTCGGCAGCTTCGTGGAGATCGAGAGCGGGCCGCCGGGCACGTACTGCTTGCCGAGGACCGTGATGTCGCCCTTCTTGGCCGCGGGCTCCGCGATCGAGTCCTCGGCGAACCCGACGTCGCACTGCCCGGAGGCCACGGCCTGCTCGGACTTGTCGTGGGCGCCGGCGAAGTACGCGGTGAACGCGTCGAACTTCGGGTTGCCGCTCGCGTCCGTGCCCGACGTCGTGACGTCGACCCCGGCCTTGTTCAGCTGGTACAGCCCGAACAGGAAGCCCGAGGTGGAGTTCGGGTCGACGAAGCAGACGGTCTTGCCCTTCGCCTGCTTCAGCGAGGTGACCGACGAGCCAGCCTTGGTGATGGCCTCGGAGTAGTACCCGGGGTCCTTCACGTCGGGGGAGCTGAGCGTCGCGGCCACCGGTGCGAGCGCGGCGCCCTTGTTCGTGGCCTGCACGTACTGCAGCCCGCCGGAGGACATCACGTCGACCTTGCCGGCGACCGCCGCGGCGATGAGCGCCGTGTAGTCCGCGGTCGGGTAGTACTCGACCTGGTAGCCGGTCTCCTTGGCGATGTACTCCTCGAGCGGCTTGTTGTTCGCGTCGGAGCCGGCCTGGTCGGGGACGGCGCCGAACACGAGCGTGCCCTTCGACTTGGCCCAGGTGCCGGACGAGGAAGAGGCGGCCGAGCCGTCGTCGGTCGCGGCGGTGCTGCTCGCGGAGCAGCCGGTCAGGGCGACCACCGCGAGGGTCAGGACAGAGCCGACGATGCCGATGCGCGTGCTTCGGGACAGATGCATGGGGGAGGGCCTTCCGGTCGTGCACGCGCCGCGGTGGGTCCGCATGCGTGTCACGGTGACGGTAAGGACGGGAGGTGGAGCGCAACCACCGGCTCAGTGACGAATCCGTGAACCAGTCCAGAAATCTGGACAACTCCCCCGGGCGGTCAGCGCTTCCGGCGTCCGGTCCGCAGGGCGTTCGTCGCCCACAGCGCGACGGCGATCAGGACGGGCTGGAACAGCAGCCGGACGAACCGCTTGGTGTCGGTGTCCAGGCCGAACCCGTCGCGGTGGTGGATCCACTGCGCGATGTTCCCCGGGAAGACGGCGGCGAAGAACACGGCCGCGACCCAGCCGACGGTGGCCTGCCGGCGCACCAGGAGCACCAGCGCGGCGCCGAGGGAGATCTCCGCGATGCCCGACGCCAGGACGGTGACGTCGGGGTCGAGCGGCACGAACTCGGGCACCTGCGCGCGGAACTCCTGCCGTGCGACCGTCAGGTGGCTGATCCCGGCCCAGGTGATGGCCGCGCCGAGCAGGATGCGCACCACGGTCCGGGGCTTCGTCGAGCGGGTGGTGCGGGGACGAGACGACATGGCAGCTGCCTTCCAGGGGAGCGGACGATGGAGCGAGGGCAACGCGCCAACTGAATTGTGCACAACCTAACACGGCGCCCGCGGTCCCATCCGGACACGGACGGAGCGCGCCCCTGGTTGGATCGACGGATGGCCGGACGCGCCGCAGTCGTCTGCCCGGTCGGCAGAGCGACGCCGGCCGAGACCGCGCGCGACCCCCGCGCACCCCGGACGGAGCACCCCATGCACGCATCTGACATCGCCGGACCGCTGGTCGTCGTCGACCGGTCGACCCCGGCCCTCGACGCGATCCGGTTGATCGCCGACCAGGACCTCCTGGGGCTCGTCATCGCCGAGCACGACGGGCACCCGTCCGCGGTGGTGTCGAGCATCGACGTGACCCGGTACATGCTCCCGGGGTACCTGCTCGACGACCTGTCCCTCGCCAACACGCTCGGCGCGGACGGCGTCGAGGACCTGCGTGTCGGGATGGAGGGCCGCACCCTCGGCGACCTCGTCGACGACGACTCCGTCGCGGTGCGCCGGGTGCTGGTCGTGCCGGCCGACGCCGGGCTGGTCGAGGTGGCCGCTCGGATGGTGGACGCCGGGACGCAGGTGGCGCTCGTCCACGACCCGTCCCGCGACGAGCCCGTGTTCGTGACGCTCCCCGGGCTCCTCGACGCCCTGGTGGGACGCTGGGACGCGCGCTCGTGACGGTCCAGATCGTCCTGGCGATCGCGGTCTTCGTCGCCGCCTACGTCTTCATCGCGACCGAGAAGCTGCCGCGGGTGCTGGTCGCACTCGGCGGTGCGGCACTCATGGTCCTCATCGGGGCGACCGACGACGCCGCGGTGTTCTTCTCCGAGGAGACGGGCATCGACTGGAACGTCGTGTTCCTGCTGCTCGGGATGATGATCATCGTCGGGATCCTGCGACAGACGGGCCTGTTCGAGTACCTCGCCATCTGGTCGGCGAAGGCGGCGAAGGGCCGGCCCTTCCGCATCATGGTGATGCTCATCGTGATCACCGCCGTCCTGTCGGCGTTCCTCGACAACGTGACCACGATCCTCCTGGTCGCCCCGGTCTCCCTGCTCGTCGCGCAGCGCCTCGGGAAGTCGCCCGTCCCGTTCCTGCTCGCCGAGGTGTTCGCGTCGAACATCGGCGGCACCGCGACCCTCATCGGCGACCCGCCGAACCTCATCATCGGCAGTCGTGGCGACATCGGCTTCAACGACTTCATCGTCCAGCTCGCGCCGATCATCGTCGTGCTCATCGTCGTGCTGGTCGGGCTGTGCCGTGTCCTGTTCCGCTCGACCTTCGCGTACGACGCCGGACGTGCAGAACGGGTGATGGCCCTCGACGAGAAGGAGGCGATCCGGGACCGCGGCCTCCTCGTGCGCTCGCTCGTCGTGGTCGGCCTCGTGCTCGTCGGCTTCGTGACGTCCACGTTCACCGGGCTGGAACCGGCCATCGTCGCCCTGCTCGGGGCCGGGCTCCTGGTCCTGCTCGCGCGCCTGGAGCCGAAGCGCGTGTTCGGCGACGTCGAGTGGGAGACGCTGCTGTTCTTCGCCGGGTTGTTCATCATGGTCGGGTCGCTGGTGAACCTCGGGGTCATCGAGACGATCGGCCAGGCGGCGAAGGGCGCCGTCGGGGAGAACTACTTCGGCGCCTCCGGCGTCCTGCTGTTCGGTTCGGCGCTCTTCTCCGGCATCGTCGACAACATCCCGTTCGTCGCGACCCTCGCGCCGCTCACGAACGACATCGTGCAGTCCGGCGGCGCCGAGGCACGTCCGCTCTGGTGGGCCCTGGCGCTCGGCGCGGACCTCGGCGGCAACCTGACGGCGGTCGGCGCGAGCGCCAACGTCGTGATGATCGGCATCGCCAAGCGCAACGGTCACCACATCTCGTTCTGGGAGTTCACGAAGTACGGCATCGTCGTGACCGCGGTCACCGTCGGGCTCTGCTTCCCCTACATCTGGCTGCGCTACTTCCTGTAGCGGGGACCGGACGACGGACAGGAGGCCCGTGGCGGCGCCGCCACGGGCCTCCTGTCCGTCGGTGGGCCGGGACGGGCCCGACCGTCACTTGGTCGACGAGCCCCGGTCCGTCCCCGGCAGGCTGAGGATGTTGTCGCTGCCCTGCGGCACCACGATGAGCGAGCCGTTGTCGCCGGCGCTCTTCAGGGCCTCGATCTCGCGCTGCTTCAGCGCGGCGTCGGAGAGCGGCTGCGCGTTGAGCACCTTGTTCGCGTCGGCCTGACCCTGTGCCTCGGCGACCTGCTGCTGTGCCTGCACCTTCTTGGCGTCGAGCAGGGCGCGCTCCTTCGTCACCTGGATCTGGGCCTGCTGCGCCGCGGCGTACGAGTCGGTGACGGCCTTCGGCGGCGTGATCTCCTGCAGCGAGAAGTTGTCGACGTGCACGCCGGAGCCCTTCCAGCGCTTCTCGAGCGCCTGGATCATCGACTTCTCGACCGAGCCGCGCTTGGTGATCAGCTCGATGGTGGTGAAGTCGTTCGGCACCTGGCGCACGACGCTGCGCACGGAGTTGCCGATGAACTGCGTCTTGAAGTTCTCCTCGGTCTTGTAGGACCGGTAGATGTCGGTGACCGACTTGGCGTCGATGCTGTACTGCAGGTTCAGGCTGACGTTCGAGGAGACACCGTCCTGGTCCTGCACCGTGACGTAGGGCCCGGAGCGGATGTTGCCGTTGTTGTCCGACTCGGAGCCGTTCACCGAGTTGATGTACGTGACGGTCTGGTTGCGGATGTTGAACGTGTGCAGCGTCGCCCACGGGGCCTTGAGGTGGAACCCGGAGTCCGTGGTCTGCCCGACGATGTTGCCGGAGATGTCGACCTGCACCTTCGACTCGCCCGTGTCCTGCGCGTAGACGGTGCTCGCGATGGTGAACCCGACGAACAGCACCCCGGCGCTCACGGCGGTCCAGGTGGCGACCGTGTTCGGGCGACGGGTGGTGAGCGCGGGGCGGGCCTCGCGGCCGGGGGTGGCCGGGCGCTCCGGGGTCGTGTAGGTCCGCCCCCGGAAGGACAGCGCGACGAGCGCGGCGACGAGGAAGACGATGGCGACGACGAACATGAAGAACACTCCTGGTTTCGGGTGCTTGCATTCTGCCGTGTCCCGGGCGTCCGCCCTGCCCCCAGTGCGCGGCGGACGGCCCGGATGGTCAGGCGATCGTGCTGCCGCCGTCGACGACGAGCTCGCTGCCGGTCATGCCCGAGCTCTGGTCGGAGACCAGGAACAGGACGGCGGCCGCGACCTCCTCCGGCCGGAGCAGTCGACCGAACGGCATCCCGGCCGCGATCTGCTCGAGCAGCGCGTCCGGGGCGTCGGGGGACAGGCCCTTCAGGCCGGGGGTCTCGGTCGGCCCGGGGGTGACCGTGTTGATGCGGATGCCCCGGGGGGCCAGCTCGGCCGCCCAGGTGCGCGTCATCGTGGTGACGGCGGCCTTCGATGCTCCGTAGAGGCCCAGCGCCGGCTCGGTGCCCGAGGCTGAGGTGGAGCCCGTGACGACGATCGCGGCACCGTCGTGGAGGAACGGCAGCGAACCCTGCACCGTGAGGGCCGCTCCGCGCACGTTCGTCGCGAAGGCGGCGTCGACGTCCTCGGCGCTCACGTCGGCCAGGGCCTTGAACTCCCCGCCGCCGGCGTTCACGTGCACGGCGTCGAGCCCTTTGCCCCGTGCGGCGACGGCCTCGAAGAGGGTCGCCACGTCGGCGCTGTCGGACGCGTCCGCCCGGACGACGGTCACCGCGTCCCCGAACTCCGCCGCGACCTCGTCGAGCTGCGTCTGGCGTCGCCCGGTGACGACGACGTGGGCGCCCTCCTCGACGAACCGTCGGACGACGGCCAGCCCGATCCCCGACGTCCCGCCGGTCACGAGTGCCGTCCTGTCCTGCAGTGTGTGGCCCATGATGGTCCTCCCGTGTAGTTTTTGACTGCGTGGTCCAGAACGTACGCCGTTGTGGACCGATCAGTCAAGAACCCTGAGGAGCCCCGTGCCAAGACCCCGCACCTTCGACGAGGCCGACGTCGTCGCCCGCGCACGCCAGGCGTTCGCCGAGACCGGGTTCGCCGGCACCTCGCTCGACGCCCTGCTCGAGGCGACGGGACTCGCCCGTCAGAGCCTGTACAACGCGTTCGGCGGCAAGCGGGAGCTCTTCATGCGCGCGTTCCTCAGCGACACGGCAGAGGCGGTGGAAGCGGTCGAGGCCGTCCGGCACGGGTCGGACCACCCGATCACGCGCATCCGGACGCAGCTCGTGCAGGTGGCCGTGACGCACGGGGCAGCCCAGGCGGCACCGTCGCTGTTCATGAAGGCCGCGGTCGAGCTCGGGGCGTCCGACGCACAGGTGGCCTCGACGGTGGCAGCGGCGTTCGACACGATGCGGGCGCACTACGCGGCCTGCATCGTCGACGCGCAACAGGCCGGCGAAGTCGATCCGGCCGCGGACGCCGACTCCCTCGGCGCGTACTTCTGCGCGGTGATCGAGGGCATGGCGACGCTCGGGGGATCGGGGGCCTCCCGGGCGGTGCTGCTCGACATCGGGTTCACGAGCCTCGGTGCTCTGCCCGTCACCGAGCTCGGGCGCGACCACCTCGGGCGGGACGACGGCAGCTGGTCCTGAGCCGCGCCGGCGGTGGAGCCGGGCCCGACGGTCCGACCGCGGCGCGGCGGCTGACGCTCCGGCCGCCCGCGACGACCACACGTGTTGCTCCGTGTGACGCGACGGGGGAATACCGAACGCCACTCTGCGATTGTCGATCCCGATGAGCATCACCGACGCGAAAACGACGAACGACGCCCCCGACTCCTGGCACGCCTGGCGCGAAGCCCGCCGCCAGCGGGTGACCGGCCCGCAGGGCGACCTCGCACTCGTGTCCACGGTGTGGCTGCCGGACGGCACCGAGCCCGACCTCGACGCCGTCCTCGTCGGCCAGCCCGCGAGCGTCGTCGCGACCGCCGTGCACCGGAAGGACCTCGACACCGGGGCACCCGAGCACGGCTACCGCCTGTGGGACGCCGAGTCCCCGGCGAACCGGTCGTTCGTCGAGGTCCCGGTCTTCCCGTACGACCCGGCCTGGCGCATCACGGCGCACTTCACGCCCGCCGAGCCCGGCCGCACCATCCCCTACGAGCACCTCCGCGACGCCGCCGGTGCCACGCGCGACCTGGTCGTCCCCGGCGACATCACGGCGACGATCGACGGCCGCTCGTACACGCTGAGCGCGTTCGACGACGACGGCACCCTGCTCCTGGTCTTCGGCGACCCGACGAACCGCAGCACCGACGACGCCGACCGCACCTACGGCACCGGCCGCTTCCTCTTCGTCGAGCGTCCGGCCGGGTCGTCGACGGGCGAGGAGTCCGACGTCGTCCTCGACTTCAACCAGGCCTTCGTGCCGCCGTGCGGGTTCAGCGACCAGTACAACTGCCCGCTGCCGCCGTTCCAGAACCGCCTGCACGTACCGGTCCACGCCGGCGAACGGTACGTCGCGCACCAGGCCTGACCGGTACCGACGACAAGCACCGACACAGGCACCAGCACCAGCACCAGCACCATCCCCACGCCCCGAACCCGACCCCGAACGACCAGGAGTCCCGTGAAGTCCCGCACCGCAGCCGCGCTCGTCGCATCCGGCATCGCCCTGAGCCTCGCCCTCGCCGGCTGCTCGTCCTCGAACGGCGGCTCGTCCTCCGGCGCAGACGCCACGGTCGCGATCGGTTCCCTCTACGAGCCGACCAACCTCTCGAACGTCGACGGCGGTGGCCAGGGCGTCAACGAGGCCTTCCAGGACAACGTCTACGAGGGCCTGTTCCGCCTCGGCGACGACGGCAAGGTCACCCCGCTGCTCGCGACGGCGTACAAGGCGTCCTCCGACGGCCTGACCTACACGTTCACACTGCGCAAGGGCGTCAAGTTCCACGACGGCGGGACGCTCACGAGCGCCGACGTCAAGAGCTCGATCGAGCGCGTGACCGCCGAGGACTCGCAGTCGTCGCGGAAGTCGAGCCTGTCCGTGGTGAAGTCGATCGCCACGCCGGACGACGACACCGTCGAGGTGACGCTGTCGAAGCGCTCGATCTCGTTCGTCTACAACCTGTCGTACGTGTGGATCGTGCCCGCGGACGCCACGAAGCTCAAGACCGAGGAGAACGGCACCGGGCCGTACACGCTCGGCACCTTCAAGCGCGGTTCGTCGCTCACCCTCGAGCCCTTCACGGACTACTGGGGCAAGAAGCCCGCGAACGGCGGCGTCGAGTTCGACTACTTCACCAGCGCCTCCACGCTCTCGAACGCCCTGGCCAGCGGCCGCGTCGACGTCGTCACGAGCATCCAGTCCCCGGACGCGCTCTCCCGGTTCACGGCAGACACGTCGAAGTACACGGTGAGCGAGGGCGACTCGACGACGAAGGAGCTCCTGGCGTTCAACGACGCGAAGGGGCCGTTCACGGACGTGAAGCTCCGCCAGGCGATCTCGGCCGCCGTCGACCGGAAGGCCCTGCTCAAGGCGATCTGGGGTGACTACGGCACGGTGAACGGGTCGATGGTCCCGCCGACCGACCCCTGGTACCAGGACCTGACGAGCGTCAACGCGTACGACCCGGCCAAGGCGAAGGACCTGCTCGCGCAGGCCGGTCACGCCGACGGCTTCACGTTCACGCTCGACACCCCGTCGTACGACCCGCACCCCGCCGTCGCGCAGTACCTGCAGAGCGCGCTGAAGAAGGTCGGCGTGACCGTCGACATCAACACGATCAGCGCCGACGAGTGGTACACGAAGGTGTACCAGCAGCACGACTTCGAGGCCACGCTGCAGGAGCACGTCAATGACCGCGACGTCGTCTTCTACGGCGACCCGGACTTCTACTTCGGGTACGACGACCAGGCCGTGCAGCAGGACATCACGGACGCCGAGCAGGCCACGTCCGAGGACCAGCAGACCGAGCTGCTCAAGCAGGCGAACGAGCAGATCGTCAAGGACGCGGCGAGCGACTGGCTGTACCTGTACCCGCAGATCGTCGTGTCCGACAAGGACGTCACGGGATACTGGAAGAACGGGCTGAACTCGCAGTTCCCCGTCTCCGGCATCACCGTCTCCTAGTCGCGGACGGCGACCGCGCCGGCCCCGCACCGACACCCACCAGGCAGGATCCGCAGCACCCCATGACCGCGTACGTCCTCCGCCGCCTCGGCATCCTCGTGCTGTCGCTCGCGGCGTCCCTGGTCGTGGTGTTCGCGCTCCTGCGGATCCTGCCCGGTGACCCGGCGAACGCCCTCCTCGCGGCGAACGCCAACCCGGACCAGGTCGCAGCGGCGCGGCGGGCGGTCGGCTCCGACCAGCCGTTGGCGCAGCAGTTCGTGCACTGGTTCGGCCAGATGCTGCACCTCGACCTCGGGACGTCCTTCACGAGTGGCCTGCCGGTGCTGCCGGACCTCGCGCAGCGCCTGGTCGTCACCGTGCCGCTGACGCTCATCGCGTTCGTCGTCGCCGTGGTCGTCGCCAGCGTCGTCGGCTTCATCGCGGCAGCCCGCGCCGACCGCTGGTACGGCGTCCTGCTCTCCGGCATCACGCAGCTCGGGATCGCGGTGCCCGTCTTCTGGATCGGCATCCTGCTCGTGCAGGTCGTGTCGCTGCAGTGGGGAGTGCTGCCCTCGAGCGGCTTCCCCCGCGACGACTGGACGTACCCGGGCGACGCGCTGCAGTCGCTGGCGCTGCCGATCATCACCGTGGCCGTCGTGATGACCGCGTCGATCGCCCGCTACGTCCGGAGCGCGGTGCTCGACGTCCTCGGCGCCGACCACATCCGCACCGCCAGGGCGCTCGGGGCCTCCACCGCGTCGGCGTTCCTGCGCCACGGTGTCCGGTCCGCGGTCGTCCCCGTCATCGCGGTCCTCGGCATCGAGCTCGCGTCGACGTTCCTCGGCGCGGTCGTCGTCGAGAGCGTCTTCGCCCTGCCCGGCCTCGGCAGCATGCTCATCACCGGGATCGAGCAGCACGACTACCCGAGCATCCAGGGCGTGCTCCTGGTGTCCACCGTCGCCGTGCTCGTGATCGGGTTCATCGCCGACGTCGTGCAGCGCATCGTCGACCCGCGCCTGCGCTCGAGCGTCTCGGGGAACCGATGAGCGCCCGCCGGTCGGTGTCCCTGACCGTGGGCATCGTGCTCGTCGGGCTGGTCGTCGTCGCCGCGGTCGTCTCGCTGATCTGGCTGCCGTACTCGCTGTACGACACGTCCGGCGGCCGGTTGACCCCACCCGGCGGCGCGCACTGGCTCGGCACCGACACCCTCGGCCGCGACCTCGCCACCCAGCTGCTCATCGGCGCGCGGATCGCCCTCGCCACCGGGCTCGGCGCGGTCCTGGTCGGCGGCGTCCTCGGCGCCGCCGTCGGTCTGGCCGCCGCGTTCGCCCGACCCTGGCTCGACGACACCCTGTCCGCCGTCCTCGACATCGTGATCGCGTTCCCGACGCTGCTCGTCGCGATGCTCCTCGTCGCCGCCCGGGGCGCCTCCCTCGGCACCGCGATCATCGCGATCGGCCTCGTGATGACCGCCGTCGTCGCCCGACTGGTCCGGATCCTTGCCCGGCGGGTGCTGCGACAGGAGTACGTCACCGCGTCCAGGACCTCCGGCACGTCGTGGGCGCGCGTGGTCACCGAACACGTGCTGCCGAACATCTGGCCGACCCTCGCCGTCAACCTCGCGCTGCAGTTCGGGCTCGCGGTGCTCGCCGAGGCCAGCCTGTCCTACCTCGGCCTCGGCGCCCCGCCGCCCAACGCCTCGTGGGGCCGCATGCTCCAGGACGCCCAGCAGACGGCCTTCGAGGCGCCGGCGGGCGTCCTCGCCCCCGGCCTCGCGCTCGTCGCGCTGGTCATCGGCGCGAACCTGCTGGCGGACGGCCTGCGCGACGTCGCGGACCCGACCCGCCGTGGACGGCGAGCGACGCGCGGAGCCGCACCGAGCCTCCCGGCCGGGACGACCGTGGGTGGTGACGGAGTCGGGACCGTCGCGCCGGTCGCGACCACCCCCGACGACACGGACAGGAGGCTCGGATGAGCCCCGCCATCGAGGTCACCGACCTGCGCATCACCACCGCCGACGGGGCGGCACTCGTCGACGGTGTCTCGTTCGCCGTCGAGGACGGCGGCCGCCTCGGCATCGTCGGCGAGTCCGGCAGCGGCAAGTCGCTCACCGCGCTCGCCGTGCTGGGCCTGCTGCCCTCCGCCCTGTCGGTCTCCGGGTCCGTCCGGGTCGGCGACGTCGAGGTGGTCGGCGCGTCCGAGCGAGCGCTCCGCGGTGTGCGCGGGGCCGTGGTCGCACCCGTGTTCCAGGAGCCGATGACCGCGCTCGACCCGATCATGCGCGCGGGCGACCAGATCGCCGAGCCGCTGCGGCGACACCGGGGGCTCCGGGGCGAGGCCCTGCGCTCCGCCGTGCACGAGGCGATCGTCGACGTCGCCCTGCCGGACCCCGACCGGGTGTCCCGCGCGTTCCCGTGGGAGCTCTCCGGCGGACAGCGGCAGCGCGTGGCGATCGCGATGGCACTGGCCTGTCGACCGCGGGTGCTCATCGCCGACGAGCCCACCACGGCGCTCGACGTCACCGTGCAGGCGGAGGTGCTCGACCTGCTCGACCGCGCCGTCGCCGACCGCGGCATGGGCATGCTCTTCATCAGCCACGACCTGTCCGTCGTCGCACGCACGGTCCACCAGGTGCTCGTGCTCGAGCACGGTCGTGCCGTCGAGCAGGGACCCGTGCGGGACGTCATCGCCGCGCCGAGCCACCCGTACACGCAGCGGCTCGTCGGCAGCGCCAGGACCCTGCAGGACGCGCTCGACCGCGGTCGAGGAGGTCCCCGGTGACCGCCCTGCTCGCCCTCGACGACGTGACGTTCCGGTACCCGGGGCGCCACGCCCAGCTCGCCCTCGACGACGTGTCGTTCGCCGTCCAGCCCGGGCAGCACCTCGGCATCGTCGGGGAGTCCGGCGCCGGCAAGACCACGGTCCTCCGGATGCTCCTCGGGCTCGCCTCGCCCGACTCCGGCACGGTCTCCTTCGACGGCTCGGCGCTCGACCTGCGGGACCGCGCCGGCATGCACCGCTTCCGCACAGCCGTGCAGCCGGTGTTCCAGGACCCGTACTCGTCCCTCGACCCCCGGCAGCGCGTCGACCGCATCGTGGGGGAGCCCCTCCGGTCCCTCGGCGTGGCCTCCGGCTCCGAGGCCACCGACCGCGTCGCCGCAGCCCTGCGCGACGTCGGGCTCGACGCCGACGCCGGTCGTCGCTACCCGCACGAGTTCTCGGGCGGCCAGCGCCAGCGCATCGCCATCGCCCGTGCCGTGGTGTCCGGGCCGCGCGTGCTCGTGGCCGACGAACCCGTCAGCGCGCTCGACCTGACGACCCGGGTCGCGGTGCTCGAGCTGTTCGAGCGGCTCGCCGAGGAGCACGGCATGACGATCGTGCTCGTCTCGCACGACCTGGCCGTCGTCGCGCGGCTGTGTGCGGCGACCGTCGTGCTCCGTGGCGGGCGCGTGGTCGAGCAGGGTGACACCGCCCGGGTGCTGGCCGCCCCGGAGTCGGACTACACGCGGGCGTTGCTCGACGCGGTGCCGCGGCTGCCGCGCTGACGCCGGGGGCGGGCGCGGGCGCGCGCGCGGGCGCGGGCGCGGGCGCAGCGGGCGCTTCCGCGTGTCGTGAGTCGTTCCGCGCGGAGGAGGTCGTTCCGCGCGTCGGGGGTCGTTCGTTCTGACCCCCGACGCGCGATTGCGCTTCCCATCGCTCGCGTCATGGGTCGGACCGCGCGTCGAACGGGTTCCCGCTCTGCGGACTGACGGATCCGGTTCAGGAAACTCGGGCTGAGACAGCCGGATCCGTCATCGTCCCTGCCGGATCCGTCGTTCGGCCCTGCGGCTGCTCGCATGCTCGTCCCGACGGCGGAACACAGCGACGCATCGTGGACAAGTCGCGGACACGAGGCCGAGTCACGTCGCACCCTGGACCGGCGGGAGCGTCACTGGGCGAGTGCCTTCCCGGCACGTCCGTCTCAGCCGTTCTCCGTCTCGTTGATCCGCATCGAAGCGACTCAGGAGGCCGCGATGGAACACGTCACACAGACCGGACCTGCTCGGTCCGGACCCGTCACCCGGACCCGTCAGCACGGAGCACCCCGATGACGCCCCGGCTGGTCGGCGCCGCGGTGGTCGTCGCCGCAGCCGGCGCCGTGGTGCTCGCCCGACGTCGCCGACCACGATCCGCGCCGGGGACGGGAGCGGCCTCCGCTCCGCGGTCGGGATGGCTCGCCGTCACCGTCGCCCGCGACGCCGACGACGTCCTGCCGGCGGGACGGACGCCGGGGCCGCTCGCGCGGTTCGGTGACGCCGTCGAACTGGAGGCCCGGATCGCGCCCGGCGACAAGGGCACCGAGCTGCGCGCCCGCTTCCGGCAGGGTACCTCCCGAGCAGCAGCGGGCGACCGCGACCGCGGACGGCTCCGCGCGGCGTTGCGGGAAGCCAAGCAACTGATCGAGGTCGGCGAGGTGCTCCGGGTCGACCCGGTGCCCCACGGCCTCCGAGCGGCCACGCCGACCGGAGCACTCGTGGAACTGGCGACGGCGCGGAGCAACGAGGAGGGGACACTGTGAAGGCACTGTGTTGGACCGGGGTCAACGAGACCTCGGTGGAGACGGTCGAGGACCCGGCGATCCTCAACGACCACGACGTCATCCTGCGGGTGCGGCTCAGCACCACCTGTGGCTCGGACCTGCACCTGCTCGGCGGGTACATCCCGACGATGCGTGCCGGGGACGTCCTCGGCCACGAGTTCATGGGCGAGGTCGTCGAGGTCGGGTCCGCGGTCCGCAAGCACCGGGTGGGGGACCGGGTCGTGGTCTGCTCGTTCATCGCCTGCGGACAGTGCTGGTAC
This sequence comes from Curtobacterium sp. SL109, assembly GCF_026672405.1. Classification (NCBI taxonomy): domain Bacteria; kingdom Bacillati; phylum Actinomycetota; class Actinomycetes; order Micrococcales; family Microbacteriaceae; genus Curtobacterium; species Curtobacterium sp. SL109. The sequence continues at coordinate 1,297,331 of NZ_JAPPRB010000002.1, forward strand.
TGCACGCACGGGCTGTTCTCGCTCTGTGACAACGGCAACCCGAACCCGGGGCTGACCGAGACGATGTGGGGCTCGCCGATCGGTGGCTGCTTCGCCTACAGCCACGCGCTCGGCGGGTTCGCGGGCAGTCACGCCGAGTACGTCCGAGTGCCGTACGCCGACCAGGGGGCATTCCCGGTGCCCGACGGGGTGTCGGACGTCGCGGCGCTGTTCGCGTCGGACGCGGCGCCGACCGGGTGGACCGGGGCGGACCTCGCGGGCATCCAACCCGGTGACACCGTCGCGGTGTGGGGTGCCGGTGGTGTCGGCCAGATGGCGGCGCGGGCGGCCATGCTGCTCGGGGCCGAGCAGGTCGTCGTCATCGACCGACTGCCCGAACGCCTCCGGCAGGTCCGGGAGCACATCGGCGCCGAGACCCTCGACTACAGCAGCGAGAGCGTGCTGGCGGAGCTCAAGGAGCGCACCGGAGGCCGCGGTCCCGACGTCTGCATCGAGGCAGTGGGGATGGAGGCCCACGGGACGGGGCCGCAGTACCTGTACGACCAGGTCAAGCAGCAACTACGGCTGCAGACGGACCGGCCGACGGCGCTGCGCGAGGCGATCTACGCCTGCCGCAAGGGCGGCAGCCTGTTCTCGCTCGGGGTGTTCGGCGGGTTCGTCGACAAGTTCCCCTTCGGCGCGGTGATGAACAAGGGCCTGACGGTCCGTGGTGCTCAGCAGCACGGACACCGCTACATCCCGATGATCCTCGACCGGATCGCCGCCGGGGAGATCAGCACCGAGCACCTCGCAACCCACGTCATGCCGCTCGAGGAGGGCCCTCGTGGGTACGAGATGTTCAAGCAGAAGGAGGACGGGTGCGTCCGCGCCGTCTTCCGGCCCGGTTCCTGATGGCGGAGGACGCCGACCGGCAGCACTCGCACCATCACGCACGAACAGCACGAAAGGCACGGTCATGAGAGCAGTTGTGTACGACGGCCCGCGCAGGGTCAGTGTCAAGGACGTCCCCGACGCCCGCATCGAGCGTCCGACCGACGCTCTGGTCAGGATCACGACCACCAACATCTGCGGTTCCGACCTCCACATGTACGAGGGACGGACCGACTTCGAGACCGGACGGTGGTTCGGCCACGAGAACCTCGGGCAGGTGATCGAGGTGGGCGACGCCGTGGACGAGGTGCAGGTCGGAGACTGGGTCGTCCTGCCGTTCAACGTCGCCTGCGGGCACTGCAAGAACTGCGAGCGGGGCTTCACCAACTACTGCCTCACCGCACAGCCAGAACGGGCGATGGCCGGCGCTGCGTACGGGTTCGCCGACATGGGGCCCTGGGCCGGTGGACAGGCGGAGCTGCTCCGTGTGCCGTGGGCGGACTTCAACTGCCTGCGTCTCGGTGAGGACGCGCAGGAGAAGCAGACCGACTACGTGATGCTGGCGGACATCTTCCCCACCGGCTACCACGCGACTGAACTCGCGCGCGTGCAGCCGGGCGACCAGACGGTCATCTACGGCGCCGGACCGGTGGGGTGCATGGCCGCGTACTCCGCGGTCCTCAAGGGAGCGAGCAAGGTCATGGTCGTCGACCGACAGCCCGACCGGCTGCAGAAGGTCGAGGAGATCGGAGCCATCCCGATCGACGACTCAGCGGTCGATCCCGTCGAGGCGGTGAACGAACTGACGATGGGGCTCGGAGCAGACAACGGGTGCGAGTGCGTCGGCTACCAGGCGCACGATCCTGACGGAGAGGAGCGCCCGAACTCGACCCTGAACCAACTGGTGCGCTCGGTGCGCTTCACCGGCACGATCGGTGTCGTCGGCGTGTACGTCCCGCAGGACCCCGGGGGTCCTGACGCCCTGGCCCAGCGCGGTGCCGTCGCGTTCGACTTCGGTGAGTTCTGGTTCCGCGGGCAGTCGATGGGGACAGGGCAGTGCCCGGTCAAGCGGTACAACCGGGCACTCCGCGACCTCATCGCGAGTGGACGGGCGACGCCGTCGTGGATCGTCAGCCACGAGCTCCCGCTCGACCAGGCGCCGGAGGCGTACGCGCACTTCGACGCCCGCGACCACGGTTGGACGAAGGTCGTCCTGCACCCGGAGACCGCTCCGGTGCCGACGTCAGCGTGACCGACCGACGCGGCACGCGTGATGAACGACCGGATACTGTCGCCGGGCCGCGCCTCGGCCTACGTCGCGATCGGCGTCGTCGGCGGCGTCGCCTGCATGTTCCTCGGGGCGCCCTCCCTCGGCCCGCTCGCGGCGTGGTGCACGGCTGGGGTCATCGCGCTGACACAGGTGTGGCGCCGGTGCTGGCGGCAGGACCCGGACGGCACGGAGCGTCTGGCGCAGGAGGAGTCCGACTCGCGGCTCACGGACAACGCCATCATCGTGGCGTGCCTCGCGAGCCTCGCCGCGGTGGTCCTCGCCCTGGGGGAGGCGAGCCACGCCCGTGACCCTGCCTCGGTCGCGGCGGTGGTCCTGGGCGTCCTCGGGGTGATGGTCGCCTGGGCGCTGGTGAACACCGTGTACGCGCTGAAGTACGCCCGGATGTTCTTCCTCGACCACCGCGGTGGTGGGTTCGACGTCAAGCAGGACGCACGCCCGACCTACAGCGACTTCGCCTACTTCGCCTTCACGATCGGCATGTCGTACGCGGCTCCCGAGGTCGAACCGGACGACAGCGCGACCCGGCGGAAGGCCCTGCCGCACGCGCTCCTGTCGTACTTCTTCGGGACGGTCCTGATCGCGGTCGCCATCAACCTGGTGACGAACCTCGGTCAGAGCTGAGGTCGAGGCCGCCCATTCCCGCGACAGGTCGTTCCGCGCGTGGTCAGTCGATCGTTCTGGCCCGGCACGCGCGATCCCGCTTCCCATCGCACGCGTCATGGGTCAGATCGCGGGCGGAACGAGTCCCCGTTCGGCGGGGTGACGGATCCGGTCCAGGGAACCCGGGCTGAGACGGCCGGATCCGTCGTCGCTCCGGAGCAGATCCGTCATCTGGCCCCGAGCCGCAGCGACGACAACGACGACGAGGCCGCCCGGCTGGGTACGGCGACCGTCGTGCTCCGTGGCGGGCGCGTCGTCGAGCAGACGGCCGGGTCCGTGATCCCCACGGAGCAGGTCCTCAGGGCTCGAGGAGCATGCGTCGGGCCAGCCGGGCGAGTTCGCGTGTCGCCGGCGAGAGCGGGACGCCCTGGCGTCGGACGAGGGCGATCGTGTCGTGGAGCGGCTCGGCGAAGCGGACGGTGTGCACTCCAGCCGGGAACGTCGGGGCGGCGGCCACGGCACCGGACACGATCGTGTCGCCGGCACCGCGCGCCACCAGGTCGAGTGCGGAGTCGATGTGCTCGACCTCGATCCGTGCGTGCAGGGAGACCCCGGCGAACTGCGCCCGCTCCATGAGCTGCCGACGCGTCGGGTCGCGCCACCCGTAGTGCGCGTCGTACAGGATCAGGTCGGCAGCCGCCAGGTCCTCGATCGTGACGGGTCGCTCCGTGTGGGACGGATCAGCCGAGGCGTAGAGCACGTCGTCGCGGCGGAGCGGGGTCACCTCGAGGCCGTCGGCGTCGATGGGCAGCACGACCAGCCCCGCCTCGAGCTCCCCAGCTGCGACCGCCTCGGCGACCTCGACGGAGTTGAGCCCGATCACGCGGAGCCGGACGTCCGGGTAGCGGGAGTGGAACCGCTCGAGCAGCCGGGACAGGAAGTAGTAGTTGGCGTTCCGGAGCAGCCCGAACGTGGCGACCCCGCCCTGCAGGCTCGTGACGTCCCGGAGCGTGCGGTCCGCACCGTCGGCGGCGTCGACGGCCTGCTGCGCGAACGGCAGCAGTGCCTCGCCTGCGGCGGTGAGCACCAGGCGTCGGCTGCCCCGCGTGAACAGGCGGACGCCGTACGTCTCCTCGAGCCGCTTCACCAACTCGGACACTGAGGGCTGAGCCATCCCGAGCTGCGCTGCCGCGGCGGAGAACGAACCAGCCGCGGTGATCACGAGGAACGCGCGCAGCTGGGTGAGCGTCATAGGGCTACCCTATGGGCTGCCGTGGATGTTTCACCCTTGTCCTTGCCCTCGACGTTCGGCAGGGTCGTCTGCATGAAGCTCAGCCCTCGTTTCGTGGCGGACCACGCCGACCTGTACTCGTTCGTCAAGGCCCCGGGCGTCGACGTGCCGGAAGCCCAGTTGGACCCCGCGGTGGCCGACCGCGTCCGCGGGATGCTCGACGAGATCGAGCGCGACGGGGTCGACGCCGTCCGCCGGTTCGCCCTGCAACTCGACCACGCGGACGTCGTCGAGCTGACCGCTGACGAGCTCGCCGCCACCGGCGACCGCCTCGACCCCGCCCTGCGCGCAGCCATCGAACTCGGCGCCGAGCGCACCCAGCAGTTCGCCCGGCTGCAGCGCGAGCACCTCAGCGACTTCTCCGCCGAGCTCCTGCCCGGCCTGACCGTGGGGCAGCGATACGTCCCGGTCGGCAGCGTCGGCGCGTACCTCCCCGCCGGGCGCTTCCCGTTGACGGCCAGCGCGTTCATGAGCGTCGGCGTGGCGAAGGCCGCCGGGGTCCCCACCGTCATCGCCTGCACGCCGCCCCAGCCGGACGGCGGGGTGAACGCCGCCGTCGCGTACGCGGCCTTCGTCTCCGGTGTCGACCGGCTCTTCGTCGTCGGCGGCGTCCAGGCGCTCGCCGCCATGGCGTTCGGGCTGCTCGGCGAAGCACCCGTCGACATGATCGTCGGAGCGGGGAACGCGTTCGTCGCCGAAGCCAAGCGACAGCTGTTCGGTGCAGTCGCGATCGACCTGCTCGCCGGCCCGTCGGAGGTCGCCGTCATCGCCGACCACACGGCCGACCCCGAGCTCGTCGCGGCCGACCTCCTCGGGCAGGCCGAGCACGGCCCGAACTCGCCGGCAGCCCTGGTGACCACGTCGCGGGCGCTCGGCGAGGCGGTCGTCGCCGAGGTGGAGCGCCAGCTGCCGACGCTCTCCACGAATGCCATCTGCGGTCCGGCCTGGCGGGACCACGGTTCGGTCATCCTGGTCGACGACCGTGAAGCGGCCGCCCTGGTGATGGACGAGCTCGCCCCGGAGCACCTCGAGGTGCAGACCGAGGACGACGCCTGGTACCACGACCGGCTCACGAACTACGGCTCGCTCTTCATCGGCCCGTGGAGCACGGTCGCCTACTCGGACAAGGGCATGGCCGGCACGAACCACACGCTCCCGACCGCAGGTGGCGCCCGGCACAGCGCCGGCCTCTCCGTGTCCCGTTTCCTCAAGCCGCTCACGTTCCAGCAGGTGACCAGGGAGGCCACCCCGGCACTCGCCGACGCCGTCGACGTCATCTCCGCGAGCGAGGGCATGTCCGCCCACCGTGCGACCGCGACGCTGCGCACGGAGCGTCTGCACCGCGCCGACTCCGCGAGCCCAGACCAGCACGAACCCGCGACCCCCGACACGCTCCTCACGACCCGGAAGTGACCATGACCAGTCAACGTGCACGTCGGCGAGGCCTCCTCGCCGCACTCCCAGTCCTCGGCCTCGCGGTCGCCCTCGCCGGCTGCTCCGCGCCCGGCGCAGGCGGCTCGGGCGCGAGTGCCGACCAGCCCGACATCACGAAGAAGGTGACCGCGGCGGCGGTGGCGGACGGCGGTGACACCACCCTGACCATGTGGGCGGACGTCGCCGAGAAGCCCCTCATGCAGAAGCTCGTCCCGGCGTACGAGAAGCAGTACCCGAACGTGGACGTGAAGATCACGTACAAGAGCTTCGACGACCTCATCGCGACGGTCGTGAACGCGGCGAACTCGTCGAACGCCCCCGACGTGTTCCAGGGCAACATCGGCTACGCGGTGGACGGCGCACTCGTGAAGGGCAAGCTCGTCCGTCCCCTCGACGACGTCGCGGAGGTCTACGGCTGGACCACCGGCACCGGCGCGTCCACGCTCGGGCCGGCGAAGTGGAACGCCGCCGGCACCGCCTTCGGGTCCGGCACCCTCTACGGGATGTCCCCGATCAGCGAGGTCCAGGGCATCTACTACAACAAGGAGAAGCTCGACGCGCTCGGGCTCCAGCCGCCGACCTCCATCGACGAACTCGAGACGGACCTGGCGAAGGCCGAGCAGGCCGGAGAACAGCCGATCATGCTCGGCAACTCCGACCAGTACGCGGCGACGCACGTCTTCTCCGACATCGCCGCCACGAAGCAGCAGCCGAAGGACATCGCGACCTGGATCGGTGGCGAGTCCGGTGCGACGTTCGAGACCGACGGCAACGAGGAGGCCGCGCAGACGATGCGCGACTGGGCACAGAAGGGCTACTTCGGCTCGGGCTACGACGGCCTGAGCAACGAGGACGCCATCGCCAGGTTCGCGAAGGGCGACGGCGTCTTCTTCGTCGGCGGCTCGTGGAACGGCGCATCGCTCGACTCCGACGGCTTCGGGCTCGGGTCCCTGACCTCCGGTGGCGTGGGTGCGACCGCATCGCCCTGGCACGTCAGCGCGAAGTCCGAGCACCAGGACGCTGCGATCGCGTTCCTCGCGATGCTGCACACCCCGGAGACCGGACAGTGGATCCTCGACACCGGTCGGCTCCCCGTGGTCACCGACGGTGTCAGTTCGAAGGACCCCCTGCAGGAGCAGACACTCACCGCGCTGAAGGACACCATCGCGGCCGGCACCCAGGTCGGCTACTACGACTGGAGCACGACCGACATGCTCACGAAGATGGGCGGTGCGCTGCAGGAGGTCATGGCCGGCAGGACGACGCCGAGTGCCTTCACCGAGACCGTCCAGGCGACCTGGGCGAAGGCGCACAGCTGAGATGGCGGCCACGCTGATCGAGCAGGACCCCCGTCGGACGGCGCCACGTCGGCGCCGCCCGGCGGCCTCGCGCCCGAGCTGGAGCTCCCTGCTCTACGTCGCACCGGCGCTCGCGTTCTTCGTCGTGTTCGTGGTGGTCCCGATCATCCAGTCGGTCCGCATCTCGTTCTACGACTGGGACGGCATCAGCGTGGCCACCCCGGCTGGCTGGTCGAACTACGCCGCGGTGTTCTCCGACCCGGACCTCCGGCAGGCGCTCGGGCACTCCCTGGTCCTGCTCGTGTTCTACGCCGCGCTGCCGGTCCTCATCGGCCTGCTGCTCGCGGGCCTGATGTCGCGCATCCGGATCCACGGGCTCACCGTCTTCCGCGCCGTGCTGTTCCTGCCGCAGATCCTGTCGAGCGTCGTCGTCGCCGTCGCCTGGCGCGGGATCCTCGCCGATGACGGCCCGCTGAACGACGTGCTCCGAGCGATCGGCCTCGGCGGTCTGGCCCACAGCTGGCTCGGGGACTTCGGGACCGCGCTGCCGTCCATCGGCATCATCGGCACCTGGGTCGAGTACGGCCTGTGCATGGTGCTGTTCCTCGCCGGGATCGCCACCATCGACCGCTCCCTCTACGAGGCGGCGCGGCTCGACGGTGCCGGGGCCTTCCGGGAGTTCACCGCGGTCACACTGCCGGCGCTGCGCCCGCAGATCTCGATCGCGCTCATCCTGACCATCACGTTCGCGCTCCGGAACTTCGACCTGATCTGGAACACCACGCGCGGGGGTCCCGGCACGTCGACGACGGTCCCGAGCGTGTTCGTCTACCAGGACGCGTTCCAGAACCGGGCACTCGGACAGGCGTCGGCGCTCGCCGTCGTCCTGACCGTCCTCATCCTGGTGGTCGTCGGCATCGTGCAGCTCGCGCTCCGGGAACGGCCCGAACGCACACAGCGGAAGGAGCTGTCCTCGTGAAGGTCGCACGCAGCGAGACCACGCTCACCCACGCAGTCCTGGTGGTCGCGGCGCTCATCGCCGCCTTCCCCCTCGCGTCCGTGATCGTGACGTCACTCGGCGGGAACGGTGCCGACGGCACCGGGGTCGGCTTCGGCAACTACGCCGAGGCGTGGACGCAGGGCGGGTTCGCCTCGGCGCTCGTCTCCAGCGCGATCGTGGCGATCACGGTCGTGCTCGTGACCGCGGCGATCGCGTGCCTGGCCGGCTACGCGCTCGCGCACATGCGGGTCCCCGGTGGACGGCTCATCCTGGTGCTCCTCCTCGTGGGCCTCGTCCTGCCGTACGAGGTCACGGTGCTGCCGCTCTACCAGATGCTGGCGGGCTGGGGTCTCGTGGACACCTACGGTGCGCTGATCCTGCCGCAGGTCGGGCTCTCGGTGCCGCTCGGGGTGTTCTGGATGCGGTCGTTCTTCGCGTCCGTGCCCGGCGAGCTCCTCGAAGCCGCGCGCATCGACGGGGCGTCCCGGTTCCGGATCCTCAGCAGCGTGCTGATGCCCGTCGCGATGCCCGCCGTGGCGACCCTGGCGACGATCCTGTTCCTGTTCACCTGGAACGAGTTCCTGCTCGCGCTGGTGCTCGTGCCGCAGAACGAGGCCGTGCAGACCGCTCCGCTGTCCCTGTCGTTCTTCTCGGGGGCGCAGCACGGCGCACAACCCGACGTGACCGCTGCGGCCGCGGTGCTCGTGGCGCTCCCGATCGTGCTCGCGTACGTCCTCCTGCAGCGGCGCTTGATCACGGGTCTGACCGAGGGGGCGGTGAAGTGACCGGCGTCGCGCGGATCCGGTGCGACCAGCTCGCGCCGGTGCTGGGAGACCTCGTCGGCAACAGCGAGCTGGTCGTCACGGCTGTCGAACGGGCGCTCGAGGACGACGTCGACGTGCTCGTCCTGCCGGAGCTCGTCACGAGCGGGTACGTGTTCCGCGGTGCCGCCGAGGCCGCCGCCGTCGCGATCACGGCGGCCGACCCGCTGTTCGACCGCGTGGCCGCGCTGCTCGCCGGCACCGACTCCGTCGTCGTCCTCGGGTTCTGCGAAGCCGAGGACGACGGGACCGGGGCCCTCAGCAACAGCGTGGCCCTCGTCGATGCGTCCGGCGTCCGCGCGGTCTACCGGAAGACCCACCTCTGGGACCGCGAGACGCTCGTGTTCGCCCCCGGCGACGACCTGCCTCCGGTGGTCGAGACCGTCCACGGCCGGATCGGGCTCCTGGTCTGCTACGACATGGAGTTCCCGGAGATGCCGCGAGCCCTGGCGTCGGCCGGCGCCGACCTGATCGCGGTGCCGACGAACTGGCCGGTCGGTGCGCATCCCGAACGGGACCGCGTCGCCGAGGTCATCGCGGCGCAGGCGGCGGCACGGGCGAACGGGGTGTTCATCGCCTGCTGCGACCGCGCCGGCACCGAGCGGGGCCAGGACTGGAACGAAGCCAGTGTCATCGTCGACCAGTTCGGCTGGGTCGCCGCGGAGACCGTCGGGCACGGGGGACCGGAGTCCGTCACTGCCGACGTCTTCCCGGGGCTCGCCCGCGACAAGTCGACGAGCCCGCACAACGACTGGCTCGCGGACCGCCGTCCCGAGCTCTACGCACGAGAGGTCCCCAGGGCATGAGCCACAGCGAGGAACACGACTGGTGGCGCACCGCCGTCATCTACCAGGTCTACCCCCGGTCCTTCGCGGACGCGGACGGTGACGGCACCGGGGACCTCCGGGGGATCACGGGACGACTCGACCACGTGGCCGAACTCGGCGCGGATGCCGTCTGGTTGTCGCCGTTCTACCCGTCCCCGCAGGCCGACGGTGGCTACGACGTCGCCGACTACCGCGCAGTCGACCCGATGTACGGCACGCTCGCCGATGCCGACGCCCTCATCGACCGGGCACACGAGCTGCAGCTCCGCGTGATCGTCGACCTGGTCCCGAACCACTGCTCGGACCGGCACGAGCGCTTCGTCGCGGCACTCGCAGCCGGTCCCGGCAGCCCCGAGCGCGGCATGTTCCACTTCCGGGACGGTCGTGGGGTGGACGGCGAGCTCCCGCCGAACGACTGGACCTCGATGTTCGAGGGACCGGCCTGGACTCGGGTCACGGAGTCCGACGGGACGCCCGGCCAGTGGTACCTCCACCTGTTCGCCCCCGAGCAACCGGACTGGAACTGGGACGACGAGCGCGTGCACGCGGAGTTCGCGACGACGCTGCGGTTCTGGCTCGACCGAGGCGTCGACGGCTTCCGCGTCGACGTCTGCGATGCCATCGTCAAGGCACCGGGGCTGCCGGACTGGCCGCACACGACGCACGGCGTCGTCGAGCCGGTGGACGGCGTGATGCCTCCGATGTGGGACCAGGAGGGCATCCACGACGTCTTCCGGGAGTGGCGGCGGATCCTCGACGAGTACGACGGGCAGCGCATCCTCTGCGCCGAGGCCTGGCTCCCTCCGGAGCGTGCTGCGCGCATCGTCCGGTCCGACGAGATGCACCAGGCGTTCAACTTCGCGTACCTCTCCCTGCCGTGGGACGCGTCCGCGGTGCGCGAGAACGTCGACGTCAGCCTCCGGGCCAACGACGCGGTCGGCGCCCCCACGACCTGGGTGCTGTCGAACCACGACGTGATGCGCCACGCCAGCCGCTACGGGTACGACGGTCCCGTGGAGCTCGAGGCCGGCGTCGGTGCCGACGACCCGCAGCCGGACCGGGCGCTCGGCCTCCGACGCGCACGCGCGGCGACCCTGCTCATGCTCGGCCTGCCGGGCTCCGCCTACCTGTACCAGGGTGAGGAGCTGGGCCTGCCGGAGGCGACGGCGCTGCCCGACGCGGTCCGCCAGGACCCGATCTGGGAGCGGTCCGGGCACCGCGTCCGGGGTCGGGACGGCTGCCGTGTCCCGCTGCCGTGGACCGCGGACGGTCCGTCGTTCGGGTTCTCGTCCTCGGCTGACACCTGGCTCCCGCAGCCGACGGACTTCGGCTCGTACGCCGCCGACCTGCAGCGGGACGACGACGACTCGACGCTCACCATGTACCGCAGGGCGCTCGAGACGCGGTGGTCACTCGGTCTCGGGTCCGGGTCCCTGACGTGGTTGCCCTCCCCGGACGACGTCCTGACGTGGTCCAGCGGTGCGGTCGTCGTCGTCGGCAACTTCGGGACCGACCCTGTACCGCTCCCCGTCGGCGAGGTGCTCGTCGCGTCCGTCCCCGGCGCGGCCGCCGGTGGCGTCCTGGCGGGCGGTTCCGCGGTCTGGCTGCGCGTCCACGACGACGGCTGACGGCCAGGAGGCTCGGCCTCCCTCCGCCACGTCGGCTCGCGTGGGAACACGCAGAGAACGCCGCCCCGGCAGGGGGCGGCGTTCTCGTGTGTGGTGCTGTGCGGGCGACCCCGCGGGGGTGTTACTTGATCTGGGCGGTGATCGTCGCGGTGCCGACGAGGAGGCCTGCCTTGACGGCGTCGGTCTTGAAGGTGCTGTTGAGCAGCTTCGCGGCGTCGGCGGAGACGTGGACGGTGGTGCCGGTCAGGATCGCGTTGTCACCCTCGAGCTGGAGGGCCTTCAGCGACCCACCGTGGAGGGAGAACAGGTACGCGTTCGGGGCGGCGACCTCACCGTTGACGAGGACGTCGCCGTAGAGCTTGGAGGAGCCGGGGTTCACGACGAAGTTCTCCAGCGTGACGGTCGTGTCGCCGGCCTTCAGGGTCAGACCGGAGTCGTCGTGGTTCAGCAGGCCCTGCACGTAGGGGCGGTAGTTGCCGTCCGGGCTCCAGTACGTGACCGACCCGGCGGTGATCGGGAACGACACGGCGCCGTCGGCGAGCTTCGCGGTGCCGGAGACGCCGGGGGTGAGCTTGAGGGAGGTGAGGGCGTCGGTGAAGCCCTTGTCGAGGGCGACGGAGGTGTCGCCGCCGAGGACCTCGGGGACCGACGCGACGGGGGCGGGGATCTTGGAGGAGGACGAGGCGACCGTGTGGATCGTGGGGGTGGCCTGCGCGGCGGAGACGCCGAACCCGGCACCGGTGAGGATGATCGCGCCAGCGGCGGCGAGGGAGACCGTGGTCTTGGTGATCTTGCGCATGGTGTTCGTGTCCTTTGCTGTGTCGCGCTCGGCGCGGCTGCTGTGTGCGCGCCGAACACACCCTGCATGAGGGTGGAGAACCAGCGATGGGCGGCTGGTGAGCGCTCGGGGAGATTCCCGGATACGAGTAGTCTTCCACGGCATCCCGCGATGGGCACGGCCTCCGTCGGCCCCAGTACGGGGCGGCCACGCTCGTGCTTCGGCGTGTAGCGGACCGGGTGGCGTCCGTCTCAGGGCTGCGCGGGCGCGAGGATTGCACACAACGCGCAAGTGCGTGCGCGTTCTGCGCAAACTGCGCAGGAGGGCAGCGGCCGCGACGTCGGTCGTCCCGCGCGCGGACGGTCGTCCCGCGCGTCGGGGGTCGTCCCGCGCTCGGAGGGTCGTTCCGCGCGTGGCGGGTCGTTCGTTCCGACCTGCGGCGCGCGATTGTGCTTCCCATCGCTCGCGTCATGGGTGAGACCGCGCGCTGAACGGGTTCTCGTTCTACGGGATGACGGATCCGGTTCAGGGAACTCGGGCGGAGACGACCGGATCCGTCATCGCTCGGAAGCAGATCGGTCGTCGGCCCCGCGCTGGCTCGCCCAGGCTGAGGTCGGTCGTGGGCGATCGACCGGCGTGTGCTGGTTCGCGAGTCGTGCCGCGCTCGGAAGGTCGTTCCGCGCGTGACGGGTCGTTCGCTCCGACCGTCAACGCGCGATCCCACGTGTCATTGCGGGCGTGATGGGTCGTTCCGCGCGGAGGTGGTGCAACGCAGAGAACGCCGCCCCGGCAGGGGGCGGCGTTCTCGTGTGTGGTGCTGCTGTGCGGGTGGCCCCGCGGGGGTGTTACTTGATCTGGGCGGTGATCGTCGCGGTGCCGACGAGGAGGCCTGCCTTGACGGCGTCGGTCTTGAAGGTGCTGTTGAGCAGCTTCGCGGCGTCGGCGGAGACGTGGACGGTGGTGCCGGTCAGGATCGCGTTGTCACCCTCGAGCTGGAGGGCCTTCAGCGACCCACCGTGGAGGGAGAACAGGTACGCGTTCGGGGCGGCGACCTCACCGTTGACGAGGACGTCGCCGTAGAGCTTGGAGGAGCCGGGGTTCACGACGAAGTTCTCCAGCGTGACGGTCGTGTCGCCGGCCTTCAGGGTCAGACCGGAGTCGTCGTGGTTCAGCAGGCCCTGCACGTAGGGGCGGTAGTTGCCGTCCGGGCTCCAGTACGTGACCGACCCGGCGGTGATCGGGAACGACACGGCGCCGTCGGCGAGCTTCGCGGTGCCGGAGACGCCGGGGGTGAGCTTGAGGGAGGTGAGGGCGTCGGTAAAGCCCTTGTCGAGGGCGACGGAGGTGTCGCCGCCGAGGACCTCGGGGACCGACGCGACGGGGGCGGGGATCTTGGAGGAGGACGAGGCGACCGTGTGGATCGTGGGGGTGGCCTGCGCGGCGGAGACGCCGAACCCGGCACCGGTGAGGATGATCGCGCCAGCGGCGGCGAGGGAGACCGTGGTCTTGGTGATCTTGCGCATGGTGTTCGTGTCCTTTGCTGTGTCGCGCTCGGCGCGGCTGCTGTGTGCGCGCCGAACACACCCTCGATGAGGGTGGAGAACCAGCGATGTCTGGCTGGTGAGCGCCCCGGGTGGTTCCCGGTCGTGACAGTGATTCGGCGCCCTCGGCCAGAGGGTTTGGAACGAGTTTCTCCGCGGGCTCGACGGCGCAGCGCGGGAGGTGTTGCGAGCGTCGCCCCCGGTTCGGGTCGAGGGGCGACGCTCGCGGGCCGGAACTCCGCTAGGGACGAAGAACCACCGGAACAGGGGACCGATGCACGGCGATGTGCGGCGTGACGACCGTACGGTGCAGGCGAGCGTCGAGCGAAGCGAAAGTCCGGCTCGCGCGAACCACCCCCGTCCGCGGGACAGTCATCCTCGGATACCGGACATCCACCGCTGATCGCGCGGTCGACTAGCGCGCCAGGGTGTCCCTCGGGTACTCGCCGAACCGACTGGCGTACATCTGGGAGAACCGACCGAGGTGCATGAAGCCCCAGTGCCGGGCGACGTCGCGCACCATCGAGGTGGTCGGGTCCGTCTGTAGGAGCTCGTCGCGGGCCCGGTCCAGCCGGACGCTCCTGACGTACTCGTTCGGCGTCACGCCGAGCTCGGAGCGGAAGGCCTCCTGCAGGGCGCGCAGGCCGACGTCCACGGCCTCGGCGACCGACGTCGTCGTGATCGGCAGGTGCGCGTGCGCGTGCACGTACTCGACGGCCGCACGGACGTGGGCGGACCGGACCCGCGAGATGCCGGCGTCGGGCAACGGCGACAGCGGGTACATCTCCAGCAGCGCCGCCGACATCAGCCGTGCCATCTCCCGGTGGAGCAAGCCACCCGATCCGGCGTCGCGCAGCGTGTGGGTGACGAGCGCGGCGGAGTTGTGCCAGGCGCGGACCGCCGCGGGGGACGGCTCGGTGTGCAGGTCGAAGCGGAGCCCGTCGCCGACGTCGCTGCCCCGCTCCGAGGCCACCCGTTCCACCAGGGCACGGTCCAGGTGCACGAGGCGTTGGTCGTAGTCGGACAGGTCGAACGAGAACGTGCGCTGCGGGAGCAGCGGCACGGGCCGGCCGGGTGTGAGCTCCAGGGGGCTGCTGCCGGTGTCGAACGTCCCGGTGCCGCTCGTCAGCCACTGCACGACGACGTCGTCGCCGGGCGGGACGTCCCCGGCCAACCGCCCGCTGAGGCGCGACGACCGCATGGTCATCGTGTCGTCGCCCTCGGCCGTGAAGCGGAAGGAGAACGTGTCGTCCAACTCGACCGCGGTGAGGTCGGTACTGCCGTACATCGTGGCGATCGCCGCCGACGCGGCGGCCGGGTCGGTCAGGCTGATCCCGATGTGGACCGGCGTCGGGTCCAGGGACGACATGCCCCCAGCATCCCACGGCGTGGGACCGGTACGGGCTGCGCCGGGCGGAGACCGGACATGTCCCGCTTGCGCGCGTGCTCGGAGCGCTGGCGGGGTCAGGTGTCCGCCTTTCGCGGATGCCTCTGGCCCGGTTCGCTCGGCAGGGTGCGGCACCCCTAGCGTCGACCCTGCCAGGACCGACGCGGTCCTGTCGCACCGAGGACAGGACACGCACATGCTCGATCGTCAGGCTCTCGCCGCCCTCCGCCAGCACCCGACCGAGTGGCGCCGCCGCGGCCTCACGCCGCCGGACGAGCTCGCCGCCATCGTCGCAGCGCGCCTGCACGAGCCGATGACCCAGACGTACGGCAGGGAGCCCGCCTACGCCGACTTCTTCGCCGCCGCGTAGGCCCCGGTCCGGCATGCTGCACCAGCCGCTCATCCTCGACCCACCCGCCCGGAGCACCGAGGAGTGGGCAGTCGTCGTGTCCGCAGACGCGCTCTTCACCGCCGAGGGCATCGCGTTCGTCACCCTCGACCGGATCGCGGCGTCCGCCGGGCTCACGCGCCCGGAGCTCGACAGCGCGTTCGCGTCGAAGGACTCCCTCGTCGTCGCCGCCCTGCAGTACCGGCACCAGGACTGGACGGAAGGCCTCCGGCGCTTCGTCGACGAGTTCGCCGACCCGAGGGACCGGGTGCTCGCCGTCTTCTCCTACCTCGAGACCTGCTTCGCCGACGGCGGCTACCACGGCTGCTCGTTCATCAACAGCTACGGGGAACTCGGCCGGAACGACCCGACCGTCGCCGGCCTGGCCGAGGAACACCTCGCCGAGCTGGAGGGCTTCGTCGCCGGTCTCTGCACGGAGGCGGAGCTCCCGCCGTACCTCGCGGACGCCATGACCCTGCTCATCGAGGGCGCCCAGGTCGAGGCGGCGATCCACGGCACCGTCCAGCCCGCACGCTCCGCCCGGACAGCTGCGGCGATGCTGATGTCCGTCTACGACCTGCCCGACGGAGCCTGAGGGCGCCCGACCGCGACTTCCGGACAAGCCCGGCGGCTCGGTGCAGAGCGGATGTCAGGGTGGTCCGCGGTGCACGATGACTGACGAGACGACCGATCGGATCCGCGTCGACGAACGCGGACACGACCTCACCACCGCACGGGCGACACTGGCCTCGGCGTACGCGGGGGTCGCCTGGTCCGCCGAGGAGACCTCCGCAGCGTTCTCCTACCGCTACGCAGCCGCCGGGGACGCGAGCATGACGCTCCGCGCCGTCCAGTTCGGTGGCCGCCTGACGGGGGAGATGCCGGATGGCGACGACTACGTCGTGCAGTGGATCACCCGCGGCACCGGTGTGCTCGACCTCGGTCGCCGCGAGATCCAGCTCGAACCGGGCGTGCCGCAGATGTGGCCGAACGAGGCCTTCCGGTTCGCCTTCGAGGACTACGACCAGCGCCTGGTCCAGGTGAACCGCCAGCTCGTCACGGACATCGGTGCCGAACGCGGTCTCGACACCTCGGCGTTCCGCTTCGACCACACCGCCGAGCCCGACGCCGCCGCGATGCGCCGCTGGCGACAGACCGTGCACCTGATCTCCGCGACGACGATGGACCGCGCGGCGTCGCCGCTGCTGCAGGTGGAGATGGGGCGGCTGGCCGCGGTGTCGCTGCTCGAGCTGTACCCGCAGCAGCACGTCGCCCTGCCCGAGGGACTCCTGCTGCCGCGGAACGCGCACCTCCGGAGCGTCGTGGAGTACGTCCACGAGAACGCGCACCTGCCGATCTCCACGTCGGACCTCGCGCGCCTGGCCGGCCTCAGCCTGCGGTCGTTGCAGGAGGGGTTCCGCCGGCACCTCGGCACCACGCCGAACAGCTACCTGCGTGGTGTCCGACTCGACCGCATCCGTGCCGAGCTGCTGCACGCCGACCCCGTCCGGACGAACGTTGCACAGGTGGCGCGGCACTGGGGCTTCGCGCACGCCGGACGGTTCTCGGCCGCCTACGCGGAGCGCTTCGGCGAGTACCCGAGCGCCACACTGCGCGGCTGACGATGCGCAACGACGGCTGACGACGGACGCAGCGCGACGACAGTTGACGCGGAGGTCGTTGCGGAACCCCGCACCGTCCGACTCCGGGCATTGTCCACGACAGGCGATCCTGTTTCTCTTCACAGAGAGCGAGCAACACCGCCCGCCCGTAGGAAACGGAACCCCCATGGCTGCAGTCCCCGTCCCGGCCAGCTCGACCTTCGTGTCCCGCCTGCGCGAGGACGTCGTCGGCGGCCTCAGCAGCGTGCTGTTCACGACCGTCCTCGGTGCACCGCTCCTGCCTCGTGCTGCGCGACGAGCCCTGCTCAACGCCGCCGGCGCGCAGGTGGAGTCCGGACCGAACGCGCAGTTCTCCCTGAACGGCAGCGCCAGGAACCTCCGCATCGGTCGCGGCGTCTACTTCAACACCCGCGTCGACATCGAGGCCATCGCGCCGGTGACGATCGGGGACCACACGGCGATCGGCATGCAGGTGCTCATCCTGACGAGCCACCACGCCATCGGCTCGGACGGCA
The DNA here is from genome assembly GCF_026672405.1 of Curtobacterium sp. SL109. NCBI lineage: Bacteria > Bacillati > Actinomycetota > Actinomycetes > Micrococcales > Microbacteriaceae > Curtobacterium > Curtobacterium sp. SL109. Next base: position 1,314,622 of record NZ_JAPPRB010000002.1, read on the forward strand.
GCTGGAGCCGCACCGCGGAGGGACGTGCGGTGACCATCGGCGAACGGGTGTGGATCGGCGGACGTGCCACGATCCTCCCGGGCTCGCGCATCGACGACGACGTCGTCGTCGCGGCCGGCGCCGTGGTCACCGGCCACCTCGAGTCACACGGCGTCTACGCGGGCGTGCCAGCCAGGCGCATCCGTGAGCTGGCACGGCCGACGGACGCACCGGACCCCGCAGCGGTCACCGACCAGCGCTGAGCGGGCCCGGACCGAGCAGTCCCGGACCCTCTGGCCGGTCCCGCCTCACCACCCGAGCGTGCCCGGCTCGCCCTTGAACGGCCCGACCACGCGCGAGGTGATCCAGCCGCCGTAGAAGTCCCCGGCCTGCGCCTGCACGACCTCGCCGGCGACCTCGCACGAGTCCATCGCGGACGGGTAGATCGCGACGCGGCCCTCGAGCTCGCCGAACCCCGGCTCGGGCGTCGGGTAGTGCCATCCGGCCCGCTCGACGGTCTCGCCACCACCGTGGACGTCGTAGTAGGCGGCGCGGCCCTTGAACTCGCACATGCTCGAGCCGCTCGTCCTGGTCAGCGCACCCGGCGCGAAGTCCGAGGCGGGCAGGTAGTACACGGGCGGGTGGCTGGTCTCCAGCACGCGCACCGCCGCGGTCGTGTCGGCGATCACCGCGCCGCCGAGGCGCACCACGATCCGGTCGGACGTCTGCTCGACCCGCGGCGGGCGCGGGTAGTCCCAGACGGACTCCTGGCCGGGGCCGGGCTGAGTGGGTGCCGGGTGTCCCGGGAAGCGCGGTGTCATGGCTCCGGTCTACCCGCCGAGCCGGTGCGGTGGCCGAGGACGGGCTGGAGGCCCGTGGCGGGCCCGCACCGGGCCTCCCGTCCGCCGTCGGATGGGCACCACCAGGGCCGCTGAGCGCACCGCGTGCGCCGCGGGGCGCCGCGTCAGAACGCCTTGCCGGGATTCAGCGTGCCGGCCGGGTCGAGGGCGTCCTTGACCGACCGGTGCATCGCCAGGACACGCTCGCCGAGTTCCGCGCGGAGGCCGGGGAGCTTCAGCAGCCCGACCCCGTGCTCGCCCGTGACGGTCCCGCCGAGCGCCAGGCAGTCCGCCACGATCGCGTCGAACGCCGTCTTCGCACGGGCCTTCGCGGCGGTGTCGCCCTCGGGCGCGATGATCAGCGGGTGCAGGTTGCCGTCCCCGGCGTGCGCGATGTTGGCGATCGTCACGTCGTTCGCGGCAGCGGTGGCCTGGATGCGGCGGAGCATCTCGGCGACGGCGCTCCGCGGGACGCAGATGTCCTCGGTCAGCACGGGACCCAGTCGCTCCAGCGCCGGGTAGGCGAGTCGGCGGGCCTGGAACAGCCGGTCGATCTCCGTCGGGTCGGTGGCCCGTTCGACGTCCGTGCCACCGGCGGCGGCGAAGACCGCGGCGACCTGGTCGGCGATGGCGTCCCCGGCGGCTCCGCGTTCGTCGACGCGGGCGAGCAGCAGCGTGTCCACGTCCGAGGGCAGCCCGAGGTGCATCCAGTCGTCGACGGCACGCAGACACGTCCGGTCGACGATCTCCAGCGCGGCGGGCACGATCCCCGCACGTGAGACCGCGGCGACGGCGTCACCCGCGGCACTCAGTGAGGGGAAGTACCCGATCACGGCGCGTTCGTCCCGGCCGGCCAGGGGCAGCAGCTTCACGGTCACCGACGTCACGATGCCGAGCGTGCCCTCGGACCCGACCATCAGCCCCGTCAGGTCGTACCCGGCGACGCCCTTCGCGGTGCGCCTGCCGAGGTCGACGACCGACCCGTCCGCCAGCACCACCGTCAGCCCGAGCACGTAGTCCCGGGTGACGCCGTACTTGACGCAGCAGATGCCGCCGGCGTTCGTCGCGACGTTGCCGCCGATCGTCGAGATGGCCGAGCTCGCCGGGTCCGGCGGGTACCACAGGCCGTCCTCGGCCACCCGGGCACGCAGGGCGTCGTTGATGACCCCCGGCTGCACGACGGCGTACCGCTCGTCGACGTCCACCTCGAGCACCGCGTCCATCAGCTCGAGCGACAGCACCACGCAGTGCGCCACCGCGTTCGCACCGCCGGAGAGCCCGGTGCCGGCGCCGCGGGGCACGACCCGCACACCGTTGGCCGCCGCCCAGCGCACCGTCGCGACGACGTCCTCGGTGCTCCGCGCGAGCACGACGACGAGGGGCAGCTCGGACACGGCCCACTCGGCGTCGTCCTGGCGGTACCGCTCGAGCGACGCCGGGTCGCGGAGGACCTGGTCGGACGCGAGCACGGCGTCGAGCGCGGACGTGTCCACGGCGGTGGTGAGGGTCATCGGGTGGTGGTCCTTCCGGGGCGCGGCGGTGCGGTCCGCTCGACGATACGCCCGCCCCGACCGCGTGCACCGGTCTCGCTCACGGCAGGACGGGAGGCTCATGGCGGCGTTGCCACGAGCCTCCCGTCCCCTGCGCTCCGCCCTCGACACCGGTCGAAGTGGTGCGCAGCCTCAGTCGTTCAGGTGCTGCATGGCGTAGTCGGCCTCCGCCGGCAGGAACTTCTCGCCGTAGTCACTCACGAGCTGGTCGCGGATCGCGGCGGGGGACATCGACATGGACTCCTGGTACGACTTCGCCTTCGCGAGTGCGTTGGCGTTCCAGTCGGCTGAGACGGTGTCGATGGCGTACTGCGCGGCTTCGGGGGCGAACTGCTCGCCGTACTCGGAGGTGAGCTGGTCGTAGACGCCGGCCTTGCTCATGTGCATGACGGTCGAGTAGCTCTCGGCCTTCGCCAGTGCCGACAGGTACTCCACCGGGACCGCTGGGGCTTCGGGCGTCTTGGCGGGCTCGGGCGCGGCCGCGGGCGCAGCGGTCTTCGCGGGCTTCTTCGCCTCGCTCGGCTCCGGCGAGACCGGCTCCGACTTCGAGGGCTCCGGTGTGGACGACTGCACGATCGCGGCTGCCGACTTCCCGTCCGACGAGTTCACGGCGGCGCCGATGCCGGCAGCGATCCCGATCGACGACAGGACCGCGATCCCGCCGAGGACGAGTCCCGTGACCGCCATGCCCTTCGACTGACGCTTCCGGAGGGCGAGGACGCCGAGGACGACGGCGACGATGCCCACGAGCGCTCCCAGGACCGGGATGAGTCCCATCAGGAACGCGATGATCCCGACCACGAGTGCAGCGATGGCCATGCCGGCCGCTCGCTGCCCAGGGGCGGAAGGGGGCTGAGGCGGGGCGGTGGCTCCCGCAGGGTGGAAGGCGGCGGTGGGGTCTGATCCGGCATCGGGTGTGCTCATGTGGACATCCTCACAGACGTGAGACTTCTTCCGCTCCGGTCAGCGGAGGTCTGCGGACAACCGCATCACCCCACTTCGAGGCAGTTCGTCGCGATGGCCCGGGACTGCGCTCGCTGGTTGACACGGGACGGCCGGTCAGGACCCCGCGGAGCAGCGAGGTCCATGCGGCGACGTCGTCGCGTCCGAGGCCGCGAGGATCTTCCACGGCGCCTCGCCGTTTGGAGACGGCACCGACCTCGAGGAGGCAGAGGGCCCGCTGTACGATCTGATCGCCTGATCGCCTGATCGCCTGATCGCCTGATCGCCTGATCGCCTGATCGCCTGACGGGTCCACGGGCCTCCCGTCCGTCGTCCGGACCCGTCCGGGGCCCGGTGCGGCTCAGAGGCGCAGGGTGCGGTCCACGATCGCCTGCGCGACGTCGGACAGGCGCTTGCCGGTGGCGACGGCATGGGCGCGGATGATGCCGAAGGCGTCCTCGATGGACACGCTCCTGACGTGGGAGACGACGCCCTTGGCCTGCTCGATGACCTCGCGGGACCCGATGGCGCGCTGCAGCTGGGCCTGCACGACCTCGTGTTCGCGGAGGGTCCGCTCGTGCAGGATGCCGATCGTCGCGACGTCTGCCAGGGCCCGGGCGATCCGCAGGTCGGAGGCGGAGAGGGTGCCGGGTGCGGTGCCGAACAGGTTGAGCGTGCCGATGACCGTGGCGCGGAGGCGCAGCGGCACGGCGTGCGCCGATCGGACGCCGAGCGCCAGTGCCCCGGCGCTGAAGGCCGCCCACGCGGCTGGTGCGTCCGCGATGTCCGGGCACGCGACGGGCTGGCCGGTGGTGAAGGTGGTCATGCAGGGCCCGGCCTCGGCGTCGAGCTGCAGGACCTCGATGAGCCGACTGGTCTCCGACGTCGACGCGATGACCTCGAGTTCGCCCCAGGCGTTCGCGAGCATGATGCCGGCGGCGTCCACGTCGAGCACGTCCGCGCAGGTCTCGACCAGGGTCTGGAGGAGCTCGACGACGTCGTAGGAGTCGACGAGGGTGTCGGCGAGCGTCGCGAACGTGTCGACGATCCGTGCCTCCCGTGGTGCGCCGGTCACCGGACGTCCTCGATCAGACCGCCGTGTCGCTCGAACCGCACGGCGCCGCTGATGATCTCCTCGGCGACCTGGCGCATCGAGGTCTTCCGGGCGAACGCGTGGCCCTGGATCAGCAGCGTGGCGTCGTCGGGGGTGATGTCGAGCTGCGCGAGGACGACACCGGTGGCCTGATGGACGACGCGGCGCGAGAACGGGTTGCGGTCGACGAGGGCGTCCTCGTCCTCGACGGTGTGGACCGCGCGCCGCAGCACCCGGCGGCCCATCGCGGTCGCGAGCGCGGCCGCGATCTCGACCTGCTCGTGCTCGAGGTCGGTCGGCTCGGACGCGTACAGGTCGACGGCGCCGAGCGGGAACGGACCGAAGATGATCGGGAACGCGAACACGGCACGGACGGGCACCTCGAGCGCAGCCTCGTTGAAGGCGGGCCAGTCGCTGTTCGGGTGCTGCACGATGTCGCCCTCGAGGACCGGGTTGCGTCGGCTCAGGGCCGCCCAGCACGGGCCCTCGGTCAGGTCGAGCTGGATCTCGTCGACGCGGAGCGCGGTGTCGTCCGACGCCGAGACGGTCTCGTTCGTCCCGAGCACGCCGAAGGAGGAGACCGACACACTGCCGAGCGGCACCGCCTGTCGGATCGACTCGCCGAGTTCGTCATCCGGGACGTCGAACGAGCGGATGGCGCGGAACGCGCGCTTCACTGCGTCATCCATCGGCGTCCTCCTGATCGGTGTCCGATGGTACCCGCGAGCCGCCTGCGGTCGTCCGGCGTGTCGGCGGTGGTGGCGGCGCGGTCGGACCCCAGGCCGGCAGCTCGACCGGCACGTAGGACCCGTCGGCTTCGGGCAGGCGCAGGAGCGGGTTCACCGAGGTGAGGCGCAGCCCGTCGGTGTCGTGCAGAGCCCGGCGGACGGCGTCGTTGAGGACGAACGCCACCAGGTCCTCGGTCCCGCCGTCGGGCCGGTAGCCCTGCCAGGCGACGATCTCGCGCTCGGCCCGGTGCAGGGCGCTGGCCAGGGTCGCGTCGGGGTCCTGCACGTCGATCTCGACGTCGAGCACCAGTCGGAAGCGGCGCCGCTCGCTGCCGGGGTCGGCCAGCGCCGGGATCCGCGTGCCCGGCTCGTCGTCCGGCTCGAAGTACCGGAGGGCAGCGGACGGGGCGCTACCGAACGCCGCGCGGTAGTCGGCGGCCATGCGCCCGGCGTTGCTGAAGTGCCAGCGCCGGGCCACCTCGGCCACGGTGGGCCGGTCGGCCGGGTCGGCGGACTGCAGGTCGCGCCGGACGCCCTCCAGCCGCAGCGCCCGGAGGTACTGCCCGGGGCTCACGCCGACCTCGCGGTGGAAGGCCTTCTGGAGCCCGCGCGGCGAGATGTTGACGGCGGCGGCGACGTCCGGCACGGCGATGCGTTCCTGCGCGTGGTCGTGGAGCCAGTGCAGCGCGTCGCGGACGGTCCGGGAGAGCCGGGCCGTCGTGCCCGTGGTCTCTCCTGGAGCGACGTCGTCAGGCATGTCGTCAGCGTACGGGGGCCGGGTCGGCCCGTGGTCCAGGCGTCTGGCCGCCGGGACGTCCCGCGGTCACCTTGTCCGGATCACGAACCGCGATGCTGACGGTTCCGCGCTTTCTTGTCAACCCCTGTCGGTACGCATACCGGCCAGCCGATACTCGAAGTGTCTCAGCCTGGAGCGGGTGACTCCACTGGGGACCTGGAGCAGACATGACAGGGAACACGGGGGCAGGGGCCCCGACAGGGAACACGGTCACGGGGGACACGGTCACCTGGCGCCACCGGGTGCACGCGGACCGGATCAGAGCGCTCGTGCAGACCGACCCGCTGGACGTCCGCGTGCAGCCGGTCGACGCCACGTGCTGGCGGGTGGTCGACGGCGCCGCAGGACAGGACGACCCGGCGATGCTGCTGGGCTTCGTCGAGCACCGTGACGGCGGGTACCAGTGCACGCTGATGGCGACGCTCGACGAGCACCGGTCCGTCGGGTCGCTCGAGGCGGCGCACGCGTACTTCGAGCACGCGTGCGGCGAGCAGCGCACGGAGCCGTCGTGCTGACCGCGACCGCCACGACGGCGTCGACCACGACCGCGACAGCGTCGACCGGGACCGTGTCGAACGACACGACCGCGCCGGCGGAGTCCCTCCGGTCCGAGCTGCCACAGCTCGGGCAGCGCCTGGACGCCAGACGGCTGTCGGACCACGCTGGCACCGACCGCCGTGACGCGGTCCGCCTGCTCGAGGACGTGTACGGCGCCGAGGACGTCGTCTTCGGCCGTGGCGAACCGTTCCGCTGGCGACTCCGGACCCTCCGCGACCTCAACGTCGAACTCGTCAACTCCGCCGTGACCACCGACCGCCGCGGTGACCTCGACGGCAGTGGATGGCTGACCCTCGAGTGGACCGCATGCGGTGGCGTCGGCATCGACACCGGCGCCGACCGCGTCGTCACGGAACCCGGCATCCCCGTCGTGTTCCCCGTCGACCGGCCGTACTCGGTCGTCGTCCCGGCGGGCGTGCACCACCTGGTGCGCATCGACCTCGGGTTCATGGAGACCGTCGGGGCAGTCCTGAACGGCGGCACCAGGAGCGGCACGGCGACCTTCCGGATGCAGCCGTCGCCCGAGGCGCTGCCCGGGCTCCGCGCCGCCCTCGGAGCGGTCGCCACGGCGGCCTTCGGTGACGTCGACCCGCACCAGGCGCGGTTGTCCCTGCAGGTCCAGCTCGCCGAGTGGGTCGTCCGCGCGTACGGCGGTCGCTCGGACCGGCGGGAGCTCGGCGCCGGACGGACCACCGTCGAGCTCGCGCAGGCGTACCTGGCGGAGCACTGCGGCGACCAGGTCACGCTCGCGGACATGTGCCGCGCGACCGGGGTCAGCGCCAGGACGCTGCAGAGCGCGTTCCTGCGCTACACGGACAGCACGCCGATGACGTACCTGCAGCACATGCGCCTGGACCGCGTCCGGATCGCACTGCAGCTCGCCGACCCGGGGTCCGTCACGGTCGCGACCGTCGCCCGCGAGTGGGGCTTCCGGCACATGGGACGCTTCGCCGGCACGTACCTGCAGCGGTTCGGGGAGTACCCGGGGGAGACGCTGCGGGGGCTGCCGACCCGTCGTCTGCGGAGCCGCGCCGTGCCCAGAACGGCGTGACGGTTCGGCAGACCCGCGTCCGGCCGGGTACCGTACCAGGATGAGCTCCGAAACGAACAGCACCACCGAACCCATCGACGAGGGGCCCGTGGTGACGTTCGCCGACCTGGGGCTCAGCGAGCCCGTCCTCAAGGCCGTCAAGGACATCGGGTACGAGACCCCGTCCGCGATCCAGGCCGCCACCATCCCGACCCTGCTCGCCGGGCGTGACGTCGTCGGTCTCGCCCAGACCGGCACCGGCAAGACGGCGGCGTTCGCGCTGCCCGTCCTGTCCCGCATGGACGCCGGCAGCAAGCTGCCCCAGGCGCTCGTGCTCTCGCCGACCCGTGAGCTCGCGCTCCAGGTGTGCGAGGCCTTCGAGCAGTACGCGTCCCACATGAAGGGCGTCCACGTGCTGCCCGTCTACGGCGGCCAGGCCTACGGCGTGCAGCTGTCGGCACTGCGTCGTGGCGTGGACGTCGTCGTCGGCACGCCCGGTCGCATCATGGACCACATCGCGAAGGGCACGCTCGACCTGTCCGAGCTGAAGTACCTGGTGCTCGACGAGGCCGACGAGATGCTCAAGATGGGCTTCGCCGAGGACGTCGAGACGATCCTCGCCGAGACGCCGGACACGAAGCAGGTCGCGCTGTTCTCCGCGACGATGCCCGCGCAGATCCGCCGCATCTCGAAGCAGTACCTCAACGACCCGGCCGAGATCACCGTCAAGGCCAAGACGACCACGTCCGCGAACACCTCGCAGCGCTACCTCATCGTGTCGTACGCGCAGAAGGTCGACGCGCTCACCCGCATCCTCGAGGTCGAGGACTTCGAGGGCCTGATCATCTTCGTCCGCACCAAGAGCGAGACCGAGACCCTGGCCGAGAAGCTCCGTGCCCGCGGGTACGCCGCCGCCGCCATCAGCGGTGACGTCGCCCAGGCGCAGCGCGAGCGCACCGTGAACCAGCTCAAGTCGGGCAAGCTCGACATCCTGGTCGCCACGGACGTCGCCGCCCGTGGCCTCGACGTCGACCGCATCACCCACGTGGTGAACTTCGACATCCCCGTCGACACCGAGTCCTACGTCCACCGCATCGGCCGCACGGGCCGCGCCGGCCGCAGCGGTGCCGCGATCAGCTTCGTCACCCCGCGTGAGCGCCGCCTGCTCACCGCGATCGAGAAGGCCACCCGTCAGCCGCTCACCGAGATGACGCTGCCCTCGGTCGAGGACGTCAACGTCACCCGCCTGACCCGCTTCGACGACGCGATCACCGCGGCGCTCGAGCAGCGCGGCCGGGTCGAGGCCTTCCGCGACATCATCGCCCACTACGTCGAGCACCACGACGTCCCGGAGGCCGACGTGGCCGCCGCGCTCGCCGTGGTGGCGCAGGGGGAGACCCCGCTGCTCCTCGACCCGGCCGAGGACGCCCTCCGCCGCCAGGTCGAGCGCGACCAGCGCAAGAGCCGCGACGAGCGCAAGGGCCGAGAAGAGGACGGCGGCGACCGTCGTCGTCGCTCGGTCCCGATGACGCCGTACCGCATCGAGGTCGGTCGTCGGCACCGCGTCGAGCCGCGCCAGATCGTCGGTGCCCTCGCGAACGAGGGCGGCCTGCGCCGCGACGACTTCGGCGCGATCCGCATCCAGCCCGACTTCTCCATCGTCGAACTGCCGTCGGACATGCCCGGTGACGTGATCGAGCGCCTCCGCGACACCCGCATCAGCGGCCGGCTCATCGAGATCCAGCCCGACCGCCGCGGCGGCGGCTCGCGTCGCCCCCGCGACGACGACGACCGCCCGGCGCGCACGTCGCGCTACTGACGCGAGATCGCTCTGACTGGAGGCCCGGTTCCAGCTGGAACCTGGGCCCACGCCGGCCGGTTCCGACCCGACGCGCCAGCGGCGGGTCGGCCGTGCCCGGTGGGGAGCCTCCCGTCAGTCTGTGGGCCCGGACCGTTGCGGGACTCCGCACGGAGGCCCGCACTTCGGCCGCCACCCGTTCCGCCGGAAGTCGGCCGGTGCTTGCATGTCCCCGGGACGCGACGGGAAGTCGCGTGGACAGGGGAATGATCGTGTTCAAGACAGTGCTCACCGTCGCGGCAGCAGCCGCGCTCGTCGTCACCGGGGCGCTCCCGGCAACGGCCGCACCGGCAACGAAGCCGGGTGCGCCGACCTCGGTGCGGGTCGTCGGCGCCGCCGACCAGGCCACCGTCCAGTGGTCGCTGCCGCGGAGCGGCGCGAAGGTCGTCGGGTGGACCGTGGCCGTCACGCCCGCCGAGGAGCAGCCCGACAACGGTGTCGACCGGCTCGGCGCATCGGCGCGCTGGGACCGCTTCGGCGCCCTGCACGCCGGGACGACCTACACGTTCGCCGTCCGCGCCGTCGGTGCGAAGTCGACGACGGGGCCGGCCGTGAAGGTCCGGTACACGGCGACGGGGACTCCCGCGGAGACCGAGTCGCAGTCGCTCTTCGCACTCGACGCGTCCGGCGCCGTCGTGCGCTTCGGCACCGACGGCTCCACCGCCGCCACGACCATCGCCGCGAACGGTGCCGGCTACACGGCCGACGACCGCGGTGACGTGTTCGTGCCCTCGGCCGACCTGACCTCGATCGTGATGTACCCGGTCGGTGGCCGCGCACCCCAGACGATCGCGACGGGGCTGCACCTGACCGCCGACCTCCGTTCGGACGTCGCGGGCAACCTGTACTGGCAGGACTCGGTCTCCGGCGCCGTCAAGGAGCTGCCGGTCACCGGTGGCACCCCGGTGACGGTCCTGCCGAGCACCGGCATCACGTGGGCGGTCGGCCGTGACGGCACCGTCTCCGCGTGGACCGGTGACACCACGAAGGCCTCCGTCACCAGCCGGACCCCGTCGGGGACGACCACCACCCGCACGCTCAGCTCCGGCGCGACCGGCACCTTCGGCTACGTCCGCACGATGATCGCCGACGGACGCGGCGGGCTGTACGTGAACTGGCTGTCGCCGGGCGCTGCCGGTGCCTACATCTGGCAGGCCCTGCCGGCCGGTGCGACCACGTGGACCTCGGCCGAGCCCAAGCTCGCGTTCGAGTACGGCGCCACCAACTCCGCCGGCTTCCGCCTGGCGCAGTCGGCAGCCTGGTGCCCGACGCCGTCCGAGTACACGCCGACCGGTTGTGGCGTGGACCGTTCGATCACGACGACGGTCGTCCGCGCCGCTGACGGCACGACGACCACCGTGCCGGTGAGCGGCGTCACCGCTGGCAACCGCGGCGCCAACGTGGGTGCTGCGGACGAGGCCGGCGACGTGTTCATCGACGTCGACAGCGGTCCGACGCCCGGGCTCTGGCGTCTGCCGGCCGCCGGTGGTGCTGCGCAGCAGCTCGCCAGCGCGCAGTTCAGCCGCCTGCTCGTCATCTGACCGACGACACCAGCGCACATCAGGAGGGCCCAGCACCGCGGTGCTGGGCCCTCCTCGCGTGGTGCCGGCGGTTCGTCGGTCAGGCGACGCCCACCAGGGTCCGCCGGCAGACCTCGTCCCACGGCGTCGGCTCGATGCCGAAGTGCGCGCGGGCCGCGGAGTCGTCGAGCACGTACGGGGCCGTCCACTGGTACAGCAGCGGCACCATCTCCCGCAGCACCGGTGTGACGACGCCGAGCGCACGGACCGCGGGCACGGACAGGCCGCGGACCCGCACCGGTGGCCTCCCCGCCGCGGCCAGCACGTCGGTCAGGGCCTGCGCCTGCGAGGTCGGCGGGTTCGAGGGCACGTTCCACGTCCGACCGTGCGCTGACCCGTCGCCCGCCGCTCGGACGAGCGTCCTCGCGACGTCGAGCACGTCCGTGAAGGTGTGCGGCAGGTCGGTCCGACCGATCATCCAGGCGCCCTTCCCCCGGAGCGCCCCGGGCAGCACGCGGGTGACGTGGGCGTTCACCCCGGTGCCGGTGCCCACGTAGTCGGACGCGCGCACCTCCACGGCCCGGACGCGCCCTGCGCGGTGGGCGTCGAGGGCGTCCTGCCACATCCGGGCCCGGAGGACGCCCTTGGCGTCCGTCGCCGCGTCCGGCAGGCCCTCGTGCATCGGGCCCTCGACGGGGCCGTACGGGTACAGGTTCCCGGTGACGGCGTACACGGCACCCGTCCGTTCGGCCGCGGTCAGCAGCGCGGCGGCCAGCGGCGGCCAGGTCGCCGCCCACTGCGCGTAGTCGCCCGGGTTCGCGCAGTTGTACAGGACCGCCGCACCCTCCGCGGCCCGGGTGAGCGCGTCGGCGTCGGAGGCGTCGAGCGCGACGTGTGCCGCGCCTCCGACCCCGGTGTCCCGACCCGAGCGGCTGGCGACCGTGACGCGGTCGCCGCGGCCGACGAGCAGTGCGGCGACGTGGCGGCCGACGGGGCCGGCGCCGACGACCAGGTGGTGCTCCGACATGGGGTTCCTCTCCTCGGGTGAACGAGAGCACTGCTCTCGACCCGCCGAGCATCGCATGCCGTGCGCACCCGCGCAAGAGCGGTGCTCTCGTTGTGGGCACCGCTCTCGCGTGCCAGGGTGGGCGGATGGTCGAGACGGCACGCGCACTGGCCCGACAGGCACTCCGCTCCCGGATCCTCGACGCGGCGCGGGTGCGCCTGACGGGGGAGGGGCCCGCGCAGCTGAGCCTCCGCGCGGTGGCCCGGGACGTCGGCATGGTCTCCTCGGCGGTCTACCGGTACTTCCCGAGCCGCGACGACCTGCTCACCGCGCTGCTCGTGCAGGACTACGACGAGCTCGGCGAGGCCGTCGAACGGGCGGACGCCGGGCACGAGCGCACGGACGTCGGCGGGCGGTGGACGGCCGCGTGCCGGGCCGTGCGGACCTGGTCCCTCGAGCACCCGGGCGACTTCGCGCTGCTCTACGGCAGCCCCGTTCCCGGGTACGCGGCACCGCAGGAGACGATCGAGCCGGCGACCAGGGTCACGCAGGTGCTGGTTCGGATCGCGGTCGACGCGATGGCCGACCGTGCGGTCCCGACGCCCTCGGTCGCGCCGGCGCCGGCCGCGGTCGGGGACGTGCTCGCACCGGCGCTCGCCTACGTCCGGTCGCGCGGGATCACCGACGACGCCCCGGCCGAGGCCGTCATGCGGACGATCATGGCGTGGACGACCCTGTTCGGCGCGGTGTCCTTCGAGCTCTTCGGCCACACCGTCGGAGTCGTCGCGGACCACGCCGAGTACTTCGACCGGCTCGTCGAACGGCTCGCCGCTGACATCGGCTTCTCCGCGATCGGGGGCGTGACAACGGCGCCTCCCCTGAGGTAGACAGGTCCGGACACCCGAGCCGAGACCCGACGGCGAGGACCAACCACCCCGCGCGATCAGGAGCAACGGTGCAGCGGAGCAAGACGGACGTCGTCGGATCGGGAGCCTCAGGGTGACCGCGCTCGACGTCAGCAGGCAGGACCGACGGCGCCTCGGTGGGAGCACCGGGCGTCGGCGACTGGTGACGGTGCGGACGGTCGCCGTGCTGGCCTCGCTGGCGGGCATCAACTACGTCGGCTGGCGCTGGGCGGCGTCGGTGAACTGGCACTCGTGGTGGATCGCGGTGCCGCTGATCCTCGCCGAGACGTACAGCGTGATCGACTCGCTGCTCTTCGCGTTCGGTGCCTGGAAGCTCCGCGAGCGGGGCGAACCGCCGACCCCGCCCACGACCGACGTCACCGTGGACGTCTTCATCACCACCTACGACGAACCGGTCGACCTGGTGATGCGCACCGCGCTCGCGGCGAAGGCCATCCGGTACCCGCACAGCACGTGGATCCTCGACGACGGCAACCGCGCCGACATGCGTGCGGCGGCGGAGCAGGCCGGGCTCGGCGTGGTCACCCGCGGGCAGGACTGGGTCGACCGCCCCCGGCACGCCAAGGCCGGGAACCTCAACAACGCCCTGCTGTCGACGCAGGGGGAGTTCCTGCTCATCCTCGACGCCGACCAGGTGCCCGACCCGGCGATCCTCGACCGCACGCTCGGGTACTTCAAGGACCCGCGGATGGCGCTCGTGCAGACGCCGCAGTGGTTCGAGAACGTGCCGGACGCCGACCTGCTCGGCAGTCAGGCGCCGCTGTTCTACGGCCCCATCCAGCAGTCGAAGGACGGCTGGAACGCCGCGTTCTTCTGCGGGTCGAACGCGGTCCTCCGGCGCGAGGCGCTGATGCAGCTCGGCATCTCCCGCTACGTGCACGAGGTCGAGACCTCGGTGCGCCGCACGCTGGTGACCTCCCGCCGCCTGCTCTCCCGCGCCCGCGAGGACGAGACCGACCCGCGCGTCCTCGGCGCCCTCGACGACGCCGAGGCCGTGGTGGACCGTGCCCGCGACCAGATGGCCGCGGACGAGCCCCTCGGCGACGTCACGTACGAGTTCCAGCGCGGCATCGACGCCATCGCGTTCCGGTTCGCCGCGGCCGACCTCGAGTCCGTGCGGAACGACCTGCAGGAACTCGCGGCGATGTCGACCGACGCGGACACCTTCGCCGGGCTCGACGACGCCGCGCTCGACGTCCTCGGGCAGCGGAACGCCTCGCCCGTCGCGGCCATCGAGGCGATCTCCGTGCTGGCCAGGGCCGTCGACGTGAACCGCGGCGACGAGGCCCAGCCGATCATGCCGCTGGCGACGATCTCCGTGACCGAGGACATGGCGACCGCGATGCGCCTGCACGGGCTCGGCTGGCGGTCGGCGTACCACGACGAGATCCTGGCGAAGGGCCTGGCGCCCGAGGACCTGCCGACGATGCTCGTCCAGCGACTCCGGTGGGCGCAGGGCACGATGCAGGTGTTCTTCCGCGAGAACCCCCTGGTGCAGAAGGGCCTGTCGTTCGGGCAGCGGCTCATGTACTTCTCGACCATGTGGAGCTACCTGTCCGGCTTCGCGGCGATCGTGTACATCGCCGCGCCGGTGCTGTGCCTGTCGTTCGGCGTCGTCCCGGTGCAGGCCTACAGCGTCGACTTCTTCGCCCGGCTCATCCCCTTCCTGGTGCTCAACCAGCTGCTGTTCTGGGTCGTCGCCGCGGGCCGGCCGACCTGGCGCGGGCAGCAGTACTCGCTCGCGCTGTTCCCGGTGTGGATCGAGAGCGTGACCAGCGCGTTCGAGAACGTGTTCCGCGGCAAGCCCCTCGGGTTCCGCGTGACCCCGAAGGTCCGCGACGAGACCGCGATGAAGCCCCGGTGGGACCTGGTCCGGCCGCAGCTGTTCGCGATGGGGTCGCTCGTCGCCGCGCTGCTCCTGATCGGCGTCCGGTACCTCACGGGCCAGGCGTCCGGGGTCGCGCCGCTCGTCAACACCGCCTGGGTCGTCTTCGACCTCGTCATCTTCAGCATCGTCATCCGAGCGGTGCTGTACCGCGGACCGGCCCCCACCGGGCAGTCCGGCCACACGTCGAGCACCGCCGGAGGACCCCTGTGACCACGTTCGACGTCCCCGCCGTCCCGACCAGCCTCGACACGGTGCAGGACCGCTTCGCCACCTGGTGGGACGGCCTCGGCGTCGACGACGTCGCGCACCGGTTCGCGCTCGAGACCGCGCTGGCCGAGATCGCGGCGAACATCGTCGAGCACACTGCACGCCGCGACCAGCAGGAGGGGCGGCGGTACACCGTGCAGCTCGAGGCCACGGACGACACCTTCACAGCGGTGCTCCGCGACAACGGGCTGCCCGTCGACATCGACCTCGCCGCCGTGACGATGGCGGACGCCGAGGCCGAGAGCGGGCGCGGACTGGCGCTGGCGCTGGCGGCGCTCGACCGGCTGGAGCACCGGCACGAGCACGGCCACAACATCTGGACCCTGGTGTGCGAGCGGTGAGGGGACACCTCGTCCGCCTGATCGCCCTCATCGTCACCGCCGGCACGCTGCTGCTCGGTGGCATCGCACCCGCGCAGGCGGCGACGGGCCCGATCGCTCCGCCGAGCGGGAAGGCGTGGTTCGGCCCGGACCTCGACTGGGGTGCGGACGCCCCCGACGGCTACGAGGGACGGCTCGGTGCCACCCCGTCCACCTACGGCGTGGAGATCCAGTACCCGCTCGACCGCACCGCCGAACGCCTGCTGCTGCGCTCGGCCCGCGCAGCCGCGGCGCAGGGCGCGACCCTCGTCGTCGGGCTGGAGCCCGGGGTCGCCCTCGGGTCCCTGACCGCCGCCGACGCCCGGCGCACGAACAGCCTGTTCGAGCGCATCCACCGGCAGTACGGCACGCAGCTGCTCGTGCGGTTCGCGCCGCAGATGAACGGCACGTGGGTCCGGTGGGGTCAGCAGCCGACGCAGTACGTCCGGGCGTTCCAGGGGCTCGCCGAGGCGGTGCACGCCGGGTCGTCCGACGCGGCGATGGTCTGGTCGCCGTCGTACGGTGCCGGTTACCCGTTCGGGGAGTCGGCCGGACGGCTCCGCGACCTGTCGGCCACCGACGTCGAACGCCTCGACACGAACGGCGACGGCGCGCTCACCGCCGCGGACGACCCCTACGGGCCGTACTGGCCGGGCGACACCGCCGTGGACTGGGTCGGGCTGTCGATGTTCTCCTTCGGCAAGGGCGCGGCGACCCAGGCCGCCGGACGCGGCGTCGCGCTGATGACGAACGAGGTCCCCACCGCCGGCGAGGTCGCGGCCCGCTTCGACGAGCGCTGGGGCTACGACCGGCAGCAGCCGCAGACGTTCTCCGAGCGCTTCGCCGTCGGCCACGACCGTCCGATGCTGCTCGACACCGGTGCCCTGTACGACCACGCGCTGCGCGGCGCCGACGAGCTCCCGGTGAAGCAGGGGTGGTGGAACCAGGTGTTCGCGGCGGTGCAGGACCGTCCGTACGTCCGCGCGGTGACCTTCGTCGAGACGAACCGGCGCGAGCCCGAGGCCGGCAACCGCCTGGCCGACTGGCGCGACACGGCCGACCGCGGTGTGGCGGAGACCTTCCGCCGCGACCTCCTCGCCACCGACCGGTTCGTGACCGGCCCCGTCACCGAGGAGGTGACGCACCGGGACGGCGCCGCCGCGACGAACCAGCAGCTCGACACCGGCGGCGACCAGATGGCCTGGATCGTCTGGGTCGCGGTGGGCCTCGCCCTGGCGTTCCTGCTCAGCGGTCTCGTCGGCCGGCTCCTGCCGCGCTGGCGCTACCCGGACGACGGCAAGCCCGGGCGTGACCTGCGCCTCGACCTGTTCCGCGGGTTCATCATCCTCGCGGTGGTCATCACCCACATCGAGATCGGCGGCCCGTACTCGTTCATCACGCTGCACGCGATCGGGGCGATCACGGGCGCGGAGATGTTCGTGTTCCTGTCCGGCATGGTCCTCGGCATGACGTACCCGCTGGCGATCAAGCGGTTCGGCGAGTGGGCGGCGGCGGTCGGTGCGTGGAAGCGCGCGCGGAAGCAGTACCTCGTCACGCTCGTGGTGATCGCGGTGGTGTTCGTGCTGAGCTTCGTGCCGTTCCTGGACACGGACGCGATCACGACCTTCACCGACCGGGGGACCGGCACCGGAGGCGTCGGGGCCGAGGGGCGCGTCTACGACCTCTACCCGAACGCCATGCAGCTCCTGGCGTACCCGCCGCCCTGGTACGCGATCCGGCAGTTCCTGCTGCTCGAGATGGGCCCGTGGCCGTTCAACATCATGGGCCTGTTCGTGGTGCTGAGCCTGTTCATCCCGCCGCTGCTCTGGGTCATCCGTCGGGGCTTCTGGTGGGCGGTGCTCGCCGGCAGCTGGGCGCTGTACGTGTTCCAGGCCCTGAACCCGTCCTTCCAGCCGCTGCACTCCCAGTTCGAGGCGGTGTTCCCGCTCCTCACCTGGCAGATCGTCTTCACGCACGGTCTGGTGCTCGGCTACTACCGGCGGCAGGTCGTCGGCGCGCTGACCGGCCGCCTCGGGAAGGTGCTCATCGGCGTCGGGGTCGTCGGCTACGCGGCGTTCCTGGTCTACGTCTGGGCGGCCGCGCAGGTCGGGTTCACGCCTGTGCCGTTCCCGGCGTCGATGTACGACCAGCTCTACAACACGGCGTACCAGCGCGTCGACCTGCAGTGGGGGCGCCTGGTCGACATCGCGTTCTTCGCGATCGTGTCCTACGCGCTGCTCACCGTGTTCTGGAAGCCGATCAGCGCCGTCCTCGGCTGGCTGTGGATCCCGATCGGCCAGGCGAGCCTCTACGTGTTCGTCTGGCAGGTGTTCTTCGCGCTGGCGATCGCGTCGATCCCGGGCGTCGACTGGGGCAACGGGTGGATCGGCTTCGCCGTGCACTCGGCGCTGATCCTGCTCGTCTGGGTGATGATCCGCCGCAAGTTCCTGTTCTCGGTCATCCCCCGCTGACGCGGGACCTTCCGCGCGTCGGCAGTCGAATCGCGCGTCGAAGGTCGGAACTTCCGACCCGCTACGCGCGATCCCGCTCGCCCAGCTGGCACCGCGACAGACGGGAGGCTCGGTGCGGGTTGGCACCGAGCCTCCCGTCCGGTGGTCAGCGCGTCGCGAGCGGCGTCGGGTCCACCGGGTCCGGCGGCACCGGGAGCGACCCGTGGATCTGGTTCTGTGCCTGGCAGTCGCTCGTGCAGTTGGTCGCTCCGGCGCTCAGCTCGACGGCGTCCTCGCCGAGCACGCCGCCGAGGCGACCGCCGGGCTGGACGGTCCACGTCGTGGTGGTGGCCGTCTGCGAGGTCTTCGTGGCGACCTGCGGGCTGTCCTTGCCGAGGAGCATCTGGTGCGCCCCGCTGCCCGAGGTCACCGCCGGGGTGCCGTCACCGAAGTTGATCTTCCCCGTGTACGGGTTGGTGAAGTAGAACAGCCCGGCGCCGAGCGTGTGCGTGAACGTGACGGGGCCGGCGAACTCGGTCTCCATCTGGAAGACGCCGCCCTGGGCGCCGTCCTTCGCCTGGATCTTGAACTTGCCGGCGCCGGTGCTGAAGATCGCGACGAGGGTGTCGTCCCGGACCTCGAGCGACGACAGCCGCGTGCCGGACAGCTGCGCGGCGGTCAGCGACGGCACCTTCGACGCGAACACCACGGTCGGCCTCGTGACCATCCGCTGCGTGTCCGGGGCTCCCGTCAGCGTGTAGTCGTACACGCCGAGGTCGGCGACCCGGATGTCGAAGCCGTTGTGCTTGCCGCGCACCGCGATCGTGCCGGAGACGGCGGTGTCCCGGAGCTTGAAGTCCTTGCCGACGGCGGGGTTCGTGGTGGTGCCGTTCACGGTGACGGCGTAGTCCCCGCCCGTCGAGGTCTTCCCGGACGCCTGTGCCGGGGCGACCCCGACGAGGGCGACGGCCGCGACGGTGACCGCGGCGATCGCGGCGGCCAGGCCGACGGTGCGACCGCGGGCCGCGCGACCGTGCGCGGTGCGGCGGGGTTCGAGGGTGTGGTCCATGGTGTGCCTCCTGGTCTGCGGGGCGGTTCGACCCCTCGGCACGATCGTCGCCGGTCCACCACGGCACCACCATCGGACCTTGGTACTAGTACCCCGTCACCAGCCGTGGTCCCGCGCCCAGAGCGCCGCGCTGGTGCGGTCCGCGACGCCGATGCGCCGGAAGACGCTGCCGACGTGGACCTTCACCGTGCGTTCGGCGATGCCGAGTTCGCTGGCGATCTGCCGGTTCGAGAGCCCACGCGCCAGGCGGACGAGCACGTCGCGCTCCCGCGGGGGCATCGCGGGCGCCGACTCCGACGCACTCGCACCTGCCGGGTCGGCGGGCAGCAGGCCGTGGGCGACGCGGGGATCGATCGGTGCCTCGTCCCGCGCCGTCGCCCGGACCCCGCGCACGACGTCGTCCGGGTCCGCGTCCTTGAGCAGGTACCCGGTGGCACCGGCGACCAGGGCAGCGCGGACCCGCTCGTCGTCGGCGAACGTCGTCAGCACGAGCACCCGGGCAGCGGGTACCCGCGCACGCAGGGCCCGCGTCGCCGCAGCCCCGCCCGCGCCGGGCATCGACAGGTCCATCACGACGACGTCGGGCAGCAGCACGGCAGCGAGTTCGACGGCGTCCTCGCCGGTGGCCGCTTCGCCGACGACCTCGCAGTCGTCGGTCGTGTCGAGCACGGCACGCAGTCCGTTCCGCACCAGGGCGTGGTCGTCGACGAGCAGCACCCTCACCATGTGCTCCCTCCAGCCGGGATCGACAGCTCCCACCGCGTGCCGGTGTCCGGCGTGGTGCGGAGACGGAGGGCACCACCGGCGTCCTCCGCGATCTGGCGCAGCAGCGTCGTGCCGAGGTGGCCGCTCCGCCGTGTCGACAGGACGGTGTCCGCGTCGAACCCGACACCGTCGTCGACGACCACGACGACGAGGTCCTCGAGGCTTCGACGGACGACGACCTCGACCGTCGATGCCCCTGCGTGCCGGACCGTGTTCGCGACCGACTCGCGGACGAACCGCACCGTCGCGAGCAGTGCGGCGGGGGAGGCGTCGATCGTCGCCGGCACCGTCACGACCGTCCGCACACCGGCCGCACGACCCCGGGCCGTGGCGTCGTCGAGTGCCGCGACGAGCCCCGCGCGGTCGGGCACCGGTGGCTGGATCGCCGACATCGACGACCGCAGCGTCGACACGGCCGCCCGCAGTGTCGTGGCGGACTCGTCGAGCACGGCCGACCCGGGGCCGGTCGTGGTGCGGGCCGCGGCGCCGAGGGACAGGGCGAGCCCCGCGATGTCCTGCACCGGCCCGTCGTGCAGGTCCGCCGCCAGACGACGACGCTCGGCGGTCTCCGCGTCGAGCGCCCGCACGAGCAGCCGCTCCCGCTCCCGCTGACCTGCCCGCAGCCGGAGCAGCAGCCACAGCACGACGGGCAGGAGCAGGGCCACGGCGACCGCCACCGTCCCGGATGCGAGCGTCGCGAACGCCGACCAGAGCGAGGCAGCGCTGGCCAGCACCGCGTCGTACGGGTAGTAGACCTCGAGCAGCAGCGGTGCGCCCGACGGGGTGTGCACCGCCTGGTACGCCTCGAGCAACCGCCCCTGACCGCGTTCGTAGCGGTTCTCCGGCTCCGTCAGGTCGGACACCTCGGCGTCGGACCGGTCGGTCTCGAGCGCTTCGAGGTCCTCCTCCGACAGGGCGAACCGCTGCCCGATCAGCCGGGGTTCGTCCGACCAGAGCACGGTGCCGTCCGGCGCCCAGAGCTTCACGCGGACGGCGGCGCTCGCCGTGGTCACACCCCGGACGGCACGGGCGAGCTCGTCCGCGGCTGCAGCGCGCTCGGCGGGGTCGTGGTCGGCGATGGCGTCGAGCAGCGCGGGTTCGACGACGGAGCGGGCGACGGCCGCGGTGTCCTCGGTGGCGTCCTCGACCGCGAAGCGTTCGGCGGTGCGCTGCGACACGAGGGTCCCGACCGTGGCCACCGCGGCGCCGCCGAGCAGGGCGACGAGGACCACGCCCACGAGGACGCGGCCCCACGGCGTGGTGCGCGCTGAGCGACGGCGGGCGTCGGGAGCGACGACGAGCAGGCCGCCGCCGTCGGAGGCGCTGGGGTCGGTCGTCGGCGCTGCTCGGGGCACATGGTCACCGTAGCCGCGGGAGGGCGGTCGGACTGCGCGTCGCGGGTCGATCCGCGCGTGGCAGGTCGGATCGCGCGTCGGGGGTCGGAAGTTCCGACCCCCGACGCGCGATCCCGCTCGCCCAGCTGGCACCGCGCCGGACTGGAGGCTCCCCACCAGCTGGTGGGGAGCCTCCAGGCCGTCAGACGCGGGTCATCGCGCCCATCTCGGTGACCACGACGCGCAGCGTCGCGGCGAGCTCGTCGCTGTCCGCGACCGTGGTGCGCTGTGCCAGCTCGATGAGCGCGGCCATCACGAGGGTCACGGCGGTCCTGGCCGTCTGCCGGTCGGTGCGCTCGGCCGCGACCTCGATGACGGCGGCGCGGACGGCAGCCATCCAGTCGAGCATCGTCGGCATCACCTCGGGGTGCCGTTCGACGAGGTCACGGGCGCGGTGCCGGTCCTGGGGGAGGGCCACGGTGTGCCCGACGAGGTCGCACAGGTCGGGCACCAGGGGGCCGTCCGAGGCGAGGAACCGCGCCCGGACGGCCGGAGGCACGGAGTTCGGCGGGAAGCCGAGCGCCGCGTCCGCCTTGGACGGGAAGTAGTTGAAGAAGGTCCGCGGGGAGACGTCCGCCTCGGCGCAGATCTGCTCGACGGTGACCCCGCCGAGGCCCTGCTCACCGACGAGCCGGAGTGCGGCGTCGTGGATGGCCTGGCGGGTCTGCTGCTTCTTCCGCTCGCGGAGGGAGGCGCAGGGCTCCGCGCCGGTGGGCAGTGCGGTGGGGGTCACGTTCTCGTCCCTGGTGGAAGGGTCCTGCGCCGGGAAGGGGAACACGGCGCAGGACCCGGTCGGTCACCGACGGGTGGTCGGGGTGGAGCCGGTCATCGGACCGGTGAAGGACCCGGCCTCGGCCGCGGCGAGACCGGCGTCGGCCTCGAGTTCGGCCTCGGCGGAGATGTCGGCGCGTTCCTGCAGGGCCGAGCGCTGTCGCAGCGGCGGGACCTTGAAGAACCAGGTCAGGACGAACGCCAGCAGGATGACCCCGAGCCCGACCCAGTAGATCGCCACGGACGAGGCGTTGAACCCGGCCATGAACGGTCGCGTCAGCGCCGTGTCGGCACCGGTGAGGAACGAGGTGTCGTTGGTGCTCGACGCACCCGAGTCGCCCTTCGCGGAGCCGTTGAGCTCCTTGATGATCGACGGCACGGCCTGCTCCACGTAGTACGCGCGCTGGTCGGGGTCCGACCAGTCGACGGCCAGGGCGCCGTTCTCGACGGTGGCGTGCGCCTGGTCGGCGGCCTGCTCGAGCGCGGCGTCCTCGGCGGCGGGCCGCGCGACGGCGACCTGCTGGTCGATGACCTCGGCTGCGGCGGCTGCGGGCACGGCACCCGCTGCGACCTGCTGCTGCACGGCGGCGGTGACCTGCTGGGTGACGGCCTGGTCGGCTGCCTGCTTCGCGGCGGCGGTGCCGTCGGCGAGGCCGGACTCCACCTGCTGGCGCAGCGGGGTGACGATCGGGTCCCAGATCTGGTCCATCACGCCGGCGTTCCGCGGTGCGGAGGCGACGGCCGGGTTGAGCGCGGCATCGAGGCCACCGGTCAGGTTGCCCTTGTCCGCGGTGGCGCTGAGGATGTTCGCCGGCATCACCGAGAACAGGATCGAGAGCAGCACGGCGGTGCCGAGCGTGCCGCCGATCTGGCGGAAGAAGGTCGCCGAGCTGGTCGCGACGCCCATGTCCTTCGCCTCGACGGAGCCCTGCGAGGCCAGGGTCAGCGACTGCATCACAGATCCGAGGCCGAGCCCGATGAGGAACATGCCGATCATCAGGAACCAGAGCGGCTTGTCGATGGACATGAACGTCAGGACGACGTAGCCCATCGAGACCAGGGCCGTGCCGATGACCGGGAAGATGCGGTAGCGGCCCACCCGGGCGACGATCTGCCCGGACGTGATGGACGCGATCATCAGACCACCGACCAGGGGCAGCGTGGCGAAGCCGGACTCGGTGGGGCTGAGCCCGACGACGATCTGCAGGTACAGCGGGATGGTGAGCATCGCGCCGAACATCGCGAACCCGACCAGGAACCCGATGACCGTGGCCATCGAGAACGTGCCCGAACGGAAGAGCTTGAGCGGGATGATCGCCGCGTCGCCCATCTTCGACTCGATGACGAGCAGGGCGACCAGGCCGACGACGCCGATCACGTAGCAGGCGATGGCTGCAGCGGAACCCCAGCCCCAGATGCGGCCCTGCTCGGCGACGAGCAGCAGCGGCACGAGCGTGACGATGACGGCGGTCGCACCCCACCAGTCGACGCGCGGCTTGGCGCTCGCGTCGTGCACCTTCGGCAGGTGCAGGAACACGATGACCATGAGGAGCGCGGCGATGCCGATCGGCACGTTGATCAGGAGCACCCAGCGCCAGCCGGTGATGAACAGGATCTCGCTCGTGCCGGCGAGCAGGCCGCCGATGAGCGGGCCGATGACGCTCGAGATGCCGAAGACGGCCAGGAAGTAGCCCTGGTACTTGGCGCGCTCACGCGGCGCGAGGATGTCGCCCATGATCGCGAGCGGCAGCGACATCAGCGCGCCGGCACCGATGCCCTGCACGGCGCGGAAGCCGGCGAGCATGAGCATCGACGTGGACATCGACGACAGCACGGCGCCGAGGATGAAGACCACGATGCCGAAGATGTAGAGCGGGCGGCGGCCGAAGATGTCGGAGAGCTTGCCGTAGATCGGCGTCGCGATGGTCGACGTGATCAGGTACGCCGTCGTGACCCACGCCTGCTGGTCGAGCCCGTGCAGGTCGTCACCGATGGTGCGGATGGCGGTGCCGAACACGGTCTGCCCGAGCGAGGACAGGAACATGCCGGCCATCAGGCCGTAGATGACGAGCAGGATCTGGCGGTGCGTCATGAGCGGCTGCCCGGAGCCGGGCGTGCCGGCTGCGGAGGCGCCGTGACGTCCGCGGTGCACCTGGACCGGTGCGGTGGCGGTTGACATGGGTTCCTTCGGTTCGATCGGTGGGGCGGCTGCTCGGGAGACCGGACGCACCGTCGCGCGGACCCGTGGGGTGGGCGTCGGCACCGTTCTCGACCTTGCAGCGAGTGCAAAGTTACACTAGATGCTTCCAGCAAGCAACTAAATGAGCGCCCTAGTCTTGGCACGTGACCGATGACCAGCCCGCCGCCACGCGCGGCGACTCCGAGCGCGCACTCCGCCAGCAGCTCGACCGGTTGTGGGTGCGGCAGGCCCTGCGCTCGGTGCTCATCGAGGACCGGGGTGGGCTCGATGCGACGGCGCGGGTGATCCTGCGCGCGGTCGAACGCCTCGGGCCGGTGCGCTCGACCGTCGTCGCCGAGCTGACCGGGCTGTCGCGGCCCGTGGTCAGCCGTCGCGTGGGCTCACTCGTCGCGGCCGGGCACCTGGCGAGCACGACGGACCCCGAGGACGGCCGCGCGAGCCTGCTCGAGGTCGCTCCCGCCGGTCAGCGCCTGCTCGATGTGCTCGACGCGCACGGGGACGAGGTCTTCGACGAGCTCATCGAGGTGTTCCCCGACGACGACCTGCGGGCGCTGTCCGCGCTGCTCGGGCGGCTGAACGACCGCGCGGACGAGGTCCTCGGCGCGGCTGTCCGCTCGCGCTGACGCGGACCCCGTCCCGCTCGCGCTGTCGCGGACCCGTCCCGCTCGCGCTGACGCGGACCCCGTGTCGGAGACGTCCCGGGCGCACCCGCCCTACGGCAGGATCGCGTCGATGTACCCGCCGTCCACCCGCACCGCAGCACCCGTCGTCGCCGAGGCGAGCGGTGACGCCAGGTACACCACCATGTTCGCGATCTCCGACGGCTCGATCAGCCGCTGCAGCAGCGACTGCGGCCGGTGCTCCTTCATGAACTCCCGCTGCGCCTCGTCCCACGGCAGGTCGTCCCCGACGAGCTCGCGCACGAAGGTCTCGACGCCACCCGTGTGCGTCGGCCCTGCGAGGACGTTGTTCACGGTGACGCCGGAGCCGGCCGCCGCCTTCGCGAACCCGCGGGACACCCCGAGCAGCGCGGTCTTCGTCATGCCGTAGTGGATCATCTCCGCCGGGGTGACGACGGCCGAGTCGCTGCCGATGAACAGCACCCGGCCCCAGCCGGCCGACGTCATCGCGGGCAGGTACTGCCGCGTCAGCCGCACGCCGACCATGACGTTCACCTCGAAGAAGCGGCGCCACTCGTCGTCCTCGATGCCCAGCGCGTCGGCGCTGCCGAACACCCCGAGGTTGTTCACGAGCACGTCGACCCGGGGCAGTGCCGCGAAGAGCGTCGCCGTGCCCTCGTCCGTCGCCAGGTCGGCAGCGACCCCGCGCACCGAAGCGTCGGGCACGGCGTCGCGGACGGCGTCGACGCCCCGCGCCGTGCTCTCCTCGGAGCGGCCGTTCACCACGACGGACGCACCGGCCGACGCGAGTCCGGTGGCGATCGCCAGGCCGATGCGCTGGGTGGATCCGGTCACGAGGGCGGTCCTGCCGCCGAGGTCGATCTGCACGGGAGCTCCTTGGTTCGTGGGTGGACCTCCATCGTCCCCCGTCGTCCGCTCTGCCGCAGCCCGCGACGGACGGGAGGCTCCCCACCAGCTGGTGGGGAGCCTCCCGTCCGTCTCGTGCTGCCGGAGCAACCGGTGCCGGATCAGCCAGCGGGCACCGCACTCGTCAGCGCGCTCCGGACGGACCCCCACGCCGCGAGGCGCTCGCGCACCGCGTCGTGCCGCTCCGCGGCCAGCGCGTCGGCGTGGGCCTGCTCGAGCACCTCGTCGATGACGATGCGGGTGCCGGTCCTGGTGGAGCGGATCGCGGCCTCGACCATCGCGAGGCTCATGATGTTCGTGTGCACCTCGCCGTCCGGGGTGACCCCGGTGCGGAGTGCACGCACGAAGGACGTCAGGGCACCGCCGATCTCGGTCCCGACGCCGGGGGCGGCCTCGGGGGAGCCGGGGGTGCCGTCACGGTCGCTCGACGGGTCGTGGTCGCCGTCCCACAGCGCGGTGCCCTCCGCGCCCGATGCCCGCCAGTCGCCGTTCCAGGACGTCTCGGCTCCGGGTGCGCACCAGGAGCCGTCGTAGACGTAGCGGACGTCGCCCTCGAAGGTGAAGACCGCTGCGGCCGCTGCGTCACCGCGGTACCAGGACCACGAGGGGTTGTACGACTCGCAGTAGACCGACACCGGGTCGCGTTCGAGCACGTAGCGGGCCGAGTCGAACGGGTGGATGGCCATGTCGAGGAGCAGGACGTCGTCCATCTCCTCGCGGAAACCGCCGAAGTGCGGGGCCTTCGCGAAGCGGGTGCTCAGCGTGCCGAGGTCGCCGAGGTCGCGGACGTGCTGCCGGAACGCGACGAGCTGGTCGTTGTAGCGCCGCGACTGCGACACCATGAACAGCTCGCCGGTGGCCTCGGCGGCGGCGGCCAGGGACAGCGCCTCGGCGACGGTCTGCGCCGCGGGCTTCTCGCCGAGCACGGGGAGGCCGGCGTGCAGGGCCTCGAGCGTGATGGGGTGGTGGGCGACGGGCACGGTGATGTCGAGCACGGCCTCGGCCCCGGTCTCGGCGGCCAGGGCGGTCAGGCTCGTGCCGACCGGGATCCCGGGGTCGCCGGCCAGTTCGGCACCGGCACGGGCGACGTCGAGGTCCAGGTCCACGATGCCGACGAGTTCGACGTCCGGGTCGGCGGCGACGGTGCTGAGCCAGGCGCGGCCCATCCCGCCGGCGCCGACCTGCACGACGCGGAGGGCGGTCACGCCCGGACCTCGGCGTCGAGCGGGGCTGCGTCGTGCTCGGCTGCCGCGTCCTCGACGGGGGCGTCGTCGAACGGGCCGCGGTAGTGCTGGCCGTCGAAGTACTCGCCGAGGTCGTAGCGGCGGAGCGTCGGGACCTCCCGCTCGCGCTCGGGCCGTGCCCACTCGGTGGCGTTCGCGATCACGCGGCGGACGTCGGGGTGGTGGTACACGGGGAAGTCCTGGTCACCGGGGGAGAAGTAGAAGATCTTCCCCAGGCCGCGTCGGTAGGTCATGCCGCTCCGGAACACCTCGCCGCCGGTGAAGCCCGAGATGAACACGAGCTCGTCGGGGGTCGGCACGTCGAAGTACTCGCCGTACATCTCCTGCTCGGGGATGACGATCGGGTTCGGGACGCCGCGCGTGATCGGGTGCTGCGGGTTCACGGTCCAGACGAGTTCCTGGTCGTGCTCGCTGCGCCACCGGAGCGTGCAGGTGGTGCCCATCAGCTTGCCGAAGATCTTCGACCAGTGGCCCGAGTGCAGGACGATCAGGCCCATGCCGGACAGCACGTGCTTGTGCACGCGGTCGACCACGGCGTCGTCGACGTCCTGGTGCGCGGCGTGGCCCCACCAGGTGAGGACGTCGGTCTGGGCGAGGACCTCGTCGGTCAGGCCGTGCTCGGGGTCCTGCATGGTCGCGGTGCGGACGACGGCGTCGGGCAGGTTCTCGCGGATGCCGTCGGCGATCGCGCCGTGCATGCCGTCGGGGTACCGCTCGGCGACGTGCTGTTCGACCTGCTCGTGGACGTTCTCGCCCCAGACGGTGATGCGGAGCGGTGTGGTGGTCGTGTCGCTCATGTCGTTGCTTCTTCTTCCCTGATCGGGGTCGTGTCGTTCGGATGTGTGGGTCACTTGACGGCTCCGCCGAGGGCGCCGGCGGAGATGTACCGCTGCGCGAAGATCAGCAGCACGGCGGCCGGCAGGGACGCCAGCACGCTCGTCGCCATCACGGGCCCCCAGTCGGTGACGTTCGACCCGATGTAGTTGTAGATGCCGAGCGTGATCGGGCGGACCGCGGTCGTCGAGGTCAGCGTGAGGGCGATGAGGAAGTCGCCCCAGGCCCCGAGGAACGTGAACAGCGCCGCGGTGACGATGGCGTTCCGGCTGATCGGGACGACGATCGACACGAACGCCCGGAAGTCGCTCGCTCCGTCGACCAGGGCCGCCTCGACCAGGCTCGGCGGGATCGACTCCATGAAGGCGCGCATCAGCAGGATGGCGAACGGCACCTGCACGGCGCTGTCGGCGAGGATCAGGCCGACGTAGCTGTTCAGGAGCCCCACGTTGTTGAACAGCGTGTACAGGGCGTTCGCGATGACGATCGCCGGGATCATCTGCGTGATGAGCAGCACGAGCAGGAAGACCCGCGTGCCACGCATCCGGAACCGGGCGAGGCCGTACGCCGCCGGGGTGGCGACGGCCAGCGTCAGGACGACGGTCCCGAGGCTGATCACCATGCTCGAGACGAAGTTCTGGCCCTGCTGTTCGAGCGCCGCGCGGTAGCCGGCGAGCGTCGGCGCCAGGGGGAACCACGTCGCCGTGGCCGCACCCGAGGTCGCCTGGAAGCTCGTGTTCACCATCCAGTAGACGGGGAACACCATGATCGCGAGGAACACGATGCCGAGGACGGTCAGCGGGATCCCCCGCTTGCCGCGCGGTCGCGGGACCTTCGCGCCGCGCCTGGTGGTGATCGCGCGGGTCGCGGTCACGGTCTGGTTCACGATCCCGACGCTCATTCGTCGACCGCCTTCCGGGAGATCGCGATGTAGACCATCGCGAAGACGAACGAGACGACGATCAGCACGTTGCTGACCGCGGCTCCGATGCCGAACTGGAAGTTGATGAAGGACTGGTGGTACGCGTTGGTCGCGAGCGTCTGGGTGGAGTTCGCCGGCCCGCCTCCGGTGAGGCCGAGGATGATGTCCACGACCTTCAACGTGTAGACCACCCCGAGGACGATCACGACGCTCACCACCGACCGGATGCTCGGCCAGGTGATGTACCGGAAGGCCTTGATGCCCGTGGCGCCGTCGAGCGACGCGGCCTCGTAGAGCTCCGGTGGGACGGACTGCAGCCCGCTGTAGAGGATCGTCGTGTTGAACGGGATGCCGAGCCACACGTTGACGCCGATCACGGCGAGGAGCGCCAGGCTCGGGCTGACCAGCCACGGCACCGGGGCGATCCCGACCACGCCGAGGAGCTGGTTGAGCGCACCGCTGTCCTGGTCGAGGAGCCACTTCCACACCGCGCTCGAGGCGATGAGGGGGAGCAGCCACGGCAGCAGGAGCAGGCCGCGCAGGAAGCCCGACAGCGGGAAGTGGCGGCGGAAGAACAGCGCCAGGCTCAGCCCGATGACGAACTGCAGGATGATCGAGCCGGCCGTGAACAGGGCGGTGTTCACGACACTCGTCGCGAACACCGAGCTCTGGAACACGGCGATGTAGTTGCTCAGGCCGACCCAGGGGGCCTCGCCCGTGAAGAAGGTCTTCGTCGTGTAGTCCTGGAAGGACATCACGATGTTCTTGGCCACGGGGTAGCCGAAGAACAGCGCGACGAACACGGCTGCCGGGACCACGAAGAGCCACCGGGTCATGCCGGCCCGCATGCGCGCTCGCCGCTGGCCGGGTCGTTGGGGGACCACGGGCACCTGGGTCCGTGGTCGGGTCTGTGTTGAGGCGCTCACGCCGGTTCCTCTCGTTCACCACCGAGGGAGTCGACCGGACGACCGGCTCCCGCGTTCACCACCGGGCGGGGAGCCGGCCGGACGACCGGCTCCCCGTGGAGGGAGTCGACCGGACGGCCGACTCCGTCCGCACTACTGGCTCTGCGACTGCGCCTGCTTGAGCGCTGCCTCGGGGTCGGCCTTGCCGGTGAGGGCGAGCTGGACGGCGGTGTAGATCTTCGTCGCGGCCTTGGGCCAGTCGGGTCCGAGCTCACCCGTGCGGGCGCGAGCGGTCTTCACCGTGGTGACGAAGGAGGCGACCTCCGGGTGGTCCGTGGCCCAGGCGGCGCCGGCCTCGATGTTCGTCGGGACGTTGCCGGTGGTGCCGGCGATGACCTTCTGCATCTTCACGGAGTTGAGGCAGCCGACGAACTTGCCGGCGAGCGTCATGGTGTCCTTGTTGCCGGTCTGCGGGACGGTGAACGCCTCGCCGCCGAGCGGTGCGACGGTCGCCTCGCCGGTCCGGGTCGGGATCGGGACGCTGTCGAACTCGAGGTTCTTCGCCGCGTTCAGCGCGGGGAGCTGCCACGGGCCGTTGATCATCATGGCGGCCTTGCCGGCGATGAACTGGCTGTTCACGTCGGCCTGCGCCCAGTTGATCGAGCTCTTCGACATCGAGCCGTCGTTCTGCAGGCCCTCGACGAACTGCAGGGCCTGCGTGGCCTCGGGGGTGGCGATGTCCTTCTCGTCCCCGCCGTTGGACCAGAACATCGGCAGGAACTGCCAGGTGCCCTCGTAGGTGTTGATGTTGCTCATCGCGAAGCCGTAGGTCGACCCCTTCGTGAGCTTCTTGGCGGCCGCCTGCAGCTCGTCCCACGTCTTGGGCGGCTGGACACCGGCGTCGGCGAGGAGCTTCTTGTTGTAGTACAGCGCGATCGAGTTCGTCGCCGGCTGCAGCCCGTAGAGCTTGCCCTTGTACGTGTTCGCCGCCTTGACGCCGGGCACGTCGCCGCTGGCGTCGAGGCCGTAGTCACCGAGGTCGGACAGGGCGCCGGAGGCGGCGATCTGCTGCACGTCGGGGTTGTCGAGCATGAGCACGTCGGGCAGCGACCGGGACGATGCCTGCTGCAGCACCTTCGCGATCAGGCCGGCGCCGGCGACGTGGTTGATGGTGAGCTTCGCGTCCACCGTCTTGGCGCACTGCTTGTAGATCGGGTTGTAGTTCGCCGCGTAGTAGTCCTCGATCGTGAGGGTCTTGCCACCGGACGACGCGGCACCGCTGCCGGAGCACCCGGTGAGGACGAGGGGGATCGCGGCGACCACCGCGACGGCGCCGACGAGGGCACGGATCCTGCGTGACGTGGAGGGGAGGCTGGGCTTCATTGCATAGCTCTTCTCGTTGACGGGTGCTTGGGGTCAGGCACGCGTCGCCGACGCTCGGGACGTCGTCGTCGCGGGTCTTCTTGAGGCGAGAAGCTAACAGATAAGCGCTTTGCCTGTAAAGCGCTTTTCTGCAAATGGTCCCGCTAAGCTGGGAACGTCTCAGTTCGATGTCGGTACGACCTCGGCTGGTCCAGACCACGACCCCGAGAGCAGGAACCGCCTTGGCCACGATGCAGCAGGTCGCCGACCGCGCCGGCGTGTCCATCGCCACCGTCTCCTTCGTGGTCAACGGCACGAAGTACGTCACGCCCGCCACCACCGCGCGGGTGAAGGCGGCGATGCGCGACCTGAAGTTCCGGAACAACGTCGTCGCCCGGGCGCTCGCGTCACGCCGCACCCGGATCATCGCGCTGCTGTTCCCGACGACCGGCAACCGGTTCAGCCCCACCACGTCGGAGTTCTTCATGGCCGCCGCCGAGCGGGCGTCCGAGCGCGGCTACCACCTGGTGCTCTGGCCGGTCGACCCCGCTGGTGACGACCTCGACGACCTGGTCTCCGGGGGGCTCGTCGACGGGGTGGTGCTCATGGAGGTGCGCATGGACGACCCCCGCGTCGCCAAGCTCTCCGAACTCGACGTCCCCTTCACGCTCATCGGCCGGACCCGGGACAGCAGCGGGCTGCCCTACGTCGACATCGACTTCGAGACGACGATCGAGGACAGCCTCGACCACCTCGAGGAGCTCGGGCACCGGCACTTCGGACTCGTGCTCGAGGACCTGGCGGGCACCCCGATGGAGGGCTACGCGCCGCACCTCCGGGTGGAGGCCACCTTCGAGCGCTCGATCGCCGACCGCGGGCTCACCGGGACCGTCGTGTACTCGGAGGCCGGGAGCGAAGGTGGTCGCGAGGCCGCCCGGCAGCTCCTCGAGGCCGCGCCCGACGTCACCGCGGTGCTCGTCATGAAGGACGACTCGTCCGCCGGGCTCCTGGTCGGGCTGTACGCCGCCGGACGCCGGATCCCCGAGGACGTCTCGGTGCTGAGCATCGCGTCGTCCGGTGCCGCGGGGGACCAGCACTACCCGCGGCTCTCCACGATGGTCGCGCCCGGCCGGGAGCTCGGCACGCGGGCGGCCGACGCCCTCATCGAGCAGCTCGACGGCACCTCGGCGGACCTCCCGCACTTCCTGCTGCCGTGCGTCCTCCGTCCCGCGGAGTCCACGGCCGCGGCGCCGCGCTCCGCATGACCCGCGCTGCCGGAGCCCGTACCCACCGGACGGGAGGCTCGGTGCCAGGCCGGCACGAGCCTCCCGTCCGGCGCGGTGCGCGTTCGCGCCCATCGCACTCGCGATGGCAAGTGGGATCGCGCGTTGGTGGTCGGAAGACCCGACCACCAACGCGCGATTCGACCCTCTACGCGGGGATCGACCCACCACGCACGAGAGCGGCGCGACGTCTTCGGGGGACGTCGCGCCGCTCTCGTGTGTGCAGCGTCAGCGCTGGCGCGCCGTGTCGGTGAACAGGTCGTCGAAGACCGTCTGGTCCTCGGTCGGCTGTTCCCCGAACTTCCACTTGCGTCGCATCCTCCGGAAGGTGGTGATGCGGACCGGGTCGATGCCCGGCTCGGTGTCGTAGTTGCTCACAGCGTCCTCCGTCCTGATCCGTCCCCAGGTGTTCCCACCGGGTCAGACGCTACGACCGAGCCTCTTGCGATGACCGGATTTAGGTAGAAGACTTATCCAACTGCGCTCCGCGGACAATGAACCCGAAGGTTCGTCGCGCCCCCTCTAATCTGCCGTTCAGGGGCTCGGGGCCCCGCCGTCGAGCGCCCGGACCACACGGTCGATGATGCGGACGAACCGGGCCTTGTCGCGATCGGAGAAGGAGGACATCAGCTCGTGCAGGTGCTCGTTCGTGCTGTCCATCGCGGCGTGGTACTGCTCCCGGCTGGTGTCCGTGAGCTCGATCAGGCGGCTCCGTCCGTCGTCGGGGTTCGGGCGGCGCAACAGGTGACCCGACCGCTCCAGGCGGTCGACCGCGCTGGTGACCGCCGGCCCGGTGATGCCGAGGTGCGAGGACAGGTCCTTCACGCGAACGGGTCGTCCGCCGGACTCGGCGCGGGACACGAACTGCACGACGGTCAGGTCGACGCCCGCGATGCCCAGGTGCTCGCGGAGCCGGTTGCGCAGGGCAGCCATCGAGGCGTCGAGTCGCGTGAGCGCGGCGTCGAGGTCGAGCTCCAGGTCGCTGGCCGTCACCCCGTCGCCTCCTCCGTGCGTCTCGGCTGCGCGTCACGTTACGCCCAGGTCAGGGCAACAGCGTATCCAGATAGCGAGGAGAACGTCACAGGCAGCACCTCGGCGTGGCGGGCGGTGCACTGATGCCCGATGCCCAGAACGACGGTCCGTCCGCGTCGGTCGACCTGATCCGCATCGAGGTCACCGGACGCGACCCCGAGTCGGCCGTCCGCGACCTGACCGCCGTCGGTGCAGGTCGTCAGTGGACGTCGCGCCGCACCGGTGCCGACTACTCCTACCGCTACACGGCGATCGGCGACAGCGAGGTGACGATCCGCCGCTCCCGCGTGCAGGGCTTCGTCCGTGGCGTCGTCGACCCCGGGGACGACTACGTCGTGCAGTGGGTGACCGCGGGGTCCGTGGTCGTCGACCTCGACGGGGAGCGCGTCGACTCCCGCCGTGACGCCCCCACGCTCTACCCGACGGAGCAGGCCTTCGTCGTGATCGGCAACGACTCCGACCAGCGCCTGGTCCACCTGTCCCGCGCGATGGTCCACGACGTCGCCGTCGACCACTACGACGTCGGTGAGTCGCCCCTGCGGTTCGACCACCACCGGGCGCCCGACGCGAGCGCGCTCGGCCGGTGGGGGGACGCGCTCGTCAGCCTGTCGCGGGCGCTCCGCGACGGGGTCGAGTCCCGGGCCTGGGGGATCGCGAAGCGTGCGGCGGCGGAGGCCTTCCTCGGGTTGTACCCGCCGCGCTCGGAGGCCCTGCCCGCTGAGCTGTCGCTGCCGAGGAACGCCCGGCTGCGCGCGATGGTCGAGTACGTGCACGCCCACGTCCGCGAGCCCGTGACGGTCGGCGACCTCGCCACCGTCGGGGAGCTCAGCGTGCGGAGCGTCCAGGAGTCCTTCGCGCGGGTGCTCGGCGTCTCGCCCCTGACCTACCTGCGCGAGGTGCGGCTCGAGCGCGTGCGCGACGACCTCCTCGAGCAGGACCCGCAGTCGGTGACCGTCGGTGACGTCGCACGGCGCTGGGGGTTCGCGCATCTCGGCCGGTTCTCGGCCGCGTACTACGAGCGGTTCGGCGAGTACCCGAAGCAGACGCTGCGACGCTGAGGGCGCCGCGTCAGGCGGCTTCGACGCGCCGTACCTCGGTCGGCACGGGGCCGGTGCTCCGCCGCACGCGGAGGCTCGTCGTCATCCGCACGTGGTCGGGGCCGGGTTCGCCGCGGAGCATCGCGAGCAGCATGTCGACCGCCGCGGCGCCGAGCTCGGCCAGGGGCTGGGCGACGGTGGTGAGCGGCGGCGAGGTCATCGAGGCCTGGGGCACGTCGTCGAACCCGATCACCGAGAGCTCCTCCGGGACACGGAGCCCGAGGTCCGCGGCGGCGCGCAGGACGCCCATCGCGGAGGAGTCGTTCGCGGCGAACACGGCGGTCGGGCGGTCCGGGGCGGTGAGCAGCTCGCAGGCGACGGCCGTGGCCTGGTCCTCCTGGTAGTCACCGGCGCGGACGAGGTCCTCGTCGATCGGGATCCCGGCGGCGGCGAGCGCCTCGCGGTACCCGGTCTCGCGGAGCTGTGCCGACGCCAGGTCCGCACGGCCGTGGATGTGGGCGATCCGGGTGTGGCCGAGGGCGAGCAGGTGTTCGACCGCGCTCCTGGCGCCGCCGGCGTTGTCGGTGTCGACCGTGGCGTGGCCCTCGGGGCCGGTGTGCGGGTCGATCGCGACCACGGGGATGGACGAGCTCGACAGCGCCGTGCTCGGCGTCACGACGATGGCGCCGTCGATGAGCGTGCCGGAGAGCCGGGAGAGCGAGCGGCGTTCCCACCCGGGCTGGCTCGATCCGGTCACGAGGCCGGCGTAGGCGAGCAGCTCGTACCCGGTGCCGATCGCCGCGCTCGAGACGCCACGGAGCAGCTCGGTGGAGAACGGCTCGAACTCGGGGACCAGGATCCCGATGACGCCGGTACGGGAACTGCGCAGGCTCCTGGCGACGAGCGAGGTCTCGTAGCCGAGACGCTCGACGACCTCCTGCACGCGGAGCATCGTCGCCGAGGCCACGCCGTCGCGGTTGTTGATCACCTTCGACACCGTCGGGATGGACACCCCGGCGGCGCGCGCGACGTCGCCGATCGTCACGCGGTCATGGCCGCGCTGCGCACCGACAGCGGTCTCCATGTGCTCACCGTACCGGTGTGCGCCGTCTGGCGGGGGTGTCGGCGTTGGTAAAGAAAACGTTATCGATATCGATTGACAAGCCGGTGGAGCGCCTGGCACGCTCTGTCGCAGCGGCAGTCGATGTCGCGCATGTCAACGACGACACCGAGGAGTTCCACGATGACGAGGAAGATCCGAGCCGCGGCAGCCATCGCGCTGATCGGGGCCACCGCACTGACGGCCGCAGGCTGTTCCGCGGGCAGTGACGCATCGAGCGGTGACGGCAAGGTCTCGATGACCTTCTGGCACAACTCGACCACCGGTCCGGGCAAGGCCTTCTGGGAGAAGACCGTCAAGGACTTCGAGCAGGCCCACCCGAAGGTCACGATCAAGATCCAGGCGATCCAGAACGAGGACCTGGACGGCAAGCTCCAGACGGCGCTGAACTCCGGTTCCGCTCCCGACGTGTTCCTGCAGCGCGGCGGCGGCAAGATGAACGCCATGGCCCAGGCCGGCCAGCTCATGGACATCACCAGCTCCATCGGCAAGAACGCCAAGACCGAGGTCAGCGCCGGTGCCTTCAAGGGCTACGAGCTCGACGGCAAGACCTACGCGATGCCGGTCGACGTGAACCCCGAGGGCATCTGGTACAGCCAGGACCTCTTCAAGCAGGCCGGCATCGAGGGCACGCCCACGACGATGGACGAGCTGAACGCGGACATCCAGAAGCTCAAGGACGCCGACATCCAGCCGGTGGCCGTCGGCGCCAAGGACGCCTGGCCCGCAGCGCACTGGTACTACAACTTCGCGCTGCGCGCCTGCAGCGAGAAGACGCTGAACGGTGCCGCGAAGGACCTCAAGTTCACGGACAGCTGCTGGAAGCAGGCCGGTCAGGACACCAAGACGTTCTTCGACACCAAGCCCTTCAACGACGGCTACCTGACCACCGCCGCCCAGCAGGGTGCCGGCAGCTCGGCCGGCCTGGTCGCGAACCACAAGGCCGCCATGGAGCTCATGGGTGCGTGGGACCCGGGCGTGATCTCCTCGCTCACCCCCGACGCCAAGCCGCTCGCCGACCTCGGCTTCTTCCCCTTCCCGGAGGTGTCCGGCGGCAAGGGTGCGCCCGGTTCGATGATGGGTGCGGTCGACGGGTACTCCTGCTCCGCCAAGGCGCCGAAGCAGGCGTGCACGGACTTCCTCAACTACATGACGACGAAGGACGTGCAGGAGCAGTACTACAAGGCGTTCAACGCGATCCCGGCGAACGAGTCGGCCCAGTCCGTCGTCACCGAGCCCTACCTGAAGACCGTCCTGACGGCCTACAACAAGGCACCGTTCGTGTCGAACTACCTGGACACCCTGTACGGCCAGAACGTCGGCAACGCGCTCAACACCAGCGTCGTCGACCTGCTCGCCGGCAAGGGCTCGGTCAACGACATCGTCAAGACCGTCAACCAGGCCGCGGCGAAGGGCTGACCCGACCCATGGCCACCTCTGTCGCACCTCGTCCTCCCCGCTCCAGTGAGCGGGCGGACGCGGGACGCACCACCGGGGCCGACGGCGCACAGCCGTCGGCCCCGGCCGGCCGGTCCCGGAAGCGCCCCGTCGCCGACGTCCGCAAGCGGGTCGAGATCGCCCTGCTCGCCGGTCCGGCGACGATCATGTTCGTCGGCTTCGTCATCCTGCCGGTCGCCCTGGCCGCCTACTACGGCTTCTACAAGTGGCAGGGCTACGGCACCCCGACGGACTTCGTCGGGTTCGACAACTACAAGATCATCTTCACCGACCCCGACTTCCGGGGCGTGCTGTGGCACAACCTGTTCATCGTCATCGGGTCGCTGCTCGTGCAGGGGCCGATCGCGATCATCCTGGCGCTGCTGCTGAACCAGCGCATCCGGGGCCGTGGGCTCATCCGCGTGCTCATCTTCGTGCCGTACGTCATCTCCGAGGTGATCGTCGGCACCGGGTGGAGCCTGATGCTCTCGAGCAGCGGGGCCGTGAACGACCTCCTGCAGACGCTCGGTCTCGGTGGCCTCCGCAACGACTGGCTGTCGAACCCGGACATCGCGATCTGGACGCTCCTGGCGATCATCTCGTGGAAGTACATCGGCTTCGCGGTCATCCTGTTCCTGGCCGGCCTGCAGAGCATCCCCGAGGAGCTGTTCGAGGCCGCACAGCTCGACGGTGCCGGCTACTGGCAGATCCAGCGGCGCATCACGCTGCCGCTCCTCGGCCCGACGCTGCGCATCTGGGCGTTCCTGTCGATCATCGGGTCGCTGCAGCTGTTCGACCTCGTCTACATCATCTGGGGCCAGTACATCGCCTCGACCGCGGGGACCTCGACGATGGCGACGTACATGGTCGCCAACGGCCGCAACTCCGGCAACTACGGGTACGGCAACGCCGTGGCCGTGGTGATCTTCCTCATCTCGCTGGTGATCGCACTCGTCTACCAGCGGTTCGTCCTGCGTCGCGACACCGCCGGCGCACTCACGGAGAAGGCCACACGATGACCGCCACCGCATCCATCATCGCGCCGAAGGGTCGCCGTGACCGCGGGCGTGGGGACTCCGGTCCGGTCCGCCGCGAACGGAACCTCGGCACGTACTTCATCGCGCTGCTGTTCATCGCGGTGTGCGTCGGCCCCGTCGCGTACATCGTGCTCGGCGGCTTCCGCACCAACGCGCAGATCACGTCGAGCCCGGCTGGTCTGCCCGCACCGTGGAACTTCGGCAACTACAGCGCCGTGCTCTCCAGCGGGGTGTTCTGGCAGGAGCTCGGCAACTCGCTGATCGCGGGCATCACGACCACCATCGGTGTCGTCGTGCTCGGCTTGATGGTGAGCTTCGTGCTGGCCCGCTACCACTTCCGTGGTCGTGGCGTGCTGTACTCGCTGTTCGCCGCCGGCCTGATGTTCCCGATCACCGTCGCGATCACGCCGCTCTACCTGCTCGTGAAGGACCTCGGTCTCACGAACAGCCTGGCCGGCGTGATCCTGCCCCAGATCGCCTTCGGCCTGCCGACGACCGTCATCATCCTGGTGCCGTTCCTCCGGGCGATCCCGGACGAGCTCGAGGAGGCGGCCTCGATCGACGGGGCGAGCCGGCTCGGGTTCTTCTTCCGGATGGTCGTGCCGCTGTCGCTCCCCGGCGTCGTCACGACCGGCATCCTGGCGTTCATCGGCAGCTGGAACAGCTACATCCTGCCGCTGTTCATCCTCAACGACGCGTCGGCCTACACGCTGCCGCTCGGGGTGCAGGCGTTCTCGTCGCAGTACTCCGTGGACACGGCCAGGGTCCTCGCGTTCACCTCGCTGTCGATGATCCCGGCGCTGGCGTTCTTCGCGGTGTTCCAGCGCCGCATCGTCGGTGGCCTGACGGGTGCGGTGAAGGGATGACCGCGACGGACGCGACCAACCTGACGGACGCGGCCCCGAGCCTCCAGGCCGGCGGCACGGCCGGGACCGGCAGCACCGGGACCACCGCGCCCGCCCGCCGGGCCGAGGACCTGCTCGCCGCCATGACGCTCGAGGAGAAGACGGCGCAGCTCGTCGGCTACTGGCTCGACCAGAACGGGCTCGTCGCCCCGATGCAGGGCGAGATGACCAGTGGCACGCCCGAGGGGCCGACGGCGACGCTCGCCGAGGTCACGCGGGACGGCCTCGGCCAGTTCACCCGCGTCTACGGCACCCGCCCCGTCGAACCCGACGAGCGGGCGGCCTGGCTCTGGGACGAACAGCGCCGGCTGAAGCGCGAGACCCGACTCGGGATCCCCGCGCTCGTCCACGAGGAGTGCCTCACCGGGCTCGCCGCGTGGAAGGCCGCCACGTTCCCCACCCCGCTCGCGTGGGGTGCCGCGTTCGACCCGGAGCTCGTCGAGCAGGTCGGCGCCGTCATCGGCCGGTCCATGCGGCAGCTCGGGGTGCACCAGGGCCTCGCGCCCGTGCTCGACGTCATCCGCGACCCCCGCTGGGGCCGGGTCGACGAGTGCATCGGTGAGGACCCGTACCTGGTCGGCACCGTCGGCACCGCGTACGTCAAGGGGCTGCAGAGCGCCGGCGTCGACGCGACGCTGAAGCACTTCCTCGGGTACTCGGCCTCGCAGGCCGGACGGAACCACGCGCCGGTGCACGCCGGACCCCGCGAGGTCGCCGACGTCTACCTGCCCCCGTTCGAGATGGCGCTGCTCGACGGCGGCGCCCGCTCGGTGATGAACTCGTACGCCGAGGTCGACGGCGTGCCCGTCGCGGCCAACGGTGCCCTGCTCACCGACCTGCTCCGTGACCGTCTGGGCTTCGACGGCACCGTCGTCGCCGACTACTTCTCGGTCGCGTTCCTCGAGGTCATGCACGGCATCGCCACCGACCGCGGTGACGCCGCGGCCATGGCGCTCGAGGCCGGCATCGACGTCGAGCTGCCCACGGGCGACGCGTACCTCGCACCGCTCGTCGAGCGCGTCCGCAGCGGTGCGGTCGACGAGGCCCTGGTCGACCGGGCCGTCCTGCGCGTCCTCCGGCAGAAGGAACGGCTCGGACTGCTCGACCCCGACGTGTTCGAGGACGACGCCCCCACCGGCGTCGATCTGGACACCGTCGAGCACCAGGACCTCGCTCGACGGCTCGCCGCCCGCTCGCTCGTGCTCCTGGCGAACGACGGGGTGCTGCCCCTCCAGGCGCCGGCCGACCGGATCGCGGTGATCGGCCCGAACGCCCATCGCGCGGAGGCCCTGCAGGGGTGCTACTCGTTCGCGAACCACGTGCTCGCGACGCACCCCGACCTGCCGCTGGGCTTCTCGATCCCGACGGTGCTCGAGGCGCTGCCGGCGGCGCTGGCGGGGCGGGGTGGCGGGGCGGACGTCCAACAGCTCCGCTTCGCGCCCGGCTGCGCCGTCACCGGCGACGACCGCTCCGGCTTCGACGAGGCCGTGGCCCTCGCCTCCGCCTCCGACGTCGCCGTCCTG
The DNA here is from genome assembly GCF_026672405.1 of Curtobacterium sp. SL109. Classification (NCBI taxonomy): domain Bacteria; kingdom Bacillati; phylum Actinomycetota; class Actinomycetes; order Micrococcales; family Microbacteriaceae; genus Curtobacterium; species Curtobacterium sp. SL109. The sequence continues at coordinate 1,354,798 of NZ_JAPPRB010000002.1, forward strand.
GTCGTCGGTGACCAGGCGGGCCTGTTCGGCCGCGGCACCGTCGGCGAGGGCAACGACTCCGAGTCGCTCGAACTGCCCGGCGTCCAACGCGAACTGGTCGAGGCCGTCGTCGCCACCGGCACCCCGACGGTCCTGGTGCTCCTGACCGGCCGGCCGTACGCGATCGGCTGGGCGCTCGACGGCCCGGGCGCACGCCCCGCCGCCGTCGTGCAGGCGTTCTTCCCGGGGGAGGGCGGCGGTCTCGCGATCGCCGACCTGCTCACCGGTGCCGCCGAGCCGTCCGGCCGCCTGCCGGTCTCGCTCCCGCGGTCCGCCGGCGCGCAGCCGTACACGTACCTGCACCCGCGGCTCGGCGGTCCGTCGGACGTCACGGCCACGGACTCGACACCGGTGCGCCCGTTCGGCTTCGGCCTGACGTACACGACCTTCGTCCACGAGGACCTGGTCGTCGACCCCGCCGTCACCACCGACGGCACCTTCACCGCCGAGGTCACCGTCCGCAACACCGGCGCCCGCCCGGGGAGGACGTCGTCCAGCTCTACGGCCACGACGTCGCCGCCAGCGTCACCCGCCCGGTCGTGCAGCTCCTCGGGTACGCCCGCGTGGCGCTCGGCCCGGGGGAGTCCGCGCGGGTCCGCTTCGCCGTCCCGGTGCAGCGGTTCGCCTTCACCGACCGGCACCTCCGGAAGGTGGTCGAGCCGGGTGACGTCGAGGTGTGGGTCGCGTCCCACGCGGCGGCGTCCCGGCCTGGAGGCCCGCTCGATTCCGGTGGGATCGTCGCGGTGGGCGACGGGCCGGCTGCTGTCGACGTGCCCGGCTCCGCCACGGAGCGTGCGACGGTCGCCGTCACGGGGGCCGTGCACGAGGTCGCGCTCAGTGAGCCGCGCATCGTGGGGTGGTCGCTGGTCTGACGACCGGGTCGGCCGCTTGACCGCATCGCCGCGAGACGCCGGGGTTCAGGGGCGTCTCGCGGCGGTGTGCCGTGGGGTCAGAGGTCGAGGACGCCGTCGTCCGCGTGGGACCGGGGCGGCAGTGCCGTGAGGACGTCCTCCTCGAGGTGCACGGTGACGTGGGTCCAGTCGATCGGCCGACCGGTCGCGTCGAAGACCCGGTACCGCCTGCGCAGTCGGAGGAACGGCACCGCGGTGTGCTCGAAGGAGACCACCACCTCGGTGTCGGGCCAGCTGCCCTCCGTGACCACCTGGACGTCGCGGTGGTCGCTCGGGGCACTCCGCGGCTCGGGGTGGTCGCGCGTCCCCAGGACCACCCGCTCGTCGAGGCCGATGAACTGGGCACGCAGCCGGTCGACCGCACGTGCGCGGGAGACCTCGTCCGCGTCCCACAGCGGCCAGCGCGTCCCCGCAACACCGGCGAGGTCGAGGCGGTCGAGCCAGGGTGCTCGCCGCGCCTCGCGCGCGTCGATGGCCTGCTCCCAGGCGTCCTCGTCCTCCTCGGCTGCCGGCTCGGACTCCAGGGCGTCCGTGTCGATGGACCGCGGGAGCGCGCTGGAGACGTCGACGCGGACCTCGTGCGGCTCGTACACGACGTCCCACCAGCCGCCGCCGTCGCCACCGTCCTCGTCCTCGTGCACGACGCGGCGAGGCCCCGTCGGGAAGTACCGCACGACGAGGGTCGCGCCCTCCCGACGCACGTCGTCGACGAGGTGGTCGGCGCGGATCACCGTGCGGGTGCCGTCCGGTGCGATCCACACCAGGTCAGTGGGCGGGGTCGGCAGCGGGGGACTCGGGGCCGGGGCCGGATCGGCGCGCTCGAGTGGGTCGGAGTCGCGCTGTCCGGGGTCCTCCCCGGCGACGACGACGTCAGTGTCGGCCGTGTCGTCCGTGTCGTCCGTGTCGGCGAAGCCGATGGACCACGTGTAGCCGTCGTCGTCGTCGTCGTCGCTGTCCTCGTCCGTGGGCTCGGCCCACTCGGACGGGTCGGGCCAGAACGGTTCCTCTGGCGTCCTCGGCAGCGTCGCGGGATCGATGTCGGCGGGGTCGGCGGGCTCGTCGTCGTCTTCGTCGTCGTCGCTCATCCACTCCGACGCGTCACGCGGGTCGCCGAGCCACAACCCGCCCTCGTCAGCGCCGAGCGGACGGAGGCCGTCGAGCTCGACGCCGTCCGAGACGCCGCTCGGACCGAGGTGCACGGCGACGGTCCCGGACCGACCCCGGCCGTCCTCGTCGAGCCCGGGCCCGTCGGACCGGTAGAGCAGCCACGCTCCGGACGCCGTCGGCAGCACCTCGACCTCCTCGAGTGCACGGTCCGGCAGCGAGACGCCGGGCCAGGTGAGCCACCGGACCGACCCGGCGGTCACCACGGCCGCGACGGGTCGGAACAGGTCGGGCACGAGCGTCGTCGCACCGACCGCCACCGCGTCGGCGGGGACGAGCGGGTCCTCAGGTGCTGCCATGGTCCCGACGCTACTGCCGAGCCCCGCTTTCGTGCGGTGGACAATCTCCGTCGCCGTCCGGGAGCGTCCGCCTACCGTCCCGGCCATCGCGGTGGACCATCCAGGGACCAGCCCGGACCAGGCCGCGAACAGAAGGAGCGATCGTGTACTTCCACAAGCAAGAACTGCAGTTCAAGGCCACTCCTGACAAGCCGGACGCCGTCTACGCCAGGAAGCTGCAGGAGGTGCTCGGCGGTCAGTACGGCGAGATCTCCGTGGCCATGCAGTACCAGTTCCAGGCGTGGAACATGCACATGCCCGGCAAGTACCGCGACCTGGTGTTCGGCATCGGCGCGGAGGAGATGGGCCACGTCGAGATGCTCGCGACGATGATCGCGCAGCTGCTGGAGAAGTCGCCGCTCGGGATCACCGAGGACGCGGTGCAGGACGACCCGACCGTCGCCGCGATCATCGGCGGCACCGACGTCCAGCACGGCATCGTGGCCGGCGCCGGGGCTCGTCCTGTCGACAGCAACGGCAACCCCTGGCAGGGGTCGTACATCACCGCCAGCGGCAACCTGCTCGCCGACTTCACGGCGAACGAGAACGCCGAGATGCAGGGCCGTGTCCAGGCCGCGCGGCTGTACCACATGACCGACGACCACGGCGTCCGTGACCTCCTCGGCTTCCTCATCGCCCGCGACACGATGCACCAGAACATGTGGGCGTCCGCCGCGGCCGAACTGCGCGAGGCCGGCATCGAGGACTTCCCGGTGCCGAACAAGTTCCCGCAGTCCAAGGAGCACACGGAGTTCAGCTACCAGTACCTGAACTTCTCGGACGGTGCCGAGGCAGGCAACGGCCCCTGGGCCAGCGGTCCGTCGTTCGACGGCAAGGGCGAGTACTCGTACCACGACGGCCCCACGTCGTCGGTGCCGATGCCCCCGCCCACGCACCCGGACACCCGGTTCTACGGCACCACGGAACTCCCGAACATCATCGAGAAGACCGCCGGCGCCGTGCAGGACAAGCTCAACAAGGAGTGACCGTGGTCGGCCGTCGGACAGGAGCGCAGCGACTGGTACCGCTGCGCCTGTCCGGCGGCCGCTCCACCTGGGATGTGGCTCACCGGCCGGCGGTTAGCGTCCCGACCATGCGAACCACTGCGAAGACCGCTTCCGCCCTCGTCGGCTCCGTCACCCTCGCCCTGCTGCTCGCGTCCTGCAACGGCGCAGCCCAGGAGCCGAACCCGGCGAACACCGGACCTCTCGCCGAGAACACCACGAGGGCCGCGACGTGCGACACCGCCTCGAGTGCGACGGTCGACGCGATCAACGCCCTGACCGGCAGCGACGACGTCTCGACGGTGAACATCGAGGCCGCTGACGGTGGCTGGTACCTCGGCACGACCCCGGCGTCCGGCGGCGACGTCGCTCTCTGGGCCACGACCGTCGACCCCACTGCCGACGACTTCGACGGCACGGTCTTCCCGCTCAACCGCACCGCCACCGACGAGGTCGACGCCCCGACGGCGACGGCGTCCCCGGCGCCCAAGACCTTCACCGCCGACTCCGCAGCCGCCAGCCGCGTCGAGAACTGCGTGACGGACGGCGCCAGCAAGTAGCCCTGCCGCTTCCGCCCCTGGTTCGTCGCACGCGGGTCCATGCCCGCGCATCGGGCACGGGAGGTCGCGTCCCCTCCCTCCCTCCCGTCCGTCCGCGCCCCGGCGCCCGCCCGTGTCTCGGCCCCGCGGACACATCGCGCCGCGCTCGCCTCGAGCGATGTCCGCCCGGCCGAGACTCGCTTCGCGCCGCTGGTTTGCGCCTGCCGCGGCTGCGCCTTGCGCCCGTGCAGCCGCATCCGCATCCGCACGGACCCTGTCGCTTCCGGCTGGCCGGTGCCGCTCCCGTGTCGGTGCACGCACATCGAGCGACATCGTGCGGGCTGTTGCGCGGCGCATCCGTACCCACGGTGTCGCTTCCGCCGGCTGCGCCGGACGGGCCCGCGTGCCCGCACCTGCCTGCGGGCGGCGAGACTCGGCGCCGCGCCTAGAGGCCGGGCCGGCGGGCGGGAGTCGGCGCGGCGGCCGCCAGTCGCGCGCGACACATTCCGCGTCGGGGCTTGCTTCATCGATTAAGCACGTGCATGATGGGCGCAGTTAATCGATAAAGCAACGAAGCCGAGGAGGCGATCATGCCGAAGTCCGTCACTCTGAAGGACGTCGCCGCGAAGGTCGGCGTGACGTCCGCCGCTGCGAGCATGGCGCTCGCTGGACACGAACGGATCAGCGAGCGCACTCGAGCAGCGGTCAAGCGGGCCGCGGACGAGCTCGGCTACGTCCCGAGCTCGGCCGGCCGAGCGCTGCGCAGTCAGCGGGCCGACGCCGTGGCGCTCATCGTGCCGAACTCGTCCGCACACGTCTTCGGGCACCTCTACTTCATGCACGTGCTCACGGGGATGTCGACCGCGGCCAACGCGCACGACGCCCAGGTGATCGTCTCGACGAACGCGGACACCTCCAACGGTGGTGTCGCCTACGAGCGGGTCATGCGCTCCCGCACCGCCGACGGCGCGATCGTCACGAGTGCCGCAATCGACGACGACCACGTCCAGGGGCTCGTCGCGAGCGGGCTGCCCGCCGTCCTCATCGGCAACTACCCGCACCTGGCCGACGCGGTCACGGTCGGCATCGACGACGTGGCCGCCACCGAGCGGCTCGTCGACCACCTCGTCGAGGTGCACGGGCGCCGTCGCCTCCTGCACGTGACGGGCACGCTCGACCATCAGACCGGGCTCGACCGACGGACCGGGTTCCTCCGGGCTGCCGAGCGACACGGTCTCACCGACGTCTCCATGGTCGAGGGCGACCTGTCCGAGACCTCCGGCGCCGCCGCGATGGAGCACTTCCTGCACGAGGACGCCGCGACCCGCCCCGACGGCGTCGTCTTCGCGAACGACGACATGGCGGTGGGCGGGCTCCACACCCTCCGTCGCGCCGGGGTCGACGTGCCGGAGGACGTCTCCGTCGTCGGCTTCGACGACTTCGGGCTCGCCCGCGTCACCACCCCGGGCATCACGACCATCCGAGTCCCCGCCGAGGAGATGGGCCGCATCGCCACCGAGCGCCTCTTCGACCTCGTCGACCACCGCGGCGGCCAACCCGCCCGCACCGAGCTCCCCGTCGACCTCGTCACCCGCCGATCCTGCGGGTGCGACCCCGACGCGGAACGCGTCCGCACCTGAGCGGACGCCGCGCCAGCAGCACCCGGCGCACCAGCAGGCCCCCACCACCAGCAGTACCCCACCAGCACCAGCACCAGCACCAGCACCAGCCACCCGCAGCCCCACCCACCCGCAGCACCCCCACCCATCCTGCGAGCACAGCAACGCAAAGGAGCGTTCCCGATGAAGCACGCACGCACGACCCTCGCGATCGGCGCCGTCGCCACCGTGGCGGCCCTCACCCTCACCGGTTGTTCCGCCGGCGGCAACGCCAGCACGGACGGCCCCGTCACCCTCAAGGTCTGGACCGGGTTCACCGGCGGCGACCGCCCCGGCTACGCCACCATCGTCACGGACTTCGAGAAGGCCCACCCGGACGTCAAGGTCGACATGACCGTGCAGCCGTGGGACACCATCCAGCAGAAGCTCCCGTCGGCCTGGCTGACCGGGCAGGGTCCCGACGTCGCCGCGGTGTCCTCCGACCCGAACGCCGTCGCCCAGTACGTCAAGACGCGGTCGGTGATGCCGATCACGGCGACCGGCAGCGGTGACGGCAAGATCAACACGGATGCCTTCGCCCCCGGCACCGTCGACGAGTTCACCTACGACGGCAAGCTCTACGGCGTCCCCGCGAACTTCGCCACGCTGAGCCTGTACTACAACAAGAAGCTCTTCGCGGCGGCCGGCATCACGGACCCGCCGTCGAGCGTCGCCGAGATGGCGGCGGACGCGAAGAGACTCACCGCCGGCGGCAAGTACGGCATCGCGCTCGCCGACAACCAGACGATCCAGATGTGGCCTGTACTGCAGTGGCTCGAGGGCGGCGACATCGTCAACGGCAAGAACTGCAGCGTGGTGCAGTCCTCCGATGGGCAGAAGTCACTGTCCACCTGGGCGGACCTGGTCGCGAAGGACAAGGTCAGCCCGGTCGGTCTGACCGGTGCCGAGGCTGACTCGCTGTTCTCGGCCGGCAAGGCCGCGATGGAGATCAACGGCCCGTGGGCTGCGTCCGGGTACAAGGACGCCGGCATCGACCTCGGCATCGCGACGATCCCGGTCGGCGTGGACGGCAAGTCGAGCACGCTCGGCGCGATCGCCCCGCTGTCGATCTCGGCGAAGACGAAGTACCCGAAGCAGGCGCAGGAGTTCCTGGCCTACTGGACGTCGAAGTCCGCGCAGCAGAAGTTCTCGCTGCAGACGGGCTTCCCGCCGCTCAGGACCGACCTGTCGGACGATGCGGAGCTGAAGGCAGACCCCACCGTGTCGGTCTTCGCCAGCCAGGTGCCCAACGCGCGCCTGTACCTGCCGCACGTGCCGAACGCCACGAAGGTCGACTCCGACGGCTACGTCCCCCTGATCGGCGAGATCACCCGCGGGAAGTCGGTCGCCTCCGCCACGAAGAGCGCCGGTCAGACGATCGACGGCCTCACCGGCTGCGGTCAGTGACCGACCAGCTCACCGGGTCCGCCCCGCCACGCACGCCGCGTGGCGGGGCCCCGGCCTCCGGCCGCGACACCGGACGGGAGGCTCGCCCCACCCGCCGCCGATCGCGTCGGTTCCAGCCGGCCTGGCTCTTCATGGCCCCGTCGCTGCTCATCCTCGGCGCGTTCGTGGTCTTCCCCATCCTCCGGTCGCTGTACTACTCGTTCTTCGACTGGACCGTGGGGGCGGTCTCGCAGCCCTTCGTGGGCTTCGGCAACTACGTCGCGCTGTTCCACGACGGACAGTTCTGGAACGCCCTGCGGATCACGCTCGAGTACACGATCGTCTCGGTCGTCCTGCTCGTCGTCCTCGGGTTCGTCGCCGCCATCCTCCTCCAGCAGGACACCCTCGCGAACCGCATCGTCCGATCGGTCTTCTTCTTCCCGACCATCGTGTCGCTCGTGACGATCGGCCTGGTCTGGAAGTTCCTGCTCGACCCGGACATCGGTCTCGTGGGTGGCATCACCGCGGCGCTCGGACTGCCGAGCATCGCGTGGCTGCAGTCGACGTCGCTGGCCCTGCCGACGATCATCGCCGTGTCGGTCTGGAAGAGCCTCGGCTTCGCGATGATCCTCTTCGTCGCCGGGCTGAAGGGCGTGCCGGCGGAACGGTACGAGGCCGCGGAGCTCGACGGCGCGAACCGCTGGCAGACCGTCTGGCGGATCACCCTGCCGAGCATCCGCCCCACGATGCTCTTCACGTCGATGATCCTGACGATCCAGTCGTTCCAGGTGTTCGACCTGGTGTACGTGATGACCGGCGGCGGTCCGGTCTTCCACACCGACACGCTCGTGAACCTGCTCTACCGCGACGGGTTCGTCAACTACCAGACCGGCTACGCGTCGGCCATCTCCTGGGTCCTCTTCGTGATCATCATGCTCATCTCCCTCCTCCAGCTCCGGCTCTTCCGGTACGACGATGTCGACTGAGGCGCGCACGCGGCGACCGTCCCTGCCGGAGCCGACCCGGACCTCCCGTCCGGCCCGCATCAGCAACCGGCGCCCGGTCCTGCGGAGCGGTGTCGAGCGCACCGGCTCCGTGCTGAAGTGGGTGTACCTCGGCATCGGGCTCGTCTTCGTGCTCGTCCCGTTCATCTGGATGGTCAGCGGGTCGTTCCGGTCCGAGGCCGATCTGTTCGGCCACCCGGCCAGCCTGTTCCCGACGCGTGCCACCCTGCACGGCTACGTCGGGGTCTGGCAGCAGCTCCCGTTCCTGCGGCTGCTGCTCAACTCGCTCCTGTTCACCGTGGTCACGACGGCGCTGACACTGCTGTTCGACTCGATGTGTGCCTACGCCCTGGCGCGGATGCGCTTCGTCGGGCGGAACGTGGCCTTCGTGCTCGTCATCGCGACGCTCATGGTGCCGTTCCAGGTGACGCTCATCCCGGTCTTCGTGGAGCTGTTCCACCTCGGGTGGCTCAACACCTACCAGGGGCTGATCATCCCGCGAGCAACCAGCGCGTTCGGCATCTTCCTGTTCCGACAGTTCTTCGTGGACATCCCCGCCGAGCTCGACGAAGCCGCACGCATCGACGGCGCGGGACACTGGCGGATCTACTGGCAGGTGATCCTGCCGCTGGCGAAGCCCGCGATCGCGACGGTCGCCGTGCTCAACGGCATGGCGCTCTGGAACGACCTGCTCTGGCCGCTCGTCGTGACGACGTCGAACGACATGCTCACGCTGCCGGCCGGGCTGACGCTGTTCGGGGGAGCGCACGTGACCGATCACGCGGTGCTGCTCGCCGGCGCGGTGATCTCGCTGCTGCCGATCGCGCTCGGGTTCTTCTTCGCGCAGAAGTTCTTCGTCGCCGGCGTCGCCACGACGGGGCTGAAGTGAGCGCGCCCGGCCCCGCGGACACCCGTACCACCGGGCGGGTGTTCGCGCCGGGGACGTTCACGTTCGTCGCCGGGATCGAGGACACCTGTGTGTACCCGCCGCAGCACTTCGCGATGGCGCCTCTCGACGAGCACGAGCTGACCGGCCACGACGACGTGTGGCGTGACGACCTCGACCTCGTCGCGTCCCTCGGTGCCACGGCCCTGCGCTACGGCGTCGACTGGCCGCGGGTGCACGTCGCCCCGGGCGTCTTCGACTGGGCGGTGCTCGATGAACGCCTGCCGTACGCCGCATCGATCGGCATCACGGTGATCGCCGACCTGGTGCACTACGGCACGCCGAGCTGGCTCGCCGAGTCGTTCGCCGACCCCGGGTACCCGGCGGCCATCGCCTCGTTCGCCGGTGCCTTCGCGGCGCGGTACGCCGGGGTCGTCGACCACGTGACGCCCCTCAACGAACCGATCACGACGGCGTCGTTCGCAGGGCTGCGCGGGGTGTGGCCGCCGGCGCTCACCGGCTGGGAGGGGTGGACCCGTGTGGTCCTCGGCATCGCCGCGGGCTTCCAGCAGGCGGTCGCGGCCGTCCGTTCCGCCAACCCCGACGTGGTCGTCGTGCACGTCGAGGCGTCGTCGCTGTTCACGGCGGGCGGCGACGACACGGCGCTCGCCGCCGAGGCCGCACTGCTCGAGGACCTCGGTTGGGTGCCGACCGACCTGGTGCTCGGCCGTGTCGTCGAGACCCACCCGTCGCACGCGTGGCTCGTGGCGCACGGCGCCGATCCTGCTGCGCTCGCGGACCTCGTCGACGGTGCCGTGACGATCGACCTGCTCGGCGTCAACTACTACCCGGACCTCTCCCCGCGGCGGCTCGTGAACGGGGCCGCGGCTACGGTGCAGCACGCCTACGACCGCTGGAGCGAGGGACTCGTGGAGTCCGTGACCCGCTTCGGTGCCCGCTACGGCGTGCCGATGGTCGTCACCGAGACCTCGATCGAGGGCTCCGACGCCGTCCGGTCAGCGTGGGTCCGCGACTCCGTGGCCGCCGTCCGCGCCCTCGTGGACGCCGGGGTCGACGTCCGTGGCTGGACGTGGTGGCCGGTGTTCGACTTCGTCGACTGGTCCTACGCCTCCGGCGGGAGGAACGTCGAGGAGTTCGCCGTGTCGGACGATGTGGTGGCCGAACGTTCGGGTACCGGGAGCAAGACCCCGTACCTGCGCCGCATGGGCCTCGTCCGCCTGGAGGAGCAGGCGGACGGCACCCTCGCCCGGGTCGTCACCAGCGCGGCGGAGACGTACCGCGGGCTCGCGGCCGTGCCACGCTGAGCAGGTGGACGACAACGCCGAACCGTGGGTACGCCGCCTCCGCGACGGTGAGGTCCCGCCCGTCCGCGCACTCGTGCTCGGGCTCCTCGCCCTGTCGGTCGTCGGCGCTCTGCTGCTCTGGGCCGAGGCCCTGCACCTCGAGTGGGTCGCGGAGTTCTGGGACCGCACCCAACGCGTCGGGCTCCTCGTGCTGGTCCCGCCGGCGCTGCTGGTCGCCGGCCCCGTCGCCGGCCTGGCCGCGTGGTGGGCCTCCCGTCGAGACCGCCGAGTCCTGGCGCGGATCCGCCAATCGGGCACCCCGGTGGCCTTCCACCTGCCGGTGACGGCGCCGGTCATCCGGGAGCCCGACGAGCTCCCGGACCCGGCACCCGTGCTGTGGACCGTCGACGACCAGGGCCTCCACGGCTGGTCCTCCCACGACGACCGACCCGTCCACGACCTTCCGTGGGAGCGCATCCGCCGCATCGACGTCGCGACCCACCGGGTGCGCGGCGGCATGGACGAGGACTACGGCCTGTGGTTCGCGACCGACCGAGGACACGTCGTGCTCGCCCCCGGGGTGCGCTCGGCCGGCCGTCGGGCATCGCCGCCGCGAGGCTCCAGGTCCTCGCGCGGGTGCTCCGCGCGCTCCGCCCGGCCAGGGTCGGCTGACCCAGCACGTCGTGCGCGTGTGCCGGCGGAAGCGACACGGTCCGGCCGTCAGCACCCATGCGAGCGCATCGGGCGATAACGCGCGTCCGTCTGCGTGGCGCATCTGTCGGGAGCCTGTCGCGTCTGCCGGCTGACGTCGAGGACGCTGCCGACCGGCCGGTCCGTCGCCACGCGCACCATGCGATCGCATCGAGCGACAACGCGGGTCCGTCTGCGCGGCGCATCCGCACACAGCATGTCGCTTCTGCCGACCCGTGGGCCCCGACCCCGCAGCCGCGTGGTCACCACCCGCCGGACGGGAGGCTCGGCGCACGTCCGGCGCCGAGCCTCCCGTCCGGCGCGCTGTCACCTGCCGAGACTCGGCTCAGCGGGCAGGTCGCGCCCCGCGCAGGCCGCGGGATGTCCGCCTGGCCGAGACTCGGCGCGGGCCGCCCGGCCACCGCCCGGCCGCGCTCACCGCGCAGCGGGCAGCGGCACCTCGCGCTCCCGGTCCCAGGGCTCCGTCCACCCGGCGCGGTCGAACAGCGCGTCGAGCAGCGACGCCGTGAAGCCCCACACCACGTGCGTCCCGGTGTCTGTGTCCACCGTGAAGGCCGCCCCACGCCACTCCTGGCCGTCGCGCCGGATCACCGTGACTCCGCGGTTGGCGGGGTCGAGCAGGTCGGCCACGGGCGCGCGGAAGACCGCCGCCGACTCGGCCTCGTCCACGACCCGCACGGGCGACGGGTCCCGCCACCAGCCGAGCACCGGCGAGACCAGGTGTCGTGAGAACGCGAGCGGGACGGCCGGCAGCGTGCCGAGCACGTCGACGCCGGAGGGGTCCAGGCCGGTCTCCTCGCGGGCCTCGCGCAGGGCGGCAGCCACGGGGTCGCGGTCGCCGGGGTCCACACGGCCGCCGGGGAAGGCGACCTCGCCGGGGTGTGCACGCAGGGTCGTCGCGCGTGAGAGCAGCAGGACGTCGAGGTCCCGCGACACGGCGGCGTCCGCACGGTCGCTCGGCACACCGTCGAGCACCCCGAAGAGGATGAGCACCGCGGCCTGACGCGGCGACACGGCTGCGGGGAGCCCGGCGACGAGCGGCTCACCGCCGGCGGAGTCGAGGACCGCAGCCAGCTCCGCCCTGGCGCTCGTCACGTCGTCCGTCGCCCGACTCGTCTCCGTCACGACAGCAGCCTATGCACCGACCACCGGGCAGGCGCGTCATCGGGGCACGGAGTACACGACGCGGCTGCTGACGGGTCAGGCCTCCTGCGCCGCCTGCCGGGTCTGCCGGGGGAGCTCGCCGAACTCCGCGCGGTAGGCCGCGGCGAACCGGCCGAGGTGCGCGAAGCCCGCGGCCCGCGCGACCTCGGCGACGCTCGCCGTCGGGGTCGTCTGCAGGTGCTCGCGCGCCAGGAGCAGGCGGATCCCGCGCAGGTACGTCAGCGGGGCGATGCCGTGGTGCCGCTGGAACGTGTCCTGCAGCCCCCGCACGCTCAGGCCCGCAGCGGCGGCGACGTCGGCCACGGTGATCTGCTCGGTGGCGTTCTCGAGCAGGAAGGTCTCGGCGCGGGCGAACCGCGCGCTGGCGGCGGTCCGCGGCGGTTCGTCCTGCCCGACGGGCCAGTGCGGGATCGCCGTCAGGAGGCCGGCCGCGGCGAACCGCGTGAGCTCCTGTTCGCGCTCGAGTGAGACCTCGTCCGAGCCGTTCAGGACCTCGGCGGCGACGGTCCGGACCATCAGCCACCAGGCAGCGAGGGCGGGGCCCTCCGGTACGTGGCGGGGCTGGAACACCAGCGGACCGGGTTCCCAGTCGCCGCGCTCGGCCGCGACGGCCTCGACCGTGGCGCGGTCGATGCGCATGACGTCCTTGTGGAACGACTCCCACCGGAACGGCTGCGCGGTGGTACGGAGCAGCGTCGGGCGCCCGATCGTCATCAGGTCGCCGTCGAGGTGCCCGCGGCCGGACTTCAGCCAGATCAGCGTCATCGCGTTGTCCGGGGCGATCTCGCCCGAGACCACGCCGGAGCAGCTGCACGACCCCAGCGACAGCAGGTGCGTCCCGCGGGTGCGGTCCTCGAAGGAGAACGACGACTCCCGCCCCTCGACCAGCAGGCCGTGGGTCACGTCGTCGCGCATCACGGTCGCCGCTGCGACCCGTCGGTCCCGGGTGCGGGTCTCGCGCCGGGTCCGACGTAGGAGTTCTGCCACGGGTCGATCCTCACCGGAACCGAGCCGTCCTGCAAGGGGACACGCGGCTTCCGGAATCGGACAATCCCGAGGTCACAGCCGGATCGGCCTCGGGGCGCGACGCGCGACGGCTCCGCCGGGTCAGGCGCGGTCGTGGAGTGTGACGTGGTAGCCGTCGGGGTCCGCGAAGGTGAAGGTCCGGCCGAAGGGGCCGTCGACCGGCGCGCTGACGATGGTCCGTCCGTCCGCCACCAGGGCGTCGTGGATGTCCTGCACGTCGGTCGCGTGGAGCCAGAGTGCGGCCCCGATGCCCGGCTGTGCGACGGCGTCGAGGTCGGTGCCCGGCACGACGTCGCGCAGCGCGAAGGCGATCGGCGTCGTGGTGAACACGACGGCGTGCGGCGGCCCGGCCGGTGAGCGGACCAGGCCGAGGCGCTGCTCGTAGAACGCCTGGGAGGCATCGAGGTCGCGGACCTGCAGGGAGATGAAGTCGGGGCCGGTGACGGGCATGGTGCTCCTTCGCTGTGTGTCAGTCTTCTGACACGGAGCAACCTATGTCAGAATCCTGACATGAGTCAAGACGCCGACGGGATCGACCTCGACACCTCACTCGGGTACCTGCTGAAGGAGGCGGCCAGCGCCCTCCGCACCGCGATGGAGGCCGTGCTCCGACCGCTCGGCATGACCATCACGCACTACTCGTGCCTCGAGCTCCTCGCGCAGCGCCCCGGCCTGTCGAACTCCGAGCTGGCCCGCGGTGCCTTCGTGACCCGGCAGTCGATGAACGTGCTGCTGCAGGCCCTCGAGCGGGACGGTTCCGTGACGCGTGCCGCCGAGGCGCCCGTCGGCAAGGCCCTGCCCACGCGCCTCACGGACGTCGGCCGGACACGCCTGACCGCCGCGACCGCTGCGGTCCGCTCCGTCGAGGTCCGGATGCTCGACGGCCTGACGGCGGACGACCGTACCGAGGCCCTCCGGCTGCTCCGCAGCATGGTGCGCGCGCTGCGGTCCGGTCCGGGTCCCCGGGACGCGCCCACGGAGACGGGGCGCGACTGACGACGAACGGGAGGTACGGTGCCAGCTGGCACCGTGCCTCCCGTCTGCCCCGTGGTGGGGCTGGAGTGTGGTCCGGACCGGGGGTCACTCCGGTCCGGAGCCGGTCACTCGGTGGTGGAGACCCAGTCGATGAGCAGGTTGCCCGAGTCGCCCCAGTTGCCCGTCTGGAACATGAAGCGGTGCGGGGTCCACGGCACGTCGTGCGTGATGGTGTCCAGGACGCGGCCGTCGACGCTGTACGTGACGGACTTGCCGGGGACCCAGTCGATCTTGTAGGTGTGCCAGTCACGCCACGAGACGCCCGTGCCGAGCTGGACGCGGTTCGACTCCTGACCCGGGGTCATGGAGTGGTGGTACGCGGACGGGCTCTCGTCGAAGTTGCCCTCGGGGAAGTCGATCTCCCCGTCCGACCAGATGCCGGAGGTCGGCCACAGCATGAAGGCCGCGCCGTTGCCGTCGCCGCCCGTCGCCTTGGCGCGCACGGAGAACGAGCCGCCGACGTGTCCCCACGCCTTGGCGAAGGTGCCGAACGTGCCGGCCGTGCCGGCGCCGCCGAGCTGGACGTCCATGACGCCGTCGTGCACCGAGACGGTCTTGCTCGGGGCGTAGATGCCCGAGGTGCCGTCCGGGTAGGGCTGCCAGGCCTGCTTGTAGGTCTGGGCGACCAGGCCGGTGGCGGCGTAGTCGTTGAAGTCCTCGACGAACGAGGCAGCCGGCGCGGAGGAGTCGGTGTCGGCGACCGGGGCCGGCGCGGGCGTCGGGGTGGGTGCGGTCACCGGCGGCTGCCAGCGGCCGTGTCCGCCCCACCACCATCCGCTCGTGGTGGCGGCAGAGGCGGCCGTGGGGGCGCCGAGGACGAGGGCGCCAGCGGTGATGGCGACGAGGAGGCCGCGGTGTCGACGGTTCATCGGGTCTTCCGTTCAGTGAGGGTCATGGGGGATGTGCCGCGCTTGGGCGTGCACGTGCTTGGCATGGAGATGTCGGGCTCCCTGAATGGGCTCGGCGCGGGTTGGGGTTGGTGGGACGCGCTCGGAGTGCTGGGTGGTGCACGGTGGTTCGGTGACGCGTCCCCGGACATCATGCATCATCTGTGCCCCGTTCGGGGGGTGATCACGGGAACCGGCGTCTGAACTCCGGATGGCGCCGGGTGCGTCAGCTGCTTGCTGTGAGGGTCTCGAGGAGACGGGAGAGGGACGCGCGGTCGCCTTCCGACAGTGGTGCGAACAGCTCGTCGAGCACCTCCACCGCCACCGCTTGGCCACCCGTGAGCGCCGCGCGGCCCTCGTCCGTGAGGGTGTGCTCGATGCGTCGACCACGACCGGCCGTCCGGGTGACGAGCCCGCGGTCGACCAGTCGGGCGGCGAGTGTGCCGAAGGCCTGGTCGCTCTGGAAGGTCGCCACGGCGAGGTCGTGACCGGAGGCGGACGGCATCCGGTCGACGGCACGCAGGGCGTCCCACTGCACGAGCGACACCCCCACGACGCGCAGGGCGGCGTCCATCGTCCGGTGGTTGCGGTACTGCGCCCGCTTCACCAGCTGGCCGAGTGTCTCCAGGTCCGTCGTCACGGTGCTACCGTATCAACACCAGTACATAAACATGTTGAGACAGGACGACCACCATGACCATCTCCCTCCCCGACGACCTGCGGGTCCTCCAGGCCGGCGAGCCCACCGCCCGCGTCGCACTCGTGCTGCACGGTGGTGGTGGCCCGCAGACCGTCGCGCCGATCGTCGGCCACCTCGCGCCGGCGTTCCACGTGCTCGCGCCGACCCACCCGGGCTGGGACGGCACCTCCCGGCCAGCGGACATCGACTCCGTCGCCGCCCTCGCCACGGCCTACCTCGACCGGCTCCTCGCCGACGGCGTGCAGGACGCGGTGCTGATCGGGTCCTCGATCGGTGGCTGGGTCGCGCTCGAGATGGCGGTGCAGGCCGCCGCTGACGGCCGGTACGCGGGCGTGGTCGGCGCCGTGATCGACATCGACGGCGTCGGGGCGGTCGTCGAGGGTGCGCCGATCGCCGACTTCTTCGCGCTCGACGCCCGCGGACTCGCCGAGGTCGCCTGGCACGACCCCTCGCGTGGGTACATGGACCCCGCGAACCTGACGGACGAGCAGCGCGCCGTGCAGCGGTCGAACGGCGCCACGATGGCGGTCGTCGCAGGCCGAGGGATGAGTGACCCGACACTGCTCGGTCGGCTCGGCGGCGTCCGGGTGCCGACCCTCGTGGTGTCGGGGGCGAGTGACCGCGTGGTCACGCCCGCGTACGCGCGCGCCGTCGCTGCTGCCGTCCCGGGAGCCGAGTTCGCCGAGGTCCCGGCTGCCGGGCACCTGCCGCACCTCGAGGCGCCCGAGGCGACGTGGGCGGTCGTCGACCCGTTCCTCGGGCGGGTGTGACGCGGGTCAGCTGACGGCTCGGCGTGACGGGGCGACCCGGTCCCGGTACCAGCGGTCGAGGGTCGCGGCGACCAGGTCCAGGTGCGACTCGAGCAGGAAGTGTCCGCCGTCGACGAGCTCCACCTGTGCTCCCGGTGCGTCACGGCGGAAGGCGTCCGCGCCCGCCGCCGCGAAGATCTCGTCGTTCCGCCCCCAGATCGCGAGCACCGGGACCCCGGACTGCCGCAGCCACGCGTGCACGGCCGGGTAGAGCTCGCGGTTCGTCGCGTAGTCGCGGAACAGGTCGAGCTGGACGTCCTCCTGGCCGGGGCGGGCGAGGAGCGCGAGGTCGTGCTCCCAGGCATCCGGGTCGATGGTCGTCGGGTCCGGCACCCCGTGCGTGTACTGCCACTCGACGGCGGCGCGACCGAGCGCCGGGCGGAGTGCGTCGCGTGTGGCGTCGCTCCGCTCCGCCGCATCCGCCCAGATCGGGTCCCAGAAGTCGGCGACGAAGCCGTCCTCGTAGGCGTTGCCGTTCTGCGAGACGATGCCCTCGACAGCGTCCGGGTCGGCGAGGGCCAGGCGCCACCCGACCGGAGCGCCGTAGTCCTGGACGTAGATCGTGTACCGCGTCACGCCGATCGCCCTGAGGAACCGGCCGGTCACCTCGGCCAGGGCGGCGAACGAGTAGCCGAAGTCGTCGGCGGACGGAGCGGACGAGCGTCCGAAGCCGATGTGGTCCGGCGCGATGACGCGGTAGCGGTCGCCCAGCGCCGGGATCAGGTGTCGGAACATGTGCGAGCTCGACGGGTACCCGTGCAGGAGGACCAGGACCGGTGCGTCGGCAGGGCCGGCCTCCCGCCAGAAGACGTCGAGGCCGTCGACGGAGACGGTGCGGTGGTGGACGGCGACCATGACTAACCCCTTAAGTTCGTTTTGCTGGTTATCCGACGGTAGCATGGGCGCGAGGCGCACCGCGCGCCGGGAAGGACGTGCACCGGTGGACGAGAACGAAGCCCTGCTGCTGGGACTGCTCAACAGCGCACCAGTGGTGGACGGCCGTCCGACGGACCTCCTCGACGGTGCCGCGGGACGGGACCTCGCCCGCGGCTGGGGCGGGACCGGGTCGGACGACGAACTGGCCGCGCTCCGCAGCGCTCGTCAGTCGCTGCAGGCCGTCGTCCGCGGTGCGTCGACGACCGACCTCGATGGGCTGGGTCGCATCGTCGACGGCGCCGTCCGCACTCCCCGTCCGACGCTGGACGGCGTGGTCTGGGACCTCCGGACGCCCGACGACGACCGCCTCGCCGTGGAGGCCGTCCTCGCCTGGTCCGATGTCCTCTCGCGGTTCCCCGGACGGCTCCGCGCGTGCGCCAACGACGAGTGCAACCTGTTCCTCGTGGACCACAGTCGACCCGGCACGGCGAAGTGGTGCTCGATGGCGACCTGCGGCAACCGCATGAAGGCCCGCGCGTTCGCGCGGCGTTCGGCGGGCTGACCGCAGCCTGCGTGCGGGCTCGTCGCCGTCCTCCGTCAGCTGGGGACGACGGTCTGGGTGTCCACGACGTGGTCGTGCTGTCGTACGTAGCGGCGTGCGCGACGGATCCTTCGCACGGTCAACGGCACCAGGACGACCAGGGCGACGACCAGTCCCGCGAAGAAGACGAGGGAACTGACCGTCCCGCGGAGCGCCGAGGACACGAACTGGAACGTGAGCCCGGTGGAGAGCAGTCCGAAGAAGGCGAGCTGGAACTGCAGGACGAGCTGGATCGTCTTCGCGTACTCGACGGACCCCTGCCTCTCGATGTCGTCGAGCGGGACGGGCTTGCCCCGGAGCACGACCTCCGCGAAGCGCCGCAGCCGACCGATGTCGCGTCCGCCGGTGTCGCGCAGCGCGCCGCTGAAGGGGAGCGAGACGAAGGCAGCCGACACGGCCGTCGCGGTGAAGGTCAGCTGTCCGGCGAGGAGCACGGCCTGTGCGACGTCGCCCGGATCGCGGCGACCCAGTGTCAGGAGGACACCCGCGGCGACGGACGCCACGACCGCAGCGACGACGAACGTGACGACGACGACGCGGACCGCACGACGGACCGCGGGCGGCTCGATCACCGAGTGGTCGAGAACGGAGCTCATCGGGGGTTCGGTCCGCCGGAACAGGGCGCCGAGGGGACGTGCCACGCCGAGGAGGACCGCCCCGCCGACGACGAGCAGCGTCGGGACCCAGACGGGCGCCCGAGCGGACAGCGCCGCGAGCACGATGAACACCGCTGCGACGACGTCGATCGCAGCCACCCCGGCGAACCACCACCCGAGAAGGCGCCGGCTCTCCGGTGAGGCTCGGTGGTCCCAGTACCCCGCGAGTCCACCGATGGCGACCGGACCCATCACGAGGAACGGCGCGGCGGTCGCCGAACCGATCCGGAGCGTCCGGTCGGCGTCCGCGAAGCCGAACACGACCAGCAGTGCGGCACCCAGCGTGAGCGCTGTCGCCACGACGATCATCAGGACGGAGACCACGACGCGCATCGCTGTTCCTCCGGGCGGATCGGGGTGCCCGGATCATCCTCCACCCCGGACGACCAGTTGGTCGGAACCGTGCGGTTGCCCGCAACGGCCGCAACGGGTCAGGTGGCGCTCGCCGAGTGGTAGCTGCTCGGGTCGCAGGTGTGGACGGCGGAGTCGTCGAACACCGTCCGCAGCGTGTAGTCAGCGCAGTCGGCGAACGTGCCGATGCTCATCCGCTTGCCGGACCGGTGGAGCGTGCCCTTCGACGGGCCGTCGGACCCGATGCCGGCGCGGTGCACCATCCACTCCAGGTCGTGGGCCTCGGTGCTGAGGTGCCGCATGACCGCCTCGTTGTCCTCGTGCTGCCCGATGTACCCGCGCGCGATCGTGGCGCGGACCGCCCGGAGCACGGGAGGGAGCCGCTCGCCGGGAGGGGCGCTCAGTCCGCCCGCCTGGTAGAGGAAGCGGGAGACGCCCTGGCGCCGCATTGCGGGGACGAGTCGGCGGACGAACTCCGTGTTGACCTGCCGGTCGCGCTGCGCCACGACGTCGCCGAGCATCGCCACGACCGCGTCGGTCCCGTCGAGGAGCGCATCGAGGTCGAGGCCGCCGGTGACGGACCCGGCGACGACCTCGAGGTCGGGGTGTGTCCGGGTGAGCTTCGCGGGGGTCCTGGCGAGGGCGCGGACGCGATGGCCCTGCTCCAGTGCGAGCCGGAGGAAGTGCTGTCCGGTCTGTCCGGTGGCCCCGAACACCAGGAAGGTCTTCTGCTGGTCCATGGGTGGTCCTGTCGTCGATCGTGCGGAGAAGTGCCGGTGTCAGCCTCGTCCTCAAAGTAGTCACTGTCTAGAAAGGAGTCAATGCCTACATCCTCGTAGGCTGAGCCCATGACGACGCGGCCGTTCCACCACGGGAACCTGCGGGCCGTCCTGCTCGAACAGGCCGAGGGCATGCTCCGTACCGTCGGGTCCGACGGTCTGTCGCTCCGGGAACTCGCCCGCCAGGCCGGTGTCAGTCACGGCGCCCCGCGGAGCCACTTCATCGACCGGCAGGCGCTGCTCGACGCGCTCGCCGAGCAGGGGTTCGACCGGTTGACGCGAGCGGTGCGGTCTGCCGTCGACGGCGCCGAGTCCGCTCGTGTCGGCTTCGACCGCGTCGCACAGGCCTACGTCGACTTCGCGATCGAGGACGCCGCGCTGATGGAACTGATGTTCGCCGCCAAGACCGGTGCGCGACCCGGGGCCGTGCAGGAGGCCGCCGGCCGCTTGTTCGGCGCGCTCGACGACGTCATGGGCCCGCCGGGGCCCACCATGGCGGACGGGGCGCGGGACACGTTCAAGCTGCTCTTCGGAGCGACCATGCAGGGGATCGCGGCGCTCGTCGCGTCCGGTCGCATCGCGCGTGCCCAGGGCGACGTCCTGGTGACCGCCGCGATGGCGATGCTGCTCGACTCCGAGCTCGGTCGCGAGGTCGTCACGCGACACTGATCCGGGGCGGGACGGCCCGCAACATCACGGTCCGGTAACGCTCTGGTGTCAACGTTCTTGACGCCATAACGTCCACGTCAACCGATTGACACCGAGCGTCGATCACCGGAAGGAGGCCTCATGCTGACCCTGCGCGACGTTGCTGCGAAAGCCGGAGTGTCCGCCTCCACGGTCTCGCTCGTGCTCAACGGGCTCGACGAGGGGCGCATCCGGCCCGCGCTCAGCGCCCACGTCCGGCAGGTCGCCGACGAGCTCGGGTACGTCCCGGACCTCATGGCACGAGGCCTCCGGACGCGACGGACCCACACGATCGGATTGCTCTCGGACCAGGTGGCGAGTGCCCCGTTCGCCAGCTCGATGCTGGGCGGCGCGGAACGTGTCGCACAGTCGGAGAGCTTCCTGCTGCTGCTCATCGACACCGACGGCGACGCGGGTCAGGAGCGCGTGGCCGTCCGCAGCCTGGTGCAGCGCAACGTCGACGCGCTCGTCTACGCAGCCGCCTGGCACCGCGCGGTCGACCTCCCGGTCGTGCCGGACCGGATCCCGCTCATCGTCCTCGACGGGCTGCCGTCCGACCCGGGATCCCGGGCCGACTGGGTCGTTCCGGACGAGCGCGGGGGAGCGGAGGGAGCTGTCCGGCACCTGATCGACGCCGGTCACCGGCGCATCGCGTACTGCGGTGTCGCGGAGGACGTGCCCGCGGCACACCAGCGGTTCCAGGGGTACCTCGACGCCCTCCACGCCGCGGGCCTGCCGTTCGACGAGCGTCTGGTCGTCGCCGCATCCGACAGCACGACCGCGGCCGCGCGACCCGTCGCCGCGGAGCTGCTGGGCAGGACCGACCGTCCGACCGCGGTGTTCTGCTTCGGGGACCAGCTCGCGTTCGGCTTCTACCAGGTCGCCCAACGGCTCGGCATCGGCATCCCCGACGCCCTCTCGGTGGTCGGCTTCGACAACCAGCACTACGTCGCCGACGCGCTCGACCCCGGCCTGACCACCGTGCAGCTCCCGCACCGTGCGATGGGGGAGTGGGCGGCACGGCGCGCCATCGAACGGATCGACGGCGACACTGCCGACCCCACGCACCACCGTCAGGCGTGCGAACTTGTCGAGCGCGGCTCCGTCGGTCCACCAGCGGACGTCACCGTCATCTCCGGAGCCCGGACCGCGCGCTCGTAGCGGTCCCCTGTCCTCCCCGTCTCCCAGCCGGCTGCCCACGCCGCCGGTCTGGTCCGTCGCGCCTGCGTCCCCGTGCAGTCGCGCGCCATCCACCACAACGAAGTGAACGGAGCACCACCATGCGCACCACCCGAACAGCTCGGCGCCTGCTCGCCGGGATCGTCGCCACGGCTCTCGTCGGGGTCGGTCTCGTCGGCTGCGCCTCGTCCGGCGGCGACAGCAGCGACGGCAAGACCTTCACGATCTGGCAGTACGAGGCCAAGGACTCTGCGCAGTACCAGTCGTGGCGGGACGCCGTCACCACGTTCAAGGAGAAGCACCCGGACGTGGACGTGAAGCTCGTGTCGACCAGCTTCGACAACATGCAGAAGAACGCCAAGCTGCTCCTCACGGGCAACAAGGTCCCCGACGTCGTCGAGGTGAACAAGGGCAACGCGGATGCCGGACAGCTGGCCTCGCAGGGCCTGATCGAGAACCTGGACCCGCAGGTGCAGAAGTACGGCTGGGACGAGAAGGTCAGGGGCGCGATGTCGTCACTTGCGCGGTAAGACCGGAACGGCAACGCCGGTTCGGGCAGCTGGTACGGCGTCCCGAACATCGGCGAGGTGATCGTCTGGTTCTACAACAAGGACGCCTTCGCGAAGGCCGGCATCACCGAGGCCCCGACGACGATGGACGAGCTCGAGCGGGACATGCAGACGTTCAAGGACCAGGGCACGACCCCGGTCGCGAGCGGCGCGAACGCGTTCGGCGCGCTCTGGACCTGGTACAGCCTCGTCTCGGCGAAGGCCGACCGGAAGCTCATCGACAACTACATGTTCCTCAAGGGCAGCCCGTCCCTGGACTCGGGGGCCTTCGCCGGGGGCACGGAACAGTTCCAGCAGTGGATCGACAAGGGGTACCTCGGGAGCAAGCTCGCGGGCGTCACCGGCGACCAGATGGACGCCACCTGGCTGTCCGGCAAGAGCCCGCTGATCGTCGAGGACTCCGCCGCGTTCAACCGCTTCAAGGCGGACGCGAAGTTCGACTGGGGCACGTTCACCCTCCCCGGCGCGAGCCTCAACGCCGGCTCGTCCGGTCACCTCTGGGCCGTGCCGACGAAGTCGGGCAACAAGGAACTCGCCTACGACTGGATCAACACGACGCTGAGCTCCCAGGTGCAGAACGCCATCGGCAAGCGCGCGGGGCTGCCCCTCGCCGGTGACCCCTCGGTCATCAGCGACCCGCAGACCAAGGCGCTCACGCAGCAGTTCGCCGACGTCGTCGACAAGGACCAGATCTCGTTCTTCCCGGACTACCCGGTCCCCGGGCTGCTCGACTTCCAGCAGTCCGGCATGCAGGCGATGGTCAACAAGACCAAGACCGCCGACGAGTTCACGAAGGAACTGCAGGCGTTCTACAGCAAGGGCAAGAAGCAGGTCGACGGCTAGGCGTCCCTGCTCACGGGGTGGGTACCGCGTCGGTACCCGCCCCACCCCGCACGACCGTCAGGCCGCGCACCCCCTCGTTCGCACCCGAAGGACAAAGATGACCTCAGACACCTCGCTCCGCAGTCGTGGCTCCCGCCTCCCGCGCCGCCGCCGACCGTGTGACACCCACCCGTGGACGGCCGTTCCGCGGCGTCTCCTACTGGTGGTACCTCACCCCGATCATCGTCGGGTTCACCGCCGTCGTGCTCGTGCCGTTCGCCGTCAACGTCTACACCAGCTTCTTCCAGTGGAAGGGCGGCTTGGCACCGATGTCCTGGTACGGACTGGGCAACTACACCGACCTGCTCCACGACGACCTCTTCTGGGAGTCGTTCCGGAACACGGCGTTCATGATCGTCGCGATCGTCGTGGTCCCGACCGTCATCGGCCTGGTCCTCGCAGCGGTCCTGTTCGACTACCTCGGTCGCACCTTCGGTCCGCGCGCAGCATCGGTGCTCCGTGCCACCTACTACCTGCCCCAGATCGTCCCGATCGCCGTCGCCGGCGTGGTCTGGAGCTGGATCCTCAACACCCAGGGCGGCGCGATCAACTCGATCCTCGGTGCCGTCGGCATCGAGAACGGACCCGACTGGCTGGGCGACCCGAAGCTGGCGCTCTTCTCGATCATGCTGATGCTCGTCTGGGGACAGATCGGCTACCCGGTCATCATCTTCATGTCGGCCCTGCAACGTGTGGATCCCGAACTGCACGAGGCAGCGGAGATGGACGGCGCCAACTGGTGGCACCGCTTCCGCGCGATCAGCATCCCGCAGATCCGGCCCGAGGTGTTCATCGTCGTCCTCACGGCGACCGTGGGGGCGCTCAAGGTGTTCGCGCCGGTCCTGATCCTCACCAACGGTGGGCCGGAGAGCTCGACGTACGTGCCCTCGTACTACTCGTACCTCAACTTCTTCCAGCTCTCCCGCGTCGGGTACGGGTCGGCCCTGTCGACCGTCCTGACCGTCATCATCTTCATCATCGCCGCGGTCCTGCTCTGGTGGCAGCGGCGCAGCGTCCGGAACCTGGAGGACTGACACCGTGGTCACACTCATCGAGACCCGTCCACCCGCCGAACGGACGTCCCCGGCACCACGACAGCCCCGCCCGGCACACAAGCGCGGAGCCGTTCGGTGGGTCGTGCTCGGCATCGCGATCCTCACGGGGGTCGTCATGGCCTCGCCGTTCCTGGTCCTCGTGCTCACGGCCTTCCGCACGCAGTCCGACTACGCGGCGAACGGCCCGTTCTCGGTCCCGGACCAGCTGACGCTCTCGGCGTTCGGCCGGTACCTCCGGGACGTGGACTTCCCGCTCGCGCTCTGGAACTCGGTCGCCATCTCGCTCCTGGTCGCCGTGATCGGCGTGCTGATCTCCCTCCTCGCCTCGTACGCGATCGGTGTCGGCAAGATCCGCGGGGCGACGCTCGTCACCGGCGTCCTGCTGTTCGCGACGATGCTCCCGCAGGAAGCGATCATCTACCCGCTCTTCCACGGCGCTCAGGCCCTCGGCCTCCGGGACTCCATCTGGTCCGTCGTCATCATCTTCGCGGTGTTGCAGGCCGCCTTCGGGACCTACCTCCTCGGCAGCGTGTTCGGCACCTTCCCGCCGTCCCTCCTCGAGGCGGCACGACTGGACGGCGCCAACCGCTGGCAGGTGCTCTGGCAGGTGGTGTTCCCCGTGATGCGGCCCACCCTGTCGGTGCTGCTGATCTTCTTCTTCATCTGGACGTGGAACGAGTTCTACATCCCCGTGGTGATGCTCACCGACCCGGCGAACCAGACCGTGCCGATCGCGCTGTCGACCCTCCGGGGCCAGCTCTCGACCGACATCACCGAACTCAACGCCGGATCCCTGCTGTCCCTCCTGCCGACGTTGCTGTTCTTCCTCTTCTTCCAACGCACCCTCACCCGCGGCATCACTGCCGGCGCGGTCAAGTAGCCCGAAAGCGACACCATGATCCACGAACTCGACCAGCTCGCCGTCCTGCCCACCGGTGTCAGGAGCCGCTCCATCAACGCCGAGAACCCCGACGGTTCCCCCGGTGGGGCCGCGCGGACCGCATCGGACCTCGGCCCCGGACGCAAGGGCCGAGCGTTCTCGGCACTGCCAGCAGGAGGGCGTCTCGTCCTCGCCGACATCGACGGGCCCGGTGTCATCCGGCACATCTGGCTGACGGTCCCCGACACCACGGAGACGAACCCGTTCGTCCTCCGCAACCTCGTGCTCCGCATGTACTGGGACGGCTCCGAGAGCCCCGCGGTCGAGGTGCCCGTCGGCGACTTCTTCTGCAACGGGTTCGCCGAGCGCGCACTCGTCACGTCGATCCCGATCACGGTGGCACCCACCGGTGGGATGAACTCCTACTTCGCGATGCCGTTCCGGAAGCATGCCCGGATCGTCATCGACAGCGACCACCCCGACGACGTCGACGCCGTGTTCTTCCAGGTCGACTACACCGTCGGCGACGACATCGCGGACAACGTCGGGTCCTTCCACGCACAGTGGCGACGGAGCAACGCCACCGCCGGCCACGGCAACGACCACGTCGTCCTCGACGGCGTGACCGGCGCCGGTCGGTACCTCGGCACCTTCATCGGCCTGACGTCGCTCGAACGGTACTGGTGGGGGGAGGGCGAGGTGAAGTTCTTCCTGGACGACGACACCACCCACCCGACCCAGTGCAGCACCGGGCTCGAGGACTACGCGGGTGGTGCGTGGGCGTTCCAGGACGCCCTCCGTGCCAGCCCGGAACCGCAGCCGATCACGTACAGCGCCCCCTACTTCGGCTACCCGCAGCGCACCACCGCCGACACCACCGCCGCGTCGCCGTTCGCGACGGCCATGGCACCGAGCCACGGCATGTACCGCTGGCACCTGCCGGACCCGATCCTGTTCGACTCGGCGCTCCGCGTCACGCTGCAGCAGATCGGTGCATGGGACGGCGGCCTCTTCGAGCGCAACGACGACGTCTGCTCGACCGCGTACTGGTACCAGACCGGGGACACCGCTCCGTTCCCGGCGTTCCCGGACGCCCGCGCACGACAGCCCCGATGAGCACGGTCCAGGCCGCGAACGGTGACCTGCTCCGGCCGCGGCAGCACTTCACGCCGCGGCAGGGGTGGATGAACGACCCGAACGGACTCGTCGTCCACGGGGGCCGGTGGCACCTCTTCTTCCAGCACAACCCCCACGGCACCGACTGGGGCAGCATGTCCTGGGGACACGCCTGGTCGGTCGACCTGCGCACCTGGCACGAGGAACCCGTGGCGATCCTGCACGACGCCGACGAGGACGTGTTCTCCGGCAGCGTCGTCGTCGCACGGCCGACGGACCGGCACGACGCACCGCGGGCCGGCGACCTCGTGGCGGTCTACACCAGCGTCGGCACAGCGAGTTCGGACCGCGCCGGGTCCCAGGCGCAGGCGCTCGCCACCAGTGCCGACGGGGGTCGGACGTGGTCCAAGCGTGCGGGCGGTGCCGTGCTCGACCGCGGGTCCACGGACTTCCGCGACCCACACGTCTTCCGGTGGTCCGACGGCGTCGACGAGCGGTGGGTGATGGTCGCCGTCGAAGCGGTGGAGCGGGCGGTGGTGGTCTACGGGTCGGACGACCTGGTCGAGTGGCGCCCGCTCAGCCGGTTCGCCCCGGTCATCGCGGTCGACGGGATCTGGGAGTGTCCCGACCTGTTCCCGCTGACCGACCCCGACAGCGGGGACGTCCGGTGGGTCCTGCTGCTCAGCGTCGGCGGCGGACACCCGGCGGGCGGTTCGGGCATGGTCGCGTTCATCGGTGACTTCGACGGCGAGACCTACACCGCGGACGCCGAGCCCGAGTGGGTCGACCAGGGACGTGACTGCTACGCCGGTGTCACGTTCACCGACGCGCTCGAGGGTCGACGCGTCATGGTCGCCTGGATGTCGAACTGGCAGTACGCGCACGTCCTCCCGGACCACGGGTGGCGCGGTGCGATGACGCTGCCCCGGGAACTCGCCCTCCGGACGGTCGACGGACGACCCCGTCTGGTGCAGCACGTGGCCGTCGAGATCGCTGTCCCCCTCGCGCCGCCGACGTCCCGGCCACTCGAGCTCCTGGCCGGCTCGGCCGTCCGCATCACGAGCCCCGACGGCGACCCCGTCGGCCTCCGCCTGCGGCTCGAGCGTGGACAGACCTCCGGCGACCTGCTCGTCGACGGCCCCGGGTGCACGCTGTCCTGGTCGCTCCGTGACCGCGAGCTGGTCCTCGACCGCCGGGTGGTCGGCGGGTACGGCGCGGGGTCGCCGTTCCCGTCCACGACCCGGGTGCCGCTCTCCGGGGACACCAGCAGCGTCGAGCTGTACTTCGACAACGGTTCGGTCGAGGTCGTCGCCGGCGACGGTGCGACGGTGCTCACGGCACTCCTGCCGCCGAGTGCCGCCACCCTGTCCTTGACCCTGCGTGCCGTCGGCGGCAGCGTCGTCGGACACCTCGAGTCGTCAGTCCGCATCGACCAGACGCCGGTCCCCGGATGACCGTCCCTGCTGCCGACGTCCGGTCCGGGCGCGCGCTGGTCATCGGCGAGACGCTCGTCGATGCCGTGCACCGGGCGGACGGCACCACGAGCCGGCACCCCGGCGGCGCGGCAGCGAACGTCGCGCTCGGCCTCGCCCGCCTGGGGCACCCGGTCGTCCTCGCCACCCACATCGGCCCCGACGACGACGGGCGGACACTCCGCGCCCCGCTCGAGGCGGCGGGCGTCACCATCGCCGAGGTCCACCGGTCCCCGTCGTGCCCGAGCCACGTCGCGCACGCCGTGCTCGACGCCGACGGGGCAGCGACCTACGCCTTCGACGTGGACTGGGACGTCCGCCCGACCCTGGACCCACTCCGTCCGCCCGCGCTCGTGCACACGGGGTGTCTCGGCACCCTGCTGCTCCCCGGAGCCGACGCCGTGCTGGAGACCGTCCAGCGAGCACCGGAGGCGTCCTTCGTCAGCTACGACGTCAACATGCGCCCCGCCGCGGTCGACGACGCTCCCCGCACCGTGGACCGGGTGGAGGCGTTCGTGGCCGCGAGCGACCTCGTGAAGGCATCGGACGAGGACCTCGCCTGGTTGTACCCGTCCGTCGAACCGGCCGAGGTCGCCGCGGCGTGGAGCACGAGCGGACGCGCCGTCGTCCTGACACGCGGACAGGAGGGCGCGACGCTCTTCGTGGACGGGCACACCGAGCACGCTCCGGCACGGCGGGTACGGGTCGCGGACACCATCGGCGCCGGCGACGCCTTCTGTGCGGCGTTCCTCTCCTTCCTCTGGCGGCAGGACGCCCTCGGTCACCGACCCCGGCACGTGCCGACGTGGCGTGCGGCACTGCACCACGCCGTCGCGGCGGCCGCGTTGACGGTCTCCCGGCCGGGCGCCGACCCGCCGACCTCCGAGGACCTCGACCGCTTCCGCCGGGCAGCACCGGAGCGCCTGCGAGGATGACGGCATGGAGCACAGCGACGACCGCCGCCGCCCGGACGTGACGACGATCGAGATCGTCGGCGGGCCCGAAGCGGTCCACGTCGCCCTGCACCCGTACGACGAGCGCTGGCCCACGGTGTTCGCCGAGCACCGGGACCGGATCCGGCGGGCACTCGGCGCGGGCGGAGCGACCGTCGGGATCGAGCACATCGGCTCCACGGCCGTGCCCGGGCTGGCGGCGAAGCCGATCATCGACGTCCTGGTGACGGTGGACGACATCACCGCCGAGGAGGACCACGTCGAGCTGCTCCTCGCGGCCGGCTACGTGCTGCGCGTCCGTGAGCCCGGACATCGACTGGTCCGCACACCGGAACGCTCCGTCCACGTGCACGTCTACGAGCACGATGCGCCGGCGGTCGAGCGGTACCGGTTGTTCCGCGACCGGCTCCGGTCCGACCCCGCCGACCGGGCGCTCTACGAGGCCACCAAGCGCGAGCTGTTCCGCCGGCAGTGGGACGACATGAACGACTACGCGGACGCCAAGACCGCCGTGGTGCAGGAGATCACGGCTCGAGCGCGCGCGGGCCGCTGACCCTAGAGGGCGTGCGCCCCGAGCAGCATCCCGGCGATCCACGTCGCGGCCAGGGCGAGTGCCCCACCGACGACCACACGGGTGGCTGCACGGCCACGGCGTGCGCCGCCGAGCACCGCTCCGGTGATGCCGGTCGCGGCCAGGGCGAGCAGCACGGCGACGACGACGACGGCGATGCGGCTCGACGGCGGGGCGAGGACGGTCGCCACGAACGGCAGGAGGCCTCCGACGAGGAACGTCGCCGCGGACACCCAGGCCGCACGCCACGGGCTGACGACCTCCTCGGCCGCCGCACGCTCCTCTGCGGCGACCCAGGCATCACGGACCTCGGGGCGCGCGAGCTCGTCCGCGACCGACGACGCGACGGACGCGGACACCCCGAGCGACCGGTAGGCGGCGGCGACGTCGTCGTGCTGCTGGGCGGCCGCCGCGCGTCGTGCGGCGGCGGCGGTCTGCCCGGTCCGCTGGGCGTCCCGGGCACCGCTCACCGAGACGTACTCGCCGAGGGCCATGGACACCGCGCCGCCGACCAGTGCCGCCCCACCAGCCGCGAGCACGGGACCGATCGCGACGCCGGCACCTGCGACACCCACGACGACGGCGGCCACGGACACGATGCCGTCGTTCGCGCCGAGCAGGCCGGCGCGGAGCCAGTTCAGCCGTGCGGCACTCGTCGACTCCGCCGGTGACAGGTCGGGCAGTGCGGGGACGGTGGTGGTTGCCATGTGGACGAGCAAACACCCGGACGGTGCGGCTGTCCAGCCAGGCAAGGCTGTCCTGACCTGGGGTTTCCAGGTGAGGGCAGCCTCACCTACCCCAGCTTCACCGACCCCCGTCGCGAGCCCGGAGGAACGCCACCTGCCGCTCCCAGTGCCGGAAGCCGCCGCCCTCGTGCCCGTTGTACGCGTACACCGCGATCTCCCGGTCCGTGGAGCCGAGCGCGTTGTACGCCGCGAAGGTGGTGCGCGGCGGCACGACCTCGTCCATCAGCGCGACGGAGAACAGTGCGGGAGCGGTGATCCCGGCCGCGAAGTTGACCCCGTCGAGGTACGACGTCGTCGTCCACACGGTCTCGGCCGCGTCACGGTGCACGGCGAGGTAACGGACCAGCTCCTGGTAGGGGTCGCTCACCGCGACGAGGGCACCGTGCTCCCAGTCGCACAGGAACGCCACGTCGGGCAGGACGGCCACGAGCGGACCGACGTGGGCCTCGACGAGCGCAGCCGCGGCGATCGCGATGCCGCCACCCTGGCTGCCACCGGTCAGGGCGATGCGGTCCGGGTCGACACCTGGGAGCGTGCGGACCGCATCCACCAGTCGGACGGCATCGGTGAAGACCCTCCGGTAGTAGTGGTCTTCGGGCCGCTCGATGCCGCTCGTCATCCAGCCGCCGATGTGCGGGCCGGCGCCGTGGGGGTCAGGGGTGTCCCCGCCGCCCCACCCGCTGCCCTGCCCGCGGGTGTCCATCACGACGTGGACGTACCCGGCGAGGGCCCAGGCCACCCGTTCCCCGGGGCGACCGCGTCCGCCGTTGTAGCCGAGGTACTCGACGACGACGGGCAGGTCGCCCTCGGCGTCCACCGGTCGGGTGACCCAGGCGCGCACGGGGTCACCCGCGAATCCCGGGAAGGTCAGGTCCTCGACCACGAGCCCGGTGACGGGGGTGTCCGCGGGCACCAGGGTCGGGGCGGTGTCGGCACCCGCGGCGCGGGCCTCGGCGACGGTGTCGGCCCAGAACCGGTCGAAGTCGTCCGGTCGGCGGATGGTGGGGCGGTGGGCGCGCAGTTCGTCGAGGGGCAGGTCGGTCAGCGGCATGGTGGTGTCCTCCGGGGACGATCATGCCCCCGGCGCCGTCGAGACGGCACCGGGGGCACGGTGATCAGGTGGGTCGGTGCGGTGTTCAGCGCACCGCGTCGCGGTAGCGCTCGAGCACCTCGGGGCGCGGGTCCGCCGGCACCGTCGTCGTGGCGATGTCCCACGAGGGCAGCGTGCCGGTCAGCGCCCAGGCCGCCTGGCGTGCGGCACCGGCGGCGACGTACTCGCCGGGTTCGGGCAGCTCGACGTCGCGGCCGAACACCTGCGCGGCGATGGTCCGGACGGCCTCGTTGCGCGCGGCCCCGCCGATGAGCAGGAGCCGTTCCACGGTGACGCCGGTCGCCTCGACCGCGGCCAGGCCGTCCGCGAGCGCGCACAGCATGCCCTCGAACGCCGCCCGGGCCAGGTGCTCCCGGTCGGTGGTCGCCGGGGTCATCCCGAGCAGGGACGCGGTGGCGTCCGGACGGTTCGGCGTGCGCTCACCGACGAAGTACGGCACCAGGACGAGGCCGTCGGCCCCGGCCGGTGCTGCCAGCGCCAGACGACCCAGCTCGCCGTGGTCGACGCCGAGGAGGCCGCCGATCACCTCGAGCACGCGGGCCGCGTTGAGCGTGGTGACGATCGGGAGGCGCGCCCCCGTCGCGTCCGCGAAGCCCGCCACGGTCCCGCTCGGGTCCGCCAGCTCGGTGTCGGTGACACCGAAGACGGTCCCGCTGGTCCCGAGGGACACCGCGACGTCGCCCGGGCCGAGCCCGAGGCCGAGGGCCGCGCCGGCGTTGTCGCCGGTACCGGCCCCGACCATGAGGCCCGCGCGGGCGACGGTGCCGCCCGGCAGGGTCACGTCGGCGTCGAGCGTGCCCATGGCGGCGTCGGGCGCGACGACGCGGGGCACGACGACGGCGTCCGTGGACCCGTCACCGGCGACGCGCATCGGCCGACCGAGCGCGAGCTCGAACAGCTCGGCGTCGTAGGCCTTGCGGGCCGGGTCCCAGTACGCCGTGCCGCTGGCGTCGGAGCCGTCGGTCGCGAGGGCGTCGAGGTCCGGGCCGTTCGGGCTCTCGTCCGCGGGGCCGAAGCCGCGCAGCCGCCACGACAACCAGTCGTGGGGGAGTGCGACCGCTGCCACGCGGGCTGCGTTCTCCGGCTCCGCGTCGCGGAGCCAGCGCAGCTTCGTGCCGGTGAACGAGGCCACCGGGACCAGTCCCGTGCGGGTGACCCAGGCCTCCCGGCCGAGCTCCTCGACCATCTGTGCGGCCGCGTCGGCGCTGCGGACGTCGTTCCAGAGGAGGGCGTCGCGGACGACGCGACCCTCGGCGTCGAGCGCGACCATGCCGTGCTGCTGGCCGGCGACCGCGACGGCGGCGACGTCGTCGAACCCGCCGGCGTCCGCGATCGCGGTGCCGAGGGCGTCCCACCAGTGGCGGGGGTCGACCGACGTGCCGTCCGGGTGAGACGCACGACCCTCACGGACCACGGCGCCGGTGTCGGCGTCGCGGATCGTGACCTTGCAGGACTGGGTGGACGAATCGACCCCCGCGACCAGGTCAGCCACGAGCGCCCATGAGGTGCTCCATCGCGAGCTGCTGGAGCCGGACGAAGCCGAAGCCCTTGCCGCCGAAGTACGCGTCGGCGTCGAAGTCCTCGTACGCGGAGCGGTCGGCGAGGAACGCGTCGTAGGTCTCGCCCTCGTTGAGCGTCGGCGTGGACAGCTCGGGGACCTTGGAGGCCTCGAGGGCCGCCTGGACCTCGGGGTCGGCGCGGAAGGCCTGTGCGCGCTCCTTGAGGAGCAGGTACATGCGCATGTTCGCGGCCGCGGAGTCCCAGACACCGGAGAAGTCCTCGGTGCGGCTCGGCTTGTAGTCGAAGTGGCGCGGGCCGTCGTATGCGACGCCACCCTCGGGGGAGCCGTGCTCGAGCAGGTCGACGAGCGAGAACGCGTTCTGCAGGTCGCCGTGACCGAAGACGAGGTCCTGGTCGTACTTGATGCCGCGCTGGCCGTTGAGGTCGATGTGGAAGAGCTTGCCCGAGTAGAGCGCCTGGGCGATGCCGGCCGTGAAGTTCAGGCCCGCCATCTGCTCGTGGCCGACCTCGGGGTTCACACCGAAGAGCTCGGGGCGCTCGAGCGTGTCGATGAAGGCGATCGCGTGGCCGAGGGTCGGCAGGAGGATGTCGCCGCGGGGCTCGTTCGGCTTCGGCTCGATCGCGAACCGGATGTCGTAGCCCTTGTCGGTGACGTACTGCGCGAGCAGGTCGACGGACTCCTTGTAGCGGGAGAGCGCGGCCTGCACGTCCTTGGCGCTGTCGTACTCGGCGCCCTCGCGGCCACCCCACATGACGAACGTCTTCGCGCCGAGCTCGGCGGCGAGGTCGACGTTGCGGAAGACCTTGCGGAGCGCGAACCGGCGGACCTGACGGTCGTTCGAGGTGAAGCCGCCGTCCTTGAAGACCGGGGCGGAGAAGAGGTTCGTCGTGACCATCGGCACGATGATGCCGGTGGACTCGAGCGCACCCTTGAGGCGGTCGATCTGCTTCTGTCGTTCGGCGTCGGTCGAGCCGAACGCGAACAGGTCGTCGTCGTGGAAGGTGAGGCCGTAGGCCCCGAGCTCGTCGAGCTTCTCGACCCCCTCGACCACGTCGAGCGGGGGTCGTGTCGGACCGCCGAAGGGGTCCGAGCCGTTGTATCCGATGGTCCAGAGACCGAAGGAGAACTTGTCTTCGCGGGTGGGCGTCGTCGCCATGGTGTGTCACCGTTCGTCGTCGAACAAAATGTTGCCGCGCCCAACATAAGCGGTAGGGTGGATCGTGGCAAGGACGTGATCGCAAAGGAGCGAGCGGATGGCACAGGAACGACAGGCGCAGCAACGGCTGCGGGTCGCGATGGTCGGGCACGGGTTCATGGGCGCTGCCCACTCACAGGCGTGGCGGACGGTCGCCCGGTTCTTCCCGCTCGCGGTGGAGCCCGAGATGTCCGTCATCGTCGGCCGTGACCCCGAACGCACCGAAGCGGCTCGAGCGCACTACGGCTGGGAGCGCGCCGCCACCGACTGGCGCGCCGTCGTGGCCGACCCGGACATCGACGTGGTCGACATCTGCTCGCCGGGGTCGTCGCACGTCGAGGTCGCGATCGCCGCGCTCGAGGCCGGCAAGCACGTCCTCTGCGAGAAGCCCCTCGCCAACACCGTCGCCGAGGCCGAGGCGATGACCGCGGCCGCGACGGCAGCGGCAGCGCGGGGTGTCCGCGCGATGGTCGGGTTCAGCTACCGCCGGGTGCCCGCGATCGCCCAGGCCCGCGCGCTCGTGCAGGCCGGCCGCATCGGCACCGTGCGGCAGGTCCGTGCGCTCTACCTGCAGGACTGGCTCGCCGACGAGGACGGCCCCATGACCTGGCGCCTCGACAAGGAGCAGGCCGGCTCCGGCTCCCTCGGGGACATCGGTGCGCACGCCATCGACCTCGTCGAGCACGTCACCGGGTCCTCGCTGACCAGCGTGTCCGGCACCCTCGCCACCTTCGTCGAGGAGCGCCCGCTGCTGGCCGACGGCGTCGGGCTGTCCGGCACCGCGTCCACCGAGCGCGGCCGGGTCACCGTCGACGACGCCGCCTGGTTCCTCGGCCGGCTCGCGGGCGGGGCCGCCGACGGCGCGGTCGGGTCCTTCGAGGCCACCCGCTACGCCACCGGCCGGAAGAACGGCCTGACGATCGAGCTGAGCGGGTCGACCGGCGCGATCCAGTTCGACCTCGAGTCCATGAACGAACTCCGCGTGTACGACGCCACCGCCCCCGCCGGGGAGCAGGGCTTCACCCGCGTGCTCGTCACCGAGCCCGAGCACCCGTACATGGACAAGTGGTGGCCGACCGGTCACCTCATCGGGTACGAGCACACCTTCACGCACGAGGTCGCCGACCTCGTGACCGCGATCACCGACGGCACCGACCCCGAACCCTCGTTCGCCGAGGGCCTGCACGTGCAGCGCGTGCTCGACGCCGTCGAACGCAGCGCCGCCGACGGCAGCAGCTGGACGGCCATCCCGTGACCGAGACCGTGACCGGGACCGACCCCACGACCACAGCCCACCAGGAGGGCACCATGGCACGCCACGCACTCGTCGTCCGCGGAGGATGGGACGGACACCAGCCCGTCGAGACCACGGACGTCTTCATCCCGTTCCTCCGCGACAACGGCTTCGACGTCCGCGTCGAGGACTCCACCGCCGTGTACGCCGACGACGCCGTGATGGCGGAGACCGACCTCGTCGTGCAGGTGAACACCATGACGACCATCGCCGACGACGAGTTCGCCGGTCTGCAGCGGGCGGTCCTCGCCGGTACCGGGCTCGCCGGCTGGCACGGTGGCATCGCGGACGCCTACCGCAACAACGCGGACTACCTGCACATGATCGGCGGCCAGTTCGCCCACCACGCGGGCAAGCACCCCGACGAACGCATCGGTGAGCAGTCCGACAACTACGTGCCGTACAGCGTGCACATGGCGGACCTCGGCCACGAACACCCGATCACGCAGGGCATCGACGACTTCGACCTGGTCACCGAGCAGTACTGGGTGCTCAGCGACGAGTACAACGACGTCCTCGCGACCACGACCCAGGAGGCCCGCCCGTGGGACGCCTGGAACCGCCCGGTCACCGCACCGGCGATCTGGACCCGCCAGTGGGGCAAGGGCCGCGTGTTCGTGTCCGCACCCGGGCACCGCGTGGAGATCGTGGAGTCCCAGCCGCTCCGCACCGTCATCGAGAGGGGACTCCTGTGGGCAGCACGATGAACGTCGGCATGGTCGGCGTCGGGAACATCAGCAAGCAGTACCTCGAGCACTTCCCGAGCCTGCCGAACCTCCGCCTGACCGCGGTCGCCGACCTCGACACCGAGCGTGCCGCTGCCGTCGCCGCCGAGCAGGGCGTCCTGGCGCTCGGCGTCGACGAGCTGCTCGCGCACGACGACGTCGACGTCGTCCTCAACCTGACGATCCCGGCCGCACACGCCGACGTCGCCGCGCGGGCGCTCGCCGCGGGCAAGCACGTCTACGGCGAGAAGCCCCTCGCGCTCTCGACGGCCGAGGCCACCCCGGTGCTCGAGCAGGCGCGCGCCGCCGGTCTCCGGGTCGGCAGCGCGCCCGACACCGTCCTCGGCACGGGGATCCAGACCGCCAGGGCCGCGCTCGACGACGGCCTGATCGGCACCGCGCTCGGCGCCGCCGTGTCGTGGAGCGCCCCGGGGCACGAGCTCTGGCACCCGGCACCCGGCTTCTACTACCAGCCGGGCGGCGGTCCGCTCCTCGACATGGGCCCGTACTACCTGACCAGCCTCGTCACGTTCTTCGGCCCGGTCGTCCGCGTGAGCGGCAGCACCACCCGGTCCACCCGCGAGCGCACGATCGCCACCGGCCCAGCAGCCGGCACGGTGCTGCCGGTGGACGTCGACACGCACGTCGTCGCGATCCTGGAACACGAGGGCGGCGTGGTCTCCACCGTGACCCTGTCGTTCGAGGTCTGGGCCACCCAGAGCCCGCTCTTCGAGGTGTACGGCACCGCCGGCACCCTCGAGGTGGCCGACCCGAACCGCTTCTCCGACCCCGTCCGCATCGCCACCGCCGACGACCGCGACTGGCGCGAACTGCCCGTCGGCGCCGGGTACCGGGACGCCGGACGTGGCTACGGGCTGTCCGACCTGGCCCGCGCCGTCGAGACCGACCGCGAGCACCGGGCCTCCGGCGACCTCGCGTTCCACGTCCTCGACGTGATGGAGGCGATCACCACCGCCGGCCGCGACCACACCGTCGTGACCGTCGGGTCGCGTGTCGACCGACCGGCCCCGGTGGCCGCCGGCTCCCGACCGGAGTCCTGGTGAGCGCCGTGGCGGACGCGGGGCGAGCCTCCCGTCCGGTCACGCTGTTCACCGGACAGTGGGCCGACCTGCCGTTCGAGGAGGTCGCACGACTGGCCGGGGAATGGGGCTACGACGGCCTGGAGATCGCCTGCTGGGGCGACCACCTCGACGTCCGGCGCGCCGCGACGGACCCGGAGTACGTCGCCGACCGGCAGCGGATCCTGCGGGAGAACGGCCTCGGCGTCTGGACGATCGCGAACCACCTGGTCGGGCAGGCCGTGTGCGACGACCCGATCGACGCCAGGCACGAGGACATCCTGCCGCCGCACGTGTGGGGCGACGGTGACCCCGAGGGCGTCCGACAGCGCGCTGCCGAGGAGCTGCAGTGGACGGCCCGTGCCGCCGCCGCGCTCGGTGTCGACACCGTGACCGGGTTCTCCGGGTCCTCGATCTGGAAGACGGTCGCCGGGTTCCCGCCCGTGCCACCGGCGATGATCGACGCCGGGTACCAGGACTTCCACGACCGCTGGTCACCGGTCCTCGACGTGTTCGAGGAGGTAGGCGTGCGGTACGCGCTCGAGGTGCACCCGTCCGAGATCGCCTACGACTACTGGACGGCGAAGCGCACGCTGGAGGTCTTCGCCGACCGCCCCGCGTTCGGCTTCAACTTCGACCCGTCGCACTTCGTCTGGCAGGACCTCGACCCCGCCGCCTTCCTGCTCGACTTCGCCGACCGGGTGTACCACGTGCACTGCAAGGAGTCGGTGAAGCAGCTCGACGGCCGCAACGGACGCCTCGGCAGCCACCTGCCCTGGGGCGACCCGCGCCGGGGCTGGGACTTCGTGACCGCCGGCCACGGGGACGTGCCCTGGGAGCGGGTGTTCCGCGTGCTGAACCACATCGGGTACACCGGGCCGACCAGCGTCGAGTGGGAGGACGCCGGCATGGACCGGCTCGTCGGCGGTCCCGAGGCGCTGGCGTTCGTGCGGCGGCTCGGCACCATCGCCCCGCCCGACGCCTCGTTCGACGCCGCCTTCTCGCGGTCGCGCTGAGGGTCCGCGTGCCGACCGACGTCCCCCGGCGGAACACCGCCCGCGTGCTCCGCATCGTCCACGAGGACGGCCCCCTCACCCGGGCCGACCTCACCCGACTGACCGGGCTGAACCGCTCGACCACCCTGGCGCTGGTCGGGGAGCTCGTC
Source organism: Curtobacterium sp. SL109 (assembly GCF_026672405.1). NCBI lineage: Bacteria > Bacillati > Actinomycetota > Actinomycetes > Micrococcales > Microbacteriaceae > Curtobacterium > Curtobacterium sp. SL109. The sequence goes on from NZ_JAPPRB010000002.1 coordinate 1,392,827, forward strand.
GAGCTCGGGCTGGTGGGGGAGGACCTGGACGGCGGAGCGACTGCCGGGGCGGGCGGCGACGCGCCGGCCGCCGGAGCCGCGCTGACGCCGGGCACCGGCACCGCTACCGGCACCGGCACCGGCACCGGCACCGGCACCGGCCGCGGTCGCCCGAGCCCGACCGTCCGCGCTTCCGCTGACGTCGTCGCGGCCGCGGTCACCGTGGAGATCGACGCCGTCACCGTGGCGCTCGTCGGGCTCGACGGCTCCATCCGCGTCCGCGTCACCGAGCACACGACCGAGCGGCCCACCGCCGTCGAGGCCGTCCGCCTCGTCGCCGCCCTGCTCGACGGCCTGCACGAGGAGCTCGTCGGCCTCCGCCTGGTCGGCATCGGCGTCGCGATCCCCGGCACGGTCCGCGTCGAGGACGGCCTGGTCCGGTACGCCCCGCACCTCGGGTGGCGCGACGAGCCGTTCGCGGAACCCCTCGCCGCCGCCACCGGCCACCGGGTCCGGGTCGCGAACGACGCCAACCTCGGCGCCCGGGCTGAGCACCTCTACGGCAGCGGCCGCGGCGTCCGCGACCTCATCTACCTCAACGGCGGCGCGAGCGGCATCGGTGGGGGCGTCATCAGCGCCGGTCGACCGCTCAGCGGCGCCGACGGGTACGCGGGCGAGATGGGCCACACCTTCGTCGCCGCGAACGGCATCCGCTGCCACTGCGGAGCGATCGGGTGCCTGGAGACCGAGGCGTCCCGGGCAGCGCTCGTCGCCGTCACCGGGGTCCCGGCCGACGACCTGCAGGCGCTCGCCGCGGCGCTGGCCGATTCCGTGACGACGACCGACCCCGCGACGCCGGCCGACGCCGGAGCGCTCCTCGAGGGTCCCTCCGCAGTCGAGCGCGTCGTCGACCGGCAGGTCGCGGCGCTGGCCACCGGGCTCCGCAACGCCATCCACACGGTGAACCCCGCGGTCGTCGTCCTCGGTGGGTTCCTCGGTGTGCTGCTCGGGCACGTGGGGGACCGCATCGTCACCGCCGTGCGGGAGCAGTCGATGGCCGCCATGGCCGACCGCGTCCGCATCGTCCCCGCCGCCCTCGGCCGGGACGTCCTGCTCCGCGGAGCCGCCGAGATCGGCTTCCGCGACCTCCTCGACGACCCCACCCGGGTCGCCGACACCGACCCCACCCGGGTCGCCGACACCGACCCAGGCAGGGTCGCCGACACCGACCCCGCCGCGGCCGACGGCACCCCCGCCGACACCGACCCCGCCACGGCTGACGGCACCCCCGCCGACCGCGCCACCACGCACCAGAGAGCGAGCACCGCATGAGCACCACCGACACCCAGCGCGTCAGCGTCCTGCAGGGCCAGGACGCCCTCACGATCGAGGACCGCCCCGTCCCCGCCGTCGACCCCGGCGACGTGCTCGTCCAGGTCGCCGCCGTGGGTGTCTGCGGCTCCGACGTGCACTACTTCCGCCACGGCCGGATCGGGGACTTCGTCGTCGAGGAGCCCCTCGTCCTCGGCCACGAGCTCTCCGGCACGATCACCGCCGTCGGCGAGGGCGTCGACACCGCCCGCATCGGGGAGCGCGTCGCCGTCGAGCCGCAGCGCCCGTGCCACCGCTGCGCCCAGTGCCTGGCCGGCCGCTACAACCTGTGCCCGCACATGCGCTTCTACGCGACGCCGCCGGTCGACGGTGCCTTCGCCGAGTACGTCACCATCGAGGCCGAGTTCGCGCACCCGCTGCCCGACTCCGTGTCGTTCGAGGCCGGCGCCCTCCTCGAACCGCTCTCCGTCGCCATCGCCGCGGTCCGCAAGGCCCGCATCGTTCCCGGCTCCTCGGTCCTCATCGCCGGCGCCGGCCCGATCGGCATCATCTGCGCACAGGCCGCCAAGGCGTTCGGCGCGAGCCGCATCGTCGTCAGCGACCTCGTCGTCGAGCGGCGTGAGCGGGCGCTGTCCTACGGCGCGACCGAGGTCGTCGACCCCACCGTCGTGTCCGTCGCGTCCGACATCGTGCCGGTCGACGCCTTCATCGACGCCAGCGGTGCACCCCGCGCGGTCTCCGACGGCATCAAGGCCGTGGGACCTGCCGGTGCGGCCGTCCTGGTCGGCCTCGGCAACTCGGAGATGACCCTGCCCGTCGAGCACATCCAGAACCTCGAGGTCACGGTCACCGGCATCTTCCGCTACACCGGCACGTGGCCGGTCGCGATCGAGCTGGTCGCCTCGGGCCAGATCGACCTCGACTCGCTGGTCACGGGGCGCTTCGGCCTCGACGACGTGCGCGAGGCCCTCGAGAGCGACACCGACCCCGAGTCCCTGAAGTCCGTGGTCTACCCCGGCGGCGTCCCGGCCGCCTGATCCGCGCGCTCACCCACGCCATCGAAGGAGCAGCAATCGTCGGGTCGCCTGACCGCACCCGACGATTCCTGCTCCCTCGATCGATGGCCGCACCATCCGCCGGACTGGAGGCTCGGTGCCAGCCTGCCCCGAGCCTCCCGTCCGGAGCGTGACCGGTCACGACACACCGTGTGCGTGCCGCCGTGCGGTCGGTGAGCGTCGCTGTGCGACGCCCTGGCCGACGGTTCTCGACCGGTCGGCGGACCTGAGCGGGGTGTCTCGACCGCTCGCGACCGGTTGTCCGTACGCGCCCCGGACCGGGGCCACCCCCGCGCCACCGGGACGCGCTACGGTTCGCGCATGACCGTCGCTCCACCGCCGCAGCGCACCGATCGTCGCGCCCTCGTCTCCTGGGCGCTCTGGGACTGGGGATCGGCGGCGTTCAACGCCGTCGTGACGACCTTCGTGTTCAGCACCTACCTGGCGAGCCGGGCGTTCGTCGACCCGGCGCTCGTCGGAGCCGAGGACAGCTCCGCCACCGCGAAGCAGGCGGTCCAGGACCAACTCGCGCACAACGCCACGGTCGTCTCCACCGCGCTGACGATCGCCGGCATCGTCGTCGCGCTGGTCGCTCCCGCGGTCGGCCGGCTCGCGGACTCCTCCGGGCACCGTCGTCGCTCCGTGCTCGTCGCCACGATCGGCGTGGCCCTGTCGATCGGCGCGATGGTCTTCGTCGCCCCGAGCCAGCCGTTCCTGGTGCTCGGCGCCGCGCTCATCGGCATCGGGACGGTCGCGTACGAGATCGCGTGCGTCGGCTACAACGCGATGCTCGGGCAGGTCGCTCCCGGGCGCTCGACCGGCCGCGTGTCGGCGATCGGCTGGGCTGCCGGGTACTTCGGTGGCATCGTGCTGCTCGTCGTGCTCCTGGTCCTCTGCATCCAGGACTTCGGCGCCGGCGACACCGCGGGCCTGTTGGACCTGCCCGCGACCGTCGCCTCGGGGCAGTGGGACGTCCGCGTGGCCATCGGCATCGCCGCCGTCTGGCTGGCCGTGAGCTCGATCCCGCTGTTCCTCGTCGTGCCCGAGGCCGCGCGCGACGACGCCCGCGCCGGCACGCTGCTGTCCGCGTACCGGGACCTCGGCCGGGACATCGCCCGGCTCTGGCGCGAGCGCCGCAACGTCCTGGCGTTCCTCGTCGCCAGCGCGGTGTTCCGTGACGGCGTCGGTGCGGTGTTCATCTTCGGCGGGATCATCGCCGCGCAGGTCTTCGGGTTCAGCGCGTCGCAGGTGATCCTGTTCGCCATCGTCGCGAACGTCGTGGCCGGCATCGCGACCTTCGCCTCCGGCCGGCTCGACGACCGCTTCGGCTCGCGCGCGCTCATCATGGTGTCGCTCGTCGGGCTGGCGGTGTGCGGGACGGCGGTGCTCTTCGTGGGCAGCGCGCCCGCCGGGTTCTGGGTGCTCGGGCTCGCACTGTGCGTGTTCGTCGGGCCGGTGCAGGCGTCCTCGCGCTCGTACCTCACCCGGCTCGCGACGCCCGGCCACGAGGGGGAGCTCTTCGGCCTCTACGCCACGACCGGTCGTGCGGCGTCGTTCATCGCCCCCGCCATGTTCGGCCTCGCCGTGACCGTGGGGGGATCGACGCGCTTCGGGATCATCGGCGTGGTGGTGGTCCTGGTCGCTGGCCTGGTGCTCATGGCCTTCGTCAAGCCCGAGCCCCGGGTCCCGGCCGCCGCCTGACTCGCGGGGCGCGCCGCCGCCCGTCCCCTTCCCGACTCACAACGACAACCTCGCTGTCGTACGACCTCGACGATGTCGCGTGCGTCTGGGACGCCGCCGGACCGCGACAACCTCGCTGTCGTACGACCTCGAGGGTGTCGCTGCCGGGCAGCGGGAGGCCGCCGGCCGGGAGGCTCGGTGCCGGACGCGGGGGGAGCCTCCCGTCCGGTGGGTGGTGGCGTTGGTGCGCGCTCGCCGCGTGGGCCAGGATGGGGACATGACCGACCAGCGGATCGCCGTCGTCGTCCTCGCCGCCGGGCAGGGCACACGCATGAAGTCCTCCACGCCCAAGGTGCTGCACCGACTCGCCGGGCTGCCCCTCGTCGCCCACGTCCTGCGCACGGCCGAGTCGCTCGCGCCGGAGCACGTCGTGGTCGTCGTGCGGCACGAGCGCGAGCGCGTCGCCGCCGAGGTGACCGAGCGCATGCCGGACGCGATCGTGGTGGACCAGGACGACGTCCCGGGCACGGGCCGCGCGGTCGAGGTGGCCGTGGCAGCACTGCCGGCCGAGTTCGACGGGGCGGTCATCGTGCTCTCGGGTGACGTCCCGCTGCTGGACCGGCCGAGCCTCCGCGCGCTCGTCGACGCCCACGGCGTGGCCGGCAACGCCGTCACGTTCGTCAGCGCCATCGCGCCGGACCCCACCGGACTCGGGCGCATCCTGCGCGACGCTGACGGGGCCTTCGTCGGCGTCGTCGAGCACAAGGACGCGACCGAGGACCAGCGCGCGATCACCGAGGCGAACGCGGGCATCTACGCGTTCGACGTGACGCACCTGCGTGCCGTGCTGCCCGCGATCACGACCGAGAACGCCCAGGGCGAGATGTACATCACCGACGCCCCGGCCCTGATCCAGGCACGCGGCGGGCGCATCGACGTCGTCACGCTGCCCGACCCGTGGGTCGTCGCCGGCATCAACGACCGTGCCCAGCTCGCCGACGCGGCCCGGGTGCTCAACGACCGCATCGTCCGGCGCCACCAGCTCGCCGGTGTGGCGATCCAGGACCCGACCTCGACGTGGATCGACCTCGACGTGACGATCGAGGCGGACGCCGAGATCCTCCCCGACACGCAGCTCATCGGCGCGACGGCCATCGCGGCCGGCGCCGTCGTGGGCCCGGGGACGACCCTCCGCGACACCGAGGTCGGAGCAGGGGCCACCGTCAACCGCGTCGACGCCACGCTCGCCGTGATCGGCGACGGCGCCTCGGTCGGGCCGTTCGCGTACCTGCGGCCGGGCACGGTCCTCGGCGACCAGGGCAAGATCGGCACGTTCGTCGAGACCAAGAACGCGCGGATCGGCCGGGGCAGCAAGGTCCCGCACCTGTCGTACATCGGCGACGCCGAGGTGGGCGAGGACTCCAACATCGGGGCCAACACGATCACGGCGAACTACGACGGCGTGCACAAGCACCGCACCGAGGTCGGGTCGCACGTCCGGACCGGCTCGCACAACGTGTTCGTCGCCCCGGTTAGGATTGGGGACGGGGCGTACACGGGTGCAGGGACGACAGTCCGCAAGGACGTCCCTGCCGGGTCGCTCGCGATCAGCTACGCCCCACAGCGCAACACCGACGACTGGGTCCAGGAACACCGACCCGGCACGCCGGCGGCCGAGGCGGCTCGGCACGCGCGAGGCGAATGACACCTTCGACGGCCACCCGCCGTCACACGAGGGCCCGGCAACGGGTCCGGACACACGGCCCCGCGGGGCCAGGGAGTGAGTACGGCACTTGTCCGGAATCAAAACGACCGGCCAGAAACGACTCGTCCTCGTCTCGGGTCGGGCCCACCCGGAACTCTCGGCGCAGATCGCAGACGAACTCGACGTCGAACTCGTCCCCACCGACGCCCGCACCTTCGCGAACGGTGAGCTCTACGTCCGGTTCGACGAGTCGGTCCGCGGGTGCGACGCCTTCGTCATCCAGTCGCACACGGCTCCGATCAACGAGTGGCTCATGGAGCAGCTCATCATCGTCGACGCGCTGAAGCGGGCCTCCGCCAAGCGCATCACCGTCGTCGCGCCGTTCTACCCCTACGCACGCCAGGACAAGAAGGGCCGTGGCCGCGAGCCGATCTCGGCCCGTCTCGTCGCCGACCTGTTCAAGGCCGCCGGCGCGCACCGCATCATGAGCGTCGACCTGCACGCAGCGCAGATCCAGGGCTTCTTCGACGGCCCCGTCGACCACCTCTTCGCGATGCCGGTCCTGCTCGAGCACTTCAAGGCGATCCTCGACCCGTCGATGCTGACGGTCGTCTCCCCGGACATGGGCCGCGTCCGCGTGGCCGACATCTGGTCGGAGAAGCTCGGCGCACCGCTCGCCATCATCCACAAGCGCCGCGACCCGCTGGTGCCGAACCAGGTCACCGTGCACGAGATCGTCGGTGACGTCTCCGGCCGCTGGTGCCTGCTCGTCGACGACCTCATCGACACCGGCCGCACCATCGCCAAGGCCGCCGAGGCCCTGAAGGCCGCCGGAGCCATCGGCGTCGTGGTCGCCGCGACGCACGCCGTGTTCTCCGACCCGGCCACCGAGCTGCTGCAGAGCGAGTTCATCGACCGCGTCGTCGTCACCGACACCCTGCCGGTGCCGGTCGAGAAGCGCTGGGACCGTCTCGAGATCCTGCCGATCGCCCCGCTGTTGGCGCGTGCGATCCACGAGGTCTTCGACGACGGCTCGGTGACGTCGATGTTCGACGGTGCAGCCTGATCCACCCCGCGCGTGACGCCCTCGCCGCCCGACTCCGGGCGGCGGGGAGCGTCTTCGCCGAGGACGAGGCCGACCTGCTGCTGGCCGCCGGCGACGGCGACCCGGCACGACTCCGGTCCGTCGTCCAGCGCCGCCTGGCCGGTGAGCCGCTCGAGTACGTGCTCGGGTGGGCCGCGTTCGACGGCCACCGCATCCGTGTCACTCCTGGCGTCTTCGTCCCGCGCACCCGCACCACGGTCGTGGTCGAGCAGGCTGCACGGCTGCTGCACCGCTACGACCGCGTGGTCGACCTGTGCTGCGGGGCCGGAGCGATCGCCGTCGCCCTGCTCGGCCGCGTGGGCGCACTCGACCTCGTCGCGTCGGACATCGACCCCGACGCGGTCGACGTCGCCGCCGAGAACATCGGTGACCGCGGCATCGTCGTCGCCGGCGACCTGTTCGCGCCGCTGCCCGTCCGCTTCCGCGGCGTCGTCGACGTCATCGCGGTGAACGCGCCCTACGTGCCGACCGACGCGATCGCCACCATGCCGGCCGAGGCCCGCGACCACGAGCACCGCGTGGCGCTCGACGGCGGCGGGGACGGCCTCGACCTGCACCGTCGGATCGCTGCCGGTGCGGGGGAGTGGCTCCGCCCGGGTGGTGTCGTGGTCATCGAGGTGTCGTCGGCGCAGGCGTCGGACTCGGTCGCGGTGTTCGCGTCCGCGGGCTTCGCGGCACGGGTCGAGCACGACGACGAGGTCGACGGCACCTGCGTGGTGGCCGTGGCCACAGGCGCCTTCGCGGCCGGCGCCGGCGATCCCCCGGCTGCTGCCGCGGGCGCGACCGGGGTCAGCGCGCCGTCAGCGTGATCGTGTCCCAGCCGGTGGCGCCGTTCGGTGCCGGCGGACGCTGGACGCTCGTCTGCACCTGACCGTCGGCGCCGACGGCCCGGATCTGCACGTCGTGCGTGCCGGCCGTCGCCGTCCACCGCAGGACCCACTGCCGCCAGGTGTCCGAGGAGACGGAGTCGGCGAGCTCGGCGTCCTGCCAGTCTGCTGAACCGACCTTCACCTGCACGGCCTTGACGCCCGTGTGCGGATGCCAGGCGACGCCGGCGATCGCGACCCGGTCGCCGACGGACACCGTGGTGCCGTTCGCCGGGGTGTCGATCCGCGACTCGAGCTTGACCGGGCCGCGGGCGGACCAGCCACGCGGGGTCCAGTAGCCCTGGGCGTCGGCGAAGCGGGTGATCTCGAGGTCGACGACCCACTTCGTCGCGGACACGTAGCCGAACAGCCCGGGGACGACCATCCGGACGGGGAAGCCGTGCTCCGCGGGCAGCGGGTCGCCGTTCATCCCGACGGCCAGCAGCGCGTTGGTCCCCTCGTCCTGCAGCACGTCGAGCGGCGTGCCGGCGGTGAAGCCGTCCTCGCTCGTCGACAGGACCATGTCGGCGTCCCCGGTGGGTCGGGCACGGGCGAGGAGCGTGCGGATCGGGTGGCCGAGCCAGAGCGCGTTGCCGATGAGGTCACCACCGACCTCGTTCGACACGCAGCTCAGCGTCGCCATGTGCTCCTCGAGGGGGAGGGCGAGGAGGTCGTCCCAGCTCAGGGTGATCTCGTGCTCGACCGCACCGTGGATCCGGAGCGACCAGTCCGCGGGGTCGATCGACGGCACCCGGAGCGCGGTGTCGATCCGGTAGAAGTCGGCGTTCGGGGTGACGTACGGGGTGATGCCCTGGACGTCGAGCGACGCCCCGGCCGGCACCGCGGGGGCGGCGTTGACCGGTGCCGGCAGGCGGATGGAGCGTCGGACCGCCGCGGCGCGCTGCATGCCGGCCGTGCCCAGGCGCGCGCCCGTTCCGGCGACGATCGAGACCACCCCGAGGGCAGCCGTCCAGACGAGGAACGAGCGGCGTTCCGGCAGCTGGGCTGTGGCCCTGGTCGGCGTCGCCGCAGCGAGTCGCCACGTCCGCAGTCGTTGGACGAGCACGCGCACGACGATCACGGCCGCGCCCACGCCGAGGACCGACGGGCCGCCGTCCCAGGTGCCCGAGCCGGACCGGGTGGTCACGGCGAGCAGCGAGAGGGCACCGCCGATGGCGAAGACGAGCGCACCGAAGGGCGGGCGGCGGAGTTCCAGGATCCCGGCTCCGGCGGAGACCAGGAGCATCAGCACTGCCATGAGCGCGAAGAGCGCGACCTTGTCGCCCGTGCCGAACAGCGCGACCATGAGGTCCTTCGCGCCGCCGGGGGCGAGGTCGATCACGGCGGAGCCGACGGCGACGAGCGGGCTGCCCGCACCGCCGAGGACGAGGGCACACAGCTCGGCGACGGCGAGGAAGGCGAGTGCGGCGACGACGCCGGCCGCGGCCGCAGCCAGGCGCGGACGCAGGGTCGTTCGACTGGTGGGCACCGGCCGATGCTACGGCCGCACGCTGAGTGCGCCGCCTGTGGAGGCTCGTCCCACCTGAGCGGGTCGCCGGGTGTTCACGGATGGCCGGTGGGGTTCTCCGGCCGACCGTGCGAGGATCGGGACGTGCTGAGGCGACCCGACCATGTCCCGCGGGACGGTCGCGCCCGGCAGCGGATGTCGCCGCTCCGCCGCCTCGCGATGATCCGGTGGGTCATCGTCGGTGTGTGGGCGGCGCTCCTGGTCGCCAGGATCGTCGTCGTGTCGCGGACGCCCGACGCCGACCTCACCGTGTTCGGCATCGCCGAGGTGGTCGTCATCGCCCTCGGGGTCGGGGTCGTCCTGGCCGGGATCCTCCGCATGCAGGGGCTCCGCCGGCGCCGTGAGGACGAGTCACTCGCCATGGCGATCCGGCGGATCGACCCCACGGTGTGGCTGGTGCCCGCCGCGCCCACCGCCGAGCTCCGGTTGACGGTCGAGGAGACCCGACCCGAGGTCCCGCTCGGCACCCGCGTGACGTGGGCGTTCGGCGCGACGGAGGCCTCGCTCTGGGAACTCGACGAGCGTCGGGCCACCCGGCTGCTCGTCATCCGGTGGAGCCGGGTCATGCACGTCGGACTCGAGGACGCGAGCGGTCCCGGCGGCCGGACCGGCTGCGCGGTCGCGCTGCACTACGTGCGCCCGGACGAGACCACGGCCGTCGCGACGTTCTTCGTCCGGACGGCACCCGGTTCGCGTCGGGTCCTCGGCCGTGGGCCGAAGCTCGACCGCCTGGTCGCGGAGCTGGCGCGGGAGCGCATCGTCGCCTGACGACGGGTGCTGCTGCTCAGGCGGCGGTCCGCGCGAGCGTCACCTGCTCGTCGGGCACGGCGCGCAGGTCGCGGCTGCGGAACCACCGCAGCAGCCAGTCCGCGGGGGAGCCCGCAAGCGCCTTCGGCAAGCCGGAGCGGCGCTCGAGGAACGTGCTGAACCCCGGGTCGTCACGGACGTCGGCGTCGGTGGGGTTGCCGAACGCCATCGACCAGCCGTCGAACCGGCGGGCGTCGATGCGCTCCATCGAGAGCGACCTGACGTCCTGGTGCCGGGGGTCGGCCTTGATCGCGGAGAAGCGGTCCTCGACGCTCCACTCCGGGCCTTCGAGCACCTGCATGAAGCGACCGCCCTTGGCCACGAGGAGACCGGAGACGCCGAGTGCGTCGTTGGTGAGGCGGGCGTCCCAGAGGAGGCCGACGAGTTCCGCATCGGTGAGTTCGTCGACGGCGACGGACATGTACACGAGGGACACGAGGGTGGTCATGGCTGCAGTCTGGGCCGCGCGCTCGGACCGGGTCAACGCGGACATCCGCCGAACGAGCCCAGCCGACGCATGGTGTCCGGAAGTCGCGGGACGCGGATGACGAGCGACGGTCAGAGCGGCCCGTCTACGAGGTCCGCGACCGCGTCGGCCAGTCGCCGTGCGGTCCACCGCTCCCGCGTCTCCCAGGACCAGCCGAGTTCCCCCATCTCGTGCCATGCGCTGTAGCCGAGGTAGAACCAGAACACCTGCGCCAGGACGTCCTGATCGAGGCTCCGGTCGTCGGTGAGGTCGGCACATCGGTCGGCGATCCGCTCGAGCCGCTCGCGGAACGGCGTCGTCATGCGGTCCAGTGCGGGTTCCAGCGCTGGGTCCGTGTGCGCTGCGTCGATGACGATGCGTGCCGGTCGCAGCGTGACCTCGTAGCTGCGACGGACCCCCGCCACCAGCAGGACGAGGAGGTCGTCGACCGTGGTCGCAGTGTCGATGTCCGCGAGTGCCGTCAGGACGACCTCGTGACTGACGTACCGGTCGACGATCGCATCGATGAGCTCCGGCTTGCCGCCGATGCTCGCGTAGATCGTGTTCACCACGACGCCGGCACCGGCGGCGATCTGCGGCAGGCGCGTCGCCCCGTAGCCCTGCCGACCGAACAGCTGCTCGGCGGCGTCCAGGATCGCGTCGCGCGTCCGGCCGGCCGCTTCGGTGCGGACCCGGGACGTGTAGGTCCGGTTGCTGCTCACCGTCTCAGCCTAGTCACTGGAGGCTCTCTCAAATCGATGTATATGCTCTCCACTCAATCTACTGATCGGAACCCCATGCGTCTCCTGTTCTCCGCCGTCCCCGCTCACGGACACGTCCTGCCCCTCGTCCCCTTCGTCCGTGCGGCGGCGCACCTCGGGCACGACGTCGCCGTCATGACCAGCGTCGTCATGCAACGACCACTCGCAGTCGAGCTGCCCGGCGTGACGTTCCTGGCGGCAGGCCCGGACCCGATGGCGATCGGGTCGTTGGTCGCCGAGCGCTTCCCCGGTGCAGACCCCGTCAACGACCCCCAGCCGGAGACCGTCGCCGAGTTCTTCGCCGGAGCTCGGGTGGACCTCGCCCACGATGCCGCGCTGGACGCGGCGCGTGCGTGGGGTCCTGACCTGGTCGTCGTCGACGCGGTCGACTTCGTCGGCCCGCTCGTCGCAGCCGAGCTGGACCTGCCGTACGCGATGGTCGCGTTCGGTCCGGACGTCCCGCCCGAGTTCACCCAGCCGATGCTCGCCGTCGTCGCACCCCGGTACAGCGCTCGTGGCCTGACCATGCAGCCCCCGGTCGCGGTGCTCGACCCCGCCCCGCGGTCCTTCCAGACGCCGGACTGGACCGCGACTCCGCTGACGCTCCCGTTCCGGGCCGAGGCCTACCGACGGGACGACCAGGGGGTCATTCCGTCGGCCGATCGGGACGCAGGGGCCACCCGTCCCACGGTGCTCGTCACCCTCGGGACGGTCTTCAACGACGCGGCGCTGCTCTCGGCGATCCTCGCGGACGTGGCGGCCCTTGACGTCGACGTCGTCGCGACCCTCGGCGTCCAGCTCACGTCGCCGCCCCTCGAGGCGCCGAACGTCCGGTTCGAGGGGTTCCGTCCGCTGGCGGAGCTCCTGCCCGGTGTCGACGTCGTCGTCACGACCGGAGGCGCCGGGACCGTGCTCGCGGCCGCCGCGGCAGGCGTCCCGATGGTGGTCATCCCGCAGGGCGCCGACCAGTTCATCAACGCTGCGCGCGCCGTCGAGGCGGGCGTGGCCGTCCAGGAGTCCGACCCGGCGGCCGTCGGCGCCGCCGTCCGGTCACTGCTCGGCAACACCGTCGTCGCCGCCGCGGCCCGGTCGGTGCAGCAGGAGATCAGCGAGCGTCCGAGCGCGGAGCAGGTCCTCGAACAGCTCCTCGAGCGCGTGCGCTGACATGACCGCGTTGCCGTGACGGAGCGGGAGGGCGTCCACGTCCACCCGCCCCGTCGCGACGACGAGGAGTCGGATCAGTGCGTCGACGGCTCCTGCTCGACCTCGCGGCGGTCGTCCTCGGACCACATCGTGTGGAAGGTGCCGTCCTTGTCGATGCGCTGGTAGGTGTGCGCCCCGAAGAAGTCGCGCTGCCCCTGGATCAGGGACGCGGGCAGCCGGTCGGACGCGAGCGCGTCGAAGTACGACAGCGCGGACGAGAAGCCCGGCGCCGGGACACCCGACGCGGCCGCGATGCCGACGATGCGACGCCAGGCGGCTTCGCCCTCGGCCACGGCGTCGGCGAAGTACGGGTCCACGAGCAGGGACTCGAGCTCCGGGTCCTTGTCGTAGGCCTCGACGATGCGGTTCAGGAACTGCGCGCGGATGATGCAGCCGCCGCGCCAGATCTTCGCCATGTCACCGAGGTTGATGTCCCAGTCGTACTCCTTGGCGCCGGCGATGATGAGGTCGAAGCCCTGGGCGTACGCGACGACCTTCGACGCGTAGAGCGCCGCACGGACGTCGTCGGCGAAGGTGTCGGGGACCTCGGCGATCGACGGCCGGTTCTTCACGGACTTCTGGACGGCGGCACGCTGCGACGCCTTCGACGACACGGCCCGTGCGAAGACCGCTTCGCCGATGCCGGACACCGGGATGCCGAGGCCGACCGCGTTCTGCACGGTCCACACGCCGGTGCCCTTGGACCCGGCGGCGTCGCGGATGACGTCCACGAGCGGCTTGCCGGTGTCGGCGTCCTGCTGCTTGAGGACCTCACCGGTGATCTCGATCAGGTAGGACTCGAGGTCACCCTTGTTCCACTCGTCGAACACCTTGACGAGGTCCTCGACGGAGAGGCCCCCGACGCGGCGGAGCAGGTCGTAGGACTCCGCGATGAGCTGCATGTCGGCGTACTCGATGCCGTTGTGCACCATCTTCACGAAGTGGCCGGCACCGTCGGTGCCGACGTGGGTCACGCACGGCTCGCCCTCGGCCACGGCGGCGATCGACTTCAGGATCGGGCCCAGGGTCTCCCAGGCCTCGTCCGAGCCACCCGGCATGATCGACGGGCCGTGCAGGGCGCCCTCTTCACCACCGGAGATGCCGGTGCCGACGAAGTTCAGGCCCTGTTCGCGGAGCTCGTGCTCGCGCCGGATGGTGTCCTGGAAGTTCGCGTTGCCACCGTCGACGATGATGTCGCCGGGTTCGAAGCGCTCGGCGAGCTGCCCGATCACCGCGTCGGTGCCCTTGCCGGCCTGCACCATGATGATGGCGGTGCGGGGCTTGGCGAGCGACGCCACGAAGCCGTCGATGTCCTCTGACGCGATGAAGCCCGCGTCACCGTGCTCCTTCATGAGGTCTTCGGTGCGGGCGTAGGTGCGGTTGTAGACCGCGACCGTGTTGCCCTCCCGAGAAGCGAGGTTGCGGGCGAGGTTCGACCCCATCACCGCGAGCCCCACCACACCGATGTTCGCCTGACCGTTGCTGTCTGCCACGAGGATCTCCTTCGTCGTCACGTTTCGCCCACGCTACGTCCGCCGCGCTGGGACCGCCCGACAGTTGCCACAACCTGGGGAGAACAGTCGGCGTTGCCCATACGGTGGAGGCATGAGCGACCGACCGACCCGACCGCCCGTCCTCGTCATGGGGGTCTCCGGCTCCGGCAAGTCCACGATCGGCGATGCCCTGGCGACGGCGCTGCACGACCGTGGGGAGCCCGCGGAGTTCGTCGACGCCGACGACCTGCACCCGGCGTCGAACAAGGAGAAGATGCGACAGGGCACGCCCCTGACGGACGAGGACCGCTGGCCGTGGCTCGACGCCTGCGCCGCTCGCATCGCCGAGGTCGAGGCCGCGGGGAAGCGCTGCGTGATGGCGAACTCCGCCCTGAAGCGCATCTACCGGGACCGGCTGCGGGCGAGTGCGCCCGGGCTGTTCATCGCCTACCTCGACGGGTCGCGGGAGCTCATCGCGGACCGGCAGTCCCACCGGCACCACGAGTACATGCCGAACTCGCTGCTCGACTCCCAGTTCGGCACGCTCGAGCGTCCCGCGGACGACGAGGCCGGCGCTGCCGTCCCGATCCAGGGCACGGTCGACGAGACCGTCGCGCGCATCCTCGCCCTCCTGCCCTGACGGAAGCCCGCACGGTGCGAACGCGCCCGCCCCGTGCGAGCTCGACCACCTCGTGCGCTGCCGCGACCTCGCACCGAGTGATCAACCCCGCACCCTGACCACGAGACACCCCTACAACTTGAACGTCGCCCGCGGGATGTCGGACACGATCCGCTGCGCGGTGCGCAGGGCGTCCTCCTCGGACACCTGGCGCGTCACCACGAGCGACGCCAGGTACGCCGCATCCGCCCGCCGCGCCATGTCGTGCCGCGCGGGGATGGAGCAGTACGCCCGGGTGTCGTCGATGAACCCGGACGTCTTCGTGAACGACGTCGAGTCGGTGATCGCCGACCGGTAGCGCCCGATCGCCGCCGGGGTGTCGATGAACCACCAGGGGGCCCCGGCGTACACGGCGGGGTAGAAGCCCGCGAGCGGACCGATCTCCCGCGAGAACACGGTCTCGTCGACGGTGAACAGCACCAGGTGGAACCCGGGCGCGGTGCCGAAGGCCTCGAGCAGCGGCCGCAGCGGCTCGGTGAACGCGCCGACCGCGGGCAGGTCGTGTCCGGTGTCCGGCCCGAACCGCTCGGCCGTCGGGGTGTGGTGGTTCCGGATGATGCCGGGGTGCAGCTGCATGACCAGGCCGTCGTCCACGCTCATCTCGGCCCACCGGAAGAGCATGTCGTGCCGGTAGGCCACGGCCTCGGCCGCGGTCACCCCGGACGGTCCCTGCAGCGCCGCCGCGTGGATCCGCGAGCGCTCCGACGGTGACAGCGGCGTCGATCCGGCGTCGAGCACTCCCGTGTCGGTCGCGGTCGCCCCGTGCTCGATGAAGTACTGCCGACGGGCGCGGAGTGCCGCGAGCAGCCCGTCGTGGGTGCCCGTGTCGATGCCCGCGGCCTGGCCCACGGACGCGACCACGAGCCTCCAGTCCGGTCGGGACGGGTCGAAGACGGCGTCCGCGCGGAAGGTGGGGACCACCCGGCCGCGGAAGGTGGGGTCGGCGGCGAGCCGTGCGTGCGCGTCGAGGTCGGCGTCCGGGGCGTCGGTGGTGGCGAGGACCTCGATGCCGAAGGCGTCGAACAGCGCACGCGGCCGCATCTGCGGTTGCTGCAGCAGGCCGGCGAGGTGGTCGTACTGCGCGTCCGCGTTCGCGGCCGACGGTTGCTCCGTCAGCCCGAAGACGTCGTGCAGCTCCGTCTCGAACCAGTGGCGGACGGGGGTGCCGAGGAAGTCGTCCCAGTGCTCCGCCAGTGTCCGCCAGATCTGTCGGCCGGGAGGCACGGTGCCGGTTCCCGACAGGTCGGCGCGACCCAGCGCCTCCAGTCCGACACCGTTCGCGTGCAGGAGCCGCAGGACGTAGTGGTCCGGCGTGATCAGCAGCGCGGCGGGGTCGGCGAACGGCTGGTCGTCCGCGATCAGGGCCGCGTCGACGTGCCCGTGCGGGGAGATGATCGGCGCGTGCGCGACGGCGTCGTACAGGGTCCGGGCGATCGTCCTGGTGGCGGGGTCGGCGGGGAACAGCCGGTCTGGGTGCGGGGCCAGGGTGCGCGGGGGCGTGGTGGTCATCATCGGTTCCTTCGCGAGGACGGCGCGGGTCCGGTCGACTCGCGCACCGTCAGGTGGGTCGGCAGTGCGACGGCACCGCTCATCTGCTCCCCGGGGAGCTCGTCGGCCGGGACGGCACCGAGCCGACCGAGCAGCATCCGGATCGCGACGCGGCCGGCCCGCTCGATCGGCGACGTCATCGTGGTGAGCGGCGGGTTGCAGAAGTCGGCGCCGAAGATGTCGTCGCAGCCGACGATGCTGATGTCCTGGGGCACGCGGACTCCGCGCTCCCGGAGCCGTCCGAGCATCCCGATCGCGATGAGGTCGTTGAAGGCGATGCACGCCGTCGCTCCCGCGTTGACGGCGGCGTCGGCCGCGGCGGCCCCGGAGTCGACGAACGGGGCGTGTGGACCGATCCGGGCGACGCGGACGTCGAGCCGCTTCGCGACCCGGACCAGGGCGCGCCAGCGGCGTTCGTTCGACCACGAGCTGTCCGGCCCGGCGACGTACAGGACGTCACGGTGCCCGAGCGACGCGAGGTGCTGCACGGCCTGCTCGACACCGCCAGGGGTGTCGATGAGCACGGAGGGGACCCCGGCCGGACGGCGGTTCACCACCACGAGCGGGGTGCGCTCGGCGAACTTCGCGATCTGGACGTCGGACAGGCGCGACGCGGTGAGCACGACGCCGTCGGCCTTCGTCGACACCGCGCTCAGGGCGGCCATCTCGGCGTCCGCGGACTCCTCGGTGTCGACGAGCAGCTGCGTCCACCCCGCGGCGGCGAGCTGGTGCTGCGTGCCCCGGATGACGTCGAAGTAGAACGGGTTCGTGATGTCGGACACCAGGACCGCGACCGCACGGGTCCTGCCGGACGTCAGCGCCCGGGCCTGCGAGTTCGCGACGTAGCCGAGGTCGCGGGCGGCCTGCTGGATGCGCTGCTGCGTGGCGGGGTTCACACGGTCGGGGAGCGACAGGGCACGGGACACCGTCGACGGTGCGACCCCGGTCGCGGTGGCGACGTCGCGGATCGTGACGCGGCGGGACGAGTCGGTCTCGGTCACGGGCACCTCCCTGTCCGGTGCTGCTGCTGCTGTCGACGGTCGACGGTCGGGGCGCCACGGCGTCGTCCCGACGTGTCGAACGCTAGGCCGCTCTGGCAACAAGTGGCAACCGGTTGCCGCCTGTTGCCACCCGCGCGACAGTGGTCGTCAGCCGGGCCGTCCCGGCGGACCCCCGAGCAGCGCCGCTCGGGTGGATGCCCCAAGGAGGAAACCCCATGAAGGCACGGACCCTCATCGGTTCTGTGGTCGTGGTCGCCCTCGCGACGCTGTCCCTGCCGGGATGCGCGATCGTCAACGGCAGCGGCGACGACCCGAACACACTCCGCGTCATGATGGGCGCGGACACGACCTACCCCACGGAACGCAAGCAGTGGCAGCAGGACACCGCTGCCGAGTTCAAGCGCACCACCGGAGCCGACATCCAGTGGGAGACGTACTCCTCCGCCCAGGAGGAACTGACCGCGATCCAGACGAGCGTCATCTCGGGCCAGGGCCCCGACGTCTACGCGATCGGCACCACCTTCACCCCGACCGCCTACGCCACCGGTGCCTTCGTCCAGATGGGGAAGCAGCAGTGGGCGGCCGTCGGGGGGAAGGACCAGTTCGACCCGGCGTCGTTCGGCATCTCCGGTCCGAGCGCGTCCAAGCAGATCGGCATCCCGTTCGCCAGCCGTCCGTTCGTGATGGCGGTGAACACGGACCTGCTCGCCCAGGCCGGCATCACCGAGATGCCGACCACGTGGGACCAGCTCACCGCCGACGCGGAGGCCACCACGACCGGTGACCGCCACGGCCTCGCGATCGCCTACGCCGACGGCTTCGACCCCTGGAAGTTCATCTGGGGGATGTCCGAGAACGCCGGCAACACCATCGTCGACGGCTCGAGGGCGGAGCTCGACGCGGACGCCGTGCAGAACGCCTACCGGACGTACTTCGACTGGGTGACGAAGGACGGCGTCGTGGACGAGTCGGCGATCGGGTGGAACAACGCGCAGGCCCTCGCGCAGTTCACCGAGGGCAAGGCGGCGTTCTTCCCGATGACGACGACCACCGCCATCAACTCGTTCAGGGGCACGAAGGTCGACGGCAAGTACGAGTTCGCCCTGCTGCCGACCGTGCCGCCGGGCGCCACCGAACGCCCGACCGACGGCATCGAGGCCGCCAGCATCCTGTCCGGCGACAACTTCGTCGTCGCCGACTACGGCACCAAGCAGGACCTGTCGTTCCGGTTCATCAAACAGCTCAGCACGAAGAAGGCCCAGCTCGAGTACTACGACCTGTTCGGCAACCTGCCCACCAACGTGGACGCCGCCGCGCAGCTCGCGGCGGAGAACCCCCAGCTCAAGCCCATCATCGACGCCGGGCGCCTGTCCAAGCCCACCGCCTTCACCGGCGCCTGGTCGGACGTCCAGCTCGCGCTCGTCGACGTCGTCGTGCAGTCGATCCCGTCGCTCAAGCGCGGCGAGGTCACCGACGACCAACTCCGCAAGCGCCTGCAGGACGCGCAGCGGGACGCCCAGGCCACGCTCGACCGGCAGAAGAACGGAGGTCTGTGATGACCACCACGCAGACCAAGCCCAGCACGCGGCGACCCGACGGGCACCACCCCGTCCGTCCGCACGGCACGACCCCGCTGTACAAGCGGGAGCGTCCGCTCTGGATGCTGCTCCCGGGCGGCCTCCTGATGCTCGCGATCATCGTGGTGCCGCTCCTCGTCGGGTTCTTCATCGCGATGCTCGACCTCGACCAGTACACGCTCCGGCAGTGGTTCAGCGCCCCGTTCGTCGGCTTCGCGAACTTCGCCGAGGCCTTCACGAACTCGCCGCTGCTGCACTCCATCTGGATCTCGGTGTCGCTCGCGGTGCTCGTCACCGCCGTCACCGTCCCGATCGGGGTCGCCGCCGCGATCTCGACGCAGAACCGGTTCCGCGGTCGCGGGCTCGTCCGGTCGGTCTACCTCATCCCCTACGTGCTCCCGGCCTTCGTCGTCGGCACGTTCTTCCGCACGATGCTCCAGCCGCAGGGGGTCGTGAACTCGGTCCTGCACACCGACGTGCTCTGGCTGAACGGCTCCGCGTCCTACTGGGCACTCGCCGGCGTGATGGTCTGGACGAGCTGGCCGTTCGTCTACCTGCTGTCCCTCGCCGGGCTGCAGGCGGTCGACCTCGAGGTGCACGAGGCTGCCTCGCTCGACGGCGCGACCTGGTGGATCAAGCTCCGCGACGTCGTGTTCCCCTACCTGCGCGGTCCGCTGAGCCTGGCGGTGATCATCTCGATCCTGCACAACATCAACAACTTCACGCTGCCGTTCGTCCTGTTCGGCATCCCGTTGCCCTCGAGCGTCGAGGTCATGCCCGTCCTGACGTACATCGCGAGCTTCCAGTCGTTCCGCTTCGGGCTCTCCGCCGCGATGGCGATCTGCTCGCTCGTGATCGTCGCCATCCCGCTGTTCGTCTACCTGCGGGCCGTCCAGCTCGACACCGGCGACGACGCGGGCCCGAACCGGAAGCAGCGCCGCGCCGACCGCGCCGTGCTCGCCGCCCCGGCAGCCGCCGACGTCGAGGGAGCACGCGCATGAGCGGCTACAGCCCCACCAGGACCCGCCCGACCGCCACGCTCACCGAGAGCATCACGGCCCCGGGCGGTGGCCGCCGACCGAAGCGTCCGTACGACACCGACGTCACCCGACTGCTGCCGCGCTGGCTGCTCGTCACCGTGATCGCCGTCATCGTCGCGTTCATCGCCGTCCCGGTGCTCTACATCGTGTTCGGGTCGGTCAACTCGGACGTCGCGGTCGCCCGCGGCGAGTACTTCCCGTCCGAGTTCACGCTCGCCAACTACGCCGACATCTGGTCGACGGTCGCGCTCGGGCAGGGGCTCGTCAACAGCATCCTGACCGCCGGCGCGGTCGCCGTCTGCAGCGCCGCGCTCGCCGTGTCGACGGCCTACGTGCTCGTCCGCTTCCGGTTCCTCGGCCGACTGACGTTCCTCCGCGGCCTGCTCGCGCTGCAGTCGATCCCCGGCACCCTGCTGCTCCTGCCGGTGTTCGTCGTGTTCGCCAACATCGCGAGCGCCACCGGCGTGCAGGTCATCGGCACCCGGTGGGGCCTGTTCGTCACCTACCTGACGTTCGCCCTGCCGTTCTCCACCTGGGTGATGGTGACCTACCTCCGGGGGCTGCCGAAGGAGCTCGAGGAGGCCGCCCGCATCGACGGCGCGTCCTCGACGGGGATCCTCACGAAGATCGTCCTGCCGCTGTCCTGGCCGGGGATCGTGGTGTCCGCCATCTTCGCCTTCCTGCTCGGCTGGAACGACGTGCTGTTCTCCACGATCATGACGACCCCGAACACGCGGACGGTCGCCGTGGTCCTGCAGGTGCTCGGGACGACGCAGGAGGGCGGCGCGGTCCCGATCTACGGCCAGATGATGGCCGCCTCCATCGTCTGCGCGGTGCCGGTCGTCGCCCTCTACCTCGTCTTCCAGCGCTACCTGGTGGGCGGGCTCACGGCCGGCTCCGTGAAGTAGCGCGAGTTCTCCACAGACTGCCTGGAGGCCCGGCGCGGCTCCGCCCCGCTCGTCCAGGATCGACGCAACGAAAGGAATGCCATGACCCAGCCCACACAGGAACAGTCCAGTTGGGAACTCTCCGGGTTCGGCGACGAGATCGACGCCGACCCCGCGGTCCAGGTCGCGGTCCTGCAGGCACTCGGTGCCAGCGCGATCGAGGTCCGCAGCGCCTGGGGGGTCAACGTCGTCGACCTCGACGACGACCAGCTCGCCGGACTGCACCGGGTCTTCGAGGAACGGGGGCAGACCGTCTCCGCCATCGCCTCGCCGATCGGCAAGGTCTCGGTCGACGAGCCCGTCGAGCACGAGGTCACGCGGCTCGGACGGGCGATCGCCGCCGCGCACGCACTCGGCACGACGAACATCCGCATCTTC
This sequence comes from Curtobacterium sp. SL109, assembly GCF_026672405.1. NCBI lineage: Bacteria > Bacillati > Actinomycetota > Actinomycetes > Micrococcales > Microbacteriaceae > Curtobacterium > Curtobacterium sp. SL109. The sequence goes on from NZ_JAPPRB010000002.1 coordinate 1,413,977, forward strand.
TCGTTCTACTTCGCGGGCCGCACGCCCGAAAGCGTCCGCGACGACGTCCTCGTCCGGATGCGGGCACTCGCCGACGTGGCGTCGCGCGAGGGCGTGACCCTGCTGCACGAGAACGAGAAGGACATCTACGGCGACGTGCCCGCCCGGGTGCTCGACGTCGTCGAGAGCGTCGGGTCCTCGTCCCTCCGGCTCGCGTGGGACAACGCCAACTACGTCCAGTGCGGCGTGCGGCCCTTCACCGACGGCTGGGCGCAGCTCGCCCCCTACGTCGACTACCTGCAGGTGAAGGACGCCCTCGCCACCGACTCGTCCGTGGTCCCCGCGGGGCAGGGCGACGGCGAACTCCTGCTCACGCTCACGGCGCTGCGTGACGCCGGGTACTCCGGCTACGCCTCGCTCGAACCGCACCTGACCGACGTCAACGCCCTCGGCGGGTTCTCCGGCCCAGCGGCGTTCGGCCGCGCCGGCCGGGCCTTCCGCACCCTCACCGACCAGATCGGAGTGACCCTGCGATGACCGCAGACACCACCAGCACCACCGCACCGCTGCGCCTGGCCGTCGTCGGCGCCGGCGTCATCGGCCGCCACCACGCCCGCGTCGCCCTCGCGAACCCCGGACTCGACGTCGTCGCCCTCGTCGACGCCGTCCCGGCCGCGGCCACCGCTGCCGCCGACGAGATCGAGGCCACCGGGGCACCGCGACCGCTCACCACCGCCACCATCGAGGACGCCATCGCGCAGACCGACATCGACGTCGTCGCCATCTGCTCGCCGTCCGGCATGCACGTCCAGCTGGCCGAGGCCGCCCTCGCCGCCGGCAAGCACGTCGTCATCGAGAAGCCCCTCGACACCACCATGCCGCGCGCCCGGCAGATCGCCGCGCTCGCCACGGCGGCCCGGGAGCGCGGACTCGTCGTCAGCGTCATCAGCCAGCACCGCTTCGACCCGGCGTCCGTCGCGGTCGCACGTGCCGCACACGGGGGCGGGTTCGGCCGGGTGACGTCCGGCGTCGCGAGCGTCGCGTGGTTCCGATCGCAGGGGTACTACGACTCCGGCGACTGGCGCGGCACGTGGGAGCTCGACGGCGGCGGCGCGGTGATGAACCAGGGCGTGCACACCGTCGACCTGCTCGTCTGGACGCTCGGGCGCCCCGTGGAGATCTCCGCGCAGATCGGCCTGCTCGCCCACGACCGGATCGAGGTCGAGGACACCGCCGTGGCCACCGTCCGCTTCGACACGGGGGCGCTCGGGGTGATCCACTGCACGACGGCCGCGTACCCGGGCCTCTCCGCCCGCTACGCCGTCTACGGCACGCAGGGGTCGGCCGTGGTCGACGACGACAAGCTCGGCTACTTCCACGTCGCACCCGACGCCGCCACGCTCGAGTCGGCGGCCGCGAGCGCGAACACCACCGCCGTGGCCGACCCGGTGGACCAGAAGGCCGACGTCGTCCCGGCCGAGCACGTCGTCGGTGGGCCACCGGAACCCGAGCACTTCCTGGCCGGCCACGGACGGCAGTACGACGACATCGTGGACGCCATCCGCACCGGACGTGACCCGGGCGTCACCGTCGACGACGCCCTCGTGTCCCTCGCCACCGTCCGCGGCCTCTACGTCAGTGCCACGCTGGGGCAGCCCGTGCGGATCGACGACGTCATCGACGGCCGGTACGACGACGTCGTCCCGGTCGTCGCAGCAGCAGCAGGAGGAGTCACCCGATGAAGTTCTCCGTGTTCACCGCGTCCACCCCCGACTGGACCCCGTCGCAGGCAGCGGAGACCCTCGCCGCGCAGGGCTGGGACGGCATCGAGTGGCGCATCGTCGACGACCGTCCCGCCGACGGCACCACCGTCCCCGCCGAACGGGCCTTCTGGGCCGGCAACCGGTCGACGTGGCAGTTCACCGGGATCGACGACCGGATCGGCGAGATCGCCCGGATCACCGACGGCGCCGGGCTCGCGTACTCCGGCATCGGCGGCTACCAGCAGGCCGCCGACCACGACGGCGTCGAGACGATGCTCCGCGTGACCGCCGAGCTCGGCGCCGGGCAGGTGCGCGTCAGCATGCCCGTCTACCGACAGGAGAAGGAGCGCACCGGCGAGACCTACGCCCAGGTGTTCGACCGCACCCGCGCCGACCTCGAGTGGGCGGTGTCCCGCGCGGCCGACCTCGGCGTCAAGGCCCTCGTCGAGCTGCACCACATGACGATCACGCCGTCGGCCTCGGCGGCCCTGCGGCTCGTCGACGGACTCGACCCGGAGCACGTCGGGGTGATCCACGACCTCGGCAACCTCGTCATCGAGGGACAGGAGGACCACCTCGCCGCGTTCGAGCTCCTCGGCCCCTACCTGGCGCACGTGCACGTGAAGAACGCCCGCTGGGCCGACACCGGCGACACCCGGGCCGACGGCAGCGCGATCTGGCAGCACGAGTGGGCACCGCTGCGCACCGGGCAGGCCTCGGTGTCGGGGTACTTCGACGACCTGCGCGCTGTCGGGTACGACGGCTGGGTCACGGTCGAGGACTTCTCCACCGACCTGCCCCTCGACGCCCGCACGGCGGACAACCTGGCCTACCTGCGCTCCCTCGTGCCGGTGACCGCGTGAACCGTCGACCCGGCATCGTCCACCTGGGGATCGGCGCCTTCGCCCGCGCCCACCTCGCCTGGTACACGCAGCACGCGTCCGGGCAGCCATGGGGGATCACGGCCTTCACCGGGCGTTCCCCCGCCGTCGCCGAGGCGCTCGCCGCGCAGGACGGCCGCTACACGCTCGTCACCCGCGCGGCGGACGGCGACACGGCCGAGGTGGTCGACGTCGTGGTCGCGGCACACCCCGGCAGCGACGACGCCGCGTGGACGGCGGCGCTCGCGTCACCGGACACCGCCGTGGTCACGCTGACCGTCACCGAGCAGGGGTACCGCCCGGGCTCCGACGTGCCGGTGCGGCTGGTTGCCGGACTCGACGCCCGCCGGCGTGCGGACGCCGGCCCGGTGACGCTCCTGAGCCTCGACAACCTCACCCACAACGGCGAGGTCCTGCGCCAGGCCGTGCGTGACGCCGTGACCGACCCGACCCTCCAGGCCTGGATCGACGCCACCGTGACGTTCCCGAGCTCGATGGTCGACCGGATCACCCCGGCGACGACCGAGGACGACGTGGCGGCGCTCGCCGGTCTGCCCGGGGCACTCGACGGCGACCGGGTGCCCGTCGTCACGGAGCCCTTCACCGAGTGGGTGGTGGAGGACGCCTTCGCGGGGGAGCGCCCCGCGTGGGAGACCGCCGGCGCCCGCGTGGTGGACGACGTCACCCCGTACGAACAGCGGAAGCTGTGGCTCCTCAACGGGTCGCACTCCCTGCTCGCCTACCTCGGACTGCTCCTCGGCCACGAGACCGTCGAGCGGGCGATGGCCGACCCCGTGTGCCGTTCCGCGGTCGAGGCCCTCTGGGACGAGGCCGCGCAGGAGCTCGCGCTGCCGGCTGACCAGGTCGCCGACGCCCGCGCGGCCCTCGTCGAGCGCTTCGCCAACCCCCGCATCCGGCACACCCTGGTGCAGATCGCGTCCGGCGGGTCCCAGAAGGTGCCCGTGCGCGTGGTCGACGTCGTCCGGCACCGCCTCGACCGTGACCCGGCGGCCGGCATCGGCCCCGGCGCGGCGACCCTCCTCGCGGCGTGGTGGTTGCACGTGACCACGCAGCCGGACCTGGTGAACGACCCGGGCGCACCCGGTGCAGGCTCGGACGTGCACGACGTCCTGGCCGTCGTCGCACCCGACCTGGACACCACCCCCGTGGTCGCGGCCGTCACCGCCGCGGCCGACCGCATCCGCACCGCCGCGGCAGCAGCCCGCCAGCCCTCCGACGAAGGAGTCCCAGCATGACCGACGCCACCCCCGCCCCGACCGCCCCGGCTCGCACGACGAACCCCGCCGCCCCTGTGCCCGACGCGACGGACGACCGCAGCGGGGAGGCCACCGCCGGCCGACCCGACACGTGGGCCAGCGCCGACCGCCGCCAGCTGATCGACCGGGCCGAGGTCATCGTGACCAGCCCGGACCGCAACTTCGTCACGCTGAAGATCACGACCGCCGACGGCGTGACCGGCCTCGGGGACGCGACCCTGAACGGGCGGGAGCTCGCCGCCGCCGCGTACCTCTCCGAGCACGTCGTCCCGCTGCTCATCGGGCGCGACGGCAGCCGCATCGAGGACGCCTGGCAGTTCCTGTACCGCTCGTCGTACTGGCGTCGCGGCCCGGTGACGATGGCCGCGATCGCCGCCGTCGACATGGCGCTCTGGGACATCAAGGCCAAGGTCGCCGGCATGCCGCTCTACCAGCTGCTCGGCGGCGCCTCCCGCACCGGACTGATGGCGTACGGCCACGCCTCGGGCAAGGAACTGCCCGAGCTGTTCGACTCCATCCGCGAGCACCAGGAGGAGGGCTACCGCTCCATCCGCGTGCAGACGGGTGTCCCCGGGCTCGAGTCGATCTACGGCATCGCGTCGAACCGGACGACCGAGGGCAACGCCGGCGTCCGGTACGACTTCGAGCCGGCGCAGCGCGGGGCCTTCCCGGCGATGGAGGACTGGGACACCCGTGCCTACCTGCGCCATCTGCCCACGGTGTTCGAGGCGGTCCGCAACGAGTTCGGGCCAGAACTGCCGCTCCTGCACGACGGCCACCACCGGATGACGCCGCTGCAGGCCGCCAAGCTCGGCAAGTCCCTCGAGCCGTACGACCTGTTCTGGCTCGAGGACTGCACCCCCGCCGAGAACCAGGAGGCCCTGAAGCTCGTCCGGCAGCACACCACGACGCCGCTCGCGATCGGCGAGGTCTTCAACACGATCTGGGACTTCAAGGACATCATCCGCGACCAGCTCATCGACTACGTCCGCGGAGCCGTGACGCACATGGGCGGGATCACGCCGCTGCGGAAGACGATGGACTACGCCGCGCTGTACCAGGTCAAGTCCGGGTTCCACGGGCCGACCGACATCTCGCCGGTGGGGCTCGCGGCCCAGATGCACCTCGGGCTCGCGATCCACAACTTCGGCATCCAGGAGTACATGCAGCACGGGCCCCGGACGAACCAGGTGTTCCGCCAGACGTTCACGTTCACCGACGGCTACCTGCACCCCGGCGACGAGCCCGGCCTCGGGGTGTCGCTCGACGTCGACGAGGCGGGCAAGTACCCCTACGAACAGGCCTACCTGCCGTTCAACCGCCTGGCCGACGGCACCGTCCACGACTGGTGAGGCGTCGCGGGTAGCCTCTGCGAGCGTGGACATCGACACGCTCGCAGGGGTCGCCCGCGAGCTCCTGCTCGTCGTCGCGCCGGCGGACTTCGTCGCCGAGCGGACCGCCCGGCAGCGGGCGATGCGCGCTGACGACCGCGACACCGCCGCGGCGATCGGCAAGCTCCGGAAACCGACTCCGGCCGCCTGGGTGATCGACCTGCTGGCGCACGAGCAGGCCCTCGACGAGGCGGTCGACCTCGGCCCGTCCCTGCGGGAGGCCCAGGCGAAGGCGGACCCGCAGGAGATCAGCACGCTCCGTCGCCAACGCACGAGCGTGGTGGCCGCACTGGCACAGGCCGGGGCCGACCTGGCCACGGATGCCGGCCACCCTGCCACACCGGCGGTCCTCGAGCAGGTCCGCGCGACGATCGAGGCCGCGATGGCCGACCCGCACGCCGGAGCCGCCGTCCGCTCGGGGCTCCTCGTGCAGCCCCTGGAGAGCGTCGGCTTCGAGGACGTCGACCTCGACGGCGCCCTCGCCGTGCCGGACGCGGTCCCCGACGCCTGGTCGGGCAGCGGTGCCCCGCCCATCGACATCGAGGAGGGGCGGCGCGCACGGAGGTCGACCCGAGCCTCCAGGCCGGAGAAACAGGCCGAAGAGGACCAGCAGGACCAGCAGGACCAGCAGGACCGCGCCCCGGATCCCGAACCGGAGCCGATGCCCGACCCCGCCGCCGAGCGCCGCGCCGCCCGCCAGGCCGAGACCGCGGCGCGGACGGAGTCCCGCGACGCCGACGCGGCTCTCGACGAAGCGGAGCGTGAACTCGGCGCCGCCGAGGACCGCCGCGCCGGACTCGCGCGCGAGCTCGAGCGTGCCACCGCCGAGGTCGAGCGGCTCGAACGCTCCCGGGACGACGCCGAGACGGCCAGCGACCGCGCGCGGGACGTCCTCGCGGCCGCGCAGGAGCACCGCCGATCCCTCGGCCGCTGACAACCCCTTCATCACCTCGGATGAAAACCGCGCGCACGGCTCGCTGACCGCCGGAGCGTCCCCATACGCTCGGCGACATGACCACCTTCCTCCGACGGTTCCGACACCTGCTGGCACCCGCCACCGGCGTCGTCTACCTCGTGCTCTGGATCGTCGCCGAGGCCGGCAGGTCCGGACTCGCCGACCACGTCGTCGTGGTCTCCGCCTTCGCGGTGGCCATCGGCCTGGCTGCCTGGATGCCCTCGACCGCCCTCGGGCTGATCGTCGTCGTCCCGCTGCTGCAGGCGCTCCGACTGCTGCACCGCCCCACCGACACGACCTGGCCGGAGTACCTGGCGATCGTGATCGTCGTCGGCATCGTGGGTGCCGGGCGCTCGGACCTGCTCCGGTGGCTCGCCGTCCCCGTGCTGGCGGTCGCCAGCGCCGCGGCGGCCTGGGCGATGGTGGTGCCGACGGTCGCCGACCAGGACGTGTGGGCGAACTGGGTCGCCTCCGTGGCCGGGACCCGGACGAACCTCGTGCTCATCGCGCTGTCCCTGGCGGGAGCGAGCGGCATCGGCTGGGCCGTCGGGGTCGCGATCGGCGCGACGTGGCGCATCGGCCTGGCCAGGGTCCGGGTGGTCGAGGCCGAGCGGGAGACCCAGGTGACGACGGTCGAGCTGCACGCCGAGCAGGAGCGTGCGCGGATCGCCCGTGACGTGCACGACTCGCTGGCGCACTCACTCGCGGTCGTGGTCTCCCAGGCCCAGGGTGCCGCGGCGATCGCCGTGCGGGACGAGCACGCGGCGACCGCGCTCCGCGACATCGCCGAGGTCAGCCGGGCGGCGCTCGGGGACGTCCGCGCGCTCGTCGAGCGCATCCAGGGCGCGGGTGACGACGCCCGGTACGGGTTGGCGGACGTCCCACCGCTCGTCGCGGACATGCGGGAGCTCGGCATGGACGCCACGTTCGAGCAGCACGGCGACCCGGCGGAGCTCCTCCCCGGCGTGGCCGCCGCCGTGCACCGGATCGTCCAGGAGAGCCTGACGAACGTCCTCAAGCACCAGGGCCGGACCGCGAGCGCTCGGGTGGTCCTCGACTGGCGCGGACCGGGCCTCGGCGTCGTGGTGTCGTCGCGCGGCGCCGCACCCCTCGTGGTGCTCGACGGGGTGGGGACGGGCATCGTGGGGATGCAGGAACGGGCGCGGCTGGCGGGTGGCTGGCTCCGCGCCGGCTCCGGGGACGAGGAGCACGAGTTCGTCGTGACCGCGTGGGTGCCGGCGGGTGGACCGGTCGCACCGACAGCACCGACCGCAGCGGCCGAACTCGAGGTCGCACGGTGACCGCGATCCGGGTCGCGGTCGTCGACGACCAGCGGCTGTTCGCCTCCGGCATGCGGATGCTCGTCGACGCCCAGGACGACATGACCTGCGTGGGGACGGCCGGCGACGGTGCCGCCGCCCTCGAGCTCTGCGACGCCGAGCACCCGGACGTCCTGCTGCTCGACCTCCGGATGCCGGTGCTGAACGGCATCGAGACGCTCGCGCGGCTGGGGGAGCGGGACGGGGACCGCCCGCGCGTGGTCGCCCTGACGACCATCCGTCGGGACGACGCCGTCCTCGCCGCACTGCGTGCCGGGGCCGCCGCCTTCCTGACGAAGGACGCGCTGCCCGAGGTCGTCACGGCCACGATCCGCGACGTGCACGAGGGACGCCCGGCACCGACCGAGGCCGAGGCGCTGGACCTGCTCCGCGCGCAGGGCACCCCGGTGGGGGCGGACCGTCGTGACGAGGTGCTCGACGCCCTCACCGCCCGCGAACGCGAGGTCTTCCTCCTCGTGGCGAAGGGCCTCACCAACGCCGAGATCGCGGCGTCGGTGTTCCTCAGCGAGGCCACCGTGAAGAGCCACGTCCGGTCGGTGCTCATGAAGCTCGGGCTCCGGAACCGCATCCAGGTGGTCATCACCGCACACGAACGCGGCCTCGTCCGCGCCTAGGGGGAACCATGCAGATCACCACACGGGTCGCGAAGACCGGGACCCTCGCCCTCGTCGTCCTCGGCCTCGTCGCGGGCGTGGTCCACGGCCTGCCCGAGCCCGCCGACGTCGCGGTCAGGCCGTCGGTCGAGCGGGACCAGGCCGCGTGGACGATGCCGCTCGACGGGTGGGTCCAGCCGGCCGGCGGCAAGCAGGACTACGCGGAGAACCTCGTCGTCCAGCCGTGCCTCCGCCACGCGGGCATCGACTTCCCGGTGTCGTGGGCCACCTCGGAAGGGCTCGAAGCGGCCTCCGACGCCGATGAGACGCCCGAGCGGGGCAACCCCTCGCCGGCGTTGTCGTGGACGAGGCCGCTCGACGCCGACCTCGCACGGACGCGGGGCTACCACGGCCCCTCGACCGCCGGAGCGAACGAGGACGGCATCCGCGAGTGGGGTCAGGACCCGGAGCGGAACGCCGCGTTCGCGGACGCATCGCAGACGGCGGTGAGTCGGTGCTTCCACGAGGGCTACCGGACCCTCGGCCTGGACGACGAGGACGGCACCGCGCAGACCGCGTCGATGACCGCCAAGCGCCTGACGTACGTCGCCGCGACGGCCGCTCGGCAGGACGACGCCGTCGTGGCCGCCGCCGCCCGGTGGCGCAGGTGCATGGCACCGTCGGGGGTGCGGGACCTGCCAGCGTCCCCCGCCGAGATGCCGTCGGAGTCCGTGCGGCGACAGTTCGGGACGGACATCGGATCGACGCCCGTCCAGGACGCCGAGGTCGCGGTCGCTGAGCGCGACGTCGCCTGCCAGGCGTCCTCGGGCTACCGGCGGGCTCTGTACGACGCCGAGTGGCACCGGCTCCTGCACGTCACCGCGACCGACGCCGCCGCGCTCGGGGCGGCGGAGCCGCAGCAGCTGGCCGTCGACCGACGGCTCGACCGGACGATCGGGCGCCTCGCGCCGGAGGCGCCGGCCGACGTCGACTGAACCCGCTGACGGACGGGAGGCTCGTGGCGGCGCCGCCACGAGCCTCCCGTCCGGTCTGTGCCCGGACGGACGACGTGGTCCGACACGCCCGGGCCGGTACTGGTACGCTGGTGGTCGACTTCGGCGAGGGCCGCGTACGCGCGGCCGTGATCGACGCAGTGGGAGATCCGGCCAGACTCTGGGACCGTTCCTCACGCGTGCACGCGTTCGAGTTGCAACACCACAGACCCCACGATGCCGGCACCCCGGTGTCGTCCCCGAGACCAGGAGGCACCATGGCCGACTACACCAAGCTCGCAGCGGAAGTCCGCACCAAGTTCGGCAAGGGCGCTGCCCGCAAGCTCCGCGCTGCCGACAAGATCCCCGCGGTCATCTACGGTCACGGCACCGAGCCGCAGCACGTGAGCCTCCCCGGCCACGAGACCATGCTGCTCGTCCGTACCGCCAACGCGGTCGTGGACCTCGACATCGACGGCGCTGCGCAGCTCGCCCTCGTCAAGGACGTCCAGCGTGACCCGGTGCGTCAGATCATCGAGCACATCGACCTCGTCGTCCTCCGCCGTGGCGAGAAGGTCACCGTCGACGTCCCCGTCGTGATCGAGGGCGAGTCCTTCGCCGGCACGATCCACGTGCAGGACCTCAACACCGTCTCGCTGCTCGTCCTCGCGACGGACATCCCCGAGCACGTGTCGGTCGACGTCGAGGGCCTCGAGGACGGCACGCAGATCCACGCGTCCGAGCTCAAGCTCCCCGAGGGCGCCGAGCTCGAGACCGACCCCGAGGCGCTGGTCGTCGCGATCGTCACCCCGCGTGGCACCGCTGACGACGAGGCCGCCGACGAGGCTTCCGCTGAGGCGGGCGCCGAAGCCGGCGCCGAGGGCGGCTCCGCCCCGGTCGACTCCGAGTAGGCAGCACCGAAGTAGAGACATCTGGTCGACGCTGATGGCAGATCGTTCGTTCGTCGTGGTCGGGCTCGGGAACCCCGGGCCCGACTACGCGGGCAACCGCCACAACGTCGGCCAGATGGTCCTCGACGAACTCGCGGCCCGCATGGGTGCGACGTTCAAGAAACACAAGACCCCGAACCAGGTCGCCGAGGGGCGGCTGGTGCCGGGTGGCCCCCGCCTCGTGCTCGCGAAGCCGGGGTCGTTCATGAACACGTCCGGCGGACCGGTCTCCGCGGTCCTCGGGTTCTACAGCGTGACGCCGGCCGACCTCATCGTCGTGCACGACGAGCTCGACCTGCCGTTCGACACCGTCCGCCTCAAGGGCTCCGGCGGTCACGGCGGGCACAACGGCCTGCGGGACATCATCAAGGCGACGAACACCAACGAGTTCGCCCGCGTGCGGGTCGGCATCGGCCGTCCCCCCGGGCGCCAGGACCCCGCCGACCACGTCCTGCGTGACTTCTCTCCGACCGAGAAGAAGACGCTGCCGAACCTGCTGGCCGACGCCGCCGACGCGGTCGAGGCCGTCGTCGACCTCGGGCTGGTCGCCGCGCAGCAGCGCGTCCACGCCCCGTCCTGACGAGCGGGGGCTCGGCCCGTCGACGCCCCGTCCTGACCCGCCGCGTTCGCTGGTCGCGCACGGCGCGGCCCCCGCTGTCGGACCTGGCCGGTACCATGTCCTGAGTGACGATCTCGGGCATCATCCCAGCGCTCTCGCGCGCCTCCGCGTTCGATCGCGTCCTCCGCGCCGCTCCTCGTGACGCCGACTTCTCCGTGGTCGACGGCCTGCGAGTACCGCTGCTCGGCGCGCTCATGGCCGAGCGCAAGGGCCCCCAGTGCGTCCTCGTCATCACGGCCACGGGTCGTGAAGCCGAGGCGGTGCGTGGCTCGCTGTCGAGCTACCTCCCCGACGCCGAGGTCCTCGAGTTCCCCGCGTGGGAGACCCTGCCGCACGAGCGCCTCAGCCCGAGCGCGCAGACCGTCGGCACGCGCATCGCCACGCTCCGTGCCCTGCAGCGCTGGCAGGACGCCGCCGCGTCGGGTGCCGACCGGCCGACGACCGTCGTCGTGGCCAGCGTCCGCGCCGCCCTGCAGCCGATCGCGGACAACCTCACCGAACTCAGCCCCGTGGTGCTCCGGACCGCCTCGCGCGGCAACGACCTCGCCGCCATCGCCGGGCAGCTCGTCGACCTCGCCTACGCCCGCGTCGACCTCGTCACCCGCCGTGGCGAGTTCGCCGTGCGTGGCGGCATCCTCGACGTCTTCCCGCCGACCGCCGACCACCCCGTGCGCGTCGACTTCTTCGGCGACGAGATCGACGGCATCAAGGCCTTCTCCGTCGCCGACCAGCGCTCGACCGAGGACGACCTCGACGCCGTCGAGCTGACCGCCTCGCGCGAACTGCTGCTGAGCGACGACGTCCGGCAGCGGGCACGCGAGATGCTGCACGAGTTCCCGAGCCTGTCGCAGATGCTCGCCAAGGTCGCCGAGGGCATCCCGGTGGAGGGCATGGAGTCCCTGGCCCCGGCACTCGTCCGCGAGCTCGTCCCGATGACGACCTACCTGCCCGAGAGCGCGACCATCGCGGTGTTCTCCCCGGAGCGGGTCAGCGGTCGTGCCCACAGCCTCGCCGAGACCAACCAGGAGTTCCTGCAGGCGGCCTGGAGCGCAGCGGTCGCCGGTGCCCAGGCCCCGATCGACCTCGACGCCGGCAACTTCCTCACCGTCCCACAGCTGAAGCGCACGCGCGGGCAGCGCACCTGGTGGACGATCTCCCCGTTCGACAGCGGGCAGGACGAACCGCTCTCCGACACGGATGCCGTGGCCGAGGCCGGCGAGTACGTCCGGGTCCGCGCCGACGCCGTCCCGAGCTTCGCCGGCAGCGCCGACGGTGCCGTCGCGCACGTCAAGGCCCTCACCGACGACGGCTGGGCGGTCGTGGTCACCGCGCAGGGGCAGGGCCTCGTCGAACGCGCCGTGCAGGTGCTCGCCGACGCCGGCGTCGCCGCACGGGTCGGGCGCGTCACCGGGCCGCCGGAGCCCGGCGTCGCGATCGTCACCACCGCGGTGGTCGAGCAGGGGTTCTCCGTCCCCGACCTCCGCGTCGCGGTGCTGTCCGAGGCCGAGTTCTACGGCCGCAGCGCTCAGCAGGGCGCCCGCACCGTCAAGAAGCTCGCGAGCCGCCGCAAGAACGTCGTCGACCCGCTGCAGCTCAAGCCGGGCGACGTCGTCGTGCACGCCACCCACGGCATCGGCAAGTTCGTCGAGCTCGTCTCCCGAGAAGTGTCGAGCGGCGGCCGCAACGCGGTGAAGACGCAGCGCGAGTACCTCGTGCTCGAGTACGCGCCGTCCAAGCGCGGGTACCCGGGCGACAAGCTCTTCGTCCCCACCGACCAGCTCGACCAGCTGTCCCGGTACGTCGGCGGCGAGTCGCCGACCCTGTCGAAGATGGGCGGCAGCGACTGGTCCGCCGCCAAGAGCAAGGCGCGCAAGGCCGTCCGCGACATCGCCGTCGACCTCGTCAAGCTCTACTCGGCGCGCATGGCGTCGAAGGGCCATGCGTTCGGCCCGGACACCCCCTGGCAGCGCGAGCTGGAAGAGGCCTTCCCCTTCGCCGAGACCGCCGACCAGCTCACCACCATCGACGAGATCAAGCGCGACATGGAGCGCCCGATCCCGATGGACCGCCTGCTCTCCGGCGACGTCGGCTACGGCAAGACCGAGGTCGCCATCCGTGCGGCGTTCAAGGCCGTGCAGGACGGCAAGCAGGTCGCGATGCTCGTCCCGACGACGCTGCTGGTCCGCCAGCACATGGAGACCTTCGCCGAGCGCTTCGCCGGGTTCCCCGTGCACCTCCGCGCGCTCAGCCGGTTCCAGACCGAGAAGGAGTCCAAGGAGACCCTCGCGGGCCTGGCCGACGGCACCGTCGACATCGTCATCGGCACGCACCGGATCCTGTCGCAGAGCGTGCAGTTCAAGGACGTCGGCCTGGTCATCATCGACGAGGAACAGCGTTTCGGCGTCGAGCACAAGGACCAGCTGAAGAAGTTCAAGACCAACGTGGACGTCCTGGCGATGTCCGCGACACCGATCCCGCGCTCGCTCGAGATGGCCGTGACGGGCATCCGCGAGATGTCGACCCTCGCCACCCCGCCCGAGGACCGCCACCCCATCCTGACCTTCGTCGGCCCGCAGTCCGACCTGCAGGTGGCCGCGGCGATCCGGCGCGAGATGCTCCGCGAGGGCCAGGTGTTCTACGTGCACAACCGCGTGAAGGACATCCAGTCGGTCGCCTCGCACCTCGCCGAGATCGTCCCCGACGCCCGCATCGCCGTCGCCCACGGGCAGATGTCCGAGCAGGCCCTCGAGCAGGTCATGGTGGACTTCTGGGAGCGCCGCTTCGACGTCCTGGTCTCCACCACGATCATCGAGACCGGCCTCGACATCGCGAACGCGAACACGCTGATCATCGACCGCGCCGACAAGTACGGCCTGTCGCAGCTCCACCAGCTCCGCGGCCGTGTCGGTCGTGGCCGCGAGCGTGGCTACGCCTACTTCCTCTACGACGCCGACAAGCCGCTCTCCGAGACCGCGCAGGACCGCCTCGAGACCATCGCGGCCAACAACGAGCTCGGCGCGGGCATGCAGGTCGCGATGAAGGACCTCGAGATCCGCGGCGCCGGCAACCTGCTCGGCGGCGAGCAGTCCGGTCACATCGCGGGCGTCGGCTTCGACCTGTACCTCCGCATGATCGGCGAGGCCGTCTCGCAGTTCCGCGGGGACGTCGCCGAGGGGCAGACCGAGCTCCGCCTCGAGATCCCCGTCGACGCCCACATCCCCGAGGACTACGTCGAGTCCGAGCGTCTGCGACTCGAGGCCTACCAGAAGCTCTCGGCCGCCTCGGCCCCGACGGCGCAGACGGACGCGATCGACATGGTGCTCGACGAGCTCACCGACCGCTACGGCACGCCCCCGCAGCCGGTCCAGACGCTGGTCGAGGTCTCCCGGCTGCGCCGCATGGCCCAGCAGGTCGGCCTGTCCGACGTCGTCGTCATGGGCTCCAACCTGCGGGTCGCGGGCAAGGAGCTCGCCGACTCGTCCCAGGTCCGGCTCAAGCGGATGTTCCCCGGCGCGAAGTGGTTCCCGCAGCAGAACGCGTCGAGCATCCCGGTGCCGCGCCCGCACGACCTGGCCCTGCCCGACGACGCCCTGATCCGGTGGGTGGAGAGCATCCTCACCGCCGTCTACGGCGCAGCCGCCCCCGCGGAGGCCCCGGCGGCGTAGCCGCCTGCGGTCCGGCACCGCTGTCGGACGCCAGGCCCGGTGCCGGCCAGCACCGAGCCTCCCGTCCGGCAAGCGGTACGGCCCGCCGCGCCGTGACCCGCTGGCGCTACTCCGTCGCCTCGGCCTCGGAGAGCTCGCGGCGTGCGCGGTGGTGCCGCGCCTTGAGGCTGACGACCACGGCCGAGGCCACCATCGCGATCCCGGACCCGACCAGGACGGCGAGGACCCCTTCGTCGACGATCTCGTCGTTGCTCGCGAACGCCAGTTCGTTCATGAGCAGTGAGACCGTGAAGCCGATGCCGCCGAGCACGCTGACGGTGACGATCGACGAGAACGACAGCGACGGTCGACCCGGCCCGCGGAACAGTCGCGTCGCGACGGCGCCGAACAGCGTGATGCCGATGACCTTGCCGACGGGCAGCGCGATCACGACGGCCCAGAACGTGGGGGAGAGCTCGCCGATGCCGACCGCGGGGATCATCACCGCGGCCGAGGCGAACGCGAACACCGGCAGGACGATCGCGTTCGACCACGGCTCCACCCGCTCGTGCAGGGTGTGCCCGGGGCGCCGCGGCAGCACGAGCCCGAGCGCGACCCCGGCGATCGTCGCGTGCACGCCCGAGTGGTACACGAGCCACCAGGTGAGCAGGCCGATGACGACCATGCCCGCGATGAGCCAGCCCTGGCCGGAGCGCCCCGGCCGCAGCATCCGTCCGAGCACCCAGAACAGCACGAGGAGGACGACCGCGCCGCCGAGCGCCAGGAAGTCCGTGTCGTGCGCGAACACCACCGCGATGATGACGATCGCGATGAGGTCGTCGAGCACCGCGAGTGCCAGCAGGAACACCCGGATCGTGGACGGCAGCCCGCGGCCGAACATCGCCAGCACCCCGAGCGCGAACGCGATGTCCGTCGCCGTCGGGATCGGCCACCCGTGCGTGTACTGGGTCCCCGCGGTGACCGCGAGGAAGACGCCGGCGGGCACCAGGACCCCGCCGATCGCGGCGATCGCGGGCACGATCGCGGTCTTGGGGTTCGACAGCTCCCCGGCGACGAGCTCGTGCTTCAGCTCGATCGCGACGAGCAGGAAGAACACGGCGAGCAGCCCGTCGCTGATCCAGTGCGACACGGAGAGGTCGAGGCCGACGGCACCCCATGGGGCGTGTACGTGGAGGACGTGGTCGAGGCCGACCGGGGTGTTCGCGAGCACGAGGCCGAGGACGGCAGCCGTGAGGAGCGCGACGGCACTGAAACGAGGGGAGCGGACGAGCGCGAGCAATGGGACTCCGGGAGGGTTCGGGAAACGGTCCGTCGACCAGACTTCCCGACACGCCACAGGCAGTCTACCGGAGACCCCTGACTGCGGCTCCGCGGGCCGTGCGAGCATGGGCGGATGACCGCCATGGAGGACCTCGTCGCCGTCGTCGACCGCCTGCTCGCCCCAGACGGCGGCTGCGTGTGGAACCGGGCGCAGACGCATGCCTCCCTCGCCCGGTACGCGGTCGAGGAGGCCTACGAGCTCGTCGACGCGATCGAGGACGGCGACCCGGACGACCTGCGCGAAGAACTCGGGGACGTGCTGTACCAGGTCGTGCTCCACGCCGGGCTCGCGGAGCACGAGGGACTGTTCGGCCTCGACGACGTCGCTGCGACCGCCCGCGACAAGATGACCCGACGGCACCCCCACGTGTTCGGCGACGAGCGCGCCGACACCGTCGAGGACGTCGTCCGCGTGTGGCGGGCGGCGAAGGCGGCCGAGAAGGCGGCGCGGACCAGCGCCTTCGACGGGGTGCCGCGGGCGATGCCGCCGTTGGAGCGCGCGGTGAAGCTGCTGGAACGCCTGGAGGACCGTGGGGACGCCGACACGGTCATCGCCGCCGTCGTGGGGTCGGCCGGGGCTGGCGCCGCCGCGGAGCGCGTCGAGCGTGTCGAGGGCGTGGGAGGCGCCGACGCGGGACGCGTGGGCAGTGCCGACGTGGCGTGGGGCGTGGGGATGCTCGCATCGGTGGCCGAGGCCCGACGTGCCGGGGTCGACCCGATCGCGAGCCTCCGTGCGGCAGCGGCGATGCTCGAGGCCGAGGGGCGCGTGGCGGACGGAGCGTGACGTCTCGGACGGCGCGCATCGCGACGACTGCGACAAGGACAGCTGGAGCGAGAAGTGCGGGCGTCCTCCTAACCCGAAAAAGGAGGACGCCCGCGAGCGGGCGCTCGGCGTCGCCAGGGAGCGACGCCGGCAGGGATGCCCGCCCGAACCGCGGGGCACATTGCAGCACAGTGCCCGCGCGACCGATCCGACGGGTGGATCAGGCACCCGTCGAACCGAGGTTCTGGATGTAGCATATGAGCAGTTCGGTGGCTCCGCAAGTCCGACGTCCGATCTGACAGGATTGAGCCATGGCGACGACCGTGACGGCACCCCGAGGCATGCGCGACTTCCTCCCCGCGGACAAGGCGCGGCGTGAGCACGTCCTCGGTGTGATCCGTGGCGTCTACGCACGACACGGCTTCGACGAGATCGAGACCCCCGTGGTCGAGGACTCGGCCCGCCTGCACTCGGGTCTCGGTGGCGACAACGAGAAGCTCGCGTTCGGGGTCCTGCGTCGCGGGCTCACGACCGAGGACCTGCACACTGCCGAGGCGCCGCTCGACCTCGTCGACCTGGGACTGCGCTTCGACCTGACGGTGCCGCTCGCGCGGTTCTACGCCTCGCACCGGGCCGAGCTGCCGACGGTGTTCCGCGCGGTGCAGATCGCGCCGGTCTGGCGTGCGGAGCGTCCGCAGAAGGGGCGCTACCGGCAGTTCGTGCAGTGCGACATCGACGTCCTCGGGGAGCCCGGCCAGCTCGCCGAGATCGAGCTGATCCGCGCGACGACGGCCGCCCTCGACGAGCTCGGCGTCACCGGGACCTCGATCCGCATCAACGACCGCCGGGTGCTCACCGCGATGCTCGCGTCCTGGGGCGTCACCGACCCCGGTGCCGCCGAGCGTGCCCTCATCACGATCGACAAGCTCGACAAGATCGGCGCGAACGGGGTGGCCGTCGAGCTGAGCGAGATGCTCGGACAGGACCTGTTCGACACGGCCGAGCTCACGCTGACGATCGAGGAGCTCGCGCACGCCGACTGGGACACCGCCGCCGGCGCGGACTGGCTCGACGTCGAGGCCTTCGACGACCTGCTCCGCCTCCGCGCGGCGCTCCCGGGCGTCGACCTGCGCTTCGACCCGACGCTCGTGCGCGGCATGGGGTACTACACCGGCACGATCTTCGAGGTGGCGCACCCCGACTTCGGCTACAGCCTCGGTGGTGGCGGTCGGTACGACGGCATGATCGGGCGCTTCCTCGGCCAGGACGTCCCCGCGGTCGGGTTCTCGCTCGGGTTCGAACGCCTCGTCGACCTCGTCGACCTGCCCGAGTCCGCCACGAGCGACGCCGTCGTGCTGCTGTACGACAAGGACGCCGACCCCGTCCGCCTGGCCGCACTCAAGGGCGAGGCGCTCGGTTCCCACCAGCGCGTCCGGCTCGAACGCCGCACCAAGAACACGAAGAACCAGCTCGCCGGGCTGGCAGCGCAGGGCTTCGGTGCCTTCGCCAGCGTGGGTGCCGACACCACCACGTTGCAGGGTGTGGAGTTCCGCCCGCTCGCCTGAGTTCTCCACAGTGGTCACCTGGAGCGGCGGAACCGTTCACCGGTCGTCGCTAGGATCGATCCGCAAGCACCACAACCGCAACGTGTAGGGAGTACCCCGTGGCCGTGATCGATGCCGTAGGAGCACGCGAAGTCCTCGATTCCCGAGGGAACCCGACGGTCGAGGTCGAGGTCCTCCTCGACGACGGCGTCGTGTCGCGCGCGCTCGTCCCGTCCGGTGCCTCCACCGGCGCCTTCGAAGCGTACGAACTGCGCGACGGCGACAAGTCCCGCTACGGCGGCAAGGGCGTCCTCAAGGCGGTGGAAGCCGTCCTCGACGAGATCGGCCCCGCGCTCGAGGGCTTCGACGCCACCGACCAGCGCCTCGTCGACGCCGCGCTCATCGAGCTCGACGGGACCGAGAACAAGTCGCGCATCGGTGCGAACGCGATCCTCGGCGCCTCGCTCGCCGTCGCCCGCGCAGCCGCCGACTCGGCAGACCTGCCGCTGTTCCGCTACCTCGGTGGCCCGAACGCGCACACGCTGCCCGTGCCGCTGATGAACGTCGTCAACGGTGGCGCGCACGCCGACACCAACGTCGACATCCAGGAGTTCTTCCTGGTGCCCTACGGCGCCGAGAGCTTCTCCGAGGCCCTCCGCTGGGGTGTCGAGACCTACCACGCCCTCAAGGGCGAGCTGAAGAAGCAGGGCCTCGCGACCGGCCTCGGCGACGAGGGCGGCTTCGCGCCGGAGCTCGCGTCGAACCGTGCCGCGCTGGACTTCCTGCTCGCCGCGATCGAGAAGGCCGGCTTCACGCCGGGCAAGGACATCGCACTCGGCCTCGACGTCGCGTCGACCGAGTTCTTCGCGGACGGCAAGTACGCGTTCGAGGGCAAGCAGCTCTCCAGCCAGGAGTTCACCCAGTACTTCGTCGACCTGGCCCGTGACTACCCGCTCGCCACGATCGAGGACCCCCTCGCCGAGGACGACTGGGAAGGCTGGACCCACCTGACGGCCGAGCTCGGCGACAAGCTGCAGATCGTCGGCGACGACCTCTACGTCACCAACCCGAAGCGTCTGCAGCGGGGCATCGACGAGAAGGCCGGCAACTCGATCCTGGTCAAGGTGAACCAGATCGGCACGCTGACCGAGACCCTCGACGCCGTCTCCCTCGCCCAGCGCCACGGCATGACCGCGATCCTGTCCCACCGCTCCGGTGAGACCGAGGACACCACCATCGCCGACATCGCGGTGGCAGTGGACGGCGGCCAGATCAAGACCGGTGCCCCGGCTCGTTCGGACCGTGTCGCGAAGTACAACCAGCTCCTCCGCATCGAGGAAGAGCTCGGCGACGCCGCGGTCTACGCCGGCCGCACCGCCTTCCCGCGGTCCGCGTCGCTCTGACCCGCGAAACCGCTGACGCGCTGACGCGCTGATGCGCTGACGTCCCACCGAGACGCCGTCCTCCACCACGGGGGGCGGCGTCTCGTCGTGACGGCGGTGTCCCGCGCCGAGTCGAGCGCCGCCCTCGCCGGACGCTGAGAGGCTGCGGGACACGCGCGCGCCGAGGTGACGAGCCTCGGCGCCCGGGTTATCGTCGGACCGTGTCCAGCCAGAAGCCCCGCGTCCGTCGCGTCCCCGTCGCGATGCCCGAGGGCTCCACGGCCGAGCAGCCCTGGTACCGCTCCATCCGGTTCTCCGGCTTCAGCCTGCTCATGCTCGCGATCATCGTGCTGTTCGTGGTCGTCCTCGCACCCTCACTCCGGACGCTCATCCAGCAGCAGGAGCAGATCGCGCAGCAGCAGCACGAGGTCGCCGCACAGAAGTCCGACGTCGCGCAGAAGAAGAAGGACGTCGCCCGCTGGGACGACCCCGCCTACATCGAGGCCCAGGCCCGCGACCGACTGCTCTACGTGTACCCGGGGGAGCAGAGCTTCCTCGTGATGGGGGAGGGTGCCGGCAACCGCCGCGACGACGCCCCCACGACGGACTCCGGCACGCCGGTGAGCTCGACCGTGCAGACGCCGAAGGTCGACTGGGTGCAGGCCATGCTGTCGTCCGTGCTCGAGTCCGGTCTGACGACGGACACGAAGCAGGACCTCGTCGCCCCGGACGTCTCCGGCACCGGCGACACCGCCACCGAGCGCTGACCGCCGTCACACCGGTGCGGAGCACCCCGGAACTCCGGTAACCTCTTGTACCCGTGACGACCCCTCCGTTCGACCCGCCGACCGAGCACGACGTGCAGGTGGTCTCGGCCCAGCTCGGCCGCCCCGCGCGGGACGTCGTCGGCATCGCCGCTCGCTGCGTCTGCGGCAACCCCACGGTCGTCGCCACGAAGCCGCGGCTCGGGAACGGCACCCCGTTCCCGACGCTGTACTACCTGTGCCACCCGGCTGCCACCGCCGCCGTCAGCACGCTCGAGGCGACCGGCGTCATGCCCGAGCTCGCCTCGTTGCTCGACGACCCCGAGACGGCGGCACAGTACCGCGCCGCCCACGAGGCCTACCTCGCCGACCGCGAGTCCATCGAGCACGTCGGCGAGATCGACGGCATCAGCGCGGGCGGCATGCCCGTCCGCGTGAAGTGCCTGCACGCCCTCGTCGGGCACACACTCGCAGCCGGACCCGGCGTGAACCCCATCGGTGACCTGGCGCTCGAGCGCGCCTCGTGGTCACCCGACCGGTGTGCGTGCCGGGCGTATGATGAGGGTGCAGACGCCGGAGTCGGGGCGGGTGGCGGCGAAGTCTGACCAGACTCCCGGCCAACCCTCATCACTAGGAGAACATCCCCCGTGCCCAAGATCCTCGTCGTCGGCGGCGGTTACGCCGGTTTCTACACCGCCTGGAAGCTCGAGAAGCACCTTCGCCAGGGCGAAGCCGAAGTCGTCATGGTGGACCCGCTGCCGTACATGACGTACCAGCCGTTCCTGCCCGAGGTCGCCGCCGGTTCCATCGAGCCGCGCCACGCGATCGTCTCGCACCGTCGTCACCTCAAGAAGACCCGCGTCGTCACGGCGAAGGTCACGAAGGTCGACCACGCGACCCGCACCGCCACGATCACGCCGGAGCTCGGTGAGCCGTGGGAAGAGACCTACGACCAGATCGTCATGACCGCCGGCGCCGTCTCGCGCACGTTCCCCATCGCGGGCGTCGCAGACGAGGCGATCGGCCTCAAGACCATCGAAGAGGCCGCCGCGATCCGCGACAAGGTCCTCACCAACTTCGCCAAGGCCGCGAACCTGCCGGCCGGCCCCGAGCGTGAGCGCCTGCTGACGGTGGTCGTCGTCGGTGGTGGCTTCGCGGGCATCGAGGTCTTCGCCGAGCTGCGTTCGTTCGTCACGGACCTGCTGAAGAGCTACCCGCAGATCGCCTTCGAGGACACCCACTTCCACCTGGTCGAGGCCATGGGGCGCATCATGCCCGAGGTCTCCCTCGAGACCTCGCACTGGGTCCTCGAGAACCTCGCCCAGCGCGGCGCGACCGTGCACCTCGAGACGCAGCTCGCGTCGGCCGTGGGCGGCGTCTGCCAGCTCAAGGCCAAGGACGAGTCGATCGAGACCATCCCGTCCGACCTGATCATCTGGACCGCCGGCGTGATGGCGAACCCGATGGTGAAGGGCACCGACTTCCCGCTCGAGCCCCGCGGCCGCATCACCGTTCAGCCCGACCTCCGCATCGTCGACGAGGGCACCGTCATCCCCGACGCGTGGGCCTGTGGCGACGTCGCAGCGGTCCCCGACCTCACGGGCGGTGGCGTCGGCGGCATGTGCGTCCCGAACGCCCAGCACGCGGTGCGTCAGGCCAAGCAGCTCGCCAAGAACCTCGTCGCGGTGCTCCGCAACGAGGCCACGGTCGAGTACAAGCACGAGAACCTCGGCGCGGTCGCCGGCCTCGGCGTCGGCATCGGCGTGTTCCAGTCCGGCAAGTTCGCGATGAAGGGCTTCCTCGCCTGGGGCGCGCACCGCGGCTACCACGGTCTGGCCATGCCGTCGTGGGAGCGCAAGATCCGCGTCGTGAGCGACTGGGTCGGTGGCTTCTTCCTCGGCCGCGACATCGCGTCGCTCGACGACCGTGAGACCCCGCGTGCCGCGTTCGAGGCCTGGGCGTCGCGCCCGAAGCCCGCGACGGCCGACGAGCCCAAGGCCGTCGACGCCGCAGCACCGGCCGAGGGCACCCCTGCCGGTGCCGCCGGCCCGGCGTACGCCACCCCGGCGGAGGACGTCTCCAAGGAGGCCGCCCCGGTCGACGGCGAGAAGGTCGCCGCCAAGAGCGAGTAGTCCACAGCATCACCGCCAAGGGCGGCCGCCCGGTCCGGGTGGCCGCCCTCGCTGCGTCGGTAGGCTGGTCCCGCCTGCCCCCGTGGCCCAATCGGTAGAGGCACGCGACTTAAAATCGCTGAGCTGAGGGTTCGAGTCCCTCCGGGGGTACCAGCGTTGGTCGATGCGGACAGGAGGCCCCGCTCGCGACGTGCGCGGAGCCTCCAGTCCGGATCTGGCCGGCACCAGGTCTTCCCTGGCAACGACGAAGCGGCGCCGCCCCGAGGGGCAGCGCCGCGTCGTCGTGCGGGTGGGTGGGTCAGTACAGCCGGTAGCCGGTCACCATCGGGCACGTGAAGGGATCGCGTGCTGCGAGGCCGACCCGGTTGAGGTAGGCGACGACGATCGCGTACGACTTGCCGAGACTGGCCTCGGTGTACGGGATGTCGTGCTTGGCGCAGTGGGCCTTGACCATCGGCTTGGCCTTGCGCAGGTTCGGGCGCGCCATGTTCGGGAACAGGTGGTGCTCCGCCTGGTGGTTCAGGCCACCGAAGAGGTGGTCGGCCCAGATGCCGCCGGTGATGTTGCGCGAGGTGCGCACCTGGCGGGAGAGGAAGTCGATGCGGGCGCCCTCGGCGATGACGGGCATGCCCTTGTGGTTCGGCGCGAACGAGCCGCCCATCATGACGCCGAAGACGGCGAGCTGCACGCCGAGGAAGGCGGCGGCGACGGGGAACGGCATCAGCGTGAAGATCGCCCAGAAGTACAGGCCGAAGCGGGCGACGAGCAGGATGCCCTCGATGATGCGGTCACGGCCGGAGCCCTTGATGTGCTGACCGGTGACGAGTGCGCGGACACCGAGGAAGTGCAGGTTGGCGCCCTCCATCGTCAGGAGCGGGAAGAACGCCCAGCCCTGCACGCGGGTGAGTGCGCGGAGCAGACCGCGGCGCTGGGCGGCGTCCTCCTCGATGAAGGAGACCGTGTCCTGCGCGATGTCCGGGTCCTTGCCGATGGTGTTCGGGTTGCCGTGGTGACGGTTGTGCTTGTTCATCCACCACGTGTACGACAGGCCCACGATGAACGTGCCGAGGATGCGGCCGGCGTTGTCGTTCCACTTGCGGGACGCGAAGACCTGCCGGTGCGCGGCCTCGTGCGAGAGGAACGCGAACTGCGTGAAGAGCGCGCCGAGCACGGCGGCGGGGATGAGCTGGAACCAGGAGCCACCGAGCATCGCGACGGCGACGAAGCACGCGGCGACGAGGACGACCAGCACGCTGAAGACGGTCCAGTAGAAGCCGACGCGGCGTTCCAGCAGCCCGGCGGCGCGGACCTCCTCGAGGAGGTCCTTGTACGTGGACGTGCCAGAGGCGGCGCCCGGCGTACGGGGAGTGGTGGGTCGGTACAGGGTCGATGAAGACATGAGCTGCTTCCATCAGGAACAGCCCTTCGGCCGTGCTCTCGAGTTCCCGCATTTGCGGTTGCTAGGGAACCTAGGGGTCGAACCTGGGCAGAGACCGTGGAACGCGCGTACCGTCCGGGAAGGTCGCCGGTCCGTTCGGCGGCGACCCGACGGGCTCGGAGGTCCCTGCCCGTGAAGCACATCATCTACGGACTCGCATCGGTCCTCACCACCGACGACGCGGCCTACGCCGTCCTCGACTACGCCGCCGCGCTGGCCCAGGCCGGGCTCGCCGACACCGTGCACGTGCCGACCGTCGACCGCTGGGGGATGAACACCACGTCGAGTCTCCTGCTGGCTCCCGCGATCGGGGTCCTGGTGCAGGGCGCTCCGGACGACGAGCTCCAGCCCGACACCGCCGGCTTCATCACCGAGCTCCGGTGGCGGACCCGCGCGGTGCAGACGGCCGGGTAGCGGCCGGGTCCTCGCTAGCATGCACGGTGTGGTCGGACTGGGCAGCGCACTCGCGAACCTCCGTGGCGTCCTCCGGCAACCCGAGGCACACGTCGAGACCGTCGACGGCGAGTCCGTCCCGGTCGGCATGCTCCTCGGCACGCTCGGCGCCCTGCTGCTCGACGCCGGCAGCTCCGTCACCGACGTCCGATCGGCCCTCGAGAAGGCGCGCGAGGCCGCTGGCATCGGCCCCGGGCTCGCCGTCGGGGTGCTGCCGGCACTCGTGATCGTCAGCGAGACCGCCACCGGGTCGGCGACGATCGTCAACGCCGAGGGCATCGAGCTCTCGTTCCGGCAGGCGGCTCGGGCGAACCGGCTGGTGCTCGGGCTCGAGAGCGGGTCGATCGCCCTCGCCGAGATCCCCGCGCGCGTCCGGGCGATCCGCGCGAACACCCGTCCCCCGGCACCGCTGCCGTGGATCGCCGGGAACGCCCTGACCGCCGCGGGCCTCGCCGTCGTCTTCCGCTGCCCGTGGTGGGCGGTCCTCGTCGTGCTCGGGGTCGGCGCGGTCGTCGGGGTCATCGGGCTGCTGCTCCGCCGGTTCCGCGAGGCCGTCGCCGTCGTCCCGTTCCTCGCCGCGTTCGTGTCGACCGCCGTCGTCGGCCTCGTCGCCGCGAGCACCGGCTTCGACCACGTGCCGCTCTTCGCCGTCTGCGCCCCCGTCGCCGTGTTCGTACCGGGCGCGCTCATCACGAACGCGCTCCTCGAGCTCACGGCCGCGGACATCGTGACCGGGTCCGCGCGGCTGATGCAGGGGCTCATCATGCTCGGCTTCATGGCCGCCGGGATCGCCGCGGGCAGCGCCGTCACCGGGTTGCGCGTCGACCCGCAGTCCGCCGCGCTCGTCGGGGAGGTCGCCGGTGTCGGGACCGACCGGGCCGGGTGGGAGTCGGTGCCCGCGTACTGGTTGTCGTGGGTGGCCGTCGCGGTGCTCGCCGTGGGCATCGGCCTGGTGTTCGGCGCCGGCTGGAAGCTCACGGCGGCCTCGATCGTGGTGATGATCGGGGCGTACGCGCTCGTGTCCGGCCTGGCGCCGCTCGTGGGGAGCGTCGTCGCGACGGGCACCGCAGCGGCCGTGCTGTTCGTCGCCACCCGTGGGCTCGAGCGGCTGGTGCCGGTGATCCCGGCGACGGTGTCGTTCCTGCCGGCGTTCCTGCTGCTCGTGCCGGGCACCGTTGGGCTGGTCGCCGTGGCCACCGCCGACCCGCAGTCACTGGCGACGCCCCTCGCCACCTTCGTCAGCCTGTGCGTCGGCACGAAGATCGGCGGGCTGCTGCCGGGCCTGTTCGCCCGCACGGCGCCGACGCACTGACGGCGCGCTCGCACACCCGCACCCGCGGGCCCGCACACCCGCACCCGCGCGCTCGCGCAGCCGCGCTCGCGCAGCCGCGCTCGCGCAGCCGCGCCCGCACAGCCGCGCGGGCGCGCGGGACCCCTACGGCTCGATGAAGCGCCCGGCCGCCTGGTCCTCGAGCGCGGACGCCTTCGCCAGGTAGTGCACCTTCTTGCCCGTGGCGTTGTACGGCAGCTCCGTGACGAACCGGTAGCGCCGCGGCCGCTTGTACCGCGCGAGGCCCGGGTGCGAACCGGTCCAGTCCTCGAGCGCCGACGCCGCGGCCGTGTCGTCGCCCGGCAGGCCCCGCTCGTCGCGGACGACGTACGCCACGACGACCTCGCCCCAGCGGTCGTCCGGCACACCGACGACGATCGAGTCAGCGACCCCTGGGTGCTCCTGCAGCACGGCCTCGACCTGCACCGGGTGCACGTTCTCCCCGCCGGAGATGACCATGTCGTCCTTGCGCCCGACGATGGTCACGCGCTCGTGCTCGTCCCACGTCGCCAGGTCGCCCGGGTAGAACCAGCCGTTCGCGAACTTCTCGGCCTCGAGCCCCGGGTTCCGGTACGAGTAGCCGGACTTGACGGTGCGGACGGCGAACTCGCCGATCTCGCTGCCGTCCTGCGGCACGGTGTCCGTCGGGTCGGCGAGCTTGTCGGCGTACACCCGCACCACGGCGACGTCGTCGTCCGTGGACGCCCGACCCGTCGAGCCCGCGCCGTCGGGGAAGTCCTCGGGGCGCAGGAACGTGTTCCAGAAGGTCTCGGTGGTGCCGTACCCGTTGAAGATCCGCGGGGAGAGCAGCTCCTGGTAGCGGAGCGCGGCGGCCCGGTCGAGCGGGGCACCCATCGTCACGATGCCGTGCAGCGAGGACAGGTCGCGCGGGCGGCGCTCTTGGGCGTTCGCGAGCTGCACGAGGTTCGGCGGTGCCCCGATCAGGAAGGTCAGCTGTTCCGACTCGACGAGGTCGAGCACCCGGTCGGCGTCGAAGTGCCGGAGCGTGGTCAGCTCGGCACCGACGTAGAACACCGGGTTCGGCCCGCCCGAGTACAGGCCGCCGCGGTGGAACAGCGGCGACATGTTCAGCGTCTTGTCGAACGGGCTGAGCGGGAAGTGCATGATGACGTCGTGCGCGCTGAGCACCTCGACCAGGCTCGGCAGCGGCACGGGCTTCGGCCGACCGGTCGTCCCCGACGTGTAGAGCCGGGTCGTCTCGTCGTAGGTGCTGCGCGGCTCGGAGTCCGCGAGCTCCGACGCGGTGACCGGCTCGGCCGCGAGCAGCTCGGCGAACCCGTCGTGCGCTCCGCCCACCGTGACGACGTGGTCGGGGCGGTGCGAGGCGGACTCCAGCGCGGCGACGAGGTCGTCGTTCCGAACGGCGTCGTGAACGAGCACGACGGGCGCGGAGTCGTCGACGATGAAGGCGACCTCGTCCGGGGCCAGCCGGAAGTTGGTGGGGGAGAACACCGCGCCGATGCGGTGGCACGCCAGGTACAGCATCGCGAACTCGGGGGAGTTGAACAGCTCGACCATGACCACCGAACCGCGGACGGCACCGTGCCGCACGAGCCAGCCACCGATCCGGTCCACCGCGTCGCCGAGCTCCGCGTACGTCCACGACCGGTCCGTGTCCGGATCGCGCAGGGCCGGCCGGGTGGCGAAGCGGTGGGTGTTCCGCTGGAAGCCGTTGGCGTACGTGTAGCTGCCCTCGAACACCTCGCGGAAGCGGGTCGAGTCGTAGTCGGATCGGGTCTCGGTCATCGTCGCTCCCTGGGCTCGTGCGGCGCGCCGCACGCACCGCAGACCAGCGTAATCGGCGCATGGGGCGTCGGCCCGCCGGCCGCGCACCGGTGGACGGCACCGGTCTCGTGGACCGGTGCCGGGCCTCCAGTCCCGCTCCAGGTCCGGTCAGGAGGCTCGGCTCGGCTCAGCCGCCGAGGTCCGGTTCGAGCACGCGCACCCAGAGCCAGGTAGCCGCTGCGACGGCCACGCTCGCGCAGGCCACGACGACCAGGGCGACGGGCGGGACGTGGGTGCCGGCGGAGCCGGAGTAGACGGCTGCCGCGAGGGCGACGCCGAGCCCGGCGACGGTGGCGTACCGGGCTCGGGAGTGTGCCCACAAGGCGCTCCCCGCGGAGCCGGCGACCGGGAGGAGCGTGGCGACGAGGGCACCGAGGCCGCCGACGCACAGCGTGATGGCGAACTCGGACACCAGCGCGGTCCAGAACCCGGTGCCGGGGGTCAGGCTGTGGAGCACCCAGCCGACCGCGGCGAGGACGAGCAGACCGGTCGATCGCCAGGTCGCGCTGCGGGCGCACGCGGCGATGCCGGCCCCCAGCCGCATCGCTCCCGTGTCGGCGTCGGGACGGCCCACCGGCACCAGGAGCACGCCGATGACCAGGGCGGGGGAGAGGTCGGCTGCGCGCGTGACACCGCAGGCGACGAGTGCTGCCAGCACGAGCCACGGGGAGACGCGCCAGCCGATCGTGTGCCGGTCGGCGCCCGCCGCCCACCGGGTGGTGAGGACCACGGCCGCCGTGAGCACCGCGGTGCCGAGCAGGACGGCGATGGCGAGGCGGACGTAGCGGGCCTCGAGCGAGACGCCGACCGCGAGCAGGGTCAGGACACCGGCCAGCACCACGGCGAGGCCGATCGAGGCCCAGGCCGGCAGGGCGTCGTCGCCCCGGGTGCGCTCGGTGCGGGGTCGGTTGCGGCCGGTGAAGGAGGCCAGGCGGAGCGACACCCGGCCCCGGAGTGTCCGGGCGACGAGTCGAGCGGGCCCGGCGACGAGCAGCAGGAACCCGACGGCGACCGCAGCGGCGACCGCGAGGGTGCGCCACGACGCCGAGGACTGGATCGTCGGGACGGCGTGGTCGAACGAGGTGGCGGTCGTCCAGTCGCCGGCGGGTCCGGACCAGTCGCCGCGACCGGCGCCGGGACCCGTGCCGGTGCCGGAGCCGCCGCTCGTGCCGGAGGCACCGCCGGTGCTGCTGCCGCCGCCGGTGCCGGTGGTGCCGCCGCCGGTGCCGGCGGTGCCTCCGTTCCCGGTGCCGCCGCCGTGGTGCCCGGTGTCGCTGTCGTGTCCGCCGGTGCCCGGGCTGCCCGTCGTGCCGCCGTTCGCAGATCCGAGTCCGGGCTGCCCCGACGTGCCGGACGTCGGGCCGTCGTCCGCGCCGGCCGTCCCCGACGGCGTGGACCCGGGGACGCTGGCGCCGGCGGCGGCCAGCACCACCCGGACGGACGCCGAGGGTGCCGAGTGGTTGCCGGCGGCGTCGTGCTGCAGCGCCGAGACGAGGTGCCGACCGGCCGTGAACCGGGAGCCGCCCGTCGAGCAGGACCACGAGCGGTCTGCGCCGACGGTCGTCCCGCACACGGGGACGCGGTCGACGTACACGGTGAGCTGGGCCCCCGCCTCGCCGGTCCCGCGCACCGTGAGCGGCTGCACGACGGCGCGGGGGTCGGCCACAGGAGCGGTGATGCGGGGCGCGGCCGGGGGTGTGCGGTCGAACGTCACCGACACCGGTTGCGAGGTCGCACTCCGGAGGTCGGACAGGTAGCCGGCGGCCGTGCTCGCGGTCTGGGTCGCCGTCATCGAGACGGTGCCGCTCGGGCGCGGGGCTGCCCCGATCGCCCACGAGACCACCCACCGGCCGTCGGACCCGACCGTGGCGGTGCGTTCCGCCCGGGAGCCGGACGCCGTCACCGTGACCGTCATGCCCGCGTCGCCGCTGCCGGAGACCGATCCGGTGGTCGTCCCGCGGGTGGTGACGACCGGCGGGACGACGACGTCCGCGGCGGGGGCGTCCGCCGTCCGTCGTGCTGCGTCCGTCGTGTCCTGCACGGTGAACACCTGCTGCGCGCCGCTCCGGACGGTGCCCGAGCACGACCAGGCGCCGCGGAGGTCGGTCGTGGCGGTGCAGACGGAGGCGCTGGCGACGCGGGGGTCCATCACCCGGATGCCGTGACCGGGTGTCGCCGTGCCGCGGAAGGCCCCGGTCGCGCTGGTGATGTCGCCGGGGTCGGCGATCGTCGGGTCGGTCGCCGGGACGCCGGTCGGCGGGGGTGACGTCGGTGCGCCGGGCCGCGCGGGTTCGGGGGACGGGGACGCGGTGGGGCGCTGGGCGGACAGGGCGTCCGGGGCCGGGGCCGGGGCGGGGGCGGTGCCCGTTGCCGCGCCGTCCGCGCTGCCCGGGTTGCCCGTTGCCGCGCCGTCCGTGCCCGTGCTGGTGGTCTGCGCGGTCGTGTCTGGGGCCCCTGTCGCTCCCACCGCCGGGGCGACGCCGAGCACCAGGAGCGCGCCCGCGAGCACGGCAGCGGCGATCCCGGTCACCGCCGTCCGGGCACGACGAGCTGAGCCGTCGCCCCCGACGGCCCTGGTGTCCACGTGGTCCCCGCGCGTGTTCATGTCCCCCCATCCCACGCGACGCGGGCCGATCGGTCAATCCACCTCGCGGGGGATCTGCGATTCCCGGCCGCCATGCGCCCCGTACCAGGGTCTCTGCCGAACGTCGGATGTGCGGCACGCGGGAATCCTCCGTGAACCGCGGAGCGGGCGAGGACCACGCACGTGCCGTCGTTAGAATCGACGCTGGTCCGTCCGGCGTGCAGGTGACACCGGCCAGGCCGCGGACAACCCGACGCGACAAGGAGCACTCCCGCATGGACACCGGTCTCATCACGACCCTGATCGTCGTCGGCGTCGTGGTCGTGCTCCTCGTGGTGGTCGGGATCTACCTCTGGGTCACGTACAACTCCCTCGTCACGCTGAAGGTCCGCGTGGACGAGGCCTGGAGCGACATCTCCGTGCAGCTCAAGCGCCGCGCCGACCTCATCCCCACGATCGTCAGCACGGTCAAGGGGTACGCGACGCACGAGAAGGCCGTGTTCGACGACGTCACGAAGGCCAGGGCGGAGACGCTCAACGCGGGTGACGCCGACCAGGCCTCCGCGGCCGAGGGGCACATGCAGAAGGCACTCAAGAGCGTGTTCGCCGTCGCCGAGGGGTACCCGCAGCTCCAGTCGAGCCAGAACTTCCTGCAGCTGCAGACCGAACTCGTCGACACCGAGGACAAGATCCAGTCCGCCAGGCGCTTCTACAACGGCGGCGTCCGCGAGCTCAACACGAAGATCAAGGTCTTCCCGAACTCGTCGTTCGCGAAGAGCCGCGGGTTCAGCGAGGCCTCCTTCTTCGAGACCACCGAACCCGCGGCGATCGCCGAGCCGCCGCGCGTCCAGTTCTGACACGGCGGCACGGCCCCCTCGCATGTACAGCGCCATCGCGCGCAACAAGCGCAACACCGTCGTGATCGTCCTGGTCTTCCTGGTGGTCATCGGGGCGCTCGGGTTCCTCGGCGGGTACCTCGCCGGCAACGTCTCCATCGGGTTCATCGTGCTGGTCGTGGCCCTCGGCTACGCGCTCCTGCAGTACTTCACCGCAGCGCGCCAGGCCACGGCGATCGCCGGCGGCATCGAGATCGACCGCACGACGGAACCCCGGCTCTGGCGCACCGTGGAGAACCTGGCGATCGCGACGGGCACGCCGATGCCGCGCGTGTACGTCATCCGTGACCCGGCCCCGAACGCCTTCGCCACCGGCCGTGACCCCGAGCACGCCGTGGTCGCGGCGACCACCGGGCTGCTCGAGCTCATGGACGACCAGGAGCTCCAGGGCGTCATGGCGCACGAACTCGGCCACGTCCGGAACCACGACATCCGGGTCTCGACGATGGTGTTCGGGCTCGTCGTCGCCGTCGGGCTGATCGCCGACGTGCTCCTGCGCATCTCGGTCGTCAGCGGGCTGTCCGGCGGGCGGAACCGCAACAGCGACAACGGCGGCGGCGCGAACCCGATCCTGCTCGTCGCCGGCCTCGCCGCGGTGGTCGTGGCGCCGATCGCGGCGATGGGGGTGCAGGCCGCGGTGTCCCGGCAGCGCGAGTACCTGGCGGACGCCACCGGCGCGCTGACCACCCGGCACCCGGAGGGACTCGCCAGGGCGCTCGAGAAGCTCGGCGCGTACGGCCAGCCGATGCAGACGCAGAACTCCGCGATGGCGCACCTGTGGATCGCCGACCCGATGCGGCCCGGCGTGATGGACCGGCTGTTCTGGACGCACCCGCCGCTGCCGGACCGCAGCGCCCGTCTGCGCGGGATCCAGGACCACTTCTAGGGAGCGGGAGCGTCGCCGTCCGCGGTGACCGCGGCCGCGTCGGCGTCGTCGGCCGCCTGGTGCGGGACGAGCGGCACACCGAGGGCCCCCGCGACCCGCGCCGCCGCCGTGCCGCGGTCGGTGACCTCGACGCCGTCGAGCCCCTGCCACGCCGCCGCAGCCCGCAGGGTCACGGCGAGGCGCTCGGCGTCGATCTGCGCCGTGTCCTGGTCCCAGGCGGTCCGCACCCGCAGGACCCCGCGCTGCCGGTCGCTCTTCAGGTCGACCCGGCCCACGAGGGCGTCGTCCTGCAGCACCGGCAGCACGTAGTACCCGAACACCCGCTTCGGCGCGGGCGTGTAGATCTCGATCCGGTAGTGGAAGTCGTACATCCGCTCGGCCCGGCGCCGGAACCACACGACGGGGTCGAACGGACTCAGCAGGGCGTCCGCCGTCATCGTGCGGGGCACCCGGGCGTCGGCGTGCAGCCAGGCGCGCTCCCGCCAGCCCTCGACCTGCACGGGCAGGAGCACGCCGGCGTCCTGCAGGTCGGCGATCGCGGCCGCGGTGTCGTCCGAGCGCAGGCGGTAGTGGTCCGCGATGTCCGCCCGGGTGCCGACCCCGATCGCCCGCGTGGCCCGGGCGACGAGGTCGCGGATGGCGTCCGGCCGCGCGGGGGCGTCGTCGAGGAACCCGGCGGGGAGCACCTGGTCCGGCAGGGCGTACACGCGCTCGAACCCGGCGCGACCGGCGCTGACGACGTCGCCCCACCGGAACATCTGCTCGAGCCCGGTCTTGACGTCGCTCCAGCCCCACCACGGTCCGCGACGGACGTTCGACTCGTGCTCCACCGCGCTCGCGGGCATCGGACCCTCGGCCGCGAGCAGGGCACGGAGTTCCTGCCGGACACCGGCGGTGCGCTCGACCCAGGCGGCGCGGGTGGGGCCGGCGTCCCGCTCGCGCATCGCGTCCATCTTCCAGCGGAACAGCTTCAGGTCGTCGCGCGGGACGAAGGCGGCCTCGTGCGCCCAGTACTCGACGTACGGTCCTCGCTTCGTGAACGTCAGGCGGTCGAGTGCCGTGCGGTCGTAGGCACCGAGCCGCGCGAACAACGGCAGGTAGTGGCTGCGTTCGAAGACGTTCACGGAGTCGATCTGCAGCAGGCCGAGCCGCCCGATCGTCGCGGTCAGGGAGCGGGTCGTGACCGGGTCGGTCTTGGCACGTCCGAAGCCCTGCGCCGCCAGGCTGACGCGGCGTGCCTCGGCGGCGGAGAGCGTGGTGCGAGCCATGCGACCGACCCTACTGAGCACCGCCGACGACGCCTGCCAGTACCCACATGTCGCATCTGGAACCCGACGGGCGGGCCCGCGGATAGGATCGGCGGCATGGCTTGGGGCAAGAAGAACCGTGACGCACCCGCACCCGTACCCGCACCCGTGGTCGTGACGCCGAGGACGCACCCCGACCCCGTGGTCGAGGACGCGGTCCCGACGGGCGTCCGCATCGCGGGTGCCTGGTCGTGGCGCGTGCTCGTCGTCGTCGGGGTGATCGCGCTCTTCATCTGGCTGATGACGGTCTTCAGCGAGATCCTCATCCCGTTCCTCGTCGGCATCGTCATCTCGGCGCTCCTCGTCCCGATCTCGAACTGGCTGCAGCGGCACCACGTGCCGAAGTGGCTCGCGATCGTGATGAGCCTGCTCGGGGGCATCGCCGCCGTCGGCGCACTGATCTGGCTCGTCGTCGACCAGGTCATCGCGTCGTACCCCTCGCTCCGCGACCGCACGGTGGACCAGTACGCGAACATCAAGGACCTCGTCCTGAACTCCGGCCTGGGCATCACGCAGGGCGACGTCAACGGCTGGCTGGACGACGGCACGAAGTGGCTGCAGGACAACTCCGCGTCGATCCTGTCCGGGGTCGCCAGCGCCGGTTCCGGGGCCACCCACGCGTTCGAAGCCCTGTTCATCGTCCTGTTCACGACGATCTTCCTGCTCATCGACGGCAAGAACGTCTGGCGCTGGACCGTCCGGCTCTTCCCGCGCAAGGCCCGTGCGGCCGTCGACGGCGCCGGTGTCGCGGGGTGGATCACCCTCACCAGCTTCATCCGCGTGCAGATCTTCGTCGCCTTCGTCGACGCGGTCGGCATCGGCGGCGGTGCGTTCATCGTCGGGCTGTTCTTCGGCGGCATGCCGCTCGTGATCCCGATCGCCGCGTTCGTGTTCCTCGGGGCGTTCATCCCCGTCGTCGGCGCGATCGTGACCGGGTTCCTGGCGATCTTCGTCGCGCTCATCTTCAACGGCCCGGTGGCCGCGGTGCTCGTCCTGGCCGTCGTGCTCCTGGTGCAGCAGATCGAGGGCCACATCCTGCAGCCGCTCGTGATGGGCAACGCCGTGAAGGTGCACCCCCTCGCGGTCGTCCTCGGCGTCACCGCGTCGGCTGGTCTCGCCGGCATCGCCGGTGCGTTCTTCGCCGTCCCGCTCATCGCCACCCTGAACGCCATGGTCACGACCATCGCGAGTGGACGCTGGCGTCGACTCGACTCCGACCACGTGCTCGAGGCCACCCCGAAGCGCGGCCAGCACGGGCAGCTCCAGCTGATGCGCCGCCGTCGGCACAAGGTCGGCGACGACGTCCCGGCTCCCGGCAGCGACAAGGCCCCCGCGGCGGCTGAGGGAACGGCGAGCACCAACTAGCGTCACGGGTTCGGCATCGGGCTCCCGACCGACGATGATGGGACCGTGACCGACACCACTGCGCCGACGATCCCCACCCTGGACGACATCGAGAAGGCGCGCGAGACGATCGCGGGGGTCGCCCGGGTCACGCCGATGGAGACCTCGCAGTTCCTCGCCGAGGTCCTCGGGTCCCCGGTGCACCTGAAGTGCGAGAACCTGCAGCGCACCGGGGCGTACAAGCTCCGCGGTGCGTACAACCGGCTCTCCGCGCTGACCGAGGAGCAGCGGGCCGCGGGCGTCGTCGCCGCGAGTGCCGGCAACCACGCCCAGGGCGTCGCACTGGCGGCCCGGGAGCTCGGCATCCCGGCGACGATCTTCACCCCGGTCGGGGTCGCCCTGCCGAAGCTGCAGGCCACGCGCCACTACGGCGCCGAGGTCGTGCTCCGCGGCCACTCGGTGGAAGAAGCCCTGTCCGCCGCGAAGGACTTCGCCGCCCACACCGGCGCCGTCTTCATCCCGCCGTTCGACCACCCCGCGGTGATCGCCGGGCAGGGCACCGTGGGCCTCGAGATCGTCGACCAGGTCCCCGACGTCGACACCGTCGTCGTGCCGATCGGCGGCGGCGGGGTCATCTCCGGCATCGCGATCGCGGTGAAGGGCCTGGCGGAACGCCTCGGCCGGACCATCCGGGTCATCGGGGTGCAGGCCGAGAACGCCGCCGCGTACCCGGACTCCCTCGACGCCGGCGAACCGGTCACGATCACCACGACCCCGACGATCGCCGACGGCATCGCGGTGGCCCGCCCCGGCGACATGAACTTCCCGATCATCCGCGACCTGGTCGACGAGATCGTCACCGTGTCCGACGACGACGTCGCCCGCGCGCTCCTGGTGCTGCTCGAGCGCGCCAAGCTCGTGGTCGAGGCCGCCGGTGCGGTCGGTGTCGCGGCGATCATGGCCGGCTCCGTGCGGGACACCGGCCGGACGGTGGTGCTGCTCAGCGGCGGCAACATCGACCCGCTCATGATGGAGCGGATCATCACGCGGGGCCTGGTCGCCGCCTCGCGCTACATCGGCATCCGGATCATGCTGCCGGACCGTCCCGGCCAGCTCGCGCGCGTGGCGCAGGTCATCTCCGACGCCGGTGCGAACGTGGTCGAGGTCCTCCACACCCGGCACGGCCAGGGACTCGTCATCAGCGAGGTCGCGCTCGACCTGTCGATCGAGGCCCGCGGCCCGGACCACGCCGACGAGGTCATCCAGCGGCTCCACGAGGCGGGCTTCCGCCCGGAACGGCTCCTGCAGACCCCCTGACCGTCGCCGGGTGCCGGGGTCGGCCCCGGACATGACGGGAGGCCCGCGGCGATCCCGCCACGGGCCTCCCGTCATGTCCGGGCTGACAGCCCGGCTGCGCGCTACGGCTCGTAGCGCTCGACCTTCGTCACCTCGACGGCGATCTCCTTGCCGTTCGGCGCCGTGTACGTGGCGGAGTCACCGGCGCGCAGGCCGACGATGGCCGCACCGACCGGGCTGACGGGGCTGTAGACGGTGAGGTCCGAGCCCTCGGCCACGATCTCGCGGCTGCCGACCAGGAACGTCGACGGGTCGCCGGCGATCGTGGCGGTGACGACGGTGCCCGGTTCGACGGTGCCGTCGAAGACGGCCTCGGTCACGGTGGCCGTCTTCAGCAGGTTGGTGAGGACGCGGATGCGGGCCTCGATCTTGCCCTGCTCGTCCTTGGCGGCGTGGTAGCCGCCGTTCTCCTTGAGGTCGCCCTCTTCACGAGCGGCCTCGATGCGGCGCGCGATCTCGGCACGGCCCTCGCCGCTCAGCTCCTCGAGCTCGCCCTTGAGGCGGTCGTGTGCCTCTTGCGTGAGCCAGGTGGCCTGCGTGTCGTTGCTCATGTCGTCAGTCCCTTCGACCATGAAGAACGAGACCGACCGGAGCGGTCGGTCTCGTCAGGCGAATCAGGGCAGTCTAGGGAACCCAGCAGGTGTGGATCAAGCCGGTCACGCCGCGTGTCGTCGTGTTGACGTCGGTCGTGATCGTCCGCGAGCGCTCGGTCGCCGGGGGCAGCGTCACGGTCTTCCAGCCGACGATCGTGTACGACTTGTCGAGCACCTGGACCGTGCACTCGGCGGCCGTCCCGGGGTCGACCGACACCTGCGAGTGCACGACCGCCTTGTGCGTGGAGAGGATCTGGTAGCCGACGTCGTCGGAGTCGAGCCCGTGCGAGGTCTGCCCGGGGCCGGCCCAGATCACCCAGGCACCGAACACGACGACGATGGCGGCCGCAGCGGCGATCGCGATCGTCCTGGTGCGGCGCGACCGGCCGGCGGTGCGGCCGTAGCGGTCGTCGAGGGTGGCCGTGGTGCTCGGGTTCAGCTGTTCGGACAGTTCGGGGCTCCCGGGGTGATTATCCTGATCCCAGGGTAGTTCACGCCTGCCGTGCGCCACCTCCGACCCCGACCCCACCCGTGAGGATCCACCCGTGCCACATCGTCTGATGGCCGTCCACGCCCATCCCGATGACGAGTCGAGCAAGGGGGCTGCCACGTCGGCGAAGTACGTGGCCGAGGGCAACGAGGTCCTCGTCGTCTCCTGCACCGGCGGCGAGGCCGGCGACATCCTCAACGAGGACCTGCCCGCGCCCGCGATGAGCCGCGCGCACCGGGACATGGCCGGCTTCCGGCGCGGGGAGATGGCCGCGGCACAGGCCGCGCTCGGCATCGAGCACGTCTGGCTCGGCTACCACGACTCCGGGCTGCCCGACGCCGAGAAGGGCGAGACCGTGCGCCCCGGTACCTTCGCCACCGTGCCGCTGGAGTACTCGACCGAGGCGCTCGTCCGCGTGGTCCGTCGCTTCCGTCCGCACGTGCTCGTCACCTACGACGAGAACGGCGGCTACCCGCACCCGGACCACATCCGCACGCACGAGGTCTCGATGGCCGCCTGGCGCGACGCCGCCGACCCCTCGAAGTACCCCGACGCGGGCGAGCCGTGGGCGGTCGCGAAGCTCTACTACGAGCGCACCATGAACCCGCGTCGCTTCACCGCGTTCTACGAAGCCATCAAGGAACGCGAGCCCGACAGCCCCCTCGTCGAGCAGCTCGGCGAGTGGGTGCAGCGGTTCGCGGACCGGCCCGACCTGGCGACCAGCCACGTCGACGTGCACGAGTACTTCGACGCCCGCGACGCCGCCCTGCGCGCCCACGCCAGCCAGGTGCCGCCGAACAGTCCCTTCTTCTACTGGCCGAACGACCTCCTCGCGACGGTGTGGCCGACCGAGGACTACCAGCTCGTCGAGGCCCGCGTGCCCACCGAGCTGCCCGAGTCCGACCTCTTCGCGGGGATCCCAGCCGAACAGGACGTCACCGCGTGACCACCATCGCAGCAGTGCTCGCTGCCACCCCGAGCCCCAGCCCGACCTCGGCCGTGCCCGACGTCGACGTCACCCCGGGCGTCGCCGGCTTCATCGCGATCGCAGTCGTCGCCGTCGTGACGATCCTGCTGCTCGTCGACATGACGCGCCGCATCCGTCGCACCCGCTACCGCGCCGAGATCCGGGAGCGCTTCGAGGCCGAGGCCCGGAACGGCGGCCCGCTCACGGACGAGCCGGCGCGTCGCGCCGACGAGGACGGCCGCACCGACGTCGGGGACGACACCGAGCGCGGCTAGCGAGCCAGGCACCCGAGGGACAGGAGGCGCGGGGCGACACCGCCACGAGCCTCCCGTCCGTTCGTGGTCACCGCCGGCACCCGACCTGCCGGGCCGACCGTCAGCGGACCGGGTGCAGCGCCACCAGGAGGATGCCCGCCCACTGCGCGGCGAAGGCCGCGACGGTGAGGGCGTGGAAGACCTCGTGGAAGCCGAAGAACGTCGGTGAGGGGTTCGGCCGCTTGAAGCCGTACACCGCCGCGCCGACGACGTAGGCGAGTCCGCCGGCCAGCACGAGCACGGTCATCGGGACGCTCGCGGCGAAGAGCTGCGGCAGGATCCCGAGGGCCGCGCAGCCGAGCGCCAGGTAGAGCGGCACGTACAGCCAGCGTGGCGCCCCGATCCAGAAGACGCGGGAGGCGATGCCGAGCAGGGCGCCGCCCCACATCACCCAGAGCACCACGACCATCAGCGTGTGCGGCAGGGCGCAGACGGCCACGGGTGTGTACGTCCCCGCGATGAGCAGGAAGATGTTCGTGTGGTCGATCCGCTTGAGGACCCGCTTGACGACCGGGCCCCAGGGGAAGCGGTGGTAGGTCGCGGAGACGCCGAACATGACGAGCGACGTCCCCATGAACACCGCGGTGCCGGCCTTCGCCGCCGGGGTCGCCGCGAGGCTCACGAGGACGATCCCCATCGCGAGGGCGAACGGGAACGTGCCGAGGTGGATCCAGCCGCGCCAGGCCGGACGTTCGTCGGCTGCGGTGGCTGCCTCTTCCGTGAAGGGGACGTGGGGGAGGGTGCCGGTGTCCCTGTCCTGGTGCATGCTCCGACGATATCGCCGGGTCACCACACCGCCGGCTGGGAGTCGGCGCCGAGCGCGGGTGCACTACGCTCGTCGCGTGACGGGCAGGCTGGGATGGGCGGGACGCGGGATCCTCTACCGCGCCTACCAGAAGCGCATCCGGAAGCAGATCGACGGAGCGCCGACGCCGAAGCACGTCGCCATGATCGTCGACGGGAACCGCCGCTGGGCGAAGCAGCTCGGCCTCGAGACCGCCGCGCACGGACACCGAGCCGGTGCCGCGAAGATCCCCGAGTTCCTGTCGTGGTGTGACGACCTCGACGTGCAGGTCGTCACGCTGTACCTGCTGTCGGCGGACAACCTCAAGGGCCGCGGGGGCGACGAGCTCGAGCAGCTCATCAGCATCATCGCCGACCTGGCCGACCGGCTGGCCGACCACAAGCAGTGGCGCGTGCAGCACGTCGGGTCGAACGACGGACTGCCGGACGGGCTCGTC
The DNA here is from genome assembly GCF_026672405.1 of Curtobacterium sp. SL109. Taxonomy (NCBI): domain Bacteria; kingdom Bacillati; phylum Actinomycetota; class Actinomycetes; order Micrococcales; family Microbacteriaceae; genus Curtobacterium; species Curtobacterium sp. SL109. The sequence goes on from NZ_JAPPRB010000002.1 coordinate 1,453,292, forward strand.
ACGACGCTCGCGGACGCCGCAGCCCGGAGCGCCGGGCACACCGGGCTGCACATCAACCTCGCCGTCGGGTACGGGGGACGGCGGGAGATCGCGGACGCCATGCGCAGCATCGTCCGCGCACACGGCGAGGGCGGCGGCACGCTCGACACCCTGGCCGAGGTCCTGACCCCCGAGCTCATCGGCGACCACCTGTACACGCAGGGGCAGCCGGACCCGGACCTGATGATCCGGACCTCGGGCGAGCAGCGCCTGTCGGACTTCATGCTGTGGCAGAGCGCCCACAGCGAGTTCTACTTCGTCGAGGCCTTCTACCCCGACCTGCGCGAGGTGGACTTCCTGCGCGCGGTCCGCGACTTCGGGCTCCGCTCACGGCGGTTCGGCGGCTGAACCACTGCGTCGATCGGCTGAGGCCGAGGCGTGCATTCGCGACCACCCGGTCGTCCCAGTAGTCTCTCAGGGTTCTGTTCCTGTGAAAGGTGCACCCCGTGACCACGATCGACGAGTACGCCGCCGGCTTCGCCGAGGAGCCCGGCTACCTCGACCACGCCGCCTTCGGCCCGGTGCAGACCGCCGTGCTCGAGGAGCAGCGGGTCCTCGGCACCATCCAGGCGCACATGCGGTTCGGTGCGATGGAGACCCTCGACGAGCAGGACGCCCGCGTCCGTGCCGTCGCCGCCCGCATGGTCGGACGCCGGGAGGACCAGGTCGTGTCCCAGTCGGCCACCACCCCCGGCCTGCTGCACACCGCCTTCGGCATCACCGGTGGGGTCCTCGTCGCCGCGGACGAGTACCCGTCGATGCCCCTCGCCCTCGCCAGCGCCGCGTCGGCCACCGGCGGGCGCGTCCGTCCGGTCGTCATCGAGTCGGGTGCCGGCTGGGTCACGCCGTCGCTGGTCGCGTCCCGGCTCGCGGACGCGCAGGACGAGGTCACCGCCGTCGCCGTGTCCCTGGTCGACTGGCGCACCGGCTACCGCACCGACCTCGCCGGCCTCCGCGAGGTCATCGGCGACCGGCTGCTCATCGTCGACGCGATCCAGGGCTTCGGCGTCGTGGACGCCCCCTACGAGCTCGCGGACGTCGTCGCCACGGGGGCCAGAAGTGGCTGCACGCCGGGTGGGGCACCGGCTTCACGGCGTTCAGCGACCGCGCGATCGAGCGGCTCCGTCCCGCGCTCTCCGGCCCGCACGGCACGACGGGGTGGCCCCTCGAGGTGCCGTCCGTGCGACCGGGCGCCGCCGGCTTCACGATGAGCCGGATCGACCCGGTGGCACAGGCCCGCATGGCCGTGTCGCTCGAGCGGCTCACCGCCGTCGGTGTCGCGGCCGTGCAGGAGCGCGTCGCCGACCGGGTCGAGCGCGTCTTCGACATCGCCGACGAGTTCGGGCTCGAGGTCGAGTCCAGCCGCGACCCCGCCGAGCGCGCGGGCATCGTCGTGCTGCGCCCCGCCGAGGGACGCCTCACGGCACTGTCGGCCGCGCTGCACAACCACGGGGTCACCGTGAGCGCGCGACTCGGGACCGTGCGGGTCTCGGTGTTCGCGTCGACCACCGACGAGACGCTCGACATGTTCCGGGACGCCTGCATCTCCTACGCCACGTCGTTCTGACGTCCGGAGCGCGCACCCAGGGGCTGTTCACGCGACCGTAACCGAGGAATCCGCGTGTCGATCTCGACGCCGACACGGGCTCGTCGTAGCGTCAGCGCCATCGGGCACCGAGCCCGATCGAAGCGGCCACAGTCGGTGCTTCGAGACCCGCTCCGTGGCCGCGTGAGGACAAGGACCGGGTCGTTCGCGGCCCGGGGATGGAGTGGTCGTGACCTCTCAGAACGTCTCCCGCGGAACCTCGTCAGCAGCGTCGACCTCGGCGTCGGCCGACCGGTCGACCAGCACCGCCCAGCGCACCTACGTGCTGGACACCTCGGTGCTGCTGAGTGATCCGCGAGCCCTGTTCCGGTTCGACGAGCACGCCGTGGTGCTGCCCGTCGTGGTCGTCAGCGAGCTCGAGTCGAAGCGCAACGACCCGGAGATCGGCTACTTCGCCCGCCAGGCGCTCCGGATCCTCGACGAGCTCCGGGTCGAGCACGAGCGGCTCGACTTCCCCGTCGCGGTCGGTGACGGTGGCTCGCTCCGCGTCGAGCTGAACCACTCGAACCAGTCGGTGCTGCCGTCCGGGCTGCAGCTCGGCGACAACGACTCCCGCATCCTCGCCGTCGCGATGAACCTGGCGAACGACGGCCTCGACGTGGTCGTCGTCTCGAAGGACCTCCCGCTCCGCGTCAAGGCCGCCTCGGTCGGGCTGGCCGCCCAGGAGTACCGCGCCGAGCTCGCCGTCGACTCCGGGTACACCGGCATCACCGACCTGCAGGTCTCGGGCAGCGAGATGACCCACCTCTACGAGCAGGAGGAGATCACCTCCGCCGCGCTCGAGGGCGTCCCGGTCAACACCGGCGTCGTCATCCACTCCGAGCGCGGATCAGCACTCGGACGCGTGCACACACCCGGAGCCGTCGCCCTGGTCCGGGGCGACCGCGAGGTCTTCGGCCTGCGCGGCCGTTCCGCCGAGCAGCGCCTGGCCATCGACGCCCTGCTCGACCCGGAGATCGGCATCGTCTCCCTCGGCGGCAGCGCGGGCACTGGCAAGTCCGCCCTGGCCCTGTGCGCCGGACTGGAGGCCGTGCTCGAACGGCAGCAGCACAAGAAGATCATGGTGTTCCGCCCGCTCTACGCCGTCGGTGGCCAGGAGCTCGGCTTCCTGCCCGGCGACGCCAACGAGAAGATGAACCCCTGGGCGCAGGCGGTCTACGACACCCTCGGCGCGCTGGTCTCCGACAACGTGCTGGACGAGGTGGTCGAGCGCGGCATGCTCGAGGTGCTCCCGCTGACCCACATCCGTGGCCGCTCCCTGCACGACGCCTTCGTGATCGTCGACGAGGCCCAGTCCCTCGAGCGCAACGTGCTCCTGACGATGCTCTCCCGCATCGGCCAGAACTCGCGCGTGGTCCTGACCCACGACGTCGCCCAGCGCGACAACCTGCGCGTCGGCCGGCACGACGGGGTCGCCTCGGTGATCGAGCGGCTCAAGGGACACCCGCTGTTCGCGCACGTCACGTTGACCCGGTCGGAGCGCTCGGCGATCGCGGCGCTGGTGACGGAGATGCTGGACTCGCCGGACCTGGTGTAGCGCTCGGGTCGCGGCTCGGGTCGCGGTTCTGGTCACCCTGACGGACGGGAGGCCCGGTGCCAGCTGGCACCGGGCCTCCCGTCCGTCACGTGGTGCGCGGGCGCGCTCAGTTCGGGTGGGTCATGCGGAGGACGTCGAGGGCCTCGTCGAGCTGGGCCTCGGTCACCTCGCCACGCTCGACGTGGCCGAGGGCCACGACGGCCTCGCGGACGGTGACGCCCTCGGCGACGGCGTACTTCGCGACCTTGGCGGCTGCCTCGTAGCCGATGGCCCGGTTGAGCGGCGTCACGATGGACGGCGACGACTCCGCGAGGGCCCGGGCGCGCTCCAGGTTCGCCTGCAGGCCGTCGATCGTCTTGTCCGCGAGGACCCGCGAGCTGTTCGCCAGCAGCCGGATGGACTCGAGCAGGGCGGTGCCCATCACGGGGATGGCGACGTTGAGCTCGAACGCGCCGGACGCTCCCGCCCAGGAGACGGTGGCGTCGTTGCCGATGACCCGGGCCGCGACCATGAGGGTGGCCTCGGGGATCACCGGGTTGACCTTGCCGGGCATGATCGAGGACCCGGGCTGCAGGTCGGGGATGTGCAGCTCGCCGAGCCCGGTGTTCGGACCGGAGCCCATCCAGCGCAGGTCGTTGTTGATCTTCGTCAGGCTGACCGCCAGCACCTTGAGCGCGCCGGAGGCCTCGACGAGGGCGTCGCGCGCCCCCTGGGCCTCGAAGTGGTCGAGGGCCTCGGTGATCGGCAGGCCGGTGTCCTCGGCGAGCTGCGCGATGACCTGCTGCGGGAAGCCCTTCGGGGTGTTGATGCCCGTGCCGACGGCGGTGCCGCCGAGCGGGACCTCGGCCACGCGGGGGAGCGTGGCGTTCACACGCTCGATGCCGAGCCGGACCTGGCGGGCGTAGCCGCCGAACTCCTGGCCGAGCGTCACCGGGGTGGCGTCCATCAGGTGCGTCCGCCCGGACTTCACCGCGTCCGCCCACTCGACGGCCTTGCGCTCGAGCGACTCGGCGAGGTGCTCGAGGGCCGGCACCAGGGACCGGATCAGGGCGTCGGTGACGGCGACGTGGACCGAGGTCGGGAAGACGTCGTTCGAGGACTGCGAGGCGTTGACGTGGTCGTTCGGGTGCACGGCGTCGCCGGCGATGTCGGAGGCGAGGGTCGCGAGGACCTCGTTCATGTTCATGTTCGACGACGTGCCGCTGCCGGTCTGGTAGACGTCGACGGGGAACTGGTCGTGGTGCTCGCCGGCGATGATCGTGTCGGCAGCCTGCTGGATCGCGTCGGCCACGCTGCCGTCGATGATCCCGAGCTGCCCGTTCACGATGGCCGCCGCACGCTTGATCCGTGCGAGGGCGATGATCTGTGCGGGCTCGAGGCCGGTGCCGGAGATCGGGAAGTTCTCGACGGCACGCTGGGTCTGCGCACGGTAGAGGGCCGAGGCCGGCACGCGGACCTCGCCCATCGTGTCGTGTTCGATCCGGTAGTCGCCGGTGGTGTCGGTCGCGGTGGTGTCGGTCGTCGCGGTGGTGTCGGTCACGTCGTCGTGGTCCTTCCTGGTGGTGCTGCCGGACGCGGTCACGTCCGGCTGGTTCTGTCGGTCGGGTTGGCCGTCCGGCTGGTCCTGTCGGTCGGGTTCACCGTCCGGCTGGTCGGGGCGCTGCACGCCGGTCCCGTGGGCCTGGAGGTCAGGCGTCGCCCACGACGGTGTCGATCGCGACCTCGCCCGTGGCGAGGTCGTAGGTCGCACCGACCACGGCCAACCTACCCTCGGCGATGGCGTCGGAGACGGCTCCTGAGCGTTCGAGGACCGCACGCAGCGTGGCTTCCAGGTGGGCGGCGCCGATGGCTTCCTGGGGGATGTCGGCGTCGGTGGCGCGGACGCGCTCGACGCTGGGGGCGATGGCGTCCACGAGGGCCTGCAGGTGCGGGGCCGGGACGGGCTCACCGGACCGGGCGGCGGCGACGGCTCCGCACCGGGTGTGGCGGAGGACGACGACGAGCGGGGTCCCGAGGGCGACGACGGCGAACTCGATCGAGCCGAGCACGACGTCGTCCACGATCTGTCCGGCGTTGCGGATCGCGAAGACGTCGCCGATGCCCGCGTCGAACACGTGCTCGAACGGCACGCGTGAGTCGGAGCAGCCGAGGACCGTCGCGAAGGGCGCCTGGGAGCCCTCGAGCTCGGTCCGGCGCTGTGGGTCGATGCGGCCGGTGCGGCGCTTGTCGGAGGCGAACCGGGCGTTGCCCTCGACGAGCAGACGGAGGGCTTCAGCGGGGGTGGACGCGGCGCGGTCGGTCATGTGGTTCGGCTCCTCGGTGCTGCTGCGGGGGGTCGGGCTGGTTCGGGGGTGGTGGGGCTACGAGCTGAGTTGCTTCGCCACGGCGCCGGCGACCGCGCGGAAGGAGGCGTCGTCAGCGGTGCCGGCGAGCACGATGGTGTCCGTGCCGAAGGTCCCGACGAGTGAGTAGAGCTCGTTGCCGGCGTCCTGGCCTTCGTCGCGGCGGTCGTACACGGTCCACTTCGTGCCGCCGATCGAGCGGGTGCCGGTGGCGCGGTGCTGGTCGAGCTGGTTCGCGACCCAGGTCGGGTTGGCCCCGATGCCCTGCTGCATGCCGATGTACTGCTTGTCGGGCGTCAGGAAGCCGACCGTCCAGACGTCGACCCCGTCGGCGGTCTTGTCCGTGTAGTCGGCTCGGTTGGACGAGTAGCCCTTCGGGAGCGCCGGCGCAGCCAGGGTCACGCCGGGCACGTCCGCCTGGTCGGCGACCTGGCGGTAGTCGACGTTGCGGTCCACGGTGCTGTCGGGTCGTGCGACGACGGCGACGAGGAAGAGCACGATGCCGAGCGAGGCGATGAGCGCGAGCACGAGGTTGAACGCGGTCTGGTGCTCCTTGCGGGAGCGTCGCGCGGTGTCCTTGCGGAGCCAGGTCTCCTCGGCCGTCTCGGGGCGGCCGAGCTCGGCGACGATCGGGCGGCCGGTGTCCGGGTCGCTCATCGGTCGGCGTCCGAGGAGTCGGAGGCGGCCCGGGCGGCATCCAGTCGGGCGCGGGCGCCGACGAGCCATTCCTCGCACCGGGCGGCGAGGGCTTCGCCGCGTTCCCAGAGCGTGAGCGAGCGTTCGAGCGTGGCAGAGCCCTGCTCGAGTTCGCCGACCACGCGCACGAGTTCGTCGCGGGCGGCCTCGTACGTCAGGGACCGGACGTCGGACTGCTCGGCTGGTGCGGACTGCTCCTCGGTTGACACGTCTCGATCCTACCGAGGGTCCACCGACGCCACCGTGTGCGGGGTGCGCCTGTGGAGAACGTCGTCCGGGGTCGTCACGGTGCTCAGCCCTCGCCGTCCGGGCCGGGACCCTCTGCGGTCAGCGTGCCGGTCGCGGTGCCGGCGCCGAGCGTGACGCGGACGTCCGCGGTGCCGTCGAGGTCCGAGGCCGCACGCACGACCGCACCGTCGCCCGTCTGCACGATGGCGTACCCGCGGCGGAGCGTGTCGCGGGGGGAGAGGGCCCGGAGTCGTCCGGTGAGGTGTCCGACGTCGGCATGGGACCGTTCGATGCGTCGGTCGAGCAGCTCGCGGGCGCGGGAGAGGTCGCGGGCCACCTCTTCTGCGCGGGTGTCGACGAGCCAGGCGGTGGACGCGAGTGCCGGCCGCGAGCGCAGGGCCGCGATGCGGTCGGCCTCCACCGACAGGGTGTGGGAGAGCCGGAGTCCGATCCGGGCACGGGCCTGGCGGACGTTCGCGAGCTCCTCGGCGACGTCGGGGACCACGCGCTTGGCGGCGTCGGTCGGGGTGGACGCGCGGAGGTCGGCGACGTCGTCGAGGAGCGGCCGGTCGGCCTCGTGCCCGATGGCGGAGACGATCGGCGTGGTGGCCGCGGCTGCCGCACGGACGAGGCCTTCGTCGCTGAAGCCGAGCAGGTTCTGGAAGTCGCCGCCACCGCGGGCGATGACGATGACGTCGACCTCGGGGTCGGCGTCGAGCTCCTGGATCGCCGCCGTGACCTCGCCGACGGTGCGGTCGCCCTGCACCGCGGTGTGGACGGTCCGGAACTCGACGTGCGGCCACCGCAGCTGGGCGTTCCGCTTGACGTCCTTCTCGGCGTCGGAGTCCTTGCCCGTGATCAGGCCGATGCGGTGCGGCAGGAACGGCAGGCGCCGTTTGCGGGAGACGTCGAACAGGCCTTCCTCGGCCAGGGTCCGGCGGAGCCGTTCGAGGCGTTCGAGCAGGTCACCGAGCCCGACGTGCTTCATCTCGACGACCTGCATCGTCAGGGAGCCGCCCTTGACCCAGTAGTTCGGCTTGACCGCCGCGACCACCCTGGCCCCCTGCTTGAGGTCGGCGGGCACCCGGGAACGGACGCTCGACCAGATCGAGAAGGACACGGTGGCGTCGACCTCGAGGTCCTTGAGCTTGCCGTAGACGTTGCCGCCCGCGACGTTCCACTGGGTGATCTCGCCCTCGATCCAGGCGGTGCCGAGGCGGTCGATCCAGTCCCGGAGCTTCGCGCCGAGCAGCGCGACCGGCCATGGGTTGTCGGCCGTCGGTGGGCCCTGTTCGATCGCCATCGTGCTCCTCTGCGGTGGTGCGGTCCCCATGGTGCCGGACACCCCTGACGATCCGCGTCCGGGTGGCCCGTCCGCCACCCTCCGCGCCCCCAGCGTGTGTCGGTCCCGCTCACCTATCATCGGGGACGTGACGATCACCAACGGCCACTCGGTCCCGCTCGCTCCGCCGCGCAGCCCAGCGCCGCGTGGTCGGCTGCGGAACGACCCGGTCGCCGGCAGCAAGAAGGTCCTGCTCGCGGCACCCCGTGGGTACTGCGCCGGCGTCGACCGCGCGGTGATCGCCGTCGAGAAGGCCCTGGAGCAGTACGGCGAGCCCGTCTACGTCCGCAAGCAGATCGTCCACAACGTGCACGTCGTGTCGACGCTCGAACAGCGCGGCGCGGTCTTCGTCGACGACGTGGACGAGGTCCCGCGCGGATCCCACGTCGTGTTCAGCGCCCACGGTGTCTCACCCGCGGTCGTCGCCGGTGCGGCCGCCCGTGACCTGCACGCCATCGACGCCACCTGCCCCCTGGTCACGAAGGTCCACCGCGAGGCCACCCGCTTCGCCAAGGCCGAGCGCACCATCATCCTGATCGGGCACACCGGCCACGAAGAGGTCGAGGGCACCATGGGTCACGCGCCCGAGCGGACGATCCTCGTGAACGGCCCCGCCGACGTCGCCGCACTGACCGTGGATGACCCCGACAACCTCGTCTGGCTGTCCCAGACCACGCTGAGCGTCGACGAGACGATGGAGACCGTCCGGCTCCTGCGCGAGAAGTTCCCGACCATCGAGAACCCGCCCTCGGACGACATCTGCTACGCCACCCAGAACCGGCAGGTCGCGATCAAGAAGGTCGCGCCGCAGGCCGACCTCGTCATCGTGGTCGGGTCCGCCAACTCCTCGAACAGCGTCCGCCTGGTCGACGTGGCGCTCGAGTACGGGGCCACGGCGGCGCACCGCGTGGACTACGCCGAGGAGATCCGGCAGGAGTGGCTCGACGGCGTCCAGACCGTCGGGGTCACCAGTGGCGCCTCGGTGCCCGAGCAACTCGTGCACGAGGTCCTCGAGCAGCTCGCCGACGCCGGCTACGGCACGGTGGAAGAGGTCGTCACGGCGCACGAGGACCTGATGTTCTCGCTCCCCAAGGAACTCCGCACCGACGCATCGGGCAACGCCACGCGCGGGCTCGGCGGGCGGCGCCGATGAGCGCGCGGGGTGACTGGACGGCGGCGCCTGACCGTGACCGCGGAGTGCCGCCGCAGGTGGCCGGCACTGACGCCGACGCTGCGGGCGTCTCCGGCTCCCGGCCGCAGGGCCGTCCCGCGCCGCAGTACGGCGAGTACGCCCCCGAGGGCTGGGTGAACCCGGTCCTCGTCGAGCAGGAACGCCTCGAGCGGCAGCAGGCGGAGCGGGACCGTCCCGAGCAGCAACCTGGGCCGCGGACCATGGCCGCCAAGCGTCCCGACACTGGCTCCGGACGAGCCCCGGCAGCTGCCGGCACGCCCGTCGCCGCGCGCTTCGGTGCGTCACCGGCGGACTTCCTGCTCACGGTGATGCTGCTCGCCTTCGGGCTCGTCTCGGTGCTGCAGTCGCTGGCCTTCCGCTCGGTGGCCGCCAACCTGGCCCGGGAACTCGAGCTCCGCTACACCGAGATGTCAGACCCCGGAGCCCTGGTGGGTGCCGCGCTCGTCAGCGCGATCGGCGGCCTCGTGCTGTTCGTGCTCGTCGCGTGGTGGTCGGTCGTGCGCCTGCGCAACCGGAAGCGCACGGTCTGGGTGCCGCTGCTCGGCGGGCTCGTCGCCTCGGTGCTGACGCTGTCGGCGTTCCTCACCGTGATGCTGCACGACGACCACTTCGTCGCCTGGTTCATGCAGCACGCGGGCGGCTGACCCCGATCGCGTCCCGGCACCGAGACCCGCTGAGGAGCGTGCCCGGTGCCGGTCAGCCGGCGAGGAACGCGGCCAGGGCACCGTGCAGTGCGGCCAGGTCCTCGACGTGGACCAGTTCGCGCACGGAGTGCATCGACAGCAGTCCGACGCCGATGTCCACCGTCGGGATGCCGAGTCGCGTCGCCGCGATCGGCCCGATGGTCGAGCCACCGGGGATCGTGTTGACGTTCACGAACGGCTGGTACGTCACGCCGGCGGCGTCGCAGGCAGCGGCGAACACGGCCTCGCCCTTCGCCTCGGTCATGTAGCGCTGGTTCGCGCTGGTCTTCAGCAGCGGACCACCGCCCGGTCGCGGGCGGTTGGTCGGGTCGTGCTTCTCGGAGTAGTTCGGGTGGACCAGGTGCCCGGCGTCGCTCGAGAGCAACCAGGAGGCCCGGAACGCCCGCGCGGCCTCGGACCGGGTGGCGCCGAGGCCCTCCTGCACGCGGCCGAGCACGTCCTCGAGGAACGGGCCGCCCGCACCGGACGGCGTCGCCGACCCGACTTCCTCGTGGTCGAACGCGGCGAAGACCGGGACGTGGTCGCCGTCCGCGGGAGCGTCGACGATGCCGCGGAGCCCGGCGTGCACGCTCGTCAGGTTGTCCATCCGGCCCGACGCCAGGAACGAGGCGTCGATGCCGACCCGGGCGGGCGCCTGCGTGTCGGCGAGGAAGAGGTCCCACGAGACAGCTGTCTCGCCGACCCGGCCGCGGAGCCACGCGAGGACATCGACCCCGCCGGCGCTCGTGCCGTCCGTCCCGACCACGGGGAGCGTGTGCCGCTGCCGGTCGATCTCGGCGCCGGCGTTCACGCCGCGGTCGAGGTGGATCGCCAGGTTCGGGATGCGCGCCACCGCGTCGGTGTCGAGGAGCGTGACGGTGCCGTCCGTGTGCACGACCCGTCCGGCGATGCGGAGGTCGCGGTCGAACCACGTCGACAGGATCGGACCGCCGTAGACCTCGACGTTGAGCTGCTCCCACCCGCCGACACGGACGACGGGGTTCGGCTTGAGGCGGAACCCGGGGGAGTCGGTGTGGGCCCCGAGGATCCGGAACGGCGTCGTCGCGGTGGCGCCGGCGGGGAGACGCCAGGCGATGACGGCACCGTCACGCACGACGACGTAGGCGCCGGGATCGGTCGGCCAGGCGTCGCGCTCGTCGAGCTCGGTGAACCCGGCGGCGACGAGCCGGTCACGGGCCACGGCGGCGGCGTGGAACGCCGTCGGCGACGCGGTGACGAAGTGGGCGAACTCGGAGGCGATGGCGTCGACGGTCACCCGACCATGGTGGCACGGCCGTGAGGTGACCAGACGCAGCACTGGCCGCGCCCTGCGGACGCGGCCAGTGCCTCCAGGCGGTGTGGAGCGGGGTCAGCTCTGGCTGTGTCCGGCCGAACCGAGGACCTTGGCGGCCTCGCCGACGCGAGCGGCCATGGCGGTCTCGGCGACCTTGCCCCAGGCGCGCGGGTCGTACTGCTTCTTGTTGCCGACCTCGCCGTCGAGCTTCAGGACGCCCTCGTAGTTGCTGAACATCGAACCGGCGATCGACCGCGTGAACGCGTACTGCGTGTCCGTGTCGATGTTCATCTTGATGACGCCGTTGCGCACGGCCTCGTGGATCTCGTCGTCGGTCGAGCCGGAGCCGCCGTGGAAGACGAGGTCGAGGGGGTTCTCGCCGGTGCCGTGCTTCGCGGCGACCGCTGCCTGGATCTCACCGAGGAGCTCCGGACGCAGCTTCACGTTGCCCGGCTTGTAGACGCCGTGCACGTTGCCGAAGGTGAGGGCAGCGATCCAGCGACCCTTGTCCCCGAGACCGAGCGCGTCGACGACCCGCTCGACGTCGCCCGAGGTCGTGTAGAGCGCGTCGTTGGTGCCCTCGTGCTCGACGCCGTCCTCTTCGCCGCCGACGACGCCGATCTCGACCTCGAGAATGGCGTTGATGTTGCGGGTCTTCTCGATCATCGTGCGGGCGATCTCGATGTTCTCGTCGAGCGGCACGGCCGAGCCGTCCCACATGTGCGACTGGAAGATCGGGTTGCGACCGTGACGGACCTCTTCCTCGCTCGCCGCGATGAGCGGCAGGACGAACCCGTCGAGGGCGTCCTTCGGGCAGTGGTCCGTGTGGAGCGCGACGGTGATCGGGTAGTTCTTGGCGACCTCGTGCGCGAACGCCGCCATGGCGAGCGCCCCGGCGGCACGGTTCTTCACGGTCTGGCCGGCGAAGTAGTCGGCACCGCCGGTCGTCACCTGGATGATGCCGTCCGACCCGGCCTCGGTCAGGCCCTGGAGGACCGCGTTGATGGTCTGCGACGAGGACACGTTGACCGCGGGGTAGGCGAACTTGCCGGCCTTCGCGCGGTCGATCATCTCGGCGTACTGTTCCGGCGTTGCGATGGGCACGTGATCTCCTTCGACTTCGGTGATGTCCGGACCGATCGTAGTCAGCCGGTCTGGAGTGTGACCCGGGCGGCGTTGCACGTCCGTCCGCTCGGCGGCTCACGCGGGCCGCGCTCGGTAGGCTGCAGTACGTGACTCCCACGACTGAGACCGGTTCCCTCTTCCTGCAGCCCGACCGCAACCTGGCCCTCGAACTCGTCCGCGCGACCGAGGCCGCCGCGATCCGCGCGCAACCGTGGGTCGGCCGGGGGGAGAAGAACCTCGCGGACGGTGCTGCCGTCGACGCGATGCGCAAGTTCCTCGGTACCGTCAACTTCGACGGCGTGGTCGTCATCGGCGAGGGCGAGAAGGACAACGCCCCGATGCTCTACAACGGCGAGCACGTCGGCAACGGCCACGGCCCGGCCTGCGACATCGCGGTCGACCCGATCGACGGCACCTCGCTGACCGCCGCCGGCCGCCAGAACGCCATCTCCGTGATGGCCGTCTCCGACCGCGGATCGATGTACGACCCGTCGGCCGTGTTCTACATGGACAAGATCGCCGCCGGGCCCGAGGGCCGCGGGGTCCTCGACCTCGAGAAGCCGATCGGCGACAACATCCGCGCGCTTGCGAAGGCCAAGGGCAAGGACCTCGAGGACATGGTCGTCGCCGTGCTCGACCGCCCCCGCCACGACGAGCTCATCCGTGCGATCCGTGCCACGGGCGCCGGCACCCGCCTGCTGCTCGACGGTGACGTCGCCGGTGGCATCGCGGCGGCCCTGCCCGGCTCGAACATCGACATGTGCGTCGGCGTCGGCGGCACCCCCGAGGGCATCATCACCGCGTGCGCGATCAAGGCGCTCGGTGGGGTGCTGCTCGGCAAGCTCCAGCCGAAGGACGACGAGGAGCGCGAGCGGGCCATCGCGGCCGGCCACGACCTCGACAAGGTCCTCGACCAGGACGACCTGGTCACGGGGGACAACACGTTCTTCGTGGCGACGGGTGTCACCGACGGCGTGCTCGTCGACGGTGTCCGTCGCTCGCGTGGCGTCATCCACACCGACTCGCTCGTGCTCCGGTCGCGCTCGAACACGATCCGTCGCATCCAGGCGGACCACCGCGCCGAGAAGTGGTTCTGATCCACAGGGTCTGACCTGGCGCTGACCGACGCCGCACAACCAGAACCCGCTCGAACCACGGACATCCGTGGCGCGAGCGGGTTCCTGTTGTGCGAACCCAGCGCCCAGCGCGCAGCGCCCGCGCGTCAGTCCTCGTCGAGGGCGCCCACGAGCTCCGGTGCCGTGAGCAGCCGCGGCTCGTCCTCGACCACGGTGGGTTCCGCGATGACCTTCGACTCGTCGAGCATCGACAGCCGTCGGGCACTCGGCAGCACCTGCCGTTCGAGCGACCCCACGAAGCGGTTGTAGTCGACGACCGAGCCGCGGATCGACCGCCCGAGCTTGTCGACGTGCGTCGCCATCGTCGTGAGCCGGCCGTGGAGTTCGCGGGCGACCCGGAAGAGCTCGCGGGCCTCGGTCGTGACGACGTCCTGCTGCCACGAGAACGCCACGGTCTTGAGCACCGACCACAGCGTGACCGGGGACGCCAGGGCGACCCGCTTGCGGAACGCGTGGTCGAGCAGCCCGGGGTCCGCGGCCAGGGCGCTGGCGATGAGGGACTCCGACGGGATGAACGCCACCGTGAGCTCGGGGGAGGCGTCGTAGCCCGACCAGTACTCCCGCGCGGCGAGGGCGTCCACGTGTGCCCGCAGGGCCTTGACGTGCTGCGTCATGAGCGTGGCACGACGAGCGCCTTCGGCCCCCGTGGCACTGGCGGGGATCGCCACCGCCTGCAGGTACGCGGTGAAGGGCACCTTGGCGTCCACCGCGATGCTCTTGCCGCCGGGCAGGTGCACGATCATGTCCGGGCGTGCGGCACCGGCGGACGTCGTCACCGAGGACTGCACGTCGAAGTCGACCCGTTCGAGCAGCCCGGCGGCCTCGACCACGTTGCGCAGCTGGGTCTCGCCCCAGACGCCCCGGGTGCTGTTCGAGGTGAGTGCGCTCGCGAGGGTCTCGGCGGTGGCGCGGAGCCGTTCCTCGGACTCGGCGGCGGACCGCAGCTGCGTGGAGATGGCGCCGTACTGCTCGCTGCGGGCCCGCTCGAGCTCGGCGATCTTCGCGCGCATCACGTCGAGGGTCTCGGCGACGGGGCTCAGCGCCGTGAGCACCTTGGACTCGTCCTGCGACCGGGCGGTCTCGGCGCCGTGCATGCGCTCGACGAGGTGCTCCAGCTCGGCTGACCGCCGTTCGAGCGAGTCCACCTGCCGGCGGTACTGGGTGTCCTGCGCGTCGAGGCGTTCCTCGGCGTCCTGGCGGACCTCGGAGAGACGCGCACGGAGGGCGTCGGCGGTGGCGACGGCCGTCGCGGCGGACGCGCCGGCGCGGGAACGCGCGAGCGACCACGCGACGGCGGCGCCGGCGAGGGCGCCGATCAGCAGGCCGACGAGCAGGGCGGAGATGTCCATGCCCAGACCTTCCCAGGTCCCACCGACAGCAGCGGGGCGGACGCGGGCGAGCCTCCAGAACGGACCGGGAGGCGACCAGCTGACCACCGGAGCGGACCAGCCGAACCATGTCATGACATTAGGCCAAGGATGATGTACAGTCGTGATCGTCCGCCGATGAAGCCGCACGGAAGGTCCCCTCGCGTCGCATGACGAACGAAGCTCCCCACGCCTACGACGTGATCACCATGGGTCGCGTCAGCGTCGACATCTACCCGCAGCAGACCGGCCCGCTCGAGGACGTCGAGACGTTCTCCAAGTCCGTCGGCGGCAGCGCCACGAACGTCGCCATCGCCGCAGCCCGCCACGGTGCGGACGCCGCCGTCATCACCCGTACCGGCAACGACCCCTTCGGCCGGTACATCGCGCGCACCCTGCCCGAGTTCGGCGTCGCGAACGCCTTCGTCGAGACGGTCGACGGCCTGAACACCCCGGTCGCCTTCTGCGAGCTGTTCCCGCCGGACGACTTCCCGCTGTACTTCTACCGCGCACCCAAGGCGCCGGACCTGATGATCACGGCCAAGTCCCTGCCGCTCCACGAGATCGAGCGCGCACGGGTCTTCTGGACCACCGTGACCGGGCTGAGCGAGGAGCCCAGCCGCCAGGCGCACCACGTCGCGTTCGCGGCCCGGAGCGCGTCTGACCACCCCACGACGGTGCACACGGTGCTGGACCTCGACTACCGGTCGGTGTTCTGGTCCTCGCCGGCCGCCGCCACCAGGGAGGTCGCGGTCGCCCTCGAGCACGCCACCGTCGCCGTCGGCAACCGCGAGGAGTGCGAGGTCGCCGTCGGCGAGACCGACCCGGTCCGCGCCGCCGACGCCCTGCTGGAACGCGGGGTCGAGGTCGCGATCGTGAAGCAGGGGACGAAGGGCGTCCTCGCGAAGACCCGTGACGAGCTCGTCGAGCTCCGCCCGCACCACATCGACGTCGTCAACGGGCTCGGTTCGGGCGACGGCTTCGGGGGAGCACTGACCCACGGGCTGTTGCAGGGCTGGGGACTCGAGCGCGTGCTCGCCTTCGCCAACGCGGCCGGTGCCATCGTCGCGACGCGCTTCGAGTGCTCGACGGCCATGCCGACGAGCGACGAGATCGAGACGTTCCTGCAGGACAACCCGACAGAGGAGGCCGTCCATGCCTGAGATCAGCCCCGCTGCAATCGACCGCCTGCGCGACGTCCGCGCCGGTTCCCCGGAGGTCGTCGCGAGCACCCTCGCGTCCCGCACCCGCCGATCGCTGCTCGGTGACGACGGCAAGCTCTTCATCGTCGCGGCCGACCACCCCGCCCGAGGCGCGCTGGCCGTCGGAGACGACGAGTCCGCGATGGCCGACCGGTACGACCTGCTCGAGCGGCTCGTGGTCGCCCTCGGCCGCCCCGGCGTCGACGGGGTCCTCGGCACACCGGACATCCTCGAGGACCTCGCGCTCCTCGGTGCCCTCGACAGCAAGGTCGTCGTCGGGTCCATGAACCGCGGTGGACTCCGCGGCGCGACCTTCGAGATGGACGACCGGTACACGGCGTACTCGGCGGCGTCGATCAAGCGGTCCGGGTTCGACTTCGCCAAGCTGCTCGTCCGCGTCAACCTGCAGGACGCGGGCACCGCCCCGACGCTGGAGGCCACGGCGAAGGCCGTCACCGAGGCCGCCGCCGCGCAGCTCCCGATCATGCTCGAGCCCTTCATGTCCTCGTGGCAGGACGGCCGGGTCGTGAACGACCTGACGGCGGACGCCGTGATCACCTCGATGGCGATCGCCGCGGGACTCGGGGAGTCGAGCGCCTACAGCTGGCTCAAGATCCCGGTGGTCGACGACATGGCGCGGGTGATGGCGGCGACCACGCTGCCGACGCTCCTGCTCGGTGGCGACCCGTCGTCGCGTCCCCACGAGACCTACGCCATGTGGGCCGACGCCCTCGCCCTGCCGGGCGTGCGCGGTCTGGTCGTGGGTCGCACCCTGCTCTACCCGCCGGACGGTGACGTCGCCGCCGCGGTCGACGTGGCCGCCGGACTCGTCCACCGCCGGCCGGTCGGGGAGCCGTCCGGCGGTTCCCTCCACAGCCAGGAGGCTCGGGGCGGGTCCTCCACAGATCCGAACGACCCAGCCGCGCGGCTCGCCGGCTCCACGACCATGGACTCGTCCATCCCGGAAGGAAGCACCGCATGACGCTCACCGACACCGCCCTGACCACGATCGGGCACTGGATCGACGGGGCCCGCGTGGCCTCGACCTCCGGTCGGACCGCGCCGGTCTACGACCCGGCACTCGGGGTCGCGACGAAGCAGGTCGCGCTCGCCGACGACGCCGAGGTCCAGGCCGCGATCGCCAGCGCGAAGGCCGCGTTCCCGGCATGGGGCGACCTGTCCCTCGCCAAGCGCCAGCAGGTCCTCTTCGCGTTCCGCGAGATCCTGAACCGCGACAAGGCCGAGCTCGCCGAGATCATCACGAGCGAGCACGGCAAGGTCCTCGACGACGCGCTCGGCGAGATCGCCCGTGGACAAGAGGTCGTCGAGCTCGCGACGAGCATCCCGCAGCTGCTCAAGGGCGAGTTCAGCGATCAGGTCTCCACCGGGATCGACGTCTACTCGATCCGACAGCCGCTCGGCGTCGTGGGCATCATCAGCCCCTTCAACTTCCCCGCCATGGTGCCGCTGTGGTTCCTACCGATCGCGATCGCCGCCGGCAACACCGTCGTGCTCAAGCCGAGCGAGAAGGACCCGAGCGCCGCGCTCTGGCTCGCCGAGAAGTTCACCGAGGCAGGGCTGCCCGCCGGTGTCTTCAACGTCCTGAACGGGGACAAGGTGAGCGTCGACGGGCTGCTGACCAGCCCCGACGTACAGTCGATCTCCTTCGTCGGCTCCACGCCGATCGCGCAGTACGTCTACGAGACCGGCACCCGGCACGGCAAGCGCGTGCAGGCCCTCGGCGGCGCGAAGAACCACATGCTCGTGCTGCCAGACGCCGACCTCGACCTCGTCGCCGACAACGCCATCAACGCGGGCTTCGGGTCCGCCGGGGAGCGCTGCATGGCTATCTCCGTCGTCGTCGCGGTGGAACCGGTCGCCGACGAGCTCATCGAGAAGATCACCGAGCGTGCGGCCACCCTGCGCGTCGGTGACGGCCGTCGCGGGTGCGACATGGGCCCGCTCGTCACCGAGCAGCACCGCGACAAGGTCGCCTCGTACATCGAGGTCGCCGAGCAGGACGGTGCGGTGGTCGTGGTGGACGGCCGCACCGTCCGACCCGACGGTGACGAGAACGGCTTCTGGCTCGGCCCGACGCTGATCGACCGCGTCCCGACCACCAGCCGCGTCTACACCGAGGAGATCTTCGGACCGGTGCTCTCCGTCGTCCGGGTCGCCACGTACGAAGAGGGCCTCGAGTTGATCAACTCCGGCGCGTTCGGCAACGGCACCGCGATCTTCACGAACGACGGTGGCGCCGCCCGTCGGTTCCAGCGCGACGTGCAGGTCGGCATGATCGGCATCAACGTGCCCATCCCCGTGCCCGTGGCGTACTACTCGTTCGGCGGCTGGAAGAACTCGCTGTTCGGGGACCACAAGGCGTACGGCGCCGACGGCGTGAGCTTCTTCACCCGGCAGAAGGCCATCACGAGCCGGTGGCTGGACCCGTCGCACGGCGGCATCAATCTCGGCTTCCCGTCGAACAGCTGACGGCCCCGCACATGACGAACGACACCTGGTTCATCCCCGCCGGCTCGCGACCCGAGGACGGCTGGACGGACGTCGTCGACGGCCGCGTCGCGGGCTGGGCGCACACCGGTCTCCGCACCGGTGCGCTGTCCGACGGCGACGAGCTGCACCTGCCGTCCGACGCCGTCGAGCGCATCGTGGTGCCGCTCGCCGGCAGCTTCACCGTGGCGTACGGCGACACGACGCAGGCGCTCGAGGGGCGCTCGAGCGTGTTCGACGGGCCGACCGACGTCCTGTACCTCGGGTCGGGGACCGCGGCGACGATCACCGGACGCGGCCGGTTCGCGGTCGCTGAGGCCCCGACGGACGAGCACAAGCCATCGACCCACGTGCCCCGGCAGGACGTCCCGGTGGAGCTCCGCGGTGCCGGTCAGTCGAGTCGGCAGGTGCACAACTTCGGGACGCCCGCAGCGCTCGACGCCGTGAAGTTCATCGTGTGCGAGGTCATCACGCCCGCCGGCAACTGGTCGTCGTACCCGCCGCACAAGCACGACACGCACCGCCCCGGGCAGGAGTCCGACCTCGAGGAAATCTACTACTACGAGTCCGCCGTGGCCCGTGGTGTCGACGCCCCCGAGTCCGCCGACCCGTTCGCGCTGCACCGCACCTACGCCTCGGACGACCGTCCGATCGACGAGTTCCGCCAGGTCCGCACCGGCGACGTCGCCCTCGTGCCGTACGGGTGGCACGGTCCGGCCGTCGCCGCTCCCGGCTACGACATGTACTACCTCAACGTGATGGCCGGGCCCGACCCGGAGCGCGTCTGGAACATCACCGACGACCCCGCCCACGGGTGGGTCCGCCAGGTGTGGGAGTCGGAGACGATCGACCCCCGACTGCCCTACGAGCACGAGAAGGAGCCCGCGTGAGCACCCCCACACGCCGCATGACCGTCGGCCAGGCACTCGTCGAGTTCCTCGCGAACCAGTGGACCGTCGACGGGGACGTCCGCGAGCGCACGATCCCGGGCGTCTTCGGCATCTTCGGGCACGGCAACGTCGCCGGTCTCGGCCAGGCGATCAAGCAGCTGCACGTCGAGCAGCCCGGACTGCTGCCGTACCACCAGGCCCGCAACGAGCAGGCGATGGTGCACCAGGCGGTCGGCTACGCCCGGATGCACCGCCGCCGCGCGACCTACGCCGCCACCGCCTCGGTCGGCCCGGGCGCGGCCAACATGCTGACCGGCGCCGCGCTCGCCACGACGAACCGCCTGCCTGCCCTGCTCCTGCCGTCCGACACCTTCGCCACGCGCACCACCGACCCGGTGCTGCAGCAGATCGAGATGCCACACGACACCTCGGTGCAGGTCACCGACGCGTTCCGGCCGCTGTCGCGCTTCTTCGACCGGGTCGAACGGCCCGAGCAGCTCTTCTCGATCGCGCTCGCCGCGATGCGGGTGCTCACCGACCCCGCCGAGACCGGTGCGGTCACGATCGCCCTGCCCGAGGACGTGCAGGCCGAGGAGCTCGAGGTCCCCGTCGCGTTCCTGGCGCCGCGTGAGTGGCACGTCCGCCGGCCCCTGCCCGAGCACGGACCCATAGCCCGTGCGGTCGCCGCGATCCAGGCCGCCGAACGCCCGGTGATCGTCGCCGGCGGCGGAGTCCTGTACGCCGACGCGGCCGCCGAGCTGCGTGCCTTCGTCGAGGCCACGGGCATCCCGGTCGGCACCTCGCAGGCCGGTGGCGGTGCCCTGCCCTGGGACCACCCGCAGTACCTGGGCGGCATCGGCGCGACCGGCACGGCTGCCGCGAACGCGATCGCCGCGCAGGCCGACGTCGTGATCGGCATCGGCACCCGCTACAGCGACTTCACGACGGCGTCGCGCACGGCGTTCCAGCACCCGGACGTCACCTTCGTCAACGTGAACGTCGCCGCGTTCGACGCCTACAAGCACGGCAGTCAGCTGCCGCTGGTCGCCGACGCCCGGGAGGCCCTGGTCGCGCTGACGACGTCGCTCGCGGCGTACGCGGTGTCCGACGGGTACGCGGGCGAGATCGCGGACCGCAAGCGGTCGTGGGACGCCCTGGTCGACGAGGCCTTCGCACCCACGGGGGCTGCGCTGCCCGGGCAGTCGGAGATCATCGGCGCGGTCCAGTCCGCCTCGGACCCCCGCGACGTCGTCATCCAGGCGGCCGGTTCGTTGCCGGGCGACCTGCACAAGCTGTGGCGGGTCCGCGACGAGCTCGGGTACCACGTCGAGTACGCGTTCTCGTGCATGGGCTACGAGATCGCCGGCGGGCTCGGTGTCCGACGCGGCGCACCCGACCGCGACGCCATCGTCATGGTCGGCGACGGCTCCTACCTGATGCTGCACACCGAACTCGTCACCGCGGTGGCCGAGGGCCTGAAGATCATCGTGGTGCTCATCCAGAACCACGGGTACGCGTCCATCGGGCACCTGTCCGAGACCGTCGGCTCGGAGCGCTACGGAACCAGGTACCGCTACCTCGACGACGCCACCCAGTCGTTCGACAACGGCGAGCCGCTGCCCGTCGACCTGGCCGCGAACGCCCGGTCGTACGGCGTCGACGTGATCGAGGTCGAGCCGGGTCCGGGTGCCATCGACGACCTCCGGGCAGCCGTCCGCCAGGCCAAGGCGAACGAGCACACGACGCTCATCCACGTGAACTCCGACCCGCTGGTCTACGCACCCCACGGCGACGGGTGGTGGGACGTCCCGGTCGCGCAGATCTCGACGCTCGAGAGCACCCGGGCCGCCCGCGCCGACTACGAGCAGCACCTCGCCGCACAGCGACCGCTGCTCGGCTGACACCACCCCGAGACGCTGACACCACCCCGAGACAGAGAGCGACAGCGACGTCATGACCGACACCGCCACCCCCATCGGCACCCCGTCCGAGGACGCCACCGGTGCCTCGATCCGCATCGGCACCGCGCCGGACTCCTGGGGCGTCTGGTTCCCGGACGACCCTGCCCAGGTGCCGTGGCAGCGCTTCCTCGACGAGGCGAGCGCTGCCGGCTACGAGTGGATCGAGCTCGGCCCGTACGGCTACCTGCCCACCGACCCGGCCCAGCTGTCCGACGAGCTCGGGTCCCGCGGACTCAAGCTGTCCGCTGGCACGGTCTTCACCGGGTTCCACAAGGGCGACGACCAGTTCCAGCGCGCATGGGACCAGGCCGTCGCGGTCGCGGGGCTCGCGGCTGCGCTCGGCGCCGAGCACCTCGTCACGATCCCGGACCTGTGGCGGTCGGACGCCACGGAAGAGGTGCTCGAGGCCCGCACGCTTGACGACGAGCAGTGGCAGCGGCTCGGCAGGGGCCACGACCAGCTCGGCAAGGCGCTGTTCG
This sequence comes from Curtobacterium sp. SL109, assembly GCF_026672405.1. Taxonomy (NCBI): domain Bacteria; kingdom Bacillati; phylum Actinomycetota; class Actinomycetes; order Micrococcales; family Microbacteriaceae; genus Curtobacterium; species Curtobacterium sp. SL109. The sequence goes on from NZ_JAPPRB010000002.1 coordinate 1,474,919, forward strand.
AGGAGTTCGGCGTCCACCAGCAGTTCCACACGCACGCGGACAGCCACGTCGGCACGTACAAGGAGACCGTGCGCTTCCTCGAGGTCACGAACCCGGAGTACACGAACCTCTGCCTGGACACCGGCCACTTCGCGTACTACGGCGGCGACTCCCTCAAGCTCATCGCCGAGCACCCCGAGCGCATCGGCTACCTGCACCTCAAGCAGGTCGACACCGACCTGCTGTTCGACGTGTTGAAGAACGACGTCCCCTTCGCCACCGCGGTGTCCCAGGGGATCATGACTGAGCCGCCGCACGGAACCCCGGAGCTCGCGCCGATCATCGAGGCCGTCGCCCGGATCAACCCGGAGATCTTCGGCATCGTCGAGCAGGACATGTACGGCTGCTCCGTCGACGCCCCCGGCCCGATCGCCGAGCGCACGTTCCAGCACATCCTCGGGTCCACGTCGGCCGCTCGGGCGTCCTGAGCACCGTCCGCACCACCATCACCACGCCGTCGCCCACGACGGCGTTCCGCGACACAGTCGTCCACCACAGGAGAACCTCATGACCACCGGAAACCTCCGCGTCGCCGTCGTCGGCGCCGGCATGATGGGCGCCGACCACGTCCGTCGCATCACCGCGAAGATCTCGAACGCCGACGTCGTCGCGGTCGTCGAGCCCGACCAGGCCCGCGCCGACGCGGCTGCCGCAGTCGCGCCGGGTGCCGTCACCGCGGCCTCCTTCGACGAGGCACTCGACCTGACGCCGATCGACGCCGTCGTCATCGCGACGCCCGGGTTCCTGCACGAGCCGATCCTGGTGACGGCCCTGGAGCGCGGGCTCACCGTGCTGTGCGAGAAGCCCCTCACGACGAGCGCCGAGGACTCCTTGCGCATCGTCGAGCTCGAGCAGACGAAGGCCGACCGACCCAAGATCCAGGTCGGGTTCATGCGCCGCTTCGACACCGGCTACCAGGAGCTGAAGGCGCTGCGGGAGTCCGGGGCGAACGGCGCACTGCTCGCGCTGCACCACGCGCACCGCAACCCGACGACCCCGCCGAACTTCAGCGAGTCGATGCTCATCCACGACTCGGTGATCCACGAGATCGACATCATCCCGTTCATCACCGGCGAGGCGATCACGAGCGTCGAGGTCAAGAAGCCCCGCCAGAACTCCCTCGCCCCGGCCGAGCTGCCCGAGCCGCAGTTCGTGCTGTTCACCACCGAGTCGGGCACCATGGCGATCGTCGAGATCAACGTCAACGCCCAGTTCGGCTACCAGGTCACCACGGACGCCGTGTTCGAGTCGGGCGTCGCGTACATCGGCCGCGAGACCTCGCAGCTCGTCGTCTCGGCCGGTGTGTCCGGCCAGGGGGTGACCCCGTCGTACAAGGAGCGCTTCGCCGCCGCCTACGACGAAGAGGTCCAGCGCTGGGTCGACGCCGCACGCCTCGGCGGCATCGACGGCCCGAGCGCCTGGGACGGCTACACGGCGTCCGTCGTCGCCGAGGTCGCCGTCCGTGCCCAGCAGAGCGGCGCGCACGAGCAGGTCGAGTACGCGGTCGCGAAGCCGGCGTTCTACGCCGACGCCCCGGTGCTCACGGAGGCGTAGCCCGTGCCGAAGATCGCCCTCGACCCCACGCCCTTCCACCACGACCTCGACCTGCTCGAGTTCCCGCGGAAGGTCGCCGAACTCGGCTACGAGTACCTCCAGCTGACCCCGCACCGCGACTTCATCCCGTTCTTCCGGCACCCGAAGGCCGACGACGACCTCGTCGACGCCTTCGCCGCGTCCTGCGCGGACGCCGGGGTCCAGGTGGCGAGCGTCCTGCCGGTGCTGCGCTGGTCAGGCCCCGACCGCGAGACCCGTGAGACCGCCGTCAAGCAGTGGAAGCGCGTGATCGAGATCACCCAGCGCCTCGGGGTGGACACCATCAACACGGAGTTCTCCGGACGACCCGAGCGGGCCGAGGAGTCCGAGGCGCAGTTCTACTGGGCGATGGAGGAGCTGCTCCCGGTCATCGAGGCCGCCGACCTCCGCGTCCTCATCGACCCGCACCCCGACGACTTCGTCGAGCAGGGCCTCGAGGCCCTGCGGGTGATCCGTGGGCTCAACTCCAAGCACGTCGGGTTCGTGTACGTGGCCTGCCACACGTTCCACTACGGCGGCGACATGGACGCAGTCATCGACGCCGCGGGGGACTCCCTGCAGCTCGTACACGTCGCGGACGCGTTCGACCACCACCGCTCCCACGGCCTCCGCTACATCACCAACCCGCCGGGCAACGCCGTCCGCGTCCACCAGCACCTGCCGGTGGGCCAGGGCGACGTCGACTTCGACCGGTTCTGGGCAGCGCTCGACCGCGTCGGCTTCTCGGCGCGTGAGGACACCGTCGCGGTGTCGAGCGTCTTCGCCGAGGACGAGAACGCGGACGAGGTCTCGCGCTTCCAGCTCGACACGATCACGAAGGGACTGCACCGATGACGACCGCAACGACGCCGGCAACCACGACTGCACCAACGAACGACGCACAGGAGAACCCCGCCGACACCCGCCCGGTCACGCTCCAGGCGGCCGAGCAGACCCCGACCGCCCTGTGGAACGACTCCGCCGACCCGCGCGAACTGGCCACCGCCATCCACCTGTACGGCGCCGTCGGGGCGACCTGCAACCCGGTCATCGCGTACACCTGCATCCAGCAGGACCCGGAGACGTGGGTCCCGCGCATCCGCGAGATCGCCGCCGAACACCCGACGGCGGGGGAGTCCTGGATCGGGTGGAAGGCGGTCGAGGAGCTCTCGATCGCCGCGGCCGCCCAGCTGCTTCCCGCGTTCGAGGCCTCCGGGGGACGCAACGGCCGGCTCAGCATGCAGACCGACCCGCGCTTCCACCGCGACCAGGACGCCCTCGTCGAGCAGGCCGTGCGGTTCTCCGGGCTCGCGCCGAACGTCATCGTGAAGATCCCCGCGACGAAGACCGGGATCGCCGCGATCGAGGAAGCCGCCTACCGCGGGGTGTCCATCAACGCGACGGTGTCGTTCACCGTGCCGCAGGTCGTCGCCGTGGGTGAGGCCATCGAGCGCGCGCTCGACCGCCGGGCCGCGGACGGCCTGCCGGACCAGGAGTTCGGCCACGTGGTCACCCTGATGGCCGGGCGCTTCGACGACTGGCTGAAGACCTCGGTGCAGCGCGACCACGTGATGATCGACCCCGGGTACCTCGAGTGGGCCGGCGTCGCCGCGGTGAAGAACGCGTACCGGATCTTCCGGCAGCGCGGGTTCCGTTCGCGGGTGCTCGTCGCGGCCTTCCGCAACGCCCTGCAGTGGTCCGAGTTCCAGGGCGGCGACCTCGTCGTCTCCCCGCCGTTCCAGTGGTCGAAGGACATCAACGACAACGCGTTCCCGTTCCGTCCCGACGCCATCGACGACGAGGTCCCGGCCCACGTGCTCGACGCGCTGCGTGCGGCGACGCCCGAGTTCGCTCGCGGGTACGACGAGGACGGCATGACGATCGACGAGTTCGACCGCTTCGGTGCCACCGTCACGACGCTCCGCCAGTTCCTCGACGCGGACGCCAAGCTCGACGCCCTGGTCCGCGACATCATCGTCCCGGCCGTCTGAGCGCGATGGACTCGGTCGGCGTCGGACTGATCTCCGTCGGGTGGATGGGGCGGCTGCACTCGCGTGCGTACCGCGCGCTGCCCGACCACTTCCCCGAGCTCGGCGTCCGGCCGCGGCTCGTCGTCGCGGCGGACCCGGTGCCCGAGGCCCGTGTGCAAGCGATCGACCGTCTCGGGTACGAGCGTGCCGTCGCCGACTGGCACGAGGTCCTCGCCGACCCGGCCGTCGACGTCGTGTCGATCTGCTCGCCGAACTTCCTGCACCGCGAGATGGCCGTCCTCGCAGCCGAGGCGGGCAAGCCGTTCTGGATCGAGAAGCCGATGGGCCGCTCCGCCGAGGACTCGCGCGCGATCCACGACGCCGTCCAGCGCTCGGGCGTCATCACGAGCGTCGGCTTCAACTACCGGCACGCCCCCGCGATCGAGCGCGCCCGCGAACTGGTCCGGAGCGGTCGACTCGGCCGGGTCACGACCGTGCGCGGATCGTTCCTGGCCGACTACTCCGCCGACCCCGCGGCACCGCTGACCTGGCGGTTCGAGCGGGACCGTGCGGGGTCCGGTGTCCTCGGCGACCTGCTCTCGCACGGCCTCGACCTGGCGCAGTACCTGGTCGGGCGGATCAGCAGCGTCACCGCGCTCGCCGACACCGTCGTCACCGAGCGTCCCGTCCCGGGCGCCGGGATCGTGGACCGGAGCGCCGCCGCGACCGGCGCGCTCCGACCGGTGGAGAACGAGGACTACGCCGCCCTGCTCCTCCGCTTCGACGGTGGTGCGGTCGGCACGATGGACTCGAGTCGGGTCATGCACGGGCCCCACGCCGAGTACGCGATCGAGGTCTACGGCACCCGGGGCTCCGTGCGCTGGGACTTCCAGCGGATGAACGAGCTCCAGGTCGCACTCGACGGGCAGGAGTCGTCCGGCTACACCACGCACCTCGTCGCGCCGGGCGACGGCGAGTTCGGCCGGTTCCAGCCGGGCGCCGGGACGGCCATGGGCTACGACGACCTGAAGACCATCGAGGCCGCCCAGTTCATCGCCAGCGTCCGTCGCGGAGAGCAGCTCGCGCCGTCGGTCGCCGACGGCCTGGCCGCTGCCTCGGTCGTCGAGGCCGCGGAGGCCTCCCTCGCCGACGGCGCCTGGCACGACGTCGCCCGCGTCGACGGGCCGCTCACCGCCGATGCGGCGACCCCCGTGCTCTAAACGGTCACCGAGACGGACGGGAGGCCCGGTGCCAGCAGGTGCCGGGCCTCCCGTCCGTCCGTGGCTCCGTCGGAGCCGTGGTACTTTGTCAGGACAAAGTCTCGACCAGCAGGAGGCACCATGCCGCTCGTCCGCATCGACCTGACCACCGGGCGCAGCCCGGAAGCCGTCCGCGCCATCGCCGACGCGATCCACACCGCCATCGTCGACGTCTACGGCATCCCGCCGCGTGACCGGTTCCAGATCATCACCGAGCACCCGGCGCAGCAGATCATCGCCGAGGACGCCGGGCTCGGCTTCGAGCGCACCGAGGGCGTCGTCATGATCCAGGTCTTCACGCAGCGCGGACGGACGGACGACGCCAAGACGACGCTCTACGCGGCGATCCACGACCGGCTCGTGGCGGTCGGTGTCGCGACGGAGGACGTCTTCATCGGTTACGTCGAGAACGGACCGCAGGACTGGTCGTTCGGCTTCGGCCGCGCGCAGTACGTCACGGGCGAGCTCGGCGTACCGGCAGCAGGGTAGGTCGGCCTGCCGGCGGTGGACCGCACGAGCGCCTACTTGTCGACGAGCGTGACCTCGAACGAGTAGCGGTCCGGGCGGTAGCAGTGCACGCCGTACTCGACCGCTCGGCCCGAGGCGTCGTACGCGGTGCGGCTCATGGTCAGGACGGGGTCGCCGTCCTCGATCTCGAGCAGGCTCGCTTCTTCGTCGGAGACCGCGCGGGCGCCGATCCGCTGCTTGGCGACGCGCATCGTGACCCCGCGAGCGCGGAGCAGCTGGTACAGCCCGTGGGACTGCAGGTCCGCGTCGGTGATCTCGAGGAACTCCGGCGGCAGGTAGTTCTCGAGGATGGCCATCGGCACGTCCTCGGCGAACCGCACGCGGCGGATGTGGACGACCGTCGTGCCGGGCTGCACGCTGAGCGCCTCGGCGACGGCCGGGCTCGCCGGGACGTCACTGCGCTCGAGGAGCTTCGTCGTCGGCTTCTGTGACCCCTGTCTCAGGTCGTCGAACAGGCTCGTCAGCTCGACCTTGCGCGTGACGGGCCCGTGCACGACCTGCGTGCCGATGCCGCGACGCCGGACGAGCAGGCCCTTGTCGACGAGGTCCTGGATGGCACGACGGATCGTCGGGCGGGACAGGCCGAGGCGCTCGCCGAGGGCGATCTCGTTCTCCAACCGCGAGCCCGGCGGCATCGCGCCGGAGCGGATCGACTCCTCGATGCGCGAGGCGACCTGGAAGTAGAGCGGCATCGGACCTGATCGGTCCAGGTCCATGAACAGGTCGGACGGCACCTGGCCTTCGTTGGTCATCGCTGTCCTTCGGGAGTGCGGCGTGCTGGCTGCGAGTGCGGCAGCGGAGCCGCGAGGGATTGTCGTGACAATACCATCGAGGCCGCGTCAGCCCGTGGAGCCAGGGGCCGCAGTCGGCCCGGGCCAGCCGATCCGGTCAGTCGGCGAAGATCATCGGGCGGTTCGACAGCCGCGGCTGGTTCGCGGCCCGCGGCTTCTCGGCGGGGATGCGCACGGGGTTGATCATCACCCGGGTCGCGGCTCCGAGGGCCTCGACCGTGGGGGCCTCGTGTCGCTGGGCGGCGTGCACGACGATCGCGGCGCAGGCTTCGGCGTCCGCTGCTGCGTCGTGGTGCTGGAAGTCCTCGAACCCCGCGGCCATGGCGGCCATCGGCAGGCGGTAGGAGTCGAGCGTGTACGTCTTGCGTGCCACCGCGAGGGAGCACATCGAGTGGTGCTCGGACAGCTCGATCCCCGTCGCCGAGCAGCCGCCCGCGATCACACCCATGTCGAAGCGCGCGTTGTGGGCGACGAGGACGTCTCCAGCGGCGAAGGCCACGATGTCCGGGTACTGCTGCTCCCACGTCTTCGCACGGACGACGTCCTCGGCAACGATCCCGTGGATGCGGGTGTTCCACTCGAGGAAGGCGTCGTGGCCGAACGGCGGACGGATGAACCACGACGCCCGCTCGACGACCCGGCCCGCGCGGACCTTCACGAGGCCGACGGAACACGCGCTGGCGGGCGAGCTGTTGGCGGTCTCGAAGTCGATCGCGGTGAAGTCCAATGACACGTCCCGATCGTCGCACGGGGTTCCGACATCGCCGGAACGCGCATCGGCGTTGCGTCAGCGGCGGCGGGTCCTGCGGGTGCCACGGCGTCGACGTGCGGTGATCCGCCAGGTCCTCGTGCGTCGTGCGTGCTCCGCCGTCCACCACGGGCGGAGGACCGTGCCGACGAGTTCGAACGCGAGCGCTGCCCCGTCGAGGCGCCACCGCGGCGGCAGGCTCCGGACGTGTGCCTCGATCGCCGCGGCGAAGTCCTCGGTGATCGTGGGGAAGGCGGCGTCCGCGGGCGGAGCGACCATCCGCCAGCGGTCATCCTCCTGGTGGTCGATGGCGGCGTCCTCGGGGTCGTACTCCACCAGGACGTCCGCTTCGAGCTCAGCCAGGGCGTCGTGCAGGGCGTCGAGTTCGCGGGGCGGCATGGCCTCGAGCGCGGCGATCGTCTCCGGCGTGAACCACCGCCGCTGGTCGCGGGCGTCGAAGCCCATCGAGTGCACGCCGAGCCGGTCGCGTTCGAACCACATGGCTGTCCTCCGTCTGTCGCCCCGCCACCAGGGTCTCAGGTGAAGGACGTGTCCGTGTCATCGGTCGGTCGGAGGACCCCGTCCCCCAGTCGGTCGGTGCCGTCCTACAGTCGGAGGATGGGAACCGCGCCCGACCGACCACCGCTCGTGCTGCTGCTCGCAGGTGCGGGGTACGGGCAGCAGGCCCCGCTCCTCTGGTGGTCGAGCGACATCGCCACGGCCGCCGGGTGCGAGGTCGTCGCACCCACTTGGGTTGTCGACGCGGCAGCGGACGCGGACCCGACGGCGTTCGTCGAGGCCGCGGTCGATGCAGCGCTCGCTGGCCGCACACCCGACCTGGTGGTCGCCAAGTCCTTCGGGTGCTTTGCCCTGCCGTGGGCAGTGCGGAACGCGGTGCCGGGAGTCTGGCTCACGCCGGTGCTGACGAACGACGCCGTCGCGGCGGCGCTCCGGGCCGCGCCCAGCACGCACGTCGCGATCGGCGGGACCGACGACACCATGTGGCGGCCGGACCGTGTCTCGGGAACTGCAGCGATCCTCCAGGCCGTCGACCGAGCTGACCCCCGACTTGAGGTGGCGGGCGACTGGCGCGCATCCCAGCGCCTGCAGGCCGAGGTCCTGGGAGTCGTCGAAGCGCGGGTCCGCGCCCTCGTCGTCCAGGTGCACCGCCGGTAGTCTCGCCCCATGAGCGATCCGCGCGACCTCGACGACCTGCTGGCGCAGGCCGAGCCCGTGGACGCGCCCCCGCACACCGCGCGAAGAGCGATCGCCCTCGCGGTCGCGCTGGCCGGCACCGGTGCCGCGATCGCGGTCGCGATCGCGATGGTGGTCGCTGGCGGATTCAGCGGCGTCCTCACCGCTGTCGTGTGGCTGATCTCGCTGGGGTCGGTCCCCAACGCGGACTGACCTGCGGACTGGAGGCCCGGGTCGGCTCCGGCGGGCAGCCGCCGGTAGGCTGTCCTCCCGTGGCTCTCACCATCGGAATCGTCGGTCTCCCGAACGTCGGCAAGTCGACCCTGTTCAACGCGCTCACCAAGAACTCGGTCCTGGCGGCGAACTACCCGTTCGCGACCATCGAGCCGAACGTCGGGGTGGTGAACCTGCCGGACCCGCGGCTCGACACGCTCGCTGAGCTGTTCAAGTCGGAGAAGACCGTGCCCGCGCCGGTGTCGTTCGTCGACATCGCAGGAATCGTCAAGGGCGCAAGCGAAGGTGAAGGCCTCGGCAACAAGTTCCTCGCCAACATCCGCGAAGCCGACGCCATCGCGCAGGTCGTCCGCGGGTTCACCGACGACGACGTCGTGCACGTCGCGAACAAGGTCTCGCCGAAGGACGACCTCGAGGTCATCAACACCGAGCTGATCCTCGCCGACATGGAGACCGTCGACAAGGCGATGCCGCGCTACGAGAAGGCGGTGAAGCTCAAGCAGATGGAGCCCGCCGTCCTCGAGACCGCCCGCGAGGTCCGCGCCACGCTCGAGCAAGGCACGCTCCTGTCCGCCACGAAGATCGACCTGTCGCCGATCGCGGAGCTCGGGCTGCTCAGCGCCAAGCCGTTCATCTTCGTCTTCAACGTCGACGAGGCCATCCTGACGAACGAGGACCGCAAGGCCGAGCTCGCGGCGCTCGTCGCGCCCGCCCAGGCCGTGTTCCTCGACGCCCAGGTCGAGTCCGAGCTCATCGACCTCGACCCCGCTGACGCCGCCGAACTCCTCGAGTCCACCGGTCAGACCGAGTCCGGGCTGAACCAGCTCGCGCGCATCGGCTTCGACACCCTCGGGCTGCAGACGTACCTCACCGCCGGCCCCAAGGAGTCCCGCGCGTGGACGATCGGCAAGGGGTGGAAGGCGCCCCAGGCTGCTGGCGTCATCCACACCGACTTCGAGAAGGGCTTCATCAAGGCGGAGGTCATCTCGTTCGAGGACCTCGTCGAGACGGGCTCCATCGCCGAGGCCCGTGCGCACGGCAAGGCCCGCATCGAGGGCAAGGACTACGTCATGCAGGACGGCGACGTGGTGGAGTTCCGCTTCAACAACTGATCGCTCTGCGTGCGTTTATCTTGGGGGGTATCAACGTGACCACGACAAACTTCGAAAATTGGGATTGGCTTCCCGGTGCTGCCGAGGAACTCGAGGCCTACTTTGTGAGGCTGCTTGCGAATCGTGTGAAGCCGCACGACGTCACTGCTCGTGCAAAGACGATCGCATCCTTCGAGAAGAAGCGTACAGCGAAGGCATACTCAAACCCAGACCAACAGATCACCGACACTATCGCGGTAAGGGTCATAACCTACTCCAACACAGATCGCGATGAAGTCGCCGATGTAGTGCGAGAACGTTTTACGGTGATGCGTGGCGAAGACCGCAACCCGGGTCTTGATCCGAATCGAGATGAGCGGCGACGGGGCTACGACTGCTGGCACATAGTTGTCACGGGAGAACAGGGGTCAGAGCCCACCGGGTTCATCCCAGGCGGAGGTCTAGGGCGCTATTTCGACGAATTTGGTGGCGTCGAAGTCCAGATCCGAACAGTCGCAGCGCACGCGTGGGCCCAGTTTGAACATGCACGTCGCTACAAGGGACGAGCATACGACGCTATCAGTGACCAGGATCAACAGACGATCGATCTCCTGTTCGGCGCAGCTTCCGATGCTCGGCGTGCGCTAGACGAGACCTTCGACGCGATTGATCGGATCCTGGCGCGTCCTACCGCAACGATACCAACTGAGGGTGTGTCAGACGAGACTCTAAAGCCTTCGGCCCGGCTTGACCGACCAGCTGTCGGTGCTAGCCATCGAGTGGATGTCGCTGAGCTTCGCGATTACCTTGCAAGTCGTTTCCCTGATGAGAAGCCTGGGTCGTCCGAAGGAGTGGAGTTCGGTGTCGAGCTTGTAGCTGCCTGTGGCTATGAAACCATCGGCGCGCTTGCTGCGGACCTTGAGGCTGTTAAAAGCGACGAGGTGCGAGCACTCATGGATTATGACGTTCCGGTGACTCGGGTCCGACGGCTCGACGATGACCTCCTGGCGTTGTTCAAGGAGGAGTACGTGCAGCTCACCGGAACTGTCGGCAGCGTCAAGTCGCGGGCGAAACAGCTCGCCTGGCGGTTCGACCGACTGCGGGGCAAGACCGGATATCTCCGTTACTCGTTCGAAGGGGAAGACTGCCCGTTTGAGCTTCGCGGCGCGCTATTACCCGCCGCGGGCGCGTTCCGCGAAGCCGTGCGCATCATTGCCAACTCGATCGGTGCGGAGAAAGTTTTGCGGCCGTCCGTCGTGAGCAGGCACGACAACCTCCCGAAGGGCGCGCGGGCAAGGTCGGTTATGCTCGATTCCGGAGAGCAACTCTTCGTTGCCTCGAACCTCAGGGCTGACGCTTCGGAGGGGCTCACGACCGAGCTTCTGCAAGCCGCCTCGATGGACTTCCGTCTGGTAAAGGACGGCCAGACATTTCGACGTCCTCCGGCTTTAGCTGAAGGTTTGGTGTCCACTTGACCATGTCAGCTAGGCATCTCTCTCATCCTCCCCCCCCCCCGGGGGGACAGGAGACCGTCTAACTGTGCCGAGACGTCGCTGGCGACGAGCGGCCGTCGATTTGTTTCGACTGCGGGATGTGGTGGAGTTCCGCTTCAACAACAAGTCGGTCAGGGCTGGCGGGATCGTCGCCACGTCCTGAGGTTCAGCACGAAGCTGACAGCGCCCGACAGCGCCATCCACGATCCCGCAGACCAGCATGAAGTGGTCGGGGCTGTTGACGTTCCCGACAGCGAGTCCGATGCCGCACACGGTGAGGACCGCGTTCAGGACCACGGTCCACCCGGTAGCGGTGTTGCTCTGCTTCGTCTGCACGCCGACACCGTATGCCACGCGGCTCTCCCGCAATCGAAGCCGGGGGGGCTACGGTGACGCCATGACGTACACGGTCGACTTCGTCGACGTATCGACCACCGGCCTCGAGACGTCCCCGGTCGCCCCGGCCCTCGCCGGCCTCCGCGCAAACGAGGCCCGCTACTACAAGAACAAGTACGACCACGTGTTCGTCACGAGCACCCCGCAGGAAGCGCCCGACGTCCTCGACCTCGTGACCCAGGTCCTGCACGACGAGCGGGGCATCGTCATCGCGTCGCCGCCCCTCGAGGTCAGCGGCTTCGAGGTCGAAGGCCTGCGCATGGCCTACGTCTTCTACGAGTCGGGCCTGGCGATCAACGTCATGTACGCCGTCGAACCGGGTGGCAAGCGTGCCGTCGGCTTCAAGCTCTCGCTCGGGATGGACGTTCCCGACGAGCTCTTCTCGTTCAAGTTCGCCCGGCAGCGGTCGAAGCTGGCGGGGGAGATCCGCGGGTCCTACTTCGTGATCAAGGGCGAGTACTGACTCGCAGGCGGATCCTCACCGCAGCGTCAACACCTCGGCGCCGTCCTCGGTGATCGCGATCGTGTGCTCGCTGTGCGCCGTCCGGGCTCCCGTGGCGCTCCGCAGTGTCCAGCCGTCGTCGTCGGTCACGAGCTCGTCGGTGTCCGCCATGATCCAGGGCTCCAGCGCGAGCAGCAGCCCGGGGCGGAGGGTGTAGCCGCGACCAGCGCGGCCGTCGTTCGCGATGTGCGGGTCGCCGTGCATGGTCGACCCGACCCCGTGCCCGCCGAACTGCAGGTTGATCGGGTACCCGGCGTCCGTCAGGACGGAACCGATGGCGTGCGACAGGTCGCCGATCTTCGCCCCCGGAGCGGCGGCGGCGATACCGGCGGCGAGGGCTCGCTCCGTGACCTCGATCATCGCCAGGTCCTCGGGCGCGGCAGCGGTCCCGACCACGAAGCTCACGGCGGAGTCCGCGACGACGCCGTCGAGCGTCACCGCCAGGTCGAGCGTCAGCAGGTCGCCGTCCCGTAGCCGGTAGTCGTGGGGGAGCCCGTGCAGCACGGCGTCGTTGACCGAGGTGCACACGAAGTGCCCGAAGGGACCGCGGCCGAACGGGGGGGCGTAGTCGACGTAGCAGGACTCGGCGCCGGCTTCGCGGATCATCGTCTCGGTCCACCGGTCGATGTCGAGCAGGTTCGTCCCGACCGTCGTCCGCTCCTGCAGCCGGCGCAGCATCGACCCGACGAGGGCTCCGACTGCTCGGGCGCGGGGGAGTTCGGACGGGGTGAAGATCTCGATCATGCCGACAACTGTACCGGTATTAGTATCGGGGCCATGGTCCGTCTCCCACTCACAGCTGCCGACATCGAACGCGGGCAGCGCCTGGGCGCATTGCTCCGTCGGGCGCGAGGGGATCGGTCGATGCTCGAGACCGCCTTGAAGGCGGGCGTCTCGCCGGAGACGCTCCGCAAGATCGAGACGGGGCGGGTCGCGACGCCCGCCTTCCCGACGATCGCCGCCATCGCCGGCGTGCTCGGGCTCTCCCTCGACGAGGTCTGGTCCGAGATCAACGACCTCAGTCGAGCAACACTTCGATCACCTGCGGGATCCGCTGCTCGATGACGTCCCAGACGATGTCCTCGGTCGTGCCCTGAGCGACTCGCTCACAACGGGACTGCCTGGGCTTGGACGTGCGCGAAGTGCCCGTCGTGCGTCTGGTCGTCGGTGAGCAGATCGACTGGGAAGCCAGTGATCTCCTCGACCGCCAGCGCGAACGCGCCCAGGTCGAACAACGAGACCGAGTCGGTCATGGCGACGAGCAGGTCGATGTCGCTGTCCTCGGTGTCCTCGCCACGAAGGACAGACCCGAAGACCCGCACGTCCGACAGGTGGAACCGTTCGGCTGCTTCGCGGATCGCGTCGGCGTAGAGCGTGAGTGGGATGCTCGGGCGGAGTCGCAATGCTCGGAGTATCCGCTCCAACGATTCGGACGACGGGTGCGCGAGACCACTCTCGTATGCAGAGATGACCGACCTCGGCACATCCACCGATCGGGCGAGGTCGTCCCGAGACATGCCGATGTCGAGGCGGGCACGACGAATGAGCTGTGCAGCTCTGTCGGTTCTCATTCGCATCCTCCTCCGAGCGATCACAAGCCTCCTCCTCATCCATCCAACGCACCTGCCGGGCGGACGTGCACCCGTGGTGCCTACCTTCGAGAGCGGAGGTGGAACGTGAAGTACATCAACTACGACGGAAGCGTCATCATGACGGGCGATCGCATCGCCGAAGCGCTCGCTGACTATGCGGCGGTGCTCGGGGCGAACGGACGTACGGACGCGGTCCACGTCCCGACGATCGGTGCCGACGGAGCGATCGAGACGTCGACGGTCCTGGTGGGGCCGGCGAGCGAGCTCGTGCTGACCCAGGCCCCGGACGACGAGCTCGACCTGGAGGACCCGGCGTTCATCCGACGTCTCCGCGACGCCGCTTCGAAGGCCGGACCGGAGCAGCCCCTGTACGCGGACGGGCGGACGCCCTTCGCGGGCGTCGACGAGGACCCGCAGCCGGTCTAGGACCCCGGCCACGGCCCACGACGACGAAACGCCGCCGAGGAATCGGCGGCGTTTCGTGTGTCCGGATCAACCGGACGAGTCTGGTCAGTGACCGGACAGGAGGCTCGGCTCAGGCTGCGAGCGCGAGCTCGGACCGGCGGATGGTGACCGCCTGGAGGATGGTGCGGCTCGCCTCGCCGCGCCAGGACCGCCCGGGGACGGTCCAGCCGGCTTCGCCGTCGACCTCGACACGGATGCCGGGGGTGACGAAGAGGTCCAGCGTGTCGACCGGCACGCGCACGAGGTACTCGCGCTGGGTGTCGGCGTCGCGCACGGGGAACTCGGCGATGCGGTCGGGGGAGATGACGGGTGCCGCGGTGGCGGTCCCGACGATGGTGATGCGTTCGTTGCTGGTCATGGTGCTGTCTTCCTGGGCTGCTGGCGTCCCCGCGGTGCGGTCCGACGGACGACTGGTGTCGCATCGGTCGCGTGTTGCGGGCACGCGCACGTCGGAATTCGACGTGCTGCTCGGCCTGGTCCGTGTGATCGGACGTGCGGGCGAGCGGTTGTCTCGTGGGAATGCGACTCGGGTGAGTCGGTGCGAGACGAGGTGGTGTGCGCGAGTCAGATGGGTTCGCTGCAATGCACCAACAGCACACAGTACGGCATGTCCGCCGGGTTGTCCAGTGACCGATCGGAGGACGGGAGGCTCGTGGCGGCGCCGCCACGAGCCTCCCGTCCGTCCCGTCGTCCGATCGGGTCAGTTGAGGGCCGGGGTGTCCTCCGGGACGACGCCACCGCCGTACAGGTCCGTGGCGAGGTCGCGCAGCGCGCGGAGCGCGACGCGCTGGGTCAGCGGACCGTAGGAGATGCGGGCGACACCGAGTGCTTCGTACTCGGCTGCGGGCAGTGCGCCGGGCAGGCCGATGACGCTGAGCCTGCCGCGTCCGAGTCCGTCGACGAGCTGCTCCACAACGTCGCGCTGGATCGCTCCGGGGACGAAGACGAGCGGTGCGCCGGCGTCGAGGAAGGCCTTCCCGCGGGCGATCGCGTCCGCGATGCTCTCGTCGATCGGTCGGTCCCCGCCCTTGGCGATGGCGTCGGTGCGGGCGTTGAGCTGGAAGGCGACGCCCTCCTGCTCGGCGGCCTGCATGATCGCGGCGACGCGGGCGACGGCCTCGTCGAACGGACGGAGGCGGTCCTCCACGTTGGCGCCCACGACGCCGAAGCCGATCGCGCGGCGGATGGTCTCGGCCGGGTCCTCGTAGCCGTCGTCGAGGTCAGCGCTCACCGGCAGGTCGACGGCCTCGGCCACGATGCGGGCGCCCTGCAGCGCGAGGTCCAACGGCATGCCGCCGTCCTCGTACCCGTACGAGGCGGCGATCGAGTGCCCGGCCGTCGCGATGGCGGTCGTCTCGGGGAGGGCCGCGACGGTCTTCGCGCTGATCGCGTCCCACACGTTGACGACGCGGAGGATCTCGGGTGCTTCGTGCAGGGACTTCAGGGTCTGCGCCTTGTCGGCGGTGCTGCTGCTCATGCGACCGAGCGTAGGCCGGGGGCCACGGCGCGGCTCAGGGGAGTGCGGAAGACGACGTCCGATGACGGACGGGCTCGCGCGCAGTCCGCGGCGCAGTGCATCCTGGGGACATGGCGAACGACGAGGAGGACCCGGTCGGCACGCTCCGCGGGGTCCGGACGAGCATCAAGTGGACGCGGTACGCGCCCGATGTGCTGCCCCTGTTCGTCGCCGAGATGGACCACGAGGTGGCGCCTGAGATCCGGCAGGCGCTGGTCGAGCGCGTGCAGCAGTCCGACCTCGGCTACCTCGACGGGCCCGGGCCGCTCGCTCCGGCCTTCGCGCAGTTCGCCCGGGAGCGCTGGGGCTGGGACGTCGACCCCGCCCGCGTGTACCTGGCGACCGACGTCAGCGTGGGGATCGTCGAGACCCTGCGGCTGGCGCTGCCCGACGGTGGCCGGGTCGCCATCACCCCGCCGGTGTACCCGCCGTTCTTCGAGCTGGTCGAGGAAGCCCGATGTCAGGTCGAGGAGGTCCCGCTCACGGAGCGCTGGGGCGTGTACCGGCTCGACCTCGACGCGCTCGAGCGCGCCTTCGCCGACGGCGTCCGCGTCTTCCTGCTCTGCAACCCGCACAACCCCATCGGGCTCGTGCACGACCGCGCCGACCTCGAGGCCCTGGCGACGCTCGCCGCCCGCCACGACGTGCTCGTGATCAGCGACGAGATCCACGCCCCGCTCACCCACCCGGGCGTGCAGTTCACCCCGTTCGCCGCGATCGCCGAACCGCTCGGCGCGCTGAGCGTCTGTGTGACGTCGGCGAGCAAGGGCTGGAACCTCGCCGGTGTGAAGTGCTCGGTCATCGTCGCGGGGGACGCCCGCACCGCCGAGCTCCTCGACACGCTGTGGGAAGAGGTGGCCTGTCGCACGAGCATCCTCGGCCTGCACGCCAACCTCGCCGCGTTCACCCTGGCGGTCGGGTGGCTCGACGACGTCATCGACCGCATCGTCGCCAACGACCGACTGCTCGCGAAGCTCCTCGCCGAACACCTGCCCGGAGTCGTCTACGCCCGGCCGCGCGCTGGTTACCTGGCGTGGTTGGACTTCCGTGGGCTCGGCCTCGGGGACGACCCGGCCGTCCAGCTCCGCGAGCACGCGTTCGTCGCGCTGAACTCCGGGTTGCCCTTCGGCACCGAGGGCCGTGGCTTCGCCCGCATCAACCTGGCGTGCTCGCCGGACACCCTGCGCGAGGCGGTGCTGCGGATCGCGGCGGCCTACCCGTCGAGCGCGCAGGAGGCCGTGGTCTGGCACGTCGCCTGACCCTGCTCCGTCCTGCTGGCCGCATGCTGCTGCTCGGTCCTCCACAGACACTCGCTGAGCACGCCCCGTCCACCGACCCGCACCAGGACGTCGTCGACGTCCAGGCCTCGGCCATCGTCGAGGCATGGATCGCGACACCTGCCTGACTAGTGCAAGTAGACAGACTTGCCCAACCCAGGTTGGGCACCTACCGTGAAGCGGAGAGCGTTGATCGGTGAGTTGGCCCAACTGGCACGGCGACAGGGTGTCGAGTTCCTGTTGCGGCGCCACGGGGGTCGGCATGACGTGTACCAGTTCGATCAGCTGACCATCGTCGTTCCGCGGCATCGCGAGATCGACGAGCGGACTGCTCGCGGGATCCTCCGCGACTGCGAACGAGAAGGAGATGAGTGGTCATGAGTCGACACGCCGTGCGTGCCGAGCGCAGCAAGCAGTACTGGGTCATCTGGATCGACGGCGATCCGCGCACACAGGCGAAGCGTGCCCGTGACATCGAGATGATGGCGCGTGACTGGCTTTCGCTGATGCACGAGCGCGAGCCGGACACGTTCGACCTCGACGTCGAGGTGGTCGTGCCGGAGATCGCGCAGGCGCACCTCGACCGCGCCGCGGCGCTTCGCGAGGAGTCGGAGCGTGCACGAGCAGCAGCGACGAAGGAGACGGTGGCAGCCGCCGTCGTGTTGCACGACTCCGGCATGACGGTGCGGGAGATCGGTCCGTTGCTCCACGTGTCCCATCAGCGGGCGCAGCAGCTGGTGGCCGCGGGGCGGTGACGCTCAGCCGTCGATGTAGTGGTTCCGACCGAGGACACGGACGTGCAGGTCGACCTCGCTGGCGGGCACCTCGTCGGTGCGCGACACCCACTGCCGGGCGGCGAACCCGACGGACGACCACCGGGAGACCTCGGTGACGAGGAACCCGTCGATGAACACCTGCCACATGCCCTGTTCGCGGACGGCCTGGACCTCGTGCGTCGTCATGCGGCGAGCGTAGCAACGCGACGCCCGACGCCCGACGCTCAGCTGTCCGGCGGCGAACGACCGACGCCGGGCTCAGAGGTCGAGCACCATCGCCACGTCGGCGCGCACGTAGGGGCTCGGGTGCCGTTCGTCGGCGGTCAGGTGCCGGAACCCCGACGTCTCGTAGAGGTGCACGGCGCTGGCGAGCGCGGAGTTCGTCTCGAGGGTGATCCGCTGCGCACCGAGTGCCCGCGCCCGGTCGATCGCCGCACGGATGAGCCGACGACCGGTGCCGTGCCCCTGGTGCTCGGCGGAGACGGCCATCTTCACGAGCTCGAACACGCCCTCACCCTCGGGCGCGATGCCGACGCAGCCGACGACCTCGTCGCCGAGCCGCGCGATGAACACCGCCCCGCCCGGTTCGATGATGCAGCCGGCGGGGTCGCCGAGGATCGCGCGGTCCGCGTCCTCGAGCGTGAAGAAGCGGGTGATCCAGGCCTCGTTGAGGGTGCGGAACGCGTCGGCGTCGGCGGGGGTCCTGAGGTCGTCGATGATGACGGAGGCGGTGTCGGGCATGCACTCATCCTCGGACGCCGAGGAAGTCACGTCCAATACTCGTTCGCACGGATCGATACGCTCGGTGCATGGATCATCCCGACGTCGACCTGCGGCAGCTCCGCGCGTTCATGGCGGTCGCCGACGAGCTGCACTTCGGCCGGGCGGCGGCTGCGCTGCACATGGCCCAGCCGGCGCTGTCGCAGCAGATCCGCCGGACGGAGCGGGCGCTCGGCGTCGACCTGTTCGTCCGGACGTCGCGGAGCGTCGCGCTGACCCCGGCTGGTCGAGTGCTGCACGGCCGAGCCCGGTCGCTCCTGGCGCAGGCAGCCCGGGACCTCGACGAGACGGTGCGGGTGGGACGCGGAGAGGTCGGACGCCTCGACGTCGGGTTCGTCGTCTCGGCGCTGCCGCTCGGCCCGATCGAGCGCGTCCAGCGCTTCCGGGAGCGCCACCCGCTCGTCCGCGTCGAACTCACCGAGGGCTACACGTCCCGCTTGCTCGCCCGCATCGTCCGCGGTGAGCTCGACCTGGCGATCGTGCGGGACCCCGACCCGACCGAGGGCGTCCGCACCACGCTGTTCCGGAGCGAGCCGTTCGTCGCCGCGGTGCCCCGGTCGCACCGCTTCGCCGGGCGGACGGAGATCGCCGGGTCGGAGCTCCTCGACGACCCGTTCGTGTTCTTCCCGCCCGAGGCCGGCGCCGTGGCGACCGAGCGCAACCTGGCCCCGGTCGTGGCGGACGGGCGACGCCCCGTGGTCGTGCAGGAGGCCACCACGTGGGCGACCGTCCTGCACCTGGTCGGCGTCGGGCTGGGGGTGACGGTGGCGCCGGCGAGTGCGACCCTCGCCGCACCGGACACGGTCGTCCTGCTGCCGGTCGCGGGGGACCACCGCAGCGAACTGTGCTGGGCGTCACGGGTCGACGACGACCGCGAGGTCCTCCGCAACTTCATGGCCGCGACCGACTGACAGTACGGCAGCACGGACCGAGGCAGCGCGCCGGCGCCAGCCGTCGACGGACCGACCACGCCGCCCTCAGCCCAGCGGCAGCACCGGTGCCCGCTGGTCGCCGAGCTCGTCCTCGCGCCACGGATCAGACCCGCGCAGCGCCAGCCCGAGCTGCACGAGCACGAACGCCACGTGCGGCTCGACGTCCGGGTCCCACGCGCCTTCGACCCCCAGGCCGAGCGACCCGAGTTCGTCGTCGGCCTCGTCGTGCACCGACAGTTCCCATCGGCCGTCACCCTGCTCGGTCACGACCGCCCACCGCGCGGTGGCGAACCGTCCGGTCACGCGGTCTTGAGGATGTCCGCTGTGAAGTTCTGCATGCGCTGCAGCAGGGCCTCACCCCGCGTCTTGATCGTCGCCGGCGGGTTCAGGTGCGGCGGCGCGATGCGGATCAGCAGCGGGCAGCCGAGGTCTTCGCAGATGTAGGTGCCGATGGTGTTGCCGTTCCGGCCGGCTTCGCCCGCGCGGGCCGCCGAGAACAGGCGCACCTGCGTGGCCGGCTGCGGGGAGTGGCAGAACGAGCACATCGCCGCGATGCCGGGGCGGAGCGACCCGCCGGCGGAGCGCACGACGATGCCGACGGCGCGGCCGTCGATCCACGAGACGATGTAGCCCCGGCGCGCGGCCTGCGGGTCGCGCCAGCCCAGGAACTCGCGCTCGTTCCAGAGCATCTCGTGCAGTCCCGGGATCGGGAGCTGGGCGAGTTCCTCGGGCGTGGCGTTGACGAACGACGATCGGATGTCGGCTTCGGTGAGCGGCTGCACGGTCCCCCTTCAGGCTGTGGACTCGACCACAGTACGCCCGGCCACCGACGTCCGGACCGAGCCAGGGCCTCCCGTCCGTCGGGTCCGGTTCAGGACAGCCTGGAGGCTCGGATCGCCGCGAGCGCGCTCGTCGCGTCCGCCACCAGGACGGCCCGGCGGACCGCGTCGCGTCCGATGCGGCGTGCGGCGGCGTCGTCGGCGGCGAACTCGACGAGGACGCGCGTCGAGCGCGCCATGGCGCGCGCACCGGGGATCCACGGGACAGCACGTTCGATGGACTCGGCGACCGCGACGGCGGCCGCATGGCGTTGTCGCAGGTGGGCGCGTTCGTGGGCGACCACGGCCTCCAGCTCGTCGGTGCGGAGTCGGTCGGCCAGGCCGGTGCTCACGAGGACACCACCGCTCCTCCCCGGGACAGCGCAGGCGAGGGCGTGCTCGGCCTCGACCACGGCGACGATGGTGCCGTCGATCTCGCGGTGTGGTGCGGCACCTGAGCGCATGGCCTCGCGGACGGCCCGGTGTTCCGCGCCGGGCCGGACCCGGACGGCGATGACGAAGGCGATGACCGCGAGGACGGCGACCCCGACGTTGAGCCCACGGGTGGGTGACTCGGCGAGGCCGAACGGGTCGGTGATCGGCCGGTTCGCGAGCACCACGGGTGCGATGCCGACGACGAAGCCGAGCGCCCCCAGGAGTACGGCAACCGACCAGGCGACCAGGGCGGTGCGCGGACGGTCGATCGTCCACGCGGACCGGGTCAGGACGCGCGGCGCGACGACGACGACCGCGAGTGCCAGCACGACGAGGACGACACCGGTCACGACCACGGGCGGGGGTCCGTCAGGAGCGGGCGCGGGCGTCGAGGGCGCGGCGCAGGACGTCGAGGTCGTCCGAGGCGAGGGAGCCCGTGAACTGCAGCAACGCGGCCTCGCGGTCCGATGCTGCGGCGAGGGCGGTCGACATCAGGGACGCGGTCTGCTCGTCACGGCTGTTCGTGGCACGGAAGGCCAGGGGCCCGTCGGTGCGCTGCTCACGTTCCACGGCACCCTTGCGGCCGAGGCGGTCGAGCACCGTGAGCACGGTCGTCAGCGCCGGGCGGGGCTCGGGCACGGCGTCGAGCACCTGCCGCGCGGTCATCGCGCCGTCGGCCGACCAGAGGGTGTCGAGCACCGCCTGCTCGAGCTGCCCACGGGGGCGCTGTCGTTGTCCTGCCACCCGAGCACTCTACGAGATGTCGAAGCCCCCGTGCTCGTCACATGCCCGTAACGCGGGGTCGGTATGCTCGCGACGGACAACTGAACACCGAGGCCGACCACCCGCCGCGGGAGACGTCGCCCGCCCTGCCGTTCACCGGCGGGCGCGCGACACCGAAGGAGCATCCTCCCCGTCAATCTCTCAGGTCCAACACCGCAGCGGACAGGCCACTCTGAAAAGCAGACGCTCCCGAGACCCACCGGGTCCGGACGTCTCGCCCACGGTGAAAGCCGCCGGACCTCACGGGCCGCGGTGAAACTCTCAGGCACATGACAGAGGGGGAGTTCCACCCGGCGATCGTCGTCGGGTGTCGCCCGACGTCCGTCGGGCCCGGCCCACGCCAGGAGAACTCCGCCATGTCCCCGTCCGACCTGCGCTCGTCCCCGCTCGACGCGGCACACGTCGCCGCCGGTGCCTCGTTCACCGACTTCGCCGGGTACCGCATGCCCGTGCGCTACTCGTCCGACCTCGCCGAGCACCACGCCGTGCGCCAGGCGGCCGGCGTGTTCGACCTGTCGCACATGGCCGAGATCGGCGTCTCCGGACCCGGCTCGGTCGCCTTCCTCGACCACGCGCTCGCCGGTGCCTTCGCGGCGATGACCGTCGGCCGTGCGAAGTACTCGCTCCTGCTCGCCGAGCACGGCGGGATCCTCGACGACCTGGTCGTGTACCGGGTGGAGGAGGACTCCTACCTCGTGGTCGCGAACGCCGCCAACCGCGACGTCGCCGTCGACGCCCTGCAGGACCGCGCCGCCGGCTTCGAGGTGGTGGTCACCGACGACTCCGACACGACGGCACTCGTCGCGATCCAGGGCCCCGCCGCGGCCGGCACGCTCGACGCCCTCGTCGTCGAGGACCGGCTGCAGCCCGAGACCCCGCTCGACGAGCTCCGCTACTACCGGGTCCTGCACGCGACGTTCGACGACGCCGAGGTGCTCATCGCCCGCACCGGGTACACCGGCGAGGACGGCTTCGAGATCTACAGCGACCCCGAGGTCGCACCGGCGATCTGGGACGCCCTGCTCGAGGCGGGGGCGTCCCGCGGGGTCGTGCCCGCCGGACTCGCCGCCCGGGACACCCTGCGGCTCGAGGCCGGGATGCCCCTCTACGGCCACGAGCTCTCGGTCGACACCCGTCCCGCCCAGGCCGGCCTCGGTCGTGTCGTGGCCACGGACGGCGACTTCGTCGGGGCGTCCGGCGTGCAGCCGGACCCCGACGCACCGGTGCTCGTCGGCCTGGTGATGGAGGGCCGCCGCGCCGCTCGCGCCGGCTACCCCGTCCTGCACGACGGGGTCGTCGTCGGCACCGTCACCTCCGGCGCACTCTCCCCGACGCTCGGCCACCCGGTCGCGATGGCGTTCGTCGCGCCGTCCGCCCTCGCCGAGGGACACGTCCTCCACATCGACGTCCGCGGCACGGCCATCCCCGCATCGGTCTCCGCGTTCCCCTTCTACCGCCGCGCATCGAAAGGCTGAGGCCATGACCGACCAGACCGCACTGCAGTACACCAAGGACCACGAGTGGCTCCTCGTCGAGGGCGACGTCGTCACCGTCGGCATCACGGACCACGCCGCCGAGCAGCTCGGTGACGTCGTCTTCGTCGAGCTGCCCGCCGTCGGCACCACCGCGACCGCCGGGCACCAGATCGGGGAGATCGAGTCCACCAAGAGCGTCGGCGAGCTCTTCGCACCGATCGAGGGCGAGGTCGTCGAGGTCAACGAGGCCGTCGTCGCCGCCCCCGACACCGTCAACCAGGACCCCTTCGGCGCCGGCTGGCTCGTGAAGCTCAAGGTCGAGGGCACCTCCTTCCCCGAGGACCTGATGGACCACGACACCTACCGGGCGTCCATCGCATGACGACCGACGACCAGAACCTGCAGACCACGTTCGCCGACCGCCACATCGGCACCACCACGGCCGATCAGCGCGTCATGCTCGAGACCGTCGGCCAGCCGTCGCTCGACGCCCTCGTCCGTACCGCCATCCCGGCGTCGATCCACGCCGAGCCCGTCGCCTCGTCCTCGATCTCGGCCGCGGTCGGCGAGACCGAGGCGCTCGCCGAGCTCCGCGCCATCGCGTCGCAGAACACCGTCCGCCGACCGATGATCGGCCTCGGCTACCACGGCACCCACACGCCCGCGGTGATCCAGCGCAACGTGCTCGAGAACCCGAGCTGGTACACGGCCTACACGCCGTACCAGCCGGAGATCTCGCAGGGCCGCCTGGAGGCCCTCATCAACTTCCAGACGATGGTCGCGGACCTCACGGGGATGGCCACCGCCGGGGCGTCGATGCTCGACGAGGGCACCGCCGTGGTCGAGGGCATGCTCCTCGCCCGCCGGGCCTCGAAGGTCAAGGGCGACGCGTTCCTGGTCGACCAGGACGTCCTCCCGCAGACCATGGCACTGCTCGAGAACCGGTCGGTCGCCGTCGGCATCACCCTCCGCGTCGTCGACCCGACCCGCGAGCTGACCGACGCCGAGGTCGACGGGGCCTTCGGCATCGTCCTGCAGTACCCGGGCGCCTCCGGCCGTGTCATCGACCCGAGTGCCGCCATCGAGCGCGTGCACGCCGGCGGGGGCATCGCCGTCGTCGCCGCCGACCTGCTCGCGATGACCCTGCTGAAGAGCCCGGGCGACCTCGGCGCGGACGTCGCCGTCGGCACGTCCCAGCGCTTCGGCGTCCCGCTCGGGTTCGGCGGTCCGCACGCCGGGTACCTCGCCGTCCGCGCGGGCCTGGAACGCCAGCTCCCCGGCCGGCTCGTCGGGGTGTCGTTCGACGCCGCCGGCAGCATGGCCTACCGCCTCAGCCTGCAGACCCGCGAGCAGCACATCCGCCGCGAGAAGGCGACGTCGAACATCTGCACCGCACAGGTGCTGCTCGCCGTGATGGCGTCGATGTACGCGGTCTACCACGGGCCAGAGGGCCTCCGCTTCATCGCGAACCGCGTCGCGCGGACGGCCACGGCGCTCGCCGACGCCGCCCGCACCGCGGGGGTCGAGGTCCTGCACGACGCCTTCTTCGACACCGTCACGCTCCGTCGTGCCGGTGGCGCGCAGGACATCGTGGCAGCCGCCGCCGAGCGCGGGTACCTGCTGCACCAGGTGGACGAGGACACCGTCTCCGTGTCGGCCGACGAGACCACCACGGCCGACGACGTCCGCGTGCTCGCCGACGTCCTGGCCGGCGGTGCCGGGCCGGACCAGCGCGCCGTCGAGACGGCCGTGCGGGACGCAGCCACGAGCCTCCCGTCCGCCCTCGCTCGCGAGAGCGAGTACCTGACGCACCCGGTGTTCAGCTCGTACCGCAGCGAGACCCGGATGATGCGCTACCTCAAGCACCTCGCCGACAAGGACTACGCGCTCGACCGCGGCATGATCCCGCTCGGCAGCTGCACGATGAAGCTCAACGCCGCCACCGAGATGGCGGCCGTCACGTGGCCGGAGTTCGCGAACGTCCACCCGTTCGCGCCGCGCTCCGACGTCGAGGGCTACCTCGGCATGATCGGCGACCTCGAGACCTGGCTGGCCGAGGTCACCGGGTACGACGCCGTCTCGATGCAGCCGAACGCGGGCAGCCAGGGCGAGCTCGCCGGCCTGCTCGCGATCCGCGGGTACCACCAGTCCCGCGGCGACCAGTCCCGCACGGTCTGCCTGATCCCGTCCAGCGCGCACGGCACGAACGCGGCGTCGGCGGTCCTCGCCGGCATGCGGGTCGTCGTCGTCGCGTGCGACGAGAACGGCAACGTCGACCTCGACGACCTCCGCGCGAAGACGGCCGAGCACGCCGACACCCTCGCGGCGCTGATGATCACGTACCCGTCCACCCACGGCGTCTACGAGCACGACATCCGCGACATCTGCGACGCCGTGCACGACGCCGGCGGCCAGGTCTACGTCGACGGCGCGAACCTCAACGCGCTGCTCGGGCACGCCCGGTTCGGCGACTTCGGCGGCGACGTCTCGCACCTGAACCTGCACAAGACCTTCTGCATCCCGCACGGCGGCGGCGGGCCCGGCGTGGGCCCCGTCGCGGCGAAGGCGCACCTCGCGGCGTTCCTGCCCGGTCACCCGATGGCCCAACAGGAGGACCGCCGCACCGGTGCCACCGCGGCGTCGTCCGACGACCGGCTGGCGCACGCCGGCGGACCCGTCTCGGCAGCGCCGTACGGCAGCCCGAGCATCCTGCCCATCACGTGGTCGTACGTCCGCATGATGGGCGTCGAGGGCCTCACCCGGGCGACCGAGGTGGCGGTCCTCGGGGCGAACTACATCGCCGCGCGACTCCGTGACGCCTTCCCGGTGCTCTACACGGGGGAGTCCGGCCTGGTCGCGCACGAGTGCATCCTCGACCTCCGGCCCCTCCGCGACGCCACGGGCATCACGGTCGACGACGTCGCCAAGCGCCTGGTCGACTACGGCTTCCACGCCCCGACCATGTCGTTCCCCGTCGCGGGCACGCTCATGGTCGAGCCGACTGAGAGCGAGGACCTGGCGGAGCTCGACCGCTTCGTCGACGCCATGCTCGCGATCCGCGCTGAGGCCGACGCCGTCCAGCGGGGCGAGTGGCCCGCGGACGACAACCCGCTCGTCGGGGCGCCGCACACCGCCTCCTCCGTGATCTCGGGGGAGTGGGAGCACGCCTACACGCGGGAGCAGGCCGTGTACCCGCTGCCGGGCATGACCGACCGGAAGTACTGGCCGCCGGTGCGCCGCATCGACCAGGCGTACGGGGACCGCAACCTGGTGTGCGCCTGCCCGCCGATCGAGGCCTTCGCGTGATCCAGCGCTGACGCCTGCTCGCTGGGCGCCCGCACGCCCGTAGGCCTGCACGCCTGCACGCCTGCACGCCTGTGGGCTGTCCGCCCGCACGACCACGACGGCCCGGAGCCCCACGGCTCCGGGCCGTCGTCGTGTGCCCGGCACCCCCACCCCCGGCTGTCCACCCTGGACATGCACTGCGAACGATGCAGACGCAACGAACCCGCATGTTGCACCGTGAAACGCGCGGATGTTGCACCCCACCGCAACGATCATGCAAGTTGGTTACCAGCGTGTAACCGTTCGTTCCAGCATTTGGTGGGTCCTCAGCGCTCTGCCTACAGTGCAGAGGTCAAACGTGCCTGGTGACACCTCTGTGCCCGGCGCGTCCCATGCACCAGGAGGAACTCTTGATCAAGAAGCGCGCTGGGCTCGCAGCCCTCGCCGTGCTCGGGGCCACAGCAATCGCCCTGGCCGGCTGCTCCAGCAACGGTGGCGGCAATGGCTCGGGCTCCGGCTCCGGCAACGGTGGCGGGTCCTCGGACTCGTCCGGCATCGTCACCACGAACGGCAGCGAGCCCCAGAACCCGCTCATCCCCTCGAACTCCACCGAGACCGGTGGCGGCAAGATCATCAACTCGATCTTCGAGGGTCTCCGCTCCTACGACGCCGACGGCAAGCCGGTGAACGAGGTCGCGAAGAGCATCACCACCGACGACTCGAAGACGTTCGACATCAAGCTCAACACGGGCTGGACGTTCACGAACGGCGAGAAGATCACCGCCGAGTCCTTCACGAAGGCGTGGAACTGGGCGGCGCAGAAGTCGAACGCCCAGGGCGCGAGCTACTTCTTCGAGAACATCGAGGGCTTCGACGCGGACAAGGACGCCGAGCTCACGGGCCTCAAGGTCAAGAGCGACGACGAGTTCACCGTGACGCTCAAGGCGGCGCAGTCGGACTTCCCGCTCTCGCTCGGCTACTCGGCCTTCGTGCCGCTGCCGTCGGTCTTCTACGACGACACCAAGGCGTTCGGTGAGAACCCGATCGGCAACGGTCCGTACAAGCTCGCGAGCAAGACGGCCTGGACCCACAACCAGAACATCAAGCTCGTCACGAACAAGGACTACGAGGGCAAGCGCAAGCCGAAGAACGGTGGTCTGACGATCACGTTCTACACCTCGCAGGACACCGCGTACTCCGACGCCCAGGGCGGCAACCTCGACGTCCTCGACGCCGTGCCGGACAGCGCCTTCCAGACCTACAAGTCGGACTTCCCCGACTCGAACGTCAACCAGCCGGCCGCCATCTTCCAGGCGATCTACCTGCCCTACTACCTCGACCACTGGAAGGGTGAAGAGGGCCAGCTCCGCCGCGAGGCGATCTCGCTGTCGATCAACCGCAAGCAGATCACCAACAAGATCTTCGACGGCACCCGCACCCCGGCCAAGGACTTCACCTCCCCGGTGATCGACGGCTGGACCGGCGACCTCAAGGGCTCCGACGTCCTGCAGTACAACAAGTCGGAGGCGAAGAAGCTGTGGGCCAAGGCCAACGCCATCTCGCCGTACAACGACACCCTCACCATCACGTACAACGCTGACGGTGGCCACGAGGCATGGGTGACCGCGGTCACGAACAGCATCTCGAACACGCTGGGCATCAAGGCCGAGGGCAACGCGATCCCGACGTTCCAGGAAGCCCTGGACCTGCAGACGAACGACAAGCTCAAGGGCGGAAGCCGCACCGGTTGGCAGGCCGACTACCCGTCGCTGTACAACTTCCTCGGCCCGACCATGGGTGACGGTTCGTCGAACAACTACTCGCGCTACGACTCGGCCGAGTACAACTCGCTGCTCAAGCAGGGTCAGTCCGCCGAGAACGTCGAGGCCGGCAACAAGATCTTCGACCAGGCCCAGGAGCTCCTGCTCAAGGACCTGCCCGAGATCCCGCTCTGGTACTCCAACGTGACCGGTGTCTGGTCCGCCGACAACGTGTCGAACGTCAAGTTCGGCTGGGACTCGGTGCCGCAGTACTACGACATCGAGGTCAAGAAGAAGTAACACCGGTCACGTACGTGACCCAGGGTCTTCGCTGACGACCCACCGCGGGCAGGTATATCCTGCCTCGCGACCACCGGACGGGGGTTCGGGGACCACGGTCCCCGAGCCCCCGTACCACGGCGGCAACACCTTCCCCCACCACGCGGGCGCCGCCGCCCGCACCGGACACCCGTGCCGACCCTCGGACCGTCCACCCCTCCACGACATGAACCTGATCACGACCGCTCGGAACCAGGCAGGGATCTGATGCTCTGGTACCTCGGCAAGCGCCTCCTCCAACTGATCCCCGTGTTCTTCGGGGCGACGTTCCTCATCTACTTCATGGTGTTCTCCCTGCCCGGCGACCCGATCGCCGCGCTGTTCGGGGACCGCCAGCCCTCTCCGCAGGTGATCGAGCAGCTGCGTCAGCAGTACAACCTCGACAAGCCGTTCCTCGTGCAGTACCTGCTCTGGATCGGCGGTGTGTTCCGCGGCGACCTCGGTCTGACCTACTCGGGTCTGCCCGTCAGCCAGCAGCTCGCGCAGGCGTTCCCGATCACGGCGCGACTCGCGATCCTGGCCCTCGTCTTCGAGGCCGTCGCCGGCATCGTCGTCGGTGTCATCGCCGGGCTCAAGAAGGGCAAGTGGTTCGACGCCACCGCGCTCGTCGTGTCGCTGCTGCTCATCTCGGTGCCGACCTTCGTCGTCGGCTTCGTGCTGCAGTACGTCTTCGGCATCAAGCTCGCCCTGTTCCGCGTGACGGTGTCCGGCGAAGCCCCCTGGTCTGAGCTCGTGCTGCCCGCACTCGTGCTCGCGTCGGTGTCGTTCGCGTACATCGTGCGTCTGACCCGCGCCAGCGTCGCCGAGAACATGAGCGCCGACTTCGTCCGCACCGCGACGGCCAAGGGCCTGCCGCGTCGTCGGGTGATCGGGGTGCACATCTTCCGCAACTCGCTCATCCCCGTGGTGACGTACCTCGGCATCGACATCGGCAACCTGATGGTCGGCGCGATCGTGACCGAGGGCATCTTCAACATCCACGGTGTCGGCGGCACGGTCTACCAGGCCGTCAAGCTCGGCCAGGGCCCCACCGTGGTGTCCTTCGTCGCCGTGATGGTCATCATCTTCATGCTCGCCAACCTCCTGGTCGACCTGCTCTACGCCGTCCTGGACCCGAGGATCCGCTATGCCAAGTAACACGGAATCGCGCTCGGCGACGCACTTCGTCGCCCCGCTCGAGGAGACGCCGCTCCAGGCGATCGACAACGTCAACGAGGACGAGAAGGCCCGGTCCCTGTGGACCGACGCCTGGGAGTCCATGCGCAGCCGCCCGACCTTCTGGATCTCCTCGGTGCTGATCGTCCTGATCATCGTCGTGGCGGTCTTCCCCGGGCTGTTCACGCACGTCGACCCGCGGGCCTCGAACCTCGA
The DNA here is from genome assembly GCF_026672405.1 of Curtobacterium sp. SL109. NCBI lineage: Bacteria > Bacillati > Actinomycetota > Actinomycetes > Micrococcales > Microbacteriaceae > Curtobacterium > Curtobacterium sp. SL109. Next base: position 1,504,340 of record NZ_JAPPRB010000002.1, read on the forward strand.
CAACAGCGACGAGGGGCCGCGCGCCGGACACCTCCTCGGGTTCACGCGCCAGGGCTACGACACGTACGCCCGCGTGATCTGGGGTGCCAGGAACTCGCTCATCGTCGGCATCGTGGCCACCGTGCTGGTGACCGCCGTCGGCGTCGTGATCGGTGCCCTCGCCGGGTTCTTCGGCGGCTGGCTCGACACGATCGTGTCCCGCATCGGTGACATCTTCTTCTCGATCCCGACCGTCCTCGGCGCCATCGTGATCATGTCCGTCATCCCGGCCCGCAACCCCATCACGGTGTCGCTGGTGCTCGCGGCCTTCGCCTGGCCGCAGATCGCCCGCATCATGCGCGGCGCGGTCCTCAGCGCCAAGCAGGCCGACTACGTGACGGCGTCCGAGGCACTCGGTGTCAGCCGGATGAAGGTGCTCGTGCGCCACGTGGTCCCGAACTCCCTCGCCCCGGTCATCGTCGTCGCGACGGTCTCGCTCGGCACGTTCATCGTCGCCGAGGCCACCCTGTCGTTCCTCGGCATCGGCCTGCCGCCGTCGTCCCTCAGCTGGGGCCTCGACATCGGCACCGCGCAGTCGTCGATCCGCACCAACCCGGCGACCATCTTCTGGCCGTCGGCAGCCCTGTCCATCACCGTGCTCGCGTTCCTGCTCCTCGGAGACGTGGTCCGCGACGCACTCGACCCGAAGGCGAGGGCCCGCCGATGAGCGAGACGCTGACCGAGCCGGCCGCCCGCCGTACCCGCGGCGACGGCGCCCCGCTCCTCGAGATCTCCGGCCTGGAGATCGGCTTCAAGACCCAGGGCGGCTTCGTTCAGGCCGTCCGCGGCGTCGACCTCACCCTCGAGCAGGGCGAACGCCTCGCGATCGTGGGGGAGTCCGGCTCCGGCAAGTCCACCAGCGCGCAGGCGATCATCAAGCTGCTGCCCGGCGCCGGGCAGGTGACCGGTGGGTCGATCAAGTTCAACGGTCGCGAGCTCGTCGGCCTCTCAGACAAGGAGATGTCGGAGATCCGCGGCAAGGAGATCGGCTACGTCCCGCAGGACCCGATGTCGAACCTCAACCCGCTGTGGACCATCGGGTTCCAGGTCGAGGAGGCGATCCGTGCGAACGGCATGGCCTCCGGCAAGAAGGCCGTCCGCGAGCGTGCGATCGAGGTGCTGCAGGAGGCTGGCCTCGGCGACGCCGCGACCCGCCTGAAGCAGTACCCGCACGAGTTCTCCGGCGGCATGCGCCAGCGCGTGCTCATCGGCATCGGCCTGTCGAGCCGTCCGCAGCTGCTCATCGCCGACGAGCCCACCAGCGCACTCGACGTCACCGTGCAGCGCGTGATCCTCGACCACCTCGAGACCCTGACGCGCGACTTCGGCACGAGCGTGCTCTTCATCACGCACGACCTCGGCCTCGCCGCCGAGCGCGCCGAGAAGCTCGTCGTGATGTACAAGGGCCAGGTCGTCGAAGCGGGGCCGTCGAAGGAGATCCTCGGCAACCCGCAGCACCCGTACACGCAGCGCCTCGTCGCCGCGGCGCCCTCGCTCGCGAGCCGCCGCATCCAGTCGAAGGTGCAGCACCAGCGGGTCGACATCGCCGACGTCGGCAGCGACGACGCCGAGCTGATCGCCCGCGCCCAGCAGCGCGAGCACCAGCCGACGCGGGACCTCATCGTGGTGAAGAACCTCGAGAAGGTCTACAAGCTGCGCGGCAAGAACCTCGCCTCGCGCGAGCTCAAGGCCGTCGACGACGTGTCGTTCTCGATCCCGAAGGGCACCACCACGGCGCTCGTCGGCGAGTCCGGGTCGGGCAAGTCGACCGTTGCCAAGCTCGTCCTGCAGCTCGAGGGCATCACGAGCGGCACGGTGCAGTTCGACGGCATCGACATCGGAGCGCTGAAGGGCAAGGAGCTCTTCGACTTCCGCCGCCGTGTCCAGCCGGTGTTCCAGGACCCGTACGGCTCCCTCGACCCGATGTACAACGTCGGGAACACCATCGCGGAGCCGCTCGTCACGCACAGCATCGGGGACAAGGCCTCGCGCCGTGCCCGCGTCCGTGAGCTCCTCGACCAGGTCGCCCTGCCGGCGTCCATGGTGAACCGCTACCCGAACGAGCTCTCCGGCGGGCAGCGGCAGCGCATCGCCGTCGCGCGTGCGCTCGCGCTGAAGCCCGAGGTCATCGTCCTCGACGAGGCGGTCTCGGCGCTCGACGTGCTCGTGCAGGGCCAGATCCTCGACCTGCTCACCGAGCTGCAGTCGGAACTCGGTCTGACCTACCTGTTCATCACGCACGACCTCGCCGTCGTCCGCCTGGTCGCGGACAACGTCTGCGTCATGCGCCAGGGACGGATCGTGGAGACGGCGACGACCGACGAGGTCTTCGCCAACCCGCGCGAGCAGTACACGCAGGACCTCCTGGCGGCCATCCCCGGCGCCGGGTTCGAGTTCGGTCGCTGACCCGCACCTCCCGCACCACACGGAACGCGCCGCCCCGGCTCCGGGACGGCGCGTTCCGTCGTCCTGGGGACCCGGACGGGAGGCCCGCCCCACGTCGCGCAGACCGGGACCGGACCGAACTCCCCGGCTCGGTCCCGCGGCGCTGGCGGTCAGACCAGGGTCAGAGGCGCGCGCCGGCCATGCTGCCGGCGATGCCGAGCACGATGAGCGCGACGATCGCCCAGCCGTGCACCCGGTGCACGATCGGGGCAGCCGTCACCGTCGCCGGGGAGCACCCACGTGCTCGACCGGAGCCGGCACCCGCGCGCGGATCTCGTCGGCCGCAGCGGCGACGCTGACGGGCACCGGGCCTCCTGGCTGTCCGATCGCGAGCCGCGCCGTCGGGCGCGGTGCGATCCAGACGCGCTGTTCGCCCTGGTCGGTGACGATCTCGAGCCCGTACTTCGACCGGACGTCCTTGACTCGTCGCCACGCGAAGCGGGTGGTGCGACGGACGTCGACGACGACGAGTTCGTCCTCGGTGAGCTCGATGCGTGGTCGCCAGAGCACGACCCAGGCGAACCAGGCGGTGAACAGGGACGGCACCGGCACCAGCCAGGCGGCGCGGAGGCCGTTGGCGGCCAGTCCGATGACGACGAGGGCGACGGCGACGACCCAGAGGACGACGGCGAGGCGGCGCATGTTCGTCGCGACGATCCGGGTGGGCATGGGTCAAGCGTAGGAGACCGCGGGCCCGTGGTCCCCCCATCGGGAAGGCCCGCTGATCAGCGCGTCACTCGACGAGCTGCTCGATCTGCTCGCGGATGACCTCGGCACGCGGGAACCGGACGCCGACCAGGCCGACGTGGCGCCAGCGCACCAGGCCGTCCGGACCGATCACGAACACCGAGCGGCGCAGGCCCAGACCGGGGGCGCGGACGCCGTACGCCCGGATGACGTCACCGCTGACGTCGGAGAGCAGGGGGAAGGTGAGCGACGAGTCGCGAGCGAAGTCCTCGTGCGAGTCGAGCCCCTGGGGGCTGATGCCCCACACGACGGCGCCGAGGTCGCGGAAGTCGTCGAGCTCCTGCTGGTACGAGCAGAGCTGCGCGGTGCAGATGGGGGTGGCGTCACCCGGGTAGAAGGCGAGGACGACGGGACGGCCGACCTCGGCCGCGAGCGTGTACTCGCCGTCGGTGCGGACGCCGTCGCGGACGATCATGCCGGGCAGGGTGAAGCCCGGTGCCGCGGAACCGGTCTCGGGGATGGCCATCGTGCAACAGTACGGTCCGGGTCCACGACGGGGCATCAGCCGCACTGTGGAAGTCCTGCGAGGGCGCACACCGGATCGACCGGGACGACGAGAGGGGCCGGACGCAGTGCGCCCGGCCCCTCCCTGTCTGTCCGTCGGTGGCTACTTGGTGAAGCCGACCTTCGTCCAGTCGATGTTCTGCGCACCCGCGAACGCGCCGTAGTTGGCGAGCTTCGGGTTCTGTGCGACCAGCGCGGGCTTCGCGGTGATCGGCATCGAGTGCCCGATCGACCAGACCTGCTTGTCGATCTTGTTCCAGATGACGTTGGCCTTGTCCGAGTCGGGCTCGGACAGCGCCTGCTTCGTCAGCGTGTCGATCGCACTCGAGCTGACACGGCCGTAGTTCTGGCCGGTGGCACCCGAGGTGTAGATCGTCGCCGCGCTGGAGTGGAACCCGGTGCCGCCCCAGACGAAGATCGTCATGTCGTAGTTGCCGGGGGTGACGTACTGCTCAAAGAAGTCGTCGGTGGCGACCGACTTCAGCGTGAGCTTCACGCCGATCTCCTTCAGCTGCTGCTGCATGACCTGCGCCAGCTGCTGCGAGACCGGGGCGCCGGACGGGATCGTGATGGCGATCGCGAGCTGCTTGCCGCCCTTGGTGCGGTAGGTGCCGTCCGTCTTCCACCCGTCGTCGTCCAGCAGCTTCTTCGCCTTCTCGACGTCGAAGTCGCCGTTCGGCTTGGTGTTCGACTTGTAGCCCTTGTCGGTGGACAGGAACAGGTGGTTGTCGAGCGTGCCCAGCTTGTAGGGCAGGGTGCCGCCGATGACCTGGGCCAGGGCGTCCCGGTTCACGGCGTGCTGGATCGCCAGCCGGAGCTGCTTGTCCTTGAGCAGGCCGTTCGTCGAGAAGTCGACGTGGGTGTACTGCGCGGACGTCGAGGCGAGGATCTTCGTGTTCTTCGCGTTCTTCACCCGGTCGAAGCGCTCCGACGTCGTCGTGAGGACGGAGTCGATCTCCTTGTTGAGGTACGCGTCCACGTCAGCGTTGCCGTCCAGGGACCGGAAGATCACCTGGTCGAGCTTCGGCTTCTCGCCCCACCAGTTGTCGTCGGGCTTCATCGTGACGGTGCCGGCGGTCTCGTTGAGATCGGTGATCTCGTACGGCCCGGACGAGACCGGGACCTTCCCCTTGTAGCCGTTGTTGAACTGGTCAGGGGTGCTGGTCTGGCTGGCCGGGTACAGCGGGCTGAAGAGCGACTTCCAGTCCGAGAACGGGGTGCCGAACTTGACCACGACGTCCTTGTCGGTCGCGCCCTTGGTCACGGAGTCGATGTCCTCGTAGCCGGTCGAGCCGGCGATCAGGTAGGACTTGTCCGTGCCGTTGGTGGTCTTCCACTCGTTCTCGAAGTCCCGCCAGGTGATCTCCGAGCCGTCGCTCCACTTGGCTGCGTCGTTGATCGTGTACGCGATCGTGAGCGGGTCGTCGCTGGTGACCTCGGCCTTCGACACGTAGTCGGTGTTGAGCGTCGGAGCGCCCTTGCCGTCGATCGTGTAGATGTACGGCATCGTCGCCTGCTCGATGGTGTTCGCGTCCACCAGTGGACCGTCGACCTGGTTGTAGTTCCACTGCGAGATCCACTGCGAGATCGGCAGACGGAGGGTGCCGCCGTCTTCGAGGTCCGACGCGGGCTTCGCGTTGATCTGGGCCGAGGTCGGCAGCGTCTTCTTGCCGGAGTCGCTGGACGCGGACCCGCTGGACCCACCCGATCCGCCCGAGCAACCGGTGACGGCGAGCGCGATTCCGGCGAGGGCCGCCGTCACCGCGAGGACTTTCCTGTGCTTCATGTGGTTCCCCTCTGGAAGTTGTCGTTGAGCCTAAGGCCCTCCAGCGGGGGTGGTGGGCATTTCCGGTATCCGACGTACTTTCGTTACGCGGCGGGCTGGGACATGACATGTGCCGGAAACAAACGAGGCCCTATGGTGGCCTCCATGATCCGCTTCCTGGCGCGTCGATTCGTGTACTACGTCGTGCTCGTGTTCCTCGCGACCTCGCTGACCTACTTCCTCGCGTCAGCGACGTTCAGCCCCCGCTCCGTCTACGCGCAGCGGAACCCCGCGCCGTCGGCACAGGTGATCGACGCCAAGCTCGACGACATCGGTGTCAACGACAAGACCCCGGTGGTGATCCGCTACACGCACTGGCTCGACGGCGTCGCGCACGGCGACCTCGGCCAGACGATCCAGGACCGCTCGGTGAACGAACAGTTCTTCCCGCGTCTGGGGGTGAGCCTCCGGCTGCTGCTCGTCGGGTCGGTGGCGGGGATCGTGCTCGGCGTGCTCGTCGGCGTGTGGAACGCGATCCGGCAGTACAAGATCTCGGACCGGGTGAGCGCGGCGATCTCGATCGTGCTGTTCTCCACCCCCGTGTTCCTGACCGCCGTGTTCCTGAAGATCGGCGCGACGAAGCTGAACCAGGACGCCGGCAGTCAGCTCATCAACTTCACCGGGGAGGCGACGCCCGGGCTCGACGGATCGGCCTGGACGCTGCTGGTGGACCGCGGCGCGCACCTGCTGCTGCCGACCATCTCGATCGCCGTCGGGCTCATCGCCATCTACAGCCGGTACCAGCGAGCGACGATGCTCGACGTCCTCGGCTCGGACTTCCTCCGGACAGCCCGGGCGAAGGGGCTCACGCGGGGTCGTGCCACCTTCAAGCACGGCCTGCGAACCGCACTGATCCCGATGACGACGCTCTTCGCCTACGGGTTCCTCGGCATCCTGACCGGAGCGACCCTGACCGAGAAGATCTTCGCGTGGAACGGGCTCGGCTCGTGGTTCATCGACGCGGTGAACAACAACGACGTGAACGTCGTGACGGCGTACACGCTGTTCGCCGCGGTGGTGGTGCTGATCGCCGGGTTCCTCGCCGACGTCGCGACCGCCGCGCTGGACCCGCGCGTCAGGAGGGCATGACATGACCGACACCCGGATCGAACCCGTCGACCCGACGCTCGTCGCGCGGAGTGACACGCCTGCCCGACCGACGCGCCAGGGCAACCGCTTCCTGCAGACCACGCGGCGGCTCTTCATGAACCGCGGCGCCGGCATCGGCGTGGTCGTCGTGCTCCTGCTCTTCGCGTTCGCGTTCATCGGCCCGCTGGTGAGCCCGTGGCAGTACTCGCAGATCGACTACACGTCGTTCACCCGACCGCCGAGCGCCGCGCACTGGTTCGGCACGAACGGCATCGGCCAGGACGTCTTCGCGCAGACCGCTCGCGGCATGCAGAAGAGCCTGCTGATCGGGCTGCTCGTCGCCGTGTTCTCGACCGCGATCGCGGCGATCACGGGTGCGGCCGCCGGCTACTTCGGCGGCTGGGTCGACCGCCTCGTGATGTTCTTCGTCGACATGCTGCTCGTGCTGCCGTCGTTCCTCATCATCGCGATCATCAGCCCCCGGATCCAGAACGCCGGGTGGATCGTCCTCGTGGTCCTCATCACGGTCTTCGGCTGGATGATCACGGCCCGCGTGGTCCGCGCGATGACCCTGTCGGTCAAGGAGCGTGAGTTCGTCCGGGCCGCCCGCTACATGGGGATCGGGCCCTTCCGGATCATCTTCCGGCACATCCTGCCGAACGTGGCGTCCTTCCTGATCATCGACGGCACGATCCAGGTCGCGACCGCGGTGCTCGGTGAGACGACGCTGAGCTACTTCGGCTTCGGCGTCCAGGCACCCGACGTGTCGCTCGGCACCCTGATCGCGCAGAACCAGGACAGCGCGCTGACCAGCCCGTGGCTGTTCTACTTCGCAGCCGGCGCGCTGGTCATCTTCGCGATCGCGGCCAACCTGATCGGCGACGGTCTCCGCGACGCGCTCGACCCGACCTCGACGACCGGCAAGCGCGAGAAGCGCAACCGCCGTCGTGACCAGAACCAGGCGGCCGTGGACGTGGCCGCGTTGAACACACAGGCCGGTTCCGGCGCATGACCGCCGGACGGACGACCGGGGAAGCAGCATGAGCACCATCACGAACGGGTCGGCCACGACGTCGACCACCACCGCCGAGCCGATCCTGCGGGTACGCGACCTGCACGTCCGCTTCCCGACGCCACGCGGGACCGTGCACGCGGTCCGCGGTGTCGACCTCGAACTCCGCCGCGGGGAGGTCCTGGGCATCGTCGGCGAGTCCGGGTCCGGCAAGTCGGTGACGAGCATGGCCGTCCTCGGACTGCTGCCCGACACCACGAAGGTCACCGGCTCCGTCGAGCTCGACGGCGAGGAGCTCCTCGGCCGCTCGGACAAGCAGATGAGCCGACTCCGCGGCGACAAGGTGGCGATGGTCTTCCAGGACCCCCTGTCCGCCTTCACGCCGGTGTACACGATCGGCGACCAGATCGCGGAGACTGTCCGACTGCACCGCGGTGCCTCCAAGGCAGATGCACGCGCCCGCGCGATCGAGCTCCTCGGACTGGTCGGCATCCCCGAGCCCGCCCGCCGCGTCGACGCCTTCCCGCACGAGTTCTCCGGTGGCATGCGTCAGCGCGCGATGATCGCCATGGCGATGGCGAACGACCCCGACGTGATCCTGGCCGACGAGCCCACCACGGCGCTCGACGTCACGATCCAGGCGCAGATCATCGAGGTGCTCAGGACCGCTCAGCGCGAGACCGGTGCCGCGCTGGTGTTCGTCAGCCACGACCTCGGGGTCATCGCGGGCATCGCCGACCGGATCGCCGTCATGTACGCCGGTCGGATCGTCGAGACGGCCACCGCCGAGGAACTGTTCGCCCGTCCGCGCATGCCGTACACGATCGGGCTCATCGGGGCGCTCCCGCGGCTCGATGCCCGCGACCGCTCACCGCTCGTCCCGATCCCCGGCTCGCCGCCGTCGCTCATCGGGCTGCCGGACGCCTGCCCGTTCGCGGCGCGGTGCCCGCTGGTCAGCGAGGTCTGCCGGTCGAGTGAACCGGTCCTCGCACCTCCGGTCGGCATCGGCGTCGCCGCCGTCGACGCGGCCGCCGGCATCGACACCGGGACGGCACCCGCCGGCACCGCCACCGCTGGCGCCGGCGCGTCGCACTCGCACGCCGCCGGCCACACCGCGGCGTGCCACCGCACGGCCGAGGTCGCCGCAGCCCACGCGGACGCCGGCCGGATCTTCACCCTGCCCGTCATCCCGGAGCACGCCGCCACGGTCGACGCGTCCCGCACCGAGCGTGAACCGGTCGTGCACGTCGAGGGCCTCACGAAGACGTTCCCGCTCGTCAAGGGCGCGGTCTTCCGTCGGAAGGTCGGCGACGTCTACGCCGTGGACGGGGTCGACCTCGACATCCGCCGCGGCGAGACCCTCGGGCTCGTGGGGGAGTCCGGTTCGGGCAAGTCGACCACCCTGCACCAGCTGATGGACCTCGAGCGTCCCGAGGCCGGCACCGTCGAGCTGTTCGGCGAGTCCCTCGCCGACGCCACGGCCCGTGGAGCTGCGGGCACGCGGGCGCTCCGGCAGCGGATCTCGATGGTGTTCCAGGACCCGTCCGCCAGCCTCGACCCGCGCATGTCCGTCTACGACGTCGTCGCGGAACCGCTCCGTGCGATCGGTGCCCCGACGTCACGGATCGACGAGCGGGTGCCGGAACTGCTCGGGCTCGTCGGACTGCAGGCCGCCGAGGCCGATCGCTACCCGCACGAGTTCTCCGGCGGACAGCGGCAGCGCATCTCCATCGCACGTGCCCTCGCGGTGGAACCGGACCTCGTCGTGCTCGACGAGCCCGTCTCGGCGCTCGACGTGTCGATCCAGGCCGGCGTGCTCAACCTGCTCGCCGAGCTCAAGGCGCGCCTCGGGCTCTCGTACCTGTTCGTCTCGCACGACCTGTCGGTCATCCGGCACGTCGCCGACCGCGTCAGCGTGATGTACCTCGGCCGCACGGTCGAGGAGGGCGCCGTCGACGAGGTCTTCGAACGCCCGATGCACCCGTACACGGCGGCGCTGATGTCAGCCGTTCCGGTGCCGGACCCGGTCGTCGAGCGGTCGCGCACGACGATCCTGCTGCCCGGCGACCCGCCCAGCCCGACCGAGCGTCCGACCGGCTGCCGGTTCCGCTCGCGCTGCCCGCTCTACGCGATCCTCCCGGAGGCGGAACGCCGCCGCTGCGAGGAGGAGGCGCCGGAGAAGGCGCCCCGCCGCGGCGAGGACGTCGACCACCGGGCGGCCTGCCACTACCCGGAGAAGGTCGCGTCCATCGCGGCGTAGCCACGGACCAGACGGGAGGCGGTGCGCACGACGTGTGCACCGCCTCCCGTCCGTCCGTGGTCCCGTGACCACCCGGACGAGCGCGCGCGGGGATCGCCCGTCGCTCCCGGACAGCGGGTCAGGAGAAGAGCGCGGGGAACGCGTGTGCCACCCACGGGTACCCGACGAACACCGCCGCGTCGAGCAGGCAGTGCGTGACGACGAGCGGCATCAACCGGCCCCACTTCGTGTAGATCCAGCCGAACACGACGCCCATGACGGCGTTCCCGACGAACGCGCCGAAGCCCTGGTACAGGTGGTAGCTCCCGCGGAGCACGGCCGTCGACAGGATGACCTGCCAGCGCCCCCAGCCGATCTCCCCGAGGCGGGCGTACAGGTACCCGATCACGATGACCTCCTCCTGCAGCCCGGACCGGACGGCCGAGAGCAGCAGGACGGGGACCGTCCACCGGTACGAGCCGAGCGCCGCCGGGTCGACGTCCACGGTGAACCCGAGCGCCCGGCCGGTGAAGTAGAGCGCGAGCCCCGGGATCCCGATGCACAGGGCGATGAGCACCGGGCCGCCGAGGTCGGGCTTCACGCGGAAGCGGTCGATGCCGAGCCGGGACAGGTGCGGACGCCGGGCACTCCAGAGGAGGTAGCAGACCAGCGCGACCGGGGCCAGGTCCACCGCGATCCCGACGAGCTGCCGCGCCAGGTCGACGTACTGCACGGTGGTCGTCGACGAGTTCAGCGCCGTGGACTGCTGCCCGAGCGGGGTCGTCTGCGACAGGTCGTCGATGATCTGGAGCACCGAGTACAGCGCGCTCCCGCCCAGCGAGAGCATCAGGACGATCGTGATCTCGATCCACGTTCGCCGTCGGCTCATCTGCGGTACTCCTGTCGGTTGCGAACTACCGGTAGACTGGCGTGTCGGGCGTTCTGCCCACGGGTGCGGTGCCGATCGACCAACGGGGTTGATCACCAGCTGGCCCGACACTCTCCCAGAAATTGAAGGATGTCCTGTATGGCGCTCGCCACCCGGTCCGACCTGCGCAACGTCGCCATCGTGGCACACGTCGACCACGGCAAGACCACCCTCGTCGACGCGATGCTCACGCAGACCAACTCGTTCGACGCCCACTTCGAGGGCGAAGACCGCATGATGGACTCGAACGACCTCGAGCGCGAGAAGGGCATCACGATCCTCGCGAAGAACACGTCGGTGCTCTACAACGGCAAGCACGCGACCGAGTTCGGCGCGGACGGCCCCATCACCATCAACGTGATCGACACGCCCGGCCACGCCGACTTCGGTGGTGAGGTCGAGCGCGGCCTCTCCATGGTCGACGGTGTCGTGCTGCTCGTCGACGCCTCCGAAGGTCCCCTGCCCCAGACCCGCTTCGTGCTGCGCAAGGCGCTCGCCGCGAAGCTCCCGGTGATCCTGCTCGTCAACAAGACGGACCGGCCCGACTCCCGCATCGACGAGGTCGTCTCCGAGTCCCAGGACCTGCTCCTCGGCCTCGCCTCCGACCTGTCGGACGAGGTCGACGACCTCGACCTCGACGCGATCCTCGACGTCCCGGTGGTCTACGCCTCGGGTCGCAACGGCGCCGCGTCGCGCAACAAGCCGAACGACGGCGAGCTGCCCGACAACGACGACCTCGAGCCGCTGTTCGAAGCGATCCTCCAGCACGTCCCGGCCCCGAAGTACGACGACGAGCACCCGCTGCAGGCGCACGTCACGAACCTCGACGCCTCCCCGTTCCTCGGTCGCCTGGCGCTCCTGCGCATCTTCCACGGCACCATGAAGAAGGGCCAGACGGTCGCGTGGGTCAAGCACGACGGCACCGTCGTCAACGCCCGCATCACCGAGCTCCTCATCACGAAGGCGCTCGACCGCTACCCCGCCGAGTCCGCTGGCCCCGGTGACATCGTCGCTGTCGCCGGCTTCGACACGATCACCATCGGCGAGACCCTGACCGACCCCGAGGACGTCCGCCCGCTGCCGACCATCACGGTCGACGACCCGGCGATCTCGATGACGATCGGCACGAACACCAGCCCGCTCGTCGGCAAGGTCAAGGGCCACAAGCTGACCGCCCGCATGGTCAAGGAGCGCCTCGACCGCGAGCTGGTCGGCAACGTCTCGCTCAAGGTCCTCGACATCGGCCGCCCCGACGCGTGGGAGGTCCAGGGTCGTGGTGAGCTCGCACTCGCCATCCTGGTCGAGCAGATGCGTCGCGAGGGCTTCGAGCTCACCGTCGGCAAGCCGCAGGTCGTCACGAAGCGTGACGAGAACGGCAAGCTGCAGGAGCCGTACGAGCACATGACGATCGACACGCCGGAGGAGTACCTCGGCGCGATCACGCAGCTCATGGCCGCTCGCAAGGGCCGCATGGAGAACATGACGAACCACGGCACCGGCTGGGTGCGCATGGAGTTCATCGTCCCGTCGCGCGGCCTGATCGGCTTCCGCACGTCGTTCCTCACGGAGACCCGCGGCACCGGCATCGCCAACGCGATCTTCCACGGCTACGACGAGTGGGCCGGTGCGATCCAGACCCGCATCAACGGCTCGATCGTCTCCGACCGCTCCGGTGTGGTGACGCCGTTCGCCATCACGAACCTCCAGGAGCGGATGTCGTTCTTCGTCAACCCGACCGAAGAGGTCTACGAGGGCATGGTCATCGGCGAGAACTCGCGCGCCGACGACATGGACGTGAACATCACCAAGGAGAAGAAGCTCACCAACATGCGGTCGGCCAACGCCGACACGTTCGAGTCGATGACGCCGTCGCGTCAGCTCTCGTTGGAGGAGTGCCTCGAGTTCGCCCGTGAGGACGAGTGCGTCGAGGTCACCCCCGCCGCCGTGCGCATCCGCAAGGTCGAGCTCGACGCATCGGCTCGCCAGCGCTCCTACGCGCGTCTCAAGCGCCAGGACGCGTAGCCGGACAGCACCATCCAGGAGGCCCCGCCTCCGTCCGACGGCCCGGTCACCTCGTCGAGGTGGCCGGGCCGTCGGCGTCGGTGTCCGTTCTCGGCGTCGGTGTCGGGCGATACGGTGGACGGGTGACTCTCGACCTCCTCTCGCTGTACCAGGACCTGCACGCCCACCCGGAGCTCGGCTTCCAGGAGCACCGCACCGCCGGCATCGTCGCCGGCCACCTCGAGGACCTCGGCCTCGACGTCACCACGGGCGTCGGCGGGACGGGTGTCGTCGGGGTCCTGGCGAACGGCGAGGGTCCGGTCGTCTGGCTCCGCGCGGACATGGACGGCCTGCCGGTCGAGGAACGCACCGGTCTGCCGTACGCCAGCACCCACCGCGGTGTCGACGAGACCGGCGCCGAGGTCCCGACGATGCACGCCTGCGGCCACGACATCCACGTCACGTGGCTGCTCGGCGCGCTCGAGCGGCTCGTCGCCACGCGCGGGGAGTGGGCCGGCACGGTCGTGGCCGTGTTCCAGCCGGCAGAAGAGGTCATCTCCGGTGCCCGCGCGATGCTCGAGGACGGCCTGGTCGAGCGCTTCCCCACGCCCGACGTGGTCCTCGGACAGCACTCCGCGCCGATCCCGGTCGGCACGGTCGCGGTCGGCTCCGGCGCGGTGATGGCGTCGAGCGACCGCTTCACCGTGACGTTCAACGGCCGTGGTGCGCACGGGTCCGCCCCGCAGGCCTCCCTCGACCCGATCGTCACGGCGGCGCCGGCGGTCGTCCGCCTGCCGACCGTCGTCTCGCGCGAGGTCGGCCCGAACGACGCGGGCGTCGTCACCGTCGGCAGCTTCCACGCCGGCACCCGACCGAACATCATCCCGGACACGGCCGTCATCGAGATCTCCACCCGTGCCCGCAACGAGGACACCCGCGCGCGGATCGTCGCCTCCATCGAGCGCATCGTCCGCGCCGAGAGCGACGCCGGCGGGCTCGCCGCCCCCACCATCGAGCGGGCGCCCGGTGCGGACGTGCTCGTCAACGACGCCGACCAGGCCGCCCGCGTGCTCGAGGCCGTCGGTGCCGTCGTGCCGAGGGCCCTCGACCTGGAGTCCGGACTCGCGATGGCGTCCGAGGACGTCGGCCAGCTCGCCACCGCCGCCGGCGTGCCGCTCGTGTACTGGTTCACCGGCATCACCGACCCCGAGCTGTTCGCACGGGGCGAGGACATCCCGAGCAACCACTCGCCGTTCTACGCGCCGCAGGCGGAGACCGCGATCCCGGTGGGCGTCGACGCGCTCGTCGCAGCCACGCGCGCGAACGTGCGCTGACGTACGGGAGGCCCTGGTCGGCCCATGCAGTGACGTGACACTCCCAGGCAACTCAGGCCGAGCCTCCCCACCGGCACGGCCTGAGCGCCGCTGGCGCGTCGCTCAGGAACCGGCGGCGTGGGCCCAGGGTCTTGGATTACGGTCGGCGCATGCGCAACCGGATGACGACCCCCATCGTGGCCGCCGTGGCGGCCGGCATCGCCCTGGCCGGCCTGACAGGCTGCTCGGCGGACTCGGTGAAGCAGGCCACCGACCTCGGGTCCTCGGTCGCCTCCGACGTCAGCGACGGCGTGCGGAACATCGACGGGTCGGCGATCGAGCAGGGCATGGCGAACGTCGCCGGCGGCATCGACGGCGCCCTCGACACCGCGCTCAAGGGGGCGAACGTGACCTCCGACGGCCAGGTGCCGGACGGCTTCCCGGCGTCGGCCGTGCCGCTCGTGGACGGCACGGTGCTGGGCGGCGGCACCGGCCCGAACGGGTCCGGCTGGGTCGTGCAGGTCGAGACCCCGAGCGTCGACGACTTCGGCACCGCCGCGCAGCAGCTGACGGACGCCGGGTTCACCGAGTCCGCCAAGCGCGCGGACAGCTCGAGTGCCTTCGGGATCTTCCGGAGCGACGACCACCGCCTGGTGCTGACGTTCTCCAAGTCCGACCGCGGCGCGACGGCCACCTACATCGTCACACCGCGCTAGCCGCACGGGGCCGTCCCGTACCCTTGCACTGATGTCGAACGCCCCCGCGACCCGCCCCGAGCGCGTCCTCTTCGTGCACGCCCACCCCGACGACGAGACCCTGGCGTCCGGCGGCACCATCGCCACGCTGCTCGAGCTCGGCGCCGAGGTGACCGTCCTCACCGCGACCCGGGGCGAGCGCGGCGAGATGCTGACGCCGTCACTCGCGCCCCTCGCCGGGAACGGACCGCGGGTGGCCGCGCACCGCGAGCGGGAGATCGCCGCCGCGCTGGCCGCACTCGGCGGCCCGGCGCACCTCTGGCTCGGGGGAGCGGGCGCCCGTCCGA
Organism: Curtobacterium sp. SL109; assembly: GCF_026672405.1. NCBI lineage: Bacteria > Bacillati > Actinomycetota > Actinomycetes > Micrococcales > Microbacteriaceae > Curtobacterium > Curtobacterium sp. SL109. The sequence continues at coordinate 1,519,524 of NZ_JAPPRB010000002.1, forward strand.
CCGACCTGCCGGAGCGTCGCTACACCGACTCCGGCATGCAATGGGGCCCGGACGGCCGTGCCGTCGCCGCCGACGACGCCCCCGCCGACTCGCTCACCGCGGCCGACCTCGGCGAGGTCGTGGACGACGTCCGCGCCGCCATCCGGTCGACGATGGCCGACGCCGTCGTGAGCTACGCGGACGACGGCGGCTACGGCCACCCCGACCACGTGCGCGTGCACAACGCGGCCCGGTACGCAGCCCGTGCCGAGGACGTCCCCTTCTCGATGATCGTCGACCCGGCGTCCGGCGAGCAGGACGTCACCGTCGACGTCCAGCCCGTCCGGGCGAAGGTGCGCACGGCGATCGAGCAGTACCGCTCGCAGGTCACGGTCGACCCCGCCGACCCGGCCGACCCGACGGCGCTGTCCTGGGTGATGCCGCACGGTGTCCGCCAGCACGCGCCCGCGGTCGAGGCCTTCCGCCATGACGCACCGCCCTCGGCGCCCGCACCGGAGACGTACGCCGAGATGACGCCGGCGGGCAAGGCTGCTGCGGTCGTGGTCGCCCTGGTGCTCGGGCTGCTCGCCGGTGGCCTCGGCACCGTGACCCACCAGCAGACGATCGGCACGTTCCCGATCGGCCTCGTGCTGACCACGCTGATCGTCGTCGGCCTGACCGTCGGCGTGCGGCTGCTGTACCGCTCGCGGGCGATGGTGGCCGCGATCGGGATCGGCGTCATCGTCGCCACGCAGGTGCTCGTGTCCGTTGGCGGGCAGAGCTCGCCGCTCGTGCTCGCGAACACCGCCGGGTACGTGTGGACGTTCGGCCCCGCGGTCGTCGCGATGCTGGCGCTGGCGTGGCCGGACCTGTCCGCTGCACGTGCCGCGGCCGGACGGTCAGGCTCGTCCGCGCCTCGCGGGTAGACTCGGACCCGCTCGTTTCCGAAGGGAGCACCCCGACCGTGACCTACGTGATCGCCCAGCCCTGTGTCGACGTCAAGGACCGTGCGTGCATCGACGAATGCCCCGTCGACTGCATCTACGAAGGCGACCGGTCGCTCTACATCCACCCCGACGAATGCGTCGACTGCGGTGCGTGTGAGCCCGTCTGCCCGGTCGAGGCCATCTACTACGAGGACGACCTCCCCGACCAGTGGGCCGACTACTACAAGGCCAACGTCGAGTTCTTCGAGGAGATCGGTTCGCCCGGTGGCGCCGCCAAGGTCGGCGTGATCCACCAGGACCACGCGGTCATCATGGCCGAGCCTGCTCGCGGCTGATCCGACACCCCTCGTGGCGCTCGACCTCCCCGACTTCCCCTGGGACCAGCTCGTCCCGTTCAAGCAGCGCGCCGCCGAGCACGAGGGCGGCATCGTCGACCTGAGTGTCGGCTCGCCGGTGGACCCGACGCCCGCGCTCGTCCGCACTGCGCTGGCCGAGGCCACCGACGCCCACGCCTACCCGCAGGTCGCCGGCACCCCGGCCCTCCGTCAGGCCATCGCCGACTGGTACGGGCGTCGGCACGGCGTGCAGCTGACCGAGGACCAGACCCTGCCGACGATCGGCTCGAAGGAGTTCATCGCCGGGCTGGCGCTCTGGCTCGGCATCGGTCGCGGTGACACCGTCGTCTTCCCCGCCGCCGCGTACCCGACGTACGAGCTCGGGGCGGCGCTCGTCGGTGCCACGGCCCTGGCGTCGGACGACCCGGCCGCCTGGCCCGTCGGTACGAAGCTCGTCTGGCTCAACTCACCCGGCAACCCCGACGGCCGCGTGCTCACCATCGAGCAGCTCCGCGTCGCCGTCGCCCGCGCCCGTGAACTCGGCGCCGTCATCGTCGGCGACGAGTGCTACGCCGAGCTCGGCTGGGAACCGCCGTACGACACCACCCCGACGCCGACGATCCTCGACCCGCGCGTGGTGGGGGACTCGGTCGAGGGCGTGCTCAGCGTGTACTCGCTCTCCAAGCAGTCGAACCTGGCCGGGTACCGCGCCGCGTTCGTCGCCGGGGACGCCGCCGTCCTGGCCGAGGTCCTCGCCGTCCGCAAGCACACCGGCATGATGCCGCCGCTGCCGGTGCAGCAGGCCATGATCGTCGCGCTGCAGGACACCGCCCACGTGCAGCAGCAGAAGGCGAAGTACCGTGCCCGTCGCGGCATGCTCCGTCGGGCGCTCGAGGGCGCCGGCTTCCGGGTTGACCACAGCGAGGCCGGGCTCTACCTCTGGGCGACGCGCGGCGAACCGGCGCTCGACACCGTGGCGTGGCTGGCCGACCGGGGGATCCTCGTGGCACCGGGCACGTTCTACGGCGTCGCCGGGGGCGAGCACGTGCGCGTGGCCCTGACGGCGACCGACGAACGCATCGCCGCAGCCGCCCAGCGCTTGACCAGCGGGCACCGACTCGGCGCCGACTGACGTCCGAACTGTTCACCCGGCGTCTTCCGCAATCGTGGGGTCCCACCGGATCGTGAGGTCCCAGGTGTGCACGATCGACAGACGGCGCGATTAGGCTGTCAGCGTGACTGACACTGCCAATGACGCTCAGAAGACGGCCACACCGCCGACGACGCCCGTCCCCGTGAGTCCCGCCGAGGACCAGCACGGCGAGACCGCCACGCTGACGTACCCGGGCGGCAGTGCGGAGTTCCCGATCCTGCCGAGCGTCGACGGTGCCTCCACCGTGGACATCTCCACCTTCAAGAAGCAGACGGGGATGAACACCCTCGACTACGGCTTCGTGAACACCGGCTCGACGAAGAGCGCGATCACGTACATCGACGGCGACCAGGGCATCCTGCGCTACCGCGGGTACCCCATCGACCAGGTCGCGTCGAACTGCACCTTCCTCGAGGTCGCCTGGCTCCTCATCTACGGCGAACTGCCGTCGGAGACCGAGCTCGCCGACTTCGACGCCCGCATCCGCCGCCACACCCTGCTGCACGAGGACCTCCGTCGCCTGTTCGACGCCCTCCCGCACTCGGCGCACCCGATGTCCGTCCTGTCCAGCGCCGTCAGTGCCCTGTCGACGTACTACGAGGACGACATGGACGTCGACGACCCCGAGAAGGTCGAGCTCCAGACCGTCCGGCTCCTCGCCAAGCTCCCGGTGATCGCGGCGTACGCGCACAAGAAGGCCATCGGGCAGGCGTTCCTCTACCCCGACAACTCGTTGTCGTTCGTGGACAACTTCCTGCGGCTCAACTTCGGCACCATGGCCGAGCCGTACCAGCCGAACCCGGTCCTCTCGAAGGCCCTGGATCGCCTGCTGATCCTGCACGAGGACCACGAGCAGAACGCCTCCACCGCCACGGTCCGCCTGGTCGGGTCGACGAAGGCGAACATGTTCGCGTCGATCTCCGCCGGCATCAACGCCCTGTACGGCCCCCTCCACGGTGGCGCGAACGAGGCCGTCCTCGAGATGCTCCAGCAGATCAAGGACTCCGGCGAGCCCGTGCAGCGCTTCGTCGAGCGGGTGAAGAACAAGGAGCGCGGCGTGAAGCTCATGGGCTTCGGACACCGCGTCTACAAGAACTACGACCCCCGCGCCAAGCTCGTGAAGGAGTCCGCCGACGAGGTCCTCGAGTCCCTCGGCGTGCAGGACGACCTGCTCGACATCGCGAAGGAGCTCGAGCAGATCGCCCTGAGCGACCAGTACTTCATCGACCGCAAGCTCTACCCGAACGTCGACTTCTACACGGGCATCATCTACAAGGCGATGGGCTTCCCGCCGCGCATGTTCACGGTGCTGTTCGCCATCGGCCGCCTGCCCGGCTGGATCGCCCAGTGGCGCGAGCTGAACAACGACCCGCTGAACAAGATCGGTCGCCCCCAGCAGCTCTACGTCGGTTCCCCGGAACGCGACCTCCCGCAGCGCTGACGCAGCCCCACCCGGACGGCCCGGCCTACGACTCGCTCGTGGCCCGGGCCGTCCGTCGTCGTGCGCCCGACTTCCTCACACGTCCGGCTCCGCGTGCTCGTGCGCGCGCTCACGAAGTCGAACGGGCGAAATGCCGTGGTCATCCGGCGTCCGCACCCGGCCGTCCCGCCCGCTCGGCCGCACAAGCTCACTCGCGCACCGGGCGCTCCGTTGCCTCCATGCCGAGCGGGCGAAAGGCCGGGGTCGCGCGGCCCGCACACCCCACGAATCCGCCCGCTCGCTCGTGCCGACTCGAGCCAGGACCCGCCGCACCGTTCCGGCGGGCTCGCACCGAGCCTCCCGTCCGCAACGGGCCCGGGCTCGCCCCGCGCCGTTCCGACGCTCCGCTCGGCGAGCGGGCGAAATGCCCGGCCGTCCTCTCCTCGTCACCCATCCAATCCGCCCGCTCGGCCGTGGGCCTGGTGACCGGCCGAGTACGCGACCGATCGCCCGCCCGTCGAACGGGCGAAGTCGCGGGGTGGGCGCGCGACGTACCACGGTGTTCCGCCCGTTCGTCGACGGCGGCGGCGACCGGGAGGCGCCGTGCGGCCCCGAGGATCGCCACAGGAGCTCTCACGGTCGCCCGCGGTGGTCGAGCGGGTGGAAGGCTCCGGTGCTCGGTCTCACGCACGCGGGCATTCCGCCCGCTCGTCCACACGCGCGCTTGCCGGAGCCGAGCGCGCCGTCGACCCGGTGACGAGCGGGCGGGAACGACGGGTCGCGTGAGCAGCGCACCGCGGCACACCGCCCGCTCGTCCACGCGCGCGCTGGCCGGAGCCGGCGCGTTGTCGACCCGGTGACGAGCGGGCGGGAACGGCGGGTCGCGTCAGCTGCGGACCGCGGCATTCCGCCCGCTCGTCCGCAGCGCGCTGGGACCGGGCGGATGGCCGGCCGAACGGACTGGAGGCCCGGTGCCGGTCTCGTGGACCGGCACCGGGCCTCCAGGGGGGTGCTCTGGGGTTCCCGCTACGCGTGGAGCGCGGTGTTGAGCTGGATGCCCTCGCCCTGGCGCTGCAGGGCCTCGACCGCGCCGGTCAGGCTGTTGCGGCGGAACAGGACGTTCGGGGCGCCGGAGAGCTCGACGGCCTTGACCGTGCGTGGGGTACCGTCCGGGTTCGGGGCCGCACCGACGAGGACGACCTTCGTGCCGGCGGTGACGTAGAGGCCGGACTCCACCACGGAGTCGTCACCGAGGGAGATGCCGAGCCCCGCGTTGGCGCCGAGGAGCGCGCGCTCGCCGAGGGAGACGCGGTGGGTGCCGCCGCCGGAGAGCGTGCCCATGATCGACGCACCGCCGCCGATGTCGGTGCCGGCGCCGACGACGACGCCCTGCGAGATGCGGCCCTCGACCATCGCGTCGCCGAGGGTGCCGGCGTTGAAGTTGACGAAGCCCTCGTGCATGACGGTGGTGCCGGGTGCCAGGTGTGCGCCGAGCCGGACGCGGTTGGCGTCACCGATCCGGACCCGGTCGGGCACGACGTAGTCGACGAGTCGCGGGAACTTGTCGATCGCGTGGACGGCGATGCCGGCGCGCTGCAGCGACGGCCGGAGCCGGGCGAGGTCGTCGGGGTGCACGGGGCCCGCGTTGGTCCACGCGACGATCGGCAGGTGCGCGAAGACCCCGTCGAGGTTGACCTCGTTCGGGCGGACGTGCAGGTGGCTCAGCAGGTGCAGGCGGAGGTACGCGTCCGGGGTGCTCGTCGGGGCGGCGTCGATGGTGACCTCGGTGGTGACGGCCTCGATCCGGACGCCGCGACGGGTGTCCTCACCGAGGTGCTCCTGCAGCGCGAGCGGGAACTCGGCGTCGGCGGGCAGCTCGCCGAGGTGGGTCTCGGGGTACCAGGTGTCGAGTTCCGTGCCGTCGGCGGTGACGGTCGCGAGGCCGTGGCCCCAGGCGTGGGTCGGTCGGGCGGGGGCGGCGGTCGTGTCGGTCACCGCACCAGGGTACCGAGGCGTCGGACGGTAGGCTTCGGCGCATGCCGGAGCAGCTCGACCTCACCGCCTCGTCCATCGACATCACCCGTGCCATCTGCGACATCGAGTCGGTGTCGGGCAACGAAGCCGCACTCGCCGACGCGATCGAGGCGGTGCTCGCGCCGCTGCCGCACCTCGAGGTCGTGCGCGACGGCGACGCGATCGTCGCGCGGACGCAGCTCGGGCGGGAGCGCCGGGTCGTGATCGCCGGGCACATCGACACCGTGCCGCTCAACAGCAACCTGCCGACGGAGTTCCGGACCGCCGAGGACGGCACCGAGATCCTCTGGGGCCGCGGCACCGTGGACATGAAGGCCGGCTGCGCGGTGCAGCTCAAGCTCGCGTACGACCTCACCGACCCCTCCGTGGACGTCACCTGGGTCTGGTACGACCACGAGGAGGTGTCCGACGCGCTGAACGGCCTCGGCCGGCTCGCCCGCACCCGTCCGGAACTGCTCGCCGCCGACTTCGCGATCCTGGGGGAGCCGTCGGGCGCCCAGATCGAGGGCGGCTGCAACGGCAACCTCCGTGCCGAGATCCGCACGTACGGCAAGCGGTCCCACAGCGCTCGAAGCTGGATCGGCGACAACGCGATCCACAAGACGGCCCCGATCCTGGCCACGCTGGCCGCGTACGAACCCCGCACGGTCGAGGTCGACGGGCTCGAGTACCGCGAGGGCCTGAACGCCGTCGGGATCAGCGGCGGGATCGCCGGCAACATCATCCCCGACGAGGCGATGGTGCACGTCAACTACCGCTTCGCGCCCTCGCGTTCTGCCGAGGAGGCCGTCGCGCACATCCGCGAGCTGTTCGACGGCTACCAGGTGGACATCGTCGACCTGGCCGCCGGCGCCCGCCCCGGGCTCGACGCCCCGCTCGCCCAGGACTTCGTCGCCGCGGTCGGTGGCCCGGCGCCCCGCCCGAAGTACGGCTGGACCGACGTCGCCCGGTTCTCCGCGCTCGGCGTCGCGGCCGTGAACTACGGCCCCGGCGAACCCGTCTTCGCCCACCACGACGACGAGCAGGTCCCCGTCGCGCAGATCACCGCGGTCGAGGACGGTCTGCGCCGGTGGCTGACGGCCTGACGACGGCCGGGGCGGGGTCCCCGGACACGGGGTCGTCGCCGACTCTGCCAGAGGGCCGGGTTGCGGACGGGCGGCGGTCGTCCGGGCGTCGCGGGTCCGCTGCGGCCGTGACCCGGTGGCGGGCGCGGTACCGCGTGGTGCCGTGGTGGGTCCGCATCACGGTCGTCTACGTCCTCGCGCGGCTCGTCACCGGCGCGATGATGGGCGTCTACGCCGGCATGCAGACGGCCAACTCATTCACCGGACAGCACCCGCGCCCCCTGGCCTTCGCGTCCATCTGGGACGGTGCCTGGTACCGCGTGATCGCCACCGGCGGCTACCCCTCGACGCTCCCCGTCGACGCCGCCGGGCACGTGACCGAGAACGCGTGGGCGTTCATGCCCGCGTACCCGTTCCTCGTCCGGGCGCTGATGACCGTCACCGGGGCGTCGTTCGAGCTCGTCGCGGTGTCGGTCTCGCTCGTGGCCGGATGGGGCGCCGCGCTGGTCTTCCGACGCCTGATGGGACGCTTCCTCGACCCCACCCGGGCGACGTTCGCCACGGTGCTGTTCTGCGTCGCACCGGTCTCGGCGATGTTCCAGGTCGCCTACGCCGAGTCGATGGGCTTGTTCCTGCTCCTCGTCGCGCTGCTGCTGCTGGTCGAGCGGCGCTTCTGGACGATGGTGCCCGTCGTGCTGCTGCTCGGGATGACCCGCCCGACCGGGCTCGCCTTCGCGCTGCTCATGGGGGCGTTCGTCGTCGTCTGGGTCGTCCGCCCGACGTGGCTCCGGCACGACCACCGACCGAGCGTCCGTCAGCTCGTGCCGCCCGTGGTGGTGGCCGTGGTTTCCGGCGTCGTCGGGCTCGCGTGGCCGGCGATCGCCTGGGCCGTGACCGGGGTGCCGCGCGCGTACACCGACACCGAGCTCGCGTGGCGGTCCTCGTACATCGGGTGGAAGGACCTCGTGCCCTTCGCGCCGTGGGTGCAGGGCTTCGGGTGGTGGTTCCGGCAGCCGACCGGCAGCGTCCTGCTCGTGGTGGTGCTGGTCGGGTTCGTCGCCTTCGTGGTCATGCCGGCATCGCGGCGCCTCGGGCTGGAGCTGCGGCTGTGGGCGGTCGCCTACCTCGTGTACCTGCTCGCCGTGTTCTTCCCGCAGTCGAGCACCTGGCGGATCCTGCTGCCCATCGCACCGCTGCTCGGGATCGTGGCACTGCCGCGGTCACGGCTGTACCGCGTCGTCGTCGTGGTGCTGTTCCTGGTGCTGCAGTGGGTGTGGCTGGACTGGTGCTGGTGGGTCGACGGCTACGACTGGACCCCGCCGTGATCGGCGCCCGGCGCGGAGTCCGCCGGACCTGACGCTGACTCCGTCGACGTCGACGACGACGACGACGACGACGGCGCCGTCGTCGAATCCACGGACGTCGGGGCCGCCATCGCCGCGCTCGCCCCGTCCCCGGAACCATCCCCGTCCTCCGGCCGCCACCGCGCCGCGGCGAGCACCATCGCGTTGACCGTGGCGATGAACGGCACCGCGAAGAACGCCCCGACGACCCCGGCGAGCGTGGTGCCCGCGACGACCCCGAGCGCGACGCCGAGCGGGTGCACCTTGACCGCGCTGCCGGTGAGGAACGGGTGCAGCACGTGGCTCTCGATCTGCTGCACGACGAGCACGACCCCGAGCATGAACAGCGCGGTCACCCAGCCGTTGAACACGAGCGCGACGATGACGGCCACGGTCCCGGCGACGATCGCACCGACCACGGGGACGAACGCGCCGAGGAAGACGATCACGGCGATGGGCACCGCGAGCGGGACCTGCAACGCGAGCGCGCCGATCGCCACGCCGAGGGCGTCCGTGACCGCGACGATGAGCTGCACGCGGATGAAGCTCGTGAGCGTGTGCCACCCGGCCTCGCCGGCGACACCGATCCGTGCGCGGGCCCGGCGGGGGAACAGGCGGACGACCCAGCCCCAGATGCGACGCCCGTCGATGAGGACGAACAGGGTCGTGAAGACCACGATGAACAGGCCCTCCAGCGCGTGCACCGCGCTGGACCCGGCGGCCTGGAACCCGGACAGGATCGACGAGGCGTGTGCCTGCAGGTAGTCGGTGCCCTTCGACACCCAGGAGTTGACGTCGTGCACGGTGATGCCGAACGGCTGGCTGTCGAGCAGGGTCTGCAGCGACAGGACGCTCCGGTGCAGGCGGTGTTCGAGCGACGGCAGGTCGTAGCGGATCTGCGCGGTGACGACGAGTGCGAGGGTGCCGATCGCCAGGACCAGGACCACCAGGCTCGAGAGCACCGCGGTCCACTTCGGCCAGCGGTGCCGCTGCAGGAACGCGGAGATGGGGCCGAGCAGCGCGCAGAGCAGCAGCGCGATGAGGAACGGCACGACGATGTCCTGCAGCACCACGACGAGCGCGACGACCACGGCGAGTGCGGCGGCGACGATGAGGAGCCGCCACGAGAACGACGCCGCGATCCGCATGCCGACCGGGACGGCGTCGGGCCCCTCGGCAAGGGCGTCCTGAGGGCTCGGACGAGGCGTGGAGCGGATGATCGGCACGCGCTCAGGCTAGGAAGTCGAACCGCGAGAACGACCCGATCCAGGGCCCTCGACCTGGGCGGTTTCGCAGATGACCCCTCCGTACGGGATAATGGGCGCGCATGTACTGCGCGAAAGGGGACATCTGATGGCAGCCATGAAGCCGAGGACCGGTGACGGGCCGATGGAGGCTGTTAAGGAGGGTCGACTCATCATCGTGCGGGTTCCGCTCGAAGGAGGAGGCCGCCTGGTCGTCTCGGTCAACGACGCCGAGGCCAAGGAACTCCACGACGCACTCGCCGAGGTCGTCTCGGCCTAGAGAAGTCGACGCTCCACAGCACCACGGTACGACAAGCACCAGAAGCACGAAGCACCACGGAAGAGGCTCGGGACATCATCGTCCCGGGCCTCTTGTCGTCCGTCGCCGCCATGATGGAGCCGTGCCCCGACCCCGCCGCCCCGACCGCCGCGTCGAGGAGTACACGGCCGACCCGATGCCCCGCGACACCTGGCCGGCGACGCTCGCCCCGGTGGCGCAGCTGCTCGACCACGGCCTCGACCTCGACACGGTGACCGTCTTCGTCGGGGAGAACGGCGCGGGCAAGTCCACCCTGGTGGAGGCCATCGCCCTGGCCTTCGGCATGGGACCGGAGGGCGGGCTCGACCAGGTCCGGCCACAGCACCCGGCCGAGCGAGTCGCAGCTGTGGGAGCACGTCGCGCTGCACCGTGAGCCCGGAGCGCCGAAGAGCGGCTTCTTCCTGCGGGCGGAGACCATGCACGGCGTGTTCACGTTCCTCGAGCAGCACCCCGGTCCCCGTCCCGAACCGGTGTTCCACGAGCGCAGCCACGGGGAGTCGTTCCTGGACTTCGTGATCGACCGGTCGCAGTGGCCCGGCCTCTGGATCCTCGACGAGCCCGAGTCGGCGCTGTCCTTCCAGGGCTGCCTGGCGCTCATCGGGCTGCTGCAGGCCATCGTCGACGACGGCCTCGGGCAGGTGGTCCTGTCGACGCACTCGCCCGTGCTCGCCGCGTTCCCCGGCGCGACGATCCACGAGGTCGGCGAGTGGGGCCTCCGGCGCAGCGCGTGGGCCGACCTCGACCTGGTGCGGAACCAACGCGCGTTCCTGGCAGCTCCGGAGCAGTACCTGCGCCACCTCGACGGAGCCGCCGACGGCGACCACGGACAGCAGTCGCCTACGCGGTGACCTTCGTCATCTGCAGCAGTCCGTCGCCGGCGGGCGACAGGCTGCTGATGACCGCCCCGGAGGTGGAGACCTCGGTCAGGAGCAGCCGGAAGTCCGTGGTGGCACGGTCGCGCTTCACCGGGTCAGCGACCCGTCCACGCCACAGGGCGTGCGGGACGAGCACCGTCCCGCCGAGGCGTGCGAGCCGCAGCCCGTGCTCGACGTACTCGATGACGTGTTCGGGGTCGGCGTCGACGAGGACGACGTCGTAGGAGGCCTCGTTCATCCGGGGGAGCACCTGGTTCGCACGCCCCGGGATCAGCCGCACGCGGGAGGGTGCGGTCCCGGCGGCGATGAAGGCGTCACGGGCGTACTGCTGGTGGTCCACCTCGACGTCGATCGTCGTCAGCGTCGCCTTCGGGGCCCCGCCGAGCAGGTACAGCCCGGACACGCCCAGACCGGTCCCGATCTCGATGATGCTGGTGGCTCGGGACGCCGCCGCGATCACCCCGATCTGCGCACCGATCGCCGGCGAGATCGCCTCGACACCCAGTTCCAGGGAGTGTTCCCGCGCTCGGGCGATCGCCTCGGACTCGGAGACGATGTCCTCCGCGAACTTCCAGTTCGACTCTTTCTCTGACACGCACACTCCTCGGTGCACAACTCTAGGTGAGCGTGCGGTGTCAGGCGTTACGCTCGGTGCGTGTCCATCGACTTCAACAAGATCCTGATCATCGGGATCATCGCGGTGCTGCTGCTGGGACCGCAGCGCCTGCCGATGTACGCACAGAAGCTCGCGGAGTTCGTCAAGGCCGTCCGTCGGTTCGCCGACACCGCCAAGGACCGCATGCGCGACGAGATGGGGCCGGACTTCGACGACGTCGACTGGCAGAAGCTCGACCCTCGCCAGTACGACCCGCGGCGCATCATCCGCGACGCCCTCATCGACTCCGCCACCGGTTCCGGCATGGCCGACGCCGCCCCGACACAGGTCACCGCGAGCAGGGTGCGTGCACCGTCACCGGTTGTGCCGCTCGCCGCCGGCGAAGCCGCGCCCTTCGACGTCGAGGCCACCTGACGCGTCGTCCGTGACCCGTTGACGGACTGGAGGCCCGGTGCCAGCTGGCACCGGGCCTCCAGTCCGTCGGTGGTCGCGTCCGGCACCGCGCTCCCGCTCGCACGCGCGTTCGGCACCCATGGTGCCCGCGCGGGACGACGCGCAGCGTGCCGCACCGAGACCGAGACCGAGACCGAGGCCGAGATCGGGTCAGGAGGGCGAGAGCCCGAGCTTCCGACCGGCGAGCCCGCGGCCCATCGACGTCACCCGGTCGGCCACGGCGACGAGCGCGACCGCAGCCGGGTCCGACGGCGCACCGAGCACCACGGGCGTGCCGGAGTCGCCGCCCTCGCGCAGGGGCACTGAGAGCGGCACGCTGCCGAGGACGGGGACAGGGGCGTCCTGCCCGCGGGAGAGCCGCCGAGAGGTCTCGTCGCCACCGCCCTCGCCGAAGAGGTGCAGCACGGAGCCGTCAGGCTGCACGAGCCCGGACATGTTCTCGATGACGCCGATGACCCGCTGGCCGGTCTGCCGTGCGACGATCCCGCTGCGCTCGGCCACGTCGGCCGCGGCGGCCTGCGGCGTGGTGACGACGAGGACCTCGGCGTGGGGGAGCAGCTGGCCGACGGAGATGGCCACGTCACCGGTGCCCGGCGGCATGTCGAGCAGGAGCACGTCGAGGTCGCCGAACCACACGTCCGACAGGAACTGGTTCACCGTGCGGTGCAGCATCGGCCCGCGCCAGGACACCGCGGTCGAGGCGTCGTCGACGAACATCCCGATCGAGATGACCTTCACGTCGTGGGCGACCGGCGGCAGGATCATGCTGTCGACCCGGGTCGGGCGGGGCGCGACACCGTGCTCGTCGGTCAGGCCCATGAGCCCGGGGACGCTGAAGCCGTGCACGTCGACGTCGACGACCCCGACCCGCATCCCACGACGGGCCAGCGCCACGGCGAGGTTGACCGTCACGGTGGACTTGCCGACACCGCCCTTGCCGCTCGTGACCGCGATGACCCGGGTCAGCGAGTCGGGCGTGAACTGGACGCCCTGCGGTCGGCCCTCGCGCAGCCGTTCCGTCAGGGCCCGGCGCACGGCGGGGTCCATCACGGAGACGTCGACGTCCACGGTCGCCACGCCCGCGACCGAGCCGGCGGCGGCGCGGACGTCCCGCTCGATCGTGTCGGCGGCCGGGCACCCGACGATCGTCAGCTGCAGGTCGACCCGCACCGAGCCTCCTGGCTGCACGTCGACACCACGGATCATGTCGAGCTCGGTGACGGGGCGGCGGATCTCGGGGTCGATCACGCGGCCGAGCGCGACGAGGACCGCGGCGCCGAGCGCTTCGTCGTCCACGGGGCGCGTGGCGTCAGCCACGGAGGTCCGCCGTGCGCTCCGGGTCACCGTCGTCGATCGCGTCGCGGCGGTCCAGCTCCTCGAGCAGGGACCGGAGCTCGGCGCGGATGAAGTCCTTCGAGGCCATGTCGCGCATCGCCAGGCGGAGTGCCACGACCTCGCGAGCGAGGTACTCGGTGTCGGCGAGGTTGCGCTCGGCGCGCTGCCGGTCCTGCTCGAACTGCACGCGGTCGCGGTCGTCCTGCCGGTTCTGCGCGAGCAGGATCAGCGGGGCGGCGTACGAGGCCTGCAGCGAGAGCACGAGGGTCAGGGCGGTGAAGCCGATGGCTGCCGAGTCGAACTGCAGCGCCTTCGGGGTCAGGATGTTCCACGCCATCCAGACCACACAGAAGAGCGTCAGGCCGACGAGGAACCAGGGCGTTCCCATCGCACGTGCAATGCCTTCGGTCGCACGACCGAACGCGTCACCGCGGCCGTTGCGGCGGCGTGTGGGGAGCACGCGCGTGCGCATGCCCTTCGGGGAGTCGAGCCGTTCGTCGGGCCGGTCGCGCCGGTTCTCATCCGTTCGTGCCACGGGTCGTCCTCCTTCCCGTCGTCATCGGGGTCCTGCGGCTGCGGGTGCGCAGCCGTGCCGGTTCACCGTCACCCTGACTTCGCCAGTCGTCGGGCAGGACGTGGTCGAGCACGTCGTCGATCGTCACCACCCCGACCAGGCGGTGGGCGTCGTCGACCACGGGGACGGACACGAGGTTGTAGGTCGCCATGACGCGCGTGACCTCGGCGGCGCTGGCGTCCACGCGCACCGGTTCGGTCTGCTGGTCGATGAGCGTGCCGAGGCGTTCGTTCGGCGGGTAGCGCAGCATCCGCTGGAAGTGCACGAGCCCGAGGAACCGGCCGGTCGGCGGTTCGTACGGCGGCAGCGTCACGCAGACGCTGGCACCGAGGGCGGGCGCGAGCTCGTGGCGGCGGATCAGGGCGAGCCCCTCGGCCACGGTGGCGTCCGCCGAGACGATCACCGGCTCGGTCGTCATGAGACCACCGGCCGTGTCGGGCTCGTACTCCAGGAGCATGCGGACGTCCTGCGCCTCTTCGGGCTCCATGAGCTGCAGGAGGGCCTCGCTCCGCTCGTCGGAGAGCTCGGCAAGCAGGTCGGCGGCGTCGTCGGGCTGCATCTGATCGAGGACGTCGGCGGCGCGGGCGTCCTCGAGCGAGGACAGGATCTCGACACGGTCCTGGTCGGGCATCTCCTCGAGCACGTCGGCGAGCCGGTCGTCGGGAAGCTCCTCGGCGACCTCGAGCCGTCGTTCCACGGGCAGGTCGAGCAGCGTCGACGCGAGGTCGGCTGCGACGAGGTCCGAGTACGCCGCGATGACGTGTTCGGCGGACTGCGACTCACCGGGGAGCTCGTCCTCGGTGACCTCGTTCCACGTCGCGAACGTCGTCGGGCCCTTGCCGAACGGGGACGGCGTGGTCTTGGGCTTGCGCAGGAACAGCTGCGCCACTTCCCAGTCGCCCTGACCGCGGTCCTCGATCGCGATGTCCTCGATCGTGGCGCGGATGCGGTCGCGGGTGATGAGGACCTTGCGGCCGAGCATCTCGGCGATGACCCGCACCTCGCCACCGCGCTGCACGAAGCGGCGCATGTTCACGAGGCCGGTGGTGATGACCTGCCCGGCACCGATCGAGGTGATCCGGCCGACCGACACGAAGATGCGGCGCTTGCCGGGGACCTCGACGATGAGCCCGACGACGTGCGGGGGGTCCGCCCGTCGGTAGACGACCAGGACGTCCCGGACCTTGCCGACGCGGTCGCCGGCGGGGTCGAAGACGGAGCACCCGGCCAGGCGGGCGACGAATACCTTCGTGGCGCTCACCTGACCAGCGTAGCCGCTCGCACGGGCCCTTCCCTGGCGGCTCTCGTGCGATCGCAAGGGGAACGGTGGAAGATGACTGTGTGAGCACTCAGAGCCCCTTCCGCGGACGTACGGCGCAGGTCTTCCCCACGTTGCCCCGCGGCGACGTCCTCGGCACCTTCGACAGCTACCCCGACGCCCAGGCGGTGGTGGCGAAGCTGGCCGAGTCCGACTTCCCCGTGAACAAGCTCTCGATCGTCGGCAACGAGCTCAAGACCGTCGAGCGCGTCACCGGCAAGATGACCTACGGCCGCGCCGCCCTGGCAGGAGCGCTCTCCGGTCTCTGGCTCGGGTTCTTCTTCGGCATCGTGCTGACGCTGTTCTCGCCCACCGCGAGCGGGCTGATCTTCGCCGCCGCCCTCATCGGCGCGGCCTTCGGCGTGCTCTACGGCGTCGTGTCGTTCGCGATCACCAAGCGGCAGCGCGACTTCACGAGCGTGCACCAGGTGCTCGCCACGAACTACCAGATCATCGTCGACCCGCAGCTCGTCGGGCAGGCGCAGCGGATCCTCGGGCAGTTCGGGGCCACCCCGCACGCCGCCTGGAACCCCGGTCAGTCCTCGAACGCGCCCTTCCAGGGGCGTCCGCCGCAGCAGCAGGCACCGCAGCAGCCTCAGCAGCAGCCATGGCGTCCGGGTCCGGACCAGGGCTCGCCGTACGGTGGACACGCCACCCCGCACAACCAGCCAGGAGGCCCCTCGCAGTCCGGTCCGTCGGCTCCGGCCCCCGGGACGCAGCCGCGCTACGGCACGAACGACGGTCCGCGCTACGGCGAGACGCCGCAGCAGGGACAGCGGCCGCCGCAGCAGCCCACCGCCGCACCCGGCCCGCGTGCGGACGAGCCGCCGCGCTACGGCGAGCGGGTCGCCGGTGCGACACCGCCGGCCCCGACCTCCGACGACGCCCCCGAGCGACGCCGGGACGACGACCAGCCCCGGGGCGACGACCGCCGCTGAGCGGTCACGACACCCCGCATCCCGACGCCGAACGGCCACGGATCGTCGCCTGCTGAACAGCGGGTGGACGATTCGTGGCCGTTCGTCGTCGCGGCGTGTGCTGCCGAGCGGCGTGTGCCGCCGGGGTCAGAGGAGCTTCGAGAAGCAGATCGACAGGGGAGCGCCCTGGTACGGGCCGAAGTTCGCGATGCGGGTGAAGCCCTCTCGCTCGTAGAAGCGGATGGCCCGGGTCTGCGCGGGCCCGGTCTCGAGCACGACGGCGGGGGACCCGAGGTCGAGCGCGGCTTCCTCGAGGCGGCGCAGGATGTCCGTCGCGACGCCGGCACCGCGGGACTCACGTCGGACGTACATCCGCTTGATCTCGGTGATGCCGTCGTCGACGAGCCGGAGGCCACCACACCCGAGCGGGGTGCCGTCCTGGTCGCGGGCGACGAAGAACACGGCCATCGACTCGGCCGTCGGCTTGCGCCCCGGTTCGGTGTCGCCGCCGTAGCTGCTGTCGATCTCGATGCGCTGGGCAGCACGAAGCCGCTGGGCGTCGGGCGAGTCGAAGTGCTCGACGTCGATCGTGATGCTCTGCGGGGTGACCTCGGGGGTGCTCACCCGTTCAGGCTAGCGCCGGAGCCGGCGATCCACCCCTCCACGTCCGAGGGGGTCCTGGGGATGCCGACCGACAGGTTCTCGGCACCGTCGGCCGTCACCAGGACGTCGTCCTCGATGCGGACACCGATGCCGCGGAACTCCTCGGGCACGGTGAGGTCGTCCTGCTGGAAGTACAGTCCGGGTTCGATCGTGAAGACCATGCCGGCCTCCACCACACCGTCGATGTAGAGCTCGCGGCGGGCCTTCGCGCAGTCGTGGACGTCGAGCCCGAGGTGGTGGCTCGTGCCGTGCACCATGTAGCGGCGGTGGAACTGGTTGTCCGGCTGCAGGGAGTCCTCGGCAGAGACGGGCAGGAAGCCCCACTCGGCGGTCTTCCGCGCGATGACCTCCATCGCCGTGGCGTGCACCTGGCGGAAGGTGATGCCGGGCTTCACGATCGCGAACGCGGCGTCGGCGGCTTCGAGCACGGCCTCGTAGACCATGCGCTGCACGGGGGTGAACGTCCCGCTGACGGGCAGCGTGCGGGTGATGTCCGCCGTGTAGAACGAGTCGACCTCCACCCCGGCGTCGATCAGGATGAGGTCCCCGGGCTGCACGGCGCCGTCGTTCCGCGTCCAGTGCAGGATGCACGCGTGGTGGCCCGAGGCCGCGATCGTGTCGTACCCGACCGTGTTGCCGTCGGCGCGGGCACGGCGGTTGAAGGTGCCCTCGACGATGCGCTCGCCGCGGGGGTGTGCCAGCACGGCGTCGAAGTCGGCGATGACGTCCGCGAAGCCGTGCGCGGTGGCGTCGACGGCCTTGCGGAGCTCGTTGACCTCGTACGCGTCCTTGACCAGGCGGAGCTCGGACAGGTCGCGCGACAGGACGTCCGCGGTCGCAGGAACGCCGTCGGTCTCGCCGGCACCGCCGACGGGGGAGCCGAGGCGCTCGTCGAGGGACCGGGTGAGTTCGGCGTCGGCGTCACGGACGAGGAGCGCCGTGTCGTCGAGGGCGTCGAGGACGGCGGGGAGCTCGGCGAGGTCGGCGGTCGCGACCCCGAGGTCCGCGGAGACCTCCTGCAGGGACGGACGCGGCCCGACCCAGAACTCGCCGATCTCCGGGTTGGCGTAGAACTCCTCGGAGTCCCGGCCGGCGGTGGCACGGAGGTACACCGTGGCGTCGTGCCCGTCGGCGGTCGGCGTCATCACGAGCACGGAGCCGACGACGGTGTCGGTGCCCCAGCCGGTGAGGTGCGCGAACGTGGAGTGCGGGCGGAACGGGTAGTCGCAGTCGTTCGAGCGGACCTTGGCGGTGCCGGCGGGCACGACGACCGTGCGGCCGGGGTGCAGCTCGGACACCCGGGTCCGACGCGCGGCGGCGAAGGGCGCCTGCTCGCGCTGTGCGGGCAGGGGGCGGTCGTGCTCGGCCCACTGGGACCCGATGAAGTCCTTGAACGTGGCGGATCCGGGAGTGGTGGAGCGGTTGCTCGTCGCGCGGGGAGTGGTGTCGGCCATGGACCCATCATCGCATCGAGGCCGGTCGGCGGTCCGTGCTTCCGTCGACCTGTGGATAGGATCAGCGGCGTGCCTGATCCGTTCATCGACCTGCACACGCACTCGAGTGTCTCCGACGGCACCGAACCGCCCGCAGCACTCGTCCGGGCAGCCGTCGCCGCCGGTCTCGACGGCGTGGCGCTCACCGACCACGACACCACGTCGGGGTGGGACGAGGCCGTCGCCGCGGTCCGCGAACTGCCCCTGACGCTCGTCCCGGGCCTCGAGCTGAGCACGCGCGTCGGCCACCGCAGCGTCCACGTCCTCGGGTACCTCGTCGACCCCGCTGACCCCGGCCTGGCCGCCGAGACCGGACGGATCCGCGAGGGTCGACTGTCCCGCGCGCGGCGCATGGTCGAACGCATCGGGCAGGACCACCCGATCACGTGGGACGACGTCCTCGCGCAGGCCCGCACGGGCGCGACGATCGGCCGGCCGCACATCGCCGACGCCCTCGTCGTGCTCGGCCTCGAGCCCGACCGGAGCGCGGCGTTCCGCGGGATCCTGCACCCGGCCTCCGGCTACTACGAGCCGCACGACGCTCCCTCGCCCCTGCGCGGCGTCGAGCTGATCCGCGCTGCCGGCGGCGTGCCCGTGATCGCTCACCCGGCTGCGTCGTCCCGCGGGGTCGTCATGGACGAGGACGACCTCCGCGAACTCGTCGACGCCGGCCTCGGCGGTGTCGAGGTCGACCACCGCGAGAACGTCGCACACGGCAAGCGCACGCTCCTGGAGTGGGCCGACCGCTACGGTCTGTTCGTCACCGGGTCGAGCGACTACCACGGCACGGGCAAGCCCAACCGTCTCGGCGAACACCGCACGGCTCGGCGCTCCTTCGACGCCATCGTCGCGCAGGCCACCGGCAGCGCGCCCGTGGTCGGCCCCGGCTCGCGCCTGTCCTGACCGGGACCCGGCCCCGCGGACACCGTGCGGGCCCCGGCCCGCGTGCTCTGCCCGCCCGGGCGAGACTCGGTGCGCGTTGGGACGACGAAGGGCCCGTCGCGTCAGCGACGGGCCCTTCTGCCGGGAGGCGCTACTCGCCGTCCGACGCCGGCTGCGGCGACGAGGCGGTCGCCTCGCCCCCCGCGCCGGCTCCGCGACGACGGCGGCGGCGACGACGCTTGGTGGCGGCTGCCTCGCCGTCCGTGCTGTCCGGACCGGTGCTCTGGGCTTCCGGCTTCGACTCCGGGGCCGACGCTGCGGGCCGGTCCGAGCCTCCCGAGCGGGTCCGACGACGGGGACGCGAGTCGCTCGACTCACGCGACTCGCGCGGTTCCCGGGGCGGACGCGCGCTCCCCGTGCGCTGCGCGGGGGCACCGGCGGTGGCGGCGTGCGACGACGCGCCGGGCAGGCGGCCCTTCGTGCCGGCGGGGATGTCGAGCTCCTCGAAGAGGTGCGGCGACGACGAGTAGGTCTCGACGGGCTCGGGGATGCCGAACTCGAGGGCCTTGTCGATGAGCGTCCACTTGTGCAGGTCGTCCCAGTCGACGAACGTGACCGCGATGCCGGTCTTGCCGGCGCGGCCGGTGCGGCCGGCGCGGTGCAGGTACGTGTCGGGGTCGTCCGGGATCGTGTGGTTGATGACGTGCGTGACGTCGTCCACGTCGATGCCACGGGCGGCGACGTCGGTCGCGATGAGCACGTCGTGCTTGCCGGCCTTGAAGGCGGCCATGGCGCGCTCGCGCTGCTCCTGGTTCAGGTCGCCGTGGACGGCCGCGGCGTTGAAGCCGCGGTCCTTCAGCTCCTCGACCAGCTTCGCCGCCGCACGCTTGGTGCGGGTGAAGATCACGGTCTTGCCGCGGCCCTCGGCCTGGAGGATGCGGGCGATGACCTCGTCCTTGTCGAGCGAGTGCGCCCGGAAGACGAGGTGCTTGATGTTGGCCTGCATGAGGCCCTCGTCGGGGTCCGTCGCGCGGATGTGGACCGGACGCGACATGAACCGACGTGCGAGAGCGACGATCGGCGCCGGCATCGTGGCCGAGAACAGCATCGTGTGGCGCACGTCGGGGACGGCCTGGAAGATCCGCTCGATGTCCGAGAGGAATCCGAGGTCCAGCATGCGGTCGGCCTCGTCGAGGACGATCTCCTGCACGTGGGAGAGGTCGAGCATCCGCTGACGCTGCAGGTCGATGAGGCGCCCGGGGGTGCCGACGACGATCTGTGCGCCGGCCTTGAGCTGTTCGACCTGGCCTTCGTACGCCTTGCCGCCGTAGATCGCGGCGACCGCCGTCGGGCGGTTCGAGGTCGCGAGCTCGAGGTCCTCGGCCACCTGCACCGCGAGTTCGCGGGTCGGGACCACGACGAGGGCCTTGACGCCGTGCGCGGGGTCGGCGCCGAGGCGCTGGATGAGGGGGAGGCCGAACCCGAGGGTCTTGCCGGTACCGGTCTTGGCCTGGCCGATGATGTCCTGGCCGGTGAGGGCGAGCGGGATCGTCTGCTCCTGGATCGGGAAGGGCTCGATGATGCCCTTGCCGGCCAGGGCATCGACGATGTCCTGCTCGATGTTGAGGTCTGAGAAAGTCAAAAAGGTCACCCTGTCCTATCGGGGAGTCCCGGGCAGTCTACCGGCGCGCAGAGCCCTCCGGTCGTTCCCCCTATGCTGGTGGCGTGGTGTCGTGGTGGAACCGGAAGCGCGCGGCGCAGCTCGCGGCCGCGTGGCTCGCGTCGCGGAACCCGAAGAACACCTCCCAGGTGGAGCGTCTGCAGCTCGACGACGTCAGCCCCGAGCTCGACGTGTTCCTCGGCCAGGCCGCCTACCTCCAGCTCTCGCTGTACGAGACGATGGGCCGCGCCGGAGCCGGCGCCCCGACGCTCTCCGGCCGCCTGGTCACCGGCGTGCTCGCGACCACGGCGCTCGAACGCCACCGGTCGATCGTCGCCGAGATCGAGCAGATGGGGCAGGACCCCGCCGAGCTGATGGCGCCGCACCGGCAGGCCATCGACCGCTTCCTCGAACGGACGAGCGGCGCGGACTGGTACGAGTCGATGCTGACCGGGTACGTCACGGCGGGCATCCTCAACGACCTGTTCGCGAACCTGCTGCGGTCGTTGCCGGCCGACGTCCGCCAGCGGCTGCGCACGGTGTTCGACTCGCGCGAGGCCGCCGCCGTCGTCGAGGAGCTCAGCGCGCGCATCGACGAGGAGCCCCAGGTGGCGTCACGCCTGGCGATGTGGGGACGACGACTGGTCGGCGACACGTTGCTCGTCGCCCGTTCGGCCCTGGCGTCCCACGCCCGGGAGGACCAGGAGCGGCTCGAGCCGGTCTGGACCGAGCTGATCGCGGCGCACACGCGCCGGATGGACGCCCTCGGGCTCACCGCGTAGGGCGGTCTGTCGCGCCGACGGCTGGGTCGCGGCAGACAGCTGCGTCACGGCCGACAGCTGCCGTCGCGATCGTCTGCGTCGGGTCCGTCAGGTGGTGCTGGCGCCGCGGGCCTTGGCGGCCTCGTAGTACGCGACGTCAGCAGCGATGCGGCGGCGTCCGAGCAGCCACTCCGCGCCGAGCGCGACGACGCCGGAGCCCACCAGCGCCACGACCCAGATCCAGGTGGCGTCGTACTGCCACCCCGCCCAGGTCAGGACCTCCCAGAGGACGGCGGCCGTGATGCCGCCGACCACCGGGCCGAGCAGCTGTCCGCGCGTCGAGTGCCACGGCAGCACGAGGTGCGCGACGGCACCGCAGATGACACCACCGAGGACGGCGAAGAGGAGCTCCATTGGTCAGGCGGGGTCGGTCAGGCGACGAAGCCGATGCGACGGGCCTCTTCCGAGCCGAACTCGACGTAGGCGAGGGCTGCTGCGGCCACGACGTACTTGCGGCCCTTCTCGTCCTGGAGGGCCAGGTGCGTCTGGGAGGTGAGCGCCTCGGAGACGGCCTTCTCGATCTCCTCAGCGGTCTGCTTCGACTCGAAGGCGATCTCGCGGGGGCTGTTGATGATGCCGATCTTGATGTCCACGTGCTCACCATATCCGAGCACCTCCGACCGGTCCCGCACGTTCGCCGCGGGCGCACGGCAGGGCTCGTCACGGCCGTGGCGCGGTGCCCGGGGATGTCGGTCGCGCTCGGTACCGTACGCATGTGCCCACGACCACGCTGACGCCAGCTCCCGCGCTGACGCAGGTGTCGCGCGCGCTGGTGGACGACCCTGCGCAGGCCGAGGTGCTGGCCCTGCCCGACGGGGTCCACGCGGCGGTCATCGGTGCCCCGGGGACGGGCAAGACCTCCACGCTCGCCCGGCTCGTCGCCGCCCGGCTCCGTCGTCCGGACGCCGTCAGCGCCGACGGCCACGCGACCGTGCTCGCACTGACGTCCGCACGCACCGCGGCGACCGGGCTGCGTGACCGACTGGCCGCCACGGTCGAGCGCGTGACCCCCGGCGCACTCGCACGCACCGTGAACTCCCTGGCGTTCCAGATCGTCACCCACGCCGCCGCGCAGCAGGGCCAGCCGGCCCCGACGCTGCTGACGGGTGGGGAGCAGGACCGGATCCTCGGCGACCTGCTCGCCGGGCACGATGCCGACGGCACCGGACCGCACTGGCCGGACCCGATCACCGCGGTCGTCCGCGAGCGGGCCGGGTTCCGCACGGCGCTCCGCGACGTGATGATGCGCGCCGTCGCCGCCGGGGTCGAGCCGGACGACATGCGGGAGCTCGCGGACGACCACGGCCGACCCGAGTGGCGTGCCGTCGGGGACCTCGTCGACGAGTACCGCGCGGCGCTCACGGCCTTCCGGACGACCAGCCTCGACGCCGCGGAGCTCGTGGCCTTCGCGACCGCCGCCGTGCTCCGTGGGGAGCTGCCGCCGGCCGTCGCCGCACTGCGGCTGCTCGTGGTCGACGACACCCAGGAGCTCGTGGAGGGCGAGGTCGCGCTCCTCGGCGCGCTGGCCCGTGCCGGCGTGCAGGTCGTGGCGTTCGGCGATCCCGACATCGCGGCCTCGGCCTTCCGTGGCGCCGAGCCGGACGTGCTCGGTCGACTGGCGTCCCGCCTCGGCGTCGACCACGTGCAGGACGTCGTGCTCGGGACCGTGCACCGACACCCCGCGCCGATCCGCACGCTCGTCACGGGCATCACCGGGCGCGTGGGCGCGGCGGCGGCCGGGCGACAGCGCACCGCCCTCGCCAGCCGGACGGACGGTCGTGGGGACTCCGTCCTGCACCTCGAGGGCGGCAGTCGATCGGCGCTCGTCGTGGCGGTGGCCCGGCGGCTCCGTGAGCACCACCTGCTCGACGGGGTCCCGTGGCACGAGATGGTCGTCGTCACCCGCAGCGGTGCGGCGATCCCCGAACTCGTCCGGGCCCTCTCCGTGGCCGAGGTCCCCGCCACGGCCGGGTCCGCCCCCACCCGCCCCCGCGACGACTCCGCCGCGCGGTCGCTCCTCGACGCCGCCGGGGTCGCACTCGGTGTGCTGCCCCTCGACGCCGACCTGGCCACCGCGTTCGCGACGGGTCCGCTCGGTGGGCTCGACACCCTCGCGATGCGCCGACTCCGGCTCGCCCTGCGGCGCGAGGAGCTCGCGGGCGGCGGCACCAGGACCGCCGACGAGCTGCTCGTGGACGCACTCGGCGCCCCGGAACGACTCGCCACGGTCGACGCCGCCTTCGCCCGTCGTGCCACCCGGCTGGCGCGCAGCCTCGTGCAGGCCAGGACGGACGCCGACACCGGTGCGAGCATCGAGGAGATCCTCTGGGGCCTCTGGGAGCGCAGCGGCCTGGCGAAGGTCTGGGGCGGGCAGTCGCTCGCCGGCGGGGTCGGTGCGGCCGAGGCCGACCGGCACCTCGACGCCGTCCTCGGGCTGTTCACCGCGGCGAAGCGGTTCGTCGAGCGCACACCCGACGCCCCCGCCCGCGTGTTCGTCGACGACCTGCTCGGTGCTGACCTGGCCGAGGACAGCATCGGCCCCGACCGGACGGCGGGGCGGGTCCGCGTGCTGACGCCCTCCGCGACCATCGGTGTCGAGTGCGACGTCGTCGTGGTCCTCGGGCTGCAGGACGGCGTCTGGCCGAACACCCGCGTGCGCGGCAGTCTGCTCGACCCGGACGGCCTGGTCCGTGCCGCCGACGGGCTCGAACAGACCCCGGTGGACGACCGCGCGGCCGTCGTCGCCGACGAACTCCGACTGTTCGCCCGCGCCGTGTCCCGGGCCACCACGCAGGTGGTCATCGGCACGATCGCGAACGACGACGAGAGCCCGTCGCCGTTCGTCCGCCTGGTCCCCGTCCCGCCGGACCGGCAGCCGTCGGCCCACCCGCTCTCGCTCCGCGGCCTCGCCGGCACCCTCCGCCGACGTGTCGTCACGACCGGGGACCACGAAGCGGCGTCGGCCCTCGCCCGGCTGGCGGCCGAGGACGTCCCGGGGGCCTCACCCGACGACTGGTACGGCACGGCGGAGCCCACGACCGAGGACCCGCTCGTCGACCTGACCGCCGACCCCGAGCAGGACCCCGTGACCGGTGAGGACGTCGCCCCGACCGTCTCCGTGTCCCCGTCGCGGATCGGCACGTTCGAGGAGTGCCCGGTGCACTGGTTCGTGCAGACCTTCGGTGGCGGTGCCCCGAGCCCGGCGATGGGCATCGGCACGATCGTGCACGAGGCCATGGAGCACGCGACCGAGGTCGACGTCGAGTCGCTCTGGGAGCGCGTGGAGTCCCGCTGGGGCGAGCTGACGTTCGAGTCGCCGTGGATCGCCGACCGTGAGCGCGCCAGGACCCGACGGATGATCGAGGGCCTGAGCGACTACCTCCGGACCTTCGCCAGCGTCGGTCGTCGGCTGCTCGGCGCGGAGACCTCCTTCGCGCTCGTCACCGGCCCCGCCCGCATGCGCGGCAGCATCGACCGGATCGAGATCGACCCCGACGGCCGGGTGAGCGTCGTCGACCTGAAGACCGGCCGCGGCATGCCGAGCGAGAAGAACGACATGCCCGAGCACCCGCAGCTCGGCGCGTACCAGCTCGCGGTCGAGGACGGTGCCGTCGAGGGCGTGCCAGCCGGGTCGCCGATGGCCGATGCCCGCCTGGTGTTCGTGCAGAACCCGAAGGGCGGCCACGCCTACTCCGAGCGCACCCAGCAGGCCTTCGACCCCGACGCACGCCAGGCCTACCGCGAGCGCCTGCACGAGGTCGCCCGGGGCATGGCCGACCGCACCTTCATCGCCAACGTCGACGACCACTGCGAGAAGGCCCGCACCGGCGTCGAGTGCCGCATCCACGTCGTCGGGGAGGTCACCTGGTGAACGAGGACCTGGTCGTGACGACCGCAGCGACAGCCACGGAGTCGGAGACGACGACACCGCCCACGCGCGACGCGGACACCATCGCCGACGCACTCGGCCGCCCCCGCCCGACCGCGCAGCAGCGGGCCGTGATCGAGTCCCCCCTGGCGCCGGCGCTCGTCGTCGCCGGAGCCGGCAGCGGCAAGACGGAGACGATGGCGTCCCGCGTCGTCTGCCTCCTGGCGAACGGCCTGGTGCGCCCGGACCAGGTCCTCGGACTGACGTTCACCCGCAAGGCCGCCGGCGAGCTCTCCATCCGCATCAACGACCGGATCCGCGCGCTCGAGGACGCCGGCCTGATCGCCCCGGGCGACGCCTTCGAAGCGCCGACGGTCTCCACCTACAACGCCTTCGCGAACAGCGTCTTCCGTGAGAACGCGCTGCTCGTCGGCCGTGACGGCGAGTCCCAGGTGCTCACCGAGCCGTCGGCCTGGCAGCTCGCACGCCGCGTGGTCGTGGCGGCGCGGGACGACCGCCTCGCCGGACTCGACCGGAACGTCGACACCATCACCGCGGCGGTCGTGTCGCTCGCCGGCGCCGCGTCCGAGCACCTCGTCGAACCCGAGCAGCTGCGCCGGTTCGCCATCGAGTTCTCCGAGCTGCTCGAACTGCCGGGCAACCGTGGCAAGCCCTACGCCGCGGTCACCGCTGCCGTCTCGGCGATCGGCGCGCTCGAGCCCCTGACCGACCTGGTCGCGGAGTTCCGACGGCAGAAGGTCGACCGGGGCTTCGTCGAGTTCTCCGACCAGATCGCCCTCGCCCTCGCCGCTGCCGAGGCGGCCCCGCGCGTCGTGTCGGACCTGCGGCAGCGCTTCCGCGTCGTGCTCCTCGACGAGTACCAGGACACCTCGGTCGTGCAGACCCGGTTCCTCGCCCGGCTCTTCCGCGAGCACGCGGTGATGGCGGTCGGCGACCCGCACCAGTCGATCTACGGCTTCCGCGGGGCGAGCGCCGCGAACCTCGCCCGGTTCCCTCGTGACTTCGGCGGGGACGGGGAGCAGACGGCCCACACGTTCGCGTTGTCGACGAGCTGGCGGAACCCGGTCGACGTCCTCGCCGCCGCGAACGCCGTCGTCGCACCGCTGTCCGAGGCCTCAGAGGTCGACGTCGAGCGCCTGTCCCCGCGGCCGGGTGCCGACGACGGCACGGTCGACGTCGTCTTCACCGAGACCCTCCCGGACGAGGCACTCGCGGTGGCCGCGTGGTTCGAGGACCATCGACGGCGCAACCCGTCCGGGTCGATGGCGCTCCTGCTGCGGGCGCGGAAGGACCTGGCCGCCTTCACCGCGGCGTTCACGCACCGTGGCGTGCCGTTCCACGTCCTCGGTACCGGCGGGCTGCTGCAGCGACCGGAGATCGTGGACCTGGTGGCGTGCCTGCGGGTCCTCCACGACCCGGCTGCCGGCAACGACCTCATCCGGTTGCTCGCCGGGGCCCGGTGGCGCGTCGGCGCTGCTGACGTGGCGGCGCTGCACGCGCTCGCGAGCTGGCTGTTCAAGCGCGACCACACCCAGCAGCGCCTCGACGACGACGTGACCGCCGCGTTCCGGGCCTCGGTCGCGGCGGGGGAGCACGGCTCCGTGGTCGACGCGCTCGACTTCGTGGCCGTCGCCCCCGACGACCACGGCGCCCTGCAGGGCATCACGGACGCCGGGCGGGACCGCATGCGTCGGCTCGGCCAGCAGCTCGCGGCGCTCCGGTCCCGCGCCGCGGGGGACCTCGTCGACTTCGTCACGCTCGTGATCCAGGAGATGCACCTCGACATCGAGGTCGCGGCGCACGAGCAGGGCAGCAGCGCCTACCTCGACGCCTTCGTCGACGAGCTCGCCGGGTTCGTCGGCACGGACGACCGTGCGGACCTCGGCGCCTTCCTCGGCTGGGTCGACGCCGCCGCGCGCCGCGACGACATGGGGCCGCGGTCCGAGGAACCCGAGGGCGGCACGGTGCAGATCCTGACGATCCACGGGTCGAAGGGCCTGGAGTGGGACGCCGTCGCGGTGCCCCGGATGGTCGAGGGCGCGCTGCCCGCCCGGCCGCAGGAGGGCTCCTCCGGCTGGATCGGGTTCGGACGCCTGCCGTACGAGTTCCGCGGCGACGCCGACGAGCTCCCACGACTGGCCTGGCGCGGGCACGACTCGCAGAAGGACGTCACCCTGGCGATCGAGGCCTTCAAGGACGAGGTCAAGGCCCGCAACGAGGACGAGGAACGCCGCCTGACCTACGTCGCCCTGACCCGGTCACGGCACGAGCTCCTGGTCAGCGGTTCGTTCTGGGCCGGCGGCGTGAAGCCCACGATGCCCAGCCGGTACCTCGCGGACCTCGTCGAGGCCGACGTGCTGCCGGCGTCGGCGATCCCGGAGACCACGACCCACGAGTCCAACCCCCTCGGGGACGCCGGCGCGACCCAGACCTGGCCGCACGTGCCGTTCGGCGACCGGGCACCCCGCGTGCTGGCCGCTGCCGACCGGGTGCGCAACGCGAACCCGGGCGCGTCCGGCCGGTACGCGGCGGACATCGACCTGCTGCTCGCGGAGCGCCGCGCGGCCCGGTCCGCCAGGCACCGGGTCGTGGTGCCGCACCGTGTCCCGGCGTCCGGCTTCAAGGACTACCTCACCGCCCCGGACGCGGTGGCCGAGCGGCTCCGGCGCCCGATGCCCGAGCGTCCCTACCGCGCCACCCGTCTCGGCACGCTGTTCCACCAGTGGGTCGAGACCCGCGGTCGGTCCGGCGGTGCGCTCGAGACCCTCGACGTGTGGGACGGCGAACTCGACCTCGACCCGGATGAAGGCACGACGACCCCGACGGACGCGGTCGTCAGCGACGACGACGCCCACCGGCTCGGCGAGTTCCAGGCCACGTTCGCCCGGTCGCGCTGGGCGGCGCTGACGCCGGTCGAGGTCGAGCGCGAGATCCACATCCCGTTCCTCGGCCACAGCGTCGTCTGCAAGCTCGACGCCGTCTACGAGATCGACGGCCGCATCGAGGTCGTCGACTGGAAGACGGGGAAGGCGCCGTCCGGGGTGGCAGACCTCGAGCAGCGGCAGCTCCAGCTGGCGCTGTACCGGGTCGCGTACGCCGAGTTCACCGGACGCCCGATCGACCAGGTCGACGCCGTGTTCTACTTCGTGGCCGACGACCTCGAGGTCCGGCCCCGGGAACTGCTCGACCGCGCCGGACTCGAGCGAGCCTGGCAGCAGGCCGTGGGCTGACCGGACCGGCGGAGCGGACGCGCCCCGGGCCTCCAGGCCGTGCCAGCCGGACGGAACGTGTCAGCCGGAGGAACGGCGTCTAGCCGTGCCGACGCTCCGTCGACGTCAGCAGCTGCTCGACCTCGCCGATCTCCATCGTCTCGGGGGAGACCGACTGCAGCGGCGCCGCCGAGGGCGCGTGCACGGCGTCGACCAGGCGGTGCATCATCGCGACGGCGTCGTCGACGACCTCCGTGCTCTTCGCCTGCACCCCGTGCAGCAGCCACTGCGCGGTCTCGAGCTCGTGGTACACCCGCGCCCGCTGGGCGAGCTGGCGGTCGCGACCGCCACCGTTCGCCTCGTACGCGGCGAGGACGGTGGCGAAGGCCTCACGCCGGCCGGGGAGCACCCAGGCCAGGTCCTTGGCCGGGTCGCCGAGCCGCAGTTCGCCCCAGCCGAGCACGCCGCTGACCTCGTCGCCGTCGACGAGCAGGGCCTCGGTGCCGAGGGCACCGTGCACCACGGTCGGGGTGAACTGCCAGAGCTGCTGGTCACGGGCTGCGCCCTCCCAGCGCTCCTGCAGGGCGGCGGGGACGAGCTTGGTCGCGACCGCGCGGTCCATCACAGACACGGCGGAGCGCAGGACCTCGAACGGGGTGAGGGACGGCAGGCCGGCGTCGGTCACGAAGCTGGTGGGCAGGACGTGGACGGCGGCGATCGCGCGTCCGACGCTGGTCGCCAGCTCGGGACGCTCCGCGAGCGTGCCGAGGGCGGGGTGCGCGCCGGGGACGTACGTGGTGAGGATGGCGCGGGTCGACCCGACGGGCGCCTGTCCGCGGTACTCCGGGACGGCGAACGGGAGGCGCGACCTGATCCCGGCGCTCAGCGCCCGGATCGCGAGGAGGTCGGCTGACTGCCGGGCCTCCGCCCGCTGGTTGCGCGGACGCCGGATCACCGACGCGCGGCCCTCGGAGTCGTGGAGGAGCGCCGACTCGTAGTCGCCAGAGGCGACCGAGCCGAGCGTGCGTGTGCCCGTGACCTCGAGTCCGGGGACGGTCGTCGTCGCCAACGCCGCTAGAGTGAACTGGGATCCCGCCATGCCCCACAGGGTAGGTCCGTCGGCGTCACGAACGGTGCGCGCCACGCTGGCCCGACCGGATGCCCGCCGTCGGCTCGCCGAGTGCGAGCCGCTTCGATCCCGACCCGAGGAGTCACCCTGTGACCGAGGAGTTCGCCGCCCGGCTGCCGCTCGCCCGCAACGAGCTCGACCGCGATGCCGAGTACCGCAGCACCCCCGACCTCGGACGGGTCCTGCGCGAAGACCCCTCGACGCGGTTCCTGGCCGTGCACGGTGCCGCGATGCTGCGCAACGCCGACGGCACGCTGCGGTTCGTCCCCGCCGAGTCCGTCCCGGAGTCCGCGCCGCTGGTCTACCTCGGACGCTCCCTGTCCGACGCGGCCGACGCCCCCGCGGGCACCCGCTTCGTCGCCGCGCTCGTCGACGCCGACACCGCTGCCCGGATCGAGCCGGACACGGACGTCTGGGAGAACCTGCGGATGTTCGGCACGGAGCTGTCCGCTCGTGACCAGGGCCTGGCGGTCGAGGCCGTGGCGATGGCGAACTGGCACGCGGTGCACGGCTTCTCGCCCCGCACCGGCTCCGACACCGAGGTCGTCACCGGTGGGTGGGTGCGCCGCGACGACCAGGGCCACGAGCTCTTCCCGCGCACCGACGCCGCGGTCATCGTCGGCGTGACCGACCGTGACGACCGCATCCTGCTCGGCTCGAACGCCGCGTGGGACGACGACCGCTACTCGCTGCTCGCCGGCTTCGTCGAACCGGGGGAGTCGCTCGAGGACGCCGTCCGCCGCGAGGTCCACGAGGAGTCCGGCGTGCACGTCGAGGAACCCGAGTACCTCGGTTCGCAGCCGTGGCCCTTCCCGGCGTCGCTGATGGTCGGCTTCCGTGCCAGGGCCCTCGACGGCGACCCGTCCACCGTCCGCCCGGACGGCGTGGAGATCCTCGACGTCCGGTGGTTCTCGCGGGACGAGATCCGCGAGCGCGCCGGCACCACCCTGATGCTGCCCGGTCGGACGTCCATCGCGCGGGCGATCATCGAGGAGTGGTACGGCGCCCCGCTGGACCTGCCGTGAACCCAGGCCCACCGTCGGGCGCGCAGCCGCAGTCCCAGCCGCGACCCCTGCCACAGCCGCCGTCGCCCGAGGCCCTGCTCGCCGCGCTCGACGCGGAACAGCGCACGGTCGCGACGACCCTGCTCGGCCCGGTCGCGGTCCTCGCGGGTGCGGGCACCGGCAAGACCCGGGCGATCACACACCGGATCGCGTACGGGGTGGCGACGGGCACGTACTCGCCGAACCACGTCCTGGCGCTGACCTTCACCACCCGCGCCGCCGGTGAACTGCGCTCGCGCCTGCGGGCACTCGGTGCCGGAGCGGTGCAGGCGCGCACCTTCCACGCGGCCGCGATGTCCCAGCTCAGCTACTTCTGGCCGGACACGGTCGGCGGGCACGCCCCGAAGATCGTCGAGTCGAAGGCGCGGATCATCGCCCACGCGGCGGACACCGTCGGCATGCGCGTCGACAAGCCCGTGCTGCGCGACCTGGCGGGAGAGGTCGAGTGGCGCAAGGTGCAGCGCCTGACGTACGACGAGTACGAGGCCGCCGCCGCCGACCGGGTGATGCCCCGCGAGACCTCGCCGTCCCGGGTCATCGACCTGATGCGCGCGTACGAGCGGTTGAAGGACGACCGCCGTCAGCTCGACTTCGAGGACGTGCTGCTCGCGACGCTCGGCATGGTCGAGTCCGAGCCGCGGGTCGCCAGCTACGTCCGGCAGCAGTACCGGTTCTTCGTGGTCGACGAGTACCAGGACGTCTCGCCCGTGCAGCACGACCTGCTCCGCGCCTGGCTCGGCGACCGGCAGGACCTCTGCGTCGTCGGGGACGCCAGCCAGACCATCTACTCGTTCGCGGGGGCGTCGAGCCGGTACCTGCTCGGGTTCGGCTCCGAGTTCCCGCGCGGGTCCGTCCTGCGCCTGGAACGGAACTACCGCTCCACGCGCGAGGTCGTGCACGCCGCCAACGCCCTGATGCGCGGGCGTCCCGGTGCGCTCGACCTCGCCGCGCAGCAGACCGAACCGGGCCCGGCGCCCGTCGTCCTGCCCTGCGTGCACGACGGCGACGAGGCCGCCACGGTCTCCCGGCACATCACCGAGCTCGTGCAGGCCGGGTCGGCGTACGGCGACTGCGCGGTGCTGTTCCGCGTCGGGGCGCAGTCCGCCGCGCTCGAGTCAGCGCTCGGTCGCGCCGGGATCCCGTACCGCGTGCAGGGCGGCACCCGGTTCTTCGACCGACCCGAGGTCAAGCTCGCCGTGCACCACATGCGCGGCGAGGCGATCCGCCAGACGGACGACGAGCTCACGCGCCGTGTCGGCCTGGTGCTGCAGGTCAGCGGATGGACCCCCACCGCACCCGAGGGCACCGGCGCCGTCCGCGAGCAGTGGGAGGCCCTGCAGGCGATCATGGGCCTCGCCGAGGACGCCCCCGCCGGCACGAGCATGCAGGAGTTCACGCAGGACCTGGTCGACCGCGCCGCGACGCACCACGAGCCCGAGCTCGACACCGTCACGCTCGCGACGCTGCACTCGTCCAAGGGCCTGGAGTGGGAGAACGTGATGATCGTCGGCGCCGCCGAGGGCCTGCTGCCGATCTCGCACGCCATCACCGAGGACGAGGTCGACGAGGAACGCCGTCTGTTCTACGTCGGCCTGACCCGAGCGCGTCGCACCGTGACCGTCACGTGGTCACGGCAGGGGTCGTCGCGCGGGGGGTCCCGGGCGCCGAGTCGGTTCCTGGCAGCGCTCGACACGCACACCGCGGGTGCGGGCGCACCGGTCGGCGGCTGACCGACAGGTCGTCCCGCTCGAACACGAGCTGGTCGGTGCCCGGGGTCACCGCGGCGCGCGGCAGGAGCTCGACCACCGACCGCGTGACCGCCGCCGCGACCGCTCCGGAGCGCCACGGGGACAGCGGCGCCGCGGGACGTCCCCAGACCTGCGCGGCGATCGCGGGCCACGCCGGGTCGTCGTCGACGTGCGCGTACTCCAGGCACTGCAGACACGGGCCGCTGCCCGGCACGACGAGCGGCCCCACGCGGACCCGACCGTCGCCCACCACGACCGGCAGGTGCGGTGTGCCGCGTCGTGTCCAGGCCGAGCGGAGCGCCGGGTCCACGACGTGGTCCGCGACGACGACGGCGACACGCGGTTCCGGGTCCGGCAGCGTGACGGGACCGCCGCGGGGAGCAGCGGTGCGGACGACGGTGATGCCCTCGCCCGTGAGGAAGGCGTCGAGGGTCGACGCGAGGGCACCGCTGCCGTGGACCTCCACCCGGGTGAGGGGCTCCGGCAGCATGTCGAGCACCGCAGGGGACGCCGCACCGAGCACCTGCGCCGCCATCTCGGGTCGACACCGGACACTCGCTGCGAGGCCGGAGAGGGCGTCTCGGCTGGTCTCCCGCCGGAGGGCGCAGAGGAAGCGCTCCTCGGCCGTGGTCGGCACGCCGATCACGGCACGCGGCGGGTCGACGCCGAGCTGGACGGTCGCCGGGTCACGCCAGACGAACTCGAGCGACGGGTCGATGCGGATGCCCATGCGTCCACCGTGGCGGACGCGAGGAGCCGACGGGCGGTCGCCGGGGGATCTGTGGAGAACCCGCCGGACCGCCAGCCGACAGCCGGAGCCGACCAGGGCCTCCCGGTCGGGTCAGCGCGAGCCGGTGTCGGGCGCCGGACCGGTCGCGTCCGGACCGGTCGCGTCCGGACCGGTCGCGTCCGGACCGTCGCCGGGCTCGTCGTCGATCCCGCCGGACTCGTCCTCACGCGGACGGGAACCGGTGGCGTCGTTCAACAGGTCCTCGAGCGCCCGGTCGAACTCGTCGTCCTCCTGGGTGTGCCCGGGGTTCCGGAGCCGCGCGACGAGCGCGTCCGGGGCATCGACGTCCTCGGACGTCGGCACCAGGTCGAAGTGCTCCCACAGGGCGTCCCGCTGCTCGGCGCCGAGCTCGTCGGTGACCCGCTGCCACATCGCCGCGGCCTCGCGCAGTCGACGGGGGCGGAGTTCGAGGCCGACCAGCGTGGCGAACGCGGACTCGGCCGGGCCGCCGGCGGCTCGACGGCGTCGGACGGTCTCGGCGATCGCGCCGGACCGGGGCAGGCGCGCCGTGGCCGCGGCGGTGACGGTGTCGACCCAGCCCTCGACCAGGGCGAGCATCGTCTCGAGGCGGGCCAGCGCGGCGTCCTGCTCGGGGGTGCGCGGCGGGATCAGCGCGCCGGACGCGAGGGCGTCGCGGAGCTGCTCCTGGTCGGTGGGGTCGATGTCGGCCGCGAGCTCCTCGACCCGGTCGAACGGGATGTGGATGCCACGGGCGTACTCGGTGATGGAGGAGATGATGTGCAGTCGCAGCCAGCGCGCCGAGCGGAACAGCCGGGCGTGGGCGAGCTCGCGGACGGCGAGGTAGATGCGGACCTCGTCCTCGGGGACGTCGAGGCCCTCGGCGAACTCGGCGACGTTCTGCGGCAGGAGCGCGGCGACCTGCTCGTCGAGGAGGGGCACGCCGACGTCACCGCCGGACACCACCTCTTTCGAGAGCTGGCCGACGACCTGGCCGAGCTGGATCGCGAAGAGCGCTCCGCCGACGCCGCGCATGGCCTTCGAGACGTCGCCGAGCATCGCCTTCAGCTCCTCGGGTGCGCGCTGGTCGATCGCCTCGGTCAGGGCACCGGCGATGCTCGCGGCCACGGGTTCGGCGATCTGCGTCCACACGGGGGCGGTCGCCTTCGCCCACTGGTCGCGCGTGAAGAGGCTCGGGGTGGCGGTGAGCTCCGCGACGGTGGTGACCTCGTCGAGCCACAGCGCCGCGACCTGGAAGGCCTGCACGCTCGCCTGGCTGGTCGCCGGGTCGATGCCGTGGGCGCCGTCCTTCGCGATCGCGGTGGCGCGTTCGGCCGTCACCGTGAAGTCGATGCCGTCGCCGCCGTTCTGCGCCGCGCGCTGCAGCTGGCTCATCAGGTTGGCCACGAAGGCCGGGTCGTTCGGCAGGCCAGCGGCGCCCGCGAGCTGCGACGGGTCGATCTGGCCCTCTCCGGCGAGGAGCTTGCGGAGCATCTCCTGGAAGTCGTCGTCCGGCCCCGGCTGCGGTTCATCAGGCATGCCGACTACGCTAATCGCTGCTCGTGGGACCGCGCCTGGGACGGCCCCGTGGGAACGCTCCTGCGGGTGCGCCCAGGGCGAACAGCCCGTCGACGACCGGTCGGTGACGACCGGGCCGACAGCTCCCGAGCACCCTGCCGGAAGGACCCCGTTGACCATCTTCGCGACCGCTCCCCGCCGCCGCTCCCGCCGTCGGACCATCGGCTGGACGTTCGTCGTCGGCGCCGTCGTGCTGGCGATCGTGGCGAGCGTGCTGCCGAGCCCGTACGTCATCGAGCTGCCCGGCCCGGTCTTCAACACGATCGGCACGCAGGAGCAGGGGACCGGCAAGGACGCGAAGGACGTCGAGCTCATCGAGGTCGACGGCCACCAGACCTACCCGACCGCCGGCGCGCTCGACATGCTCACCGTCAGCGTCCAGGGCACGGCGACACAGCGACCCCCGTGGACGAGCGTGATCCGCGCGCTCTTCACGAAGTCGCAGGCAGTGGTCCCCGCCTCGGCGATCTACCCGCCCGGCACGACGACCGAGCAGGTCGACAAGCAGGACGCCGCCGACATGACGAACTCCCAGCAGTCCGCCGTCGCCGCGGCCCTCATCCACCAGGGGGAGCGGATCCCCACCACGCTCGAGGTCGGCACCGTCGCAGAGGGCTCCCCGGCGGACGGCCCGATCCGCAAGGGTGACGTCATCACCGCGTTCGGCGGCACGCCCCTGACGACGAACGCGGACGCCACGACGCTCCGCGGACTCGTCGCCGACCACGGGACCGCCAGCCCGGCCACCGTGACGGTCCGTCGCGGCGACGCCACCCGCCAGGTCGAGGTCACCCCGGTCGAGCAGGACGGCACCGCCCTGCTCGGGGTCGGCGTCGTGGAGCGGTACGACTTCCCGTTCGACGTGACCATCAAGCTGCAGGACGTCGGCGGCCCGAGCGCCGGCATGATGTTCGCCCTCGGGATCATCGACGAGATCACCCCGGGCAAGCTCAACGGCGGCAAGCACGTCGCCGGCACCGGCACGATCACCGCCGGCGGCGAGGTCGGCCCCATCGGCGGCATCCGCCAGAAGCTCTACGGCGCGAAGGCGGCGGGAGCGACCGTGTTCCTCGCCCCGGCGTCGAACTGCGACGAGGTCGTCGGTCACGTCCCCGACGGACTCGACGTCTACGCCGTGAAGACCCTGGACCAGGCGGTCTCCGACCTCGGCACGATCGCGAGCGGGAAGAGCACGGCCGGCCTGGCCACCTGCGGTCGCTGACCGCCGGTCGCAGGCCGCGGGTCTCGTCAACGGGACCGGCGTCGGTGACATGCACCGAGCCTCCAGACCGGAGGGGAGGATCGGGGGGTCTTCCTGAGGTCGGGTACAGGTTCTCTGGCGGTGACGTCCCATAGGATCGTGGGACTGACGGCCCGGTGCGCCGGGCCGGCCGGTCCGACACGTCTGGAGCACATCACGTGACGACAACCTCGTCCACCTCGTCCACTGCGGGCCGGCGTTCGCCGCGTGTCCCGATCGTGGTCACGATCATCGTGCTGGCCGCACTGGTGATCGCCTTCTTCATCTTCGCCAGCCTGTACACCGACTACGCGTGGTTCGCGCAGCTCGGCTTCCAGCAGGTGCTGACCACGCGGTGGATCGCGGGGGCGGTGATGTTCTTCGCCGGGTTCCTCGGCATGGCCGTGCCGGTGTACCTGAGCATCCTGTTCGCGTTCCGGTTCCGACCGGTCTACGCCAAGCTCGGGTCCCAGCTCGACCGCTACCAGCAGGTCATCGAACCGCTGCGCCGTGTCGTCATGATCGGCATCCCGGTCGTCCTCGGCATCTTCGCCGGACTCGCGACCGCTCCGCGCTGGAGCATGGTCCTGGAGTACTTCAACCGGACCCCCTTCGGCAAGAAGGACCCGCAGTTCGGCCTGGACATCGGCTTCTACGTCTTCGAGCTGCCGTTCTGGCGCTCCGTCGTGGCCTACTCGTCCGCGGTGGTCCTCATCGCCGGGCTCGCCGCGCTCGCCGCGTGCTACCTCTACGGCGCCATGCGCTTCGGTGGGCGAGAGGTCCGGATCTCCCGCGCCGCCCGCGTGCAGCTCGCGATCACGGCCGCGCTCTACATCGCGCTGCAGGCCGTCAGCCTGTGGCTCGACCAGTACGCCGCCCTGACCAAGAACAACTCGCTCATCACCGGTGCGCAGTACACCGAGGTCAACGCCACGATCCCCGGTCGCGAGATCATGGCGGGCATCGCGGCGATCGTCGCCCTGCTCTTCATCGTCACGGCGGTCATCGGCCGCTGGCGCATCTCGATCGTCGGCACCGGGCTGCTGCTCGTCTCCGCGATCGTCATCGGCGGCATCTACCCGTGGATCGTCCAGCGCCTGCAGGTGGCCCCGAGCGAGCGGTCGTTCGAGTCCGCGTACATCCAGCGGAACATCGACGCCACGCGAGACGCCTACGACGTGTCCGGGGTGAAGGAGTCGAACTACGACGCCACCACCTCGCCGTCCACCGGAGCCCTCGCGCAGGACGCCCAGACCACGGCGAACATCCGACTGATCGACCCGAAGATCGTGTCCGACACGTTCAGCCAGCTGCAGCAGTCGCGGCAGTACTACAAGTTCCCGTCGGAGCTCGACGTCGACCGCTACCAGATCAAGGGCCAGACCGAGGACACCGTGATCGCGGTCCGCGACATCGACCTCGACGGCCTGAGCGCCAAGGCGAACACGCAGTACAACCGCACGTTCGTCTACACGCACGGCTACGGCGTCGCGGCGGCCTACGGCAACCAGCGCGCCAGCGACGGCAAGCCGGTGTTCCTCGAGTCCGGCATCCCGTCCACCGGGGCCCTCGGCGACTACCAGCAGCGCGTGTACTTCGGCGAGACCTCGCCCGGCTACTCGATCGTCGGTGCACCCGAGGGGTCGAAGAACGTCGAGCTCGACTACCCGTCCGGCTCGGACGACGACAACGGCGGCAACGCGACGACGACCTACAAGGGCGACGGCGGGCCGTCGATCGGCAACTTCTTCAACCGGCTCGTCTACGCGGCGAAGTTCCAGTCGGAGCAGATCCTGCTCTCGAACGCGGTGAACAAGGACTCGCAGATCCTGTACGACCGCAACCCGATCACCCGTGTGCAGAAGGTCGCGCCGTACCTGACGCTCGACAGCGACGCCTACCCGGCGATCGTGAACCACCGCCTGCAGTGGATCGTCGACGGCTACTCGACCTCGGACGCGTACCCGTACTCGCAGAGCCAGAGCCTCGCCGACAGCATCAACGGCACCGAGTCCTCGACGTTCCGCACCGACCAGGTCAACTACATCCGCAACTCGGTGAAGGCCACGGTCGACGCCTACACGGGCAAGGTGACCCTCTACACGTGGGACACCAAGGACCCGGTCCTGAAGACGTGGCAGAAGGTCTTCCCGACGTCGCTCAAGCCGGTCTCCGCGATGAGCGCCGACCTGCTCGACCACGTCCGGTACCCGACCGACCTGTTCAAGGTGCAGCGCTCGATCCTCGGGACGTACCACGTCACCAACGCCAACTCGTTCTACTCGGGTGACGACGCCTGGACGACGCCCACCGAGCCGACGAGCGGGTCGAACGACGCCGACACGACGGCGGCGAACACCACCACGACGACGACCGCGCTGGGCACCCAGACGTCGGCGGCACGGGCCAACCTGCAGGACCCGTACTACCTGACGATGAAGGTGCCGGGGCAGGGGACCGCGTACTCGCCTCTACACGACGTACATCCCGCAGCAGACGGGCTCGAACGCGCGGAACGTGCTGACCGGGTACCTCGCCGTCGACTCCGACGCCGGCGGCGCTGGCGAGGGCAAGCGGGCGTCGGGCTACGGCAAGCTCACGCTGCTGACGATCCCCAAGACGGACAACATCCCGGGTCCGCTGCAGGTGCAGAACCTGTTCAACTCCGACACCACGGTGTCGCAGGAGCTGAACATCCTGAAGCGCGGCAACAGCACCGTCAAGCAGGGCAACCTGCTGACGCTGCCCGTCGGTGGTGGGTTCCTCTACGTGCAGCCCGTCTACGTGCAGTCGACGTCCAGTGGCTCCTACCCGCTGCTGCAGAAGGTCCTGGTGGCCTTCGGCGACAAGATCGCGTTCGAGGACACCCTCGACGAGGCGCTCAACCAGCTGTTCGGTGGTGACTCCGGTGCGGCGGCGGGTGACCAGGGCGCGGCTGCGGGCGGTTCCGACACCGGCACCGACAACGGTTCGGACAACGGGAACTCGGACTCCGGTTCGGGTTCGTCCTCGGGCACCGGTTCGACCGGCGGCTCGGCGTCCGACTCGGACAACCCCGCCGTGCAGAAGGCGCTCGCCGACGCCAGCGCTGCCCTGCAGGACCGCCAGCAGGCCTACGCGGACAACGACCTCGTCGCTGCCGCCGAGGCCGACCAGCGCCTGCAGAACGCGATCCAGGCCGCGGTCGAAGCCGAGGAATCGGGCTCGTCCGGCAACTGACGACACGGGCGGGGTGGCCGATTTGGCACCCCGCCCGTTGCCGTGTAAGCTTCTAAACGTGCCGCGGGGTGGAGCAGTTCGGTAGCTCGCTGGGCTCATAACCCAGAGGTCGTAGGTTCAAATCCTGCCCCCGCAACCAACGCGACACGAGAAGCCCCGGTCCTCTCGGACCGGGGCTTCTTCGCGTTGTGGGCGTCGTGAGTCCGGACGCCGTTCCGGACGGGAGGCTCCCTGCCAGCTGGTGGGGAGCCTCCCGTCCGTCCCCTGGTTGCGTCGCGACTCGGTCTGTGGCTCAGCCGGTGGCGCTTGCCGCGGACCCCCTGACCGAGCGTCGTGATCCGCTCGAGGTCCTCTGCGGTGAAGGTCACGGCTGCTGCGGCGGCGTTCTCGGCGACACGTCCGGGGTTCCGTGATCCCGGGATCGGGACGATGTCGTCCCGCTGCGCGAGTATCCAGGCCAGCGCGAGCTGTGAGAGCGAGATGCCCTTCGTGTCGGCCAGTTCGGTCAGGCCGGCGACGACGCCCGTGTTGGCGTCCCAGTGCTCGGGTGCCCACCACTCCAGGAACTGCCGGATGTCCTCCTGGGCGTAGGCGCTCCGGGGCTGGACCGCACCGCTGAGGAAGCCGCGTGCCAGCGGCGAGTACGCGACGATGCCGATGCCGAGTTCGTCGACGACGGGGAAGAGGTCCTCGGACTCGCGGGCGAAGACCGAGTACTCGGTCTGGAGCACCGAGATCGGGTGGACCGCGTTCGCCCGCCGGATGTTCTCGGCGTCCGTGTTCGACAGCCCGAGGTACCGGACCTTGCCGGCCTGGACGAACTCCTGCATCACGCCGACGACGTCCTCGATGGGGACCTGGGGATCGTGGACGTGCTGGTAGAGCAGGTCGATCGAGTCCGTCCCGAGGTTGCGGAGGCTCGTGTCGACCACCTGCCGGATGTGGTCTGGGCGGGAGTCCTGGCCGTAGGTGTCGGTGAAGCCGAACTTGGTGGCGATGGTGACCTCGTCCCGGACCGGGGCTAGGGCGGCGCCGAGGAGTCGTTCGCCGGTGCCCCAGCCGTAGAGCTCGGCGGTGTCGAAGTGGGTGACGCCGAGGTCGTGGGCGTGGCGGATCGCGGCGATCGACTCGGTGTCGTCGCCGGGTCCGTAGGCGAACGTCGTGCCCATCGCGCCGTAGCCGATGGCGCTGACGACGAGGCCCTGTCGTCCGAGTGTGCGGTGCTGCATGGTCGTCCTTCCGAGACGGGTTGAATACCAGTGGCACTGTACGCCAGACATGGCAGAGACTGTCAAGAAGGGCTGCCACTGACACGGCGATATGCTTTTTCGATGAGTGAGAGCACGGCAGAGAGCCGACCGGGACTGCGGGACATCACCCGCGAGGCCGTGCGCGCCCGCATCGCCGCCGTCGCAATGGCGCGGTTCGACGCCGACGGGTTCGACCGGGTCACCGTCGACCAGGTCGCGGCTGAGGCGGGGATCTCCGCCAGGAGCTTCCACCGGTACTTCCCGGCGAAGGAGGACGCCGTCATCGGCGACCCGGCGCGCCACAGCGACGTGCTCGCCGCGGCGTTCCTCGACCGGCCGGCGGACGAGCCGGTCTGGAGCGCCCTGCGCGAGGCCTTCGCGACGATGCTCCTGCGCGGCGACGGCGGTGACCCGGAGACGGCTCGTCGGTCCGTCCGGGTGATGACGAGCACGCCGTCGCTCCGGGCGCGGAACCTCGAGAAGCACCACGCGTGGGCCGAGGTGCTCACACCGCTGGTCGCCACGCGGTTCGGTGGTGCGGAACGGTCCGTCGGGGCTGATGCCGATCTGTGGGCGCGGACGGTGGTCCAGGCTGCGCTGGGGTGCTTCGACGTGTCGATCACAGCGTGGGCGACCGGGGACGACGGCGACGTGACGGGGATCCTGCGGCGGTCGTTCGACGTGCTCGACGTGCGGTAGCTGCACCGGGCGCGGCGCCGGGCGTCGCGCGCGGTCGTGGCCCCGGTTAGCCTGGCCCGGTGACGACACTGACCATCGCCGCGGCGCAGTTCGCCCCCGTGGACGACCCCGCCGTGAACCTCGAGACCGTGCGGGCGGCAGCGGAGGACGCGGCGGCCCGTGGCGCGCAGCTCCTGGTGACGCCCGAGTACACGTCGTACTTCACGGCGGACATCGACGACCGGTTCGTCGCGGCAGCGCAGCCGCTCGACGGGCCCTTCGTCACCGGGCTCCGGCGGATCGCGCGGAGCACCGGGGTGGCGCTCGTGGTCGGGGTGGCCGAGGCCGGCCCGGACACCGCGCGGTTCCGCAACACGCTCGTCGCGATCGACCCCGAGGGCTCGCTCGTGTGCACGTACCGGAAGGTGCACCTGTACGACGCGTTCGGGTCGCGGGAGTCCGACCGGATCGAGGCGGGGGACCCCGAGCAGCTGCCCGTGTTCGAGCTCGGCGGCGTGCTGGTCGGTCTCGAGACCTGTTACGACCTGCGGTTCCCCGAGGTGACCCGGCGGCTCGTCGCAGGGTCGGCCGGTGCCGGTGCCGGTGCCGGTGCCGGTTCCGGTTCGGATGGCGTGTTCGCCGGTGGTGCTGCTGCCGACGTCGTGCTCGTGCCCGCCGAGTGGGTGCGTGGGCCGGGCAAGGAACACCACTGGCGGACGCTGCTCACGGCACGCGCGATCGAGAACACCGTCTGGGTCGTCGGTGTCGGCCAGGCGCCGCCGATCGGCATCGGGGGATCGGTGGCCCTCGACCCGTCGGGTGTCGCCGTCGCCGCGCTCGGGCCGGCACCGGGGCTGCTCGTCACCACGGTGGACACCGACGTCACGGACGGAGTGCGGCGGACGAACCCCTCGCTGTCACTGCGGCGGTACGACGTGACGGTCCGAGGCGCCGCGGACGTGACCGCCGCGGCACCGCGGACGTGACGGTCCGCGGTGCCGCGGACGTCACGCCCGGCTGAGGGTGGCGAGGCGGGCGGCCGCGTCCTCGAGCACGGAGCGCTTCTTGCAGAACGCGAAGCGCACCAGCGACCGGTAGCCGGCGGCGTGGTCCGGGCGGACGAACGCCGACACCGGCACACCGACGACGCCCGCCAGGTGCGGCAGCTCGAGGCAGAAGGCGCGCGCGTCCTCGTACCCGAGCGGGGCGGTGTCCGCGATGACGAAGTAGCCCCCGTCGGGCCGGTGCACCCCGAAGCCCGCTGCGGTGAGTCCTGCCGCGAGCACGGCGTGCTTGGCCGCGAGGTCCGCGGCGATCCCGGCGAAGACCGTGTCCGGCAGGCGGAGGCCCGCGGCGACCGCCGGCTGGAACGGCGCTCCGTTGACGAAGGTCAGGTACTGCTTGACGGTCGTGATCGCGGTCACGAGCGCCGGGGGAGCGGTGAGCCAGCCGATCTTCCAGCCGGTGGTGCTGAAGGTCTTCCCGGCGCTCGACACCGTCACCGTCCGCTCCCGGGCGCCGGGCAGCGTGGCGATGGGCACGTGCGGCACGTGCGGCACGTGCGGCGCGTGCTCCGTCTCGAAGGTGAGGTGTTCG
The DNA here is from genome assembly GCF_026672405.1 of Curtobacterium sp. SL109. Classification (NCBI taxonomy): domain Bacteria; kingdom Bacillati; phylum Actinomycetota; class Actinomycetes; order Micrococcales; family Microbacteriaceae; genus Curtobacterium; species Curtobacterium sp. SL109. Next base: position 1,562,317 of record NZ_JAPPRB010000002.1, read on the forward strand.
TAGACCTCGTCGGTGATGATGACCGCGTCGTGGCGCTCGGCGAGCTCGACGACGACACGCAGGACCTCGGTCGGCAGCACACGTCCGGTCGGGTTGTGCGGGGTGTTGACCAGGACCGCGCGGGTCCGGTCCGAGAACGCCGCGCGGAGCGTGGACTCGTCGGGCAGGAAGTCCGGCGCGGTCAGCGGCACCGTCACGTGGGTGGCACCGGCGAGGCGGATCAGGGCACCGTAGGCGTCGTAGAACGGCTCGAACGTGACCACCTCGTCGCCCGGCTCGACCAGCGCGAGGAGCGTCGCCGCGAGCGCTTCGGTCGCGCCGGCGGTGACGAGGACCTCCTGGTCGGGATCGACCTCGAGCCCGTACCAGTGGCGCTGGTGCTCGGCGATCGCCAGACGCAGGTCGGGGGTCCCGCGCCCCGGCGGGTACTGGTTCACGCCGTCGCGGATGGCCTGCACCGCGGCGTCGAGGACCTCGACGGGACCGTCCTCGTCCGGGAAGCCCTGCCCGAGGTTGACCGCACCCGTGCTGGCCGCCAGCGCGCTCATCTCGGCGAACACGGTGGGGGCGGGGACGCCGTCGGGGCCGAGGAGCATCGCGCCCTCCGCCGCTCGCAGCCAGGGTCCGGTGTGCCGCATGGGGTTCCCTCCGACGGGCGCTCGCGCTGGACGGTCCCCAACCTAGTGCGTCGGCGCTGCCGCTCCCGGGAGTGCGTCCACAGGTGACGCATAAGCTCGCCTCAAGGCACTTGCAGGGTCGTCATCAGGACTGCCCAGGCTCGTGCGACAGACTGCACGAGCTTGAAAGGAGCACGTCCAGCATGACCGACACCACGCCCAACGGGCACGGCGACGACATCCGTCCGGACGACACGACCTCTGAGGTCGCCGCCGACGATGCCGCGCAGCAGACGGGCGACGCCGGCGCGTCGACGCCGAACGACGCACCGACCAGCGCGAGCGGGCAGGAGGCCCCCGGCGCGAGCACGGATGCCGACCACACCGACGTGATCCACCCAGCTTCCTCGGCCGGCGACACCGACCGCTACACGGCGCCGTACCCCACGGCGCAGTACGGCAGCGACCAGCAGTACGGGTCCGGCCAGCAGTACGGGTCCGGCCAGCAGTCCGGGCAGGGCCAGTACGGACAGCAGTCCGGGTACGGCCAGTCCGGGCAGCAGTCGCCGTACGGCCAGCACTCGCAGTACGGCCAGGGCGACACCGGACAGTACGGGCAGAGCCAGTACGGGCAGAGCCAGTACGGCCAGGGCAACTCCGGTCAGTACGGTCAGCAGTCGCAGTACGGGCAGCAGTCGCAGTACGGTCAGGCGGACCAGTACGGCCAGAGCCAGTCCGGCCAGCAGGACCGTCCCCGCTACGGCGAGTACGCCCAGGGCTCCGCGCAGGCTCCGACCTCCGCGTACGAGCAGCCGACGAACAGCCAGTACGGCTACGGCCAGTCCGCACAGGCGCCCACCTCGAGCGCCTACGCCGACCAGGACGGCGCACCCCGCAACGGCCACTACTTCTCCGGCGCCACCGCTGCCGGTGCGTCGGGCGCAGCGGCAGGCACCACCACCGAGCCGAAGCGCCGGTCGCGTCTCGTGCTGCCGATCGTCGGAGGCCTCATCGCCGCCGCCCTCGTCGGTGGCGCTGCCGGCGGCGGTTGGGTCGCGGCCACCTCGAACGGCGGCTCGATCGTCAGCTCGTCGGGCTCCGGCGGCGGCAACCTCACGGTCAACGACTACGACTCGGCGACCGTCGTCACCGCGGTGGCCGCGGCGGCGACACCCTCGGTCGTGACGATCAACGTCTCCGCCTCGAGCGAGGCCGGCACCGGCTCCGGCGTCGTCCTCACCAAGGACGGCTACATCGTCACGAACACCCACGTGGTGACGCTCGACGGCGACAGCTCCGGCGGCACCATCAAGGTGACGACGTCGAACGGCGAGATCTACACCGGCAAGCTCATCGGCACCGACCCAACGGTCGACCTCGCCGTGATCAAGATCGACGCCACCGACCTGAAGCCGATGACCTTCGCGGACTCGTCCGACCTCAACGTCGGTGACACCGCCGTCGCGATCGGCGCCCCGCTCGGGCTCTCGAACACGGTCACGGACGGCATCGTCTCGACCCTGAACCGCAGCATCCAGGTCACGTCGAGTGACCCGAAGGCCGGCGGCGACTCGAACGAAGGCCAGGGCAACAACGGCAACGGCCCGTTCGACTTCTGGGGCAACGGCGACAACGGCTCGAGCTCCGGCGCCTCCGCGACCGTCTCGCTCCCGGTCATCCAGACCGACGCGTCGATCAACCCCGGCAACTCGGGCGGTGCGCTCCTGGACTCCAAGGGCAAGCTGATCGGGATCAACGTCGCGATCGCCAGCGCCGGTGCCTCGGAGTCGTCCGGGTCGCAGGCGGGCAGCATCGGCGTCGGGTTCTCCATCCCCTCGAACCTGGTCAAGCGCGTCGCGAACGAGATCATCGACAAGGGCTCGGCCACGCACGGCCTGCTCGGCGCGACGGTCGGCGACGCGAACGAGGACACCAACGCCACCCAGATGGGCGCCCTCATCAAGTCCGTCTCCTCGGGCGGTGCCGCCGCCGGCGCCGGTCTGCAGAAGGGCGACGTCGTCACGAAGATCGGTGACGCCACCGTCGCGGACGCGACCGACCTCACCGCGCAGGTCCGGTTCTTCGCCGGAGGCGCGAAGACCACCATCACCTACGTCCGCAACGGCGACACCCGCCAGGCGGACGTGACCCTCGGGACGTACGACAGCAAGAGCTGACGCACCCCACCACAGACGGGAGGTACGGTGCCAGCTGGCACCGTGCCTCCCGTCTGTCTGTCCCTGCGCCGCCATGCGCCCGTTCCCGTCGTCGTCGCACCGCCCACGCACGAACGGGCGAAATGCCGGCGTGCGGGCGGGCCCCGACCCCGCGCTCCCGCCCGCTCGCCCTCGGAAAGCCGAACGGGCGAAATGCCGTGGTGCCCGCCGGACCGGAACCCGCGCTTCCTCCCGCTCGGCGGTGGCCGGGCCGAGCGGGCGAAATCCCGACGTGCGGGGCGGACCGGACCCCGCGCTTCCGCCCGCTCGGCGGTGGCCGGGCCGAACGGGCGGAATGCCGACGTGCGGGACGGACCCGACCCCGCGCTTCGGCCCGCTCGGCGATGGCCGGGCCGAACGGGCGAAATGCCGCCGTGCGGGGCGGACCGGACCCCGCGCTTCCGCCCGCTCGGCGGTGGAAGGGGCGAGCGGGCGAAATACCGGCGTGCGGGGCGGACCCGACCCCGCGATTTCGCCCGCTCGGCGGTGGCCGGGCCGAACGGGCGGAATGCCGACGTGCGGGACGGACCCGACCCCGCGCTTCAGCCCGCTCGCCCTCGGGAAGCCGAACGGGCGCAATGCCGGCGTGCGGGGCGGACCGACCCCGCGCTTCCGCCCGCTCGGCGAGGGGGAGAGCGAGGGGGAGAGGGAGGGACGAGCGGCGGGACCGGTGCCCAGGGCGGCGACAGGTGGGGGAGTCCGGGGATTGATAGGCTGCAGGTCGCTCACCGCCAGGACCCCGAGGGATCGCATGCAGACAGACGGACAGCGCCTGCCGGGCGTCTCGTACGTGATGCCCGTCCTGAACGAGGTGACCGAGGTGCGCGCTGCGGTCGCGAGCCTCCTCGACCAGGACTACGCGGGACCGTTCGAGGTCGTGCTGGCGCTCGGCCCCTCGATCGACGGCACGAACGAACTCGTCGCCGAGATGAGCGCCGCCGACCCCCGCATCCGCGCCGTCGACAACCCGGTGGGCTCGACCCCCGCCGGCCTGAACCTGGCGATCCGCGCCTCCGAGCACCCCGTCGTGGTCCGCGTCGACGCGCACTCCGTGTTGCCGCGGGACTACACGCGCATCGCCGTCCGGACCCTGACCGAGTCGGGCGCGGACAACGTCGGCGGCATCATGCGCGCCGAGGGTCGGACGCCGTTCGAGAAGGCGGTCGCCCTCGCGTACGGCAGCCGCGTCGGCCTCGGCGGCACGCCCCACCACGTCGGCGGCCAGGCCGGACCGGCGGAGACGGCCTACCTCGGCGTCTTCCGCCGTGACCGCCTGTTCGCGGTCGGCCTGTTCGACGAGGGTATCAAGCGTGGCCAGGACTGGGGGCTGAACCGGCGGCTGCGCACCACCGGTGGAACCGTCTGGTTCACGCCGGAGCTCGTCGTCACCTACCGGCCCCGGCCGGGTCTGAAACGTCTCATCCGGCAGTTCGTCGCCACGGGGCTGTGGCGTGGCGAACTCGCACGACGGTTCCCGGCGGGCAACGGCCTGCGCTACTTCGTGCCCCCGGTGATGGTCGCGGGGCTCGGCCTCGGGCTCGTCGCGGGGATCGTCGGCATCGTCGGCGCGGCGCTCGGCAGCGGTGCCGCCTGGGCGCTGCTCGGCTTCGTCGTCCCGGCGGTCTACCTGGTGTTCGTCGTCGTCGGGGCCCTCGCGGTGTCCCGGCGCTCGGACGCGGCCACACGCGCGTGGCTGCTCGTCGTCCTGCCCTGCATCCACATCGGCTGGGGGGTCGGGTTCATCGTCGGGTTCCTGACGCGGACCTCCGAGCTGACGACCCACACCGGACGGTGACGCACGTGAGCGACCCCCAGCACGACCGCGGCGAACGCGGCTACGCCCACCCCACCTCCATCGCCGAGCTGCGGGCGGTCGCGCAGCCGGACGAGGTCCGAGCGCGCGCCAACGCGGAGCACTGGACCGCGTCGCTGTACCTCCGGGACATCTCGCCGTACCTGACGTGGGTGCTGCTGAAGACCCGTGTCAGCGCGAACCAGGTGACCGGCCTGATGATCCTGGTCGGGTGGTCGGTCGCCGCGGCACTGCTGATCCCGGGGTTCTGGGGCGCCGCACTCGCGCTCGTGCTCGGGCAGCTCCAGATGCTCGTCGACTGCTCGGACGGCGAGGTCGCCCGGTGGCGCGGCACCCGGTCGCCCGCAGGCGTGTTCCTCGACAAGGTCGGGCACTACACGACCGAGGGGCTCATCCCCATCGCCCTCGGCGTCCGTGCGGCGACGTGGCCGATCCACGGCGCGGACTGGATGTGGACGACGATCGGGTGCGCGCTCGGCCTGGTCATCGTGCTGAACAAGGCGCTGAACGACATGGTGCACGTGGCACGCGCCAACTCCGGCTTGGAGAAGCTCGTCGACCGTCGGGACGCCTCGACGGCACCGTCCGGACGACGCCTCGCCTCGCTGCGCAAGGTCGCCCGCTTCCTGCCGTTCCACCGGCTGTACCACTCCGTCGAGCTCTCGATCCTGGCGTTCGTCTTCGCACTGATCGGGCTCGTCGTCGGCCACCCGCTGATCGACCGGGTCCTGGTGGGCGCGCTCCTGCCGCTGGCCGTCGTCGCCACCGCCGGACACTTCCTGGCGATCATCTCGTCGAAGCGGGTCCGCGCGTGACCCCGGCCACCGCCAGACGCCACGCGGTCCCGCACCGCGAGCGCCCGCGCGTCGGGGTCGTCAGCCTGTCCCAGGGCACCCGGCCCGCAGACCTGCGACGCGGCCTCGACAGCGTGCTCGCGCAGCAGGGCGTCGAGCTCGACGTCGTCTGCGTCGGCAACGGCTGGGAACCGACGGGGCTGCCGGAGGGCGTCCGGTCGCTGGCCCTGCCGGAGAACGTCGGGATCCCGGCGGGGCGGAACGCCGGCGCCGAGGTCGTCGACGGCGACTACCTGTTCTTCCTCGACGACGACGCGTCCATCCCGTCGGCGACGTTCCTGGTGGACGCCGTCGCGCTGTTCGAGCGGGACCCCTCCCTCGGGCTCGTGCAGCCGCGCGTGGTCGACCCGTCCGGCACGGCGAGCCCCCTGCGGTGGGTGCCTCGTATCCGCAAGGGCGACCCCACCGAGTCGTCGCCGGTATTCTCCGTGTGGGAGGGCGCCGTGGTGCTGCCGATGGACGTGTACCGCGCCGTCGGGGGCTGGGGCGCGCCGTACTTCTACGCACACGAGGGCATCGAGCTCGCCTGGCGCGTCTGGGACGCCGGCCGTCGGACCTGGTACGCCGGGGACCTCGTCGCGCACCACCCGGCGATCGACCCGGCCCGCCACAGCGAGTACGTCCGGTTGAACGCCCGGAACCGTGTCTGGCTCGCACGGCGCAACCTGCCGGCGCCGCTCCGCCCGGTGTACGTCGGGTCGTGGGCCGTGATCCAGGTCCTGCGTTGGTGGCGGCACCCGCGCCGCCTGCGGGTGTGGTTCGACGGCGTCCGCGAGGGCTGGACGAGTGACTGCGGTCCGGTCCGACCCATGGGCTGGCTCACCATCGCCCGGATGACCCTGGCCGGCCGTCCACCCGTCGTCTGACCCGATCCCGACCGCACCACGAGAGAGCAGCGCAGCATGTCGATCCTCCGCGACGCCCGCACTGCCGTCCGGCTCGTCCGACGGCTCCTGCGGTCCCGATCAAGCCGACGGGCCCTGGCACGCCGGCTCCCCACGCAGGAGCGGCTGGCGCCGGGGCGCATCGAGGTCGCGGTGTACTTCGCCGACGGGCCCGTGAACATGTACCAGGTGCGGCAGTGGTACGAGCCGCTCGCCGAGCTCTCCCGCACGCACCGGGTCGCGATCGTCTCGCGGAACCCGGGGACGATGCTCACCCTGCTCGACGAGGCGCCCGTCGCCGCGGTGTACGCCCGACAGGTCGTCGACCTGGAGCGGTTCGTCGACGAGCAGGCGCCGAAGCTGGTGCTGTACGTCAACCAGAACGCCCGCAACTTCCAGATGATGCGGTACGGGCGCATGTGGCACGTCTTCGTGAACCACGGCGAGAGCGACAAGATGTACATGACGACGAACCAGTTCAAGGCGTACGACTACGCCCTGATCGCTGGTGCGGCCGCGCGTGACCGGTTGTCCGAGGCGCTCTGGGACTACGACGTCGAGCACCGGGCGATCGCCATCGGGCGCCCACAGGCGGACCACTTCGCGGGGAAGCCGCCGTACCCGGCTGACGACCGCACCGTCGTGCTCTACGCGCCCACCTGGGAGGGGGACCGGGAGGCCGCCGCCTACGGGTCGATCGCGAGCCACGGCACCACCATCGCCGACCGGGTGCTCGCGTCGCCCCGGCACCGGCTCGTGTACCGCCCGCACCCACGCAGCGGCGTCGTCGACCCGGCGTACCGGGCCGCGCACGAGCGCATCGTCGCCGCCATCGCAGCCGCCAACACCGCGGACCCGTCGGCGCACCACGTGCACGACGACGGGCCCGCGCTGGGCTGGCAGCTCGCCGACGCGGACGTCGCCATCACGGACATCAGCGCGATGATCTACGACCGACTGGCGGTGGGGAAGCCCCTCATCGTCACCCGCCCGGTGGCGCCCGGTGCCGACGTCGACGAGCGCGGCTACCTGACCGCGGCGAACTGGTTGCTGGCGGAGGACGCGGACCAGGTGGTGGCCCGGGTGGACGCCGCGGCACACGACGCGAGCCAGCTCGCGGACCTGCGACGGTGGGTGGAGCGGTACTTCGGGGACACGACGCCCGGCACCGCGACGGCCCGCTTCCACGACGCCGTCGAGCGGCTCATCGCCCGCTGGCACGAGGTCGCTCGGGACCGCGGCGCCGCCTGACGCACAGCGGCGCGCCACCACGACCGGCGTGAGGCGTCGTCAGGGCGCCATGCCGGGCCCGACGAGCGACATGCGCCACAGGTACTCGGAGCGGTCGGGCCGACGCCAGCGGACGATGACCACGCCGGTCTCGTCGGGTGCGGCGCCGAACACCGCGATGCCGAGACTGCGACCGGGATCGAGCCGACGGACGACCAGCGGCGGGCAGTACCCGGTGCCGAGGTGGGTGAGGCTGAGTCCGTCGACGGGTTCGTCGCCGATGTTGACGAGGTCGTAGCGGCGGGGCGCGGCCGTGCGGTCGACTGCGAAGGGGACAGCGTAGGCGGTTGGTGTGGTGGGCATGGTGGTGAGGGTAGGGGGAGGGTCCGACGGTGGGGGCGCGGGGACGGCCCCGGGGGCACGGGGTTGTGGAGGGGGTGCGGGGTGGGCGGGTTGTGGTGGGGAGGTGAGGCAGGACGCCGCCGCGCTCAGACCCCGTAGTCCGCCGAGTACCGCGCCAGCGCGTCCTCGATCGGGCCGTCCAGCTGCAGACGGCCCTTGTCCAGGTACAGCCCGCGGTCGCAGAAGCGTCGCAGGTCCTTGTCGCTGTGGGACACGAAGAACAGCGTCCGACCGCCGGCGAGCAGCTCCTCGATGCGCTTGTAGCACTTCTCGCGGAAGGCCTTGTCGCCGACCGCCAGCACCTCGTCGACGAGGATGACCGGCTCGTCCAGCCGGGAGATCACGGCGAACGCGATCCGCACCTTCATGCCGCTCGACAGGTGCTTGTACGGGGTGTCGACGAAGTCGCCGATCTCCGCGAACTCGATGATCTCGTCGAAGTCGGCACGGATCTCGGCACGGGTCATGCCGTGCAGCCCGGCCGTCAGGTAGACGTTGTCGCGCACGGAGAGGTCGCCGACGAACCCGCCGGTGATCTCGATGAGCGGCGCGACACCCGCACCGACGTGGACCCGGCCCTCGTCCGGCAGCATCACCTGGGCGACGAGCTTCAGCAGGGTCGACTTGCCCTGACCGTTGCGTCCGACGACCCCGATGGCCTCACCGGGGCGGACGTCGAACGAGACGTGACGCAGGGCCCAGAACTCGTCGCCGCGCTTGCGTCGCGTCCGACCGGCGAACAGGTCCTTGAAGCTGCGGCTGGCACGACGGTTGCGCTTGAACCGGATGCCGGCGTCGCGCACGGAGATGACCGGGGCGCCGGCCGTGGTCGACGGGCTGGACTGGGTGGCGGTCATCACAGCTCCTTGAGGACGCGGTGCTCGCTGCGCCGGAAGACGACGAGGCCGACGACGACCACGACCGCCGTGATGACGACCGAGACGAGGACCTCGAACCAGTCGAGCTGGCTCGGGAAGAAGGCCGATCGGTAGATCCCGAAGATGCCGGTCAGCGGGTTGACCGCCGCGAGGTCGTGCAGGGAGTCGGGGAGCGCCTGGGTGCTGTAGATGATCGGGGAGGCGTAGAACGCGAAGCGGAGCACCAGCTTCACGGCACGCTCGAGGTCGCGGAAGAAGACGACCAGGGGAGCAACGATCAGCCCGAGCCCGTAGACGAGCGCGCACTGGAGCACGATCGCCAGCGGGTAGAGCACGACCTGCCAGTGCACGTGGGCACCGGTCCCGATGACGAAGACCGCGAGCACCGGGATGCTCAGGAGGAACTCGATCCCCTTCGACGCGACGATCCTGGCGACCCAGATGCTCCGGGGGATCGTCGTCGAGCGGATGAGCTTCGACTCCTTGATGAACGCGCGCGTGGAGTCGGAGACGCTCCCCGTGAACCACATCCACGGCAGCAGGGCCGCCAGGAGGAACACGATGTACGGCTCTTCGCCCACCGAACCACGGTGGAACACCTGGGTGAAGACGAACCAGTAGATCCCCGACATCACCAGCGGGTCGAGGATCGACCAGACGTAGCCGAGCGCCGACGTCGAGTAGCGGACGCGCAGGTCGCGCTTGGTCAGCAACCAGAGCGCATGACGATAGCGCCGACCTGCACCGCGTGACGCCGGCGGTGCGGCGGTCACCGGTGCGGTCGGCGCACTCGCTGTCGTCATGGGGTCCTTCCGGCCGGGATCACCGAGAGGAGACCGATGCTCAGGCGAACAGCTCGTTCGCGCGCTCGAGGTCCTCGGCGAAGTCGATCTCGACCGCGTACAGGTCGGAGATGTCGATCGGCGTCCAGCGTAGACCGTCCTCGGCGATGGCTGCCTCGATGCCGCCCTCGAAGTACTCCTGGTCGTCGACCCGGCCGAGGTGGTGGATCAGGGCCTGCTTGTCCGCCGCGGCGACGTAGTTGATGCCGACGGCTTCACCGAGGCCACCGACGACCTGCTTCGAGAGCTTCTGGATGAAGCCCTCGGCGTCGACGGTGTACTTGACCTCTTCGTCGGACACCTTCTCGGTGTTCACGCTGACGAAGGACCGCTTCTGGTCCATCATGTCGGCGGCGCGGACCAGGGCGCGCGGGTCGAAGACCACGTCGCCGTTCATCCAGAGGACGCCGTCCTTGCCCGTGGCCTTGAGGGCACGGAGCAGGCTCTTCGAGGTGTTGGTGGAGTCGTAGGACTCGTTGTGCACGAAGGAGGCCTCCGGGAAGGCCTCGATGATGTACTCGGACTTGTAGCCGACGACGACGGTCACCTTGGCGCTCGAGCCGAACGCTGCGCGGATGTTGTCGAACTGCTGCTGCATGATGGTGCGGCCGTCGCGGAGCTCGGTGAGCGGCTTCGGCAGGCTGCGCCCGAGGCGGCTGCCCATCCCCGCTGCGAGGATGACGATCTGCGTGGTCATGGTGGTCCCTTCCGGTGTCCGCCCGCGCGCCCTGGGGCACGGGCGGGCCTCGTCGAGTCTGCTCCGGATGCATCCGAATTGTCCGTGAGCCGCGCCGGACGGTGCGTCAGGCGGCTGTGCGGTGGTGGAGCCGGGCAGGTTTCCAAGTGGTGAACACTCCGTCGTGCCCCGGTGAATCATACGGAAAGTCCTGCCCAGAGCGCCCTTCCGTGACGGATCGTGGTCATTTCGTGACCCTGGGAAGTCCGCTTCGTCGATGGCCCTCCGGCGTTGGTACGGTTGGCGCGTGGTGGCTGCTGGGGACGACGAGGACGTGTACACGACGTCGGATGCTGCCTGGATGACGGAGACGACCGAGATCGACGACGCGGCCGACGCCGCGGAGGCGGCGGCGGATCGTGAGGCCGTCGGGGGCATGACGGACGACATGGTCGGGGGCGACCCGGCCGCGCACGACACGGGTGAGATCGACACGGGTGAGATCGACACGGGGGAGAACGATGCGGACGACCGCCCTGGACAGGACGGCATGACCGACGACGACGCCCTGACGGACGTCCGCGAACCGGCAGTCCTGCCGGCCGTGGTCGCCCCGAGCACGAACGTCGCCCCGAGCACGAAGGGGAAGCCGCGGGCCAAGCGTCCCGTGCGCGCGACGCGGCCGCAGGGCGCGGCAGCCGCGATCAGGCCGGAGCCGGCCACGGACGCGGCGCAGGCCGACGACGGCAGCCGTGGCGAGCCTCCCGTCCGGGACGGAGCGACCGGTCCCGACGACGCGACGCGCGATGCCGGGAGGCCCGGTGACGGTTCACCGGACGGGCATCGGACCGGCGTGGCGTCGCGACCGACCAAGAAGGCGACCGGGGCGACCGCGAAGAAGCGCCCCCGAAGCAGACGTCCACGCAGCGTCCGGGCACGTCCGCCCCGCAGCAGCCCGTCGTGCTCCGCGCGGACGGCCTGGTGAAGCGCTACGGCCAGACCCTCGCCGTCGACGCCGTGGACCTCGAGATCCGCCGCGGCTCGCTCTTCGGCGTCGTCGGCCCGAACGGCGCCGGCAAGACCACGACGCTCTCGATGCTCACCGGCCTGCTGCGTCCCGACGCCGGCACCGCGACCGTGCTCGACCACGACGTGTGGGCCGACCCCGCCGCCGCGAAGCGCAGCATGGGCGTGCTGCCCGACCGGCTGCGGCTGTTCGACCGGCTCACCGGTGCGCAGCTGCTGTACTACTCGGCGACCCTCCGCGGGCTGGACGGCCGGACCGCCCGTGCCCGGAGCGCCGACCTCGCCGAGGCCTTCGGGCTCGGGGACGCGCTCGGACGCCAGGTCGCGGACTACTCCGTCGGCATGGCGAAGAAGATCGCCCTCGCCGCCACCCTGATCCACTCGCCGCGCGTGCTCGTGCTCGACGAACCGTTCGAGTCCGTCGACCCGGTCAGCTCGGCCACCATCGTCGAGGTCCTCCGCCGGTACACGCAGGGCGGCGGGACCGTCGTCCTGTCGAGTCACTCGATGGAGCTCGTCCAGCGCACGTGCGACTCCGTGGCGATCATCGTCGGCGGCAAGGTGCTCGCGTCGGGGACCATGCCGGCGGTCCGCGGGCGGAAGAGCCTCGAGGACAAGTTCGTCGAACTCGCCGGCGGACGCGTCGTCGCAGAGAGCATGGAATGGTTGCACAGCTTCTCCGGCTGAGGGCCGACCTGCTCGCGGGCGAGGTCCGCGGCGGCGCCAGGCGCTCGGTGCTCGTGGTCCTCGGCAGCCTCGTCGGACTCCTCGTCGCCGTCCTGGTGGCCATGGCCGTCGTCGACCTCCGGACCGTCGACCCCGTCGCGGCCCGTGCCGTGATCGTGCCCGTGGGCATGCTCGTCACCCTCGGGTTCACCTTCGTCCCGTTCGCACTCGGGGACGCCGACCAGTTCGACCCCCGACGGTTCGCGGTCTTCGGGCTGGGTCGGCGCGAACTGACGACCGGGCTCGCCCTGGCGGGACTGCTCGGCGTGCCGGTCGTCGGCGTCGCGGTCGTCGCGGTGGCACAGTCCGTCGCCTGGATGCGCGGTGCCGGCAGCGGGGTGCTCGGGATCGTCGCGGCGCTGCTCGTCATCGCCACGTGCGGGCTGCTCGTCCGCGTCGGGTGCACGCTCGGTGCGTGGCTGATCGGGTCGCACCGACCGGGCCGCGACGCCGGCTGGTTCGTGGCGTTCGTCGTGGTCGTGCTGCTCGTGCCAGCCGTCCCCCTGCTGCTCGGCGCGGACTGGCTCGACCCGCGGAGCGCGGAGCTCCAGCGCATCGCGGACGTCGCCGGGTGGACGCCGTGGGGCGCCGCCTGGGCAGCACCGGCCGACGTCGCCGCCGGGCACGCGGGCCAGGGCGTGGCGAAGCTCCTCATCGCAGTCGGGGTCGTCGCGCTGCTGGCGTGGGCGTGGTGGGCACTCGTCGGGCGCCTGACGCGGACCGTCGACGACCGCACGACCGCGCGCACCCACCGTGGGCTGGGGTGGTTCGACCGTCTGGGTTCCGCCCCGGTCGCCGCCGTCGCGGCCCGCGCGCTGACCTACTGGGGGCGTGACCCGCGGTACCGCACGTCCTACGTGATCCTGCTCTTCGTGCCGATCGTCGTCGTCCCGCTCGGGGTCGCCGGCGTCCCCTGGCACTGGACGGCACTCGTCCCGCTGCCGCTCATGGCCGTGATCGCGGGCTTCCTGCCCCACAACGACGTCGCCTACGACAACACGGCGGTCTGGCTGCACGTGGCGTCGGGCGCTCCCGGGTGGAGCGACCGGCTCGGACGGCTCACCCCGCTGCTCGTCGTCGGTGTCCCGGTCGTCGTCGCCGGCTCGTGGCTCTCCGCATGGCTCTTCGGCGACCTGGCGGCGTTCCCGGTGCTGGTTGGCGTGTGCGTGGGGGCGCTGCTCATCGGGCTCGGGATCTCCAGCGTGGTGTCCGTCCTGCTGGCCTACCCGACGGTGCGACCGGGCGACCGACCGTTCCAGCAGCCGCAGGCCGCCGGCGTCACGTCGACGGTGTCGCAGGCCGTGACGATCATCGGGATCCTGGTCTTCTCGGTGCCGGCCGGCTGGCTCGCGGTGCTGGCGTTCATGGACGACTCCCGGTCCTCCGGCGTGCTGACGCTGGTCGTCGGACTCGCCGTCGGGGTGGTCGTGCTCGTGGTCGGGGTGTTCGCCGGTGGACGGGCCTTCGACCGCCGCGGGCCCGACCTGCTCGCAGCGGCGCTGCGCAACTAGCGCGGCTGGCTCTCCGCCCCCACACGCGCACGACGCGCCACGCGCGACCGTCGTACTCTTGGAGCATGAGCATGACGGAACCCGGCGGCGGCGGACTCGACGTGATGGACCGCGAGCTCGAGAAGCTCCTCGAGGAAGAGGCGATCGAGCCCGGCGACCACGAGCGGTTCTCGCACTACGTCAAGAAGGACAAGATCCTGCAGTCGGCCCTGAGCGGCAAGCCCGTCAAGGCCCTGTGCGGCAAGAAGTGGATCCCGGGCCGCGACCCGGAGAAGTTCCCGGTCTGCCCCGACTGCAAGGCCATCTACGAGAAGATGAAGTCCGAGTAGGCGCTAGTCGATCAGGGTCGGGATCGCCGGGTCACCCCGGCCGATCCGGGCCGCGTCCGCGGGCAGCTCGGCCTTGGCGCCCTTGTGGTGGGCCCGCGCGGCCTCGACCCCGCGCTCACCGAGGAACGCCGGGTCGACCTCGCCGTGCGTGACGACGGGCACCATGAGCGCCCGCTCGTCCGCGCCGAGGGAGCCCGACGTCCGGACGACCTCGGCCGTCGCGATGCCGTTGCGGAGCCGCCGTCCGGCGTCCTTCCGGCCGCCGACGGAGGCCTTCACGGCGGACTTCTTCGCCACCGACACCCACTCGCCGGCCTCGGTCTGGTGCGCGACGAGCTTGAACACCATGCCGGCGGCCGGGTGACCGGAGCCGGAGACGACCGACGTGCCGACGCCGTACGAGTCGACGGGGGCTGCTCGCAGGGCAGCGATCGTGTACTCGTCGAGGTCGTTCGTCACGGTGATCTTCGTCGACGTCGCGCCGAGCCGGTCGAGCTGCGCACGGACCGCGGCCACGACCGAGGGCAGGTCTCCGCTGTCGATCCGGACGGCCCCGAGCCGGCCGGAGGTCAGGCGGACGGCGGTGTCGACGGCCGCCTCGATGTCGTAGGTGTCGACGAGCAGGGTGGTGCCGTCCCCGAGGGCGTCGAGCTGCGACCGGAAGGCCGTCTCCTCGGAGTCGTGCAGCAGGGTGAACGCGTGCGCCGCGGTGCCCATGGTCGGGATGCCCCAGGTGCGTCCCGCCTCGAGGTTGCTCGTCGCGCCGAACCCGGCGATGTACGCGGCGCGGGCAGCGGCGACCGCGTTCCACTCGCCCGTGCGGCGGGAGCCCATCTCGGCGAGCGGGCGACGGTCGGCGGCGGACACCATGCGCGCGGCAGCCGAGGCGATGGCGGAGTCGGCGTTGAAGATCGACAGCGCGAGGGTCTCGAGCAGCACGGACTCGGCGAAGGTGCCCTCGATCTGCAGCACGGGGGAGTTCGGGAAGAACACCTCGCCCTCGCGGTACGCCCGGACGTCGCCGGTGAACCGGTAGTCCGCCAGCCACGACGCGGTGCCCCCGTCGATGACGCCCCGACCCTGCAGGAACGCGATCTCGTCGTCGCCGAACCGGAAGTCGGTGAGCGCGGTCAGGAAGCGACCGAGCCCCGCCGCGACGCCGTAGCGACGCCCGTCGGGCAGTCGCCTGGCGAACACCTCGAAGACGCAGCGCCGGTCGGCCGTGCCGTCCTTCAGGGCGGCGTCGACCATGGTGAGTTCGTACTGGTCCGTCAGGAGCGCGGTGGTCACGCGATCGACACTACAGAAACCCTGACTGTGGGCCCACGCCGCCGGTTCCGGGGCGACGCGCCAGCGGCGGCCCGGCCGTGCCGGTGGGGGAGGCTCGGGTGACGCCCGGCACGTCGGCGCGCGTCGGTAGGCTGGTCGCCGTGACGGATGCACCGATCGGAGTCTTCGACAGCGGCGTCGGTGGCCTGACGGTCGCCCGCGCGATCATCGACCAGCTCCCGCGCGAGAGCATCCGGTACGTCGGGGACACCCTGCACTCCCCGTACGGCCCGAAGCCGATCGCCGACGTCCGCCGCTACGCGCTGCAGGTCATGGACGACCTGGTCGAGCAGGGCGTGAAGGCCCTCGTGATCGCGTGCAACACGGCGTCCTCCGCGGTGCTCCGCGACGCCAGGGAACGCTACGAGCAGGCGTACGGCATCCCCGTGGTCGAGGTCATCCAGCCCGCGGCCCGTGCCGCCGTCAAGCAGACCAGGACGGGCCGGATCGGCGTCATCGGCACGGTCGGCACGATCGCGTCCCGCTCGTACGAGGACGCCTTCGCGGTCGCCGCCGACGTCACCCTGTCGCTCGCCGCCTGCCCGCGGTTCGTCGAGTTCGTCGAGGCCGGGGACACCTCCTCGCCCCGGCTCCGCGAGGTCGCCGCCGGGTACCTCGCGCCGATCCGGGCCGCCGACGTCGACACCCTCGTGCTCGGGTGCACCCACTACCCGCTGATGTCCGCCGCGATCCAGTACGTGATGGGGCCGGACGTCACCCTGGTGTCGAGTGCCGAGGAGACCGCGAACGACGTCTACCGCCGCCTGGTCGAACACGGCCTGGAGCGCACCACCACCGAACCCCCGAGCTACGCGTTCGAGGCCACCGGCGACGACGAGGACGCCTTCCTGCGGCTCGCCCGCCGGTTCCTCGGCCCCGAGATCGTCAACGTCGGCCACCTCCAGACCGGCGCCATCACGCTTCCCCGCGGGCGGCTCTGAGCGGCGACCAGCCGCCTGCCGCTGCCCGCCCCGACCACCCGCACCGAGCCTCCAGGCCGGACCGAGAGGAACACCATGACCACCCGCATCGACGGCCGCCAGGCCGAGGAACACCGTCCCGTCACGATCGAACGCGGATGGAGCACCCAGGCCGAGGGCAGCGCACTCATCTCGTTCGGCAACACGAAGGTGCTCTGCACCGCGTCCTTCACCAACGGTGTGCCGCGCTGGATGGCCGGCAAGGGCAGCGGCTGGGTCACCGCCGAGTACTCGATGCTGCCGCGCTCGACGAACGAGCGCATGCAGCGCGAGTCGATCAAGGGCAAGGTCGGGGGCCGCACCCACGAGATCTCGCGGCTCATCGGGCGCTCGCTCCGCGCGGTCGTCGACATGAAGGCGCTCGGCGAGAACACGCTCGTGCTCGACTGCGACGTGCTCCAGGCCGACGGTGGCACCCGCACCGCGTCCATCACCGGGGCCTACGTGGCGATGGCCGACGCGATCGAGTGGGGCCGCGGCAAGGGCTTCATCGCGAAGAAGGCGACGCCGCTGACGGACAGCGTGCAGGCCATCTCCGTCGGGATCGTCAAGGGCGAGCCGATGCTCGACCTGGCCTACACCGAGGACTCCAGCGCCGACACGGACATGAACATCGTCACGACCGGTTCGGGGAAGTTCATCGAGGTGCAGGGCACCGCGGAGCACGCGCCGTTCGACCGTGACGAGCTGAACGTGCTGCTCGACCTCGGGCTCGCCGGCAACACCTCGCTCGCGGCCATCCAGAAGACCGCACTGGGGCTCGCGTGAGCCGCGCCGTCGTCCTGGCCACCCACAACCAGGGCAAGGTCGTCGAGCTGCGGGACATCCTCGGCGACGCCCTGGGCGACGGCGTGGAGCTGCAGGGCTACGACGGGCCCGAGCCCGTCGAGGACGGCGACACCTACGCCGCGAACGCGCTGATCAAGGCGCGTGCAGCGGTCGCGCACACGGGGCTGCCCGCGCTGGCGGACGACTCAGGCATCGCGGTCGACGTGCTCGGCGGAGCGCCGGGCATCCACTCGGCGCGCTATGCGGGCACCCGGTCGGACGCGGACAACATCGCGCTGCTGCTGACGAACCTCGAGGGTGTCGTGGAGCGCACGGCGGCCTTCGTCTGCGCCGCGGCGTTCGTCACGCCCGCGGGGGTCGAGCACGTGGTCGAGGCCGTGTGGAACGGCGAGGTCCTCACCGCGCCCGTCGGGGACGGCGGCCACGGGTACGACCCCGTCTTCAAGCCGGACGACGCGGACCGCTCCTCGGCGGAGCTGACGCGGGCGGAGAAGAACGCGCTCTCGCACCGGGCCAAGGCGTTCCGGGGGATCGCCCCGATCGTGCGGGAGTACTTCACGGCGTAGGCGCGGCGGCGGCGCCGGTGCGCCGCCGCCGCGACCGGCGCTACTCGGCGGTGGAGATGCCCTGCTCGTGCTTCTTCGCCTTGCGCACGTTCCGCACGTAGGTGAGCACCATCGGCACGACCGTGACGACGACGGCGGCGAGCAGGATGACGTCGATGTACTCGCGGACGATGTGCGCCACGAACGGGATGTGCCCGATGAAGTACCCGAGGAACGTCACGCCGACGCCCCAGATGACCGCGCCGACGGCGTTGTACAGCGAGTACTTCTTGTAGTTCATGCGCCCGACACCGGCGGCGATCGGCGCGAACGTGCGCACGACGGGCACGAAGCGCGCGAGGATCACGGCGAGGGCGCCGAAGCGGTGGAAGAAGGCGTTCGTGCGGTCGACGTTCGCCTTGGAGAACAGACCGCTCTCCTTGCGCTCGAAGATCGGCGGCCCGGCCTTCTTGCCGATGAGGTAGCCGAGCTCACCACCGAGGAACGCGGACGCGCCGATCATCAGCGCGGCGACCCAGATCGGGATCCCGCCGATCTCCCCGCCGCGGTCGAACGCGAACAGGCCGGTGATGACGAGCAGGCTGTCGCCCGGGAACACGAAGCCGATCAGCAGGCCGGTCTCGGCGAACACGATCGCGCAGACCACGAGCACGGCCACGGCCCCGAAGTGGTCGAGGATGTACTGCGGATCCAGCCATGGGATCAGGGCGAGTGCGACGCTGTGCATGCTTCTTCCGTCGTGCTGGTGCGGAGACGGGAGGGTCACCCGCAGGACGAGGGTACAGCGCGGGCGTGTCCGGCCGGTCCTCCGATCGGACGAGATGCGGGAGGACGCAGCACTGGTGCGGAAGGAGGGACTCGAACCCTCACGCCTGAGCACAGGAACCTAAATCCTGCGTGTCTACCGATTCCACCACTCCCGCGAGCACCGACAGCGTACCGAGCCGGGGCTGCCGAGCGCTCAGCGCTCCGGGGTCGCCGAGCGCTCAGCGCAGGCGACGGGGGAGGTACCGCGGCACGTAGCGGAGCAGGACGCCGGCCCCGACGAGTCCGAGCACGCCCATCACCCCGCTGGCGACGGCGATCGTGGCCACGGCCGTGATGCCCGAGATGAGGAGCGGTGCCGCGGCCTGCCCGAGGTCGCCGGTGAACCGCCACGCCCCGAGGAACGGTGCCGGGTTCCCCCGCGGGGCGAGGTCCGCCCCGAGCGTCATCAGGATCCCGGACCCGACGCCGTTCGCCAGCGACATCCCCATGGCGATCCCGACGAACCACCCCACCCGGGCATCGAGGTGCCCGCTCCACGCGAGCAGGAAGTAGCTGATGCTGAGCCCGAGCATGCACGGCAGGGCGCTCGCGAGCCGTCCCCACCGGTCCATGATCTGGCCGCTCGTGTAGAACAGCGCGAAGTCGACGGCACCCGCGATGCCGATGACCAGGGCTGCGGTCGCGTCGTCGAGCCCGACGCTGACCGCCCAGAGCGGCAGGATCACCTGCCGCCCGGCACGCATCGCACCGATCAGGCCCGCCCCGCTGCCGAGTCGCAGCAGCACGGCCCGGTTCGCGGCGATGGTGCGGAACAGGCCGTGCGACTCCTGCTGCACCAGGACCGCGCCCGTGTCGGTCGCGTCGCCGGCGGCGGTCGACCCATCGTCGCGCCCGTCCTGTCGGTCCGGACGGGAGGCTCGGCTCGGCCGTCGCAGACCGCGCACGCCCGTCGCGGGGTCGCGCAGCACGAGCAGGGTCACCGCCGCCGCGAGGCAGCAGACGACGTGGATCCAGAACGCGCTCTGGGTGGTGCCGGTGAGGTGGACGACGCCGGCGGCGATGAACGGGCCGACGAAGTACCCGAAGCGGAAGACGCCGCCGAGGCTCGACAGCGCCCGGGCCCGGACGGCGAGGGGGATCGCGGTGGTCATGTAGGCGTGTCGGGCCAGGGCGAACACGGCGGTGGACAGCCCGACGAGGAACACCCCGACCGCGAGCACGACGGGGTTCGGCGCGACCGTGCAGACGACCAGGCCGACGACGGAGACCAGCGCGGCGCCGATCATCGCGTTGCGCTCGCCGATCCGCGCCACGACGACGCCGGACGGCACGTCGCCGATGAGCTCACCGACCAGGATGAGCGACGCGACGAACCCGGCGATCGCCAGGCTGGCCCCGAGGGAGTCGGCGGCGATCGGGATGATCGGGATGATGGCGCCCTCGCCGATCGCGAAGAGCGCGGCGGGCAGGAACCCGGACAGCAGGACGGCCTTGAAGTCGAAGGGGGAGGGCTCGGCAGTCGTCATCGCGGACTCCACGCTACGCCCGGGGCGGAGTTACCCTGGACGCATGCGTGTTCTGGCGGCGATGAGCGGTGGTGTCGACTCGGCGGTGGCCGCGGCCCGGGCGGTCGATGCCGGCCACGACGTGGTCGGGGTGCACCTGGCGCTGAGCCGGATGCCCGGGACCCTCCGCACCGGCAGCCGTGGGTGCTGCACCATCGAGGACTCGATGGACGCCCAGCGCGCCGCGTCGGCCCTCGGGATCCCGTACTACGTGTGGGACTTCTCGGCGCGGTTCAAGGAGGACGTCGTCGACGACTTCGTGGCCGAGTACCAGGCCGGTCGCACCCCGAACCCCTGCATGCGCTGCAACGAGCGGATCAAGTTCGCCGCGCTCCTCGAGAAGGCACTGGCCCTCGGCTTCGACGCCGTCTGCACCGGGCACTACGCCTCGATGGTCACCGGGCCCGACGGCTCCCGCGAGCTCCACCGCTCCGCGGCGTGGGCGAAGGACCAGTCCTACGTGCTCGGCGTGCTGACGGCCGAGCAGCTCCAGCACGCGATGTTCCCCCTCGGGGCCACCCCGTCCAAGGACGAGGTCCGAGCCGAGGCCGCGGCCAGGGGCCTGACGGTCGCGCAGAAGCCCGACTCCTACGACATCTGCTTCATCCCCGACGGCGACACCCGGGGCTGGCTCGCCGACCGCGTGGGGACCGCACCCGGTGACGTGGTGGAGCGTGACGGCACGGTCGTCGGCGCGCACGACGGCGCCACGGGCTACACCGTCGGACAGCGCCGCGGGCTGGCGCTCGGTCGGCCGGCACCGGACGGCAAGCCCCGGTTCGTGCTCGAGATCCGCCCGAAGGACAACACCGTCGTCGTCGGACCGAAGGAGGCGCTCGCCGTGTCCTCGATGGCCGGCTCCCGGTTCACCTGGGCGGGCTCCGCTCCCGCCGACCCGACGACCCCCTTCGCCTGCGACGTGCAGATCCGCGCGCACGCCGACCCGGTGCCCGCGACCGCGCGGGTGGACGACGGCACGCTCGTCATCGACGTCGACGAGCCGCTGCACGGGGTGGCCCCCGGCCAGACCGCGGTGGTCTACGTCGGCACGCGGGTGCTCGGCCAGTGCACGATCGACACCACGGTCAGCGCCGTCCCCGTCGAGGCCTGACCCGGGGCCTGTCCCTGGGCCCGAGCCGCCGCTCCCGGGGTGCGTGGCCGCTGACGCCAGGGTCGGTGGCTCCCTGTAGAACTGTTGCATGAGCGAGACCGACGCCACGTTCGAGACCATCGACCCCGCCGAGCTCGACGCCGCCCAGGGGCAGCGCGAGGTCGACCGGCTGCGGGCGCTGGTCAACGAGCTGCGGCACGGGTACTACGAGGACAACGCCTCCCCGGCGAGCGACGCCGAGTACGACGCGCTCATGCACCGGCTCGCCGCGGTCGAGCAGCGCTTCCCGGAGCTCCTGACCGAGGACAGCCCCACGCAGACGGTCGGCGGGCAGGCGCAGACGACGCAGTTCGCCCCGGTGGAGCACGCCGAGCGGATGCTGAGCCTGGACAACGTGTTCAGCCCGGACGAGCTCACCGACTGGGCGGTCAAGGTGCAGCGGGACGCCGGCGCCGAGCGCGTCCGGTTCCTCACCGAGCTGAAGATCGACGGCCTGGCGATCAACCTGCGCTACGAGCACGGTCGGCTCGTCACGGCGGCCACCCGCGGCGACGGCGTGGTGGGCGAGGACGTCACGGGCAACGTGCGCACGATGGGCACGATCCCCGACCGCCTCAGCGGCACCGGGCACCCGCCCCTGGTCGAGGTCCGTGGCGAGATCTTCTTCCCCGTCGAGCAGTTCGACGAGCTGAACGCCCGGCAGCGCGACGCGGGGGAGCGCCTCTTCGCCAACCCGCGGAACGCCGCCGCCGGGTCCCTCCGCCAGAAGGAAGAGGGCAAGTCCCCGGCGAAGCGCGAGCTGATGGTGGACCGGTTGCGGCGCCTCCGCATGCTCGTGCACGGCATCGGCGCCTGGCCCGTCGCCGAGCTCGAGCGGGACACCGACGTCCGCTCCCAGTCCGAGGTCTACGAGCTCCTGCACACGTGGGGGCTGCCCACCGGCACGCACCACCGGGTCTTCGACGGCATCGACGACGTGCTCGCCTTCGTGCAGGACTACGGCGAACGGCGGTCGGCCGTGGAACACCAGATCGACGGCATCGTGATCAAGGTCGACGACCTGGGGCTGCACGAGGAACTCGGCTCGACGTCCCGGGCGCCCCGCTGGGCGATCGCCTACAAGTACCCGCCAGAAGAGGTCCACACGAAGCTCGTGGACATCGTCGTCAGCGTCGGTCGCACGGGCCGTGCCACCCCGTTCGCCGTGATGGCGCCGGCCGAGGTCGCCGGGTCCGTCGTGCGCCAGGCCACGCTGCACAATCAGCAGGTCGTGAAGGCGAAGGGCGTCCTGATCGGCGACACCGTCGTGCTGCGGAAGGCCGGGGACGTCATCCCCGAGGTCCTCGGCCCGGTGGAGGAGCTCCGCGACGGCACCGAGCGCGAGTTCGTGATGCCGACCGAGTGCCCGGAGTGCGGCACCACGCTCGCCCCGGCAAAAGAGGGGGACATCGACCTCCGCTGCCCGAACGCCCGGAGCTGCCCCGCGCAGGTCCGCGGTCGCGTCGAGCACATCGCGTCCCGCGGGTCGCTCGACATCGAGGGCCTCGGCGAGGTCGCCGCGTCGGCCCTGACCCAGCCGCTCGCGCCCGAGGACCCGCCACTCGACACCGAAGCCGGGCTGTTCGACCTGACGATGGAGGACATCGTCCCGATCGAGGTCATCGTCCGTGACGCCGAGACCGGCATGCAGAAGACCGACGACGCCGGTGTCCCCAAGCGCGTCACCCCGTTCAGTCGTGCGCGCAAGAAGACCGACCCGCCCTTCGACCCGGACGCCCGCGGTGCTGACTACACCGGCGAGCCCAGCCGGTACCCGTCGAAGAACGCCTTCGAGATGCTCGCGAACATCGACGCCGCCAAGACCAAGCCCCTGTGGCGCATGCTCGTCGGGCTGAGCATCCGGCACGTCGGCCCGGTCGCGGCCCGGGCGCTGGCGAACCACTTCGGGTCGCTCGACGCCATCCGGTCGGCCTCGCGCGAGGACCTCGCGGCCGTCGACGGCGTCGGCGGCATCATCGCCGACGCCCTCCTCGACTGGTTCGCGGTCGACTGGCACCGCGACATCGTCGACCGGTGGACCGCGGCCGGCGTGCAGTTCACGACCCCGGGGCACCCCGGTCCGGGCGCTGCGACGACCGACGGCGGCGTCCTCAGCGGCGTCACGGTGGTCGCGACGGGTTCCCTGGAGGGGTACACGCGCGAGGGCGCGCTCGAGGCCATCATCGCCGCCGGCGGCAAGGCGGCGTCGAGCGTGAGCAAGAAGACGGACTTCGTCGCGGCCGGTCCCGGCGCCGGCTCGAAGTTGACGAAGGCGGAGCAGTTGGGCCTGCGGATCATCGACGCTGAGCAGTTCGCACTGCTGGTGACCGAGGGGCCGGCGGCACTCGGCGACCCCGTCGAGCCCGAGACCGACGACTCCGCTGACGCGCCCGAGCAGGACTGACCCGCCGGACAAGCACGTTCCGGCCTCGAGCGCACGCTTCGACGCGCCGGAACCCGGTCCCCAATTCGGGGTACAAGTTGCAACGAGCACGGGCTGATCTGCCCGATTCTCCGTAGACTCGACAGAGCATCACCTGTCGTCTGCAGGGAGACGACAGGATGGCCTTCCCGGGGGAGACCGGTTTGCTGTTCGTCGCCGCTGCTTTGTTCACCGCCTCGATCCACTCTCTCGGAGTGCTCGAGACGTCCATCGCGCCCGTGGTCACCGCGCACTCCGCAGTGCACGTGGCCGCCGATCCGCATGATCCAGGAACCGCGCCCGGGCTGGTCATGACCGGGGGACGAACCACGCTCGCCGACCTCGCAGCTTCGCGTGGCCGTCCGTACCTCGACGACCTCGTGTCGCTCGCCCCGGACACCCTCGCCGCCGCCGACCGGGACGACCGTGTCGTGGCGACGGCGATGGACGACCCGCCCGCGCCGGCGACGGTCGCGACGTGGTGGTCCGGCCTCCGCGGTGCCGACCAGACGCGGCTCGAACAGGACGCACCCGTCGTGGTCGGGAATCTCGAGGGGGTCCCGTACGCCGTCCGCGGCCGGGCGAACCGCGCCGTGCTCGACGCGGGGCTGCGTGACCCGCACGCGGACGCGTCCCGGGTGGCGATGCTCGGACAGGTCCGTGACGCCCTGGTGCAGGAGGCCACCGGTGCCCGTCGCTCCCTCATCACCCTCGACACGCGTGGTGCCGGGCGGGCGGCGATCGCGATCGGTGACCTCGACACCGCCGCCGACGTCACGGTGGTCGTCCCCGGGATGTTCTTCACCGTGACCGGGCAGATGGCCGACTTCACGAACACCGCGAACACCCTCTGGGGCGAACAGGCGACCCTCGCGCCCGTCGCGGCCCCGGCAGCGGGCACCGGCGTCGCGGTCGTCGCCTGGATGGGCTACCGCACGCCCGACCTGTCGAACATCCTCTCGCTCGACCTCGCCAGGAGCGGCGCCGTCCGGCTCGAACGGGCGGTCGGCGGTCTCCGGGAGGTCCGGGACGGCGCCCAGCCCCGGCTCGGGATCGTCGCGCACTCGTACGGGTCGACGACGGCCCTCATGGCGCTGGCGTCCGGACGGATGAGCGCCGACAGCCTCACCGTGCTGGGGTCCCCGGGCAGCGACGTCCGGAACGCCTCCGACCTCGCCGTCGCCGCCGGGCAGGTCTTCGTCGGGGGAGCGCACTGGGACCCCGTCGCCGGGTCCGGGTACTTCGGCACCGACCCGGGCTCCGCCGGGTTCGGCTCCACGGTGCTCGACCTGGCCGGGGGCGTCGACCCGGAGGACGCCGGGGACGCGTTCCGCCGACCGGTCGGCCACAACGACTACCTCAAGCCCGGCACGGCGTCGCTGCACGACGTCGCCCTCATCGCCGTGGGGCGTGGCGACCTGGTCCGCGACGGCGTGCGGCACGGCGGCGGCCGCGGCGACGGCGTCGTGCAGGCCTCACCCGACATGTACCTCGTCCGCCCACAGGACCTGCAGCCCCGCGACTGACCTGCGTTGACCGCCCCTCCGGCGGACGTGACCGGATCGTGACCGCGCGCGCCGGGACGGGCCCGAGCCCAGCCTCCAGGCCGATCCGCGGGGGTGACGGACCGCACCTGGAGGAGAACCTGAGCGGCGGTGCAGCCACGGCGGCCGATGGAGCGGCCCCGACCCAGGACCGCTCCCTACCGTGCGGACCATGCATGTAGTCCAGTGGCCCGGCGCCCTCCTGATGTTCGTCGTGATGTCCGCGCTCGCCGGTCTGCTCGTCGCGGTCGCGGTGACCCCGGCGGTCGCCGTCGCGGGCGAGGGGACGTCGGGTGCGGCGGCGTTCTTCGAGGACCTGCCGAGCTACCTCGACGTCCAGACGCCGCAGCAGGTGTCGTCGGTGTACGCCGAGCAGGGCGGGCAGCAGGTCAAGATCGCGTCCTTCTACGCCGAGAACCGCACGATCGTGCGTGCCGACCAGATCGCGTCGACCCTGAAGCAGGCCGCGATCGACACCGAGGACCCGCGCTTCCACGACGAGGGCGGCATCGACGTGATCGGCACCCTCCGTGGCGCTGCTGCCACCGCAGTCGGTGGGGACGTCCAGGGCGGCTCGAGCATCACCCAGCAGTACGTCAAGAACGTGCTCGTGCAGCAGTGCGAGCAGCTGACCGGGAAGGACGCCGCGGCGACGCAGGCGAAGATCGACGCCTGCTACCACGACGCCGCCGGGGTCACGCCCCAGCGCAAGCTGCAGGAGATCCGCTACGCGATCGCGGTGAACAAGAAGTACACGAAGACGCAGATCCTGACCGGGTACCTCAACATCGTCGGGCTCGGCGGGCGGGTCTACGGCGCGGAGGCCGGCGCCGAGTACTACTTCGGCGTGCACGCGAAGGACCTCTCGCTGGTGCAGTCGGCGACCCTCGTCGCGATCCTCAACAACCCCGCGAACCTGCGCATCGACCAGCCGTCCGACGCGGACAACGGGTCGGCGAACGGGTACGAGGCCACCAAGCAGCGTCGCGACTACGTGCTGCGGCGGATGGCCGCGCACCACTCGATCACCGCGGCAGCGGCACGGCAGGCGATCGCGACGCCGGTGCAGCCCCACGTCACGCAGACCGCGAACGGCTGCTCCGCCGCCGCGACGGACCACGACGCCGGGTACTTCTGCGACTACGTCCGTGCCCAGGTGCTGCGGGACCCGGCCTTCGGCACGACGGCGGCTGACCGCATCGCGACCCTCGACACGAAGGGGCTGCAGATCCACACCTCGCTCGACCTGGACCTGCAGGGGCAGGCGCAGAACGCGCTGTCCTCGTACGTCCCCACGACGATGGCGGGCGTCGACGCAGGCGGGTCGAACGTCACCGTCGAGCCCGGCACCGGTCGGATCCTGTCGATGGTGCAGAACACGACCTACACCCAGTCCGACTCGGCGACGCGTGGCCAGACCGCGGTGAACTACAGCGCCGACGAGGGCTTCGGCAACTCGACCGGGTTCCAGACCGGGTCGACCTACAAGGTGTTCACGCTCGCCGAGTGGCTGGCGAGCGGGCACACGCTGTCCGAGTCGGTGCCGACCACCGAACACACCTTCCAGAACTCCGAGTTCACGAACTCGTGCGAGAACGTCTCCGGCGGCACCTGGCCCGTCGCGAACGCCGAGAACGTCCCCGCATCGATGACCGTGCAGGACGCGACGACCGAGTCCATCAACACCGCGTTCGGCGCGATGGGCAAGCAGCTCGACCTGTGCAAGATCGCCGAGCTGGCGAAGTCGATGGGGATCCACCGCGCCGACGGTGCCGCGCTCGGCCAGACCCCGTCCTCGATCCTCGGCGTGAACGAGCTGTCGCCGATCGACCTCGCCGAGGCGTACGCCGGGTTCGCGAACGGCGGCACCGTGTGCACCCCGACCGCGATCGACTCCGTCACCACCGCCGACGGCACGAAGATCACCCCGACCCCGGCGTCGTGCACGCGGGGCGTCTCGGCCGAGGTCGCCGGCACCGTCGACTACGCGCTGCAGGGCGTACTGAGCGGGAAGGGCACCGCCGCGACCGCGAACCCCGGGGACAGCACGCCGAAGTTCGCCAAGACGGGCACCACCGACGGCGACGTGCAGAACTGGCTCGTCGCGTCGAGCACGAAGTACACGAACGCGACCTGGATCGGCAACGTCCTGGGCTCGGTCCACCTGGCGAACTGGCCGTTCCTGCAGGGCACCACCGGGTACAGCGCGAAGTTCGGGGTCGCGAAGTCGATGATGGGCTACCTCGACGCGCACGTCGGCGGGGACGCGCTGCCGGCTCCGGACCAGGCGCTCATCGGGACGCCGGCGCACGCGAAGGCCGCGCCCGGGGCAGCCGCGAGCGGTGGAGCGGCCGCGACCGGTGCTGCCGGCGGTGCTGCTGGTGGTGCGGCAGACGGTGCTGGTGCGGCCGGCGGCACCCCGGCTGCCGGGGCCACCCCGGCCGGTGGCACCACCCCGGCCGCCGGGGCCGCTGCAGGCGCAGCCCCGGCTCCCGGATCCGCTGCCGCAGCCGTCGCCGGTGCGGTCGCCGGTGCCGGTTCCGGGCACTGACGGCGACCGCCTGGAGGCCCGACACCCGTCCGGTGGACCGGCACCGGGCCTCCAGGCGGTCCTCCCCAGGGCACGGGTCGGCCCCGTCGTCCACAGGCGTCCGGACCCCACTCGACCCGCCCAATAGACTGGTGCGCACATGACGAACCGATCGACGGAGCACCATGCCTGACATCACGAGCGAGCAGGTCGCCCACCTGGCGAACCTCGCACGTATCGCACTCACGCCCGACGAGATCGAGAAGCTGACCGGGGAGCTGTCGCACATCGTCGACAGCGTCGCGAAGGTGACCGAGGTCGCCACGCCGGACGTCCCCGCGACCAGCCACCCGGTCACGCTGCCGAACGTCCTCCGACCCGACGTGGTCGGCGAGACGCTGACCCAGGAGCAGGCGCTGTCCGGCGCCCCCGACTCCGACGGCGAGCGGTTCCGCGTGACGGCGATCCTTGGAGAAGAGCAGTGACCGACGACATCACGAAGCTGAGCGCCGCGGCGCTCGCCGACGCCCTCGTGGCGCGCGACGTCTCCAGCGTCGAGGCCACCCAGGCCCACCTGGACCGCATCGCCGCCGTCGACGGCGACGTGCACGCGTTCCTGCACGTCAACCAGAACGCCCTCGGCGTCGCGAAGTCGATCGACTCGCGCCGCGCCGCCGGTGACGACCTCGGCCCCCTCGCTGGCGTGCCGGTCGCCATCAAGGACGTGCTCTGCACCATCGACATGCCCTCGACCTCCGGGTCGAAGATCCTCGAGGGCTGGGTGCCGCCGTACGACGCCACCACGGTGCTCAAGCTCCGCCGCGCCGGCCTGGTGCCGCTCGGCAAGACCAACATGGACGAGTTCGCGATGGGCTCGACCACCGAGTTCTCCGCGTACGGACCGACGCACAACCCGTGGGACCTCGACCGGATCCCCGGCGGGTCCGGCGGTGGGTCAGCCGCCGCGGTCGCCGCACACGAAGCCCCGCTCGCCCTCGGGTCGGACACCGGCGGCTCGATCCGCCAGCCGGGTGCCGTCACGGGCACCGTCGGCGTCAAGCCGACCTACGGCGGGGTGAGCCGCTACGGCGCCATCGCACTGGCGTCCAGCCTCGACCAGGTCGGACCGGTCGCGCGGACCGTCCTCGACGCCGCGCTCCTGCACGACGTCATCGGCGGGCACGACCCGAAGGACTCCACCTCGATCCGCGACGCATGGCCCTCGTTCGCCGCTGCCGCGCGTGACGGGCTGCAGGCCGACACCCTCCGGGGCCTGCGCGTCGGCGTCGTGAAGGAGCTCGCCGGCGGCGACGGCTTCCAGGCGGGCGTCGTGCAGCGCTTCCAGGAGTCCGTCGCGATCCTGCAGGCAGCGGGTGCCGAGGTCGTCGAGATCGACGCCCCGAGCTTCGCGTACGCCATCAGCGCGTACTACCTGATCCTCCCGGCCGAGGCCTCCTCGAACCTCGCCAAGTTCGACTCCGTGCGCTTCGGCCTGCGGGTCACGCCCGAGGGCGGCGCCACGGTCGAGGACGTCATGGCCGCCACGCGTGAAGCCGGCTTCGGACCAGAGGTCAAGCGCCGCATCATCCTCGGCACGTACGCCCTGAGCGCCGGGTACTACGACGCCTACTACGGCAGCGCGCAGAAGGTCCGCACGCTCGTGCAGCGCGACTTCGACGCAGCGTTCGAGCAGGTCGACCTGCTCATCAGCCCGTCGGCACCGACCACGGCGTTCCCGCTCGGCGAGCGGATCGACGACCCGCTGTCGATGTACCTCAACGACCTCACCACGATCCCGGCGAACCTGGCCGGCGTCCCCGGGATGAGCATCCCGAACGGTCTGGCTCCAGAGGACGGCCTGCCGACCGGCATCCAGCTCATGGCCCCGCAGCGTGAGGACGCCCGGCTCTACCGCTACGGCGCCGCCCTCGAGCGCCTGCTCGAGCAGCAGTGGGGCGCTCCGCTCATCTCCCGGATCCCCGACCTCGACCTCGGTCAGCAGTCGGCAGCAGAGGAAGGTGTGGTCTGATGGCCGCCAAGGACGCACTCATGGACTTCGACGAGGCGCTGGAGCGCTTCGAACCGGTCCTCGGCTTCGAGGTCCACGTCGAGCTCGCGACCGCGACGAAGATGTTCTCCGACGCCCCGAACTTCTTCGGTGGCGAGCCGAACACGAACGTCACGCCGGTGGACCTCGGGCTGCCCGGGTCGCTCCCCGTCGTGAACGAGCAGGCCGTGCGTTTCTCGGTCAGCCTGGGCCTGGCCCTCGGCTGCTCGATCGCCGAGTCCTCGCGGTTCTCGCGGAAGAACTACTTCTACCCGGACAACCCGAAGAACTACCAGATCTCCCAGTACGACGAGCCCATCGCCTACGAGGGCGAGGTCGAGGTCGAGCTCGCCGACGGCACGCTGTTCCAGATCCCGATCGAGCGCGCCCACATGGAAGAGGACGCCGGCAAGCTGACGCACGTCGGCGGTGCCACCGGCCGCATCCAGGGCGCCGAGTACTCGCTCGTCGACTACAACCGCGCCGGTGTGCCGCTCGTCGAGATCGTCACGAAGCCGATCGTCGGGGCCGCCCACCGCGCGCCGGAGCTCGGCGCCGCGTACGTGCAGGTCATCCGCGACCTGGTCCGTGCCCTCGGGGTGTCCGAGGCCCGCATGGAGCGCGGCAACCTGCGCTGCGACGCCAACATCTCGCTGCGTCCGTGGGGCCAGGAGAAGCTCGGCACCCGCACCGAGACGAAGAACGTCAACTCCTTCCGTGCCGTCGAGCGGGCCATCCGCTACGAGATCCAGCGCCAGGCGGCGATCCTCGCCGACGGCGGGACGATCACGCAGGAGACCCGGCACTGGCACGAGGACACCGGGCGCACATCGGCCGGACGCCCGAAGTCGGACGCCGACGACTACCGCTACTTCCCCGAGCCCGACCTGCTGCCGGTCGTCCCGGACCCCGCGATGATCGAGGAACTCCGTGCCGCCCTGCCCGAGGCCCCCGTGGCCCGGCGCCGTCGGCTCAAGGGCGACTGGGGCTTCGCGGACCTGGAGTTCCAGGACGTCGTCAACGGCGGGCTGCTCGACGAGGTCGAGGCCACCGTCGCCGCCGGTGCCGCACCGCAGTCGGCGCGCAAGTGGTGGACCGGCGAGATCAGCCGCGTCGCCAACTCCCGCGACACCACCCCCGCCGAACTGGTGTCGCCCGCGCACGTCGCGGAGCTCATCACGCTCGTCGAGTCCGGCGAGCTGACCGACCGACTCGCACGCCAGGTGCTCGAGGGCGTCATCGCCGGAGAGGGCTCCCCGTCCGCCGTCGTCGAGTCCCGCGGGCTCAAGGTCGTCTCGGACGACTCGGCCCTCACCGCCGCGGTCGACCAGGCACTCGCGGCCCAGCCCGACGTCCTCGCGAAGATCCGCGACGGCAAGGTGCAGGCCGCCGGCGCGATCATCGGTGCGGTCATGAAGGCCATGCAGGGCCAGGCGGACGCCGCCCGCGTCCGTGAGCTCGTGCTCGAGCGCGCTCAGGCGTAGCGGCGGACACCACAGGAGGCACCCGGCGACGCGCCGGGTGCCTCCGTCGTTCCTGAGCACCTGGACACGACCCGGTGACAGGATGAGGCGTGTCAGCAACCATCCGCGCCATCGGGACCGCCGTCCCCACCACGACCCTCCAGCAGGACGCCGTGCGGGACCTCTTCTCCGCCCAGCCGGGCCTCGGACGACTCGGCAGCCGGATCGTCCCCGCCGCGTTCGACGCCTCCGCGGTGGAGCACCGGCACACGGTCCTCGGTGAGCTCGACAGTGCCGCTGCGCCCGGCACCTTCCGCGACGCCGACGGGGTCCTGCACTCGCCGTCCACCGGCACGCGGAACGACCGGTACCGCGAGCTCGCACCGGCGCTGTTCGTCGAGTCCGCCCGGGACGCCCTCGAGCGTGCCGGGGTCGACGCCGCCGACGTGACCCACGTCGTGACCGTCTCGTGCACGGGCTTCACCCAGCCCGGCCCCGACCTGGCGATCGTCGCGGAGCTGGGTCTCCGCCGCACCGTCTTCCGGCACCACATCGGGTTCATGGGCTGCTGCGCCGCGTTCCCGGCACTGCGGAGCGCCGCCGCGTTCGCCGAGGCCGACCCGACCGCCGTGGTGCTCGTCGTGTGCGCCGAGCTCTGCACGCTGCACGTCCGCGCGTCGGACGACCCCGACCAGATCGTCGCGAACAGCGTCTTCGGTGACGGTGCGGCCGCTGCCGTCGTGACCGCGGACGGTTCCGGGCTGCGGCTCGACGCGTTCGCCACGACCGTCGTGCCCGAAGGCGCCTCGGAGATGGCGTGGAACATCGGCGACGAGGGCTTCGAGATGGTCCTCAGCACCGCGGTCCCGAAGCTCGTCGGCGCCACGGTCGCCGAGGCCGTCGGTCCGCTGCTCGACGGTCCTGCCGCCGACGTCCCCGTGTGGGCGGTCCACCCCGGCGGACGCGCGATCCTCGACCGCACGCAGGACGCCCTCGGGCTGCCCGACTCGGCGATGGTGAGCAGCCGCGCCGTGCTCCGCGACCACGGCAACATGTCGAGCGCCACCGTGCTGTTCGTCCTCCGCCACGCCCTCGACGCCGGCATCGAGGACGGGACCCCCGTCGTCGCGCTCGCGTTCGGCCCCGGTCTCACGGTGGAGAGCGCCGCGCTCACCGCGGTCGGGACGTCCGTCGCGGTGGCGAGCGAGGCCCTGGACCTGGCCACGGTCGCGTCGTGAGCCGACCGGACGACGGCGGGGCGAGCCTCCTGGCCGTCGACCTGCGCGTCCGCGACCTGGAGCTCCGCGAACTCATGGACGACCCGGACTGCGATCCGCGAGCGCTCGCGCGGACCTTCCGGCGGTTCGCCCTGGTGAACGCGCTCGTCAGCGGCTGGCGGTCGGTGTGGCGGACGCACGTCGTGCCCGCGCTGCCGGCGCACGGCCAGGGACGCGTGCTCGACCTCGGCTGCGGTGGCGGAGACCTCGCCCGCGCCATCTCGCGGTGGGCGGCGAGCGACGGCTTCGACGTCGAGGTCGTGGGCGTCGACCCGGACCCGCGCGCGATCGACGCCGCGACCCGGCGGGCACCCCGGGGCGTGACCTTCCGCGAGCAGTCCAGCGGTGACCTGGTGACGTCAGGGGAGCGGTTCGACGTCGTCGTGTCGAACCACGTGCTGCACCACCTCGGGGACGAGGAACGCGCCGGGTTCCTCGCCGACTCCGAGGCGCTCGCGACCACTCGGAGCCTGCACTCCGACATCCGCCGGTCGGCTGCCGCGTACCGGGCCTACGCGCTCGGGTCGACCCTGGTCTCCGCGGGCACGTTCGTCCGCGTGGACGGGCTGCGCTCGATCCGGCGGAGCTTCACGGTGCCGGAGCTCAGCGCTGCGCTGCCGTCGGGGTGGCGTGCCGAGCAGGCGGCCCCGCACCGCGTGCTCGCGATCCGCGACGCCTGAGCCGCGCGCGAGCGTGCGCGGTCGCGACGGCCGCGCACTGTCGCGACCGCAGCCGCGTCGAGACTCGGCCATGCGGACAAGTCGCGGCGTTCGTACGCCGGATCGTGTCCGCATGGCCGAGACTCGGGCAGCGCGGGCCGGGCCGGGCCGGGCCGCGCCGGGCGGCGCCCGCGCGGCGGCCCGCTCAGCGGATGAGGGACGTCGTCGACGCGAACTCCTGCGAGAGCACCGCCGCGCGGTACCGCTCGAGCGCCGCGGCCCCCGCGCCGACGGACTCCAGCGCCGCGAACCCCGCACCGAGCACCGGCGGGACCGTCACCCAGGTGGGCACCGCGCCGGGGACCCGGGCGGCCAGGCCGTCCACGACCGCGTCGACGAGCAGCGGGTGCCGCGCCGCGAGCACGCCCCCGCCGAGCACGACGGGCACCGGCACCGCTGCCGACCCGCCGAGTCCGAGCCGTTCGAGCGCGACGGCCGCCAGCAGGACGATCTCCTCCGCCTGGCGGGCCACGACCCCGGCGGCGACGGCGTCACCGGCTCCCGCGACCGCGAACAGCACGGGGCAGAGCCGGTTCACCACGCCCGGGTCGAGCCGGCCGAAGTGGATGCCCTCGGTGACCGCGCGCACGGTGTCGAGCCCGAGTGCCGCCGGCACCGCGGCCTCGAGTGCCGTCGCCGGGCCACGACCGTCCTCGGCGCGTGCCGCGTGCCAGAGCGCCCGGTTGCCGAGGTAGGCGCCGCCACCCCAGTCGCCGGAGACGTCGCCGATCGCCGGGAACCGGGAGGTCTCGCCGTCAGCACGGACCGCGAGGGCGTTGATGCCGGTGCCGCACACGACCGCGGCGGCGTCCGGCGACAAGGTGCCCGCCCGCAGCAGCGCGAACAGGTCGTTGTCGAGGACGTCCGGCGCGCCGCCGTCGTCGGCCCAGTGAGCCAGGGCCGCCTCGGCCGCGACGAGTTCGTCGTGCAGGTCGAGCCCGGCCAGGTACACGTGCGTGGTCAGGATCCGGGCACCGCCGAGCGAGCGCACCACCCGTCCGCGCACGTCGTCGAGGATCGGCCCCGCCAGCTCCCACCCGCGGGTCTGCGGGTTCGAGCCGGGGCCGCGCGCGTGGCCGACGATGGAGCCGTCCAGGGCGACCGCGACGACGTCGGTCTTGCTGCCGCCGCCGTCGACGGCGAGCACGACGTCCGCCGCCTGCGGTGCGGCGGTCCATGGGGGAGCCGCCGGACGGGAGGCTCGGGCCGTCCCCGCCTCGCCGGCTCGGCTCAACCCGCCCACGAGACCTGCTCCGATCGCGCCCACGGGATGTGGTCCGCGTTCGCGGCCAGCAGCAGGTCGGTCAGCTTCTCGGCCTTGTCGAGCTGGCCGACGAGCGGGTGCGCCCACATCGCGCGGAGCACCCGGTCGCGGCCGCCGTGCACGGCCGCGTCGAGGGCGAGGCGCTCGTAGCCGGCGACGTGGGCGACGAGCCCCGCCATGTCGGGGTCGAGCGGGCGCACGGGCAGCGGGGTGATCGCCTGCCGGGTGACGCGCGCCGGGACCTCGATGACGTGGTCGTCGGGGAGGAACGGGAAGGTGCCGTCGTTGCGGACGTTGAGCACCTGCACGTCGCCGCGGTCGCTGAGGATCGAGGAGAGCACGTCGATCGCGGCCTCGGAGTAGTACGCACCGCCGCGCTGCTCGAGCTCGACCGGCTTCGTGACGACGGACGGGTCCGCGTACTTCGCCAGCAGTGCCCGTTCGGTCGCCATCACGGCCTCGGCACGGGTGGGCTCGTGGAGCTGTTCCTCGAGCACGACGTCGTGGCTGTAGAAGTAGCGCAGGTAGTACGAGGGGATCGCGTGCTGGAGCCGGATGAGGTCCTCGCCCATGTGCACGCTCTCGGACATCCGGGCGAGGGCGCCGCCGTCCGGGCTGAGCAGCTCGTCGATGACGTCGCGCGAGGACCCGTCGGCACCCGTGACGTGCACGCCGCGCTCCCACGTCAGGTGGTTCAGCCCGACGTGGTCGAGTCGCACGTGGTCCGGGGCGACGCCGAACTCCTTCGCGAAGCGCCGCTGGAAGCCGATCGCCACGTTGCACAGCCCGACAGCGCGGTGCCCGGCCTCGAGCAGTGCCCGCGTGACGATGCCGACCGGGTTCGTGAAGTCGACGATCCAGGCGTCGGGCTTGGCGTGCTTGCGGACGAGCTCGGCGTACTCGAGCACCACGGGCACGGTGCGCAGCGCCTTCGCGAAGCCGCCGGGCCCGGTGGTCTCCTGCCCGATGCAGCAGGCCTCGTGCGGCCAGGTCTCGTCCTGCTGCCGTGCCGCCTGCCCGCCGATGCGGAGCTGGAACATCACGGCGTCGGCGTCGGTCACGCCCGCGACGACGTCGTCGGTGACGTGCACGGTGCCCGGGTGGCCGGCGTGCGCGAACATCCGCTTGGCCACACCGCCGACGAGTTCCCGGCGGACGGGGTCGGGGTCGACGAGCCAGAGCTCGTCGATCGGGAGCTGGTCGCGGAGCCGGGCGAAGCCGTCCACGAGTTCGGGGGTGTAGGTGGAACCGCCACCGACGACTGTGAGTTTCACTGGTGCTTATCCCTTCACGCCGGTGAGCGCGATGCCCTCGACGAATGCCTTCTGTGCGAAGAAGAAGATGACGACGACCGGGACCATGACGACGACGGTCATCGCCATCGTCATCGACCAGTCGGTGCCGTGCTGTCCGCGGAACGTGGCCAGTCCGTACGCCACCGGCCAGGCGGCCTGGTTCTCGGACGCGTAGAGGAGCGGGCCGTAGTAGTCGTTCCACGAGTGGAAGAACATGAAGATGGCGGCGGACGCGATGCCCGGTCGGGCCATCGGCACGATCACGCGCCAGAGCACCCGCCACTCACCGCAGCCGTCGATGCGTGCGGCGTCGCCGTACTCCTTCGGGATGGTCATGAAGAACTGCCGGAGCAGGAAGATGCTGAACGCGTCCCCGAGCAGGTTCGGCAGGATCAGCGGCCACAGCGTGCCGGTCAGGTGCAGGTGCGACCACATCACGTAGACCGGCACCGCGGTGACCTGCGGGGGCAGGAGCATCGCGACGATGATCACGGTGAAGACGAGGTTCGCGCCCTTGAACTTGATCTGGGCGAGCGCGTACGCCGCGGGCACCGAGCTGACGAGCATGAACGCGGTGGCGAGCACGGCGTACAGCGCCGAGTTGCCGAACCACTGCGCGAGCGGCAGCTGCGTGAAGACCTTGCCGTAGTTGCTCAGGTCGAACGGCTTCGGGATGATCGACGCCGTCAGGGCCTGGTTGCTCGACATCAGCGACGTCAGGACCACGAACAGGATCGGCGCGATCGTCAGGACACCGACCGCGACGAGTGCGGCGTGCTCGGCGACCCACAGGAGCGCGTTGCGGCGGGGCTTCCCGGTTCGGGGAGCGGCGCCGCGTGGTGCTCGGGCGAGCGGGGACTGGGAAACGGCGGTCATCAGGACTCCTCAGGACGGGCAGTGCTCATTGGTCGGCCTCCGGCCTGAAGACAGAGATTCGTCGCAGCGTGAACACGAGCACGACGGCGGTGACCACGAACAGCACGACGGCCATCGCGGAGGCGTACCCGAACTGGAAGTTCGCGAACCCGTGCTGGTACAGCAGCTCGGTGTAGGTCAGCAGCGACGTGCCCGGGTACCCGAGCAGTGCCGCCGTGCCACCGCCGATCGTGGCCTTGCCGGACGCGACGCTCGACGCGACCGCGGCCTCGGTGAAGTACTGCAGGGCGGCGATCACCCCGGTCACGGCGGCGAACCCGATCACCGGCGAGATGGTCGGCAGCGTGATGTGTCGGACCTGCTGCATCCCGGTCGCGCCGTCGAGCGACGCGGCCTCGTACAGGTCGCGCGGCACGTCGAGCAGGGACGCCAGGAAGATGATCATGATGTCGCCCATCACCCAGACGCCGAGGATCACGAGCGAGGGCTTCGACCACGACGGGTCGTTGAACCACAGCGGACCGTCGATGCCGAAGACCCGCAGGATCTGGTTCACCGGCCCGGTGCCGGGGTTGAACAGGAACACGAACGCCACGACGCTCGCCACCGGCGGCACCAGGGCGGGCAGGTAGAACAGCGTCCGCCAGAACCCGGTCATGGTCTTCGCGCGGCTGAGCAGCCCCGCGACGAGCAGGCCGAAGACGATGCGGACCGGTACCAGGATGACGACGAACCAGATCGTGTTGAGGACCGCCGGGCCGATCTGCGGGTCCTGGGTGAACAGGAACCGGTAGTTGAGCAGTCCGACGAACTGCGGTTCCTGCAGCTGGTTGTACCGCGTGAACGAGTAGAAGACCGATGCCACGAGCGGGTAGGCGAAGAAGACCGCCAGGCCCGCCAGGGCCGGTGCCAGCATGCCGAGTGCGACAAGACGGCGGCGCGACTCGGCGGAGCGGCGCCGACGGGGCGGTGCCGGAGTGGGCGCTGCGCCGGACCCCGTCGGGTCCGCGGGCCGCGAGGAGCGGCCGAGCCGAGCCTCCCGGCCGGAGGCGGTCCTGGTGGGCGCGCTCATCACGGACCCGCCAGCTGGTTCGCGTTGTCGATGTCCGAGTCCAGCTTCTTCAGCTTGGCGTCGAGGTCCCCGCCGTTCTGCTGGTACGCCTGCCAGAACTTCGTGAAGGTGCCGATGTAGGCGGCGCCGTCCGCGGTCGCGGGGGAGGTGATCGTCTTCGGGTCACCGGCGACGTCGACGAAGGTCTTGTAGTTCGCGTCCACCTCGAGGTCGGGGGACTGCAGGGCGGACGTGATGGTCGGGATGTTCTTCAGCCCGTTGCCGAGCGTGACCTGCGCGTCCGTGTTCGTCGACAGGTACTTCAGCAGTGCCCAGGCGAGCTCGGGGTTCTTCGAGCCCTTCGCGACACCCGCCACGTTGCCGGCGATGTAGGTCGAGCCGTAGTTGCCGACACCCTCGAGCACCGGGGTGGGGGCGGTGCCGTAGTCGAGGTCCGGCTTCTGGTCCTTGATGAACGCCGTGCGGTACTCGCCGTCGATCTGCATCGCGACCTGGCCGGTCTGGAACGCGTTGTCCGCGGCGAACTCCTGCCCGAGGCCGGAGGTGAAGGCCTTGAGCTTGTCGTAGCCGATCGCGTCGACGTAGCCCTTCTGCCACGTGATCAGCTTCTTCCAGGCGGCGGAGGTCCCGATCTCGCTGTTGCCCTGCTTGTCGAGCCAGGTGCCGTTGATCATCGGGGCGAAGTGCTCGGGCGAGTTCTCGTAGAAGTCGATGAGCGGGTTGAAGCCGAGCTGCTTGATCGAGCCGTCGGCGTTGTACGTCGTCAGCTTCAGGCCGTCCGCCTTGAGCTCGTCGAGGGTCTTCGGCGGCGTGGTGATCCCCGCCTTCGCGAACGCCGCCTTGTTGTACATCAGCGCACTGACGTCGGCGAGGGCCGGGAGCGTGCACCGCTTGCCCTTGTAGGCCGTGTAGCCCTGCACGGCCTTCGGGATGTCGGAGAGGTCCACCTTGTCGCGCTTGATGTACGGCGACAGGTCGCGGAAGGCACCGGAGGAACAGAAGCTGCCGACGATCGCGGTCGAGTACGACAGCCCCACGTCGATGTTCTGGCCCGAGGAGATCGCCTTCTGCAGCTTCTCGTCGTCCTGCCCCGCGTGGATGTCGACCGTCACCCCGGGGTTGGCCTTCTCGAAGCCGTCGACGGCGCTCTTCACGACGCCGGCCTCGCGACCGGTGAAGAAGTGCCACAGGGACACGGTGCCCTTGAGTTCCTTGGGCGCGGACTCGTCGATCGACGCCGCGCTGCTGCCGGAGCTGCAGCCGGCCATCACGAGGGCGCCGGTGGCGGCGACGGCGGTCGCGGTGACGATCCGCCGGATGGTGGGACGGGGGAGTGACATGCGGTACTCGCTCTCTGGTCTCGCTCCGCGTGCCCGGGTGGCGCCCACCGCGCGGACGTCGTCCGTGCGGCGGGCCCGGTTCCGGGCGCGACGAAGAGCCCTGTGACAGGGCTGGGGTGGATGTGCCTCGAGTGGTGCGGGTGGGAGTGGTGCTGGTCTAGGTGCGCCGGACGGTGTCCGGCTCGGGCGCATCGTCGGTGATGGTCTCGAGTCGGTCGCCGAGCGCGGACCGCACGACGTCGATGAGGACGTGTCGTGCGCCGTGGAGGACGGGGGTGTCGGGGACGCCGGGTGCCACCACGGCCGTGGACCAGCGCGAGCGGGTCCGGAGCCAGGCGGTCACGGCGGCGGCCAGCGCGGGGCCGCCCGCGATCCCGGTCGGGCCGTGCAGCACGACCGTCTCGGGGTCGGCGACGGCGAGGGCGGGGAGCACGTTGTGCCCGACGCGCTCGCCGAGGGCGGTCGTGAAGGGGTGCTGCGCGGGGAGTCCCGGCAGCTGCGGGAGCACCTGACGCCAGTCGGCAGCACTGCCGTCCGGTGCGGTGATCCCGTGTTCGGCGGCGAGGGCGATGATCGCGGACTCGGAGATGAGGTCCGCGACGATCGTCGCCGTCGGGTCGAGGGGGAGCGCGTCGGCGGGCACGCTCAGGTAGCCGATCTCACCCGCGGCGCCGGAGGCACCGGCGTGCAGGCGGCCGTCGAGGTCGAGCGCCATGCCGAGGCCCTCCGCCATCCAGAACAGCGCGAAGGAGCCGGGGGTCCGGCCTGCGCCCATGTTCCGCTCGGCGATCGCCGCGAGGTTGGCGTCGTTCTCGATGACGACCCGCACACCGAGGGCGTCCGACAGGGTCCGGGAGACCTGCTCGCGCGGCCACCCCGGCAGGCCGTCGGTGAAGATGAGGGTGTCCGTGGCGTGGTCGACGCTGGCCTGCACGCCGACGGCCACCGCGGTGACCAGGTCGGGGTCGATGCCGGCGGCCGCGGCGGCACGGCTGACGGCGGCCGCGACCATGTCCTCGCCGGGAGCGCGCATCTCGTGCTCGTCCATCCGGTGCTCGGCGACCGGGTAGGACCGGCCGCTCGCGTCCACGACGGTGGAGCGGACGTCCACGAGCTGGACGTCCACGGCGACGGCGAGGTCGCGGTCGGTGATGGCCTCGTACACGACGGCGCTCGGGCCGCGGCGGCCGGCCTGGGAGGCGGTGCCGGCTTCGCGGAGGAGCCCGGCGGCTTCGAGCCGGCGGATGATCTCCGCCGCGGTCGGCTTGCTGAGGCCGGTGCGCTGGGCGATCTCGTTGCGGGTCATCGGGCCGTCGTCGAGCAGCAGGCTGAGGGCGGCTCGGTCGTTGAGCACGCGGAGGAGGGCCGGCTGCCCTGGGGTGCGTCCTCGTGGTGTCATGTCGAGGACTGTAACGGACAACCTTCTTTACTGAAAGGTTTGTTCACAGTTCTGAAACACGCGTTCCGCTGGGCGAAACACGGGCGCTGCGCCCCGCGACGTCGGTGGGTGGT
This sequence comes from Curtobacterium sp. SL109, assembly GCF_026672405.1. Lineage (NCBI taxonomy): Bacteria > Bacillati > Actinomycetota > Actinomycetes > Micrococcales > Microbacteriaceae > Curtobacterium > Curtobacterium sp. SL109. The sequence continues at coordinate 1,602,829 of NZ_JAPPRB010000002.1, forward strand.
CGTTTCGCGCGCGGCGGGTCGTTTCGCGCGTAGGAGGTCGTTCCTTCCGACCCGCTACGCGCGATCCCGCCTGCCAGCGCGCGCGTCGCTCCACCATGGGAACGTGATGAGTTGGGTCGCCGGGGAAGAGCGAGTCGAGCGGATCGCGCAGTTCGGCATCCGGCAGCGGGTGGACGACGACCCGGAGCGTGACACCAAGACCGTCGTCTGGGGCGGGCGGTCGTCGATCGACGCCGACATCGACGATCTCCTGGCGGATCTGCCGGCGCATCTCGGGTGGCACGTGACGATCGACGTCGATGTCCTTGATCCCGCGTACATGCCGAGCACGGGCACTCCCGTACCCGGAGGGTTCAGCACCCACGAGCTCATCGACCTCGTGTGTCGGCTGGTGTCACGACGCCGGATCGTGGGCGTCGACATCGTCGAACTCATCGGCGAGGGCGAGGGCGCTCAGCGATCGGCGCTCGCAGCCGCGGACGTGCTGGCTCGGACGCTCGACGCCGCGCTCAGGCCGTCAGCCCATCGTCTGACAGGAACGGCGTGGTCGTCCCACTGAGGTGGTCCTCGCGGAGGATCCCGTACGCAACGGAGTCCCTCGGCGCCCCGTCGTCCACCGGCCACGTCCGCCGGTAGTGCGCCTCCTTCACCCACCCGTTCCGTACGAGTGATCTGCGCATGGCGACGTTGTCGTCGCGGGTCTGGGCCTCGATCCGTGTCACGTCGGGGAACGCAGCGAAGACGTGGTCGGCGAGCACGCGGATGAGCACGGTGCCGATGCCCTGCCCACGCGAGCGCTCTGAGAGGCGGACGTCGATCATCGGAGCGGAGTCGTCGAGGTCATCGAGCACCACGATGCCGGTGAACGCCCCGTCCACGTCGACCCGGAGCAGCGCATGCTCGGGGGCGGAGAACGCACCGTCGTCGATCCGCCTCTCGATGGCGTCGCGCGTCGACGTGGAGGACACGTGGAACGGGAACCGGTTCGTGGTCAGGAACTCGATGAGGACGGCTCGGTCCGACGGGCCGGTCGTGTCCATCGGGTGGAGTTTCAGTTCCATGCAATGACCGTACAGGCAGCGCGCGAGGACGACGGGCGCTCCGCTCGTGCGGGTGGACGAGGACCGGCACGGCGGCGCCGTGCTCTCGGGTGACTGGCGCTCGCGGGGTGTGAAGAAGGTGCGGCAGGTGCCGCTCGAGCGGGACATGGTGCTCGAGGACTCGGCCTCCGGCTGGGCCGGCGCGGCGGCTCGGTCGTCGAGCACGCGGAGGAGGGCTGGCTGCCTGGGGCGCGTCCTCGTGGTGTCCTGTCGAGGACTGTGACGGACGACCTTCTTCACTGAAAGGGTTGTTCACAGTTCCGGACAACGCGTTCCGCTGGGCGAAACACAGGTGCTGTCCGTCACCTGGTCGCGTCGGACGCGACCGCTACGGGCGCAGCAGCACCTTGATCGCGCGACGCTCGTCCATGGCGGCGTACGCCTCGGCGGCCTGCTCCAGCGGCAGCTCGAGGTCGAACACCCGCCCCGGGTCGACCGCACCGGAGAGCACGTCGGGGAGCAGCTCCTCGATGTACGCGCGCGCCGGGGCCATGCCACCGCCGACCGTGATGTTCTTCGCGAACAGGAACGGCATCGGCAGCTCCGGGTCGCCGGCGGGCACGCCGACGTAGCCGACCGCACCACCGGGGCGGACGACGCGGAGGGCCTGGTCCATGCTCTCCGCGGTCCCGACGGCCTCGAGGGCGCAGTCGGCCAGGTCGCCGTCGAGCAGGTCGCGCACGGCCTGCACGCCCTCGTCGCCGCGGGTGTCGACGACGTCGCTCGCGCCGAAGTCGCGGGCCAGCGCCTGCCGGTCGGCGTGCCGGCTCATCGCGATGATGCGCTCGGCGCCGAGCCGCTTCGCTGCGAGGACCGCGGACAGCCCGACCGCGCCGTCGCCGACCACGACGACGGTCTTGCCCGGGCCGACGCCCGCCGAGACCGCTGCGTGGTGTCCGGTGGAGAACACGTCGGAGAGGGTGAGGAGCGAGGGCACCAGCGCGTCGTCGACGGGACCGGGCACGACGACGAGCGTCGCCGCGGCGTCCGGCACGCGGACGTACTCGGCCTGGGCACCGCCGAGGGGCAGGCCGTACGCGTCCGGCGTCACGCCGAACGTGGAGCCGTGCTCGCACCCGGACGTCATGCCGTGGGCGCAGGCCTGGCAGGTGCCGTCGTTCGTGGTGAACGGCGCGATCACGAAGTCGCCCTGGCGGAGCGACCCGGCCGCGTCGCCGACCTGTTCGACGACGCCGACGAACTCGTGGCCGATCGCCCGCGGCTCCTTCGTGTCGCGGACACCGCGGTAGGGCCAGAGGTCGGAGCCGCACACACAGGCGGCGACGACGCGGACGACGGCGTCGGTCGGAGCGAGGAGCTGGGGGCTGTCGCGGTCCTCGACACGGATGTCACGAGGGGCGTGGATGACTGCTGCGCGCACGGGGGTTGCCTTTCAGTTGCGGTGTTCGTACCGGCGCGTGGGGACGCGCCGGGTGACGGAGCGTGGGGAACGCGCCGTCTGCCGGCGCCGTTGCGGGACCACTCGACAGTACGCTCGTGCGGGTGGACGAGGACCGGTACGGCGGCGACGTGCTCTCGGGCGACTGGCGCTCGCGGGGCGTGAAGAAGGTGCGGCAGGTGCCGCTCGAGCGGGACATGGTGCTCGAGGACCCGGCCTCCGGCTGGGCCGGCGCGGTCGTCGGGCTCGAAGCCGGGAACATCGCGCTCGAGGACTGGAAGGGCCGCACCCGCGCCTTCCCCTTCGAGGGGCAGTTCCTGCTCGAGGGCGAACTCGTCACGCTCGGCCGTCCGCAGGCCCCGGTCGGGCGGTCTGCCGCCGCTGCTGCTGCTCGCGGTGGTCCCGCTGGGCCTGTCGGTTCCGTCCATGCGGATTGGAGGCCCGGGGCTGCGCCGGCTGTCCGGCAGGCGTCCGACGGTGGTCGCCTCCGCACCGCGTCCGGGTCGTTCGCGGTCGAGCAGCAGCGCGCCCGCGTGGCCCTGCCCTCGCGGATCATGGTCGAGGGTAAGCACGACGCCGAGCTCGTGGAGAAGGTCTGGGGAGCGGACCTGCGCGTGGAGGGCGTCGTCGTCGAGGAGCTCTCCGGCGTGGACAACCTCGCTTCCGTGCTGGACGACTTCCAGCCCTCCCGCGAGCGTCGGGTCGGGGTGCTCGTCGACCACCTGGTGCCCGGGTCCAAGGAGTCCCGCTTCGCCGACGCCGTGATGCGCGGGAAGTGGGGTGCGCACGTGCTCGTCGTCGGGCACCCCTTCGTCGACGTCTGGCAGTCGGTGAAGCCCGCGCGCGTGGGCCTGCAGGCGTGGCCGACGATCCCGCGGTCGATCGAGTGGAAGGCCGGCATCTGCCAGGCGCTCGGGTGGCCGCACGCCGAGCAGGCCGACATCGCCAGGGCCTGGCAGCGGATACTCGGCCAGGTACGCACGTTCGCCGACCTCGAGCCGCAGCTGCTCGGCCGGGTCGAGGAGCTCATCGACTTCGTCACCGAGCCGGTCACCTAGCCCCGCGCCCGGCCCGCCGTCCGTATCGTTGGACCATGGACGGCATCGACGGACGCGTGCGGGGCGCCGTCGACGTGTGGCTGCGGTGGCTGCCGCGGTGGCAGATCGGCACCGCACGCCCGCGCACGCGGATCTGTCGGAAGTGCACCGGGTCCCCGATCGCGAGCGCCGCCGGCTTCGGGCCCGACGTGCCGCACCCCGTCCAGCACGCGTTGATCGGCCGGATGTCGGCGATCGTCGAGGACGCCGTCGACGACTACACCGCCAGGAACCTGCCGCTGCTGCACCGGGAGCTCGAGCGGGCCGCGGCACGGAAGCGGCACGCGGGGTACCAGCCCGCCGAGGGGCTGTCGCCGGAGTTCCAGGGCCTCGACGTCGATCCGCAGCCGCAGGACGGGTCGCCGTTCCTGTTCACGCTCGAGGGACTCGCGGGGACCGGGGCGTCGTCGGACACCGTGCCGCGTGAACCGTTGTCCGACGAGGCCAAGGCCGCGCTCCGCCACGAGATCGAGCTGTCCGACGAGTGCGCCAGGGCGACGGGGACGGCGGTGTGCCTCGCGCTCATCGACCACCGGCCGCGGATCGCCGAGGCCGTCGAACGGCTGGTCGAGCCGCAGATCGAGGCCCTGGTGTCGGACATGTTCCGCGGGCTCGACGGCGACGGGCCGCGCGGCGGGCTGTTCTAGCGGAGGCGCGGCGGCCTGGTGCGGAGGGGGGTGTCAGGCCTCGCGGGTCGACGGCGTCCGGCGGGTGCGGAGCCGGATGACGCCCCGCGCGACGGCGCGCCACCCGAGCAGGAACACACCCAGCACGATGGTGGCGACGATGAGGAACGAGATCGGCAGCGGGTTGCCGTCGACGACGCCCTGCCCGGTCGCGACGCGGATCGCCATGCCGACGAACACGGTCAGGATCCACGCGACGACGCCGGTCGGCCAGAACCGCAACGGACGTGCCCAGGCGCCGCTGGTGACGTAGGCGATCGCCCAGCCGGCCAGGAACGGGTACGCGGTGGTCCAGAGGGCCAGCGGTGCGTTCGCCTCGCCGTGCGAGGACCGCCCGATGAGCGCGAAGACGACGATGAGCACGACGTCGATGACGGCTGCGAGCCAACCCCAGGTGCGTACGGTCACGCCTTCCATTGTCGCAGGCACGGCGGCACGCTCGGGCAGCGTTCACCCAGAGGACACCGGGGGTTCGCGCAGGGACGGGAGCATGACCGGATGACGACGACGGTCCGGACCTCTGACGCGCCCGTGCTCGACACCGACACCGACGCCGACACCGCCGCCCGCCGCACCACCGATGCCGCGCCGACGACCCGGCAGCCGCGCCTCGTCGCCCACCGCGGGGCACCCCGGGTCCGGCGCGAGAACACCCTGCCCGCCGTCGCAGTGGCCGAGGCCCTCGGCGCGGACGTCATCGCGGTCGACGTCCGCCGCACCGCGGACGACGTCGCCGTGTTGCTCCACGACGAGACCCTGGGCCGGATGTGGGGCGACGCCCGCCGGGTCCGGGACGTGGCCTGGTGCGACGTCGCCCGGCTCGGCAACGGCCTGGACCGCATCCCACGGCTCGACGGCGTGCTGGAACGACTCGACGGCTGCCGGTCCTCGCTCCTCGTCACCGTGGTGGACCCGCTCGACGCCGTCGTGGCCGCGCAGACCGTGTCCGCGTCGCCGTGGGCCGTCGCGGTGGCCTGGTGTGGTGACCCCGAGGCCGTCGCCGCGGTCCGGACCGTGCTGCCGGAGGCCGACGTGTGGCTGGCATGGGAGTCGCTCGAGCCCCCGACCGCCGAGGCCGTCGCCGCGCTGAGCCCGTCCACGCTGCACCTCGACGTGGCGTTCCTCACCCCGAGGACCGTCGCCGCGGCGCACGCCCTCGGGCTGCAGGTGGCCGTGTGGACGGTCGACGACCCCGAGCCCGCGCTGTGGGCGGTCCGCCTCGGAGCCGACCTGGTCACGACGAACGACGTCGCCACGATCCGCGCCGCACTCGCCGCCGCCGAGCGCGACGGTTGGCCGCAGCCCGACCGGGAACCGACCGAGGCCGAGGTCGCCGGACGTGCCCAGGCCCTCGCGCACCGCATCGCGCACGAGGTCATCGCCTTCACCCGCGAACACCCGGTCGGCTCGGTGTCGACGAAGACCCACCCGGCCGACCTCGTCACGGACGTCGACCGCCTCGTCGAGCAGCACGTCCGCGGCCGGGTCCGCGCCGCGTTCCCGACGCACGGCTTCTCGGGCGAGGAGTACGGCGACGCCCCGGGCGACCGACACCGCTGGTACCTCGACCCCGTCGACGGCACGACGAACCTGGCGAACGGCATCCCCTGGACGAGCACGTCGCTCTGCCTCACCCGGAACGGCGCACCCGTCGTCGGGGTGGTCGCCGACCCGTGGCGCGGGGAGGTCCTCGAGGCCCGACGCGGCCGGGGCGCGAGTGTCCGCGACCGGCAGCTCCGACTCGATCACGCGCCGCGTGCGCTCGCCGGTGCGGTCGTGGGCACCGAGCTCGACGGGCACCGCCCGTGGCCGGGCTTCGGCGCGTTCCTCGACGCCCTCGCGGCCCGGTCCTGCACGGTGCGCGTCCAGGGGTCGAGCACGCTGACCATCGCCCAGGTCGCCGCGGGCCGGGGGATCGGGGCGTGTGTGCCGACCTTCGACCCGATCGACCACGGTGCCGCGGTGCTGCTCGTGCACGAGGCCGGCGGGGTCGTCATGACCGAGGCCGGACCGGTGTCCGGCTTCCCGGACCTCGGTGCGCCGTTCCTGGTGGCGCACCCGGGGGCTGCGGACGAACTGCACCAGGTGTGGACGGGCGCGTTGCGCGCCGGCCGCTGACGCGTCGGACAGGAGGCGCGTGGCGGCGCCGCGACGAGCCTCCAGTCCGCTGGTGGGTGACGTCCAACGCATTCTGTGCGGCCACACAGTCATCGCCCGCCGCGCGACCATACTGTGGCAGTCCACGGACACGGTGTCCGTGCCGAAGGAGCAACGACATGGGATTCCTCGACCGCCTGCTCGGCCGTGAGGACCGACAGCAGCCGCAGGGCTGGAACGCGCCCCGGCAGCAGCAGCCCCAGCAGCAGGGCTACCAGTACGGCCAGCAGTCCTACAACGCCCCGACCCCCGGGTACGGCGCGCCGCAGGGCCAGTACGGTGCGCCGCAGGGCGGCGACGGCCGGTCCCAGGACCAGCAGGCCGTCGACCGCTACCGCTACCTGCTCCGGACGGCACCGCCCGAGCGCATCGAGGAGGTCCACGCCGAGGCCTTCGAGCGGCTGACCCCCGAGCAGCGCCGGATGGTCTACGACGAGTTCACCCGCACGGCCCCGACGGGTGAAGCACCCCGCGGGGACGACGCCCGCTCGCTCGCCCAGGCCGCGACCCGCTCGGAGATCCGGCAGCCCGGGTTCATGGAGCGCTCGCTCGGCGGCATGAACGGCGGTGGCATGAACGGCGGCATGGGCGGCCGCGGGGGCTTCGGCGGCCGCCAGGGACCGTCGTTCGGCGGCATGATGGGCGCCTCGATCCTCGGCACCGTGGCCGGCTACGTCATCGGTTCGACGCTGATGAGCGCCTTCCTGCCGGACCCGTCGTCCTTCGACGGCGGAACGGACGCATCGGGGGATGCGGGTGACGGCGGTTCGGGGGACACTGGTGCTGACTCCGGTGACGGCGGCGCAGCCGACGGCGGCGGGTACGAGAACGCGGGCTGGGACGACGCCGGGTCAGACACCGGTGGCGGCTTCGGCGACTTCGGTGGCGACTTCGACGTGTGACCCACGTCGGGCCGTGCCGGTCACCTGACCTGTTGAGTCGCGACCAGGGAGCGACATGGCCATCATCGAGGCCTCCGGCCTGACCAAGACCTACCGATCCAAGTCGGGACCCGTCCACGCGCTGGCGGGTCTCGACCTCTCCGTCCCGCAGGGCACCGTCACGGCGCTGCTCGGCCCGAACGGTGCCGGCAAGACCACCACCGTCAAGGTGCTGACGACGCTCGTCAAGCCCGACAGCGGCACGGCGTCCATCGCCGGCGTCGACGTCGTCGCGGACCCCCAGGCGACGCGTCGCTCGATCGGCGTCTCCGGGCAGTACGCCGCCGTCGACGAGAACCTCACCGGGTTCGAGAACCTCGAGATGATCGGGCGGCTCTACCACCTCGGTGGCCGGGCCTCCCGAGCCCGGGCCCGGGAGCTCATCGACGTGTTCGACCTGGCCGAGGCCGGGGACCGACCCGTGAAGGGGTTCTCCGGCGGCATGCGGCGGCGGATCGACCTCGCCGGGGCCCTCGTGATGAACCCGAGCGTCCTGTTCCTCGACGAGCCGACGACGGGCCTCGACCCCCGGAGCCGACTGGCGCTGTGGGGGATCATCGAGCACCTGGTGGCCGACGGGGCCACGGTGCTGCTGACCACGCAGTACCTCGAAGAGGCGGACCGTCTCGCCGACGACATCGCGGTCATCGACGACGGCCACGTCATCGCCGAGGGCACCGCCGACCAGCTCAAGGCGCAGGTCGGCGGACACCGGGTGGTCGTGACGCTCGTCGACGACGCCGACGGGGACGCCGCCACGACGGTGCTCCGGCGGTACGGCGTCGGCGACGTGGAGACCTCGGGGGACGGCCGCACCCGGGCCGTCGCGGTGGAAGCCGGCCCGGCCGCGCTGCAGCACGTGCTCGCCGACCTCGGAGACGCCGGCATCGAGCTGCACGACGCCGGCATGCGCCGCCCGACGCTCGACGACGTGTTCCTCCGGCTGACCGGACACGCGGCCACGGACGACGACGACGACGACGCCGGTGCTGGCGGCGCCCGCGGCGGCTCGTCCGTCGTCGCCGAGCAGCAGGAGCCGGTCCGATGACCGCCACCGCGACCGCACCCGGCCGCCAGCTGCCCGTCGTCGTCACGGCGCCGCTCGCCGTGTGGTTCGAGGACGGCTGGACCGTCACCAAGCGGAACCTCATCAAGATCAAGCGGTCGCCGGACATGCTCGTCTTCGCGGTCCTGCAGCCGATCATGTTCGTGCTGCTCTTCAGCCAGGTCTACGGCGGCGCGATCGCGGTCCAGGGCACGGACTACACACAGTTCCTGATGGCGGGCATCTTCGCCCAGACGGTCGTCTTCGGGGCGACGTTCTCCGGGTCCGCGATGGCGCAGGACCTCAAGGAAGGGCTCATCGACCGCTTCCGAACGCTGCCGATGTCGGCGTCGGCGGTGCTCGTCGGACGGACGAACAGCGACCTCGTCCTCAACACGATCTCGATGGTCATCATGATGGCCACCGGCTTGGCGGTCGGGTGGCGCGTGAACTCGTCGCCGCTGGAGTTCCTGGCCGGCGTCGCCCTGCTGCTGCTGTTCAGCTACGCCTTCAGCTGGGTGATGGCGTTGCTCGGGATGAGCGTGAAGACCCCGGAGGTCATCAACAACGCCTCGTTCATGATCCTGTTCCCGCTGACGTTCATCTCGAACGCGTTCGTGCCGAGCGACACCCTGCCGCTCGTGCTCCGCGTGTTCGCCGAGTGGAACCCGGTGTCCTCGCTCGTGCAGGCCGCGCGCGAGCTGTTCGGCAACGTGGGGTCGGCGCCCGTGCCCGACATCTGGACGATGCAGCACCCGGTGGTGACGGTGCTCATCGGCATCGCGGTGCTGCTGGTCGTGTTCGTGCCGTGGGCGGTGAACAAGTACACGCGGATCAGCTCGAAGTAGCCCGCTGTCCACCGGGGCGTCCGGGGAGTGCGTCGCCGCCACCCGGACGCCCTACGATCAGCGTGTGACCGCGACAGATGCCCGGATCAGACGCTGGATGCTCCAGGACGACAGCGGCGCCGACCACCAGGGCCCCCACCAGGTCGAGGTCGACAAGACCCACCCGTGGTGGCGGGTGATGTGCCTGACGGGCGTCGACTACTTCTCCACCCTCGGCTACCAGCCCGCGATCGCCGCGCTCGCCGCCGGGCTGCTGTCCCCGATCGCGACGATCGTGCTCGTCCTCGTGACGCTGTTCGGCGCCCTGCCCGTGTACCGCCGGGTGGCGCAGGACAGCTTCCGCGGCGCCGGGTCGATCATGATGCTCGAGAAGCTGCTGCCCTGGTGGGCGGGCAAGCTGCTCGTGCTGGTCCTGCTCGGGTTCGCCGTGACGGACTTCATGATCACGATGACGCTCTCCGCAGCCGATGCGACCGCGCACATCGCCGAGAACCCCTTCACCCCGCACTGGTTCACCGAGATCCCGGTGCCGATCACCCTCGTGCTGCTGCTCCTGCTCGGCGTCGTGTTCCTCCGCGGGTTCAAGGAGGCCATCGGCATCGCCACGGGGCTGGTCGCGGTGTTCCTCGCGCTGAACGCCGTCGTGGTCGTCGTCGCACTGCTCCACGTGGCCGAGCGCCCGACCGTCGCCAGTGACTGGTGGAGCGGCCTGACCGCGCAGCACAGCAGCCCGCTCGCGATGGTCGGCATCGCACTGCTGGTGTTCCCGAAGCTCGCGCTCGGCCTGTCCGGGTTCGAGACCGGCGTCGCGGTGATGCCGCAGGTCCGGGGGGACGCTGCCGACGAGGGGCAGCCCCGGCCGCTCGGGCGCATCCGCGGCACGCAGCGGCTGCTGACGGTCGCGGCCGTGATCATGAGCACGTTCCTCATCACGTCGTCGATCGCGACGACGTTCCTCATCCCGCAGCACGAGTTCCAGCCGGGCGGCCAGGCGAACGGGCGCGCCCTTGCGTTCCTGGCGCACGAGTACCTCGGGCCGGCGTTCGGCACCGTGTACGACGTCTCGACGGTCGCGATCCTGTGGTTCGCCGGCGCGAGCGCGATGGCCGGGCTCCTCAACCTCGTGCCGCGCTTCCTGCCGCGGTACGGCATGGCGCCGCAGTGGGCCCGGGCGACCCGACCGCTCGTGGTCATCTTCACGCTCATCGCCTTCGTGATCACGCTCATCTTCCAGGCCAGCGTCGATGCCCAGGGCGGCGCGTACGCCACGGGTGTCCTCGTGCTCATCACCAGCGCAGCCGTCGCGGTGACGCTGTCAGCGCGTCGTCGGCAGCAGCGGAAGCGCACGATCGCCTACGCCGTCATCGCGGTCGTGTTCATCTACACGACGATCGCCAACGTCATCGAGCGGCCCGACGGCGTCCGGATCGCGGCCGTCTTCATCGTCGCGATCGTCGTCGTGTCGCTGGTCTCGCGGGTCCGGCGGTCGTTCGAGCTGCGGGCATCGTCGATCGAGCTCGACGCCACCGCACGGCAGTTCGTCGAGGCCGACGCCGACCAGTTCAGTTCCGTGTGCATCATCGCGAACGAACCCGGAGCCGGCACCGCGGCGGCGTACCGGGCGAAGGGGCGCGAGGAACGCCGCGACTCCGGCATCCCGGCCCGCGTGCCCACGATGTTCCTCGAGGTCCTGCCCGCCGACTCGTCCGACTTCGAGGAGGACCTGGTCGTCGAGGGCCACGTCGTGCACGGGCACCGCGTGCTCCGGGTCCGCTCCGGCAACGTGCCGAACACGATCGCGTCGACGCTGCTGGCCATCCGCGACATCGCCGGGGTCGTCCCGAGCATCTACTTCGAGTGGAACGAGGGCAGCCCGATCCGCAACGCGATCCGCTTCGTCTTCACGGGCGTCGGGGACGTCGCCCCGGTGACACGCGAGGTCCTGCGCGAGGCCGAACCCGAGGTGGGCCGCCGGCCGAGCGTCCACGTGTCCTGACGCCCAGCCCAGCCCAGCCCCGGACGGGGCGCGCGGTGCCCTGCCAGCGCGGGGCGGGCCTCCCGTCTGGACTACTTGCCCAGGATCTGGTCCCGCACCTTGCGCCGCAGGACCTTGCCGATCATGGAACGGGGCAGGTCTTCGACCACGACGACCCGGCGCGGCACCTTGTACGCCGCCATGTGCTCGCGCGCGTAGGCCCGGAGTGCGTCGGGGTCGAACGTGGCGGGGTCGGTCGGCACGACCGCGGCGACGACCTGCTCGTTGCCACCGGTGGTGATGCCGACGACGGCGACCTCGCGGACGCTGGGGTGCTTGACGAGGGTGTCCTCGACCTCGGTCGGGGCGACGTTGAAGCCGCCCGTGATGATGAGCTCCTTGAGGCGGTCGACGATGTGCACGAAGCCGTCGGCGTCGATCGCGACGATGTCACCGGTGCGGAACCAGCCGTCGGCGGTGAAGACCTCGTCCGTCGCCTCGGCCTTGCCCCAGTAGCCGCTGAACACCTGCGGGCCGCGGACCTGGAGCTCGCCGGCCTCGTCGGTGCCGAGGACCTTGGAAGCGTCGTCCGGGTCGACCACACGGGCCTCGGTGGAGGGCAGCGGCAGCCCGACCGCGCCGAGTCGTCGGGAGTCGGCGACGGGGTTGGCCATGAGCACGGGGGAGCACTCGGACAGGCCGTAGCCCTCCACGAGGTAGCCGCCGGTGCGGGCCTCCCACGGTTCGATGACGTCCTGGGAGAGCGGCATCGCGCCGGAGATGCCGATGGCGATGCCCTTGAGCGAGACCTTCTTCGAGTCCGCGGCGTGCTGCAGCCGGGTGTAGATCGGCGGCACGGCGGGCAGGAACGTCGGCGGACGCTTCTTGATCGCGGCCAGGACGAGGTCCGGGTCGAACGCGGGGAAGAGCACGAGGCGTCCGGCGATGCTCATCGCGAAGGTCAGGCAGAGCGTCAGGCCGTAGGCGTGGAACATCGGCAGGACCGCGTGCACGACGCTGTTGTCACCGGCCTGGATCTGCGGGATCCAGGCACGCGCCTGTGCGGCGTTCGCCATCAGGTTGCCGTGGCTGAGGACCGCGCCCTTCGGGGTGCCCGTCGTGCCGGAGGTGTACTGGATCAGCGCGACGTCGTTCGTCGTCGGGCGCGGGTGGCGCTTCGGCAGGCGACGGGTGGACACGAGGTCGTCCCACGTCGTCGTCCCGCGGACCTTCGTCGTGAGCTTCGCGCGGGACTCGCGTGCCTTCGCGACCGGCAGCGACAGGGCCAGGCGGGTGGTGCGGGGCATCGCGCGGGTCAGGTCGACCGACACGACGGCGTCGAGGGCGACGTCGGCGGGGAAGTCCTGCAGCGTCGCGACGGACTTGTCCCAGACGACGGCGACACGTGCGCCGTGGTCCTCGAACTGGTGGCGGAGCTCGCGCGGCGTGTAGAGCGGGTTGTGCTCGACGACGATCGCCCCGAGCCGCAGGATCGCGTAGAACGCCACGACGTGCTGCGGGCAGTTCGGCAGGACCAGGGCCACGCGGTCACCGGCAGTCACGCCGAGCTTGCGGAGGCCGTTCGCCGCACGGAGGACCTGCTCCTCGAGGTCGGCGTACGAGGTGGTCCGGCCGAAGAACTCCAGCGCGACGAACTTCGGGAACCGCGTCGCGGAGGTCTCCACGAGGTCGAAGAGCGACCCCGTCTGCTCCTCGATGTCGTCCGGGACCCCGGAGGCGTAGGCGGCAAGCCAGGGACGGTCGTTGTCGATGCTCACAGGTCCAACCTAGCGGCGGGGCCCGCGGCAGGCTGTGAGCCACGGCCCGTCATCCGGGGCACGCGTCGCGTGCGGCCGGCTGTCAGGGGTCGGACGGACGATGGGTGCATGTCCTTCGTCACCGGTGCGTTCCGCTCCCGCCTCCAGGCCACGTTCACGGGCAGCGACCAGGGCAGCCCGGCATGGGTCGACGAACTCGAGCAGGGCACGGACGCGGGCTTCTTCGGCCCGGGCAGCGCGACGTGGTCGGTGCACGGCGGCCAGCAGACGATCGTCGCCGGCGTCCGCGCGCTCCTCGTGCAGGCCCTGCACCCCGGTGCCCTCGCCGGCGTGGCCGACCACTCCCGCTACCGCGAGGACCCCTTCGGTCGCCTCGCCGGCACCATCCGCTGGATCTACACGGTCTCGCACGGCGACACCGCCACGGCGACCGGGGCGAGCAACTGGGTGCTGCGCCTGCACGAGCGGGTCCGCGGGCAGTACGTCGACGGCCACGGCGTGACGAAGGACTACGCCGCGAACGACCCCGACCTGGCCCGCTGGGTCCACCTGGCCTTCACCGACGCCTTCCTCCGCGCCGCGCAGCAGTGGGGCGAACCTATCCCCGGCGGCGCCGACGCCTACGTCCGCAAGTGGGCGATCGCCGGACGCCTGATGCACGTCGAGGACGCCCCCGAGTCCGAAGCCGAGCTGCGCGCCCAGATGGACGGGTACCTCGACCGCGGCGAACTCGCGGTCACGCCCCGCACGCGCGAGGTCGTCCGCTTCATCAGGAACCCGCCGCTCGCCCGCATGCTCCGGCCGGGCTACCAGGCGCTGTTCCAGGGTGCCGTGTCGACGCTCGACCCGCGGCACCGGTCGATGCTCGGCCTGCGGTCGCCTGGTGTCGGTCCGGTCGAGTTCCCCGTCGCCAGGACGACGGGCCTGGTCCTCGACGGCATCGGCGCCGTGCTCGGCAACCAGACCGGCACGGAGCGCGCAGCGCTCACGCGCATCGCGCGGCTGGAACGCGAGGCGGGGAGCCCGGAGCAGCCGGCGGCCTGACACGCCCACAGACGGACGGGAGGCCCGGTGTCAGCTGACACCGGGCCTCCCGTCTGCTCTGTGGTGGCGTCAGAAACCGGACGGCACCCGAGGCGTGTAGGCGGACTCGAGTCGCGTGACCTCGTCCTCGGTGAGCTCGATCGCGGACGCGGCGACCGCGTCGTCGATGTGGTGCTCCTTGGTCGCGCCGATGATCGGCGCGGTGACGGCGTCCTTGCCGGCGATCCAGGCGAGTGCGATCTGCGCCATGCTGACGCCCCGCTCCGCGGCGATCGACTCGACGGCGCCGACGATCGTGCGGTTGGCGTCCTCGTCCTGGCGGTAGAGGGTCTTGCCGAACTCGTCGGTGGTGGACCGCGAGCCGGCGCCCTCGGCGTCCCAGGGGCGGGTGACCTTGCCGCGGGCCAGGGGGCTCCACGGGATCACGCCCACGCCGGTGGCGGCGCAGAAGGGGTGCATCTCGCGCTCCTCCTCGCGTTCGAGCAGGTTGTACTGGTCCTGCATGCTCACGAACTTGGTCCAGCCGTGCAGCTCGGCGGTGTGCTGCATCTGGGCGAACTGCCACGCCCACATGCTGCTGGCACCGATGTAGCGCGCCTTGCCGGCCTTGACGACGTCGTGGAGGGCCTCCATCGTCTCCTCGACCGGGGTCAGCGGGTCGAAGCGGTGGATCTGGTACAGGTCGACGTAGTCCGTGCCGAGGCGGGTCAGCGAGGCGTCGATCTCGTGCATGATCGCGACGCGGGACAGGCCGGCGCCGTTCTTGCCGTGGCGCATCCGGTTGAAGACCTTCGTGAAGACCTGGACGTCCTCACGCGGGGCGAGCTCCTTGAGGAGCGTCCCGGTGATCTCCTCGCTCGAGCCGTCGGAGTACACGTTGGCGGTGTCGAACGTCGTGATGCCGGCGTCGAACGCGCGGCGGACGAAGGGCCTGGCGGCGTCGATGTCCACGCTCCAGGCGTGGGACCCGCGGTCCGGGTCGCCGTAGGACATCATCCCGAGGACGACGTTGCTGATCTCGAGTCCGGTGTGGCCGAGGCGCACCGTCCCCGCCGTGGTGCTGCTGTCGTTCGTGGTGCTGGTGGTGTCGTTCGTGGTGGTGCCTGCGCTTCCGGGTGTCGTGTCGCTCGTGGAGGTCATGCAGCCACTCTGGCATCGCGCCCTGTGACGGCGAGCAGGCGGACCTGGAGCGGGGCGTCCTCGCCGACCTCGACCGGCGCGGCGTACAGCCCGGTCTCCGCCAGGGACTCGATCTGCGGTTCGAAGTGGTGCCACACCGCCCGGACGAGCTCGTCCGGCAGGGTCTCGTCGCTGCCGGTTGCCCGGGCGAGGTCCCACGTGTGGATCGTGATGTCCGAGGTCTGCTCCGCGAGGTACTCACCCGCCGGCACCACGTCCGTCGCCAGGTGCACGGGGGTGTCCTGCGGTGCCTTCGCCCAGGCCTCGGTCGCGGCGCTCGCGAATCGCTGCCACTCGGCCACGAGGTCCTCGCCCACGGGCTCCAGGTCCGCCTTCGCCTGCTCGTGGTCGCACCCGGTGAGCAGGTGCGGGATCCACCGCTGCTCGTCGATGACGTGCGTGACGAGGTCCCTGGTGGTCCACTCGGAGTCGGGCGTCGAGGCGTCCCACGCGGTGACGGCGGCGACGCGGCGGCCGAACTCGGCTGCCGCCAGTGCTTGCAACGCGATCCAGTCGGTGGCCATGGGGGTGCTCCTGTTCGTCGTGGTGTGGCGTGCAACCGGCCTGGCGCGCTGCGGATTCCCGCGCCCGGCCGTGGTGCCACGGTAGCGGGGTGCGCGCGGGCGCGGCGCGTGCCCGCGCGGCGCGCGGGTGGCGGTGCACGGGCGCGGCGCGCGGGCGGTTGCGGGTGCGGCGGTCGCGAGTGCGGCGGGGTCCGGGCGCGGGCGCGCGGGCGGGTGGGGTGCGTGGGTGGGCGGGCGGGTGCGGGTGGGTGAGTGCCCCGGGCCCGCGAGCGGGCGAAACACCGTGGTGGGTTGGATGTGCGACCCGGCGGTTCCGCCCGCTCACCCGGCCGGGTCAGGCAAGTGGAGGCCCAAGCGCGGAATCGGGCCGGGTGGCGCAGGCGGATGAGGGCGGCCGGGGCGCGGCGTACCCGGACACGGGAGACACGTGGCACACGTGGCACCGTGGCACCCGTGGCACCCGTGGCACACGTGGCACCCGTGAGCGGGCGAAATACCGCGGTACGCGGGCGGGCTGACCCTGCACTTCCGCCCGCTCACCCGTTGGGTGGTGCCGCCTGGAGGCTCGGCTCGGCTCCCCGACGTCGGCCCGCGACGATCGTGCGTCTCCCGCGGAAGCGAGCGGGTGGGCGGGTGAGCGGGCGGAAGAGCGCAGTGCGTCGGCCGAGCGACCTCGGTGTTCCGCCCGCTCACCCAACCGCGGGAGGGCACACGGAGGCACCCATTGCGGAAGGGGTCGGAGTGCCGGCTTGCAGGACGACAGTGCTCGCTCAACGCCTGGCAGCGCATCCGGACACGACGAAGCCCCGGCGCCGCAAGGGCGTCGGGGCTTCGTCGTGCTGGGTGAGGAGCTTTCGTGCACTCAGTCAGCGAGTGGGTCCGTGAGGACTACGCCGCCTGGAGGACGAACTGGACGTCGAGGTTGATCGTGACGTCGTTGCCGAGGGTGAAGCCGCCGGCCTCGAGGGCCGCGTTCCAGTTCACGCCGAACTCGGTGCGGTCGATCTTGGTGGTCGCCTCGGCGCCGAGCTTGGTCTGGCCGTAGCCGTCGGTGGTCACGCCGCCGAACTCGGTCTTCAGGGTGACGTTCTTGGTGACGCCGCGCAGCGAGAGCTCGCCGTCGATGAGCATGTCGTCGCCGTCCTCGCGGATGCCGGTCGAACGGAACGTCATGTGCGGGTGCTCCTCGGTGAGGAAGAAGTCACCGGTGGCCAGGTGCTGGTCGCGCTGCGGCTGGTTCGTGTTGATGCTGGAGACGTCGATCGAGGCCTCGAGCGTGGTGTCGAGGGGGTTCTCGGCGGTGACCAGGGTGGCGTCGAACTGCTCGAACTTGCCCTTGACCTTGCTGATCGCGAGGTGGCGGACCGAGAAGCTGACCTCGGAGTGGGTCGGGTCGACCTTCCAGGTGCCGGTGACGTAGCCGGGGATGGCGGAAGCGGTGAGAGCCATGGTGTTGTCCTTCCGGGACGACGGAGTCTGAGCGACGCGAGCGAACCGGAGCCCGATCCATGCGCCCGCATCGAGGTGATGCTACGCCATTCTGCACCTGTTTAGTTGAAGCGTCAACCATTGTTCACGCAAGCGTGGCCAGACGTCTGTCGTGGGGCCCCCGCCGACCAGCCTCGAGCAACCGACGGACGCGCCACACGAAGCGTTCGACACCGCGTCCCACATCGTCCCCGGTCGTCCGGACCAACCACCAGTCGACGTCCTTCAGGTGCTCACCGCGCGTGAGGTCCTTCTTGAACGTGTCCGGATCGGTCCGGTGGAGGTCGCTCTCGTACTCGATCGCCACTCGGGCCTCGGGATACGCGAGGTCGACGCACGCGATCCACTGTCCGTCGACCACGACGTCGTGGTTGAGCACCGGCTCCGGGAGCCCTCGGCGGACCAGCGCCAGCCGCGCACGAGTCTCGCCGGGCGACCTGGACCCGACTCGGATCTCCTCGAGTGCCGCACGGAGGTTCACGATCCCTCGGATCCCGCGCCGCCGCCGGACTGCCGCCACGAGCTCGTCCAGTGTCACCCAGCGGAGCCAACCGACGAGCGCGTCACCGGCGATGACCAGTTCGTCGAGTGTGAGCATCGCGCCGAGCGCGACGAACGTGTCCGCCGGGCTGCTGATCGGGACGCCTCGGGCCTGCGAGCGGCGGACTGTCCCGGATCGGGCCCGATGCCCCTTGGCCCCGCGGACGCGCAGTGCCTGGTCGACACCGATGGTGGTCACGTGCAGACGGAGGTCCCGCTCGATGCGCCGGGGGAGCGGCACGCCGAGGATCGCTGCGGCAGTCGTGTGGCTGAAGACCTGGTCGGGACGGAGGCGCGGTGCGAGTGCGCGGGCACGTTCGTCCACGGTGGTCGGTTGCGTCGCGGAGCGGGTCCCGTGGAATGCCCGGACGAGGTCCTTCGCCTCGAGCCGGCCGCGCGAGACGCCTCGGTGGAGTGCGTCCCGGACCCGGAACGAGGTGTCTCGCAGCACCATCGGGAGCGGTCGTCGTGCGGTCATCACCACATGCTCGTGCCGAGCGGTCGTCGGGAGGCCGGCCCGAGCCTCCCGTGTGCATGACTGTTGACGCGGCCTGGCTGTGGAGGAACGCCTGCTCGCGCGAGCGGGCGCTTCCTCGGGGTCGCTCCGAGGACCGCCCTGGTGTTTCGCCCGCTCGGCCATCCCGGCCATCCCGGCCAGACGGCCAGTCGGCCAGTCGGCCAGCAGGCCAGCCGGTTAGCCGGCCGGCTTCGGCGTGGGACTCCCGGCGGAGCCGCACACGGCCGAGCGGGCGGAACGTCCGGGTGCGGACGCCGGGCGACCAGGGTGTTTCGCCCGCTCGCGGGAGACGCACCCCGCACCCCGCACCCCGCACCCCGCACCCCGCACCCCGCACCCCGCACCCCGCACACCGCCCCACCCGCGCACGCACCCACCCCGCACGCACCCACCCCGCACGCACGCACCCCGCACCCCGCACCCCGCACACCGCACCCCGCTCCGCGCACCCCGCACCCCGCCCCCGCAACCAGGCACCCGCAGGGCCCCGCAGCCCCTCGGTGGAACCACTAACGTCAGAGCCATGGAATTCAGGTACCTGGGCAACTCCGGACTCAAGATCTCCGAGATCACCTACGGCAACTGGCTGACGCACGGCTCGCAGGTCGAGAACGACGTCGCCACCCAGTGCGTGCGGGCAGCGCTCGACGTCGGCATCACGACGTTCGACACCGCCGACACGTACGCCAACACGGCCGCCGAGACCGTCCTCGGCGAAGCGCTCAAGGGGGAGCGCCGGCAGTCCCTCGAGATCCTCACGAAGGTGTACTGGCCGACCGGGCCGATGGGGCACAACGACGTCGGCCTCAGCCGCAAGCACGTCATGGAGTCGATCAACGGCTCGCTCGAGCGTCTGCAGACCGACTACGTCGACCTCTACCAGGCCCACCGCTACGACTACGAGACCCCGCTCGAAGAGACCATGCAGGCCTTCGCGGACGTCGTCCGACAGGGCAAGGCGCTCTACATCGGCGTCAGCGAGTGGACCGCCGAGCAGATCCGCGCGGGTGCCGCCCTGGCGAAGGAGCTCGGCTTCCAGCTCATCTCGAACCAGCCGCAGTACTCGATGCTGTGGCGTGTGATCGAGGGCGAGGTCGTCCCCGCCTCGAAGCAGCTCGGCCTGTCGCAGATCGTCTTCTCGCCGATCGCGCAGGGCGTGCTCACCGGCAAGTACAAGCCCGGTCAGCCGCTCCCCGAGGGCTCCCGCGCCACGGACGAGAAGGGCGGCGCGGACATGATCAAGCGGTACATGCGCGACGACGTCCTCGAGGCCGTCCAGCGCCTGCAGCCCGTCGCCGACCAGGCCGGCATGACGCTGGCCCAGCTCGCGATCGCCTGGACGCTGCAGAACGACAACGTCGCGTCGGCGATCGTCGGCGCGTCGCGTCCGGCGCAGGTCACCGACAACGTGAAGGCGGTGGGGGTGAAGCTCGACGCCGACGCCCTCGCGGCCATCGACGACGCCCTGGGGGACATCCCCGAGCGCGACTCCTCGAAGAGCGTCAGCCCCACGAGCCGCCCCGCGTAAGCGAGCAACACGCAACAAGCAACAAGCAACACGCAACACGCAACACGCAACACGCAACACGCAACAACCTCCGGACGGGAGGCGCGGTGCCAGCTGGCACCGCGCCTCCCGTCCGTCGTTCCCGGGCCGCGTACACGACGCACCGCGTTCCTGCGCAGGAACGTCCGCAATGCGCCGGAACCAGGCCGTCGGACGTACCCCTCGTGAACGGCAGGAGTCCGGGACCTGGCAGACGGCTGGGCAACCGTGTACCCCACCCAAACCACCGAGGCGACACCCCCGAATCGGGGGCATGACCTCGACCGACACCCTCGTTGTGGTGCCACCCGAACGGGTGGTCCCCACCGGCCGTCTGACGCGGCTGATCGCGACCTCGCGGCAGCTGGTGTCCTTCGGCGCCATCGGCGCGTTCTGCTTCCTCGTCGACCTGGGCGTCTACAACCTGCTGCGCATCACGGTCCTCGACGACAAGCCGATCGCGGCGAAGGTGGGGTCCGCCGTGATCTCGACCGTGGTCGCGTGGGTCCTCAACCGGTCCATCACGTTCCGGGCGGAGCGCACCTCCGGACGCCGCGAGACGCTCCGCGAGGGTGCCCTCTTCGCACTCACGAACCTGATCGGCCTCGGCATCGCCGCCGCCTGCCTGTTCGTCTCGCACTACCTGCTCGGTTTCACCAGCACCCTCGCCGACAACGTCGCCGGCAACGGGGTCGGTCTCGTCCTCGGCACCGTGTTCCGGTTCGCCGCGTACAAGGCCCTCGTCTTCCGTTCCCGGGACGCACGTCGCACGAAGGAGCTCACAGAATGACCATGTTGACCACGCTGGTCGCGGCCGCCGGGCCGCTGCTGCAGCCGAACGACCCCACCGGTCCCCGGGGCGACGTCCCGAACCGGGGCACCACCGACGTCCCGACGGGAGGCTCGGGCCAGGCCGCGCAGGCCGCCTGGTCGGTGGGCGAGTGGATCGGCTACTCGGCCCTCGTCGCCATCTCGGTCCTGCTCACGCTGGTCGCGCTGAGCACCCTGTGGTGGATGCTGCACGCGTGGCGCTCCCGCTCGGCGCTGCGCGCCACGAGCTTCAGCCAGACGCCGCGCCCCGCCGCCCACCGCTTCACGCTGCTCGTGCCTGGTCGGCACGAGGAGGAGGTCATGGGGCAGACGCTCGAGATGCTGACCACGCAGGACCACCCCGACTTCGAGATCATCGCGATCGTCGGTGAGGACGACCCGGGCACCGAACGCGTCGTGCGCGAGGCCGCTGCCCGCCACCCCGACCTGATCCGCGTGGTCGTCGACGACACCCTGCCGAAGAACAAGCCCAAGGCGATGAACCTGGCACTGCAGTACGCGACCGGTGACATCGTGGGCGTGTTCGACGCCGAGGACGAGGTCTACCCGCGCCTGCTGAGCCTCGTCGACTCCCGCTTCCAGGAGACCGACGCCGACGTCGTGCAGGGCGGCGTGCAGCTGATGAACTTCCGCTCCAGCTGGTGGTCGCTCCGCAACGTGCTCGAGTACTACTTCTGGTTCCGCTCGCGCCTGCACTTCCACGCCGAGTCGAAGTTCATCCCGCTCGGGGGCAACACCGTCTTCGTGACCAAGGAGCGCCTGGACTGGTCGAACGGCTGGGACGCGCACTGCCTCGCCGAGGACTGCGAGCTCGGCGTCCGCCTGTCGGCCGACAACGCCAAGGTCGTCGTCGCGTACAGCCCCGAGGCGGTCACCCGCGAGGAGACCCCGCCCACCTTCGCGTCGCTCCTGAAGCAGCGCACCCGGTGGAACCAGGGCTTCCTGCAGGTCCTCGGCAAGGGGGAGTGGAAGAAGCTGCCGACGTTCAAGCAGCGCTTCTTCGCCCGGTACCTGCTGACGATGCCGTTCATCCAGGCGGCCACCGGGCTCCTCATCCCGCTCAGCGTGATCATGATCGCGTTCGTCAAGGTCCCGACGGCCATCGCCTTGATCTCCTTCATCCCGCTCGCCCCGACGCTCATGCTCCTGGCGGTCGAGATCGCCGGGCTCGGCGAGTTCGGCCGGCTCTACAAGGAGAAGGTCCGCGTCCGCGACTACGTGAAGCTCGTGCTCGGCCTGGTGCCGTACCAGGTGTTCCTCGCCGCAGCAGCTGTCCGTGCCGTCATCCGCCACTCCCGCGGGCAGAACGGCTGGGAGAAGACCGAGCACACCGGCCAGCACCGCGGAGCGCAGCCCGAGGTCGTGGGCTTCCCGTCCGCGGTGACCGAGCCCGACACCGCGGCACAGCCGCAGACCCAGACGCAGACCCAGCCCGACTCCGAACCCGCCCTCGCCTCCGCAGGGGCCCCCTCGACAGGAGGTGACGACCGATGACCGCCAGCATCACCAACACGACCGGCATCCCGATCCGCGGTGCCAGGTCCTCGTCCGCCGCCGGCACGTGGTTCCGCGTGCACGCCAGGAGCCTCGTCTGGCTCCTCCCCGTCCTGGCCGTCGCCGTGGCCGTGCAGTCCTGGAACATGGGCGGCACCCCGCAGCGCATCGACGACGAGGGCACGTACACCGCCCAGGCGTGGTCGATCACGCACCTCGGCGAGCTCACCCACTACACGTACTGGTACGACCACCCGCCGCTCGGCTGGATCCAGATCGCCGGGTACACGCAGCTGACCGGCGCCTTCGCCCGCTACGCCTTCGCGGTCGAGGCAGCCCGGGAGTCGATGGTGTTCTTCGCCGCCGTCTCCGCGGTGCTCCTCTTCGTGCTGATGCGTCGGCTCGGCGGCTCCCGCCCCGCCGCCGCGGTCGCGGTCCTCGTCTTCGGACTCTCCCCGCTGGCGCTGCAGTACCACCGCACCGTCTACATCGACAACGTCGCGACGCCGTGGCTCCTCGCCGCGTTCGTCCTCGTGCTCAGCCGTCGCCAGCAGCTGGCCGGGTTCGTCGGTGCTGCCGCGTGCCTCGGGATCGCCGTGCTCAGCAAGGAGACCTACCTGCTGGCGCTGCCGTTCCTCATCTGGATGGCCGTCCGTCGGGCCGACCCGAGCACCCGCCGGTACACGCTCAGCGTCGCCGGAGCCGTCCTCGCCGTCATCGGTGGCGGGTACATCCTGCTCGCCGCGGTCAAGGGCGAACTCCTGCCCAGTGCCGGCAAGGTCAGCCTGCTCGAGGGCATCACGTACCAGCTCGGCAGCCGTCAGGCCAGCGGCTCGGTGTTCTCCGGCGGGAGCCTGGCGAACGACGCCGCTGCCCAGTGGTGGGCGCTCGACCCGGTGTTCATCGTGCTCGGCTCCGCCGCCGCCGTCGTGGGGCTGTTCCTGCGCCGGGTCCGCCCGATCGCCGCGATGCTCGTCTTCCTGCTCGCGTTCATGTTCCGCCCGAACGGGTACCTGCCCGTGCCGTACGTGATCATGCTCGTGCCGTTCGCCGCCCTGCTCGTCGCGTTCGTCGGCGAGCGTGCCGTGCTCGCCGTGTCCGGCATCACCGCCTTCCGCCCGAAGAGCCGGCTTCGCGGAGTCAGCCGCCGTGTCCTCGGTGGCACCTGGGCCCTCGTCACCGCCGCCGCCCTGGTCGTCGCGGTCCCGCTCTGGGGATCGCAGCTCCGCGGGTTCCTCATCACCGACCTGGACAAGCCGATGGCACAGGCGGAGAACTGGATCGGCGACAACGTCGACAAGAGCTCCCGGATGCTCGTCGACGACGCCATGTGGGTCGACCTCGTCGACGACGGCTTCGCCCGCGACAACGTGGTCTGGTACTACAAGCTCGACACCGACGGAGCCGTGCAGCGCCAGTCGCCGAACGGCTGGAAGGACTCCGACTACGTCGTCACGACGGACTCGATGCGCACCGGCGGCAACTCGTCGAAGGACGTGCGTGACGCGATCCAGAACTCCACCGTCGTCGCGTCGTTCGGCACCGGCAACCAGATGGTCGACGTCCGCCAGATCCACCCGCAGGGGCAGCAGGCCGCCGACCGGGAGATCACCGCGGCGAGCAACGTCCGCAAGACGCTCGGCACCCAGCTCGCGCAGAACCCCGCACTCCGGGCCGACGCCGGCACGAAGTCGCAGTTCCGCGCCGGCCAGGTCGACTCCCGCGCCATGATCGCCCTCGGGCAGGTGCTCGCCGACCGCTTCGTGCAGGTCGACCGCTTCACCCCGCTCACCGGCGAGGAGGGCCGCTCGTTCCGACGGGTCGTCCTGCACACCGCCAGCCCGACCGCCGCCGTGAACACCGAGAAGACCCTCGACGCCCTGGCGAAGGACTACCGCGCCGAGTCGGTCGAACGCGACGGCGACACCCTGACCGTCACCTGGTCGCCCATGGACCCGACGACGACCGCCGTCACCGCGTCCTGACCGCGCCGCCCGGCCAGCGCCGACCCTGCCGCTGGCCACCCCGACCGCACGACCAGCACCCGCACCACGATCGCCCTGATCGCACCAGCACCGCCCCGACCCGAAGGAGCACCATCATGACCGCCTCCCTCCGCACCCCTCGCCGCCGCATCGTCGTCGTCGGCGCCCTCGCCGCGACCCTCGTCGCCGCGACCGTCGGCCTCGCCCCGCAGACCGCCAGCGCCGCCACCGCCGCCCCGCAGGACGGCTGGCTCCGCGTCGGGCACCTCTCGCCGGACACGAAGGGCGTCGACGTCGAACTGTCGAGCCTGGCCGGCGGCAAGACCGTCTTCGAGCTCGACGACGTGACCTACGGCCAGGTCAGCCCCTACAAGGAGCTGCCGACCGGCACCTACGTGCTCTCGATGCGGGCCTCCGACGCACCCGACTCCACCCCGGTCATCTCCACCGACGTCACCGTGCAGGGCGGCAACGCCAGCACCGTCGTGGCCTACGGCAAGAACACCTCGCTGAAGACCGCCGCGTTCACCGACGACCTGCAGCAGCCCGGCGACGGCAAGGCCAAGCTCCGGCTCGTCCAGGCCGCCACCACGGCCAAGACGGTCGACGTCAGCACCTCCGAGGGCACCGCGATCGCCTCCGACGCGAAGTTCGGCACCGCGACGAAGTACGCCACGGTCGGCGCCGGCAAGTGGAACCTCGACCTCAGCGGCGGTGGACAGGTCGGCAGCGCCGACGTGGACCTCGCCGGCAACACCGTCTCCACCCTGTTCGTCCTCGACGACAGCAAGGGCGACCTCACGGTCGTGCCCGTCACCGACGCGGCCGCGACCGCGCAGACCCCGGCCGGCGGCGTGCAGACCGGCGGCGGCGGCACGGCCGCCGAGCGCCCCTCCACCGACGCGTTCCACGCCCTCGTCCGCACGATCCGCGGCCTCTTCAACTGACCGTCGCCTGACCGGCGGTCGTCCCGCCTGATCGGAGGATGTCCCGTCCGGTCGGCGGTCGTCCCGCCCGACCCGGACTGGAGGCCCGCCCCACGTGCGCCGATCCGCGCACCTGGTCCGAGCCTCCAGTCCGCACGCCCCACCCACCAGCAGAGAGCGAGCCAGCATGACCCGCAGGAACTGGATCCCCGTCACCGCCGTGGCGCTCGCCGCGGTCCTCGTCGCCGGCGGCATCGCCGTCGCCGCGGTCCGACCGTGGTCCGACCGCGCACCGGACGCCGGCGGCGTCTCGACGCCCACCTCGACCACCGCCCCCGACGGCACCCGCACCCCGGCGCAGCTGCGCACCGCGTTCCTCGACCGGTACGTCGAGGACGGCCGCGTCGTCCGCAAGGACCAGGGCAACGACACCGTCAGCGAGGGGCAGGCCTACGGGCTGCTCATCGCCTACGCCGCTGGTGACCGCGACCGCTTCGGCGACATCTGGTCGTGGACCAAGCGCCACCTGCTCACCGACGACCAGCTGCTCGCCTGGCGCTGGACCCCGGACGGTGGCGTCTCGGACGCACAGTCCGCGAGCGACGCCGACCTCGACACCGCCAGGGCCCTCGTGCTCGCGGGCGACGCCTGGGACGACGAGCGCTACACCGCCGCCGGCAAGCGGATGGCCGCGGCCGTGCTCGACCACGAGACGGCCAGGACGGACCTCGGGCTGATCCTGCTCCCGGGACCGTGGGCCGACTCCGAGCCGTACCGGTACAACGCCTCCTACGCCTCACCGGCCGCCTACCGGGTGCTCGCCGCCGCGACGCAGGACGACCGCTGGAAGGAGCTCGAGACGAGCTCCACCGCGGTGACCCGTGCCGTGCTCGAGAAGTCCGACCTGCCGAGCGACTGGTCGCAGGTGCACGCCGACGGCACCGTCGACCCGATGCCCGCCACCGGGGACGACGCCCGGGTGCTCTACGGGTACGACGCCATGCGGATGCCGCTGCGCTACGCCGAGGCCTGCACGGCTCCCGACCGGGCGCTCGCCGCGTCGGTCGCGCCCACGCTCCGCCGGACGACGCAGCTCGCCGCGCAGCTCGACCTCGGCGGTACGGCCGTCACTGGGGACCGGAGCGCGCTGGCGTACGCGGCGCGAGCCGCTGCGGAGCAGGCGGCAGGGGCGACCGGTGCCGCGCGGGCCGACCTGGAGCGTGCTGACCGGACCTCGGCCACGACGCCGACCTACTACGGGGACGCGTGGGCAGCGCTCGGCGCGACCATGTTGACGTCGGACGTGCTCGGCGGCTGCGCGACCGCGGGCGGGGGTGCGTCGTGAGCGGGGAGCGCGGGCGGCGGTCGGCCGGGCGCGGCGGCGCTGGCGCTGGCGCGGCTGGTGGCGCTGGCCCGGCCGGCGGCGGCGGCGCGGCTGGTGGCGCTGGCCCGGCTGGTGGCGCTGGCGCGGCTGGTGGCGCTGGCGCGGCTGGTGGCGGCGAGTCTCGCTCTGGCGGACATGCTGCGGCTGCCGGAGCCCGCACGGTGTCCCTGGCGGCGAGACTCGGACGGCGCTGGGTCGTCGTCGGGACCGCGGCGGCCGTCGTGGTGGCGGCGGGAGCCGTGGCGACCGGGGTGGCCGTGGCCGTCGGGGACCGTGACGGTGCCGCCGTCCCGATCAGCTCGGCGTCGTCGAGCGCCGGTGGCGCTGCCGGTGCTGCCGGTTCCGCGGCTGCTGGTTCCACGGCTGGTTCCACGTCCGGTTCCGCGGCAGCCGGGAGCGGCGACCGGGACATCACCGGGTTCCAGGACCCGGCCGCTCCCGAAGCCCGCTCCGACGCCACCCCGACCCGGGTGACGATCCCGGCCATCGGGGTCGACGCCTCGCTCGAGGACCTGCACCGCGGCGCCGCCGGCGAGCTCGACCCGCCGAAGGGGTGGGACAACGCCGGCTGGTTCAGCGACGGCATCGTCCCCGGGCAGGTCGGTCCGTCGGTCATCGCCGGGCACGTCGACAGCCCCACCAGCGCCGCCGTGTTCTTCCGGCTCGACGAGCTGGTTGCCGGAGACCAGGTCCACGTCGCCATGACGGACGGCAGCAGCCGCACCTTCACCGTCGAGAAGACCGAACGAGCGTCGAAGTCGGCCTTCCCGACGAGCGACGTGTACGGCACCACCCCCACGCCCACGCTGCGGCTCATCACGTGCGACGGCACGTTCGACACGGCAACCGGGCACTACACCGACAATCTGATCGTCTTCGCAGACCTGTCGGACGGGTGAACCAGCACCCGACCGATATGTTCGATCGAACCATCCGAGGAGCACCATGAGCGACACCCTGGTCATCATCCCGACCTACGACGAAGCGGAGAACGTCCGCCCCATCGTCGAGCGCACCCTCGCCGCGACCGACGACCACGTCCACGTGCTCGTCGTCGACGACAACTCGCCCGACGGCACCGGTGACATCGCCGACGCGATCGCCCGCGAGACCGACCGGGTGCACGTGCTGCACCGGACGGTGAAGGACGGCCTCGGCGGCGCCTACCTGAGCGGCTTCGCCTGGGGGCTCGAGCAGGGCTACGACAAGCTCGTGGAGATGGACGCCGACGGCTCCCACCACCCCGAGTACCTGCCGTGGCTGATCGAGCTCGCGGACTCGAACGACCTGGTCCTCGGCTCTCGATGGATCAAGGGCGGCGAGGTCGAGAACTGGCCCTGGTACCGCGAGCTGCTCTCCCGCGGCGGCAACCTGTACACGCGACTGGCCCTCGGCATCGCGGTGCGGGACGCCACCGGTGGGTTCCGGGTCTTCACGGCCGACGCGCTCCGGCGGATCGACCTGGCGGGCATCGCCTCGAAGGGGTACTGCTTCCAGGTCGACCTGTGCTGGCGGGCGCTCGAGGCCGGGCTCCGCATCGTCGAGACCCCCATCACGTTCACCGAGCGGGAGTTCGGCGTCTCGAAGATGAGCGGGAACATCGTCCGCGAGAGCCTGACCCTGGTGACGAAGTGGGGCATCGACCGCCGTGTGCGGGAGGTCCGTGCCCTGGTCCGGGACCACCACCCGCTGCCGTCGGTGCGGCGGAACGCGCACGCGGTGTCGAACCCGATCAACTGAGCACGCGAGTGGGCGCGGGCGGCGGAGGTCCGTGCCGCTGCTCCCGCTCGCTCTTCGGGACGTGACGATGCCCGGCCGGGTTCCCCCGGCCGGGCATCGTCGTGTGGTGCTGGTGTCGGCCCTAGCGCAGGACGACCACGCCGCGACCGTCGAACTGCACGGAGGCCGTGCCGTCCGGCACGGTGACGTCGCCGAACGCGTAGAGGACCTCCCCGGTGGTGTCCGGGACAGGGACCTCGGCGGTGCCGTCCGCCAGGTGGACGACCACGTGCACGGGGGCGGCCGTCGGACCGAGCAGCCCGCGCGTCAGCACGAGCCAGCGGCCGTCCTCGCTGAAGCGGACCGCGTTGGCCTCGTACCGGTGGTCGACGAAGGCCTCGTCCGTCCGACGCAGCGCGACGAGCACCCGGTAGGCCCGCAGGATCGCCGTCCCGCGCTCCGACGTGGTGTCGGCCCAGTCCAGCTTCGAGTTCTGGAACGTCGACGGGTCCTGCGGGTCGGGCACGGTGGACTCGTCCCAGCCGTGCTGCGCGAACTCCTTGATGCGCCCCTCGGCGGTGACCTTGCCGAGCTCCGGCTCGGGGTGCGAGGTGAAGAACTGCCACGGCGTCGACGCCGCGAACTCCTCGCCCATGAACAGCATCGGCGTGAACGGGCCGAGCAGGGTCAGGGCCGCGGCGATGACGAGCCCTTCGTCCGACACCGTCGCTGCCAGGCGGTCGCCGGCGGCGCGGTTGCCGATCTGGTCGTGGTTCTGGTTCGCGACGACGAGCGCGGTCGTGGGGGAGGTGCCACGGTCGATGGGTCGCCCGTGCCGCCCGCCACGGAACGAGGACCACGTGCCGTCGTGGAAGAACCCGGACTCGAGCACCTTCGCGAGTGCCGACAGCGGGGCGAAGTCGGCGTAGTAGCCGTTCGTCTCCCCGGTGACGGCGACGTGCACCGCGTGGTGGAAGTCGTCGGACCACTGGCCGGCGAGCCCGTACCCGGCAGCCTCGCGCGGCCGGAACATCACCGGGTCGTTGAGGTCCGACTCCGCGATGAGCGACAGCGGACGCCCGACGAAGGCCGAGAAGGCGTCGGTCTCGCTCGCCATGTCCGCGAGGACGTGCGGGCGCGAGGTGTCGCGGATGGCGTGCACGGCGTCGAGCCGGAGCCCGTCGACGTGGTGGTCCCGGAACCACATGCGCACGTTGTCGAGCACGAAGCGACGCACTTCGGGGTCCTCGACGTTGACCGAGTCGCCCCAGGTGTTCGCCAGCCCCTGCACCAGGTACGGGCCGTAGAGCGGCAGGTAGTTGCCGCTGGGGCCGAGGTGGTTGTAGACGACGTCCTGGATGACGCCGAGGCCGAGCGCGTGCGCGGTGTCGACGAAGCGGTCGTAGGCGTCCGGTCCACCGTACGGGGCGTGCACGGCGTACCAGGCGACCCCGTCGTAGCCCCAGTTCCACTCGCCGTTGACGCCGTTGACCGGCAGCAGCTCGACGAACTCCACGCCGAGCTCGACCAGGTGGTCGAGCTTGGCGGCAGCGGCGTCGAGCGTGCCCTCGGGCGTGAACGTGCCGACGTGCATCTCGTAGACCACGGCGCCGCGCGCGGGGCGACCGGTCCAGCTCTCGTCCGTCCAGGCGAAACGCTCGGGGTCGACGACCTCGGACGGGCCGTGGACGCCCTCGGGCTGGAACCGGCTGCGCGGGTCCGGGCGGACCGCGTCGTCGTCGTCGATGCGGAACCCGTAGCGGGCGCCGACGACCGGCATCACCGCGTCGGTGCCCCACCAGTCGTCAGAACCGCGCTCGAGCGGGTACTCGGTGCCGTCGACGACCAGGCGCACGCGCTCCGGCTTCGGCGCCCAGACGGCGTAGCGGGCAGGTTCGGTCATGCGTGACCCTCCAGGATGTCGATGTCGGCCTGCGCGTCGGTCTCGCAGGATGCGTCGGTCGTGGTGGTTGCGGCGGCGGGGTCGGCTGCGGTCGGAGCGGCCGGCCGGGAGGCCCCGCTCGCGTCGGTCGCGGTCGTCCCGTCCGCCGTGTGCCCGGTCGTGCCGGCGACGTCCGCCGGGACGAGCAGGGCCACCGGGTAGGTGCTCAGCAGGTCGGCCACGGCGATGCCACGGTCCGCCGGCACGGCGCGCCCGGTCAGCAGGTCGACGCGGTCGAGGGGGACCGGGTGCACGAGCGTGTCGCCCCAGCCGCCGACCTGCTCGAGTCCGAGGGGCAGTCGCGTGGCGATGGTGACGGCGCCGCCGCGGTCGAACGCCAGCACGTGGTCCGCCGCGCTGCCGGTGGCCTCGAGCTGCAGGTACCGCGTGAAGAGCTCGGGGTGGTCACGCCGCAGCCGCAGTGCCCGGCTGGTGACGAGGAGCTTGACGCGGGCGTCGAGCCCGATCGCCGGGAGCTGCTCGGGGCCGTCGTCGTCGGGACCGTCGAGCGCAGCCAGTGCGTGTCGACGTTCGGTGTAGTCCACCGCGCGGCGGTTGTCGGGGTCGACGAGGGAACGGTCCCAGCCCTCGGTGCCCTGGTAGACGTCGGGCACGCCGGGTGCGGTGAGCTGGACGAGCTTGACCGACAGACCGTTCGACCAGCCCGCGGCGGTGATCCGCTCGTCGAGGGCGTCGAGGAGCGCCACCACGGCGGGGTCGTCGAACGCGGCGTCGACGAGGGCGTGCATCTGCCCCTCGAAGGCCTCGTCCGGCTCGGTCCACGTCGTGCTGTTGCCGGCTTCCCGCGACGCCTTCTCGGCGTACGCGTGCAGTCGCTCGCGGGACGCCGGGCGGGCGCCGACGATGGCCTGCCAGAGCAGGTCGGCGAAGACGGTGTCCTCGAGCGGTGCCAGGGCCTGGAGCTGCTGGAACGTCGCGTTCCACTCCTCCCCGAGCTCGGACAGGACCGCGATGCGGGCGCGGGTGTCCTCGCTCCGCTTGGTGTCGTGGGTCGTCAGGGTCGTCATCGTGTGCGGCCAGCTCGCGAGGCGCTCGCGTTGCGCGACGTGGAACTCGTCGGTGGTCACGGCGAAGACGCTCGGGTCGCCGCCGACCTCGCTCAGGGACGACAGGCGGGACACCCGGTAGAAGGCGGTGTCCTCGACGCCCTTGGCCATCACCATGCCGCTGGTCTGCTGGAGCCGGAGCGCCGCGGGGTGCGTCGGGTCGACCAGGGCCGGGGCGATGCGGTCGATGACGTCGTCGAGGTCCGGACGGGCCTCGGCCGCACGCTCGAGCGCGGTGACCAGGTGGTGGACGCCCTCGGGCAGGTACGTGCGGTAGACGTCGAACGAGGCCACGATCTCGGCCACGGCGTCGACCACGCGCTCGTGCGGGAGTCCGTCGGTCTCGGCGACGAGGATGCGGGCGAGCCGGGCGACCTCGCTGCCGAGGATGCCGTCGGCGATGCCACGGCGGGTGTCGTGCGTCAGGGCCTGCCAGTCGTGCGGCTCGGACCCGGAGGTCGCGCTGAGCGCCTCGGCGCCCGACGGGTCGACGAACACGCGGTCGACCACGCCGAGGGCGTCGTAGCCGGTGGTGCCGTCGACGGGCCACGAGGACGGCAGCTGCTCACCGGGTTCGAGGATCTTCTCCACGAGCGTGTAGGCGCCGCCCGTCAGGTCGTGCAGGTCCTGCAGGTACCCGGCGGGGTCGAAGAGCCCGTCCGGGTGGTCGATGCGCAGCCCGTCGACGAGGCCGTCGCGGAACCAGGCCGCGACGAGTTCGTGCGAGGCGTCGAAGAACTCCTGGTCCTCGACCCGGATGCCGGCGAGGGTGTTGACCGCGAAGAACCGTCGGTAGTTCAGCTCGTGGTCCGCACGCTTCCAGTGCACGAACTCGTAGCGCTGCCGCGCGTGCACGGTCTCGACGTCGTCGCCGTTCTGGACCGTGCCGGGCGCGGTGGGGTAGGCGGTCTCGCCGACCAGCAGCCGGTCACCCTGCAGCACGACGGCGTCGAGCAGGCGGTCGTCGAGCACCGGGATGCGGAGCTTGCCGTCGCCCGCGTCCCAGTCCACGTCGAAGGCGGCGGCGTACGGGGAGTCCTTGCCGTGCTCGAGCAGGGACCACCACCACGGGTTGACCTCCGGGGTGGCGACGCCGACGTGGTTCGGGACGATGTCAACGAGCACGCCGAGACCGGCCGCGTGGGCGGCTTCGGCGACCGCCCGGAAGGCGTCGTCCCCGCCGCGCTGCGAGTCCACGTGCGAGTGGTCCACGACGTCGTACCCGTGGTCGGAGCCCGGCTCTGCCTGGAGCACGGGGGAGAGGTAGACCCAGTCGGCGCCGAGGTCGCGGACGTAGTCGACGACGTCCTTCGCGGCGGTGAGGTCGAAGTCGGGCGAGACCTGGAGCCGGTAGGTCGAGGTCGGGATCCGGCGGTTCATCGGGAGGTTCCGTTCGGGTTGGGGTCGTTCGAGGAGGGGCCGGTCGTTCCGCGGGCGGGCGCGGTGCCGCTCGGTGCGTGCGAGCCGGCCGGGTTCACCGGGCTGACGGCGTCCTGCGGTGCGTCGGGGCCTGGCGCGGCTGCGTCCTGGACCTCCACCGGGGTGGTCGTGACCACGTGGTCGGGCTCGGCGCGGAGCACGATCATCGAGCGCGCCGGCACGTCGAGGGGGGACCCGGCGTCGAGCACCTCGTCGCGGGCGCCCGGAGCGGCGGTGTCGATCCGGACCGTCCAGCCCGGGGAGTACTCCTCCGGGGGCAGGGTGAAGGTCACGGTGTCGTCGTGCGCGTTGAAGTACGTGATGAACGCCACGTCGGTGACCCGGTCACCGCGGGAGTCACGTCCGCGGATGCCGTCGCCGTTGAGGTACATGCCGACGCTCTTGCCGAAGCCGGAGTCCCAGTCCTCGGGCTCCATGGCCTCGCCGGACGGGGTCAGCCAGACCACGTCGGGCAGGGGCTCGTCCTGACCACGGCGGACCGGGCGCCCGTTGAAGTAGCGCGTGCGACGGAAGGTCGGGTGGTCGTGCCGGAGCTTCACGACGTCGGCCGTGAACTGCACGAGGTCGTCGTCCGCCGCGGCCCAGTCGATCCAGCTCAGCTCGGAGTCCTGCGCGTAGACGTTGTTGTTGCCGTGCTGGGTGCGCCCGAGCTCGTCGCCGTGCGCGATCATCGGCACGCCCTGGCTGAGCAGCAGCGTCGCGAGGAAGTTCCGGCGACGCTGCACCCGCAGCGCGTTCACGGACTCGTCGTCCGTCGGGCCCTCTTCCCCGGAGTTCCAGGACCGGTTGTGGCTCTCGCCGTCGTTGTTGTCCTCGCCGTTGGCGTCGTTGTGCTTCTCGTTGTAGGCCACCAGGTCGTACAGCGTGAAGCCGTCGTGCGCCGTGATGAAGTTGATGCTGGCCTTGGGCGTCCGGCCGTCGTGCTCGTAGAGGTCAGCCGACCCGGAGATCCGCGACGCGAACTCGCCGAGGGTCGAGGGCTCGCCCCGCCAGAAGTCCCGCACGGTGTCGCGGTACTTGCCGTTCCACTCCGACCACTGCGGCGGGAAGTTGCCGACCTGGTAGCCGCCGGGGCCGACGTCCCAGGGTTCGGCGATGAGCTTCACCTGCGACACGATCGGGTCCTGCTGGACGAGCTCGAAGAAGGCCGACAGGCGGTCCACCTCGTAGAACTCCCGCGCGAGCGCCGCGGCCAGGTCGAAGCGGAAGCCGTCGACGTGCATCTCGGTCACCCAGTAGCGCAGCGAGTCCATGATGAGCTGCAGCGAGTGCGGGTGGCCGACGTTGAGCGAGTTGCCGGTGCCCGTCACGTCCATGTAGTACCGCTTGTCGTCGTCCATCAGCCGGTAGTACGCGGCGTTGTCGATCCCGCGGAACGACAGCGTCGGGCCGAGGTGGTTGCCCTCTGCCGTGTGGTTGTAGACGACGTCGATGACGACCTCGATGCCGGCACGGTGGAGCTCGCGCACCATCGTCTTGAACTCCTGCACCTGCTGTCCGCCGTCGCCCGAGGACGAGTAGTGCGAGTGCGGCGCGAAGAACCCGATGGTGTTGTAGCCCCAGTAGTTCGACAGCCCCTTGTCCTGCAGGGTCGAGTCGTTGACGAACTGGTGCACGGGCATGAGCTCGAGCGTCGTCACGCCCAGCCGCTTGAGGTGCTCGATGACGGCCGGGTGCGAGACGCCGGCGTAGGTGCCGCGCTGCTCCTCGGGCACGTCGGGGTGCGTCTGCGTGAGGCCCTTGACGTGGGCCTCGTAGATGACGGTCTCGCCGTAGGGGGTCCGCGGAGCGCGGTCGCCCTGCCAGTCGAAGAAGGGGTTGATCACGACGCCCTTCACCATGTGCGACGCGGAGTCCTCGTCGTTGGTGGAGTCCGGGTCGCCGAACGTGTAGGAGAACAGCGACTGGTCCCAGTCGATGTCACCGCTCGTCGCCTTGGCGTACGGGTCGAGGAGCAGCTTCGCCGGGTTCGAGCGGACGCCGTTCGCCGGGTCGTACGGGGCGTGGACGCGGAAGCCGTACCGCTGTCCCGGGCCGATGTTGGGCAGGTACGCGTGCCAGACGTAGGCGTCGACCTCGACGAGGGGGACGCACTCCTCGGTGCCGTCCTCGTCGAAGAGGCAGAGCTCCACGCGGTCGGCCACCTCGCTGAACAGGGCGAAGTTCGTCCCGCTGCCGTCGTAGGTCGCGCCGAGCGGGTAGGGGTTGCCGGGCCAGGTGTGCAAACGTTCCTCCGTAGGTGGTTGCAGCAAACGTATCGGCGGGTCCCTGTGCTGTCCGCCGTGCCGGAGCCGTCAGTGGACAGCGTCCGGGCGTGCTCCGGGGTGTGGACAGCACGCGCGGTCGCCAGGACCGCGGGAGTAGCCTCGCGCCATGACCAACATCGTCACGCAGATCGCAGACAAGGTCCGCCCCGTCGGGGTCTCCACGAACTACGGGGACCCGGTGGAGGTCGGCGACCAGACCCTCATCCCGGTGTCCGTCGGCTGGTTCGGCTTCGGGGGCGGCGGCGACGACCAGAACGGTGGCGGCGGTGGCGGCGGGGCGACCCTCCCCGTCGGCGCGTACGTGCGTCGTCCCGGCAAGGACCTGGAGTTCGAGCCCAACCTCATCTCCCTGCTGGTCGTCAGCATCCCCGTCATCTGGGTGACCGGCACCGTCCTCCGCAAGCTCATCCGCGTCCTCAAGAAGTAGGGCTCCGAAGCAGTACACTGCTGGGACACACACGGGAGTCCGGGATCGCCGGGCTGAGAGGGAGCGAGCAGCGCTCCGACCGTCGAACCTGATCCGGGTCATGCCGGCGCAGGGAGGAGTCTCGAATGATGCCGTCCGGCACGCCCACCACCACCACCGCCCACTCGACGGCGGCGACGTCCGCGCCCAGGCGCTCCCTGCGCTGGCGGGTCGTCGACATCGTCGTCGCGAGTGTGCTCGCCGTCGCTGTCGGCGTCGTGTTCAAGCTCTGGGAGTTCGGCTACGAGCCGCTCTCCGCCGCGGTCGCGCTCCTGCTGCCCGGCACCCAGGCACTGTTCGGCGGGGTCTGGCTCCTCGCCGGGCCGATCGTCGCGATCATCGTGCGGAAGCCCGGTGCCGCGCTGTACGCCGAGATCGTCGCCGCGAGCGTCGAGGCCCTCCTCGGCACGCAGTGGGGGTGGAGCACGCTCGAGGCCGGCCTCGTCCAGGGCCTCGGCGCTGAGCTCGTCCTCGCGCTCTTCCTGTACCGCGTGTACCGCCTGCCGGTCGTGGTCCTCGCGGGCGCTGCCGCCGGCCTCGCGCTGGGCATCAACGACTCGGTCCTCTGGTACGCGGGTCTCGACGGCGCCTTCAAGGCGGTCTACATCGTCTGCGGCACCATCTCCGGCGCCGTGATCGCCGGCCTCGGCTCCTGGCTCGTCGTCCGGGCACTCGCCCGCACCGGCGTGCTGTCGTCCTTCGCGGTGGGCCGCGAGCACGCCAAGCGCCGTCCGTCGTCGGCAGCCTGAGCATGGCGGGCGCCCACCCCGCCCGGATCGAGTTCCGCGACTGGGGCTGGCGGTACGCCGAGCGTGACACCTGGGCCGTCCGCGGCGTCGACCTGGTCGTCGAGCCGGGGGAGCGCGTGGCCGTCGTCGGGCCGTCCGGCGCCGGCAAGTCCACGCTCCTCCGGGCCGTCGCAGCGGTCCTGCCCGACGAACCCGACCCCGACGACGACACCGCGGCCGAGGTCCGGGGCAGCGTGCTCGTCGACGGTACCCCGCCCGAGTCCGTCCGCGGCCGGGTCGGCCTCGTCATGCAGGACCCGGAGGCGCACACCGTCATGTCCCGCATCGGCGACGACGTGGCGTTCGGGTGCGAGAACACCGGGGTTCCACGCGCTGAGACGTGGGAGCGCGTCCGTTCCGCGCTGGACGTCGTCGGGCTCGACCTCGAGCTCGACCGGTCCACGACGATGCTCTCCGGCGGTCAGCGGCAGCGACTCGCGCTCGCCGGGGTGCTCGCGATGCGACCGGGCGCCCTGGTGCTCGACGAGCCGTGCGCGAACCTCGACCCGGACGGTGTGGAGCAGGTGCACGACGCGGTCCGGGCCCTCCTCGAGGACACCGGCGCCACGCTCCTGGTCGTCGAACACCGGATCGGCACGTGGCTCGACCTGGTCGACCGACTGGTGCTGCTCGAACCCGCCGGCGGTGTCGTCGCGGACGGCACCCCTGCCGAGGTGCTCCGGACCCACGGCGACGCCCTGACCGCCGCCGGCGTGTGGGTCCCCGGCTCCGAACCCGCCAGGGGCTCCGCCCGCCGCCCCCTTCTCACTCCAGAACGAGCGGGCGAAATGCCAGCGCATGATGAGCCACCCACCCCGGCATCCCGCCCGCTCGACCAGGACACGCTCCTCCGCGCCGAGCGCCTCGCCACCGCCCGCGGACGCCGCCAGCGCGTCGGCACGGGCATCGACCTCACCGTCACCCGCGGCCAGGTCCTCGCCGTCACCGGCCCGAACGGCGTCGGCAAGTCCACGCTCGGCCTGACGCTCGCCGGGCTCCTCCGCCCCGCCGACGGCACGCTCCTCGCCACCGAGGCCCTGTCGGACGGAGCCGGACCAGCACCCCACGCCTGGACCAGCCGCGCCCTCGCCGCGCGGATCGGCACCGTGTTCCAGGACCCCGAGCACCAGTTCGTCGCCCGCACCGTGCGCGCCGAGCTCGAGGCCGGCCCCTGCGCCCTCGGCCTCCCCGACGCTGCGGCCCGCGCCGACGACCTGCTCGACGCCTTCGCTCTCCGACACCTGGCGGACGCCAACCCCTTCACGCTGTCCGGCGGCGAGCAGCGTCGCCTCGCGATCGGCACCGTCGTCGCCACCCGCCCGCCGGTCGTGGTGCTCGACGAACCGACCTCCGGGCAGGACCGCGCCACCTGGCAGGCCGTCGTCGACCGTCTCGGTGCCCTCGCCGACAGCGGCACCGCGATCGTCGCGGTCACCCACGACCGTGACCTGGTCCGCGCGCTCGACGCGGACGAGGTCGTCCTCACCCCGACCGGCGCGCGACACGCACACGACGACACGGGCGTACCGGACGAGACGGGTGCACCAGGCGAGCCAGGCGCGCCAGGCGCACCAGGCGAGACGGACGCGACCACGGGAGGCGCGTGGTGACCGCCCCGACGACGCCAGCGTCCCCGTCGTGGCGAGGCGAGCCTCCCGTCCGGCGTGCCCACGGTGTGCACGCCGTCCAGCCGGTCGCCATGCTGCTCGGTGTGCTCGGACTCGGCGTCTGCCTCGTGCTGAGTCTCGACGTCGTGTCCGCTGCGGTCGCCCTGGCGATCGAGCTCGCACTGCTGCCGCTCCTGCGGATCCCGGTGCGGACGCTGGTGCTGCGGACGTCGCCGGTGCTGCTCGCGGTGCCCCTGACGGGTCTGAGCATCGCGCTGTACGGGCGCGCCTCCGGCCGGGAGTGGTTCGACCTCGGCTTCGCCCACGTCACCGACGGCTCCCTGGTGCTCGCGCTCGCGACGATGCTGCGCGTGCTCGCCGTGGGGATCCCGTCGGTCGCGCTGTTCGTCCGCGTGGACCCCACGGACCTGGCGGACGGGATGGGGCAGGTGCTGCGGCTGCCGGCCCGGTTCGTCCTCGGTGCGCTCGCGGCGATCCGGATGATGACGCTCCTCGGTGAGGACTGGCGACAGCTCGGCATGGCCCGGCGAGCCAGGGGACTCGGCGACACCGGACGCCTGCGTCGGGGTGCGTCGATGGCGTTCGCCCTGCTCGTCGTGGCGTTGCGTCGCGCGACGACGCTGGCCGTGGCGATGGAGTCTCGGGGCTTCGGCGCGCCCGGCACGCGCACGTGGGCGCGCCCGGCGCGGTTCGGCGGACCCGAGTGGGCGACGGTCGCGGTGCTCGTGGGCATCGGGCTGGTGTCGATCGCGGTGGCCGTCGCAGCGGGGACCTGGCGTGCCTGATCGGGCAGGTGTCGGTCCGGTCGCATCCTCCGATCAGGCGAGGTCGTCCGATCGGGTCGCGTCGCCTGCATCCGGCCGGGAGGCTCGGCTCGACTCGGTCACGTCGCTCGCCGCCCGCGCACGGGTCGCCTCCGCCGCCTCCGGCCGACGCTCCGTCGTCCTGGTCGACGGCCGTTCCGGCACCGGGAAGACCACGCTCGGCGGCGCCCTGGCGGCCGAGCTCGGAGCGCAGCTCGTCCACCTGGACGATGTCTACCCCGGCTGGGACGGGCTGCTGGCAGCATCGACGGCCGTGGTGGACGATGTGCTCGGTGCGCCGTCGGGCTACCGGCAGTGGGACTGGGAACGGTCGGAACCCGCGGCCTGGGTGTCGCTCGACCCGGCCGCGCCGCTCGTGGTCGAGGGCTGCGGCGCACTGTCCCGCGCGTCGGCACCCCTCGGGACCCTCCGCATCTGGATGTCGGCGGACGACGCGGAGCGGAAGCGCCGGGCGATCGACCGCGACGGTGCGGTGTTCGCGGCGCAGTGGGACCGGTGGGCCGCGCAGGAGGACATCTTCATCACAACGGAGGACCCCGCGTCATTGGCGGACGTGGTGCTGCGCTCCTGACGCTGCCCGATCGGAGGATGCGGAGGTCAGGCCCAACCGAGTTCGTGCAGGCGCTCGTCGTCGATGCCGTACCAGTGCCCGATCTCGTGCACCAGGGTCGTGTGGACCTCGTCGCGGAGTTCCTCCTCGGTGTCGCACTCCGCCAGGTGCTGCTTCCGGAACACCACGATGCGGTCGGGGAGCTCGCCGAAGCCGTACTGCCCGCGTTCCGTCTGAGCGACGCCGTCGTACACGCCGAAGAGCTCGGAGCCGTCCTCGGGTTCGTCCTCGACGACGAACACCACGTTGTCGAGCCCGTCGACCATCTCGTCCGGCAGCAGGTCGAGCTCATCGGTCACGAGGGCCTCGAACGCCTCGGCGGACATCTCCATCACGGGCTCGATCGTGACACACCCGCCCGGACGTCCGCCGGGCCGAGCGGTGGAGCCGTGGAACGACGAAGGCCCCCGTCATCCGACGGGGGCCTTCGACCATGGGGTGAGTAACGGGGCTCGAACCCGCGACCTCCTAGACCACAACCAGGCGCTCTACCAGCTGAGCTATACCCACCATGTCCGTCGCCCTGACCTGCGGGGCAACCACTCAATAGTAGTACACGCGAGCGGGTGTCCGGGACACTACTCGGCGGTCGGGCTCGCAAGCCGGGGTGCCCAGGCCTCGACGACCTCGGCGGCCACGGCGCGGACGTCGTCGGTCGAGGGGCCGGGCTCAGCGACGAAGCCGGCGCGGCGGTAGTACTCGAGCTCACGGATGGACTCGAGGATGTCGGCGAGGGCGCGGTGCCCGCCGTGCTTCTCCGGCGCGTTGAAGTACACGCGCGGGAACCAGCGGCGGCAGAGCTCCTTGATGCTCGACACGTCGACGCTGCGGTAGTGCAGGTGGCCGTCGACGCGGGGCATGTACTTCGCCAGGAACGCGCGGTCCGTGCCGATGGTGTTGCCTGCAAGGGGAGCGCTGCCCTCGGCGGGGACGTGAGCGAGGATGTACTCGAGCACCTGGTACTCGGCGTCCGCGAGGGAGACGCCGTTCGGGATCTCGTCGCTGAGGCCCGACGTCGCGTGCATGTTCGTCACGAACTCGTTCATGTTGTCCAGCGCCGACTGGTCGGGCTTGATCACGATGTCGAACCCGGGGTGCACGGGGTTGAGGTCGAAGTCGGTGATGACCACTGCCACCTCCACGAGTTCGTCGACCTCGACGTCGAGGCCCGTCATCTCGCAGTCGATCCAGACGAGGCGGTCATTCGCGGTTGCCATGCCCCGATCCTATTGCCGGGCGCCGACACCCCAGACCGCGGCCACCGCCGGACGCGCTCGCCCTGCTCCCGCGCGGCTCCGACTCCCTGGCGGGCGCCCCTCCGCTCACGAGACGGGCCCGGGTGCCGAGCGGGCGGAATGCCGCGGTCGCGGCCGCGGCGCACGCCGACATTTCGCCCGTTCGACGCGGCGGGTGGGCGCCCCTCGTTGACGAGACGGGCCCGGGTGCCGAGCGGGCGGAATGCCGCGGTCGGGTCCGCGCCGGACGCGGGTATCCCGCCCGCTCGACGCGGCGGGTGGGCGCCCCTCGTTGACGAGACGGGCCCGGGTGCCGAGCGGGCGGAATGCCGCGGTCGGGTCCGCGGCGGACGCGGGTATTTCGCCCGCTCGACGCGGCGGGCGGTCGCCCCTCGTTCACCAGACGAGCCCGGCCAGCCGAGCGGGCGGAATGCCGCGGTCGGGTCCGCGGAGGACGCGGGTATTTCACCCGTTCGACGCGGCGGGCGGTCGCCCCCTCGTTCACGAGACGGGCCCGGGTGCCGAGCGGGCGGAATGCCGCGGTCGGCTCCGCGGCGGACGCCGACATTTCGCCCGCTCGACGCGGGCGGGCGGGCGGCGGGCGGAACCACGGGGTGGGGCCGCAACCGCCAGGAGGCCCGGTGCCGGTCCGACGGACCGGCACCGGGCCTCCTGGCAGTGGAGCCCGGACGAGCCGAAGCTCAGACGGCCTCGCCGGCGGAGATGGCCTCGGCCTCGACGCGCGCGCCTTCCGGGCCGTCGTCCACCCGCCGGAGCGCCCGAGCGGCCACGGTCGTCACCACGAACGCCACGGCCACGGACGTCCCCGCGAAGACGTAGGCCGCACTCGGGGAGTACGCGTCAGCGAGCAGCGTGGCCACGGGCGGAGCGATCGCACCGCCGATGAACCGGACGGCCGAGTACGCGCTCGAGGCCACGGAGCGGGGGAGGTCGGTGGCCTCCATGACGCACTCGGTCAGCACGGTGTTGAGCACACCGAGCACCAGGCCGCCCACCACGACGCAGACGATGAGCCCGGGCTGCGACGTCACGACCACGGCCGCGGCGAACAGGTCGAGCGCCAGCAGCGGCAGCGCGATCCGGAGCACGGTCGTCCGTCGCAGCCGGGCGGTGAGCATCGGGGCGACCCACACCGAGGTGATCGCGAGACCGACGCCCCAGCCGAAGAACGTGAACCCGATGCCGAGCGCCCCGAACCCGAGCGGGAACGGCGTG
The DNA here is from genome assembly GCF_026672405.1 of Curtobacterium sp. SL109. Taxonomy (NCBI): domain Bacteria; kingdom Bacillati; phylum Actinomycetota; class Actinomycetes; order Micrococcales; family Microbacteriaceae; genus Curtobacterium; species Curtobacterium sp. SL109. The sequence goes on from NZ_JAPPRB010000002.1 coordinate 1,644,535, forward strand.
TAGGCCAGCAGCACGAAGAAGCCGATGTTGTAGAAGAGCGCGGTGGCAGCGAGGGCCGCGAGCGTCGGGTGCGCGAGGGCACGGAACGGCGCGGAGAGCTTCGTCGGCGTGGGCTTCTCGAGCCCGGAGGTCTTCAGGAGCACGACGACCGCGATGAAGGCGATCGCCATCAGGGACGTGACGCCGAAGAACGGCCCGCGCCAGCTGACCGACCCGAGCAGGCCGCCGACGAGGGGGCCGATCGCGATGCCGAGGCCGAGTGCCGCCTCGTAGAGGATGATCGCGGACGCGGTGCCACCCGAGGCAGCGCCGACGATCGTCGCGAGCGCGGTGGAGATGAAGAGCGCGTTGCCGAGACCCCAGCCCGCGCGGAAGTCGATGATCGTCCACACGTCGTTCGACACGGCGGCGAGCACGGAGAACACCACGATGAGGGCGAGCCCGATGAGCAGGGTGCGCTTGGCGCCGATACGGCTCGACACCCAGCTGGTGAAGAACATCGCGACGCCGGTGACCGCGAGGTAGCTCGTGAAGAGCAGCTCGGTCTGCGCGGGCGTCGCCCGGAGCGAGGCGGCGATCGCGGGCAGGATCGGGTCGACGAGGCCGATGCCCATGAAGGCGACGACGCAGGCGAACGCGATCGCCCAGACCGCCTTCGACTGCTTGAGGATGCTGCCCTTCTGGGCAGGTGCGTGGGCAGCCGCAGGACCGGCGGCAGCAGGTGCGTGGGCGTTCACGCGGGGATCTCCGTTCTGGTCCTCGTCGCGATGAGGGCCGATGCTTCGTGCAGGACGTCCCACTGGTCGTCGTCGAGGTCCGCGAAGACCGGGCCGACGGTGCGGGTGAGGGTGGCGCGCCACTCGATCAGGCGCGCGCGACCGGCATCGGTGATCCCGATGTGCTGGCCGCGGGAGTCGTCGGGGTCGACGGACCGTGACACCAGGCCGTCGTCGAGCATCCCGGCGACGAGTCGGGTCATGGTCGGCTGCGACACGCGCGAGGCGGTCGCGAGTTCGCCGACCCGGAGTGGCTGGTCGGTCTCCAGGATCCCGAGGGTGCGCCAGACGGCGGGGGAGGTGCTGTTGCCGGTCGCCTGGACGGCCGTGCGGATCAGGCGGTTCACGGAGACGAGGAGCGTCTCGACCGTCTCGGCGCGCGATGATTCCATGCCTGAACTATATAGCAGGGCTATGGAACAGGCAACGGCGTCCTGGACAGCAGGCCCCTGGTAGACAGGAGGACATGAGCGACATCACCATCCACGAGGGCGACGAGTACACCGCCATCTACCACCAGGGTCCCTTCGACGGCACGACGGACACCCGCACCGCCACCGGCGACGGCATCGAGGACGAGGTGACGGTCTTCGCGGACGTGGAGGGCCTGCAGACGGCCTTCACCTACAAGGCCACGCACACCCGCCACGTGGTCGACCAGGTCTCGGTCGACTACACGTACGAGCCCGAGAAGTCCGACGACCTCGACGACCTGCAGGAGCGCGGCGACCGCAGCGGCGAGTTCGACCGGGAGTAGTCCCACCCGCCACGACGTTGCAGGACCACATGCAGCTCGACCTCTGGACGTCCGCCTTCTGCGCACCGTGTGCCGCCGCACGCCGGGTGGCTGCCGACGCGGCACGGATCGTCCCCGGGCTCGACGTGGTCGAACGCGACGTCGCGTCGTACCCCGACGACGCTGAAGACCTCGGCATCCGTTCGACCCCCACGATCATCGTGCGGCGGGCGGATGGTGCCGAGGTCTTCCGTTCTCCCGGCGTCCCGTCGCGCGACCAGCTGCTGCTGGCGGTCGCGAAGGCGGTCGACTAGCCGGACGGGAGGCCCGGCTGGGCTCCCCGAGACCGCTCCGGTTCAGCGAGTGGTCGCCGCCACGGCCGTGGTCGCCGTCGCGCCCTCGGCTGCGTCCGGCGCATGGGCCTGCTGCCGCTGCGTGCGCGGTGCCCTCACGACGGCCGGTGCTGGCGGACGAACCAGTCGGACGACCTGCCGCACGAGGCGCTTCGCCGTGCGCACGGGGACCCCGGCCACGAGCGCGACGAGCCCCAGCACTGACTGGTCGGCCGGTCCGAGGGCGTTCTTCCGTTCCCACGCCCGACGGAACACCCCGCCGCGGCTCCGTCGTGCGGCTGGTCGGTCGACGAGGGCCCCGACGTCCCGCAGCGCCATCAGCCGATCGGTCCGGATCGCCCAGTCGTCGTCCGACTCCTGGTGGAAGTAGTTGTCCCTCCTCCAGTCGGGCCGGACCGTTCCGAAGACTCCGCCCACCAGGTCGATGGCGTCGCCCTCGAGTCCACTGTCGACGAAGACCTCGTTGATGAGCGGCCGGCTGATCCCGAAGTCCGTCAGGGTGAGCGCCGGGATGCCGCGGGCGACGGCCTCGAGCACGGCGGTCGAGCTGATCGTCACCAGGGCCACCGCGCGGTCGAGGTGCGTCGCCATCGGCCCGGTCGCCACGACGAGGTTCGGCGGCGCGTCCGCGGGGACCAGGTCGGCGTAGGGGAAGGCCTCTCGGTGGGTCTGCTGCTCGCCGGCGACCGCCCGGGTCTTCACGACGACGCGCCACTCCGGGTGCTGCCTGGCCGTCTCGGCGAGCCAGTGCACGACGCGGGCGCGTTCGTCGCGGGTGGGCGGCACGCTCGGCTGCGCGGCGAACACCACGGAGTCCGGTGTCCGAGCGGGGCTGCGCCGAACGGTGCCGTTCGGGGCGGTGCGGGCGGGTGCGGCGGCGAAGGGCAGCGTGGCCAGCGCGAAGAACGGTTCCACGCCGTTCTCGGTGGCCAGGGCCTCGTAGTCGCGCACCTCGCGGTGGCTGTGCAGCACGAACAGGTCGGCCCGGGCGCGGGAGAACACGCCCTTCCACTTCGCCGGGAACGAGATCCCGGGCAGTCCGGTCACGAGGACCGGACGACGAGGGACCCGGCGGTGGACCTCCTCGATCAGCAGCTCGGCGACCGGACCGATCACCGACACGAGCACCGCGTCCGGCGGGTCCTGGCGGAGGCGTTCAACCACCGCGTCGACGTCGAGCGGTGCGGGCGGCTCAGTGGTCAGGTGTGCGAGCCGGTCGTCGAGCCCGCGGAACGCCGACCGGAGCTGCGCCGGGCTCGCCGTGCGCGGGGTGTGCACCACGAGGAGCTCCAGCGACCAGTCGGCGGGCGCTGCCGCGAGGAGGTGGGCGCCCCACTTCGCGAAGGAGTCCGTGTCCACGATCCCGACCACGAGCCTCCCGGCCGTGCCGTCGCGGTCATGCGACCGCGCCGTCGTGACCGGACCGTCCGCCCTCACGCGTCGACGCGACGCAGCTTCGCCAGCGGTGCCAGCTCGCCCGGCATGACCCGCTTGACCCCGTCGCCGAGGGCGGTCTCGATGATGCGGACGTCGCGCGCGAGGGTCTTCAGGCCGTGCGGCTCGAGCGACGCGGCGTGGTCGGAGCCCCACATCGTGCGGTCCAGCGTGATGTGGCGCTCGACGGCCGTCGCGCCGAGGGCGACGGCGGCGACCGAGATCTGCAGGCCGGGCTCGTGGCCGGAGTAGCCGACCGGCACGCCGCTGTAGCGCTGGGCGAGGGTGTCGATCATGCGGAGGTTGGCCTCCTCGGGCGGCAGCGGGTACGTCGACGTCGCGTGCATGAGGACGAGCTGCTCCGTGCCGAGGGCCGCGACCGCGCGGTCGATCTGCTCCAGCGTGGACATGCCGGTCGACAGGATCACGGGCTTGCCGGTCGCGGCCACCGCGGCGAGCAGGCCGAGGTCCGTGACGGAGGCCGAGGCGATCTTGTACGCGACGACGTTGAGGTCCTCGAGGAAGTCCACCGACGGCTCGTCCCACGGCGACGCGAACCAGTCGAGGCCGCGGAGCGTGGCGTGGTCGCCGATCTCGATGTACTGGTCGCGGTCGAACTCCACGCGGTAGCGGTACTCGAGGTAGGTCATCTCGCCCCACGGGGTGCTGCGCGGGGTCTGCTTCATGTGCTCGGGCGTGGAGATCGCGGGCGTGCGCTTCTGGAACTTGACCGCCTGGAGCCCGGCGTCCGCCGCGACGTCGATGAGCTGCTTGGCGATGTCGACGTCGCCGTTGTGGTTCAGGCCGATCTCGCCGATGAGGTAGGCGGGGTGCCCGGCGCCGATCGTGGACGTGCCGATGTGGACGGTCATGGTGCTCCGTTCGTCGTGGCGAGGTGCCACCACTGGGGGTCGAGTGGCTCCGGCAGGGTCGCGGTGTGGTGGGGGTCGAGCGGGTGGTGCATGGCCTGCGCGTTCTGCGCCTGGTGCGTGGCGTGCGCTTCGGCCTGGGCCAGGTCGGACTCGTCGTCGATGTCGATCGCACCGCTCGGGTCCACGGAGACGATCTCCACGCGGCCGAAGAACCGGTGCTGGTGCTGCCGGAACCCGTCCGTGCGGAGGGCGTAGAACGCGCCGGTCTCGCGGTGCTCCGGCTCGCGGTCCTGACGGCGGGGGCGGACGGATGCGACGTGGTTCACCGCGACGGCGTGCCCGGCAGCGTCGACACGCCAGAGGAAGGCGTGCGAGGGCGTGGCCGCGAACACCGCGTCCGCCGAGCCACCGATGACCCGGGCGACGGCGTCGTCGAGGTCGGCCGGGTCGATGAAGGGCGACGTGGCCTGGAGGAAGAGGAGCACCTGCGGCTCGTCGCCCGTGGCGTGCAGGGCGTCGAGGGCGTGCAGGAGCGCGGACTCGGACGAGGCCTCGTCGCCCGCGAGCTCCGGCGGGCGTCGGACCACGCGTGCCCCGGCGGCGACGGCCTCGGCGGCGATGTCGTCCCCGTCCGTCGAGACCACGACACCGTCCACGAGCCGGGCACGCTGGGCGGACTCGATCGCTCGCCGGAGCAGCATGCGGCCGCCCACGGTGCGGAGGTTCTTGCCGGGGATGCCCTTCGAGCCGGCGCGTGCCGGGATGACGGCGACGACGCGCAGGGTGCTCATGCTCGAACGCTAGGGAGGCCGCGTGGCCGGGAGGCGAACGGAGGGCAAGCGCGCGCCCAACGCCGTGTTGCGGGGCCGGTCGGCGTGCGCGGACGGCCGCTCGCCCGAGCGGGCGGAATGCCCGCGTGCGCCGGGTACCCGACCGCGACATTCCGCCCGCTCGCCCGGCGGCGCCGCGGGCGCGGAACCGGCGGAGGGCCGAGCGGGCGAAATGCCGGGGTGCGCGTGCGGGCCGACTGCGACATTCCGCCCGCTCGATGCCGCGGGGGTGGCAGCGGGACAGCCCGACGGCCGAGCGGGCGAAATGCCGGGGTGCGCGTGCGGGCCGACCGCGGCATTTCGCCCGCTCGTCGCCGCGGGGTGGCAGGCGGGACGCGCGGACGGCCGAGCGGGCGAAATGCCGGGGTGCGTGTGCGGGCCGACCGCGGCATTCCGCCCGCTCGGCGTCGGCGACCGCGGGCCGCGGGCGATCGGCCGGCGCCCGCACGGGTGGGTAGGGTCGACGGATGCTCAGCGCCGATGACGTCCTCGATCCGGTGCCCCGGCGTGTGCTCGTCGCGGGCACGACCGGCGTGGGCAAGACCACGACCGCGGGCCGGATCGGTCGGGCGCTCGGGATCCCGCACACCGAGATCGACAGCCGGTACCACGGGCCGGGGTGGGAGCCGCGGGCGGAGTTCGTCGCCGAGGTCGAGGCCTACACGGCGGAACCGGCCTGGGTCACCGAGTGGCAGTACCGCCAGGTGCGGGCGACGCTGGCCCAGCGCGCCGACACCCTGGTGTGGCTCGACCTGCCGATCCCTGTGGCCTTCTGGCGACTCCTGCGTCGGACGGTCAGGCGGCGACTCGGACGGGTCGAGCTGTGGAACGGCAACGTCGAGCCGCCGTTCTGGACCTTCTTCACGAGCCGGGACCACATCGTCCGGTGGAGCCTCCGGACGCAGTGGAAGATGCGGCAGCAGGTGCCACCACTCGAGCGGTCCGCACCACATCTGCGCATCGTGCGCCTGCGTTCGCAGCGGGAGGTCGACGCGTGGGTCGACCGCCTCACCCGCGGTCCAGAATAAGATCGAGGGAGTCAGCCCCCGTAGCTCAGTGGATAGAGCAGGTGGTTTCTACCCACCGTGCCGCGGGTTCGATTCCTGCCGGGGGCACCGACGACGAGGGCCGCCATCCGATCGGATGGCGGCCCTCGTCCGTGCACGGGGTGTGCGGGTGACTACTCGTCGTCCTCGGCGTGACGGCGGAGCTCGTTCGCGCTGATCGGCTGGGTGTAGGTCGAGTCGTCCGGATCTGCGGGGGCGTTCTCGGACGGGTTCGGCGCCGACGTCGGCGTGCCGGAGCTGGTGTCGGGAGCGTCCTGGTCGCCGTCGCTGGTCCGGGCATCACGCAGTTCCGCGAGGCGCTCGGGGGAGACGGTGTCGTCCACCGCGTCGTCGTTGTCCGAGTCGGACGCCGACGTCGAGCTCGAGGACGAGCCCCACGTGCCCGACGAGCCTGACGAGCCTGACGAGCCCGACGACGCGGGGGATGCAGGCGACGACGCGGAGGACCACGACGGGATCGACGAGTCACGCGTGGAGGAGCCAGGGGTGCCGAGCGCCGGACGGATCGGCGCGACCTGGTCGTCACCGTACGGCCGGGTGACCCCGTCCGACGAGCCGGCGTACGGCCGGGTGACCCCGTCCGAGGAATCCGAGTACGGCCGGGTGACCCCGTCGGAGTACGGCTGCGTGACGCCATCGGCGTACGAGCGCGTCGCACCGTCGGAGATCGGAGTCGTCTCGTTCGAGTCGGAACCAGAGTCCGAGTCGTCACCACGTGACGGGGCGGCATCGGCGCGCGCGGCGGCGAAGGCGGCGGCCGTCCCGCCGACCGCGGCAGGGGCGGTGGAGCCGGACGCGGCGGACGTGGGCTGCGCGGCGGGGGCGGGGGAGCCTCCTGTCCGCTGGGGGGCACGGAGTGACGTGGTGGTCGGCGTCGGCGTCGGCGCCGGTTCGGGGGCGCGCTTGCCGTCGGCCTGGTCGGCGCTCCAGTTCTGCTGGCGCTTGATCAGGTCCGCGTCGGGGTCGGGGGACTCGAACTTCCAGCGCTCGAGGTCGCTCTTGAACAGTTTCTTCGCGCGACCCGGGCGCGCCTGCCACTCGAGCAGTCGGTCACGGAACTCGGCGAGGGACTGGTCGGCCTGGAAGTTGAAGGTCGAGGAGTTCTTCTTGATGTCCGCGATCTCGTGCTGCGCCCAGGTGGCGGCGAGCGGTGCTCCGGTGGTGGGGAGCAGACGCAGGCGGATGTCGGCGTCCTCGGCGAGGTGGTCCGTGTAGTTCCGCTCGTCGTGGCCGAGCGAACCCCAGGTCGCGGCCTTGCGAGCAGCGCTGATGATCGCCGCGACGGCGGCGTTCTTCGACTCGCGTTCCTGCAGGGCGACCACCCGCTTGGTGGCGCTGCGGCCGATGAGGGCGGCGACGATCCCGGCGACGATGATTGCCACGAAGGGGATCACCGCTCCCGAGAAGACCCGCCAGCCCGTGTCCGACGAAGTCCAGTCGATGAAGTCGTTCCACCAGTCCATGCGCGCACCATATCCAGGAGCGAGCGTCTTCTGAGGGACCTTCGGCGGCGTTCCCCGCATCCCACGGGCGGCAGTGCTGCCGAGCAGGCAGCGGCGTCAGCGCTGCCGAGCGCGCGCCGGCGTCACCAGCGGAGGCAGTCCACCGCGTCGTCGGCGGACCAGACGTTGGGCAGCTCCACGAAGCGCCGCTCCGCCGGGACGTAGCGACGGGCGCGGTACGCGGTGCCGCCGGCGATGTCGACCCGGTCGACGTACCCGACGATCTCGCCGTTGGTCCGGGTGACGCGGGAGAGGTCGTCACGGACGTCGAGGATGCGGAGGTCGCCGCGCGACCGGGCGACGGGGGAGACCGTGCGGATGTACAGCTGGGGTTCGGTGCTCGTCAGCAAGGGGTCTCCTTCGTTCGTCGGTGCGTGGTGCTGGGCGGTGGCTGTCCGTCTGGTGGAGACGCTACGGGCCACCACCGACACGCCGAGGGGGCGATGGTGCACTGGGGAACAGACGGCGCCGGACCGGTGTTGTGGAGGAGGTATCCCCCAGTCCGGTCTCCTCGGAGGCCAGGAAGATAGGTTGTGCCCATGACCACGTTCGTGCTCGCAGGTGGATGTTTCTGGTGTCTCGACGCCGTGTACCGCACGCTCCAGGGTGTGCAGGACGTGGAGTCCGGCTACATCGGTGGCCGGGTCGAGAACCCGTCCTACGAACTGGTGTGCACCGGTTCGACCGGTCACGCCGAGGCCGTCGCGGTGACCTTCGACGAGTCCGTCATCCCCGCCGACGTCATCCTCGACGTCTTCTTCACGCTGCACGACCCGCGCCAGCTCAACCGCCAGGGCGCTGACGTCGGCACGCAGTACCGCTCCGCGATGTTCCCCGCCGACGACGAGCAGCGCGCGCTGTTCGAGAAGGCGATCGAGCGCGCGTCGGACATCTGGGACGGCGGGATCGTCACGACGATCGAGCCGCTCACCACGTTCTTCCCCGCCGAGGAGTACCACCAGGACTTCTTCGCGAAGAACCCCGGTCAGGGCTACTGCCTCGCAGTCGCACTGCCGAAGGTGAACAAGGTCCGCAAGGCCTACAGTCAGTACATCCTGGCGTCCTGAACGACGGGCGTCGGGGCCACGAGGAGGTGGTCGAACGATGACGAACGACACGACGACGAACGACGCGACGACGCGTGACACCGCGACCTGGGTCGCAGTGGGGCCGGCGGGAGCGGTGGGCGCGATCCACCGCGCCGACGACGGCTTCCGGGTCGAGCTCTACGGACTCCGAGCGGGTCGGAGCGGGACGTACCCGTCCCTCGAGACCGCGAAGGGTGCCGTGCACAAGGCGCTCGGGCCGCTCGCGTCACGCCCGGAGTTCCACGCGCACTGATCGGTGATCCGGTCGGGAGGCCCGGGGGACTTCTCCTCCACAGGTCGCCTTCTCGGATCCCACTGCACACATCGAGCCCCGGCCCGCCACGGCGGACCGGGGCTCGATGACGATCGGTGCATGAACGACACCATCACCGTCTGCGGCATCGTCGCGACCGAGCCCCGCCACCTCGTCACCGAGACCGGCATCGCCATCACGAGCATGCGCCTGGCGTCCCCGTCCCGACGCTGGGACCGCGCCAACGCCACCTGGACCAACGGACCGACGAACTGGTTCACCGTCACCGCGTTCCGTTCCCTCGCGGCGAACGTCCACAAGTCCGTCAAGAAGGGTGACCGGATCATCGTGACCGGCCGGGTCCGCATCCGGACGTGGGAACGGGACGGCCGCGGCGGCACGTCGGTGGAGATCGACGCCGAGGGCATCGGCCAGGACCTCGCGTGGGGCATCAGCAACTGGATCAAGGTCCCGCGGCACGCGTCCGAGGGGTCGGCGGCACCCGGGGTCGGACCGTCCGTGGACCCGAAGACGGGGGAGGTCCACGAGCCGCACCACGACGACCCCCACGACGGAGACCACGAGCACGGCGACGAGCCGCACGGGGACGACCAGCAGCACGGACCGGGGAGCCACGGGTCGGTCGGCGGGGCGGACGACGAGCTCCCCGACCCAGCGACCGCAGCCCGCGCGGCGGCGATGGTCCAGGGCGACGCTGAGCACCGCGATGCCGCCTGACGTGCTCGCCCCCGCACGGTCCGGCGATCGGGTCACTACACTTGGGCGAGATATGGCCGAGTACATCTATTCCATGGTCCGTGCCCGCAAGGCAGTGGGCGACAAGCTGATCCTCGACGACGTCACGATGTCGTTCCTCCCCGGCGCCAAGATCGGCGTCGTGGGGCCCAACGGTGCCGGCAAGTCCACGATCCTCAAGATCATGGCCGGTCTCGACCAGCCGTCGAACGGCGAGGCCAAGCTCACGCCCGGCTTCAGCGTCGGCATCCTGATGCAGGAGCCCGAGCTCGACGAGACGAAGACCGTCCTCGAGAACGTGCAGGAAGGCGTCGGTGAGATCCACGGCAAGCTGACCCGCTTCAACGAGATCTCCGCCCTGATGGCCGAGCCGGACGCCGACTTCGACACGCTGCTCGCCGAGATGGGCACCCTGCAGGAGGAGATCGACGCGGCAGACGCGTGGGACCTCGACTCGCAGCTCGAGCAGGCCATGGCCGCGCTCCAGTGCCCCCCGGGGGACGAGCTCGTCACGCACCTGTCCGGCGGTGAGAAGCGTCGCGTCGCACTCTGCAAGCTCCTGCTGCAGAAGCCCGACCTGCTCCTCCTCGACGAGCCCACCAACCACCTCGACGCCGAGAGCGTGCAGTGGCTCGAGCAGCACCTGCAGCAGTACCACGGTGCCGTCCTCGCCGTGACCCACGACCGGTACTTCCTGGACCACGTCGCCCAGTGGATCGCCGAGGTCGACCGTGGCCGTCTCTACCCGTACGAGGGCAACTACTCGACCTACCTCGAGAAGAAGCGCGCTCGTCTCGAGGTCCAGGGCAAGAAGGACGCCAAGCTCGCCAAGCGTCTGACCTCGGAGCTCGACTGGGTCCGGAGCAACACGAAGGGCCGCCAGGCGAAGTCCAAGGCCCGTCTCGCCCGGTACGAGGAGATGGTCACGGAGGCCGAGCGCACGCGCAAGCTCGACTTCGAGGAGATCGTCATCCCCGTCGGCCCCCGCCTGGGCTCGCAGGTCATCGACGCCGAGAAGCTGCACAAGCAGTTCGGCGACCGTGTCCTGATCGGCGACCTCTCGTTCACGCTGCCCCGCAACGGCATCGTCGGCGTCATCGGCCCGAACGGCGTCGGCAAGACCACGCTCTTCAAGACGATCGTCGGTCTCGAGCCCCTCGACGGCGGCACGCTGAAGATCGGTGAGACGGTCGACATCTCCTACGTCGACCAGAGCCGTGGCGGCATCGACCCGAACAAGAACCTGTGGGAGGTCGTCTCCGACGGTCTGGACTACATCCAGGTCGGCAAGACGGAGATCCCGTCCCGCGCGTACGTGTCGCAGTTCGGCTTCAAGGGCCCGGACCAGCAGAAGCGTGCCGGCATCCTCTCCGGTGGTGAGCGCAACCGTCTCAACCTGGCGCTGACGCTGAAGCAGGGCGGCAACCTCCTGCTCCTCGACGAACCGACCAACGACCTGGACGTCGAGACCCTCGGCAGCCTCGAGAACGCGCTGCTCGAGTACCCCGGTTGTGCCGTGGTCATCACGCACGACCGGTGGTTCCTCGACCGCATCGCGACGCACATCCTGGCGTGGGAAGGCCTCAACGAGGACGGCACGCCGAACTGGTACTGGTTCGAGGGTAACTTCGAGGCGTACGAGGAGAACAAGATCGAGCGCCTCGGTGCCGACGCGGCCAAGCCGGGCCGGGCGACGTACCGCAAGCTCACGCGGGACTGACCTCGCATGGCGCGGCTGCACACGCCGGTCCGCATCCGCTGGAGTGACATCGACGCCTACGGGCACGTGAACAACTCGGCGATGCTCCGGCTGCTCGAGGAGGCACGCGTGCTGGCGTTCTGGGCGCCGGATCCCGACGAGGTCGACGAGTCGGGGTCCGCGCCGCAGCCGGTCATCGACGGCCGACCCGGGTCCGGCACGATGACCGTCATCGCGGCGCAGCGGCTCGAGTACCTCGCGTCCACGCCGTACTACCGACGCCCGCTCGACATCCAGCTGTGGATCGGGCGCCTCGGTGGTGCGAGCCTCGACATCTCCTACGAGGTCTGGTCGCCCGTCGGGCAGGAACCTGCCGAGCTCTACACGCGGGCGACCACCACGCTCGTGATGGTCGACGCCGCGACGAACCGGCCGAGGCGTCTCACCGCGGACGAGCGGGCCGCGTGTGAGCAGTACGTCGAGCCGCCGGTGGTCTTCTCCCGGCCCTGACCGGTCGCGGACCTCAGCGCCCGCGGGGCAGGCGCATCATGCCCTCCTGCGCGACGCTCGCCAGCAGACGCCCGTCGCGGGAGAACATCCGACCGAACGCCAGACCCCGGCCACCCTGCGCGCTCGGCGACTCCTGCGTGTACAGGATCCAGTCGTCAGCACGGCCGTCCCGGTGCCACCACATGGCGTGGTCCAGGCTCGCGCTCTTCACCCCGGGCGTTCCCCACGCCACCGCGTGCCGGCGCATGATCGGCTCGAGGATCGACAGGTCGCTCGCGTACGCCAGCACCGCGCGGTGCAGCGCCGGGTCGTCCGGCAGCGCACCCTGCACCCGGAACCACACGGCCTGATGCGGGACCTGCTCGCCTTCGACGTCGACGAACACCGGGCCGTCCACGTGGCGCAGGTCGATCGCCCGCTCGGCCCATGCACGAGCGACGGGGTGGTCGATCGCCGACAGCACCGACGCGGCCGACGGCAGGGACTCCGGCTCGGGGACGTCCTCGGGGAACGGGTCCTGGTGCTCGACGCCGTCGTCCTCGGTCTGGAACGACGCGATCATCGAGAAGATCGGCACGCCGTTCTGGTACGCCTGCGCCCGGCGGGTCGCGAAGGAGCGCCCGTCGTGGATGCGCTCGACCCCGAACGTGATGGGCACCTCGATGTCGCCGGGGCGCAGGAAGTACCCGTGGATCGAGTGGATGGCCCGCCCCTCGATCGTCGACTGCGCCGCGACGACGCACTGGGCGAGCACCTGGCCGCCGAACACGCGGCCGTTCGCCGACCAGTGGCTCGCACCCGTCAGGATCGTCTCGCGCGTGCTCGCGCCCGTGTCCTCGAGTCGCAGGGTCTGCAGGAAGTCCGGTTCACCGATCACCACCCCTGCAGTCTACGAACGGCGGGGTCCCGGTAGGATCAGCACGACATGAGCACCTCGTTCACGCTGCCCGACGCCGCCTCGCTCGGGGACCTCCGCACGTACCTCGCACGTGCCGCCCGCGTCGAGGACGGCTCCGTCCGCCTGATCGCCGACTCCGGCGTGCTGGCCGTCTACACGGCGATCATGTACCCACTCGGGCTGCTCGACGAGCTCCCCACGGTCCTCGGCCTCCGCACGTTCTCGCTGACCCAGCCCGTGACGATCGACGTCGTCGTGCCGCTCGCGTCGTTCCAGGAGCGCCTCCGGGTCCTCGGCGAGACGCAGGACGCCGAACACGCCGACGGGGCCGACCCCACCCGTGCCACCCCGATCGAGGTCGAGCTCCCGCACGAGGTCCACACGGTCACCTGGGCCGCCATCTCGCCGCCGCGCGGTGGCTGGGTCCCGCTGCCGGACGTCTCGCCGGAGCTCCTCCGCCGCGCCGCCAAGGCCGGGATCGCCGAGGTCGCGGACGCCGTCCCGACGAACTCGGGCGAAGCCGTCGTCCGCAAGGTCCGCTCCGAGGTCTGGGGCCGACCGGTGCCGGGCATCGAGCACCTGCCGGCAGCGGCTGGCTTCGCGGGGGAGAGCCTCGGGTTCCTCGGGCACGACCCGGTGCGCCTGTTCGAGACCGGCCCCTGGAGCCGTCTCACCACGTCCCGCGGCCACGTGCTCGTCAAGCGCCGCGCCTGGACCCTGAACTGAGCCGAACCACCCCGACGCACGCCCGGACCGAGACCGAGACCGAGACCCAGGCCCGGCGCGCACCCACCGTGCTGACCGGCACGCGTGGTTGTCTGGACCGATGCACGTCTTCCTCACCGGTGCGTCCGGCTACATCGGCTCCTCCGTCCTCCGCGCCCTGATCAGCCACGGGCACCGCGTCACCGCGATCGTCCGCTCCGACGAGAAGGCCCAGGTCGTCCGCGAGGCCGGCGGCACTGCCCTCGTCGGCGACGTCACGGACACCGAGGTCGTCGAACGGCTCGTGCACGAGGCCGACGGCGTCGTCCACACCGCCAGTGCGGCCGAGGTCGACCCGGACTTCGTGCGCACGGTCCTCCGTGCGATCGAGGGCACCCCGAAGCCCTTCGTGCACACCGGCGGCATCTTCACCTTCGGCAACTCGACGGACATCTCCGAGCAGTCGCCGGTCTCCCCGCCGGCGCTCACCGCCTGGCGCGGCCCGAACGAGGCCCTCGTCCGGGCCAGCAGCGCGCGCACGACGATCGTCGCCCCGGGCATCGTGTACGGCCGAGGCGCCGGCATCCCGCAGATGTTCGTCGGGGACGGCGAGCACGAGGTGCGCCTGGTCGGCGACGGCTCGCAGCGCTGGACGACCGTGCACGTGGACGACCTCGCGGAGCTCTACGTCCTCGCGCTCGAACGGGGCGAGCAGGATGGGTACGTCCTCGCGGCGACCGGGGACAACCCCACGATGCGCGAGATCGCCGAGGCCGGGGCGCACGGGTCCCCGGTCGTCGCCGAGAGCGTCGACGCGTCCCGCGAGCGACTCGGCGCCGACTTCGCGGACGCCCTGCTCATGCACCAGGAGTGCTCGGGTGCGCACGCGCGCTCGGCCTACGGCTGGGTGCCGACGCGACCCACGCTGCTGCAGGACCTGGCAGCGACCCACTGACGGACAGGAGGCCCGGCGCCAGCTGGCACCGAGCCTCCTGTCTGAACGGTGGTCGCGGCCGCAACGACGACCGCAACCACGACCGATCAGTCGAACGTGTTCGTCATCGCGTGGGCGGCGCGGTCCAGGTAGCCCCACAGCTCGGCCTCGTCGAGGGGCGCGAGCCCGAGCGACTCGACCGCGTCGCGCATGTGGAGCAGCCAGTGCTCGCGGGCCTCGGACGTGATGCGGAACGGGTTGTGCCGCATTCGGAGCCTGGGGTGGCCGCGTTCCTCGCTGTACGTGCCGGGGCCGCCCCAGTACTGCTGCAGGAACAGTGACAGGCGGCTGATCGCGCCCTCGAGGTCGTCCTGCGGGTACATCGGCCAGATGACGTCGTCGGTCTGCACGCCGTCGTAGAAGCGGCGGACCAACCGGTCGAACGTCGGCGCGCCGCCGATGCGGTCGAAGAACGACCCGGACGCGGACGACCCGCCGAGCCCGACCCGCAGCGTGATCGGCTGGCCGGCAACAGGTATGCCACCGGGAGTGCCGACGGGCAACCCGCCGGGGGCACCGCTCGGGGAGGGCAGGTCGGTCATCGGTCGTCCTTCCGGGGCTGCGGCCGATCGGTGTCGATCGGCTGCCCGTACACGTTCGTCTTCCGAGAGCGACGGGGCTTCGTCGGCGGCACGGGCGTCGGCTGCGTCCGCACGGTCCGCAGTCCGTTGATCGAGGTGGCGTTCTCCCAGCCCTCCGGCATGATCATCGCCATCGCCGGCAGGGTCACGCCGAGCTCGTCGACCCCGCGCTTGAGCCGGATGCGGAGCTCGCGCCCGACGACGTCGAGCTCCGACGCACGGGTCTTCACGACGAGGCGGAACACCATGCCGTCCTCGCTGATCGACTGCAGGCCCCAGATCTCCGGCTTCTCGACGATGCGCTGGCGCCAGCGGGGCTCCTGCGACATCCGCACGGCGGCGGCGAGCAGGGCGTCCTGCACGGCGTCGATGTCGGTGTCGTACGGCACGGTGATGTCGACGAGCACCCGGGACCACCCCTGCGACAGGTTGCCCACGCGCAGGATCTGTCCGTTGGGGACGAACCAGAGGATGCCGTTCACGTCGCGGATCTGCATCACGCGCAGTCCGACGTTCTCGACGACCCCGGTGGCCGGCCCGGTGTCGACGACGTCACCGACGCCCGCCTGGTCCTCGAGGATCATGAAGACGCCGGAGAGCAGGTCCTTCACGATGGACTGCGCGCCGACGGCCAGCCCCGCCGCGACGAGCGACGCGCCACCGACGATCCCGACGGCAGCGCCCTGCCAGACCGCTGTCACGATGATGATCAACGCGATGACCACCACGACGACGGTGGCGAGGTTCTCGAGCACACTGCCGAGCGTCCGGGTGCGCTGAACGACCCGGGCGGTCTGGATCGGGGAGGCGATGAGCGCCTGGGTGTCGTCGGCGCCCTGGCGCTTCTTGACGCCGTTGACGATGCGGTTCACGACCTGGTTGATCATCCGACGGAGGATCAACCGGAGCAGGATCGCCGCGACGATCGTGATGACGATCGTGATCGGCGCTTGCCACACGTCGACGAACTGGGTGAATGCGTTGGACGCCCACTTGGAGACGTCGCTGTTGTCTGCAGCCGAGATCATGTCCGGTCGATGGTAAACGGACGGGGTGTGGCGTCCCTGGAGGAACACCACACCCCGTCCTGGTTCAGCGGGTCAGCCGGTCAGCGGTTCCGCGCTTTCGGGCTGGGACTCAGGCGTCCGCGGCCTGCACCCGCAGCGCACGCTCGGTGCCCGCGAGGTTCTCGGTCACGATGCGGCGGAGCGCCGGGGTCTCCGGGTGGGCCTCGAGCCACGCGGCTGCGGCGTCACGGAGTTCGACCGAGGCGAGCGGCGCCGGGTACAGCCCGGTGACGATCGTGTCGGCCATGTGGTAGCTCCGCTCGGCCCAGATGCGGGTCAGCACGTCGAAGTACCGGGGGACCAGGCCCTCGAGCACGACGGGCGCGTTGGTGTGCTGGAACCCGACCGTGATCTGGCGGACGATCGCGTTCGGCAGGGCGTCCGAGTCGACGAGCGACGAGAACGCGGCGAGCTTGCCCTCGGCGGTGGGGATCGTCGCGCGGGCACGTGCGGCCGCCTGTTCGCCCGACGCGGTGCGGTCGGCGGCGAGTTCGGCGTCCACCTCGGCATCACCGGCAGCGCCCGCGAGGACCAGGCCCTCGAGGAGCTCCCACCGCAGGTCGGTGTCGATCTCGAGCCCGCTCAGCGTGACGGAACCGTCCCGCAGGCCGGAGAGCGTCGCGACGTGCTCCGGCGTCGAGGCGATCTGCGCGAAGAACTTCACGAACTGGAACTGGGCGTCCGAGCCGGCCTCGGCCGAGGAGGCGAGCTGCCAGAGCGTGTCGCCGACGGTGCGGACGGTCGTGTCGGACGTGGCCGGGGCGACGTAGTTCCGCGCGGTCAGCAGCAGCTGCGAGAGCGTGGTGCGGATCGTGGTGGACTCGGTCTCCGTGGCGATGTTGCCGAGGACCAGGCGGACGTAGTCGCTGGCGGGGGACTCGGCGTCACGGGTGGCGTCCCACATCGCACCCCAGACGATCGAGCGGGCGAGCGGGTTCGCGATCGAGGCGAGGTGCTCGATCGCGGTGCGCCGGGACTGCTCGTCGAGGCGGATCTTGGCGTACGCCAGGTCGTCGTCGTTGAGCAGCACGAGGTCACCGCGGTGCGTGCCGACGAGCTCGGGGACCTCGGTGCGGGCGCCGTCGACGTCGATCTCGACGCGGGCGGCACGCTCGAGCTTGCCGCCGGCCGACGCGGTGTCCGCGCCGAACGGTGCCGAGCCGTCGGTGCTGAACGCGTAGACGCCGATCGCCAGACGGTGCGGGCGGAGCGTCGGGTAGTCGGCCGGGGCTTCCTGCAGCACGGCGAAGGACGTGATGACGCCGTCGGCGTCGGTCTCGATCTCGGGGCGCAGGGTGTTCACGCCGGCGGTCTCGAGCCAGAGCTTCGACCATTCGCCGAGTTCACGACCGCTGGTGGCCTCGAGCTCCACGAGCAGGTCGGCCAGCTCGGTGTTGGAGTGGTGGTGCTTCTTGAAGTACGCGGAGACACCGGCGAAGAAGGCGTCGATGCCGACCCACGCGACGAGCTGCTTCAGGACGGAGCCGCCCTTGGCGTAGGTGATGCCGTCGAAGTTGACCTGGACGTCCTCGAGGTCGTTGATCGTCGCGACGATCGGGTGCGTCGAGGGGAGCTGGTCCTGGCGGTAGGCCCAGGACTTCTCCATCGCCTGGAACGTGGTCCAGGCCTCGGTCCACTCGGTGGCCTCTGCGGTGGCGATCGTCGACGCCCACTCCGCGAAGGACTCGTTGAGCCAGAGGTCGTTCCACCACTTCATCGTGACGAGGTCGCCGAACCACATGTGCGCGAGCTCGTGCAGGATCGTGACGACCCGACGCTCCTTGATGGCGTCCGTGACCTTCGAGCGGAACACGTAGGTCTCGGTGAAGGTCACCGCGCCGGCGTTCTCCATCGCTCCCGCGTTGAACTCGGGCACGAAGAGCTGGTCGTACTTCTCGAAGGGGTACGGGACGTCGAACTTGTCCTCGTAGTACGCGAAGCCCTTGCGGGTGGTCTCGAAGACGTAGTCCGCGTCGAGGTACTCGGCGAGCGACTTGCGGGCGAAGACCCCGAGCGGGATCGTGCGGCCGTCGCTGGAGGTCAGCTCGCTGCGGACCACCTCGTACGGACCGGCGATGAGCGCGGTGATGTAGCTCGAGATCCGGGTGGTCGGCGGGAACGCCCACGTGGCGACGTCACCGTCGACGCGGGGCTCGGGCGTGGGGGAGTTCGAGACGACCTGCCAGCGCGACGGCGCGGTGACGGTGAAGGTGAACTCGGCCTTGAGGTCGGGCTGCTCGAACACGGCGAACATCCGGCGGGAGTCCGGGACCTCGAACTGGGAGTACAGGTAGACCTCGTCGTCGACGGGGTCGACGAAGCGGTGCAGGCCCTCGCCGGTGTTCGTGTAGAGCGCGTCGCTGACGACGACGAGCTCGTTGGTCTCCTGCAGGTCGGCGAGCTGGATGCGGACGCCGTCGTTGACCGCGGCGACGTCGAGCTCGGTGCCGTTCAGCGTGACCGAGTGCACGGTCCTGGTGATCGCGTCGATGAACGTCGACGCACCGGGCGTCGCGGTGAAGCGCACGCGGGTGGTGCTGCCGAAGGACTCGGCGCCGCGCGTGAGGTCGAGCTCGACGTCGTACGACTGGACGTCGACGATCGTGGCGCGTTCCTGGGCTTCGATTCGGGTGAGGTTCTCTCCGGGCACGGACGCTCCATCTTCGATGCGGGCACGGACGATCGATGTCCGCGCAGCTGTGTCCCACTTGCGCGTCGTGCACCCGCGGGACGTGTCGGAACCACCCTAGCGAGCGCGCGTACGCTCGCACCCGTGACCGAGACGACTGTGGACAAGACCGAGACGACCCGTACGGCTGTGGACTTCTGGTTCGACCCGAACTGCCCGTGGGCCTGGATGACGAGCCGCTGGGTGGAGGAAGTGGAGCGACACCGCGACCTCGACGTCACCTGGCACGTGATGAGCCTGTTCGTGCTGAACGAGCACCAGGACGTCCCGCCCGAGTACAAGGAACGCCTCGAGCAGGGGCAGGTCTACCCGCGTCTGGTCACGGCAGCGCGGCTCCGCCTCGGCGACCAGGTCGTCAAGCCCCTCTACGACGCCCTCGGCGAGCACATCCACCACCGCCAGGAGCACGACCCCGCCCAGGTGGTCCCCGCCGTCCTGGCGGAGCTCGGCCTCGACGCCGACCTCGCCGACGCAGCCTGGTCGGACGAGGCCGACGCCGCCACCCGTGCGAGCCACCGCGACGGCATCGAGCGCGTCGGCCAGGACGTCGGCACCCCGGTGATCGCCGTCGAGGGCACCGCGTTCTTCGGCCCCGTCATCTCCCCGGCGCCGAAGGGCCAGCAGGCACTCGACCTCTGGGACGGCATCGTCGCAGCAGCCCGGTACCCGGGCTTCTTCGAGCTCAAGCGCTCGCGCACGGTCGGTCCGATCTTCGACACGTCCACCACCGACTGACGGGAGGCCCGGCTCGGCTCCGCCCCGCGACCCGCGTCCGGCGAGACTCGGCTCGGCGGACACCGCACGGGTTCCGGAAGCCGCAGGGTGTCCGCCGGGCCGAGACTCGGGTGCGCGGCGGCAGGGCGCGCGGCGGCGGTGCGCGCGGCGGCGCCGCGCGCCGTCAGGCCAGGGGCAGGCGCATCAGGGTGAGGTCCCACCAGCGGTCGAACTTGCGCCCGACCTCGGGGAGCACGGCCGCGACCTCGAACCCGAGGCGCTCGTGCAGCGCGATCGACCCCGTGTTCGAGCTGCAGATGCCGGCCATCATCATGTGCAGGTCCTGCTCCCGGGCGTGGGCCACCAGGGCGCGCATGAGCGTCGACGCGATGCCACGGCCCCGGAACGCCGGCACCACGTACACGCTGTGCTCGACCGTGAACCGGTAGCCCTCGAGCGGCCGGAACGGGCCGTACGACACGTAGCCGGCGACCGCCCCGTCGACCTCGGCCACGAAGACCGGCAGCCCGGCCGCCCGACGCTCGGCGAGCCACCCGTCGAACCACGTCCGCGGGTTCGGCCGGTCCTGCCAGACGGCCGTCGTGTGCAGGACCGCGTCGACGTGCAGCGCGTGGACGACGTCGAGGTCGTCCGGCTCGCAGTCCCGGACCGTGACCGCCCCCGGCTCACCCGTCGCATATGCTGTCGTCATGTCTCAGATCGTAGACGACTCGGCACCGGAAGCGGAACCCGACGCCGGAGCCGGACCGGAACCCGCTACCGGAACCGGACCGGAACCCGCGGACGCCGCCGACCAGCGCCGCCTCGGGGCCCGGCTGCACGCGCTGCGGGACGACCGGCGGTGGAGCCTCACCGAGCTCGCCGAGGCGTCCGGCGTCTCCCGCGCGATGATCAACCGCGTCGAGCGCGGGGTGTCCAGTCCGACGGCCACCATCCTCGGGCGGCTGTCCGGCGCGTTCGGGCTCACGGTCTCCCAGCTGCTCGACGGCTCCCACGAGACGCACGCGCACGACGACCAGGAGCCCGGCAGCCCCGACGACGCGACCGGCGTGCAGCGCGCCGCGACCGCCGACCACTGGACGGACCCCGAGACCGGGTACCGCCGTCGTCCGCTCGCCAGTGCGGACTTCCCCGTGGACGTGACCGAGGTGCGCCTCCCGGCCGGGGCTGCCGTGACCTACCCGGCGGCCGCGTACGCCTTCGTCCGGCACTGCATCTGGGTCGTCGACGGCGAGCTCCAGCTCGTCGTCGGCGGCGAGCCGGTCGTGCTCGCGGCCGGCGACCGGATCGAGCTCGGCGACCCCGCCGAGGTGACCTACCGGAACGACGGCGAGACCGCGTGCCGGTACGTGGTGGTGGTGGCGAGGGTCGCTCGCGGCCGGGAATAGGATCAGTCCATGCGCATCCACCTCGGAACGGACCACGCCGGCCTCGAGTTCGCCAAGACCCTCGCCTCGCACCTCGCCGAGGCCGGACACGAGGTCGTCGACCACGGTCCGACCGCGTACGACGCGCTCGACGACTACCCCTCGTTCTGCATCAACGCCGCACACGCGGTCGTCGCGGACCAGCGCGCGGGCGTCCAGGCGCTCGGCGTCGTCTTCGGCGGGTCGGGCAACGGCGAGGCGATGGCCGCGAACAAGGTCGAGGGCGTCCGGGCAGCGCTCGTGTGGAACGAGTCCACCGCGCTCCTGGCCCGGCAGCACAACGACGCCAACGTCATCTCGCTCGGTGCCCGCCAGCACACCGAGGCCGAGGTCATCGAATTCGTGGACCTGTTCATCGCCGAGCCGTTCTCCGGCGAGGAACGCCACGCCCGCCGCATCGCGCAGCTCGCCGAGTACGAGCAGACCGGCACCATCGCCGGCAAGCAGGTCGACGCGTAGCAGCCGCTCGGGGGACACCGACCGTCAGCGGCACCGGGTAGAACAGGACCCATGCCCGAGGGTCACTCCGTCCACCGAATCGCCAACCAGTTCACCCGCCACTTCGTCGGCAAGCGCTGCGAGGTCTCCAGCCCCCAGGGCCGCTTCGCCGCGGGGGCCGAGCAGCTCGACGGCAAGACGCTCGTCGCGGCGCGGGCCGTCGGCAAGCAGATGTTCCTCGAGTTCGAGGACGACCTGTTCCTGCGCGTCCACCTCGGCCTGTACGGGGCGTGGGACTTCGCCGGCGTGATCTCCACCGCCGAGGCCCTGTCGGACGACGACGACCGGGAGGAGTCGTTGTCCTCCATCGGCGCCCCGCGGCTCGCCCGCTACCGGATGGCCGAGCAGGAGAAGACCAAGGACCCGATCGAGGCCTTCCCGCCGGACCCCGTCGGCCAGGTGCGCGTGCGGCTGTTGACCGAGGACACCGTCGCCGACCTCCGCGGCCCGACGAAGTGCGTCGTGGAGACCCCGACCGAGGTCCAGCAGGCCCTCGACAAGCTCGGCCCCGACCCGATGAACGACGACGGCCCCGAGGCCGAGAAGGTCTTCGTGGAGAACGTCCGGAAGCGCAACGTCGCGATCGGACAGCTCCTGATGGACCAGTCCGTGGTGAGCGGCATCGGCAACATCTACCGCGCTGAGCTGCTGTTCCGACAGCGCATCGACCCGTACAAGGTGGGCAAGAAGATCACCGTCAAGCAGGCCGAGGCGCTCTGGGCCGACTGGTCGAAGCTGCTGCACGACGGTGTCCGCGACGGCCTGATGATGACGATGGACGGCCTGTCCGCCGCCGACCACAGGAAGGCCCTGCGGTCCCGGAAGGACCGCCACTGGGTGTACCACCGCCAGGGCGAGCCCTGCCGGGTGTGCGGCACCGAGATCCGGATCGCCGACATGGCCGGCCGCAAGCTCTACTGGTGCCCGAAGGACCAGAAGT
Organism: Curtobacterium sp. SL109; assembly: GCF_026672405.1. NCBI lineage: Bacteria > Bacillati > Actinomycetota > Actinomycetes > Micrococcales > Microbacteriaceae > Curtobacterium > Curtobacterium sp. SL109. The sequence continues at coordinate 1,666,945 of NZ_JAPPRB010000002.1, forward strand.
AGGGCCTGCCGTCACAGGTCCAGGTGCGTCCACCGCCCGGCGATCGCGGTGCCGAGCACCCGCATGGACCGTAGTGCGGCCGAGGACGCGGCGATCGGGTCCGCCTCGGTGAGCACGAGGTCCGCGACGTCCTCGACGGCCACGGACACCCGGCCGTCGGTCGAGCCCCGCCACGCGGCCAGCGCCGACATCCGCTCGGCAGGGTGCCACGGCTCGCGGCCGTCACGGTCCCGCCCGACGGCCGCGGCGAGCGACACCCACGGGTCGAGCGGCGCCACCGGGGCGTCCGACCCGAGGAGCACCTGGGCACCCGCACGGACCAGGGACGCGAACGCGAAGGCCCGGTCGGTGTCGCCCGCCCAGTGCCGGTCGGCGATGTCCCGGTCGTCCATCGCGTGCTCCGGCTGCACCGACGCGGCGACGCCGAGGCGGGCGAACCGCTCGACGTCGGTGTCCACGAGCAGCTGGGCGTGTTCGATCGTGCCGCGGGCGCCGACGGCCTCGAAGACGTCGAGCGCCAGGGTGTTCGCCCGGTCGCCGATGGCGTGGATCGCCGGCGTGAGTCCGGCGTCGACGGCCCGGCGGGTGATCGCGACGAGGTCGTCGAAGGCCCAGGCGAGCGAGCCCGACCCGTCCACGAGCGCTGCCGTCCGCGTCCCGAGGGAGCCGTCGGTGATCACCTTGAACGGCCCCATCGTGAGCAGGCCGCGGGTGCCCTCGACGACGTCGCCGGTGCGGAGCCCGCGGGCGATGACGTCGGACAGCTCCGTCGCGTACACGCCAGACGCCACCCGGAGTGCGTCCGTCCCGCCGTGGATGCGGCGCACCCAGCGGTCCAGCCCGAAGCGCATCTCGAGGTCGACGACCCGGGTCACGCCGCGGGCGGCAGCGGCCTCGGCGGCGTCCGCGACGTAGCCGTCGAGCACGGCGTCCGGCACGGTGGAGAGCGCGCCGGTGACGTCGAACGCGTCCTGCTCGCGCAGGACGCCGTCCTCGCCGGCCTCGAGTGGCCGCCCGAGGACCCGGCTGAAGTGGGCGAGCGCGCTGGTGCTGCACCAGACGGCGTGCAGGTCCGCGCTGATGACGACGGTCGGGAGGCTCGGTGCGGCCGCGTCGAGCAGCGCGCGTCGGGCGGGGCGCGGCCAGAGACCGTCACGGTAGCCGTGGCCGACGAGGACCGGGTCCGCCACCCCGGTGCGGACGACGTCGGCGAGGAGGTCGGCAGTCGCCTCGGCGGAGTCGCAGCCGGTGACGTCGACGCGCCGCCGGACGAGCGCCCACTGGTCGAAGTGCGTGTGGTGGTCGACGAGCCCGGGGCCGAGCCAGGCGCCGCCGGCGTCGACGACCTCGGTGTCGGGACCCGACGGTGCCAGCGTGCCGGCGGGGGCGATCGTGGTGACGACACCGTCGGTGACCAGCACGTCGGCCGGGGTGCCGGAGGTGCCGACGCGGCGGACGGAACGGAGCAGGACGGCGCTCATCGTGCCTCCCGTCCGGCGACCGTGACGGCGGGCGACTCGGCACCGACGCCGGGCCGGACCCGCTCCATCTCGTCGGCGAGCGCCGGCGAGGCGTAGGGCCCGTCGCCGCGCAGTCCCGCGATGACGTCGTCGACCACGGCCGGGGCCTTGTTCTGGGACAGCTTGGCGCGGGCGTCGAAGCGGGTGACCCGGATGCGGATGCCCACGGTGCCCTTCGCCATGCGCCTGGCGGTGTCCTCGTCGACCTGCAGGGAGACGGGGTCGGGCATCACCCGTTCGAAGTGGTCGACGAGTTCGCCGAGGACGCGGAAGTTCTCCTCGTCGGACAGGATCTCCGGTGTCCCCCAGAGGTGCGCGGTGACGTGGTTCCACGTCGGGACGAACTGGGCTGCCGGGTACCAGGCGGGGGAGACGTAGCCGTGGGGGCCCTGCACGATGACGAGCACCTCGTGCTGCCCGAGTTCGTGGGCCTGTTCGTCGGGACGTCCGACGTGCGAGACGAGCACGAGCTGGTCGGGGTCCTCGTCGGGACCGGGCGCCTCGAGCACGAAGGGGTAGTGCGAGGCCACGAGTCCGGCGTCCGTGTGCGACACGATCGTCGCCCACGGGTTGTCGTCGACGAGCCGCTTCACCTCGGCGACGTCGGTCATCAGGAAGTGCGGTGTGTGGCGCATGTCCCGAGCGTGGCACACCGGCCCTGGCTCGCGCGACAGGTGTCGTTTCGCGGGTGTTTCTGCCTGGTAAAAGTTTCAGAGTTGATTGAAAGAAGCCTTGCGGTCGGGATTCGACCGGGCCTAGCTTTCCGGACAACGACGACCGGGCAGTGGACCGGACGCACCCGATCGAAGGAGTTGTCCATGCGACGCAGGACGATCGCCGCGCTCGCCGCGGCTGCCACGGTGGCCCTGGTGGCGACCGGCTGCTCGGCGAGCGGCACCGCCGACCCCGCCGCGGACGCGAGCCTGGTGTACGCCACCGGTGAGCCCGACCACCTGACGCCCGGGCGGCAGACGGTGGCCTTCGACCAGGTGATGAGCCTGTTCGCCCCGCTGACCCAGACGGACGCGAAGGGCGAGCTCCACGACGTCGCCGCGAAGAGCGTCGAGAGCGACGACGCCACCACGTGGACGATCACGCTCCGCGACGGGTGGGAGTTCCAGAACGGCGAGGCCGTCACCCCCGAGAGCTACGTCAAGGCCTGGAACCACGTCGCCTACGGCCCGAACGCCTGGGAGAACAGCGGCCAGCTCGCGTCGATCGTCGGGTACTCGGACCTGAACCCGGCGAAGGGCACCCCGACGACGAAGGAGATGTCGGGGCTGAAGGTCACCGGCAAGGACACCTTCACGGTCACCCTGACCCACGCGGACAGTCAGTTCCCACTGCAGCTCAGCCAGGCGCAGACGGCGTTCTACCCGATGCCGTCCGCCGCGTACGACGACCTGAAGGCGTACGACAAGAAGCCGATCGGCAACGGCCCCTACAAGATGTCGAAGGCCTGGAAGGCGAACCAGGAGTTCACCGTCACGGCCTGGAAGGGCTACGAGGGCGCGAAGCCCGCGACCCCGAACGTCACCTTCCGCAGCTACTCCGACATGAACACCGCGTACACCGACGTCCTCGCCGGGAACGCCGACGTGCTCTTCCTGCCGACGGACAAGATGACGAGCGCGAAGGACGACTTCGGCGACCGGCTGCACTCCTTCGACGCCCCCGGCATCGACTACCTCGGCTTCCCGCTGTGGGACGAGCGCTACTCCGACCCCGACGTCCGCCGCGCGATCTCGATGTCGATCGACCGCGACCAGGTCAACAAGGCCATCTACGGCGGCCTGTACGACCCGGCGACCGCGCTCACCCCGCCGTCGATGTCCGGGACGAAGGAGGGCATCTGCGGCGAGGCCTGCGAGTTCGACCCGGCAGCGGCCAAGCAGCTCCTGGCGAAGGCCGGCGGGTTCGACGGCAGCATCGAGATCGTCTACCCGGGCGGCAACGGCCTCGACTCGCTCTACCAGGCGTACGCGAACCAGATCCGGCAGAACCTCGGGGTCGACGCCGAGGCGAAGGCCACCACCGACTGGGCCTCGTACTACTCCGAGCTGACGGACAAGACCGTCAAGGGCCCGCACTTCGGCCACTGGGGCGCGCTCTACATCAGCCAGCAGAACACCCTCCGCGCCCTGTTCACCACGGCCGGCGGCTGCGCACCCTGCACGGGCTACTACCAGGACGACGAGGTCGACTCGCTGCTCGCGAAGGCCGACTCCGCCGGCACCCAGGCCGAGGCGAACGACTACTACACGAAGACGCAGGAGGCCGTGCTCGAGGACTTCCCGGTCGTCCCCACCTTCTTCGACAAGTACTCCTACGTCACCAGCGACAAGATCGCGGAGCTCCCCGCGGTCGCCGGCAGCCCGGTGGTCGCGAAGATCGCCGTGAAGTAGGGCGCCGCATGGACAGCGACACCATCCTGCGGCTCGTCCGCGAGGTCCCCGACCACGACGGCTTCCCGCTCGTCGACGACCTGCACGCCCGGTTCGACGCGCTCGCCGCGGCCCACCCGGACCGGGTCACGGTCACCAGGATCGGCACCAGCCGCCTCGGAGAACCGCTGCACAGCTACCGTATCGGCACCGGGTCGCACGCCGCCGTCATCGTCGGCGGCGTGCACCCGAACGAACCGATCGGCTCGTGGACGGCGCTGCACCTCGCCGAGACGATGCTCGGGGACGACGCGGAGGCCACCGCGCTCGACGTCACCTGGCACATCGTCCCGACGATCGACCCGGACGGCATGCGGCTCAACGAGGCCTGGTTCCACGACCCGTACGACCGGGTCTTCTACTCCCGGCACTTCTACCGGCCGGCTCCGGACAGCCAGGTGGAGTGGACGTTCCCGAACAACCACAAGTCGGTGTACTTCGACCAGGTGCTGCCGGAGACGCTCGCCTTCATGCGGCTCATCGACGACACCGAACCGGACCTCCTGGTGAGCCTGCACAACGGGGAGATGGGCGGCGTCTACTACTACCTCTCCGAGGACCTGCCCGACGTGATCGACGTGCTGCACGCGGTGCCCCGGGCGCTCGGGCTGCCGCTCGACACCGGGGAGCCGGAGTCGCCACACCTGCGTGAGCTGGCCCCGGCGGTGTTCGCGATGGACGGGGTGGAGGAGGTCCACGACTACCTCGAGGGCCTCGGTGTCGACCCCGCCGAGCACATCCACGGGGCGTCCAGCGCCGCGTGGGCCCTCCGCCACGGCGCACTGTGCATGGTGGCCGAGCTGCCGTACTGGAGCCACCCCGACGCCGACGACCAGACCCCGACCGACGAGTCCTACGCGGACCTGCTCCGGCGGTGCGCGGACGACCTCGGCGGCTCCGGGGCCGAGCTCCAGCGGGTCCTCGACGCCGCGTCGCCGATGCTGACGATCGAGACGCCCTTCCTGCAGGGCTCGCGGGCCTTCATCCCGATGCTCACCGCGACCCCGGAGACCGACCGTGCCCGGGCCGAGCGCGAACCGGCGGACCGGATGGCCACCGTCGCCGAGCGCTTCGGCTGCGAGGACCTGGTGCGCTGCTTCCGGCTCCGCTACGGCGGCATGCTGCTCCGCGCACTCGAGGCGGAGACCACCGCCGGCACGGCGTCCGCGCCGCTCCGGCGGCTCCGCGACGACCTCGCGGAGCGGTACGCGCTCTGGCAGGCGGACGCGGTGACCGACGCCGCGCCGATCCCGGTGGGGACGCTGGTGGGGGTGCAGTACGGGGCGATCCTCGCCTGCGCGAGCCACGTGGCGGACCCGCACCGTGCCTCCCGTGCGGTGTCCGCGACGATCCCGGGAGGCGCGTGATGCGTCCGACGCTCGCCGTCGGTCGGCGACTCGGCGGCCTGGTCATCGTCTTCCTCGGGGTGACCTTCCTGATCTACGCGATGACCTTCGCGCTGCCCGGTGACCCGATCCGGGCGCTCGGCGGCGACCGGCCGCTCAGCGAGTCGGTCGTGCGGGCGCTCCGTGCCGAGTACCACCTGGACCAGCCGCTGTGGCTGCAGTACGTGCAGTACGTCGGCGGGCTGTTCCGCGGCGACTTCGGCACCGACTTCACCGGGCAGCCCGTCGCGGCGCAGATGGCCTCGCGCTGGCCGGTGACGATCACGCTCGCGCTCACCGCGTGGGCGCTGGAGATCGTCCTGGGCATCGGGCTCGGGGTGTTGTCGGCACTCAAGCGCGGCACGGTGCTCGACAAGACCGTCCTCGTCGGCACGATCGTCGTCGGCGCGGTCCCGGTCTTCGTGCTCGGCGTCGCCCTGCAGCTCGTGTTCTCGGTCCGGCTGCACTGGTTCCCCGTCGCGGGCGCCACCGCCGGCTGGCCGACCGCGTACGTGCTGCCCGCGTTCGTCATCGCGCTGTTCGGCCTGGCCGCGGTGTCCCGGCTCACCAGGACGTCGATGATCGAGACCCTCGACGCCGACTACGTCCGGACCGCCCGCGCGAAGGGCCTGACGCCCGGCCGGGTCGTCGGGGTGCACGTGATGCGCAACTCGCTCATCCCGACCGCGACGTACCTGGCGACCGACCTCGGCTACCTGATGGGCGGCACGGTGATCATCGAGGGCATCTTCAACCTGCCCGGCGTCGGGAACCTGCTGTTCCAGGGCATCCGCTCACACGAGGGCGCCGTCGTCGTCGGGATCTCCACCGCCCTCATCCTGGTGTTCCTCGTCACGAGCGTGCTCGTCGACCTGCTGCACGCCGCCCTCGACCCGCGCGTCCGATCGGGAGCCGCCGCATGACCACCTCCGCCCTCGCCGCGACCGTCGACCCCGTCGTCGGGGTCAAGCGCCGCCCCCTCGCCGCCGCGGCCCGCACCCCGGGGTTCTGGGTGCCCGCGTCGGTCCTCGTCCTCGTGCTGGCGATCGCCGCGTTCCCGCAGCTGTTCGCCGGGCTGTTCGGCCACGGTGACCCCCGCGTCTGCGACCTCGGCCGGAGCGGGGACGGCTCCGCCGCCGGGCACCCGTTCGGCTTCGACCTGCAGGGCTGCGACGTGTACGCCAACGTCGTGTACGGCACCCGCTCGTCGATCGCCGTCGCGGTGCTCACCACCGTGCTCGCGGGCATGGTCGCCGTCGTCGTGGGGACCGTCGCGGGCATGGTCGGCGGCTGGGTCGACGCCGTGCTCGCCCGCCTGACCGACGTGTTCCTCGGCTTCCCGTTCCTGCTCGGCGCCGTCGTGGTGCTCAACAGCGTCGGGGAGCGGTCGGTGCTCACCGTGTCGCTCGTGCTCGCGCTGTTCGGGTGGCCGACGATGGCCCGGCTCGTCCGGTCGAGCGTCCGCGGGGTCCGGAACGCCGAGTTCGTCCTGGCCGCCCGCACGATGGGGCTCTCCACGTGGCGGATCACCACCCGGTACGTGCTGCCGTCGTCGATCTCGCCGCTGCTCGTCCTCGCCACGATCACCGTCGGCGGCGTCATCGTGTCCGAGTCGTCGCTGACCTACCTCGGCATCGGCCTCGAGAGCCCGGCGATCTCCTGGGGGCTGCAGCTCTCCGCCGCCACCAGCCAGTTCCTGCGCGCCCCGCACATGCTCGTCGCACCCGCGGCGTTCCTCGCCGTCACCGTGCTCGCCGTCATCGCGCTCGGTGACACCCTGCGGGCCGCACTCGACCCGCGTCGCCGCTGACGCCAGACTCGAACCCCCTGCTCTCCCTGGAAGGAACCACCGTGACCGACACCGAGGCCACCCGCACCGCCTACCGCACGACGCTGCCCACCATCCGCGACTGGATCGCGTACAAGGTCTGGCAGCTGCGGGTGCCCGGCGTGCAGGTCGCGATCGGGTACCAGGGCGAGGAGCTGTTCTCCGAGGCGTGGGGCCACGCCGACGTCGAGGCCGGCCGCCGCCTGACGACGAACGACCTGTTCCGCATCGCCTCGCACTCCAAGACCTTCACGTCGACGGCGCTGCTGCTCCTCGCCGAGCGGGGCTCCCTGCGGCTCGACGACACCGTCGGCACCTACGTCCCCGCCCTCGTCGAGGGCGGGTCGCCGATCGCCGACGCCACCGTCCGCGAGCTGATGGAGATGGGCGCCGGTGTGATCCGCGACGGCCACGACGGCGACTACTGGTCCCTCGCCCGGCCGTTCCCCGACGAGGACGAGCTCCTCGCGCTGGTGCTCGACCGCGGGCAGAAGGTGCCGACGGGTTCCTCGTTCAACTACTCCAACCTCGGGTACTCGCTCCTCGGGCTCGTCATCGCCGCGGCGTCCGGGCGGAGCTACAACGACTACGTGCGCCAGGAGATCGTCGAACCGCTCGGCCTGCGGAACACCGGGCCCGACTGGGACCCGTCGCGCGAGGACGACTTCGTGGTCGGCTACTCCGGCTTCCACGTCGCACGGCACCGGCAGCGCATCGCCCACGTCGACACCCGGGCGATGGCCGCGGCGACCGGCTTCCACGGCACCGCGTCCGACCTGGTCAAGTACTTCTCCGCGCACGTGCTCGGGCAGGGCGAGCTGCTGAGCGACCACTCCAAGCGCCTGGCGCAGCGGAAGTCGTGGAGCGCCTCCGACGAGGACCCGGCAGCCCGCGGCTACGGTGCCGGCTTCATCGTCGACCGGATCAACGGGCGCGAGGTCCGCGGCCACTCCGGCGGCTTCCCCGGCCACATCACCCAGTCGCTCTTCGACCCCGAGTCCGGCCTGGTCGTCTCCGTGATGACGAGCTCGGCCGCCGGCCCCGCGACGCTCCTCGCCACCGGGATCGTCAACCTGCTCGACGCCGCAGCCGACACGGCAGCACCCGGCGCGGTCGTCACCGAGGACGTCGCCGCGCGGTACACCGGCCGCTACGCCAACCCGTGGGGCGTCACCGACGTCGTCCGGGTCGGCGACCGGCTGCTCGCGATCGACCCCTCCGGCCCCGACCCGATGGAGTCGCCGACCCGGCTCGAGGTCGTCGACGCGGACACGCTCCGGATGACCCACGGCAACCGCTTCGGCTCCGTCGACGAGGACATCGTGTTCACCCGCGACGCCGACGGCACCGTCACCGGCATCCGCGGCAGCGGCGGCATGAGCGAGGAGCCGTGGGCGATCCCCGACGAGGCTCCGGAGGTCGCGGCCGGGCTCGCATAGCCTGGCGCGGACCACGGATCGACGAGGGGACCACCATGACCGAGCAGCAGCAGACCGTCACGACCGACGACCGCGTCCTGGACCCGGTGCGCCAGGCGTTCGTCGAGGAGTTCGCGCTGATGCTCGGCGACGGCGCGGGCATGCCCCTCACCGACGCCCGGGTGCTCGGCTACCTCATCATGACCCGCGCCCCGTACTCGTCCTCCGCCGACCTGCAGGCGGCCCTCGGCGCGAGTTCGGGGTCGGTGTCGATGGCGACCAGGCGGCTCGTCGACTCCGGGTTCGTCAAGCGCCACACGGTGCCTGGGGAGCGGAGCCACTACTTCCGCGCCGAGACCGACGTCTGGGGCAGCTGGCTGGCCAGCGAGCGGAAGTACCTCGACCGGCAGCGGGACATCATCGCCCGCGGGCTCGCCGTCGTCGAACAGGACGGCCACACCGGCCCCGGCGACGTGGACGCCCCCGTCCGCGAGCGCCTGCGCAACGGGCGCGACTACATGCAGTGGCTGCACGGCCACCACCGCAAGATGCTCGAGGACTGGGAGGCCTTCAAGGTCGCCCGCGACACGGGCGACGACGCACCAGGGACGGGAACCCCATGACCGAGCCGCGCGAGGACGTCCTCGTCGTCGACCACCTGACCGTCACGTTCGACGTCGAGGGCGAGGTGGTCCGCGCCGTCGACGACGCCTCCTTCACCGTCGGCCGTGGCGAGGTCGTCGCCGTCGTCGGGGAGTCCGGCTCCGGCAAGAGCATGACCGCGATGACCGCGATGGGCATCGCCCCCGACGGCGCCGTCGCCAGCGGCGCGATCCGCATCGGCGGCGTCGACGTGCTCAGCTCCGGCGAGCAGCACCTCCGCGAGGTCCGCGGCCGCACGGTCTCGATGATCTTCCAGGACCCCTCCGCCGCCCTGAACCCCGTCTTCACGATCGGGTTCCAGCTCGCCGAGGCCGTCCGCCGCGCCGACCCCTCCACCGACCGGGCGACGGTCAAGGCCCGGGCGCTCGAGCTCCTGCGGGCCGTCGAGGTCCCCGAGCCCGAACGCCGCCTGGGGCAGTACCCGCACGAGCTCTCCGGCGGACAGTGCCAGCGCGTGATGATCGCGATGGCGCTCGCCGCCGACCCGGACCTGCTCATCGCCGACGAACCCACGACCGCGCTCGACGTCACCGTCCAGGCGGAGGTGCTCGACGTGCTGCGGGCACTCCGGGAGCGCACCGGCACCGCGATCCTGCTCATCACGCACGACATGGGCGTCGTCGCCGACATCGCCGACCGGGTCGTCGTGATGCGCCGCGGCCAGGTGGTCGAGTCCGGCACCGCCGTCGCCCTCTTCGCGGCGCCGACCGCGGACTACACGCGCGAGCTGCTCGCCGCGGTCCCGCGGCTGGGTTCCGGTGACGGCCGGGAGGCTCCGCTCGCCCCCGCCACGCCCCTCCCGTCGACCGTCCTCGACGTCCGCGACCTCGTGGTCGAGTACGGCGGCGCGCTGCGCCGGCGCTTCCGCGCGGTCGACCACGTGTCGTTCACCGTCGGCCGCGGCGAGATCGTCGGCCTGGTGGGGGAGTCCGGCAGCGGCAAGACCACGATCGGCCGCGCGGCGGTCGGCCTCGCTCCGATCACCGCCGGCTCGGTGTCGGTCGACGGCATCGACCTCGCCGGTGCCGGTCGTGCGGAGCGCCGGAGCATGCGGCGTCGCGTCGGCGTGGTGTTCCAGAACCCGCTGCGCTCCCTGAACCCCCGGTACACGGTGGGGCAGACCGTCGCCGAGCCCCTCCGGCAGATCCTCCGCCTGTCGGCCGCGGACACCGAGACCCGCGTCGAACGGCTCCTGTCGGACGTCGGGCTCGACGGCGGCTTCCGGGAGCGCTACCCGCACGAGCTCTCCGGCGGCCAACGGCAGCGCGTCGCGATCGCCCGTGCCGTGGCCCTCGACCCCGCGCTGCTCATCGCCGACGAACCCACGAGTGCCCTCGACGTGTCGGTGCAGGCCCGGGTGCTCGACGTCTTCCGCGAGCTGCAGGAGCGCCTCGGGTTCGCGTGTCTGTTCGTCACGCACGACCTCGCCGTGGTGGACACCCTGTGTGACCGCGTCGTCGTGCTGCACCAGGGGCGCGTCGCCGAACAGGGGACGTGTGACGCCATCCTCCGCGCGCCCGAGGACCCGTACACCCGACGGCTCATCCAGGCCGCCCCGGTCCCGGACCCCGAGGAGCAGGCGCTCCGCCGGGCCGCCCGCCTGGCCGCACTCGCCTCCTGACCCGGCGGCCCTGCCCCTCGCGCCTCCGGCGGGGTCCGCGGTCGGAGGCGGCGTCGACACGCCGATCCGAGCCTCCAGGGTGTCCGCCGGGGCGCACCGGACTTGACGTCCGTTCGAACACACGTTCGAATGATCCGGTGGGACGGCGTCGCGAGAACCGGTGGCAGCCCCCGGAGCACCCGGAGGTCGAACGCCCGCACGCCTACACGCTCTCCGACGACGCACGGGGGCCGGACGTCTGCCACGCGGTGACCCCGCTGCCGGTGTGGGCGTGGGTGCAGTTCCCGACGTTCCACGTCCGGGTGAAGGCCTTCGCGAAGAGCTGGACCCGCGATGCCGTGCTCGTGGAGTGGGCGCAGTTCGGGCAGCAGGCGCAGGCGTGGGTGTGGCGGTCTGCCGTCAAGCACCGGGTACTGCGGGTCGACGCCGACCGCCGGGCGCGTGCACCGGACGCCGGATAGCGCACCCGGTTGACAGGGCTCCGGCGACGCGGGATCGTTCAAGCAGTCGGGGTCCACGAAGATTCTCGACGATCAAGACATCCGTCCCGCGAGTGTCCCGACCGGAAGGAAGCGCCGTGACCCGTCACGAGGTCCCGTCCTGGGTGGCACACGTGCTCACCCCGCCAGAAGTCATCGCCGCCTACGTCGAGCGCCGCGTCAACGACCCCGCGCTGCTCTCCGGCGACGCGCACGAGCCGACCTACGCCGACTTCCTCCGCGCCGAGTAGACCGTCACGCCGACGCTCGCCGCGGTGACGCACGCGAGCGCCACCACCTCCACGGGCGACAGGGCCTCGTGCAGCACGAGGAGCCCGGCGAGCGCCGCCACCGCCGGGCCGAGGCTCTGCAGCACGCCGAACACCCGCGTCGGCATCCGGCGCAGCGCGAGCATCTCGAGGGCGTAGGGCAGCACGCTCGACAGCACGGCGACGGCGCCGAACACGACGAGCAGCGTCGGGTCGGCCACGACGCCGTCGACCGCGGTGTGCAGGCCGAACGGCAGCGACACCACCATCGCGACGAGCATCGACACCGCCAGGCCGTCGACGCCCGGGATGAGCGAGCCCACGTGCCGGTTCATCACGATGTAGCCGGCCCAGCACGCGGCGGCCGCGACGGCGCAGGCCACGCCGCCGAGCTGGGTGACGGCGGAGGGGCCGACGCCGAGGAGCACGACACCAGCGAGCGCCAGCACCGCCCAGAGGACGTCACGCCACCGCCGGGTGTGCACGAGCGAGAGCGTGAGCGGTCCGAGGAACTCGATCGTCACGGCGACGCCGATGGGGATCGTCGCGAAGGCCAGGTAGATGAAGACGTTCATGCCGCCGAGCGCCAGTCCGAGCAGGACGGCGCCGGTCCACTGCCCGCGGTCCCAGTGCCGGACGCGGGGCCGGACCACGAGGGCCAGGACGAGGGCGCCGATCACCAGGCGGAGCGTCGCTGCGCCGACCGAGCCGACCTCGTCGAAGCGGGTCTTCGCGACGGCGGCGCCGAGCTGGACGGAGACGATCGCGGCGAATGCCAGGAGCGGCGCCGGGACACGGGTCATCCGAGGTAGGCGAGGACGGCGAGCACGCGGCGGTGGTCCTCGCCGGTGTCCTCGAGTCCGAGCTTGGCGAAGATGCTCGACACGTGCTTCTCGACCGCGCCGGTGCCGATGACGAGTGCGCGGGCGATGGCGGCGTTCGTGCGGCCCTCGGCCATCAGCCCGAGGACGTCGCGCTCGCGGGGCGTCAGCGCGGCGAGCGGGTCGCGGCGACGGCTCATCAGCTGCGTCACGACCTCGGGGTCGAGCACGGTGCCGCCGGCGGCGATGCGGCGCACGGCGTCGTCGATCTCCTCGAGCCGGGTGACGCGGTCCTTGAGCAGGTAGCCGATGCCTGCTGTGCCGGACGCCAGGACGTCCTCGGCGTAGGTGGCCTCGACGTACTGCGACAGCAGGAGCACCCCGGTGCCCGGAGCCAGCCGGCGGGTCTCGACGGCGGCGCGGACGCCCTCGTCGGTGAACGTCGGCGGCATGCGGACGTCCATCACGACGACGTCGGGGGCGCCGTCCGGCAGGGTCGCGAGGAACGACGTCGCGTCGGCGTGCTGCCCGACGACGTCGATGCCGGCCTCGAGCAGGACGCGGGACAGGCCCTCGCGGATCAGGACGGCGTCGTCGACGACGACGGCCCGGATGCGTGCTGCATCCGGGCCGTCGGTCATGCTCCCCACCCTAGTGGGAGGGCACCGTCCTCATCGTGCGGAGGGCGCCGTCGTCATCGTGCTGCGGGCGTCGGGACCCCGTTCAGCGCGCCGAGCGGGATCCGGGCGGTGGCCTCGGTCGGTCCACCGGCGGGGCTCGACACCGTGAGCTCGCCGTCGAGGGACTGCATGCGGCCCATGAGGCCCTGGATGCCGTGCCCCTCGCGGGTCGTCGCGCCGCCGACGCCGTCGTCCGTCACGCTGACCATGAGGTACCAGACCCCGGAGGCGTCGACGGAGAGCCCGAGGTACACGCCGGCCGTCGACGCGCCGGCGTGCTTCGTCGTGTTCGTCAGGAGCTCGGACACCGTGAAGTACACGTTCCGCTGGATCTCGGTCGCGAGCTGCAGCCCGTCGGGCAGGCGGACGTCGAGGCCGACGGGGATCGGGGTCCTGGCGACCAGGGCCTCGAGGGCGGCGACGAGCCCACGGTCGAGCAGGATCGGCGGGGCGAAGCCGCGGGACAGTGCGCGGAGCTCGTCGAGGGCGTCCTTGGCGTGCTCCGACGCCTCGGCGATGAGCTGCTTCGACGCCGCGGGGTCCTTGTCGAACGCCCGCTCGGCGGCCGCGAGGTCCATCCGCAGCCGCACGAGCCGCTGCTGGGGGCCGTCGTGCAGGTCCCGCTCGATCTGGCGGAGCGCCTGTCCCTCGGCGGTGACGGCACCGGCCCGGGAGGCCTGCAGCCCGGCCACGCGCTGCTCGAGCACCTCGGCGCGGAAGCCGCCGAGCAGCCCGAAGTCGATCCAGTAGTGCGCGGCGACCGACCCGCGTGACCACAGCGGGAGGAGCACGACCGAGGCCACCACGCTCACGACGCACGCCGCGAAGCCGAGGCCCCACGCCCAGCCCTGGTCCAGGCTGTTCACCATCAGCCACTGGTTCACCTGCCAGCCGTAGCGCAGGGCCGTGAAGCCGGCGACGAACGGGCCGAAGAAGCCGACGACGAGCAGCGCACCGGCACCGACCGTGACGAGGGCCGCCAGCGGGTAGACGACCGCCGCGTGCAGCAGGTACAGCCAGTAGTGCGGGTTCGCGACGGCCGAGCCGGTCCGCGTCCACCAGTTCTGCTGCCAGCGCGGGGTCCAGTCGACCGGACGGATCGGCCTGGGGTCCGCCCACGAGATGCGGAGGCGCTCGAACTGTCCGAGCCACCGCGCGACGAACAGCGCGATGAAGAACATCAGCAGCACGAACGGGTTGAACAGGTCACGGAACCCGCCGCCGAGGACCGCCGCGGGGAACGCGAAGTAGAGCGTGCAGAGCAGCACCGCCGTCAGCGCCATGTACCCGAGGTCCCGGGGGAACCGCTGCCATGCCTCACGGTAGAACTGCCGCGCGTTCGTCCCCGGCGGGGTGTCGTCGCCGGCGCTCGTGCTGGGCAGGTCGGGCATGGGCGTGGTGGCTCCGGGGGGTACTGCGTCGTCCAACGGCACGGTGATGGCCAGGTCGAGACGGTCGGTGTCGGTCATGGATCCAGCATCGCGAGGTCGGACGCTCTGCCCCATCCTGCCCCCTCCCGGACTCCGGGTGGGGTTAGCCCTACCCTGGGCGCATGGGGTCGATGACGACGAACCGACAGGAACAGTGGACCGCGCTCGCCGGGGTGGTGGCAGCGCTCGCGGGGGTGCTCGGTCTCGTGGTGTTCGCCGGGTGGTACCTGGAGCCACCGGTGCGCATCGTGGGGGCCGTGGTCGGCGGCGTCGCAGCGGTCGTGGTGGCCCTCGCCGCACGACGCCGACGGGACCGCGCCACACTCGGCTTCGCCGTGTCCGTCATGTGCTTCGCGCTCTCCTGGCTCCCGCTCGGCAGGGCGTCCTTCGCGGTGGGCTCGATCCTCGCGCTCGCGGCCCAGGCCCTGGTCATCGCGTTCGGGGTGATGGTCCTGCGTCGGAGCACGGGTGCCGCGCGAGTGGCAGGTTGGGTCGTCGCCAGTGCCGGAGCGGTCTGGCTCGTCGGTGGCCTGGCCATCTGGCTCGGCACGCTGCCCGGCGTCTCGCAGGAGGCACTGACCGTGCTCTTCACGCTCCCTGCCGCCGGCCAGGCCGTCGCGTTCCTGACCGCCGCCCTGCTGTTCGTCGGACCCCTGGTCCGCCCCGTCGGTGACGGCGCCCGGTACCTCTGGTCCACAGCCGAGGTCCGCTGACCCACGATCCACAGATCACCGCGTGGCCGTCCACGGGTCCCGCGCGCCGGTGACGCTGGGTGGATGGCTGATGCGCTCCGCGCCCTGATCGGTGCCGTCGGTCTCGACGTCACCCACACCGCCGAACTGGAGGCTGACCCGGGCTCCGCCTGGACCCTGCGGTTCCCGACGGATCGCGTCCACCACGTCTGGGTCGCCACCCGGTCCCAGCCGGTCTGGGTGGGCCGCGGCGAGGAGCGCGAGCGCCTGGAGCGGGGCACGGCTGCTCTCCTCGCGCCCGGTGCAGCGGCCTGGGTCGGCACGGACCAGCACGCGCACCCGCCGCCGACCGTCACTGGCACGTGTCCGGACTGGGGCCTCGGCGTCGCGATGGTGCTGACGGGCGTGCACCACGGCACGGCCGCGTTCGGACCGCTCATGCCCGAGGCGCTCGCGCTCCCGGACTGCTGCACGACCGTGTGGCGCCCCGACGCCGGCGACGACCTCCGCCGCACGCTGGAGCACCTCGACGAGCAGGTGCATCGCCGATGGCCCGGCCCGTACCAGGACGCCCTGGCGCGGATGCTCGTCCTCACCGTGCTCAGCGCCTGGCGTCCACCGGTCCTGCAGGACAACAGCCTGACGTGCGCGATCGACGCGATCGCCGACCTCGAGGCCACCACACCCCCGACCGTCCCCGAACTCGCGGCCCTGACCCGGGTGTCGCCGTCGACGCTCCTGCGCCGCTTCCGCGCCACCACCGGCCTGACTCCCGACGAGTTCGCCCGCTGGTTCCGCACGCTGCCCGTCCGCGCAGCACTGTCCGCGGGCACGCCGCCTGACCGCGTCGCCGCCGACCACGGGTACCCGTCCGTCGCCGCGATGCACCGTGTCATTCGGCGAGTCGAGCGGACGACCCCTCGCCTCAACCGATCACTCCCCGACGTCCCGATCCCACCCTGATCGGTTCTGCCGCCGCACCCGACGCTGCCGACCCGGCCGCCGCGCCCACCGCCACTGGTCTGTCCCGCGCGCATCTCCGCCCCGCCCTGGACTTTCGTTTCCGCCGTGACGAATCCGGTTCGCGATCCCCGAGGATGGCCGACCAGATCCGTCACGATCGAAAAGCAAAACGGACCGGGTCCAGGGCCGTGACCGGGACAGGGAGAAAGGGGCGCCGCGGCGACGGTCGGACGTTCCGAGGGAGGGAACACGGCGGGCGAAGATCGCGATGGCCGAGGCTCACCGACCGGATCCGTCGCGGCCGAGAAATGAGATCGACGGGTACCACGCGACGGTCGGGCGGTCGGCACGCGGCGCGCGATGAGGACCAGGAGTCGACGCACGGGTGGCTGGGTCTGTGGTCGGGTCGTTGAGACGCTGGTATCCGCCACCCCCAGGTTTCCGGAGTCGGCCGTGACGAAACCGGTTCGCGAGCGCCGAGGATCGCCGACCAAATCCGTCACGACTGCAGAAGGAAACCGGTGGGCGGTGGGCGGTGGGCAGTGGGTGCTGGGCCGCGGAGGCGTCAGTGGGCGATGCGGCCCGTCGACTCGCGGACGCTCAGGGTGAGCAGCGGGCCGGGCAGCGACGGCAGCGGGTCGTCGGCGTCGATCTGCGCGCGCAGGAGAGTGGCGGCGCGCTGCCCGAGCTCGACGGTGTCGCGGGTGAGTGAGGTGATCGCGGGCCGCACCAACCGGATCATCGCGGAGTCGTCGAAGGACACGATCGAGACGTCGGCGGGCACCCGCACGCCCATCTCGCTCGCGACGCCGAGGCCCGCGACCGCGAGCACGTCGTTGTCGAACACGATCGCGGTCGGGCGGACGCTGCGGGAGAGCAGGTCCCGGGTGGCTGCGGCACCGTTCTCGGCGGAGTAGTCGGTCGGGATGGACTCGGCGGCGTCGAGCCCCTCGGCCGCGGCGAAGTCCCGCAGGCGGTCGATGCGCATCGCCGTGTGCTCGAACTCCGGGCGCCCGGCGACGTGCGCGACGCGCCGGTGCCCGAGGGCGTGCAGGTAGCGGAGCACCGTGGTGGTGGCGTCGGAGTCGTCTATCCAGACCGTGGGAGCGGACCCGGGAGGGGACGGGTGCGACCCCACGACGACGGTGGGCATGCCGAGCTCGTCGAGCAGCCGGAGCCGGGCGTCGTCGTGCCGCGGGTCGATGACGATCACGCCGTCGACGCGGTGGCCGTTCCACCAGTCGCGGTAGGTCTGCAGCTCCTCGTCGGCGTCGCGGGCGACGAGCAGGGTCATGCCGACGTGGGTGCCGGCGAGCCCGAGCTGGATGCCGGAGATCAGGTCACCGAAGAACGACTCGGTGCCGAGCGTGCGAGCCGGACGGTTCAGCACGAAGCCGATCGACCCGGCCTTCGCACCCCCGAGCGCACGTGCCGCGGTGTGCGGTTGCCAGTCGAGTTCACGGGCCACGGCGCGGACGCGCTCCCGGGTCGCTGCGGACACCCCGGGGCGGTCGTTGAGGGCGAACGAGACGGCGCTGATGGACACGCCGGCCTTCGCGGCGATGTCGGCGATGGTCGTCCGGCGCTTGCTGGCCATGGGCTTGACTATAGCGCTTTAGTCGTCGATAGTCGGCGACACCACACGTCGTCCGGCCGTCGGAACTGAACCGGTTCAGCACTTCAGAACCCACGGCGACGCGCACGACCATCCGCACGCACGAAGGAGTCCGCAGCGATGAGAACCACCACACGTACGACGACGGGTCGCGCCGTCGCGGTCCTCGCGGGGGTCGCAGCAGCGGCACTCGCCCTCACCGGCTGCTCGGCCGGTGGCACCTCCTCGGGCAACGGCGGCGACGACGTCTCCGGGTCGATCACCCTGCAGACGTGGGCCCTCACGCCGACCTACACGGACTACCTCAACGGCGTCGTGAAGGCCTTCGAGAAGAAGTACCCGGACGCGAAGGTCAAGCTCGTCGACCAGCCCGGTGACGGCTACGCGGACAAGGTCCTCAGCCAGGCCTCGTCGAACTCGCTGCCGGACGTGATCAACCTGCCGCCGGACATCGCCCTGCCCCTCGCCAAGCGCGGGTTCCTGCAGGACGTCGCGAAGGACGACAGCAAGCTCTCGAGCACCTACGTCAAGGGCGCGCTCGCGGCCTACAACTACAAGGGCGTCGAGGGCACCTTCGGGTACCCCTGGTACCTCAACACCGACATCGACTACTGGAACAAGACGATGTTCACCAAGTGCGGTCTCGACCCGGCCAACCCGCCGAAGACGACCGACGAGCTGTTCACGCAGGCCGAGACCATGCACCAGAAGTGCCCGGACGACTACCTGATGAGCCGCAAGCCCGGCCTGAGCGACTTCTCGCTCGCCGGCGTGAAGATCATCAACGACAAGGGCACGAAGTTCACCTTCGCGGACTCGTCGAAGGCCGCCGACCTGATCAGCAAGTACGCCGCGGCGTACAAGGACGGCCTCATGCCCTCCTCGGTCCTGAACACCGACTACCTCGGCAACTCGACCCTGTTCACGCAGGGCAAGGTCGCCTGGACCACCGGTGGGGCCACCGCCATCACCGACTTCGAGAAGAACAACCCGTCGCTCAAGGGCAACATCGTCGTCTCCCCGGCGCTGGACAACCCGCCGCTGTACGTGCAGGGCCTCAGCGTCTCAGCGAAGAGCAAGCACCTGGCCACGGCCGAGGCGCTCGCGTCCTTCATGACGAACGCGAAGAACCAGGAGGCCTTCGCGCACCTGGTGAACATCTTCCCGTCGACCACCTCGTCGCAGTCCGACCCGTTCTTCTCCAAGGACGACGGCACCGTCGAGGGCAAGGCCCGCGTGCTCGCCAACGACGCCCTGAAGACGGCGAAGAACCTCAACCCGGTCGAGGCCAACTCGGCCATGACCGACTTCCTCGACCAGCAGATCGCGCTGGCGATGAAGGGCGGCGTGAGCCCGGAGAAGGCGCTGCAGACGGCCCAGACCAAGATGAACACCCTGCTCGCCAACGGCTGATCCGGCCCCCGAAGAAGAGAGAGAGGGAGGATCGCCATGCGCGCCAACCGCTGGTTCACCCCGTGGCTGCTCGTCCTGCCGGCACTCGTCTGGCTCGTCGCGTTCAGCCTCTGGCCGTCGATCAACACCGTCCGGCTGTCGTTCACGAACGCCAGCCCGCTCGGTGGGATCAGCCGCTGGGTCGGTCTGCAGAACTTCCAGACCCTGCTCGCCGACCCGCAGGTGTGGGAGGCGCTGCTCAACAGCGTCATCTACATGGCGATCTGCCTGCCGCTCCTGACGGTCCTCCCACTCCTCATGGCCGTGCTCGTGCAGCAGAAGCTGCCCGGCATCGCCTTCTTCCGCACGGCCTACTACACGCCGGTCATCGCCAGCGCGGTGGTCGTCGGGCTCATCTGGAACTGGATCCTCGACGACCGCGGCGTCATCAACGAGATGGCGCAGTCGCTCGGCATCGTGCAGGGCAGCATCCCGTTCCTCACCGACCGGTGGCTGCTGCTGTTCAGCGCGATCAGCCTGACGGTCTGGAAGGGCCTCGGGTACTACATGATCATCTTCCTGGCGGCCCTCGGGAACGTCGGCAAGGAGCTGCACGAGGCCGCGGCACTCGACGGCGCCGGCTCGGCCCGCCGCTTCTGGTCGGTCACGATGCCCGGCGTCCGCGGCACCCTGACCCTCGTCGGCATCCTCGTGTGCGTGAGTGCACTCCGGGTGTTCAGCGAGCTCTACATCCTGACGAACGGGACGGGCGGCCCCGGCGGCCAGGACAACTCCCTCGTCATGCTCATCCAGCAGTACGCACGGGGGTTCACCGGCAACCTCGGGTACGCGTCCGCGCTGAGCCTCCTGCTCTTCGCCGTGACGCTCATCCCGATGCTCGCCCTCGCGCGGATGAACAGCAAGGCGGACCGATGACGAACACGACGACCGAACCGGTCCTCGGCGGCAACGCCGGCACCGCCGCACCGACGCCGGACGTGACCGGCGCGACGGGCGGAGGGGGAGCCTCCCGGCCGCCCCGCAAGCGACGCCGCGTGGTCTGGGGCGTCATGTCCACCCGCGAGAAGGCGATCCGCTACGTCCTGCTCATCGTGGTGCTGTTCATCACGATCGGGCCGTTCCTCTGGCAGCTCTCCACCTCGCTGAAGGGTCCGGGGGAGGACATCTACACGGCGAACCCGTCGTTCATCCCGAGCCAACCGACGATCGGCAACTACCTCCGGGTGGGCGACGCGATCCCGGTGTTCGGCTACATCGGCAACTCGCTCATCGTCGCCGCGATCGACGTCCTCGGGAACATCGTGTTCGCGACCCTCGCCGGGTTCGCGCTCGCCCGGCTGCAGTGGCGCTTCCGCAAGGCCATGCTGGGCCTGTTCCTCGCCACGCTCGTGCTCCCCGGCGAGGCGACGATCATCTCCCAGTTCGTCACCGTCAAGGACCTCGGCCTCGCCGACAACCTGGTCGGCGTCGCCCTGCCCGGCATGATCGCGGCGCTCAACGTCCTGCTCATGTTCAACGCGTTCCGGCAGATCCCCGATGAGATCGACCAGGCCGCGGTGATGGACGGCGCGAACGCCTGGCAGCGGCTGCGGTACATCTCGCTGCCCGCCGTCCAGGGCACGATCGCCGTCATCGCGATCTTCGCCTTCATCGGCGCGTGGGACGACTTCCTCTGGCCGCTCATCGTCCTGCAGTCCCCGGACAAGCTGACGCTGACCGTCGGGCTCGAGTACCTGCGCGGCACGTTCGGCACCGACCAACGCCTGATCGCGGCCGGCACCATGATCGCGTTCATCCCGATCGCCGTGATCTTCGCCGTCCTGCAGCGCTTCTTCTTCAAGGGCGTCGAAGAGGGCGGTGTGAAGGGCTGATGCGGTTCGGCGTCAACTACACACCGTCGGTCGGCTGGTTCCACTCCTGGCTCGACTTCTCGGCGGACGACACCGCCCGGGACCTCGAGGCGATCGCAGGACTCGGCGCCGACCACGTGCGGGTCTTCCCGCTCTGGCCGGTCGTCCAGCCGAACCGGACGCTCATCCGGCCGCAGGCGCTCGCCGACGTCGCCCGGGTCGTCGACATCGCGGCCTCGTTCGGCCTCGACGTCAACGTCGACGCCCTGCAGGGCCACCTGTCGAGCTTCGACTTCCTGCCGTCCTGGCTCGACTCGTGGCACCGGCGCAACCTGTTCACCGACCCGGACGTCGTCGCGTCCACGGCCGCGTACGTCGAGGCCCTCGCCGCCGCGGTCGCGGACCGGCCGAACCTGCTCGGCATCACCATCGGCAACGAGGTCAACCAGTTCGCCCAGGCCCCGCACCCGACCCCGCACGCCATCACGGCGGAGCAGGGGCACGCGTGGGCAGCGGCGATGGTCGCCGCGGCACGGTCCGGGTTGGCGTCCGTCGGCCAGGAGGCTCGGCGCAGCTCCGACGCGCCGGTCGCCCCCGGCAGCGGGTCTGCCCCAGGGCCGCTGGTCACCGTGGCCCAGTACGACGCCGCCTGGTACGACGACACCCAGCCCTTCGGGCCGGAGCACGCGGCCGAGCACGGTGACGCCACCGTCACACACTCGTGGGTGTTCAACGGCTCCGCGAAGGTGCACGGCGCCCTCGGAGCCGGGTCCGTGCGGCACGGGGAGTACCTGCTGCAGCTCGCCGCCGCCTGGAACCGTGAGGCCGCCCGGCCGAACTGGCTACAGGAGGTCGGCGCCCCGACCAACGTGGTCGACGTCGCCGACGCCCCGTCGTTCACCGAGCAGACCATCCGGCACGCCCTCGACGTGCAGCACCTGCTCGGCGTCACGTGGTGGTGCTCCCACGACGTGTCGCGGTCCCTCGCCGACTTCCCGGAGCTCGAGTACGACCTCGGCCTCCTGACGAACGACGGCCGGGTGAAGCCGACGGGGGAGCGATTCCGTGCCATGGCCACCGCGTTCGGCGACGGCGCGTACCGGGCTCCGGCCGGGCCGACCGTCGGGCTCGTCCTCGACGACGTCGCCCCGGACGGCGCACCCCTCGACGGTGTCCGCGCCGACTGCGCCCCCGGTGGACGCTTCGCCGCCGCCTGGCTCGCCGTCGCCGAGGAGCACGGCGTCGGCCCGCAGGTCGTCCTGCGCTCCCGCCTCGGCGACACGGACCTGCTGACCGCCCGCGGGGTCACGAGCACGATGGACGTGCCGACCGACCGCGACGCGGACACCGCACACACCCCGATCTCGGTCGCGCACCCCGCGACCATGCCCTGACCCTCCCCAGCCCCGGAAGGCACCATGCACGACGACATCCCCCTCACCATCGGCCGCGCACGACGGGTCCTCGACGAGCGCATCACCCCGGCGGTGCACGCCACCGCGACCCCGCTCGACACCGCCTGGCACGAGCTGCCCGGTGAGCCGGTCGCCCCGGCCGAGGGGCTCGCGCTGACGTTCGAGCCGTACGAGGTCGGCACGCCGTGGGGCGCCGCGTGGGGCACGACCTGGTTCCGGCTCTCCGGCACCGTCCCGGTCGCCTGGGCCGGCCGCCGCGTCGAGGCCGTCATCGACCTCGGGTTCGACAAGAACATGCCGGGCTTCCAGTGCGAGGGCCTGGTGTACCTCGCCGACGGCTCCCCGGTGAAGTCCATCAACCCGCGCAACCAGTGGGTGCTCATCGCCGAGGAAGCCGTCGGCGGGGAGACCGTCGAGTTCTTCGTCGAGGCGGCGTCGAACCCCGTGCTGCTCGACTACCACCCCTTCCTCGTGACGCAGGAGGGCGACATCCAGACCTCGTCGTCGAAGCGGCTCTACACGTCGCGGCGGATGGACCTCGCCGTGTTCGAGTCCGCCGTGCACGAGCTCGCGCTCGACATCGACGTGCTGCTCGAGCTGCAGGAGGAGCTGCCCCAGGGCCCGCGCCGCATGCGCATCCTGCAGGCCCTCGACGACGCGCTCGACGCCCTCGACCTGCAGCACATCGCCGAGACGGCCCCCGACGCCCGCGCCGCGCTCGCCGAGGTGCTCGCGGCCCCGGCCGAGGCCTCCGCACACCGGATCTCCGCCGTCGGCCACGCGCACATCGACTCCGCCTGGCTCTGGCCCGTGCGCGAGACGATCCGCAAGGTCGCGCGCACCACCTCGAGCATGACCGAGCTCATCGACCAGACCGACGACTTCCTCTACGGCATGTCCAGCGCGCAGCAGTACGCCTGGATCAAGGAGCACCGCCCCGAGGTCTACGCGAAGGTCAAGGCCGCCGTCGCCGCTGGTCGGTTCCTGCCGCTCGGCGGGATGTGGGTCGAGTCCGACACCGTGATGCCGACCGGCGAGAGCATCGTCCGGCAGTTCTCGCAGGGCCAGCGGTTCTTCGAGCGCGAGTTCGGCATCCGGCCGAAGGGCGTGTGGCTGCCCGACAGCTTCGGGTACTCGCCGGCGCTCCCGCAGCTGATGCGCCGTGCCGGGTTCGAGTGGTTCTTCACGCAGAAGATCTCCTGGAACCAGGTGAACAAGTTCCCGCACCACACGTTCCTCTGGGAGGGCATCGACGGGTCGCGGGTGTTCTCGCACTTCCCGTCGATGGACACCTACAACTCGCGGCTGTCCGGGTCCGAGGTCGCGAAGGCCTCGCGCCAGTTCCGCGAGAACCGTCTGGCGTCCGGCTCGATCGCCCCGGTCGGCTGGGGTGACGGCGGCGGCGGCACCACGCGCGAGATGACCGGCACGGCCGCACGCCTGGCGGACCTCGAGGGCAGCGCCCGCGTGACGTGGGAGCACCCGGACGCGTTCTTCGACCGGGCGAAGTCCGAGCTGGAGCACCCGCCCGTGTGGGTCGGCGAGCTCTACCTCGAGCTGCACCGGGCCACCCTGACCAGCCAGCACCAGACCAAGCAGGGCAACCGCCGCAGCGAGCACCTGCTCGTCGAGGCCGAGCTCTGGGCAGCGACCGCCGCCGCCCGCACCGACTTCCCGTACCCGTACGACGAGCTCGACGCGCTGTGGCAGCAGGTCCTGCTGCAGCAGTTCCACGACATCCTGCCGGGCACCTCGATCGCATGGGTGCACCGCGAGGCCGTCGAGCGGTACGCGGAGATCGCGGACCGCCTGGAGGCCCTCATCGCCTCCGCCCTGTCGGCCCTCGCTGGGGACGGGGACCGCACGATCGTCGTGAACCCGGCCCCGAGCCTCCAGGGCGGTGCCCTCGCGCAGAGCGCGGTCCTGACCTCCGACCTGGAGGCCACGACCCCGGTCACGCTGACCGAGGCCGACGGCGGGTTCGTGCTGACGAACGAGCTGGTGCGCGTCGTCGTCGACGCCCGCGGGCTCGTCACGAGCGCCGTGGACCTGGCCACCGGCCGCGAGGCGATCGCCACGGGTCAGGTCGCGAACCTGCTGCAGCTGCACCAGGACTTCCCGAACATGTGGGACGCGTGGGACGTCGACCGCTACTACCGCAACCGGGTCGAGGACCTGGTGTCGGTGACGTCGATCGACTCGTCCGTCGATGCCGCCGGTGTCGCCCGGGTCGTCGTGTCCCGGGCGTTCGGCGAGTCGACCGTGACGCAGGAGATCGTGCTCGAGCCCGGGTCGCGGACGCTCGAGTTCGACCAGACGACCGACTGGCACGAGACCGAGAAGTTCCTCAAGGTGGCGTTCCCGCTCGACGTCCGCGCCGAGCACACCATCGCGGAGACCCAGTTCGGCGCGCAGAAGCGGGTGACCCACACGAACACCTCGTGGGAGGCCGCCAAGTTCGAGACCTCGATGCACCGCTACGTGCTCGTCGAGGAGCCCGGCTTCGGCGTCGCCCTGGTGAACGACTCGATCCACGGGTTCGACGTCACGCGCGACGCGGTCGACGGACACGTGACGACGACGCTCCGGCTCTCCCTGCTCCGGGCACCGCGGTTCCCCGACCCCGAGACCGACCAGGGCGTGCAGACGCACCGGTACGGGCTGGTCGTGGGGACGGACGTCATCGGTGCGACCACGGCCGGCATCCTGATGAACACGAGCGCGCGGACGGTCACGGGCGGGTCGGGCTTCGGGCCGCTCGTACAGGCCTCCGGCGACGTGGTGGTGTCGAGCGTCAAGCTCGCCGACGACCGCTCGGGCGACCTGGTCGTGCGCGTGTACGAGCCGTCCGGACGCCGGGGCACCGGTGGCCTGGCGGTCGACGGGCCCTTCGGCGAGCCGGTCGAGGTGACCCTGATCGAGGAGCGCGACCCGGCGCTGCCGGGCGTCGCGGCGGTCACCGACGGGGTGGCCGCGTTCCCGGTCGACGCGTTCGAGGTCAGGACCTTCCGCTTCCCGCGGATCTGAGACACCCGTCGTCGGGACCTCGGGTGTCCCGACGGCGGGTCCGCGGCGTCCGCCGTGGGCACGCGACGGCATCCGTCGTCGCACAACCGCTCGACGAGGAGTGACATGAAGAAGTCCATGAAGATCGGGATCGTCGCGGCACTCGTGGCGATGGTGGCGGTGCCGATGGTGCCGGCCGCCGCGTCGGCCGCCCCCGCGGCGACGCAGGGCCACGGGCAGGGCCACGGACACGGCGCTGGGCACGGCCACGGCGCTGGGCACGGCCACGGGCGGCCGGGGCACGCCGCTCCGACGAAGTCGGGGCCGACGAGCATCGCGTACGTCGAGGTCAACAACGACGAGCTGGCGAACGTCGGCCGGTACACGTTGGCGAACGGCGCGAACGCGTTCGACGTGGCGATCATCTTCGCCGCGAACATCAACTACGAGGACGGCAAGGCCGTGCTCGTGGAGAACGAGAACGTGCAGCGCACGCTGGACCAGGCGGCGACGCAGATCCGGCCGCTGCAGGCCAAGGGCATCAAGGTGTCGCTCTCGGTGCTCGGGAACCACCAGGGTGCCGGGCTCGCCAACTTCACCTCGAAGGCCGCGGCGCGGGACTTCGCGGCGCAGGTCGCGGCGACGGTGGAGCAGTACGGGCTCGACGGGGTCGACCTCGACGACGAGTACTCGGACTACGGCGTCAACGGCACCCCGCAGCCGAACGAGCAGTCGATCGGCTGGCTCGTCTCGGCCCTGCGGGCGGACATGCCCGGCAAGCTGATCTCGTTCTACGACATCGGCCCGTCGTCCGACGCCCTGAAGACCGCGAACCCGTCGATCGGCAAGAAGCTCGACTACGCCTGGAACCCCTACTACGGCACCTACACAGCGCCGACGATCCCGGGCCTGCCGAAGTCGAAGATCTCCGCGGCGGCGGTCGACATCCAGAACACCCCGCAGGCGACGGCCGTGACGCTCGCGCAGCGCACGAAGGCCGACGGCTACGGCGTGTTCATGACGTACAACCTGCCGGGTGGGGACGAGAGCGCGTACGTGTCCTCGTTCACGAACGTGCTCTACGGCCAGGCGGCGGTCTACAAGTAGGACTTCCTCCCGCGCGGTGACGGATCCGGTTCGCTCCCGTCGGGGATCGCGGACCGGATCCGTCATGCTGCGGGCTGCAATACGGTGTCGGGATGGACACGGACCGCAGGCAGGACGACGGGGCGACGGACGCCGTCACATGGGCGCACGAGGTGCTCGCCGAGCAGGGGACCGCGGTGCTCGGGGTCGACGAGGTGCACCGCCGAGCGTGGAGCACGGTCTGGCGGGTGCGCACGGACGCAGCCGCAGCCGCAGCCGTAGCCGCCGACGCCGTCGCCGGTGGTGCTGCGTCGGGTGACCTGTTCCTGAAGACCGCGCCCGTCGGGGTCTCGCCGGAGCCCGCGCTGCTGGAGGTCCTGGCCCTGCACGGGGTCCCGCACGTGCAGCGCCCCGTCGCCGTCGAGGGCGCCCACGTGCTGCTGCCCGACGGCGGACCGGTCGTCCGGACGGCACCCGACCGCGACGCCCGCTGGCTCGCGGTCATGCGGCACTACGCCGAGGTGCAGTGGGCGACCGAACCCGCGGCTGCCGAGGACCTGGTGCGCGCCGGCGTGCCCGACCTCCGGCTGCCCGTGCTGCCCGACGCTGCCGCCGAGGTCGTGACGCGCTGGGTGCCCGAGCGGCCCGAGTTCGTGTCCGTGCTGCGCGACCTGGCGGCCGAGCTCGACGAGCTGCTGCCGATGGCGACCCTCGACCACGGCGACCTGCACGACGGCAACGCCTTCGCCGCCGGCGCGGTGCCGTTCGACTGGGGCGACGCCTGCGTGTCGCACCCGTTCCTCAGCCTGCTCGTCGCCGGGCAGCAGGAGGTGCCGGGCGCGATGGCGGCCTACCTCGACACGTTCTTCGACGAGTCCGGCGCTGCCGAGGACCCGGACGTGCAGCACATCGTCGGCCTCGCGACCCGGCTGGCCGTCGTGCCGCGGGCGCTGAGCTGGCAGCGGGCGATCGACGCCGCCGGCGAGGCGATGCCGCCCGAGTACCAGGCAGCCCCCCGCGACTGGCTCCTCACCCTCGCGTGAGCCGCCCGGCTAGCGCCCCGTGACCGCGCGCCGGATCTGCTCGATCGGGACCTTCGGGGTGCGGTCGGCGTTCAGCAGGCCGTTGGTCTCCTGCATGGTGTCGGTCAGCTGCGTCCAGCAGGACCCGGCGAGGAACGAGCTCGCACGCACGGCGTCGTACAGCGCGGTGATCCGGGCAACCCAGTCGTCGCCGTCGGTGGCCGAGGTGTAGCCCCACCCGTCCTCGCGCTTCGACCCGGGCTGGTAGTCGACGCCCCCGAACTCGGTCAACATCACCGGTTGACCCACGTCGGACGCCCCGCCGACGAACTGGAAGTGCCCGGACGGCGCGATGCCCGAGACCGCGGCCGTCCGTGCGGCGTCGTCGGCGTAGGTGGCGGCGAGGCGGGTGCCGTCGCCCTCGTAGTCGTGGATCGTGACGATGTCGGTGTGCTGCTGTTCCCACCCGTCGTTCGTGATCACCGGGCGGGACGGGTCGAGCGCCCGCGTCAGGTCGGTGAGGGCCCTGGCGTAGGCCTGCTGCGCGGGGTCGTCGACGACGTGCTGGATGCCCCACGACTCGTTGAACGGCACCCAGGTGGCGATCGACGGGTGCGAGGCGTCCCGCTCGACGACCGCGATCCACTCGGCCGTCAGCCGCTGGACGGCGACGGGGGAGAACTCGTAGGCGCCGGGGGCCTCGGCCCAGACGAGCAGCCCGAGTCGGTCGGCCCAGTACAGGAAGCGCGGGTCCTCCATCTTCTGGTGCACCCGGGCGGCCGTGAAGCCGAGGTCCTTGATGAGCTCGACCTCGCGGCGGTGGGCGAGCGGCTCCGGTGCGGCCAGGTGGGACTCGGGCCAGAACGCCTGGTCGAGCACGCTCCGGACGTCGTACGGGTGGTGGTTCAGCAGGAACCGGCCGCCGCCGACCCCGACGGTGCGGACGCCGAGGTAGCTCGTGACCGTGTCGAGCGCGCGGCCGTCGGCATCGAGGAGCTCCAGGGTGGCGTCGACGAGCCGGGGTCGCTCGGGGGACCAGGTCAGCTCGTCCTCCGCCTGGCCGTTGCGCTGTCGGCCGATCGGCACCGTCACGTCGAGCGTCGGGTGGTGCGAGGCCGCGTCGAACTCGGTCGTGCCGAGGTCCTCGTCGCGCTCGTCGAACCGCAGTGCGACGCGCAGCCGGGCCCCGACGGGCGGACGCCCGCGGAACCGGACGCTCAGGTCGACCGCGGTCGGCCCGGCCGGGGTCCAGCGGAGCGTGGCGACGGACGCGGTGGGCACGGCCTCGAGCCACACGGTCTGCCAGATGCCGGTGGTCCGGCGGTACCAGATCGCGTGGGCGTCCTGGTGCCAGTCCTGCTTGCCGCGCGGCTGGGTGAGGTCGTGCGGGTCGTCCTCGGCACGGACGACGAGCCGGTGCTCGGTGACCAGCGCGCCCGCACCCGCACCCGTGCCGGCGCCGGCGCCGGCGCCGGCACCGTTGCCCCGCAGCACGTCGGTGACGTCGAACGTGAAGGGCGTGTGGCCGCCCTCGTGCTCGCCGACGAACTGGCCGTCGACCCACACCCGGGCTCGGTGGTCGACGGCGCCGAAGTGCAGCAGCAGCCGCGGGCGGTCCGTCCCGTGGCCGGCGGCGACGAGGTCCTCGGTCCGGATGGTCCTGGCGTACCAGACGACGGGGTGGAACCCGGTGTCGCCGATGCCCGACGCGGGGGACTCCGGCGGGAACGGCACGACGATGTCCCGCGCGTCGGGGAAGCCCCGCGCCCAGCCGGCGTCCGTGCCCGCGTCCTCGTCGTCGTGGCGGAAGTCCCACGTCCCGGTGAGGTCGGCCCAGGCGCCCCGCAGCAGTTGCGGCCGCGGGTGGGTGCCGTCCTGACGACTGGCGAGCGGGTGAGCGGCAGGGGCGGCGACGGCGACGTCGTCGATGACGGAACTCATGCCCGTAATTTACAGCGCTGTAAATGACCCGTCAACGGTACGGTGACCCGATGGGCAAGGTCACGCTGCAGGACGTCGCCGACCACGCGGGCGTGTCGATGAAGACCGTGTCCAACGTGGTGCGGGGCTACCGGCACGTCAGCACGCCGATGCGCGACCGGGTACAGGCCGCGGTCGACGAGCTCGGGTACCGGCCGAACGTCTCCGGCCGCAGCCTGGCGACCGGACGCTCGAACATGCTCGCGTTCGCGTTCCCCGACCTCCGCCGGCCGTACTTCGCCGAGCTCGCGCACGTGTTCTCCCGCGTCGCGGTGCAGCACGGATACCAGCTGCTGCTCGAGGAGACCGGCGGTGCGGCGGACGGCGAGCGCTCGGCCGTCCGCGGGCGTGAGGCCGGCGTGGTCGACGGCGTCGTCATCCACCCGCAGATCATGACGCCGGCGGAGATCGACGCGATCCGCGGGGACACCGCCGTCGTGTTCCTCGGCGAGGACGTCCCGCCCGAACACGCCGACCAGGTCGCGATCGACAACGTCCGCGCAGCCGCCGAGGCCGTCGACCACCTCGTGGCTCTCGGTCGCCGCCGGATCGGGTTCCTCGGGCACGAGGTCGGTCCGGCCTCGCGCACCTCGGCGTTCCGGCTCGAGGGGTACCACCTCGGCCTCGAGCGTGCAGGCGTGCCCGTCGACGACCACCTGCTCGTCGCACGTCAGGTCGGCGACGCCCGCGGCGCCGAGGAGTCCTTCGGCCGGGCGCTCGACGACGGCCTGGTCATCGACGGCCTGGTCTGCCGCGACGACCTCGCCGCCGTCGGCGCCCTCCGCGCCATGCGGCTGCGCGGCCTCGAGGCCCCGCGCGACGTCGCCGTCGTCGGCTGGGACGCCATCGGGCTCGCCGCCAGCCTGGTCCCGAGCCTGACCTCGGTCGCACCGGACACCGTCGCGCTCGCCGAGACGGCCCTGACGCTGCTCTTCGAGCGGATGGACGGCCACGACGGCCCCGGACGGACCGTGTCGGTCGGGCACCGTCTGCTCGTCGGCGAGAGCGCACCGTACCCGGACGGTTCCGTGGACTGACCGCCCGCCTGCCGGGCCCGCCACGGCACGTGGTCGGGCACCGACACGGCCAGGAGGCTCGGCACCGGCCCGCCCCGCCGCTCCCTGTCGGCAGCACCGGCGGTCCGCAGCATGTGCGGTCCGCAGCGTGCGGGGCGGGCCCGCGCCGAGCCTCCCGTCCGTCAGGTCGTGGGGTGGACGCTCCCCAGCAACTCGACCAGGGCGGCGCGGAGCGGGTCGGGCAGGCCGACGGTCTCGAGCTCCGCGATCCGGTCCGCGCGCGGGGTGTCGCGGGCCAGCAGGGTCCACGCCTCGAGCTTCTCCGGGTTGCCGACCTGTGCGCGTTCCAGCACCTGGCGGACGGCGTCGCGGGCGTCGAGCCCGACCGTGGGCGTGCCGGCGAGCGTGACGGACGCCCCCGTGGCGGTGTCGGCCGTGACGTCGACCGAGAACCGGTCGTGCCCCTGAGCGTCCACGTGCTGTCCGGGTGCCGGTGCCGCCAGGAACGTCACGCGCCAGTGCCGCGCCGTCGGGACTGCCGTGCGGTCGCCCTCGGCGGCGTTGATGCGGAACGTCGCCGTGTCCGCGTCCCAGGACAGCCTCGTGGTGCAGGTCGAGGCGGGGTCGCCCTCCCGGTCCTTGACCAGGGTGAACGAGCCCGAGGTGCCGGGGGCGACGAGCACCTCGAACGAGGTCGGGTTGACGGTGGCGTCGACCTCGTCCGCGGCGGCCAGGGGCAGCACACCACCGGCGCGGAGCAGCACCGGGACGCCGTCGAGCCCGCGGTGCAGGTCCACCCAGCGGTCGCCGGCGTACGTCGTGCCGGTGAAGACGTCCGTCCAGCTGCCCGGCGGCAGCCAGGCCCGGGCGCGTCCGAGCAGTGTCGACGGGTCGCGCGGCTCGACGATCGGCGCGACGACGAGCTCGCTGCCGAAGGCGTACACGTTCGGCGCGCGGTACGCCTCGTCGCGGTGCGGCTCGAGGTGGTAGAGCGGCCGGACGAGCGGGGTGCCAGCAGCGGCGCGGTGGTTCATCGTGTGCAGGTACGGCACCAGGCGGTGGCGGAAGCGCAGGGCGTCGCCCATCGCCGCGCGTGCCTCGGCCGGGAACGCCCACGGCTCCTTGCGGATGAACGGGTTGTTCGCGGAGTGCAGCCGCATGATCGGCGAGAACACCCCGAACTGCACCCAGCGGGTCGCGAGCTCGTCGTCGCGGACACCGCGGGTGTGCCCGCCGACGTCGTGGCTCCACCAGCCGTAGCCGATGTTCGCGGCCGTCGCGGTGAACTCCGGCTGGAACGCCAGCGACGCCCACGACACCACGGCGTCGCCCGAGAACCCGACGGCGTAGCGGTGGCTGCCCGGCCCGGCGTAGCGCGAGAACGTCATGCCCGCGCTGCCGGTGCGCGCGGAGTCGAGGTGGTGGAAGTGGTTCAGCATCCACAGCGGGTCGACGCCGGGCAGGCTCGTCGTGCGGCCCTGCTGCCAGTCGATCCACCAGAAGTCGACGCCCTGCTCCTCGAGCGGACGGTGCAGCACGGCGAAGTACGCGCGGAGGAACGTCGGGTCGGTCGGGTCGAACGGGATCGGGGTCTCCGTCGCCGGGTCGATGCCCATCGCCTCGGCCATCGCGGGGTAGGCGTCCTCGAACGCCCGGACGCCGTCGGCGGGGTGCAGGTTCAGCGTCGTGCGCATCCCGCGGCGGTGCAGCTCGCCGAGGAACGCTGCGGGGTCGGGGATCAGCTCGGGCTCCCACGAGTACCCGGTCCAGCCGTTGCCGAAGCGTTCCGGCACGGAGTCCACGCGGTGCCAGTCCATGTCGATCACGGCGACGGAGAACGGCAGGGACTCCTCGGTGAACCGGTCCATCAGCGCCAGGTACTCGGTGTCCGAGTACGGGTGGTAGCGGCTCCACCAGTTGCCGAGCGCCCAGCGGGGGAGCAGCGACGGCGCCCCGGACAGGGCGTAGTACGCCTGGATGGCGGCGGTGTAGTCCCGCCCGTGGGCGAAGACCGTGACGTCACGGCGGCCGGGCACGCGGGTGCCGATCCAGCCGTCGTCCTCGAACAGGAACGACTCGGAGTCGTCGAGCACGGTGATGCCGTCGCGCGCCAGGAGCCCCTGCTCGAAGGGCATCCGACCGTCGACGTCGTCGAGGGTCCTGCCCGTGCCGCCGAGGTCCCGCGCGGGCTGTCCCCAGCGCCAGCGGTTCGCGTCGGGTCCGAACGTCTCGACGACGAAGCCGCCGGGGGAGAACGCCTGGCCGTCGTAGCGGAGCCGGGCCCGTGCCGTGGTGACCTCGACCCCGCTGCCGACGCGGACGACGGTGTGCTCGGGGACGGGCAGGTCGCGGCGGAGGGCGAAGGTCGAGGCGCGGTCCTCGAAGCCGCCGTCCTCGCTCCACTCGACGCGGAACAGGCCGTCGCCGAGGACCGTGACGCGCCAGTGCTCGCCCGTGGTCACCGCCGCCGGCTCCGCGCGCGGGGCGGACCCGGGGAAGGGGCGGATGACGTCGGCGGTCGCCGTCGTCTGGGCGATCGCGTCGGTCTGGCTGGCCGCGTCGGCCTGGGTCGTCTGGTCGGTCATCAGTTCTTCACCGCTCCCTGGGTCACGCCGCTGATCACCCAGCGCTGGGCGAACAGGTAGACGATGATCGTCGGCGCCATCGCCATCAGGTACGAGGCGAAGGCGACGTTGTAGTTCGTGCCGAACTTGCTCTGGAAGATGTTCTGCACCACCGGCAGCGTCTGCAGGGTCGGATCCGCGGTGATGAGCGACGGCAGCATGAAGTCGTTCCAGGACGCCAGGAACGCGAAGATGCCGACCGTGGCGTTCATCGGCGCGAGCAGCGGCAGGATGATCTGCCAGAAGATCTGCCACGTGCTCGCCCCGTCGATGCGGGCGCTCTCCTCGAGCTCGACCGGGATCGACCTGAGGTAGGCCGAGTACAGCAGCACCGAGAACGACAGCTGGAACATGGCGTGCAGGATGCCCACGCCGAACGGGTTGTCGAGCCCGATCTCGGCCGTCAGCTTGATCTGCGGGAGCGCGATCACCGGGAACGGCAGGAACATCGCGGCGAGCAGGTAGACGAACGACCAGCGGAAGAAGCGTCGGTGCCAGTTCCGGACGATCGCGTAGGACGCGAACGAGCTGAGCAGCAGGGTGGCCACGACGGTCAGTGCCGCGACCCCGAGCGAGACCGAGAACGACACCGGGAAGCGGGTGAGCTGCCACGCCTCGGCGAAGCTCGCCGGGTTGAACGGGTTCGGCAGGGACAGCGCGTTGCCGTCGACGGACTGCGCGCTCGTCTTGAACGCCATGGCGACCGTCACGAAGAGCGGGACGAGCACCGTCAAGGAGGCGATGGCCAGGACCGTGGTCAGGATCCAGTTGGTCCCGCCCAGGCGTCCGCGGCGCCGACGCGGTGGGCGGTCGGGTCCGGACGTCGTCGGTGGGCGCTGGGCTGGGGTGCGGGTGTCGAGGGCGGTCATGCGAGTCGCAGGTTCCTTCCGCGGGTCGCCGCGAGCTGCAGCACGGAGATGAGGACGGTGATGATGAAGAAGACGGTCGCGTTGGCCATCTGGTAGGCGTAGTCGCCACCGGTGAAGCCGCTGAAGATCGTCATCGCGACGCTGCTGGTCGCGGTGCCGGGGCCACCGCCGGTCAGGCCGACGATGACGTCGTACGCCCCGAGGTAGCCCTTCACGCCGAGCACCGTGTTGATGACGATGAACCCGCTGATGAGCGGCAGGGTGATCGACCGCAGCTGCTTCCACGCCCCGGCGCCGTCGAGGGCGCTGGCCTCGTACAGGTCCGTCGGGATCGAGGTGAGGCCGGCCGTGTAGACCAGGAGCGCCCCGGGCACGGTCTGCCAGGCGGAGACGATCACGATCGAGACCCAGGCGAGGTTCGGGTCACCGAGGATGCTCTGCTCGAGCGGTGCGAACCCGACCGAGGTCGCCAGGGCCGGCAGCGTGTTCGAGAACAGGTAGTTGAAGACGTAGGCGACGATGATGCCGGACACGACCATCGGGATGACGAACACCGAGCGGAGCCCGGCGGCGAACTTCACGCGCTTGGTGAGGGCGATGGCCAGCGAGAGCGCGATCACCTGCGTGACGATGACCGTCACGACGGCGAACCCGAGCGTGAACCCGTACGAGCCGAGGATCGACGGGTCGGACACCAGGGCGCGGTAGTTCTCCAGGCCCAGGAACTTCCACCGGCCGAAGCCGAGGTAGTCCGTGAAGCTGTAGAAGATGCCGACGCATGCCGGTGCCACGACGAACGCCGTGAAGAGCACGAGCGTGGGGATGATGAACGCGTAGTACATGCGCTCGGTGCGGCGCATGGACCCGACGCGGTGGTGCACGCGCGTGGCCGCGGTGGCGGGGCCGGGCGCGGGCTGGTCCGTGTCGGGGGACAGCGGGGTCTGCATGGTCATGAGGGCTCCTGGGGGTCTCGGTCGCTGCCGGGTCAGACAGTGGCGGACCGGCCGGCGAGGCGTCGCCAGTCCGCGTCGAGCCGCTGCAGCATCGAGGTGAAGTCACCGCTCCGGATCGCCGACTGCAGGTAGTTGCCGAGGGGGATCGAGGTCGGGATGAAGGTGCCGGCGCCCTGGTAGAACGCGGCGTCGTCGACGTAGCGCTGCAGGCCGGCGAGTCGCTCGTCGGACTGCGGCGGGGCGTCCTTGGTCGTCGAGTAGGCCAGGTTGTCGCGGTTGTAGGCGTCGAGCACCTCGGGCTGCATGAGGAACTCGACGAGCTCCTCCGCCCGCTCGACGTTGGCGCTCGCCGTCGGGATCCACAGGCCGAGGTCGATGTTCACGCGCGCCTTGCGATCGGCGGGGTCGTTCGTCACGGGGAGCGCGAACGTCCCGACCTCGAGCTTGTCGTCGATGAGCGCGATCTGCCCGAGCGCCCACGGGCCCTGCAGGTACATGGCCGCCTTGCCCTGCCCGAACGCCAGGTTGCCGTCGGCGTAGGACCGGGTTGCGTGGTCCGGGTTGAAGAACGTGGAGATGCGCTTCGCGCGCTCCATCGGCACCGCGAGGGTCTTCTCGAACGACACCTCGGAGTCGGGGCCGACGTCGGCGCCGATCGTCTTCATCTTCCGGAAGAAGGCGCCGGGCTCGACGAGGCTGCCGACCGAGTAGTCGAAGAGCCCTTGCCAGAGGGTCCACGTGTCGCGGTCGGTGGCGTAGATCGGGGTGATGCCGTCCTTCTGCAGGGCGGTGCACACGTCGACGAACTCGTTCCACGTCGTGGGGACGGGCAGGTCGTGCTCGGCGAAGATCCGCTTGTTGTAGATCACGCCGGCAGCCGCGAGCGAGTACGGCAGCACGCTCGTCTGGCCCTGGTAGGTGGCGTACTGCTGGCCGAGGGTCACGATGCTCGGGCGGATGCGGTCGGCCGACGGCAGGGCGCTGAGGTCCCGCAGCACGCCGCGCTCGACGTACCGGGCGAGCTCGAGGTTGTCGTTGAAGCAGCCCACGTCCGACGGCTGCCCGCGCACGAACTGCGGGGCGATCGCCGTGGTGCTGTCGTGGACGACCCGGACGCCGGTGTTCTCGCGCTCGAAGCGGCGGAGGAGCTTGTCGAAGTAGGCGATCACCTCCTGCTTCTGCTCGTAGAAGCGGATCGTCGTCGCGCCGCCCGAGGCTGCTCCGCCGGGGGCCGCGCACCCGGCGAGTGCCATCGTGCCGAGGGCGATGCCGCCCGCTGCGCTCGTGAGGAACCCGCGTCGACTGAGTGCGGTTCCGATGGTGCCTGTCCTGCTGCCGGCCATTGCTGCTCCCTCTGGCGCTCCGTCGCGCTGGACCATCTTTACAGCGCTGTAAACGCATGTCAACGATGTAATGCGGGAGGGTGTGCACGGTGCGCTCACGGGTCGGGCCGGGTCGGGCCGGGTCGGGCCGGTTGGGGGTGGCGAGCGGTCACGACACCCCGCTCAGGTCCACCGACGGGTCACGGACCGTCGGTCGGGGCGTCGCGGCGCGACGACCTCCGACCCCTCGGCGGCACGCACTCGGGGTGTCGTGACCACTCGGCTGGCCGGCACGGGCCGGACTGGAGGCACGGTGCGGGCCGGCACCGCGCCTCCAGTCCGGCGGGTGCGCGCGTGGTGGGCACACGTGATGGGCACACTCCGTCGAGGGAGCAGGAATCGTCGGGTGCGGTCAGGCGACCCGACGATTCCTGCTCCCTCGATGAGGTTCGACCGTCGCGGCGTCGGGTCAGTCGTTGGCGAAGCCGACGTTCAGACCGCCGGTGACGAGCACGCTGAGGTTGTAGAGGATGCTCACCACGGCGCCGAGCACCGTCCCGACGACCACGTCGAGGATGCCGAGGACGCTCGCGAACCCGAGCACCTGGCCCAGCGAGACCTCGTCTTCGATGGAGTAGGCCTTCTGCTGCAGGACGTCCCGCAGCAGGGTGTCGACCCGGTCGAAGACACCGGTCTGGTCGAGCACCGCCCAGACCACGGCCACGGCGACGACGAGCACGATCGCCCCGGCCAGGCTGACGAGGAACGACAGCTTCACCACGGACCAGAAGTCGAGGTGGACCAGCCGGAGCCGGACCTGGCGGGTGCTGACGGGCTGTTTCGTCTTCTGCTGGAGCTTCTCGGCGACAGTGGTCATGGCTCGACTCGTCATCTCCGGCCTCGGCGGGCGCGGGGTCGGGGAACGGGGTTCCAGTCTGGGAAGGGACCGCGCCCCGTCGCATCGGTCGCGCGACGGACACGCTTCACCGCTGCGGATGACGTGTGGTGCTTTCAGGAGGTGCGGCAGCCGTCGCCGGGCCGCCTGCCGGAGGCGCGGCAGCCGTCGCCGGGCTGCCGCACCTCGGTGGGTCAGGCGCGGAGCCAGGCCAGGATGTCGGCGTTGATCGTGTCGGCCTCGGTCGTCGGCATGCCGTGCGGGAAGCCGGGGTAGGCCTTCAGGGTGCCGTTCTGCACGAGCTCGGCCGAGAGCGGGCCGGCGTCGGCGAAGGGCACGATCTGGTCGTCCTCGCCGTGCATGACGAGGGTGGGCACGCTGATCTTCTTGAGGTCCTCGGTGAAGTCGGTCTGCGAGAACGCGACGATGCCGTCGTAGTGGGCCTTCGCGCCGCCCATCATCCCCTGGCGCCACCAGTTCTCGATGATCGCCTCCGAGGCCTCGACGCCCGGGCGGTTGTAGCCGTAGAACGGACCGGAGGGCAGGGCGCGGTAGAAGTTCGACCGGTTCGCGGCGAGCTGTGCCTGCAGGTCGTCGAAGACGCTCTTGGGCAGGCCGCCGGGGTTGGCGTCGGTCTGCACCATGATCGGCGGCACGGCGCTGATCAGGACCGCTCGGGCGACTCGCTCCTCGCCGTACTGCGCGATGTAGTGGGCGACCTCGCCTCCGCCGGTCGAGTGCCCGATGTGGATGGCGTCGTGCAGGTCGAGGTGTTCCGTCAGCGCCGCGAGGTCGGCGGCGTAGTGGTCCATGTCGTGCCCGTCCGACGTCTGGCTCGAGCGGCCGTGCCCGCGTCGGTCGTGCGCGATGACGCGGTACCCCTGGGCCAGGAAGAACAGCATCTGGGTGTCCCAGTCGTCGGCGGACAGTGGCCAGCCGTGGCTGAACACGACGGGCTGACCCGAGCCCCAGTCCTTGAAGAAGATGTCGGTGCCGTCGGTCGTGGTGATCGTGCCCATGAGAGCTCCTTTGTGTGCGACGCCGCCAGCACTGGCGGCTCCGGGTGGGAGGAGGCCTGGCGACGGTGGCTGCTCGCCGGGTCCGGTCTCAGTGTGGCGAACCTCGGGGCCGTCGACGGGAAAGTTGACACATTGTTCACGAACGGGCAGCCCGGTGCTATGTTGGCGCGCACAACAAAACCCGGACGACGACGTCGGAGGACGCGCGATGACGCACGGAACAGACCACCGCACCGGAACGACGACGCTCACGGTGGTGGACGGGGACGGCGCCCCGGTCCCCGGCGCCGACGTCACCGTCGAGCAGATCCGACATGCCTTCTCGTTCGGCAACATCGGGTTCGACTTCATCGGGCTCGCGAACGGTGAGCCCGGGGTCGGTGACGACCACCTCGCCGACCTCTACGCCGACGTCTTCAACGTGGCGACGCTGCCGTTCTACTGGGGGCGGTTCGAGCCGGAGCGCGGGCACCCGGACACCGACCGGCTGCTGACCACGGCGCAGTGGTTCCGTGACCGCGGCATCGCCCTCAAGGGGCACCCGCTCGTCTGGCACACCGTGCAGCCCGACTGGTTGCTCGGGCTGCCGCTGGACGAGGTCGAGGCGTTGCAGCGCGCACGCATCCGCCGCGAGGTCAGCGAGTTCGCCGGGGTCATCGACACCTGGGACGCGATCAACGAGGTCGTGATCATGCCCGTGTTCGACAACGGTGACAACGCGATCACCCCGCTCGCCCGGGCTCGTGGCCGGATCCCGATGATCCGGATGGCGTTCGAGGAGGCCCGCGCGGCGAACCCGCACGCCACGCTCCTGCTCAACGACTTCGACCTGTCGAGCGCGTACGAGTGCCTCATCGAAGGCGTCCTCGAGGCCGGCGTGCAGCTCGACGCCATCGGGCTGCAGACCCACATGCACCAGGGCTACTGGGGCGTGGACACCATGCTCGCCATGGTCGACCGGTTCGCCCGGTACGGGCTGCCGCTGCACCTGACCGAGACGTCGCTCGTGTCGGGCGACCTCATGCCCGCGCACATCGTCGACCTCAACGACCACCAGGTGCCCTCGTGGCCGTCGACCCCCGAGGGCGAGGCGCGCCAGGCCGACGACGTCGAGCGGCACTACCGGAGCCTGGTGGCGCACCCGTCCGTCGAGGCGATCACGTACTGGGGGATCACCGACGCCGACGCGTGGCTCGGCGCCCCGATCGGGCTGGTCCGGGCTGACGGCACACCGAAGCCCGCGTACGACGCGCTGCGCCGCCTGGTGAAGGAGGAGTGGTGGCTCGCTCCCACCACGATGCGCACGGACGAGCGGGGCCAGGTGCAGGTGCGCGGGTTCCGGGGGGAGTACCGCGTCGACGTGCGTGGTGCGGCGACGGCGTTCACCATCGGCGATGCGGACACTGACGTGAGGGTGATCTGGAGGGGATGACGGGAATCAAACCCGCGTAGCCAGTTTGGAAGACCTTGAAGTCGTCCACACTGTCCCGCATGAGACCGGGCCTGACCGGCTCAAAAGATGTTCTGAGCCTCCGGGCGCTGATGTTGATGCTACTGCAGATTAGGCACGTGCCTAGGCACGAGCCTTACTGGACGTAGCGCTGCTTCTCTCGTCGTCCTCGGACGGGCCTCGCTGACCACGCTCGACGCGCATCACTCCATCGCTGACGCAGCGGTCGGTTGTCCGGTTCCACGATGTCCTGGACGTACAGACGCTGTGTCTTCGACCTGATCCACTCGATCTTGATGTAGCCGTCTAGCAGCTCAGGGTTTGTGTACTCGATTGGGTCGTCCGCGGCAATGAGGTTCGTCCGGGTAAGAGGGTTGTGCGGACCGATGCGCGGGATGTAGGACACCACGACCGACTCCGCGTCTTCACCGGTTCGGTTGTAAAGGCGCTGACCCTCTCGTTCGAACTCGCCTAACGCACGCGCCCAGTGGGGTCGGTAGAGCCAGGTGTTCCGAACGTTGACCGATGCCACGACCGCTGAGACGACAGCGACGGTCACCGTGCCAATCTTGAACCACAGGTCCCAGTTGATGTCCACATCGGGGAGCCTAGGGCAG
This sequence comes from Curtobacterium sp. SL109, assembly GCF_026672405.1. NCBI lineage: Bacteria > Bacillati > Actinomycetota > Actinomycetes > Micrococcales > Microbacteriaceae > Curtobacterium > Curtobacterium sp. SL109. The sequence goes on from NZ_JAPPRB010000002.1 coordinate 1,707,310, forward strand.
GCCTCAGGACGGCAGTTCGCGGAACCAGACGACTTCCAACGTGAGGTCGAAGGGCCGGTTGCCGAAGATGATGGACTCCGAAGGGCTGCTCAAAGAACCGGTCTGAACGGACTGCGTGATGGTCACGGGTTACTCCTTGGTCAGCAGTCGCCAGTGTCGAAGCACTGGTTGAGTCGCTCGTCCACTCGCTGCTGCTGGTCTGGAGTGAGGCTGGTCTGGTTGTCGTTGCTGATGCTCGGTGCGTGGTGCGGCACAGTGATGATGAGGCCCACGGCCAGCACGACGACGAGGAGTGCGACTGCCGCGAGGGCGATGGTCTTGCTGTGCTTCACCACTGTGGGAGCCTTCGTGTCTGTCGTGCTGCTGCTACCTGCTTGGCCCTGCCTGCCTTGCCACCGTTGCTCCTGTTCATACGCCTGCATGCCGGACCGAGGTTGCTCGGGTCATCGATCTGCTGACGCGTCCAGCCCATGCGGAGCGCACTGTCGACACCGACGATGTGCCCCAGGTCCCACGTGTCCTCAGGGTGGACAAGGTGGTGGCAGCCTGGCTCGATGCACGGTGCGGGCAGCATGGCCTGCACACGGGGCTTGATGGTGCGGAGGACCTTGGACCAGGACGCGGAGCGGTGGTGGGCGCTCATGGATTCACCCCTGCGACTCGACCGAAGTACACCCCCGCTGCCCTCATGGCCTGGCTGAGGATCGGCGCATCGGGTTCACCCTCGTGGTCGAGGAACTGTGCCACGGTGGCTACGTCATCGTCGTGGTCTCCGCGCTCTAGAGCGCGGTTGTAAGCCTTCATCAGAAAGGTGCGGTCTGTCTCAGTCATGACTGTGGTGCGTCTCCTAGAACTTCTTCTCGGGGTGCCATATGTTCTGCTCCTTCTGTCATTCGGCTAGATGGCCAGCCCGTTCAGGGCGACCCGGAACTTCTCGAAGTCCTGTCGGTCTGCTTCCGGGATGACCCATGCCGTGGCGGGCTGGTCCCGCTGCTCCTCGGTGGCGTTGAGCCAGGCGGTGGTGAACCGGTCCCGCTCCTCTGCCGTCAGCGGCGCGATGGCTGCTCCGATGCCGACGGCAAGAAGCCCAGGGTGCCGGTGACCAGCGCTTCGTATGCCTTGGACACGATTGCCATGGTCAGTCCCGGTCCGGCTCGAACTCGAAGTACTTCGGTGCCAGCCCGTGCTTGGCCAGCGTGGTCAGGATGGCGTCCAGGTGGTCGATGGGCATGTCCGTGTCGACCAGGACGCTGATGCCTGCGTTGATGTTCTCGGTTGGGTGAAGGTCGGTCATGCTGCTCGTCGTCCGTTCTGCGTCGTCTGCTGACGCTCTTGCTCAATGGTGTGCAGGACGGCCCATGCGCGTCGTTCCGCCCGTGCGGCCTTGATCGTCTCTGGAGTCAATGCCTTGATGGTTCGCTTGAACATGTCGTTTCCCTTCGCCCGGAGAGAAGTGGATTACCCGCTTCTACCTCTACTATCGACCTCCGCTGGGCAAATCTCAACGGATTCCAGAGATTCTTTGAAAATGGGAAACGGCCCTCTGGATTAAGTTCCAGAGGGCCGTCCATGTCCGGGCGAACGAACGTGCTTAGTCTATCGGTTCTGCTCTCGCTGCGCAGCCAATCGCTGCTGTAGGGCCATTGCCTGGTACTGCTCCTGAGAGATGTACCCGGGCTTCGCCTGCTCGGCCATCTTCTTCCAGATGAACTTGCGTACGTCGTCGACCATGATGCGCTCCGTCCTGCCTAGAACTTCTTCTAGGTCTGAATGCAATCTACATGCGACGAGCGACGTTCATGCTGCTGCAAGAAGCTCGTCGGCCCATGCCGTCATGACTGCACTGATGTCGACTTCTCCACGGGCACGGCGGTCCAACTCGTCCTGACCTTCTCGGAACAGTCGGTAGAACTCTTCAAGGTGATCCTCCTGGTGCATGTCGGGTTCTACGGACTCGGGCTGCTCAGGTTCAACCGACGTTGGTACTGACTTAGTCTCAGTGTCGTTTGACCCTGCGGTCTCGGACATCGACTTAGTTTCGGTGTCGTTTGACCCTGCGGCCTTCCGCTGCGCCTGCAGACGCTTGACCGTGCTGAGGCTTACTCCAAGCTCCGCGGCAATCTGGGGGTTCGTTATGCCGTCGAACTGGTCGAGAACGGTCCAGGAGAACTTCTGAGGCTTCTGCCGTGCAGGACCAGGAGTCCAGCCCAGCTCGACGAGACGAGCACGGATGGTGTCGGCGTGCACCTTCGGCAGTTCCCTGCCGGTCGGCGTGGTCCACGTCCAAGTAGCCATGCGCTTCGCCGCCTGCGCCAGCGTCAGGCCATCAACTTCGGGAAGTCGGTCACGCACCATGTCCAGGGTGACGTCCTTGCTACGCGGCTTGTGACCCCTGCCCCCACGGGATGCAGCCTGGTAGTGCGCCTCCAAGACGGTCCAGTCCCAGGACGTCATCGCGAAGGCCACAGCGTCCTCCACAGCGCGCTGTACGTCCTGCTGCCAGACGAACGGCGAACGGAAGGACTGCCGCTCAGTAGCGGTAATCCTGGCGGCGTAGCGGGCCGCATAGGCCTGGACCGCACTCAGGAGGTCAGCCTCAGTGACAGTGGTCGTCCACCAGACAGTGCGGACGAACTTCACCTTATGGTTCTCATCCCGCTGCATCGGAACAGACGTGCGCTTCTTGCCGCTCCAGAGGATGCTCTGCGCGATGCTGCACAGGTGGCGATACAACTCAGTCCGCATCGACTGTTCAGTGATGTAGGTCCGACCCTTCGCATCCCGCTTCGCCTTACGCGGAGCCTCAGGCATCTTCGGCAACTGTCCCCACGTAGAGGGGGTGGAGGAGTCAGCCCCAGGATGGGACTCAATAACATAGTTTCGGGGTGATGTGACCCTGTTACTCATGGTGCTTCCTTCAGTCCAGCCAGTCAGATAAGTCGATGATGACTCGACTTGCCTTCGTCCGCTGCGAAAGTGACTCCACTGCTCGGAATGCTCAGCACTCTTTAAGTGTCAAGAAGAAGTTCTTTGCTTCACGAGGGCAAAGAAGTGGCCCCCTGGCTGAAGGACCAGGGGGCCGTGACCGCTTACAACGTCTGACTGAGGAAGCAAGATTCAGCCTACACGACGTTCGCGTTCTGCGCGTAGTTTACGGTTCGCCAACATTGCGTGCCAGGCCTTTGCCATGTCCTCGACGTAACGCGGGTCGGAAAGAAAGGCCTGCTTTGCCTCGGCTTCAAGTGTGTTCCAGCGGCCTGGAGCGGCTACCTCTGGGACCTTCTCGGGCTTCTTGGTCCTACGGTTGGGCTTGGGCAGGGTTTGCGGCAGGGTCTTTGTCTGCTCTGTTCGCTGCTTCCAGCCCCGGCAGGCGTCAGCGCCGCACGACTTCGCGACTCGGAGGTTCGAGACCGAGTTGAAGAATTCGCGGTTGCACTTCGGGCAACGCACCTAGACGCCCTGCCTTCCGGACGGCAGAAATGGTCGGTCCGTGCGCGTCACGGTGAAGATTCCGAATGACTGCCCTACGGCCAAGTCCATGGGCCTGCTCACAGCAGTGCGTCCGTCTGTGCTGCGACCCGGGCGTCCTGCTCCATGCTGACGTGCTGATACCGCATTGCCGCGGTTACGGAGGCATGGCCACCCCGCTCCTGCACCTGCCGAAGCCTGGCACCGGTCTGTGCCACCAACGTCAGCGAGACGTGCCGGAGGTCATGAAGATGGAAGTCCGGCAGGCCAGCAGCGTCCCTGGCCTTGGTCCACTCCGCCCTGACCCAGTTCGAGTTGATGCGGTGCCCACGAGGTCCACGGAACATCGGGTCCCAAGACTGCCCCTCAACGGCCTCCAGGTGAGCCTCCAGCGCACGACGGGCCGGGGTCAGGAGAGTCACCCGCTTGTGCTGGCCCGTCTTCGTAGGAGCCAACTCACGGCGTCCCCCCTTGTCCGTGTACTGCCGGACCACGGAGAGTGCTCCGTCCGAGTAGTCGGAGAGGTTCAACCCGCATACCTCACCCACTCGGAGGTGCGCGCCGAAGACCACCCAGGGCACCGGCCCCAGTTCCAGGGGAGCGTGGGCCAGCACGGCCTTGAAGTCCTCCACGGTGAACGTCGGCCGCGGCTTGGCGACGTCGCGACCCGCGTTCTCGACCACGCACGGTGACGCGTTGATGTGGCCCCAGCGCACCGCGTAGCGAAGGACCATGGACAGCGTGAAGTACGCGTTCCTCCGGTTGACCGGCTTGTCCTTGTGACGGCTCCACCACTGGTCCACCGTCTCCACCGTGATCTCCGCCAGTGCCATGGTCCCGAAGGTGGGCAATAGAGAGGTACGAAGCAGAACCTCGTAGCCACGGACGGTGGAGTCCTTCAGGTCTCCGCGACGGTGCTCCAGAACCTTCCGGGCGTGCTCCGCGAACTTCACCTTGCCCGCGCTGTCGTCCACGAACTCGCCACGGTCCAAGTCCGTCTCTACAGCGCTGAGCGCCTTCCACGCTGCCCGTGCCGTGTCGAACGTTCCGGCGCTGCGCTGCTTGCCGTCGAACATGTGGCGCGCCTGGAACTTGCCCGACGCGAGAGTCCGGACTGTGCCGAACGATGCCTTGCCTGCCATTGGTGCCTCCAGAAGGTTCTACGGAGGACGCGGCCCAAGATTCAGTCGTTCAGGCATGAGTTAGGCACGAACGACTGAGCCGCATCCAGCGCCGGAGGCTGGAGAAGAAGGAAAGTGCTGGTGAGGTACCGGTTTCACTGGAGGGGATGACGGGAATCGAACCCGCGTAGCCAGTTTGGAAGACTGGGGCTCTACCATTGAGCTACATCCCCGCGCCTGCGCACGAGGCGCAGCCCCACCACTGTAGCGGACGAACGGCACGTGAGCGGACGACCAACACCGAAGCGGACGGCTCCCGGCAGCGTGGTCGTGCTCCCGCCGGACGCAGCCTCCCAGCGCACGATCCGGCGCTCCCGAGTCCTCTCCTACGCACTCGTCGTGCTCGCCGCCGTCGTGCTCTCGCTGCGCCCGGACGTCCTCGGCGACCCGCAGGCCCAGCCGTGGCACGCGCTCCTGCACGTGTGGCGGATCGTGCTCGGCCTGGTGTTGGCGCTCGCCGCACTCGGCGTGCAGATCGTCGTCGGCGTGCAGTGGCGCAAGGGACTCAGGGCTGTGGAGGACGACGAGCTTCCCACAGGCCGCGCGGCTCCCGGGGACGGCGGAGCACATCCCCGCTAGACTCATCGGCGTCGCATGCGCCCTACCGGTGTGCGCGAGCACCCTGGCCCAGTCAAACGGGGCGTAGCTCAGCTTGGTAGAGCGCCCGCTTTGGGAGCGGGAGGTCGCAGGTTCAACTCCTGTCGCCCCGACCAGGACACACCACCGCCAACCATCAGGAGAATCCCCCTTGGCCAACAGCACCGTCGACAAGGTGAGCGAGACCCGCGTCAAGCTCACGGTGAACGTGACGCCGGAAGAGCTCAAGCCGAGCCTCGACCACGCCTACAAGCACATCGCCGAGCAGATCAACATCCCCGGCTTCCGCAAGGGCAAGGTCCCGCCGGCGATCGTCGACCAGCGTGTCGGCCGCGGCGAGGTCCTGAACCACGCCGTCGGCGACGCGATCGACACCTTCTACCGCCAGGCGGTCGAAGAGCAGGAGCTGCGCATCCTCGGCCGTGCCGAGGCCGACGTCGCCGAGCTCCCGAACGTCAACGACTTCACCGGTGACCTCGTCCTCACCTTCGAGGTGGACGTCCGTCCGGAGTTCGACCTCCCCGACTACTCCTCCTACGAGCTGACCGTCGACGCGGTCGAGGTCTCCGACGACGAGATCGACGAAGAGCTGCAGAACCTCCGCACGCGCTTCGGCACCCTCGTCACGGTCGACCGTCCGGCCACCACCGGCGACTTCGCCCAGATCGACCTCACCGCCACCATCGGTGACGACGAGGTCGACTCGGCCACCGGCGTCTCCTACGAGCTCGGCTCCGGCGACCTGCTCGAGGGCATCGACGAGGCCCTCGAGTCCCTCACCGCCGGCGAGTCCACCACCTTCGAGTCCAAGCTCGTCGGTGGCGACCGCGAAGGCGAGATCGCCCAGATCGCCGTGACCGTCACCGCCGTCAAGGAGCGCGAGCTCCCCGACGCCGACGACGAGTTCGCCCAGATCGCCAGCCAGTTCGACACGATCGACGAGCTCAAGGCCGACCTGAAGGAGCAGATCGCGAAGTCCAAGACCTTCGGTCAGGGCTCCGCTGCGCGTGACCTGCTCGTCGAGAAGCTGCTCGAGGACGTCAACATCCCGATCTCGGAGAAGCTCATCGAGGACGAGGTCCACCGTCACCTCGAGCAGGAGAACCGTCTCGAGGACGACGAGCACCGCAAGGAGGTCGCCGAGTCCAGCGAGACCGCCTTCCGCTCGCAGATCCTGCTCGACTCCATCGCGGAGAAGGAGCAGATCCAGGTCTCGCAGGAAGAGCTCACGCAGTACCTCATCCAGGCCGCTGCGCAGTACGGCATGGAGCCGGGCGAGTTCATCAAGGTCATCGACCAGAACGGTCAGATCCCCGGCATGGTCGGCGAGGTCGCTCGGTCCAAGGCCGTCGCCACCGTCCTCGCGCAGGTCGCGGTGAAGGACTCCAACGGCGAGCCGGTCGACCTGTCCGCGTTCACCGCGGGCGTCGCCGAGCCGGCCTCGGTCGACGCCGAGTAGTCATCCGCTCGACGCGACCAGCGTCAGCGACAGGAGGCGCGGTGCCAGCTGGCACCGCGCCTCCTGTCCGTTTCGGCTCGACCGCATTGCCGACAGCGAACAGGCGAGAAGTGCTGCGTTGCAACCGATAAGTTCGACATCAAGCGACAACTGAACGGGAGCTTTTCCATGGCCGAAGCAACACTGAACCCCAGTGTTTTTGACCGCCTTCTGAGAGACCGGATCGTGTGGCTCGGCTCCGAGGTCCGCGACGACAACTCGAACGAGATCGCAGCCAAGCTGCTGCTGCTCGCCGCCGAGGACCCTGAGAAGGACATCTACCTCTACATCAACTCGCCCGGTGGTTCGATCACCGCCGGCATGGCGATCTACGACACGATGCAGTTCGTGCCGAACGACATCGTCACGGTGGGCATCGGCCTCGCCGCGTCGATGGGGCAGTTCCTGCTCTCGTCCGGCACGCCCGGCAAGCGCTACATCACCCCGAACGCCCGTGTGCTCCTGCACCAGCCGTCCGGTGGCTTCGGCGGGACCGCCGCGGACATCCAGACGCAGGCGAAGGTCATCCTCGACATGAAGCAGCGCATGGCCGAGCTGACCGCCGAGCAGACCGGCAAGTCGATCGAGCAGGTCCTCAAGGACAACGACCGCGACAACTGGTTCTCGGCGCAGGAAGCCCTGGAGTACGGCTTCGTCGACCACCTCCGCGCATCGTCCGCCGAGGTCATCGGTGGGGGTGGCACGGTCGCCGACGGCGAGACGCCGACCCCGGCCGCCGACCCCGACGCCCAGTCCTGATCACCACCGAAGAAAAGGAAACGAGAATGCATTTCCCCATGCTCGGTGGCGCGCAGAACGTCCCGGCTCCCACTGATCGGTACATCCTGCCGACGTTCGAAGAGCGCACGGCCTACGGCTACAAGCGCCAGGACCCGTACGCGAAGCTCTTCGAGGACCGCATCATCTTCCTCGGCGTGCAGGTCGACGACGCGTCCGCCGACGACGTCATGGCCCAGCTGCTCGTGCTCGAGTCGCAGGACCCGGACCGCGACATCGTGATGTACATCAACTCGCCCGGTGGCTCGTTCACCGCGATGACGGCGATCTACGACACGATGCAGTACATCCGGCCGCAGATCCAGACGGTCTGCCTCGGACAGGCTGCCTCGGCCGCGTCGGTGCTCCTCGCCGGCGGCACCGCTGGCAAGCGCCTCGCACTGCCGAACGCCCGTGTGCTCATCCACCAGCCTGCCGTCCAGCAGGGTGGCGGCCAGGCCTCCGACATCGAGATCCAGGCCGCGGAGATCCTCCGCATGCGCACCTGGCTCGAGGAGACGCTGTCGAAGCACTCGAACAAGACGCCGGAAGAGATCAACCACGACATCGAGCGCGACAAGATCATGTCCGCGCAGGAAGCCGTGGAGTACGGCCTGATCGACCAGGTCCTGACCAGCCGGAAGAACCTCCCCGCGCTCGTCAAGTAGTCCTGATGACGACGGCCCCGCACCCATCGGTGCGGGGCCGTCGTCATGTCCGGCGCCGGCCTGGAGGCTCGGATCGCCTCCGCCGGGCTGGGTCCGCCCGCCGAGTGGTCAGGAAGTGTCGGTCGGCGGGCTCCGCAGCGACGGTCTCCGACCGGTCGGCGGAGGTGAGCGGGGTGTTGCGACCGGTCGAGGCGGCCGTCAGCGCTGAGATCGCAGTTGCTGTCGGGTCGTGGCAGGGGGAGCCGACACGAAGTGCGATCTCAGCGGCGTCAGTCGGCCCCGGCACCGGCCGGGAGGCTCGGGTTGCCTCCGCCGCGCTGGTGCCGCCCGCCGAGTGGGCGCGACACCCCGTCGGGTCGACGCCGACCGGTCAGGAAGCGTCGGTCGGCGGGCTCCGCAGCGACGGTTTCCGACCGCTCGGCGGACGTGAGCGGGGTGTTGCGACCGGTTGAGGGGGCCGTCGGGCGCTGAGATCGCAGTTGATGTCGGGTCGCGGCAGGGGGAGCCGACACGTACTGCGATGTCAGCGGCGTCAGTCGGCCCCGGCACCGGCCGGGAGGCTCGGGTTGCCTCCGCCGCGCTGCTTCCGCCCGCCGAGTGGTCGCGACACCCCGTCGGGTCGACGCCGACCGGTCAGGAAGCGTCGGTCGGCAGGCTCCGCAGCGAGCCTCCGCCGCGCTGCTTCCGCCCGCCGAGTGGTCGCGACACCCCGTCGGGTCGACGCCGACCGGTCAGGAAGTGTCGGTCGGCAGGCTCCGCAGCGACGGTCTCCGACCGGTCGCTGGACGTGAGCGGGGTGTTGCGACCAGTCGAGGCGGTTGCGCGGGCGCGAGCGCGGGCGCGGGCGCGGGCGCGGGCACTGAGATCGCAGTTCGTGTCGGGTCGCGGCAGGGGGAGCCGACACGTACTGCGATCTCAGCGGCGTCAGTCGGCGGGCGTCAGGCGCCCGGGGTGTCGGACGGGTCGTCGTCGGGGGACGGGGACGGGCGGCGACGGAGGAGCAGCAGCACCGCGACGATCGCCGCGACGACGACGAGGCCTCCGGCGCCGATCCAGAGGGCGTCGGTCGCGGGGGAGTCAGAGGCGCCGGACGCCGTGCCCGTGGTGGTCTCCGACGACGACGATCCCGCCCGTGCGCAGGTCGGCGGCGTGCTCGAGCCGGTCGCAGGGCTGAAGCCGGCGGGCGCGTCCCACGTGAAGGGGTACTCGTCCGACACCGTGTGACCGTCGGCGGACACGATCTGCCACTCCACCTGGTACTTGCCCGAGGCGCCGAGTGCTGCGGTCGTGGTCATCGAGGGGCCGTCGATGTCGACGCAGCCGTCCTCGTAGTACTTCTCGTCAGGACCGACGATGCGGTACGCGAACCCTGACCCGGAGCCGCCGATGTCGAGCAGCTTGTCGTTCGTCGTGATCTCGAACGCCTTCGGCAGCGCGGTCAGGGTGCCGTCCACCTTCGGCGTCGAGGCGATGAGGTAGTTGTGCGCGTCGGCCGGTCCCGCGACGCCGAGGACGGCACCGCCTGCGATCGCGAGGACCGCGGCGGACGTGGCCACGAGCCTCCTGGCCGTGGTGGGCCGGCGCACTGCCGGACGCGAGCCGGACGTCACTTCGCGCCGCGACGGCGGGTGGCGGCGACGGCGACGACCAGGCCGGCCGCACCGAGCACCAGGCCGCCGAGGCCGAGGAAGCGACCGACGAGGTCGGGCTGGGAGGACGAGGACGAGGACGAGGCCGAATCCGACGACGCGGCCGGTGCCGTGGTGGCGTCGTCGTCCGTGGCGTTCGCAGCGGTGGCGTCGTCGTCGTCACCGGAGGCGGTCGCCGCGGTCAGCGTGATCGAGGGGGCGGGGTGCTCCGGCTCGGCCTGACCGGCCTTCTGGGCCTGGTCCCACTCGGTCGAGCCCGTTGCACAGGTCTGCGTGACGGGGAGCGCGACCACGTCGCCCGGCTTGCCGTCTGGGAGCGAGAACGACAGCGAGAAGGTGTCCCGCTCGTCGGCGGGCAGCGGGGTCTTCGCGGCGTAGGTGATGCTCGTGACCCGCTCGCCGGCGTCCTCGGCGGACTCGTCGTCGGCCGCGGCGGACGGGCTCGTGTACTTCGCGGTCGTCTTCGTGATGTCCCAGTTCGGGTTCACGGTGGGGGTGACCTCGATCACCGAGGACGGGATGTGGAACTGCAGCTTCGTGGTGGGCGAGCCGTCGCAGCCGTGCGGGACCGAGAACGTGGCGGTCGTGTACGAGTTCGCTGCGGTCGAGGTGCTCGTCGCCTCGACGTGCGCGCTGGCGGAGGCCGCCGTGCCGAGGACGATGACCGCGGCGACGCCGAGGGTCGCTGCTCCGCCGAGGGCGAGACGCTGCTGCATGGGGTTCCTTCCGGAGGACTACTTCTACAAGTTGTAGAGACGACGCCTTCACCGTAGCAGGACCGCACGCCCTGGGCGAACGCCCCCGCGGAAACGCGCTCGGCGTCGCCGTGAGTGTCGCTGGATGCGGTTAGGCTCGACCCCACGACGACCTCGTGCTCACGAGCAGTGCTGCACGTCAACCAGGGGAAGGCTCGAGCATGGCACGCATCGGAGAGAGCGCCGACCTCCTCAAGTGCTCCTTCTGTGGCAAGAGCCAGAAGCAGGTACAGCAGCTCATCGCTGGTCCCGGTGTGTACATCTGCGACGAGTGCGTCGAGCTGTGCAACGAGATCATCGAGGAACGCCTGGCAGAAGCCAGCGACGAGTCCGGCACGGGGGAGTTCGAACTCCCCAAGCCGCGGGAGATCTTCGACTTCCTGCAGGAGTACGTCATCGGGCAGGACCCCGCCAAGCGGTCGCTGTCGGTGGCCGTCTACAACCACTACAAGCGCATCCGGGCCCAGGGGCAGATCACCGCCGCCGAGGACCGCGACGACGTCGAGATCGCCAAGTCGAACATCCTGCTGATCGGCCCGACCGGCTGCGGCAAGACCTACCTGGCGCAGACCCTGGCCAAGCGCCTCAACGTGCCGTTCGCTGTCGCCGACGCCACCGCGCTGACCGAGGCCGGCTACGTCGGGGAAGACGTCGAGAACATCCTCCTCAAGCTCATCCAGGCCGCCGACTACGACGTCAAGCGTGCCGAGACGGGCATCATCTACATCGACGAGGTCGACAAGATCGCGCGCAAGGCTGAGAACCCCTCGATCACGCGAGACGTCTCCGGTGAAGGTGTTCAGCAGGCGCTGCTCAAGATCCTCGAGGGCACGGTCGCCTCGGTCCCGCCGCAGGGTGGCCGGAAGCACCCGCACCAGGAGTTCATCCAGATCGACACGACGAACGTGCTGTTCATCGTGGCCGGGGCCTTCGCCGGGCTCGAGGAGATCGTGTCCTCCCGCGTCGGCAAGAAGGGCATCGGATTCGGCGCGCAGCTGCACAGCTCGCTCGACCACCAGGACCTGTACTCCGAGGTCCTGCCCGAGGACCTCCACAAGTTCGGGCTCATCCCCGAGTTCATCGGTCGTCTACCGGTCGTCACGACGGTCTCGCAGCTCGACCAGGTCGCGCTCATGGAGATCCTGACGAAGCCGAAGAACGCCCTGGTCCGCCAGTACCAGCGCATGTTCCAGATCGACGGCGTCGAGCTCGAGTTCGACCAGGGCGCGCTCGAGGCCATCGCCGACCTCGCCGTCCTCCGGCAGACCGGTGCCCGCGGCCTCCGCGCGATCATGGAAGAGGTGCTCGGCCCGATCATGTTCGAGGTCCCCTCGGACGACGACGTCGCCCGCGTGGTCGTCACCCGGGCCTCCGTGCTCGAGAACGCCGCCCCGACGATCGTGCCGCGCGCACGGGCCAAGCGCATCGAGAAGTCCGCGTAGTCGCTCCACACGAAGGGCCCCGCACCGAGTCGGTGCGGGGCCCTTCGTGTGTCCCGGGTCTGGAGACCGAGGCGGTCTGACCGACCGGCTGCCTGGCCTACTCGAGGCCGCGGCGTCGGAGCAGCGGCCCGACCTCGGCGTCACGGCCGCGGAACTCGCGGAAGGCCTCGATCGGGTCCTTCGACCCGCCCACGCCGAGCAGCATCGTGGCGAACCGGCGACCGGCCGCGCGGTCGAGCCCGCCGTGGTCGCGGAACCACTCGACCGTGTCGGCGTCGAGCACCTCGCTCCAGATGTACCCGTAGTACCCGGCGTCGTACCCGCCGGAGAACGTGTGCGCGAAGTACGTGGACGAGTAGCGCGGGGGAACGGCGACGACGTCGATGCCGGCGTCCGCGAGGGCCTGGCGCTCGAAGGCCTCGACGTCGGTGACGGCTGCGGCCTCGGCAGCCGAGAGGCGGTGCCACGCCTGGTCGAGCAGCGCGGCGGCGAGGTACTCCGTGGTGGAGAAGCCCTCGTTGAAGCCGGCGGAGTCGCTCAGCCCGAGGACGAGCTCCGGCGGCATCGACTCCCCGGTCTCGTGGTGCTTGGCGTAGTTCGCCAGGACCTCGGGCCAGGACACCCACATCTCGTTCACCTGGCTCGGGAACTCGACGAAGTCGCGCTCGACGTTCGTGCCCGAGAACCGAGGGTACGTGGTCCGCGCGATCAACCCGTGCAGGGCGTGGCCGAACTCGTGGAACAGCGTCTCGACCTCGTCCTGGATGAGGAGCGTCGGGGACCCGGCAGCGGGCTTCGCGACGTTGAGGTTGTTCACGACGACCGGCAGCGTGCCGAACAGCGCGGACTGCTCGACGACGGGGTTCATCCACGCCCCACCCCGCTTGCCGTCCCGCGTGTACAGGTCCAGCAGGTAGAGGCCGACGGGGGCGTCGTCCTCGTCGGTGACCTCGAAGACACGGACGTCGGCGTTGTACCCGTGCAGGTCGGGCCGCTCGGCGAACTTCAACCCGTACAGGGCGGTGGCGGCGAAGAAGACGCCGTCGTGCAGCACGCGGTCGGCCTCGAGGTACGGGCGCATCGCGGTGCTGTCGGCGGCGAACTGCTCCCCGCGCAGGATCTCGGTCGCGTAGGCCCAGTCCCAGGCTTCGACGTCGAAGCCGACGGTCCGGGAGCGCACGGCACGCTCGTCGTCGGCGTTCGCGGCGGCGGCCCCGACGAGGGACGACAGGAGCCCGTCGACGGCCTCGGGTGTGCCAGCGGTCTCGTCGGCGGTGACGACGGCGGCGTGGTTCGGGAACCCGAGGAGCTCGGCCCGTTCGGCACGGAGCCGGACGATGCGCAGCAGGACCTCGCGGTTGTCGTGCTCGTTGCCCCGGCGCCCGCGCGAGAGCGACGCCCGCATGACCCGCTCGCGCAGGTCGCGGTCGGCGAGGGACGCCAGCCACGGGTGCCCGGTGTACAGCGGCAGCGAGATGAGCCAGCCGTCGAGTCCGCGGTCGGCGGCGGCACCGGCGGCGGCGGACTTCGCACCGTCGTCGAGTCCGATCAGCGACGCCTCGTCCGTGACGTGCACGGCGAGGTCGTTCGTGTCCTCGAGCAGGTTCCGCTCGAACGTGGTGGTGAGCGTCGAGAGCTCCTGGTTGATCGCGGTGAGGCGTTCCTTGCCGGCGTCGTCGAGCCCGGCCCCCGCCAGGGTCATCTCCGTCGCGGTGCGCTGGACCAGGCGGAGGTCCTCACCCTCGAGCCCAGCGGCCTCGGCGCCGTCGAGCACGGCCCGCACGCGGTCGTACAGGCGGGAGTCGAGGGTGATGGCGTCACGGTGTGCGGCGAGGAGCGGCGAGACCTCGGCCTCGAGGTCGTGCAGTTCGGGGGAGGAGTCCGCCGAGCTCAGCGTGAAGAAGACGTACGAGACCCGGGCGAGCAGCTGCCCGCTGCGCTCCAGGGCCACGAGCGTGTTCTCGAGGGTCGGGGCGTCCGGGTTCGTCGCGATCGCGTCCACCTCGGCCCGCTGCTCGGCCATGCCGGCGTCGAACGCCGGTCGGTAGTGCTCCAGCCGGACCTCCTCGAACGGCGGGAGGGCGTAGGGGAGGGTGCTCGGTGCGTCGAACGGCGTCGTCATCGCTCCACCCTACGGGTGCGCACCACGCGAACTCGGAGGACCGTGCACGGGCGACGGGCGACGGGCGACGGGCGACGGGCGACGGGCGACGGGCGACGCCCACCGCCTCAGCGCGTCGCGACGTCGATCAGCGTCGCCGCGGCGAGCCGCGCGTGCCGAGCGGGCGCGGTGTCCCCGGCGATCGCCGCGGTGGTCTGCGCCCCTTCGGCCAGGAGCGCCAGCTGCGCGGCCAGCTCCTCAGCACGTTCGGGGTCGGGGACGGCCTGCAGCGCCAGCCCCTCGACGTACCGCTGGAAGGAGTCCTTGTGGGCCCGGGCGATCTCGGCCACGGCAGGCGATGTCGCGCCGAGTTCCCCGAAGGCGTTGATGAAGCCGCAGCCGCGGAAGGTCTCGTCGCCGAACCAGGTCTCGAGGAAGTCGTACATCGCCAGGAGCTTGTCCCGGGGCGACGTGGCGGCGTCGACTGCCTGCCCGATCCCGCGCTCCCAGTAGTCGTGCCGTCCGGCGAGGACCGCGGCGATCAGCTGTTCCTTGCCGGGGAACGCGGCGTAGAGCTTCTTCAGCGAGACGCCGGCGGCGGTGCGGATCTGGTCCATGCCCACGGACTGGATGCCCCGTGTGTAGAACAGCTCGTCCGCCACGGCGGTGATGTGCGCACGGACGTCCGGGTCGACGGTGTTCGTCGTCGCTGCCATGGTCCCTACCCCTCCGCAGGCTGTTCACCCGTTGCCCCTTGCGCTGGGAACGGCCGTTCTCTAGTGTAGGGCACATCGACGGAGAACGACCGTTCTCCAGCGGAGTACGAGGAGAGGATCCACCATGGGCACCATCACCGTCGGGACCGAGAACAGCGTCGACATCGCGCTCCACTACGAGGACAAGGGCCAGGGGCAGCCGATCGTGCTCATCCACGGCTTCCCGCTGGACGGCAACTCGTGGGAGGGCCAGACCCCCGCGCTCCTCGAGGCCGGCTACCGCGTCATCACGTACGACCGTCGCGGGTTCGGCCAGTCCTCGCAGCCGAGCACCGGGTACGACTACGACACCTTCGCCGACGACCTGCACACGGTCCTCGAGAGCCTCGACCTGCACGACGTGATCCTGGTCGGCTTCTCGATGGGCACCGGCGAGATCGCCCGCTACATCAGCCGCCACGGCGAGGACCGGATCGCCCGCGTGGCGTTCCTGGCCTCCCTCGAGCCGTTCCTCACCATCACCGAGGACAACCCCGACGGCGGCGTGCCGGCGTCGTTCTTCGAGGGCGTCTCCGCGGACGTCAAGAAGGACCGGTACGCGTACTTCACGGCCTTCTACGAGGGCTTCTTCAACCTCTCCGAGAACCTCGGCACCCGCATCTCCGAGGAGCAGGTCCGGAACGCCTGGAACGTCGCTGCCGGTTCGGGCGCCATCGCGTCCGCCGCCGCACCGCTGACGTGGGGCACTGACTTCCGCCAGGACATCCCGAAGGTCACCGTCCCGGCCCTGATCGTGCACGGCACGGCCGACAACGTCCTGCCGATCGACGCGACCGGTCGCCGGTTCACGAAGGCCCTGCCCGCAGCGGAGTACGTCGAGATCGAGGGCGCCCCGCACGGGCTCCTGACCACGCACACCGCCGAGGTCAACGAGGTCCTGCTCGGCTGGCTCGCGAAGGCCTGACCCCGAGCACGACCGACGGGACCCCGGGGCACGAACGCCCCGGGGTCCCGTCGTCAGTCCTCTTCCGCCGCGTCGTCCGGGTTCGTCACCTGGGCCCGGCCGGCGTCGTCGAGGTGGATCGACGTGCCGTCGTCGAGCGTGACGATCGGCTTGCCCTCGAGGAACGTCAGCGTCCACCCCCACGTCGACACGTCCACGGACTCCGCCGCGAGCTCGTCCTCGACCCCTCGCACGGCGACGACGAGCGCCTCCGCCAGTCGCGCGGGTGGCTGCCCACCCACGCTCCATCGCGTTCCCAACTGCATCCGAGCCTCCTGGCTGTCCTGTCGGTCCTGGTCCGTCGGGCGCGCGCCTACGCGGGCTGCTCGGCCAGCTCGATCTCGATGACCGCCAGCTCCGGGCCGTCCACGAAGGACAGGTCCTGGATGCGGCCGACGGCCGCCAGGTCCACGGCCGCACGCTCGACGAGCGCACGCGTCGATTCGGGAGCCGCGACGACGGCACGCGTCACAGGCGTCTTCTGGGACGCCTTGGCGGCGGTCTTCGCACCACGGATGCCGATGAGCGCCTGTCCGACGGCGGCGAGCAGCCCGGTCTCCGCAGCGTCGACCGGCAGGTCGTCGGCGGTCGGCCAGGAGGCCCGGTGCACGCTGGTGTCGTGGGTCCAGGCCCACACTTCCTCCGTCGCGAACGGGAGGAACGGTGCCAGCAGCCGGAGCAGCACGTCGATCGCGGAGCGCAGCGCCAGGACCGCGCTCGCCTGCGTCTCGTGGGTCGCGTCCGGCGCGGTGCCGTAGGCGCGCTCCTTCACGAGCTCGAGGTAGTCGTCGCAGAAGGTCCAGAAGAACCGCTCCGTGACCTCGAGCGCGCGGGCGTGGTCGAAGCCCTCGAAGGCCGTGGTGGCCTGCTCGAGGGTGCTGCGGAGCGCCGCGAGCATGTCGACGTCGAGCGCCTCGGTGACGCGGGTCGCGCCGGAGGGCAGCTCGAATCCGTAGACGAACTTGGCGGCGTTGAGCACCTTGATCGCCAGACGACGGCCGACCTTGATCTGCTTCGGGTTCTGGGGGTCGAAGGCCGCGTCGGTGCCGAGCTTGGACGAGGCCGCCCAGTAGCGGACCGCGTCGGCGCCGTGCTGTTCGAGCACGGCCATCGGCGTGACGACGTTGCCCTTCGACTTCGACATCTTCTTGCGGTCGGGGTCCACGATGAAGCCCGAGATCGAGGCGTTCTTCCACGGCACGACGTCGGCTTCGAGCTGGCTGCGGAGCACGGTCGTGAAGAGCCACGTCCGGATGATGTCCTGCGCCTGCGGGCGGACGTCGTACGGGTACACCAGGTCGTAGAGCGCCGGGTCGGTCTCCCACTTGCCCGCGAGCTGCGGGGTCAGGGACGACGTCGCCCAGGTGTCCATCACGTCGACCTCGCCGACGAAGCCGTTCGGCACGCCGCGCTGCTCCGACTGGTAGCCGGGGGCCGGCTCGGAGGACGGGTCGACGGGCAGCTGGGCCTCGGTCGGGACGATCGGCTGGTCGTACACCGGGTTGCCGTCGGCGTCGAGCGGGTACCAGACCGGGATCGGCACGCCGAAGAAGCGCTGGCGGGAGATGAGCCAGTCGCCGGACAGGCCACCGACCCAGTTGTCGTACCGGACGCGCATGAAGTCCGGGTGGAACGCGATCTCCTCGCCGCGGGCGCGGAGCGTCGCCTTGAGGTCCTCGTCCCGCGCGCCGTTGACGATGTACCACTGGCGCGTGGAGACGATCTCGAGCGGCTTGTCGCCCTTCTCGAAGAACTTCACCGGGTGGTTGATGGTCGTGATGTCCCCGACGAGGTCGCCGGACGCGGTGAGGGCGTCCACGATGACCTTCTTGGCGGAGAAGACGGTCTTGCCGGCGAGCTCGGCGTAGAGCTCCTGGCCCTGCTCGGACTCGATCCAGGCGGGCTGCTCGGAGCGGACACGGCCGTCGAAGCCGATCACCGCGCGGTTCGGCAGCTGCAGCTCGCGCCACCAGACCACGTCGGTGGTGTCACCGAACGTGCAGACCATGGCGATGCCCGCGCCCTTGTCCTTCTGCGCGAGGTGGTGTGCGAGCACCGGCACCTCGACGTCGAACAGGGGGGAGCGGACCGTCGTGCCGAAGAGGTCCTGGAAGCGCTCGTCGTCCGGGTGCGCGACGAGGGCGACGCACGCGGGGAGCAGCTCGGGGCGGGTCGTCTGGATGACGATGTCCCCGGAGCCGTCCGACTTGTGGAACGCGATGCCGTGGTAGGCGCCCGGCATCTCCTTGTCCTCGAGCTCGGCCTGGGCCACGGCGGTGCGGAAGGTCACGTCCCAGAGCGTCGGGGCGTCGGCCTGGTAGGCCTCGCCGCGCTCGAGGTTGCGGAGGAAGGCACGCTGCGCGCTCGCGCGTGAGGTCTCGTCGATCGTGCGGTACGACTGCGTCCAGTCGACCGACAGCCCGAGGGTGCGGAAGAGCTCCTCGAACTGCTGCTCGTCCTGCACGGTGAGCTGGTCGCACAGCTCGATGAAGTTGCGGCGGGAGATCGGCAGCTGGTCGGCGGCCTTGCTCGACTTGCCGTCGCCGCCCTCGAACGGCGGGGTGAAGTCGGGGTCGTAGGGGAGCGACGGGTCGCAGCGGACGCCGTAGTAGTTCTGCACGCGACGCTCGGTGGGGAGACCGTTGTCGTCCCAGCCCATCGGGTAGAAGACGTGCTTGCCGCGCATGCGCTCGAACCGGGCCTTGAGGTCGGTGTGCGTGTACGAGAACACGTGGCCGATGTGCAGCGAGCCGGAGGCGGTCGGCGGCGGGGTGTCGATCGAGTACACGGCGTCGCGGTGACCGGCGGCGTCGCGGTCGAAGCGGTAGGTGCCGTCCTGGTCCCAGACCGGTCCCCAGACCTGCTCGAGTCCGTCCACCGTGGGCTTGTCGGGCATGGGCTTGGTCATGGCTGCGCCTTTCGATCGGTATGTGCGGCACCGAGTCCGTGATGAGGTGCCTGAGTGTCCCGCACGTGGCGTGCGGGTCGGTCAATCCTACCGGCCGTCGACGCTGCGGTCACGGGCGCCCAGCACGCCGTCGTTTCGGGTAGACGCAGGAGCCTGGTAGTCTTCCGGGGTTTGTCCGGCGAGCGCGGAGCTCGCAAGTGCTGCACCGTTGCCGTCCCGCCGGACGCCCGAAGGACGCACAGCACACCGGAGGAACGAACGTGGCACCGAACACCGCACCCCACCAGCACGGCGATCGGCCCGTGCGGTCGAAGGGCGCTGCGAAGCGCACTCGCCGTGACCTGACGAAGGACGACGTCACCGTCGTCGAGGAGTCCCTGCTCAAGCGTGCCGTGGCCGCCGCCGCGCTCGGCAATGCGATGGAGTGGTTCGACTTCGGCATCTTCGCCTACCTCACCGTCACGATCTCGCAGGTCTTCCTGCCGCAGGGCGACCCGGCCTCGAACATCGTCGCGACCTTCGGGTTCTTCGCGGCCGCGTTCATCGTCCGCCCGATCGGTGGCGCCGTCTTCGGCCCCATCGGCGACAAGATCGGCCGGCAGAAGGTCCTCGCGCTGACGATGATCCTGATGGCCGCAGGCACGCTGATGATCGGCCTGATCCCGTCGTACGACACGATCGGCTTCTGGGCGCCGATCCTGCTGCTCGTGGCCCGCTTCGTGCAGGGCTTCTCGACCGGTGGTGAGTACGGCGGCGCCGCGACGTTCATCGCCGAGTACTCGCCCGACAAGCGCCGCGGGTTCATGGGCTCGTGGCTCGAGTTCGGCACGCTCGCCGGCTACGTGCTCGGTGCGTCGATCGTCACCGGCCTGCAGTTCGGCCTGTCCGAGGACGCCCTGCTCAGCTGGGGCTGGCGCATCCCGTTCATCATCGCCGGGCCGCTCGGCCTGATCGGGCTCTACCTGCGCCTGAAGCTCGAGGAGACCCCGGCCTTCCAGAAGCAGCAGGAGCAGGCGGCCGAGCGCGAGTCGCAGAAGACGCCGTTCCTCAAGCTCTTCGCCGAGAACTGGCGCTCGCTGGTCATCTGCATCGGCCTGGTCCTGGTCTTCAACGTGACCGACTACATGCTCCTGTCGTACATGCCGACCTACCTCGAGCAGAACCTCGGCCAGAACGCCACCTTCGGGCTCATCCTGATCGTCGTCGTGATGCTGCTCATGATGGTCGTCATCACGTTCGGTGGCCGGCTGTCGGACCGCTTCGGTCGTCGTCCGGTGCTGGCCGCCGGCTGTATCGGCTTCATCCTGCTGTCCTGGCCGGCGCTGAAGCTCGTCCAGACCGGCACGGGCGTGGGGGTCTTCTCCGGCCTGCTCATCCTCGGCGTGGTCCTGGTGACCTTCACCTCGACGATGCCGTCCACGCTGCCGGCGCTCTTCCCGACGATCATCCGCTACGGCGCCCTGGCGATCGCGTTCAACGTGTCGGTGTCGCTCTTCGGTGGCACCACCCCGCTCGCGACCGCCGCGCTCATCAACGGCGCGAAGGACGCCGGCTACGGCTGGGCCGAGGACATCCCCGCCTTCTACCTGATGCTCGCCGCCGTCATCGGGCTCGTTGCGGTGTACTTCACGAAGGAGACCGCCTCCTCGCCGCTCATGGGCTCCGGCCCGACCGTCGGTTCCGAGGACGAGGTCGCCGGCGTGATCGACGACTACAACGACCCGACCTCCGACCTCGCGCAGTCCGACTGGGCGAAGGAGTTCTCGACGAGCGAGATCCCGGTGATCTCCGCCGACGGCTCCGGTCCCGCCGCGGACAGGGACGCCGCGACCGCCGGGTCCTGACCGTCCCGTCCACCGGCCTGGAGGCCCGACCTGCGTGAGCGGGTCGGGCCTCCGCCCGTCGGTGGGTGCGTCCGGCGCGGCCACGCGCCGGGGCCCGCGCCAGCCGCACCGCGGGCACCGAGTCTCGCTCCGGCGGACAGGCTGCGGCCCCCAGGCCGCGCAGGGTGCCCGCCTGGCCGAGTCTCGGCGGTGGCCGTCCGTCCACCAGCCTGGAGGCTCGACCTGCGTGAGCGGGTCGGGCCTCCGTCCGTTGGTGGGTGCGTCCGGTGCCGAGTCTCGCTCCGGCGGACAGGCTGCGGCCGCCGGGCCGCGCAGGGTGTCCGCCTGGCCGAGTCTCGGCGGTGGCCGTCCGTCCACCAGCCTGGAGGCTCGACCTGCGTGAGCGGGTCGGGCCTCCGCCCGTCGGTGGGTGCGTCCGGCACCGAGTCTCGCTCCGGCGGACAGGCTGCGGCCGCCGGGCTGCGCAGGGTGTCCGCCTGGCCGAGTCTCGGCGGGGCGCGCCGCGGGCCGCGCGCCGCTACGCGGCGGGGCCCGCCGCCAGCCGCTCCGCGGCGGCGAGCAGCGCGACGGTCACGGGGTGGTTCGGGTGGGCGAAGACCTCGTGCGCGGGGCCGTGCTCCACCGCGGCCCCGTCGTGCATGACCAGCAGGTCGTCCGCGATGCGTCGAACCGCCCGCAGGTCGTGCGAGACGAACACCATCGCGACGCCGGTGCGCTCCCGCAGCCGTTCGAGGAGCGTCAGCACCGCGTCCTGCACGGTTGCGTCGAGTGCGGTCACGGGCTCGTCGAGCACGAGGACCGCCGGGTCGGTCGCCAGCGCCCGGGCGATCGCCAGCCGCTGCCGCTGCCCGCCGGAGAGCGTCAGGGGCGAACGGCTGCGGAGCGCGGGGTCGAGCTCGACCTGCCGCAGTGCCCGGTCCACCCGGTCGCCGACGTCGCCCGTCGCACGTCGGGCAGCGCCGTCCGTCAGCGCGTCGACGAGCACCCGCTCCACGCTCCAGCGTTCGTCGAACGTCGCGCCCGGGTCCTGCACCACTGCGGCGACCCGTCGGCGTCGGGGGCGTCGCTCGCGTTCGGGGAGCGGTGCCCACGGCTCGCCGTCGAGGGTCACGGTGCCGGTGTCGGGGTCCTCGAGGCCGAGGAGCATCCGGACGACGGTCGTCTTGCCCGAGCCCGACGCCCCGACGATGCCGAGCGACCGTCCACGGTCCAGGGCGAACGACACCCCGGCCACGGCGTCCACGCGGTCGTAGGCCTTCCGCAGGTCCTGCGCCACGAGCACGGCCGTGCCGGCAGCCGGACCGTGCGAGGGTGCACACTCCGTGCATGGGTCGGACCCCCGCACGGAGTGTGCACCCTCGCACCGGCCGACAGACCGCGCACCGTGCGTACCAGCGCCGGCAGCAGGACCAGCGCCGGCGCCCGCCGCAGCGCCGGCAGCAGCACCGGCGCCCGCAGCAGCGACCAGCGCCCGCGTCACCGGGTGCTCCGGCGCCCGGAGGACCCGGTCGACCGACCCCGACTCGACGACCCGCCCGCCGTCCATCACGACGACCCGGTCGGCCCACCCGGCGACGAGTCCCAGGTCGTGCGTCACGACGAGCAGCCCGGCACCCCGCTCCTGTGCCGCACGGAGCTGTTCCATCACCCGGACGGCGACCCCGGCGTCCAGCGCCGTGGTCGGTTCGTCGGCGACGACGAGCGCCGGCGCACCGATCGTCGCCGCGGCGATGAGCGCCCGCTGCCGCATGCCGCCGGAGAGCGTGCCGGCGAGCCGCCCGTCGGAGGCGATCGCGGGGTCGAGCCCGACGCCCTCGAGCGCGGCGCGGACGGCGTCCACGCGCTCCCTGGCGCTCATCTCGGTGTGCAGGCGCAGGGTGTCTGCGACCTCGCGCCCGACCGGACGCAGCGGGTCCAACGCGCCGAGGGCCTCCTGGCCGACGTAGCCGACCCGTGATCCGCGGACCGTCCGCCAGCGTCGCTCGGTGAAGGCGCGGGTGTCGAGCCCGGCGACCTCGAGCCGGTCGGCACGGACGGCGGAGCCGGACGCGGAGAGCCCGAGCAGGGCCCGGACGGTGACGGTCTTGCCGGAGCCGGAGGCCCCCACGAGCGCGACGCACTCGCCGGCCGCGACGTGCAGGTCGACGTCGCGGACCAGCGTGTCGCCGCCGATCGTGACGGACAGTCCGTGGGCATCGAGGACGTTCACCGCAGCGCTCCAGTTCGTCGGAGTGCCCGGCCGAGCACGGTCACGGCGGTCGCGAGCACGACGATCGCCAGCCCGGGGAAGGTGCTCATCCACGGCGCGGTCAGCAGGTACGTGCGGCCGTCGGCCAGCATCGCGCCCCACTCCGGCGCCGGCGGAGGCGTCCCGACACCGAGGTAGCTCAGCGCCGAGGCCCAGACGACCGCCTGCCCGATGCCGAGCGTGCCCACGGCGACGACCGGCCACAGCGCAGCGGGGAGCACGTGCCGGACGACGATCCGCCCGGGGGAGCGCCCGAGCAGCACCGCGGTCTCGACCACCTGTGAGGACCGCGCCGAACGCACGAGCCCCCGCACGATGCGCGCGTACCCGGGAGCCGTGGCGAACCCGACCGCGAGCATAGCCGGCACCGGACCGGGCCCGGTCACGGCGATCGCGACGAGCGCGACGAGGAGCAGGGGGAGCGCGAACGCCACCTCGGTGACGCGCCCGACGACCGCGTCGACGAGCCGCCCGCCGAGCCCGGCCACCACGCCGAGCACCACCCCGACGACCCCGCCGACCAGGGTCGCGACCACCCCGACGAGCAGGCTCGCGCGGGTGCCGGCCACGACCCGCGCCAGGACGTCACGCCCGGACTCGTCGGTGCCGAACGGACTCGACCAGCTCGGTGCCTGGAGTGCCTGCGTCGGGTGCACCGCGAGCGGGTGCGCCCCGCCGAGCAGCGCCGGCCAGACGGCGGCGAGCACCGCCAGCGCCACCACCCCGGCCGCCACCGTGCCGGCCGGTCCGAGCGTCCCCCCACGGAACCGCTCGGACCGGCCGCGGACGGTGGCGGCGTCGGTGTCGGCCGGGAGGCTCGGCTCGGCGATCCCGCTCACCGCGCGCCCGCCCCGTGGTCGCGCGGGTCGACGGCCCGCTCGACGAGGTCGGCCACCGCGAGCACCACGACGTAGGCCGCCGCGGAGACGAGGGCGATGCCCGCCACGAGGGGCATGTCCCGCTGGGTCACGGCGGTCACGAGGGCACGCCCGATGCCCGGGAGCGCGAACACCGACTCCACGACCACGGCGCCGGACACCAGGGACCCGAAGGCCCAGGCGGACAGGGCGATCCCCGGCAGCGCCGCGTGCCGGAGCAGGTGGCGTCCGAACAGGCCCGCGCGGGTCTCGCCCCGGCCGCGGGCGGCGAGCGCGAAGGCCGATCGCTGGGCGTCGACCACGCCGTCGCGGACCGTCTCGGCGAGGTACCCGGCGACGGGCACGGCCACGGTCAGCACCGGGAGCACCCACCCGCGGACGCTGCCGTCGCTGACCGCCGGCACCCAGCCGAGGGCGCTCGCGAAGACGACGATCAGGACGCTGCCGAGCCAGAAGTGCGGCGTGACGCTCGCCGTGACGGAGATCGCGCTCGTCAGGGCCGCGGCGACCCGGCCGCGCTGCGTGGAGCACCACGCGGCGACGATCGCGAGCGCCCACGCGACGACGAGCCCGGCGACCGCCAGGGTCAGCGTCACCGGGAGTTGCTGCCCGAGGAGCGTCGCGACCGGCGTGCGGAACGCGTACGAGTCCCCGAGCTGCCCGGTCGCGAGACGACCGAGGAACACCGCGTACTGCACGAGCAGCGGGCGGTCGAAGCCGTAGTCCTGGCGCACCTGGGCGACGGCATCGGCCGAGGCCTGCGACCCCGGTCCGCCGAGCACCGCGAGCGCCGGGTCACCGGGGATGAGCCGGATGGCGACGAAGACGATCGTCGCCACCGCCCAGAACACCCCGATGCCGCCGGCCGCACGGCGGAGCGCCCACCGCGACCAGCGCCCTGCGACCGCAGCGGCGCCGGAGCGTCGCCCGTCCGTGGGACGCGCGGGGAGCCTCCTGTCCGTCACCGCGTCAGCGGTCGATCCAGGCGGTGCCGAACCACGGGGTGGAGACCGCGGTGGTCTCGATGCCGTGGACGGCCGAGCGGTACAGGAAGTGGTTCTGCTGGTCGTAGAGCGGCAGGACCGTGCCGCTGGCCAGGATCTTCTCCTGCGCGTCCTCGTAGAGCGTGCCGCGCTCGCCGGAGTCGGACGTCCGTGCCGCACGCTGCAACAGGTCGTCCACGGCCGGGTCGTCGAGCTGGGCGAGGTTCGCGAAGTAGCCCGACGGTGCCGGGGTGATGCTCGCGCTGTCGTAGAGGATGCGGAGCACGTCGGCGCCGACCTTCGTGTACGGGGCGCTGACGACGTCGTACTGGTTCTTCGCCAGGGCTGCGTACCAGCTGGACAGGTCGAGCTCCTCGAGCTGCACCTTGATGCCGACCTCGGCCTCGGACGCCTGGATCTGCTGGAACAGGCTGCGCTCAGCGGGGACCGACTGGTTCGTCGAGACCGGGAACGTCACCGTGAGCTGCTTGCCGTCCTTCTCGCGGATGCCGTCGCTGCCGACCGTCCACCCGGCGTCGTCGAGGAGCTGCTTCGCCGTCGACGGGTCGTACCGGAACAGCTTCCGGTCGGAGTACCCGTACGGCTCGACGCTCGAGAGCACCGAGTACGAGCGCTCGGCGGTGCCGAGGAACAGCGAGGTGATGCCGGGGTCGACCTCGGCGCCGGCGATGAAGGCCTTGCGCACGGCCTCGTCCTGGAACACGCCGTGCCCGGAGTTCAGCTCGAGGCGGTTCGACGCACCGGGGCGCGGGGCGTCGAGGTCGCGGATGGCGGCCTTCGCGGACGCGGCCTTGAGCTGGTCGGGCTGCGCGTTGTCGATGACGTCGACCTGGCCGGCCTGCAGGGCGGCGTAGCGCGAGGTGGCGTCGGGCAGGAAGCGCCACGTGATGCCGGACAGCCGCGGCTTCGTCGACCCCCAGTAGTCCGCGTTCTTCGCGAGCGTGACCCGGTCGCCGTGCTTCCAGTTCGTGACCGTGAACGGGCCGGTGCCGACGGGCGACTCGCAGTTGGCCGCTTCTGACCGCTCGAGTGCCTTCGGGCTCTCCATGCCGACCCACGGCTGCGAGAGGGACTCGAGCAGGGCGCTGTCCGGGCGGCTCAGCGCGAGCGTGACGGTGTGGTCGTCGGTCGCGGTCGCCTGCTTGACGGACTGCAGCGCGAGGTACCCCGTGCTGGATGCCGTCTTCGGGTCCTGCACGTGCTCGATGTTGCGCACCACGGCGGCGGCGTCGAACGGGGTGCCGTCGGTGAACGTGACGTCGTCGCGGAGGGTGAACGTCAGCGTCGTGCCGTCGTCGCTCGTGGTCCACTTCGTGGCGAGGGCCGGCACGGGCTTGCCGTCCCGCAGCCCGACGAGCTCCTCGATGTACTGGGTCGAGAGCAGCGCCTGCGGGTAGTTGCCGCCGACGTGCGGGTCGAGGCAGGTCGGCTCGGCGTCCCCGGAGGCGTACGTGAGCGTGCCGCCGGCGACCGGGGTGCTGCTCGTGGTGCTCGCACCCGAACCGGTGCAGGCCGTCAGGGCGATCAGGATCGTCGCGGCGCCCGCGACGGCGCTGACAGCGCGCATCCGAGCTTTCTGTACTGAGTCCAACATCATGGCGATCCGAGTCTAGCGGTTGAATGGCGGCATGGATGGACGCAGTCGCCGCGGTGGACGGCCACGCCGCTCGAGCGCCGAGGTGCTCGCCGACGCGGCGGCGGAGCTGTTCCTCGAACAGGGCTACGGCCGCACGACCGTGGACCAGATCGCCGCCAGGGCCGGGGTGAGCCGCGCGACGTTCTTCAACTACTTCCCGGCCAAGTCCGACGTGATGTGGCTCGAGCTCGACGCCGCCGTCGCCGCGCTGCCGGAGCTCCTCGCCGCGTCCACCGAGCCCACGGCCGTCCGGGCGGTCGAGGACGCGCTGCTCGCCGCCGCCCGGGCCCACGACCCGGAGCGCGTGCCGTGGGCGGTGGCCCAGGCCGAGGTGATGGGCATCGGCGCCGAGCTCGTCGCCAGCGTGGCCGCCCGGGTGATGGCCCAGCACACCGCGGTCGCCGCGTTCGTCGGGCGTCGGACGGGGGAGCAGGCCGGTGCGCTGTGGCCGCAGACGGTGTCGGGCGCGATGCTCGGGGCGGCCGCTGCGGCGTTCGGGGTGTGGGTCGCGGACGGGGTCGGCCGGCGCGCGCTCGTCGAGTACGTGGCGGCGGCGCTGACCCCGGTGGTCGCGGGGCTCGACGCGCGCTGAAGGGGCCTGCGCGCGCTGGCCCCCGGACACCCGTCCGGCCCCGGCGCACAAGCGCGGGGCGCGGGGCGCGTCAGGCCCGCAGCGTCCCCGCGCCACCCGAGGCCACGTCCTCCACGGTGCCGTCCCGGACCGTCTGGGGGATCGCGTCGCCGGTGGGCACGAGCGCCACGTCGTCCGGGTAGCTCAGGGTGAGGACCGCCTCCTCGATGTACTGGCTCTCCTCGAGTGACTTCTCGACGTCCCGCAGCCGGACGGCCACGTGGGACTCGTCCTCGTTCCCGGTGAGGTCGACCGCCGCCACCAGGTACACGCGGGACGGCCCGACGAACTCCAGGTGCAGGTAGGTCACGCGTTCCACCTGCTTCCGTGCGAGCAGCTCGACGAGCACCGCGTTCTCGAGTTCGGGGGAGGTGCTCTCGCCGAGCAGGAACCGGCGGTTGCGGTCGATGAGCACGATCGCCACGACGCCGAGCAGCAGGCCGACCGCGATCGAGCCGATGGCGTCGAACACCGCCAGGCCGGTGACCTGGTGCAGGAACACCCCGAGGAACGCGATGACCAGGCCGACGAGGGCCGCGGCGTCCTCGGCGAAGACGGCACGCAGCGTCGGGTTCGAGGACTGCAGCACGTGCCGCAGCACCGGCACCTTCCGCTTCGTCGCCGCTCCGTGCGCCTGGCGGTACGCCTGCAGGAAGCTCGTGCCCTCGAGGCAGAACGACAGCCCGAGCACGACGTAGTTGAGCACGACGTCCTCGGCCGGCCCGGTCTCCCCGAGCTCCGAGATGCCGTGGTAGATCGACACGATCGCGCCGGCGGTGAACAGGCCGAACGCGGCGAACATCGACCAGATGTAGGTCTCGCGCCCGTACCCGAGCGGGTGGGCCGCGTCCCGCTTCTTCGCTCCCCGCCGCTCGGCGATGAGCAGGAAGACCTCGTTGCCGGTGTCCGCCCACGAGTGCGCCGCCTCGGCCACCATCGACGCCGACCCGGAGACGAGCGCGGCGATCGACTTCGCGATGGCCACGAGCAGGTTCGCCCCGAAGGCGATGATGACGGTCAGCATGGACTCGGGACGGTCCTGCTGCTGTTCAGACGACGGCATCACTCAAGCATGCTCCCGTCCGGTAAAGTCGTGTTCCACAGGCATCGATCCGGCCATCACCGGGGAGCCATCCGGAAGAACGCGGACCGTCTCGACGGGTCGTCAGTAGAACCGGGCGGGTTCGGGACCGTCACCATCCCCGACGACGAGCGGCCGTCCCGGTTCCACCGGAGCGGCAAGCGAGGTGGTACCGCGGAGCCCTCGGGCCCCGTCCTCGTGGAGACGAACCGAACCCACAGGAGCCCCCGTGCGTTACCCGCTCACCTCGAACACCGACGGCGTCACCCCGTCGCCCTCCTTCCCCGCCGTCGAGCAGGGGATCCTCGCCTTCTGGAAGGGCGACGACACCTTCCGCGCGTCGATCGAGGCCCGCTCCGGCTGCGACGAGTGGGTGTTCTACGACGGCCCGCCCTTCGCGAACGGCCTGCCGCACTACGGGCACCTGCTGACCGGCTACGCCAAGGACGTCTTCCCGCGCTACCAGACCATGCGCGGCAAGCAGGTGCACCGCCGCTTCGGCTGGGACACGCACGGGCTCCCCGCTGAGCTCGAGGCCATGCGCCAGCTCGGCATCACCGAGAAGCACGAGATCGACACCATGGGCGTCGACGTCTTCAACGCCGCGGCGCGGAAGTCGGTGCTGCAGTACACCGACGAGTGGCAGCAGTACGTCACCCGCCAGGCGCGCTGGGTCGACTTCGAGGACGACTACAAGACCCTCGACGTCACCTACATGGAGAGCGTCCTGTGGGCGTGGAAGCAGCTCTGGGACAAGGGCCTGGCGTACGAGGGCTTCCGGGTCCTGCCGTACTGCTGGAACGACCAGACCCCGCTGTCGAACCACGAGCTGCGCATGGACGACGACGTCTACCAGATGCGCCAGGACCAGTCCGTGACGGTGTCCTTCCCGCTGCAGGGGACGCGCGCTTCCGAGCTCGGTCTGGACGGCGTGCGGGCACTCGCCTGGACGACGACCCCGTGGACGCTCCCGACGAACGCGGCTCTGGCAGTCGGTCCGGCGGTCGCGTACGTGGTGCTGCCCGCTGGGCCGGGAGGCTCCGCTGACGGTGGCGTCGCCGGTGCGGTCTCGTACCTGCTGGCGTCCGACACCGTGGCCGCCTACGCGAAGGACCTCGGCTACGAGACGGCCGAGGCCGCTGTCGCGGCCGTCACCCGCGAGCTGCAGGGCAGCGAGCTCGACGGCGTCGAGTACGAGCGCCTGTTCGACTTCCTCAGCGACACCGAGGGCATGGAGAACGGCTGGAAGGTCCTGGTCGCGGACTACGTCGAGACGGGTGAGGGCACGGGCATCGTGCACCAGGCCCCGGCGTACGGCGCCGACGACCAGGAGGTCTGTGCCGCCGCCGGCATCCCCGTGGTGCTCTCCCTCGACGAGGGCGGCGTCTTCACGTCGCAGTTCGGCGAGGTCGCAGGCATGCTGTGGTCGGACGCGAACAAGCCGTTGACCAAGGCCGTGCGCGACGCCGGACGGCTCCTCCGCCAGGCGTCCTACGAGCACAGCTACCCGCACTGCTGGCGCTGCCGCAAGCCCCTCATCTACAAGGCCGTCTCGTCGTGGTTCGTCCGCGTCACCGAGATCCGCGACCGGATGGGCGAGCTGAACCAGGACATCACCTGGGTGCCGGACAACGTCAAGGACGGCCAGTTCGGCAAGTGGGTCGGCAACGCCATCGACTGGTCGGTCTCCCGCAACCGCTACTTCGGCACGCCGATCCCGGTGTGGGTGTCCGACGACCCGGCGTACCCGCGGCAGGACGTCTACGGCTCGCTGGCGGACATCGAGCGTGACTTCGGCCGCCTGCCGGTGGACGCCGAGGGCAACGTCGACCTGCACCGCCCGTTCATCGACGACCTGACCCGCCCGAACCCCGACGACCCCACGGGGAACTCGACCATGCGCCGGATCACCGACGTGTTCGACGTCTGGTTCGACTCCGGGTCGATGCCGTACGCCCAGGTGCACTACCCGTTCGAGAACCGCGAGTGGTTCGACAGCCACAGCCCCGCCGACTTCATCGTCGAGTACATCGGGCAGACCCGCGGCTGGTTCTACGTCATGCACGCGCTCTCCACCGCGCTGTTCGACCGACCGGCGTTCACGAACGTCATCAGCCACGGCATCGTCCTCGGGTCCGACGGCCAGAAGATGTCGAAGTCGCTCCGCAACTACCCCGACGTCTCCGAGGTCTTCGACCGCGACGGCGCCGACGCGATGCGCTGGTTCCTGATGTCCTCGTCGGTGATCCGCGGCGGCAACCTCGTCGTCACCGAGGAGGGGATCCGCCAGGGCGTCCGCGAGTTCCTGTTGCCGTTCTGGTCGACGTACTACTTCTTCACGCTGTACTCGAACGCCTCCGGAGCGTCCGGGTACCAGGCCTCGCGCCGCACGGACTCGACCGACGTCCTCGACCGGTACCTGCTCGCGAAGACCCGCGTGCTCGTCACCGACGTCACGACGCACCTCGACGCCCTCGACACCCCGCTCGCAGCGCAGGCCATCCGCGACTTCGCCGACGTGCTGACGAACTGGTACGTCCGTCGTTCGCGCGACAAGTTCTGGCTCGGGGCCGAGTCGTCGTCCTCGGCGAAGGACGCCTTCGACACGCTCTTCACGGTGCTCGAGACCCTCGCCCGGGTCGCGGCCCCGCTGGCGCCCCTGGTGTCGGAGGAGATCTGGAAGGGCCTGACCGGCGGTCGCAGCGTGCACCTGACCGACTGGCCGGACGCCGCCGAGTTCCCCGCCGACGACGCCCTCGTCACGGCGATGGACCGCGTGCGCGACGTCGCGTCGAAGGGCCTCGCGCTCCGCAAGGCGACGGGCAAGCGCGTTCGCCTGCCGCTCGCCACGCTGACGCTCGTTCTGCCGGACAGCGACGCCGTCTAGCCGTCCACGGACATCCTCCGCGCCGAGCTCAACGTCAATCGTGTCGTGCTCGAGGCCCAGGCCGAGGAGTCGCTGGCCCAGTACGGCATCGAGCGCAAGCTCACCGTCAACGCCCGCGCCGCCGGCCCCCGCATCGGCAAGGCCGTGCAGCAGGTCATCCCCGCCGCCAAGAAGGGCGACTGGGTGGCGACGGACGCCGGCGTCACCGTCGGTGGCATCGACCTCGTCGAGGGCGAGTACACGCTCGACCTCACCGTCGCCGACGCCGCCACCGCGGTCGCGTTCCTCGACGGCGGCGGGTTCGTGGTGCTCGACACCGTGACCACGCCCGAGCTCGAGTCCGAGGGGCTCGCCCGCGACGTCGTCCGTGCCGTGCAGCAGGCCCGTCGTGACGCCGACCTCGACGTCAGCGACCGCATCGTCCTGACGCTCGGCGCCGACACGGTGGCCGCGGACGCCGTCCGGACCCACCAGGACCTCATCGCGGGGGAGACCCTCGCAACGACCATCGACGTGGTGGAGACCACGTTCGCCGACGGCGAGGGCACCGTCGTCGGTGACGGTGCCAAGGTGTCCGTGGAGGTGGCACGCGCATGAGCGACAGCAACCACGACCAGCACGACGACGGTCACGACGACGAGATCCGCTACGACGCCGACGGGATCGAGATCCCCGTCGGTCCGTCCGGCGACACCAGCCCGGCCGAGTCCGTGCCGTTCGGCGGGGACGACGAGGACGTCAAGCGCGTCGAGGCCGCCCTCTACGCCAGGATCGGCGAGCAGTCGCCCGAACACCGGCTGACCGCGACCCGGCGTGCCGTCGAGCTCCTCGGCGACCCGCACCTGGCGTACCCGGTCGTGCACGTCACCGGGACCAACGGCAAGACGTCGACCGCCCGGATGGCCGAGAGCATCGTCCGCGCGCACGGGCTACGCACCGGACTCATGACGAGCCCGCACCTGGTCTCCATCCGGGAGCGCATCGTCATCGACGGCGAACCCATCGCGGCCGACCGTCTCGTCGAGAACTGGGACGACATCACCCCGATCCTCGAGATGACCGACGCCGAGCTCACCGCCAAGGGCGAGCTCCCGCTGACGTTCTTCGAGGCCCTGACGGTGCTCGCCCTGGCGTGCTTCGCCGAGGCGCCCGTCGACGTCGCCGTGATCGAGGTCGGCATGGGCGGCGAGTGGGACTCCACCAACGTCGTGCAGAGCCAGGTGCAGGTCTTCACCCCGATCGCCATCGACCACGCCAAGCAGCTCGGCACCACGGTCGCCGAGATCGCCCGCACGAAGTCCGGGATCATCAAGCCGTCCTCGGCGGTCGTGTCGAGTGCGCAGGTGCCCGAGGCGCTCGCCGAACTCGAGCGGGCCGCCGAGCTCACCGAGTCGTCCCTGGCGGTCGAGGGCACGGTGGGCCCCTTCGAGCCGGTACCTGACCGTCGCGAAGCGGCGGACAGGCCGAGCTCGCAGGGATTCAGCGTGCTGGACGTCACGCCGGCCGTCGGTGGCCAGCTCATCACCGTGCAGGGCATCGCCGGCCGCTACGACGACCTGTTCCTGCCGCTGTTCGGCGCACACCAGGCCCACAACGCCGCGGTCGCCATCGCCGCGGTCGAGTCGTTCATCGGGCGGGGGTCGCAGCCGCTCGACCAGGACGTCCTCAGCGAGGGCCTCGCCGGCGCCACCAGCCCCGGCCGTCTGCAGCCGATCGCCCAGGGACCGACCGTCGTGGTCGACGCCGCACACAACCCGCACGGCGCGAAGGCCCTGGCCGAAGCGCTGCCGATCGCGTTCCCCTCCGGGCACGTCGTCGGCGTGGTCGGCATCCTCGCCGACAAGGACGCCCGCGGGTTCGTCCGGGCGCTCCGCGACACCGTGCAGACGTTCGTCGTGACGCAGCCGCCGGGGGAGCGTGCGCTCGACGCCGACGCCTTCGCGCGGATCGTGGTGGACGAGGTCGGCGGTGACCACGTCGTCGTCGAGCCCGTGCTCGCGCAGGCCCTGCAGGAGGCCCGCGACCTGGCGGACGAGGACGACGCCGACGACGCCATGGTGCTCGTCGCCGGGTCCATCGTCATGGTGGGTGCCGTGATGGACCTGGTCCACCGGGAAGGGGGGTCGAAGTGACGGACGCAGGGGGAGCCTCCCGGCCGGGTCGGCAGCCGCGCACGCGGCGACCGCGACGCGACCGCGGAGCCCAGGAGAGCCTGCTCTCCATCACGCTCGTGCTCGAGGCGATCATGTTCTTCTTCCCGATGCTCGTCGTGTTCGGCAAACACACGCTGCCGCCCGGACTGGCCTTCGGTGGCGGTCTCGCCGCCATCGTCGTGCTCGCGCTGGCGTCGCGTCTGACCGGCAGTCGTGCCGGTGTATGGTTCGGGTGGCTGCTCCAGGCAGCCATCCTCGCGACCGGTTTCATCGAGCCGTTCATGTTCGCGGTGGGCGTGGTGTTCCTGGCACTGTGGGTGTTCTGCTTCGCCAAGGGCGCGCAGCTCGACCGCCAGAACGCCGCTGCACGACGTGCCGCCGCCGAGGACTGATCCCATCCACCCCCGAACTCCAGGGAGCACCGCTGTGTCCGACTTCGAAGAGACCCTCGTCCTCGTCAAGCCCGACGGCGTCGCCCGCCAGCTCACCGGTGAGGTCCTGCGCCGCATCGAGGCCAAGGGCTACGAGATCGTCGACCTCAAGATGCTGACCGCCCCGCGTGACCTCCTCGACGCGCACTACGAGGAGCACCAGGGCAAGCCGTTCTTCGAGCCGCTCGTCGAGTTCATGCAGTCCGGCCCGGTCGTCGCCGTGCGCGTCGCCGGCAACGGCGTCATCGCGGGCTTCCGCTCGCTCGCCGGCACCACCGACCCGACCTCGGCGGCGCCCGGCACCATCCGTGGCGACCTCGGTCGTGACTGGGGCCTGAAGGTGCAGCAGAACCTGGTGCACGGCTCCGACAGCGCCGAGTCCGCCGCGCGCGAGCTGGGCCTCTGGTTCTCCTGACACGTCGCACACCCACGAACGACGACGGCCCCCGCACTCAGTGAGTGCGGGGGCCGTCGTCGTGTGGGCTACTTGGTCGAGCCACCGTTCTGCTCGACGAACGCGGCGAAGGAGTCGGTGTCGCTCCAGGCGCTGGTGTTGTCGGCGTTGTACTGCTTGCCGTTGACGATGACCGTCGGCGTGCCGGTGAGCTTCGGGATGTCCGAGTTCGCGAGCGGCTGGGTGAGCACGCGGTCCGTGGCGTCGGCGACCCAGTTCGCGAAGCGCTGGTCCGTGATGCAGGACTCGACGTCCTTGTTCGTGGCGCCGGCGTCCTTCGCGATGTCCGCGAGCTTCTGGTTCGTCAGGCCGCGGGTGCTCTCCGAGGGCTGGTTGGCGTAGAAGGCCGAGTTGACGTCGAGGAACGCGTCGGGGTCGTAGTTCGCGACGCAGGCGGCAGCGGCGGCGGCACGGGTCGAGTACTTCGAGCCGAGCGAGACGCGGTCGAGCAGGTTGAACGGGTGGATCTCGAGCGTGGCCGAGCCGTCCTGCACCCACTTCTTGATCTGCGGCATGTTGCCGGTCTCGAACTGGTTGCAGACGGGGCACATGTAGTCCTCGTACACCGTGATGTTGGCGACCGACTCGTCCTGCTTGGTGGCGGTCGGCTTGCCCTTCTCAGGGATCGCCTTCGTCTCCACGGGGACGATCTTGCCGTTCTGCCCCTGCAGCACGATGCCGTCGCTCGCCATGTTCTTCGGACCGGGGCCCGCCGGCTGCACCGAGTTCGCGATGACCAGCACCACGACCGCGACGACGGCGAGGCCGGCGAGGATGATGCCGCTGATCGTCAGCGTGCGGTTGCGGCGCTTGCGGGCCTTGTCCTTCGCGCGCTGGGCGGCGGCGCGCTCGCGGGCCGCGTTCCTGCGAGCCTTCTTGCTCTCGTTGTCGCTCATCGGGAACGAGCGTAACGGCTGCCGACGCGCCGACGGGGCGTCCTGGCTGAGAAGAGTCCAGGAATAAGGTGACACGTCACCGAGTTCGCCCCGGGCTGGGCGACATCCGACGGCGCCGTCCGCGTCGGCGTCCGCGTCCGCGACCGCGTCAGCGTCGGCGTCCGCGTCACAGGAACGACAGGACCGTGGGGAACTTGATCAGGATCGTGACCACGATGAAGAGGTAGTTCGCCAGGGGGAACGCCCAGCAGAACGGCAGCAGGGCCTTCCCGACGCGACGGCCGCCAGTGCCGAACGTGCCCCGGGACAGGTTCCAGATGGTGAACACCCAGAACATCGGGATCGTCATCGCCCACACGAGCATGCACCAGGGGCAGAGCGCGCCGATGAACCAGACGGTCTGCGTGAAGAGCCACGTGACGAACACCCACGCCAGGAACACCCCGGCGTTGAACGCGGTCCAGAACCACCTGGTGCCGCGGAACCCGGCGAGCAGCACCACGCCGACGGCGATCGGTGCCACGAAGCCCATCACGCCGATCAGCGGGTTGGGGAAGCCGAGCAGGTGCCCCTGCGCACTCGTCATGACGTCCGAGCAGTTCACGAACGGGCTCACGTCACACGAGAGCACTGCCTTCGGGTTCTCGTACTTCGCGAACTCGTCGAGGACCAGGCGGAACGCCGCGTAGAGCGCGACGACACCGGTGACGAGCAGGAGGATCGCGATCGCGACGGGACGACGGGTGGTGGGTGCTGTCGTGGTCACGGCGTCATCATGACACGGCCCTCCGACCGTTCTCCGTCGTCGCGTGCGACAATGACAGTCGTCGCACGGCCGATCCGTGTGACGACGAGAGCTTTCCGGGCGACAGCCCGGACGAACAAGGCACGGTGACAGCGTGCCGTGACCGGACGACGCGTCACTTCCGACGCCGGACCGGGTGGGGCCGGGTGCTCCGCTCGGGCGGACACGAGATGTCGACGCCGGACGGTCACTGACCAGCGAGTGCGGGTGGCGTGGCCGCCGCCCGCCACAACCACAGAGTTCCCGCCACCCGACAGGGTCAGCGCGGGGTCGAGGAGTGCACCAGTCCATGGTGGAGCAGAGCGAACACAACGCGAACGACAACAACGACGACGCACCGAAGCGACGGGGCCGCCTGTTCGGCGGACGCCGCGCCCGGTCGGGGCAGCAGACCGCCGGGGGTGTCCCGACGTCCACCGACGCCGTCGAGACCACCGGGTCTCCCGAGCCGAGCGTGCCGGAGCCGACCGCGGCGGAGACGACCGAGCCGGTCGTGACCGACTCCGTCTCGGTGCAGGTCGACGTCCAGACCGGCGCGACCGCGGTCGCCCACGACGTCAGCACCCTCACCGGTGACCTGCCCGTCGTGGGCGCCGAGGCGGTCGCCGCCCAGGCGGCCGACGCCGAGGTCGCCGCGGTGGCCGAGGCCGCCGGTGCGGACGACGCACCCGAGACCGCCGTGGCCGACGCCGCGGCGCTGGCGGACGAGCTGGCGACGCCGCCCCAGCAGACCGACACGGCGCAGACCGACACCGCGCAGGTCGCCCCCGCGACGACCACCGACGCTGCGGCGACGGCGTCCACCACGGCCGCCGCCCGCAACGCGCTCCGCTGGTCCGACGAGGACGGCGACGCCGAGACCGACGACGACACCCCGACGGACTCCCACGCGGACGCTCCGGCGACCGACGAGACCGCCGAGCCCGCGACCCCCGCGGTCGAGGCCCCGAAGGCCACGTCCACCCTCAGCCTGATCTTCCACGCCCCGGTCCTGCCGGAGCTCCCCGTCCGTGGCGCCCGGTCCGACCGTGACGACCGCTGGGACGAGGACGATGACCAGGAGTCGGGCAGCCGTCGTCGCACCCGTCGTCGTGGCAGCAGCGCCGACCGTGAGCCCCGCGAGCCGCGCGACCACCAGGAGCCCCGCCGCCGCGAGGTCGAGTACATCACCGAGCCCCAGAAGGTGAAGGGCTCCACGCGTCTCGAGGCCAAGAAGCAGCGTCGCCGCGACGGCCGTGACGCCGGCCGTCGTCGCCAGGTCGTGACCGAGGACGAGTTCCTCGCCCGGCGCGAGAGCGTCGACCGCCAGATGATCGTCCGCTCCAGCGCGGAGAAGATCGAGATCGGCGTGATCGAGGACAACGTCCTCGCCGAGCACTACGTCACCAAGTCGCACAACGTGTCGCTCATCGGCAACGTCTACCTCGGCAAGGTGCAGAACGTCCTCCCCTCGATGGAGGCCGCCTTCGTCGACATCGGGCGCGGCCGCAACGCCGTGCTCTACGCCGGTGAGGTCGACTGGAACTCCGTCGAGACCGGCAACCACGGCCGCCGCATCGAGGCAGCGCTCAAGCCGGGTGACAAGGTCCTCGTGCAGGTCACGAAGGACCCGGTCGGCCACAAGGGCGCCCGCCTGACCAGCCAGGTCTCGCTGCCCGGTCGCTACCTCGTCTACGTGCCGAACGGTTCGATGAACGGCATCTCGCGGAAGCTCCCGGACACCGAGCGCGCCCGCCTGAAGAAGATCCTCAAGGCGGTCCTGCCCGAGCACGCCGGCGTCATCGTCCGCACCGCGGCCGAGGGTGCCACCGAGGAGCAGCTGACGCGCGACGTCCAGCGCCTCACCGCGCAGTGGGAGGCCATCCAGAAGAAGGTCGCGGTCGGCCAGGCGCCGGTCATGCTCCACTCGGAGCCCGACCTGCTCGTGAAGATCGTCCGCGACGTCTTCAACGAGGACTTCACGAAGCTCATCATCGACGGCGACGCGGCCCGCGAGACCATCGAGGAGTACCTCGACGCCGTCGCGCCCGAACCTCAAGGACCGCGTCGAGCTGTACGACGGCCCGGACTCGTTCGAGGAGCACCGCCTCAACGAGCAGGTCGAGAAGGCCCTCGACCGCAAGGTCTGGCTGCCCTCGGGCGGTTCGCTCGTCATCGACCGCACCGAGGCCATGACCGTGGTCGACGTCAACACGGGCAAGTTCGTCGGCTCCGGGGGCAACCTCGAGGAGACCGTCACGAAGAACAACCTCGAGGCCGCCGAGGAGATCGTCCGCCAGCTCCGGCTGCGCGACATCGGCGGGATCATCGTCGTCGACTTCATCGACATGGTGCTCGAGTCGAACCGCGACCTCGTGCTGCGTCGTCTCGTCGAGTGCCTCAGCCGCGACCGCACGAAGCACCAGGTGGCCGAGGTCACCTCGCTCGGCCTCGTGCAGATGACCCGCAAGAAGATCGGTGTTGGCCTGCGCGAGTCCCTCGACGAGGTCAACGCGAAGGTCAACGACAACAACGCCGACCCCGGCCCCTCCAAGGGACGTCGCAAGGGTCGTGGCAACGGCTCCGAGGGCACGTCCTCGGCCGGCGGCAACACGCGTGGCAACGGCAACGGCAACGGCAACGGGCACGGCAACGGGTCCGGGTCGAACGGTCCCGGCGGCGAGCAGAAGCCGTCGCAGGCGCACCAGATCACGGAGGACGTGAAGCACGCGCTCTCCCGGATCGCCGCGTCGACGATCGGCCACGAGGAGCCGGCCGCGTCGCCGACCACGCCCGAGTCGTCGTCGTCTCCGGCCTCGGCGCCCGCCGCGCCCGCAGCATCGGCCGCGTCGGCAGCCCCCGCAGCCACCGACGCCCCCGAGGCGTCGACCGAGGGCGGCCCCAAGCGCCGCCGTCGTCGCGGTGGTCGTGCCAGCTCCGAGCAGAGCGCCCCGGCCTCGACCGACGGTGTCCTGACGCTGCCGGCACCCGCCGCTGCCACTGCCGCCCCGGCGATCGCTCCGACCGAGCGCACCGCCGAGACGACCGCGGCCCCGGCCACGCAGGTCACGGCCACGCCGGTCACGTCCGCTCCGGACACGACCGCACCGGCTGCGTCCGCACCGGAGCAGCCGACCCAGCCGACCACGCCGCCGGCTCGTCGTCGGGCGTCCTCGTCCGCCACGGTCACCCCGGCGGACACGACGGTCGCCATCCTCGACATCCCCGTCGCGGTGACGAAGCGCGAGCCCCGCAAGGCGCCCGACGCGGACTCGCTCCTCGACTCCGTCCTGCAGGCGCTCCCGGAGCCGAAGCAGCCCGGGCAGGGTCGGTCCCGGTCGCGCCGTGTCTCGTCGGGAAGCATCAGCGCCCCGGCGACGACCGACGGTGACGCCTCCGACGACGGCACCGTGATCCTGGGGAGCTGAGCGTGAGCACCCCCGAGCGCCGCCCGCAACCGGACGACCGCGGGTACTACGGCGCCGGGTGGCAGCAGCAGCAGCAGCAGTACCAGCAGCAGCAGCAGCAGCACGGCGGCGGACCGGCCGGCGGCGGGTTCCTCCCGCCCCGGCCGCCCCGGCGTGCGGGGGACCCGACCAGGGCCTTCGCGCCCGGTGCCTCCGGTGCCGCGGTCGCGGGCGCGGCCATCGCGGTGGTCGGGGTGCTCGCGGTCCAGGCGCTGTCCGGTCTGCTCGGGATGATCGGCACGAGCCTGTACGTCGGCCCGTTCAGTTCCTACGGCGGTCACAACGTCGTGCTGAGCTTCGCCACCGCCGTCTTCCTGACGCCGTTCCCGTTCTACGCGGGCGCCTTCCTGGCGCTGGCGTTCCTCACGCCGATCACGCGGCGCAGCCCGCTCCCCGTCGTCCTGCTCCGCGCGGTCCTCGGCGGTGCGGCCGGCACGCTGGCCCTGGCACTCGTCGGGGTCGTCACGGGGGCGTACGGCGCGGTCGACGCGGGCCCCAGGCGCCTGCTGACGGACGTCCTGACGTCGCCGCTGCAGCGCGGTATGCCGCTGACCGCGATGCTCCTGGCCGCAGCCACGGTGGCGTGGCTCTGGCTCGGCCGTCCCCGAAGTCGTACCGGCCGCCCGACCTCCGGCACGCCCGGCACGGTGCGGCCGGCGGACGCGGTCCCGCCGGCGACCGTGCAGCCACAGCAGCAGCCCACCCAGCAGTGGGCACCCCCGCAGCAGCAGTGGGGACCACCGCCGCCGGGTCGCTGACCCGACCGGCCCTGGTCAGGGCACCCACCGGACAGGAGGCTCGTGGCGACCCCGCCACGGGCCTCCTGTCCGGTCCTGGGGCGGCTCAGAAGCCGCGCTTGTCCCGCTGGGCGACCCGGAGACCGCTCCGGATGAGGCGCAGCACCAGCTCGCGCCCGGTCACCGGGGTCGCGCCGAGGGCGACGAGTTCGTCGTAGCGCGCCTGGGGCACGTCGTAGTGGTCGTGGTCGAAGGCCCGGCGTGGCACACCGGCACGTGCTGCGAAGTCGTGGAGCTCCGCGTACGATAGGTCACTGACGAGGTGCGACCACACGGTTTCGTGGGCGGGCCACGTCGGTGGGTCGATCAACACGGTCACGTGTCCATGCTAGGCGCGTGTCGGCGTTTGACCGGACCCATGCCCATCGAGTACGCTCGATCCCTGGTGTCAACGGGCCGTTCTGCCTGTGTCGCCGGCCACCGGTTCCGCCGGTGGTCGCGCAGGAACAGACACCCGAGACTTCCCTCAAGCAGAGTTACGTAAGGATTTCCACGTGGTTTACGCAGTAGTGCGCGCCGGCGGCCGTCAGGAGAAGGTCGAGGTCGGCACGATCCTCACCATCGATCGCAAGAAGGCCGATGACCAGGGCAACATCGAGCTCGCGCCCGTGCTCCTCGTGGACGGTGACACCATCACCTCCGCCGCGACCGACCTGGCGAAGGTGACCGTCACCGCCGAGGTGCTCGAGGACCTCC
Organism: Curtobacterium sp. SL109; assembly: GCF_026672405.1. Classification (NCBI taxonomy): domain Bacteria; kingdom Bacillati; phylum Actinomycetota; class Actinomycetes; order Micrococcales; family Microbacteriaceae; genus Curtobacterium; species Curtobacterium sp. SL109. The sequence continues at coordinate 1,747,960 of NZ_JAPPRB010000002.1, forward strand.
GCGGCAAGAAGGTCATCATCCAGAAGTTCAAGAACAAGACCGGTTACAAGAAGCGCCAGGGCTTCCGCGCGGACCTCACGCGCGTCAAGGTCACGAAGATCGCGTAAGGCGGGAGCAGACAATGGCACACAAGAAGGGTGCGAGTTCCACTCGCAACGGTCGCGACTCGAACGCACAGCGCCTCGGCGTGAAGCGCTTCGGTGGCGAGGTCGTCAACGCCGGTGAGATCATCGTCCGCCAGCGTGGGACGCACTTCCACCCGGGCGCGAACGTCGGCCGCGGTGGCGACGACACGCTGTTCGCCCTGGCCGCTGGCTCGGTCGAGTTCGGCACCAAGGGTGGCCGCAAGGTCATCAACATCGTCGACGCCGTGAGCGTCTGACGACACAGTTCTCTGGATGAGGGGCGGGCCGCGTGCCTGCCCCTCATTCGTGTTTCGACGGCCCCGGCCGTCACTGGCGGCTCCGGTCGCCTCTGGTCTACGGAGAGTGAACAACCGATGGCGACGTTCGTCGACGACGTGATCCTGCACCTCAGCGCGGGGAACGGCGGCAACGGATGCGTGTCCGTTCGTCGCGAGAAGTTCAAGCCACTGGCTGGTCCCGACGGCGGCAACGGCGGTGACGGCGGTGACATCGTGCTCGTCGCCGACCCGCAGGTCACCACGCTGCTCGGCTACCACCGCTCGCCGCACCGTTCCAGCCGCAACGGCCAGCCGGGCATGGGCGACATGCGCAGCGGGATCAGCGGTGACGAGCTCGAGCTCCCCGTGCCCGTCGGCACCGTGGTCTACGACGAGTCCGGCGAGGTGCTCGCGGACATGACCGAACCGGGCATGCGCATCGTCGTCGCCCAGGGCGGTCAGGGCGGTCTCGGCAACGCCGCGCTCGCCACGACGAAGCGCAAGGCCCCCGGGTTCGCGCTCCTCGGCACCGACGGCGAGGCCAGCGACGTGCGCCTCGAGCTCAAGACGATCGCCGACGTCGCCCTGGTCGGGTACCCGAGTGCCGGCAAGTCCTCGCTCATCGCCGCCGTCTCCGCTGCCAAGCCGAAGATCGCGGACTACCCCTTCACCACGCTGACCCCGAACCTCGGCGTCGTCGAGTCCGGCGAGGTCCGCTTCACGGTCGCCGACGTCCCCGGGCTCATCGAGGGTGCATCCGAGGGCAAGGGCCTCGGCCTCGAGTTCCTCCGCCACGTCGAGCGGTGCGAGGTCCTGCTGCACGTCATCGACTGCGCCACCCTCGACCCCGGCCGTGACCCGATCAGCGACCTCGACGTCCTGCTCCGCGAACTCGAGCGCTACCCGGTGCCCGAGGGCCAGCTGCCGCTGCTCGAGCGCCCGCAGCTCATCGCGCTCAACAAGATCGACGTCCCCGACGCCGCCGAGCTGGCCGCGTTCGTGACCCCCGAGCTCGAGGCCCGCGGCTACCGCGTCTTCCCGATCTCCACCGCGTCGCACCAGGGCCTCCGCGAGCTGAGCTTCGCCCTGGGCGGCATCGTCGAGCAGGCCCGTCTCGCCAAGGCGGCCGAGCCGGTCCCGGAGCGCATCGCGATCCGCCCGAAGGCCGTCGACGCCAAGGGCGGCTTCACCGTCCGTGCCGAAGGCGGCGAGGAGCACCGCTTCTACCGCGTCCGCGGGTCGAAGCCGGAGCGCTGGGTGCAGCAGACCGACTTCACCAACGAGGAGGCGATCGGCTACCTGGCCGACCGGCTCGCCAAGCTCGGTGTCGAGGACGGCCTGTTCAAGGCCGGGGCCGTCGCCGGCTCCACCGTCGTCATCGGTGGCGACGGCGGCATGATCTTCGACTGGGAGCCGACCCTGACGTCGACCGCGGAGCTCATCACGAGCGCCCGTGGCACCGACGCCCGTCTCGACCAGTCCGGTCGGCAGACGAGCAACGAACGTCGACAGAACTACTACGAGCGGATGGACGCCAAGGCCGCCGCGCGTGCCGAGCTCGAGCAGGAGCGCAAGTCCGGCATGTGGGCCGACGACGAGGACGAGCAGGACTGACCACCGCATGACCGACACGACCTCCCTCGGCCCCGTCCGCCGGCGCGCTGACCTCCCGCGCGCCCGGCGGATCGTGGTCAAGGTCGGGTCGTCGTCGGTCTCGGGCGACGCCGCCGGCCAGATCGGGTCGCTCGTCGACGCCCTCGCCACCGCGTACGGCCACGGGACCGAGGTCGTCCTGGTGTCGTCCGGTGCCATCGCGACGGGCTTCCCGTTCCTCGGGCTCGAGGGCCGGCCGGACGACCTCGCCACGCAGCAGGCAGCCGCGGCCACCGGCCAGAACGTCCTGATGTTCCGGTACCAGCAGCAGCTGGACCGGCACGGTGTCGTCGCGGCACAGATCCTGCTGACCGCCGGGGACCTGCAGAACCCCACGCACCGCGTCAACGCGCAGCGGGCGATCGACCGGCTGCTCGCGCTGCGCGTGCTGCCGATCGTCAACGAGAACGACACCGTCGCCACCCACGAGATCCGCTTCGGCGACAACGACCGGCTCGCGGCGCTGGTGGCGCGGCTGCTCGGGGCCGACGCCCTCGTGCTGCTCTCCGACGTCGAGGCCCTGTACACGAAGCCGCCCGAGCAGCCCGGGGCCGAGCGCATCGACGAGGTGCCGTTCGGGGACGAGCTCGCCGGGGTCACGTTCGGGACCATCGGCGCGGCCGGGGTCGGCACCGGGGGAGCGGGCACGAAGGTCGCGGCGGCACGACTGGCGGCCGAGGCGGGCACCGCGGTGCTCGTGACCGCGACGTCCCTGGTCGACCGGGCCCTGGCGGGGGAGCACGTCGGCACCTGGTTCCACGCGGGGCCGCGGGGCTGACGCTGTCGGTCCGCGGCTGCCGCCGTCACGCGGGTGGTGCCGGTCGCTGACTGCCGCCGTCACGCGGGTGGTGCCGGTCCTAGAATCGACCCATGTCGCTGACCGCCCCCGCTCCGACCCTCACCGACAAGCTGGTGGCGGCCCGCGCCGCGGCCGGGACCCTCGCGACGGCCACCACCGCCGTCAAGGACGCCGCGCTCCTGGCCATCGCCCGGGCGGTCCGCACGGCCACCGACGACATCGTGGCGGCGAACCACCTCGACCTCGTCGCGGGTGAGGACGGCGGACTCGCCGGGGGACTCCTCGACCGGCTCCGACTCGACCCGGTCCGGATCGACGCGCTCGCAGCGGCCGTCGAACACGTCGTCGGGCTCACCGACCCCGTCGGCCAGTCCGTCCGGGGATCGGTGCTGCCGAACGGTCTGCAGCTCAGCCAGGTCCGCGTGCCGTTCGGCGTCGTCGGCGCGATCTACGAGGCCCGTCCGAACGTGACGGTCGACATCGCGAGCCTGGCGCTGAAGAGCGGCAACGCCGTCGTCCTGCGCGGGGGATCGGCAGCGGAACGCACGAACGCGGTGCTCGTCGGGGTGCTGCAGGACGCGGTCGAGTCCGTCGGGCTCCCGCGCGCGCTGGTCCAGACGATCGACGAGTTCGGCCGGGCCGGGGCGACCGAGCTGATGCGGGCCAGGGGGCTCGTCGACGTGCTCATCCCGCGGGGCAGCGCCTCGCTCATCCAGACGGTGGTCACCGAGTCGCAGGTCCCCGTGATCGAGACCGGTGCCGGGGTCGTGCACGTCTTCCTCGACGAGTCCGCGCCCCTGGCACGGTCCGTCGACATCGTCCTCAACAGCAAGGTCCAGCGGCCCAGCGTCTGCAACGCGCTCGAGACCCTGCTCGTGCACCAGCGTGCCGCCGAACGGCTCCTGCCGACGCTGGCGGACCGGCTCCGCGCGGCCGGCGTCACCCTCCGCGGTGACGACGCGACCCGGGCGATCGTGCCCGGCGTCCTCCGCGCGACCGACGTCGACTGGGCGACCGAGTCGATGGACCTCGACCTGTCGATCCGGGTGGTGCCGGACGTCGACGCGGCCATGGCGCACATCGCGAAGTGGTCGACGCACCACACCGAGTCGATCGTGACGAACGACGTCGACACCGCCGAGCGCTTCCTGCAGGCCGTCGACTCGGCCGTGGTGATGGTCAACGCCTCGACGCGGTTCACCGACGGCGGCGAGTTCGGGTTCGGCGCCGAGGTCGGCATCTCGACGCAGAAGCTGCACGCGCGGGGGCCGATGGGGCTGCCGGAACTCACCAGCACGAAGTGGGTCGTGCGCGGACAGGGTCAGATCCGCGGCTAGACTGGCCCACAGTCTTCCTCGACCGATCGGAGCACCGCACCATGACCCTCCTCGCTGAAGCCGCCGAGAACGCCTCGTCGGTCCCTGCGTTCATCTTCCCGGTCGTGGCTGCTGCGTTCTTCGCCTTCCTCGGTTTCGTCACGTGGTCCTTCCGCGACATCGCGTACCGCCACTCGAACAAGTTCGAGGCCACCCGCACCCACGAGACCGGTGTGGACGAGTACGGCCACACCAAGATCTGACGCGCCGCTCCATGCTCGAGAGCTCGGGGCGGCCCCGCATCGGTGTGATGGGCGGCACGTTCGACCCCATCCACCACGGCCACCTCGTCGCGGCGTCCGAAGTCGCCAGGTCGTTCGACCTCGACGAAGTCGTCTTCGTCCCCACCGGACAGCCCTACATGAAGTCCGGGGTCACCGATGCGGAGCACCGCTACCTGATGACGGTCATCGCGACCGCGTCGAACCCGATGTTCACCGTCAGCCGCGTGGACATCGACCGTCCTGGCCCGACCTACACGGTCGACACCCTCCAGGACCTGCACGAACAACGCCCTGACGCGCAGCTCGTCTTCATCTCGGGCGCAGACGCCGTCCAGCAGATCGTCGACTGGAAAGACCACGATGGTCTGTGGGACCTGGCACACTTCGTCGCCGTCACCCGTCCCGGCCACAACCTGAGCATCACCGGGCTCCCCGAGCGTGACGTCAGTCTGCTCGAAGTCCCGGCGCTGGCGATATCCTCGACCGACTGTCGTGACCGGGTCCGACAGGGCAACCCTGTCTGGTACCTGGTTCCCGACGGTGTCGTCCAGTACATCACCAAGCACCACCTGTATCGGAGCGTTGCATGAGTCCGTCCGACGCGCAGCCGCCCCTGTCGCGGCGCCAGGCGCGCGAGCGAGAGCGCGCAGCCTCGGCCGGGGGCCAGCCCGTGACCCCGCCGCCGACCGTGGCCGCCCCCCAGCCCACCTCCGTCGACGGCGCACGCCGTCGACCGGGTTCCCATGTCGCGCCGGCGGCGCCCGGTCCCGCGCAGTCCGCCGGACCGGTCGTGCCGTCAGCGCCGACCTCGTCCGCCGGCGTGCCGGACCAGCCGCCAGCCTCCGCGACGGAGATCGTGCCGGGGTCGGGCGGTCTCACCCGCCGCCAGATCCGCCAGATGCGCGCTGCCGAGGGGCAGGCCACCGGCCCGGTCCCGCTGCGCAACCCGGCACCCCAGTCGTCCGACCGCACCGTGCAGGACGTGCTCGGCACGGTCGCCGAGCTGCAGGGCGACCAGGGCGGCACGACACCGCCGACCGCTCCTGCCGAGTTCGCCGGGGCGACCGCTCCCGCGTCCCCGACGCACGAGGACGATGCCGCCGCCCCGTCGACGCCCGCTCCCGCCCCGGCATCGCTCCCGGACCCCGCGGCCGAACCGTCGGACTGGCAGGAACCCTCCACCGAGACCACGCACCTCGAGGCAGCTGCGGTCGAGCAGGCCACCGCGGCCGACGGTTCGCCGGATGCGCTCGAACCCCTCGAGGAAGCCGCCGCGCACGCCGAGGAACCCCGACGCCACCGGTCGACCTGGGCGCCCCAGGCCGGCGACGCCCCGTCGGACGATGTCCCGTCCGTCGACGACCAGCGCGACGCGAGCACGGACCACGACACCGACGGTCCAGTCGAGTTGCCGACCGGCCTCCTGACGGACACCTCGGCAGCGCCGGAGCCCGCCGCGGCGACGCCCGGGGTGTTCCCGCTGTCCCTCGACGAGGACGACACCAACGAGGTACCGGTCCAGCACGACGACCGTCCCGCCTCAGCTGACGTGTCGGCGCAGCAGTCGGCTCCCGGGGTGGCCTTCATCCGCCCGCCCGAGCCGAAGCCGATGACGACCACGTTCGCCACGCCCGTCGGGCACTGGTCCACGCAGGCGCACGACTCGAACGACACCGAGGTCCACGACGAAGCGACCGGCATCCGTCGGGTCGCCGAGACGGGCTCGAACGCGATCATCCTGCCGAACTCGGCGCTGGCGGACCCCACGGGTGCGCTGAACGCGACGGGCGAGGTCATCCTGACCGGCTCGATCGACCTGCCGGCGTCCCTGTCCTCGACCGGGTCGCACCGGCCGATCGACGGCGCCGAGGTGGACCGACTGCTCGAGCAGCACGACGAGCAGCCCGAGACGGACGCCAGCCCCGTGCGGGCGAGCCGTGCGGTGTCGAGCCACACGTCGACGCGGCAGGTGGTCCTCGCGGCCGCCAAGCCGAAGGAGTCGCGGGTGCCGATGATCCTCGGCTTCACCGTCGGCGGCGTGTGTGTCGCTGCCGCCACCGTCATCGTCGTGGCGCTGGTCTCGACCAACTTCTTCGGGTCCTGACGTCCGCGTCCTCCCACTCGTGTCGACCCCCGCGGTCGACCACCCCGCGCCGCCGTCGGTGGCGTGGCTTATGATCGTGTCCCGTCCGGTGTCCTGCCGGATGACAACCGGAAGGACTCCGTGACCGCTTCCACCCGTGCTCTGGAACTCGTGCAGGTCGCCGCCGGCGCCGCCGACGCCAAGCAGGCCGAGGACCTCGTTGCCCTCGACGTGACCGGCCCGCTGCAGCTGACCGACGTGTTCCTCCTCGCCACCGGGCGCAACGAGCGCAACGTGATGGCCATCGCCGACGAGGTCGAGGACCGCATGCTGCAGGCCGGCGCCAAGACGCTCCGCCGCGAAGGCCGGAGCGAGGGCCGCTGGGTCCTCATCGACTTCGGCGACATCGTCGTGCACGTCTTCCACGAGGAAGACCGCCAGTACTACTCGCTCGAGCGCCTCTGGTCGGACTGCCCGACCATCCCGCTCGACGTCGTCACCGCGACCACCCCGGCGGAGACCCCGGCCGACGCCTGACGCCGACGCGCCCGGGGTGCCATCGCGATTTCGCTCCCCGGGTCGGCCATGGTGTACGCTTCACTGGTGCCTCGGGGGAACCCGGGGAACGCAGCAACACCGGATCATGGGTCTGTGGCGCAGCTGGTAGCGCACCTGCATGGCATGCAGGGGGTCAGGGGTTCGAGTCCCCTCAGATCCACCCACGAAGCCCCGCTCTCCTCACGGAGGGCGGGGCTTCACTCGTTCCGGGCCGACGTCCCCACTGGCGGATGCCGCCCGTTCGCTACGCTGAGCGCATGAGCAACGACGCCCCCCTCTCCGGCACGCAGCTGTCCATCGCCGCCGCCGGGTACACCGCCGAGATCGCCACCGTGGGAGCCACGCTCCGCGCACTCCGGCAGGGGGACCGCGACCTCGTCGTCCCGTTCGAGGCAGACCAGGTCCGCCCGGTGTTCCGCGGTGCCGTCCTCGCTCCGTGGCCGAACCGCGTGGTCGACGGGCGCTACACCTTCGACGGGCAGGACCACGAGCTCGCCCTCTCCGAACCGAAGCGCTCGCACGCCCTGCACGGTCTGGTCGCGTGGGTGGAATTCGCGGTCGGAGAGCACGAAGCGGACCGGGTCACCCTGACGACCACCGTCCCCGCGCAGGAGGGCTACCCCTTCCGCGTCGTCGTGGACGTGGAGTACCGCCTCGACGCCGAGGGCCTCCACACGACGGTGACCGGCACGAACACCGGCGACCGCCCGGCTCCGTGGGGGACGGGCCCGCACCCGTACCTCTCCGCGGGCGCCGGGAGTGTCGACGACTGGACGCTGGCCCTGCCCGCCGCCGAGGTGCTCGAGGTCACCGAGGACCGGCTGGTGCCGACGGAGCTCGTCCCCGTGCACGACGAGTTCGACCTCCGCACGGCGACGCTCATCGGGCCGCGGTTCATCGACCACGCCTTCACCGGCTTCGACCGCGACGCCGACGGCACCGCCGCGATCACCGTCACCGCCGCCGACGGGCACGGCGTCCGCGTGGCCTTCGGCCCGGAGTGCGGGTGGGCCCAGGTGCACACCGCCGACCACGTCGTGCCGGAGTACCACCGCTCGGGTCTCGCGGTCGAGCCGATGTCCTGCGCGCCCGACGCGTTCAACGCGGGCGAGGACCGTGGCCTGGTCGTGCTCGCCCCCGGCGCCGCACACGCGGCCGCATGGACGATCGCGGCCGTCTGAGGATCGAGTCCCGTCAGGTCGACGGGGTCGACCTGACGTCCCTCGTCCGATCGGAGGAGGGCGACCTCGTCTGGTTCGACTCCGCCCTGCCCGACGGTGCGCCCGAATCGGCAGCCGGCAGGGCACGGTGGTCCGTCGTCGCCCCGTGCGACGGCCCCTTCGCCGTCCGGTTCCGCCACCAGGCCCGGTCTGCCGTCATCGACGTCTCGGCACCGGCGCGGTCGTGGTTCGGCATCGACCGATCGGAGGACCGTCCCGCGTTCGCCGTCCTCGACGACCTGCTCGCCGCCACCCCGCACCTCGACGAACCCCTCGCCGGTCTCGGGTTCGCGCTCGGATGGGTCGGTTTCCTCGGCTACGAGCTCGGCCGCGAGTCCGGCGGCCCCGACCGGACCGCCGACGGCCACGCGGACGCCGACCTGCGGTTCGTCGACCGTGCCGTCGTCGTCCGGAACGACGGTGCGGCGTGGGCACTCGCCCTGGTGAGCGACGCCGAACCGGCAGCCAGCGCCGCCAACCGGGCATGGCTCGACACGGTGGCCGCCCCGGCACCGGTGGCCGACGTCGCGGACGTGCCCCCGAGCCTCCCGAGCGGGTCGGCGGCGACCGGACGCGTGTCGCGCGCCGCGTACGAGACCGCGGTCGACGCGTGCCGCGCCGAGATCCGCGAGGGGAACGCGTTCCAGGTCTGTCTCACCACCGCCTTCGCCCTGCCCACCGACGGGCAGGAGGCTCGGGTCGGTTCCGCCACGGACCCGCAGCTCGACGAGTACCTGCGGATGCGCGCGGCCGACCCGGTGCCGTTCGGGGCGTACCTGCGGCTCGGACCGCTGCGGGTGGCGAGCCGGTCGCCGGAGCGGTTCCTGCGGATCGACGCGGACGGCGGGGTGCTCGCCGAGCCGATCAAGGGGACGCGGCGACGGCTCGAGGACCCCGAGGCGGACGCGGCTGTCCGTGACGAACTGGCGGCGAGCGTCAAGGACCGCGCGGAGAACGTGATGATCGTCGACCTGTTGCGGAACGACCTGCTGCGGACGGCGACGCCCGGGTCGGTGCACGTCGATCGGCTGTGCGACGTCGAGACGTACGCGAGCGTGCACCAGATGGTGTCGACGATCGGTGCCGTGGTGCCGGAGGGGACCTCGCGGGCGGCGGTGGTGCGGGCGGCGTTCCCGCCCGGGTCCATGACCGGTGCGCCCAAGATCAGTGCGATGGCCATCTCCGACCGGTTGGAGGATGTGCCACGCGGGGTGTACTCGGGCGCGATCGGGTACTTCTCGGCGAGCGGTGCAGCGGATCTGTCGGTGGCCATCCGGACACTGGTGACGGTGGTCCGTGCGGACGGCGTGCGGTCACGGACGCTCGGAGCCGGTGGCGCGGTGACCTGGTCCTCGGTCGCGCAGGACGAGGCAGACGAGGTCGAGACGAAGACCCGCTCGGTCCTGGGGAGCGTGGGGGCGTCGACGTCCTGGTGAACTGATCGAACGGGTGTTCGACCCGGTGTCCACGAATGTCGGACGCGATTGACATCATCGAACACATGTTCGAATATGAGGGCATGCAGACGGCGACGGCACTCCGTTCGCCCGGGGACCGCGCTGAGCGCCCCGGGCGTCGTGACGCTGCCGTCAGCGGTGCCGGCGGTGCCGCCGACCACCTCCGGGACGCCCGCGCGGCGCTCGACCGGATCACGTCGCTGCGGTCGCGGGTCAACGACATGGAGTCCACCCGCGTCGACACGGCGGGGCTCCCCACGGCGGCGGCGTTGGAGCCCCTGCTGCCCGGGGGAGCCATCCGGGTCGGCGGCACCTACGCGGTGCCCGAGTCCGTGCTGCTCGCGATGACCATGCTGCAGGCGGCCTCCGCCGCGGGGGCGTGGTGTGCGGTCGTCGGGGTGCCGTCCTTCGGGATCGAAGCCGCGGCGGCGGCCGGGATCGACCTGGAACGCCTCGTGCTCGTGCCCGACCCGGGCGACCAGTGGCTCGCCGTGACCGCGGCGATGGCCGACGTCGCGCAGATCGTCCTGACCCGTCCGCTCGGTCGGGTCGTGCCCGGTGACGTGGCGCGGCTGTCCGCCCGGCTGCGACAGCGCGGGGGTGCGCTCGTCGCCCTCGGGTCGTGGCCAGGCGCCGACGTCACGCTGCGGGTCACGTCGTCCACGTGGTCGGGGATCGGACAGGGGCACGGCCACCTGACGGAGCGTCGGGCCACGGTGACGGCGACCGGGCGTGCCGGTGCGGTGCGGCCGCTCAGTGCCGAACTGCTGCTGCCGGCGGCCGACGGCGTGGTCAGGACCGCGACGCCGATGCCGGTGGCGCTGCCCGGGGGCGGCGAGCACGGTGTGCGCGGCGACCTGCGGCCGGTGGCGGTGGCGTCGTGATCGGGCAGCAGCGCGTCCGTGTCGACGCGATCGTCCGTGGCGGCGGGGCCCTGCCCGAGCCCCCACCCACCAGGACCATCGTGCTCTGGTGCCCGGACTGGCCCGTCATCGCCGCTGCCCGGGCAGCCGGAGCGCCGCCGGAGCAGCCCTTCGCGGTGGTGTCGAAGGGCCTGGTGTACGCGAGTTCGGCGTCCGCGCGGCAGCACGGGGTCGTCCGGGGGCTCCGACTGCGGGAAGCCCAGGCACGCTGCACGGACCTCGTCGTGCAGTCCTACGACGACGCCCTCGACCACCGTGCGTTCGAGCCGGTCATCCGGGCCGTGGAGGCAGCGGTGCCCGGGGTCGAGGTCCTGTGCCCCGGCACGCTCGCGCTGCGGTCCCGTGGTCCGGCGCGCTACTACGGCGGTGAGCGCGCCGCGGCGGCCACGCTCGCCGGGATCGCCGCCGACCACGGTGCGCCCGGGGTCCGTGCCGGCGTCGCGGACACCCCGTTCGCGGCGGAACAGGCTGCCAGGGCCCGTCCGGTCCGGCCGGGGGAACGGGTGCGCATCGTGCCGGTCGACGGCTCGTCCGACTTCCTGGCGCCGCTGCCGCTCGGGGTGCTGGGCGACGCCGACCTGGCGTCGGTGCTCGACCGCCTCGGGATCACCACGCTCGGGGCGTTCGCCGCACTGCGTGACGAACAGGTGCGCGACCGGTTCGGGCTCGCCGGGGCGTTCCTGCACCGGCTGGCGGGCGGTCGCGACCCGCGCGAGATCTCCGCGCGCGAGATCCCGCCGGAGCTCCGCACCGAGGCCTCCTTCGAACCGGCACTCGACCGCGCCGACCAGATCGCGTTCGCGTTCCGCCGGTCGGCCGACGACTTCGCCGCCCGGCTGCGCGCCGCTGGGCTCGTCGCAACGACCATCCGCGTGGGGATCCTCGACGAGCGGGACATCCTGCTCGAGCGCACGTGGACCCATCCCCGGTGGTTCGACGCCGCCGACGTGGTCGACCGGGTGCGCTGGCAGCTCGCCGGCGGAGTCGACCCCACCGGGCTCGAAGCGCCGGTCACGTCGGTGGTCCTCGAACCGGTCGCCGTCGACGACATGGCGAACCACGAGCGCGGGCTGTGGGGGTCGGGGCCGGACGAGCGGGTCCACCACGGGCTCGCCCGTGTGCAGGGCATGGTCGGACACGACGGCGTGGTGACCCCGCGCATCGGCGGTGGGCGCACCCTGTCCGAGCGGATGGTGCTCGTGCCGTGGGGTGACGCGCCACCCGCCGACCTCGGCGCCGTGCGGGACCGTCCCTGGCCTGGCAAGCTCCCGGGCCCGCCCCCGGCCACGGTCCTCGAGCGTCCCCGTCCCGTGGACGTCGTCACGGTCGACGGCGGCAGCGTGGACGTCGACGACCGCGGTGTGCTCTCGGGGACGCCCGGCCGGTTCCGGGCCGAGGGCGACCGCGGCGGGGGCTTCGGCGCGGTGACCGCGTGGGCCGGTCCCTGGCCGCTCGTCGTGCGCTGGTGGGACGCCGGCGGTCGGCGCCTGCACCGGCTGCAGCTCGTCGACGCCGAGGGGCGGGCCTGGTACCTGGTCCTCGCGGACCACCGCTGGTGGGCAGAGGCGGTCGCCACGTGAACAGGAGCAGCTGATGGGGTACAACAACCCACCGATCCCGTGGTCGCAGTTCGAGCGGGCGCTGTCGGACAAGCGCAGCCCGGGGACGGCGCACGAAGGTGACGGCGGGGACAGCCCCGCGTGGTCGCGCAAGCGTGCGCCGTACGAACCGTCCGAGGTCGCCCGGGGCGGCGACGCACCCACCGTGCCGTACGCGGAACTGCACGCGCACTCCACGTTCAGCTTCCTCGACGGCGCCAGCCAGCCCGAGCACCTGTTCGAGGAAGCCGCCCGGCTGCGCCTGCACGCCCTCGCACTCACCGACCACGACGGCTTCTACGGCGCTGCCCGGATGGCGGAGGTCGCCGAGGCGTACCCGACCGTCGGCACCGTGTACGGCACCGAGCTCTCCCTCGGCCTGACCGAACCGCAGAACGGGGTCCCCGACCCCGAGGGCTCCCATCTGCTGCTGCTGGCCGACGGACAGGACGGCTACCACCGGTTGGCCGGCGCCGTCACGAGCGCCCACCTGCGCGCCGGGTCCGAGAAGGGCCGCCCGCAGTACGACCTCGACGACCTCGCCCAGCGGTCCGGCGGCCACTGGCGGGTGCTGACGGGCTGCCGGAAGGGTGCCGTGCGACAGGCACTCGAACACGGCGGCGAGTCCGCGGCCGACACCGCCCTGCGCGCGTTGCTGGACCGCTTCGGGACCGGTAACGTGGTCGTCGAGCTCCTCGACCACGGCGACCCGCTCGACAGCGCCAGGAACGACGCCCTCGCCGCGTTGGCGACCGCGCACGCGCTGCCCGTCGTCGCGACCGGCAACGTGCACTACGCCACACCCGACCGCTTCCCTGTGGCGACGGCACTCGCCGCGGTGCGGGCACGGCGCAGTCTCGACGAGATCGACGGCTGGCTGCCGGCCGCCGACACCGCCCACCTACGGTCCGGAGCCGAGATGGCCCGTCGGTTCGCGCGGTACCCGGGCGCGATCGAGCACAGCGTGACGCTCGCCGACGAACTCGGCTTCCGCCTGAAGACCGTGCAGCCCGGACTGCCCGACATCGACGTCCCCGACGGCCACACCGCGATGTCGTGGCTGCGGGAGCTCACGTGGGACGGCGCCCGTCGCCGGTACCCGGGCAGCGCGGACGGCGTCGACCCGCACAAGCGGGAGCGCATCGAACGCGAGCTCGCGGTGATCGAGGACAAGAAGTTCCCCGGGTACTTCCTCATCGTCCGTGACATGGTCCAGTACGCCAGGGGGCGGGGGATCCTCTGCCAGGGACGCGGCTCCGCGGCGAACTCGGCGGTCTGCTACCTGCTGGAGATCACCGCGGTGGACTCGATCCGCTACGGCCTGCCGTTCGAGCGGTTCCTGTCGGCGATGCGCGACGAGGAGCCCGACATCGACGTCGACTTCGACTCGGACCGCCGGGAAGAAGTGATCCAGTACGTCTACGACAAGTACGGCCGGTACAACGCCGCGCAGGTCGCGAACGTCATCACCTACCGGCCGAAGGGCGCCGTGCGGGACATGGCCAAGGCGCTCGGCCACAGCCCCGGGCAGCAGGACGCCTGGTCCAAGCAGGTCGAACGCTGGGGGTCCGTCACCGAGAGCCAGGACCACGACATCCCGGCCGAGGTCGTCGGGTTGGCCAGCGACGTCCTCGGGTTCCCTCGACACCTCGGCATCCACTCCGGCGGCATGGTGCTCACCGACCGGCCGGTGGGGGAGGTCGTGCCGATCGAGCACGCCCGCATGGACGGCCGCACCGTGCTGCAGTGGGACAAGGACGACTGCGCGTACATGGGGCTGGTGAAGTTCGACATGCTCGGGCTCGGCATGCTCGCGGCGCTGCAGTACTCGTTCGACCTGGCGGCGGAGCACTGCGGGGAGCGCTGGGAGATGCACTCCATCCCGAAGGAGGAGCAGGGCGTCTACGACCAGCTGTGCCGGGCGGACACGATCGGGGTGTTCCAGGTCGAGTCCCGCGCGCAGATGGGCACGCTGCCTCGACTGCTCCCACGCCGGTTCTACGACCTGGTGATCGAGGTCGCGCTGGTGCGCCCCGGGCCGATCCAGGGCGGCGCGGTGCACCCGTACATCCGGCGCCGCACGGGCGAGGAACCCATCACCTACATGCACCCGTCGCTCGAGCCCGTGCTCGAACGCACCCTCGGTGTGCCGCTGTTCCAGGAGCAGCTGATGCAGATGGCGATCGCCGTCGGCAACTGCTCGGGTGACGACGCCGACCTGCTGCGGCGTGCCATGGGGTCCAAGCGCGGACACGAGAAGATCGACCGGCTGCGGGACAAGCTCTACGCGGGCATGGCGGACAACGGCATCCACGGCGCGGACGCGGACACCATCTACGCCAAGATCCAGGCGTTCGCGAACTTCGGCTTCGCGGAGAGCCACTCGATCAGCTTCGCGCTCATCGTCTACGCCAGCGCCTGGATGCGGCTGCACTACCCGGGCGCCTTCCTCGCGGCGCTGCTCCGGGCCCAGCCGATGGGGTTCTACTCACCGCAGACCCTGGTGGCCGACGCCCGCCGACACGGTGTCGAGGTGCTGCGTCCGGACATCCTGCGCTCGGCGGTCGACGCCACCCTGGAGCCCCTCGACGGACACACCGCCGGTCCGCATGGTGACGACGCCTGTCTGGCCGGCGAGCAGCCACCCGTGCTGCCGTTCGACAAGGCACGGCCCGACGACACCGCACAGCACCGGCGGGACGGTGCCTCCGCGGTCCGGCTCGGGCTGGCCGAGGTGGCCTCGCTCGGGCGGAAGAGCGCCGAGCGGATCGTCGCCGAGCGGGACGCCAACGGGCCGTTCACGGACATGTCCGACCTCGCCCGTCGGGTCGGACTGACGACGCCGCAGCTCGAGGCCCTGGCCGCCGCCGATGCGTTCGCGCCGTTCGGGGTCGACCGCCGTGGCGGCATGTGGTCAGCTGCCCAGGCCGCTGCCGAGCGTCCCGACCAGCTGCCCGACACGCAGGTCGTCGTGCAGCCGCCGCTGTTCGGACAGATGACGAGCGGCGACGTCCTCATCGCGGACATGTGGTCGACGGGCATGACGACGGACGACCACCCCGTCGGGCACCTCCGCGACCGGCTGCGGGCCAAGCGGGTGCTCAGCGTCGGGGACCTCGCCACGGCCGAGAACGGGCGGCGGATCGAGGTCGGCGGCATCGTGACGCACCGGCAGCGTCCGGCGACGGCATCGGGGATCACCTTCCTGAACGTCGAGGACGAGACCGGCCTGGTCAACGTCATCTGCAGCGTCGGGGTGTGGGGGCGGTACCGGCGAGTTGCCCGGGAGTCGCCGGCGGTCGTCGTGCGCGGGATCCTCGAGCGCTCGCAGGACGGCGTCGTGAACGTCGTGGCCGACCGCATCGAGCGCCTCCCGCTGGCGGTCAGGACGAGGTCCCGCGACTTCCAGTGAGGCGGGTGCCTCGCCGAGGTGCCGCGGTGCCGCGGCGCCGAGGTGCCGTGTGGGGCGCGATGTGCGCCACGGGGCGCAACGCGGGGAGCGGCGTCGTGCGGAGCGGCGCATGCGCGTGGACGGGCCCATTCGCCCATCTGCGCAACGCGACGCCGTACCCGCCGCACCCGCCGTGCTGACAGACGTCGGCACGTGTGCCGCGCCCGCTGCGCCGGCCGCGCCGGCTGCGCCCGCTGCGCCGGCCGCGCCGGCTGCGCCCGCTGCGCCGGCCGCGCCGAGGGACGTCGGCACATGCCGGGCGGGAGGCTCCGCGCGGGCTGGCACCGAGCCTCCCGTCCGTCCGCGCCGCACCACCAGCGGTCGCGACACCCCGCTCAGGTCCGTCGACCGGCCACAACCAGTCGGTGGGAGCGTCGCGCAGCGACGACGACCGCCCTCTCGGCGGAACGCACGCGGGGCGTCATGACCACTCGAGGCTGGCACAAGGGGGCGGCGCAGCAGCCCGAGGATCGAGGGAGCAGGAACCGTCGGGTGCGGGCGGCGACCCGACGATTCCTGCTCCCTCGATGCGGACCGCGGGCGAGGGCGCCGCGCCGCGCTACCGCGCCGCGCTACCGCGCCGCGCTACCGCGCCGCGGGGACGCGCACGGTGACCTCGAGACCACCGGAGCGGACGTTGCGGAGGGACGCCGTGCCTCCTGCCCGTTCGGCGACGGCACGGACGATCGCGAGCCCCAGGCCGGAACCGCCCGGCAGGGGGATCGCGCCGGTCGCCGGGTCGGGAGCGGGGCGGGACTTCCGCGCCTCGTCGGGTCGGGTGAAGCGGTCGAACGCCACGGGCACGAAGGACTCGGGTACGCCGGGCCCGTCGTCGGTCACCTGGAGCTCGCCGAACTCGGGTGTGCTGCGCCAGGTGACGAGGACGCCGCCGCCTCGGGGGAGTGCGGAGACGGCGTTGCCGGCGATGTTCGTCACGAGTTGGGCCATACCGCCGGCGTCGAGCCGGTACCGGGCCTCGTCGGGTGTCGGGGACGCCGCTGGCGGCTCCAGGTCGAAGTCGACCGTGATGTCCTTCGTGCTCGCGATCAACCGGACCCGGTCGACGGCGGCCATGACCTCGTCACCGAGGTCCGACCACGTCGAGAGCGCCTGCTGGTCCGTGTCACCAGCGCGCTCGGACTCCTCGATCCGGGACAGCGTCAGCAGGTCGTTCGCCAGCCGGGACAACCGCGCGACGTTGTTCTTGGCGCGCTCGATGTGTTCGGCCAGCGCGGCGGCGTCACCGGTGTCGAGCGAGGCGAGGTCGAGCTGCGTGGTGAGGATCGCGAGCGGGGTGCGCAGCTCGTGGCTGGCGTCGGAGACCATCTGCCGTTCGCGCTCGGTCGCCTGCCGGGTCCGTGCCAGGAACGCGTTGAGGGTGACGGCGAGCGACGCCAGCTCGTCCTGCGCCGGCCCGACCGGCAGTTCGGCGCGTTCGGGCGCGACGGAGAGCCGTTCAGCCTCGCGGCGCATCCGGTTCACCGGCCGGAGGGCTGCGGTGGCGAGGATCCACGAGGCGACCCCGAACGCGACCAGGATCGCCAGCCCGGTGACCGAGAGCGTCGTGGTGAGGTCGTCGACGACGATCGCCTCGGCCTGCGCGTTGCGGGCGGCGACGACGGTCCACCGGCCGGCCTGGTTCACGGGGTGTTCGACGACGACGCGGTACTGCGACCCGGACACGTCGATGACGCTCGTGCCGGCGGCGGTCGTGGTCAGGCTGCCGAGGGCGCTCTCGACCCGGGACGGCATCGTGGACAGCACGATGTCGCCCTTCGGCGAGACGACGGCGACGAGTTGCAGGTTGCCCGGCGGCGAGAAGTCCGGGTTGCTGTCGACCTCGAGCGTGGCGACGTACGGGTCGGCGTCGGCGTCGAGCAGCGTCCTGGTGGCCGACGCGACGACGCTGACCACCTGGAACCGCATCACCAGGACGAGCAGCACGATGACGACCGCGGCGATCGCCGTCGAGCCGATCGTGATCCGTGACCGGAGCGAGAGCAGCCGGAGCGGCCGGATGAAGCGCAGCACGTCGGGGCGCGTCAGGACCCGAGCAGGTCGAGCCGGTAGCCGCGTCCGCGCACGGTGGAGATGGCGACCGTCGCCTCGTGCGACGTCAGCTTCTTGCGGAGGTACGAGATGTACTGCTCCACGACGTTCGGGTCGACGTGCTGCGAGCCGTCCCAGACCTCTTCGAGGATCTTGGGCCGGTCGACCACCGTGCCGACGGAGCGCGCGAGCAGCCGCAGCAGCGCGAACTCGGTGGGGCTGACGGCGACGCGCTGGCCCTGGATGGAGACACGGCGGGCCTCGGAGTCGATGGCGACGTCGCCGACCTCGATGATGCGCGGTGCCCCGGCGGCCTCACGGCGGCCGAGCGCACGGAGCCGGGCGGTGAGCTCGGCGAAGGCGAACGGCTTCGTCAGGTAGTCGTCGGCACCGGCGTCCAGGCCGAAGACCCGGTCGTCGACGCCGTCGCGGGCGGTGACGAGCAGGATCCGCACGGGGTCCTCTCGTTCACGGATGCGCCGCGCCAGCTCGAACCCGGACATGCCGGGCATCATCACGTCGACGACCGCCAGGTCGAACGCGTTGTCCCCGAGCGCGATGAGCGCCTCGACACCGTTCTCGACCGCGGTGACGCGGTACCCCTCGGCGGCGAGACCGCGTTCCATGAGGGCGCGCATCTCGTCGTCGTCCTCGACCACCAACAGCCGCATAGTGACCTCCTGGGACCCATCGTGGCATCGAACCGGCGTCCGGTGGTGTTCCGACCATGATCCTGACTGAATCTCGTCACAGCGTGCCCCGTGATCGAGGGACGTGAGGACTGCTTGCTTCGTTGCTAGGCTCCCCGGCAGGACGGGATGTACCCGACAGACCGTCCTGTCTCTGGGGGACACATGGACGACCACTCTGACCACCCGGCAGTCATCCGACTGCGAGCCGAGCTCGACGCCGCGTGGAAGGGTGTCGGAGCGCTCGCGCAGCTCGAGCACGTCAGCCGCGACCGTGTCGTCGCCGAACTCCGCGCCGCCGTCCCGGACGTCGCCAGTCGCGCTGCTCGCGAAGCCGGACAGGAGGCCGTGGTCGCCGAGATCCGTCGGTTCGCAGCTGCTGACGTGGTCGCCTCCGACCCCACCGTGCCGAGCCGCGTGATCTGGGGCGACATCGTCGGCACCGCCACCGTCGCGGCCACCGCCACCACGACCCTGTCGTAGGAGGGGCCGGCGCGCGACACCGCGGTCAGTCGTCCTCGCCGAGCAGCTCCTCGCGCACGCGGCGGATGTCCTCGAGCAGGGCGCCGATGAGGATCCAGTGCCGTGAGTTCGGCCGGACGACCTCGAGCGGTGCGGTGAGGGCGGGTTCGGTCTCCTCCGCGAAGGCCTCTGGCTCCGCCTGCGCCAGTTCCGTGGACTCGACCTGTCGCCCGAGCGCCCGCACGTCGGCGCCGATCCTCGCCACCTCGGTCGCGATCCGACCCACCATCGGGTCGGCGCGGAGGTCGGGCGTGGCATTGTCGCGGATGGCCCGCGTCATGCCGGTGACCCGGGTGACCAGGACGCGCAGGTGCTCGGTGACGGCGACGTCCCCGTCGAGGATCGTCCGGTGTCGGCCGCCGCGCGGGTTCATCGTGAGCGACTCCCGCGCCGCGGTCAGCGCTGCGTCGGCCTTGGTGTGCTGCTGGCGGAGCGAGCGGGCCCGGAGCAGGGCGTCGTTCCACCGGTCGTGGTCCCAGCCCTCGGTGAGACCGATCGCGACCCGCTCGAACGCCACCGCCGTGTCGCGCGCCAACCGGCCGACGGCGAGGTGTGCCGGCCGGAGCAGCACCGGCGGCACGATGACGGCGTTCACCACGAGGGCGACGGCCGCGCCGAGCACGGTCTCCAGCACCCGGTCGGCCGAGTAGTTCGGCGTGACCACCCCGGCGGTGAGCACGAGCATCCCGCTGATGCCGACCTGGGTCGCCGAGGTCGGGGTCAGCCGGAGCGCCCAGGCGATCAGGATCGACAGGACGATCACGACGAGCACGACCCAGACCGCGTCACCGAGCAGGAAGTGCAGCCCGGTCGCCAACACGACGCCGAGCACGACACCGGCGCTCCGCTCGAGGCCCTTCACGAAGGACTGGTTGATGCTCGGCTGCACGACCAGCAGCGCCGCGATGGCCGCGAAGGTCGGGAAGGGTCCGCGGATGACGAGTTCCGAGAGCAGCACCGCCGCGACCACCGCGACCGCGGTCTTGACGACCTGCAGGAAGGGGGAGCGGCTCGAGCTGCGGAGGCGCGAGACCGGGTTCACGAGGACCACGCTAGCCACGCATCCGCACGCCGAGCCGTGCACGAACGCGACGAAACCGCACGGACACGGTTGACTGGTGTCGTGTGGCCGAATCATGAGCGCGTCATCCCGGAGGCCTTCGTCGGCTCCGGGACCACTGTGGTGGCCGCGCGCGCGCACTCGGTCGAACCGTCGGGCAACGGGTACCTCTACGGGTACGAGGTCGACACCCTCGACCGGAACAACCTGCGTGCCACCGTCCTGACGTACGTCGACACCGGCGGCACCCACGACCAGAACAGCGCCCTGGTGACCGACCCGGCGACCAACGAGCCGGTCTCGGTCTGGGCGTACCCGAACGACCCCGGTCTGCCGGTCCTGCCGCAGGTGACCTACCGCGACGCCGTGGCCGAGCTCCTCACCACCCTCGGCATGCCGGTGACGAACCCGGTGCTGACCGTCGCGGCCTACCGCCCGGGCAAGCGCGCCGTGGTCCGGGTGGACGCCCCCGAGGGCACGCTCTTCCTCAAGGTCGTCCGGCCCCACCGCGTCGCACCGATCGTCCGCACGCACGAGCAGTTCGTCGCCGCCGGGCTCCCGGTGCCGCGTGTGCTCTCCAGTCGGGGCGACGGGCTCCTCGTGCTCGAGCGCATCCGCGGCGTGCCGGCGGGCAGCCGCATCCTCGACATCGCCGACGACCCGCGCTTCGTGGCGTCGCTCGCAGCGCTGACCGGCCGGATCGCCACCGTGCCGATGACCCAGCAGGCCCGCGCCGACGCGATGGACCACGCCGACTGGCACCGGAAGACGCTCGTCACGGCGCTGCCGCAGGACGCGCTCGAGATCGATGAGCTCTACGACGCGATCGGCCGACGGTCGATCGGCTGGACCACGACGGACAAGCAGGTCGTGCACGGCGACCTGCACCTGGAGCAGGTCTTCGTCGACGAGGACGAGCCCTGGCGCATCTCCGGCCTGCTCGACATCGACACCGCCGGCTGGGGCTACCCGGTCCGCGACATCGGTGCCGTGGTGGCGCACCTCGTCGTCACCGGGCTGTGGCACCGCTCCCGCGGCGACGCCGACCGCGGCGCAGCGGCGGAACGCCTCGCCGACGCGATCGCCCGCGACTGGGCCGCCAGGAACCCGGCCGCCGCCGAGCGACTCGGACCGGCCATCGGTGCTCAGCTGCTGGCGCACGCCGGCGGCCAGGCGACCACGGGCTCCGCGAACGGCATCGCCACCGCGGAACAGCTGCTGCGGGCGACGCGGGCCGCGCTCGCGGAACCGGCCCCGAGCCTCCCGGCCGACGGCTCCGGCCGCCCGCGGTCCGCACCCCGCGTCTGAGACGCGCGTTCCCGCCTGCCGCTGTTCGTATGGCAGGTCGCAACGCGCGTAGTGGGTCGGGAAATCGGACCCGGTACGCGCGTTCCCACTCGCGACGCGCGTTCCTGCCTGCTGCGCGTGACGCGGTGCGTCGGAACGCGCGTGGAGCGTCGGACGATCCGACCCGGTACGCGCGATCCCACCCACCACGCGCGGTCTGGCCCACGGCCACCGCCTGGAGGCCCGACGCGCGCGGGGTGCGCCGAGTCGCCTCCGTCGGTGGTCCGGGAGTACACTGACCGCGCACGCACCGCGTGATCGCACGTCGCGTCGATTCCGGACACGACACTCGACCGGTTGGCCGAGCGGGCACCGGGTCCGCGACCGCTCCCGGTGAGTCGCGTGCGTGCGACAGCGCCGGATCCTCCGCGCAGATCGTGCCCATCGGACACCACCCGGGTGACCACGACGGGCACGGTCGACAGCCAGACCGTCGTGGGGATCGGCGCACCGGTGGGCCGCATCGGCCCGCCACGGCAGTGGTGCGACGGACGCACCGACGACTTCCGCCAGGACGGCGGCTCGCCCCGGTCTCGGGACGGAACAAGGAGGAGCCTTGGCTCGATCAGGCACGCGGCGTGCAGCCGGTGGGACGCGGACCGCGTCGCGCCGGACCCGGCCGCTCGACAACGACGGCGTCATCCCCGTGCTCGCCCGCGCGGTGCGCGAGGTCGAGGCGGCCGCCCAGCGCGGACCGCTGAAGGCGTCGAACCGCACGAAGTTCCAGGCGGTCGCGCTGCTCATGCGCGAGGAACGTGCCCGCGTCAAGGCGGACACGACGCTCACCGACGCCCAGCGCGCCGAGCAGATGAAGCGGCTCGACGGCGTCGCGACCATCCTCGCCAAGACGGCGGCACGCGACACCAGCGTCATCCAGCTCCTGGCCGAGGAGTCGCCCGTCACCGAGGCGACCCGCACCGTCAAGCGCGACATGATGATCGCCGGCGGCGTGGAGATGCAGCCGGAGGACCTCGTGATCGCGGCCGAGCCCGCGCCGGTCGTCACCGCGCAGGAGCGTGCCGTCGTGCCGCAGGCCGTCGTGCAGCGCCAGCTCGCCAACCCGTTCCTGCCGCCGGACTTCGCCCTCGCCGACCAGCCCGTCGCGCACCCGCGGCGCCTGGCGAACTGGGAGCTCTTCGGACCGCTCTTCAAGTCGTTCGAGTACGGCGCCGGTGGGGGATCGGCCTCGATGCCGCTGCCCGACCCGACCTCGGTGCAGACGATCTCGGGCACCACGCTGATGCAGCACCAG
Organism: Curtobacterium sp. SL109; assembly: GCF_026672405.1. Lineage (NCBI taxonomy): Bacteria > Bacillati > Actinomycetota > Actinomycetes > Micrococcales > Microbacteriaceae > Curtobacterium > Curtobacterium sp. SL109. Next base: position 1,770,624 of record NZ_JAPPRB010000002.1, read on the forward strand.
GCGGAGCTCGTCGCGGCCGCCGCGCAGGGCCACCGCACGTTCCTGCTCGCCGACGAACCCGGACTCGGCAAGACCGCGCAGTCGCTGCTCGCCGCCGAGGCCGCCGGGGCGTACCCGCTGCTCGTCGTCGTGCCGAACGTCGTCAAGACGAACTGGGCCCGCGAGGCCGCCCGCTGGGTGCCGAACCGCCGCGCGACCGTCATCCACGGCGACGGGGACGACCTCGACGGGTTCGCCGACGTCGTGATCGTGAACTACGAGATCCTCGACCGGCACTTCGGCTGGCTCGGGGCCTTCGGGTTCAAGGGCATGGTCGTCGACGAGGCCCACTTCATCAAGAACAAGGACTCGCAGCGCTCGAAGTTCGTGCTGCAGCTCGCCGAGAAGATCCGCGCGCGCACCTCGTCCCCGCTGCTCATGGCGCTCACCGGCACCCCGCTGATCAACTCGGTGGAGGACTTCCGCACGATCTGGGAGTACCTCGGCTGGATCGACGACAAGAAGCCCCGTGCGCAGCTCATGAACGAGCTCGAGGACATCGGGCTCACCCCGGCCGACCAGGGCTTCTTCGCCGAGGCCCGACGCGCCGTGATCGACATGGGCATCGTCCGGCGCCGCAAGGTCGACGTGGCCGCTGACATCCCCGCCCGTCGCATCGCCGACATCCCGGTGGAGCTCGACGGCGACGAGGGCCGCTCCATCCGCGACGCCGAGCGCGAGCTCACCGCGAAGCTCGTCAAGCGCTACCACCAGGCGCTCGACGCCCGCACCGGCCAGGCGCCGGTCGACGGCATCGACCACAAGCTCGTCCGCCAGGTCGCACGGTGGGAGCTCGAGGACCAGGACGCGTCCTCCACCGGGGAGAACGTGTTCTCGATGGTCCGGCGCATCGGCCGCGCGAAGGCCCAGCTCGCGGCGGACTACGCGGCGCAGCTGGCGGCGAACGTCGGCAAGGTCGTCTTCTTCGCCAAGCACCTCGACGTGATGGACCAGGCGGAAGAGGTCTTCGCCCGCCGGCACCTGCGCACCGCGACGATCCGCGGCGACCAGACCGCGGCGCAGCGCACGGCCGAGATCGACTCGTTCGTCAACGACCCCGACGTCGCCGTGATCGTGTGCTCGCTGACGGCGGCCGGCGTCGGGCTCAACCTGCAGGTGGCGTCCAACGTCGTCCTCGCCGAGCTCTCCTGGACCAGTGCCGAGCAGACCCAGGCGATCGACCGTGTGCACCGCATCGGGCAGGAAGAACCGGTCACCGCGTGGCGCATCATCGCCGCACAGACGATCGACACGAAGATCGCCGAGCTCATCGACTCCAAGGCCGGTCTGGCAGCGCGTGCGCTCGACGGCTCCGACGAGGAGGTCGTCGACTCGGGCGACATCCAGCTCGACGCCATGGCGGCGCTGCTGACGGAGGCGCTCGGCGGCTGAGGTCGGTTGAGCCGGTGCGTCTGTACGCGGAACACCGGTGTTCGTGCGTCGCGCCGCGGATTCCCGCGGCCTGGAGCACGAACACCGGTGTTTTGCATCACGGCCCGACGCAGGGAGGCGCCGCCCGGGTCGCGCGTCAGATGCGCGACTGGACCTCGGCCAGGGACGGGTTCGTCGCGGTGCTGCCGTCGGGGAACACCAGCGTCGGCACGGTCTGGTTGCCGCCGTTGACCTCGGCGACGAGCTCGGCCGTGCCCGGCGTCTGCTCGATGTCGACCTCGGTGAACGGCACACCGGCCTTGGACATCTGGTTCTTCAGACGCGCGCAGTAGCCGCACCAGGTGGTGGTGAACATGGTGACGCCGCCGGCCTGGGGCACGAACGCGTCGCGGGTGATCGTCTCGCTCATCTCCACAGGCTAACCCGCCGTGTCGTGAGCAGACCCTGCACCCTGGTAGACAGGGGCATGTGACGGACACGCACCTCGAGATCGAGCGCACGTACGACCTGCCCGACGACGCCAGCCTCCCCGACCTCATCGGGGTCGGCGGCATCATGCAGGTCGACCACCAGGAGCCCTTCGAGCTCGACGCCACCTACTGGGACACCGAGCGGTACGACCTCGTCGCCGCCCACGTCACGGTCCGTCGGCGCACGGGCGGCACGGACGCCGGCTGGCACATCAAGCGTGCCGAGTCCGACACCGTCCGGCACGAGGAGCACTTCCCGCTCACGGACGACGCCGACACCGTGCCGGTCGAGGTCCTCGCCGCCCTGTTCACCGAGCGCCGCGGCCGCGGTCTCCGTCCGGTCGTGCGCATCACGACCACCCGCACGGTCACGCGACTCCTCGACGAGGACGGCGACCAGATCGCCGAGCTCGCCGACGACCGCGTCAGCGCCGAGCGCCTCGACGACGACGCCCCCGCCGATCCCCGCACCTGGCGGGAAGCCGAGGTCGAGACCGTCGAGGGCGTCGATCAGCAGGTCGCCCACGAGTTCCTCCGGTCCCTCGACGGCCGCTTCGCCGCGGTCGGGGCCGGCCCCGCCGCCGTCGCGTCCAAGCTGGCACGTGGGCTGGCAGGGGCACCCGCGCTGCGCCTCCAGTCCGCCGAGAAGCCGGACAAGGGCACCGTCGCCCGCGCGGTCGCCAAGCGGCTCAAGAAGCTGCGCTCCGCGCTGCTCGGCCAGGAGGCCCGGCTCCGCTCCGGCGACACCGCCGGCCTCCGTGAGACGGCCGAGACCGCACTCGGAGTCGCCGCCGTCCTGCAGACGTACCGTCCGGCGTTCGCCGCGACCGAGGACCTGGACCGCGCCGCCGAGGCGGCGGACGCCCTGGCTGCCGTCACCGCGAAGGCCGCGCTGGCCGAGTACCTGATCGAGCGCCTGCCGCGGGCGTCGTCGCCGGCACAGGACGAGCTCGTCGACGCGATGACCCGCGAGCGCATCCTGGCGTCGACCCGGGAGCGCCGCGACCAGGCCTCGCGCGACGTCGTGGCGTTCCTGCACACGGAGGCGTTCCTGGAGCTCCTCGACGCCCTCGACGACGCCGTCGAGCGCCCCGCGCCGACCGCGTGGGCGCTGCGCTCCCCGAAGCACGTCGCGCAGGACGTCTCCGCGATCGTGAAGCCCCACGTGCGCGAACTCGTCCGCGACGCCGTGGCCGACGACACTTCGGACACCGCCGCTGCCCGCGAGGCCGCCGACCGTGCCACCACCGAGCTGGCGTGGCAGGCGACCATGCGGGCCCGGATGGCGATGGACCTGCTCGGGGACGACGCCTTCCCGCACGCGCTGTGGAAGCGCATCGGCGCGGCGGCGGACGTGCTCACGGAGCGGGTGCGGTCGCTGTACGCGCTCGACGCACTGCGGGCGAACGCGGCCATCGCTGAGCGTGGTGGCGAGTCGACGTTCGGGTACGGCGTGCTGGCCGGTGACCGGGTGCGCCTGGCCGAGGAGTCCTACGACGAGGCGGTGCACGCGCTCAACCGCGTGTGACGCGCTGCGTGCGCTCGCGCTCGCGCATGCGCGTGCGTGCCCGTGCGGGTGCGTACCCATCGAGGGAGCAGACGACGTCGGGTGCGTGACCGCGACCCGACGTCGTCTGCTCCCTCGATGCTGTCCGGGCGCTAGCCCGCCGCGATCGGCGCTGCCGAGGCCGCCGCAGGGGAGACGTCGGCCAGTCCGAGCGTGTCCAGGATCCACGCGAGCTCGAAGGCACGCTCCTGCCACGAGGCGTACCGGCCACTGACGCCACCGTGGCCCGCGGCCATCTCGGTCTTCAGGAGCACCGGGGCACCGACCTCGCGGAGCTTCGCCGTCCACTTCGCCGGCTCGACGTAGAGCACGCGGGTGTCGTTGATCGAGGTGACCGCGAGGATCGCCGGGTACTTCACGTCCGAGCGGACGTTCTCGTACGGGCTGTACTCGCTCATGTACCGGTAGACCTCGGGGTCGTGGAGCGGGTCGCCCCACTCGTCCCACTCGATGACGGTCAGCGGCAGGTCCGGGTCGAGGATGCTCGTCAGCGCGTCGACGAAGGGCACCGCTGCGACGATGCCGGCGAAGCGGTCCGGGGCGATGTTGGCGACGGCGCCCATCAGGAGTCCGCCGGCGCTGCCACCCTCGGCGACGAGCCGGTCGGGGCTGGTGCGACCGGTGGCGATCAGGTGGTCGGCGACCGCGACGAAGTCGGTGAAGGTGTTCTTCTTCGTCAGGGTCTTGCCGTTCTCGTACCAGTGCCGGCCGAGCTCGCCGCCACCACGCACGTGGGCGACCGCGAAGACGACCCCGCGGTCGAGCAGCGACAGGCGCATCACGCTGAAGCCGGGGTCGATCGAGTACTCGTACGAGCCGTAGCCGTACAGGTGCAGCGGGGCCGGGGCGTCGGTGTCGACGGCGTCCCGGCGCCACACGAGGGAGACCGGCACACGGGTGCCGTCCTCGGCCGTGGCCCAGTCGCGCTCCTGCACGTAGTCGTCGGGGTCGTAGCCGCCGAGCACGGGCTGGCGCTTGAGCACCGTGACCTCGCCGGTCGCGAGGTCGAGGTCGCTCACCTCGGACGGCGTGACGAACGAGGTGAACCCGATGCGGAGCGTGGGCTGGTCCCACTCCGGGTTGCCGCCGAGGCCGGCGGAGAACAGGGCCTCCTCGAAGGGGACCTCGCGCGGTTCGCCGTAGCCGTCGCCCTCGATCGGGATGATCGCGACGCGGGGCAGGGCCTCGGCGCGGTACTCGACCGCGAGGTGGCCGGCGAAGGCGTCGGCGGACTCGATGCGGCGTTCGGTGTGGTGCGCGACGACCACGCGGCGGTCGGTCTCGGAGGTCGGGTCGTCGGCGGGGACGTCCACGAGCTCGAAGTTCTCGGCGCCGTCGTTGTGCAGCACGAGCAGGCGGTCGCTGCCGCCGACGATGGCGTGCTCGATCTCGTACTCGACGCCCTCGCGCCGGGGCCAGACGACGTGGAACTCGCCCGTCGGGTCGGCGGCGTCGAGGACCCACGCTTCGGACGTGATCTTCGAACCGAGCTCGATGACGATGTACTGCGACGAGCGGGTCACCCCGATGCCGACCCAGTAGCGGTCGTCGGGCTCCTCGAACACGACGACGTCGTCGGTCGAGGCGGTCCCCACGGTGTGACGCCAGATGCGGTCCGGGCGCCAGGAGTCGTCGACGGTGGGGTAGAACACGTAGCGGCCGGAGGGGTCGAACGTGGCGCCGGAGCCGGTCTTCTCGACGACGTCGGGCAGGTCCTCGCCGGTGGTCAGGTCACGGACGTGCAGGGTGTAGCGCTCGTCACCGGCGACGTCCACGCCGTACAGCAGCCGGGTGCCGTCGTCGGAGATGTCGTAGGACCCGAGCGAGAAGAACTCGTGCCCGTCGGCCAGGGTGTTGCCGTCGAGGACGACCTGCTCGCCGGGGAGGGTGGCCGCGCTCTCCTCGAGCGACGGCGGGGTCCAGTCGTCCGGACCGCTGATCGGGGCGCGGCACTGGACGCCGTACTGGCTGCCCTCGGCCGTGCGCGTGAAGTACCACCAATGGCCCATGCGGACCGGGACGGAGAGGTCCGTCTCCTGCACGCGGCCCTTGACCTCGCCGAAGATGCGCTCGCGCAGTGCGGCGAGGTGGTCGGTCGACGCGGCCGTGTGCGCGTTCTCGGCTTCGAGGTACGCGATGGTGTCCGGGGACTCCTTGTCCCGGAGCCACTCGTAGTCGTCGACGAAGTCGATGCCGTGGTGGGTCCGCGTGACGGGCCGCTTGTCGGCGGTGGGCGGGGTGGTCGCTTCGTGCTCGCTGCTCACCGTGCCAGCCTAGGCCGCGTCCTCGTGCACGAGCTCGCGGCGCACGCCGTCGTGCACCCCGACGGCGACCCGCTCGGCGAAGGCGTCGAGCTCGGTGGCGACCCCGGTGACCAGCCAGGCCCGGCCTCGGCGGCGCTGCGTGACCGGACGCACGGCTCCGCTGCGCTCGAGCGTCCGGACCAGGGCGTCGACCGATGCCGGCCCGGACCCCGGTGACCGTCGGCGGAGTGCGACGACGAGGTCCTCGGCGGCGTCCTCGGTCAGGACGGCGTCACGGGAGAGCTCGGGGAGCGGCCAGGGGAGCTGCCGACGGGTGTCCTCGGCGTGCTCGTCGAGCAGCAGTGCCACCAGCGCAGCCTCGTCGCAGACCGTCCCGATCGCCACCGCGAGGTCGGCGACGAAGTCGTGCACCAGGCCGGAGCGGTACCGGGCCAGATGCTCGAAGTACCGCGACCGGTCGGCCACGAGTGCGGTGGCGACCGGCACGGTGATCGTCGTGGTGAGCCCGCGGCGGCGCAGGACCGCCCCGATGAGCGCACGACCCATGCGCCCGTTGCCGTCGGTGAAGGGGTGGACGGACTCGAACTGGGCGTGCGCGATCGCTGCCTGCGCGACGGGGTGCAGGTCGTCACGCTCGAGGAAGGCGACGAGGTCCGCCATGGCGTCGGGGACGAGCTCGGGCGGTGGTGGGACGTACGTCGCAAGTCGTGGGCTGCCACCCCCGCCGATCCAGTTCTGCACGGTGCGGTACCGACCGGCGGCGCGGCCGTCGAGCGGGTCGTCGCGCATCAGGTCGTGGTGTGCGGCGAGGATCGAGCGCTCGGTGATGCGTCCGGTGCTCGCGCCGCAGCCCGTGCTGGCGTCGGCCGTCAGTCGGCGGAGCGCGGTCGTCGCGGCGACCATCAGCGTCGCGCTGCCGTTCGCCCGCACACCGACCACGGCGCGGACGTAGTCGTCGAGGTCGGCGTGCTCGTCCTCGATCCGGGAGGACGCGACGGCCTCGGTCCGTGCCAGCAGTCCGCCCAGTGCGCCGAGCCGGTCCCCGTGGTGCTCGTCGAGGCTCCGGAGGGCCGCGGCTGCCCGGTCGAGCAGCGCGAGGTCATCGGGCACGGGGTCGTACCGGCGGTCGGCGATGGGCGGCGGCACGGAGGTCGTGACCACGGTGCAGAGCCGGTCGGCACGAGGACCACGGCGCGAGCTGCGCCACGGCCGCTCGGCCGTGCCGTGGACCGCCCACTCCGGGGCGAGACCGGGGCCGTCGTCGTCCACGTGTCCTCCTGTCGTCCCTCCGACCGTAGGCACGGCGTCGCCCCAGCCGGGCATCGTCGGGATGTTGTATCTCGCCGTTGTCGTCACCGGCCGTGGCTACCGTGGACGACATGACCAACACGTTCGCGATCACCGGTGCCCACGTCGTCCCCGTCACGTCCCAGGAGTTCGACGGGGGAGCCGTCGTCGTGCAGGACGGCCGCATCACCGCGCTCGGTCCGGACGTCGCGCCGCCGCCCGGTGTCCCCGTGATCGACGCCGCGGGCGCATGGCTCCTCCCCGGCTTCGTCGAGGCCCACGGGCACGTCGGCATCCACGAGGAGGCGAACGGCCCGGCCGGCAACGACACGAACGAGCTCACCGGACCCAACCAGGCCGCGGTCCGCGCGATCGACGCCGTGGACATCGACGACGAGGGCTTCCGGGACGCCCTCTCGGGCGGCGTCACCGCGATCGTCGTCAAGCCCGGGTCCGGCAACCCGATCGGCGGCCAGTCCGTGGCGATCAAGACCTGGGGCGGGCGGACCATCGACGAGCAGCTCATCTCGGACGCCGTGAGCGTGAAGAGCGCCCTCGGCGAGAACCCGAAGCGCGTCTACGGCGACAAGGGCCAGACGCCCTCGACACGGCTGGGCGTCGCGAAGGTCATCCGCGAGGCCTTCGTCGACGCGCAGGACTACCGTGCCGCACGGGACGCCGCTGCCACGAAGGGCGAGCCGTTCGCCCGTGACCTGACGAAGGAGACCCTGGTCCGGGTGCTCGACGGCGAGCTCGTCTGGGACCAGCACACGCACCGCCACGACGACATCGCGACCGCGATCCGCCTGTCCGAGGAGTTCGGTTACCGGCTCGTCGTGAACCACGGCACCGAGGGCCACAAGATCGCCGACGTCCTGGCAGCCAAGGACATCCCGGTGATCTACGGACCGCTCTTCACCAGCCGGTCGAAGGTCGAGCTCCGTGACCGGGGCATCCCGAACCTGGCGGCGCTCGCCGCCGCCGGGGTCCGCGTCGCGATCACCACCGACGCGCCCGTCGTCCCGATCGCCATGCTCGTGACGCAGGCGACGATGGCGGTCCGCGACGGCCTGCCCCGTCAGACGGCGCTCGAGGCCCTCACCGTGAACCCGGCGACGTTCCTCGGGTTCGGGGACCGCGTCGGGCGCCTCGAAGCCGGTTGGGACGCCGACCTGGTCCTGTGGTCGGGCGACCCGCTGGACGCCACCAGCCGGGCGACCCGGGTGTGGATCGACGGCCAGCAGGTCTTCGCGTGGGCCGACGGCGTGGGGACCACCACGCCCCGCTGGTAGCGAGCCTCAGGACTCCCGCGACAGCAGGAACTCGTTCATCTGCTCCGTCAGGTCGAGGTCCATCGCCTGCTCGTCCCCGTTCACCAGTCGAATCGGGGCGGCCTGTCGCACGCTCGACACGAGCCACAGGGCATCCGCCGCCCGCAGGTCCGCCATCGTGACGAGCTCGTAGGCCGTCTCGATGCCCTCGGCCTCGGCGAACCGGAAGACGTCCGCCTGCGTGGTGCCGGCGAGGATCCCGATGTCGGTGCGCGGCGTGACGAGCCGTCCGCCGACCGCCATCACCAGGTTGGCGCGGGTGCCCTCGAGCACGTAGCCGTCGCTCGAGACGAACAGGGCGTCGTCGGCCCCGCGTCGGACGGCCTCGCGCAGGGCTGCCATGTTCACCGCGTACGAGAGCGACTTCGCGCCCTGCAGCAGCCACGGCGAGGTGCGCTCGACGTCGTGGCGGTACCCCCGGTCGAGCGTCACGACGGAGATGCCCTGCGTCCTGGCGGGCGTCGAGTCGCCGGAGGCCGCCGCGTACACCCAGCCGGTGGGGCGGTCGGAGCCCTCGACGCCGCGGGTCATGACCGTCTTCGCGAAGGCCTCGTGCACGGGGTCGAGCTCGGCGCAGACGGCCTCGACCGCGCGGCGCCAGGCGTCGAGGTCGGGCAGCGGCAGGTCGAGCATGCGGGCGGAGCGCACGAAGCGGTCGAGGTGGGCCTCGAGGGCCTGCGGACGGCCGTCGACGACGGTGATCGTCTCGAAGACGCCGTCACCGCGGATGATCCCGAGGTCCTGCACCTGGAGGTTCGTGCCGAGGGGCGCCTCGTACGTGAAGGCGTCCGCGGCGGGGTCGTGCGCGGCGGCCTCGCGCGAGGGTTGGTTCAGGACGGCGAGCACGGTTTCGGTCATGCGACCATCCAACCGCAGGTCAGGTCTGCTTCGGCAGGGCTCCCATGAGCTTCCAGACGGCCTCGGTCAGCTCCGGGTGCTGCAGCGCGATGCGGCGCAGCCGGTGGTACTCCTCGCCGAGCCGGGTGCCCTGCCCGGAGGCGGGGTGCATCGACCACTGCGCACTCCGGCGTCCGATCGCGTCGTCCATCTCGAGCGCTTCTTCGCGGAGGATGAGCACGACCTGCTCGTCGACGCTCGGCAGCATCGGCATGAACTCCCACGGGTCGTCGCCCTGACGACTGCGGTGCTCGACGATCATCGAGATCTCCTCGGCAGCCTCGGCACGCAGCACTTCGAGGCTGCGCCCGAACCGACGGTGCTCAGCCATGGTGCCCCCGCAGACCACCTGCCATGGAACGAGCGTACGCCAGTTCTTCGGCCAGACTGGACACGTGCCGACCCGTGACGAGACGAAGAACCAGCACCCCAGAGTCGTCGTCGTGTACCTGCTGCGCGACGGTGCCGACGGGCAGGAGGTGCTCCTCGGGGAGAAGCGCCGCGGCCTCGGGACGGGACGTGTGGTCGGCCCCGGCGGCAAGCGCGAGCCGGGGGAGTCCGCGGTCGAGACCGCCGTCCGCGAGGTCGCCGAGGAGGTCGGCCTGCGGCTCGACCCCGCCGACCTGGAGGCTCGTGGCACGTTGGACTACCGGTTCCCGTTCCGCCCGTCCTGGTCCCAGGTCTCCGACGTCTTCGTCGGCAGGCGCTGGTCCGGCACACCCACCGCGAGCGACGAGCTGGAAGCACGATGGGTCCCGGTCGACGCGGTGCCGTACGACGCCATGTGGGACGACGCCCGCTACTGGCTGCCGGGCGTGCTCCGCGGCGGGACCGTCGACGCACGCTTCACGTTCGCGGAGGACGACGCGACCGTCGCGGGGTTCACGGGCACCGGCGTCGACGCACCGAGCCGCTAGACAGCTCGGGCAACTGCCGTCGGGAGCAGGCGTCGGTCTCAGCGACGCTGCTGCGTGCGCGTGCTGCCCGTGCGGGCTTCCTCGGCCTCCGCCATGACGTCGGCGTCCCCGCTCCGGCCGCCGAGCGGGCGGACGAAGAAGTCGACGATGCCCACCACGATCGCGCCGACGAGCGCGAACATCGCCCACCCGACGAAGAGCCCGGCGGTGTCGCGGCCGTCCGCCGGCGCCAGGACGACGCTCGAGACCCAGAGCGCCGCGGTGAGCGCGAGCAGGACGACGACGAGCGTGACGAGGAGGCGGTGCCAGGCGGTGCGGGTCATGATCGGCCCAGGATACCGCCAGGCGCCGCGGTCCTCAGCGGGCCGCGTGCCGACTGTGGGACGTGCTGGTGGGACCGGCCGGGGTGCCGGAGCCGTCGGCCCGTGGGACGGGGCGGGTGCGTGGGCCCGCACCGGGGCCTCCCGTCCGGTTGCCCGCCGCCTGCCGGTCCGTCTGCCGGACCACCGGGATGCGCCCCGTCGTCAGGGGTTCGTTCTCGAGGCCGTCGCGTCCGCCGGTGAAGACGTCGCCGCCGACGCGGTCGTCCTGCCAGTCCTCGTCGCGCAGGACCTGCAGCGTGCCGGTCTCGGTGGAGGACAGCCCGTGCCGCTCGAGCTCGACGTCGCGCTGCTGACCGAGGAACTCGCGGTTGGCGTTCTGGGCGTCCTGGAACATCGTGGTGCGCCCGGTGACGATGGCGCGGATGCGGCGGCGCTCCCACCACATCTTGCCGAAGTACATGAGCACCAGCCCGGCGCCGGCGTAGCACGCCATCGTGATCAGGCCGCGGGCGGGGCCGGGGCCGACGCCGTAGATCTGGTGCTTGATCATGTCGACCATGCTGGAGCCGACGACGACGTTGTTGAGCCAGGCGAAGGGCTCTGGCATGAACCACTTCGGGTAGGCGCCGCCGGAGGACGGCATGGACAGGAAGACGAAGCAGATCATCGCGGGCGCGGCGATGAACCGGCCGACGAAGTAGCTCAGGCCGTTCACCGCCAGGCCGATCGCCACGATCCAGCCCCACGCGATGAGCACGAGTTCGATCCAGTGCCCGTGGATGGCGCCGACGACGGGGCCGGCGAGCGTGTTCGTGATGAGCGAGATGACGAGGCCGCCGACGACGATGACCGTCATCCGGGTGCGGTGCCGCAGCGGGCCGCCCATGATGCCGATGAACATCGCGACCATGTAGCCGCCGATGCACCAGGCGAGCATCACGTACATCGGGACGGTGCCGTACTCGTCGTACGCGGGGAGCGCTGCGAGCTCGGTGACCTTCGGTGTGGCGACCCCGATCGCGGTGAGCACGGCGGTCAGCGTGGCGGGGACGAGGTTCGCGACCTGGAACTGGTGCGCGCTGGCCTTGAAGAACTCGTTCGTCGACGGGTCGTACGCGACCGCCATCGAGCCGGCGAGCACGTCCCGCTTCGCCGCGACGAGGGAGTCGTACGTGTGGAAGACGAACTCCCCGGGCAGGGCCTTCTGGACGGCCGCGATGAAGCCAGGGTCGCTGCCGATGAGCGCGACGGGCACGTCGTGCGGGTGCGGTGCGTGGAACGCGAAGACGTAGCAGAGGCAGAAGCCGACGATGAAGAACAGCGGCATCCAGAGCTGCAGGCCGATCAGCTGCAGCGAGGGGTGCAGCGTCGAGAACCAGCGGCGGTACGCGCTGATGTGCTGCGGCTGGGGGACCGGGGCCTGGCGGCGGACGGGCCGTGACGACCCGGCGACCTTCGCGCCGCGGCGGGGCGCGGTGCCGCGGGCGGAGGGGCGCGTGGTGCGCTGCTTCGGAGCGGGTCGCGGTCCGGACGCGCCGGGTCGGTCCGGGGTGTCGGAGTGCTTCGGGACGTCGTTCCGCGGGGTGCTCACTGGCGCGCTGTGCTCCTGGTCTCGTGTCGGGTCCCCCGAGGATACGCCCGGCCTCTGACCGCGCTCCTGAGTGGCCGCAGCAGCCCGGCGCCGCTACGACCGGCTGCGGGACGCCTGTGCGGAGTCCATCGCCAGCTCCTCGGCGTCGAGGGTGACGAGCACGCGGCGCATGACCTCCTCGTCGAGGTTCCCGCGCTCGCGCTCCTCGAGCACGATCTCGCGGCGCCGGTCGAGCAGCTCGCGGCGGATGTCCTGGATCTGCGACCCGCGGAGGCGAGCGGGCGCGTTGCGGTCCTCGGACTCCTCTTCCATCGCGTCCTGTCGGAAGACCTCCGCCTGGCGCTGCAGGCGGCTCTTGAGCCGGCTGACGACGGAGTCGACGGCCTGGTCGCCGTACTGCTTCGCCCACTCCGGCCGGCGCTTGTCGAGCAGCTCGATCGCCGCCTCGGTGGTGCGCTGGTTGAGACGCATCTCGCTGCGGACGTCCTCCTCGCCCTCGGCCGGGTCCTGCACCTTGAGCGACCGGATCACGAAGGGCAGCGTGAGGCCCTGCAGCAGGAGCGTGCCGACGGTCACGATGAACGCGATCACGAAGATGGTGTCCTGGGCCTTGATGTCGACGGGGTTCGCCACGACCGACACCGCCGCGGCCAGGGTCACCACCCCGCGCATGCCGGTCCACGAGATGACCGTCAGCTCCCGCCAGTTCAGCTTCGGTTCGGCCGACCCGCGGATCCAACGGAGGGACGGGTGCCCGCGGGACAGCTTGATCCGCAGTGGTCGGAGCCATCGCCCGTTGAAGCGGTTGCGCACGTAGGACTCGAACACGAACAGCGGCCGGACGACGATCACGACCGCGAGCACCACCGCCGCCGCGGTCAGGGTCTGCCCGAGACTCCGCTCGCTCTTGATGAGGTCCTGCACGACGGTGTTGAGCTGCAGGCCGATGAGCGCGAAGACGAAGCCCTCGAGGATGACGTCGATGCTCGTCCAGAGCGGGCGCTCCTGCAGGCGGGTGGCGTAGCCCTCCTTCGGCGAGTTGTAGCCGATGTAGAGCCCGGCCGTGACGACGGCGATGACGCCGGAGCCGGAGAGGTCCTCGGCGAGGATGTACGCCACGAACGGCAGCAGGATGCTCATGATGGTCTCGACGACGGGGTCGTTGATGCGCATCCGGATCCAGTGCACGAGCACGCCGAGCACGATCCCGACCGCCAGTCCGACCCCGATCGCCAGGCCGAAGATGCCGAGGTCCTGCCAGATCGTCAGCGAGGTGCCCGCGGCGATGAGCGTGAAGACGCGCACCAGGGTCAGCGAGGCGGCGTCGTTGATGAGGCTCTCGCCGGACAGCACCGTCATGACCCGGCGGGGGAGCCCGAGCTTGCGACCGATCGCGGCGGCGGACACCGCGTCCGGCGGGGCCACGATGGCGCCGAGCAGGATCGCCGCCGGCCAGTCCATGTCCGGGATGATGATGTACGCCGCCAGGCCGACCGCGAGCGCCGTCACGATGACGAGGAAGATGCCGAGTCGGCGGATCTGCTTGATGGACGTCCGGAAGCTCTGCCACGACACGTCGAGCGCCGCCGAGTAGAGCAGCGGGGGCAGGATCACCGTGAGGATCAGCTCGGAGTCGATCTCGATCGGCGGCAGCCCCGGCAGGAACGACGCCGCGAGCGCCACCGCGGTGACGAGCAGCGGGGCGGGCAGTCCCTTCGACCGCGCGAACCCGGTGACGAGCAACGATCCGACCAGCAGGATGAGGAGCTCGGCGGTGTCCATGCCCTCATTCTCCCATCGGCATGCTTCCGAACCTGAACGAGTTTGAAGGCCGTGTGAACATCGGGTGACCATCTGGGTTTGCCCCGGATGCCGCGGACTGGTTCACTGGCCCGCGGTGGACATCACACTCATAGTCGTCCTGGTCATCGCGTTGGCCCTCTTCTTCGACTTCACAAACGGATTTCACGACACCGCCAACGCGATGGCGACACCGATCGCCACCGGGGCCATGAAGCCCAAGGTGGCGGTCACGGTCGCCGCGGTGCTCAACCTCGTCGGTGCGTTCCTCAGCACCGCCGTCGCGACGTCGATCTCGCACGGGTTGATCAACGAAGGCCCCGGTGGGGTCGCGATCTCGCCGGAGATGATCTTCGCCGGGCTGATCGGCGCGGTGGTCTGGAACATGATCACGTGGCTGCGCGGCCTGCCGTCGTCGTCCTCGCACGCGCTCTTCGGTGGGCTCATCGGTGCGGCGATCGTGGGCGCCGGGTTCCAGTCGGTGAACTACGTCGCGCTGATGACCGTCGTCATCATCCCGGCGTTCCTCTCCCCGGTGATCGCGGCGTTCGTGTCCTTCCTGTCGACGCGCATCGCGTACCGGATCACGCGTCGACCGGTGTTCCCGAACGAGCGCGGCGGGTTCCGTGTCGGACAGATCTTCACCTCGTCGATGGTGTCGCTCGCGCACGGCACGAACGACGCCCAGAAGACGATGGGTGTCATCACGCTCACGCTCATCGCGTCGGGGGCCCAGTCGTCGAACCAGGGCGTGCAGTTCTGGGTCGTCATCGCCTGCGCCCTCGCGATCGCCCTCGGTACCTACACGGGCGGCTGGCGCATCATCCGCACGCTCGGCTCGGGCATCACCGAGATCCGCGCCACGCAGGGCTTCGCCGCCGAGGCCTCCACCGCCGCGACGATCCTCGCGTCGAGCCACCTCGGCTTCGCGCTGTCCACCACGCAGGTGTCCTCGGGCTCGATCATCGGTGCCGGCCTCGGACGCCGCGGCTCGAAGATCCAGTGGTCCACCGCGGGCAAGATCGTCATCGCGTGGTTCATCACGCTCCCGGCCTCTGCTGCCGTCGGTGCCGTGGCCTCGGGCATCGCCCGCTTCGGTGTCGTCGGGCTCGTCCTCGACGCGGTCATCGGCGGCGTCGTGATCCTCGGCCTGTACCTCTGGTCGCTCCGCAAGCCGCACGAGCAGGCCTCCGCGATCGAGGTCGACGTCGCCGCGAACGCGGTCTACACCCGCAAGGAGCTGCGTGACCTGCAGCGCAAGAAGCGCGCCGAGAACGTCGCCGCGCGCCGCGCCGAGCTGAGCCGCGAGCGCACCCTCCGACGCATGGGTGCTCGCAAGGGAGGACGCCGCTGATGGGCATCGACTGGTTCGCGTTCCTGACCGTGGCCGTCGTCGCGGTCGTCGCCTCGTGCTTCGTCGTCTCCGTGTACTCGGTCGGGCTGCGCTTCTGGAGCGCCGCCGACACCCGCGCCGGCAAGTTCACCGTGAAGGACGACGGCACGATCGGCCCGGCGACGGCCGGCTTCCCGAACCCGGCGGGCTCGACCGGCGCCGTCCGGGGTCTCCGCTCCCTGGCGATCGCGTGCTTCGTGGTCTGCGCCGCGACCGTGCTGTACGGCATCTACCTCATCGTCCCCCAGTTCCACTGACGCGCCGGCGGTTCCGCCCGCTCGCGACCCACCAGCCGGGAGGCTCGTGGCGGCCTGGCACCGCGCCTCCCGTCCGCCGCGTGCCCGGCTGGTGCGACGTTGCCCACGTGGTGCGCGCTCGTCGGCGCGCACGGGGTGCGCACCCTCGCACCGGGCGGAGGAACTCGCACCGTGCGTGCCCGCCGCACCGCACGAGGAACTCGCACCGTGCGTGCCCGCCGCAGCCCGGGTACCGGACCGGCCGGACGGACTGGGTTAGCCTCGGGTGGTGGACCACGACGAGGAGGCGCACGTGAGTGTTGGGACCCGCACGGAGACCGATTCCCTGGGGACGAGGGAGGTGCCCACGGACGTCTACTGGGGCATCAACACCCTCCGGGCCCTGGAGAACTTCCCGATCACGAGCGTCCCGATCTCGGTGTACCCGGACCTCATCGAGGCCCTCGCGACCGTGAAGCAGGCCGCCGCCCGGGCGAACAAGGCGATCGGCGTGCTCGATGCCGAACGTGCCGACGCGATCGACCAGGCAGCGCAAGAGGTCCGCGACGGTGCCCTCCGCGAGCAGTTCGTCGTCGACGTGGTGCAGGGCGGCGCGGGTACGAGCACGAACATGAACACGAACGAGGTGCTCGCGAACCGGGCGCTGGAGATCCTCGGGCGCGAGCGTGGGGACTACGCGTACCTGCACCCGATCGACCACGTGAACCGCAGCCAGTCGACGAACGACACGTACCCGACGAGCATCAAGATCGCGATGATCTTCGGCGTCGGGCGGCTCATCGACCAGATCGAGCAGCTCTCGGCGGCCTTCGCGGAGCGGGGTCAGGCGTTCGCGGACGTCCTCAAGGTCGGGCGCACCCAGCTGCAGGACGCCGTGCCGATGACCCTCGGGCAGGAGTTCACCGGCTTCTCGCACACGATCCAGGAGGACGCCCTGCTGCTCCGCCGGGTCACCCCGCTGCTGGCGGAGATGAACCTCGGCGCGACGGCGATCGGCACGGGCATCACGGCTGACCCGCTGTACCGCGACGAGGTCCGTCGGCAGCTGCAGGTCGCCAGCGGCATCGACGTCGTCACCGCGCCCGACCTCATCGAGGCCACGAGCGACGCCGGCTCGTTCATGACGCTCTCCGGCACGGTGAAGCGGAGCGCGGTCAAGCTCTCGAAGATCTGTAACGACCTGCGGCTGCTCGCCTCGGGGCCGCAGGCCGGCTTCGGCGAGATCACGCTGCCGGCGCGTCAGGCCGGGTCGTCGATCATGCCCGGCAAGGTCAACCCGGTGATCCCCGAGGTCGTGAACCAGATCGCCTTCGCGGTCGCCGGGGCCGACACGACGGTGACGATGGCGGCCGAGGCCGGGCAGCTCCAGCTCAACGCCTTCGAGCCGATCATCGCGCACTCGATCCTGCAGTCGCTGCAGTGGATGACCCGGGGCTGCGCGACGCTCCGCGAGCACTGCGTCACCGGGATCGAGGCCAACGAGGCCAAGCTCGCGGCACAGGTCGACACGAACGTGGGCGTCGTCACGGCGCTGACGCCGTACATCGGCTACGCGGCCGCCGCCTCGATCGCCCACACCGCGCTGACCACCTCGACGCCGATCAGCACGCTCGTCACCGCCGCCGGCCTGATGGACGAGACGCAGGTGCACCGCGTGCTGAGCCCCGCCCGGCTGTCGGGGATCGAGCTCGCGACGGGGGCGATCCCCGTGATCACCGAGGAGATGCTGGACGCCGAGGCGCGGCGCCACTGAGGCTGACCGAGCCGGGGAACCGACACCCCTCAGGGCATCGGCCGCTCGCCCACCCGGACCTGCTCGGCGACGTCACGCAGGTGCTGCTGCTGCGGCGTCGGCGTGGGCTCCTCGCCGGGCAGCTCCGCCGCGGACACCCGCACCTGCCGGGCGGCCGCGACGTCGGCGTCGCGCCACCGGGCGAGCGTGAAGTTCCGCGTGACGTCCCGCAGCGGCAGCCGGATGGACTCGTCGGCGTCGATGCCCGCGAGGAGCTGCCGCAGCCGGATGACCTCGGAGTCGAGCTCTCCGCCGACGACCAGCACGAAGTTGGAGATGTAGAGGTAGACGAGCAGCAGCAGCGCACCGCCGAGCCACCCGTACGCGATGCTGCTGCCCCCGATCGTCTCGACGTAGATCGCGAACCCGAACGTCGCCATCGCCCACGTGACGATCGCGAACCCGGCGCCCGCGGAGACCCAGCGCAGCTGTGGCGTCTTGACGTTCGGCGTCGCGTAGTACAGCACCGCGACCATCACCACGAGGTCGACCGCCAGGACGGGCCACTTCGCCACGTCCCAGACGTCGTCGATCCAGGGCGCCCAGCCGAGGCTCGCGACGATCGCCGCCGAGATCGTCGGGGTGCCGAGCAGGATCACGATCGCGATGGCACCGCCGACCATGATCAGCAGCGTGACGAGGAGCATCATGCTGCGGAACTTCCAGATCCGGCGGCCCTCCTCGACCTCGTACGCCGTGTTCATCGCCCGGCCGAACGCGGTCGCGTACCCGGACATCGACCAGAGCGTCAGCAGGACGCCGATCCAGAAGCCGAGCCACGGGTTGTCCAGGCTGAGGAGCTGCCGGAGGGGCTGCTCGAGGTGCACGGCGGTCTCGGGCCGGACGATGAACCCGAGGATCTCGATGACGTCGCTGACGCTGTCGCCCTGCCGGTCGACGATCGACAGCGCGGAGATGACCGCGAGCGTGGTCGGGAACACTGTCAGCAGCGCGAAGAAGGTCAGGGACGCCGCGGCGTCGACGACCCGGTGCCGGATCACCGAGTGGTAGGTACGGCGCACGACCGCACGGACCCCGGTCCGCTGGAGGTCACGCGTCATGCGGTCCGGCATGGTCCCGAGAATATCCGTTGTGTGAGCAGCCCACGTCGTCGGCGGCCCGCCACCGGACGGGAGGCGCGTGGCGGCGCCGCCACGGGCCTCCCGTCCGGCGGTGGTCAGGACCACCCCGTCCAGGCGCGGCGTCAGTTCGCGTCGGGGTGCAGGGCGTCGTAGCGGCGGAAGGACGGCACGAGCCGCAGGAGCAGCGCGACGAGCCCGATGATCGCGACCCCGCCGAGGATCGGCGGCACCGCGATGCCGGCGGCGACGACGAGCCCGGCGTAGAGGTCGCCGATGCGCGGCCCGCCCGTGACGACCACGGTGAAGATGCCCTGCAGGCGGCCACGCATGCCGTCGGGCGACGCAGCCTGCAGGATCGTGTTGCGGAAGACGGAGCTGACGTTGTCGGCGCCGCCCGCGACGGCGAGGAACACCGCGGCGGCTGCGAGTGCCGGCAGGATGCCGGTGCTGAAGGACTCGCCCTCGCGCCCGCCGAGCACGTGCGCCAGCGCCACCACGACGCCGAACGCCGAGATCGCCCCGCCGTAGACGGTGATCGCCCAGCCGACGGCCTCGCCCTGGCGGCGGACGTGGCCGAGGGGACCGGAGAACACGCTCGAGAGCAGCGCCCCGATCGCGTACGCGGCGGTCAGGGTGCCGACGGTGATGGCCCCGCCGCCGATGACGAGCGCGCCGATCGCGGGGAAGAGCACCCGCGGCTGGCCGAAGGTCATCGCGATGATGTCCAGCACGAACGTCATGGTGATGTTCCGCGACTTCCGCAGGAACCGCGCTCCCTCGACCAGGGAACCGAGCCCCGGGCGGAGGGCGCCCTGGTCGGCGGCCATCCTCGGCAGGGTGAACACCCCGAGGAACGCGCACGTGAAGAGCACCACGTCGATCGTGTACGTCGGGGCGAACCCGACGGTGGCGATGAGGACACCGGCGATCGCGGGGCCGACGGTGACCTGGAAGCCGGACGCGATGCCACCGAGGGCGCTCGCCGCGGGGAGCAGGTCGGTGCCGACGAGCCGCGGGACGATCGCGGAGCGGGAGGCACCGCTCACGGTCGCCGCCACGGCGTTCACCGTCGCGAGCAGGTAGAGCAGGGCGACGCTGTGCAGCCCGAGCCACGAGTGCGTGGCGATCATCGCGACGGCGACCCAGGCGACGATCGAGGACACCAGGGCCACGGTGCGGCGGTCGAAGGCGTCGGCGAGCATCCCGCCGTAGAGCCCGGCGACGATCATCGGCAGCAGCGCGATCACGCCCACGAGCGACACCGCGAACGTCGAGCTCGTGATGTCGTACACCTCGAGACCGACGGCGACGGTGGTCATCTGGGTGCCGATCCCGGCGATCGCCGTGCCGGCCCAGAGTCGGGCGAACGCGGGGGACCGACGGAGCGGCGTGAGGTCGGCGAACAGGCGGCGCGGCGGTGCGGGCGTGTCCTGCGGGGGAGTCGGTGGTGTCACGGTGGAACCATTCTGCGGCCTGGAGCGGTGCTGCGTCTGCTCGGTGCGCGGTCTGGTTGACTTGCCGACATGACTGACCTGAACAGCAAGCCCGAGTTCGACGCGCCCGAGGGCCCCGCCCCCACCGACCTCGTCATCACCGACATCGTCGAGGGCTCCGGCGACGAGGCCACGGCCGGCTCGACCGTCAAGGTCCACTACGCCGGCGTCGAGTACGAGACCGGCGAGGAGTTCGACAGCTCCTGGGGCCGTGGCGAGCCGATCGACTTCCCGCTCGCGGCGCTCGTCCGCGGCTGGCAGGAGGGCATCCCCGGCATGAAGGTCGGCGGGCGCCGCAAGCTCGTCGTGCCGCCGGAGCTCGCCTACGGCCCGGCCGGCGGCGGACACTTCCTCTCCGGCAAGACCCTGATCTTCGTCATCGACCTGCTCGGCGTCCGCTGATGACGTCCGGTGCGCCCGTCGCCCCGACCGTCGAGCTGAACGACGGGCACCGCATGCCGGTGCTCGGCCTCGGCACCTACTCGCTCGACGGCGACGAGGGTGCCGCGGTGATCGGCACGGCCATCGCCAGCGGCTACCGCCTGCTCGACACCGCGCTGAACTACGGCAACGAGGACGCCGTGGGCCGAGCGGTCCGTGACGCCGACGTGCCGCGTGACGAGCTCTTCGTCACGTCGAAGCTGCCGGGCCGCCACCACGGCTACGACGAGGCGCACCGGTCGATCGACGAGACCCTGGGCAACCTGGGGCTCGACCACGTCGACCTGTACCTGATCCACTGGCCGAACCCGTCGGTGGACAAGTTCGTCGACACGTGGAAGGCGTTCGTGGACCTCCGTGACAGCGGCAAGGTCCGCTCGATCGGCGTCTCGAACTTCACGCCGGCACACCTCGACCGGATCATCGACGCGACCGGTGTCGCGCCGGCCGTCAACCAGGTCGAGCTGCACCCGTACTTCCCGCAGGCAGCCCTGCGTGCCGTGCACGCCGAGCGCGGGATCGTCACCGAGAGCTGGAGCCCGCTCGCCAAGCAGTCGGAGCTCATGACCGAGGCACCGGTCCTCGCGGCAGCGAAGGCCCACGGGGTCACGCCCGGCCAGGTCGTGCTCCGCTGGCACGTCCAGCTCGGTGCCGTCCCGGTGCCGAAGTCCGGCGACGCCGACCGCCAGCGCGAGAACCTCGACGTGTTCGGGTTCGAGCTGACGGGCGACGAGGTCGCCGCGATCTCCGGCCTCGAGCGCGGGCGTCTCTGGGACGGCGACCCGGACACGCACGAGGAGATGTAGCGCCGACGCGCTGACGGGAGGCGCGGTGCCAGCTGGCACCGCGCCTCCCGTCCGTCCGTGGTCCGGCACCACGGCCCGCGGCACCAGCCCGATGGGCAGGGGGACTACACTGGATACCCCTGTCCCGAAGGGTTGCGTGTGTCCGAACCGACCGAGATCGACCGCGAGCGAACGTACGTCGACGGACTCTTCGTCCGCCTCGACGAGCTGACCGCCGAGGCCGAACAGCGCCTCGCTGAGACCCGTCGTCAGGCCGTCGGCGGGAACCACCAGAGCCGCAGCGAACGCGACGCCTTCGCTCGGCTCTACGAGGACACCATCCACACGCTCGAGCGCGTTGGAGACCGGCTCGTGTTCGGTCGGCTCGAGGTCGCGGACCCGCCCGCCGACGAGTCCGCCTTCCGGTACATCGGCCGCGTGGGACTCCGTGACGCCGAGCACCGCCCGCTGCTGCTCGACTGGCGTGTGCCGGGGGCCAGCGCGTTCTACCAGGCCACCGCCGCGTACCCGATGGGCATGCGGGCCCGTCGCCACCTGTCGCTCGAGGGCCGCAGCGTCGTCGGCGTCGAGGACGAGGTATTCGACGCGACCCTGTACGACGACGAGCGCACCCACCTGCAGGGCGAGGGGGCCCTGCTCGCCGCCGTCACCGCCGAGCGCACCGGCCGGATGACCGACATCGTCGCCACGATCCAGGGCGAGCAGGACCGCATCATCCGCTCCCCGCTCGAGGGCGTCCTCATCGTGCAGGGCGGCCCCGGCACCGGCAAGACCGCCGTGGCACTGCACCGCGCCGCGTACCTGCTGTACTCCTACCGCGAGCGCCTCCGCGGGTCCGGCGTGCTCGTCGTCGGGCCGTCCCCGGCGTTCCTGACGTACATCGAGCAGGTGCTGCCGTCCCTCGGCGAGACGGGTGTGGTGATGGCGTCGCTCGGCTCGCTCTACCCGGGGCTCCACGCCACCCGTCACGACCGCCGCGAGGTCGCCGCGGTCAAGGGCTCGGGCGAGATGGCCGACCTGCTCCGCCGGGCGGTCCGCTCGCGCCAGGTCGTGCCGACGGAGTCCGTCGAGCTCGACGTCGAGGGCGAGCGGCTCGTCGTGCCGCCGCAGCTCGTCGCGGACGCCATGCACCGGGCCCAGGACCGCGGCAAGCCGCACAACGTCGCCCGGGTGTCGTTCAACAAGGGCGCGCTCGACGCCATGACGAAGCTCCTCGCCGAACAGCTGCGGCAGCGCGGCACCACGGTCGACGACGCCGACATGAAGGTGCTCCGCGAGGACATCCGGTCCTCGTACGACGCCCGCGTCCTGCTCAACACCGCCTGGCTGCCGCTGCCGGCGGAGAAGCTGCTCGAGGACCTCTACGCGCGGCCGAACTGGCTGGCGTCCCTCACGCCGAACTGGTCGCCGGAGCGCCGCGCCCTGCTCGCCCGGGAGCGCGGCGCCGGCTTCACGGTGGAGGACGTCCCCCTGCTCGACGAGGCCGCCGAGCTCCTCGGCACGTTCGACCCGACCGGCGGTGCGGCGAAGCGCCAGGCGAAGGCCAGCCGGAACCGGGACATCGAGAACGCCCGCCAGGCGATCGAGAACATGGGCGTCGAGGGCATCGTCTCTGCCGAAGAGGTGGCGGGTGCGTTCGCCGAGGGGGGCGACCCCCGTACGACCGCCGAGCGCGCCGCCGAGGACCGCGAGTGGACCTACGGCCACATCGTCGTCGACGAGGCCCAGGAGCTCTCGCCGATGCAGTGGCGGGTCCTGGCCCGACGCAACCCGCTCCGGTCGTTCACGATCGTCGGGGACATGGCGCAGGGCTCCTCACCCGGTGCCGCCCGCACGTGGGAGGACGTCATCGGCGCCCTCGCCCGTCGTCGCCGTGGTCGCGCCCCGCAGGTACCGCTCGACCACCGCGTCGCCGAGCTCACGGTGAACTACCGGACGCCGCGGTCGATCGTCGAGGCCGCCGGCGAGTTCGCCGCAGCGGCCGGGCTCACCGTCACCGCGAACCAGGCGGTCCGGGACGGCGACCCGGTGGAGCGCGTGTCCGTGTCACGGGCCGAGGTGCTCGACGCCGTCGCCGCCCGGGTGGCGGGGGAGCGGTCGCACATCGGCTCGGGGACGATCGGCGTGATCGTGCCGGAGGCCCAGGTGGACGTCGTCCGGCAGCGGCTCGCGCAGGGCGACCTCGACGTCCGGAGCCTCGGGTCGCCACGACCGGGCTCGGTCACGGTGCTCACGGGGGCGGACGCCAAGGGCCTGGAGTTCGACGGCGTGGTGCTCGTGGACCCGGACGGGGTCGGGGCGGACGCCGCCCGTGCCGCCGCCGCGGTCTACGTCGCGATGACCCGTCCCACGCGGCGGCTCACCGTCATCGACGTGGCGTGACCCGGACGGCAGGCCCGGGTCGGGTCCGGCGAGGGGCCGGCCGGGTCCGGACGGGAGGCCCGGGTCGGCCCCGTCAGTCCGGCTCGCCCTCGGTCCGAACCCGTTCCACGAGTGCGGCCAGCGGCCCGTCCAGCGCACGGCCGGGCACCCGCACCGTGGTGCTCGCGACCGTGATCGTCCAGACGTAGTCGTCGGGCACCGGTGCCACCGGCTGCCGCGCCGCACGGGGCACCGCGTCGACCAGGTCGGACCAGCCGTCGGGGTCGACGTCCGTGTCGATCCGCCAGCCCCGGGTGAGGCCGGCGAACCCACCGCTCCGACGCACGAGGATCTGCATGCGCCCGACCCTACGCCGGGCCGTCGCCTGGTCGGTGGTCAGTCGAGCACACCCACCGTGCGCCAGGCATCCGCGACCGCGACCGACTGCTGCGAGCCCGACCCGAACCGGGCGTCGGCTGCCGACACCGTGACCCGGGCGAAGCCGGCGAAGTCGATCGACGCCGTCACCTCGGCCGAGGTCAGGGTGTCCCACCACACCGCGCCGGCACCCTCCCAGGCGTTGCCGCCGATCGCCGTGGCCGCGAGGAAGAAGGCGTGGTTCGGGATGCCGGAGTTCGTGTGCACCCCGCCGGCGTCGTCGTCGGTCTCGACGTAGTCGGCCATCGTCGCCGGCTGCGGGTCCTTGCCGAGCACCGGGTCGTCGTACGCGGTGCCCGGAGCCCGCATCGAGCGGAGTGCGACCCCGTGCACGGCGGGCGTGAAGAGGCCCTCGCCGATGAGCCAGCTGGCCTCGGCAGCGGTCTGCCCGGCGGTGTACTGCGCCACGAGGGACCCGAAGACGTCGCTGACCGACTCGTTCAGCGCCCCGGACTGCCCCTGGTACGTCAGGTCGGCGGTGTACTGGGTGACCCCGTGGGTGAGCTCGTGGCCGATGACGTCGAGCGCGATGGTGAAGCGGGTGAAGACCTCGCCGTCCCCGTCGCCGAAGACCATCCGGGAGCCGTCCCAGTACGCGTTGTCGTAGTCCTGCCCGTAGTGCACGGTGGCGTCGAGGGGGAGTCCGGCGCCGTCGATCGACACCCGCCCGAAGACGTCGAGCCAGAACGCGTGCGTGGCACCGAGACCCGCGTAGGCCTCGTCCACGGCGGCGTCGCCGGTGTCGGGTGCGCCCTCGCTCCGGACGACGGTGCCCGGCAGCGTGGTCGTGCCGTGTGCGTCAGCGATGGTGCGCTGCGGTGACGCATCCGGCGCGGTGGCGGTGCGCGGCGCACGCAGGGACCTGGTCTTCGGTGCCTGGACGGCGTCGAGTGACGCCAGCGCCGTCCGTGCCGCCGGGGTGGCACGGGGGAACGCGTCGGTCGGCGCGTCGGCGATGGCGCGCAGCAGGTACGGCGGGACGACGGAGCGGAGCGGGGCAGCGGTCATGGCAGCCATGCAACCCCTCGGCACCGACACTCGCGTCAGCCGTCGCCGTCCTTCCGGTTCTCGACCAGGTCGAGCGCGTAGGACTCCCACCACTGGCCGGCTGCCGGCCCGCCGTTGCAGGTGCCGTCGCTCAGCCCGGGCGTCTTGACCCAGAGCAGGGCGTCCAGCCGCGAGGAACCAGCCGTCACGTGCGGCGACTGCCCGAGCCCCGCGCCCTCCGGGTTGCACCAGGTGCCGAGCCACCCGCGGCCGTTGCGGGACACGTCGATGACGAAGTGCGGGTCGCCGCCGACGGCGTCGGCGAGCCGGTCGGCGTAGGCACGTTCCTGGTCGACGCGGTAGAAGTTCGACACGTTCGTGAAGAAGCCCTGCGTCCGGTCGACCCCGGCCTGCCGCAGCCACCCGGCCATCGTGGCGGTCGGCACGCGGTTCTCGTTCCCGCCGTCGAGGTACACGGTCAGCCCGTGCCCGCTGAGCTCGTCCACGGCCTTGCGGAGCAGTGGCAACCGGGAGTCCGACAGGCGCTTGCAGACGTGGATCTGCGCGATCGCGTCGGGTTCGACGAGCACGACCGCGTGCGACCCCGCCGCTGCCCGCACGACCGACCGGATCCACGGCAGGTACTCCGCCGGGGTGGAGCCGCCCTTCGAGTAGTGGCCGCAGTCCCGGTCGGGGATGGTGTACAGCACGAACACCGGGGTCTTGTCCTGCCGGCGGGCGTTCGCCACGACCTCCCGGACGGTCTCGCGGGTCGTCGTGACGGAGGGGTCCGTGAGCCAGGTCGCGATCGGTTCGTCGGCGATGACGGCGATCCGCTGCGCCGTGGTGGTGTCGCCGTCCGCACGTGCCTGGGTCTCGCGTCGGCCGGGCTGGTTCTCGCTGGCCGGCTGTCGGGCGAGTCCGCCGGGGAAGGCCTGCGCAGCGCTCTGCCGCTCGACGATCCGGCGGCCGTCCGGCCCGTTCGGCACGGTCGGCAGCCAGAGGGCGACCCCGACGACCACCGCGACGACGACCGCGGCGGCCCCGCCGATCCACGCCCACTGGCGCGTGGCACTCGGTGGTCGACGCGGCATGGGCACGTGGTCGTCCGGTGGCAGCTGCTGGTCCGGCATCGAGCGGTCCTCCCTGGTCACCACCGCGCGTCGCGACGATGCCCATGCTTCCATCCCGTCGGCCTCCTCGGCCACCCCGCACCGGCGATCGCCCAGCATCGCCGCCGCTGCTGCCCAGGAGCGCTCCAGGTGGCGCGCAGGACGGTGCCCCACACTGTCCGGATGCTCCGGAAACTCCTCCTGCTCGCCCTCACGGCGGCCTACGCCTGGGTGATCTGGCGGATGACGCTGACACCGCACGTGTTCACCTCGGCGGAGAACTCCCTCGTCCTGCACGCCATCGCGTGGGCACAGCACCTGCCTCACGGGTCGTGGCTGACCTACGACCGCACCGAGTTCCTCGCCAACATCGCGATGTTCGTCCCCGTCGGCATGATCGCGGCGATGTGGTTGCCGCGGCGCTGGTGGTTCCTCGCGGCCGTCGTCGCGGTCGCACTGTCCGCGGGCATCGAGCTCGCCCAGGGAGCCCTGCTGCCGTACCGCGTGTCCGACCCGCGTGACGTCCTCTCGAACGGCCTCGGCGGGCTCCTCGGCGCCACGCTCGTCGGCTTCGTCCGCAGCCTGCTGCCGGCACCCCGCCGCCGGCGCCTGCACGCCCGCACGGTCTGACCCAGCTGGGCTCCTCGGCGGTCCGCTGCTCTGGTAGGCTCTCCAGGTTGCCGTCGAACGGCCGCGGACAAAGAGCGCTCATGCATCAGGCATGGGCACCGCGCAACGGACAGAAGGGGATCACCATGGCACTTGATGCACAGGTCAAGCAGGAGATCATCGAAGAGTACGCGACCCACCCGGGCGACACCGGATCCCCCGAGGTCCAGGTCGCCGTTCTGACGCGTCGCATCAACGACCTGAACGAGCACCTCAAGGAGCACAAGCACGACCACCACTCGCGTCGTGGTCTGCTGCTCATGGTCGGCCAGCGTCGCCGCCTCCTCGGCTACCTCTCGAACGTCGACATCGCCCGCTACCGTGCGCTCATCGAGCGTCTCGGCCTGCGCCGCTAGTCGTCGCCGCACCGCTTGACCGAACGCCCCGGCCCTCCTCGTGAGGACCGGGGCGTTCTTCGTTCCCGGTCGGCACGGCGGCGGGAATGCGCACACGACCTCCCGAGTTCAGTACAGTGTTCATGCAAACGCATTGAAAGATCGGGAGATCCCATGACCACCATCGCCGTCGTCTCCGCCGGGCTCTCCGAGCCGTCCTCGACACGTCTCCTCGCCGACCGCCTGGCAGAGTCCGCCGTCGCAGCGCTCCAGGCACAGCACGGAGTTGCGCCCCGCGTCGTGCACGTCGACCTGCGTCCGCTGGCCCACGAGATCACCGACGCGATGCTCACCCGGTTCCAGGCGCCGGCCCTCGCTGCCGCCACGGCCGCGGTCCTCGAGGCCGACGCCGTCGTGTTCGTCTCGCCGGTCTTCACCGCCGGCATGAGCGGCCTGGCGAAGTCGTTCCTCGACGTCCTGGACACGGACGCCCTCACCGACATGCCGGTCCTCCTCGCGGCGACGGGTGGCACGTCCCGCCACTCGCTCGCGATCGAGCACGGCATGCGCCCCGTGTTCGCCTACCTCCGCGCAGCCGTCGTGCCCACCGGTGTGTTCGCCGCGACGGACGACTGGGGCACGGACGGCGACCAGGCGGCTCTGGACGGACGCATCCGCCGGGCCGGTGCCGACCTCGCCTGGATGATCGGGGCCTCCCGTCGGGTGCGGCAGGACGCGACCGCCCTGCCGGAGGTCACCGACTTCGCGAGCCTGCTCGGCGGACTCGGGCACTGACCGCCCTGCCGAGCCGATGCGTCAGTACCAGTGCGGGTCGACGCTCATCTCGTGGTTCCACGCCCCGCACGGGGTGCCGTAGCTGCTCTTGATGTAGGCCAGGCCCCAGTTGACCTGGGTGTCCTGGTTGGTCCGCCAGTCGGCGCCGGCAGCGGCGAGCTTCGACGCCGGCAGGGCCTGGGGGATCCCGTAGGCACCGCTCGAGGCGTTGAGGGCGTTCGCGCGCCAGCCGGACTCCTGTGTCCAGAGGGACACCAGGCACCCGAACTGGTCGTCGCCCCAGCCGTAGCTGCCGAGCACGCTGCGGGCGTAGGCCTGCGCGGCCGCCGGGTCGACGGTGACGCCGCCGGTGTCCGGGTAGGCGTTGCCGGGCGCCGCGGCGACCGGGGTGCTGGCGGACGCCTGCGCGGCCGCGGTGGCCTGTGCCGCGGCCCGGGCTGCTGCGGCCTGCGCTGCCGCCTGGGCGGCGACGGCGCGCCCGACCGCGTACCGGCGTTCCGTCTCGGCGGTGGAGTCCTGCAGCGAGGCGAGCTGCGCGTACAGCTCGGTGCTGTGCGACTCGGTGGACGCCACGGCGCGGTCGGCGCGGTCCTCGGCGGTCTTCGCCGCGGTCGCCTTCGTCTCGGCTGCCGCGGCGAGGGACGCCCGCTCGGACTCGGCCCGTCGCGCCTGGTCGCCGAGCGACGACGCCGTCCCCGCCGCGACGGAGGCGTCGTCCATCACGCCGGA
Organism: Curtobacterium sp. SL109; assembly: GCF_026672405.1. Classification (NCBI taxonomy): domain Bacteria; kingdom Bacillati; phylum Actinomycetota; class Actinomycetes; order Micrococcales; family Microbacteriaceae; genus Curtobacterium; species Curtobacterium sp. SL109. The sequence continues at coordinate 1,799,192 of NZ_JAPPRB010000002.1, forward strand.
CCACGTCGTCGTGAGCTGGTCGATGGCCCCGAGCTGGTAGAGCAGCTGGTTCGGGTCCTTCGTCGTGGCGATCCTGGTGGTCATCTGGTCGCCCGAGCCGTCCCGGTAGAGACTCGCGGCGAGCTGTCCGGCCCGCGTGCGCGCGCGCTCGGCGGTCGCCCTGGCGGCGTCGGCCTGAGCCTGGAGGCTCGTGGCGGCCTGGGTGGCCGCCTGCAGGTCCGCCTCGGCCTGCGCGGCGACCGCGGAGGCGTCGAGCGCGTCCTGCGACGTGGCGGCGGCGTCCGCCTGCGCCGACCGGAGTGCGACCTCGACGCGCTGCACCTCGGCCCGCTTGGCGGTCTCGTTGCCCTTGGCCTGTTGGACGTCCTGCCAGCTCGGGTACTCGGTGGCACTGGCCGGCACCGCGGTCACGAGGGGGCCGACGAGCGCACCCACGACCACGACGGCCGCGACGAGTACGCGTCTTCCAGGAACACGACGCATGAGGGCAGGGTACCGAGGACACGCCCGTTCGCCGCCAGCCTCGCCGCCGATGCACTGCTGAATGCTAAAGTCAGGGCGTCCGGGGACCGTTTCCCGAGACGCCACACAACATCGCACGCAGACCGGCACGAAGCTGGTCATCGGTGGTGGCATGCGGGCCGATCGCTCCCGACTGCTTCTACTGCTGGCCAGGCATGCGTTCCGCGTCGTGGAGCGCACGTGCACACACGTGTGCCCGAGGCCGGGTCTGCTGCACCACAGACGCAAGGAGGCATCCTCTTGGAGGGTCCCGAGATCAAGTTCGCTGAAGCGACCATCGACAACGGTCGCTACGGCACCAGGACGGTCCGGTTCGAGACCGGTCGTCTCGCGCAGCAGGCACAGGGTGCCGTCGCTGCGTACCTGGACGAAGAGACCATGCTGCTGTCGGCCACCAGCGCCGGCAAGCACCCGCGGGAGGGCTTCGACTTCTTCCCGCTGACGGTCGACGTCGAGGAGCGTTCCTACGCCGCCGGCAAGATCCCCGGCTCGTTCTTCCGCCGCGAAGGCCGCCCGAGCACCGAGGCGATCCTCGTCTGCCGGCTCATCGACCGGCCGCTGCGCCCGTCGTTCGTCGACGGTCTCCGCAACGAGGTCCAGATCGTCATCACCGTCCTGAGCATCGCCCCGGACGAGTTCTACGACGCGCTGGCCATCAACGCCGCGTCCGCGTCGACGCAGATCTCCGGTCTGCCGTTCTCCGGCCCGATCGCCGGTGTGCGCCTCGCGCTCATCGGTGACCAGTGGGTCGCGTTCCCGAAGGCGTCGCAGCTCGCCGAGGCCGTCTTCGACCTCACCGTCGCCGGCCGTGTCGTCACGGACGACGCGGGCAACGAGGACGTCGCGATCATGATGGTCGAGGCCGAGGCCACCGAGCACAGCTGGGACCTCATCCAGGGCGGCGCCACCAAGCCCGACGAGGCCGTCGTCGCGCAGGGTCTCGAGGCGGCGAAGCCGTTCCTCAAGTCCCTCGTCGAGGCCCAGGCCAAGCTCGCCGCGCAGTCGGCCAAGGAGATCCAGGACTACCCGGTCTTCCCGCCGTACGCCGACGAGGTCTACGCCGCCGTCGAGTCCATCGCGCTCGCCGAGCTCGGTGACGTCTACAAGATCGCCGCGAAGACCGAGCGTCAGGACGCCGACGACGCGCTCAAGTCGCGCGTCAAGGCCGCCATCGCCGAGCAGGTCACCGCGGGCACGCTGCCCGAGGTCGCCAACAGCCAGGTCAGCGCCGCGTACAAGTCGGTCACGAAGAAGGTCGTCCGCGGCCGCATCCTGACCGAGCAGGTCCGCATGGACGGCCGCGGCCTCGCCGACATCCGTCCGCTCGACGCCGAGGTCGCCGTGATCCCGCGCGTCCACGGTTCCGCGGTGTTCCAGCGCGGCGAGACGCAGATCCTCGGCGTCACCACGCTGAACATGCTCAAGATGGAGCAGCAGATCGACTCGCTGTCGCCCATCACGAAGAAGCGCTACCTGCACCACTACAACTTCCCGCCCTACTCGACCGGTGAGACCGGCCGCGTGGGTTCGCCGAAGCGTCGCGAGATCGGGCACGGCTTCCTCGCCGAGCGCGCCCTCGTGCCGGTGCTGCCGTCGCGTGACGAGTTCCCGTACGCCATCCGTCAGGTCTCCGAGGCGCTCAGCTCGAACGGCTCGACCTCGATGGGGTCCGTCTGCGCCTCGACCCTGTCGCTGCTCAACGCCGGTGTGCCCCTCAAGGCCCCCGTCGCCGGCATCGCCATGGGCCTGGTGTCCGACACCGTCGGCGGTCAGACCCGCTACGCGGCGCTGACCGACATCCTCGGAGCCGAGGACGCCCTCGGTGACATGGACTTCAAGGTCGCCGGCACGTCCGAGTTCGTCACCGCGATCCAGCTCGACACCAAGCTCGACGGCATCCCGTCGTCGGTGCTCGACGCCGCGCTGAAGCAGGCCAAGGAGGCCCGCTCGGCCATCCTCGGTGTGCTCAACGAGGCGATCGACGGCCCCGACGAGATGGCCGACACCGCTCCGCGCGTCATCTCGGTGCAGATCCCCGTCGACAAGATCGGCGAGCTGATCGGCCCGAAGGGCAAGACGATCAACGGGATCCAGGACACCACCGGTGCCGACATCTCGATCGAGGACGACGGCACGGTCTACATCGGTGCCGTCGACGGTCCGTCCGCCGAGGCCGCGCGTGCGCAGGTCAACGCGATCGCGAACCCGACCAACCCGGAGATCGGGGACCAGTTCCTCGGCACCGTCGTGAAGATCGCCACGTTCGGCGCCTTCGTGTCGCTGCTCCCGGGCCGTGACGGTCTGCTCCACGTCTCCGAGGTCCGCAAGCTCGCCGGTGGCAAGCGCGTGGAGAACGTCGAGGACGTCCTGGGCGTCGGCCAGAAGATCCTGGTCGAGGTCACCAAGGTGGACGACCGCGGCAAGCTCTCGCTCGCGCCGGTCGTGGCCGACGACGTCGACACCGAGGGTCGCGACGACCACGGGTCGCACGCCGAGGCTCCCGCCGAGGGCTGAGCCCCAGCACGACCGAACGGCCGCCACTCCTGCTGGAGTGGCGGCCGTTCCGCGTTGCGGGGTGCGGATGCTCAGCCCGCGGGGGTCTCCTGCGTGCCGGTGAGCTGTGCACGCCCGATGACGTGCTCGCGGAGGACGAACCCGACGACCGCGGGGGTGGCGTCGGCCGGGGCCTCGAGCACGGGCACGTCGAGGGCGCTCAGCGTGAAGACGTAGCGGTGCGAGCCGTGTCCGGCGGGCGGGGCGGCACCGAGGAACGTGTCCGTGCCGAACTCGTTGCGGCGGCGGAGCGCCTCGGCCGGCAGCAGCGCGTCGTCCGTGCCGGCACCAGCGGCCAGCTCGGTCGCGGACGCCGGGATGTCGGTGAGGCTCCAGTGCCAGAAGCCCGAACCGGTCGGCGCGTCGGGGTCGTACACGGTGAGCACGTAGCTCTGCGTGCCCTCGGGAGCGCCGGTCCAGGCGAGGGCGGGGGAGCGGTCCTCACCGCCGACGTCGGAGCCGCGCGCCGACGTGGGCAGTTCGCCACCGTCGGTGAAGTCGGTGCTGGTGAGGGAGAAGGAGGGCACCTCGGGGAGGCGCCAGAGCGGGTCGTTGGCCATGTCCCCAGGCAACCACCCGTGCCCGGGTGGAGACCGGGAGGCACTGGTGGTGACCGGGAGACAGGGGAGAGGCCCGGTGCCAGCTGGCACCGGGCCTCCCGTCCTGGTGGTCGCGCTCACCGCGACCGTCGCGGATCAGGCCGGGCCGGTCGCGCTCCCGGGGTTGCCGCTCGCCACGATGGCGCCGTTGACGCCCTCGGGGAAGAAGCCGCCCTTGTCGATCTGGTTCGGGGTGAGGAACACGATGTTGAGCACGCGCTCCGCGGTGCGGCCGTACGCCAACGAGTTGGCGTCCGTCGGGACGAAGTTCACCGCGCCGGTGGACGTCGTGATGCCCTGGTCGTCGTCGGTCGGCCCGTCGAGCGAGTCGCGGGCGTCGGAGATCTTGTTCGCCGGCACCTGCAGCCCCTTGTCGAAGAGCTTCGAGCGGATGATGCCCGCGTGGTACGCCTCGACGGCCAGGATGCCCGCCGCTGCGCTGAGGTACGTCTTGTTGGTGATGAGCGGAGCCGCGCCCTTGTAGGCGGTGACCCCGACGTCCTCGAACACGTAGGCGCCGAGCAGGAAGGCCTCCTCGCTGGCGAAGGGGTCGAAGGTCCCCGTCGGCCCGACCACGCCCGCGGCCCGGGCGGCCGCGGTGAAGGCGTTCGTGAAGTCGATCTTCGGGCGCGAGACGGCCGCACCACCGAGCGCCGACCGCAGGAACGCCACGTGCGCGCGCTCGTCGTTGGCGATCTCGGTCGCGATCCCGCGGATGGCCGCGGTCTTGAACGGCACCTTGCTGCCGCCGACGACCGGTCCCTGGGGATCGATGCCGGTGGTCATGCTGGCTGTCAGTCCGGTGCCGAACACGGCGCGGAGGTAGAACTCGGCCTCGAGGTACTCGAGGTTGAGCGCGAAGTTGAGGATGGCGGCGTCGGAGACGGCACCGTCCTCAGCGGGGGAGGCGGAGGCTCGGTCGGTGGTGAGCACCGAGGAGCCCAGCGCGGCGATGCCGGCTGAGGCGCCGGCGACGCCGGCGGCTGCGAAGAAGCGACGTCGATCGAGAGCGTTCTCGGCGCTCCGGTCGATGGCGTGACGGATGAATCGGTTGTCGAACATCGGTGTCCTCGTGACGTGCTGGCAGCACTGACCCTGCCGACGCTGCAGGGAAACGGGTCGGCTGGGCACGGTCGGCGGGTTGGTCGACCGTGGGGGTGAAGCTACCCCCGGACGGGGGCGTCCACCAGGGGCGACGCGGAAACCGGTCGGGGTCAGCCGGCGAGGACGCGTTCGGCGACGCGGCCGAGCGCGGCGGTGGCCGCGATGGCGTCGCCCGCGTACGCGCCGGACATCGCGCCGTCGCGGGCGAGCATCAGCTCGTCGGCGCCGTCGCCGGGCAGCGGGTGGCCCGCGTCCTGCAGCAGGTCGGCGAGCCGCTCCGTGTACCAGTCGCGGTGCGAGGCCACGACGACCCGGATCTGGTCGCGGGGGTCGTGGTACTCGGCCGCGGCGTTCAGGAACGCGCAGCCGCGGAAGGTCGGCGCGTTCACCTCGTCCGCCACGGCGGTGACCCAGGTGCGCACGGCGTCGGAGGCACTGCCGGCGTCCGCCACCAGGGCGTCGAAGGCCTGCTGCACACGGTCGTGCTGCGTGTGCACGTAGGCCAGGATCAGGTTGTCCTTGGACCCGTAGTGCTTGTAGAACGTCGCCTTCGTGACGCTGGCCTCGGAGATGAGACGGTCGACGCCGACGCTGTGGATGCCCTCTTCGTAGAAGAGCCGGTTCGCGGTCTCGAGGATGCGGACCTTCGCGCCGCCGGAACGGGGAGCCGGGGGGACGCTCGACCCGTCCGGCGACGCGAGGCCACTGGTGCTCTTCCCGAGGAGACGCTGGACGGTCGGTTGGGGGGAATCGACCGTCACAGCATGGCTCCTCGGTGGTCATCGGCTCCGCGGCTGAGTGGGGGAACTCGGTGCCGCCGAGGACTGATGTCCCGAGCCACCGGATCGGCATCTAGCGGGGGCTTCCGATCCGGCATGCATCACTGTAGCACGAAGGAGGACAGACAGACGAGTCGGTCTGTCCTCGATTTCTGTACCCCAGTTCGCGGCACAACGAGCCCACACGCACAAGCTGGCAGGACCGCGCCGGATCATCAGTAGGCTCGACCGCGATGAACCACCCAGTGCCGTTGCCCCTCGAGGCCCCGGACACGTCGTTCCTGACGTCCGGGGGATCCTTCGTCCGCCGAACCGTGCTCCCCTCGGGCGTACGCGTGCTGACCGAGGCGGTTCCGGCATCCCACTCCACGAGCATCGGGTACTGGGTCGGTGTCGGGTCGCGGGACGAACGCGCGGGGCAGTTCGGCTCGACGCACTTCCTCGAACACCTGCTCTTCAAGGGCACGACCACCAGGAGCGCGCTCGACATCGCCGTCGCGTTCGACTCGGTCGGGGGCGAGCACAACGCCGCCACGGCCAAGGAGTACACCTGCTACTACGCCCGGGTGCGGGACGCCGACGTCCCGATGGCCGTGCGCGTCATCGGCGACATGGTGACGAACTCCGTGCTCGAGCCCGCCGCCTTCGACATCGAGCGCGGGGTCATCCTCGAGGAACTGGCGATGGCCGCGGACGACCCGGCCGACCTCGCCGGGGAGGCCTTCTTCGCGTCGGCGTTCGACGGGCACGCGCTCGGCCGGCCGATCGGTGGCACGCCGGAGAGCATCCGCGCCGTCCAGCGCGACGAGGTGATGGCGCACTACGTCGAGCACTACGCCCCGAACGGCCTGGTCATCACCGCGGCCGGAGCCGTGGACCACGAGCGCTTCTGCGCCCTGGTCGACGAGGTCTTCTCCTCGGCCGGACGCGCGCGGCCCGTCGACCGTCGCACCGCCAAGCCGGTGGCCGACCCGGTCGCCGAGAAGCTCTCGGTCGTGCACCGGCCGACCGAGCAGGTCAGCATGCTCCGCGGGTCGCAGGGCCTCGACCTCCGCGACGAGCGGCGTCCCGTGCTCAGCGTCCTCAACGCCGTCCTCGGCGGGGGCATGAGCTCACGCCTGTTCCAGGAGGTCCGTGAACGCCGCGGGCTCGCGTACGCCGTGTCCTCCTTCGCCCCCGCCTACCTCGACAACGGCGCCTTCGGGGTCTACGCCGGCTGCGCGCCCGACAACGTCGCCGGGGTCATCGACATCATCGACGCCGAGTTCCGCCGCATGGTCGACGCCGGCATCACCGAGGACGAGCTCCGCCGCGCGAAGGGCCAGATCGAGGGCGCGCTGACGCTCTCGCTCGAGGACTCGGACGCCCGGATGACCCGCCTCGGTCGCGCCGAGCTCGGCACCGGGGAGTTCACCGACCTCGACACCGCGCTGGAGCGCGTCGACCGCGTGACCACCGGCGACGTCCTGGACCTGGCCCGCGACCTGCTGACCCGCCCGACGATCACCGCGGTGGTCGGCGACGTCGAGCGGTCGGCGCTCGAGGCCGCTCTGGGCACCGGCGGTCGATGACGGAGATGTCGCACTACCTCTACCTCGTCCGACACGGCGAGCACCAGGACGCCGAGCACGGCCTGCGCGACGGCAAGCTGTCCGAGCGCGGCAAGCGGCAGTCGATGCTCATCGCCGACCGCCTCGGTGGCGTGCCCTTCGACGGCGTGTACCACTCGCCGCTCGAGGCCCCGAGCGAGACCGCGTCGTTCCTGGCGCAGCGCCTGCCCGCGATCCAGCCCGAGCCGTCGACGCTGCTGTTCGACTGCATCCCGTCCGGCCCGACGCCCGACATGCCCACGGCTTACAAGAAGTTCTACGGCGGGATCACCGAGGAGGAGATCATCGCCGGCCAGGCCCAGATGGGCGACGCCGTGGCCGAGTGGTTCACCCCGGCGATGCAGGACCGCCACGACCTCGTCATCACGCACAACGCGGTGATCGGCTGGTTCGTCCGCGAGGTCTTCCAGGCACCCGAGTGGCGGTGGATGGGGACGAACGTCGCCCACACCGCGCTCACCGTGATCCGGATCCGCTCCGCGAAGCCCGCCGAGCTCGTCACCCTCAACGACACCGCGCACCTGCCGGTCGAGCTCCGCACCGGCCTGCCGGTCGAGCAGCCGCTCTAGCGGTCAGACGCCCAGGCGGTACCAGGCGGTCGCGTTCGGGTTGTCGTTGAAGGGCTCGACGCGGTCGTAGCCCCGACTCCGGTACATGGCGCCGGCGGCGGCGAGCGAGTCGTTCGTGTCGAGCACGACCGCCGTCGCCCCGAAGGCCGCGCCGGCCTGCTCCAGGGCGTCCATGACGGCCGTGGCGACCCCGCGGCCGCGGCCCGCCGGCGTCACGAACACGTGCTTGACCTCGTACCGGACGTCGTCCCCGTCGTCGGCGATCCGCCGCAGCCCGCCGCACCCGACGGGGGTGTCGCCGTCGTACGCCACGACGAACACCCCGCGCGGTGGGGTGAACTCCTCGGCCGGGGTGCGCTTGCGCGAGTAGGAGCCCTGCGCGCTCGGGAAGGTGGCCTCGCGCTCGTCGAGGTAGGCGTCGAGCAGGGCGTCGACCTCCGGCAGGTCCGCCGGGACGGTGCGCACGGTGACCGGGATGCGATCGGTGGTCATGGGTCGATCCTAGGATGGGCGCATGGTCACTCCCGTCGCCGTCGTCGGCGCCACCGGTCGTCTCGGGGGCCTCGTGGCCGCCGTGGTGGACGACCTGCCCGAGTTCGAGCTCGTCGCGCGGCTGTCGTCGAAGGACGGCGCCCACGAAGCCGGGCCAGCGGTCTTCAACGGCGCAGCGGTCGTCGTGGACGTCACCGTCCCGGCGCTCAGCCCCGCGATCGTCGAGCACGCCCTGGCGAGCGGCGCGAACGTCCTGGTCGGCACCTCGGGGTGGTCAGCCGCACGGCTGGCGTCGCTGCGGACGTCCCTGGCCGACCGACCGGAGCAGGGCGCCTTCGTGGTGCCGAACTTCTCGATCGGGTCGGTCCTCGGCACCCACCTCGCCACGATCGCCGCGCCGTGGTTCCCGTCGATCGAGATCGTCGAGACCCACCACGCCGGCAAGGTCGACTCCCCGTCCGGCACGGCCGTGCGCACCGCCGAGCTCATCGCCGAGGCCCGGCGCGACGTCGGCCCCGTCGACGCCCCGCACGTCGACCAGCGCGCCCGCGGCCAGCAGGTCGCCAGCGTGCCGATCCACTCGCTGCGGCTGCCGGGCGTCAAGGCGCTGCAGGACGTCGTGCTGAGCGGCCCGGGGGAGACCCTGACGATCCGCCACGACACCACCGACGACGTCGCCTACGCCCCGGGCATCCGTGCCGCGCTGGCGGCGGTCGGCTCGATGCGCGGGCTCACCGTGGGCCTCGGCTCCGTGCTCGGCATCGGCTAGCGGAGAGCGCCGATGCGTCTCCGTTCGCCGTTCTGGGGCGCCGCCCTGATGGCCCTGCTGCTCGCGCTCTACATCGTGCTCGTCGGGCAGCGCGCCGTGGCCTTCATCGCGACCGGGCTGCCGATCGGCATCGCGATCGGGGTCGCCCTCGCCGTCTTCGCGGTGATCGGTGCGCTCCTGCTCGTCCTGGAGTTCCGGTTCGGCCTGCGGATCACCCGGCTCGGTGCGCGGCTCGAACGCGAGCACGGCACACCGGCCGACGTCGTGCCCCTCCGACCGTCGGGGCGTCCCGACCGCGCCGCGGCGGACGAGCTCTTCCCGCAGTACAAGGCCGAGGTCGAGGCAGCACCGGACGACTGGCGTGCCTGGTTCCGCCTCGGGGTCGTGTACGACGCCGCGGGGGACCGGAAGCGTGCGCGGGCGGCCATGCGGACCGCACTCGCGCACGCCAGGGGCTAGAACGCCGCGTCGACCGCGATCTCGGCCTGCGTGAAGCGGAACACGTAGCCCGACTCGAGCAGCTTCGTCGGCACCATCTGCTGGCTGGACAGGAGCATCTCGTCGGCCGCGTCCCGCAGCAGCGCCTTCAGTGCGAACTCCGGCAGACGGAAGACGTACGGCCGGTGCAGGTCCTCCGCGACGCGCTTGGTGATGCGGTCGGCGACGGCGGGCTCCGGGCCGGCCAGGTTCACCGGGCCCCGGACCTCCGACGCCGAGGCGGCGGTGGCGAGGTGCACGATCGCCCCCACCTCGTCCTCGAGCGCGATCCACGGCCAGAACTGGCCGCCCGTGCCGAGCCGGCTGCCCAGGCCGAAGCGGGTCAGCGGGATGAGCGGCGCGAGCGCGCCACCACCCTGACCGACGACGATGCCGGTGCGGAGCATGACGACGCGGACGCCCTCCGGTGCCGTCGCGGCAGCGGCCTCCCAGGCGGTGCAGACGTCGGCGAGGAACCCGCTGCCGGGCGCGGCGTCGTCCTGCAGCACGTCCGAGGGCCGGTCGCCGTAGACCCCTGACGCTGACCCGGACAGGAACAGGCGCGGCGGGGTCGTCGCCTGGCGCATGGCCTCGACCAGCGTGCTCGTGGCGTCGACGCGGGAGCGCTCGATCTCCTGCTTGTAGGCGTCCGTCCAGGGGAGCTTGCCGATGTTCGCCCCGGCGAGGTTGACGACCACGTCTGCGCCGTCGAGCACGGCCGGGTCGAGCGGCCGCTGCCCGGGTGCCCAGCGGAACTCGGTGGGGGTGTGCGGTTCGCGTCGGACCAGGGTCGACACGTGGTGCCCGGCCTCGCGCAGCGCGCGGACCAGGGGGGTCCCGATGAAGCCGGACGCGCCGGCCACCAGGATCGAGAGCGGCTGTTCCGCCATGTGGGCCTCCATGGCTGCCACGGTACTCAGCAGCCTGGAGGCTCGGCGCGCGTCCCGCCCCGCGTCTCGCGCGTGTGGGTGGTCGCGCTTACGATCGTCTGGTGACCGACACCGCGACCGTCCTGCCCGACGCCTCCGTCTCGACCCCGTACGAGGACCTCCTGCGGCGGGTGCTGGACGAGGGCGCGCCCAAGGGCGACCGCACCGGCACGGGGACGCGCAGCGTCTTCGGCGCGCAGCTCCGCTACGACCTGTCGGAGGGCTTCCCGCTCGTCACGACGAAGCGGGTGCACTTCAAGTCGATCGCGTACGAGCTCCTCTGGTTCCTCCGCGGTGACGGCAACGCCACCTGGCTGCAGGAGCACGGCGTGCGGATCTGGAACGAGTGGGCCGGTGCCGACGGCGACCTCGGCCCGGTCTACGGCGTGCAGTGGCGCTCATGGCCGACCCCGTCGGGTGCGCACGTCGACCAGATCGCCCAGGTGATCGAGCAGATCAAGGACAACCCCGACTCCCGCCGGCTCATCGTGTCGGCGTGGAACGTCGCGGACATCCCGGACATGGCCCTGGCGCCCTGCCACGCGTTCTTCCAGTTCTACGTCAACGACGGCAAGCTCTCGTGCCAGCTCTACCAGCGGAGCGCGGACATGTTCCTCGGCGTGCCGTTCAACATCGCCTCCTACGCCCTGCTCACGCACATGATCGCCGCGCAGACCGGGCTCCAGGTCGGGGACTTCGTGTGGACCGGCGGCGACTGCCACATCTACGACAACCACGTCGAGCAGGTCCGCGAGCAGCTGTCCCGCACGGCGTACGCGCCCCCGACGCTCGAGCTCGCCCCGCGGGACTCCATCGACGACTACCGGTACGAGGACTTCACCGTCGTCGGGTACCACCACCACCCGGCGATCTCCGGCGCGGTCGCGGTCTGATGGCGGACGGCACCTGGGTCGAGCCCGTCCGGGGGATCGGCATGGTCTGGGCACGCTCCGTGGGCGGAGTCATCGGGGCCGACGGCGGGATGCCCTGGCACGTCCCCGAGGACCTCGCGCACTTCCGCCAGGTGACCGGTTCGTCGACCGTCGTGATGGGCCGTCGGACCTGGGAGTCGCTCCCGGAGCGCTTCCGCCCGCTGCCCGGCCGCCGGAACGTCGTGCTCACCCGCGACACCGGGTGGAGCGCCGACGGGGCCGTCGTCGTGCACGACCTCGCGGCGGCGCTCGACACCGACGAGCCCGTGTGGGTCATCGGTGGTGGCCAGGTGTACGCCGCGGCCCTGCCGTTCGCCGACCGGGTCTCCGAGACCGTGATCGACGTCGAGGTCGACGGCGACACCGTCGCGCCGGTGCTCGACGACGGCTGGGACCTCGTCGACGACGGGCCGTGGCAGGAGTCCCGCGCGGGCCTGCGCCACCGGTTCCTCGAGTGGCGCCGCCGAGCATGACCGTCACCGTCTGTCCGGACGGCCGTTCCGACGCGCATCCCCGGTACGCTGGTTCCCGTGTCCACGCGTGAGAATCCCTTCGGTCAGGTCCTCGTCGCCCTCGTGACCCCGTTCACCGCCGACGGCGAAGTCGACTGGGCGGGCGTCGAGCGGCACATCGACGACTGCATCACCGCCGGGGCCGACGGCATCGTCGTGACCGGCACCACCGGCGAGACCTCGACCCTCACCGACCCCGAGAAGCTCCGTCTGGTGGAGGTCGGCAAGTCCGTCGCCGCCGGTCGCGCGAAGATCATCACGGGCGGTGGCTCGAACGAGACCGCGCACGCCATCCACCTCTACAAGCAGAGCGAGCGGGCCGGCGCCGACGGCGTGATGATCGTCACGCCGTACTACAACAAGCCGACCCAGGCGGGCGTGCTGACCCACTTCCGGATGATCGCGGACGCCACCGACCTGCCGGTGATCCTGTACGACATCCCCGGACGCACGGGCATCCCCATCACGTACGACACCATCCTCCGGGCGTCGAAGCACCCCAACATCCTCGCCGTGAAGGACGCCAAGGGCGACTTCGCCGAGGTCTCCCGCGTGCTGAACAACACCGACCTGATGTACTTCTCCGGGGACGACACCAACGTCCTCCCGCACCTGTCCATCGGTGCCACCGGGCTGATCGGGGTGACCGCGAACATCACCAGCGCGCCGTACCGCACGATCGTCGACGCCGTGAACGCCGGCGACCTGGCGACCGCCACGCGGGAGCACCAGCGCCTCGAGCCCCTCGTGCGCGCCGTCATGACGCACGTGCCCGGCACCGTCGCCGCGAAGTACATCCTGCACGGGCTCGGCCGCATCGGCAGCCCGCGCGTCCGTCTGCCGCTCGTCGGCCCCGAGGACTCCGAGGCGTACGCCATCGAGACCTCGCTCGAAGCCGTGCACGGGATCCCCGGTGCCGACTTCTCCAACTTCCGCCCCGACCGCAACGCGGCCGCCGGCGGTGCGCTTCCGAAGGTGCCAGGCACCACCCGTTGATCGACCGCGGCGCGCGGGTGCGCGCCGCCGAAGCAGTCAGGACCGAATGCCCACGCAAGTCTCCGAACCCCAGCCCCTCGAGCCGGGCACCCTCCGTGTCATCCCCATCGGGGGACTCGGCGAGATCGGTCGCAACATGACCGTCTACGAGTACGAGGGCAAGCTGCTCGTCGTCGACGCCGGCGTGCTCTTCCCCGAGGAGCACCAGCCGGGCGTCGACCTGATCCTGCCCGACTTCTCGCCGATCCGGGACCGCCTCGACGACGTCCTCGGTGTCGTGCTCACGCACGGCCACGAGGACCACATCGGCGCCGTCCCGTACCTGCTGAAGCTCCGCGCGGACATCCCGCTCATCGGCTCGACGCTGACCCTCGCGCTGGTCGAGGCCAAGCTCAAGGAACACCGGATCAAGCCGTACACGCTCGTCGTGGCCGAGGACCAGACCGAGCAGATGGGCCCGTTCCACCTCGAGTTCGTCGCGGTGAACCACTCCATCCCGGACGCCCTCGCCGTCGCCATCACCACCCCCGCCGGGCGCGTGCTGCACACCGGCGACTTCAAGATGGACCAGCTCCCGCTCGACGACCGCATCACCGACCTCCGTGCCTTCGCGCGGCTCGGCGAGGCCGGCGTCGACCTGTTCCTGCCGGACTCGACCAACGCCGACGTCCCCGGGTTCACCGCCCCGGAGCGCGACATCGGCCCGGTGCTGGAGAACATCATCATGCGGGCGCGCAAGAAGGTCGTCGTCGCGAGCTTCTCCTCGCACGTGCACCGCGTCCAGCAGGTCCTCGACGCCGCCGCGGCCGCGAACCGCAAGGTCGCGTTCATGGGTCGCTCGATGATCCGCAACATGACGATCGCCGCCGAGCTCGGATACCTGCGGGTGCCGGAGAACGTGCTGATCGACACGAAGAAGGCCAAGAACGTCCCGGACGACCAGATCGTCTACATGTCGACGGGGTCGCAGGGCGAGCCGATGGCCGTCCTCGCCCGCATGGCGAACCTCGAACACCAGATCGAGATCGGCGAGGGCGACACCGTCATCCTGGCGTCCTCGCTCATCCCGGGCAACGAGAACGCCGTCTACCGCGTCATCGACGGCCTGACGAAGCTCGGCGCGAAGGTCGTCCACAAGGGCAACGCGAAGGTGCACGTCTCCGGCCACGCGTCGGCCGGCGAGCTCCTGTACTGCTACAACATCCTGCGTCCGCGCAACGTGCTGCCCGTCCACGGCGAGCACCGCCACCTCTACGCGAACGCCGACCTCGCGATCCAGACGGGTGTGCCGCCGCGCAATGTGATCCTCGGGCAGGACGGCATCGTCGTCGACCTCAAGGACGGTCTCGCGAGCGTCGTCGGCCAGCTCGACATCGGCTACGTCTACGTCGACGGCTCCACCGTGGGCGAGATCACCGACGCCGACCTCAAGGACCGCCGCGTCCTGGCGGAAGAGGGCTTCATCTCGATCGTCTGCGCCCTGGACTTCACCACGGGGCAGTGCGTGATCGGGCCGGAGATCTCCTCGCGCGGGTTCGCCGAGGACGACTCCGTCTTCGACGACGTCCGCCCGCAGATCGCCAAGGCCCTGGCCGACGCGGCCGGCAACGGCACGCACGACCAGCACGCGTTCAGCCAGGTCGTCCGCCGCACGGTGGGCCGCTGGGTGAACACGAAGCACCGCCGCCGTCCGATGATCGTCCCGGTGATCATCGAGGCGTAGCCGGTCCGGCGCGCAGCGCCGGTGCATCAGCCAGGAGGCTCGGTGCGGGTCCGTGACGGACCCGCACCGAGCCTCCTGGCCGTCCGGGGCCGATCCGCCGCCGTGCGCGCCTCCCTCGGTTCGTCGTGGGGAACGGTTAGGGTTCTGCGCATGGCCGGAGGCACCAAGTCGACCACGCGCTCGCGCGCGTCCACGTCGTCCCGCGGAGGTGGGACCCGTGGTTCGTCGCGCACCCAGGCCACCACGAAGAAGCTCCCGCAGGCATCGCCTCCGGTCGAGTTCACCGGGCCGAACCCGCTCGTGACGGCGTGGATGGGCATGGCGCACGCGGTCGGGGCGATGTTCCGGCTGCTCGGCAAGGAGACCCTCGAGAAGGACCAGCGCCGCGACGGCTTCCCCTTCTTCCTGTTCGTGCTGGCGATCGTCGGCGCCGTCGTCGAGTGGCTCAACCCGACCAACGGGGTGTCGGTCGCGCTCGACGCCTACACGTTCGGTGGGTTGTTCGGCCGTCTGGCCTTCGCCCTGCCCGTGATCATGGTCGTGTTCGCCGGCTGGCTGTTCCGGCACCCGGCGTCCGTGCACGACAACACCCGGATCGGCATCGGCCTCGGGCTGCTGCTCGTCTCGATCTCCTCGCTCTGCCACGTGTTCGGCGGGCAGCCCAGTGCGGCGGACGGCATGCCCGTCCTCGCCGCTGCCGGTGGGGTCATCGGCTGGGTCGTGATCGGCTGGCTCGTCGCCGTCGCCACCCCGTGGGTCGCCGTCCCGGTCGCGATCGTGCTGCTCGTGCTGTCGCTGTTCATCATCACGAAGACCCCGCCGAACAAGGTCAGGCGTCGCCTGCACGAGCTCTACGCGTACCTGTTCGGTGCGCCGGCCCCCGCCGCCGAGGACGTCGACGACAGCCCCGTCGAGCCGACCAGGCCGACCCGCAAGCGCGCCACGAAGACCGACTCGCAGGGCCTGCAGCTGTTCGAGGACCTCGGCTTCGACGAGGACGAGCAGGCGGCCGAGGGCGCCGAGAACCAGACCCCGTGGTGGCGGCGGAACAAGACCGGGCGTGAAGAGGACCCGGCGTACGACACCCCTGTCATCCCGCCGGCCGCTGCCGCTGCTCCGGCCGCTGCTCCCGTGCCGACGCCCGCGCCGGTCCCGACGCCTGCACCGCGCCCGACCGCGGGCGCCGCTGCCGGCCTCGTCGACCTCACGCCGGCCGAACCCGTCTCGGTGAACCTCAACGACTCCGCGGAGCAGGACGTCGCCGCCGAGCTCGACCGTGCCGAGCAGGCACTGCGCGACTTCGGCGCTCCCGTGCCGGACGACGCCACCGCCGTGATCCGCCCGGCGCAGGACGTGCCGCTCGTGTCGCCGGCGCTCCCCGACGAGGGCGCAGCCGCCGCCGACCTGCCGACGGCCGCGTCGGACGACGACCCCTCCCGTCCGTACCGCCTGCCGGCAGCGACCACGCTGAGCTCCGGCACGCCCTCGGTCGCCCGCAGCCAGGCGAACGACGACATCGTCGCCGCTATCATGGGCGTGCTCACCGAGTTCAAGGTCGACGCCAGGGTCACCGGCTTCTCCCGCGGGCCGACGGTCACCCGGTACGAGATCGAGCTCGGCCCGGGCGTCAAGGTCGAGCGCGTCACGGCGCTGTCGAAGAACCTGTCGTACGCGGTCGCGTCGAACGAGGTCCGCATCCTCTCGCCGATCCCGGGCAAGAGCGCGATCGGCGTCGAGATCCCGAACTCCGACCGCGAGATCGTCTCCCTCGGTGACGTGCTCCGGTCGAGCGCCGCGACGAAGTCGAAGCACCCGATGACGATCGGCGTCGGCAAGGACGTCGAGGGCGGCTTCGTCGTCGCGAACCTCGCGAAGATGCCCCACCTGCTGGTCGCCGGCTCCACGGGCTCCGGCAAGTCGGTGTTCATCAACTCGATGATCACCTCGCTGCTGATGCGCGCGAAGCCGTCCGAGGTCCGCATGGTCCTCGTCGATCCGAAGCGTGTCGAGCTCTCGATCTACGCCGGTGTCCCGCACCTCATCACGCCCATCATCACGAACCCGAAGAAGGCGGCGGAAGCGCTGCAGTGGGTCGTGAAGGAGATGGACATGCGGTACGACGACCTGGCGTCGTTCGGGTTCCGCCACGTCGACGACTTCAACAAGGCGATCGAGAACGGCGAGATCATCCTGCCCGCCGGCAGCGAGCGGAAGCTCAAGCCGTACCCGTACCTGCTCGTCGTGGTGGACGAGCTCGCCGACCTCATGCTCGTCGCCCCGCGCGACGTCGAGGAGTCGATCGTCCGCATCACCCAGCTCGCCCGTGCCGCCGGCATCCACCTGGTGCTCGCGACCCAGCGTCCGTCCGTCGACGTGATCACCGGCCTGATCAAGGCCAACGTGCCGTCCCGCATCGCCTTCGCCGTGACCAGCGTCACCGACTCCCGCGTCATCCTCGACCAGCCGGGCGCCGACAAGCTCATCGGGCAGGGCGACGGGCTCTTCCTGCCGATGGGCTCCTCGAAGGCCGTCCGTGTGCAGGGCGCGTGGGTGCAGGAGAGCGAGGTCGCCGAGGTCGTCCAGCACGTCACCCGGCAGGCCCAGCCGGAGTACCGCCAGGACGTCGCCGCCGTGGTGGAGCGCAAGGAGGTCGACGCCGACATCGGAGACGACCTCGAGCTGCTGCTCGCCGCGGTCGAGCAGGTCGTGTCGACGCAGTTCGGCTCGACGTCGATGCTGCAGCGCAAGCTCCGTGTCGGCTTCGCGAAGGCCGGACGCCTGATGGACCTGATGGAGTCGCGCGACATCGTCGGGCCGTCCGAGGGCTCGAAGGCCCGCGACGTGCTCGTGACGGCAGACCAGCTGCCCTCAGTGCTCGCGAAGCTCCGTGGCGAGGAACCCCCTGCGGCTGCGGCTCCGGTGGCGCCGGCGCCCGGTGACGACGGTGGTGACCGGTACAGCGCCGACCCCGTCGGCGACATGACCCGCGGGTACGATGCAGTGGACGACGAACCCGACGAGGACGCCTGGGGCCTCACGGGCAGGGAGTGAGCACGATGACCGCCTCCGACGGCACCACCACCAAGCGGTTCCCGTGGCGCGGACGACTGATCCGCAAGGGCCCGGGGCCCGCGTCCACCGCGAACGTGGCGAACATCATCACCGTCATCCGGATCCTGATGGCGCCGCTGTTCTTCGTGCTGCTCCTGTCGGACGGCGGCCAGGACACCGGTGTGCGCATCTGGGCGGCCGTGGTCTTCGTCGTGGCGATCGTCACCGACAGCGCCGACGGCATCATCGCCCGGCGGCAGGGGCTCGTCACGGACTTCGGCAAGCTCGTCGACCCGATCGCCGACAAGGTGCTCATCGGCGGCGCGCTCGTCGCCCTGTCGATCCTCGGCGAACTGCCCTGGTACGTCACGGTGCTGATCATGGTGCGCGAGATCGGCATCACCGTCTTCCGCTTCGCGGTGCTCTCCGACCGGGTGATCCCGGCGAGCCGCGGCGGGAAGATCAAGACCGTCCTGCAGGCCGTGGCGATCACCCTGGCGCTGTTCCCGTGGTGGGGCTTCGCGGGGGACTTCGCCCATTGGACGAACGGCATCCTGATGACGGCAGCGGCCATCGCCACCGTGTTGAGCGGCCTGGACTACCTGTACCAGGCGTGGAAGCACAACCGGACCGCAGCGTGACCGACGCTGTCCGGATCGCGCCGTCGCTCGTCGCGGAACTGACAGTCCGCGGTGAGACGGTCGCGGTGGCGGAGTCGCTCACCGGCGGGCTCGTCGTCGCCGAACTCGTCGCCGTGCCGGGCGCGAGTGCGGTCGTCCGTGGTGGGGTGGTGGCCTACGCGACACCGCTCAAGGCCTCGGTCCTCGGGGTCTCCGCCGAGCTGCTGGCCGCCAACGGCGCCGTGGATCCGGAGGTCGCGCGGCAGATGGCCAGCGGCGTCCGGCGTGCACTGGCCGTCGACGGCGTCCCCGCCACGTGGGGGATCAGCACCACGGGCGTGGCCGGACCGGACCCCCAGGACGGCCAGCCCGTCGGCACGGTCTTCGTCGGGATCGCGTCCGAGGACGGTGCCGAGGCCTTCGCGCTGCACCTCGACGGTGACCGCGAGGCAATCCGGAACGCCGCTGTCTCCGAACTCCTGACACGACTGTCCATCCGGCTCGAGACCGGGGAATGACCCGCGTTACCACCGGGTTACATCTCACGCAATCTCCAGCAGGACGGCAGCCCAGGTGGCTAGCATGCTGCAACCGGCAACGCGCAGTTGCCGAACCCGAACCGGTCATCCCGATCGGCCGGGCGCGGAGACGACAGAGAGGAGGAGTTCTCATGGTTCTCGTTCGTCAGGAAATCGGCGATGTCCTGCGGGACTTCCGCTTGCAGAAGGGCCGGACCCTCCGTCAGGTCGCGTCCAAGGCCAGCGTCGCACTCGGGTACCTCAGTGAGGTCGAGCGCGGACAGAAGGAAGCCAGTTCGGAGATCCTCGCATCCGTCGCGGACGCGCTGGACACCCCGATCTCGACCATCATGCGCGAGGTGGGCGACCGCCTCGCCGTCGTGGAGGGCCTGACCGCCGTCCCGGACACGCTCCCGGACGAGCTCGTCGCTGAGTTCGACAACGACCTCGCGGTGCGCTGAGTCGCACTGCCCTCCCGAACGCCCCCGCCGGTCCGCCGGCGGGGGCGTTCGTCGTCCGGGGGTCGGTCTACCCTTGACGGATGCGCGTGAGTGAGTTCTGGCGAGCCGTCGACCAGGTGTTCGGGGAGGCCTACGGGGCCGTCGTCGCACGGGACGTCGTGCTCGAGGACCTCGGGGGCCGGTCCGCCGCGGACGCCATCGACGCGGGGATCGACACCCGCAAGGTATGGGACGCCCTCTGCGACTCGCAGGACGTCCCACTCGACCGTCGGCACGGCAAAGGCCTGATCGACCCGCCGAACTGACCTCGTCGCAGCCGAACACACGTTCGGCGTGTCGCTCGAACGCGTGTTCGACCGGTGGTAGCTTCCTCCACAGCGGCGTACCCGGCGGATTCCATCCACAGGCAGCGTGGTGACCGGCAGTGATGTCGGTGGCCCGCCCTAGGTTCGGAGTCATCGGGAACACCCGAAGCCTTGTCCGAGAACCCCTGGCCCTGCACCATCGGCCGCGGGGGATCGGACAGCCTACAGGCGGCAGACACCGAGCAGAAGGACCACCACCATGCCATCACCCGCAGACCGCGAGAAGTCCCTCGAGACCGCACTCGCGCAGATCGACCGGCAGTTCGGCAAGGGTGCTGTCATGCGCCTCGGCTCGGACGAGCGCGCCCCGGTCGCCACCATCCCGACCGGTTCCGTCGCGCTGGACGTCGCGCTGGGGATCGGTGGGCTGCCGCGTGGCCGCATCATCGAGATCTACGGCCCGGAGTCCTCCGGCAAGACCACGCTCACGATCCACGCCATCGCGAACGCCCAGCGCAACGGTGGCATCGCGGCCTTCATCGACGCCGAGCACGCGCTCGACCCCGAGTACGCCAAGGCCCTCGGCGTCGACATCGACGCCCTCCTGGTGTCGCAGCCGGACACCGCCGAGCAGGCCCTCGAGATCGCGGACATGCTCGTCCGCTCGGGGTCCATCGACCTGATCGTCATCGACTCCGTCGCCGCGCTCGTGCCCCGCGCCGAGATCGAGGGCGAGATGGGTGACTCCCACGTCGGTCTGCAGGCCCGCCTCATGTCACAGGCGCTCCGCAAGCTCGCCGGTGGACTCAACCAGACGCAGACCACGATGATCTTCATCAACCAGCTGCGCGAGAAGATCGGTGTGTTCTTCGGTTCCCCCGAGACCACCTCCGGCGGCAAGGCGCTCAAGTTCTACGCGTCGGTCCGTCTGGACATCCGTCGCATCGAGACGCTGAAGAGCGGCACGGACGCCGTCGGCAACCGCACGCGCGTCAAGGTCGTCAAGAACAAGATGGCGCCGCCCTTCAAGCAGGCCGAGTTCGACATCCTGTACGGCACGGGCATCTCGCGAGAGGGCTCGCTGCTCGACTTCGGGGTCGACCACAACATCGTCAAGAAGTCGGGCGCCTGGTACACCTACGACGGCGACCAGCTCGGGCAGGGCAAGGAGAACTCCCGCTCCTTCCTGATCCAGAACCCCGAGATCGCCGCGGACATCGAGGGCAAGATCCTCGCCAAGCTGGGCATCGGTGGGGCCAAGCCCGCCGCCGACGCCGCTCCGGTCGAGTCCATCGAGCCCAAGCTCGCGCGCAAGGGCGCGTGACCAGCCGCAACGACGACGACGCGGACCTCGCACCGGTCACTGACCTGTTCGGTGCGAGGTCCCGTCGTCGTGCGGCGGCGTCCCGGCCCGAGGACGATGCGGCATCCACTCCGGCGTCGTCGGAGTCATCCGGGCCGTCGGAGTCCTCGCGTCCGTCGTCTGCGCCGTCCAGCCCCTCGTCCTCCTCGTCCCGGATCGCTCCGGTCGCCGACATCACCGGCAACGACTCCGCGGGACCGCCCGTGGACGACGCTGACCACCACGACGACGACGACCGCAGCATGGAGGCCGACGCGGACAGCCCCGTCCCGATCGGCGGGCCCCGTGGGCAGGCCGCCTGGGTGTCGCCGGTCGTCGGTGACGGGACCGGTCGCAGCGCGCGGGCGGAGCAGTCCGGGTACGACGACGACGGCGCCGACGCGACCACTGCCTCGGTCTTCTCGATCACCGGGGGCGAGGAGATCGACCCCGCTGACGCGCCACGTCCACTCGACGAGCAGCGTGCCGACGCGGAACGGCTCAGCATGCGAGCCCTCGGGCGCAAGGGCGTGAGCGAGTCCGAGCTCCGGACGATGCTCACGGGCAACGACCTCGAGCCCGACGTGGTCGAGCACGAGATCGAACGCCTCACCCGGGTGGGGCTGCTCGACGACGTCGCGCTGGCCACCGACCTGGTGGACCGGTTGCACGACCGCAAGGGCCTCGGCCGCCAGGGTGTCGTCGCAGAGCTGCGGCGCCGTGGCATCGGCGCCGAGGCGATCGACGCGGCACTCGACGCCGCCGCGGACGACGAGGACGACGAGTTCGTCCGGGCGATCGAACTCGCACAGAAGCGTGTCGGTCAGCTTCGGGGACTCGACCGCGCCACGGCCGAGCGACGGCTCTCCGGGTTCCTCATGCGCAAGGGCTACAACGGCGGCGTGGTCCGGATCGCGGTCGAGCGTGCGCTCGACGGCGGTGGCCCGAAGCCCGGTGGACCGCGCGGCACCGTGCGCTTCGAGTAGCGACGAACGGGGGCCATGGTCGCGTGCCCTGCGATTTACACTGGGACGACCATGGCCCCCGTTGCAGCGCGCCCCCGCACCTACGAAGTCCGCACCTACGGGTGCCAGATGAACGTGCACGACTCGGAACGGCTCAGCGGGTCACTGCAGGCCTCCGGCTACGTCGCAGCTGACGGCGAGCAGGCCGACGT
The DNA here is from genome assembly GCF_026672405.1 of Curtobacterium sp. SL109. NCBI lineage: Bacteria > Bacillati > Actinomycetota > Actinomycetes > Micrococcales > Microbacteriaceae > Curtobacterium > Curtobacterium sp. SL109. The sequence continues at coordinate 1,821,232 of NZ_JAPPRB010000002.1, forward strand.
CGTCGTGATCAACACCTGCGCGGTGCGCGAGAACGCCGACAAGCGGCTCTACGGCAACCTGGGGCTCCTGGCCGGCATCAAGCGCGAGCACCCCGGCATGCAGATCGCGGTCGGCGGGTGTCTGGCGCAGAAGGACAAGGCCGTCATCCTCGAGAAGGCCCCGTGGGTGGACGTCGTCTTCGGCACGCACAACATGGGGTCCCTGCCGACCCTGCTCGAGCGGGCGCGGCACAACGGCGAGGCGCAGCTCGAGATCCTCGAGTCGCTCGACGTCTTCCCGTCGACGCTGCCGACCAAGCGCGAGTCGACGCACAGCGGCTGGGTGTCGATCTCGGTCGGGTGCAACAACACCTGCACGTTCTGCATCGTGCCGTCGCTCCGCGGCAAGGAGAAGGACCGTCGGCCCGGGGACGTCCTCGCCGAGGTCCAGGCACTCGTCGACGACGGCGCGATCGAGGTCACGCTGCTCGGGCAGAACGTGAACTCCTACGGGGTCGAGTTCGGCGACCGTCAGGCGTTCAGCAAACTCCTGCGCGCGACGGGGCAGATCGAGGGGCTCGAACGCGTGCGCTTCACGAGCCCGCACCCGGCGGCGTTCACCGACGACGTCATCGACGCGATGGCCGAGACGCCGAACGTCATGCCGCAGCTCCACATGCCGCTGCAGTCCGGGTCCGACCGGGTCCTCAAGGCCATGCGGCGCAGCTACCGCAGCGAGCGGTTCCTCGGGATCCTCGACCGGGTACGCCTGGCGATGCCGCACGCCGCGATCTCCACCGACATCATCGTCGGCTTCCCCGGCGAGACCGAGGCGGACTTCGAGGACACGCTCCGGGTCGTCGAAGCCGCCCGGTTCGCGACGGCCTTCACGTTCCAGTACTCCATCCGCCCCGGCACGCCCGCGGCGACGATGGACGACCAGCTGCCGAAGGAGATCGTCCAGGCGCGCTACGAGCGACTCGTGGCGCTGCAGGAGCGGATCACCGCCGAGGAGAACGCGAAGCAGGTCGGCCGTACCCTCGACGTCCTGGTCGCGACGGGGGAGGGCAAGAAGGACGAGGCCACCCACCGGCTCTCCGGCCGCGCCGAGGACTCCCGCCTGGTGCACTTCGCCGTCCCGGCCGGTTCCGACGTCCCCCGACCGGGCGACGTCGTCACCGTGGAGGTCACCCGGTCGGCACCGCACTTCCTCATCGCTGACGGTGACGCCCCCTTGCGCATCCGTCGGACCCGTGCCGGCGAGGCCTGGGACCGTGCCGCGGCCGAGTCCTGCGGCGTCCCCGCGCCCGCGGCTGCCGGCAGCGGTCCGAAGCCCGTGTCGCTGGGCCTGCCGTCGCTCCGTGTCGGGCGCTGAGGCCTCCGGGCGGCTGATCGCGGTCGTCGGGGCCACCGGGACGGGCAAGTCCGACCTCGCGATCGCGATCGCCGACCGGCACCGCGCGCAGGGCCGCACGGCCGAGATCGTCAACGCCGACGCGATGCAGTTCTACCGGGGGATGGACATCGGCACCGCGAAGGTGCCCGAGCCCGAGCGGCACGGCATCCCGCACCACCAGCTCGACGTGCTCGACGTCACGGACGAGGCCAGCGTCGCCGCGTACCAGCGCGACGCCCGCGCGACGATCGACCGCGTGCTCGAGGACGGCGGCGTCGCGGTGCTCGTCGGCGGCAGCGGGTTGTACGTGTCCTCGGTGCTCCACGACCTCGACTTCCCGGGCACCGACCCGGAGCTCCGCAGGGCGCTCGAGCAGGAGCACGAGGACCACGGGCCGGCCCCGCTGCTGGCCCGGCTCCGGGACCTCGACCCGGCGGCGGCGGCGACCATCGACGCCCGCAACCCACGGCGACTCATCCGTGCCGTCGAGATCGCGAGCCGGTCGGACCGCGTGACCACGAGCCTCCCGTCCGCGCCCCGCGCCTGGCGTCCGGCCCGGGTGCTGCACCTGCGCCGTGACCGCGAGCAGCTCGTCGCCGCGCTCCACGAGCGCGCCGCCCGGATGTTCCGGGACGGGCTGGTCGACGAAGTCGCCGGGCTCCGCGACCGGGGGCTGGAGCAGGGCCGGACCGCGCGGGCGGCGATCGGCTACGCGCAGGCGCTCGACGTGCTGCGCGGGGACGCGAGCGTCGAGGACGCGGTGGAGGCCACCGGCATCGCGACCAGGAAGTACGCGCGACGACAGGTGTCCTGGTTCCGCCGGTACGCCGAGGCCGAGGAACTCGACGTCACCGGAGCGGACCGCGACGGCCTGACGGCGGTGGCCCGTAGGATCGTGCCGTGACCGAGCTGCACTTCACCAAGGGCCAGGGGACCGGCAACGACTTCGTCCTGTTCGCCGACCCCGACGCGACGGTCGACCTGACCCCGGACCGCATCCGCGCGATCGCCGACCGACGCTTCGGCGTGGGCGCGGACGGCGTCATCCGGGCCGTGCGCTCGGACGCCATCCCGGAGGGCCGCGAGCTCGTGGCCGAGGACCCCTCGGCCACCTGGTTCATGGACTACCACAACGCCGACGGCACGGTCGCCGAGATGTGCGGCAACGGCATCCGGGTGTTCGCGCGGTACCTGACCGAGTCGGGGCTCGTCGACCTCGAACCCGGGGAGACGCTCTCCGTCGGCAGCCGCAAGGGCATCGTCGACATCCAGCGACAGGCGAACGGGTTCGCGGCGGACCTCGGGCGATGGAACCTGGGGATCGAGGGCGGCGGTGCGGACGACGTGCTCGTGCGCGCGAAGGACCTCGACCAGGCCCGACCCGGCCTCGGCATCGACGTCGGCAACCCGCACGTGGTCGTGGCGCTAGCGACCGAGGACGAACTCGCCGACCTCGACCTGACCTTCATCCCCGTGCTCGACCCCGCGCCGGCCGCCGGGGCGAACGTCGAGTTCGTGCTGCCGGGCGAGCCCCTGGTGCAGGACGGCATCGGGCAGATCACGATGCGCGTGCACGAGCGGGGCAGCGGCGAGACGCTGTCGTGCGGCACCGGTGCCGTGGCAGCCGCTCTGGCGACGCGGCACTGGGCGGGGTCGTCGGCACCGGACACCTGGCGCGTACGCGTCCCCGGTGGGGTCGTCACCGTGCGGATGTTCGCAGCGGAGGACGGCGAGCACGTGTCGTTGGCCGGGCCCGCCGAGCTCGTGTTCTCGGGGGACCTGACGGTCTGACGGGCGGGCGCTGGGCTGCGCGCAGCGCGCTCCCGGTCGCGCACGGTGCGGTCTCCTGCCGGGAGGCTCGCCCCGGCTGGCCGACGTCGGTGACGGTCGCCGCGCCTCCCGGCCGGTCCGCGTGGTGCGCGGTTCCGCACTCGGTGCGGGGTCGTCGCGGCGCACGGGGTGCGCAACCTCGCACCGGCTGAGCGAACACGCACTGTGCGGGTGGAGGCAACGACCGCGCGCGGGCGCGTGCGCCCCCGCAGCGACCCGCCCCGCCGCCGCCCTACTCCGCCGTGCGCCGCACCCGCAGCACGCGGAACCCCTTGTCCGTCGTCGCCCGGGTGACCGCGTACGACGCACCGAGTGCCTCGCCCAGCCACTTCTGCAGGGAGTCCCCGCCGAGGTCCTTCGAGACGACGAGCCAGGCGTCGCCCGCGACCTCGAGCCGGGGGAGCCAGGTCAGCAGGATCGCGTGGAGTTCGTCCTTGCCCACACGGATCGGCGGGTTCGACCAGATCGTGCGGAAGCGCAGGTCAGCCGGAACCTCGGACGGCAGCGCGATCGACACGTTCGCAGCCCCGGCCGTCGCGGCGTTCTGCCCCGCCAGGTCCAGCACCCGCTCGTTGACGTCGACGCCCCACACCTGCGTGTCCGGGGAGCGCAGCGCCATCGTGATCGCGAGCGGCCCCCACCCGCAGCCGACGTCGAGCAGGGCCCCGTCGGCGGCAGGAGCCGGCACCGCGTTCAGCAGCACCCGGGTGCCACGGTCGAGCCCGTCGGGGCTGAAGACACCGGCAGCGGTGGTCAGCGACAGCGAACGCCCCGCCAGGGTGACCTCGATCTGCCGCGGTCGCGCCTGGCTCTCCGGGGTGGCCGAGAAGTAGTGGTCGTTCGCCATGGAAGAACCGTACCGGGAACCCCGTGTGTCCTGAGGGCGCCGGAGGTACCCTGTGGACAGCATGACGGAACCCAACAACCAAGCTGAAGGCGACGGCGTCGTCGAGCGCGTGCTGCGCAACGCCGACTCGCGAGCCAGCTCGTCCATCTTCGCCCCGGCGCAGGCCATCCAGACCCGATCGGTCGACGACACCGGCTGGTCCGGCGACGGCGACCAGTACGACCGTGAGGACCGCGCAGCGCTGCGTCGCGTCGCGGGCCTCTCCACCGAACTCGAAGACGTCACCGAGGTCGAGTACCGGCAACTCCGGCTCGAACAGGTCGTCCTCATCGGCGTGTACGCCCAGGGCGACGCCGCCGACGCCGAGAACTCCATGCGGGAGCTGTCCGCCCTCGCCGAGACCGCGGGTGCCGTGGTCCTCGACGGGCTGCTGCAGCGCCGCCCGAACCCCGACCCGGCGACCTACCTCGGCAAGGGCAAGGCCGAGGAGCTCGCGATGGTCGTCAAGGCCACCGGCGCGGACACCGTGATCGCCGACACCGAGCTGGCGCCTTCGCAGCGCCGTGCGCTCGAGGACGTCGTGAAGGTCAAGGTGATCGACCGCACGGCCGTGATCCTCGACATCTTCAGCCAGCACGCCAAGACCAGGGAGGGCAAGGCGCAGGTCGAACTCGCGCAGCTCGAGTACCTGCTGCCCCGCCTCCGCGGCTGGGGCGAGTCGATGTCCCGCCAGGCCGGTGGCCAGGTGTCCGGCGGTGCCGGCATGGGCTCGCGTGGCCCTGGTGAGACGAAGATCGAGCTCGACCGTCGTCGCATCCACACCCGGATGTCGAAGCTCCGGCGCCAGATCGCCGGCTTCGCCCCGGCACGCGAGGCCAAGCGCGCCGACCGGCACCGCAACGACGTGCCGAGCGTCGCCATCGCCGGCTACACCAACGCCGGCAAGTCCTCGCTGCTGAACCGCCTGACGAGCGCCGGTGTGCTCGTGCAGAACCAGCTCTTCGCGACGCTGGATGCCACGGTCCGCCGGACCGAGAGCACCAAGGGTCGCGAGTTCACCTTCGTCGACACCGTGGGCTTCGTGCGCAACCTGCCGCACCAGCTCGTCGAGGCCTTCCGTTCCACGCTCGAGGAGGTGGGCGAGGCGGACGTCATCGTGCACGTCGTCGACGGGTCGCACCCGGACCCCGCCGCACAGCTGGCGACGGTGCGCGAGGTCATCGGTGACGTCGGCGCGCGTGACATCCCGGAGATCGTCGCCTTCAACAAGGCCGACCTCATCGACGACACGCAGCGCATGGTGCTCGTGGGGCTCGCCCCCGACGCCGTGTTCGTCTCCGCACGCACCGGCGAGGGCATCCCGGAGCTGCTGCAGGCGATCGAGGACCGCCTGCCCGAGCCGGACGTCGAGCTCACCGTCGTGGTGCCGTACGACCGCGGCGACCTCGTCTCGCACCTGCACGACGCGGGATCGGTCGAGTCCGTCGACTACGTCGAGGACGGCACGCGCCTGCGGGTGCGCGTCTTCCAGCGCCAGGTCGCCGAGCTGGACCCGTACGTGGTCGCGCCGGTCGCGTCCGTCTGATCCCAGCCGAACGGCCAGGAGGCCCGACCTGCGTCCGCAGGGCGAGCCTCCTGGCCGTTCTCCGTGCGCCCCGTGACCAGTGCGCTCAGAGCGAGCGGAGGACCGCGACGACCTTGCCGAGCACCGTGGCGGCGTCGCCGAGGATGGGCTCGAACGCGGTGTTGCGGGGGAGCAGCCACGTGTGGCCGTCCCGCTGCCGGAAGACCTTGACGGTCGCTTCCTCGTCGAGCATGGCGGCGACGATGTCGCCGTTCTCCGCGGTCTGCTGTGCGCGGACGACGACCCAGTCGCCGTCGCAGATGGCGGCGTCGATCATCGACTCACCGACGACCTTGAGCATGAAGAGGTCACCCGTGCCGACGAGCTGACGGGGCAGCGGGATGATCTCGTCCACGTGCTGCTCCGCGGTGATCGGGACACCGGCGGCGATGCGCCCGACCAGGGGCACGAGCGTGGTGGCGTCGACGTCCGGGCCGTCCACGTCGGGCGTCGGTTCGTCGACCAGCACCTCGAGGGCACGCGGCCGGTTCGGGTCGCGCCGGATCCAGCCGCCGAGCTCGAGCTGCCCGAGCTGGTGGGAGACGCTCGACAACGAGGAGAGCCCCGCGGCGTCGCCGATCTCACGCATGCTCGGCGGGTAGCCCCGGCTGGCGATCGACGCTCGGATCGCGTCGAGGATCGCCTGCTGCTTCGCCGTCAGCGGTTTCTGGACCCGCAGTTCGTCCGCCACGTCGTCTCGCCTTCTCGTCGGACCGTGGATGGCCGTCCCAGGAATGTCGGTGGTCCCCGTGAGACTTGTCCAAGTCAGTCGAAACAGTATCCGACCGCACTCTGCCGGACAAACACCTGTTCGAGCGTGTCGCACAGAAATCCGCCCCGATCTGCCCCAGGGGACTTGTGCGTCCCGTTGTTCGAACGTATGTTCGGTACAGGGCTTCGGGTCATCCGAGCAGGAAGGCACAACGACATGAGCACCATCGGCGTCATCAACGGCAGCACGATCAGCAGCAGCGGCCTCGCTGGCATGCACAGCACGGTCGTTCGTTCACGGCTGCGCCTCACCCGCCGCGGTCGCATGGTCTTCACCACGCTCGCAGCGCTGCCGGTGTTGGTCGTCGTCGCGGTCGTCGCGTTGAACGGTGGGCAGGCCTCGGCCGGCAACACCTCCGCGGACGTCCACTTCCAGACCGTCACGGTCGAGCCCGGCGAGACCCTCTGGCAGCTGGCTGAGGAGACCGCCCCCAACGCCGACCCGCGCGACTTCGTGCAGGACGTCGTGAACCTGAACGCGCTCGACGGCTCGGGTGTGCAGGCCGGCGAACAGCTGGCGATCCCGACCAAGTACGCCGACACGAAGTAACCCGTCCGGACGGCCGGGCGCGGACCTGCCCGACCGCTCTACGATGGATCGGTGGCATTCACGCTCGAAGACCTCCCGATCCGAGACGACCTCCGCGGTCAGAGCCCCTACGGCGCCCCGCAGAAGCACGTGCGCGTGCAGCTCAACGTCAACGAGAACACGCATCCCGTCCCGCAGGACGTCGCCGACGACATCGTCGAGTCGGTCCGGCGGGCGCTCGGCACGGTGAACCGCTACCCGGACCGGGAGTTCACCGAACTGCGTGAGTCCCTCGCCGGGTACCTCGGGCACGGGCTGGTCGCGGAGCAGATCTGGGCCGCCAACGGCTCGAACGAGGTCATCCAGCAGCTCATGCAGGCCTTCGGTGGTCCGGGCCGCTCGGTCCTCGGCTTCCCGCCCACGTACTCGATGCACTCGATCATCGCGTCGGGCACGGGCACGCGGTGGATCCCGGCCGAGCGCGACGCCGAGTTCCGCATCTCGCCGGAGACCGCCACGGCTGCCGTGCGCGAGCACCAGCCGGACATCGTCTTCCTGTGCGGGCCGAACAACCCGACCGGCACGCCCCTCGACCTCGCGACGATCGAGGCCGTCTACGACGCCACCGACGGCATCGTGATGGTGGACGAGGCCTACGCCGAGTTCATGCCGGTGGGACAACCGACGGCGCTCACGCTGCTGCCCGGACGCGAGCGTCTCGTGGTGTCCCGCACCATGAGCAAGGCCTTCGCGTTCGCCGGGGCCCGCGTCGGCTACCTGGCCGCGCACCCGGCCGTGGTCGACGCCCTGCGGCTGGTGCGTCTGCCGTACCACCTGTCGGCGCTGACGCAGGCGGCCGCGGTCGCTGCACTCCGGCACGCCCCGGAGATGCTCGCGATGGTCGACGACATCCGCGGCCAGCGGGACCGCATGGTGACCGAGCTGCGTGCGATGGGCTACACGCCGCACGACACCTGGTCCAACTTCGTCCTGTTCGGGGGCGTCGCCGACCCGCAGGCGGCTTTCGAGTCGCTGCTCGACCAGGACGTCATCGTGCGCGACCTCGGCATCCCGAACCACCTCCGCGTGAGTGCCGGCACGGCGGAGGAGACCACCGCGTTCCTCGACGCCATGCGCCGGGTGGCCGCGGAACAGCCGCCGGTTAGGGTTGGAGCATGACCGCCCGCACCGCCGAGATCACCCGTTCGACGAGCGAGTCGAGCGTGTCCCTGTCGCTCGACCTCGACGGCACCGGCACCTCCGACATCAGCACGAGCGTGCCGTTCTTCGACCACATGCTCACCGCGTTCAGCAAGCACTCGCTGATCGACCTGCGCGTGCGGTCGACCGGCGACACCGACATCGACGTGCACCACACCGTCGAGGACACCGGCATCGTGCTCGGCCAGGCGCTCAAGCAGGCGCTCGGCGACCGTGCCGGCATCGGCCGCTACGGTGACGCCCTCGTCCCGCTCGACGAAGCGCTCGCCCAGGCCGTCGTCGACGTCTCCGGCCGCCCGTACCTGGTGCACTCCGGGGAGCCGGAGGGCTTCGAGTACCACCGCATCGGCGGACACTTCACCGGGTCGATGGTGCGCCACGTGTTCGAGGCCATCACCGTCAACGCCGGGATCACCGTGCACGTGCGCGTGCTCGGCGGTCGCGACCCGCACCACATCGCCGAGGCGGAGTTCAAGGCGTTCGCGCGGGCCATGCGCCGTGCGGTCGAGCTCGACCCCCGCGTCGACGGCATCCCCTCGACGAAGGGCGCCCTGTGAGCACCGGTGGCAAGAACGTCGTCGTCCTGGACTACGGCTCCGGCAACGTGCACTCCGCGGCGAAGGCCCTGGAGCGTGCGGGTGCCGACGTCACGCTGACCTCCGACAAGCGTGCGGCGCTCGAGGCCGACGGGCTCCTGGTCCCCGGCGTCGGTGCGTTCGGCGCCGTGATCGACCAGCTCGAGAGCGTGCAGGGCGGGGAGATCGTCGACCACCGTCTCGCCGGCGGCCGCCCGGTGCTCGGGATCTGCGTCGGCATGCAGGTGCTGTTCTCGCGCGGTGTGGAGCGGGGCACCGACGTCGAGGGCCTCGCGCAGTGGCCCGGCACGGTCGACCAGCTCCAGGCCGAGGTGCTGCCGCACATGGGCTGGAACACCGTCGACGCGCCGACCGACTCCGTGCTGTTCGACGGCCTGCACGACGAGCGGTTCTACTTCGTGCACTCGTTCGGCGTCACGGACTTCCCGCTCGACGCCTACGGCCCGTTCCGTGCGCCGAAGCTCACCTGGGCCGAGCACGGGCAGCGCTTCGTCGCCGCCGTCGAGAACGGTCCGCTCACCGCCACGCAGTTCCACCCGGAGAAGTCGGGGGAGCCGGGCATCCGGCTCCTGCGCAACTGGGTCGACTCGCTCTGACCCGCGCCGCGCCGGTGGCGACGCTCGGGGCGGACCCGCGCCGAGCCTCCCGACCGGTGCCGTTCCGAAACCGGTCTGAGCCGGCGCATCCGCCGATCGGCCCGAGATCCACCAACGACGAAACCGACAGGACCATGACCGAGCTGACCTCGACCCCGCCCCTCGTCCTGCTGCCCGCCGTCGACGTCGTCGACGGCCAGGCCGTCCGCCTGACCCAGGGCGAGGCCGGCAGCGAGACCGGCTACGGCGACCCGGTGGCCGCCGCACGCACCTGGCGTGACCAGGGCGCGGAGTGGATCCACCTCGTCGACCTCGACGCGGCGTTCGGCCGCGGCGACAACCGGCGGGTCATCGCGAAGGCGATCCACGAGGTCGAGGGCGTGCAGGTCGAGCTCTCCGGCGGCATCCGCGACGACGCGTCGCTGAAGGCCGCACTCGCGACCGGTGCCGCACGGGTGAACCTCGGCACGGCTGCGCTGGAGAACCCGGAGTGGGCCGCACGGGTCATCGGTGAGTACGGCGACCAGGTCGCCGTCGGGCTCGACGTCCGCGGGACGACGCTGTCCGGCCGCGGCTGGACGAAGGAGGGCGGCGACCTGTGGGAGGTCCTCGACCGGTTGGAGGAGGCGGGCTGCGCGCGCTACGTCGTGACCGACGTGACGAAGGACGGCACCCTGCAGGGCCCGAACCTCGAGCTGCTCCGGAAGGTGTGCGACCGGACCGACCAGCCCGTGGTGGCGTCCGGCGGCATCTCCACCCTCGACGACCTCGTCGCCCTGCGCGAACTGGTCCCGCACGGCCTCGAGGGCGCGATCATGGGCAAGGCGCTCTACTCCCGGGCGTTCACGCTGCCGGCCGCACTCGACGTCGCCTCGGAGTAGTCGTGGCCGGCATCTCGAACGGCCGCGGTGGCGGACCCGAGGACGCGCACGAGCACGGGCACGCGCCGGCGGACTCCGCGGGCTTCCCGTGGGCCGGACGCACCTTCGACAGCCACGACGACGCCTTCGCCGACGACGACGGCCTGGCCGATCCGGCGGTCCTGGCCGCGATCGCCGGGCTGGAGGATGGTGGATCGCAGGCCGCAGTGGTGTCGGCGCTCGCCTCTGCCCGCCTGCTCATCCCACTCGTCGCCGAGGCCGGCGAGGTCGGGGAGACCCCGGACGGCCGGCTGGTCGACAAGACGCAGGAGCTGTCCATCGTGACGGTCGCCGGACCGGACGGGCGCACGGTGATGCCGGCGTTCACCTCCGTCGCGGCGATGCAGGCCTGGGACGCGACCGCGCGGCCGATCCCGGTGGAGGCCCGCCGCGTGGCGATGGCTGCCGCGAGCGAGGACACCCAGCTCGTCGTGCTCGACCCGACGTCCACGAGCGAGTTCGTGCTCCGACGTCCCGCGGTCTGGGCGATCGGGCAGGACCTCGCCTGGACGCCGTGCTTCGAGGACCCTGCCGTGGGGCAGGCCTTCGCGGACTCGGTCGTGGGGGAGTCCGCCGTGGCACGGGTCGAGCTCTCCCCGGGGGACCCCCTCGGGCGGTTCGCCGGGCCGGAGCTGACCGTGGGGCTCGCGCTGCACCCGGGGCTCGACCGCGAGCAGGTCGGGGAGCTCGTGGGGCGGCTGCAGCAGCGGTGGACAGCGGACGCCGTCATCGCGGAGCGGGTGGACAGCATGCGGGTGGCGTTGCGGCCGGCCTGAGCCTGAGCCGGAGGCAGGCGTGGCGCGGCACGGCGGTGCGGGCCCGGTCTCGGCGTGGTGCGCCGGTACGATGACCAGGTGAGCACCAACCCGACGCCCCAGTCCGGCACCGGCGAGACCACCTACGGTCCGACCGGCCGGCCCGTTCGGGCGTTCCCCATCCCCGAGGAGCTCGACGGCCACGGTCCGGCCCGCATCATCGCCCTGTGCAACCAGAAGGGCGGGGTGGGCAAGACCACCACGACCATCAACCTCGGCGCCGCGCTCGCGGAGTACGGCCGCAAGGTCCTCGCCGTCGACTTCGACCCGCAGGGCGCCCTGTCCGCGGGCCTCGGCGTGCGCACCCACGACATCCCGACGGTCTACGACCTGCTGATGGGCTCGATCAAGGACCCGAACCAGGTCATCCAGCCGACGAACACCCCGTACCTCGACGTGATCCCGGCGAACATCGACCTGTCGGCCGCCGAGGTCCACCTGGTCAACGAGGTCGCCCGTGAGCAGATCCTGGCCAGCGTCCTGCGCAAGGTCGCCGGGGACTACGACGTCATCCTCGTGGACTGCCAGCCGTCGCTCGGCCTCCTCACCGTGAACGCGCTCACCGCAGCGCACGGCGTGCTCATCCCGCTCGAGTGCGAGTTCTTCGCGCTGCGCGGCGTCGCCCTGCTCATCGAGACGATCGACAAGGTGCGCGACCGACTGAACCCCGCCCTGCAGCTCGATGGCATCCTCGCCACCATGTACGACTCGCGGACGCTGCACTCCCGCGAGGTCATGGAGCGCGTCGTCGACACCTTCGACGACCGCGTGCTCGACACCGTCATCTCCCGCACCGTGAAGTTCCCCGACGCCACCGTGTCCGCGCGTCCCATCACGCAGACCGCGCCGGACCACGCCGCGGCGCACTCGTACCGGCAGCTCGCACGGGAGCTCGTCCAGCGTGGCGCCGTCGCCTGACCCCGCTGCCGCTGGCACCCCTCCTGCCGACGCCGCTCCCGCTGCCGGCCAGGGCTTCCGCGTCCGCCTGCGGAACTTCGACGGGCCGTTCGACCTCCTGCTCTCGCTCATCACCAAGCACGAGCTGGACATCACCGAGGTCGCCCTCGGCGTCGTCACGGGCGAGTTCATCGCGTACGTGCGCCAGGCCGAGTCGGTCGACGAACTCGACGAGGCGAGCGAGTTCCTCGTCGTCGCCGCGACCCTGCTCGACCTGAAGATCGCCGGGCTCCTGCCCCAGGGCGAGCTCGTCGACGCCGAGGACGTCGCCCTCCTCGAGGCCAGGGACCTGCTCTTCGCCCGGCTCCTGCAGTACCGCGCGTTCAAGCAGGCCGCCGACTGGTTCGGCACGCGCTGGGGCACCGAGTCGCGCCGGCACGCGCGGAGCGTCCGGCTCGAGGAACGGTTCCGCGCCCGCACCCCCGAGCTCGTCTGGACCCTGACGGCGCAGGACTTCGCCGCGCTCGCCACGTTGGCCTTCGCCCCGCGGGAGATCCCCACGGTCGGCCTGGACCACCTGCACGCCCCGCTCGTGAGCATCCGCGAGCAAGCGGCGGTCGTCGTGTCGATCCTCCGGACCCGCGCCGAGTCGGGCGATCCGGACGTCGCGTTCCGGGAACTGGTCGCCGGGGTCGACACGGCGGGTATCGTTGTGGCTCGTTTCCTCGCGATCCTCGAGCTGTACCGCACGGCGTCGATCACCTTCGAGCAGGACGAACCGCTGGGGGAGCTCACCCTGCGGTGGACCGCGGAGCACTGGACCGACGAGAGCCTCGCCAATCTTGGAGCCGACTATGACGGATGACGTGCACGACGTCTCGAGCGCCGAACCGGGCGGGGCGGACGAGCTCGCCGACGCACGGGCGATCGAGCAGTCGATGCGCGCGCACGCGGCGGCGGGACACGACGACGACGCCGAGGCCCGGGTCGTCGCCGATGTCGCCAGCGTGGCCGATGTGGCCGACGTCGCCGTCGACCGTCAGCTCGAGGCCATCCTGATGATCGCCGACGAACCCCAGTCGCTCGTCGCGCTCGGCACCGCGGTCGGAGCACCCGTCCCCGTCGTGCGCCAGGCCGTCGAACGGCTGGTCGCGGACTTCGACGGCGTCGACGGCACCGTCCGCCGCGGGTTCGAACTCCGCGAGGTCGGTGGCGGCTGGCGCTTCTACGTCCGCGCGGACCTCGACGACGTCGTCGAGCAGTTCGTGGAGGCCGAGCGGCCGTCCCGCCTGTCGCAGGCCGCGCTCGAGACGCTCGCCGTCGTCGCCTACAAGCAGCCGATCACGCGCTCCCAGATCGCGTCGATCCGCGCCGTCAACGTCGACGGCGTCGTCCGCACCCTCGTGGCCCGCGGTCTCATCGAGGAGTCGTTCACCGACTCCGAGACCGGAGCCATCAACTACGTCACATCCGACCTGCTCCTGCAGCAGCTCGGCATCAACTCGCTCGAGGAACTGCCGCTCATCTCGCCCCTCCTGGAGGACGGCGTCGACGGCTTCGAGCAGAACGAAGGGATCCCCGATGGCCGCGTATGAGGACAGACGAGACGACGGCCGGTCCGGCGGACGCCCAGACCGGTCAGGAGGCTCGGACCGCGCAGGTGGACCGGGTCGCGCTGGTGGGGCTGGTCGCTCCGGCGGTGCCGGTCGTGACGGCGGTGCCGGTCGCTCCGGGTACGGCTCTGACCGTGGCGGTTCTGACCGTGGGGGGTACGGCGGCCGTTCCGGCGCTCCTGCCGGTCGGTCCGGCTCGGACCGTGGTGGTTCGGGTGGGTCCGACCGCGGTGGCTCGGACCGTGGTGGGTACGGCGGCCGTTCCGGCGCTCCTGCCGGTCGGTCCGGTGGGTACGGCTCGGACCGTGGTGGCGCGGACCGTGGTGGGTACGGCGGGCGTTCCGGCGCCCCCGGCCAGCGGGACGACCGCGGCGGACAGCGCGACGACCGCGGGTACGGCCGTCGTGACGACCGCCCGCAGGGCCGACGCGACGACGACCGTGGGTACCGCCCGCGCCAGGACGACCGCTCCGCTCCCCGTCGGGACGACCGTGGTGCTCCGCGCGGCGACGACCGCGGGTACGGGCGCCGTGACGACGACCGGGGTGCTCCCCGTCGTGACGGTGGCTTCGTCCGCCGTGAGGACGACCGTGGTGGCCGTCGGGACGGTGGCTTCGTCCGCCGTGACGACGACCGTGGCGGCCCCCGCCGTGACGACCGTGGCGCTCCCCGTCGTGACGACCGTGGCGCCGGTGACCGTGGGTTCCAGCGCCGCGACGACGACCGTGGGTACGGCCCCCGTCAGGACGACCGTGGTGCTCCTCGCCGCGACGACCGAGGCGCCGGTGACCGTGGGTTCCCCCGTCGCGACGACGACCGTGGGTACCGTCCGCGCCAGGACGACCGTGGCGCTCCTCGCCGCGACGACCGTGGCGCCCCCCGCCGGGACGACCGTGGCGCCGCCGACCGTGGTGCTCCCCGCCGCGACGACGACCGCGGGTACCGTCCGCGCCAGGACGACCGTGGCGCTCCTCGCCGCGACGACCGCGGAGGCCCGTCCGGTGACCGCCGCTCGGCCCCGACCGGCGACCGTCGGACCGAGCGCCCCCGGTGGAGCTCGTCCGACAAGGACCAGCGCGACCGCCGCGAGGACCGGGACCGCCGCGACGACCGTCGTGGTGCGCCCCGCGAGGGCAGTGACGCCAGCCGCGTCTGGCACAACGGACGCCGCTACGTCGGCGGCACGGCCACGGTCCGCAACAAGGCGACGACCCCGCGACCCGCAGGGCAGCGCGACGACCACGGCGCGCCGCTCGAGGGCACCCCGGAACGCCCGATCATCCCGGAGTGGGACGCCGACGGCGCCGCTGCGGCCCCCGAGCAGCTGCAGCCCGAGGGTGAGCGCCTGCAGAAGGTCATCGCCGCCGCTGGTGTCGCGTCCCGTCGTGTCGCCGAGAACCTGATCGCCGAGGGCCGCGTGTCGGTCAACGGCGAGGTCGTCGAGGCACTCGGTCGTCGTGTCGACGCCGAGAAGGACGAGATCACCGTCGACGGCGTCCCCGTGCAGGTCGACACCTCGCGCCGGTACGTCCTGCTGAACAAGCCGACGGGCGTCGTGTCGAGCATGCTCGACGAGCGCGGCCGCCCGGACCTGTCGCAGTACGTCGACAAGTACGAGGAGCGGCTGTTCAACGTCGGGCGGCTCGACGCCGAGACCGCGGGCCTGCTGCTGCTGACGAACGACGGCGCGCTCGCCCACGTGCTCGCGCACCCGTCGTTCGGCGTCGCGAAGACCTACGTCGCGAAGGTCGCGGGCAACGTGAACCCGGCGACCGTGCAGCAGCTGCTCGACGGCGTGGACCTGGAGGACGGCCGGATCGCCGCCGACAAGGTCCGTCTGCTCGAGTCGTCGCGGGGGGAGTCCCTCCTCGAGCTGACCCTCCACTCCGGCCGCAACCGGATCGTCCGGCGCATGTTCGACGCCGTCGACCACCCGGTGCTCGAGCTCGTGCGACGCTCGTTCGGTCCGCTCCACCTCGGCACCCTGCCGAGCGGCCGGACCCGCGAGCTGAGCGGTGTCGAGCTCGGCGGACTGCTCGGCATCGCCCGCAGCGCCGGTGCGGACGCACGCTCCGGCCCGGACTCCTCCGAGGAGGACACGACCGACTGACCGACGGTCGACCCACGACCGAGGCCGGGCGCTGTGCGTCCGGCCTCGGTCGGTAGGCTTGCCGCGTGACCACGCCCACCCCGCACGACCCGACCCCTGAGGTCGACCGCCGTCTGCGGGGACCCGTCCGGATCGTCGGCACCGGTCTGTTCGGCGCGTCGATCGGCCTCGGCCTCCGGCAGCAGGGCGTCGACGTCATCCTCGACGACGTCTCCCCGGCGGCGCTGGCGCTCGCCGTCGACTACGGCGCCGGTCGTCGCCCGACGGAGCACGACGCCCCCGAACTCGTCGTCGTCGCGGTCCCGCCGGACGTCACGGCGCAGGTCGTCGCCCGCGAGCTGACCGCCCACCCCGAGGCCGTCGTGACCGACGTCGCCAGCGTGAAGTCGGTCCCGCTCGAGCGGCTGCGGGCCGCCGGTGCCGACGTCTCCCGCTACATCGGTTCGCACCCCATGGCCGGCCGCGAGCGCAGCGGTCCCACCGCCGCCCGCGCCGACCTGTTCATCGGTCGGCCCTGGGTCATCGCCGGGCACGACGACATCACGTACCGACGCGCCGCCGTGGTCGAGGCCCTCGCGCTCGACCTCGGTGCGACCGTGGTCCCGATGGAGCCCGGCCCGCACGACCAGGCCGTCGCGATCATGTCCCACGTGCCGCAGCTCGTGTCCACGCTGATGGCGTCCCGACTGCGTGACGCCCCCGAAGCCGCACTGGGCCTGGCCGGCGGCGGCGTGCGTGACGTCACCCGCGTCGCGTCGAGCGACCCCGGACTCTGGGTCCAGATCATCGGTGCGAACGCCGCGCACATCCGGCCCGTGCTGGTCGACCTGCAGGGCGAACTCAGCCGGCTGATCGACGCCCTCGACGACCCGGACGCCCCGGGCGCACCGCGGACGATCGCCGAGACGATGGCGTCGGGCAACCGCGGCGTCGAACGCCTGCCGGGCAAGCACGGCACCACCAGACGGTTCGCCCAGGTCGTCGTGCTCGTCGACGACCGACCCGGGCAGATCGCCGACCTGCTGACCACCATCGGCGAGATCGGCATCAACCTCGAGGACCTGCGCCTCGAGCACTCACCGGGCGCACCGATCGGCATCGTCGAGGTGTCGGTCGTCCCCGAGCAGGAACAGCGGCTCATCGAGGAACTCGAGGGTCGCGGATGGAGGATCGCAGCAGCATGGGCCTGAACGACGACGGACGCACCAACGACTCCGGGATCACCGGCGGGCCCAGCGGCCCCGACACCGGTCTCCCCACCCCCGGCGACCAGCCGGGCCCGGTGACCGGACCCTCCGGCGGCACCGACGGGCTGGGCGGCGGCGAGCCGGGCCTGACCCGCGACCCGATGCCTGCCGGGCTGGCGGACGGCGCCTACGTGGCGAAGTTCGTCATCGCCGTGGACGGTCCCGCCGGCAGCGGCAAGTCGAGCGTCTCCCGCGCCGCTGCCCGCCTGCTCGGCTTCGGGTACCAGGACACCGGCGCCGCCTACCGTGCGCTGGCGTGGCACGCGCTCCAGCAGCAGGTCGACCTCGACGACCCCGCGGCCGTCCTGGCGAGCTGGGACACCTTCGACTACACGATCGGCACCGACCCCGACGCCTACTTCGTCCGCGTCGGCGACACCGACGTGACCGAGGCCATCCGCACCCCGGACGTGACCGCCGCGGTGGCGCACATCGCCAAGCTCCCGGAGGTCCGCACACGCCTGGTGCAGCTCTTCCGGACCATCATGCGCACGACCGACGCCAAGGGCATCATCACCGAGGGCCGCGACATCACGACCGTCGTCGCACCCGACGCCGAGGTCCGCATCCTGCTGACCGCCGACGAACAGGTTAGGATGGCACGGCGCTCGGCAGAGGTCTCGACCCAGTCGGCCGCCGACACCTCGGCAGCACTCGCCCGACGAGACGCCGCCGACGCGAAGGTCGTCGACTTCATGAACGCCGCGGACGGCGTCACGACGCTCGACTCCACCGACCTCGACTTCGACCAGACCGTCCAGGCGGTCGTCGACCTGGCCCGTACGGCCGGACACTGACACACACACGCGACCACAGGGTCGCCGGCAAGGAACCCACCATGGCGCAACCGGACAACGGACCAGAGCACGACGACTTCCCGGAGTACGACGAGTCACTGGGCGACCGACTCGCGAGCCTCGACGAGTCCGAGGCCGAGCAGCGGGCGACCGCGCTCCGCGCCGGGCTCGAGGACTACGACCTCGACGCGGAAGACGTCGCGCTCCTCGAGACCGCGCAGCTCGGCCCGGACGGCATCGCGTACCTGCCGGCGCTGCCCGTGCTGGCGATCGTCGGCCGGCCGAACGTCGGCAAGTCGGCGCTCGTGAACCGCATCCTCGGTCGCCGAGAGGCCGTCGTGCAGGACGTCCCCGGTGTCACGCGTGACCGCGTCAGCTACAAAGCCGAGTGGAACGACCGGCGCTTCACCCTCGTCGACACCGGCGGGTGGGAGCCGGACGCCAAGGGCATCAACGCCTCGGTGGCGCTCCAGGCCGAGGTCGCCATCGACCTCGCCGACGCCGTCCTGTTCGTGGTCGACGTGACGGTCGGCATCACCGCGACCGACGAGCACGTCGTGAAGATGCTCCGCGGCACGGACAAGCCCGTCATCGTCGTGGCGAACAAGTCCGACGACGAGCGTCGCGACCTCGACGCCTTCGAGCTGTGGAACCTCGGGCTCGGCGAACCGCATCCCGTGTCGGCGCTGCACGGCCGTGGTGTCGCGGACCTCCTCGACCTCATCATCTCGACGCTGCCGGAGATCTCCGCCGTCGCCAAGCAGGAGCTCGGCGGCCCGCGTCGTGTCGCGATCCTCGGTCGACCGAACGTCGGCAAGAGCTCACTGCTCAACAAGGCCGCCGGTGAAGAGCGCGTCGTCGTCAACGAGCTCGCCGGCACCACCCGCGACCCGGTGGACGAGCAGGTCGAACTCGGCGGCCGCGTCTGGCGCTTCGTCGACACCGCCGGCATCCGCAAGCGCGTGCACCTGCAGCAGGGCGCCGACTTCTACGCCTCGCTCCGCACCACCGCCGCGCTCGAGAAGGCCGAGGTCGCCGTCGTCGTCCTCGACGTCACCGAGCCGGTCTCCGTGCAGGACCTCCGCATCATCGACCTGGTCCTCGAGTCCGGTCGTGCCCTCGTCCTGGCCTACAACAAGTGGGACCTCCTCGACGACGAGCGCCGGCGCTACCTCGAGCGCGAGATCGAGCAGGACCTCGCGCACGTCGCCTGGGCCCCGCGCGTGAACATCTCGGCGCGCACCGGTCGGCACCTCGAACGCCTCGTCCCGGCCCTCGAGACCGCGCTCGAGTCGTGGGACACCCGCATCCCGACCGGCAAGGTCAACGCCTTCATCGCCGAGCTCGTGCAGGAGCACCCGCACCCGGTGCGCGGTGGCCGCCAGCCCCGGATCCTGTTCGGCACGCAGGCAGCCAGCCAGCCGCCGACGTTCGTGCTCTTCACGACCCAGTTCCTCGACCCGCAGTACCGCCGGTTCATCACGCGGCGTCTGCGCGAGGTCTGGGGCTTCGCCGGCACGCCGATCACCGTGAACATGCGTGTCCGCGAGCGCCGGAAGCGCACCTGATCCGAACCAGCACGACAGACGGCCGCCGGGGCGATGCCCCCGGCGGCCGTCGTCGTTCCCAGGACCCGCTCGTCCCCGGGAGCCGCTCGTCCCCGGGACCGTCGGCGGGCCCTCGCCGTCGTCCCCCGTCCGGCGTACGATCCGTGCATGTCACCCCTGTCGGGCTCCGCGCGCGCCGGACGGATCGCAGGTGGTCTGAGCGTCCTCGCCGGCGTGGTCGCCGTCGCCGTGCTGCTGTCGCTCCCGGTCCCGACCGGCCGGTCCACCCCGGAGCCCCTCGTGCGGGACACCACGTCGGCGGCACCCACGCTGCCCCCGGTGGACAAGCCCTGGTACCGCACCGGCCTGCCCGTCGAGGGCGAGATCGTGCCGATCGGCGCCCGTACGACCGGACGGGTCGAGGTCGTCCGGTCCGGCGAGCGGAGCGTCCGGGTGACGATCACCGACTTCGCCACCGACCTGACCACGGCCGACATCCGCGTGCAGCTGACCGCCGGCGACGTCATCGCCGGTCGGCGCGGCGCACGCTGGGTGCCGGACGGCAACCCGGTCGAGGTCGGCGTCGTCCCGCACGGCGCGACGACCGCCGTGATCGAGGTCACCATCCCGCAGATCCTGCCGGACCCGGTGCACTCGCTCGTCGTCCTCGACTGGAACACCACCACGATCATGGGTGGTGCGGAACTGCTCCCCGCATACGGCACGATGGTCGGGTGACGCTGCCTTCCCTCGCCGACCGGGTGTGGTGCCGGCTGCGGCTCGACCGTCTCGCCGGCGGACGTCAGGCGGGCTACGTCATCCGGCAGGACATGCTCGCGCACCCGGACACCGTGCGCTCGTTCCGGTGGATCCGCTGGCTGCTCGTCGCGGAGACCGTCGTGGGCCTGGCGGCGATCGTGATCGCCGTCGTGCTCACCCACCTCGGCCAGACGGTGCCGTGGGCAGTGTGGTTCCGTGCGACCGTCGTGCTGCTCATCACCCTGACGCTCTACGTCTTCGCCTGGCGGGCGCAGCTCGGCTACTACTGGGCGTACCAGCGGCTCCGCCTGTTCAGCCGCGTCTTCCCGATCGTGACGCTCATCATCGCGGCGATCCCCGGGCTCTACCCGTTCTGGATGGTCGTCGAGCAGATCCTGTTCTCGGTCCTGATGGTCGGGATCGGTGACGTGCTCACCTCCGACCACATGCGCTCCACGTTCCCGAAGCCCGTCCGCCGACCCGCTCCGTAGGATCGCTCCATGGTGATCCTCGGCGGTGCGCGGTTCGACCCGGACGACCTCCCGCGGTTCGCGGGCGAGTTGACCGCGCGGGTGTTCGGCGGCGCACGGGTCCCGACCCTCGACGAGCCGGACGTCGTCGCCGCGATCGCGCTGCTGGCGGAGTCCGGTGGGGGAGCGGTCGACCCGGACGAGTTCGACCCCGCCGAGCTCCTGGCGTACGTCCTGGGCATCGTCGCCGCCGAGACGTCCCTGCCCACTGGAGCACTGCTGGAGCCCGTCGACCTCGACGTGCGCCGTGGACGGGTCGAGGACGCCGTCCGCCGCGTCGTCGGACACCGCGCCTGACGCCAGCCAGCACCGGCCCGGGGGAACGGATCGGGGCCGAACGGGTCGGGGCCGCTGATCCGAGGACCGACAGGGCCTGCCACGATCAGCGTGGGCGGAGCATCGTGGACACCATGACGAACACGACCCTCCCCGGTGGCACCTTCCGCCTCGCCGACGACCTCGAACTCACCCGCGTCGGGTACGGCGCGATGCAGCTGGCCGGCAAGGGGGTCTTCGGGCCACCGGCCGACCGTGACGAGGCGATCCGCGTCCTCCGCACGGTGGTCGAGCTCGGCATCACGCACATCGACACGTCGGACTACTACGGCCCGCACGTCACGAACGAGATCATCCGCGAGGCCCTCCACCCGTACCCGGCGGACCTCCGCATCGTGACGAAGGTCGGTGCCCGACGCGACGCGAAGGGCGGCTGGCCGAACGCCCGCGAACCGCACGAGCTCGTCGAGCAGGTGCACGGCAACCTCGAGCGGCTCGGCGTGGAGCGGCTCGACGTCGTGAACCTCCGCATGGGTGGCTTCGACGCGCCGCAGCCCGGCTCGATCGCCCCCCAGTTCGAGGCACTCGCCGAGCTCCAGCAGCAGGGCCTGATCAACCACCTCGGCGTCTCGACCGTGACCGCCGAACAGCTCGCCGAAGCGCAGGGCATCGCCCCCGTGGTCTGTGTCCAGAACCTCTACAACCTCGCCCGCCGCGAGGACGACGCCCTCGTCGACCTCACCGCCGAGCAGGGCATCGCGTACGTCCCGTACTTCCCGCTCGGCGGGTTCTCGCCCCTGCAGTCCGAGGCCCTCGACGCGGTCGCAGCCCGCCTGGACGTGCCCCGCCTGACCGTCGCGCTCGGGTGGCTGCTCCAGCGCTCCCCGAACATCCTCCTGATCCCCGGCACCTCGTCGGTGGCCCACCTCCGCGACAACGTCGCGGCAGCCGGCTTCACCCTGCCGGCCGACGCGGTCGCCGAACTCGACGCGATCGGCACCGGCGCGTAGGCGGTACCACGCGGGTCGGCTCGCGCCGACGGCGGACGGGAGGCTCGTGGCGGCGCCGCCACGAGCCTCCCGTCCGGCCTGTGGAGAAGTCCGCAGGCCGTCGGTGCGGTCCTCTACGATGGTCGGCACGGGGGTGACGTGTGAAACTCAAGATGACCATCGCGGACACGGCGGGGACCGAGCAGGACGTCGTCGTCACGGCGGACGTGACGGCGACGATCGGCAGCCTGGCCAACCGGCTCGCCACGGGCAGTCCGGTGGGTGACGTCCCGCTGACGCTGCGCGTGCAGTTCCCGGACCGGCCGCAGGCGCGCCTGCTCAACCCGTCAGCGACCGTGCACGAGTCCTCGTTGCGGTCCGGCTGCCGGGTCGAGATCGTCCCCGCCACGGAACGCCGACGGGGCGACGACGTCGAGGACGCCCCCGCGGCGATCGTGCAGGTGCTCTCCGGACCGGAAGCCGGCCACGAGTACACGCTCACGCACGGCGTGAACCTGATCGGTCGCGACGCCATGGCGCAGGTCTACCTGTCGGGCGACCACGAGGTCTCCCGACGACACGCGTCGGTGATGGTCGGCGACACGATCGAGGTGATCGACCTCAACTCCGCGAACGGCGTCGCGGTGGACGGCCGGCTCGTCGCCCGCGCCTTCGTCGAACCCGGCACGACGATCCAGGTGGGGGAGTCCCGCCTGCGGATCGTGCCGCTCGCGGCACCCGGTGTGCCCGTGGCTCCCGGGTCGGTCGGGGCACCCGCACACGATGCCTTCTCCCGGTCTCCGCGCGTGGAGCCCGCGCACCGCGGCAAGCAGTTCACCCTGCCCGAGATCCCGGTGCCCGGCGAGAAGCCCCGGTTGCCGATCCTGGCGATCCTGGCGCCGATCGTGCTCGGCGCCGTGCTCTTCCTCGTCACGAAGCAGCCGTACACGCTGATCTTCATCGCGCTCTCGCCGGTCATCATGATCGGCACCTGGATCGACCAGCGCGTCCAGGTGAAGCGGCGCAAGCGGGACGAACGCCAGCGGTTCGAGGAGTCGCTCGCCGACACCCGCACCCGCCTCGCCGCCGAGCGCGAGCGCGAGGTCCAGGCCAGGGTCGCCGAGTCTCCGTCGCCGGCGGTCGTGACGGCCGCCATGCGCTCCCGCTCCGAGCTCCTCTGGACGCGCAAGCCCGAGCACACGACCTTCCTCGAGGTCCGGTTCGGTGCCGGCACGCTGCCCTCGCGTGCCACCATCACGGTGCCGTCGAAGAACTCGGGCAGCGTCGACGACTGGAACCGTGCCGAGGACCTCGCCGACGAGTACGCCACCGTCGGCCCGGTCCCCGTCATCGAGACCTTCGAACGTGCTGGCGCCATCGGCGTGGCCGGCACCGGTCTGGCGGCGGACGACGTCGCCCGGTCGCTCGTGGTGCAGCTCGTCGGGCTCCACAGCCCGGCCGACCTCGTCGTCACCGCGTTCGCCGGTGGCACCACCACCGACCAGTGGGGCTGGCTGAAGTGGCTGCCCCACGTCGACTCGCCGTACAGCCCGCTGCGTTCCGGTGGCCTCGTGCGCGACTTCGCGGGGGCGTCCACGCTCCTCGCCGAGCTCGAGGGCCTCGTGGCGACCCGGCGCGACGCCGGCGCCGGCCGTGGTGAGCACGTGCGGTCCCGGCTCGACGAGTCCCGTGCCCTCGACGAGGAGCACGGCGAGTCCGTCGACCGGCTCCCGGCCACCCCGGCGGTGCTCGTCGTCGTCACCGCCGAGGCCCCGGCCGACCGCGCCCGGCTCGTGGCGCTCGCCGAGGAAGGCGCCGACTTCGGGGTCTTCGTGCTCTGGCTCGCGCCGACGCAGCAGGCGCTCCCGGTGGTGTGTCGTACCTACATCACGCTGGACCGGCAGAGCGGCACCGCGACCGTCGGGTTCGTGCGCACCGGCCAGGCCGTCGAGCTCGACGAACTCGACCGCGTCGACCCGCTCGAAGCCGCCACCGTCGCCCGGGCCATCGCCCCGGTGCAGGACACCGGTGCCCGCGTGCTCGACGAGACCGACCTGCCGCACAGCGTGGCCTTCGTCGACCTGTACGAGGGCGACCTCGCCGGCGACCCCGCTGCCGTCGTCAGCCGGTGGTCGAAGAACGACAGCCTCACCGCGGACTGGGTCCCCGGCGCCGGGCGCGAAGCCGGCGGCATCCGGGCCGTCATCGGGCAGGGGCCGAGCGAGCCGCTCGCGCTCGACCTCCGCGCGCAGGGACCGCACGCGCTCGTCGGTGGCACCACGGGGTCCGGCAAGAGCGAGTTCCTGCAGACCTGGATCATGGGCATCGCGGCGGAGTACGCCCCTGACCGCGTGACCTTCCTGCTCGTGGACTACAAGGGCGGTGCCGCGTTCGCCGAGTGTGTCGGGCTGCCGCACACGGTGGGGCTCGTCACCGACCTCAACCCGCACCTGGTGCGGCGTGCGCTGACCTCGCTCCGCGCCGAGCTGCGCTACCGCGAGCACCTGCTGAACGAGCGCGGCGCGAAGGACCTCGTCACGCTCGAACAGCGTGGGGACCCGGCCGCGCCGCCCGCGCTCGTCATCGTGATCGACGAGTTCGCCGCGCTCGCGTCCGAGATCCCGGAGTTCATCGACGGCGTCATCGACGTCGCCCAGCGCGGCCGGTCGCTCGGCCTGCACCTGGTGATGGCGACCCAGCGGCCGAGCGGGGTCATCAAGGACTCGCTCCGCGCCAACACGAACCTCCGCATCGCCCTCCGCGTCGCGGACGAGGTCGACAGCTCCGACGTGCTCGGCGTCCCCGACGCGGCCTGGTTCGACCCGGGCACCCCCGGTCGTGCCGCGGCCAAGACGGGCCCGGGGCGCGTGCTGGACTTCCAGACCGCGTACCTCGGTGGCCGGTCCGACGACGTCGTCGTGCACGAACCCGACGTCGACGTGCAGGACTTCCCGTTCGGCCCGGGCACGATGTGGCCGAGCGCCGTCCGTGCCCCGCGGGACACCACCCGGGCGAAGGACATCGAACGGCTCGCGCACACCATCGCCGCAGCCGCTGACCGTCGCGCGCTGTCGATCCCGCGCAAGCCCTGGCTCGACCAGCTCGGCGAGACCGTCGACCTCGGCACGCTGGCACCCTCCACCGGTGCGGCGCTCGTCATCGGCACGCTCGACATCCCAGAGGACCAGCGCCAGTCGGCGTACGCGGTCGACCTCGACGCCGCGGGCAACGTCGCCGTCATCGGCGCGGGTGGTTCAGGGAAGTCCACTGCCCTCCGCGCCGTGGCGGTCGCCGCGTCCGCCGTGGCCGACCGGCACCCGGTGCAGATCCACGCACTCGACTTCGGCGGAGGCGGGCTGTCCATGCTCGAGGCCCTGCCGACCGTCGGGTCCGTCATCAGCGGGCCGGACGACGAACGCATCACCCGGCTGCTCACCGACCTCGAAGCGACGATCGCCGACCGGTCCACCCGGTTCGCGGCTGCCCGCACGGCGTCCCTGACTGAGTACCGCGCAGTCACCGGCACGGCCGAGCCGCGCATCCTGGTGCTCATCGACGGCATGGGGGCCTTCCGGAACGAGTACGAGTTCCGTCCGGGAACGCTGCAGCTCTTCGACCAGGTGCTGTCCCTGGCGTCGACCGGTCGTTCGCTCGGCATCCACCTCGTGATGGCGGCGGACCGCGTCGGGGCGTTCCCGACGAACCTGCAGGCCAACATCGGCGAACGGATCGTGCTCCGACTCGCGAGCGAGATCGAGTACAACGCCGCGGACGTGCCGGCCGACGTCCTGGACGACGCCGTCCCCGGGCGCGGGCTCGTGGACGAGCACGAACTCCAGGTCGCCGTCCCCGCCGGCAGTGCCGACCTCGTGGTGCAGGCGGCGGCCGTGGAGGCCCTCGCCGCGTCGCTCGTCGACCGTCACGTGCCGCGCACCCCGGAGATCCGCCGGTTGCCGGCCGTGGTCGACGTCGGGACCCTCGGCTCGTCCGTCGGTGGTCGTCCGACGATCGGCCTGGCGGACGACACCCTCGGCGCCGTCGGCATCCCGACCGACGGCCTGTTCGTCGTCACCGGCCCGTTCGGTTCCGGCCGCAGCACGACCATGCGCACCCTCATCGGGTCCGTCACGGCGACGTTCCCCGACCGACCGGCCTACCTGGTCGTCGGGCGGCGCAGCGCGCTCCGGGACGCCGCCGCCTGGGCCGAGCTCGCCACGGACTCCGACTCGGCGGACGCGCTCGCCGGACGCCTCGCCACGGCGCTCGAGTCAGGCGGGGGCACCGGACCGGAGCCGTTCATCGTGATCGAGAACGTCGGCGACTTCGAGGGGCTGCCGGCCGAGTCGCAGGTCGCGCGGCTGATCAAGGCTGCTCGTCGCGCCGGGGTGTTCGTGCTCGCCGAAGCCGACACCGTCACGGCTCCGAGCGCCTGGCAGCTCTTCGGTGAGCTGAAGACCGCCCGCGCCGGCATCGCGCTCCAGCCCGAGGAGACCGACGGTCTGACGCTCTTCCGCACGGCGTTCCCGCGGTGCACGCGGTCGGACTTCCCGCTCGGTCGCGGCTTCATGGTCGACTCCGGTCGGATCACCCGCGTGCAGGTCGCGCTGCCCGCCCAGGGCGGTTCGCATCGCATGGGTGATGAGAGAACCGGTGGTGCTACCGTGTCGTGAGTCGTCGGAGGGGCTGACGACCAGAACCACCAACTGAACGGGGAATCACCATGCCGAACATCAACGTGTCCTACCAGGAGCTCAACGGCAACGCCGACCGGCTGCTCGCAGGGCGTGACGAGATCAACGCGACGCTGTCGAAGCTGCAGGCGCAGATCGCGTCGCTGACGCAGGCGGGGTTCCAGACCGACCGCTCGTCGGGCGCGTACAACGACGCCTACCAGCGCTTCACCTCCGGTGCGCAGAACACCATCGGTGGCCTGAACGACCTGGCCCAGTTCCTCCGCACCACCGCGACCACGCTGGGCGACGTCGACCAGCAGCTCGCGTCGAAGCTCGGCCGCTAGGACTGATCGGGGGGAGGACCGCCGCTCCGGCGGCGGTCCACAGGGGGTGAACTGTGTACGGGGAGATGTCCAACCTGCGGGCGAAGGCCCGAGCACTCCGCGACGACGCCGACGGCCTGCGCTCACGAGCCTCCGCGCTCGTGGCGCAGGCCGAGGCGCTGTCGTCGTCGTCCAAGGCGGTCGAGGGCGTCCGCGCCCGCGTGCGGGAGTCCGGCGCTGAGCTCGGCAAGAAAGCCCAGCTGCTCGACGACGCCGCTGAGGCGCTCGAGGCCCACGCCAAGGCGGTCGACGCCGTGAAGGCGCAGATCGCCGAGGCCGAGCGCATCGCGCGTGACCTCTGGAACCAGGCGTCGAACCTGGTGGCGAACGTCGTGAACACCGTGAAGGACGTCGCGAGCACCGCCGTGAACGGCTTCATGAACGTGCTCGGTGCCGCGATGTCGGGCAACCCGGACCAGATCCAGGTCTCCGTGCACATGGTCGGCGGCCGCGAAGTCTCGAGCTCGCAGGTCTCCAGCGCGCAGTCCTTCATCGCCCAGGTCCCGGCACCGCCTGCATCGGGGTCGAAGGACTGGATCGACGTCCGGAGTGCGGCCAGCCGGAACGGCATCGGATGACGCCCGCACCGGACGCCACGACCGACGTCGTCGAGTGGGACCTGTCGGTCGAGGAACTCCGCGCCGTCCGTGACCACCTGCCGGGGCTCGTCCTGCCGTCGTTCGTGCCCGAGAGCACGTCCGTCGTCGGTGTCGGCGTGGTCGACGCGCTCGTTGCTCGGGGCGTGCTGACGGCGATGCCGACGCCCGCCGCCGAGTCGTGGTCCGAGGACCTCGATGCACCGTTCCTGATGACACTGGCGTTGCAGAACGCCGGGTCGATCGTCATCCAGGTCTCCGCCTGGACGCCGACCTCGACCACCGCGCACTCGACAGTCATCCAGGCCGCTGCTTCGTCGCACCTGACCGTGTGGACCGGTGCCGACCACGGCGACGGACGCGCACGGGTCCGCGGGACGGTCCTCGACCTCGCCTGGCAGACGCTCGCGTCGCTGGTGCCCGAGGCCGAGGTCACCGACCGTGTCCATGGCACCACGACGGTCAGCACCGTCGCGTCGCAGGCCATCGTCGACGCGATCAAGGGTCGCGACGCACGGGTGCTCGACGCCGTCGTCAAGGAACTCCACGTCCCGGCCGACGCGGTCCCGCTGTTCCGTGGGCTCGCCGAGCCGGTGCGGCAGGGGTTCCGCGTGAAGGCCTTCCCGCTGGACGGTGGGCCCGTGTTCGCGGGCAACTGGTTCGGCACCAGCCACGGGTGGCTGCGGATGAGCATCGGACTCGACGCCGCCGCGCGGACCGGCGAGGTCACGCCCGAACGCATCACCGACGCCGGCACGGTCACCGTGACGGCGCAGACCGACGAGGACATCCGCACGGAGTTGCTGAGCCTCGTCGCCGGACTCATCAGGGACAGGGACGTCATCGGGGGCAGCAATGGCTGACGGGCTCAAGGTCGACTTCGCGGAGATCGACCGCATGGTGACGGGGCTGACCAACCTCAACGCCTACGCGCTGCCGCTCGTGCCGAAGGTGGGGGCGTTGTCGGCCGACGGCGACCTGCTCGCGTCGGCGATCCTGTCGCCCGGCACGGCCGTCGCTGCCGAGGGCGCGGTGCTCAGCGCATCGGCGCAGCTCGGCGTGGCGATGGTGACGACCGAGGCGCTCGTGGTCATCACGGCGTCGATCGTGAAGGTCTACGAGGCGGCGGAGACGGCGATCGCTGCCGCTGCTGCTGCGATCGAGGCCAAGGTCGCAGAGGCCGTGGCGGTCACGGCCCGGGTCGTCACGGATGTCGTCCTCGGAGTGCAGACGGTCGTCTACACCGTCACCGCGGTCACGGCCATCGTCAAGCAGGCCATCGACACGGGTCTCGTCAACGACATCGCGGGCATCGCCGGACAGTCGATGCAGCAGGCGCTCAGCACCGCGCTGCAGTCGGATGGCACTCTCGCGCAGCGGCTCATCGTCTTCGCCACCGCCACGGGCAACAACTTCGGCGACAACTTCATGGCAGCGCTGCCGGCGCTGAGCCCGAAGATCGTGGAGGTGGAACAGAACGCCCTCGGTGACCTGCGGGGTTCTGACACCTACGAGAACCTCCTCAGCACCCTCATTGCCGATGGCCATCGCTTCGGGCTCTTCGATGACGGCACGCCGTCGTTCGTCGACCGGGCCATCGACCCAGAGAAGCTGGCCGATCGTCGAGACACGGCGCTGGCCGCGAGCATCGCCCAGACCGGACAGTCGTTGAAGACCGATGCCGACGGCAACATCATCCCGACGGACGTCAGTTCCCTGTTCGCGAGCTCCAGCCAGATCGACAACATGGGCCAGGACGACTTCGCCAACATCCGGATCTTCAAGACCGTCGGCGAGGACGGCATCACGCGGTACACCGTGCAGATCCCGAGTACGCAGAGCTGGGACCCGGCAGCGGGCGCCGCACCGAACGACCTCACCTCTGACGTCATGGCCATGCGATACGGCAACAACACCGCGCTGTCGAAGGGCGTGCTGGACGCGATGGACCGCGCTGGCATCACCGACGAGCCGGTGATGCTCACCGGATTCAGCCTCGGCGGGATCACGGCGGGCGCCGTTGCGGCGGACCCACACGGTTACAACGTGCAGCAGGTCGTCACGGCCGGTTCGCCGATCGGTGCCATGGACATCCCATCGTCGACCCATGTATCGGCCTTCGAGTCGACGAAGGACCCGATCGCCGCGTTGGACGGAGTGCACAACCCGTCATCCTGGACAACTGTCGGGGGAGCCGCACCGACGAAGATCGGTGAAGGCTCGGTGCCGACGATCGCCGACGCGCACGACGCGAACCGGTACGCGGTGATGGCAGGCCAGAACCCCGCGGTGAACAAGGACGGTTCGATCGCACAGTTCCTCGGGGGACCCGGGAACCAGACGACCGTCACCGATTACCAAGTCCGGAGAACCAATTGAGCCCCTCACGTCGACGTCTCGCGCTGATCGCTGCAGCCTTCGTCGTGGTGGGAGCCATCGGAGGGTGCAGCACCGTGGACGATCCAGCCAGCACGGACAAGCCGTCGAGTTCCAGCGCGCGCGGCGGCGGCCAGTCCATCGCGGAGGCACGAACGCAGCTCAAGTCGATCGCGGGTCTCAGCGCGACGTCGATCGAAGTCGACGAGACGGTCTCCGGGCTCAACAAGCACCA
The DNA here is from genome assembly GCF_026672405.1 of Curtobacterium sp. SL109. Lineage (NCBI taxonomy): Bacteria > Bacillati > Actinomycetota > Actinomycetes > Micrococcales > Microbacteriaceae > Curtobacterium > Curtobacterium sp. SL109. The sequence goes on from NZ_JAPPRB010000002.1 coordinate 1,851,384, forward strand.
CCAGGTGCTCGTCAAGGCCACGGCGGACACGTCAGCCGATCTGCCCGCGCTCATCGACCACCTGGCGCAGCTCGGCTGGTCGGTGAACCAGGACGAGCCCGACACCGGTGTGTACGTACGGCTCCAGGTGTCGCCGCAGCCGGTCATCGGCGACATCGCGAAGCAGAACGGCTGGAGCGATGCGGCGTACTCGACGTCGACTGACCGGCTCAAGCAGCTGGTTCTGCTCCCCGAGGCAGCTGTGCGCGCGCGCTTCGGGGACTGGCCGGGCCCAGTACCGTCTGCGAGCGACCTCGGCAGGTGACGGACTGGTGATGGCACCAGCACCGAGGGCGCGGCACCGCTCGATCTCCACGGCACGCGCAGTGGTGGCCGCCGCCTGCCTCCTCAACGTGGCTCTCGTCGCCGGCTGCTCCGAATCGCCACCGGCAGGACCTCCGACGCCATCCGCGTCCGCTTCTGCCGGTGTCGGGGGGCAATCCCTCGCACAGGCTCGTCAGCAGCTGGCTTCCTGCGGATGCGTGACCAACGCGTCAGTGAAGGTGAACCAGACGCTCTCGGGTTTCAACACGCACCGACGCATCTGGTTCGAAGCGACGACGGACAGCACGTCACCGGACGAACAGCGGGACCTCGTCGAGTACCTCTTGTCTCTTGGCTGGTCGATCAACGACGTCCACGCCGACGAGGGAGTGAGCGTCCGTCTCCACACGTCGCCGCAGGTCGTCGTGGGAGGTCTGCTCGACTCGTCGTGGCCTGACGTCCAGTACCGACCGGCGCCGGAGAGTTTCAAGAGCGTGGTCGTGGTGAGTCGCCCCTCGCTCGAGCAGGAACTCGGAGCGTGGCCGGGCCCGCGACCCCGGGCCTTCCTCAGTGCCACGCGTGGAACCGCTCGACTTGAAGACGAATCCGCTGACGCGGTCCTGTCGCTGGAACGCGGGCTGGTGCGAGGTTGAAGACATCCATCCGGTGTGGAGTCGTTGCTGCAGTCCTCATGGTGAGCCTGACGGGGTTTTCGGGTACTGAGGGCGGACGGACGGTGCAACAAGCGACTGCAGCTGTGGAGTCGGTCCAGGGGGTGGCAGCTGCCGAGGTCGAGATACGGAACTACCGGTCTGGCTTCACGTCCACCTGGGGAGTCACCATTTCCTTCAGCCCTGGTGACGCTTTCTCCGAAGTCGACAAGAAGGCCCTGTTCGAACGGATGCTTCGAATCGGCTGGTCTGTGAACGAGAAGAAGATCGAAACTGGAGTCGCGATAGCCCTTGACGGCGATGATCAGGACATCAACCTCGTTCAGATCGCCGAAGACTCTGGTCTGTCCGGTGTTCGTCGTGCGGGGAACCTGACTTCTCGGTTCTCAGTCCCTTCGTCGGTTCTCCAGGATGAATTCGGGGATTGGCCGGCTCAGGGCTGACGAAGACCGCATCGTCAGCGGGACCCGGACCCGGACGCGGACGTCGGCAGGCACGGACGAGCCATTGGGTCCAAGCGTCCTGGATGCTCGTGATCGCGTCCAGGCCGCACCTGGAGTCGCGAGTGCGACGGTCGGATGGGCGACCAGGCTCGGGCGGGCCCAGACCGGCATGCAGTTCAACGTTCCAGCGCCGTCAGGCAACGATGTCCAAGCAGTCTTCGAAGACCTCGGGGTGTCGACGATTCCGTTTCGACCTCGGTGTTCTCGATCTTGTAGGCGTCCTCGGCGCCTGAACTCTGGGTCGCCGGATGCCGTTGCACGCTGTCGGAGGTGAGCGTCAGGCGACCGTGGCCAGCGCGAACGGCAGCACGGCAGAGGCCCCCGCACGGCGGAGTTCTCGCCCCGCAACGGTCATCGTCCAGCGGCTGTCGACGAGGTCGTCCACGAGCAGCACTGGCCCCTCGTGGGACTGCAGCGCCGCCCCGAGTTCCGGTCCGACGGTGAAGGTGTCCCACACGCCGCTCAGCCGGTAGGCACTGTTGGTCGCGCCGTCCCCACGTGGCACCCCGCCGTCGCGGTCGAGCGTCCCGAGGAACTCGAGCTTGCCGATCGACGACAGTGCCGCCGCGAGGGACGCGACGAGTTGGGGCCGGGAGCGCGAGGACATCGCGACGACCCCGGTCGGGCGGGTCTCCCACGGCCAGTCACGGAGGGCGCGGATGCAGCCGTCGAGCAGTTCGCGGGACACGGGTGCGTCTGGCACACCGGTGGCGAACAGGGCGCGGAGGGGACCGCCCCAGCCGAGGTCGGTCAGTCGTGCGACAGCACGCCCCGGGGCGACGACCTCGCCGGCGCCGAGCTTGCCGCGGACGGGGACGTCGAGCGCCGCCATTCCGGACGGCCACTGCGCCCGCGGTGCGATCTCGACCCCGACCTGGTCGAGCGCCGACGACGCCCCCTCTGCGGCAGCGCCGGGGACGTCGGCGGGGTACCAGACGCCCGCGCAGTTGTCGCAGCGCCCGCAGGGCTCCGCGGACGGGTCGTCGAGGTCCTGCTGCAGGAGCTGCATGCGGCACGCGTCAGTCGACTCGTAGTCGAGCATCGAGGAGGCCTCGGCGGCACGGGCAGCGGCGACGCGTGCGTAGCGGGCCTCGTCGTACTCCCACGGCTGCCCGGTCGACACCCACCCGCCGGTGACACGGCGGACGGCGCCGTCGACGTCGAGCACCTTGAGCAGGAGCTCGAGCGTGGAGCGCTTGATGTCGACGAGGCCCTCGAGCGCGACGGTCGACATCGCCGAGTCCGTGAAGAGGGCGTCGAGCACCGCAGTGGCACGCGACTGGGTCGGCATCGACGCGCTGGCGAAGTACTGCCAGATCTCGCGGTCCTCGCGCCCGGGCAGCAGGATCACGTCGGCGTTGTCCGTCGCACGGCCCGCACGACCGATCTGCTGGTAGTAGGCGACGGGGGAGGAGGGCGCTCCGACGTGCACGACGAACCCGAGGTCGGGCTTGTCGAAGCCCATCCCGAGCGCGCTCGTGGCGACGAGGGCCTTCAGCTCGTTGTTCTTGAGCTGCTGCTCGAGCTGTTCGCGTTCGTCGGTGTCGGTCCGGCCCGTGTAGGCCCGCACGGCGTGGCCGCTCTCACGCAGCAGCCGCGCGATGTCCTCGGCCGCGGAGACCGTCAGCGTGTAGATGATCCCGCTGCCGGGCAGGTCGCCGAGGTGTGCCAGGAGCCAGCCGAGCCGAGCGCGGGCATCGGGCAGCGTCAACACGCCGAGGCGCAGCGAGGCCCGGGCGAGGGAACCGCGGATGGTGAACACCGGGTCAGCCGGGCCGGCGGTGAGCTGCTCGGCGACGTCCTCCACCACGCGCTCGTTCGCGGTGGCGGTGGTGGCCAGCACGGGGACGCCGTGCGGCAGTGACCGGATGAGTTCCGCGAGCCGGCGGTAGTCGGGCCGGAAGTCGTGGCCCCAGTCGGAGATGCAGTGGGCCTCGTCCACGACGAGCATCCCCATCCGGGCGATGAGCGCCGGCATCTGCTCGTCACGGAACTTCGGGTTGTTCAGGCGTTCGGGGGAGACGAGGAGCACGTCGACCTCGTCCCGCGCCAGCTTCGCCTGGGTGTCGGACCACTCGTGCGCATTGGCCGAGTTGATCGACACCGCCCGGACACCGGCCCGCGCTGCGGCCGCGACCTGGTCCCGCATGAGTGCCAGCAGCGGCGACACGAGCACGGTCGGACCACCCCCGCGCCGGCGGAGCAGCAGGGTCGCGAGGAAGTAGACCGCCGACTTGCCCCACCCGGTGCGCTGCACGACGAGGGCGCGCTGGCGGTGCTCGACCAGGGCGGAGATGGCCTCCAGCTGCCCGGGGTGGAAGACCGCGTCGGGGCGACCGGTCAGGGCGAAGAGGGCCTCGCGAGCCTCTGTCGCGAGCTCGGCCGACGGCGGAGCCGTCGGCGCCGCTGCCACGCCCAGCGCGGACGCCGACGGGGCAGCCGTGGACGCAGACGGGACGGACGGTCCGGAGCCGAGCACAGGAGAGGACATGCCCCCATGCTGTCAGCACCGACCGACGGAACGCGCCCCGAGCCTCCTGGCTGTGGACAGACTGGAGGATGTGGAGAGCCGACCGGTCGGGAACGACCCGACCATCCTCGCTACTGGTAGGTGACGAGCGAGGGCGTCGGTGTGACCTGTGACATCGTCTCGGACGGCGACAGCATGGGTGTGTCCTCGTCGAAGAAGTTCTTCCAGCCCCAGTGGACGCCCTCGGGCGCGTCGACGTGGAGCGCCTTCCACGTCGCCTGCTTGTCCGGCTGCGATCCCTGGCCGTCGACGTGGACGAGCATGTCGAGCTCCGGGTGTGACTGCAGCGCCGAGCGGTCCTGGATCATGGACAGGCGGAACTGGTGCAGGACGAGGGCCTTCGGCGGCAGGTCCTCCGATCGGACCAGGTCGGCCAGCCACGCGGACACCGCGTTCACCTCGGCTGCGCTCACCGTCCCGATCTGTCGCAGCGGGACCTGGTCCGGTCCGAGTCGCCACTCCGGATCGAGCGCGAGCCACACCCCGGGTCGCTTCAGCAGCGACTCGTAGCGCTTCGCCTGTGACAGGAAGTCCGAGCGACCCGGCTGCAGGTCGATGACCACCGGCATGCCCGCGTCGTGCGCCGCGTCCACGTACGGTTCGAGCGTCGACACCGGCAGTTCGGTCGAGTAGTCGCCGTCGGCACCCGCGTCGCCGGCTGCGACCGTCGCGATCAGCTCGAACGCGGGGGACACGGGCTCGTTGCTGAGCCCGTCGTACGTCGTCGCGAGCTCCCGGACCCGCCGCACCGACGTCGTGGGGTCCTGCTCTCCGAGGACCCCGAGCACCGGAGCACCCGGAGCGCCGTACATCGCGACGTACCGGTGACCGTCGAACGGACGCTGGCCGCCGTGCGGCAGCTGCCAGCCGCTCTCGGCCGCCCGCACGGTCCACCGTGCGTCTCCGAGACCCGCGAACGCTGCACCGACCAGGACCGTCGACGAGTCCTCGTGGTCGTGCAGCGAACGGATCACGTCCGGCGCGGCGGCCGGATCGGTCACGCCCTCCGGCATCGTCACCACCGTCGCGCCCGCCGCCTCCGCGGTCCCGACCACCGCAGCGTCGTCCGCTGCGTCCGCCACCAGGACGGTCGCCGGCCGGGAGGCTCGGGGTGCGTCGGTCTCGTCCGTGTCCTCCGACGCGGACCGCTTGTCGACCGACGAGTCGATGTGCACGATGCCGACGGTCTGGTACCAGCGCGCGTCGAGACGCTCCAGCTCGTCCGCCACTGCTCGTCGCCGCTCGGCGTCCACGAGCAGCACCGGGACGTGGGCGCGGCGCGCAGCGCTCGCCGCCGTCCGGATCGACCGGGCGTCATCAGCGGGGGCGAGGACGGCGCCCGGCGCCGAGGCGAACAGCGCACGACTCGCCCGGAGCGCCCGTTCCGCCGGATCTCGCTGCGTCGCGACCGTGACCGTGTCGGCGGAGGCCGTGGTCAACGTCGCGGGAGTCTCGGACGGTGCTGTCCCGGTGCAACCGGCCGCCCCCAACAGGAGTCCTGCGGCTGCCAGCACGACGACGGAACGGGTGGATCGGGAACGCATCGGGCCACCCTAGGGGAGCCGCGCTGGACGGGTCGAACCGGGTGGCGCGGTGAGGGCTCGTCGTCCGCTATGCTTGTCGGGCTGCTCCGCGCTCGGTCGGGTGCGGGTGGCGGAGTCCCTCGGGACTTCGAGTTCTCCGGAACTCGCGGGCTGTGGCGCAGCTTGGTAGCGCACTTGACTGGGGGTCAAGGGGTCGCAGGTTCAAATCCTGTCAGCCCGACCGAACCGAAGAACAGTCGAGAGACTGCAGACATGGAGAAGGCCCCTCGACAGACGTCGAGGGGCCTTCTTCGTGCTCGTCTCAGCCGACGGACGACGGCGCCCGCTCTGCCCAGACCGGGCCGTCCACGGCGCTGCCCTCGGCAGGCGTACCCGGTGCCGGCCAGCGTGTGGTCCACACGAGCAGCAGCGACACGACGCAGAACGCCACGAAGAACGCGATGACGTAGACGGCGACGGTGAGGTACCCGTTCGCGAAGTGGTCTGGATCGAGGAAGAAGTAGGGGTAGTAGTGCCGTGCCGAGCTCGCCTGGTCACCGGTGAACGGGCCGCGGAGCATGGTCACCACCAGCCAGATGACCGGTGCGATGAGTGCCGTGCCGACGGTGGAGACTCGGACGCGGCGGCGGTCGGGGCCCAGCAACCAGTCGAGCAGCACGAGCGCCGGTGCGACGATGTGCAGGGAGGCGTCGGCCCAGGGGATCACCGCGGCCGGCGGCACGGTCCCGCGGAGCAGGAGGTTGTCACCGAGGGACGTCAGCACGACGGCGCTCGTCACGGTCAGGCGGGCGGTGACCCAGTGCGCGCTCGGCGTCCGCACACCGTGCCGCAGGAGCATCACCGCGCCGATCACGAAGACGGCCACGGCAGCCAGGTTCGAGTCCTCGGTGAAGAAGAGGAAGAAGTCGAGGACCTTCCCCGGGATGCCCCTGACACCGATCGTGTGCCAGAAGTGGATGCTCTGCAGGAGCTCCCCGGTGATGGCCGCGACGATCAGCGCAGCGGCGGCGATCCGGGCGGTGGCGACGACTCTGACGTGCATGCGCCGATGGTGACATCGCTGCGGGACGGCGTCGTCCGCGGTACCACCGAGACGACGTGTCACGACTGCAGATCCACCGTGCGGAGCGCGCCCGGGGCGAGGACGATTGGCAGCACCGCACTCAGGAGATGATGCGCCATGCAGTTCCTCGTCAACGTGATCGACGACGGCCAGGCCGAAGCCGCCGGCCGGACCCACTCCGCCACCGCCGCCGAAGCCGAGGCGGTCCAGGCCCTCAACGACCGATTGCAGTCGGACGGTCGCATCGTGTTCGCCGGCGGCCTCGCCGCCCCCGCCGACAGCGTCGTCGTCGACACCAGGAGCGGCGACGTCGTCACCACCGAGGGGCCGGTCGTCGACGCGGCCGAGTACGTCGCGGGGTTCTGGGTGCTCGACCTCCCGGACGTCGAGACGGCACGGGCGGTCGCTGCCGAGGCCTCCACCGCCTGCAACCGCATGATCGAGCTGCGCCCGCTGCTGTGAAGTGTCCGAGCAGCACCGGCCGCGCGTGACGATCATCGGAATCGTCGCGTCCTGTTCACGGGCGCAGCTTCCCGCGCCCGGACAGGAGACACCATGAGCACCACCGACCACGACGACACCACGACCAGCCGGCCGTCCTTCCGAGACACCGTCACCGCGGGCCTGGCGCAGAAGGCCCTCGAGCCGGTGCTCCGCGCCGTGCGGGACGAGATCGCCTCCGCTCGGCGGGAGATCAGCGAGCGTGCGACGAGCGCGAAGGCGGGGCTGCTGCTCACGGGCGTGGCGGTCGCGTTCGCGCTGACGACCCTCGTCGTGCTGGCCGGCTTCGTGGTCGCGCTCCTGGCGCTGGTGCTGCCGGTGTGGGCGGCCGCGGGCATCACGTTCGCCGTGTTCGCGATCGTGACGGCGGTCCTGCTGGTCCTCGGGCTGCGCGGCATCCGCCGTGGTGTGCCGCCGGTGCCGTCGGACACGATCCGTTCGGCGAAGGACCGCCTGACCGACCGGTCGTAGTCCGCCGGTGCCGTCGGACACGATCCGTTCGGCGAAGGACCGCCTGACCGACCGGTCGTAGCGCCGACAGGGTCGACATCGAGCTGACGAATCCGGTCGGCGACGTGCGGGTTCTGCCAACCGGATCCGTCACGCGTCATTTCGGGAACGTCGACCCCGGCGAGCAGCGGGTCGCTGCCTGGATCGGCGGCGTGTTCGGCCTCGTCGTCGCGATCGACGCGGGCGGGTCCTGGTGAGCGTCGGCTTCGCACTCCTGCTCTCGCCGTTCCTCGGCCTCGCCCTGAACACGTGAGCATGCGGACCCGTGCCCCCGCAGGCCTGCGCGCCTGCGCGCCTGCGCGCCTGCGCGCCTGACGCGACCCGGTCACATCCCGAGCTGCTCCCGGAGGTACGGGGCAGTCCGGCTTTCGGTGGACGCGGCGACCTCGCGCGGCGTCCCGACGGCGACGACCTTCCCGCCGGCGTCACCACCGGCAGGCCCCATGTCGATGACGTGGTCCGCCCCGGCGACGACGTCCATCGCGTGCTCGACGACGACGACGGTGTTGCCCGCGTCGGTGAGCCGGCCGAGCTGTGCCGCCAGGAGTTCGACGTCAGCCGGGTGCAGCCCCGTGGTGGGCTCGTCGAGCAGGTACAGCGTGTGCCCGGTCCGCGCCCGCTGGAGTTCGGTCGCGAGCTTGATGCGCTGCGCCTCGCCGCCGGAGAGCTCCGGCGCGGGCTGTCCGAGTCGGAGGTACCCGAGCCCGACCTCGCGCAGGGTCTCGAGCCCGCGGGCGGCGATCGGCAGGGGAGCGAGGAACGGTGCGGCCTCGTCGACGGTCATCGCCAGGACGTCGGCGATCGACGCGCCCTGCCAACGGACCTCCAGGGTCGACGCGGTGTATCGGCTGCCGTGGCACTCCGGGCACGGCGCCCAGCTGCCGGGCAGGAACAGGAGCTCGACGGAGACGGACCCCTCGCCCTGGCAGACCTCGCAACGGCCGCCGGCGACGTTGAACGAGAACCGTCCGGCGGTCCAACCTCGTGAACGGGCCTCGGGCGTCGCCGCGAACGCTGCGCGGACCGCGTCGAAGAGCCCCGTGTAGGTGGCGAGGTTCGAGCGGGGTGTCCGACCGATCGCCTTCTGGTCGACCACGACGACCCGGTCGACGAGCGGGTGGTCCGCGGCCACGCCGGGGAGCACCCCACCGACGAGCGAGGACTTGCCGGACCCGCTGACGCCGGTCACCGCGGTGAGGACCCCGAGCGGCAGGTCGACGTCGAGGTCCTGCAGGTTGTGCCGGCTCACCCCGCGCAACGACAGCGTGCCCACCGGCTCACGGACCGACGACCCACCACCAGCCGAACCAGAACGACCACCAGAACCACCAGAACCACCAGAACCACCAGCACCGCCAGAACCCGACCCGGTCCGCAGGTACCGCCGCGTCACCGACGCCTCGACCGACGCCAGCCCGTCCACCGGCCCGCTGTACAGCACGGTCCCGCCGCCGGCTCCCGCCCCGGGCCCGACGTCGACGATCCAGTCGGCCCGGCGCACGATGCTCATGTCGTGCTCGACCACGAACACGCTGTTGCCGCTCGCGCGCAGGTCCTCGAGCACCTCCATCAGCGACTCCGCATCCGCGGGGTGCAGCCCGGCGCTCGGCTCGTCGAGCACGTAGACGACCCCGAACAGCCCCGAGCGCAGCTGTGTCGCGATCCGCAGGCGCTGGGTCTCGCCGGGGGAGAGCGTCGGCGTCGAGCGGTCGAGCGCCAGGTACCCGAGCCCCAGCCCGGTCAGCACCTCGACCCGCGTGAGGAGGTCCGACGCGATGGCCACCGCGACCGAGGAGCGCTCGCCGGAGGACGCCTTCGACGTCGCCGCGGACGCGTCCGTGATCGCCGCGATGGGCCGCAGCACGTCCGCCAGGTCGGTCAGCGGCAGCCCGTTCAGCCCCGCGATGGAGTGTCCGCCGACGGTCACGGCCAGGGCGGCGCGGGTGAGCCCGGTCCCGTGGCAGAGCCCGCACGGCCCGGACTCGACGAATCGCAACACCTTGTTCCGCTGCGTCTCGCTCTGCGAGTCCGCCAGGGTGTGCAGCACGAACTGCCGCGCGCTCCAGAACCGTCCCTTGTAGGGCTTCGCCACGCGGTCGCGCTTGGGGTGCACCTCGACGACGGGCTGTTCCTCGGTGAACAGCAGCCAGTCGCGGTCCTCACGGCTCAGCTCGCGCCAGGGCCGCTCGATGTCGTACCCGAGCCCAGCGGTCACGTCGCGCAGGTTCTTCCCCTGCCAGGCACCGGGCCACGCGGTGATGGCGCCGTCCCGGATGCTGAGCGAGTCGTCGTGCACGGCGGAGGCCTCGGTCACCTCGTGCGCGGTGCCGAGCCCGTGGCAGCGCGGGCAGGCGCCGGCGACGGTGTTCGGCGAGAACGAGTCGGACTCCAGCCGGTCGGCTCCGTCCGGGTAGGTGCCCGCGCGGGAGAACAGCATCCGCATCGAGTTCGACAGGGTCGTCAGCGTCCCGACGGTGGACCGGGCGCTCGGGGCACCGCGACGCTGCTGCAGCGCCACGGCCGGCGGCAGCCCGGTGATCGAGTCCACGTGCGGCGTCGACCCCTGCGCGATGAGCCGGCGCGCGTACGGCGCGACGGACTCCAGGAAGCGCCGCTGCGCCTCCGCGAACACCGTCTCGAAGGCCAGCGACGACTTGCCCGACCCGGAGACGCCGGTGAACGCGACGATCCGGTCGCGCGGGACGTCCACGTCCACGTCACGCAGGTTGTTCTCGCGGGCACCGCGCACACGGATGAAGTCGTCGTGCCCGGGGGAGTCGGCAGGGGTGGTTCGCGAAGTGGGCATCCCCTCGAGACTAGGCGCGCGCCGTGGACGGGGTGACCACCGGCCGGGAGGCTCGTGGCGGCGCCGCCACGGGCCTCCCGTCCGGTGCGGCTCAGCCGAGCAGCGCCGTGAGCTGCTCCACGACCAGGTCCGGTCGGGTGATGAACGGGTGGTGCCCGGTGGGCAGCTCGACGTAGCGCGTCGCGCGCGCCGCGTGCTCGCGCTGCAGCGCGACGGAGGTGCTGCAGTCGTCGGTGCACACGATCGCGGTGGAGTCGACGCCCTGCCAGCCGGCCCGGGTCGTCGGGGTGACGAAGGCGGTGGCGGACTGCGCGGTGACGCGTTCCCAGGCGGCCCGCTGGGTGGCGGTGTCGGCGTCCTGCAGGAACCGGGCACCGAAGGAATAGGCGTCGTACCCGCTGACGCCGAGCGTGCCGTCACCACGGTCCGCGATCGTGACGGGATCCGACTCGCCGCTCATGATCCCGGCCTGGGCCTGCCCGACCGCGGGCAGGTACGACGACACGAGGACGAGGTTCCGGACGGCGGGGTGGTGTCCGGCCTCGGCGATGACGGTGCCGCCGTAGGAGTGCCCGACGACGATCGCGCCCGCGTCCGGGTCGACGCCGTCGAGCGCTCGGCGGAGTGCGGCGGCGTCCTCGACCAGACCGCCCTCGGGCGTGCCGGACTCGATCCCGCCGAACTCCGCTTCGCCGCAGGACGGCAGAGCGACTGCGCGGCTGCGGATGCCGGTGGTCTCGTGCAGCAGGTCGGCGGTGGGCTGCCACCACCAGGCGCCGTCGCGGACCAGGGCGCCGTGCACGAAGAGGAGTTCCATGCGCCGACGCTACGACCGGGTGTGACCCGATGCGGGCCGGTTCGCCCACGGCGTGATCAGCCCCGGCGATCTACGGTGGGGACATGAGCAGGTTCCGGACGGTCCTCGTCGCCGTCGCCCTCGGCGTGTGCATCCCGCTCGGCGCGGTCGGGGTGGCCGTCGCGGCACACCCGGCGCTCGGGAACGCGCAGCCGAGCCCGACGATCACCGGGCCCCGCGCCGGCACCTCGGTCGTGACGATCGGCGACTCGATCATGGCCGGCTACGGCCTCGACGACACGTCGACGGCCTGGCCGGCGCTCCTCGCCGAGGCGGACCACGTGCGCGTGACGAACCTCGGTTGCAGCAGCGGCGGGTTCCTCGCGGTGGGTGCCTGCGGGACCGACTTCGCCGGTCTCATCACCCAGGCGACGGCGGCCCACCCGTCGATCGTCATCGTGCAGTCGACGGACAACGACATCGGCCAGAGCGCCGCGTCGATCGAGACCGCCACCGGAGCGACCGTGCGGGCCCTGCACGCGGCGCTGCCGAAGGCGCAGATCGTCGGCATGAACACGCTCTGGGACCAGCCGGGTGCCGTGCCGGCCGAGGTCGCCCAGAGCACCGCGAGCCTCCGTCGGGCCGTCCGCGCCGTGCACGGCACCTTCGTCGACATCGGCCAGCCGCTCAAGGGCCACGCCGCACTGCTGCAGGACGACAGCGAGCACCCCACCATCGCCGGCCACCGCGTGCTGCTGAGGACCATCGTCAAGGACCTGCGGCGCGCCGGCATCCACCTCTGAGCCGGGAGCGGAGTTGACTGGCCGCATGACCACGATCGCCATCATCGGTGCCGGCCGGGGCCTCGGTCTCGCCGTCGCCCGCCGGTTCGCCCGCGAGGGCTTCGCCGTCGCCCTCGTCGCCCGCAACCAGGGCCGCGTCGAGGACCTCGCCGCCACGCTGCAGTCCGAGGGGCACACCGCCGCCGGGTACACCGCCGACGTCCGTGACGGCGACTCGATCCGCTCGGCCCTCGAACGGGCCAGCGCCGACCTCGGCCCGATCGAGGTGCTGCAGTACAGCCCGCTGCCGGCGAAGGAGTTCATGCGCCCGGTGCTCGAGACGACCGAGGCGGACCTCGTCGGGCCGATCGAGTTCTCGGTGTACGGCCCCGTCGCCGCCGCACGGCAGGTCATCCCCGGCATGCGGGCCATCGGCCACGGCACGCTCCTGTTCGTCAACGGCGGCAGTGCCGTGCGACCGGGCGCCCGGGTCACGGGCACCTCGGTCGGGTTCGCGGGGGAGAGCGCCTACGCCCAGCTCCTCCACGAAGCGCTCGCCGCGGAGTCCATCCACGTCGGGCAGATCATCATCCCGTTCGGCATCGACGACGGCGACCCGGCGCACTCCGCCGAGTCCCTGGCTGACCGCCTCTGGTCGATACACGCCGATCGCGGCGAGTTCCGCGTCTACGCGGAGGCCCTGCCGTCCTGAGCAGGGACACTGGCACGAGAACACCGCGGCACCCTCGCCGCGGGCCCGGAGCACCACCGTCCCCGCGAGGAGCAGACGATGTCCGAGCACCACTCCACTGACCAGACCACCGGACGGCGCGCCCGTCTGGCGTACCTCATCACCTCGTACGGCGACGGGGTCCAGCTCGAACGGCTCGTCCGGACGCTGCGCACCACGGACCCGGGCGCCGCGGTCGTGGTCCAGCACGACGAGACCCACCACCCCGTCCGCCGCGACCCGCTCGAGGCGCTCGGCGTCCACGTGCTCGTCAGCCCCGAACGGATCGAGTGGGGTGACCTCACGCTCGAGCGGGCCCGGTGGCGGCTGTTCGGCTGGGTGCTGGACCACCTCGACGTGGACTGGGTGATGCTGCTGTCCGAGCAGGACTACCCCACGGCCCCGGCGTCCGTCCTGCACGGGCGCCTGCTCGATGCGACGGCGGCGTCGAGCAACGCCATCATCGAGTCCTGGCCGATCGACGAGGTCCCCGACCCGGGCATCCGCGCCGAGGCCCAGCAGCGCTACCGCTTCCAGTACACGAAGCTGCCGTCCGTCGACCTCGAGCGTCGGCTCCCAGCGCCGCTCGTCCGGGCGGTCCGCGCCGTCCGGGGCATCGCGATCCACCGGCTCCGCGTGCACCGGATGCCGGTGCGGATCTACGGCGCGAACGACGGGCTCGGCGTGCCGGCGCGGGTCGGTGTCCGGGCGCTCCGCACGCCCTTCACCCGGGACGCCCCCTGCTGGTATGACAACAGCTGGTTCGCGATCGACCGGCGTGCGATGCGCGCCGTCGTCGACCGGGTGCGCTCCGATCCGGCCCTCGTGCGCTACTTCGAGCGCACCATGATCCCGGTCGAGGCCGTCACACCGACGGTGATCGGCAACCACCCCGACCTGCGGACGGAGCACGCGAGCCTGCACAGCATCCGCTGGTCCGACCCGACCTCCGGGCGTCCGGACGAGTACACGGTCGAGGACGTGGCCGCGTTGCTGGACTCGGGGCTGCCGTTCGCCCGCAAGTTCGGTCCGGACCCGCGGGTGCTCGACCTGCTCGACGAGCACCTGCTGGCGCAGACGGAGGAGCGGTCGGCGTAGTCAGTCTGGTCGCCGGGCGAGCAGCGCGACGGGGTCGTGACGGCCGTCCGCGACGACCGCCCGGAAGGCGCGGACCAGCGGGACGCCCGCGTGCACCGTCGCCGGGGTCGACCACGCCAGGGCCGACGCGATCGCGGGGTACTCGGCGACCCGGACGAACCACGGGTCGCGGTGTCCGAGCGCCTCGAGGGCGATCGTGACCGGTCGCCCCTCGACGTCGGCACGCCATGCCACCCACGGTGCGACGGAGCCGTGCACCCCGGACTCCCCGGTGGCCGTCGGGGTGCTGACCTCGACGTCGGTGCACGGTGGCAGGCGCCAGGTGAACCCGCCGTACCCGGCGCCGACGCGGCCGTTGCTGCCGGGTCCGCCCAGCAGGACGTCCGTGTCGCCCGGGGTGCTGAAGGACGAGGTCGTGCGGAGCTCCCAGGCGTCGGGGCCGAGTGACCGGGTCGACGTCGTCCGGTCCTCGTGCAGGCGCGGTCGGCCGTCGGGTCCCCGCCACCACGCCTCGATGGTGTGCGTGTGGCCCTCGACGGTCTCCCGCTCGACCGAGACCGTGCCGTGGTCGTCACGCCAGACGTAGCCCTCGCCGTGGACGTAGGTGCGACCGCCCCAGCAGTTCACGCCGCCGACGTCGGGGATCGCGGGGCCGACGCCGCAGTGCCAGTCGTGGTCGGGCGGGTGGTGGGCGCTGACGACGACCCCGGCGAGCGTCCGCACGGGGTGCAGGTACGGCCGGGGGACCGAGGTCGGGATGGTCCCGGCGCCGTCGAGCACGGTCGCGACCTCGGTCGTGGTGCCGTCGGCGGTCGGGACGAGGAAGCGGTGCAGCACGTCGTCGCGGGTGGCATGTGCCCAGGGAGCGCCGACCTCGGAGAACAGTGCCAGCTCCTCGGCGGCGCGCTCGACCAGCGACTCGACGTCCTGGACCACCGGGTGCCGCGCTGGCCCCTCGCCGAGCCAGGTGACGAAGGGGTGGTCGATCTGCACCGGCTCCGTCGCGCTGACGGCTTCGAGCACCTCGACGAACGCGCCCGTCGACACCGGGGGGACGAGCAGGTCGGCGCCGGTGCGGCGGTGGTCGAGGAGGTCCTCGAGCAGGTCGGTGCGGCCGTGGTGCTGCGCGGGTGCGTCGAGCAGCGTGACGTCGTCGAGCGTGTAGTCGAACCGCGCGCTGCCGTCGGCGCCGGTGACCTGCACGGACGGCACGGTCTCCTCGGCGGCGCACAGGGTCAGCGCAGCCGTGGCCTCGCGTCCTGCCGTCGTCGTCACACGGACCGTGGAGGTGTCGTCGCCCTCGATCGCGTTCGCCCGGTACAGCTCCACCTCGACGCGAGCGACGTCGGCGGCACGGCGGGCACCGACCACGGCCAGCGCGGTGGCGACGGCGTGGGCGAGGGGGTTCGTCACGACGCCGTCGAGCACGTCGACGCCGTGCAGCCGTCGACGGCCCGCCCAGGCGGACCGCTGCCAGTAGGCGTCGTCCCGGCGCCAGGTGCCGACGGCCGCCGCCGAGCGGACCGCGCCGACGACGTGGCCGTCCCGCAGGGCACCGAGTGCGTCGGACCCGAGGCTCTGGAACCCGACCTGGACGACGCGTCCGGTACGCCGCTCGGCGTCGAGCAGCTCGGCCAGGGCCTGCCGGGTCGTCACCGGTGGCTTCTCGAGGAGCACGTCCGCACCGGCCTCGAGCGCCGCCAGGGTCAGCGGGAGGTGTGCGGCGATGGGCGCGGCCACGACGACGACGTCGACGGGACCGTGCGCGTGGGCGGCGGCGAGGTCGGCCACCACGGGGACGCCGCCGTCGGTCGGGCCGTCGAGCGCCGGGTCGAGGACCGCGGTGAGCGTGCAGCGCCCGGCGGCGACGAGCCGGTCGACGTTCGCGCGGTGGTGCAGGCCGTACCCGCGGGCACCGACGAGCACGATGCCGGGCAGTGCCGCCTCCGTCGTGCCCGCGTCGGAGCCCGAGGGTGTCACGAGGACGTCCCGGGGGACCCGCCCGTGCCGATCGTGACCCGGGTCCGTCCTGGCGCCCGACCGGTCACGAAGACGTGCTCGCCGTCGGGGCGGTCGGTGCCGCCGAGGAAGGCGTAGTCCTGCCCCGGCGCGTAGAACGCCGGCTGCGCAGGCCCGGTCCCGTTGCCCGGTCCGACGGTGACGACGTCGTCGCCCACCCGGTAGCTGCCGGTCCCGCTGACGAGCACCCGGTTCCCCTCGACGTCCTGCTCCATGCCGGTGACGGTACCCCCGGTGCGGAAGGACAGCTGCAGCGCCCACGGCACGTCGGCGCCGTCCACGTCGAGGTCGAGCACGACGGCGTCGGGCAGGACGGTCACGTCGACGGTGGTCGTCAGCGTGACGGTGTCCACCGCCCGGTCGCCGAAGTCCATCGCCGCGGAGAACCGGCCCTCGTCGCGCAGGTCGTACGCCCCGTCCGGGCGCCGGAGTGCGGGCGTGAGGGGCTGGTGGTAGCCGGCCGCGACGGACTCGGTGAGCCGGAAGCGCAGGACGTCGTCGGCGTCGTCGGTGCCGGACGGCAGGGTCGTGAGGGTCGTCGGGCGGAAGGGCCCCAGGCCGAAGAACTCGCGGGACAGCCGCACGTCGGACAGGACGACGTCACCGGCGAGCACCCGGAGGAACGTCGGGCTGTTCGCCAGGCCGGAGCGGACGTGGCCCTGCGTCGGGACGTCCGAGCCGGCGAACAGGACGACGCTCCGGCGCGGTTCGCGGACGTGCACGAGTCGGGCGTCGGCGAAGTGGAGCACCTCGCGGGCCGGGGCGGCGGGGGCCTCCCGGTCGGGGAGCGGTCGACCGAGCAGCGGGTCCGTCATGGCCCGCGCGGCGACGGCACCCGGCTGCCACATGTCGAGCGTCACCGCACGCCGGGCGACAGCGGCGACGTCGGCGCGGTCGTCCTGTACGGCGACGTGCCAGAGCAGGGGTGCGAACGGGCCGATGCCGAACGGGCGGGACTGGTCCTGCCGGCGCGACTGCACGGTCTCGACGGTGTCGTCGGGCAGGAGCAGGGCGAGGACGGCGTCGATGCTCCGCCGGACCGGCTCGAGGAGCTCGGGCCGGTCGAGGACCTCGGCGAGCACCAGGAAGGACGGGCAGGAGACGGCGACGGCGTAGTTCGGGCTGCGCTCGGACCACAGCCCGTCGGCGTCGATGTCGGCGCCCTCGGCCAGCCACTCCTCGATCCGGGCGACGAGCGCCGGGTCCGGGTGCAGGCGGTGGACCCGGGCCAGGGCGGCCGAGATCTCCCAGCGGTGGTTCGGCGTGTGCACGCCGCCGGTGCGCAGGGCCGGGGCGGCGCGGAGCACGATCCGGTCGAGGTCCCCGGCGAGGGCACCGGCGACGCCCGAGACGTCGCGGACGGGGGCGAGCAGCTCGAGGGCGTCGCAGCAGTCGTTGACCGTGAACGCGGAGTCCGGCGGCGACAGGACGTTGTCCCCGCCGACGAACGTGCCGTGCTCCGACTGGCGGTCGGCGAGGTGCCGGACGTACCCGTGCGCGGTCGTGAGGTCGGTCTCGTCGGCCCGCGCCGGGCCTCCCGTCCGGACCCACGCGCCCACCAGCGTGAGCGCGCGTGCCATCAGTTCCCGGTGCTGCAGCGTCGCCGGGTCGTCGGTGCTGGACCGCAGGTCCCGGACCGCGGTGTCGGCAGCCGGGCCGAGGGCCTCGAGGAAGGTCGGTCCCATCAGTCCTTCAGTCCCGCGTTGAGGTCGGCGCCGTTCACGTACTTCTGGAACACCAGGTACAGGAGCAGCAGGGGCAGGATCGAGATGACCGAGGCACCGAGGAGCACGGTCCAGTTCACGTTCTCGGCCCCGACGATGCTCTGCAGGGCGATCTGGATCGTGAACTGGTGCGGGTCGTTCAGCACGAGCAGCGGCCAGATGTAGTCGTTCCAGCGCCACTGGAACGAGAAGATCGCCAGGGTCAGCATGATCGGGCGGGAGATCGGCAGCATGATGCGGACGAAGATGCCGAACTCGCTCGCGCCGTCGATCCGCGCGGCCTCGACGAGGTCGTCCGGCACCGTGAGGAAGAACTGGCGGAACATGAAGATGCCGGTCGCGGTGATCACCGACGGCACGATGATGCCGGCGAGCGAGTCGTACAGGCCGAGGTCGCGGATCACGATGAAGGTCGGGGCGAGGATGACCTCGGTGGGGAGCATCGTCGTCGCGAGGATGCAGACGAAGAACACCTTGAGCCACTTGTTGTCGTACTTGGCCAGGGCGTAGCCGGTGCAGGCGCTCGCCAGGACCGTCAGCACCGTCGTGACGAGGGCGACGATGATCGTGTTGCCGAAGTACCGGGCGAAGTCGAAGCTCGACCAGGCCTCGGTGAACCCGGACACCGACCACTGCTTCGGCAGCAGGGTCAGCGGGTAGGAGAACAGCTCGCTGCCCGGCTTGAAGGCGCTGAGGATGAACCAGAGCACCGGGAAGCCGAACGCGATGATGAAGACCCAGAGCAGGGCGGTCGCGGCGATCGCCTTGCCGCGCGGGGTGCGGGTCCGGCTGGGGCCACCGGAGCGGCCGCTGCGCTTGGTCACCTGGTCGGTGACGGCGGCGGCGGTGGTCGCGGCGGCGACGCCGGCGGGGCTCGTGGCAGCTCCGGTGGTCGCGGCCGCGCCCGCGGGCGTCGACGGGAGGGTCGTGTCGGTCATCGGCGTGACTCCGTCCGGCGGTTCATGGCGAGCTGGATCAGCGCGATGGCCATGAGGATCAGCATGAGGACCATCGACGCGGCGCTCGCGTAGCCGATGTGGGCGTTCTGGAACCCGTTCGTGTAGATGTACTGCACGAGCAGGTTGTTGTCGGTGCCCGGACCGCCGTTGTTGAGCGCCTGGATCGTGGCGAACTCCTTGAACGCCCCGAGCGAGGACAGCAGCACCACGATGAACGAGGTCGGCGCGATGCTCGGCAGCGTGATGTAGCGGAACTGGTGCCAGGCGCCGGCACCGTCGAGCGACGCGGCCTCGTAGTACGACTGCGGGACGTTGCGGATGGCGGCGACGAACAGCAGCATGTTGAACGCGGCGCCGGCCCACGCGGTGGCGAAGATCACCACGAGCAGGGACAGGTCGGCGTTCGACTGCCACGGCACGGCCTTGCCGCCGAGGGACTCGATGACGAAGTTCGCCAGGCCGAAGTTCTCGCCGAACATCCACCGCCAGATGACACCGGTGACGATGGGGGAGATCAGCCACGGGACGAAGAACACGATGCGGGCGACGCTCCGGCCCTTCGCGGCGGGGCTCGTGAGCATCAGGGCCATCGAGAGCGACAGCACGAAGCCGAGCGGGACGGCGACGACCGCGTAGATCAGGGTGCGGACCAGTGCGGCGTAGAAGGTGGAGTCGCCGAAGAGTTCGGTGTAGTTCTCCAGGCCGATGAACGTCGGGTCGCTCACGCCGTTGTAGTCGGTGAACGAGTAGCCGAGGCCGATGACGGCGGGCCACACGAAGAACACCACGAACAGCACGGCGTTTACGGCGACGAAGGCGATCGGTGCGAGGACCGGTCGGCTGACGCCGGAGCGGCGACGGCGTGGTCGGCCCGGCGTGCTCGACCGGGCTGGTCCGGGTGGGACGGCCGCGGTGGCGGTGACGTCACCCGCTGCGGTGCTGGTGCTCACGATGATCCTCTTCGTTCGTCGTGCCGGGGTGGAGGAGGGGCGGCCGCCAGACGCGGGCACCCGGAGGGGCGGCCGCCGGGTGCAGGCACCCGGCGGCCGAGGTCATCAGCCGACCTGTTCCTCGTAGTACTTCGTGATCGTGTCGAGCGTCTTCTTCGCCGACTGCTGCCCGTTGATGAGCTTGCCGACCTCGGTGGTGGTGGGGTCGGTGCCGAGTTCCTTGCCCTCGATCGCCCAGGTGGCGGCCTCGTTGGCGTAGGCGCTCGAGATCGGGTCGGCGGCCTCGATCTCCTTCGTGTACAGCGCGAACGAGTCCTTGGCGGCCTGGGAGGTGAAGGGGTAGTCGATGTCGAGCCCGTTCTCCACCGGCAGGAACCCGTTGGTCGCGGAGAGCTTCGTGTAGTTCGCCGGCTCGTACACGTACTCGATGAACTTCTTCGCGGCGGCACCACGGGCGTCCGAGTTGGCGAACCCGACGATGTTGCCGCCGTAGTTGATCTCCGTGGCGTGGGTCGGGTCGGCGGGGGTCGCGGCGCTCGCCCAGTCGAAGTCGACGTTCGACGCGAAGTCCGAGGTCTGCCAGACACCGGAGAAGTACGCGACGACCTGGCCGCTCTTGAACAGCGCGTTCGGATCCTGCCCGCTGGCCCAGACGGACTTCGGCATCGTCTTGTCGTCGTTCATGTCGGCGAAGTCCTGCAGGGCTCCGACCATCTTCGCGTTGCTCTCGAACGAGCCGTCCTTCTGCTGCTCGAGGAAGGTCGTGCCCTTCGTGTACATGTACGCACGCAGTCGCGAGGGCGAGGCGTCGAACGTCAGGTCGTACTTCGCGCCGGTCTTCGCCTTGACCTCGTCGGCAGCCTTCAGGAACTCGTCCCAGGTCCAGGCCTTCGTCGGGTCGGTCGGGTAGCTGACGCCCGCCTTCTCGAACAGCGACTTGTTCACGAACAGGCCCGCCGCGGTGATGTCGGACGGGATCGAGAGGACCTTGCCGTCCTTCGCCTTCGCGACGAGGTCCTGGTTGATGCCGTTGGCCTTCTTGTCGGTGATCGAGCTGAGGTCGACCGTCTGCGACGTCCAGATCGGGTCGATGGCGGCAGCACGGACCACGTCCGGCAGCGACTTCGCCTGGGCGGACTCGCGGAGCTTCGTCTGCAGGCCGTCGTACGGCAGGTTCACGATCCGGACGTTGACGCCCGACTCCTTCTCGTACGCGGTCGCCAGGTCCTGGTAGCCCTTCTCCTGCGCGGTCGAGGTCGACAGCCAGAACGTCAGCTTGTCCACCTTCCCGCCGTCGTCCCCGGAACCACCGGAGGCGCAGCCGGAGAGGAGCGCGAGGGCGGCGAGGCCGCCGGCGAGTGCGAGCACTCGTTTGGATGACTTCATCGTCACTGCTTTCGTTCGGGCCACGGGCTGTTCGCCGTGGACGAGCATTCGGGATGTCTCGGCCGAGGGTCCATTGTCTACACGACCCGGTGGCGATTCGGCAAGCGCTTTCCCGCATTTGTCCTCACATCGGTGTCAGCCGGGAGGCTCGGCTCGCCCGGGCACGCGCGCTCGCTCCTCGATGTGGCTGGTTCCGGCGTCGAGGCCGTGGAAACCGCTAGCCTGACGCCGGACGCGCACGGCAGCGCGCACCGGAGAGGACGCCGTCGTGTCGGACCGCAGCACCGCGACCCTGGCGGACGTCGCGCAGCGCGCCGGGGTCTCCCTCGCCACCGCGTCCCGTGCGCTGAACGGCAGCGCTCGTCGGGTGCGTCCGGAGTTCCTGGAGCGGGTGCACGTCGCGGCCCGCGAGCTGCACTACACCGCGAACGTGCAGGCCCAGGCGGTGGCCCGCGGCACGACGACCTCGTTGGCCCTCGTCGTCGGCGACATCGCCGACCCGTACTTCGCCGCGATCGCCGCCGGTGCGATCCGGGCCGCCGACGAGGCCGGGCTCGTCGTCACGATCACCTCGACCGGCGGGGACGCCTCCCGCGAGCGCGAGGTGCTCGACGTCGTCGCCGGTCTCCGCCCCCGCGCCGTGGTGCTCGCCGTCAGCCGTCACCTGGGCGGGAACGGCGACGCGGTCCGTGACGGGATCGCCGCCCTGGTCGCCGGTGGTGCCGGGGTCTCGGCGCTGGTGTCCGACGTGGACGGCGCGGCGGCCGGGGTCGAGGGCGTCCACGCGCTCGTCGTCCGCAACCTCAGCGGGGCCGCGGCCCTGGCGGGAGCGCTCGTCGAGCAGGGGCACCGGTCCTTCGCCGTGCTGGCGGGGGAGCCCGACCTCGTGACCGCGCACGCCCGGGTCGAGGGCTTCGTCGCCGGACTCGCCGCCCACGGCATCCGGCTCGACCACGGGGCCGTGGTGCCGTCGGCGTTCTCGCGGGACGGGGGCTACCAGGCGATGACCCAGCTGCTCGACGCGGGGTCGCCGCCGCGGTGCGTGTTCGCCGTCACGGACCTGATGGCGGTCGGGGCGCTCACGGCGATCCGCGAGCGCGGCCTCGTCCCCGGCGTCGACATCGGCGTCGCGGGGTTCGACGACGTGCGGATGCTCGTCGACGTCGTGCCGGCGCTCAGCACCGTGCGGCTGCCGCTCGAGGAGATCGGCGCACGGGCGGTCCGTCGGGCGCTCGGCACCGACGACGACGCGGACGACGTCGACGGCGAGGTCGTCCTGCGCGCGAGCACCGCGCGCTGACACCCCGGCCGGCACCTCGACCGACACCTCGACCGACACCCCGAGCGCCGCCCTGCCGACACCCCGACCGACACCCCGAGCGCCGCCCTGCCGACACCCCGACCGCCGCCCCGGCCGACACCCCGACCGCCGCCCTGCCGTCCCTGGCCCCGCGCGCTCGTCGACCGGTCGCAACACCCCGCTCGCGTGTCGTCCACCGGCCACAGCTCGTCGTCCCGCACGGGGCCGATCGACGAGTCGTGACCGCTCGGCGGACGTGAGCGGGGTGTCATGACCGCTCGGTGCCCCGGGGATCCGGCCCGGCACTCCCAACCCGGGCTCCGCACGCGGCCGCCGACCTCGGGGCTGCGCTCCGAGCACGCCGTGGTGTACGGTGCCGGGCAAGCGCTTTCCGCACCGGCGGGAGCAGCTCGGCGAGCAAAGGAGCACGCGTTGACCACCCGCACCCTCGGCATCATCATGAACGGCGTCACGGGACGCATGGGCTACCGGCAGCACCTCGTCCGCTCGGTGCTCGCGATCCGGCAGGACGGCGGCGTGCTGCTGCCCGACGGCTCCCGGGTGCAGCTCGAACCGGTGCTCGTCGGCCGGAACGCCGGCAAGCTCGAGGAGATCGCCCGGCGCCACGGCTTGGAGCACTGGACGACGGACCTCGACGCCGCGCTCGCCGACCCGCGCTGGGACGTCTTCGCCGACTTCGCCGTCACGAGCGCCCGCACCGACGCCATCCGCCGGGCGATCGCCGCGGGCAAGGCGGTCTACACCGAGAAGCCGACCGCGGAGACCTCCGCCGAGGCCCTCGAGCTCGCCCGCCTGGCCGCCGAGGCCGGCGTGCCGAACGGCGTCGTGCACGACAAGCTCTACCTGCCCGGCCTGCGCAAGCTCGCCCGGCTCATCGACTCCGGGTTCTTCGGCCGGGTGCTCTCGGTCCGCGGCGAGTTCGGCTACTGGGTCTTCGAGGGGGACTGGCAGGACGCCCAGCGCCCGAGCTGGAACTACCGCAGCGAGGACGGCGGCGGCATCGTCGTCGACATGTTCCCGCACTGGAACTACGTCCTCGAGCAGCTGTTCGGCCGCGTCGAGTCGGTGTACGCCCGCGCCGTCACGCACATCCCCGAGCGGACCGACGAGCAGGGCCGCGCCTACCCGGCCACCGCGGACGACGCCGCCTACGGGGTGTTCGACCTGGCCGGTGGGATCACCGCGCAGATCAACTCGAGCTGGGCCGTGCGGGTGGACCGGGACGAGCTCGTCGAGTTCCAGGTCGACGGCACCCACGGCAGCGCCGTCGTCGGGCTGTTCGGCTGCCGGGTCCAGCCGCGGACGACGACGCCGAAGCCGGTGTGGAACCCGGACCTGCGCGACGACCGCGACTACCGCGGGCAGTGGCTCGAGGTCCCCGACAACGACGAGTACGGCAACGGGTTCCGCGCGCAGTGGGAGGACTTCGTGCGCGACCTCGTCGCCGGCCGCCCGCACCCGTACGACCTGCTCTCCGGCGCCCGCGGTGTCGCGCTCGCCGAGGCCGGCCTCGTGTCCTCACGCGAGGGCCGCCGCGTCGACCTGCCCGAACTCCACCTGCCCGAGCCGCACCGGACCGACGACCGGACGGACGACCGGAACGACGACCGGACCGGCGACCGGACCGACGACGGGACCGACGGCACCCCCGCCGGAACCGACCCGAGCCTCCAGGCGGTCTCCGCATGACGGACCTGACCCTGCTCGCCGCCGACGGCACCACCACGACGGTGCCCCTGCAGCCCGCACCCACGTGGACCAAGCCCGACGGCCCGCTGACCGAGCGCGTCGTGTACGCCGCCGCCCACGTCGTGCCCCGCGTCGGGTCCGACACCACGCCCGGCGCCCCGGCCGACCTCGACTGGGACAGCACCCTGGCCTTCCGGCACCACCTGTGGTCCTGGGGCCTCGGCGTCGCCGACGCGATGGACACGGCGCAGCGCAACATGGGCCTCGACCCGGCCGCGACCCGCGAGCTCGTGACCCGCAGCGCCGCCGAGGCCGCGAGCGTCGGCGGCCGCATCGTCGTCGGGGTGAACACCGACGACCTGGCGTCCGAGGACGCCAGCCTCGACGCGATCGTCGACGCCTACGTCCGCCAGCTGCACCACGCCGAGGACGCCGGCGCCGGCGTGGTCCTGATGGCGAGCCGCCACCTCGCGCGCGCCGCGTCCGGACCAGACGACTACCGCTCGGTCTACGAGCGGGTCATCGCGCGCGCCGGGGCACCCGTCGTCCTGCACTGGCTCGGTGCCGCCTTCGACCCGGCGCTCGCCGGCTACTTCGGCGACGAGCGGTCGGCGCCCGAGACGGTGCTCGCGGTGATGCGTGACGCGGGCGAGCGGGTCAGCGGGATCAAGATGAGCCTGCTCGACGCGTCGGCCGAGGTCGCCCTCCGTGCCCGTCTGCCCGAGGGCACCCGCATGTACACGGGCGACGACTTCCACTACGTCGACCTCATCGCCGGCGACGGGTCCGCGCACTCGGACGCGCTGCTCGGTGCCTTCGCCGCCGTCGGGCCCGCCGCGTCCGCCGCGGTCCGTGCCCTGCCGGACGAGGCCGCCTTCCGCGCCGTCCTCGGCCCGACCGAGGCCCTCGCGCGCCATGTCTTCGCCGCCCCGACGTGGTTCTACAAGACCGGGATCGCGTTCCTGGCCTGGCTGAACGGTCACCAGTCGTCACCAGCGATGGTCGGCGGGCTGCACGCGGGCCGCAGCCTGCCGCACCTGTCGGAGACGGCCCGGCTCGCCAACGCCTGCGGTGCGCTCGAACACCCCGAGACCGCAGCCGAGCGCTGGCACGCGCTGCTCGCACTGCACGGGGTGGACCGGCGCGTCACGTCGGTCCGTGGTGCACAGGCGGCCAGGAGGCCCGGTTCGGCTGCCGACGCCGCTCCCGTCCCCGAGTCGGTCGCGTGAGCGCCCCGGCTCCGGCCCGCCCCGCGGCAGCCGTCGGCGCGGCCCGCCCCGCGGCAGTCGTCGGCGCGGCCCGTCCCGCGGCGGCCGTGGGCGCGGCCCGGCTCTCGGTCAACCAGGCGACGGTGAAGCACGCCTCCCTGGCCGAGGCCATCGCGGCGGTGACCGCGGCGGGCGTCGAGGCGATCGGCACCTGGCGCGAACCCGTCGCCGACGTCGGGCTCGACGAGGCCGTGCGGATGGTCCGCGACTCCGGGCTCCGCGTGTCGACGCACTGCCGCGGCGGGTTCTTCACCCTCGCCGACGGGGCCGAGCGCCGACTGGCCATGGACGACAACCGCCGCGCGATCGACGAGACCGCGGCGTTGGCCGGTGCCGGCGCTCCCGGGTCCCGACCCGTGCTGGTCCTCGTCGCCGGGGGACTGCCCACCGGCTCGAAGGACCTCGGTGCCGCCCGCGCCCGGGTCGCCGACGCCCTGACCGAGCTCGTGCCACACGCCCTCGACGCCGGGGTCCAGCTCGCCGTGGAGCCCCTGCACCCGATGTACGCGGCCGACCGTGCCGTGGTCTCCACCCTCGCGCAGGCCCTCGACCTGGCCGCACCCTTCCCCGCCGAGGCGGTCGGCGTCGCCGTCGACACCTTCCACGTCTGGTGGGACCCGGCCCTCGAGTCGTCGATCGCCCGCGCCGGTGCCGCCGGACGGATCGCGACGTACCAGGTGTGCGACTGGGTGACCCCGCTCGCCGCCGACCCCCTGCTCTCGCGGGGGTACCCGGGCGACGGACACATCGACTTCGGCCCGATCGGTGCGGCGGTCGCCGCTGCCGGGTACACCGGAGACGTGGAGGTCGAGATCTTCAACCAGTCCGTGTGGGACACCACGCCCGCCGTCGTCGTCGACCGTGTCGTGCGGAGCGTCGCCGCCCACGTCCCGCTGGGGTCCGCATGAGCGCCGTGCACCGGTACCGGGGCCCCGCGACCACCTGGACCGATGCACTCCCCGTCGGCAACGGCCTGCTCGGGGCGATGTGCCACGGCGGTGCGCTCACCGACCGCGTCGGCGTCAACGACGGGTCCGCGTGGTCGGGCACCGTCGAGACCGAACACGTCGACCCGCTCGACCCGCAGACCGTCCGGGCAGCGCTCGCCGACTCCCGCGCCGCGATCGCCGAGCAGCGGTTCGACGACGCCGCCGACGCGCTCCGCCGGGTGCAGCACCGGCACACGCAGGCCTACGTGCCGTTCGTCGACCTGCTCGTGTCGACCACGCCCGTCGGAGACGGCACCGTGCAGGACCACGAGCGGACGCTGGAGCTCGCGACCGCCACCGCGACGACGTCCTTCGTGCTCGACGGCCAGCCCGTCCGCACCGCGACCTGGGCGTCCTGGCCCCACCGGGTGCTCGTGCACGAACTGGTGTTCCCGGACTCCGGCGTGGGGACGGTGGACGTGTCGCTCGAGACGCTGTTGCACGCGCCGCTCGACGGGTCGTCCGGTGCCGGGGCTGCTGCCGGTGCGGCGGCGTCCGGGCCGGGTGACGCGGTGCTGCTCGTCCGGCTGCCGAGCGACGTCTGGCCGCCCCACGACGGCGACGTGCCGGACCCGGTGCGCTGGGACGGTCCCGCGCTCGAGGGCGCCGCGGTGCTCCGGGTGGTCGACGAGCACGATCGTCCGCTCACCACCGACGCTGCTTCCGGCCCCGAGCGCGTCCGGGTGCCGGCCTGGGGGACGGTCCGGATCGTCCTCGCCACGGCGACGACCGCCCAAGGGGCCGGCCGCGCGCCGTCGGGCACCGCTGCCGACGCCGCCTCGGTCGCGGCCGGACTCGTGGACACCGCGATCGCGACCGGCATCGACCGGGTCCGCGATGGACAGCGAGCCGACCACGCCACGCTGTACGACCGGTTCACCCTGACGCTGCCGGACGGCGACCACGGAGACCAGGCCGACCTGATGACGGACG
This sequence comes from Curtobacterium sp. SL109, assembly GCF_026672405.1. Classification (NCBI taxonomy): domain Bacteria; kingdom Bacillati; phylum Actinomycetota; class Actinomycetes; order Micrococcales; family Microbacteriaceae; genus Curtobacterium; species Curtobacterium sp. SL109. The sequence goes on from NZ_JAPPRB010000002.1 coordinate 1,878,459, forward strand.
AGCGCCTCGCCCGGGTCGCTGACGACGGCATCGCCACGGACCCCGGTCTCGCGGCACTCCTCGTGGCGTACGGCCGGTACCTCCTCATCTGCTCGTCCCGCCCCGGTGGCCTGCCCGCGACGCTGCAGGGCATCTGGAACGCCGCACTCCGGCCGCCGTGGAGCGCGAACTACACCACGAACGTCAACCTCGAGATGGCGTACTGGCCCGCCGAGGTCACCGCGCTGCCCGAGACCGTCGAGCCGCTCGTCGCGTTGGTCCAGGCCGTCGCCCGCAGCGGGGAGCAGACCGCGGGCCGGCTGTACGACGCTCCCGGGTGGGTGGCGCACCACAACACCGACGCCTGGGGGTACACCCAGCCCATCGGCGAGGGCCAGCACGACCCCGCGTACGCGTTCTGGCCGATGGGTGCGCTCTGGGTGCTCGACCCGCTGATCGCGCACGCCGACCACGGTGCCGACGACGCCTACGTCCGCGACGTGCTGCTGCCGCTCGTGGTCGGGGCGCTCGCGTTCGTCGACGCCTGGCTCGTCACCGGCGACGACGGTCTCCGGCACACGGTCCCCTCGACCTCGCCGGAGAACCACTTCGTCACCGCGACGGGTGTCCCCGGGTCGGTCGACACGGACTCGGCGATGGACCTCGCGCTCATCAGCATGACGGTGTCCGCGTACCGGAGGCTCAGCGACCGGGTCGGCCTCGTGCCCGACCCGCGACTGGCGGCGCTCGCCGACGCCCTGCCGCCGATCGAGCCCGGCACCGACGGAGCCGTCCCGGAGTGGCGTGCCGACCGCGGGCACGCCGAGCCGGGGCACCGCCACGTGTCATCGCTCGTCGCGGCGTACCCGGGCACCGAACCGCTCGACGAGTCGATGGCCGCCGCGGTCGCCCGGACGCTCGACGCCCGCGGCGACGACTCCACCGGGTGGTCGCTGGCGTGGAAGCTCGCGCTCCGTGCCCGGCTCGGGGACACCGCCGCGATCGGCAGGCTCCTGCCGCTCGTGTTCCGCACGATGGACGGGGTCGACGACGAGGGGCAGCGTGGCGGTCTCTACCGCAACCTGTTCGCCGCGCACCCGCCGTTCCAGATCGACGGCAACCTCGGTGTCGTCGCCGCGGTGGCCGAGATGCTCGTGCAGTCCCACCGCGGTCGTCTCGACCTGCTCCCCGCCGTGCCCGAGGTCTTCGCGCACGGGTCCGTCCGCGGACTCGTCGCCCGGCCCGGCATCGACGTCGACGTGACCTGGGGCGCCGTGGGGCAGGACGGCGCCGAACTGGTCGAGGCCGGCCTGCGGGCACGCACCTCGCGGGCGCTGGGCGAGCACGTGGTGCGTCACGGCGGACGCGAGGTCCTGGTGCGGCTCGACGAGGTCGGTGTCCGCGTCCCGGTGCTGTTCGACGCCGACTGAGCGCCGATCGGGTCAGCGTCGCCGCACGAGCACCACGCTGTCGAGCAGGTCGTGCGTGGTGCCGTCGTCGCGGGTGACGGACCGCGCGCGGAGCTCGGCCGCGACCACTGCCCAGTCGGCGTCGGCATCAGCGCCGTCGACATCAGCACCATCGGCATCGGCGTCGGCAGCAGCACCGTCGCCGCGTGCCACGCCGAGTGCGTCCAGGTCGTCGTCCGGCGTCGGGAAGCGGTAGGACCGCAGCTCCTCGGGCAGTTCGCCGGGCGGGGCGGCGTGCGCGGTGACCAGCAGGTGTCCGCCGGGTGCCACGAACCGGGTCGCCCGGCGCAGGATCGCCGCGCGGGGGATCTCGACCGGCCACGACTGCAGGAACGAGGCGGTCACCAGCGTGAAGCGCTCGTCGGTGTCCCACGTCGCCAGGTCGCCGGCATCGAACCGCGCGCGGTCCTCGACGCCAGCGTCCACCGCGGCTGCGCGACCTCGGGCAGCGGCGGTGGGGGAGAGGTCGACCCCCGTCGCTCGCCATCCCCGCGACGCCAGCCAGAGCACGTCGCCGCCCTCGCCGCAGCCCAGGTCGAGCGCGGACCCGACGGGCCCCTGCTGCTCGAGCGTCGCGACGACGTCGGCGAGCACGGCGTTCACCCGGCCGGACCACATCCGGTCCCCGTCGGCGTACCGGGACTCCCAGTACGTCGCGGCGTCGGGCAGTGTGTCGCCGGGGGAGTCGGTGCCGTGCTCGTGCGTGTGCATCCGCCCAGTGACGCACACCGCGCCATCCGGACGCGAGCCCCGTTGCCGGTTCGGCAACGTCGCACCGTGCGCCTTCCCCGCCGCCGGTGCGAGGTTGACCACTCCGTGCGGACCCTCGGCGCCGCACGGGGTGGTCAACCTCGCACCAGCGCGAGCGCCCCGAGCGCCCCGAGCGCCCCGAGCGCCCCGAGCGACGGCTACTCCGCCGGCACCGCGTCCGCGTGCTCGATGCGGGCGCTCGCCGTGGCCATGTGCTCGTCCATCGCCCGCAGCGTCGCGGCGACGTCCCGCGTCCGCATGGCGTCGTAGATCGCGCGGTGCTCGTTGTACGCGGCCTCGGTGGCCTCACGGGTGCTGACGCGGCGGCCGACCCACACGCTCAGCATCGACCGGAGGCTCTGGAGCAGGTCGGCGAGCACGTCGTTGTCGGCGGCCCGCGCGAGCTGCACGTGGAAGCGGACGTCGGCCTCGATGAACGCGGAGGGGTCGTCGAGGGTGGCCTCCTGCCGGTCCAGGTGGTCGCCGAGCGCGTCGAGTTCCTCGTCCGTCGCGCGCTGCGCCGCCAGGATCGCCGCGGTGCGCTCGAGCGAGGACCGTATCTCGAGCAGCTCCCGCGTGCGGTTCGACGCGAGCATCAGCCCCCACGACAGGGTCGTCGGCAGCAGGTCCGACATGCCGCCGCGCAGGTACGTGCCCGAGCCCGGACGGATCTGCACGATGCCCAGGATCTCCAGCGCGGCGAGGGCCTCCCGCACCGCTGATCGGCCGACGCCCAGCCGCTCGGCCAGCACCCGCTCGGACGGCAGGCGCGACCCGGGGGCCAGGTCACCGGCGGTGAGCAGGGACACGAGCTGTCGGGCGACCTCGGACGCGGGGGACCCGACCGGCACCGACTCGAGTTCGAGCCGGATGTTGAGGGGGTCGTTCTCGCTGAACGCGGGCATGTGCCGAGCGTAGCGGTGCGACGCTCCCGGTCCCAGCGCAGTCGACCCTCTGGTCAACCGGTTGACAACTTGCGTCGAAGGGCGCAGGATGGTCCGCGTTCCAACCCCGACCAACGTCGTTCCCCCAGCAGGAGTCACTGTGGACATCCCCGCCACCCGAGGCATCCCGACCTCGGTCGTCGAGAAGACGACCATCCGGAAGATCGCCATCCGCATCGTGCCGTTCGTGGCGCTGATGTTCTTCATCAACTTCCTCGACCGGACCGCGATCTCGTTCGCGGCCCCGAACGGCATGGAAGCCGACCTCGGCCTGACCGCCGCGCAGTTCGGCTTCGCGTCCGGGGTCTTCTTCATCGGCTACCTCGTGCTCGAGGTCCCGTCGAACCTCGCGCTGCACAAGTTCGGTGCCCGCATCTGGCTCGCCCGCATCATGATCACGTGGGGCATCGTCTCGCTGCTCTTCACGTGGGTGCAGAACTACCCGCAGCTGGTCGGCCTGCGCTTCCTGCTCGGCATCGCGGAGGCCGGGTTCTTCCCGGGCGCGATCCTGTTCCTCTCCACCTGGGTCCCGGCACGCCACCGCGGCAAGATGCTCGCGCTGTTCTACCTGGCGCAGCCGCTCACCAGCGTGATCGGCTCCCCGCTCGCCGGGTGGCTGATGACCCACGAGGGCCTGCTCGGCGGCCTCGCCGGCTGGCGCTTCATGTTCCTCTGCGTCTCGATCCCGGCGATCATCGTCGGTGTCCTGTGCCTCTTCGTCCTCAAGGACAAGCCGTCCCAGGCCAAGTGGCTCGACGAGGACGAGAAGGTCTGGCTGGAGACCGCGCTCGCGAAGGAGAACCAGGGCAAGAACGACGGCCACGGCAAGGGCGCCCTCCGCGCCGCGTTCGGCAACGGCCGCGTCTGGATGCTGGCGTTCGTCTACTTCGGCTTCATCTACGGCCTCTACGCGCTGAGCTTCTTCCTCCCGACGATCATCGACGGCTTCCAGGAGCAGTTCGGCACCTCGTTCGACCTGTTCCAGAAGGGTCTCATCACGGCGATCCCGTACGTGCCCGCCGCGGTCGTCCTCTACTTCTGGTCCCGTGACGCGTTCCGCCGCGGCGTGAAGGTCTGGCACATCGCGCTCCCCGCCCTGGTCGGTGGGCTCAGCATCCCGGTGGCGCTGTTCATGAACTCGCCCGCGGCCACCGTCGCCGTCATCGCGGTCACGGCCTGCGCGATCTTCGCCGCCCTGCCGAACTTCTGGACCATGCCGACGCAGTTCCTCACCGGGGCCGCAGCAGCAGCGGGCGTCGCGCTCATCAACACGATCGGCAACCTCGGCGGCTTCGCTGCCCCGTACATCACGGGCATCGTCAGCGAGTGGACCGGCGGCTACCAGGTCCCGATGTTCATCGTCGGCTTCTTCATGGTGCTCTCGAGCATCCTCATGGTCGTCGTGTCCCGCCAGCACCGCGGCGAGACCGGCACCGCCCCGACCACCACCGACGCCGAGCGCGCGGTCACCACGGAGGCAGGCGCATGACCCGGTTGTTCAACGACCCGGCGGACTTCGCCGACGAGATGGTCGACGGGTTCGTCGCGGCGAACCAGTCCCGTGTCCGCAAGGTCCACGGCGGCGTCGCCCGGTCCACCGCGAGTCCGGACGGCACGGTCGCCCTGGTCATCGGTGGCGGTTCCGGCCACTACCCGGCGTTCGGCGGTCTCGTGGGGCACGGGCTCGCGGCCGGTGCGGCGATGGGGAACCTGTTCGCCAGCCCGAGTGCGCAGCAGGTCACCGCGGTCGCGACGGCGTCCGAGCACGGTGGCGGGGTGCTGTTGTCCTACGGCAACTACGCCGGCGACGTCCTGAACTTCGACGCCGCCGAACGGGCTCTGCGGGACGCGGGCATCGAGGTCCGCACGGTCCGCGTCACCGACGACGTCGCCTCCGCACCGGCGGACGAAGCGGCGAAGCGTCGTGGGATCGCGGGGGACCTCTGCGTGTTCAAGGTCGCCGGTGCCGCTGCGGAGCAGGGCATGACCCTCGACGCGGTGACGGCGATCGCGGAGCGTGCGAACGAGCGCACCCGGTCCTTCGGTGTCGCGTTCTCCGGTTGCTCCCTCCCCGGCGCCGACGAGCCCCTGTTCACGGTCCCCGAGGGGCGCATGGCGATCGGGATGGGCATCCACGGTGAGCGCGGCATCGACGAGACCGACGTCCCCACCGCCGCGGAACTCGCGACGCTGTTGGTCGACAAGCTCCTCACCGAGCTGCCCGACGGCGTCACGGCCGACGGCGCCCACGTCGTCCCGATCCTCAACGGCCTCGGCAGCGTGAAGTACGAGGAGCTGTTCGTCGTCTACGCCACCGTCCAGCGGCTCCTCACCGACGCCGGCGCCGTGGTCGTCGAACCCGAGGTCGGGGAACTCGTCACGAGCTTCGACATGGCCGGCGTCTCCCTCACGCTCTTCTGGCCGGACGCGGAACTCGAAGCGCTGTGGGCAGCACCGACGGACACCCCCGCCTACCGCAAGGGCGGCGCCGTCCCGCAGGAACGGCTCCCCGAGGACGTCCTCACCGCCCACGTCGCCGCACCGGTCACCCTCGGCACCCCCGACTCGCAGGCGTCCGCCCGGGTCGTCGCCGACGCGGTCACCGCGATCCGCACCACGATCGACGCGCACGCCGACGAACTCGGCCGCATCGACGCGGTCGCCGGTGACGGGGACCACGGCATCGGCATGCAGCGTGGTTCCACCGCCGCGGATGCCGCCGCCCGGGACGCCGCCGACCGCGGTGCCGGGGCGGGCAGTGTCCTCGCGATCGCGGGGGACGCCTGGTCCGACAAGGCCGGTGGCACCTCCGGCGCGATCTGGGGCGCCGCCCTGGAGGCGCTGGGTCGCGTCCTCGGCGACACCGACCGGCCCGACGCGGCCACCGTCCAGACCGCGGTGCACGCCGCCACCGACGCCGTCCTCGCCTTCGGCGCGGTCGTCGGCGACAAGACCATGGTCGACGCCCTCGTCCCCTTCGACGCGGTGCTCTCCGAGCGCATCGACGCGGGTGACGACCTCGTCACGGCGTGGACGGCCGCCTCCGCCGCGGCCCAGCAGGCGGCCGACGCCACCGCCGCGCTCCTGCCCCGCATGGGACGGGCCCGGACGCACGGCGAGGACGCGGTCGGCACCCCCGACGCGGGTGCCGTGTCGTTCGCCCTCATCACCGCCGCGGTCCTCCGGACGCTCAGCGTCCGGGCCTGACCCCGACGCAGCACCAGCACCAGCACCAGCACCAGCACCACCACGAGAGAGGCATCCCCATGAGCGAGCAGTTCCGTCTGGTCGTCGGCTCCGACGACGCCGGCTTCGACTACAAGGAAGTCATCAAGCGTGACCTCGAGGCCGACCCCCGCGTCGCCAGCGTCGTGGACGTCGGCGTCGACGCGGACGGCCACACCGCCTACCCCCACGTCGCCGTCGACGCCGCCCGCCTGGTCGCGAACGGCGAGGCCGACCGCGCGATCCTCATCTGCGGCACCGGGCTCGGCGTCGCGATCGCGGCGAACAAGGTGCCCGGCATCCGAGCCGTCACCGCGCACGACTCCTTCAGCGTCGAGCGCTCGGTCCTCTCGAACGACGCCCAGGTCCTCTGCATGGGCCAGCGGGTCGTCGGCATCGAGGTCGCACGGCGGATGGCGAAGGAGTGGCTCGGCTACACCTTCGACCAGAGCAGCGCGAGCGCCGACAAGGTCAACGCGATCTGCGAGTACGACGGCAGCGCCCCGGTCGGGACCGACGCGTGACCCGGGCCACGGCGACGCCCCGACTGACGATCGGGGTGTCCCTGAAGATGTACTTCGGCCACGCCCGCACGATCGCGTGGGCCGAGGCCGTGGCCGACATCGCCCGCACGCACCCGGCGGTGACCGACGGCAGCGTCGAGCTGTTCGTCATCCCGACCTTCCCGGCGCTCGTCCCCGTGCGTGCGGCGCTGACGGGTTCCGGCGTGCTCCTCGGCGCGCAGGACCTGGCATGGGCGGACGAGGGCGCCTTCACCGGCGAGGTCTCGGGGCGTGAGCTCGCGGAGATCGGCGTCGACCTCGTCGAGATCGCGCACGCCGAACGGCGCTCCCTGTTCCACGAGTCGGACCAGGACGTCGCCGGGAAGGTGCACGCCGCCTTCCGGAACCACCTGCGTCCCCTCATCTGCGTCGGCGAGTCGACCCGGGCCTCCCGGCCGGACCAGATCGCGGATGCGGTCACCGAGGTGACCGCCCAGCTCGACCGCTTCGTCCAGACCGCGGTGGCGGACGGCATCGCCGGTCCCGTCGTCGTGGCGTACGAGCCGGTCTGGGCCATCGGTGCCCCGGCACCCGCGCCCGACGACCACATCGTCGCGGTGCTCACCGGCATCGAGGCCCACCTCGCCACCCGGCCGGAGCTCGCCGGCAGCGTCGTCATCTACGGCGGCAGCGCTGGTCCAGGCCTGCTGACGCGGGGAGGGGGCCGCATCGGCGGGCTGTTCCTCGGCCGCTTCGCGCACGACCCCGCGGCGATCCGGACGATCCTCGACGAGGCCGAGCAGCTGGGGGCCGACGCATGACCTCCCTCCTCGGACTCTCGACGTACGCCTACTTCTGGCGGATGTCCGACCGTGTGCCGGCGCCGATGTCCCTCGACGACGTCCTCCGCGACGCGGCGTCCCACGACGGCGTCGACCTGTTCCAGATCTGCGACCACCTGCCGCTCGACACCGCGTCGGACGAGCGGCTGACCGAGCTGAAGGCCCTGGCCGACGACCTCGGCCTCGTGCTCGAGGTCGGCACCCGCGGCACCGCGCCCGAGCACCTCGCCCGGTACCTGCACGTCGCCGAGCAGCTCGGCGCGACGCTCGTCCGCTCGATGTGGACGAGCGGCGACGACCGGCCCGACGCGGCCGAGACCGAACGGCGACTCCGCCAGGCCCTGCCCGCGTACGAGGCCGCCGGCGTCACGCTCGCCCTCGAGACCTACGAAGTCGTGCCCACCGCTGACCTCGTCGCCGTCGTCGCCCGGATCGGCTCCGAGCACCTCGGGGTCTGCCTCGACCCGGCGAACACCGTCGCGGCCCTCGAACACCCGGCGGACGTCGTCCGGATGACCGCCCCGTACGTCCGGAACTGGCACGTGAAGGACGCCGACTTCACCCGCACCCCGGGCTGGGTCGGCTTCCAGTACACCGGCGTGCCGATCGGCACCGGCCGCATCGACCACGTCGGCATCCGCGACGCGATCGACCCGCAGACCCGGGGCGTCAACCGCGTCATCGAGTTCTGGCTCCCGTGGCAGGACGACACCGTCGTCGCCGAGCCGGAGCCCGGGGAGACCCCCGCACAGACCACCACCCGCATCGAGGCGGCGTGGACCGAACACACCATCGAGTACACCAGGAGCAGGGAATCATGACCGACACCGCCATCAGCCACACCACCGCAGCCGGCTCGGGCACCGCCGACGTCACCGTCGCCGTGATCGGCGCCGGCGGCAAGATGGGCACCCGCGTCTCGAACAACTTCGCCAAGAGCGAGTACACGACGCGCTACAGCGAGGCCTCGCCCGCCGGCCAGGAGCGCATCAAGGACCTCGGCCGCGAGCTGACCGACAGCATCGAGGCCGCCAAGGTCGCCGACGTCGTCATCCTCGCCGTGCCGGACGTCCTCCTCGGCACCGTCTCGGAGCAGCTCGTCCCCGAGATGCGCGCCGGCGCCACGATCCTGACGCTCGACCCCGCCGCGGCCTACGCGGGCCTCCTCGCCAAGCGCGAGGACATCCACTACGCCGTGGCGCACCCGTGCCACCCGTCCGTGTTCCTCGAGCGGACCAGCAAGGAGGAGTGGGACGACACCTTCGGTGGCATCGCCGCCCCGCAGGAGGTCATCGCGGCCTTCGACGCCTCCGAGTCGCTCGGTGACGAGGGCGACCGTGCCAAGGCGATCGCCGAGGCCGTCATCACGACCATGTACGCCCCCCGTCATCCAGGTGCACTGGGTCACCGTCAAGCAGCTCGCCGTGCTCGAGCCGACCCTCGTCGAGACCATCGCCTGCATGATCGGCGACTTCCTCCACGACGCGCTCGAGGAGACCGTCAACGGCGTCGGCGTGCCCCGCGAGGCTGCCCGCGCGATGCTCTACGGCCACACCTGGATCGCGCTGACGAACGGTCTCCGCGGCTCGAACCCGTTCTCGGACGCCTGCCACATCGCGATGGGCTACGGCCGCGAGAAGCTCATCAAGGAGGACTGGAAGCAGGTCTTCGACGACAGCGAGCTCGACAGCGTCATCGCCAAGATGCTGAAGATCGACGCGATCAAGCGCTGAGCGACCGCCCGGTCGACCCCCGCGGGCCCCAGGCCTCGTCGAGCGTGATGCTCACGAGGCCCGGGGCCCGCAGTGCGTGCACGGCCCGGCGGAACCACGCGTCCGCCGCGGGGGAGTGCTGCTCCGGGTCCGTCGCGTCCGGCACGAACTCCGGCCCGTGGCCGTCCTCGACGTCGGCGCGCGTCAGCGGGACCGGCGCCGAGGTCGCGACCGCGTTGAACCGCGGACGCAGGGTCACCGGCCCGACGTGGAGCGCTCGGCCGGCAGCCAGCCTGGAGGCACTCATCGCCACCCAGCGCAGCATCCGCACCGCCTCGGTCACCTGGGCACGGGACCGGTCGTGCATCTGCGGCGTCACGCTGAAGGTCAGGGGCCCGTCCCAGTCCCGGAAGAGCTCGATCGCCCGGTTCAGCTCGGTGAAGTGCGCGCGGGTGCCGGCGACGACCTCGAGGCCACCGTCCGCCCGAGCCGCTTCCCGCAGCGCCTGCTGCAGTGCCGGCGTCGTCACGTGGGTCCGCGGGTCGAACGCCCCGACGCGCACGACCGCGCCGCTGCTCAGCACGTCGTCGATCGCGGCGCGCAGCGCGACCGGGTCGTCGGTCACGAAGCGGACGTCGAGCGGGGCGTGGACCGCGTCACGGCGGGCCGACGCGAGCACGGCGGCCGCGTTCGGCGCCCCGACGACCGGCTCGACGAGGACCGGCACGCCGGGTCGCAGCGCGTCGTCCGGCGGGCGCAGGGCCGCCGGGGCCGAGGACGCGAGCAACTGGAGCACCGGGGCAGGGGAGGCCGTGGGGTCCTCTGCCGGGTCCTCGACCGGCGGGACGTCCGAGAGGACCGTCACCGAGCCTCCCGTCTCGACGTGCGCGCAGCGCAGGGTGAACGCCTGCCGGACCGTGTCGCCGGGCTCGAGCGCGACCGGGAACGGCTCCGCGAGCGGCGTCGAGTAGGTCTTGAAGGACGCGTCGGACCAGTTCCGCTGGTCCTCCATCTCGAAGACGTCCCCGGTCATCGTCATCGCGACCGCGATCGAGCCGGCGGTCCAGCGGTACCCGACCACGTCGACGGCGGGCTGGTGCGGGGCGATCCAGAGCGGGTACGACGTGATCGACGGCCGGCCGTCGGGGTGCTCGACGACCAGGGGCACCCCGGCGAGTCCGGCGGGGTGCAGCGCGACGAGACCGACGCGGTTGCGGCGGAACGCACGGAGCGTCGTCGCGGACCCGTCCACCCGCAGGACGTCGCCCTCGATGCGGACCGCGACGGTGTACTCGAGCACGTCGTCCCCGTCGAACCCGCTCCGCGCGGCGATCCGGACGTCCACGCCCGTGCTCGTCCGGTCCACGGTCCGGCTGATCAGGGTGTCCTCGGCGGTCCGCCAGTCGTGGTCCCGCGTGACGAACCGCACGGCCCGCAGCACCGGCGTGCCGTCGTGGGTGAGGTCCGCGACCTCGGTCCCGCGCAGCCGGAGCCGCCACGGGCCGACCGTGACGGACTCCTCGGGGGTGGCGTCCGGCCAGGCTTCCGCGCGTGCGTCGTCGTCGATCACGGCGTCAGTCAACCGTGTCCAGCCCGTCACCGCCACTGCTGGACAACCGGTTGACCATTCCGCTCCGGTCGGTACGCTGAACGGACGGACGGGGCGACGGCGCCCCGCGGGACGGGGCAGATGCGATGACCGGGCGACTCGACGGCAAGGTGGCGCTCGTGACGGGCGCGGGATCGGGGATCGGGCGGGCGATCGCCGACCGGTTCGTGGCCGAGGGGGCCCGCGTGGTCTACGCCGACCGTGACACCGCCGCGGCGACGACGGCGGCCGACGCAGCCGGTGCCCTCGCGGTCCCGCTGACGATGGACATCGCGTCCGAGCCCTCGGTCGCCGACGGGTTCGCGTCGCTCGCGGACGACGGCCTCGTGCCGGACGTCGTGGTCGCCAACGCCGGCGTGCAGCTGTTCGGCCAGGACGCCGCCGTGGCCGACGTGCCGCTCGAGGCCTGGGAGCGGACGCTCGCAGTCAACCTGACCGGCACGTTCCTCACGCTCAAGCACGCCGTGCGGGCGATGCGGCCCCGTGGCGGCGGCTCGATCGTCTGCACGGGCAGCCCGACGGGCCTGAACGGCGAGGGCTCGACGTTCGCCGCGTACTCGTCGACGAAGGGCGGCATCCACGCGCTCGTCCGCTCGACCGCGATGGCGTACGCCCGCGACGGCATCCGGGTCAACACGGTGGTGCCCGGCTACACCGAGACCGGCCTGGTGACGACGATCGCGACCGACCCGGAGGCGCGAGCGGCCATCGTCGCGCGCACGCCGCTCGGCCGCGCGGGCACGCCCGACGACGTGACCGGGATCATGGTCTACCTGGCCAGCGACGAGTCGTCCTTCGCGACCGGGGCCGAGTTCCGCGTCGACGGCGGCATGACGAGCCTCTAGCCCGCGTCGGTCAGGTCCGGTCGGCACCGACCAGCGCCGATCGGTCCTGGTCGGCGCCGGGTCAGCCCATCCGCGTCGACGCCACTCCGCCGTCCACGTCGATGATGCCGCCGTGCACGAACACGGCCTCGTCCGAGGCGAGCCACCGCACCGCGAACGCGATGTCGACGGGCCGCACGGGCACCCCGGCCGGGGTCCCCGCCGTCATCGCCGCCAGCGCGTCCGCCGAGTCCGCGTTCCCCGGCGTCGCCGTCGCGCCCGGCGCCACCGTGCTCACCCGCACCCCGCTCGGCCCGAACTCGGCTGCCCACGCCCGGGTGAGCTGCTCGACGGCGGCCTTCGTCGCCGGGTAGAGCGCCATGAACGGCACCCCGACGCGGGCCATCCACGACCCGACGTTCACCACGACGCCGGAGCCCCGCGCCGCCATCGCCGGGGCGAGCTCGCCGACCAGCACGTGTGGCGCGCGGACGTTGGTCGCCCAGAGCTCCTGCATCGCCGCGTCGGACAGGGCCGCGGTGGGGCCGCCGGGGTAGACGCCGGCGTTGTTCACCAGCACGTCGACCCGTCCACCGAGCGCGTCGGTGGCCCGGGCGGCGAGGTCGCGCACGGTGTCGGGCTCGTCGGACAGGTCGGCGCGGACGACGACCGCGTCGCCGCCCTGGGCGGTGATGGCGTCCACCACCCGCTGGGCCCGCTCGGCACTGCGGCCGGACACGGCGACCCGGGCACCGGAGGCCGCGAGGACACGGGCGATCGCCTCGCCGATGCCGCTGGTCGCGCCGGTCACCAGGGCGGTGCGGCCGGCGAGCCGGTCGTCACGGGGGAGGGACTCGAGGACTGCTTCGTTGGTCTGCATGCATCCAGCCTCCTGGCGGCACCGGCTCGTCGGCTTGCCCGGATCCGCGAGGTCCTTGCCCGATCCCGCACGACCCCGGCAGTGGTGCCGCCGCCCACGGCCGGGCGGGGTTGGATGGGCACATGGACGACGGCACCAGCGACCACCTCGACCGCGCGCTCGCGACCGCGCTCCGCCGTGTCGAGGACCGCCGCACCGTGCCGGAGCTCGGGCTCACGGTGTCCCGCGTGCACGACACCACCCCGCTCGGCTACCAGCGGTACACGCCGTCGCTCTCGGTGGTGCTGGCCGGTCGCAAGCGCTCGATCGTGTGGGACGACGACCAGGTCTGGGGCCGCGAGCACTTCATCATCACGCCCGTCGACCTGCCCGTCATCGCCGGGGTCGTCGAGACCGAGCCGGAGGTCGGCTTCGTGTCGGCCGTCTGGCAGCTCGACGCGTCCGTGGTGGCCGACGTCGCCGGTGCGATGGCCCGCCCGACCCCGTCCGACGCCGAGCCCGGCCGGCTCGGCACGTGGACGCCCGCACTGGCCGACGCCTTCGCCCGGCTCGTCGCGCTGATGGACACCCCCGAGGACGTCCCCGTGCTCGCACCGCTCGTCAGCCGGGAGGTCGTGCTCCGCCTCCTGCAGACCGACCAGGCGCCGCGGATCCTGGCCGCGATCGGCACCGGCGAGGCCGAGGTCGTCGTCGCCGCCACCCGCCTGCTCACCGAACGCACGGCCGAGCCGTGGTCGATGACGACGCTCGCCGACGCCGTCCGCACGAGCGAGTCCACGCTCTACGCCCGCTTCCGGAGCGCGACGGGGATGTCGCCGATGCAGTACCTCAAGCGGCTCCGCCTGGGGGAGGCCAAGCGTCGGATGGTCGTCCACGGCGACACCGCGGCGCAGGCCGCGTCCGCCGTCGGGTACCGCAGCGCGTCGCACTTCTCGCGGGACTACCGCGCCGCCTACGGGCGGCCGCCGGCCGAGGACGCAGCCGTCGCCCGCACCCACTTCGCGCTCGTCCCGGCCTGATCCCACCACGGACAGGAGGCTCACCCTGGCCTGGCAGGACACCTCCAGACCGCGGTGAGTCTGTGACGGGCCGCAGGAACTCCCCGCCGTTCCCCAGCCGGGATCAGGTTCGTGACCAATACGTTATCTTCCCGAGTCGCCGCACCAGACGGGCGGTTCTGATCCGGAAGGAACCATGGGACGCCACGCACTGCCAGCAGGTGACGACGACCGTCGACCCGCTCCCGTCCCCAGCTCCACCTCCAGCTCGAGCTCCACCACCGGCCCCGCGCGTCGCGGCCGTCGCTCCGCCGCCGGCACTGCCGCCACCCGGGCCGGCGTCGTCGAGCACGAGCAGCCGGCCCGCGTGGTCGCCGCTGCTCCGGCCCGCGTGGTCGCCCCCGCTCCGACACGCCTGGCACGGCCGCTCGTCGCTGCACCGCCTGCCGACGTGGCCTCCCGGACGGCCGGACTCCGTGCCGAGCGTGCCGTCGACCCGCGGCACGTCCGCCGTGCCGCCAACGCTCGCCGCGCCGCGCTCCTGCTCGCTCCGGCCCTGGCGATCACCTCGACCCTGTCGCTCTCGATCCCGGCGAACGCCGCGACGCCCGAGCCTGCACCGGTCCACGCGACGACGACGTCCGAGCAGCTGCAGACCTTCACGGTCGCCCACGACGTCGAGGTCCCGATCATCTCCTCGGACGGCATGACCACGACGTCGGTCGTGTCCTACCCCACCCTCGTGCTCCGCTTCGGCGTCACCACCGCCCAGGCGCAGGCAGCCCTGTCGGCAGCGCTGTCGCCCGGTGGCGACCGTGCCACGGTGCTGCAGACGGCGCTGGCCTACATGGGGGACCCGTACGTCGAGGGCGGTGCGAGCCACGCCGGCATCGACTGCTCCGGGCTGACGATGGTGGCGTACCAGGCCGTCGGCATCCCGCTCGCGCACTACGTCCCCACGCAGGACGCCGTCGCGACGACCGTCCCCGAGTCCGAGGCGAAGCCGGGCGACATGGTGGTCTACGACAACGAGGACCACGTCGGGCTGTACCTCGGCGACGGCCTCGTGCTGCAGGCCCCGCACCCCGGTGAGGTCGTGGACATCGTCCCGATGTACTCGGCCGCCCACCACTTCGCCCGGCTCCTGCCCGCCGGTTCCTGACGCCCCGCGTCGGACGCACCCGGCGTGCCCTGGACCCGAGGGTCCACCGGGGCGGCTGCCGCACTGCCGAGTGGGGCCGAGCCTCCCGTAAGCTGGAGTGATGGCCACCGAGATCCGCACCCCGTTCGAGGAGCAGAGCGCAGCAGCACGCTCCGCCCGACCGCAGGTGCGCCCTCGCACCGAGGGCTGGCAGCAGGCGACCGACGGCGACGGCCGGCCCCTGCTGCAGTTCGCGTCGCCGAAGCGCGGCAAGCCGCCGGTGCACCTCGCCGACATGACGACCGAGGAGCGCGAGGCCGCCGTGGTCGCGCTCGGTCTGCCGAAGTTCCGGGCCAAGCAGCTCGCGACCCACTACTTCACGCACTACACGTCCGACCCGGCGAAGATGACCGACCTGCCGGCGGCCCAGCGCGAGCAGCTCGTGCAGGGCATGCTGCCGCCGCTGCTCACCGAGACCCGGCGGCTGGCGACGGACAAGGGCGACACGATCAAGTTCCTCTGGAAGCTGCACGACGGTGCCCTGGTCGAGTCGGTGCTGATGCGCTACCCCGGCCGGATCACCCTGTGCGTGTCGTCCCAGGCCGGGTGCGGCATGAACTGCCCGTTCTGCGCCACGGGACAGGCCGGGCTGACGCGGAACATGTCCACGGCGGAGATCATCGAGCAGATCGTCCGGGCCAACGCGGCGATCGCCGCCGGGGAGCTCGGTGGTGACCCGCGCAAGGGCGGGCAGGACCGCGTCGACGCCGAGCGCGTGACGAACATCGTGTTCATGGGCATGGGGGAGCCGCTCGCGAACTACAAGCGGGTGATGGACGCCGTCCGCCTGATGGTGGCGCCGCAACCGAGCGGGCTCGGGATGAGCGCCCGAGGCATCACGGTGTCGACCGTCGGGCTGGTGCCCGCGATGCTCAAGCTCGCGGACGAGGGCATCCCGCTCACCTTCGCGCTGTCGCTGCACGCGCCCGACGACGAACTCCGTGACGAGCTCATCCCGGTGAACTCGAAGTGGAAGGCCGACGAGGCGATCGACGCCGCCCACAACTACTACGTCAAGACCGGTCGGCGGGTGTCGATCGAGTACGCGCTCATCAAGGACATGAACGACCACGCCTGGCGCGCCGACCTGCTGGCGGAGAAGCTCAACAAGCGCGGCAAGGGCTGGGTGCACGTGAACCCGATCCCGCTCAACCCGACCCCGGGCTCCGTGTGGACGTCGTCCGAGGTCCACGTGCAGGACGAGTTCGTCCGCCGACTCAACGCCGCCGGCATCCCGACCACCCTCCGCGACACCCGCGGCAAGGAGATCGACGGCGCCTGCGGGCAGTTGGCTGCGGCGGAGTAGCCGGCAGGAGTCGAGGTTCGTCCCTCGTCCTTCGTCTCAGGAGGCACGGTGCTCATCGGCACCGTGCCTTCGGTCGTCCCCGGGCCCGCGCGTGCTGTTCAACCCCCGGATCTCCGCTGGTGTCGCTGGGTCCTCCTGCCGTTCACCTGGGCGCGACACGCCCGGGTGCGAGGACGGTTGGCGGGGCCCTGGGGCCGTGTGTAAAGTAATCACTCGTTGCCGCTGATGCGGAGAACGGAACGGCCGAGACGGTCACAGGGTGAACACCCTGAGACGCAGTCCGGACGGGGTCCCGGTCAGGCAACCACCACCGATGTTCGTCATCGGTGGTCAACCAAGAACGAATGCCTCTCTGGCGGAATCCTTCACGGGTCGAGCGGGGAGTGCGTCTGGTCCTTGAGAACTCAACAGCGTGCACATTGTCAATGCCAATTTATTGACCTCGTCGCCGAGCTTGCTCGGTGTCGGAGACAATTCCTTTTGGATTGAAGATTGTCAGTAGACAGTCAACAGTCAGAATCAACTCGCTGACACTTCGGTGTTGGTTGTAATTTTTTTACGGAGAGTTTGATCCTGGCTCAGGACGAACGCTGGCGGCGTGCTTAACACATGCAAGTCGAACGATGATGCCCAGCTTGCTGGGTTGATTAGTGGCGAACGGGTGAGTAACACGTGAGTAACCTGCCCCTGACTCTGGGATAAGCGTTGGAAACGACGTCTAATACTGGATATGATCGCCGGCCGCATGGTCTGGTGGTGGAAAGATTTTTTGGTTGGGGATGGACTCGCGGCCTATCAGCTTGTTGGTGAGGTAATGGCTCACCAAGGCGACGACGGGTAGCCGGCCTGAGAGGGTGACCGGCCACACTGGGACTGAGACACGGCCCAGACTCCTACGGGAGGCAGCAGTGGGGAATATTGCACAATGGGCGAAAGCCTGATGCAGCAACGCCGCGTGAGGGATGACGGCCTTCGGGTTGTAAACCTCTTTTAGTAGGGAAGAAGCGAAAGTGACGGTACCTGCAGAAAAAGCACCGGCTAACTACGTGCCAGCAGCCGCGGTAATACGTAGGGTGCAAGCGTTGTCCGGAATTATTGGGCGTAAAGAGCTCGTAGGCGGTTTGTCGCGTCTGCTGTGAAATCCCGAGGCTCAACCTCGGGCTTGCAGTGGGTACGGGCAGACTAGAGTGCGGTAGGGGAGATTGGAATTCCTGGTGTAGCGGTGGAATGCGCAGATATCAGGAGGAACACCGATGGCGAAGGCAGATCTCTGGGCCGTAACTGACGCTGAGGAGCGAAAGCATGGGGAGCGAACAGGATTAGATACCCTGGTAGTCCATGCCGTAAACGTTGGGCGCTAGATGTAGGGACCTTTCCACGGTTTCTGTGTCGTAGCTAACGCATTAAGCGCCCCGCCTGGGGAGTACGGCCGCAAGGCTAAAACTCAAAGGAATTGACGGGGGCCCGCACAAGCGGCGGAGCATGCGGATTAATTCGATGCAACGCGAAGAACCTTACCAAGGCTTGACATACACCGGAAACGGCCAGAGATGGTCGCCCCCTTGTGGTCGGTGTACAGGTGGTGCATGGTTGTCGTCAGCTCGTGTCGTGAGATGTTGGGTTAAGTCCCGCAACGAGCGCAACCCTCGTTCTATGTTGCCAGCGGGTTATGCCGGGGACTCATAGGAGACTGCCGGGGTCAACTCGGAGGAAGGTGGGGATGACGTCAAATCATCATGCCCCTTATGTCTTGGGCTTCACGCATGCTACAATGGCCGGTACAAAGGGCTGCGATACCGTAAGGTGGAGCGAATCCCAAAAAGCCGGTCTCAGTTCGGATTGAGGTCTGCAACTCGACCTCATGAAGTCGGAGTCGCTAGTAATCGCAGATCAGCAACGCTGCGGTGAATACGTTCCCGGGCCTTGTACACACCGCCCGTCAAGTCATGAAAGTCGGTAACACCCGAAGCCGGTGGCCTAACCCTTGTGGAAGGAGCCGTCGAAGGTGGGATCGGTGATTAGGACTAAGTCGTAACAAGGTAGCCGTACCGGAAGGTGCGGCTGGATCACCTCCTTTCTAAGGAGCATCTGGTCAGTGCTGGTCACCGTATGGTGTCCGGTTCACTGGTCCAGGCGCCCGATTCGGACCGACCGTGTCCGACGGGTAGCTCATGGGTGGAACATTGACAGTGCAGTTGGGAGTGATGCTCCCGATCTTCAGTACACCGGGCTTGCCTGGTTGGAACGGGTCGGGGTGGAGCGAGCAGCTGGTGCACGTTGTTGGGTCCTGAGGGACCAGGCTTCCTACCGGGTGTGGGTCGCGTCTTCCGATTCGGGAGGTGTGGACCTACGGCACGGTGGGGGTTGGGCCTACGGGTCCTTCGTTGGGCCGCATGAAGCTGGAGGGTTACCTCTGGGGGAGTGTGGTGCCGATCGTATGTTGAGAACTACACAGTGGACGCGAGCATCTTTAGATTCGCGTGATGAGCAGCACGGGCCTTCTCGGTTCGTGTGTGGCTTGTGACGTTGGATCGCAATTTTAATCTTTGTGGTCAAGTTTCTAAGAGCAAACGGTGGATGCCTTGGCATCTGGAGCCGAAGAAGGACGTAGAAATCTGCGATAAGCCTCGGGGAGCTGATAATCGAGCTTTGATCCGAGGATTTCCGAATGGGGAAACCCCGCCAGGCGTTTTGCGACCTGGTGACTCCCGCCTGAATATATAGGGCGGGTAGAGGGAACGTGGGGAAGTGAAACATCTCAGTACCCACAGGAAGAGAAAACAACATGTGATTCCGTGAGTAGTGGCGAGCGAAAGCGGATGAGGCTAAACCGATCATGTGTGATAGCCGGCGGGCGTTGCATGGTCGGGGTTGTGGGACACGTCACTCAGTTCTGCCGGACTGGGACGGTTACAGCGCATCATAGTCGAACCGGTTTGAAAGCCGGGCCGTAGTGGGTGCCAGCCCCGTAGACGAAATGGTGTTATGGCCGGATGTGTATCCCAAGTAGCACGGGGCCCGAGAAATCCCGTGTGAATCTGTCAGGACCACCTGATAAGCCTAAATACTCCCAGATGACCGATAGCGGACAAGTACCGTGAGGGAAAGGTGAAAAGTACCCCGGGAGGGGAGTGAAATAGTACCTGAAACCGTTTGCTTACAAACCGTCGGAGCCTCCTTAGTAGGGGTGACGGCGTGCCTTTTGAAGAATGAGCCTGCGAGTTAGTGATATGTGGCGAGGTTAACCCGTGTGGGGCAGCCGTAGCGAAAGCGAGTCTGAATAGGGCGATTCAGTCGCATGTCCTAGACCCGAAGCGAAGTGATCTATCCATGGCCAGGTTGAAGCGACGGTAAGACGTCGTGGAGGACCGAACCCACTTCAGTTGAAAATGGAGGGGATGAGCTGTGGATAGGGGTGAAAGGCCAATCAAACTTCGTGATAGCTGGTTCTCTCCGAAATGCATTTAGGTGCAGCGTTGCGTGTTTCTCGCCGGAGGTAGAGCTACTGGATGGCCGATGGGCCTCAACAGGTTACTGACGTCAGCCAAACTCCGAATGCCGGTGAGTGAGAGCGCAGCAGTGAGACGGTGGGGGATAAGCTTCATCGTCGAGAGGGAAACAACCCAGACTACCAACTAAGGTCCCTAAGCGTGTGCTAAGTGGGAAAGGATGTGGAGTTGCACAGACAACCAGGAGGTTGGCTTAGAAGCAGCCACCCTTGAAAGAGTGCGTAATAGCTCACTGGTCAAGTGATTCCGCGCCGACAATGTAACGGGGCTCAAGCACACCACCGAAGTTGTAGATTTCGCACTATAGACAAGCCTTCGTGGTTCAGTCGTGCGGAGTGGTAGGAGAGCGTCGTGTGGCGAGTGAAGCGGCGGAGTGATCCAGCCGTGGACGCTACACGAGTGAGAATGCAGGCATGAGTAGCGAAAGACGGGTGAGAAACCCGTCCTCCGAAAGACCAAGGGTTCCAGGGCCAGGTTAATCCGCCCTGGGTAAGTCGGGACCTAAGGCGAGGCCGACAGGCGTAGTCGATGGACAACGGGTTGATATTCCCGTACCGGCGAACAACCGCCCAAGCTAATCCAGTGGTGCTAAGAGTCCTAACCCGGATCAACCGGATCCCTTCGGGGTGATGGTGGCCGGTCTAACGCTCGACCCCATGCTGGTGCGGTTAGCGTATGAACAGGTGTGACGCAGGAAGGTAGCTGAGCCAGGCGATGGTATCCGTAAGGTGATCCTGGTGTAAGGATGTAGGGCTGACGATAGGCAAATCCGTCGTCTGTATGCCTGAGATCCGACGCGTACCCGTGAGGGGAAATCAGTGATCCTATGCTGCCGAGAAAAGCATCGACGCGAGGTTGCAGCCGCCCGTACCCGAAACCGACTCAGGTGGTCAGGTAGAGAATACCAAGGAGATCGAGATAATCATGGTTAAGGAACTCGGCAAAATGCCCCCGTAACTTCGGGAGAAGGGGGGCCGGACGCGTGACCGGATTTACTCCGTGAGCGTTGAAGGCCGCAGAGACCAGTGGGAAGCGACTGTTTACTAAAAACACAGGTCCGTGCGAAGTCGCAAGACGATGTATACGGACTGACGCCTGCCCGGTGCTGGAAGGTTAAGAGGAGGGGTTAGCCTTTGGGCGAAGCTCTGAATTTAAGCCCCAGTAAACGGCGGTGGTAACTATAACCATCCTAAGGTAGCGAAATTCCTTGTCGGGTAAGTTCCGACCTGCACGAATGGCGTAACGACTTCCCAGCTGTCTCAACCGTGAACTCGGCGAAATTGCACTACGAGTAAAGATGCTCGTTACGCGCAGCAGGACGGAAAGACCCCGTGACCTTTACTACAGTTTGGTATTGGTGTTCGGAGTGGCTTGTGTAGGATAGGTGGGAGACTGTGAAGCGGGCACGCTAGTGTTCGTGGAGTCATTGTTGAAATACCACTCTGGTCACTTTGGATGTCTAACGTAGGACCCTGATCGGGTTCATGGACAGTGCCTGATGGGTAGTTTAACTGGGGCGGTTGCCTCCTAAAGAGTAACGGAGGCGCCCAAAGGTTCCCTCAACCTGGTTGGCAATCAGGTGGCGAGTGTAAGTGCACAAGGGAGCTTGACTGTGAGACTGACAGGTCGAGCAGGGACGAAAGTCGGGACTAGTGATCCGGCAGTGGCTTGTGGAAGCGCTGTCGCTCAACGGATAAAAGGTACCTCGGGGATAACAGGCTGATCTTGCCCAAGAGTCCATATCGACGGCATGGTTTGGCACCTCGATGTCGGCTCGTCGCATCCTGGGGCTGGAGTAGGTCCCAAGGGTTGGGCTGTTCGCCCATTAAAGCGGTACGCGAGCTGGGTTTAGAACGTCGTGAGACAGTTCGGTCCCTATCCGCTGCGCGCGTTGGAAATTTGAGAAGATCTATCCCTAGTACGAGAGGACCGGGATGGACGAACCTCTGGTGTGTCAGTTGTTCTGCCAAGGGCACCGCTGATTAGCTACGTTCGGACCGGATAACCGCTGAAAGCATCTAAGCGGGAAGCCGTCTTCGAGATGAGATTTCCATGCACCTTGAGTGTGAGAGGCTCCCAGCAGACTACTGGGTTGATAGGCCGGATGTGGAAGCGGGGACTAACGACCCGTGGAGCTGACCGGTACTAATAAGCCGAAGACTTGACACCAACTATTTCCCCACTTCGGTGGGGGCTCGCGTCCACTTTGTGGTTCCCGACAGATGATCGGGAATCAAACTGAATACACCGCTACGGCGGAGCAGTCTGAGACCAGGATCTGGTCGATGGTGTTCCGGTGGTCATAGCGAGAGGGAAACGCCCGGTCACATTCCGAACCCGGAAGCTAAGCCTCTCAGCGCCGATGGTACTGCAAGGGGGACCTTGTGGGAGAGTAGGACGCCGCCGGACTTCTTCTGCAACACCAGGGAACCCCTGACCATTCGTGGTCAGGGGTTTTCTGCGTTCGGCGGGGCCGTTGTGCTCTCGGGAACGACGGTGAGCGTCGCCGGCATTAGGATCAGCCGACGACGGAGGAACGATGACGAATGCGTGGCCGGTCCTGCCGGACGGATCCCGGTTGGCCCTGCGGGAGATCCTCATCCACGGGGAACTGTCACGGGCGGAGATCGCTCGGTCGCTCGGGCTCTCGCGTGCCAGCCTCACCCGGGCGATGCGCATCCTCGTGGGGCACGGGCTCGTCGTCGAAGTCGGGACGGATGTCCGAGGAGCCACTGGTCGGCCGTCGGAGCTCCTGCACCCGAGCTCGGGGCAGTGGGAGTTCCTCGGGATCAAGCTCACGAAGGACCGGCTCTACGCAGCCGTCACCGACCTCGGCGGACGTGTCCTCGCCCTGCACGAGGAGTCGATGCCGACGACCCGCGCCGAGGACGTCGCCGAGCAGATCCGCGCGGTCGAGGAGCGGCTCCGGACGGCGCATCCCGCGATGTGTGCGATCGGGGTGTCCCTGCCCGGGGACGTCCGCACGGTCGGGGGCGAGGCCGTCGTCGCGCACTCGCTGTTCCTCGGGTGGACGGACGTGCCGTTCGCGCGGATGGTGACGGAACGGACGGGCCTGGCGGCGTTCACGGCGAACGACGTACACGCGCTCACGGCGAAGGAGCACTGGTTCGGCGCGGGCGCGGCGACGGGTGGGCGGTCGATGGCGCTCGTCACGGTCGGGGAAGGCCTTGGACTCGGACTCATCGCCAACGGGCAGGTGTCGACGGGGGAGCACGGTCGCCTCGGGCGGATCGGACACCTGCCGGTGCTGGGCGGTGGTCCCGACTGTGGGCTCGGGCACCTCGGATGTGCGTCGAGCTACCTCCCGAGCCCGGTGATCGTGCGGAACTCCGGGCACACGGATGCCACCTACGACGAGGTCGTCGAACGTGCGCGGTCCGGTGACGAGCGAGCCCTCGCGGCCTTCGCGGATGCCGGCCGCGCGCTCGGCGTGGTCCTGGCGACGGTGGTGCACATCGCCGACCCCTCGACACTCGTGCTCACCGGCGACGGACTGCCCGTGTACGACATCGCTCGATCCGCGGTGGACGAGGCGCTGCGCGGGGCGCTCGAGCCGTACACGGAGCCGGTGACGGTCGAGGTGCAGCCCTTCGAGTTCTCCGAGTGGGCCCGGGCGGGAGCGGTGCTCGCGATTCGCCGGCTGCTCGCCGAGTGACGATCCACATGACACGAGCAGCAGAGCCTCCAGCGCGTTAGTTACGCACGTTGACAAAGGCGCACCAGCACGGGAGGCTGGAACGGACCCACCATCGAAGGAGATGCCGTGTCCGAAGCCCCATCCGTCCCCTGGCCGACCGACGGTCTGTCGTTCGGCGGCGACTACAGTCCCGAGCAGTGGCCACGTGAGGTCTGGGACGAGGACGTCCGGCTGATGAGCGAGGCCGGGGTCAACCTCGTGACGGTCGGGGTGTTCTCGTGGGGACTCCTCGAGCGGGCACCGGGGGAGTACACGTGGGCATGGCTGGACGACGTCCTCGACCTCCTGCACGCCAACGGGATCGCGGTCGACCTCGCGACGCCGACGGCTGCACCGCCGAGCTGGCTCCTCGCGGCGCATCCCGAGGTGCTGCCCGTGGACCGCGACGACGTCGTCCGCCGTCCGGGCGAGCGGCTCGGCTGGTGCCCGGACTCCCCGGTCTTCCGCGAGCACGCACACCGCATCGTCGACGCCGTGGCCGAGCGGTACGGGCAGCACCCCGCCGTGCGGCTGTGGCACGTCAGCAACGAGCTGGGCGGTGGCAACGCCCGGTGTGCCTGCGACGCGTCGACGGCAGCCTTCCGCCGGTGGCTCCGGGAGCGGTACGCCGACGTCGACGCCGTGAACGCCGCGTGGGGAACGGCCTTCTGGGGGCACACGTACACGGACTTCGAGGAGATCGGGCTGCCACACGGCGGGCACAACCTGGCCCCGAACCCGGGGCTGTTCCTCGACGCCGAACGGTTCTCGTCGGACTCGCTCCTCGCGCACTTCACCATGGAGAAGACGACGATCGAACGCCACTCGAGCGTCCCCGTGACGACGAACTTCATGGTCGGCGCCGGGTCACAGACGGTCGACTACGCCGAGTGGGCGAAGCACGTGGCGATCCCCGCGAACGACCACTACACGCTCGTCGACGACCCCCGCCGCGAGCAGGACCTCGCCGCGTCCGCCGACCGGATGCGCGGGATCACGACCGACCGCACGCCGTGGCTGCTCATGGAACACTCCACTGGCAGCCCGAGCTGGCAGCAGCGGAACCGGGCGAAGGAGCCGGGCGAGATCCTCCGGAACTCGCTCGCGCACGTCGCTCGCGGGTCCGACGGAGCCCTGTTCTTCCAGTGGCGTGCCTCCACCGCCGGGGCTGAGCAGTTCCACTCCGCGATGCTCCCGCACGCCGGCACCGCGACCCGCATCTGGCGCGAGGTCACGGCCCTCGGGCGTGCGCTCCGCGCCCTCGCGCCGGTCCAGGGCAGCACCGTGGAGCCGGCCCGGGTGGCGATCGTCGTGGACGAGCCGTCCGGGTGGGCGATGCAGTCCGGGCTGAAGCCGCATCGAGGCCTGCGGGCATCGCGGGAAGTCCGCGCCTGGCACCGGGCGTTCTTCGACCGACAGGTGCTGACGGACGTGGTCCCGCTCGAGGCCGACCTGACCGGGTACGACGTGGTGGTGCTGCCGACGCTGCTGATCGTCGACGACGCCGCTGCGGCCCGGGTCGCGGACCTCGCTGAGCGCGGCGTGACCCTCGTCGTCACGTACCTCTCGGGCGTGGCCGACGAGCACGCCCGGATCCGGACGGGGGGCTACCCCGGGGCGTTCCGCGACCTGCTCGGCGCGTGGTCGGAGGAGTTCACGCCGCTGCAGCCCGACGAACGCTGGACCCTCGACGACGGCGAGGTCGTCACCGACTGGGCCGAGGCCGTCGTCACCGAGGACGCCGACGTGGTCCTCTGCTACGCGGACGGCCCGCTCACCGGACGCCCCGCAGTCACTCGCCGGGACGTCGGCGGCGGTGCCTGGTACGTCTCCGCCGCCCTCGCGGACGGCAGCATCCAGCGGGTGGTGGACCAGGTGGTGGCGGAGCGGGCGGTCCCGCGGACCGTCACCGGGCCTCCCGGACTGGAGGCGGTGCGTCGCGTCGGACGCGACGGTTCCGCGTTCCTGTTCCTCGTCAACCACCTGGCCGAGCCCGTCACGGTGCGCGCGTCCGGCGTGGACCTGCTCGACGGTTCCGGCCACGGGCCGGAGACCGTGGTGCCGGCAGGCCGCGTCCGCGTGCTCCGCGAGGAGCGGGACGCGTGACCGTCGTCGACCAGGACGCCGCACGGACACGACCGTCCGACCAGGCCCGGCAGGCACACGTGCTCCGCGCCGCCGGGGTGTCGCTCGTGCTCGTGACGGCGCCGGACGGTCTGCCGGAGGTGCTGCACTGGGGCCGCGACGTCGGACCGGTCGGGACGATCGACACGGACGAGCTCCTGCTGGCGGTGGGGCGACCCGTCTCACCGAGTGCCTTCGACGCGCCCTGGCCACTGACGGTCCTGCCGACGGAACGGGACGGCTGGGAAGGGCGACCGGGGATCGCCGGACACGTCGACGGGCTGCCGCTCGTCCCGCGGTGGCAGGACGTCGTCGTGGTGTCGGACGAGGGGCTCGTCACGGTGACCGCGGCCTCCGCCGAACTGCGGCTGCGGAGCGAGTTCGCGCTCGACTCCGCGGGGGTCCTGCGGGTCCGACATGCCGTGACGAACCACGGTGCGGCGGTGGTGCACCTCCAGGCGCTCGAGGCGGTGCTGCCCGTCGGGGAACGGGCGGGAGAGGTCCTCGACCTGGCGGGGCGCTGGACGCGGGAACGCACCCCGCAGCGGCGGACCCTGACACATGGCAGCCACGCGCGCGAGAGCCGCCGAGGGCGCACGGGCCACGACGCGCCGACGCTGCTGGTGCTCGGGACGCCCGGGTTCTCGGACGACGCGGGGGAGGTCTGGGCCGTGCACCTGGCGTGGAGCGCGGACTCCGTGCACCGCCACGACGTGCTCGCCGAGGCGCGGCCACTGCTCGGAGCCGGGGAACTGCTCCGCGCGGGCGAGGTCGTGCTCGGGGAGGACGACACGTTCACGACCCCGGACGCCGTGTTCGTGTGGAGCGACGAGGGACTCGACGGCATGTCGGACCGGCTCCACGGCTCGATCCGCGCGCGGCCCGGGCACCCGCGACGCCCGCGGCCCGTCGTGCTGAACACGTGGGAGGCGGTGTACTACCAGCAGGACCTCGCTCCGCTGGTGGCCCTGGCCGAGACGGCCGCGGACATCGGCGTCGAGCGGTTCGTGCTCGACGACGGCTGGTTCCTCGGACGCCGGTCGGACACCACGTCGCTCGGCGACTGGCAGGTCGACCCGGCCGTCTGGCCCGACGGGCTCCGCCCCCTGGTCGACCGGGTGCGGGAGCTCGGGATGGAGTTCGGGCTGTGGTTCGAGCCGGAGATGGTGAGCCCCGCGTCGGAGCTCGCCGCCGCGCACCCGGAGTGGCTCCTGCAGCGACCCGACGACGACGTGCGGACGTGGCGGAACCAGCACGTGCTCGACCTGGCGAACCCGGCAGCCCGCGCCTTCGTGCTCGAGAGCATGTCGGCGGTCATCGGTGGGCACCACGTGGAGTTCGTCAAGTGGGACGCGAACCGCGATGTCGTCCACGCGGTGCACGCAGGACGTGCAGGCATCGACGCACACACCCGGGGCGTGTACACGCTCATGGACGACCTCCGCCGACGCCACCCGTGGCTCGAGATCGAGTCGTGTGCGAGCGGCGGAGCCCGGGTTGACCTCGGCGCCCTCGAGCACACCGACCGCGTGTGGCCGTCCGACACGAACGACGCGGTGGAGCGGCTGGCCATCCAGCGGTGGACCGAGGCGCTCCTGCCGCTCGAGCTCATCGGCAGCCACGTCGGCCCCGAGGTGTCGCACACGACCGGTCGGCACCTCGACCTGGACTTCCGGATGGCGGTGTCGCTGTTCGGCTCCGCGGGCATCGAGACGGACGTCACGCGGCTGGCCCCGGCGGAGCTGGACCGGCTCCGCGCGTGGACGGCGCTGTACCGACGGTCACGGGCGCTGCTGCACACCGGACGGCTGCGGCACCTCGACCTCGGGGACCCCGGGCTCGACGCGACCTCCGTGGTGGCGGTCGACCGGTCGCGGGCGCTCGTCCGCGTGGCCCGGACCGTGACCGGCCCACAGTCGCTCGCGGTGCCGGTCCGGCTGCGGGGTCTCGACCGGTCGCGGCGCTACCGGGTGGCCCCGGCGACGGGCATCGGCGTGCCGCGCGGACTCGACATGGTGCCGCCGCCGTGGCTCGGTCGCGGGTGGGTGGAGCTGTCGGGGGCGGTGCTCGAGGACGTCGGGGTGCGGCTGCCGATGCTCGCGCCGGCGACGGCGATCGTGCTGGAGTGCGTGGCGCTCGACTGAGCGCTGCCCGCTCCGCCCGGCCAGGTCGGCCGGGCGGAGCGGGCGCGTGGGTCAACGCAGCAGGGACCCCGCGTGCCGGAGGACCTCGCGCGTCGTGAGCGCCCCGGTGTCGATCCCGGGGGCCGCCGTCACGGTGAACGTCACGGATTCGCCCGGCAGCAGCGACACCAGCCCGTCGTCCACGCGGGCCGCAGCGTCGACGCGGTCCGGGAGCAGCGACACGTCCCGCGCGTACGACGTCGCGGTGACCGTCACCCGGGCGCCGTCCGTCGTCGGCTCCACCGCGGTGGTGAACGGTGCCGACTCGAGGGCCTGGTCGATCACCTCGGCGAAGTCGTACACGGTCCGGCCGAGTGTCCCGGTGACGACGAGCACCTCCGACGCCGGGTCCCCGGGGACCGCCAGCGACGCCGGCAGGGCCACACGAGCGGCATCGGCGGCCCCGACGGTGACCGGGAAGGACCCCGACGCGAGCACGGTGCCGTCGAACGACATCCGGGCGACCTCGACCTGGCCCTCGACCGCGGCGCCGGACGCGTTGACGACCACGACGTCGAGCACCGACGACGCGGAGGCCCCGGGCTGCACTGTCACGAGCACGGGCTGGTACGCCTGTCGCACGGCGTACCAGACGGGCTTCCGGATGCCGGCGTGGTCGACGAGCGCCCACGAGACGACGGGCCAGTCGTCGTTGAGCTGCCAGACGACCATCCCGGTGTTGTCGGGGGTGCGCGACCGGAACCACTCCATGCCGAACCGGATCGCGTGCGCCTGGTTCAGCTGCGCGGCGAAGTGCCAGTCCTCGATGGAGGTCGGCTCGGGCAGGTGCCCCCGCATGCCGTCCGCGAGCTTCCGGTTGCCCTGGTCGGCCTTCTGGTGCACCAGCATCTCGTGGCCGTCGGGGTCGAGCGGCTCGTCGTGCACGACCGCCGTCAACGTGGACCACGCCGGCGGTCCCTGGAACCCGAACTCCGCCACGAAGCGCGGCTGCCAGTCGGCGTAGGCGCGGTAGTCCAGGCGGTTCCAGACGTCCCAGATGTGGACGCTGCCGTTCCGCTCGTCGTTCGGCGTCAGGTACTCGTCGAACGAGAACGGACTGCCCGGCGTGTACGGACGCGTCGGGTCGAGCTCGGCGACGACCGCCGGGAACAGGTCCCGGTAGTAGCCGTTGCCCCAGGTCCGACCGACGAGCGAGGCGCGCCACCCCCACTCCGCGTAGGCGACGAGGTTCTCGTTGTTGCCGTTCCAGACCACGAGGGACGGGTGCGGGCTGAGGCGGGTGACGGCCTCGCGGACCTCGGGCTCGACCTCGTCCCGGAGCCGCGGCTCCTCGGCGTACGCGGCGCACGCGAAGAGGAAGTCCTGCCAGACGAGGACCCCGAGCTCGTCGCACCGGTCGTACAGGTCGTCGGACTCGTAGATCCCGCCGCCCCACACCCGGAGCAGGTTCATGTTCGCGTCGATCGCGTCCTGGATCCGGTCCGCGTACCGCTCGGGCGTCATCTCGGTCAGGTAGGCGTGGTCGGGGATCCAGTTGGCGCCGCGCACCATCACCGGTCGGTCGTTCACGCGCAGCAGGAACGGTGCCCCGCCCGCGTCCGCCGCGGTGTCGAGGGTGACGGTCCGGAAGCCGACCCGGCCGGTCCAGACGTCGTCGCCGACCTCGACGCGGACGTCGTACAGGGGCTGGTCGCCCTCGCCGCGCGGCCACCAGACGGCGACCTCCGGCACGACGAGCCGGACGGTGGCCGACCCGTCCGCGACGCGGCGCGATCCGACCGCGGTGGTGCCACCGACCACACTGACGCCGACCGCTCCGGCTCCGACGGGAGGCTCGGTGCCGGTGACCGCGGACGCTGCGGACGCGCGGTGCGGGGCCAGGGTGACCCGGGCCTCCAGTCCGGCGGTGTCGGCACCGCCTGCTGCGGTGACGGGCGCGCTGCCGATGGCCTGCGTGAAGCGGCTGCCGGACCCGGCGAGCTCGACGTCCACGTGTGCGGTGAGCACGCCGTCGGTGCCGTCGATGTCCACGAGCGGCCGGACGGACGCGATCCGGGCGCCGCTCCAGGACTCGATGCCGATCGACTTCCAGATGCCGCTCGTCGCGACGTCGATGCCCCAGTCCCAGCCGAAGTTCGACGCGTTCTTGCGGAGTGCGTTGTACGGGTGGTGGTTGACGTGGGGGAGCTCGCCGCCGTGCAGCTCGGACAGCCGCTCGGCCGCGGGGACCGGGGCGTCGAAGGTCACGACGAGTTCGTTGGTGCCCTCCCGGAGCAGGTGCCCGACGGGGAAGCGGTACGACCGGTGCTGGTTGGCCGTGGTCGCGACGACGATGCCGTTGAGCTCGATCGTGGCGAGGGTGTCGAGGCCGTCCGCGACCAGGTCGTGGCGCTCGGCGGCCGGGGCGTGCCAGTCGAAAGTGCGACGCCAGCGCCAGACGGTGTCGCCGATCCACTGAGTCGCGGCCTCGTTGTCGCCGTCGAACGGGTCCGGGATCAACCCGGCCCGCAGCAGGTCGGTGTGGACCACGCCGGGGACCACCGCCTCGATCGGGGTCGTGGCAGCGTCGGCTGCTGCCGGACCGCGCACCGCCTCGACCGTCCACGTGCCGTCGAGTGTCGTCCGCTCCATTGCGTCTCCTCAGGGTTCCCAGGGTCACACGATGCCACCCCTTGACCGACTTAGTTTATGCGTGTAACAATCACGCTCACAACGTGGACCTGCGATGACGCAGACCGAGAGGACAACGATGTTCAACCCAACCCGTTCGCGGCTCGCCATCGGCGGCGCCGTTCTCCTGGCAGCCGGCCTCGCGCTGAGTGGCTGCAGCTCCAGCGGCTCCGCCAGCACGAGTGGCGACGCCGCCTCGACCCTGGTCGCGTACACCGGCCAGTCCGGCGACTACCAGATCAACTACAACCCGTGGTCGCCGTCCAACATCGGTGGCGTCGGGACGATCTACGAGTCGCTGTTCTTCATCACGAACGTGAACACGAACGACCCGAAGCCGCTGCTCGGCAAGTCCTACGAGTGGAACGCGGACGGCACGCAGCTGACCATCACGCTCCGCGACGGGGCGACCTGGAGCGACGGGAAGCCCTTCACGTCGAAGGACGTCGTCTTCACCCTCGACATGCTCAAGAAGCAGAAGGCGCTGAACTCGATCGGGTACGACGGCACCGCGAAGGCCGAGGGGGACGACACGGTCGTGGTGTCGTTCGCGAAGCCCTCGTTCGTGCTCGGCCCGAACCTGCTCGGCAAGACCTGGATCGTGCCCGAGCACCTGTGGAAGGACATCGACCCGACCACCGACGTGATGCGCAAGCCCGTCGGCACCGGTCCGTACACGCTCGGCACGTTCAAGCCGCAGGCGTTCACCCTGGAGGCGAACGCGAAGTACTGGGGCGGGGCGCCGAAGGTGAAGACCATCCGCTACCTCTCGCTCTCCGGCAACACCGCCGGCGCCGACGCCCTGTCGCAGGGCTCGATCGACTGGCAGACCGGCCCGGTCCCCGGCATGTCCGACATCGCCGCGAAGTACCCCGGGTACGACGGCATCACGGTCCCGCAGAACCAGATGGCGCTGCTCACCTGCTCGAACACGGCGCTCGGCTGCAAGGGACCCCAGACGGACCCGGCCGTGCGGCACGCGATCGCGGACGCCATCAACCGCAAGCAGCTCAACTCGCTGGCGTTCGAGAACACCGCGAGCGAGATCTCGCCGACCTTCGCGCTGACCAGCACGCAGGAGGACACGATCTCGAAGGACGTGTCGCCGGCGGTCATGCCGGACAACGCGGACAAGGACGCGTCGGCGGAGGCCCTCGAGGGCGCCGGCTGGGCGAAGGGCTCCGACGGCATCTACGCCAAGGACGGCCAGAAGCTGTCCCTGACCGTCGAGGTGGTCACCGGCTGGACCGACTACATCACCGCGATCGACACGATGACCCAGCAGCTCAAGGCCGCCGGCATCGAGCTGAAGGCGCAGCAGTCGTCCTGGAACGAGTGGACCGACAAGAAGACCAAGGGCGACTTCGAGCTCGCGATCGACTCGCTCGGCCAGGGGCCGGCGTCGAACCCGTACTACCTCTACAACAACTACTTCACGACGGCGAACACCGCGAAGGTCGGTGAGGCGGCCCCGATGAACATCTCGCGGTACAGCAACCCCGACGTCGACGCCGCCCTCGCGAAGCTCGCAACGATCGACCCGACCGACACCGCGAAGACGCAGCCGGAGTTCGACGTCGTCCAGCAGCACATCGTCGAGGACCTGCCCTACATCCCGGTGATGACCGGCGGCACGACGAGCGAGTTCCACTCGGCGAAGTTCACCGGATGGCCGACGAAGGACGACCTCTACGCCTTCCCGGCGGTCTGGGCGAGCCCGGACAACGCCGAGGTCTTCAAGGCGCTGAAGCCGGCCAAGGGCTGACCACGATGGCATCGCGACCGAGGAGCACTCGACGATGACGTACTTCCTGCGCAAGATCGGCTTCTACGTGGTGGCCCTCTGGGCGGCACTGACGCTGAACTTCATCATCCCGCGGCTGCTGCCCGGGAACCCGGTGGACATCCTGCTCGCCAAGCTCCAGCAGCGCGGCGGGCAGGTCACCCCGGCGACACGGAAGGCGTACGAGCTGCTCCTCGGTGGCGACACCTCGGAGCCGCTCTGGTCCCAGTACGGCCACTACCTGGTCAACGTGTTCCGCGGTGACCTCGGGGTGTCCGTCAGCTACTTCCCGGCACCCGTGACCGAGGTCATCGGCAGCTCCCTGCCCTGGACGATCGCCCTGGTCGGGATCGCCACGATCGTCGCGGCCGTCATCGGCGTGGGCCTCGGCGCCTTCGTCGGGTGGCGACCGGGGACCTGGCTCGACTCGTTCGTGCCCGCCACCACCCTGCTCGCCGCGGTGCCGTACTTCTGGCTCGCGCTGATCCTGGTGTACTTCTTCGCCACCGGACTGCACCTGTTCCCCGCCCAGGGCGGCTACGACGTCGTGCTGACGCCCGGGTTCAACGGCGACTTCATCGGTTCGGCGATCAAGTACGGCGTGCTGCCGGCGGTGACGATCGTGCTCGCGTCCCTCGGCGGATGGCTGCTCGGGATGCGCAACATGATGGTGTCGACGCTGTCCGAGGACTACATCACCACCGCGCAGGCGAAGGGGCTGCCCGACGGCAAGATCCTGCGGAACTACGCCGCACGCAACGCCGTGCTGCCCTCCGTCGCCGGGTTCGCGATCTCCCTCGGGTTCATCGTGTCCGGCTCCGTCGTCACCGAGCAGGTGTTCTCCTACCCGGGCATCGGGTCGAAGCTCCTCTCCGCGGTGACGAACAACGACTACGCGCTCATGCAGGGGATCTTCCTGTTCATCACCCTGGCGGTCCTCGGCGCGAACCTCGTCGTCGACCTGCTGTACGGGCTCATCGACCCGCGGACGCGGGCGCGGAGCTAGGGAGAGACGACCATGACCAACATCCAGCAGGAGACCGAGCCCACCATCGGCGCGCTCACGGAGGAGGCCGACAGCACCACGTCGATCGCCACCCGACGGGCGTCGAAGGGCGGCATCCGTCGCTTCCTCCCGACCCTCACCCCGTGGCTCGTCGCCGGCATCGCGCTGGTCCTCGGCGTCGTGCTCTTCGGCGTCATCGGACCGCTGCTCGTCGGCGACCCGACCACCATCCGCGACTCCGGGCTGCAGGGCCCGAGCGCGGAGAACCTCCTCGGCACCACGCAGACCGGGCAGGACGTCCTCGCGCAGCTCGCCTTCGCCACCCGGGGCAGCCTGCAGATCGGCCTCATCGTCGGGCTGCTCGCCACCGTGCTCTCCGCCTTCTTCGGGATCCTCGGCGCGTACCTCGGCGGGATCATGGACGAGGCGTTCTCGCTCTTCTCCAACGTCTTCCTCGTCATCCCGGGCCTGCCGCTCGTCATCGTCATCTCGGGTCTCGTCCCGCGGGAAGCCCGCGGGCTCTGGACCATCGCCGTCGTCCTCGCGATCACGTCGTGGGCCGGGTCCGCCCGGGTGCTCCGGGCGCAGACGATGTCGATCCGCAACCGCGACTACGTGTCGGCCGCCCGGGTCGCCGGGGAGCGGCCCTGGCGGGTCATCGCGGTCGAGATCCTGCCGAACCTGCTGCCCGTGCTGGCGTCGCAGTTCGTCTTCGCGGTGATCGCGGCGATCCTCGGCGAGGCGGGACTGTCCTTCCTCGGGCTCGGGGCGTCGAACTCGTCGACGCTCGGCACGATGCTCTTCTACGCCCAGAACGGGTTCGCGCTCGCCAACGGCGCGTGGTGGTGGTTCGTCCCGCCGGGGCTGCTCATCGCGCTGCTCGGCATGGGGCTCTCGTTGGTGAACTTCTCGATCGACGAGGTCATCAACCCCCGGCTCGGCAACGTGCGCGCCCAGCGTCGCCGTGACCGTCGCGCCAAGCGTGCTGCCCGGTCGGGAGGCTCGCCCCGCGTCGCCCCCGCAGCCCACGACACGAAGGGGGTCGCCCGATGAGCGCCACCGCAGTCCTGACGATCGAGCACCTCGACGTCGTCTACGAGGCCGAACACCCCGTCCACGCGGTGAAGGACGTGTCGCTCACCCTGGCACCCGGCGAGATCCTCGGACTCGCGGGGGAGTCCGGGTGCGGCAAGACCACCCTGGCCTATGCGATCACGCGGTTGCACCGACCGCCGGCGAAGGTCACCTCCGGCAGCATCACGTTCCACGACCGGGACGGCTCCGACGTGGACCTGCTCGGCCTCGGCCACGAAGCGCTCCGAGCCGTGCGCTGGTCGAAGCTGTCGATGGTGTTCCAGGGGGCGATGAACGCGCTCAACCCGGTCACCACCATCCGCGCCCAACTCGACGACGCCCTCGTCGAACACCGCAAGGGGCTGTCCCGCAAGGAGCGACGGGCCATCGCGGAGGACGCTCTGCGCCGGGTCGGCGTCGACCCGTCGCGCATCACGGCGTACCCACACGAGCTCTCCGGCGGCATGCGGCAGCGCGTGATGATCGCGATGGCGATGCTGCTCGAGCCGCAGATCATGATCATGGACGAACCCACGACGGCGCTCGACGTCGTCGTGCAGCGGGAGATCCTCCGCGAGATCGTCCGCCTGCGCGACGAGCTCGGGTTCGCGGTCGTGTTCATCACGCACGACCTGCCGCTCCTGCTGGAGATCAGCGACCGGATCGCGATCATGCTCCGCGGCGAGGTCGTCGAGTGCGAGCCGGCATCGGTGATCCAGCACGACGCGAAGCACCCGTACACGCGGCGCCTGCTGCGGTCGTTCCCGAGCCTGTCGGGTGCGCGCGGCGCGTTCATCCGCAGCGGGGTCGAGGACGGCGTCGAACCCGAGACCGACACCAGGGCCGTCCTGGTGCAGGCAGCACAGGAGACGGACCGATGACCAGTGTGACCGTCAGCCACCTCGGCAAGGACTTCCACACCCGCAAGGGCCTCCGGCGCACCACGCTGCGGGCCGTCGACGACGTGTCGTTCGAGCTGCTCCCCGGCCGCACCGTCGCCCTCGTCGGGGAGTCCGGGTCCGGCAAGTCCACCATCGCGCGGATGCTCGCCAAGCTCGAGTCGGTCACCCACGGATCGATCGACGTCCGCCTGGAGGACGGCACCCCCGTCGTCGGCAGCATGTACCGCCGGCACGTGCAGATGGTGTTCCAGGACCCCTTCGCCTCGCTCAACCCGTTCCACTCGATCGAGCACCACATCGCCCGGCCGCTGCAGCTGCACCACCGGGCCCGCGGCGCCGAGGAGACCGCGGACCGGGTGCGGGAGCTGCTCGGGCGGGTGAACCTCGACGAGGACTTCGCCTCCCGCCGACCGCACGAGCTCTCCGGTGGCCAGCGGCAGCGCGTCGCGATCGCCCGCGCACTCGCCCCGGGTGCGCAGGTGCTCATCGCCGACGAGCCCGTGTCGATGCTCGACGTGTCGATCCGGCTCAGCGTCCTCAACCTGCTCGGACGCCTGCAGCGGGAGGACCACCTCGCCGTCCTCTACATCACCCACGACCTGGCGACCGCACGACACTTCTCGGACGAGATCCTGGTGCTCTACCGCGGCCGGGTCGTCGAACGAGGGCCCTCGGACGCGGTGATCCTCGACCCGCACCACGACTACACCCGGCTGCTCGCCGACGCGGCACCGGACCCCGAGCGCGGGGAGCGGCGGGTCACGGCGGGTCCGGCGCTCGACCGGTCGACGATCGACAACACCACGTGCTACGACCACACCGTCGGCGCGTGGGTCCCGAGCCAGCCGGCACCGGTGGGAGCACGATGAGCGACGGGTCGACGTTCGTCGACTGGGTCACGCCGGGCTTCTCCGCCCGGTTCCGGATCGGGAGCGACGGGCCCGCGGCGCTGGTGTCGCTCGTGCCCGCGGCGCTCGGCTCGCTCGCCGCCGGTGGGACCCGCGAGGGCGGCGTCCTCGCTTCCGGCGTCTTCGCTTCCAGCGTCTTCGCTTCCGGCGTCCTCGCCGACGGGCCGGACGACCCGCAGCCGCTCGTCGAGCTGACGACCATCGGGCACGGTCGGTTCCCCGGCGGTTTCCGGCACGTCGACTCCACGATCGGGGCGCGCCTGCGCCCGGTGTCGCACCGGGCGTCCGAGGAGGGGACCGATCATGAGTTCCGCATCCTCCAGTCGGACGCAACCACGGGCCTCCAGGTCGAATCGGTCTTCCGGGCGCACGCCGACGTGCCCGCGTTCCGGACCTGGACCGAAGTGTCGGCGGAGCACGGCGAGCACGTCGTGGACTTCGTGTCCTCGTTCGCGACCGGCGCGTTCCTGACGGACTCCGGCGCGACCGTCGACGAGCTCGCGCTCGCGCACGCCGACAACGACTGGGTGGCCGAGAGCCGCTGGCGCACCGACCCCCTGCGGGACATCGGGTTGGCGCGGATCGACCGCGACGTCCAGCACCAGCCGCCGCGGAGCCGGGCGGTCGTGCAGAACCGCGGGTCGTGGTCGACAGGAGAGGCGCTGCCGATCGGCGTGCTCCTGGCGCCGTCGTACGCCCTCGCCTGGCAGGTCGAGCACAACGGGCCGTGGCTGTACGAGCTGGGGGAGACCCGACACCACGCGTACGTGCTGCTCAGCGGACCGACGGACCAGGACCACCAGTGGACGACCGAGGTGACGAGGGACCGTCCGTTCACCTCGGTGCCCGTGTCCGTCGGGATCGCCGGCACCGTGGACGAGGCCTTCGCGGTGCTCACCAGGCAACGACGGGCGACGCGCAACCTCCGACCGGCCGACCTCGCGATGCCGCTCGTGTTCAACGACTACATGAACACCCTGATGGGGGACCCGACCACGGCGAAGCTCCTCCCCCTGATCGACGCGGCCGCCGACGCCGGGGCCGACCTGTTCTGCATCGACGCCGGCTGGTACGCGGAGGGGCACTGGTGGGACACCGTCGGCGCGTGGGAGCCGGCCGCCTCCCGGTTCCCCGGCGGGCTCTCGCTCGTCATCGACCACATCCGCGACCGGAGCATGCAGGCCGGGCTCTGGCTCGAGCCCGAGGTCATCGGGATCCACTCCCCGCTGGCGTCGACCCTGCCGGACCGCGCGTTCGTGCAGCACCACGGGGTACGGGTCGCCGAGCACGGGCGACACCTGCTCGACCTGCGCTCGCCGGAGGCCCGCGCACACCTCGACGCCGTCGTCGACCGGCTGGTCGGGACGCTCGGGGTGACCTTCATCAAGATGGACGACAACACCTTGACCGGGCCGTTCCCGGGGATGCTCGAGCACCAGCGGGCGCTGCTCGACTGGATTGACGCCGTGCAGGAGCGGCACCCGTCGCTGCTCATCGAGAACTGCGCCTCCGGGGCGATGCGGGCCGACCAGGCCATGCTCTCACGGCTGCACATGCAGTCCACGTCGGACCAGCAGGACCCGGTGCTGTACGCCTCGATCGCGGCTGCCGCACCCGCGGCGATGCTGCCCGAGCAGGCGGGCAACTGGGCCTACCCCGCTGTCGACATGAGCGATGAGCGCTTCGTGCTGTCGCTCGTGAACGGCGTGCTCGGGCGGATGTACCTGTCCGGGTACCTCAACACGATGTCGCCGGCGCAGCTCGAGGTCGTGGGAGCGGCGATCGCGGCCCACCGGACGGTGCTCGAGGTGCTGCCGACGACCGTCCCCGTGTGGCCGCTCGGGCTGCCGGCGTGGGAGGACACCTGGATCGCCCTGGGGCTCGCCGTCCCCGGGGGCGACCTGTTCCTGTCGGTGTGGTCGCTGCCCGGGGCGTCGGACTCGGTGTCGCTGCCGGTGCCGGCACTCCGGGGGCGGGACGTCTCCGTGGAGCCGCTGTTCCCGCGGGAGGCGGGGCCGTGGTCGGTGACGTGGGAGGACGGGGTGCTCCACGTCGACAACGGAGGCGACACACCGACGGCGCGGGTGTTCCGCATCCGCTGATCGGTCGGTGTCGAGAACGGACGGGTGGCGATGGCAGCGCTGCTCGTCGGGTCGGGCAGGAGGCGCAGGCAGGCGTCCTCCTGTCCAGTCGGGTCGCAGGCGCAGGCAGGCGTCCTGCTGTCCGGCTGTCCTGTCGGGCGGGAGGTGCGGGGCGGGCAGGTCCCGCGCCTCCCGTCCGGTG
Organism: Curtobacterium sp. SL109; assembly: GCF_026672405.1. Classification (NCBI taxonomy): domain Bacteria; kingdom Bacillati; phylum Actinomycetota; class Actinomycetes; order Micrococcales; family Microbacteriaceae; genus Curtobacterium; species Curtobacterium sp. SL109. The sequence goes on from NZ_JAPPRB010000002.1 coordinate 1,916,801, forward strand.
GGTCCTGGCACGATGGGGCGATGCAGACGATCGGCGGGTTGCTCTCGAGCGTGCGCTCGGAGGGCGGTCCCGGTTCCTGGGCGGCGCTCTCGGCGGACCTTGCCGACGTCCCACTGCCCGCCACCCGCAGCGCGCTCGAGGTGGTGATACGGTCTGCGGCCGCAGTTGCGTTCGGCGTACCCATCAGTTCGCCGCATGGCACTGCTCTGCCCGGTGCCCTGCAGCGGGAACTCGTCTCGGTGCTGGACCGCTCGGGGCTTCCAGGAGCGCGGTTCTCCGTCCGCGTGACCACCGAGGACGACTGGCCCGCGGTGCGGGCCGCGCGGATCGAGAACGCGACGGACAACCCGGTGTCGTACGGTGCCAGCCTCGAGACCACGACGGCGATGTCCGAGGACGACTGGCGGATGCGTGCTCGACGAGGGCACGCGACCGACGCGACGAGCTTGGTCGCGATCGACGATGTCAGTGGGCGGTGGATCGGGATGATGAGCGCGCAGCAGCAGGGCGGTCTGCTGCTGACTGGCGTGTGGGTCGTGCCGGAGTTCCGCGGCCGCGGACACGGTGTCGCCGAGGTGTTGCTCGCGGAGGTCCTGGCGTGGGCTCGGGGACGTGGCGACACGATCGCGCTGTGGGTGGACGAGAACCCGGCGGGCGCACGGGCGCGGGCGTTCTACGAGCGGCACGGGTTCGTCCGGACGGGGCGTCGACGGCCGATCGGGTTCGCTCCTGGTGACTCGGTCGAGATGCGACGGGCGGTCGTGCCCACCGGGGCCGGTCCTGGTACTGCTCCTGGCCCTGGCCCTGGTCCTGCTCGCTCGGGGTCCGACGCCTGAGAACGCTGCGTCGTCGAGGCCGGTAGACCGGACGGGTGAAGGTCGTCGGAGTGCAGCAGTTCGGAGGGCCCGAGGCCCTCGCCGTCCACGAGGTCCAGGAGCCGCACGCCGGTGCCGGGTCCGTCCGCATCCGGGTCGGAGCGTTCGCCGTCAACCCCACGGACACGGGCGTGCGCGCGGGGCAGCGAGACAGCTCGCACGCGTCCGCTCCCTACGTGCCGGGCATGGACGCTGCCGGGGTGATCGACGAGGTCGGCCCGGACGTCGACGGGTGGGCCGTCGGTGACGAGGTCATGGCGATCGCACTGCCCCTGACCGCCCACGGCGGGGCCTACGTCGAGGAGCTCGTCGCCCCGGTCGGGTCCTTCACCCGGATCCCGCGCGGCACCTCGATGGAGCTGGCGTCCACGATCCCGATGAACGGGCTCACCGCCATCCAGATCCTCGAGCTGGCGGGGCTCTCCCGGGGCGACACCCTCGCTGTCACCGGCGCAGCCGGCCTGCTCGGCAACTACCTCGTGCAGCTCGCGACGTCCGAGGGCATCACGGTGATCGCTGACGCTGCCGAGAAGGACGAGACCCTCGTGCGGTCCCTCGGGCCGGACCACATCGTCCCGCGCGGCGAGTCCTTCGCGGAGGCTGTCCGGCGCATCGTGCCCGAGGGTGTCGACGCCCTCGCCGACTGTGCGGTCCAGCGTGACGTCGTCGTCCCGGCACTCCGCCAGGGCGGCGTGTTCATCGACGTGCGGGGCTGGGAGGGGAACGGCGCCGAGGGCGTCCGGTTCGAGCGGGCGCTCGTCGGGAAGGAGTACCGCTCGTTCGACAAGCTCGAGCGACTGCGCCACGGCGTGGAGGGCGGCACGATCACGCCGCGCATCGCCGAGGTGCTGCCGGCGTCGAGTGCCACGGAGGCGCACGAGCGGCTCGAGGCCGGCGGGACCCGAGGCCGGTTCGTCCTCACCTGGTGACGGTCACCGCACGAGCGTGACGCCCTCGCCGGACCGGTACTCCCAGCGAGCCCCGAAGGCATCGGTGAACCGGAGGGAGACGAGCCTCCAGTTCGGGCTCTTCGTGAACGCCCGGGATCCCCGGTTCCCGGTGGCCAGTTCACTGCACGACGCGAGGAGTTCCCACGCGAAGCGCCCGCCCGGCTTCCAGGTCGCGAAGGACTCTCCTGGCGGGCACACCGCAGCAGAGAAGGTCGCTTCTCGCTTGTTCATCAGCGCCGTGGCCTCCACATCGTGGATGACCGCATCGGACGAGTTCCGGATGACCAGGATGTTGCTCTTCTGGGAGTCGTCCTCCGGCGCGGAGACCGACCAGGTGGTGGAGATCCAGGCGCTGACCTTGGCGGCCTCGCGAACGCTCCGCTCCGTCCTCGCGGTGCGTTCGGCGCGTCGTGCGACGGTGATGCTCCAGATCGAGATCACGAGTGTGATGATGACGCCGACCCATGCGGCAGTGGCTTGGTTGCTCATGCGTCGACCGTACATCAGCCGGAGTGTGATATATAGAGCTCCGCGATCAGGGTAGGAGGTGGAGCTCCATCGCGCGGGTCACGGCACGCGTGCGGTCGTTCACGCCGAGCTTCTCGAACACGTGGCCGAGGTGTGTCTTCACGGTCGTCTCGCTGAGGAACAGGGCCCTGCCGATGGCGGGGTTGCTGTTGCCCTGCGCGACGAGCCGCATGACCTCGAGTTCCCGCGGTGTCAGGTTCGGGCCGACGGGCGTTCCTCCGGTCGCGCGACGCACGAGGGCCGCGGCCGCTGAGGGAGCGAGCGCGGTCTCGCCTCGGGCTGTCGCCCGCACGCCGGCGAGGATCTCCGTCTCGGGCGCGGCCTTGAGCAGGTAGCCGGTGGCGCCGGCTTCGATCGCCGCGAGGATCTGGTCGTCGGACTCGTACGTCGTGAGGATGAGCACGCGGACGTCGGGCTGCGCAGCGACGATCTGCGCGGTCGCCGCGTCGCCGTCGAGGAGCGGCATACGAAGGTCCATCAGCACGACGTCGGGGCGTTCGGCGCGGACGATCGACACGGCGGCCTCGCCGTCGGACGCCTGACCGACGACGTCGACGTCCGGCGCCGACTGCAGCAGCGCGACGATGCCGGCCCACACGATGGGGTGGTCGTCCGCCACGACGACGCGGATCACCGGGTCACCTCCGCCACGGGGCGCGCGACGGCCGGGAGGCTCGGCGTCCCCTGGTGCGGGAGGACCGGTCCGGCGGTGGTCACCGTGGGCAGCGTCGCCGTCACGGTGGTGCCGTCGCCCGGAGCGCTGGTCACGACGCAGGTCCCGCCAGCGAGGGCGAGCCGTTCCCTGAGCCCGGCGAGCCCGCGGCCGACGCTCCGGGCGGCGGTGGCGAAGCCGACGCCGTCGTCCTGGATCCGCAGGACGGTCTGCTCGGGCGCGTGGTGCAGTGCGACGCCCACCGAGGCGGCGTTGGCGTGCGCGCGGACGTTGGCCAGGGCCTCCTGGGCGACACGCAACAGGACCACCTGCGCGTCGCGGTCCAGCGGGCAGTCCGCCGCCTCGATGGTCACCGGTGTGCCGGTCTCGCGGGTGTGCCGTTCGCCGAGGCGGTGCAGGACGCCGGCGAGGCTGTCGTGGGACGCTCCAGCGGCTCCGGCGGCGACGAGGACGCGTGACTCCTCGAGTGCTGCTCGGGCTGACTCCTCGAGGACTGTCAGGCGTTCCTCGAGCGCGTCGCTGTGGTCGTCGGCGAGGTCACGGCGGGCGCGTTCGGTCAGCATGACGATGCCGGCCAGGTTCTGCGCGACGGTGTCGTGGATCTCCCGGGCGAGACGTTCCCGTTCGCTCGCGATGCCGGCGGCGCGGTTCGCCTCAGCGAGGGATGTCTGCGTCGCTCGGAGCTCGTCGAGCAGGGCGCGGCGGGACTCCGACAGGCCGGCGATGCTCGAGATCCAGACGCCCATCGCGGACGCGCCCACGACGCTGATGCCCTCGATGAGCAGGGTGCTCACGATCTCGTCCGGGCCGCCGCTGACCTGCAGGCCGATGCCGCTCGCGACGCCGACGGCGACCGAGAGCACGACGCCGGTGCGGATGCGTTGCGACTGGCACCACACGAGCGGGAAGAGGATGCACTGCACGAAGGCCGTGCTCGGTGTCACTGCCGGCAGCACGGCAGCGGCGAGGACCACCAACGGCAGGAACGCCGCTGCCGGTCGATGACTGTCATAGCCCCGGTGCCCGTACGCCGCGTAGGCGACGACCAGCACGACGATCATCGCGAACGCCGGCCACCGGGTCGACCAGGGGGACCAGCCGAACACCGCGATCACCGCGGTCAGGGACATGGTGGCAGCGAAGAAGGCGTGCAGCCACCGGTTCCGTACCCAGGTGTCCTCGCGCTCCGTGACCGTGTCCATGCCGACAGCATCCCACCCTTCAGGGGGCCGCAGGCAGTTGTCCACAGGCCGGACGTGCCGGGGCATCAGGCGTCCTTGCGGTTCCACCGGAAGGTGACCACGCAGGCCACCGTGCCCAGGACCAGCCAACCGACCAGCACCAGGGTTCCCAGGCCGAGCTGCCACGAGCCTCCCGGCTCACCGGACTCGAACGCCTGCGGCAGGAACACCGACCGCATGCCGGACGCCATCCACCGGAGGGGGAAGACGGACGCCACATCCTGCAACCAGGCGGGAAGTTGGGTGAAGGGGAGGTAGACGCCGGAGATGAACTGCAGGACCAGGACCACCGGGACGATGGTGGCGGTGGCACGGCGACCTTCACGGGGGAGGGCGGAGATCGCGATGCCCAGGACGCAGCTGGTGGCGATGCCGAGGAGGAGGACGCCGGCGAAGACACCCCAGCGGCTCACGTCGGTCGGCAGGTCGACACCGAACAGGAGGCTCGCCACGGCCAGCAGGATCGCCGTCTGGACGAACGTGGTCACCAGGACCATGCCGATCTTGCCGACGAAGTAGCTCAGAACGGGGAGGGGCGTGCCGCCGAGGCGCTTGAGGGTGCCGTCGCTGCGTTCGGTCGCGATGTCGACACCGAGGGCCTGGGTGCCCGACAGGAGGATGCCGGTCGCGACGAGACCGGGGAGGTAGTAGGTGGCGTAGTCGACGCTCGTGCCGGGACCGGCCTGGATGTCGGCGGCGCTGCTGAACGCGACGGAGAACAGCGCCAGCATGATGATCGGGAACAGGAACGTGAAGAAGACGGACTCGGGCGCCCGGAAGTAGGAGCGGAGTTCGTAGCTGATGCGGGCGATGCCCACGGTTGCCGGGTTCATGCGTGTCCCACCATCTCCAGGTAGACGTCCTCGAGGGACGGGCGGATGACTTCGAGGTCGTGCATCGGGTCCGTGTTGCTGCGGATCAGCGTGGTCGGGTCGGTGGTTCGTTCTTCGTTTCGTTGACCGTCGGGATCCCGCCAGATCACTCGAGGTTGCCGGGCTGCCCGACCCCCGAGCTCGTCGATCGGCGCGATGTCCAGCAGCCGGCCGTCGACGATCACCGCCGCCCGATCGGCCAGGTGGGCAGCCTCGTCGAGGTAGTGCGTCGTCAGGAGGATGGTCGTGCCCTCACGCTGGACCTGTCGGAGGAGGTCCCAGAACTGGCGACGCGCCTCGGGGTCGAAGCCGGTCGTCGGCTCGTCGACGAAGAGGACCTCGGGGCGGCCGATGATTCCGAGCGCGACGTCGACGCGGCGACGCTGACCGCCGGACAACTTGCTCAGGCGGACGTTGCGGTGCGTCTCGAGCCCTGTCGCGTGCAGGAGCTCGTCCGTGGTGCGGTGCTTCGGGTAGAGCTTGGCGAAGTGGTTCAGCTGCTCGGCGACCGTGACGTTCGGGGACTCCGCGCTCGACTGCAGGACGATGCCGATGCGGGCGTTGTGGCTGCGGCTCGCCTTCGCGGGGTCGTGGCCGAGGACGCGGACGTCGCCGCCGGTGCGGGAGCGGTGGCCCTCGAGGATCTCGACGGTCGTGGACTTGCCGGCGCCGTTGGGGCCGAGGAGGGCGAAGGTCTCCCCGCGCTCGATCGTGAAGGAGACGTCGTCAACGGCGCGTCTGCCGGTGGGGTACTGCTTCGCGAGGTGGTGGACCTCGATGGCGGAGGAGTCGGGCATGAGACCAGCCTGATCGGGGGAGGCGGTCGGCGGATCGGTGGGGCGGGCGGGGTGGGGTCCTCCGATCGGAGGATGGTGCTCGAGGTCTCAGCTCGTCCTGAAGTCGCTCGGGACCTCGCAGCAGTGTCAGAACGAACCTGCGCGCGGCTAGTACGAGCCGTGGGGGATGAAGGTCGAGCCAAGTCAGTACGACGGGTGTGGCGAGAAGCCGGTCGGTAGTGAGAAGCACATCGAGAACGAGTCGATGTTGACGACTGTGCCGTGATTCCAGACCCCGAAGAGCAGCGAGACACCCGCATCGTTCGTCAGGCTCAAGCGAGGCGTTCCCGATCGGGAGACGTCTCGTTCGAGCGTGAAACCTGCGCGAGTCGCCTTCCGGGCGACGGTGTCGACGAGCCGATCCGCGTCGTACCGACGCACCAGGTGCATGGTCGTGTTGCCTGACCACTGTTTGCCGGACGAGCACGACATGAGGTTGCCGGTGGGGATCTGGTGACGGCGTTCAACCTCTTCACGAGGAACGAAGTCGGCCACGGTGTCTTCTGCCGACTGGCTTGCGGCCTTCGCGGCTGCGATTCGCTCGCTCGGCTCATCGGGGAGGCTCGACGAGGAGCAGCCTGCGAGCGCGATGAGGAGCGTGAGCGCTCCGAACCCGACCCAGGGGCGCCTTCTAGGGTTCATGCTGACAGTTCTCCTTCCGCCCGGCCGTTCGCCCGACGCGCTAGTAGGAGCGTTCAGGGTGGAAGCTTTTCGGGAGCGGGAAACACTTCGAGAACGAATTGACCTCGATCGATCTCCCATCCACCCACGTCGACGCGTACACCGTCGTTCCGCGGCCATCGACGAGGCGCAAGCGGGCAGCTCCATCGGGCGTGGTGCTGCGCGTGACCCTGAAGCCGTGGTCGAGCGCTACCTTGCCGAGCTGGTTCACCACCCGCTCACCGTCGATCGGGTTCTTCAGCTGGATCCTGGTGCTGCCAGACCACTGCCGGCCGCCGGAGCACGACAGGAGCGTTCCCTTGTCTGCTTGTCGAATATCGGCGCGGACATCGCGGGGGACGAGCTCAGCCGTTTTCATCTCGGCTGCCTGCGCTTGTGACTTGACGAGGAGAATCCGGTCCTGAGGGTTCATTGGCAGGTCACTCTTCAATGCACATCCACTGAGTCCGATGACCAATGTCAGCCCGAGCAACACATGTGCGGACTTCATCGTGCACCACCCCTGAGCGAACCACGGCCATCGCGAGCATCGGACACGGTTCAGTACGACCGTGCAGGTACGAAGTCGGATGGCAGAGCGAAACAGTCCGAGAACGAGGCGATGTTGATCGACGCTCCGCCATCCGGTCTGATCAGAAGGGACAGGCCCGAGTTCGATCGAAGGGTGAGTCGGCTCTTGCCCTGACCAGTCGTGTCTCGCGAGGCAATCCATTCTGTGTCGGAGATGGAGTCCTCGATGCCATCGATGACCGCAGCTGCGTTCGCGCTCCGCCGAAGCGTCACCGTCGCGTGCCCGGCCCACTGCTTGCCGTCCCGGCAAGAGACCAACGATCCGGTCGGACTCTGATCCAGCCCCTGAACCAGGGTGTCGGGTGCCAGATCAGCCACCTGCACGACACCGTCCTGGGTTGCGCTCTTCGCCTTCTCGATCGTCTCTGAGGGCGTCTCCAGCTGGGGCTGGTCGGAACGCGCGCACCCGTTGAGGAGCAGCGCGACACTTGCCGCAATGCCAATCACGATCCAACGCAACTCAGAACGTCCGAGGCTTGTCGAAGTCCGACGGCGGGTCGAAGCACGGCGACGCGGAGTTCACTTCGATCGCTCGGCCCTCGTCCCACACCGTCACGAGCAGCAGGACACCCTGTTCCGTCGTGCTGGAGTAGCGCTTGCCTCCGGCCAGAACGGTGTCCAGGCTGACGTCGTCACCGCGCTTCTTTGCTGCGACGGCGATTTGCTTCTGCGCTGTAGCGCCGTCCACCCCGTCGCCCAACGTCACTCGGGTGTTCCCGCTCCACTGATATCCGGCGGAGCAGCGCAGGAACGTTCCTTTCGAGAGCTGCTTGATGTTCTTGACGTCCGATTTCGGGAGCAGCCAGACGGCCGCGAGTTCCGTCCGTTGAGTCAGAGCCTTTGCTCGGCTGATTTCGACTTGAGCATCCAGTGGGGCGCCGTCATTCATTGCGCACCCGCTGACCAGGACCAAGGTCGCCGCGACCGCGAATGTGCCACCGATCCTGACTGCTCGCCGCACGAATCACCACATCCCCTGGCCGCATCCTGACGGCGTCTGGTCGCCAGCCCCTCCGCCGACCGTCCGTCACGCTAGCAGGGGAGAGAAGAACATCACTCATGCCATCACAACGAAGGAGGACGCGTAGTTCGGTTGGTGCCCGCGAGCATGCCGCATGGAGCCCGTCGAGCCCTAGAAGCCCCGTCCATGCAGCAGCTCGGCACTGGGAGGACCAGGGGTACCGGACCGACGAACCTCGGTCGTGAGCTCACGACGGCCGTTCGCTGGCTCGCTTGCTTCGAGTGGGACGGACATCCGACGCATCCGCTCGGAGGATGGCGTATGGACTTTCCGCCGTGCTCCGGTCGAGGAAGCTGTCCGATCGAGGTACGTCTGATATGTTGCCGTCGGGGAGTTGTCCCGGCGAAGAGGGGGATCCGCATGGCCGCACTCACGGTGTCGTACGACGTGCTCGACCAGGTGTCTGAGCGGATGGACTCGGCGGCCAGGTCATTCGCGCACGGTTCGGTCGACGGTCCAACTGGCGCGTTCGGTGCTTCCGAGGTCGACCAGGCGTTCGCGACGATGCGAGCAATGCAGCAGCAGATGGCCCAGTGGCTCAGCGACAGCGCGATGACTCTCTCGACCTATGCCCACGACACCAAGTCGTCGTTCCAAGACGTTGACCAGGACCTCGCCGGGAAGGCGGCGGGCAGATGACCGCGGATCCCCTGTCCGGGGACCCCGGAACGATCAAGCGACTGGCGAAGCAGCTCACCGAGCGCTCACGATCCATCGCGGCCGGCGCGAGCGCGACGACCCGAGCCTCCGCCCTTGCCGACGGATGGCAAGGTGCGTCCAGGCAACGCTTCACCGCGACGGCATCGACACTCCCCGATGCCGCGAACCGAGTCCGCAATCGGGTCGACGCCGCCGCGACCGCGCTGGAGACCTACGCCGAACAGGTCCGGCAGATCCAGGACGAAGCCCAGCGCATCCGGATCGCTCAGGACAACGCGGCGGCCGACGTCGCGAGAAACGCGAACTCGACTGCCCGAGCAGCGCACGCCGCGCACGCCGATGACGCGTCCGATGCTGATCGGGCTGCCCTGCGTCGTCTCCAGAGCTCGAGCGATGACCTCGCTCTGACGCAAGCGCGGCTCGCGACGCAGTGGACGGAGCTCGTGGCGCGTCGCCAGGCTGCCGACCGTGCGGCCGCGTCCGCACTCTCCGGTTCGGACGTCGTCGGGAACACCATCTCCTTCGCCGCATCGATGCCGTCGATGTCCGACGCTGCCTTCCTCGCGGCCCTCACCACGATGCCGCCGGAACAACTCGCCGCGCTGCAGAAGCAGATCGAGACGCGACTCGCATCGATGGAGCCAGACGTCGTGAAGCAGTGGTGGGACAGCATGGGCGGCCGTGGGAGTGCGGGCGAGCACTCCGCTGCCCAGGACGGGTTGATCACCGCCCTGCCCGCAGTGATCGGCAATCTCAACGGCGTCGCGTACTGGGCGCGGGACCAGGCGAACCGGATCAGCGCGGAGAAGGCCTTCGATTCTGCGAAGGCTGATCTGAAGCGTGCGAAGGAGTCGGTCGCGAGTGCAGTGGGTCGGACCGCCTACTCCCGGGCCCTGGCGAAGCTCCGTGCCGCGGAGCAGCAGCACGATGCAATCAAGAACTACCTGGCAGCGCCACGGACTGAACTCGACCTGGTGAAGCAGGTGCCTCGGCAGATGGTCACGTTCCATCCTGGGCATCCACCCCTCGGGGCGTTCTCGGTGGGTGACCTCGACACCGTGGACGGCGTGACCTTCCTCGTTCCCGGAATGGGGTCGTCTCTCGCGGATACGACCCAGTACATGCGGGCGGGGGCGAACGTGATCGGAACCCAGCAACAGCTGGACGACACGGTCGACAGCGCAGTCGTCACCTGGCTTGGGTACGCGGCCCCGCCCAATGCATTGACCACTGGGAACCTCGGCGTTCTCGGGGAGTCGTATGCGAATTCAGGCGCTCCGAAACTCGCAGCGGATCTCTCAGGCTTCAGGTCGGTCCGCGAGGATGCGCAGCTCAACGTCGCAGCTCACTCGTACGGCTCGACTATGGCGTCACTCGCGCTGTCGCAGACTCCGACAGTGGGAGTGCACTCCTTCGTGACATACGGGTCGGCGGGCATCCCAGCTACTGTTCCGGATGCTGCGGCCACGCACGCAGAACACATGTATGCGGCGCAAGCAGCTGAGAAAGGGGATGTGGCGTACATCGGTCGGAAGTACAGCGTTCCACATCGAGCTGATCCGGCGGATGGCTTCGCCGGAGCTTCCGTCATGGAGACACGGGGAGCGGTCGACGTCGACATCCACGACCTGATTGCACCGAAGGGATCGCCGGATCACGGGTACCTTGACGTGGGTACAAGAACGCTTGCCGAGACAGCGAAAGTGACGATGCCTTGACCCGCAATCGAGACAAGATCGTTCGCGTCGTCCTGCTCGGCCTGGTCGTCGGACTCAGTGCGGGCGGGTGCGCAAAGGGGCAGGGAGCCATGACATCGCCACATGAGGCGCAGCAAGCGGCGATCCGTCTGCTTGAAGAATCGGAGCGTCAGGCCGATCTGGCCTGGCCGACAACGCCGTCACCAAGTGCAGAGCGTTGCGAGAGTGGCGTCAGGTTCGGTTACTACGTGCCGGTGCAAGTGGAGACAGACACCAAACAACTCGCCGAGACGTTCCAGCGGTTCTGGGAGTCCAAAGGGCTCACGGTCTCACCCTCGAAGACGGATTTCGGACAGAGGCGAGGAATCCTTTATTCGGCGACGGCTGACAAAGAAGGGGCTCCCAGCGCGGCGTACCAGATCAGTGACACGACGGTCGTCATCCGAGTCGTCTCGCAGTGCGCAGAAGGATCGCTCGACGACTACGAGCAGTGACGCTCCGAGGGAGGGCGTCTTGATCGAGAACGTCATCGCGGTGATGTCCCGGCTCGGCGAGCGGACCTGAACATTTTGGGTTCGGGTAGTTCGGGTGTACCGATTCACGTGCGACTTGACCGCTTCCCGTCGACCCATCTGGCGTCGCCGACGGCGGGCACGGATACCCGGAGGCTGACACGAACAGTCCCCTGCAGACGGCGAAACCGACTCTGAGGTGAGGTGTAGATCGTTGGTCACGTTCCGGATGTCGGCCCTAGTCGGCATCCTCATCCTCACGCTGTCAACTGCAGGGTGCTCCACGACGGGAAACGAGAAGAGCATGACGGTCAAGCAGGTCCAGGCGCAGGCAGTCGCAGAATTGCAGGCCGTCGTAGCGCCCGCTCCCGAGATCTGGGGCCAGGATCTGCCCAGACCGGTTCCGAACGACTGCACTGTCGGGGCGGAGCGCGGCGTGCAGTTCACGTACTTCATGGAAGCGGACTCCCCTTCTGACCCAGAGGGACTCGTCCATGCGGCGAGTGACCGTTGGGAACAGCAGGGATACCGACTCACCAAGACTCGGACGAACATCGATGCCGACCATGGCGACATCTTCGCCGTCGTCGCGAAGGCGACGGGGAAACCGAGCGCTTCGATGAGCGCGACCACGATCAGAGCGAACGTCTACGTCAACTCCGTCTGCGTGAAGGGCGATCCCGATGAGTACCGGTGATCGTCTTTTCTTGCACCGACCACAGTGAGACAACACAAGCTCATCGCGTCAGCGGCGATCTTCTCCTCAGTGATGCTCCTCCTCAGCGGTTGCGCCGCTACCGGAGGTTCGAACGTGCACGCCGACGACGCCAGAGCAGCAGCCGTTGCGTTCTTGAAGGACACCATGCAGCACGAACAGGACGTCGCATGGCCCCCGGTGCCCACACCCGTGGCTACGCGATGTTCCGATGGAGATGTCGGGGTGCGATTCCAGTACTTCGTCTCGGTGGACACAGATGTGGACTCACAGAAGATCGCTTCGACACTCCAGTCGTACTGGACGAGCCGTGGTCTTGAGGTCAAGCCATCCCAGGAAGACTTCGGCAAGTACGGTGTCATGTACTCAGCCACCGCTCGTGCGGATCGGATGCCCTGGGGCTCGTACGAGATCTCCAGCACTGGCATCAACTTGTACGTTGATTCTCAGTGCGCCGAGGGGAACATCAGCGACTACGAGTGAGCAGCGCACGGCGTGAGGGCAGTCATCCTCCTCACGATGCTGATCCGCTTCTCGGAGCCAATCGGGTGTTTGGCTCGGTCAGCGCCCCGAAAGGGACGATGCGGTGAGCAGCAACCGAAGCAAGACCTGCCGTCTGGCAGCTCTCACCTTGATCGTGGGACTCGGGGCAAGTGCGTGCGCAGCAGGGCAGGGAGCCGTGTCAACGCCGCGCGATGCGCAGAGGGCAGCGGTGCAGCTGCTGAACGACACCGAGAAGCAAGCCGATCTGCCCTGGCCAGCGACACGCCCCCAAGCGCAGAACAGTGCGAAGGCGGCGTTCGGTTCGGGTACTACGTGACCGCGAGGATCCGAACGGACGCGAAGCAACTCGCCACGACGTTCCAGCGGTTCTGGACGGCCGAGGGGCTGACTGTCTCTCCGTCGACGACGGACTTCGGCGAGAAGCGCGGCATCCTGTACTCGGCAACCGCGGACGAGGCGGGGGCAGCCAGCGCCGCCTACCAGGTCAGCAACACGACGGTCGCCATCCGCGTCCTCTCACCGTGTGCTGCAGGATCGCTCGACGACTACGAGGAGTGACGCGGCATCGGACACGACTGCAACGCGATGTTGAACACGTCGGCGTCACGCCGGCGTCGTCGTGCGGTTCAGCGGACTGGTCGGCGTGCTTGAGGCTCGTCGACCATCGACGATGTGAGCCCAGAGCGCGAGTTCACGCTCCACTCGGTCAGCGGCCTGAACCGGGTCCTCGTGCTCCCACACGCGGACGACCTTCCACCCCTCAGCGCGGAGCACCTCGTCGTGCCGAGCATCCCGCTGCCGGTTCGCCAGGAGCTTCGTCCGCCACAGTTCGGCGTTCGCCTTCGGCAGGTGCGCGTGCTCCTCGCAGAAGTGCCAGAAGCAGCCGTCGACGAAGACTGCTACCCGGGCACGAGAGAAGACGAGGTCAGCCCGCGTCCGAGTGCGTGAGCTGACGAGCCGGTCGACGAAGAACCGTCGGCCCCGTGCGTGCAGGACCCGGCGCAGCGCGAGCTCCGGTGCAGTGTCGCGCCGCCGGAACCGAGCCATGTGCTTCCGCCGGGCGTCGTCCGCTTCCCACTGCTGCATCCCGTGACGCTAGCCCGACGCGTACTCGTGCGGGATGCGCCGCCGACGACCGGTGGAGAGTCAGTGCCTCGCCGAGGCGCGCAGACCCGCTCACGCGCGGCCGAGCGCACCGACCCAGAGACCGTCACGCGCCCGAGTCATCCCGACGTACAGCTCGCGGCGGTCGAGCTCGCGGCGCTCGCGGACGGCGACCGACTCGGTGTCCGGAGCGTCACCGAGCAGCTTCGCCGGTACGTGCGGCAGCAGGACCTGCTTGAACTCGAGGCCCTTCGCCCGCTTGATCGTCCCGACCCGCACCCTGTCGGAGCTCTTGCCCGCGTAGTGCTTCAACGAGACGGACGGCACTCCGGCTGCATCGAGGACCGCCGTGACCTTGTCGGCCTGCGGGTTCGTCGCCGTGAGGATGCCGACGTCACCGCGGCCGGTCCCGACCAGGCGGAGGACCTCGTCGACGCGGGCGAGCAGTGCTGCATCGTGCGCCGCGCGGTCCACGAAGCGGTGGACCCCGGGCGCAGGGCCAGAGCGGGTGACCGCGGAGACCGTGTCGCCGGCGCCGTCGACGCCCTCGATGTCGACGAACTGGTCGTCCGCCACCATCTGCTTGGCGAAGTCGAGGATCTCGGCGGTGTTGCGGTGGTTCACGTCGAGGACGACTCCGCGCCCGGCAAGACTGATGCCGACCTCGCCGAGGGTGTAGCCACCCGGGTAGATGGTCTGCTGGCCGTCGCCGATGAGCGTCAGGCCGTCCGGCCGGTCGCCGACCAGGGCGTGCAGCAGCGAGACCATCGCGCACGACAGGTCCTGCGCCTCGTCTACGATGACGGCGTCGTACCGGTCGAGCGGTTGGTCGCGGACGGCGTCCCTGGCGAGCAGGACCACGTCCTCGAAGTCGCAGACGCGGCGCTCGCGCAGATTGGTCGCGTAGGTCTCGTACAGGTCCCACACCGCCTGCCGGACCTCGACCGGCAGCGCGTGCCGCCGCCCGACGCGCGCCAGGTCGGCGTACTCGTCGAAGTGCGTCAGCCCGCGCCCCTTGATGACGTGGGCGATCTCCTCCTCCCAGTACCGGCGCGTGAAGCGCGGAGCGCGCAGCGGACTGGAGGCTCCGATCACGTTCCAGGCGTCGGCGAACGCGCGCTGAGCCTCCAGTCCGTCGATGCGGAACGCGACCCCGCGCTCCTTGAGGAGCTGGCTGGCGAAGGCGTGCACGTTGACGAAGTCGACGCGGCCGACCATGTCGGGCGCGAGGCGCCCGAGCAGTGACTGCAGGACCGCCGGGAGGGTGCGGATGTAGGTGGTGAAGAGGACGCGGCCGCCGGTCGCGCGCGCCAGGTAGGCGGCGCGGTGCAGGCCGACGACGGTCTTGCCCGTGCCGGCGGCACCGCGGATGCGGGCCGGGCCGTTGAAGTTGCGGCGGACGAGCTTCGCCTGGGCGGGGTCGAGGAAGGCCATCCAGTCCTCGATGGGGGCGTCGAGGACGGCGTCGAGGAGGTGGTTCTCGAGTTCCTGCTGGTTGATCAGCGGCTCGGGGTCGCGGGGGAGGACCGTGGCCGGGACGATAACTTGTACGGGTGCTGGATGGTCATCGTGGATGACAGGGAAGTGGGCGAGGACAGCGGCGAGTACTTCGTCGACGCGGACGGCTGAGAGCCGACGGCCGCGCTTCGTGATGTGTGCGATGAGGTCGTGGACGCCGACGACGTCGACCGAGGCGACCTCGGCGTGCACCTTCTTCTGGCCCGCGAGGGCGACAACGGCGTGGACCTCGCCGGGTGGGAGGCCGATCTCGGCCAGTGCGGCTTCGGTCTTCCACGCCAGGTCAGCGAGGTTGGCGATGTCGTCCGTGACGTCCTCCTGGCCGCGGGTGATGCGGCCCTCGTGGACAGCGACGTCGCGCCAGGCCTTCGTGTCGACGATGAACACGCCCGCGGTGCCGACGACGACCATGTCGACCTGGGCCGTCTTGCTGCCGGGCCAGCGACGGTCGGCGAGGAGGTGGTAGCCGATGCCGGCCAGGGGAGCGAGGACCTTCGCCGTCTCGCTCTCGGTGCGGTGGGCGATCTCGAAGCGTGCGGCGCGCTGTTCGGCGTCGTCCGCTTGGCGACGGAGTTCCGTTGCCCGGCCGCGTTGGCGGCGGGCTTCGACGCGTGCTGAGTCGCCGGCGATGGTCATGGTGGTGCCCCCCCCTGGCCGAACGCCTCCCTCGGGCGCCGGTCGTGAACCATCCTCGCGACCTGAAGCGAGTGGCGGGAGTACCCGTTGTGGGGGCGGTGCCAGCGCGATATTCACCGTCTGTCGCTGCTGAGACACCGTCGAGAACGGACTATCGAGGCAGTGGAACCCGAAGTCCTCAGGCGTCAGCCCGGTCCAGTTCTCCGCTCGATGCCCTGCGCCAGGCCACACCGGCGCTGTCGCGGAACGTCAACCCTTTCACGCCCCGTTCGTCGGATGTTGTGAAGGGGCGGAGCGGGTCCCGTATTTCCCTGACCGGCTTTGCGTGGTCCCATGGGGACGTGCTCCCATCGGAACTCTCACGATCGACGTTCGGAAGGAAGTACTCCCCAGGGGGAACGCAGCGAAGAGACGGAGTCTCCTCCGTCGTGAATCCGTGGCAGGACACTCGCAGGTCGTACACCGGGTCGTCAGATGAATTGCGGACCAGGACGCCGAACACTGGTTCGCCCCCAGATCGAATCTGCGTCGCGGCCCACGCGCTGATTCGCGTGGCGTGGCTCCGACGTTCGCTTTCCTTTGCCTGCTCATCGCGAGCCGACTCGATCCCGAAGAGCTGCTTGGCCTGACGAGCTGCGATCATCGCCGCCACGAGCGCTCCGCCGGTAGCGACAGCGCTGACACCTTCAAATACTGTTCCCCAGCCCATGCGTTGAAAGTAGCAGCGACGAACGGTTGCTCCAGGGTCGGCTGAGTCTGCCTCTTCAGACCCGTCCGTACCGCTGACGGAGATCGTGCAGGAGTCCGCGTTCCCGAGCATTCAACTCGCCGTCGACACCTGCGACCTGCTCCGCGGCGTCGATGATGTCGCTCAGGTCGCCCGGCTCAGCGTCAAGTCGCTTCCAGACCTCGTCGGGCTTGAGTTCGATGAGTTCGGCCAGCTCGTCGTCGATGATCTGGTGCTCCTCGCGAACCACGCGAACGACGTGGCGCATCAGTGAGGTCTCGTCCTCCGTGCTCTTGCCGTCCACATTGATCATGAGCCACGTGACCCAGAGCAAGAGTTGTGGATGCTCGGTCCGCTTGCTGAGGTTCCGCGCTAGCTCAATGATCCGAGCGTCGTTTCGGAAGACTGAACGTGCATGACGGCCGGCAACGAGGGTTGTGTAGCGATTGAGCAGGACCGCGAGCGGGACCCCGATCAGCGGGATGCCGATCTTGATGATGTTGCGCTGGAGAAGGAACTTCCCAACGACGGGAAGCCCCCTCGCTGCCGACAGGACTGGGCCCTTGATGAAGGTCCTGACCAACGGCCGCACCGCGATGGGCACGACCTTCAGAGCGCCGTCCTTCGCGATCTCTCCACCTTTGACGGTGAAGGCAACACGGATCAGTTTCCAGAGGTCGTCCGGATCATTCACATCGATCGGCACGCGGTAGAGCACCGCGATGTCGTAGGCGAGGCGCAGCTGGAGCTGCGTGAGGAAGGTGACGTCCACCAAGACGGTCGCTGCTGCTGCGGGGAGCGTCAGCGGTGAGGCACCGCCGGCACTGCCGATGGTCGCGGCCACGGCACCGGTGTAAGCGCCCGCGGACAGCCCTCCCTCGAGCGCGGCGTACCGAGCTGCCATCTTGATCCGTTGCTCCACCACAGCGTCAGCAGGGACTCCCTGGTAGCGCTCCTGGAAATAGGCGGCATCAACTTTGTCGGTGTACGAGCTCAGCGCGTGAGCGAGCAGCTTCGTGAACCAACCACCGCTCTTGAGATCGTCACCGGTGAGCCCGCGAACGAACTCACGGAGGTTGTCCTGCTCGGCTTCGACGGCGACCTTTGTCGCATCGTCGGTGTCTTCGGACGGGAAGGTGTCAGTGGGGGCGTCAGACATGACGTGTCCTCTCGAGCCGCCAGACGGACGGCAATGCGCATCGTCAAGAGGCCGGTAGGAGCCGCTTGGTGATCGAAGAGTATGTTTAGCCTGAGGTTTCCGCACCTTGTCGACGCGCAACGGCGGGACCGCGCAACAAGCCATGCGCCGACCGTCGCGCTTCTGGGCGGACGGCATCTCCGAGGAAGTAGATCGTCAGTGACTCGCAGTCAGAACCGGCTTGAACGGCTCCGCGCGGCCCTTCGGTACCTCGATGCCCACGAGTTGGGGCGTCGGCTCGAAGTGTGGGAGCACGTCAAGGCGCTGGTCCCGCTCGAGGACGAAGAGCTTGACCTCAACGGCAGCGGCGAGCCTCAGGGTCAGTCTGACTTCTTGTGGGGAACAACCGCACTCGTGCACGCCGGCTACATGGAGAAGCCGCGCCGCGGCGAGTGGACCGTTACCGAGGCTGGTCGCGCGATTGCGCGCCCGGAGCTGCCGGTCGACGATTTCGGCGCAGCGCTTGCCGAGCGTGAGCGTGCTTTCCAGCGGGCGCAGCGGGAGGATCTCGCCCTCCGTCTCCGGACCGAGATCGTGCCGCCCGACCGCCGAGCAGAACACGTCCGTGTCACGGAAGAACTGTTCGTCGAGCGAGGCCTGCGGCAACTCGACTCGGTCTTCGCCCCCGGCCGCACGGTCTGGCGTCCTGACGTTGCCGACGAACTCCGCGTCCGATTCCTGGCGCAGCCAGACATCGAGGGCGACGACTTCCTGTCGAAGCTCGTCAACCAGTTCCGTGATGCCAGTGACGACGCGAAGCTGTTGATGTCGGAGCTGATCTGTTGGCAGATCCTTCCGCTCCAGACGCCTGGCGAGCGGAAGAAGCGGGCGCGCGTGACATCGTTGCTCGACACGATGCAGCATCCGGTGACGATCCCGTCCGAGATCGACAGTGCCTTCCGTTCATGGTCGTTCAACCCGGGAACCGGCATGTCCGTGCAGCTCTACCGGGCGATGGCCATCGTCGTCGAGGCTGCGGTGCACTGGATCGCACTTCCCCCAGAGGCACGCGATCACGCGTTGGAAGACCCCTGGGCTTGGCGCGACTTCGTGACGGGACTTCCGGGGTCCGCGTTCCCGACCCAGCGAAACGAGCTTCTCTACCTCGTCCACCCTGGTGTCTTCGGCGAGGTCGTCTCAGGTGACAACCGCGACGCCATCCGGGCCGCCTTCGCCGGCGAAGTCGAGGGCCAGATGGAAGACGACCCTGACGCTGCCTTCCAGCAGATCACGATCGCGCTGCAACAGAAGGAGAAGGGCCCGGCGCTCTACTACGTCGAACCGCTGCTGTCGCGGTGGCAGGCGAAGAAGGCGAAACCCGAGGAGGACGTGCTTCAAGACGACACTGATGCCTTGACGCGAGCGGAGGAGGCAGATCGTGTTGTGCGTTCTCGATTCCCGAAGGCAGCCACTGCTCTTGCCGCAGCCCTCCACATGTCGCAGGCCTGGCTCCAGGACACCCTCGACCTCATCGAGCGCCGCAAGCAGGTCATCCTCTACGGCCCTCCCGGCACCGGCAAGACCTTCCTCGCGCAGGCGCTCTCAAAGCACGTGACAGGGGGAACCGACGGCGAGACGACAATCGTCCAGTTCCACCCGACGTACTCGTACGAGGACTTCTTCGAGGGCTTCCGCCCCGTCGCCAACGACGACAGCGGCAACCTCGCGTTCAGCCTCCGGAAGGGCCCGCTGCGCAGGCTCGCCGACTCGGCCGCCGCCAACCCGGAGGCGAACTACTTCCTGGTCATCGACGAGATCAACCGCGGCAACATCGCGAAGGTCTTCGGCGAGCTGTACTTCCTGCTCGAGTACCGCGACAGCGAGATCTCCCTGCTCTACAGCGACGAACCCTTCACCCTGCCGAGCAACATCTTCGTCATCGGCACGATGAACACCGCCGACCGCTCGATCGCGATGCTCGACGCCGCGATGCGGCGCCGGTTCGCCTTCATCGAGCTGCACCCGGAACGCGACCCCGTGCGGAACGTGTTGGCGGGCTGGACGGCGACCAGGGGCCTCCAGGACAACCGCGCCGACCTGCTGACGCGACTCAACGCGCAGATCCAGGACCACGATGCCAAGGTGGGCCCGTCGTTCCTGATGCGCGACCTCGGCGGAACCGGCCTGCAGGACGTGTGGCGGTACGAGATCCTGCCGCTCCTGGCGGAGCACCACTACGGCGAGGGCGTCGACCTGGAGGCTCGGTACGGCCTGGCAGCGCTTCGTCGCCACGCGGCGCCGCTCGTTGCGGACGGGGCCGAAGGTGCTTCCGTCGACGATTGAGCTGCGGGAGGCGGACCAGCCGGTGGTGCACCGGCTACCGCGGGCGGTGGCCGTCGGTCTGGCATCAGCGAACATCGCGACCGTTGCACCGACGCTCGGAGCGGACGAGTATCGCGTGAGCGGTGTCCGGAAGGTCGGCGTCGTCCGTATCGCCGGGCACACGGTGTGGCTGAAGCCGAAGACCCCGGTGCGACGGCTGTTCGCGATGCTCGGGTACGCGCGGGCCGGAAGTGCGATCTGGACCGAGGACGACTTCGGGTTCGAGGAGGACGAGGACCTCGTGCCGGCGCTGGCGCACGCATTCGTGCGGCAGGCCTCGCGGGCGCTGGCCGGAGGGCCGCTCCGCGGGTACGTGACGCACGAGGATGCGCTGCCGCTCGTGCGTGGTCGGTGGCGGATCGGGGACCAGCTGACGCGGCGGGGTGGGCAGCCGCTGCCGGTCGAGGTGTCGTTCGACGACTACGTGGATGACATCGCGGAGAACCAGGTGCTGCTGACCGCTGCGACGCGGTTGTTGCGGCTGCCGGGCGTTCCAGCGGACGTGCTCGGGGCGCTGCGGCGGACCGTTCGAGTACTCGATGGGGTGTCGGTGATCCCGGTGGGGGCGCCGGTGCCCGTGGTCAGGCAAGATCGACGGAATGCGCGGTACTCGTCGGCGTTGGCTCTCGCGTCCCTTGTGCTGTCGGGGTCTTCCGTCGAACAGCGCGCCGGCTCAGTTGTCGCGTCGGGGTTCCTCGTCGACATGTGGTCGGTGTTCGAGGACTTCGTGTCGGCTGGACTGCGCGAGGCGTTCAAGCCGTACGGGGGAGTGCTTGTGTCGCAGTACGCTTCGACGCTCGACGTCGAGGGGACGGTGAAGATCGCACCGGACCTTGTGTGGATCGTCGACGGGGTCGTGCGCGCCTGCATCGACGTGAAGTACAAGGTCGAGAAGCACGGGCAGTACCCGAACGCTGATCTGTACCAGATGGCGGCGTACTCCAGCCGGTTTGGGCTCCACGAAGCCAACCTGATCTATGCCACCGCTGATGTTCTGCGAAGCAGGCTGCAGATGCTGAACGGGCCGTCCATTGAGCGGCACGCGATAGATATCGGCTCATCGATCCTGGCGATCGGCTCGCAGATGCGCACCATTGCCAGTCGGACCGCGAAGGGAGCCGTCTTCAGCGCGGAAAACTGCCTCGGGATCGTGGAGGGCGGCGACGCTCTGCTTAACGAGGCTGCTCGAACGTAGGCGGCCGTCTCGTCCATGGGGTAGTTCATATGTCTGTCTCACGGGCAGCCTCCGGGCGGTGCTTCGACGACGCTGAAGAGGGAGCAGACCTAGCTAACAACTCTATCCCATGCTGCGCTCACTTCCCGGCAGACGCTCGCCGTAGCAGAGCCGCAATTTCATCTATTTCACGAAAGCTGCGGCAATCACCGTGATCACAGATGACTTTGCCATCAAGAGACCCTCGTGCGCCTCTCGTTTCGAACCACGCCAAGCACCCGATTGGGGCCTTCGCGGGAACGCTGCGTCGGTTGGTGCGGCCCGCTGCTGATTCGCCAGCCGGGGCCTACCCGCATAGGAGCAAGGATCGAAGAACCTCCCAAGGACGGCGAACGTCTTCCAGAGGGACAGTCAAACAGGGAAGCCGCACTCCTCGGCGCAGTCGACACAGCGAAGGCCGGAGGGAGGTGAGGCGTGTACTGCTCAGCTGAGAGGGCGCGGGGCGCATCCTGCTCGTTCGGGGGCAGCCTGAGAACCAATCCGTCGCAGCTAAGAGTGAGCTCTCTGGCTCCAGAGTCCTCCGACGCTTTGCGAGTGGTTGAACCGCGCCACGTGAGCCCTCGGGCGCCGCGAAGCGGGCTTCCCCGGCAGCCGTGTGCGGCGCCGTCAAGCCCTGCCCCTCTCAGCGTTCGGAGCGTACGCCGGGGCAAGCTTGGCGGCTCGCATCTCAGGGGTAAGTTACCGGCGGGTGCTGAGACCGAGCGGAAGCGTGCGAGACAAGCTCGGTTCCGTATCCGCCCACAGTGCCCTAGTGTGGCAAGGCTGCCTGATGGAGGGCATCGGACGCACGGAGGAAAAATGTCGGAGAAGTTTCCCGCCATAGTGGTACGTCAATGGCTCGACGAGTGGAACGAAATCGATTTCGATCCAGCGGCCTTTCAATCACGCCCTCCAGAGCATTTCCTGATGACATCAATTCCCGCACGAACCCTTCGGCGTCTTTCAAACACCTATCGCCGGTCGAGTGGCAACGGAGAGACAGGCATCCAGCGCAAACATGACGAAACCAGAAGCAAAGAGATAGCTCGATTTGTGCGCGAGGGTTACCCGCTCTCGTCTCTCTCGGCCGCCAAGAAGGCCGCTTCCACGGAGAATCTGCGGAAGCCTGGATGGCTCCCCACCGCAATTGTAGTAAACATCCTCGATCCCGAAATGCCCCGGTCCGGTCGCGATGTCGCTCGAGAGGACGCGTTGCAGCTGCGAGCCGCGGACGAGTGGCGCAGGGGTGATGTGATCGAGGTCGGATTGCCTGCTTCGTGGAGCGATGAAGAGTGGGAGCCTTCAGGGTCGTACCCGATTGAGGTAATCGACGGGCAGCATCGCCTCTGGTCATTCATCGAGGGCGACGAGGATCTTGAATACGATTTGCCAGTCGTTGCTTTCTTCGGCCTTGACATTTCGTGGCAGGCATATTTGTTCTGGACTATCAACATCAAGCCGAAGAAGATTAACGCTTCTCTAGCGTACGATTTGTATCCCCTGCTTCGCGATCAAGAGTGGCTGCGTCAGGGGGAGGGCCTCGACGTATATCGCGAGACCCGCGCCCAGGAACTAACGGAGATCCTCTGGTCGTCGCCCAAGAGTCCCTGGTTCCAGCGAATCAACATGTTGGGCGAGACGGGCGTTCGGGCGAGGATGCCTGTGACACAAGCGTCTTTCGTGCGATCCCTTTCGGAGTCGCTTGTTCGTCCTTGGAACTCCCGTTCGTCGGGCATTGGTGGCCTTTTCGGCGGTGGGGGTGGGGGCCAAGGGCTCGCGTGGACCCGTGCTCAGCAAGGAGCCTTTCTGCTCGCGATTTGGGGTGAGCTCCATACAGCCATTCAAACGGAAAAACCGGTGTGGGCGGAAAGCCTTGACCAGGGTGACCTCGATCTTGTGGACCTCCATTCCGGCTTCGCAGGCTCGCAGACTCTCTTAGCTGCAGACCAGGGGGTTAGGGCTCTTCACCAGGCCGTCAACGACGTGATGTGGGTTGCGGCTCCACAGCTTGGTCTCGGGGAGTGGAAACGGTCTTCGGCGTTCGATGACACTTCGATCGATGCGGTTGAGGAGGAGCTGTTTTCTCTACAGAATCAGCCGTTCAACGGTGTCATTACCGATTTCGCAAACGCGCTGGCGAGCTATGACTGGCGGAGCTCCAAGGCGAACTTGAATCCGGACCAGCAGCTCTTCAAGCAAGCTCTTCGTGGAACTGGCGGATACAAATTGCTTCGAGACAGTGTTTTCCTACACTTATCGAAATCGGGTCCGCTGGCACTTCGGTCGGCGATTAACAAGGCGATTGAAGTACGAATGTGACGAAATCTACCGATTTTGGGGCCCTGCGGGCGGTGATCTCGTCTACTCGACGGGACGTTGTCGAAAATTCGTTGCCACGCGCTATCGTTGGCGCGCCGCTACACTGGTTGGGGGCGTCGCACCCTCTTCTTAAAGGCGATGACCGACACGGGCTCAAGCGGAAACCAGGTCAAGAGCCGTACTCTCCAGTGGAGGTAGCGTCGATCGCTGAATATTGTTCTGCGTCGGTCTATCTGCATGCGTCAGATGCGATGAGCTATCTAGGGCGGGCTCTTTCTGCGTACGTATCGGGAGCTCCTAACGTGGCCGTTCACCTTTTGTACTACTCCGAATTGCGAAGTGTGCATTCGCTACTCGCGCGCGATGGCATTGTGGTCTTGAATGGAAATCCGATTTGCATCACCGGTGATACTTCCGCAGAACGCATTGCACCACTTCTTGCCAATACAGGCACGCATAGAGCGACTTGGGATATTTTCTCCGTGTGGGCGGCGGAACACTCCGGAGAGAGACTCAAAGAAGCAGTCCGCGTTGGGGGAAGGACACTAGGTGAGTGGACAGCTGCCTGGCGGGGTGCTGGTTCTGCCGACGCGATTTTGAAAAACTTGATCATTTCTTGGGGGCTCGACTTGGACCACTTAGGTGGCGATCGAGACGTCAGAAATACCGCCTCATATGAGCCTGCTCGATTGGCTCCAGCTGTTGATAGTAGCGAGCGGCTCGGACCTGCTTGGCTCGTGGAAGAGATGTGGACGTTACTTGAGCCTAGCGGATCCGGGAACTTCGAAAGATTCGATCTACACGTTCTCCGAGATGTGCTCGGCGCTTTAGCTCGTGCATCCTCGGACAGCGAGAACGAGTCTCCGGGTCTCGATAGCTCGAAGGTAGAGGCCGTGATGGATGAGTTGGGGATTTTATCTTCGCAAAGTTCGTTATTAAGTGCACTGGTCAACGAGCGCAGAATTCACTTGCTCGATAAGACCTCCGAGGTTGCCCCGCAAGATGTTGAGCCGGACGACCAGCTTGTGGCTTCCGTTGCTGCGCGGGCTGTAGCGCTTTTGCGGCTAGCTCTCGGGTCCGTTGCTACCCTGTCCGATCGTAGCGGGGTGGACTCCACTCAGCTCGAGTTTTGGGCGCGAGATCTGCTTTCCATGAGGGGCATTGATGCGGAAGCTGCCCCAAGTGACTTGTGGGACGAGATAGCTTTCGCGCTCGAAGATGTGGACCAGCTCGGTTTCACCATGGCCGCTCCCTCCCTCGAGGGGGTTGCGGTATGGGCGCCCATTGCTCAGACTTTGGTCACCACTGAGCGAGTCGTGCGATGGGTGCAGGCGGTCTAGATAGTGAAGTACATGGGTTCCAAAGCGTTCATGTTGAATGGGATGCTTGGGAAGCATCTCCTTAACCTGTCCTCAGATGCCACGAGATTCGTTGACCTTTTTGCCGGCTCGGGATCGGTAGTGCATCACGTTGCCCAGAATTCGGCGATCGAAACCGTCGCTGTCGATCAGATGCTCTTCCCTAGTATCCTGGCGTCGGCCATCACGGGTCGAACCGCATCCTTAAGTAGTTCCGCGATTGTGTCTTCTTGGCTCCAGCCACTGGTCGATGAAGGGGGGCGACTCTCGCTCCCAGTGGTTCCTCGAGACTTCGACCGATCCTGGGTGATGGGCGTTCGTCATGATGCAGCAGCATTCGCAGATAATTGGTTCGTCAGTCGAGACTACGGTGGTCATTATTTCTCGCCGGTTCAGGCCCATTGGTTAGACCGCGCAATCCAAGAGCTGCCGGGGGATGACGAGCAACGAAAGGTAGCGATGGCCGCCGTCATCCGAGTCGCCTCCGATATCGCGGCGTCGCCTGGTCACACCGCCCAGCCGTTCCAGCCTTCTGAGGTGCTCCTGCCACATATCCGTAAGGCCTGGTCCCTCGACGTGCTGAGCCGACTGAGGACGGAAGTGGAGAGTCTGTCTTCTAAGCACGCCGTCGTGAAGGGCGAGGCCCTTGTCGGTGACGCTGAGGCTTACGCGGCGGCGTCCCTCCGCGACGGCGATGTCGTCTTCCTCGATCCTCCTTATTCGGAGGCCCAGTACGGTCGTTTTTACCATGTCCTCGAGGGGATAGCGCGGGGAGGGTGGGGAGTAGTGTCAGGTGCGGGTCGTGCTCCGGCGCCTGCAGAGCGGGCGTCTTCGGAATTCAGTAGGAAGAGTCGTGCTCGCGAAGCAATGCTTTGTCTTCTCAAGTCGCTGAGGTCAAAGCAGCTGACTGCCGTCCTGACCTATCCGGAGGGCTTGAGGAGTAACGATTTGACGTGGGAGTTCATAGCGCAAGAAGCTGGTGGCCTCGGCTTTGTGACCGAGATATCTCATGTACCGATGAGTCAATTCGACTCTCGGTGGATCTAATAGCTCTACTGCAAAGCGAAAGGCTCGCCATTCTCTGCGTGAGGTAGTGATGACACTGAGGGCGGAATGAGATCACTTCTGTACCCTGTTGTTGTGCGGGCCCTGAAGCGCCGAAGTGTGGGACCTCACCTAATATGCTCTAAACTTTGAGTGCCTTGCAGTCCTCGCATCGCGACCCGATCGGTGGCCGCAGCTCAGTCTCCTTGAACGAATCGCTTAGGTTCCAGCTCTGTGTGAGAACTCGACGTGGATCACCACGCGATCGTTGAGGCGGGTGGTGAGGTCATGACTGCGAGGTCTGAAGGACAGCCGACTGCGTCACCAGATCTGCCCGCACCGACCTAGACACCCCGATCAACAACGTCGCGACGTACCGTACGACGTATGCCGCCACGAGCCCCGACCCGTACCCGAGTAACGCCCAACCGTACCCGGAGGAGCCGTTCAGCAGCGGGGTTAGTGACAGGTCCGAGGCCCCGATGGTGCTCGCCCCGACGGAGTGCCCGAGCTGGTCAAACAGCCCGACGACACCGCCGCCGAAGGCTCCACCGATGCAGGCGGTGATCAACGGCCGACCGCGGGGGCGTCACACCGTAGATCAGGGGCTCCCCGACTCCGGGGAATCCGGCCGGAAGCGAGCCTTGGATGGCCCGGACCAGCGAGGCGTTCGACCGGAACCGAACCCACAGCGCGTTACGGGCACCTGGTCCGCCCGGCATCACCAATCGCCAGCGCGGGCAGGAGCACGGTCCACCCGGTTTGGTCGATCAGGGTGGTGTGGGTCGGGATGAGTCCCTGGTGCATGCCGGTCATGACGAGCGGCAGGAAGGGGCCTCCGAGCACGAGGCCGGCGAATGCCCAATCGTTCGCGAGCAGCCTGGTCGCGGCGGTTCCGATCGCGACCGAGACGACACCGGCCACGGACATCAGGATCCCCAGCGTCACCGAACCGGCAACGAGCTCGGTCACGTCGGCACGACGATGAGCGCTATGACGTCGGGCGTGACGCTACTCATGAACCGCTCGACGTAGGCGGCGAGGGAGCCTGGCGACGACCCGCGCCGCTAGCTGTTTCGGCGGGAGGATGGCCTGGAACATCAACATACCGATCACGACCGCGAGGAACCAGGCGTACGGCGAGAACGTCTTCGTCGCGATGAGGACGAGGAAGCCACCGAAGAACCCCGCCGCGACCAGGTTCGGCCACCACGTCGACTCCTGACGCAGGCCGAGCGGCCACACCACGGCGCGTACACGAGTCCGAGGACCGTGGGGACCCAGAAAGCCGAGGGACGGATGGCGCCGGCGCGGAAGTGCAGCCAGACCTCCATCCCCGCTATGACCGCCGCCATGACGACGAAGAACACGCTGTGCGCGACGGTCCCGCTCACGAGTCCTCAGTGTGGTCATGTCGTTGCCCCGTAGTGCTCGTTGCTCGTACTGCTCAGTCAAGCAGAAGGCGTGGTCATGGTGCCACCGCTCGGGCCGCACCTTCAGTCGTGTGACTGACGACGTGACCGCGGGTCGCTACCGACAGTTCAAGGGCAACGACTACGAGGTGCTCTTCGTCGCCCGGGACGTCGAAACTGAGGAGCCGGTCGTCGTCTACCGGGCACTGTACGGAGAGCGGGGGTACTGGGTTCGCACGCTCGCGGACTTTACGGCGTGGGTGTCGCGGGACGGGTACGAGGGGCCACGGTTCGTGCGGGTATTTGCCCACCTTGACTCCGCCTCAAAATAGGGTGACGACTTCACCACGGTGGTCCGCGGGAGAATACTTCACGCCCACGGTCATGCGCCGGGCTATCTTCCACCGACTGTTCTGAGGCACTTCGATCTGCACCGAAAACATCAACGCATCCAGATCGGGGTCACGAACTCGCTCGCCGCTCTTGCCTTCTTGTGAGCCTTCTACTACGCGAAGATTGAAGGTGAGGCGGCGCGCAATCTGGATTTGTACGAGGTCGGTCAAGGCTTCTCGCGAGAGGCTATCGAGTCCTGCGTGGCTCAGCGACGCCCCATGCCCCTGACTGCCTTTTCCGCTCAGATGCTTGAAGCGCTCCTCGTCTATATGCAACGGCATCGTACTCTGCGTCTGAGCGTGTCCGGACAGGGCCATCAAAGCGAACTCGCCGTCGACTTTTCGCCATTCTGGAATTTCATTGTCCAGTTTGAAATGGAGGAACATATCGTACAGCTCTGGATCGACCTGCTTCACCTCGAATCCATTGGTTGCAAACGGATAGCCCAGAGGGTTCGCGATGTCAGTTTCAGCGCTCCCGGGCATGATGACCGCATTTTTCAGGCGCACGGCGAGCGAGGGTAAAAGCAGAAACGGCTTCAGTGAATTACTCACCGAGCAATCCGAGTATCCAATATATCCCGGTTCGCTGGCGAACATCTGCTCGTCCAGTCGATCGACCTGATTCTCCGTGAGATTTGTTATGTACACCGTGTAAAATTGATTTGCTGTTCGGGCGGTGAATTGTCTGCGCTGCACAATATTGTCCTGAAGCGCATCCGCCACGTCTCCATCGGAAAATCCATCGATCAGATCGCCGGTTAAGATCGAATTTGATGAATTGGGAGCTGCAATACGGAGGGCCGGGATCCAGGCTTCCGCAGCTGCCATCCCGTAGAACCCGTCCGCAATTTGTTGGGTGTCGAAGAGGAAGGCAACCTCATGTTTGCTTTTCCTGGGTGTCAGGGCGGAAGCGAGCCGCTTATCGGCATAGGAGACACCGACAGCGTCAAGGCCGGTTGTGATCTCTTGAAGCGCTTCCCGTGCGACGTCTGCGATCTGCGATGCGCTCATCTCGAGGCTGTCTCGCATCACTTGCAATAGTGTATGGCTGTAGCTATTCAGTACATGGATAGTCAGGGGCGTCACGGTGTCCGCTCTGGTGGGCGACGGGAATGATAGACATTCTAGGGCCCCAATCAGTGCCGACCGAAGGACCGAGCACGTCTGTCGTCGGCCGACCCTAGGTTCGCACGGCACCACACGAGACGGGGGAGCAGGATGCAGATCGCGAGTGACGGCGGCGTCGTCCATAACCCCGGCGACCTGTCGACGTGGGCGGCGTGCGAGTGGGCCTTCCTGCGCCGCCTCGACGCCAATTTCGG
The DNA here is from genome assembly GCF_026672405.1 of Curtobacterium sp. SL109. Classification (NCBI taxonomy): domain Bacteria; kingdom Bacillati; phylum Actinomycetota; class Actinomycetes; order Micrococcales; family Microbacteriaceae; genus Curtobacterium; species Curtobacterium sp. SL109. Next base: position 1,945,704 of record NZ_JAPPRB010000002.1, read on the forward strand.
CCGCGGGGAAACTGTGCCGGACGTGCAGGACGACATGCTCGAGCGCACCGCACGGCTGGGGGACCAGCACGGGTTCGACTACCTCGACATCCTGAAGCAGACGCGCGACGTCGTCGAGTTCGACCGCCCCGCACCGCCGGACTTCGCACGCGCCGCAGCCGAAGCGCGACAGGCCTTCGCGGACGGTCTCGACGTGCTGTACCAGCCGACGTTCTACGCGCCCCCGACCGCCCACACCGCGGGCTTCATCGGCTTCGCGGACTTCATCATCCGCAACGACGCGGGGGAGTACGAGGTCTACGACACCAAGCTCGCCCGCCACGCCAAGATCAGCGCGCTCCTGCAGCTCGCTGCCTACGCCGAGCAGATGCAGGCGCACGGCATCCCGACCGGGCAGCAGGTCCACCTGGTCCTCGGCGACCGCACGACGACCACGCACGACCTGGCCGACATCGCGCCGGTGTACCGCACGCAGCGCGCCGAACTCCAGCGCGTGATCGACGAACGACTCGGCGCCGACGAAGCACTGCAGTGGGGCGACCCGAGGTACAGCAGCTGCGGCCGCTGCGGCGCGTGCCAGCAGCAGGTCACGCAGCACCCACCCTGTGAGGCGCGGCCGGTCCAACGCGTAGTTGAGAGCCTAGGAAGCCGGGCTAGGACGCCTCAACCCCTTCGGGACGTCACGCGCGTTGCGGAGGTGACCCGCGCCTCCAGGCCGGGTCTGCGCCGTCAGGCGACGTCGACGCGACAGGGGCGCTACCGCCGGTACAGCACCGCCGGCTTCCCCGGCCCCGCCGCCCGTTTCTCCTCGGTGGCCGTCAACTTCGGCAGCATCGCCCGCCGGAACGAGTCCGGCAGCAGCCGCTCCCCGAGCACCGCCTCGTGCAACCCACGCAACGCCGACATCGTGAACGGCGACGGCAGCAGCCCGTGCGGATCGGGAGCGCCGCGGTGGTCGGCGCGGAGCTGCACCACCGCGAACTCGAGGATGTCGTCGTGCCCATGCACCATCCCGGTCGCCTCGCTGACGGGCGTGATCCGAGCCTCCATCGCGGTCTGCAGAGCAGCAGCCGGCACCACGTCGAGGTGCGCCACCGACAGCACCCACCCTCGGTCGTCCCGCGAGGGATCGTCGAACACGTGGAGCTGCCGCGGCGCGAGCCCGGTCACGCCGGCCTTGTCTCGCAGTGACCGCAGCACGGCGTCGGCGAGCCGCTCTCCCTCGTGGACGAACGTCCCCGGCAGGCGCCAGTCCCCGTCGACCTGGTCGCAGACCTGGACGACGGAGAGCGGCCCACCGATCGGTACGGTCAGGACGGCGGTGTCCACCGCGACAGAGGGCCGCGGGTAGTCCGACAGCCGCTTGCCGCTGCTGTCCCGGAAAGTATCGCTCATGCGGCGAGTTTACGCGCACTTGCGCAAACGGGGGGCGCCGTGCATGATAGGTTTACGCGATCCTGCGTGAACCCGAACCGATCGGAGCGGCCATGACCCTCAACCCGGACATCCTCGACCGTGCGGTGGGCGCCGTCCTCGGATCCGCCGCGGGCGACGCCCTCGGCGCCGGCTACGAGTTCCAACCGCCCGTCCCGGAGCCCACCCTGATCCGCATGAAGGGCGGCGGGATGTTCAGCTGGGCGCCGGGGGAGTGGACCGACGACACGAGCATGGCGGTCCCGATCCTTCGGACGCTCGCCCGCGGCGGGTCCTTCGCCGATGAGGCCGTCCTCGACAGCCTCGTCGCGGCCTGGGCCGACTGGGCGCGGACCGCCCCGGACGTCGGCATCCAGACACGGAGCGTCCTGGCCGGCCTGGAGGCTCGGACCGCCTCCGCCGCGCGGGCTGCGGCCCGTCTCGAACATGACCAGAGCGGTCGTTCCGCTGGCAACGGTTCGCTGATGCGGACGACGCCGCTGGTCCTCGGCTACCTGGACGACGAGGCTGCGCTCGTCACGGCGGCGCGGGCGGTCAGCGACCTGACCCACTTCGAGGCAGACGCCGGTGACGCCTGCGTGCTCTGGTGCCTGGCGATCCGCCACGCGATCGTGCATGGGGTGCTCGACGTCCGGCGGGGGCTGGACTTCCTGCCCGACGACCGCCGCGCGCAGTGGGCCGACCGGCTCTCCGCCGCCGAGGCCGGCGAGCCCGTCGACTTCACCGCGACGAACGGCTGGGTCGTCTCGGCGCTGCAGGCCGCGTACGCCGCGGTGCTCCGGACGGACTCGCTCGAGGACGCCCTCGTCGCCGCAGTTCGATCGGGCAACGACACCGACACGGTCGCGGCGATCGCCGGAGGACTGGCGGGGGCCGTCCACGGTGCGTCGGCGCTGCCCGCGCAGTGGCGCGAGCTGCTGCACGGGTGGCCGGGGCTCCGCGCGGACGACCTCGTGGCGCTGAGCTCGCAGGCACTGCGGGGTGTTGCGGTCTGAGTCGGCGCGGCGTCGGAGGCTTCGATGGGGGGAGTCTCCGGCGCCGGCTGGGTGGTCGGGAATGCGGGCGAGCTGCGGCTCAGTCGAAGTCGGTTGCCGCTCCGTCCGCGCAAGCGGATGAGACCTGCAGCACCGTGTTCATCGCACTTGCGCTCAGAGCGACCTGTGCGCCGCTCGACGATTCGCCGCCGACGAAGTAGAGGGGCCGCTTGTCGGTGAGTTCGCTGGTCGACCGGTTCGTCGAGAAACCAGCGCCCTTGAGAACAGTGGCTGCGCGTGCGGCATACTCACGTGGGTCCTCGGTGGCAGCGCCCTGGACAGCCCAATGGAACTCGACGCCTTCGTCCGAATGCGGTCCGCACTCCACCGAACTGGGCGACGGGGACAGCGGCACGGCTTCGTCGTCGAGCTTCCGCAGCTCGGCGCGATGACGTCGCTGCCTTCCTGGCGCGCTTCGGTGGGTCTCACCGTCTGTTCCTCGGACTGCGTTGGTGCGGATGACTGGACCGGGCCTGATCCCGCGCACGCGCTGACTGAGAGCGGGACGAGCGCGACGAGCGCCGCCATGATGATCGTGCGTCTTGAGTGCATTCGAGGTGGTCGCTTCCGCAGGGCTCGGCGGTGACTGATGTTGCAGCTGAAGCTCGGGCGGCCCGTTCTCGGGCGCACGGCCTTCCGTGATCGGTCATGTTCGCCCTCGGCCAGATCCTCGAGACGCCGGGATGCAGGTCGATTCGACTGTGACTGTCGTCGTCCGCGGATTGGCTGTCACCGCGATGGTCGGGCGTCCGTCGTCGTCGGCCGTCGCCTGGTACAGCGTCCCGTAGGTCCCACCTTCTGCTGAGGTGATCGTGACCGTCCGGGTGTCTCGTCGCAGTGTCGTCGCGACCGAGTCCATGTAGGCCTTCGGATCCTCCGGTGCAGAACCCGCCGCGTTCCAGTGCCACTGCTGGCCGCCGTGCGGATCGCCGTGGTGCGTGCACTCGGCGTCGGCGGGCTCGGAGTTCTCGTTCGCGGGAGACCATGTCGAGCCGGGCACGGAGAAGACCAGACGCAACGACGCTCCTGCGTCAGACCGGGTGGACGTGCTGTTCGTCGAGCGGGCTTCTCCGGGGTCGGACGCGCAACCGGTGACTCCAACGGCGAGCAACGCCACGAGGACTGCCGGGACCAGGCCGGACCTACCCATCGCTCTCACCACCGATGAAGTCCGAGACATCGCCCTTCCCGCACAAGGACTCAACCTGGATCGAGGTCCGGTGCTCGCTTGCGTTGATCGAGATGGTCCGCACGGGCTCGCCCTCGCCCAGCACCGTGTAGAGGGTCAGTCCGTCGCCGCGCTGGCCCTGCCGTTCCGAGATCATGAGGCCCTGTGCTTCCCAGTACTTCTCAATCCGGTGGACCAGCGATTCCGGGTCCGCTATGCCTGCGGCCTGCTGGTTCCAAGAGAACGAAACGCCAGAACTTCCAGCATTGAGAACACATGCGTCTGGCGACGGCGCTCCGCCCACGCTGGTCCACTCACCGCCGGCTTCCGTCGTGGTGTCCCGCACGAAGTTCTGCATCGAAGAGCGAACCTTGTCAGCGTTCATCAGGCCTGCACCCCCTTCGTCGTGCGACTGCGAGCAGCCGGCGAGACACAGTTTCGTACTGAAGGCGATCGCTCCAGACAGGAGCAGGGAAGTTCGTCGCTTCAACGATCACCCTCCGATTCGGTCTCGCCAGCAACGTTCCGGTCACCCGTCGGACCGAGCTTCTCCGCATCGCCTGCGACGCAGACCGAGTCCAACATGATCGAGGATCCCTTGGCATTCGCCGATGCAGCGACCGTCGGCAAGCTCTCACCGCGGGCAATCACCTCATGCAGTGTCCCGTACTTGCCGTAGTCCGTCTCGCGGAACTCGACTGTGAGACCTGCCTCGCGCAACTCCTTGCCGACTTCAGCGACGTAGGCCTTCGGGTTCGACGGAGCGCTCCCGTTGACGAACCAGTGGTACTGCACGCCACCGTGGGCATTGCGGCTGAAGGTGCAGACTGTCGACGCCGGGTTCGCTTGGCGTTCTTCGGAGGACCAGACGCTGCCAGGGACGTCGAACACACGGAACAGCACTGCCTCGGCGTCCTGCTTGCTCTTCGGCATGTCCATGCCCGAGCGTCCCCCGTTCGCACAGCTGGTCAAGATCAGCGTCACAGCGACGAGCGCTGTGATGTGCCAGAGCAGCCGCTGGCCGTTCATCGATTCACCATCCGGTCCAGCTCGCTTTCATCGTTGTCGCCTTCGCCTGAAACGCTCGGCCCCGTCTGCAAGGGCCTTGCAGCCACGCTCACCGCCAACAACGCAGATCAGCAGCGCGGTCATTGCGGTCGTGGTTCTCATCGTTCAGGAGCAGTCAATCAAGGTGTTCGGAGTCGGGAACTTCAGCCGAAGTCGGCCGCCTCTCCGTCTGCGCAGGCAGATGAAACCTGCAAGACAGTGTTCAGCGCGCTTGCGCTCAGGGTGACCTGCGCGCCGCTCAACGATTCGCCGCCGATGTCGTACAAGGGCCGCTCGTCGTTGGTTTCGCTGGTCGTGCGGTTGGTCGAGAAGCCAGCGGCCTTGAGGACGGTCACGGCGCGCGCGGCGTACTCGCGTGCGTCTTCGGCGGCAGCGCCCTGTACCGCCCAGTGGAACTCGACGCCTTCGTCCGAATGTGGTCCACACTCCACCGAGCTCGGCGCCGGAGAGGTCGGTATGGCAGTCTCGTCGAGATCGCGCAGCTTCGCGAGGACGTCGCTGCCTTCCAGTCGCGCTTCGGCAGGTCTCACCCTCTGTTCCTCTGACTGAGTCGAAGTGGACGACTTCGCCGGGGCTGAGCCCGCGCATGCGCTGAGCGAGAGCGGAAGGCCAGCGGCGAGTACCGCCATGGTGATCGAGAGACGCCCTGGTGTCATCAAGTCCACCTGGTCTTCGGATGCGATCGTCCCGACTTCGAGAGCGGTGACGGGACGCTGAACCACGCGCTCATTCGTCTGGGTAGTCCCCCGCGTCTCCTGGGACACAGATTGTCTCGACGGACGCGATGACGGCCTTCTCATTGGATGCGACACTCACTGCGGATACGAGGTCGCCTCGCCCAACCGCTTGATGGGACGTCCCGTACCGCTCAAGGGTTGTGGTTCGAGTCGTCGTGGAGTAACCAGCATCGTCGAGCGCGGTGGCGACGTGCTTGATGAAGTTCGCGCCGTCCGAGATCTTCGGACCGGAGGATGACCACTGGAACAGCACGCCCTTCGTGTCGGAGTCGAGGTAGCAGTCGTTGGCGGTGAACCCGTTGCTGTCGGCATCGGTGTCCCATGTCGCGCCTGCAACTGCCTTCACGAGGCGAAGAGCTCCTTCACCAGCGGCACGAACTTCTTGCGGGTCCGAAGCAGATGCGGAAACTGACATGGAAGGCGTCTCCTTGTTCGCTTGACTACAGCCGCCTGCGCTCAGCGAGAGGAGAGCGGCGAGGCTGGCGCCGAGGATGAGGGTGCGTCGAGGACGCACGAGCGTGATGGTCATTTCTGTCCCAGTGTCGCAGCCGCCGTGTTGTGCAGCGAGGAGGTTCCTCGGTCGAAGTACCCATACGGGTCGCCGGGTTCCTTGTACTTCAGTGGGTCGTGGGCGGACACTCCGGCGAGATCGTCCTCCGCACCCGTTTCGAGATGCTTGGCGCCGAAGAGCGGGTATTCGGGGTCGAACCGTGCGCTTCCCAGACGGCCCAGCCCTGCAACCGGCTCGTCGCCGGTCCCGGCGAACACGTGTTCAGCATGGGTGGCCGCTGCGTTGGGGACGCTCCAAGGCATTCCTGCTGAACCGAGACTGACGAAGGCGTTGACGTTCGGCCGCGGACTCTTCTCGAGACCTATCGCCGCGGTTGTTGTCCCGTAGGAGTGCCCGACGACGTTCAGTACCGCGTCTTCTCCGACTGATGCTCGCCATCCCTCAAGATCGTTGGACAGCTGCTCACCGCCGACGCGGGCTTTGTCGTCAGACAACACCTCGCGGAAGTCTCGCTCTGCGTTGACCGGAGTTTCGTAGTTGACCCAGGCGACCGCAGCGGTGTCGAACGCGCCGAGCTCGCGCTGCTCAGCGACGAGGTTCCTGGCCATGCGCTGGACGACGGTGGCATCGCCGAGCGTCGTCGCCATTCCAGGGACGACGAACGAGACATTGGACGCGCTGTCGATGTCCCCGACAGAGACTGCGCCGAGTGGTGGCGGACCGGGGCGGAAAGCGACCACCTGTGGGTGGTAACGCTTCGGGAGGTCGCCGGACTTGTTGCTTGCCTTCCGCAGGTTCGTCAACTGCGACAGGTACAGCGGGAGCGTTGCGGTCAGTTCCTCGTCGAGCGCCGGTGACCAACCAGCTGTATTTCGCTGCTGCTTGAGCTGAGCGATTCGCGCCTCCGTAGCGGCAATCTGGCTTGCCAGACTCCGCCGATTTGCGATGTCGCGCGCCCAGTACGCCACCCCGTTGAGGTTCCCGACGGCGGTGGGGAACGCTGCGATGAAGGCGTCCTGGGCCGCCGAGTGCTCGCCCTTCGTTCCCTTGCCGTGCTCCCCACCGAGCCCGGACCACCACTTGGCGACCGCATCCGGGTCCTTCAGGCCCGCGAGGCGGTCCGCGATCGTCGAGTTGCCTGCGAATGCCGCGACCTCCTCGGGTCGGAGGCCCGCGAGGAACGTCAAGAACTGCGAGTCGGACATGCCGGAGATCGACGACGTGGAGACGGAGAAGGCACCGATTGTGTCTGAGTTCCGCAGGTTCGACGCCGTCTCAGCGTCAGCCGCCTTCCGGCGAGCGATGAGGTCGTCCCAGGACTGGTCGAGCGCACGCTTCGAGGCGGTGAGGCTCGCGGCCTCGACAGCGAGACCGCCGAGCTGCGCGGCGACGTCGACGGCGTGGGAGTCCTGCAACTTCTGCGTCGAGCGGGAGTTCGTGACGGCGTCGTGCTGATTGCGGGCCTGAGCGGACTTGATGGTCCGGGCTTCGTCCTGGATCTGCTCCACCCGTGCGGCGTAGGTGGTCAGCACCGTCGCCACCTGATCGACCTGGGTCGCGACCCGCTCCCCGCCGGTACTGACATCGGCTGCGGCATGCACGAACGGTGCCCGGCTCTTCCCGGTCCACTCGCCAGCACTGACTGCATCGGCCTGACGCTGCACGCGGCTCGCCGCCGTCCTGATCTCCCCGGCTCGTCGTTGGAGCGTGGCGGCGATGGCTCGGATGGATGCTGGGTCCCCAGCAGTCGGGTCGGAGGTCATCGCCCTGCCGCAGCTGCGGTCTCGGCGTCCCACCTGTCGAACTCGTGAGCGACAGACCTGGCCAGCGCACCGATGTCGCCCGTGTTCGATGCGAGCGCCTCGATCAGCGAAGCATTGACGTGTGCCGCCGCCTCGAACGCGGACTGTACGTCCGCGGCTGCGAATGCCGCCCCACCCCCGCTGGTGCTCATCTGCAGCGATGCGAGCTCGGCCTTGCTCTGCTCGATCCTGCCAGCAACCCCGTGGATGGCCCCCTTGTCAATGACGACATCCGACACGTTGTTCCTTCCCCCGAAGTGGTACGACCGGCAGCATATCAGCGACCGCGCCGGCCTTCCGACCGGGGAGGAGGTGGAGGTCCAGGGGCGCTAGAACAAGTGGCTACTTGGGCAGCCCCAACCGCTCGCACTCTGCCCACTCCTCGGGGCGGCGCTCGGCGATCCACGCGGTGAACTCCCCGTACCCGCGGTGGTTCGTGAAGACCATGAACTGCTTCTTCCGCTGCGCGTTCCAGGCGGTCAGGCTGATGAAGGTCGGACCACCGTTCGACTGCACTCCGTAGCGGAGGGTGTGGATGTCGTCGACCTCGCGACGGTGGAACCTGCCGAAGCCGGACTTCACGTCGTAGTGCCGGTCGTAGACGTTGATGCGACCAGCCGCGAGCGCCAGCCCGAGCAGCAGCGACCCGGCTCCGAGACCGAGGAAGATCCCGTACGCGGGACTGCCGTCACTCGGTGTCGAGACCAGCTGCACGATGATCCCCGGTACTCCGATCAGCAGGCAGAAGGTGCCGAGGACCGTGAAGACGACCCCGGGGAACCGCGGCCGTCGGACGACGATCATCGGCGCCACCTCCGCCTTGGTCGCGCTTCCGCCCCATGTGTTGATGCTCTCGCTCATCGTTCCCCCTCCGACGGCGACTGTACCGCCGGGAGGCACCCTTGCCGATGAGCACGATGACGTAGTCGACCGCACGGCAACGCTCGGGGACGAAGCGCGGCCGCTAGAGGTGACCGTTCGATGTGTGGACCGTCGGGGGAGCAGCGTCTCCCTGCGGGGCGATCGCCAACGGCATTCGACGGGGACGTCGCCCGTCGAGGACGACACCGACGAGCTCGCTGCACACGAACACTGTGGCAGAACCGATCATCGCGGTGAGCGCGGCGACGATCGGCACGGTCGGGCTCATGGCAAGGAACGCCGTGGCCTCTATGCCGCTCGCCATGCCCACCAATGCCACACCGAGCGCTGCCGAGAACCCGATCAGCGCTCCGCTCGCCCCGACCGCGATGGCTGCGACGAGCAGCGCGGCCCCGGTGCAGGCACTGGTGCAGCCGATTCGTCGGAGCCGGGTGAGGTCGGCACCCGTACCGCGACTCTGAGCCAGAGCTGCGCCGACCGCGGCCGCAGTGGAGATGACGAGCGCCGGTCCGAGTGTGACACTCAGCTCAAGCAAGCCCGCTCCGGCCTTGTCGCTCGCCATGCTGGCCGCAACGGACGCCGTCATGGCCCGCGTGACCGCGAGCCCGACCCCGGCTGCGACGAGTGTCGTGAGCGCGCCGAACGAGGTGATCCGTGCACGGGCGATCCGGAGGCCGAGGATCGTTCCAGTCGGCCCAGAGCGCAGGAGACGAGCGACGATCCCGACGATGCCTCGGGCTGCGTCCGATGCGAGGATGCTCGAGGCACCGACGAGGGCGAACGCCGCTGCGGACAGGATGACAAGCGGTCCGTCGGTCGAGTCGAGCGTCCGCAGCCGGTCGGCGGCGACCTCCTCTCCGGCGCCTCGGGCCAAGCCGACCAACTGTGGTGCCAACGTGACCGCGAGCACGGACGGGATCAGGATCATCGCCACCAAGAGGAGAGCGCCGGCAGCCCTCCAGACAGGACCGGAGCGGGTGACGCGGGCTCCACTCGCGTGGAGCCCGCTCCACCAGCCGGCCGCGCTCACACAGGCGAGCAGGCCACTGATCTCCCCGGTCGGCATGCGCCCGAACGCGGGAGGCGCCACGTGGAGCACCTCCGCGAGTCCGGCGAGCCAGGACGTGGTCAGGCACTCGCCGGACAAGACCCCTGCCAGCGCGGCGACGAGTGCCGCGGACGAGACCACCAGTACCCCGAACACACCGAGGGCCACCTCGGTCGCGCCGAGCGCCCGCAGGACATGCTTCTCTGGCTGCAACGAGATCGCGAGGCCGCGAGCAGCCAGGAAGGACGCGACCACGGCGCTGAGCGCGGTGAGCTGCACGATCGCCTCGAGCGCCTCTGCGGTAACGGAGGTGCTCGAAGCGAACGCGAGCGTGCCGCCGAGCACCACGCTGAGTCCGAGCGTCGCCGTGACCACCGTGATCAGGAAGCCGAACGCTGGCCGGGGGTCAGTGCGAACGGTTCGGACGAGCACCCGGACAGCAATCACCGCGGCGCCCCCATCAGGTGACGAACCTGCTGCTCCGAGGGGCGATCGAGCACAGCGTTCGTCCGGCCGTCGACCAGCTGGACGAGGCGATCGGCGTCCGTCGCCAGTTCGACGTCGTGGGTCACGACGAGCACCGTCCTCCCTGAGTTCGCAGCGCCGCGGAGCAGCGAGCGGACGAGTCCGGCCTTCGACTCGTCAAGGGCAGTGGTCGGCTCGTCGCAGGCAAGCATCGGCGTACCCGTCGCGCATGCCCTGGCGATGGCGACACGTCGGCGCTGGCCTCCCGAGAGGTGGCGTACCGGTGTTCGACGTACTTCGCGGTCGAGGTCGAGCGCCAGGAACATGTGTTCCGCGAACCCACGGTCCGGGTTGCGAGCGAGCCGCTGAGCGAGCAGGACGTTCTCATCGACGGACAGCGCATCGATGAGGTCATCCGTTTGACGGGCGGAGGCGATCACTCGCGCCCGGAGGCGTGCTCGACCGCGGTTCGTCGCGGGGTGCATGCGTGTCTCGCCGAGCAGGACCGAGCCGGCTGCGGGGACTTGGATCCCAGTCACCAGGTCGAGTGCGGTCGACTTGCCTGCACCCGAGGGCCCGACGACTGCGGTGAGCATCGCCGGTTCAGCGCGGAGGTCGAGGCCGCTGATGATCTTGCGTCCGTCCGGGTACGCCGACCGCGATGAGATCCCGAGGGCTGACAGCGCGATCATCCGCATCCGCCGTGGGGGTCGAGGTTCTGCTGTGCCCACCCGTTGACCATCCAGTGATGCTCGCAGCCGGTGTCCTGAGATGTCAAACATGATGTGACCACATGCGCGGACGTCCCCGGGCGGTGCCGACGTCACCGGCCGCCCCTACGGTTGATCCCATGCAGATCACCACCGAGGGCCGGCCGCTCCTCAGCCCGAGCGACCTCACCACGTGGGCGACCTGCGAGTGGGCGTTCCTCCGCCGCCTCGACGCCAAGCTGGGCCGCGCCGAACCCCTGCCGGACGAGCACGACGACATGCTCGACCGCACGGCGAAACTCGGGGACCAGCACGAGTTCGACTACCTCCAGATCCTGAAGCAGACCCACGACGTCGTCGAGTTCGACCGCCCGGCACCACCGCAGTACGCCGAGGCCGCCGAACGAGCCCGAGCAGCCATGCGCGACGGCGCCGACGTCCTCTTCCAACCGACCTTCCACGCGCCCCCGACCGCCCACACCGCGGGCTTCATCGGCTTCGCGGACTTCATCATCCGCAACGACGCGGGGGAGTACGAGGTCTACGACACCAAGCTCGCCCGCCACGCCAAGATCAGCGCCCTCCTGCAGCTCGCCGCCTACGCCGAGCAGATGCAGGCGCACGGCATCCCGACCGGGCAGCAGGTCCACCTGGTCCTCGGCGACCGCACCACGACCACGCACGACCTGGCCGACATCGCGCCGGTGTACCGCACTCAGCGCGCCGAACTCCAGCGCGTGATCGACGAACGACTCGGCGCCGACGAAGCACTGCAGTGGGGCGACCCGAGGTACAGCAGCTGCGGCCGCTGCGGCGCGTGCCAGCAGCAGGTCGCGCAGCACCGCGACCTGGTCCTCGTCGCCGGCATGCGCCTCGACCAACGGACCAAGCTGATCCGGCAGGGGGTGCGGACGATCGACGACCTGGCGGTCCGCACCGCTCCGGTGCCCGGCATGTCGAGCACGACGCGAGATCGGCTGGTCCGTCAGGCGAGCCTCCAGATCGAGACGGAACGAACCGAGACGGAACGAACCGAGACGGAACGACGCGCCACGGAAGACGGAACACAAGCGGGCACGAGAACGCCGGCCTTCGAACTCCTCGACCCGACCGCCCTCGACGCCATCCCGGCACCGGACGCTGGCGACGTCTTCTTCGACTTCGAGGGCGACCCACTGCACACCGAGGACGGCGTCCACTGGGGCCTCGACTACCTCTTCGGCCTGGTCGACGACCGCGCGGAGTTCACGGCGTTCTGGGCGCACACGATCCGCGACGAACGCCAGGCGCTCGTGGACTTCCTGGCGTACGTGCAGCAGCGCCGCGAGCAGCACCCCGGGATGCACGTGTACCACTACGCGTCGTACGAGCGGACGCACCTGCTGTCGCTCGCCGCGCGCCACGGCGTCGGCGAAGAAGCGGTGGACGACCTCCTCCGCGCGGGAGTCCTCGTCGACCTGTACCCGATCGTCCGCAAGGCCCTCGTTGTCGGCAGCCGCAGCTACTCGATCAAGAAGCTCGAGCCGCTCTACATGGGCGACGACCTGCGCGAGAGCGACGTCACGAACGCGGCGGACAGCATCACCGCCTACGTCGACGCGATCGAGGAGCTCCGCACCGGCGAGAGGGTCGCGGGGCAGCGGATGCTCGACCAGGTCGCGGACTACAACGCCTACGACTGCCGCTCGACGCTCCGCCTGCGCGACTGGCTCCTGTCGCTGAAGCCCGCCACGACGGACACGCCGCTCGAGCTCGACCTGCCACCGGTGCCCGTCGAGCGCGAGCCGAACCCCGTGTACGTGGCCCTGAGCGAGCACCTCGAGCACGTGGACGCCCTCGACCGCACTCCCGACGAGACGGCCCTCGCGCTCGCCGCGGCCGCGATCGACTACCACCGGCGCGAGGCCAAGACCTTCTGGCAGGACCACTTCGACCGCCTCCGCAACCCGGTCGACGAGTGGGCGGACACGCGCGACGTCCTGGTCGTCGAGCGCGCGTCCGTCGAGCGCGACTGGGCGACGATGCCGCGCGCCCGGTCGCAGTCACGAGAGCTCCGGTTGTCGGGGACGCTCGCGCCCGGCAGTCGGCTCCGGCCAGGAGGCTCGCCCCACCTCGTCTACGACACCCCGACTCCGCCATCGGTCGGCTCGCCCGGACCGGGGTCGAAGGGGGCGTCGGACCGGGCGGTCATCCTCGACGTGCGGGACGACGGCGAGCACACCGAGGTCCTGGTGCTCGAACGACTGCCGGTCGGCGGGGAGCCCCACCACGAGTACCCGATCGCGCTCGCGCCGTCGGCCCCGCCGCGGGCGAAGCCCCAGCCCGAGGCCATCGCTGAGTGGGGTGCGCTCGTGCTCGACGTGCTGCCGGAGATGCTGCCCGACCCGGCCCTCGACCTGCTGCGACGGGTGCCGCCGCGGGGTGCGCTCGCGCCCGTGGTCGGGGACGACACCGTCGGCGCGGTCGTCACCACCTTGCTCGGACTCGACCGTTCCTACCTGGCGATCCAGGGGCCTCCCGGCACCGGCAAGACGTACGTCGGGTCGAACGTCGTCGCGCGGCTCGTCCGCGAGCACGGGTGGCGGGTCGGCGTCGTCGGGCAGTCCCACGCGACGAGCGAGAACTTCCTCGACGCCGTCATCGCCGCGGGGGTCGCGCCCGAGCGGGTCGTGAAGGTGCCGAAGGCCGGCGTGTCCGAGGACGAGCTCGACGCAGCGCGCTGGACCCCGGTGAAGAACAACGCCGCGGTGGCCGCGTTCCTGTCGTCGTGCGAGGAGACGGGTACCGGGGGAGTCGTCGGCGGCACGGCGTGGACGTTCGCGAACGAGACGACGATCGCCCGGCGTTCCCTCGACCTGCTCGTGGTCGACGAGGCCGGGCAGTTCTCCCTGGCGCCGACGATCGCGTCCTCGATCGCAGCGACCCGCCTGCTGCTGCTCGGGGACCCGCAGCAGCTGCCCCAGGTGTCACAGGGGTCGCACCCCGAGCCGGTCGACCAGTCCGCGCTCGGGTGGTTGGCGGACGGCGAGCACGTGCTGCCGCCCGAGTTCGGGTACTTCCTCGCGCGGACACGCCGGATGGAGCCCGCGCTGACCTCGGCGGTGTCGGGGCTGTCCTACGACGGGCAGCTGACGTCGATGGTCACGGGCCGGCACCTCGACGGCATCGAGGCCGGCGTGCACCCGGAGCCCGTCGTGCACGCGGGCAACACCACGTCTTCGCTCGAGGAAGCCGCCCGCGTGGTCGCCCTCGCGCAGGACGTCGTCGGGCGCACCTGGACCGACGGCGACACCGTGCGGAGGCTCACGGACGAGGACGTCATCGTCGTCGCGCCCTACAACGCGCAGGGGGCGGTGATCCGCCAGGAGCTCGACCGCGCCGGGTTCCGAGGGACCCAGGTCGGGACGGTCGACATGTTCCAGGGGCGCGAGGCCGTCGTGTCGATCGTCTCGCTCGCGGCGTCGTCGGCGGCGGACATCCCCCGCGGGCTCGACTTCCTCCTGATGCCGAACCGGTTGAACGTGGCGCTCTCGCGGGCGAAGTGGGCGGCGTACCTCGTGTACTCACCTGCGTTGACGACGGCCCTGCCGCCCTCGATCCCGGGCCTGTCCCTGCTCTCCCGCTTCATCGAGCTCGTCGAGCCGCCGCTCAGAGTTGCTCGTCCGAGCGATGCACTTCCGTCGGCGCGGTGACGGATCCGGCTCGGGTACGTCGGGGTTCGTCGACCGGATCCGTCAGCGCCGAGAACGGGATCGGTCGTCCCGGCGGCCGGTGAGCCCCGGGCTGCCCCTCAGCTCGTGCCGGCCGTCGTCGCCGTCGTCGCCGCGGTGACCGCGACCACCGAGACGATGACGGCCATCTGGAGCTCTTCGAGCACGGCCTTCACCGCAGGGGACGCCCACGCGCCGGAGGTGATGACCGCCACGCGGCCGCGGTCGACCGTGCCGAACTGCCTCCGCAGCGTCCCGGTGGCGTCGAGCAGCCCGATCACGGCGGCCGTGAAGGGCGTCGGAGCGGACCGGGCGGCGAGGACGTCCGCGATCGCGGCTCGGAGCAAGGACTCGGGTCCGCCGTCCCGCTCGGGGTAGGTGGTCGAGGGGAAGATGCCGAGTGTCTTCCGCTGGGCCTCGGTGAGCAGGCCGTCGGTGACGAGGCCGCCGAGCACGTCGTCGCGGAGCGGACGTCGCCCGAGCTTCGAGACCCACCACGTGGCGGAGCGTGGCGATCCAGAAGCGCCGATCATCTCCGCGACGCCGTCGAGGACCGGGTCACCGGTGGGCGTGCCGTCGACGACCTGGACGTCCGTGCCGTGGAGCGACACCGTGCCGCGAAGCGCGAGGTCTGCGAGCACCGCGCCGGCCAGGCCGGAGTCGAACGTCTGGCCGTTGACGACACGACGCCCGTCGGGCTCGATGAGGAGCAGCGCGAACGCCCGGGGGACGGTGAGGTGCTCAGCCATGGGGGCGCTCGCTTCCGCGGTCAGCGCTCGTCGGGGTCGAGGGGGACGCCGCCGCGCATCCCCTCCCGCAGCTCGGCGACGACGTCGGCCTGCAGGAAGTTCGCCGCCTGCGCGCTGGTCGGGTCGACGACGATGCCGAAGCCCTCGGGGAGCGCAGTGACGAGTTCGGCCATCGGCATGGCGCGGGCCTCGGTGTCCGGGAGGCTCGTGGTCAGCTCCGCCGGATCGGTGAAGACCGGCACGAACTCGCGGTCGCGGATCATGACGTGCGCGATGCTGCCGTCCTCGGGCTCGCCGCTCGTCCCGGCGGCCTTCCACGGCACCCAGGCGGCGCTGCCGAGGAAGCCCTCGACCGATTCGCCCATCCGGCGGCGCAGCGCACCGGCAGCGTCGGGCTCCGCGTGCTCGGCGCCCCGGCCGAAGCCGGACCCGGTCGATCCGTTCGCGCTCATCGCGTCCTCCTCCATCGACGTGTGACTCGACGTGTGACTCGTCGTGTGACCACCCATGCTGCCACGGTGCGATGCGGTGTCGGGGGCGAGCCGAGCCTCCCGGCCGGTGCCGAGCGCCCTGCTCGGCGACGCGGCCGGACCAGCGTCAGTACTTGGCTGACTGCCCGCCGTCGATCGGGACGACTGCCGCGTTGACGTAGGAGGCGTCGTCGGAGAGCAGGAACGCGACGACCGCAGCGATCTCGGGGGCCTCGCCGTAGCGCTTCGTGGGGTTGACCTGGATGAACTCCTCGGCGGCCTTCCGCGGGTTCTCCGGGTCGAGCTGCTTCATCGAGTTCTCGACCATCGGCGTCCAGATGGCGCCGGGGGCGATCGCGTTGATCGAGATGCCGTACTGCCCGTACTCGACGGCGGAGTTGCGGGTCAGGCCGACGACGCCGTGCTTGGCGGCCGCGTAGCCGGACTGGTTGCCGACACCGCGGATGCCGCCGACGCTCGCAGTGTTGACGACCTTGCCGGAGCCCTGCTCGCGCATCACGGCGAGGACCTTCTCGAGGCCGAGGAACACGCCGCGGAGGTTGATCGAGACGACCTTGTCGAACTCGGCGGCGGTGAAGGACTCAGTGGGGTTCTGCTTGCCCTCGATGCCCGCGTTGTTGAAGAAGCCGTCGATGCGGCCGAAGCGCTCGACGGTGGCGGTGACGTAGGCGTCGACCTGGGCCTCGTCGGAGACGTCGGCGACGGTGGTGAGGACGTCGGCGTCGGGGGCGACCTCGTGCACGGCGGCGACGGAGGCCGCGAGTCCCTGCTCGGAGACGTCGACGAGGGCGAGCGAGGCGCCCTCGGTGGCCAGGCGCACGGCCGTGGCGCGGCCGAGGCCGGAACCGCCGCCGGTGATGAGGACGACGCGGTCGGTGAAGCGGGTGGTGCCGGTGGTGGGCACGGTCATGGGGAGGCCTCCTGAGGTCTTCGACGGTGAAGGTCGATGCGTGCGCATCAGCCTCCCTCCAGGCTACACCTGTCGTTTATCTCGCCCGGTCAGGCCGGTTCAGCATCGAGCGAGGACCCGTTCGATGGCGTCGCGCTCAGCGGGGACGACCCAGAGCCGGTACGTCGTCTTGATCGCGACCTGGTGCTCGACGTACGTGCAGCGGAACGCCGTGTCCGCGGGCAGCCAGGTCGCCGCGTCCCCGGACCGTTTCTGCGCGTTCGAGTGCTGGTCGACCGCGAAGAGGTTCGCCGGGTCGTTCGCCAGCGCCTGGCGCTCGTCCTGGGTGAGCTGCTGCCCGCCGGTGCGCCAGACGTTCTCGAGCGCGACGACGTGGTCGATCTGGACCG
The DNA here is from genome assembly GCF_026672405.1 of Curtobacterium sp. SL109. Classification (NCBI taxonomy): domain Bacteria; kingdom Bacillati; phylum Actinomycetota; class Actinomycetes; order Micrococcales; family Microbacteriaceae; genus Curtobacterium; species Curtobacterium sp. SL109. The sequence goes on from NZ_JAPPRB010000002.1 coordinate 1,962,812, forward strand.
CGGTGGATGTCGTGTTCCCGCGCACGAAGTCGATCGTGGCGCCGGTGTACGGCGACACGAGCTCGCCGGAGAGCACGCGGCAGGGACCGCTGCGGACGACGTCGGTGAGGTCGCGGGCGAGGACGTCGTTGCGGGTGTCGCAGCCGTTGCGGTCGACGTCGAGCCAGGGGGAGCCGAAGTCGCCGGTGCGGTCGTAGCCGGTGGCCGGCGCGGGGCCCTTCACCGGGAGCGCGGCGAGCAGGTCGCGAGCACGGGCCGCGGCAGCAGCCGGTGGCGTCGTGCCTGCCGTCATCGTGGGAGCAGGGGCCGTGGGCGCAGTCGCAGTCGCAGTCGCCGCGGTCGGGTCGGCGCTCGCGGTGATCGCGGGGCTGGCGACCGTCGGACTGGAGGCTCGGCTCCCCCCCGGCGCAGGGGGCTCGGCCGTCAGGGTGGCGTAGCCCGCGACGACGATCGCGAGCAGGACGAGCACGGCGGTGACGCCCGTGCGGAGGCGGACGGGACGGCGTCGGCGAGAGGGCATTGCTGGCGGGACTCCTGGTGGTGCTCGGCGGTTCCTGACGATCCTGGCGGACGCCCCCGACATCGCCGCGTAGACACGGTGACATGACCGACTACGCAGAACCGTCCGTGCCCGTGACCGGTGGAGCGATGCCGCTCCTCGGCTTCGGCACCTGGCAGATCGACGACTCCGACGCGCCCGCCGCCGTGAGCTCCGCCCTCGAGGCCGGGTACCGCCACATCGACACCGCCACCGGCTACAGCAACCAGCGCGGCGTGGGGAAGGCCATCGCCGACTCCGGGCTCGCGCGCGAGGACGTCTTCGTCACGACGAAGCTCCCGCCGGACAACGCCGAGAAGGTCCGCGCAACCATCGAGGAGAGCCTCGACCAGCTCGGGCTCGACCACCTCGATCTGTGGCTGGTGCACTGGCCGCCGAACGGCGAGGCCCGTCCCGATGTCTGGCAGCAGCTCGTGCAGGCGCAGCAGGACGGCCTGACGAAGGCCATCGGCGTCAGCAACTACTCGCTCGCCCAGATCGACGAGCTCATCGAGGCCACCGGGGTCACGCCGGCCGTGAACCAGATCAAGTGGAGCCCCGTCGAGTTCGACGCTGCCGTTGCGGACGGGCTGCGCGAGCGCGGCGTCGTGCTCGAGGGGTACAGCCCCTTCAAGGCGAGCAACCTCGAGGACCCGACGCTGGTCTCCATCGCCGAGGCGCACGACGCCGACGCCGCCCAGGTCATCGTCGCGTGGCACGTCGCCCACGAGTTCGTCGTGATCCCGAAGTCGTCGAACCCGGAGCGCATCCGCTCGAACGCCGCCGGTGCCACGATCAGCCTGTCCGACGACGAGGTCCGCCAGATCGACGCGCTCGGGCACTGACATGGCTGGCACTGCCCTGCTGGTGATGGACTACCAGAACAGCATCGTCGACCGTCTCGGCAGCGAGGAGTCCCTCGCTGCCGCGACGGCGGCGGTGTCGGCCGCGCGCGAGCGACGGATCCCGGTGCTGTTCGTGCGGGTCGGGTTCCGCCCCGGCGCTCCCGAGGTCGCGTCGTCCAACCGGATGTTCTCCGGCATGCGGGACCGCATGGGCGCGCAGGCACCCGGCGCCGCGGACGTCCACGCTGCGTTCGGTGTGGGTGACGACGACATCGTCGTGACGAAGCTCCGCGTGAGTGCCTTCGCCGGGTCCGACCTCGAGGTGCTGCTCCGTGGGCTCGAAGTCCGCGACCTGGTGCTCGCCGGCATCGCCACGAGTGGTGTCGTCCTGTCGACGCTGCGGCAGGCGGCGGACCTGGACTTCGGGTTGACGGTGCTCTCCGATGCCTGCGCGGACGGTGATCCCGAGGTGCACCGGGTGCTGCTGGAGAAGGTGTTCCCGCGGCAGGCCGACGTCGTCACGACCGCGGAGTGGACTGTCTCACTCGGCTGAGCACCACGGCGTTCGTGGCGAACTCGTCCCACTCGTGCGCTTCGATCAGGTCGGAGGCGCGCTGATGGCTCGCGTCTCCAGCGTCCGACCAGGCGATCAGGACGTTCGCGTCGAGGGTAATCACAGCCTGCCCGCGCGGAGGTCCTCGAGGTAGTTCGGCGGGTAGTACATGCCGGCGGTGATCCCGGACAGTGGGACCTCGGCGCCGTTCGTCAGACGGAGGACGGAGGACATGCCCCTCTCTGAGCGCACGACACGGGCGCGGTCGGGGGCATCGGGAGGAGCAGCGGTCGGCGGTGCATCGAGAAGGAGCATGCGCCGACGCTAGGCCGACCCAGCCCGCCGCCGCCAGCTCTCCGGATGTTGCATCTCGCCAATGGTCAGTCGAACAGGGAACGCACGTCCTCGGCGGTCAGGTCGTCCGCGAACAGGGCGTCGTCGTCGATCATCGTCGCGAACAGCTTCGCCTTGCGGGCCGCCAGCGCCAGGACCTTCTCCTCGATGGTGTCCTCCGCGATGAGGCGGTTGACGTTGACGGACCGGGTCTGTCCGATGCGGTGGGTCCGGTCGACGGCCTGCGACTCGGCCGCGGGGTTCCACCACGGGTCGAGCACGAACACGGTGTCGGCCTCGGTCAGGGTGAGCCCGAAGCCGCCGGCCTTGAGCGAGATGAGGAACGCCGGCGCGGTGCCGGTGCGGAAGCGGTCGATGACCTTCGTGCGCTGCCTGGTCGACCCGTCGAGGTAGTCGTACCCGATGCCGCGCGCGTCGAGGGCCGTCGCGACGAGGCGCAGGAACGACGTGAACTGGCTGAAGACGAGCGCTCGCCGCCCCTCGGCCGCGAGCTGTTCGAGCTCGTCGAGCAGCAGGTCGAGCTTGGCCGAGGGGATCGAGGTGTCGCCGTCCGCGACGAGCGCGGGGGAGAGCGCGAGCATCCGCAGCAGCGTCAGCGAGCGGAACACGATCATCCGGTTGCGGTCGAGGTCGTCGATGAGGTCGAGCACCTTGAGGCGCTCCCGGTTGAGCGTGCGCTCGTACACCTCGCGGTGCGCGGGGTCGAGCGTCACCCGCACGACCTGCTCCTGCTTCGGCGGCAGGTCCGACGCGACGCTCTCCTTCGTCCGCCGCAGCATGAGCGGCCGGATGCGGCGACGGAGCCGGGCGGTGAGCTCCGACCGGGCGTCGCCGCGCAGGTCCGGCGACGCGAGGGGCTTCACGTAGTCGTCGCCGAACCGCGTCCACGACGACAGCAACCCGGGCGCGACGATGGAGAACAGTGCCCACAGGTCGGTCAGACCGTTCTCGAGGGGGGTCCCGGTGATCGCGATCTTCACGGGCGCCTGCAGCTCCGCGGCCACCCGGTGCGTCTGCGACTGCGGGTTCTTCACGAACTGGGCCTCGTCGAGGAGCAGTGCCGACCAGCGCTGCTCCGTGTAGGCCGCAGCGTCGAGCCGGAGCAGCGCGTACGAGGTCACGACGACGTCGGCGTCCGCGGCGGCCCGGGCGACGAGCGACGGGTGCTTCAGCGAGGTGGTCTCGATCGTGGTGACTTGGAGCGACGGGACGAACCGGGCGGCCTCGAGCGCCCAGTTGCCCACGACCGAGGTCGGTGCGACGACGAGGAAGGGCGGGTCGTCGGGGTGTGAGGCGCGTCGGTCGGCGATCATCGCGAGCGCCTGCAGGGTCTTGCCGAGCCCCATGTCGTCGGCGAGCACCCCACCGACCCCGTGCGCCACCAGGAACGACAGCCACGCGTACCCGGACCGCTGGTACGGCCGCAGGTCCGCGTGCACGGTCGACGGCACCGCGAGGTCGGTCTCGGGAGCGGCGTCGAGCAACCGCGAGGCGATGTCCTGCCAGCGGGCGTCGTGGTCGGTCTCGTCGGCGAGCTGGTCGAACTCGGACCACAGCCCGGCCTGCAGCGGCGTGACCGTCATCGTCTGCGACGGCTCCCACTCGTCCTGCTCGCGGGCTTCCTCGATGAGCTCCTTGAGCCGGTCGAAGGCGGGGTCGGCGAGCGACAGGTACGAGTTGTCGATGAGCTTCATCCGCCGGTCCCGCTTGGCGAGCGCCCGGAGTAGCGGCGTGAACGGGATCTGCTTGCCGTTGACGCTGACGAAGATCCCGAGGTCGAACCAGTCGTGCTTGTCGGACGGCATCGTCGTGACGCGGATGTGCGGCCGCCCGGTCAGGCGCTCGTAGTCGAGCCGTTCGCCCTGCACCACGACGCGGACGCCGTGGTCGGCCAGGGCCGGCAGCAGCTCGGTCGCGAGGACCGCGACGTCGGCGCCCTCCACGGTGCCGTCCTGGAACCAGTCGAGCCCGCCGCCGGGTCCGGTTGCGCCGTGGTCGGCTCCCGCACCGACGGGAGGCTCGGCCGGCGTCGCGTCGTCGGCCGCCAGTGCCGCCCTGGCCGGCTCGGCGACGTCGGCACCCGGAGCGTCGGCGTCGGGGTCATCAGCAGACGCGACGTCGTCCGCCGCGGTCACCGTGCGCAGGTCCGGCAGCGGGCCGTGCATCGACACCGGGTCCTTGCGTCCGTCGACGTGCCAGCGCCACTGCAGGTGCGCGACGTCGTCGGTCCGCGGCGCCCGGGCCGGCTCGAACGTCACCGTGAGGACGAGCTCGGGCGGCGTCCGCTCGGGCAGCTCGATCGAGCCGTCGGAGCTCACGAGCCCGAGCGCACCGCGGAGTCGGGGGGACCAGTCGGCCAGGAACTCGTCGACCTCGTCCGTGGGGACGGTGATGCGGGAGCCCTCGACGAGCATGCGGCGCTGGTCGTCGGGCACGGGTTCGGGCGTCGGCGCGAGGTCGACGTGGAACTCGGGCGACTCGCGGAACACGTACACGCCGTGGTCCCCGATCAGCCGCGCGGCGCCGTCGGCTGCGGGGCGGCCGTCGAGCACGGCGCTCGTGCCGATGACGAGCCCGGCGTCCGACCGTGCGACGTCGAGGAGCACCCGGGCGTCGGCGCCGAGGGCCACGCCGCCCTCGCGCTTCCCGGTGATGAACGCGACCCCGAGTCCGGGTGCCTGGCGCAGCAGCGGCCAGAGCAGCGGGCTCTGGAAGTCGTCCAGGTGGATCCAGTCGCTCTCCCCGGGCAGTCCCGCGAGCTGGCCGGCACGGTGGAGCGCGGCGAACTGCTGGAACCAGCCGTGCTGCTCGGGGGAGAGCCCGAGCCGGTTCATCGAGTAGGGGAGCGTGCCCCACGTGAGCTGCCCGCGCACCCAGTTGCCCGCGCCGCTCCGGGTGACGGGCCGGACGCCGAGCCGGACGGAGCGCGAGGGCGCCGCGAGCGCCCGGCCGGTGGCGCGCGCCCGCGCGGCCATGCGTGCCGGGACGGCGTCGCGGAGTTCGAACTGCAGGCCGAGCGGGGTCGTGGTGCCGGTGGTGACCGGTTCGTCGGCGTCACCGGCGAGGCGGGCGACCTCGTGCCTCCAGTCCGTGGTGGACGCGACCGGTGCTGCGGACCGGGGGCCGGCGTGGGCGGCGACCGCTCGTGCGTTGATGGTGAGGAGCGCGGCGGCGACGTGCTTGCACTCGCCGCCGATCGGGCACGTGCAGCGGGACCGGACGGGGCGGACGAACTCGCCGCGCGCGACCGTGGTGTCGACGTGGACGTCGTAGGGGTCGTCAGCGGAGCCGGCGACCGTGGCGGTGATGGAGCCGTCGTCGTGGGAGGTGGCGTCCTCGACGAGCCCGCGGCGGACGATGTCCCGCGCGCGGCCGAAGGTCTGGGGCCCGACGAAGCGGATGACGTCGACGGCGTCGATCATCGGGGCAGCTGGCACCCGCCCATCGTGCCACGCACCCCGGACAGGGGCTGTCGTGGCCGAGACGGACGAGGCAGGCTCAGAGGAGGTCCGTCAGGGAGGAGCACCATGCTGCAGTCACTGGTCTACATGAGCTCGGCCGTCGAGCAGTTCGACGACGACGAGCTCGAGGAGGTGCTCGCGTACTCACGCGAGCGGAACACCGCCGACGGGCTGTCCGGCATGCTCGTGCACCGCGCCGGCCGCTTCATGCAGCTGCTCGAGGGGCCGTACGACGCCGTGATGGCGACGTACTCCCGGATCCTCGCGGACGAGCGCCACGGCGACGTCTCGCTGCTCGTCGAGGAGTCGATCCACACCCGGCGCTTCCCCGAGTGGTCGATGGCCTTCGACCGCTCCGAGGAGAACGGCACCCCCGACGGCTTCAGCGGCTTCCTGGCGCAGGGCGACCAGAGCGCGGACCACAGCCGTCCCCGCGAGCTGCTGCGCTGGTTCCGCAACCACCCGCTCGCCGACCCGACGGCCGCCGAGGGCAAGCACCGCCGCTGACCTGTGTCGGGCCTGCGTGCTGTGCACGCGGGGCCGTCAGGCCTTCTCGGCCAGCTTGCTGTGCTTCCGTGAGTACCCGAAGTACACGCCGAGCCCGATCGCGAACCACACCGCGAAGCGCACCCACGTCTCCCACTGCAGGAACGTGACGAGCCACAGCGACGCGATCACGCCGATGACCGGCACGATCGGCATCAACGGGAGCTTGAACTGCCGGGGCAGGTCCGGCTGGGTGTAGCGGAGCACGACGACGGCCGTGCAGACGACGACGAAGGCCAGCAGGATGCCGATGTTCGTCAGCTCCGCGACCACCCCGATCGGCAGGACGCCGGCCAGGACCGCTGCCGCGATCCCGAGGATCCACGTGACCCGCGTGGGGACGTGTCGCTTCGGGTCGGTCTTGGCGAACCACGCGGGCATCAGGCCGTCGCGGCTCATCGAGAACCACACCCGCGAGGCGCCGAGCATGAACGTCACGAGCACGGTGACGATGCCGACGATGGCGCCGATCGCGATGACGTTCGCCACGCCGCCGAGCCCGACCGACGCGAACGCGGAGGAGAACCCGGACGCCGGGTCGATGTCCGTGTACTTCTGCATGCCGGTCAGCACGATCGTGGCGAGGACGTAGAGCACCATCGAGATGCCGAGGGACAGCAGGATCGCCTTCGGCATGTGCTTCCGGGCGTCGACGGACTCCTCGGCGGCGGTGGACATGGCGTCGTAGCCGAACACGGCGAAGAACACCGTCGCGGCACCGGTCATCACGCCGCCGAAGCCGAACGGGAAGTACGGGTCGTAGTTGGCGCTGTCGATGTGGAACACGCCGAGCACGACGATGAGGACGACGAGCGCGACCTTGACGCCGACGGCGACGAACTCGAACCGCGCGGCACTGCGGATGCCGCGCGTGAGCACGAACGCGGTGAGCAGGCAGAGCAGGATCGCGAAGACGTCGACCACGTGGCCGTCGCCGGTGCCGGGCGCGCCGAGCATCCACGCGGGCAGGTCGATGCCGAACTGGCCGACCAGGAACCCGACGTAGCCGGAGATGCCGATCGCCACCACGGCCACGATCGCCGTGTACTCGAGCAGCAGGTCCCACCCGATGAACCAGCCGACGATCTCGCCGAGCACCGCGTACCCGTACGTGTAGGCGCTGCCGGCCTTCGGGATCATCCCGGCGAACTCCGCGTACGACAGCGCGGCGGCGGCACTGGCCACCCCGGCGACGAGGAACGAGATGAGGACGGCCGGGCCCGCGACGCCGTGCGCGACCGTGCCGGCGAGGGTGAAGATCCCGGCGCCGATGATCCCGCCGATGCCGATCGCGGTGAGCTGCCACAGCCCCAGGTGCCGCTGCAGGCCGCCCTCGCCCCCGGTGTCGTCGTCGATCTCCTCGATCGGCTTGCGACGGAACAGGGTGGGGCGCGGCGTCGTTGTCACCCGGCCAGGATGCACCTTCGACGGGGTCCGTGCCCGGTCGTGCTCGTCTTCGGTGTGTCCGCGCTCCTGCGCGCCGTCCTGCTGCCTCAGTGCGTCGCGTACGGGGACCAGAACGGCCGCGGCAGCGCACCGCCGGAGACCATCTCGAGCACCTGGTAGAGCAGCATCGCGAGCCCCACGCCGGCGACGACGACGGCGACCCACGACCAGGCCCGCGGCGCTCGCCGACGCCCGGAGATGCTGATCGCCCGCCACGCGCTGGCCAGGGCGGTGAGGCCGAACACGGCACCGAGGACGCAGTGCCGGACGATCGACTCGGCGGGCACCAGACACCCGAGCACGAGCGCGATCACCGCGAGGACGACGGCGGCGAACGCCGGGGCTGCGGGGGGTTCGTGGTCTCGGGTCCGAGCGGCCATGCCCTGACCATACCGATGCGGCCAGCTGTCCGGGAGACGCCGGTCCAGGGGGCACTCGCTGACCGGCGGCGCCCCCGGCGGGCATGCTGGGGCCATGCGTTCGTCCGTCCGTGCCCTGCCGCTCCGCGAGGTGCGGCACCAGCGCCGTTCCGGCCTGCAGCGGCCGTCTGGCGGGGTCCGCTGATGCCGACGCGGCTGTCCGCTCCGGACGCGGCTGCGTCGACCACCGGACGGGAGGCCCGCCAGCCCCTGGTCGGCGGGCGTCGCGTCGCCGACATGGTCGCCACGATCGCCGTGCTCACGATCGCGACGGCGGCTGGGTTGGGGGTCGCGTGGGGGATCGTGTTCCTCTCGCTCGGCTTCCACTCGTGCTCGGCGCCGGGGAACCGGTGTGACGAGACCCTCGGCGGGGTCGTCGTGTACGCCGGTCCGGTGGTCGTCGCGCTCGTCGTGGCGCTGTCCGTCGTGGTGAGCGTCATGCGGCTCGTCCGGCACCGTGTGGCGTGGCCGGTCGCGGTGACCGGGCTCGTGGCCGTCGTGGCGGTGTTCTTCGCGGCGCTGCTGCTCGTCGACAGTGCGGTGACGCTCGGGATCTAGGGCGCGGCAGCTGGCGGTTCGGCGATTCCTCCACAGGCGCGGTCGTGCGGTCGGTCGTCCACAGATCTCGTGGTGGGCGTGCTCGCCGGTGCTGCTGTCCGCGAGCGTGGAGGCATGCCAGACACCGACGTGCTCGACCGACTCGAGCGAACCGCAGTCCGTACCGACGACGACGTGGTGGACCTCGTCGTCGCACTCCTCGAACGCCCCGTCCGCCGACAGTGCTGGGTGCTGTTCCTCGGCGCCGACGCCGTGCCGATCCGCCTCGTGATCCCGATCGCCGACCTGCCCTGGCAACCCGACGAGCACGTCGAGGACTTCGGCGCCCTGGTGGCCGACCTCGTCGAACAGGTCGATGCGAAGGAAGTGGTGCTCGCGTGGGAGCGCCCGACCACGACGGCGCTCTCCCCGGTCGACTGGGAGTGGGTCGACGCCATGGTGTGCGTCTTCGCCGAGCACCGCGTGCCGCTGCGCGGGCAGGTCGTGGTGCACGACGGGGGTGCGTCGATGGTCGAGCTCGACGACGACGAGGTGAGCGAGGCCGCGGCGTGAGGCCGACCCGGTCCGCCCGTGTCAGCCCAGCGGGGCGGTGTCCGGCACGGTCTCGCCGGTCAGGCCCTCGACGATCGCCTTCGCCGCCGGCCACGACTTCGCGTAGTGGTCGGGGTCGGCGTTCACCTGCACGGCGTGCGCCATCTGGGTCGGCGTCATCGTCTTCCACCCGGGGACCTTGACGAGCTTCGCGTAGAACATCGACGCGGCCGTGTACGGGTCCATCCGGTCCGCGTACGTGCCCCAGGCGCCGTTGTCCCGCTGCTGGAACAGGCCGCGGCTGTCCGGCCCGACGGTGTCCCCGTGGTCGAGGTTCCGCAGCCCGGACTCACCGAGCGCCGTCATCACCCCGACGGCCTGGGTGTGCGGTCCGATGCCGAGCGCCCGTGCCGCCTGGATCACCGACGCGGCGTTGACCAGACGGTCCTGGCAGTACCCGGCCACCGGGCCTGCGGGGACGACGATCCCGCCGACGGTCTTCGACGCGACCGCGGGACACGTCACGGCCCGTGGTGTGGACGCCGAACTGCCGATGCCGGAGAGCGAGTTGACTGCGATCACGACGAGCACGACGACACCGATGCCGACGGCGACGATCCCCGCGCCGAACACCGATGCCAGGGTGATGCCGACACGGCGCATGCTCGGGTCCTTCCGTCCGGGTGCCAGGACGAGGGTACGAGGGCGGCCTGGGAACGGCCGCCCTCGACATGCCCCGGTCCGGGGGTCACCCGTTCGCTCGGGCGTCGACCTCAGTCGCGGTGCCCGTCCCGGTGGACCACCTTCGTCGGCTCCGTGACCACGCCCGTCGGCGGCTTGCCGGCCTGCTTGCGGCCGTGGGTGAACCACGTCACGACCCACAGCAGGATGCCGAGCCCGAGCAGCCCGCCGGCGATCTGGTACTGCTCGATGTCACGGCCGGAGGAGAACGGCAGCACGAGCCACAGGCAGGTGACGATGCCGATCACGGGGATGACGACGCCGGCCTTGAAGTGCCGGTGGTCGACCTTGTCCCGGCGCAGCACCAGGACCGACAGGTTGACGACGGCGAACACCGACAGCAGCAACAGCGACGTGGTGCCGCCGAGCACGACGACGATGGGGGAGTCCGGGCTGAGGGACACCCACCCGATCAGTGCGAGGGAGATCAGCGTGGTGAAGACGATCGCGGTGGACGGCGTGCGGCGGGTCGGGGACACCTTCGCGAGGAACCCGGGCAGGACGCCCTGCTTGCTCATCCCGTACAGCAGTCGTGACGCCATCATCATGTTGATCAGAGCGGTGTTGGCGACGGCGAACATCGAGATGAACGGCAGCAGGTTGCCGATCGGGAAGTCCGGCGCGGCGGTCTGTACGACCGTGACCAGCGGCGTCTCGTTGCCGGCGAGCTCACCGATCGGCACGACGGCGACGGCGCAGATGGACACGAGCACGTAGATCACGGCGGTGATGCCGAGGCCGGTCAGCATCACCTTCGGGAAGATGCGCGAGGGGTCCTTGGTCTCCTCGGCCATGTTCACCGAGTCCTCGAAGCCGACCATCGCGAAGAACGCCAGCGAGGTCGCGGTGGAGATCGACAGCAGCAGGCTCTTGTCCTCGGGCGTCTCGAACATCACCACGCGGGAGAAGTCCGCGTTGCCGCCCGCGATCGCCCAGAACCCGATGAGGATGACCATCACGAGCCCGCTCAGCTCGACGAGGGTCAGCACCACGTTCGTCTTGACGCTCTCGCTCACCCCGCGGAAGTTCACGAGCATCACCGCGAGCATGAAGCCCATCGCGATGAGCATCACGACCGTGTTCGGCAGCTCGAGGCCGAAGCCCACGCCGAGGTTCGCGGCGAACGCGCGGGACGCCGTCGACGCCGAGGTGATCCCGGAGCACATCACGATGAAGGTGACGATGAACGTGACGAAGTGCACGCCGAACGCCTTGTGCACGTAGAGCGCGGCACCGGCGGTCTGCGGGTACTTCGTCACGAGCTCCAGGTAGGAGAACGCCGTGAGCAGGGCGACGGAGAACGCGATGAGGAAGGGGAGCCACGCTGCTCCGCCCACCTCCGCGGCGACCTGACCGGTGAGGGCGTAGACGCCCGTGCCGAGGATGTCCCCGATGATGAACAGCAGCAGGAGCTTGGGGCCGATGACCCGTCGGAGCGCTGGCTGCTCCGTGGACGGGCGTTCGGTGTTCGTGGTGGCCATGCACACACTGTTCCCGACGATCGCTTCCCTGTCGAGTCTCACAGAGTTCTGGCCCTCGATCGCAACGTGGCCGTGTCCTGCCTGAAACCGGACGACGTGCCGACAGCCCGCTACGATCCGCTGCATGGACGACGAGTCGAACACCACCGAGGAACCCGTCGAGTTCGCGGACTTCAACGCCAAGCTGCTCGTGCTCGACGTGCTCTGCTACGACCTCGGCGTGCTGGAGCCCTACGACGCCGACAGCGCCGACGAGACCGACGAGGACGTCGACGTCGAGGGCCAGGACGACCGCGCCCGCGAGTACTACGACGACCTCGACCTGCTGCCGTCGCACCTGTCCCTGGTGACGGAGCTGACCGTCGACTCCGCGCTCGAGGTCCTGCAGGACGTGCACCCCGGTTGGGAGGGCACCGACGACCGCTTCGACCCGCAGAACTGGGACGACCTGATCGACCTCCCCGCGCTCCGCACCGTGTACGCCGCCACCCGGCTGCCGGCGCACGTGGCGGACGCCCTCGCCGCGAAGGACATCGAGGTCCGTTCCGCCTGACGCGGCGCCCGCCCCGTCAGCCCGCGACACGACCGCGGCCGCGCCGACACCCGCGACAGCGCCTACGTCCGCGACAGCGCGAGGACCTGCTCGGTGAACTGCCGTGCCCCGCCCTGCGCGGGATGCCGGACGGCCACGGCGTCGATGCCCGCGGAGGCGAGCGCCCCCTGCGCCTTCCGCCCCACGGCCACCACGTGCCGGACACCGAGCGCAGCGATGAGCGCGAGCGCGACGGGTGCTCCGGCGCGGACCTCGGCGGGGCGCGGCGTGCGGTTCGTCAGCCGGTCCCCGGGGACGAACGGGTGGTGCGGGAAGATGGCCCACGCCACGGGGAGCGGCCCCTGCCACTCGGCGAGTGCTGCGTGGACCACCCGGGACGACGCCTCCCACGGGGCGGTCGGCGTCGGTGGGACGCGGTACTGCGGCTCGAGCTCCCGCATGCTCGTGAACGGCACGCCGGTGTTCGTCATGCCACGCCACCCGGGCGCCTCTGCGACGAGCAGCGTGTCCGCACCGGGCCCGACGGTGTCCAGGTAGCGCGACAGGTTCTCCCGACGGAGTCGCCCGTCCGCGGTGCCGACGTCGTACAGGGCCTCTGCGTCGGACTCGACCGGTACCGCGTCGAGCGCGTCCCAGAACCCGCCGAGCCCGTTCACTCCGGACGCCCGAGCACCCGCCGGTACACCTGCTCGAGCCCGGCGGCGGACCGCTCCCAGCTGAGTCGTTCGGCGTGCTCGCGCCCCGCTGCCGACAGCCCCCGGGCGTACTCCGGCTCGGTCAGGATGCGTTCGATCTCGGCGGCCCAGACACTCGGGTCACGGGACTCCAGCACGACCCCGGTCTCCCCATCGAGGACGGCCTCGCGGAGCCCACCGGCAGCGGCCGCGACGACGGGCACCCCGGACGCGGAGCCCTCGAGCGCGACGAGCCCGTACGTCTCCGAGTGCGACGGCACCAGCACGGCCGATGCCCCGCGGAACACCAGGGCGAGGTCGGCCCGCGACTGCGGCCCGATGAACGTGACCCGGTCGGCGATGCCGTGCGCGGCGGCGAGCTCCTGCAGCTCGGCCATGTGGTCGCCGGCCTCGCTCGAGGAGTCACCGGCGATGACCAGGGTGGGCCGGGCCTGCTCGGAGATGCCCGCGATCGCCTCGATCGCCAGGTCGAGCCCCTTGAGTGGCTGGACGCGGGCAGCGGCGACGACGTAGGGGGCCGCGGGGCGGCGCGCACCGACGGCGGCGGGGCGGAAGACGCTCCCGTCGACCCCCGGCGGCACGATCCACACGCGGGAGGCTTCGCCGCCGAGCCGGGAGCGGACGGTGTGCGCCTCGGCCTCGCTGACCACGACGACGGCGTCGGAGTCCCGCGCGAGCATCGCCTCACCGGTCATCCGACCGGCGGACTCGGCGCGTTCGCCCTCGGACAGCGGGGTGGTGGAGTCGGCGGCGATGGAGTGGAACGACTGCACGTGCGGGATGTGCCGCTCGCGTGCGACGGGCAGGGCGGCGACGCCGGAGAACCAGTGGTGCGAGTGCAGCACGTCGAACGGCCCGAGCGCGGCGAGCTCATGGCGGAACGGCTCGATGAAGGCGTCGTGTTCGCCCTTCGGCACGGGCGCCGCCGGCCCGGCGGACAGGAAGCGCAGGCACACGCCCGGCACGAGCGACACGGAGTCCGGCTGCGTCGGGGACGAGCGTCGCGTGATGATCTCGACGTGGTGTCCGCGGTCCGCGAGGGCCTCGGCCTGGTGGCGGACCACGACGTTCATCCCGCCGACCTCGCCGGAGCCCGGCTCGTCGCCGGGGGAGGTGTGCAGCGAGACCAGCCCGATGCGCAGGGGTTCGGTGGTGGCGCTCACCGGTCAAGACTAGCCGCGGGGCCGCCGCTGCGACGCGCGCGCGGGCGTCACGATCGTCGGCATCCGGCCCGCCTGGTCAACCGGGTCGGACGGGAGGCTCGGGTCACCTCCCAGCACCTGCACCCGTTCGTCGCCGTGCCGCTCCCAGAACGCGGCGGTCCAGGCACACAGGACGCCGTCGAGCAGGTCCTCCCGGTGCTTGTGCGTCGGACCGTGGATCCCGGAGGCCTCGGCGAGCCCGGCGGTCAGGGGGTGCGTGTCGAGGTGCAGGGGCGGTTCGAGCGGTGTCTCGCGGAGACGTCGAACGAGCTCGTCGAACGCGACGGCGCGGCGAGCCCTGGCGGTGGGTGCCGGCAGGGCGGTGTCGAGGCGCTTGTAGCGCGGGCGTTCGTCGTCGTACCCGAGCTCCTCGACCCCGACCAGGGTGGTGTACGGGTAGCACTCGAACATCCCCGGCTCCGTGCGCTCCCGCATGTCGGTCGTGTCCGAGACGTAGCGCACCCCGAGCGCGGTCAGCCGGTCGAGCAGCTGCGCACCGGCACTCGCGGCGGAAGCGGTGTTCGTCGGGTTCGCCGCGACCTTCCACCGGCCGTAGCGCTGCCCGACCTGCCGTTCGGCCTCGCGGATCCCCGTGGGGTTGGTCACGACGAGCGACGCGTCGACGGCGATCAGCGTGCGGGGACCGAGGTGCGACGCGACCCAGGCGGTCACGTCGTCCACGCCGCGGGCCCACCCGGCGTCGAGGACCCGGCCGGCGTCGTCGAGCGCGGCCAGTCCGGTCTCGTTCGGGCGACGCGTCGCCGTCCCGAGTCCCCAGGCCAGGTCGACCCCGATGTACGCGCTCACCAGTCCATCCTGCCGTGCGCTCCCGGACGCGAACGCACACGGAGCCGCGAGTAGGTTCCCCAGCATGGCGAGCGAAGCGACGACGCTGACCGTACCCGGCCCCGACGGCGACCGGGAGGTCCGGATCAGCAGTCCCTCCCGCGTGCTCTGGCCGGACGCGGGCATCACCAAGCTCGACCTGGCGCAGTACCTCGTGACGGTCGGCGACGCCTTCGTCCGGGCGAACGGCGACCGGCCGCTGTCGCTGCAGCGGTTCCCGGGCGGTGTCGACGGCGAGCAGTTCTTCTCGAAGAACCCGCCGAAGGGCGCGCCCGACTACGTCCGCTCCGTGACGGTCACGTACCCGAGCGCCCGGAAGCACCCTCAGCTGGTGCTCGACGAGCCCGCGGTCGCGGTGTGGGCAGCGCAGATGAACACCGTCGTGTTCCACCCGTGGGCCTCGAAGGCGTCGGACAGCGACCACCCGGACCAGCTCCGCATCGACCTCGACCCACAGCCGGGCACCGACTTCCACGACGCGGTACCGGCAGCCGAGGAGCTCCGCAAGGTCCTGGCCGAGGTCGGCCTGACCGCGTGGATCAAGACGAGCGGCAACCGCGGGCTGCACGTGTTCGCCCCGATCGAGCCCGAGCACGAGTTCCTCGACGTCCGGCACGCGGTGATCGCCGCGGCGCGGGAGCTCGAGCGCCGCATGCCCGACCAGGTGACGACCGCGTGGTGGAAGGAGG
Organism: Curtobacterium sp. SL109; assembly: GCF_026672405.1. Classification (NCBI taxonomy): domain Bacteria; kingdom Bacillati; phylum Actinomycetota; class Actinomycetes; order Micrococcales; family Microbacteriaceae; genus Curtobacterium; species Curtobacterium sp. SL109. Next base: position 1,978,270 of record NZ_JAPPRB010000002.1, read on the forward strand.
AGCGCGGGGAGCGCGTCTTCGTCGACTTCAACCAGGCGAACCGCGACCGGACGATGGCCGGTGCCTACAGCCCGCGTGCCCTCCCGCACGCCTCGGTGTCCGCGCCGCTGCGCTGGGAGGAACTGCGGGACGCCGACCCGACGACGTTCACGATCCTGACGATGCCGGAGCGCCTGGCGACCGTGGGGGACCCGTGGGAGGCGATGGGCGAGGAGTCCGCGTCGATCGCGCCGCTCCTGGCCCGGTGGGAGCGTGACGTGGAGAACGGCCTCGGCGAGCTGCCGTTCCCGCCGGACTTCCCGAAGATGCCGGGGGAGCCGCCGCGCGTGCAGCCGTCCCGCGCCAAGAAGGCCTGACCCCGGGAGGCCTGACCCGAAGGTGCCTGGGCTGAGGAGGCCCGGGCGGGACGAGCGGTCAGACCCCGGGGACCTCGGGCCGCGCGTCGGCGGAGTCGATCAGCGTGGTGTGCATCGGCAGCACGACGGTGGCGGTGTGCAGGCGGGTGAGCTTGGACCAGGTGCCGCGGTGGGCGTCGGTGATGCCGTCGACGATCATGCGCCGAGGCCGATCGTGACGAGGGCGAGCGCGGTGGCGGTGACCCCGGCGATGCCGCTGATCACGGCACTGATCTGCAGGGCACGCTGGTGGCGAGCCTCACGCAGCTCGCTGAACGGGTGGCGCTGCGAGTGACGGACGAGTGTTGCACTGCTCATGTCGATCCGCTCCGATCTGCTGGCACTCCCTGCGAGTGCCGCTGCGACGATCATTCCACGCAGTCACTAGTTCGCCTAACTACTTTCGACTATCGGACACGGCCGCCCGCAGAACGGACAACCGCGTTCACGACAGGACATCACGCAGGTCGTACGCCGCCGGCACCTCGAGCTGGTCGAACCCGCACGAGGAGGCCTCGCGGTCCGGCCGCCACCGCTCGAACTGCACCGTGTGACGGAACCGGTCGCCCTCCATCTGGTCGTACCGGACCTCCAGCACCAGCTCCGGCGCCAGCCGGACGAAGGACGTGTCGCGACCCGACGAGAACCGCGACGTCTCCCCGGCACCGGTGACGGGCCTCCCGTCGGCGTCCTTGACGACCACCGGGTCGAGCTCGTCGACCAGTGCGAGTCGGCGCTTGTCGGAGAAGGCGGAGACACCGCCGACCTGCCGGACCTCGCCGTCGTCGCCGTACAGCCCGACGAGCAGCGAACCGACCCCGCTGCCGCTCTTGTGGACGCGGTACCCGATCGCCACGACGTCGGCCGTGCGGTGGTGCTTCACCTTGAGCATCGAGCGCTTGCCCGGCTCGTAGGCCCGGGTGCGCGGCTTCGCGACGACGCCGTCGAGCCCCGCCCCCTCGAACGTCGTCAGCCATCCACGGGCGACGTCCACGTCGAGCGTGGTCCGCGTCACGAACAGGGGGTCGGTGACGCCGTCGGACAGGGCTTCGAGCCGCGCGCGTCGGTCGTCGAACGGCAGGTCGACGAGCTCCTCGCCGTCGGCCGCGAGCAGGTCGAACGCGACGAACTGCGCCGGCGTCTCCGCGCTGAGCTTCGCGATCCGCGAGGCTGCCGGGTGGATGCGCTGCGACAGCGCCTCCCAGTCGAGCTTCTCGTGCCCCGGCGCCCCGGCGCGCAGGATCACCTCGCCGTCCAGCACGACCGGGTGGCCGTGTCCGCCGAACTGCGCGCGGAAGGCCTCGACGAGCTCGGGGAAGTACCGGGTGAGCGGCTTCGCGCCACGGCTGCCGATCTCCACGTCGTCGCCGTCGATGGTCACGATCCCGCGGAAGCCGTCCCACTTCGGCTCGTACCGCAGGCCGCCCTTGACGCTGTCGGGGTCCGGGACGTCGGGCACGGCCTTGGCGAGCATCGGTGCGATCTCCATGCGTCCTGTCTACCCGCAGGTGCCGTCCGGGAGGTCCGGGTCGGCTCGACCGTCCCCATCCCGCAGGGACTGACAGGACCGGCTGCGTCCCGGCTCCCGGCTGGAGATCGGATTCCGCCATGACGGATCCGGCTCGCGATCCCCGAGGCTCGCCGACCAGATCCGTCACGACCGCAGGGCGAAACGGTCGGGGAGCGGGTACCGCCGGGAAGGACACGGCGGGCGAGGAGGGCAGCGGTCCACGTCCATCCGGCTCGGCTCGGGACCGCTGGCCGGGAGGCCCGGGTCGGCTCGTTGCGCGTCCGTCCGGTCGTTATGGTGGCCGGGTGTCGACCCGTCCGTCCCCGCCGCCGGCTGCCCCGGCCCCCGTCCCGATCAGCGCCGTGCAGGCCACGGCGCTCGCCGCGGGGGAGCTGCCGCCCGTCGAGGAGGTCCGGCCGGGCATCTGGACGCTCGCCGTCCCGTTCCGCGGGGGCGTCCCCGACGCGACGCTGGTGTACGTCGTCGAGGGGTCGGACGGCTCGCTCGCGGTCATCGACCCGGGGTGGAGCGAGGACGGTGCGCTCGACGTCCTGACCGCGGGACTGGGCAGCATCGGCCGTGCGCTCGCCGACGTGGGGCTCGTGGTCGTCACGCACCTGCACGCGGACCACCTCGGCGCGGCCGCTGCCCTCCGCCGGGCCTCGGGTGCCCGCGTGGCGATGCACGCGCTCGAGGTGCACGCGCTGGAGCACGAACGCGAGGACGCCGCACGGCACGAGGCCGACATCGCCACCTGGGGCGTGCCGCCGGAGTTCCGCGCTGGCCTGAGCGCCGCGTGGGGGACCGGTCGGCGCATCGGGCTCGGCGCCGCCGAACCCCCGTGGGCCGACCTGCTGCTCGAGGACGGCGACGTGCTGCCGGTCCCGGGCAGGACGATCCGGGCGCTGTGGACGCCCGGGCACACCAGCGGGCACCTGTGCTTCGTCGACGAGGCCGACGGGCTGCTGTTCACCGGCGACCACGTGCTGCCGCGGATCAACTCCGGGCTCGGGCTCGGCGGCCGGACGGCGACGAACCCGCTGGGCGACTACCTGGCGTCCCTGGGGCGGCTCGACGGGTACGCGGACCTCGAGGTCTGCCCGGGGCACGAGTACCGGTTCCGCGACGTGGTGTCCCGGGCCCGGACGCTCGCACGCCATCGGGAGGAGCGGAGCGCCCACGTCGCCGCCGCCCTGGACACGCTGGACGCACCGACGCTGTTCGAGGTCGCGTCCCGCGTGCCGTTCAGCGGCGGCATCGCGTCGATGCGGGGCTTCCTGCTGGCGAGCGCGCTGACGCAGACGGCCTTCCACGCGGACCTGCTCGGCCGCCGCGGCGAGGTCCGTCCCGCCTGATCAGCCGAGCGTCGTCGCCAGGCGCTCGAGCGTCGTCCGCGCGTCGTGGAACTCGGCCGCGGCGTGGTCGGCCACCGGCGCCAGCGCGGGCAGCCGGTCGGAGAGCGTGGCGCTGACGGTGATCGGGTACTGCCGCATGCCGAGCGCGCTCCCGAGGACGATCTCGAGCACGGGCGAGCCGTGGTCCCAGTGCTCGGTCGGGGTGCCGGCGTCGTAGGTGCCGCCACGGCTGACGACGGTCACGACGGGCCGGCCGGCGAGGGGCTGGGCGTCACCCTCGGCCGCGGGGGCGAGGACGCCCGGGATGTGCACGCGGTCGATCCAGGCCTTGAGGGTCGACGGCACCGTGTAGTTGTACAGCGGCGCACCGATCACGACGACGTCCGCACCGAGGAGCTCGTCGATCACCGCCTGGCGCAGTGCCTCGGCCTGGGGGTCGACGGACTCCTCGTCGGTGCGGTCCGCTGCGGCCCAGTGCAGCGCCGAGGTCTCCAGGTGCGGGAGCGGGTCCGTGTGCAGGTCGCGGCGGACCACCGTGTACTCCGGACCCCGTGCACGCCAGGCGTCGGCGAACGCGGCGGTCAGGGCGCGCGAGCGGGAGTGGGCGAGGTCGGCCGAGGAGTCGATGTGCAGCAGTGTGGGCATGGGCCAACGGTACCGACCGGGCGCCGCGACGGCCGGGGACGCGCAGGACGGCCCCGTCGGACCGGTGACCGGTCGGACGGGGCCGCGGGAGGAGCCTCCCGGTCGTGTCCGGCGGGAACCGGACGCGACCAGGAGGGGTCGTCAGCGCTGGGCGCGGCGGCGGAGGGTGCGGACGCCCACCAGGCCGGCACCGGCGAGGAGCATCGCGAGTGCCCACGGGAGGGCGCTCGTGGCGTCCGTGCCGGTGGAGGCCAGCTGGCGGCCGGCTGTCCGCGCAGGGGTGACCGGGGCGGCTGCCGGCGCGGCAGGCTGGACGAACGCGACCGGGGGCACCGGGGCGACTGCTGCGGTCGGCGTGACCTCGACGTCGAACGCCGTGGCGAAGCCGGCAGCGGTGTCGGCGACGGTCAGGTGGTGCGTCGAGGCCTCGTGCACGGTGACGTCGACCATGCCGAAGTCGCCGTTCTCCGGGTCGGTCCGGACGACGTCGCTCGCCACGTCCGAGGTGACGGTCGGCGTCGGGTAGGACGTGTCGCCCGCGGTGCTGTCGGTGGGGTTTCCGTACGCGTCGACCGTGCTGCCGGTGATGAAGAGCGTGCCGCCCTGCTCGATGGTCGGTCGGCCGCCCGGTTCGGAGAACCCGATGCTCCACCCGGTGCCGTCCTCGTCGACGTGCTGCGACAGGTGCAGGGTCGACACCGAGCCGTCCGGCGCGATGATCCACTGCTCGACGTCGCCGTTCGTGGTGAGCTCGGCGCGGTCGCCTGTGGACACCTCGAAGCCGGCGGAGGCCGCGGGCAGGACGTCGAGCTCGACGTACTGCTTCGCGGTGCCGCCGGCGTTCGTGGCGTCGACGCTGAACGTGTACGACGACGCGGCCGTGGGGGTGCCGGTCAGGACGCCGTCCTCGAACGTGGTCGCGTCGGGGAGCTGGAGGTCCGGCGTGTAGCCCTCGTCGACGTCGCTCACGTCGGACGGGTCGGACCAGTCGAGCGTGTACGTCGGCGTCGGGTCGCCCGTCGCGGTGACGGTGTACGAGAACGGTTCGCCCGCGACGGTCGTGAGGACGAGCGGGTCCTCCCGGACCGTCCCGGTGCCGAAGGCCGGCTGCTGCGCAACGGTCGTGGCGGTGTCGGCCTCCGCGGTCTCGGTGCCGCTCGTGACGGTGACGTGGACGACCTTGCCGATGTCGGCGGTCTGCACGGTGTAGCTCGCGCCGGTCTCGGCAGCGACGACGTCACCGACGGTCCAGACGTAGGAGTACGACGCGGGGGCGGTGAAGCCTGACGTCTTCGCGACCAGGTCCTCGCCCGGACGTGGCGTCCCGGTGATCGTCACGGTCGGCGTCGTCGCTGCGGGGGACGGGGGCACGTCGCGCGGTGCGGTGAGCGACGGCGGCAGGGTGCTCGGCTCGGCACCCGTGGTCGGGGCCGCGGTCGGCGTGCCGTGGCCGACTCCGGTGGGCGCTGCGGCTGTCGGTGTGTCGGTCGGGAGGCCCTGGTCGGGTCCCGGGGTCGGCGCACCGGACGGGTCGGTCGCCGGTGCCGTCGGGCTGGCCGGGTCGGTCGGGGTCGCGCCGGGCGTCGGGTCGGCCGCGGGCGCGGGCGCTGGCGCTGGCGCTGTCAACGTGCTCTGGCCGCTGGTCGGGTCCGCGAGTTCATCGGCGGAGGCTGCGGTGGCGGTGACGAGGCCGAGGCCGGTGGTCAGGCCGATGATCGCGATGGTGGTGCCGACGGCACAGGCGCGTCGGGCTCCGGAGGTGCTGCGGTGCACGGGTTCCCCCAGGGGATGAGGTCCGGTCGGGTGCCGGATCGTGAGCGTCCGCTGTCCAGGTGGGCAGGAACGAGAGAGGACGAGGGCGCCCCCGGTGGAGACGCCCTCGTGGTGTGTGGGTGGTGCTGCGGTCGTGCGGGTCGTCAGCGCTGGCTGCGGCGGCGCAGCGTGCGGAAGCCGACCAGGCCGGCACCGGCGAGGAGCATCGCGAGCGCCCAGGGCAGGGCGTCGGTGGTGTCCGTGCCGGTGTAGGCCAGACGGCGGTCGACCGCGTGCGCCGCCGTGACCGGAGCGAGCGGTGCGGCTGCGGGGACGACCGGGACCGCCGCCGTGGGGACCGCGAGCGTCGGGACCACCGTGACGGGGAACGACACCGAGACGTCGTCCTGCGCGACCGTGAGACGGTGCACGGACGCGTGCGGGAAGGTCACCTTCGTCGAGAAGGTGTCCTCGTCGAGGGCGATGACGTCCGTGGCGTGGTCGCTCGTGATGGTCGGGGACGGGAAGGCCTCGCCGTCCTCCCACTCCTCGGTCAGGTTGCCGAACCGGTCGATCGCGCTGCCCGAGATCCAGAGCGACTGGCCCTGGGGCACCGTCGGCTGGCCGCCGTCCTCGAAGGTGGGCTCGACGGCGTCGTCCCCGGGGAAGTGGACCGTGCTGATGGACCCGTCCGGCAGGATGATCCAGGCGGTGGCGGGCCTGCCGTCCTGGAAGAGGTCCTGCGGTGACGTGTCGAGGGCCGACGCGAGCACGCCGATCGCGGCGTCGGGGCTGACGACGACCTCGACGTACTGCGTCGCGGTCGAGGTGCCGTTGCTCGCGACGACCGTGAAGTCGAAGGCGCTCGCGACGGTCGGCGTGCCGCTGAGCAGACCGGTCTGCGGGTCGAGCTCGACGCCGTCCGGCAGGTAGCTCTCCGGCTGGTCGTCGGGGTCGGTCGGGTCGGACCACTCCGGGTCGGAGTAGCCGACCGAGTAGGTCACGTCGCCGCTGCCCGCGGTGACGGCGAACGACTGCGCGAACGTCGTGCCGGCCGTCGTGTCGATGACCAGGGGCTCGTCGGAGGAGGTGGTGTCCCCGCCGAAGGTGACGTCCTCGGTGACCGCGGCGGTCGTGGCCTCGGCGGTGACGTCATCGGCGCCCGTCACGACCACGGTGATGGTCGAACCGATCTCGGCGTTCGTGACCGGGAAGGACGGCGTGGTCGAGACGGTCGGACCGTCCCCGACGGACCAGGCGTACGCGTACGGACCGGTGATGTCGGCGGTGTCGACGCGCAGGACCGAGCCGACCTTCGCGTCGCCGACGATCTCGGCGGCGATGCGTGCGGCAGCGGGTGCGGAGGCGTCAGCGGTCGGTGCGGAGCTCGACGGGGCGGTGGGCTTCGTGGGCCGAGGTGTCGCCGGGGCCGCGGGCTCGGTCGATGCGGGCGCTGCCGGCTCGGTCGATTCGGGCGCTGCCGGCTCCGTGGACGCGGGGGTGGTCGGCTGGGCGTCGTCCGGTGCGGGCGTGCCGTCGGCCGGGGCCGTCGGGGCCGTCGGGTCCGTCGGGGCCGTCGGGTCCGCGGGCGCGGAGACGCTGGTGGTCGGGTCGCTGATCTCGTCTGCGGAGGCCGCGGTCGCGGTCACGAGGCCGAGGCCGGTCGTCAGACCGATGAGTGCGATGGTGGTGCCGACAGCGCAGGCGCGTCGAGCTCCGGAGGTGCTTCGGTGCACGGGTTCCCCCAGGGATGCAGTCCGGTCGGGTGCCGGAACATAAGAATCCGCCGAGAATCCCCGACGTGCTCGGAGCGTATTGGTATCCGCGCGCGGGCTGGTAGCCGGAAACGCGCAATGTCACTCGCGTTGGGGGTGCTGCTGTGTGGCCGGTCAGGAACGGGACGTCGCCGCAGCCCGTTCGAGGGCGTCCCGGAGCGCTGCCACCGCGGGGGAGAGCGACGACGCCGTCCGCTGCGCCGTGAAGATCGTCCGCTCGGCGTCCCCGGGCAGGTCCAGCAGGCGGCAGGTGGTCGAACGACCGGCCCAGACCAGGTCGGGCGTCAGCGCCACGGCGTTGCCCGACTCGATCAACCGGATCTGCGCCTGCAGGTCCGCCGTCTCGTAGCGCACGTCGGGTTCGAACCCCGAGCGTCGGCAGAGCTGCTCCGCGAAGTGCCGCGACGCCGTCCCGCGTGGCTCCATCACCCACGGGAGGTCGGCCGCGCCGGTCAGGGAGTCGACGGGCCACAGGGACGTGTCCACGGGCGGCAGCGCCAGCCGGACGGCGTCGGTCGTCAGGTCGCGACGGTCGAGGCCCGGGAACCGCGGTGCCGCGTGTGCCGGGTACTGCTCGGCGATCACCAAGTCGAAGTCCCGCGCCCAGGTCTCGTTGAGCGCGGTCTCCGGTTCGCGCTGCACCATCTCGACGCGGACGTCCGGGTGCTCGGTCACCATGATGCGCAGGGCGTTCGGCATCAGGGCGAGCGCCGCCGACTGGAACACCGCCACCCGCACGCGCCCCTGCACGCTCGTCATCGTGGCCTCGACCGTCGACTGCGCCCGCTCCAGTGTGTCGAGGACGTCGCCCGCCGCAGCAACGAGCACCTCGGCCTGCGGGGTGAGCTGCAGCCGCCGTCCGGCCTTGCGGAGGAGCTGCACGCCGGCCTCGCGCTCGAGCACCGCGAGCTGCTGTGAGACCGCCGACGGGGTGAAGTTCATCGCATCGGCGACAGCGGCGACCGTTCCGCGGATTGACAACTCGCGGAGCAGCACCAGGCGACGGACGTCGAGCATGACGAAAGAGTAGTTCACCTGAACGGAACACATCAGGAAGAGTTGCTTCCGCTACCGGAAGCGCGAGCGACACACTGATCCCATGACCGACGTCCAGCCGCGCAACGACGCAGCGACCACGACCGACCGCGCCTCCGCCACCGACCACGCCGGACTCGCCGACGAGTCCGTCGCGCTGGTCAGGCAGTGGCTCGCCGAGGCGGAGACGTACCCGGTGGACGGGTCGGCCAAGCAGCTCGCCGGCGTGCTTGCCGACCCGAAGGGCCTCGCGTTCGCCGTCGGGTTCGTCGACGGGGTCGTCCGACCGGAGGACCTCGGCGTCGCCGCGCGGAAGCTGCGCGCCATCGCGCCGGACGCACCCGGCTTCCTGCCCAGCGCGCTCCGCGGTCTGGTGCGGCTCGGTGGCGGACTGGCACCGGGCCTCCCGGGTGTCGTCGTCCCCGTCGCCCGACGCGTGCTGCGGAACATGGTCGGCCACCTCATCGTCGACGCGACCGATGCGAAGCTCGGTCCCGCGATCGCGAAGATCAAGCAGGACGGCGTCCGTCTCAACGTGAACCTGCTCGGCGAGGCGGTCCTCGGCGAAGGCGAGGCGGCCCGACGGCTCGAGGGCACGCACAAGCTGCTTGCGCGCCCCGACGTGGACTACGTGTCGATCAAGGTCTCCTCGACCGTGCACCCGCACTCGCCGTGGGCCTTCGACCACGCCGTCGACGACATCGTCGAGAAGCTGCGCCCACTGTTCGCCCGCGCCGCATCCTCCGATCCGGCGAAGTTCATCAACCTCGACATGGAGGAGTTCAAGGACCTCGACCTGACCATCGCGGTCTTCACGAAGCTCCTCGACGAGCCGGCGTTCCTCGGGCTCGAAGCCGGGATCGTGCTGCAGGCCTACCTGCCGGACGCGCTCGCCGCGATGCAGCACCTGCAGGACTGGTCCGCTGCCCGTCGCGCCCGCGGTGGCGCCGGCATCAAGGTCCGCCTGGTCAAGGGGGCGAACCTGCCGATGGAGCAGGTCGAGGCCTCGGTGCACGGCTGGCCGCTCGCAACCTGGCACACCAAGCAGGACTCGGACACCAACTACAAGCGGGTGCTCGACTGGGCCCTGACGCCCGACCGCGTGGCGAACGTCCGCGTCGGCGTCGCTGGGCACAACCTGTTCGACGTCGCGCACGCCTGGCTGCTGGCCGGCGAACGCGGGGTGCGCGACGGCATCGAGTTCGAGATGCTGCTCGGCATGGCGCAGGGCCAGGCCGCCGCGGTCCGCAAGACGGTCGGGTCGCTGCTGCTCTACACGCCCGTCGTCCACCCGGGGGAGTTCGACGTGGCGATCGCGTACCTCATCCGCCGACTGGAGGAGGGCGCCTCGCAGGACAACTTCATGTCCGCGGTGTTCTCGCTAGACTCGTCGCCGTCGCTGTTCGCGCGCGAGGAGTCGCGGTTCCGCGCGTCCCTGGAGCCGCTGTCGCGCCCGGACGGGCTCGCCGTCCCGGAGTCGCACCGCGTCGCCGATCGCTACGCAGCCGTCGGTCGCCCGACTCCCGGCCACTTCGAGAACACCCCGGACAGTGACCCGTCGGTCGCCGCCACCCGTGCCTGGGGTGCGGCCATCACCGAGCGGATCGCGTCGTCGACGCTCGGCGTCCGGGGCGTCCAGGAGGCCCGGCTGACGTCCGACGCGCAGCTCACGTCGGTCCTGCAGCGGGTCCGCAGCGCGGGTGCCGTCTGGGGGACCTGGTCCGGTGCGGCGCGTGGTGCGGTGCTCCACGCCGTCGGCGACGCGCTCGAGGCGAACCGTGCGGGGCTCATCGAGGTGATGGCCTCCGAGACCGGGAAGACGATCGACCAAGCCGACCCCGAGGTCTCCGAGGCGATCGACTTCGCCCACTTCTACGGCGACATGGCCGCGGGGCTCGACGAGGTCGACGGCGCCACGTTCTCGCCGGCTGCGCTGACCCTGGTCGCGCCGCCGTGGAACTTCCCCGTCGCGATCCCCGCCGGGTCGACGCTCGCCGCCCTGGCCGCCGGGTCCGCCGTCGTGTTGAAGCCCGCGCCGCCGGCCGCCCGGAGCGGTGCCGTCCTGGCATCGGTCATCGACACCGCGCTCGACGCGATGGGGGCTCCCGCCGACGTGCTCGCGTTCGTCGACGTCTCTGAGACCGACCTCGGGTCGACGCTGGTCGCGTCGCCGCTCGTCGACCGGGTGATCCTCACCGGCGCCTACGAGACCGCGTCGCTGTTCCGCTCGTTCCGCACGGACCTGCCGCTCCTCGCCGAGACGTCGGGCAAGAACGCGATCATCGTCACGCCGTCGGCCGACCTCGACCTGGCCGTCAAGGACGTCGTCGCGTCGGCGTTCGGGCACGCCGGGCAGAAGTGCTCGGCCGCGTCGCTCGTCGTGCTCGTCGGGTCCGTCGCCCGCTCGCGCCGCTTCCACTCGCAGCTCGTCGACGCGGTGTCCTCGATGACCGTCGGCTACCCCACCGACCCGACGTCGCAGATGGGGCCGATCGTCGAACCCGCCGCGGGCAAGCTGCTCGACGGGCTGACGAAGCTCGGCGCGGGGGAGTCCTGGGCCGTCCGCCCCCGGAAGCTCGACGACACCGGCAAGCTCTGGAGCCCCGGTGTCCGCGGCGGTGTCGCCCGTGGGTCCGCCTTCCACCGGACGGAGTACTTCGGCCCGGTGCTCGGTGTGATGCGCGCCGCCACCCTGGACGAGGCGATCGACATCGTCAACGAGGTCGACTACGGCCTGACCTCGGGCCTGCACTCGCTCGACCCGTCCGAGATCGGCACGTGGCTGTCCCGCATCGACGCCGGCAACCTCTACGTGAACCGCGGCATCACCGGGGCGGTCGTGCGTCGGCAGCCGTTCGGTGGGTGGAAGAAGTCCGCCGTCGGTGCCGGCACCAAGGCCGGTGGCGTGAACTACCTCGTCGGGCTCGGGTCGTGGGCACCTGCCGACGCCACCGCCGGCGCCCCGGTCTCGGCCCCGGTCGCGGCGTTCCTGCGGGCGGTCGGTGTCTCGTCGCCGTCGCTCTCCCGCGCGGTCGCGTCGGACGAGCTGGCCTGGACGTCGCTGTTCGGCACCGCGCAGGACGTGTCCGCGCTGTCGGCCGAGCGGAACATCGCGCGGTACCTGCCGTTCCCCGGTGTCCACGTGCGGCTGGCCTCGGACGCCCCGGAGGACGTCGAGTCCCTGGTCCGGGTCGTCGCCGCCGCACTCCGTGCCGGCACGACGATCGACGTCTCGTCCGCCGGCACCGTCCCCGCGGCGATCGCGGCGCTGCCCGTCGTCCGCTCGGTCACGGCGTCGGAGTCCGACTCGGCGTTCGGCGCCCGCGTCGCCCGAGGCCCGTCGACCCGCGTGCGGCTCATCGGCGGATCGGCGTCGGCCCTGTACGTGGCAGTCGACGGTCGCCCCGACGTCGCGGTCTACGCGGAGCCGGTGACCGAGGCCGGGCGGATCGAGATGCTGCCCTTCCTCCGCGAGCAGGCGGTGTCGATCACGGCGCACCGCTTCGGCACGCCGAACCACCTCACCGACGAGCTGATCTAGCCGCCCGCGCCCGCCCGCGCCGCCCGTTCCTGCCGCGAACGGGCGGCGCGCTGGTGTCCGGTCTCCGCGCCGTGCCCTGCGACTCCCCAGGCGTGGGGCGTTGCGTCGTGGACGGCGTCCGGAGCGGCGCCGACCGACCTCACGAGGAGCACCACCATGAGCGAACCGATCGCCCGTCCCACCGCCCTGGCCCACGTCCGCGTGACCGTGACCGACATCGCCCGCAGCAAGGCCTTCTACCAACAGCTGCTCGGCTCGGACCCGGTCATCGACTTCAGCGACCAGGTCGACGAGCCCGGCATCCGCGAGGACCGCGCTCGCTTCTACGGCGGCTGCGTGTTCCAGCTCGGCGACCAGGTGTTCGGCCTGCGACCCGTCGCCCCCGCCGGTCAGCGCTTCGACGCCGACACCGTCGGGCTCGACCACGTGAGCTTCGTCGTCGAGAGCGTCGACGAGCTGCACCAGGCGGCGACCCGGCTCGACGCGGCGGGCGTCGAGCACGGCGAGGTCACCGAGCTCGGCGAGGCCGGCATGACGATCCTGTCCGTGCAGGACCCCGACGACATCAACCTCGAGCTGGCCGCCCTCAGCAGCTGACGCGGTCACCCGGCAGGGCCAGTGCCGCGGCACGGCGCGCTCTGCCGCGGCGCATCGTGGTGCCGCACAACCGACGACGGCTCGCGCCGCTGATGTCCGCGGTGCGAGCCGTCGTCGGTTGTGCTGAGTCAGTCCGAACCGGCGAGCGCGGATGCAGGCGGCTCGACGTCAGCACGGGTGACCATCGTCGACGTGACGAGGTCGCGGAGCTCCGCCGGCAGGGGGACGGGGCGCCGGGCACCCTCGCGGTCGATGATGACGTGCACGAACTCGCCCGTCGCGAGCAGCGCCCCGTCCGCCTGCCGGAACAGGCCGAACTCCCACGACAGGCTCGTGGTGCCGAGGTGCTTCGAGCGCATCCCGACCTCGATGACGTCCGGCCACACGGCGGACTCGACGAACCGGCAGCTCGACGTCACCAGCACGGCGATCCACGTGGACGAGAAGGGGTCGAGGCCGGCCTGCTCGCGGAACCAGTACGTGGACGCGTTGTCCATCGCGCTGTAGTAGATCGTGTTGTTGACGTGCCCGAACATGTCGTTGTCGTTCCAGCGCGTGGGGTAGGTGCGGCGGAACGGGTACTCGTCGATGGTCATCGGTCTCCCTTCGAGGGGCTGCTGGGGCGGAGGACGTACTCGAACGTCGTCCGGGCCCGCAGGGGGTCGGGCGTCTCGCCGGAGATCAGGTCGGCGTAGGTGAACGACTCCGAGATCCGGACGAGCAGGCGCGCGAGTTCCTCGGCCGACAACGGTACGGGGTCGAACGCGCCTGAGCGTTCCTCGACCGTGACGAGCTCGGTGACGGCCTGGACGAAGCGGCTCTGCACGTCGCTCTCGGTCGTGGTGAGGAGCCGGAGCGCACGGGCCGGCTCGCGGGTCAGGAAGCGCCGGAAGTAGGGCGCCTGGATGAGGTCGGCGGTGAACCGGTCGAGGACGTCGACGATCCGGGCCGCTCCCGACGGCGCGGCATCACGGCGAGCGGCGTCGAGGGTCGGGACCGCCAGGGACCACAGCACCTCGGACAGCAACCGGTCCCGGTTGCCCACCCACCGGAACAGTGACGTCCGGTCGACGCCGAGCGTGGTGGCCAGCGCGCCCATGTCGATCCGGGACCCGGCGATGAAGGTGTGGCGAGCCTCCCGGAAGGCGCGCAGCGCGGGTTCCGACGTGTACACGAATCTCCCTTGCAACGTTTCCGAGAATGATGCATCGTTGGTCCCATGTCAACGTCGGTGTCCCTGCCCAGCCTGCTCGAGTCGGACTTCTACGGGTTCGCGCTGCAGTTGACGGAGCGTGAGCGCGAGTCGCTCGGGCGTCTGCGGGAGTACCTGGAGCGTGAGGTCGCCCCGATCGCCGACGCGTACTGGGCCCGCGCCGAGTTCCCGATGCAGGTGATCAAGCCGCTGGCCGAGCTCGGCATGTACGGCCCCGGGATCCCGCTGGTGCGCGAGTTCGAGAACTCCGCCGTGTACCGCGGGTGGGCGGCACTCGAGCTCGGACGCATCGACGCCAGCGTCGCGACGTTCATCGGCGTGCAGTCCGGTCTGGCGATGAACTCGATCGCGGTCGCCGGCAGCGACGAGCAGCAGCGCGAGTGGCTGCCCCGCATGGCGACCGGTGAGCTCATCGGCGCGTTCGGCCTGACCGAGCCCTACTCCGGCAGCGACTCCGCCCGCGGGCTCCGCACGACCGCCCGGCGTGACGGTGACGGCTGGGTCCTCGACGGGGAGAAACGGTGGATCGGCAACGCGACCTTCGCCGACGTCGTCGTCATCTGGGCCAAGGACGTCGCCGACGACCAGGTCAAGGGCTTCCTCGTGACCACGGACACCCCCGGCTTCACCGCGACGAAGATCGAGGACAAGATCGCGCTTCGCGGTGTGCAGAACGCCGACATCGTGATGACCGACGTGCGCGTGCCCGAGTCCCGCCGCCTGCAGCGGGCGACGTCGTTCCGCACGACGGCCGAGGTGCTCCGCCTGACCCGGACCGAGGTCGCCTGGCAGGCCATCGGCATCGCGGTCGGTGCCTACGACGCCGCGTTGGCCTACGCCCGCGAGCGCATCCAGTTCGGCAAGCCGATCGCGGCGCACCAGCTCGTGCAGGACCTGCTCGTGAAGTCCCTGGCGAACATCACGGCGTCGATCGCCCTGTGCACGCAGGCCTCGGCCATGCAGGACGCCGGCGTCGGCGCGGACGAGCACTCGGCGATGGCGAAGGCGTTCGCCACGTCGAAGATGCGGGAGACCGTCGCCTGGTGCCGCGAGGTGCAGGGCGGCAACGGCATCGTGCTCGACAAGGGCGTCGCCCGGTTCTTCGCCGACGCCGAGGCCATCTACTCGTACGAGGGGACCCGCGAGGTCAACACCCTGATCGTCGGTCGCGCCATCACCGGGCAGGCTGCGTTCGTCTGAGCACAGCCCGACCGGCTGGGGCCGGCAGCCCGACCGGCTGGGGCCCGCAGCTCGATCGGTCGGGGCGCGCAGCCCGACCGGTCGTGTGCACCGCAGCTCGGTCACCCGAGCAGTTCGGGCCGCTCCCACGGCTCGTCGAGCACGTGCTGCGCCAGGAACGCGAAGACCGTCTGGTACCAGATCGAGGCGTGCTGGGGCTTGAGGACCCAGTGGTTCTCGTCCGGGAAGTACAGGAACCGGTGCGCCATGGTGCCGTCCGGCCCCGCATGGTGTTCCGCGAGCTCTGACCACAGCCGGAGCCCCTCGCCGATCGGCACCCGGTAGTCCTGGTCCCCGTGGATGACGAGCATCGGCGTGACGATGTCCTCGACGAAGTGGTGCGGGTCGTTCTGGTGGATGCCGTCCGCGTCGAAGATCGACTGCCAGTAGTCGGAGGCATCGGTCGTGCCGGTGAACTGGTCGAGTGCCCAGAGGCTGGCATGCGTGACGATCGCCCGGAAGCGGTCCGTGTGCCCGGCGACCCAGTTCGCCATGTAGCCGCCGAAGGACCCACCCAGCGCGGCCGTGCGGGTCTCGTCGATGTCCGACCGGGCGACGACGGTGTCCGTGATCGTCATCAGGTCGGTGTAGGGCGCCTGTCCCCAGGCGTTCCAGCCCCGGTTGACGAAGTCGAGGCCGTACCCGGTCGACAGTGCCGGGTCGGGCAACAGCACCGCGTACCCGCGCGCCGCGGCGAGCATCGGGTTCCACCGCCACGACCACTGGTTCCAGGAGTTCAGCGGACCGCCGTGGATCCAGAGCAGCAGCGGGTGCGGCCCGTCGCCCTCCGGCAGGACCAGCCACCCGCGCACGCGGGCACCGTCGGCGGCGGTCGTCTCGACCTCTTCCAGCCGACCGGGGACGGCCGGCAGCGCGGCGGGCGTCGCGAGCGGGGTCACCGTGCCGTCCGCGTCGATCCGGACGGGGTGCAGCGGCGCCGCCCAGGAGGCTCGGAGCGCGACGACCAGACCGGTCGCCTCCGCCACGCGGAGACCCGAGTACGCCCAGTCGTCGTGGGTCAGCTGCTCGACGGGTGCGCCGTCGAGGGGGAGCCGGAACACCGGGGCGCGGCCGTCCTGGTCGGCGGTCGCGAGGAGCGCGCCGTCGCCGTGCTCGAAGACGAGCTCGCTCGGCCACCGGTCCCACTCGGTCGCGATGCGGCGCGCGCCCGAGCCGTCGACGGCCGCCACCCAGACCTCTTGCGGGTTCGCACCGGCCGGCGTCGACCGGACCGTCCGGACCCAGGCGATCATCGAGCCGTCGTGCGAGAGCGTCGGGAGTTCGTGGTCGACGTCGGGGTCGTCGAAGAGCACGGTGCGCTCGGCGGTGTCGACGTCGATGGCGACCAGCACGGAGCGGCTGCCACGGCCCTCGGGTGCACCGACCGCGGCGACGAGCGTGCTGCCGTCCGGGGTGAGGGCCCCTGACACGTGGTCGAGGGCGCGACCGGGCTGCGGCGTGAGGTCCACCGGGGAGGGCAGGTGCGCGGGGTAGGGCGCGGGGGCGTGGTCGTCGGAGGCGGCCGACTCGCTCGCCGCGGTCGACACACCCGTGGCCGGTTCGACCGCGGTCGGTTCGGACAGGTCGGCGAGGTCGATGCCGAGCACGTGGGTCTGGTCCGGGCCGAGGTCGTGGTCCCAGTACCGCACGGGGTACGACTCGTGCAGGATCGCTCGGACCTTCTTGTCGTCGCGGCGCTTCCGCAGCGCTGCGTCCCGCGTGACGACCCCGACGCGCTCCCCGGCAGCGGCCGTCGGCAGGAGGTCGGCGGTGACGGCGACCATGTCCGAGGCGCTGGCCGTCGCGACGACGCCACCCGTGCCTCCAGGAAGACGCGTCACCGGGCGTGCCTCGCCACCCGCAGCCGGCAACAGCCAGAGCTGCGCGGTGTCGTCGGCGCCACCGTCGGCGTCCGGGCGGCCCGAGACGAACAGCAGGTCACCGTTCCGGGTGAAGGCGGTACCGGACTCGCCCTTCGCGCTCCGGGTGAGTCGGTCGGGCGCGCCGTCGCCGGACGCCGGCACCGACCAGACCGCGCGGCGGTACCCGGTGCCGTCCGGGTCGAGCGTGCTCACCGTGAGCGCGACACGGGTGCCGTCCGGGCTGAGGGCGATGCCGTCCACCCGTGGGAGTGCGAGGTACTGGTCGAGGTCAGAGAACGCCGTCGTCATGCCACCACGCTAGCCGCGCACCCCGACGCTCCGTCCGGCTGGTGACGAGACTGTGGACAACTCCGTCAGACCGCCCCGCGGTCAGGCCCAGAACTCCGCGATGCGCTCGGCGATGGCCGATGCCTGGGTCCGACCGGCCTCGGCAGCCGGCCGCTGCGTCGACAGGGACAGCGAGTTCGTCCCGAACGCCTGCTGCGACGCGCTGTCGGCGATGACGACCTCCACGCTCGACCCGGCGGCACGCAGGGTCTCGACGGCCTCGTCGAGCCACGGACCGAGCGGGGACGGTGCCTCGGGTCCGCAGGCGATCACGAGCACACGCTCGTGCCCAGCGGCGACGTCGGCGTTCGTGCCCGACCGGACGCCACCGTCGACGTAGGGGCGGCCGTCGATCATCACCGGCGACCAGACCAGGGGGACGGAGCAGCTCGACGCGACCGCGCGGGGGAGCGGGATGCCGTCCGCGGCCGTGAGCACGCGGAAGGTGCCGTCGGTGGCGTCGACCGTCGTGACCGCCAGGGGGCGCTCGGGCCACTCGGAGGACGGCAGGGTCTCGCCGAAGGTCGCGACCCGCTGGTCGTCGGTCTGCCCGGTCGTGACGCGGAGCGCCGCCTGCCCGAGCCGCGCACGGCCGTCCTGCTCGGAGGTCATCCCGGCGAGGGCCTGCTCGAACGCACGCTGCATCGCCTCGACGTCGATCACGCCCGGCTCCTCGTAGGTGGTGGGGAGCGGGGAGATCTGCTGCGCGAACGCGGCCTGCACGCCTCCGTGCCGGACGAACGTGCCGACGACGCTGCCGGCGCTCGTACCCACGACCAGGTCCGCGGCATCGAGGTCGACGCCCGCGTCCTCGAGCGTCGCGAGGACACCGAGCTCCCACGCGATGCCGGCGACCCCACCACCGCCGAGGACGATCGCTCGGGATCCAGCGGTGGGCGGTGCGAGTTGGCTCATGCACCATGCTTACCAACTCCACGGCCTGCGCGGTGCGCGGACAGCGGCGCGGACGGACAGCGGTGCCCACGGGGTGCGGGGTCGGTGGTCGGCCGTACCGTCGTGGCGTGGGTCAGGGGAACGAACGAACGAGCAGCCGTCGGTACGGGGACGTCGTGCTGCCCGTCGTCGCCGCCGCCCTGCCCACCGCGGTGTTCCAGGTCCCGAACCTCGTCGGGGCCCCGGTGAGCAAGGCCGTGCTCGTCATCGTGGCGCTCGCCGTGTTCGTCGGGGTCGTCGTGTGGCAGGCGCTCCGGGCCCGTCGGACCGCCGCTGCCCGCCGTCGTGCGGAGGACGCCGGTGCCACGGCGCTGGCCGCCTACGAGGTCGCCGTGCAGTACGGCTTCGGCCAGATCGCGACGCGGCTCACCCGCTTCGCCGCCCACGACCACGCCACGCGACGGTCCGAGCTCGGGGCGTTCGCCGACCGGGCGGCCGCGGCCCTGGCGTTCTACCTGCTCCCGCACGTGCCGGACGTCCGCGCGAACGTGTACCTGCTCGCCCCCTCGCTCGACGCCCTCGAACCGATCGGACACGGTGGCGCCGGGGTGTTCCGCGCGGGGACGCCGTACGGGGACCGCAACCTCGACTGGGTGCTGCAGGGCGGTCCGCCGCGGGTGGTGGGGGACCGTGAGTCCGATGTCGACGCGGTGGACGACGAGCCGGACTTCGACCCCCGGTACCGCTCGTACGTGGCCGTCGTCATCCGGGGCGAGGGCTACTCGTTCGGCATGCTGACGGTGGACTGCCCGACGCCGGACGCCTTCGCCGACCTCGACGTGCGGAACGTCGGCGTCGTGGCGCAGTACGTCGGGGTCGCCTGCACGCTGGCCTTCCCCGTGCGGCACCAGCACCGCTGAGGAGGCCCCGGGCACGTCCGGCGCGTCGCCGCCGGTTGCCGTGACGACTGTCGGTCGGCAGTCGTACCCTGTCGGCATGACGAGCGTGCACCCGACCCCGCTGTCGTTCGGCCGTGCCCCGGTCCGTGCGACGGACCGGCGCGTCGACGCCACCGACGCCGACTACGACGACCCGCGGGTGGTCGCGGCGAACCTCGAACGGGCGCTCCGTGCGGCCCGCGCCCGCTTGACGGGGCGGACCCGCCGCCGGTGACGTTCCTCCGCACGCACGCCTGACGCGGACGCGGCGGCTTGCCGTCCCTGGCGTCGGACGGCGGCGGCGGCGGCGGGCAGCGTCGGACGGCGTCGGGCGGCGTCGGGCGGCGTCGGGCGGCGTCGCACCACCGAAGTCGAACCGAACCGCGGGATTCGCCGGTTCGAGCCCGCGTCGGTTGTGGGCCGCCGATCCGCGCCAGCGCCAGCGCCGAACCCGAGCCCGCGCCGCGCCGCGCCCTACTCGGCCTGCACGTCGATGAGCACCTTGCCGACCGTGTCCTGCTCGACGGCGTCGTGCGCTGCCGCGGTGTCCTCGAGCGCGAACCGCGTCAGCGGCAGCCCGGCGTCGTCACCCACGGGGAGGACCCCGTCGCGCAGTGCCTCGGTGATGTCCTCGGCAGCCGCCGAGAGTGCCTCGTCGCCGATCGTGTAGAGCAGCAGGAACTGGTACCGCGCGTTGATGCTCATGTTCGGCCGGATCGGCAGCGGCGCCTCGTCCCCACCGTTGTTGGCGTAGATCGACACGACGCCGTGGTTCGCCAGGACGTCGGCGACGAGGGCGGCGTTCTGCGGGATGGAGACCTCGACGACGATGTCGACGCCGTCGGACGCGATCGCGCGGATCTGCTCGGCGGCGTCGTCCGAGCGGTAGTTGACGGTGTGGTGCGCGCCGGCGGCGGAGGCGAGCGCGGCCTTCTCATCCGAGCTGATCGTGGAGATGACGGTCGCACCGGCCCACCGTGCGAGCTGGATCGCGGCGTGGCCGACGGCTCCGGCGCCACCGGCGACGAGGACGGTCTTCCCCGCGAGCGCGCCAGGGGTCAGGCGCGCAGGGCCCTGCTCGTGCGTGGTCAGTGCGCGGTGGGCGGTCATCGCTGGGACGCCGAGCGAGGCGCCGACGTCGAACGAGACCCCGTCGGGCAGGCGGACGGCGCGGGACGCCGGCACGACGGTGGACTCCTGCGCGGTGCCCGTCGGCCGGGACGCCGCCGCCATGTAGAGCCACACGCGGTCGCCGACGCCGAGGTCGTCGACCCCGGGCCCGATCGCGTCGACGACACCGGCGCCGTCCTGGTTCGGCGTGATCTCCGGGAACGGCAGGCCGTCGCCGTAGGTGCCGCCCGCGCGGGCCTTCCAGTCCGTCGGGTTCACCCCGGAGACGACGACACGGACGCGGACCTCGCCGTGGCCGGGCTCCTGCACGTCCCGGTCGACGAGGGAGAGGACGGACGAGTCACCGGGCTGGGAGTAGACGATCGATCGCATGGCTCCACGCAACCACGTCCGGCCGTGGAGAACACCGGGAACACCCGACGCCCGCGCCTGGGAACGGCGTCACCCCCGCACCACACGGCCGCACCGCACCTCGCTCACCGCGCCGCGTCGTACTCCTCGCGTGC
This sequence comes from Curtobacterium sp. SL109, assembly GCF_026672405.1. Classification (NCBI taxonomy): domain Bacteria; kingdom Bacillati; phylum Actinomycetota; class Actinomycetes; order Micrococcales; family Microbacteriaceae; genus Curtobacterium; species Curtobacterium sp. SL109. Next base: position 1,999,006 of record NZ_JAPPRB010000002.1, read on the forward strand.
CACGCCGACCGCCGCCATGTGCGACGTCGCCCAGTCCTCGAGCGGCTGCAGCACCGCGCGGAGCGACCGTCCGGCGTCGGTGAGCTCGTACTCGACGCGCGGCGGGACCTCGGGGAAGACCGTCCGCGTCACCAGGCCGTCGCGTTCGAGCGCCCGGAGTGTCTGCGTGAGCATCTTCTGCGACACGCCCTGCACCTTCGCGGCGATCGCCGAGTACCGCACGGGACCGTCGGCCAGCGTGCCGATCACCAGCACACTCCACCGGTCGCCGATCCGGTCGAGCAGCTGCCGCGAGGGGCAGTCCGCCGCGTAGGGGCTGTACTCCAGAACACGCACGTCGACCTCCGTCACGCACCACGAGGTGCCTACTTACTCGGAGAGAGTAACGCGCCTACAGTGGGCCGAGCACGTCCGCACCAACCGAACCAGGAGCACGCATGTCCACCATCGTCGTCTTCGGAGGCACCGGCTACGCCGGCTCCGCCATCACCCACGAGGCCCTCTCCCGCGGCCACCAGGTCGTCGCCGTCGCGCGCGACACCTCCAAGCTCGACCCCGCCGACGGCCTCACCCTCGCGCAGGGCGACGCGTTCGACCCCGACTTCGTGGCCGAGGTCACCAAGGGCGCCGACGTCGTCGTCGTGGCACTCCACGCGGTCCAGTCGGACGGCAGCGAGCTCAAGGACCGCTTCCAGCACTTCGTCGACGCCGCCTCGGCTGCCGGCGCACGCCTCGGCATCGTCGGCGGAGCGGGCTCGCTGCTCGTCGCCGACGGCGGCCCGGCCCTCTACGACACCCCCGAGTTCCCGGACGCCTTCAAGGGCGAGGCGAAGAGCCACGGCCAGGTCCTCGACGCGCTCCGCGCCTCGGACACCGACGTCGACTGGTTCTACGTCAGCCCCGCCGCCGCCTTCGGCAGCTTCAACCCGGGCGAGCGCCTCGGCACCTACCGCACGAGCGACGACCTGCTGCTCACGGACGCCGAGGGCAACTCCGAGGTCTCCGGCGCCGACTTCGCCATCGCGTTCGTCGACGAGATCGAGACGCCGGCACACCACCAGGCGCGCTTCGCCGTCGCCTACTGACCCGTCGCCTCCTGACCCGTCGCCCGCCTGACCCGTCGCACGACACCGGTGTCCAGCAGTCACGCCGCGGCTTTCCGCGGTGCGCAGCCTGGACACCGGTGTTCTGCAGCCACGCCGAGCACGACCACCACCACCACAGACCGGACGGGAGGCTCGGGGCGGGTCCGCCACGAGCCTCCCGTCCGTCGGGTCAGCGGTGTCCGACGATCGCCGGCAGCGGCATGTGGTGTCGCATCCGGACCGCCAGGTGGAAGCCCCCGCGCCGGGCGAGCACGACGCCGATGACGGCGGCCGCCGCGGCGGGCACGCCGCCGGCGACCATCATCCCGACGTGTGCGCCGAAGTGGTCGACGACCTGGCCCATGAGCGGCCCGCCGATGGCCTGGCCACCGAGCAGCACGAGGATGTAGAGCGACATCACGCGCCCGCGGATCGCCGTGTTCGAGGACAGCTGCACCATGGAGTTCGACGCGGTCTGGAACAGCAGCTGCGACATCCCGACGGCGACGAGCATCACGGTGAACGGGGCGATCACCGGGATCGAGCCGGAGACCACGAGCAGGATCCCGGTCCAGAACACCCCGCCGACGATCGTGCGCAGCCGGACCACCGCGCGCCGGGTCGACAGCAGCGCACCGACCAGGGCGCCGACCGCGACGGCGGAGTTGAACAGGCCGTAGCCGCCCGCGCCGACGTCGTAGACCTGTGACGCGAAGGCCGACAGCAGCACGGGCATCGTCAGCGCGAAGACCGAGAAGAACGCCACCAGGATCACCGGCACGATGATCGTGGGCTTGCTGACGGCGTAGCGGAGGCCCTCGCGGAGCTGCCCCTTGCCGCGGGGCGCCGCCGGGGTGCGGTGCAGCTCGGACACGCGGAGGAACCCGAGCGTCACGACCACGGCCGCGCAGGCGACGGCGTTGACGCCGAACGACCACCCCGCCCCGACGGCCACGAGCAGTGCGCCGGACAGTGCCGGGCCGATCATGCCGCCGAGCTGGAACACCGACGAGTTCACGCTGATGGCGTTCCGCAGGTGCTTGTGTCCGACGATCTCGGTGACGAACACCTGGCGCGCGGGGTTGTCGATCACGGTGACCATGCCGACCACGAAGGCGATCACCCAGATGTGCCACGCGTGCACCACCCCGGCCAGGGTCAGGGCGGCGAGCAGCGCGGAGAGCAGGGCGAAGGCGCCCTGCGTGATCATCATCAGCGCCCGCTTGGAGAACCGGTCGACGAGCACGCCGCCGAAGAGCCCGAACAGCAGCATCGGTGCGAACTGGCACGCGACGGTGATGCCGACCTGCGCCACGGAGCCGGTGAGCTGGAGGACGAGCCAGTCCTGCGCGATGCGCTGCATCCACCCGGCGGTCATCGCGACCAGGTTCGTCGCGGTGAACAGGCGGAAGTTCGGGACGGACAGGGCGATCAGGGTGTGCCGCCAGGGCGGACGCGTGGCCTGGATCGGGAGCGGTTCGGTGGGCGGGTGGAGGGTCGTCGATGACGCGCTCACAGTGGGGCTCTCCGGCGGTCGAGGGCGGGAAGGTACCCGTACAAAACTAGTTGCTGCGACCCCATTCGACACCCGTATGGTGGCTATCAGTCCATTGCGTTCTCGAATGGCCGCGCGACCGGAGGGCCCACCGTGATCGATCCCGTGCTCCTGCAGACCTTCCTCGCGGTCGCCGAGACCCGCAGCTTCACGCAGGCCGGGGCGCGCCTCGGCATCAGCCAGCCGACGGTGTCGCAGCACGTCCGACGGCTCGAGACCGCGGTGTCGAGGACCCTCGTGGCGCGGGACACCCGGGGCGTGACCCTGACCGACAACGGCGACGCGATGGCCGGGTTCGCGCGGACGATCCTGGCGGCACACGCCACCGCGGACGCGTACTTCTCGGGCTCGGCGACGCGCGGACGGCTCCGGTTCGGCGCGGCGGACGACCTCGCGATCACGCAGCTCCCGCGCATCCTGCGGGACTTCCGACGCCTGCACCCGCAGGTGAACCTCGAGCTGACGGTCAACCAGTCGTCACCGCTGCTCCGCCGGGTGCACGCGGGCCAGCTCGACCTGGTGTTCATCAAGCAGACGGCGGGGGAGTCGGCCGAGGGCACCCGCGTCGCCACGGACCAGATGGTGTGGATGGCGCAGGACGGCATCGCCGTGGAGCGTGACGAGCCCGTGCCGCTCATCGTCTACCAGGCGCCGAGCATCAGCCGGCAGATGGCCATCGACGCGCTCGAGGCCGCCGGCCGCACCTGGCGCATCACCTGCAACACCCGCGACGTGAACGGCGTGCTGGCAGCCGTCCGTGCGGGCATCGGCGTGGCGGTGTTCCCGCACTCGCTCATCCCCGCCGACCTGGTGAAGGTGTCGCAGCGACTCGGGCTGCCCGACCTGCCGGCCGTCGACTACGTCCTCATCGCCAACCCGACGGTGCAGCGCGAGCCGATCGACGCCCTGACGAACGCGATCCTGTCACGCGGGGTCGTCCGCGCGGTCTGACGCGTGGGACGCGTCAGGGCGCGAGCGTGGGGACGACGCCCGTGCCCGTGATGTCGGGCAGCGTCACGCCGGCCATCGGCAGCACCGCGTTCGCGACCGCCCACAGCAGCACGAGGGTCCCGACACCGCCGAGCACCGCCCCGAGCAGCGCGACCGGCCGCTGCCACGTGACGGCCGGGTTCCGCAGGGTCACGACCGAGCAGACGAGCGCGACGAGCCCGAGCAGCAGCCCCGCGGCGTGCACCGTCGCGGGAGCCGTGAACCACCAGGCCGCCAGACCGGTCGTCGCCAGCGCCGCGAGCGCACCGACCACGGCACCCGGGGTCGCCCCGATCGTCGTGCGTCGCGTCGTCGGCTCGGCCTGCGCACCGGACGGGAGGCTCGACTCGGCCTCCTCGGACCCGGTCGCCGCCGTCGCGGTGCCGGTCCCGAACGGTGCCGTCGCGGAGGACGTGGCCGGGGCGGTGACGGTGGGCGCGGCGAGCACCGTGTCGAAGGGGGTGGTCGGGGCCGGGGCCGCGACGGGTGCGCCGACGCCCTGCTGGTGGGCGAAGCGGCGGGGCGTGCGGTAGCCGACGGGGCCGGAGGGCTCGGTGTCGGTGCCCTCGACGACGACGTGTTCCAGACCGGGGACGGAGAACCGCGGCTGTCCGGTTCGCGGTGCGACCGGTCCGGCGTGCACGCCCGTCGGTGCCGGCGCGTTCATGCCGGCGCCGACCAGCGCCGCAGGTCGTGCTCCGGCGGTCGTCACGGCGTCGGCGTCGACGGCGTCGACGGGGGAGACGGGCGCGTGAGCGGGGAGCTCGGTCGCGCGGTCGAACGGACGGGTGTGGACCGTCGGCGAGGTGGGTGCCGGCGGCAGGTGCTCCTCGGACGGCATGAAGTCCGGGACGACGACCTCGGGGTGCTCGGCACCGGGCGCGCTCAGCGGGGCCGGCACCGAGCCGGGGGTGACGTGCGACGGGGTGGACCCGGCCGTGTGTGCCGCCGGAGCGGTCGTGGCGGAGGCGGGGGGAGCCTCCAGGACGGTGCTGCCCTGGGCGCCCTCGACGTAGGGCGCCGTCACCCAGGCCGGGACGGGCCGGCGGGGCCGATCGGAATCGGGCATGCGGTGTGACGCCACGTGTGCTGCTCCCTACCGTCGGCGGATCCACCGTCAGTTCTAGCCGGAAGACGTGGTCCCGGCGCAGCCCCAGTTCCGGGGTCGCGCCGGTACGGTCGGAGCATGACCGGCATCGAACACCGTCCTCTCGGCCCCTCGGGGCTCGTCGTCTCCACCGTCGGACTCGGCTGCAACAACTTCGGCAGGCCGGGGACGGTGACCGAGACGCAGGAGGGCACCGACGCCGTCGTGCACGCGGCGCTCGACGCCGGCGTCACCCTGCTGGACACGGCGGACATCTACGGCGGGACGCCGGGGCAGTCGGAGACGATGCTCGGTGCGGCGATCGCGGGACGCCGGGACGAGGTCGTGCTCGCGACGAAGTTCGGCATGGACATGGGCGGGGCGAACGGTCCCGACTGGGGCGTGCGCGGGTCCCGGCGCTACGTGCGGCTCGCGGTGGAGTCGTCCCTGCGGCGCCTCGGCACGGACTGGATCGACCTGTACCAGATGCACCGACCGGACTCGGTCACGCCGATCGAGGAGACCCTGTCGGTCCTCGACGACCTGGTGCGCGAGGGCAAGATCCGCTACGTCGGGCACTCGAACTTCGCCGGGTGGCAGATCGCCGAGGCCGAGCTGACCGCGTCCATCGCCGGCACCACCGCGTTCGTCTCCGCGCAGAACGAGTACAGCCCGCTGTCCCGCGACGTCGAGGCCGAGGTGCTGCCCGCGGTCCGGGCGTACGCGCTCGGCTTCCTGCCGTTCTTCCCGCTGTACAACGGGCTGCTCAGCGGCAAGTACACCCGCGGCGACCGCCCCCAGGACGGCCGCCTGACCCGGCTGAAGCCCGAGCTGCTCGACTCCGCCCCGTGGGACGTGCTCGAGGAGTACCAGCGCTTCTGCGACGAGCGGGGCGTCACGATGCTGCAGGCCACCTTCGCCTGGCTCCTCGCACAGCCAGGGCTCACCAGCGTCATCGCCGGTGCCACGCGGCCGGAGCAGATCACGCAGAACGTCGACGCGGGGACCGCCTGGGTGCCGAGCGAGGACGACCTCGCCGAGATGACGGTCGTGTTCGACGCCGCCTGACCCGGTCCCCGGTCCCCGGTCCCCGGACGACGAGGGGCCGGGCACGCGTGCTGCGTGTCCGGCCCCTCGTCGTGGTGCGGCTGGGTCACATGTCGCGGTAGCGCTTCGCGTCCGCGACGGCCTGCTCGAGCTGGAGCGCGTCGAACTGCTGCGTGTAGCCGGGGGTGTCGCGCTGGATGCGCCATCCCTCGGACAGCGCGCCGATGTCGACCGGCTCGAAGCCGAACTCGTCGATGAGGTCCGCCACGGTCTGCTTCGCCTCGGCGTCGTCCCCGGCGACGATCAGCGCACGACGGTGCTGCGTCCCACGGGGCGAGCCCTGCGCGGGCAGGTCGGGGGCGTAGATGTGGTTGAAGGCCTTCACGACCCGGGCGCCGGGCAGGTGGTCCTGCAGGAGCTCCGCCGTCGTGGTGGTCTCGTCGTCGAGCGCCTGGATGTGGCCGTCGCGCTCCGGGTAGTAGTTGTTCGTGTCGATCACGACCTTGCCGACGAGCGGCTCGACCGGGATGCTCTCGATCGCGGCGAGCGGCACCGTCACCACGACGAGGTCGCCGGCTGCTGCCGCCTCGTCACGCGTGACCGCACGCGCCCGGTCGCCCAGTTCGGACACGAGGTCCGTGAGCGTCTCCGGTCCGCGCGAGTTCGCGATCGCGACGTCGTACCCGTTCTGCACCGCCAGCCGTGCCAGCGCTGATCCGATGTTCCCTGCTCCGATGATGCCGATGGTGGTCATGCCAGGAGTCAACGCCGTGCCTGCTGACGCATTCCGAGGCATGATGGCGACATGGCACACGAGTTCCGCGACGAAGCCGACCAGCGTCGGTACGCCATGTACGTCGACGGGGAACTCGTGAGCGTCCTGGACTACCGCGAGAACGACGACGCCGTCACGTTCCCGCACACGTACACGGTCCCTGCGCACCGTGGACACGGGTACGCCGGCGAGCTCGTCGCGTACGCGGTGGACGACGTCGAGGCCAGGAACGACAAGCGCATCGTGCCGATGTGCTGGTTCGTCGGCACGTGGTTCGACGAACACCCCGAGAAGACCCCGCTCCTCAGCCGCAACGTCGCGGACTGAGCCCGTTCGACAGGACCATCCCGTGCAGCAGATCGTCCCCTTCCTCTGGTTCGACGGACAGGCCGAGGAGGCCGCCACCTTCTACGCGTCGGTGGTCCCGGACTCCTCGGTCGACCACGTCGAACGCCTCCCCGACGGCTCCACCATGGTCGTGGCGTTCCGCCTGCACGGACAGCCCTTCCGCGCGATGAACGCCGGCCCCGGGCACCCGCACTCCGACGCGATCTCGTTCCAGATCGACGTCGACGGCCAGGCGGAGCTCGACCGGATCTGGGACGCGTTCCTCGACGCCGGCGCCACCCCGTCGATGTGCGGCTGGCTCACCGACGCCTGGGGGGTCGCATGGCAGGTCACCCCGGCGAACTGGGGCGAGCTGATGAGCGCCGGCGGAGACCCAGCCGGGGCCGCCCGCGCCTTCGAGGCGATGCGGCAGATGGTGAAGCTCGACATCGACGAGCTCCAGGCGGCGATCCGCGGCTGACGCTCCCCAGGGGGCACCACGGCTGCCGGTACTGTGACCGGCAGGGGAAGAGCGCCGGCCCACCGGCGTGCAACAAGCTGGAGGCACGATGGACCACCCGAGGTCCGACGTCCGCAACGCTGACATCGGACGCGCCTACACGGAGCTCTCGCGCATCACACGCCGTGCGAGCATCCGCGCCCGCGGCAACGACGCCGTGCTGAGCGTCGTCGACCAGTCGCTCGTCGACTTCGTCGTGCAACACCCCGGCTGCATGGCCATCGACATCGCCCGGTACCTGCGCCTGAACCGGTCGACGATCTCCCGGCAGCTCGCCGGCCTCCTCGCCGCGGGCCTGATCCGCACGACGGACGGCGGCACAGGCAACGCGAAGCCCCTCGAGGCGACACCGGCGGGGTGCGCCGCGCTGGAACGGTCCGTGCAGCTGCACCGCGACGCCCTCGACGAGCGGATCGCCAGCTGGTCGGACGACGACATCGCCCTGCTCGCCGGACTGCTCGAACGCCACGGCGCCGCGGACGAGGCCGGGCTCCCCGTGCCCAACCGGGTGCCCGACGCGTGAGCACCTCGCTCCTGCTGCTGTCCGACACCCACCTGCCGAAGCGCGCGAAGGACCTGCCAGCCGCGCTCTGGGCCGACGTCGACGCCGCCGACCTCGTCGTGCACGCCGGGGACTGGGTCGACCTGGCGACGGTCGAGACGCTCCAGGCCCGCAGCCGGTCGTTCGTCGGGGTGCGCGGCAACAACGACGACGCGCCGGGCTTCGAGGAGCGCCTGTCGCTGGTCGAACACGTCGACGTCGAGGAGCTCCGCATCGCCCTCGTGCACGAGACCGGCGCCGCCACCGGCCGGGAACGCCGTGCGGCAGCGACGTACCCGGGGACGGACGTGCTGGTCTTCGGGCACTCCCACATCCCGTGGGACACCCGCGTCACCGGCCCCGGGGTCGGCGGGACGACCGGGGCCCTCCGCCTGCTCAACCCCGGGTCGCCCACCGACCGCCGGCGTCAACCCGACTTCACCTGGATGCGCTGCTCGGTCGACGGGTCGGCGCTCGCCGTGGAGCTGGTGCGGCTCGCCCCGGGGGCGACCGAGCCGTCGGTCAGCCCGAGCATCCCGACCGCCGACGTCGTGGTGCCCGCAGCACGGTAGCCCCGCCCGTCCGGGGAGCCCGACGCGCCCACCGCGTCGCCCGTCGCACCCACCGCGTCGCCCGTCGGCATCCGGAAGAACGCCAGCTCCCACGCGACCGACGCCCGGAACGCCCGGGCCATCGCTCCGCGCACGGCGGGGGAGGCTCCCCGCGCCAGGTCCTCGACGTGCTCCGTCGCCGCCGCGCTCGACGCCGCGAACCCGGGGTCCCCGTACGCCGTGACCCAGTCGGCGTACGGATGCAGCTCGCCCGCGCCGGGAAGGACCGCGGCCGCGCCGAACTGCGCTCCGACCCACGCGTAGACCCGGAAGCACGGCAGCACCGCGGCGGCGAGCACGGCGACGTCGTCCGCCTCCGCACAGCCCGTCAGGTGCGCCAGGTAGCCGGCGCACGTCGGGTCGACCGCGTCGTCGGCACGGGTGCCGGCGAGCCGTCGGTGGTGCAACGAGGCGGCCTCCTCGGCGCACCCGGCAGCCGCAGCCGCCCAGAACGCCGCCGCCGGTCCCGCTGAACGCGCCCCGACCGACCCGAGGTGCCGCTCGTACGCCCGCAGGTAGTGCACGTCCTGCGCCAGGTACCCCGCGAAGACGTCGGGGTCGAGCGTGCCGTCCGCCATCCCGCGCAGGAACGGGGTGTCGATCGTCGCCGCGAGCAGCTCCTCGGCGTCGGTCCACCACAGGTCGGTCGACCGGACCGGGGGGAGCGCCCGTCGCACCAGCGCCCCGTGGTCCACCGGCCCGTTGCCGCTCCCGACCTCGAGCGTGTCGGCACCCTCGAGCGCCGCCGTCAGCCAGTCCTTCGCCCCGCGGACCGCGAGCTCCCAGTCACCGTGCCGTGCCGCGAGGGTCGCGATCGCACTCGACAGCGAACACCCCGTGCCGTGCGTGTTCGTCGTCGGCACCCGGGGACCCCGGAAGACCCGGACGGCGCCGTCGGGCGCGACGAGCACGTCGTCCGAGGTGCTCCCGCCCGCGTGCCCGCCCTTCGCCAGCACGAGCACGTCCCACCGCCGGGCGACGGCCAGCGCCGCGCCGACGGCGTCCGTGTCGACGGTCTCGGAACCGGCGACTCCGGCGAGCCCAGCCAGCACCGCCAGCTCGCTGCGGTTCGGCGTGACCAGGTCCGCGAGGGCGAACAGCTCCGTCATCGCGACCTCGGCGTCCGCGTCGATCAGCCGGTCGCCGCTCGTGGCCACCATCACCGGGTCGACGACCACGACGGGCGGCCGGTGCGCCCGCAGCCAGTCGGTGACCTCGCGGACGACCGCCGTCGTCCCGAGCATCCCGATCTTGACCGCGTCCACGACCACGTCGTCCGACACCGCGTCGAGTTGGTCCCGCAGCACCGTCACGTCCGGCACGTGCACCGACCGCACCCCGTGCGTGTTCTGCGCCACCACCGCGGTCACCACCGCCATGCCGTAGCCGTCGTGCGCCGCGATCGCCTTGAGGTCCGCCTGCAGCCCGGCCCCACCGGTCGGGTCGGTCCCGGCGATGCTGAGCACGCGCACCGGCCCGCTCACCGCACACCGCCGGCGGGGAGGCTCGACACCCGTCCGCCACTCGGCTGTCCGCCGAGCGGGCGACCGGCACCACCGCTCCACGCCGCCACGTAGGCCGCGGCCGCCGCACCGGGGTCCGGCGCGGCGCAGATCCCGGAGACGACGGCGACCCCCGCGGCACCGGCGGCGGCCAGCGGCGCCACGTCGTCGAGGTCGACCCCGCCGATCGCCACGCAGGGCAGGTCGGTGGCCGCGGCGATCCTGGCGAAGCCGTCGTGCCCGAGCGCCGGCGGGTGGTCCGGCTTCGTCGTCGTGGGGTGCACGACCCCCACCCCGAGCAGGTCGACGGTCCCGCGGGGGAGCCGCACCAGGGCGTCGAGGTGCGCCGGGGTGTTCGCAGTCAGTCCGACGTGCGCGTCCGGTCCGAGCAGCGCCCGCGCCGCGGACACCGGCACGTCGGACTGCCCGAGGTGCACGCCCGCCACCCGGTGTCCGGCGAGCCGGGCAGCCAGGGCGACGTCGAGCCGGTCGTCGACGACCACCGCGGCCCGGTCGCCCACCGCGTCGGCGACGGCCACCGTCAGCGCGAGGAGGTCCCTGGCGCTCGCGTCCTTGTCCCGCACCTGCACGATCCGGACCCCCGCGTGCACGGCCGCCCGGACGACGCCGAGCACCCCGATCCCGTGCCGGTCGCACAGCATCCCGTCGGTCACCAGGTACACGCCGACGTCGCTCACGCGGCACGCTCCTCGGTGACCCGGGCCACGCGGAGCACGTCCTCGGGGGTCAGCGACGTCAACCGGTCGAGGAACAGCGGCTGGAACGTGCCGGGGCCACCGGCGTCGGCCGCCGCGAGCTCCGCCGCGACCGTGTGCACGAGCGTCCCGGCCACGGCAGCAGCACCCGGGTCCTCCGGCGACACCGCGGTGAACGCCGCGATCACGGCACCGAGCGCGCACCCGCCACCCGTGATCCGCGTGAGCAGCTCCGACCCGTTCGCCACCCGCACGACCGTTCCCGACCAGCCCGGGGCGCCGGACCCGGCCACCAGGTCGACGGGACCGGACACGGCGACCGCGCCCACGAGCCTCCCGGCCGCGTCGACCGCAGCCGCACGCGCGTCGTCGGTGCCGGCCGTGCTGTCGACCCCGCGTCCACCGGCGGAGGCGCCGAGCAGCGCGAGCACCTCGGAGGCATTGCCGCGCAGCACCGTCGGGCCGATCGCGAGCAGGTCCCGCGCCAGGGCCGTCCGGACCGGGAGCGACCCCACGGCGACCGGGTCGAGCACCCACGGTGTGCCGTGCTCGACGGCAGCGGTCGCCGCCTCGACCGACGCCACCCGGGGCTCCGCGTGCGGCGTGCCGGTGTTCACCAGCAGGGCGTCGGCGACCCGGGCGAACGGACCGGCCTCCGTCGGCACGTCGACCATCGCGGCCGAGGCGCCGAGCGCGAGCAGGACGTTCGCCGTCACGTTCTGCACCACGGTGTTCGTGATGCACTGCACCAGGGGACTCCTGGCACGAACGGCCTCGAGCAGTTCGGCGGTGCGTTCTGGCCACACGGGCGCAGCGTTCTCCATGGACGATCCCTTCGCGAGTACGAGCTCGAGCAGGTTCGACGGGTGTGATCTCAGCCGCTGGTCGCGGCACCCCGTGTCTCGAGCAGCACGGTACACGACGCATGTCAGGCGCGTGTGCCAGGGTGGACAGGTGCCAGACGTCCTGCCCCCCGGTCCGCCGCCCGGCCCCCGCGACCCCGGCGACGCCTGGGCGTACGGACCCGACGGCACCAAGGCATGGGGGCTCTTCGGCGCCTCCGGACTCCTCGTCGACGACGGCCACGGCCGCGTCCTCCTGCAGCACCGCGTCGAGTGGAGCCACCACGGCGGCACCTGGGGCATCCCCGGCGGCGCCCGGCACCAGCACGAGGACGCCGTCACCGGTGCACTCCGCGAGTCCGCCGAGGAAGCCGGCGTGCCCCTCCACGGCATCGACCTCCGGCACACCGCCGTGCTCGACCTCGGCTTCTGTACCTACACGACCGTCGTCGGCCGCGCCTCACGGCCCTTCGAACCCGTCATCGCCGACCGCGAGAGCCTGGCGCTCGACTGGGTCCCCGTCGAGGCCGTCGACGACCTTCCCCTGCACCCGGGCTTCGGCCGCTCCTGGCCCGCACTCCGCGCCACGCTCGACACCAGCCCGCACGTCGTCGTCGACGCCGCGAACGTCGTCGGCAGCGTGCCCGACGGCTGGTGGAAGGACCGCTCCGGCGCCGCCACCCGGCTCGTCGACGGGAGCACGGCGCTCGCCGCGGTGGGGCTGCCCGCCGAGGCCCTCGGGCTCGACTCCGCCACGTGGTGGCCGCGGTGGACCGTGGTGCTCGAGGGCGACGCACGCGGTGCCGACGTGGCCACGGGTCCCGGGGGCGGCGACGGTGTCGGCGGGACGCCCGGTGTGGCCGTCGTGCGGGCGCCCGGCTCCGGTGACGACGCCATCGTGGCCGCGGCGGCCGACGCCGTGGCGGCCGGTGACGGACCCGTCGTCGTGGTGACGGCGGACCGCGGGCTCCGGGACCGCGTGGTCGCCCTCGGGGCCAGCGTGCAGGGGCCGTCCTGGCTCCGCGAACGGCTCTAGTCACGCTCGACCGGACCACCCCGCGACGCCGCCGCAGTCCCACAGCCGGCTCACGCCGCGACGCCGCCGCAGTCCCACAGCCGGGTCACGCTGCGGCGCCGCTGCAGTCCCGCGTCCGCCTTCTCTGCGCGGCCGGGCCGACAAGCGCACGTCTGCAGTTGGATCGCGCCAACTCCGCCGGTGACCGCTACGCTGACCTGCACGCCGGTGCGGTCAGCCAGACGACCGCGACGACGAAGGCACGTCAACGGAGACGACCGCGACAGGAGACTCCCATGGAGCGCATCACGAAGGCCGACGACCGGGTCCACCGGCCGGCAGGCCCCTGGACGCCCACCGTCCACCGGCTCCTCGCCCACCTGCACGAACAGGGGTTCGTGGCAGCGCCGGAGCCCATCGCCCTCGGGGACACCCTCGAGACCGTGTCGTTCGTGCCCGGGGTCGCCGGCGAGTACCCGTGGACCGAGGACGTCGCGAGCGAAGCGGCCCTCGTCACGAGCGCCCGCATGCTCCGGCACTACCACGACGCCGCGGCGACCTTCCCGCTCGACGACACCGTCGACGTGTGGTCCCAGGCACACCGGGCACCCGTCGAGACCGTCGTGCACGGCGACTTCGCCCCGTACAACTGTGTGTACGACGGCATCGCGGCGGTCGGCCTGATCGACTTCGACACCGCCCACCCCGGCCCCCGCGTCTGGGACGTCGCGAGCGCGGTGTACCGCTTCGCCCCGTTCACCACCGGCGTGGTCGAGGGCCGCGCGGCACCGACGCTCGAGGCCCGCCTGGCCCGCGCCGCCGAGTTCTGCCGGGCGTACGGGCTCGACGACGTCTCCAGGAGCCGGGTCGCCGAGACGATGGTGTCCTCGCTCGTCGCCATGGTGACCCTCATGGAGACCGAGGCGGCCGCCGGCAACCCGAAGTTCATCAGCGACCTGCAGCACGGCCACGCCGACCTGTACCGCGCCGACGTCGCCTACCTCGAGGACCACCTCGACGAGATCGCCGCCGCGGTGGCGTGAGCTCCGCCGCCTGACGGACCGCGGCCGGCGGGGACGACGCCCCACGAGCCTCCCGGCCGCCGTTCAGCGCGCACACGGCTGGTGCTCGCGCTCGCTCCGGTAACGTACCGCAGGCCATGACGGACAGCCCGGCCGACGCCACCCCCTACGAAGTCCTCGGCGTCGCCGCGACCGCCGACGACGAGGCCCTGCGCCGTGCCTACCGGCGCGCCGCCCGCGAGACCCACCCCGACCTCGGCGGCGACGCGGTGCGGTTCCGACAGGTCCAGGTCGCGTGGGAGCGCATCGGCACACCCGCAGCGCGTCGCGCCTACGACGCCGGTGGGTCCCGGCCCTCGTCCGCGCCGTCCGGCTCGTCCGCGTGGTCAGCGTCCGCCGGGAGGCCCGGGTCGGGTCGCGACGCCTACGCACCGCCCGCAGCGCGGCGCGACTCCCGCCCCCGGGCCCGGTCCCACGGACACCCCGGCGGTCGGTCGCGTGAGGTCTTCCTCGCCGCCGAGCGCGAGTGGGTCGGCCTCGGCGACCCCATCGAGGACCCCTACGACCCGTCCCTCATCCGCAGCGCCCCCCGGTACATCCGTCGACTGCTCGGGGAGGCCCTCGCCGAGGAGTCGACCGCCGCCATCGTCGCCGACATGGGCCTCGGCGTCACCGTCTGGCACGACCTCGACGCCGGGGCCGAGGGCAAGCTCGACCACGTCGTGCTCATGCCGAGCGGGCTCTGGGCGCTCGAGTCCATCGACTGGGGCGGCCCCGTCCGCGTCGAGCACGGGGAGATCGTCGGCGAGACTCTCGAGCCGGGGGAGCGTCCGGTCAAGGAGCTCGTCCGCGCTGCGCGTGCCGTGCAGAAGCAGACGCGGGTGCGGTTCACCGGGCGGATCCTCGTCGTGCCGGACTCCGCGGTCGACACCGACGTGCAGCTCGTCGGCCCGCAGCGGAAGCCCACGGCGTTCGTCGTGCGTCGCAGTGCGCTCGGACAGGTGCTCAACGGCATCTGGTCGCCCGAGGGCACCGTGGACGTGTTCGACGTCCGCGACCGACTGCAGCAGACCGTCCGGTTCGTCTGACGTCCGGTCGGGCTGATCGGGCCGGTCGGGCCGCCAGGCTGGTCGGCCCGTGCCGGCTCAGTGGCCGCGGAGCTTCTCGAGGTCGCGGCGCTCCCGCTTGCTCGGGCGTCCGGCGCCGCGGTCGCGCATCGGGACGAAGCCCGCTTCCTCCTTCGGCAGACGGGCCGGGGTCAGGTCGTCGAGGTGCTTCGCCGCCTCGGTCGCGCCGACGCGCTTGAGGATCAGGCTCTTCACGACGACGATCCGGTCGAAGCCGGCCTGGCGCACGCGGACCTCGTCACCGGGGCCCACCGGCTGCGAGGGCTTCGCCCGCTCACCGTTCACCTTCACGTGGCCGGCCTTGCACGCGGTCGTCGCGGCGGACCGGGTCTTGGTGATCCGGACCGCCCAGATCCAGCTGTCCACCCGGGCCTTGTCCATGCCCCCAGCCTAGGCGCGCGCGCCACGAGCTCCCTCGATGCCGACCGGTGGGCGTGGGGCAGCCCGTACGCTTCCCGGGTGGGCACGGACGAGCAGGCGGGCATCGCGCGGGCACTGGCACTCGGGCTGCTGCGGGACGCCGAGCTCGGGGAGCGGGTCGTCGTCCGGGCACACGACGCCGGGGGAGCACGCGACGCGCTCGGGGACCTGGTCGCACGGACGGCGGACTCCGTCACGGTGGACACCCGCCGGGGCCTCGTCGAGGTCGCCCTCCAGGACGTCGTCGCCGCCAAGCGCGTTCCCCCGCCACCACCGCGCCGCCCGCGCCTGCGCTGAACCCGCACGGCGAGCCGCCCGTGGAAGCGCCCCCGCCCCGTCGTAGCCTTGCGCCCATGGCAGTCCCCGTCCCGCTCGGCACCGAGGACCGCACCGCACGCGTCGTCCTCCGTCGCCCCGACTCCTGGCAGCGTGCGGACACGGCGCAGGCGGACCTCCGCGTGGTGGGCGACGACGTCGTCCTCACCGTGCGTTCCCGCCCGAGCGACCGCTCCATCGGCGACGAGAACGCCTCCCTGCTCGACCGCCTGCCCGGCTCCGTCGACGGCCTGCTCCTGGTCGGCTGCGACGTCTGGACCACGGTCGGCGCCCCCGCCCGGCTGGTCGAGTACGTCCGCCCGGACGCCAGCGCGGAGGAGGACGACGGCCCCGGCGACATCATCGGCGCCCACCTGCTCTTCGTCACCGGCCGGCACCGCGTCGACGTGACGATCGAACGGCCCCTCGCCCGCCTCGCCGACACCGACGACCTCGTCTTCGCCGTCCTCGACTCCGTCCGCGCCGTCGGCCCCGTCACCACCGGCGCCACCCGTGACCTCGAGACCCTGCCGGCGCCGCTCGCCCCGACCACGGTCGACGGCCCACGACTCACCCCCGAGGCCCTCGCCACCCTGCAGGGCATCGCCGGGAAACGGTGGAACCCGACGCTCCTCCGCACACCCGGCGGCCGCGAACTCGTCGACGCCGGCCTGGTCGGACGCTTCGGCACGCTCCCCGCGGGCACCCAGGCGCTCCTGGAGCCGTGGGCAGCGGAGACCCAGCCGACCGTGTTGGAACAGCACCGACCCGACGGGCGCGTGGCGCGCCTCCAGGCCTGGTCCCGCACCGTCGTGGACGCACCGGACGACACGGGCGCGGTCCTCACGCGGCTCGCTCCGCAGCGCGTGGTGGCGCTGGCGGCCGGGAGGCTCGGCGTGCGTCCGACGTGGACCTTCCCGTTCCGCACGGGCTCGCTCCGGGCGGACCTGCTCGACCGACGGCTCGCCGGCGGGGACGACGCTCCCGAGCTGCCGGCTGCCGTCGCCGAGGCGGACCCGCGGCTGGCACGGTTCTGGGCTGCGCCCTGGACGGTCTCGTACGTCCGCCGGCCGGGGAAGCCCACCCCGGTCACCCTCGTGCACGCGGAGGGCATCGGCTTCGCGCGCGTCGGACGCACGGAGGCCGGCGTCTCCGCGTTCTCTGCGGAGTCACCGGCCAACGTGTACCGATCGGTCGTACGGGCGTTCCTCACGAACGCGGAGTCGCCGGGCTGAGGAACAAGCCGTATACCGGAGCGTCGTCCGGGCGTTCCTCGCTCCCTAGGCGGCGGGACCAGCGGTCAGGGTCACGGTGACGGTGCTCGCCGCGCCGGTGGTGTCCGTGTAGGCCACCGACACCCGGTCGCCCACCGACTTCGACTGGATGACCTTCGTCAGCTGGTCGGCGCTCGTGACCGCGGTGCCGTCGACCGAGGTGATCGTGTCCCCGGCGGCCAGCCCGGCCGCGGCGGCACCGGAACCGTCGACGGTGCCCGCGACCGCGACGCCGCCGGTGGTGGCCGTCCCGCTCACCTGCACCCCGAGGAACGCGGGCAGCCCGATCGTGACCGTGCCGGACGCGTCGCCCGACAGGATCTTCTGCGCGATCGACTTGGCGGTGGCGATCGGGATCGCGAACCCGGTGACGTCCGAGCTGCCGGAGGAGGCCGCGGTCGCCATGCCGACGACCTCGCCCTCGCTGTCGAGGACCGGACCACCCGAGTCGCCGGAGACGATGTCGGCCGCGACCTGGATGAGCCCGGTGAGGGACTCGGTCCCGGTGCCGGACTCGCTCTGCACCTGGATGTCCTGGTCCGTCGCGGTGACGGTGCCCGCGGCGGCGACCAGGTTGCCGGTGCCCTCCGCGTTGCCGACGTCCGTCACGGCGTCACCCGTCTTCGCGCCACCGTCGTCGTCGAGCGACACCGTCGACAGCCCGGAGGCGTCCTTGAGCTTGAGGACCGCGACGTCGTTCGTGGCGTCGGCGCCGACGACCTGGGCGTCGTACTCCTTGCCGGTGGTCTCGTCCGTCACGCTGATGCTCGTCGCGCCCTGGATGACGTGGTTGTTCGTCAGGATGGTGCCGTCGGACGTCAGCACCATGCCGGTGCCGGCGGCCTGCGACGCGGCGTCGTAGTTCAGGATCGTGTTGATCGTGACGACGCCCTTCTTCTGGGCGGCGGTGGCGGCCGTGGCGGGGGACTGCGTGCCGGTGCTCGACCCGGTGCCGCTGCCGTCGGTGCCTCCGGTCCCGCCCTCCGTGCCGCTGCCCGTGCCGTCACCGGGGACGGTGAAGCCGTTCGTGCCGCTGCCACCCGTGCCGGTGCCGGACCCGCCGCGGGGCAGGGTCGTGGAGCCCTGCGACTGGCTCGACGTGGTCTGCGTGCCGTGCGAGGAGAGCCCGAGCGCGGTGCCACCGGCCGCGCCGACGATGGCGAGCGCCGCGACACCGGAGCCGATCATCAGCCCGAGGCGGCGACGCTTCGACGTACCGGGACGGGGGCCGAACGCACCGCTCCAGCCGGTCGCGTCGGCGGGGTGTGCGGCGCCGTAGGGCGTGCCGTGCTGCGCGGCGTGCGACCACGCGGCCGTGCCGGCGAGGGCGGGGCTGCCGATGAGGTACGGGCCGTGGCCGTCGTGCGTGTAGGCGTACGGGCCGGAGCCGTCCGGAGCGTAGAGGTACGGGCCCGAGCCGTCGAAGGCGTAGGCGGGTCGGAGCGTCGACCGGTCGGCGTGCGGTGCGTCCCACGAGGCGCGGGGTGCGCTGGCCTGCGCGTCGATCGGCGTGGTGCCCGGTTCGGCGTCGGGGTTCTGGTTCTCGTTCATCGGTGCTCTCCGGTCGCTCTCGACTCCCCGGTCGGGTGTCGATGGATCGAGTACAGGCCCGCTTCCCATGGAGAACCTATGAACGGGCACTGCGTGCGCTCACGACTCGCTCGGCGATCACCGAGCGGGCACACCGGGTTAGGGTTGCCGGAGCTCCCATGCGCTCTCCGTCCTCCACCCCGCCCGCGCCCAGTTCCGTGCCACGACTCGTCGGCGCGACCGTGCTGGCCGTCGTCGTGCTCGTCGTGGCGGTCGCCCTGAGCATCGCCTTCGGGTCACGGCCGATCCCGCTCGCGGCGGTGTTCGACGCCGTCACCCACCCGGGTCGTGACGACGAGATCGGGTTGATCGTCCTCGGCAACCGCGTCCCGCGCACGGTCGTGGGTCTGCTCGCGGGGGCGGCCCTCGGCGTCGCCGGTGCCGTGATGCAGGGCGTCACGCGCAACCCGCTCGCCGACCCGAGCGTGCTCGGCATCAACTCCGGAGCCGCGTTGGCCGTCGTCGCCGGGATCGCGCTCTTCGGCATCAGCGGCACCGCGGCCTACCTGCCCTTCGCGTTCGCCGGGGCGGGGCTGGCGGCGCTGCTCGTCTACGGCATCGCCTCGGTCGCGCGGCGCGGCCTCACCCCGGTCGGCCTCGCGCTCTCCGGTGCGGTCGTCGCGGCGGCCCTCGCCTCGGTCACCACGGCGGTGCTCGTGACGAGCCAGAGCCTCCTCGACCAGCTCCGGTTCTGGCAGGTCGGCGCGCTCGCGGGCAAGGACCTCGGGGCGGCCGGCGTCATCACCATCCCGGTGATCGTCGGGCTCGGCATCGCGTTCGCGCTCGGGCGCTCCCTCAACACCCTCGCGCTCGGCGACGAACTGGCCGCCTCGCTCGGGCAGCGCGTCGTGCTCGTCCGCGCGGTCGGTGGACTCGTCACCGTGCTGCTCGCCGGGTCTGCGGTCGCCGCGGCCGGACCGGTCGCGTTCATCGGGCTCGCCGTGCCCCACGCCGTCCGCCGACTGAGCGGACCCGACCACCGCTGGACGATCCTCCTGTCCGCCATCGTCGCACCGGCCCTGCTGCTGGTCGCCGACGTCATCGGCCGGGTCGTCGCGTACCCCGGGGAGCTGCAGGTCGGCATCGTGACCGCGCTCATCGGCGCGCCCGTCTTCATCGCGCTCGTCCGCTCGAAGGCGGTGCGGGGACTGTGACGACCACGGAGCGCGCCGCGCGGCGTCGGGTGACCGGGGCACGACGTGAGCTGGTCGTGCTCGGGGTCGTCGTCGTCGTGCTCGTGGGGCTGGTGCTCGTGGGGCTCGGTGTCGGCGACATCCCGCTCGCGCCCGGCCAGGTCGTGGCGGCGCTCGTCGGGCACGGCGACACCGTGTCCGACTTCGTCATCGGGCAGCTGCGTGGCCCCCGGGTGTCGGCAGCGCTCCTCGTGGGGGCGAGCCTCGGCGTCGCGGGCGGCATCGTCCAGAGCGTCGTCCGGAACCCCATCGCCAGTCCCGACGTCATCGGTATCACCTCCGGCGCGAGTGCCTCGGGCCTGACCGCCATCGTGCTGTTCGGCGTCTCCGGTGTCGGGCTCTTCTGGACCGTGCTCGTCGGGGCGCTCGTCGTGTCGGTGCTCATCGCCGGGCTGGCCTGGCGTCGGGGCATCACCGGCAACCGGGTGGTGCTCGTCGGGATCGGCGTCGCGGCGATGTCGGTCAGCGTCTCCGGGTGGATGCTCACGAGCGGCACCGTGCAGCAGGCGGGCACCGCGTTGCTCTGGCTCTCCGGGAGTCTGAACGCCGTCGACCCGGGCATCGTCGGCGTGCTGGCGGTGGCGTTCGTGGTCCTCGTGGTCGCGGCGCTCGTGCAGTCGCCGCGGTTGACCGTCCTGACGCTCGGGGACGAGGTCGCGTCCTCGCTCGGCCTGCGACCGAACCGCGCGAAGGTGCTCCTGCTCCTGACGGCCGTCTGCCTGACCGCCGCCGCCGTGGCCACCGCGGGGCCCGTCTCGTTCGTGGCGCTGATGGCGGCACCGATCGCCCGACGGCTCGTCGGCGGTGGTCGGGTGGCGCTCGGACCGGCCGCGGCGGTCGGCGCGGTGATCGTCCTGGCGAGCGACCTCGTCGCGCAGTTCGCCCTGCCCGGCACCACGCTGCCGGTCGGTGTCGTGACGGGTGTCGTCGGTGCGCCGTACCTGCTCTGGCTGCTCGCCCGGTCCCGCTGATCCGCCCGGCGGTGTCCGCTGGCCGCGGACAGGTCGTGTCACTCGTCCACGGGGCTCTCGACTGGCCGCTCGTTTCCGATACGCTTGAACGCCAAGAGGAGGAGGTCCACCGATGCCAGATCCAGTGGTCCCGCAGCCAGAGGGACAGCGAGCCCCGGAGCAGCGGCTGGTCGACACGACGCTGACCTTCAGCATGGAGTTCGGCGCGTCCCTGACGCCCGAGTCCGGTGTCTCACCCGAAGAACGTGACGCGATCACCGCGTTGCCGTCCGGTTCGGCGTTGCTCGTCGTCCGTCGCGGCCCCAACGTCGGAGCGCGCTTCCTGCTCGACTCCGACGTCACCACCACCGGCCGCCACCCCGACGCCGACATCTTCCTCGACGACGTCACCGTCTCGCGGAAGCACGCGCAGTTCCTCCGGAACGGCACGTCGTTCACGGTCAAGGACAACGGCTCGTTGAACGGCACGTACTTCGACGGTGTCCGCATCGACGAAGCACCGCTCACCGACGGCGCCGAGGTGCAGGTCGGCAAGTTCCGCCTGACGTTCTACGCGTCCCGGGTCGACCTGGCGCGCCTGGCGAACGCGTAGTGGCCGCGCGCTCGGCCGCAGTGCGGTCGGGTTCGCCGGCCGCGGACCTGTTGACGATCGGACAGGTCCTCGCCCGGCTCAAGCCGGAGTTCCCCGACCTGTCGAGCTCCAAGCTCCGTTTCCTCGAGGAACGCGAGCTCGTCACGCCGGTCCGCACCGCCAGCGGGTACCGGAAGTTCTCGCCCGCCGACGTCGACCGCCTCCGCGTGGTGCTCGGCCTGCAGCGTGACCACTACCTGCCGCTGAAGGTCATCAAGGAGTACCTCGCCGACCTCGACGCCGGTCGGCAGCCGGCGCTCCCCGGGGGTGGCGACGGCCCCAGGCCCTCCATCCTCGGCCGTGAAAAGCGCTACACGCGCGACGACCTCGTCCGGGCGGCACAGGCGTCCCCGATGCTCGTCGCCGACGCCGTGTCCGCCTCGCTCCTGCCCGCGTCGGACACGTTCGGCGAGGACTCGGTCGTCGTCCTCAAGGCCCTCGTCGAGCTGCAGCGCACCGGCATCGAGCCCCGACACCTCCGGACCTTCCGCAGCACCGCGGAGCGCGAGGTCGGGCTCATCGAGTCCGCGCTGATGCCCGTCTCCCGTCGTGGTGACGCCACGTCCAGGGCGAAGGCGTCCGAGCTCGCGCGGGAGATCGCGGGGCACCTCGAGGTCATCCGCTCGAACCTCATCCGCGCTGCGATCGGTCGGATGGACGCGTGAGGGGCGCTGGTGGAGCGTCGGTGCGCGGGCGTATCCTCGACACGCCGGACGCGCCGAGTCGGATGTCCCGCGTCGGACCGGTCGGAGTCGCTACCGTGGACCTCGGAACAACTCTCAACCCGTCGTTGAACCTTCGGGTGAGGGCTCGATCGTCGTGGAAGGCAGTCCAATGAGTGGGAACGACACCCCCGGTACCCCGTCGGACACGACGCGGTACGACCTCGGGCTGCTGTTCACCGACGGACTCCCCGAGCATGACGAACAGAACGGCTACCGCGGCACCGTCGCCGCGAAGGCCGCCGGCATCAGCTACCGCCAGCTCGACTACTGGGCCCGCACCGAACTCGTGCAGCCCACCATCCGCGGTGCGGCGGGGTCCGGGTCGCAGCGCCTCTACGGCTTCCGCGACATCCTCGTGCTCAAGCTCGTGAAGCGTCTGCTCGACACCGGGATCTCGCTCCAGCAGATCCGCACCGCCGTCAACCAGCTCCGCGAGTCCGGCGTCTCCGACCTCGCCCAGACGACGCTGATGTCCGACGGCGCCTCCGTGTACCTGTGCACGTCCGACGACGAGGTCATCGACCTGGTGTCCCGTGGGCAGGGCGTGTTCGGCATCGCGGTCGGCAAGGTCCTGCGCGAGGTGGAGACCTCCCTCGTCGAGCTCGACGCGACGCCCGCGGCCGACCCCTCCGACGAACTCGCTGCGCGCCGCGCCTCCCGCGCGTCCTGACCCCGCGGGCTGCGGCTGCGGCGCGGCCCCGTCGTGAGATCGCAGTTCGTGTCGCCTCGGGCGGCGCCGAACCGACACGAACTGCGATCTCGGCGGTGCCGGACGTGCCTCTGACGTTGGGCCGAGCGGTCACGACACCCCGCGTGCGCGTAGCCGAGCGGCTGGGAACCGACGCGGCGGTGTCGGACGTGCCTCTGACGTTGGGCCGAGCGGTCACGACACCCCGCGTGCGCGTCGCCGAGCGGCCGGGAACCGACGACGCGGCGGTGTGGGACGTGCCTCCGCCACCGGGCCGAGCGGTCACGACACCCCGCGTGCGCGTCGCCGAGCGGCCGGGAACCGTCGACGCGGCGGTGCCGGACGTGCCTCTGACGT
Organism: Curtobacterium sp. SL109; assembly: GCF_026672405.1. Taxonomy (NCBI): domain Bacteria; kingdom Bacillati; phylum Actinomycetota; class Actinomycetes; order Micrococcales; family Microbacteriaceae; genus Curtobacterium; species Curtobacterium sp. SL109. The sequence goes on from NZ_JAPPRB010000002.1 coordinate 2,021,932, forward strand.
TGGGCCGAGCGGTCACGACGCGCCGCGTGCGCGTCGCCGAGCGGCCGGGAACCGTCGGCGCGGCGGCCTCAAGCCGACACGTCGTGACCGCTCGCGGGACGTGAGCGGGGAGTCGTGACCGCTCGGCCGGGCGTCCACCGGGCCGAACCGACGCGGCTGACGCGTGACGAGCCTCCCGGCTGCCGCCGTGTGACGTGACGGCCGTGGCGCCGAGATCGCTCTTCGTGTCGGCTCGGGCGGGGCCGAGCCGACACGAACTGCGATCTCAGCGGTGCCTGCCGCGCCCCGACACCGGGCCGAGCGGTCACGACACCCCGCGCGCGCGTCGCCGAGCGGCCGGGAACCGTCGACGCGGCGGCCTCGAGCCGACACGTCGTGACCGCTCGCCGGACGTGAGCGGGGAGTCGTGACCGCTCGACACCGTCCCGGACATGGGACCCGGACACGGAGCGCGGACGCCCCACGACAGGACGCACCCCGGGTCGGCGACCCGGGGTGCGTCCTCAGCACGAGCGTGCCAGCGTCAGACGGGGCTGCCGTCGGCGTACGGGCCGATCTTGCCCGTGCGCATGATGCGCTCGAGCAGCTGGTCGAAGTTGCGGGCCATCTCCTGCGCGGACTCGCCGGGCCACACGTGCAGGGGCTTCGCGGCACCCTGGGCTTGCTGCAGCGAGGTGCGTTCGGGCAGTTGCGGGGAGAGCACGAGCGGCCCGAACATGTCGCGGAGCTCCTTGATGCGGAACTGGTGCTCGAGCGACTGCACCCGGGCGCGGTTCACGATGATGCCGAGGGGCTGGAGGCGCGGGGAGAGTCCGCGGCGGATCTCCTCGATCGCGCGGAGGGCTCGGTCGGCAGCGGCCACGGAGAACAGGCCCGGCTCGGTGACGACGGTGACGCGGTCGGACGCCGCCCATGCGGTGCGGGTCAGGGCGTTCAGCGAGGGGGCGCAGTCGATGAGGACGAGCTCGTAGTCCTGCTCGACGTTGGCGAGCGCTTCCTCGAGCTTCCAGATGTCGCGGATCGACGGGTGGGGCCCGTCGAAGTTGATGGCCGAGGGGGAACCGACCATGACGTCGATCTTGCCCTGGGACCCCTTCGTCCAGCCGGACGGCGCGATGGCCTGGCGGACGATCTTCTCCTTCGGGTTCTCGAGCACGTCGGCCACGTTGAGGTGGCCGGCGATGTTGATGTCGAGGCCGGTGGAGACGTCGGACTGGGGGTCGAGATCCACCACCAGCGTTCGCAGACCCTTGGCGAACGCGGCGGAGGTCAGACCGAGTGTGACCGTCGTCTTGCCGACACCGCCCTTGAGAGAGCTCACGCTGAGTACATGCACGTTGAGCAACGTTACCGCCAGTAGGGTGGTCGCACCTGACCCAGTGCTGAAAGGGCCCGCGTGTTCCGCAAGATCCTGGTCGCCAACCGTGGCGAGATCGCGATCCGTGCCTTCCGCGCGGCGTACGAACTCGGTGCCCGCACAGTCGCTGTCTACCCGTACGAGGACCGCAACTCGTTGCACCGCCTCAAGGCCGACGAGGCCTACCTCATCGGGGAGCGGGGCCACCCGGTCCGGGCCTACCTCGACGTCGCCGAGATCGTTCGGGTCGCCCGCGAGTCCGGCGCCGACGCGATCTATCCCGGGTACGGCTTCCTCTCCGAGAACCCCGACCTGGCTGCGGCCGCCGCAGCTGCCGGCATCACGTTCATCGGCCCCGGGCAGCACGTGCTCGAGATGGCGGGCAACAAGGTCACGGCGAAGGAGCACGCGATCGCGGCGGGCGTCCCGGTGCTCGCCAGCACGCCGGCCAGCCGGGACGTCGACGAGCTCGTCGCAGGAGCCGCGGCCGTCGGGTTCCCGGTCTTCGCCAAGGCCGTCGCCGGTGGTGGCGGTCGTGGCATGCGGCGCGTCGAGACGCCGGAGGAGCTGCGTCCGGCGCTCGAAGAGGCGATGCGCGAGGCCGACAGCGCGTTCGGCGACCCGACGATGTTCCTCGAGCAGGCCGTGCTCCGGCCCCGGCACATCGAGGTCCAGATCCTCGCGGACGCCACCGGCACGGACGCCGGAACGATCCACTTGTTCGAGCGGGACTGCTCCGTGCAGCGCCGCAACCAGAAGGTCGTCGAGATCGCGCCGGCGCCGAACCTCGACCCCGCGGTGGCGGCCGCGCTGCACCGCGACGCAGTGGCCTTCGCCCGGTCCATCGGCTACGTGAACGCCGGCACGGTCGAGTTCCTGCTCGACACCGTGGGCGAGCGCGCGGGCCAGCACGTCTTCATCGAGATGAACCCCCGCATCCAGGTCGAGCACACCGTGACCGAAGAGGTCACGGACGTCGACCTCGTGCAGTCGCAGATGCGGATCGCGGCGGGGGAGACCCTCGCCGACCTCGGCCTGTCCCAGGACACCGTCGTCGTCCACGGCGCCGCCCTGCAGACCCGCATCACGACCGAGGACCCGACCCAGGGCTTCCGACCCGACACGGGCCGCATCACCACGTACCGCAGCCCGGGCGGCGCCGGCGTCCGCCTCGACGGCGGCACGGTCGCCACCGGCGCACAGATCAGCCCGCACTTCGACTCGATGCTCGCGAAGATGACGTGCCGTGGCCGGGACTTCCCGAGCGCCGTCGCCCGCGCGCGTCGGGCCCTGGCGGAGTTCCGCATCCGCGGCGTCAGCACGAACATCCCGTTCCTGCAGGCCGTGCTCGAGGACCCCGACTTCGCCCGCGGCGACGTCTCCACCGCGTTCATCGGCGAGCGTCCGCAGCTGCTCGGCGGCCACGTGTCGAAGGACCGTGGCACGAAGGTCCTGAACTGGCTGGCGGACGTGACCGTGAACCGGCCGAACGGCTCGCCCGCCGCGCACGTGGTGGACCCCGCGACGAAGCTCCCGACGGGCGTCGACCTGTCGGCGCCGGTCCCCGAGGGGCAGCGCGACCGGCTGCGGCTCCTCGGTCCGACCGAGTGGGCGAAGGCGCTCCGCGCGCAGACCGAGCTGGCCGTCACCGAGACCACCATGCGCGACGCGCACCAGTCCCTCCTCGCCACGCGTGTCCGCAGCAAGGACCTGGTCGCGGTCGCGCCGTACGTCGCGCGGCTCACGCCGCAGCTGCTGAGCGCGGAGGCCTGGGGCGGCGCGACCTACGACGTCGCGCTCCGGTTCCTGGGCGAGGACCCGTGGGAGCGCCTGGCGTCGCTGCGCGAGGCGATGCCGAACATCCCGATCCAGATGCTGCTCCGCGGACGCAACACGGTCGGCTACACCCCGTACCCGACCGAGGTCACCGACGCGTTCGTCGCCGAGGCCGCCGCCACCGGCGTCGACGTCTTCCGGGTCTTCGACGCGCTGAACGACGTGCGCGCCCTCCGACCCGCCCTGGAGGCCGTGCTCGCCACCGACACGGCCGTCGCCGAGGCAGCGCTCTGCTACTCCGGCGACCTGCTGGACCCGGCGGAGGACCTCTACACGCTCGACTACTACCTGCGGCTCGCCGAGCAGATGGTCGAGGCCGGTGCGCACGTCATCGGCATCAAGGACATGGCGGGGCTCCTCCGCGCGAGCGCGGCGGAGAAGCTCGTCGGCGCGCTGCGCGAGCGCTTCGACCAGCCCGTCCACGTGCACACCCACGACACCGCCGGCGGACAGCTCGCGACGCTCCTCGCCGCCGCCCGCGCCGGTGCGGATGCCGTCGACGTCGCAGCAGCGCCGATGGCCGGCACGACGAGCCAGCCGAGCATGTCGGCGCTCGTCGCGGCCCTGGCGCACACCGAGCGCGACACGGGCATCTCGCTCGACGCCGTCGGGGACCTCGAGCCGTACTGGGAAGCCGTCCGGCGGGCGTACGCGCCCTTCGAGTCCGGGCTCGCCGGGCCCACCGGCCGCGTCTACAAGCACGAGATCCCCGGCGGGCAGCTCTCGAACCTCCGCCAGCAGGCCATCTCCCTCGGCCTGGGCGACCGGTTCGAGCAGGTCGAGGACTGGTACGCCGAGGCCAACCGGATCCTCGGACGCCCGACCAAGGTGACGCCGTCCTCGAAGGTCGTCGGTGACCTCGCGCTGCAGCTCGCCGCGGTGGACGCCGACCCGGTGGACTTCGAGCAGAACCCGCACAAGTACGACATCCCGGACTCCGTCATCGGCTTCATGGCCGGGGAGCTCGGCGAGCTGCCGGGCGGGTGGCCCGAGCCGTTCCGCACGAAGGTGCTGGCCGGCCGGACGGTCTCGCTCGAGGTCACCCCGGTGCCCGAGCACGAGCGCGTCCACCTGGACACCCCCGGGCCCGAGCGCCGCAGTGCCCTCAACCGCCTGCTGTTCGAGCAGCCCACGCGGCAGTTCCAGCAGGTGCGCGACGAGTACGGCGACCTCTCCGTCGTGTCCACGGTCGACTACCTCTACGGGCTGCGTCCCGGCGAGGAGCACGTCGTGTCGCTCGGCAGGGGCGTGGACCTGCACGTCGGGCTCGAGGCCATCGGCGAGGCCGACGAGCGGGGGATCCGCACGGTCATGGCGACGCTGAACGGGCAGCTCCGTCCGGTGTACGTCCGCGACCGTTCGGTCCAGGTCGAGACGAAGGCCGCCGAGAAGGCGGACCGGACCGACCCGCACCAGGTCGCGGCGCCGTTCTCCGGCGTCGTGACGCTCAAGGTCGCCGTCGGTGACGTCGTGACGGTCGGCCAGGCCGTCGCGAGCATCGAGGCGATGAAGATGGAAGCGGCCATCACGGCGCCCGTGGCGGGCACCGTCGGCCGACTCGCGATACCGGTGACCCAGCAGGTGGACGCCGGCGACCTCCTGGTGGTGCTGCAGTAACGTGACCGTCCGACCCATCCGCCTGTTCGGCGACCCCGTCCTCCGTTCGCCCTCGGACCCGGTGCGCATCGGCGCCGACGGTGTCCGCGAGCTCGTGCAGGACCTCATCGACACCGTCAGGGAGCCCGGCCGCGCGGGCGTGGCGGCGCCACAGATCGGCGTCGGTCTGCGCGCGTTCTCCTACAACGTCGACGGCGAGGTCGGCTACGTCCTCAACCCGGAGCTCGTCGAGGTCTCGGGAGAGCCCGAGTTCATGGACGAGGGGTGCCTGTCCGTCCCCGGGCTCGCCTACCCGACGAAGCGGTACCCCTACGCCAAGGTGCGCGGGGTCGACGTCGACGGCGACCCGGTCGAGGTCGAGGGCACCGGGCTGATGGCCGAGGCGCTCCAGCACGAGACCGACCACCTCGACGGCACCGTCTACGTGATGACCCTCGAGCCGGAGACCCGCCGCCAGGCCCTCCGCGACGTCCGCGCGCAGGACTGGTTCCACTAGCAACCCGTCGCTCCCGTCGGCAGCCCCCGGACGCGGGCCTGCCGATGTCGGCGGCGCTGTGTACGGTTGCCGCGTCCGGGTCACTTCCGGGCGGACCAGGGGCAGGGGACACAGCATGCAGAAGACTCACGTGGCGCGCCGACGCGCCACCTCCATCGCGGTCGCGGCGGCGTTCGTCGCGCTCGTCGGCACCACGATCAGCGTGGTGCCGGACGCACGGCCAGCAGAGGCAGCCACGTCGCAGCAGGTCGAGGCCCCGGACTTCGCGTCCGAGGTCTACGGCGACCCGTGGGACTACTCCAACGCCGAGGACCAGAACACCGACGAGGTCGGCACGCCCACGTCGGTGAGCGCCGGCAAGCTCAAGGTCGCCCTGCGCTCCGGTGACCAGGTGTCACTCGTGCAGACCGTCAGCGGCAGCCTGCCGTACGGGCGCGACGGCGCCACGAAGCCGATCAACGCCTCGAAGTACACGAGCCTGTCGTTCAGCATGGACCAGCCCTTCACGCGGCAGATCGGCGCCGTGTACTGGTGGACCTGCCGTGAGAAGACCTCGGCCTGCGGTGGCGGCATCACCTTCCCGGTGACCGCTGGCAGCCACGTGTACGACCTGGCGCTCTCGAAGAGCTCCGAGCTCCAGGGGAAGCGGCCCTTCAGCGGGACCATCGTCGCGCTCCGCGTCGACCCCGTGGTCCTGCCGGCCGGCAAGACCGGGACGGCGAGCATCGACTGGGTCCGCCTGCACGGAGCCGGTGGCTCGCGTGCGGCCTACCCGCCGGGGACCTACGGCGGCATCACCGTCGCCCCGCGGCCTCGTCCGGTCGTGGACTCGCCGAACCCGTCGCAGGGCGTCGACCTCGCGACCCGACAGCGTGGCAAGCCGTGGGTGTTCACCAGCCCGGAAGCCGCGCAGGGCATCGGCATCAAGTACGCGACGATCCTCGGGTACAACAACGCCGGGATGACGGCGCGCAACTCGGGCATGTACCCCGGCGACTCGCAGCTCTCGCTCCCGGTCTCGCGGTTCTCGGCCAGCACCTACCACAACCTCTCGATCGAGTACACGTACGACGGCTCCTACTCGCTGAAGTCGACCGCCGGGGGCGGCAAGATGGCGCGGCTCATCTGGTGGGACCCGTCGTCGACCGTCCCGCAGATCGGCAACGACGTCCTGACCTACTCGCACGGCAACGCGCGGGAGATCCGGATCGACCTCAACGCGCAGAACGATCTCGACGAGGACGCCCTCGACCCGAAGCTCGGCTGGTCCGGGCGGACGGTGTCCGCGCTGCGCTTCGACCCGAACGAGGACCCGGGCGCTCTGACCTGGCACCTGCGGTCCCTGCACCTCCGGGCCGACCCGACCGCCGTCGGCTCGACGACGATCCAGTTCCACGACGCCGCCTGGATCCCGGGCGCCACCGCGACGGTGTTCGTCGCCGGGGACGACTCCAACACCTGGCGGCCGATCGCCGACAAGATCGCTGTGAAGCAGGGGATGAACTCCGTGCCGTTCTCCATCGCGAAGCTGCCGGCGTCGAAGTACCGCGTGAAGGTGACGATCACCCACCCGGGTGTCGCCAGTGCCGTCGGGCTGGCCAGCTCGACGATCACGATGCGGCGCTGACCCACGCCCGAGTCGATGCCCGCGCGGGCGGCTGACGTGTCCCTCCGAGGGACGCCCGCCGTCCGCGAGGGACATCTGACGCCCTGACGGGTGACACCCCAACGCGGGATTGTCGTCATGTCCCGACGAAGCGGTACCGTGTCCCGGTCGGTCCTCCCGCCGACATGGTTTCCCACCTCCAGGACGCACGATGACACTCCACACCGACGAGCTCAGCTCGCACCGCACCCGCACCAACCGACGCCCAGAGCCTGTCCCGGCGACGACCGCCGCGACGGCCGTCCTCGAGCCCGAACAGGGTCAGGAACCCGCCTCCGTCTGACGGATGGGGAGCGGTAGGCGATCGACGTCGACGCCGACGTCGCTCGGCAGACCTCACCCGACCGGTCATCAGGCGCCCGACACGACAGAGAACGACCCAGCACGACTGCACCACCGCACGACTGCACCACCGCACCACCGCACCACCGCACGACTGCACCACCGCACTGTGACGGAGGCCCGGAGCCGGTCCCATGGACCGGCACCGGGCCTCCCGTGCGTCCGCCTCCCGCCGTCGCGTCCGATCCGTCGTCGTCCGGGGCCGTCGCGGACCCGGAACGACGACTTCGCTGTCGTCCGACGTCGACCCTGTCGTTCCCGTCGGGGAGCCCACGGCCCCGCACCCTGGGTCGAGGTCGGTCTCAGCGCCGCCGGCGGCTCTCGATCACCGGTGTCGCCGTGGTCTGCACCTTCGACCCCGAGTAGATGTACTCGACGTCCGCGGCGAAGTCCCGGAGCACCACCGACCGCTTGATCGTGAGCTTCGGCGTCAGGTGCCCGGACGCCTCGGTCAGCTCCGTGTCGATGATCGTGAACGACCGTACCGACTCGGCACGCGAGATCCGTCCGTTCGCGGCGTCGACGGCCTCCTGGACGGCCTGGAGCACGCGCTCGTCATGCGCGGCCTGGTGGGCGGAGAGCGCCGGGGAGATGCCACGGGACTCGCACCAGCCGGGGAGCATGTCGCGGTCGAGCGTGACGAGGGCCGCGATGAACGGCTTGCCCTCGCCGACCACCACGACCTGCCCCACCAGGGGGTGCTCGCGGATGCCGTCCTCGAGCGGAGCCGGCGCGACGTTCTTGCCGCTGGCCGTGACGATGAGCTCCTTCGCCCGGCCCGTCACCGTGAGCACGCCGTCGCCGTCCAGGTGGCCGAGGTCGCCGGTGCGGAACCACCCGTCGACGAAGGCCCGCTCCGTGGCCTCGGGGTTCTGCCAGTACCGGTCGAAGACGTCCACGCCGCGGATCAGGATCTCCTGGTCGTCGGCGATGCGGATCTCCACGCCGGGGAGCGCACGTCCGACGGAGCCGATGCGGAGCTCGTCGGCGCGGTTCACGGTCGCGGGGGCGGTGGTCTCGGTGAGGCCGTAGCCCTCGAGGATCAGGACGCCGATGGAGCGGAAGAAGTGCGACAGCCGGGGGGAGAGCGGCGCCGACCCGCTGATCGCGTGGCGGACCCGACCACCGATGGCGTTCCGGAGCTTGGCGTACACGAGCCGGTCGAACAGCCGGAAGCGCAGTGCCAGGCCGAGCGAGACCCGACCGGCGGCCACGGCCTCCGAGTGCGCGACCGCGGTGGCGGCTGCGGCACGGAACACCCGGCCGCGCCCGGCGAGGTCGGCCTTCTGCTCGGCCGAGTTGTAGATCTTCTCGAAGACGCGGGGCACGGCGAGCAGGAAGGTCGGCTGGAACGTCGACACCGCCCGCATCAGGTCCTTCGTGTCGGGTTCGTGCCCGACGAGCGTGCCCGCGGAGATGCTCATCACCGCGATGAAGCGTGCGAAGACGTGGGCGAGCGGGATGAAGAGCAACGTCGAGGCGTCGCCCGCGACGATCTCGGACATGGCCTCGGTCGAGCCCTCCACCGTCGCGGTGAAGTTGTCGTGCCGGAGCACGCAGCCCTTCGGGCGGCCGGTCGTGCCCGACGTGTAGATGATCGTGGCGTCGTCGTGGCCGTGCACGGTCGCGGTCCTGGCGTCGAGGTCGTCGTCGGTGACGTCCTCGCCGAGTCGGGTCAGGTCGTCGAGCCCGCCGCCGTCGATGGTCCAGTGCTGACCGAGGTGCGGCAGGTCGGGGGCGATGCCGGCGACCCGCCTGGCGTGCTCCTCCTGCTCGACGACGATCGCCACGGACTCCGAGTCGCCGAGGATGTGGCGCACCTGGTCGGGGGAGCTCGTCTCGTACACCGGCACGGACACGAGCCCGGCGGTCCAGATCGCGAAGTCGACGAGCGTCCACTCCAGCCGGGTCCTGCAGAGGATCGCCACGTGGGCGCCGGGCTCGAGGCCGGCGGCGACGAACCCCTTGGCGATCCCACGGACCCGGCGCAGGACGTCGTCGGCGCTGATGGTGGTCCAGGTGTCCCCGTGGCGCTCGGCCAGGATCGGCCGGTCCGGGGTGAGACGGGCTCGGTCCGCGAGCAGTCGTGCCGCGGAACCGTGGTCCGGCGCGATGGGAACGGACGCGTGGTCCTGTGTCGGAGACCCCTCTACGGGTCGCTGATCGTTCACGGCAACTCCTTTGTCGACCGGTTCGATGGCGAGTGCGTCTCACGTTGACGCCTCTCGTCCCAGCATAGGGGCGGACATCGCGCGTTCGATGAGTACGCACCGAACCGGTAGGCTCGTCCCTCGTGCAGGCCATCGGAATCGACATCGGGGGCACCAAGATCGCGGGAGCGGTCGTCACGGAGCTGGGCGAGATCATCGCCGAGGACCGTGTGGCCACGAACGCTGCGGACCCGGACGCAATGCTGGACGACGTCGTCACGATGGTCCAGCGCCTGAGTGCGCAGCACCAGGTCGGAGCCGTCGGCGTCGCCGCGCCGGGCTTCATCGACGCGTCGCAGTCGATCGTCTACTACACGCCGAACATCCGCTGGCGGAACGAGCCCCTGCGGCAGAAGCTGCAGCAGCGGCTCGGCGACCTGCACATCACCGTCGACAACGACGCCAACGCCGCCGGGTGGGCCGAGTTCCGCTTCGGCGCCGGTCGGCTCGTCTCCGACATGACCATGCTCACCATCGGCACCGGCGTCGGCGGCGCCATCGTGACCGAGGACCGGCTCTTCCGCGGTGGCTTCGGCACCGGCGGCGAGATCGGCCACCTGCGCATCGTCCCGAACGGTCTGCCGTGCGGGTGCGGTGCCCGCGGCTGCATCGAGCAGTACGGCTCCGGCCGCGCCCTGCAGCGCATGGCGAACGACGTCGCCGACGCTGGCGGCATCGGCGTCGCGCTGGCCCAGGCCCGCGACGACAACGGCGGCCACCTCGACGGCGCCGTCGTGGGCGAGCTCATCCTGGCCGACGACCCCGGGGCCCTCGCGGCGCTGCGTCGCCTCGGACGCCACCTCGGTGAGGCCTGCGCCTCGCTCTCCGCCGTGCTCGACCCGCAGCTGTTCGTCTTCGGCGGTGGCGTCGCGAGCGCGGGTGAGCGCCTGCTCGAGCCGATCCGCCAGGCCTACCTCAACAACCTCCCGGCCCGCGGCTACCACCCGGAGCCCGAGTTCGTGATCGCCGAACTCGTCAACGACGCCGGCGTGGTCGGTGCTGCTGACCTCGCGCGCATCCACGCCCGCACCGCCTAGCACCACCGTCCGCCGTCCCCGAACCGGAGTCGATGATGCTCTACTGGTTGCTCAAGAACTTCCTGCTCGGCCCGCTCATCCTGACGCTGTTCCGGCCGTGGGTCGTCGGGCGCGAGCACGTGCCGGCGTCGGGACCGGTGATCTTCGCCTCGAACCACGTCTCGTTCATCGACTCGGTGATCCTGCCCGCGGTGCTCGACCGGCGGATGTCCTTCCTGGCGAAGAGCGACTACTTCACGGGCCGCGGGCTCAAGGGCTGGGCGACGAAGACGTTCTTCAACGCCATCGGCCAGCTGCCGATCGACCGGTCCGGTGGCAAGGCCTCCGAGGCCTCGCTCCGCACGGGACTGCAGGTGCTGGCACGCGGTGAGCAGCTCGGCATCTACCCCGAGGGCACCCGCAGCCCCGACGGCAAGCTGTACCGCGGCCGCACCGGCATCGCGCGGATGATCCTCGAGGGCCGCGTGCTCGTCATCCCCGTCGCGATGGTCGGCACCCGAGAGGTCCAGCAGATCGGCCAGCGCTTCCCCAAGTTCAAGCGCGTGGGCGTCGTGTTCGGCAAGCCGCTCGACTTCTCCCGCTTCCAGGGCTTCGAGACCGACCGCTTCATCCTCCGCAGCGTCACCGACGAGGTCATGCACGAGCTCGCCGGGCTGAGCCGCCAGGAGTACGAGGACGTCTACGCGACGAGCGTCAAGGAGCGTGCGAGCTCCGCCCGCGCACAGGTCGTGCGGGCTACCGCCAAGCGCGAGCGACGGGGCACGGCCGGACGGTAGGCTCAGACGGTCCCGGCAGCACCGTCGGGAGCGCCACCCACGAGAACTCAGAGGTACCGCCTTGTCCGAGTCGCCCGACTTCGTCGCCCTGCAGGACCCGGACGTCATCGAGGGCCTCGACTATTGGCGCACCCTCCCGATCAAGCAGCAGCCCACCTGGCCCGACCAGGCCGCAGCCGAGGCCGCCTCGGCCGAGATCGCGACGCTGCCGCCCCTCGTCTTCGCGGGGGAGGTCGACCAGCTCCGCGACCGCCTCGCCGCCGCCGCGCAGGGCAAGGCCTTCCTGCTGCAGGGTGGAGACTGCGCCGAGACCTTCGCCGGCGCCACCGCCGACTCGATCCGGGACCGCGTCAAGACGATCCTGCAGATGGCCGTCGTGCTGACGTACGGCGCCTCGATGCCCGTCATCAAGATGGGCCGCATGGCCGGGCAGTTCGCCAAGCCCCGCTCGAGCGACCTCGAGACCCGCGGCGACGTCACCCTGCCGGCGTACCGCGGTGACATCGTCAACGGCTACGACTTCACCCCGGAGAGCCGCCAGGCAGACCCGCGCCGCCTGGTGCAGGGCTACCACACGGCCGCGTCGACGCTGAACCTGGTCCGTGCCTTCACGCAGGGTGGGTTCGCCGACCTGCGCCAGGTGCACTCGTGGAACAAGGGCTTCGCGTCCAACCCCGCGAACGCCCGGTACGAGCACCTCGCGAAGGAGATCGACCGCGCGATCCGGTTCATGGACGCCTGCGGTGCGGACTTCGAGCAGCTCAAGCACGTCGAGTTCTTCGCCTCGCACGAGGGCCTGCTCATGGACTACGAGCGCCCGATGACCCGGATCGACTCCCGCTCGGGGCTCGCCTACGACACCTCCGGCCACTTCATCTGGATCGGGGAGCGCACCCGCGACCTCGACGGCGCCCACGTGGACTTCCTGTCGCGCGTCCGCAACCCCATCGGCGTGAAGCTCGGCCCGACGACGAGCGTGTCCGACATGGAAGCCCTCATCGACAAGCTCGACCCGAACCGCGAGCCGGGCCGCCTGACGTTCATCACCCGCATGGGCGCGGGGAGGATCCGCGACGAGCTCCCCAAGCTGCTGCAGGCCATCAAGGGCATGGAGGCCAACCCCCTCTGGGTCACGGACCCCATGCACGGCAACGGCCTCACCACGCCGACGGGCTACAAGACCCGTCGCTTCGACGACGTCGTGGACGAGGTCCTCGGCTTCTTCGAGGTCCACCGCGAAGCCGGCACGTACCCAGGCGGCATGCACGTCGAGCTCACGGGCGACGACGTCACCGAGTGCCTCGGTGGTTCCGAGCAGATCGACGAGGCCACCCTCGCGACCCGCTACGAGTCGCTGTGCGACCCGCGCCTCAACCACATGCAGTCGCTGGAACTGGCGTTCCTGGTGGCCGAGGAGCTCGGCGCGCACCCGTACCCCGCGCGCCCGTAGCGCCCACCCCGCGGACGGGAGGCCCGGTGCCAGCTGGCACCGGGCCTCCCGTCCGTCACGTGGTCGCGCCCAGCGCGCACCGCTGCCGAGACTCGGCTCACCGGACACGCTGCGCGGTCCGCGCCGCGCGCAGTGCCCGCCCGGCCGAGACTCGGCGGGCCACTGCTCGGCGGGCTACTGCGGGTAGGACAGGGTGATCGTGTCGCCCTTGTAGACCGTGGTGCCGGGGGCAGGGTCAGTGGCCTTCACCGGCAGGTTGGCCTTCCAGTCGTAGAAGCTGCAGAGCACGTTCGTGCAGTCCGGGTAGGAGACCTTGAGCCCCAGGGCCTCGAGCGTCGACGATGCCTGGTCGATGCTCGCACCCTCGACCTTCGGCAGCGTGATCGGCGTCGGGCCCTTCGACACGACGACGTCGACGGCCGTGCCCTTGACGGCGGGGTCGTCGTGCGCGCTGGAGGACAGGACCGCTCCGGTGGGGACGTCGTCGCTGTAGCGGGAGTCCTGGGTGCCCAGGGTGAGCCCGACGGCTTCGAGCGCTGCCTGTGCCTGCGCGACGGTCTTCCCGGCGACGTCGGGGACGGCGCCGAGCGACACGGTGAGCGTGACGGGTCCGCGTTCGCCGTACTCGGGCACTGAGGACAGGTCGATGGTGGTGCCACCGGTGCCACGGCCGGTCGCCGCGATCACGGTGTCCTTCGGCACGTCGGCCGAGAACTGGTACTGCGGGTCCTGCAGGTCGAAGTCGTCGTCGAGTGCCGCCTGCGCGGTGGAGACCGATTGTCCGACGATCGCGGGGAGGGCGATCATCTTCGGGCCGTTCGACACGAGGATCTGGATCGCGGTGCCCTTCTGCACCACGCGTGCCGCGGCCGGAGCGGTCGCGGACACGCGGCCCTTCGCGATGACGGTGTCAAACCGAGCACCGGTGCGGTCGGCGGCACGAAGCCCCTCGGCCTCGAGCATCTGGCGGGCCTGGGACACGGACTTGCCAGCGACCTGGGGGATCCGGACGTTCCCGCCGGGCCCGGGTCCGAACCACCAGCCGACGCCGGCGGCAGCCAGGGCCAGGACGACGAACACGACGAGGGCGATCCAGCCGCGCTTCCGGCGCTTGGCCGCCTTGTCGGCGAGGCGCTGGCTGGCGGGGGAGAGCGCGCCGGGGGCCTGCCCGGTGCGACGCGGCCCGGGCTGGTTGCGTCCACGGTCGGTGGTCGGGGCTCCGCCGGAGCGTCGGGGCTCGAGCACCGTGGTGGCGTCGGTCGCGTCGCGTGCCCAGTCGGGGTTCGGCGCGCCGGCCGGCAGGATCGCGGTGGCGTTCTCCGGCCGCAGCACGGCGGTGCGGTACTGCCCGGTCGCGCGCTGCTGGTTGCCGTTGATGTGCTCGAGCATCTCGCGGGCGTCGCGAGGACGGTCGTCGGGGTCGCGGGACGTCGCCCACGTGACCAGGTCGTCGAGCTCCGAGGGGACGCCAGGCGTGACCACGCTCGGGGCCGGGACGGTGTCGTTGGCGTGCTGGTACGCGATCTGCATCGGCTGCTCGCCCTTGTAGGGCTGTTCGCCGGTGAGCATCTCGTACAGCATGATGCCGACCGCGTAGACGTCGCTGCGGGAGTCGGCGGCGCCGCGGGTGACGAGCTCGGGGGACAGGTACGCGATGGTCCCGAGCAGCGCCGCCCCCGTGGCGGTGTTCTGCGACGCGGCGCGGGCCAGGCCGAAGTCGCCGAGCTTGATGCGGCCGTCGTCGGCGAGGAGCACGTTCTCGGGCTTGAGGTCACGGTGCACGATGCCGGCCCGGTGCGCCGACGCCAGTCCGGCCAGCACGGCGCGGAGGATGTCGGTCGCCTGTTCGGGCGTCAGGGCGTGGTGCTCCTGCAGGAGGTCCCGCAGTGTGATGCCGGGGATGTACTCCATGACGATGTAGGCGGTGTCGTCCTCGGCACCCTGGTCGTACACGCCGACCAGGTTCGGATGGGACAGTCGCGCTGCCGAGCGGGCCTCCTGGATGAAGCGCTCCCGGAAGGCCTGGTCGTCGGCCAGGTGGCCGTGCATGATCTTGATCGCCACGCGGCGTTCGAGCCGTACGTCGGTCGCCAGGTACACCGTCGCCATGCCCCCGCGCGCGATGCGGGAGCGGACGCGGTACCGCTGATCGATCATGCGACCGATCATGGGGTCCGTGGCGGCGTTGGTGCTCATCGGCGGCATTCTACGAAGGCGGGCGCGATCCGTCGGCGGGGACGCACCGGCCGTGATGCAATCTCGACCTGGAGGATGAGTCGCGCCCGCGGTCGGGAGGCCGGTGCCGTCCCGACCGCGACGGCGCTCAGAGCGTCGCCAGCCAGGCGGTCGCGGACTGCTCCCACTGCGCGTACGCCTTCGGGTAGGCGGAGATCTGCACGGCCTGGGCGGCGTCGGCCACGCTCTTGGAGGCCCACCCGCGGACGTCGAGCAGCCCGGCGGTCGTGCCCTTGTTCGGGTTGGAGCGGCCGCCGAAGAACAGGCGGGTGGCGTACGTGGGGTCCTGCAGCTGTGCCGCGGTGCCCCAGCCCTGGCTCGGGCGCTGCTGGAACAGGCCGACGGAGTCACGGTCGCCGTGCGGCAGGTTGCGCAGGCTCGACTCCTGCATCGCCGCGGCGAGGGCGATCACGATGCCGCGGTCGGGCACGCCGAGGGAGCGACCGACGTTCACGATCGTCTGGGCGTTCGCCCGCTGTTCGGCGGAGAGCGACGGTCCGGACGTCGGGAGCACCAGGGTCTTGCCCGCGTAGATCGTGCTCGTGTAGGTGAGCCCGTTCGCCGACAGGAGCGCGGACACGGCGACCCCGTGTGCGGCCGCGATCGACGCGATCGTCTGACCGGCACCGATCTTCACGGACCCGGCCTTGGCGGACGCCGGTGCTGCGGTGACCGGAGCCGCTGCGGGTGCGGCGGCCACGGGCGCTGCCGCGGGGACCGACGCGGCACGGGGGACCCGGAGCGCCTGGCCCGGCTGGATGATGCTGCCGAGCGACAGGCTGTTCGCCCCGAGCATGGCCGAGGTCGACACGCCCACACGGGCCGCGATGCCCGAGACGGTGTCGCCCTGCTTGACGTGGTAGACCGCACCGCTCGGCGCGGCGGCACGGACGGGGGCAGCCACGGCCGGGGTCGAGGCCAGGTGCAGCGTCTGTCCGGGGTGGATGATCGTGTTCCAGCCGAGGCCGTTGCGCACGAGGACCTCCTGCGCCGACAGGCCGTAGCGGGCCGCGATGCCGGACACCGTGTCACCCTGCTGGACGGAGTACGTGGTCGGGGCCTTCCGCACGGCGGACACCGTCGTGATGGTCGGCTTCGCCGCACGGGCCACGGCGGGGCTGTAGACCGAGCGGTGCCCGACGTTGTGGTCCTCGTCGACGTGGCGCTTGTTCGCGGCACCGTCGTCGTCGTGCCGCGTCTCGGCGTGCGCGACCGGGCCGGTGAGCCCGGCGGTGACGGCGATCGTCCCGGCCAGCACGATGGGCATGGTGGCGAATCTGGCGGAACGTGCGCGTCGTGCGCGGTCGTCGGCGTCGGTGTCCACGGGGTGCTCCTGTCAGGGCGGGTGAGCTGTGGGGACGCGGCAGCGCGCTCACAGGCGGCTCCACGCTGGCATGTCGTGAATCGCAAGTCAACCAGAGAGTCGGATGCGTCGTGTGTGGCCGATGTGACGGACGAGTGGTTCGCACCGGGGCTGCTCTCTGGCACGATGGGCGTGTGAGTGCCACACCCACGGATGACATGTCCCTTTCCGAACGCTGGCTGACGGTCCCCGACCTCGTCGACCTGCTGGGCGTCAGCCCCGGCCGCGTCCACCGGCTCTTCGAGCAGCGGACGCTGCTCGCGGCGCGCGTCGGCGGTGTCCTGCGCGTCCCCGTCGAGTTCCTCGACGACGCCGAACCGCTGCCCGAGCTGCGCGGCACGCTTGTCGTACTCGGCGACAACGGCTTCACCGACGACGAGGCCGTCCGGTGGATGCTCGCCGTCGACGACACCATCGGTGACTCGCCGATCAACGCGCTGCGCGCCGGCCGCAAGGCCGAGGTGCGTCGCGTCGCGCAGTCCCTGCTCTAGCCGTCCATGACGGGAGGCCCGGTGCCAGCTGGCACCGGGCCTCCCGTCGTCGGTGCGGGCTAGGCGGACCGCCGGCTGACCGTGTCGGCCAGCGACGCGAGCTGCTCGCGTGCCGACGGCGTCAGCGGGGCGGCGTCGAGCGCTGCCTTGGCGCGCTGCACGTGCCGGTCGATCGAGCGCTCGACCGCGGTCACGGCGCCGGACTCGGTGAGCGTGGCCCGGAGCATCTGCACCTGGGCCTCGTCGAGGTCCGGGTCGCCGAGGAGCTCGTCGAGCAGTGCGCGGGACCCACCGGGCAGCGCCTTGCGTGCCGAGGCGATGAGGACGGTGCGCTTGCCCTCGCGGAGGTCGTCGCCCGCCGGCTTGCCAGTGACCTCGGGGTCGCCGAAGACACCGAGCATGTCGTCGCGGAGCTGGTAGGCCACGCCGAGGGGGAGCCCGAACGCGCGGAGCCCCTCGAGCTGCGACGCGGAGGCGCCGGCGACCAGGGCGCCGATGACGAGAGGGGCCTCGACCGAGTACTTCGCCGACTTGAACACGACCACGCGCTGGGCACGGAGCAGGTGCTCGGCCTCGTCCACGGTCGGCCATGCCGTTTCCTCGTGGATGTCGAGGTACTGCCCGGCGGTGACGTCGAGCCGCATGGCGTGGAACTCCTGGCGGACGACGCGGGCCCGTGCGGGGTCGAGCAGCGCCAGGCCCTCGTCGAAGACGGCGTCGCTCAGCGAGAGCAGCATGTCGCCGAGGAGCAGCGCGGAGTTCGTGCCGTACAGGCCGCGGTCGCCGACCCAGCCCGAGTCCTGGTGTCGGGACTCGAAGCGACGGTGGGCAGCCGGACGCCCGCGACGGGTGTCCGAGCGGTCCATGATGTCGTCGTGGACCAGGGCGGCCGCGTGGAAGACCTCGAGTGCCGCAGCGACCGTCACGATCGCCTCGGCGGTGGTCTGTCGGGAGCCCTCCGCCAGCGGGTCGAACGACCCGGAACGCCCTGCCACGGACTGCCACCCCCAGTAGCAGAACAGGGCCCGGAAGCGCTTGCCACCGGACAGGAGGTCTCGGGCGAACTCGTCGAACGGAGCCAGGTCCGGACTGATCGCAGCGAGTCGATCACGCTGGTCGTCCAGTGCCCGATCGATCCGTGCCGAGACGAGGTCCACTAATCGCGTACTCTCAGCCACGGTGCCTAGCCTAGTGGGTGGCCCGGTCGTAGTATCGGTCCACCCAATCCACGCGTCGATCCCAGGGACAAAGAGGGAATCCGGATGCCACTTTCGGAGCAAGAGCAGCGACTTCTCGAAGAGATGGAACGCAGCCTCTATCAGAACGACTCCGACTTCGTGGCGCGCGTCACCCGGCGACAGGGGCGACCGACGTACACGTCGATCACCATCGGTGTCCTGGGAGCGCTCGCTGGAGTCGCCATCGTCATCCTCGGGCTGGTCATGCGCCAGCCCCTCATCGGCATCGTCGGCTTCGTCGTCATGCTCGCCGGGGTGCTGTTCGCACTTCGTCCGGGCATGGGCGCACCGAAGCCCTCGGGCAGGGCACCACGGACGCC
This sequence comes from Curtobacterium sp. SL109, assembly GCF_026672405.1. Classification (NCBI taxonomy): domain Bacteria; kingdom Bacillati; phylum Actinomycetota; class Actinomycetes; order Micrococcales; family Microbacteriaceae; genus Curtobacterium; species Curtobacterium sp. SL109. The sequence goes on from NZ_JAPPRB010000002.1 coordinate 2,040,366, forward strand.
GTCGTCCGGTGGCAGCCGTGGCCCGGCGTCCGGTGGCTCGTCGACCGGCGGGTCCTTCATGGACCGCATGAACGAGCGCTGGGACAAGCGCAACGACCCGAACCAGTAGTTCCCCCTCCACACTCCTCCACGGGGTCGGCCCATCACGGGCCGGCCCCGTTTCTTCATGCCCGGAAGCGCCCCCAGCTCACGCCGGAGCCGCCCCCGCCCCGCGCGGGGTGACCCGCACCGCCCACCGCGCGCCCCGGGACTGCGAAAGTCCTCCACTTCGCTCCCCGGTCGACCCCGCGACGCCGATCCGCGCCGTTCCGGGGGTGCGGGACGTGTCGGGGCCTCGCCGAGCCTCCAGACCGGCCCCCAGAACGGGGGTCTGCGCCGGTTTCGGGGAGGGCTTTCACCCTGAAGTGGAGGGAAGTGGAGTACCGTGGAGCCTGTCGCTGACCGGTGGAGCTGAGGGGAGGCCCCGACGTGTTGCTCGGTACCCATGCCCCCAAGCTCGACGAGAAGGGTCGCGTGATCCTCCCCGCCAAGTTCCGCGAGGAACTCTCCGGGGGGCTCGTGATGACCCGCGGTCAGGAACGCTGCGTCGTCGTCTTCAGCGCCAGGACGTTCGAGGAGATCCACGAACGCGTCCGCCAGGCACCGATGACGTCGAAGCGCACCAGGGACTACATGCGCCTGTTCCTCTCGGGGGCCAGCGCAGAACAGCCCGACAAGCAGAACCGCGTGACGATCCCGCAGAACCTCCGTGAGTACGCGGGGCTCGAGCGGGACCTCACGGTCATCGGCAGCGGTGACCGTGCCGAGATCTGGTCGACCACCGCGTGGGAGGCCTACTACGCCGAAGCCGAAGAGGCCTTCGCCGAGAACGACGAGGAGGTGATCCCGGGCGTCTTCTGATCCGCGGATCGGGACTCCCAGCCGTACGCCCTGATGCACCTTCCCCGGTGTCAGGTCGGTATGGATGGGGATCCGGACCCGTGGCCCAGCGGACGCGAGGGGCTGCACATGAGCACACCCGAACGGTTCCCACACACACCCGTCATGCTCGAGCGGATCGTGGACCTCTTCACGCCGACGCTCGACGGCCCCGGCAAGGTCGTCGTCGACGCCACGCTCGGCATGGGCGGCCACTCGGAGGGCCTCCTCGAGCGCTTCCCCGAGCTGACGCTCATCGGCCTCGACCGCGACACCGACGCCCTCGGCATCGCGGGGGAGCGCCTCGCCCGGTTCGGGGACCGCGTCCGGCTCGTGCACACCGTGTACGACGAGATCCGGACGGCCATCGCGGACGAGGGCTTCGCCACCGTCGACGGTGTGCTGTTCGACCTCGGCGTCTCCTCGTTGCAGCTCGACCGGGCTGAGCGCGGGTTCGCCTACAGCCAGGACGCCCCGCTCGACATGCGCATGGACCGGACGCAGGGCATCACCGCCGCCGAGGTCCTCGCGGACTACGACGAGGGCGAACTGCGGCGCATCTTCCAGCGCTACGGCGAGGAGAAGCTCGCCGGCCGCTACGCCAAGGCCATCGTCGAACGCCGGACCGAGACGCCCTTCTCGATGTCGGGTGACCTCGTCCAGGTCCTCCACGACGCCACCCCCGTCGCGATCCAGCGTCAGGGACACCCGGCGAAGCGCGTGTTCCAGGCGCTCCGCATCGAGGTCAACACGGAGCTGAGCGTGCTCGAGCGGGCGATCCCCGCGGCGCTCGACGCCATCGCCGTCGGTGGCCGGATCGTGGTGGAGTCCTACCAGTCGCTCGAGGACCGCATCGTCAAGCGTGCGCTGGTCGCGCGGACGACGTCCAGTGCCCCAGCCGACCTGCCCGTCGAGCTCCCCGAGCACGCCCCCACCTTCTCCCTGGTCGTCAAGGGCGCGGAACTGGCCGACGAGGCCGAACGCGCCGCCAACCCCAGAGCAACGCCCGTGCGACTCCGCGCGGCCGAGCGGATCCGGAAGTGACATGAGCACGAACCTCGCACTCGTCGACCCCACCGTCGCCCCGTCGCGCGCGCCCAGGCCCTCCCGCCCCCGGCCGGAGCTCGTCGAGGTCGCCCCGACGAAGGCCCAGCGCCGAGCACGCCCACGCATCGCGTACGCCGTCGTCGGCGTCACGGCCCTCGGGACGCTGCTGCTTGCGCAGCTCGGCATCAGCATGGTCCTGAGCCAGGGCGCCTACGAGCTGAACTCGCTGTCCGCCGAGCAGACCACGCTGAGCCGGTCGCAGCAGTCGCTGTCCGAGGAGCTCCGGGTGCTCGACTCGCCGCAGAACCTCGCTCGCAACGCCCAGGCACTCGGGATGATCGCGAACTCGACGCCGGTCTACCTCGACCCGACGACGGGCCGGGTCTTCGGCACGCCGACGCCCGCGACGCCCGAGGAAGCGACTGGCAACACCGCGAACCAGGTACCGAACTCGCTGCTCGACGGCGTGCCCCTCGCGGCGACGCGGGGCGACACGACGACGAGCAAGGAGAACGGCGCTGCCGCTCCCACGGCTGCTGCGCCGGCCGCTGCCGCTCCTGCAGCTGCTGCACCCGAAGCCGCTGCGCCGGCCGAGGAGGACGCCGCTGCGACGGGTGACACTGGGAAGACCAGCGGCGCCAGCGCGTCGGACGGGGCTTCCTCGAAGTCGTCCGTAGAGTCCGACCCGAACCAGCTCCAGGCACCCTCCACCCGGTGACCTGCGGGTCAGGACCCCGGAAGGACCGCACAGCGTGACGAAGACGATCCGCAACCGCCGACTCCGCTACAGCGTCGTCATCATCGCCGTGATCGCGCTCGTGGCGGTGTTCGTCGTGCGCCTGGTCGACATCCAGGTCGTGCAGGCCGCCGAGCTCAACGAGCAGTCGAAGGCGAAGCGCAGCATCCCCGTGACCCTCTACGGCACGCGCGGGTCGATCGTCGACCGCGACGGCACCGCGCTGGCCGACAGCGTCACCCGGTACAACATCACGACCGCGCCGCGGCTCGTCAAGTCCTTCACGGGCAAGCTCGGCGGCACCCGCGTCAAGCAGGTCAGCGTCGACGCTGCCCTGACCGCGATCGCCGAGGCCTCCGGCGGTGAGGTCGCGGCCATGGAGAAGGCGATCGCCGCCGACCCGACGTCCGACTTCGCCTACCTGGTCAAGGGCCTCGACGTGAAGCGGTACGAGGCCGTCCGTGCGCTCGACGTCCCGTGGCTGTACCCGCAGCAGCAGTCGGCCCGGACGTACCCGACCGGCGCCACGACCGGCAACCTGACCGGCTTCATGGGCACCGACGGCGCGCAGGCCGGCCTCGAGCTGGCGTACAACAGCTGCCTCGCCGGCACGAACGGCTCCGAGACCTACGAACGTGGCGAGGACGGCGTCCAGCTGCCCGGCAGCACCGTGACGAAGAAGCAGGCCACGAACGGCGGCACCCTCGAGACCACCATCGACAGCGACCTGCAGTACATGGCGTCGCAGGACATCGCCGACGCCGCGCAGCAGATCGGTGCCGTGTCCGCCACGGCGACCGTCACGAAGGTGAAGACGGGGGAGATCCTCGCGGTCGCGGACTACCCGACGGTCGACCCGAACGACGTGGACGCGACGACGGACAAGGGTGCGTACGGGTCCCGAGCCCTGACGGACTCCTACGAGCCGGGTTCGACGATCAAGTCGGCCATCGCGGCGGCGCTCATCGACCAGGGCAAGGCCACGCCGACGACGGGCATCTCGGTGCCGTACTCCCGCACGTTCCCGTGGGGCGGCACCATCCACGACTCCGAGTACCACGCGACCGAGAACCTGACGCTGACGGGCATCCTCCGGGACTCCTCGAACGTCGGCATCACGGAGCTCGGCGCGCGGCTCACGACGCAGCAGCGCTACGACGTCATGAAGAAGTTCGGCCTGTTCCAGCCGGAGCCGGGGATCGAGTACCCGGGTCAGCCCGGCATGCAGTACGGCGCGAGCCCGAACTGGGACCAGCAGACCGACATCAACTCCATGTTCGGCCAGGGCATCTCGACGACGGCCATCCAGGTCGCGGGGATCTACCAGACCCTCGCGAACGGCGGCGTGCGCATCCCGCCGCACTTCATCAAGGGCTGCACGACGGCCGACGGCAAGACGATCGACGCGCCCGACGTGCAGCCGGAGCGCGTCGTGTCGGCCGGCGCCGCCGAGCAGGTGACCGACATGCTCCAGAGCGTCGTCACCGGCGGCACGCTCGGTCGGCATGAAGCCGATCTCCGGCTACAACATCGCCGCGAAGACGGGTACGGCGGAGGTCGCGGACGGTGCGAAGGGCTACGGCTCCGACCGGATCATCTCGGTGGCCGGAATGGCACCCGCCGAGGACCCCCAGTATGTTGTCACGGTGACGTTCACGAAGCCGGGGCCGGGACACAAGTTCTCCAGCTCCGCCGCTCCGGCGTTCCGTACCCTGATGTCCCAGGTGCTCGAGAAGTACCGTGTCGCCCCCTCCACGACCGAGGCGAAGACCTACCCGTCCACGTGGTGAGGAAGAAGGAGCACTTGTCCGCACGGATCCCCCCGGTCCTCCGGCCCGAACACCCGACCCCGAGGGCCGTGGCCGAACTCGCGAACGCCTTCGGGCTCCGCGTCGTCGGTTCGCTCGACGGCGTCGAGACGACCGGCGTCACGCTGAGCGCCGCCGAGGTGCAGCCGGGTGACCTGTTCGTCGGCGTGCACGGTGCGAACCGGCACGGCGCGCAGTTCGCCGCCGACGCCGCCGAGCGCGGTGCCGTCGCGGTGCTGACCGACGCCGACGGTGTCGCCCTGGCCGAGCCGGCCGGTCTGCCCGTGCTCGTCGTCGACGACCCCCGCGCGGCCCTCGGTGACGTGGCCGCCTGGGTCTACCGCACGCACCCGGACGAGGCCGAGGACCTCCCGCAGCTCTTCGCCGTGACCGGGACGAACGGCAAGACGAGCACCTCCTACATCCTCGAGGGCATCCTCAAGCAGCTCGGCCTGGTCACCGGCCTGAGCTCGACCGCGGAGCGCCACATCGGCTCGCTCAGCGTGACGAGCCGCCTGACCACACCAGAGGCCAGCGAGATGCACGCCCTCCTCGCCCGGATGCGCGAGAGCGAGGTGCGCGCGGTCGCCGTCGAGGTGAGTGCGCAGGCCCTCAGCCGCCACCGGGTCGACGGCATCGTCTTCGACGTCGTGGCGTTCACGAACCTCAGCCACGACCACCTCGACGACTACGCCGACATGGAGGAGTACTACCGCGCGAAGCTCCCGCTGTTCGAGCCGGAGCACGGTCGCCGCGGCGTCGTCTCGCTCGACACCGACTGGGGCCACCGCGTCGTGCAGGACTCCCGCATCCCGGTGACGACCATCACGGTGCACCCCGAGGTCGAGGCCGAGTGGCACGTCGACATCACCGACGCCCAGGCTGCGTACACCGAGTTCCGCCTCACCGGACCCGAGGGCCGCGAGCTCACCACCCGCGTGCCGCTCATCGGCTGGCACATGGCCGCGAACGCCGCGCTGGCGATCGTGATGCTCGTCGAGGGCGGCTTCGAGCTCGGAGCCGTCGCGCAGGCGCTCGAGTCGGGCCACCGCCGCTACCCCGACGAGACCGACGGCCAGCGCGTCAGCGCCATCGAGTGCTACCTGCCCGGGCGCACCGAGCGCGTCTCCGGCGAGCACGGTCCGAGCGTGTACGTCGACTTCGGCCACAGCCCCGACGCCTTCCTCAACACCCTGGCCGCCGTCCGGCAGTTCACGCCGGGCAAGGTCGTCATGCTCTTCGGCGCCGACGGCGACCGCGACACGACCAAGCGCGGCGACATGGCCCGCGTCGCCGCCGAGGGCTCCGACATCCTCGTCGTGACCGACCACCACCCGCGCTTCGAGGACGCCGCCTCGATCCGGACCACGCTGGTCGACGCCGCCCGTGCGGCCTTCCCGGACCACGAGATCCACGAGGTCAGCCCCCCGGAGGCCGCGATCCGCGCCGCCGTGGCACTGGTCGGCGAGGGGGACTCGATCCTCTGGGCCGGGCCCGGACACCAGGACTACCGCGACATCCAGGGCGTCAGGACGCCGTACTCCGCCCGCGACGAGGCCCGTGCGGCCCTCCGCGAGGCCGGCTGGGAGCCGAACGCCGGCCCGGTGGAGGAAACGCGATGATCGCCATGTCCCTCGCCGAGATCGCAGCAGCGGTCGACGGCGAGCTGGTCCGCGGTGCCGCCGACACGATCGTCGACGGCTCCGTGGAGACCGACTCCCGCCTGGTCGGCCCCGGCAGCGTCTTCTTCGCGCTCCTCGGTGAGGAGACGGACGGCCACCGCTTCGTGCCGTCCGCGGCCGACGCGGGTGCCGCCCTGGTCGTCACCGAGCGCGCCACCGACCTGCCCGACGGCAGCGCCACCGCGCAGGTCGTCGTGGCCGACGGCTACGCCGCCCTCGCCGCGCTCGCGCACGAGGTCGTCGCCCGCGTCCGTGCGTCCAGCGCCGACCGGACCGACGAGCACGGCCGTGCCGCCGGGCTGCGCGTCGTCGGCATCACCGGCTCGAACGGCAAGACCAGCACGAAGAACATGCTGCGGACGATCCTCGCCGAGCACGGTGAGACCGTCGCACCCGAGGGCTCCTTCAACAACCACGTCGGTGCACCGATCTCGATGCTCCGCGTCACCCACGACACCCGGTACCTCGTCGTCGAGATGGGCGCCAGCGGCATCGGCCACATCGCGAAGCTCGTTGCGATCGCCGAGCCCGACACGGGCGTCGTCCTCAAGGTGGGCCTCGCGCACGCCGGCGAGTTCGGCGGCATCGAGGCCACGCAGCGCGCGAAGTCCGAGATGGTCACCGACCTGCCGGCCTCCGCGACCGCCCTGCTGAACGTCGACGACGACCGGGTGGCGGCGATGCGCGGCCTCACGGCCGCCCACGTCGTGGGCTTCGGCACGTCCGATGACGCCGACTACCGCCTGACCGGTGTGTCCACGGACCGTGACGGCACGCGCTTCACGCTCACCGCGCCTCCCGGCCGACAGGACCAGGACCAGGACCAGCCGGGAGGCTCGGAGCAGGTCCCCGAGACCGTCGACGTCCGCCTCGCCATCCTGGGCGAGCACCACGCGATGAACGCGACGGCCGCCCTGGCCGTCGCCCACCGCTGGGGCGTCCCGCTCGCCGACGGCGCCGCCGCGCTCGCGTCCATGACGCGGGCAGAGCGCTGGCGCATGGAGCTGCTCCAGGGCGGGCCAGAGGGCGTCACCGTCATCAACGACGCCTACAACGCCTCACCCGACTCCACCGCCGCTGCCCTCCGCACGCTCGTGCAGGTCGTCCGACCCGGGGAGCGCACCATCGCGGTCCTCGGCGAGATGGCCGAGCTCGGCGAGTTCTCGGTGGAGGAGCACGACACCATCGGTCGGCTCGTCGTCCGGCTCGGGATCGGCCAGCTCGTGGTCGTCGGCCGCGGCGCGATGGCGATCCACCAGGCCGCCACCCTCGAGGGATCGTGGGACGGCGAGTCCGTGTTCATCGAGGACGTCGACGACGCCGTCCAGACCCTGCAGGAGATGGTCCGCCCCGGCGACGTCGTCCTCGTCAAGTCCTCGAAGTCGGCCGGGCTGCGGTTCCTCGGCGACCGCCTCGGAGGTGTCCCCGCATGATCGCCCTGCTGATCGCCGGCGCCGTGTCGCTGGTGTTCACACTCCTGCTCACGCCCCTGTTCATCCGGCTGTTCCACCGTCTCGGGTGGGGCCAGTTCATCCGTGACGACGGTCCGCAGTCGCACCACACCAAACGCGGCACCGCGACGATGGGCGGCATCGTGCTCATCCTCGGCACGGTGATCGGCTACTTCGTCGGGCACCTGGTCGGGCGGGACTCCGTCACGCTCTCGGGCATGCTCGTGCTGTTCCTGATGGTCGGGCTCGGCCTGGTCGGGTTCGTCGACGACTTCCTCAAGGTACGTCGCCAGCGGAGCCTCGGGCTCGGCGGGTGGGCGAAGATCCTCGGCCAGGTCATCGTCGGCGTCATCTTCGCGACCGTCGCACTCGTGGTGCCGAGCTCGACGGGCAAGCCGCCCGCATCCACCATGATCTCGGCGATCCGGGACATCCCGTGGCTCGACTTCATGGCCCTGGGCACGGTCATCGGCACCATCCTGTTCCTCGCCTGGATCGTCCTGCTCACGGTGTCGACGTCGAACGGCGTCAACGTGGCGGACGGCCTCGACGGCCTCGCGACCGGGTCGAGCATCCTGGCGATCGGCTCGTACGTGATCATCGGCTTCTGGCAGTCGAACCAGATCTGCGGGGGTGCGCGGCTCGACGCGAGCACGGAGCACGCCTGCTACACCGTGACGAACCCGCTCGACCTCGCCGTCGTCGCGGCCGCGGTCTGCGGTGGCCTGATCGGCTTCCTCTGGTACAACACGTCGCCGGCACAGATCTTCCTCGGCGACACCGGTTCGCTCGGCCTCGGCGGCGCGCTGGCGGGTCTCGCGATCCTCAGCCGCACCGAGCTGCTGCTCATCCTCATCGGCGGCCTGTTCTTCATCGTCACCGGCTCGGTCATCGTGCAGCGGGCGTACTTCAAGATCACCCACGGCAAGCGCATCTTCCGGATGAGCCCGCTGCACCACCACTTCGAACTCAAGGGGTGGGCCGAGGTGACGGTGGTCGTGCGGTTCTGGATCATCGCCGGACTCTGCGTCGCCGCCGGTGTCGGACTCTTCTACCTGGAATGGATCGCACGCGTTGGTTGATCGTCTCGACGGGCTCGACAGCTGGTGGTCCGAGGGCTGGAAGGGCCTCGACGTGGCCGTGCTCGGTCTCGGGGCCACCGGGTTCTCGGTCGCTGACACCCTGGTGGAGCTCGGCAGCACCGTCACCGTCTACTCGACCGACGCCCCCGCGGACAGCGTCGAGCTGCTCGCGGTGATCGGCGCCCGGTTCGTGCAGACGCCGCTCGATGCCGTGCCCGCGGACCTGGAGCGCCAGGCACCCGACCTGGTCGTCGTGTCGCCCGGGCTGCCGCCGCACAACGCGACCGTCCGCTGGGCCACCGAGCACAGCACGGTCTGGGGGGACGTCGAGCTCGCCTGGCGTGTGCGCGACAAGGTCGTCCGCGGCCCGGTCGCCGCCCCGTGGGTGACGATCACCGGCACGAACGGCAAGACCACGACGACGCAGCTCACCACCGCGATGTACCAGGAAGAGGGCCTGCGGGCCGTGGCCTGCGGCAACATCGGTGTCCCCGTCCTCGACGTCGTGCGCGACCCCGAGGGCTTCGACGTCCTCGTCGTCGAGCTCTCCAGCCACCAGCTGCACTACATGGCGGACTCCGGGGACGGCGCGGTCGTGCCCCTGGCCTCGGTCTGCCTCAACATCGCCGACGACCACCTCGAGTGGCACGGGTCCGCCGAGGCCTACCGCGCGGCCAAGGCCAAGGTGTACGAGCGCACCGTGCTGGCCTGCGTCTACAACGTCACCGACGAGGCGACCCGCCGCATGGTCGAGGAAGCCGACGTGGTCGAGGGCTGCCGTGCCGTCGGGTTCACGCCGGGCGTCCCGGCTGCCGGCGACGTCGGGATCGTCGACGACGTCCTGTGCGACCGCGCCTTCGTCGAGGACCGCCGCAGCAGCGCGCTCGAGCTCGCCACGCACGAGGACCTCGAGGCCGCCGGGCTCGCGAGCCCGCACATGGCCATGAACGTGCTCGCCGCCGCGGCCCTGGCACGCGCCGGCACGGTCTGTCCCTCGGCCATCCAGCGCGCGGTCCGGGCCTTCCGCGCCGACCACCACCGCACCGAGCACGTGGCCACCGCGAACGGCATCGCCTGGGTCGACGACTCCAAGGCGACGAACCCGCACGCCGCGACGGCGTCGCTGTCGGCGTTCCCCTCGGTCGTCTGGATCGTCGGTGGCCTCTTCAAGGGCGTCGACGTCGAGGCCCTCGTCGAGGAGTTCGGCCCCGGAGCCCGCGGCGTCGTGGTCATCGGCACGGATCGCAGCCCGGTCGTGGAGGCATTCGCGCGACACGCGCCGACGGTGCCGGTCCTGCAGGTCGAAGCAACGGACACTGATCAGGTCATGCCCGAGGCGGTCCGACATGCCGCGTCGATCGCGAGGTCGGGCGACACGGTCCTCCTCGCCCCGGCTGCCGCGTCGTTCGACCAGTTCGGCTCGTACGCCGACCGGGGCGAGCGCTTCGCGGCGGCGGTCCACGAGCACCTGGGAGGCGACGCCGATGGCGACACCGACGGATCTTCCGGCGAACGGCCGTAGCGGCCGAGCGGCGGCCAACACGGCGACGGCCAGCGCAGCGACGGCGCGCACAGCGACGGCGCGCACGACGACCACGGCGGGGCGGCCCGGCACGACCTCGAGCCGCTCTGCTGCCGGACGCCGGGCGAACGGTGCCGTCGTCGCGGTCCGGAACGTCTTCGTCGCCGAGTCGAGCAGCTTCTACGCGATCCTCGGCGTGACGCTGTTCCTGGTCGTGTTCGGCGTCGTGATGGTGCTCTCGTCCTCGAGCGTCGAGGAGTACCGGTACAAGCACGGCTTCTTCGGCGCCTTCGCCAAGCAGGGCCTCTACGCGCTCATCGGCGTGCCGCTCATGCTCGTGGTGAGCCGGTTCCCCGCCGAGTTCTGGCGCCGCTGGGCCATGCGCATCGTCGGGGCCGGCCTGGTGCTCCAGCTGCTCGTGTTCACCCCGATCGGCATCGACGTGCAGGGCAACCGCAACTGGATCGGCTTCGGCGGGGTCACCGCGCAGCCGTCCGAGTTCCTCAAGCTCGCACTCGTGCTGGGCATCGGCGCGGTGCTGTTCCGCAAGCGCGAGAAGCTGCACGACTGGCGCGAGGTCTTCATCCCGGTCGGCCTGGCCACCGCGGTCTCCATCGGCCTCGTCCTGCTCGGCGGCGACCAGGGCACCGCGATGATCATGGTGATCCTGGTCTTCGGCAGCCTGTTCGTCGGCGGTGTGCGGCTGCGACACCTGGCGGTCGGCATCGCGGCGATCGCGGTCCTGCTGCCCGTCGTCACGATGGCGTCGAGCTCCCGGCAGGTCCGCATCAGCGCCTGGCTCTCCGGGTGCACCGACTCGAACCAGGCGCAGGACATCTGCTGGCAGCCCGTGCACGGCATGTGGGCGCTGGCGTCCGGCGGGGTGTTCGGCGTCGGGCTCGGCAACTCCAAGGCGAAGTGGTCCTGGTTGCCCGAGGCCGACAACGACTACATCTTCGCGATCGTCGGCGAGGAGCTCGGGCTCATCGGCTGCGTCGTCGTGCTGGCGCTCTTCGTGGTGCTCGCCATCAGCATGATCAAGGTCATCCGCCTGTCGGACGACCCCTTCGTCCGGACCGTCACCGGCGGCGTGCTCGCCTGGGTGATCGGGCAGGCACTCGTCAACATCGCGGTGGTCCTCGGCCTGCTGCCGGTGCTCGGTGTCCCACTCCCGCTCATCTCCGCGGGCGGGTCCGCGCTCATCATGACGCTCGTCGCGATCGGCGTCGTCCTGTCCTTCGCGCGGGAGATCCCCGGGAAGAACGCGCTGTCCCGCGCCCACGACGTCCACGACGTCCGCACCAGGAACGGGAGCGTGCGGTGAGCACCTACCTCTTCGCCGGCGGGGGCACCGCCGGCCACGTGAACCCCCTGCTCGCCGTCGCCGACCGGCTGACCGAGCGTTCCCCGGAGGACCGCGTCCTCGTGCTCGGCACGGCGGAGGGCCTCGAGTCCCGCCTGGTGCCGATGCGCGGCTACGAGCTCCTGACCATCCCGCGGCTGCCGTTCCCGCGCAAGCCCAACGCCGCGGCGCTGCGCTTCCCCGGTGCCTTCTGGCGAGCGGTGCGACGGACGGAACAGCTCATCCGCGAGCACGACGTCGAGGTCGTCCTCGGGGTCGGCGGCTACGCGGCCGCTCCGGCGTACATCGCGGCGAAGCGCACCGGCACCCCGATCGTCGTGCACGAGCAGAACGCCAAGCCGGGCCTGGCGAACCGGCTCGCGGCGTTCCTGACGCACCACGTGGGGGTGACGTTCTCGAACACCCGGCTGCGCCACTCCCGCCTGGTCGGGATGCCGCTCCGCCGTGAGGTCGAGGACCTCGACCGTCGTACGCGCCGGGCGGAGGGCCTCGCCGAGTTCGGGCTCGACCCGGACCGACCCGTGCTGCTCGTGACCGGTGGGTCCTCCGGTGCCCGGAGCATCAACCGCACCGTGAACCGCTCGGCGGCGTCCATCGTCGGCGCCGGGTGGCAGGTGCTGCACGTCGTCGGCGGCAAGTCCGACATCGGCCCGAGCGACCTCGACGGGTACACCGTCCTGCCGTACTGCGACCGGATGGACCTGGCGTACGCCGCCTCGGACTTCGTGGTGTCGCGAGCCGGTGCCGGCATGGTGTGCGAGCTCGCGGCCGTCGGGCTGCCGAGCGTCCTGGTGCCGTACCCTGTCGGCAACGGCGAGCAGCGGCACAACGCCCGCGACGTCGTCGAGGCGGGGGGTGCGGTGCTCGTCGCCGACCAGGAGTTCGACCAGGACTGGGTGACGTTCCAGCTCCTGACGCTCCTGCAGGACCGCGCGCGGATCGCCGACATGGCGATGCGTGCGGGCAGTGTCGGCCACCGCGACGGTGCCGACCGGATGACCGACCTGGTCCTCGACGCCGGACGGACGGCCGCCACGGGCACCAGCCCCCGCTCGCACGGCGGCGCGACGCACGACAGCACGACGCACGACAGCACCAGGCACGGCGACTCGACGCACGACAGCACCACGCACGGCAGCAGCACGGAGGAACCATGACCATCAAGCCGGACCTGACCCAGCCGATCCCGGACGACCTCGGCACGGTCCACTTCGTCGGCATCGGCGGCTCCGGCATGAGCGGGATCGCGCGGATGTTCCTCGCCGCCGGGCACCGTGTCACGGGCAGCGACTCCCGCGAGACCGCGACGACCGGGCGGATGCGCGAGCTCGGCGCCGAGGTGCACATCGGCCACGACGCGTCCAACGTCGGCGCCGCGGACACCATCGTCGTCACCAGCGCCCTCTGGCCGGACAATCCCGAGCTCCTCGAGGCCCAGCGCCGCGGGCTGCCGGTCCTGCACCGCTCCCAGGCCCTCGCCGCCCTCATCGCCCAGCACCGCCTGGTCGCGGTCGCGGGGGCCCACGGCAAGACCACGTCGACCGGCATGATCGTCACGGCGATGGTCGAGCTCGGCCTCGACCCGAGCTTCGTCAACGGCGGCGTCATCCAGTCCCTCGGCACGAGCTCGGCGCCCGGCACGAGCGACCTGTTCGTGGTGGAGGCCGACGAGTCCGACGGCTCATTCCTGCTCTACGACGTCGCGGTGGCGCTCATCACGAACGTCGACGCGGACCACCTCGACCACTACGGCAGCGAGGACGCGTTCATCGACGCCTTCGTCGAGTTCGCGGCGAAGGCCCGCGAGCGCATCGTGGTCTCCAGCGACGACGCCGGCGCGAAGCGCGTCACCGCCGGGGTCCGCGCCCTCGGGCACGCGGCCGGGGTCGTCACGTTCGGGGAGGCCGCGGACGCGAACGTCCGCATCGAGCGCGTCGTCGAGTCGGCCGGCGTCGAGGTCGGCTTCCGCGCGGCGGGGGAGTCCCACCACCTCACGCTCCGCGTCCCCGGGCGCCACAACGCGGTCAACGCCGTCGTTGCCTTCGCCGTGCTCGTCGGGCTCGGGGTGTCCCCGGCCGACGCGGTCCGCGGCATCGAGGCCTTCGGCGGCACCGAGCGCCGCTTCGAGCTGCACGGCGTCGAGCGCGGCGTGTCGGTGTACGACGACTACGCCCACCACCCGACCGAGGTCGCGGCAGCCCTGCGCGCCGCGCGGAACGTCGTCGGCGACGGCCGGATCATCGCGATCCACCAGCCGCACCTGTACTCGCGCACCCGGATGATGGCCGGGGACTTCGCCGCGGTCTACGAGCAGCTCGCCGACCACACGGTCGTCCTCGACGTCTACGGCGCCCGCGAGGACCCGGAGCCCGGCGTCACCGGCGCCCTGGTGCAGGAGCGCTTCCACGACCAGACCCACGTCGACTACCTGCCCGACTGGGCCGAGGCCTCGGCCCGCGCAGCCGCGGTCGCCCGCGACGGCGACATCATCATGACGCTGAGCTGCGGCGACGTGTACCGGATCATCCCGCAGGTGCTCACCGCCCTCGGCGACGCGCCGGCCGACCAGACCGACGGGGCCAGCTCCAGGTGAAGCGTCCCGAGGGCTTCGACGAGCGTCCGGCGCAGCGCGCCGCCGCCGACGAGGGCGACGACCCCGCACCACGCGAGCGCCGGGTCCCGCGACTCGGGCGGCTCACCGGCCGCCGTGGGGTCGAGGACGCCCAGGAGGCCCCGCTCGCCTCCGCCTCGTCCGCCACGGACCGCGGGACGGTCGCGTCCACCCCCGCACGCTCGGCCGGAGCACTGCCTGACCTGCCCGACGTCACGGCGACCGGCACCGTCGTCGACGCGGACGACGACCGCGACGCGCGGCGCGACCACGACCCGGACGCGCGGCACGAGGGTGACGACGCCGACCGCGCCGGTGACGTTGACGGTGACCGTGTCGACCGCGACAGCGACAGCGACCACGCGCCGGGCGCGACGGACGTCGTGGACCTGCGCACGGCCTCCCGTCCCGGACAGCCCGACGCCGCGACCACGCCCATCGGTGCCGGTGTCCGCGCTGCCGAGACCGCGCGTGAGGCCAGGGCCGCGCGCAAGCGCCGCCGCCTGCACGAACGGGCCGAGGTCCGTCGATTCACCCGCCGCTCCCGGCACCGGCGCGCCGCCTGGATCACGACGGGCGGCATCGTCGTCGTGCTCGGCGTCTCGATCCTCGTCGCCGTGTTCTCCCCGCTGATGGCACTCCAGCGGATCGAGGTCAAGGGCACGAGCCGGGTCGACGACGCCGAGCTGCGCCGGGCGCTGTCCGACCAGATCGGCACGCCGCTCGCGCGGCTCGACTCCGCCGCGATCAAGCGGGACATCGCCGCCTTCCCGCTCATCGAGAGCTACGTGACCGAGGAGTCGCCGCCGCACACGCTCGTCGTCACGGTGACCGAGCGCGCCCCCGTGGTGACGGTGGAGAACGGGAAGTCCTTCGACCTGGTCGACCCCGCCGGCATCGTCGTGCAGTCCTCGACGAAGCGCCCGGACACGATGCCGCTGGCGGACGTCGGGTCCGCGAAGCTCGGGTCCTCGGTGTTCCGCACGATGACCGAGGTCGTCCTGGCGCTGCCGTCGGCCGTGCGGTCGCAGGTGTCCGGCGTCGCGGCGTCGACCGCCGACGACGTGACCCTCACCATGAAGGACGGCTCGCGCGTCGTGTGGGGGAGCCCTGACGAGTCCGCGGCGAAGGCAGCCCTGCTCGACGCCCTCGTGAAGGACCATGCCACCCGCGCCCCGGACACGGCGGTCGAGTACGACGTGTCCGCGCCCGACAACGGGATCGTCCGCACCCAGGACTGAGCTCGGACCGCCGCGCCGAGAAAGTGCGGGACCGCATTGCACGACACGCGGCGTGGCGGGGCGACACCGCCCGGAGCGCACCCGTAGCGTCGAAGCCAGCACCACCCATAGCAGCACAACCCCGCAACTTCAAGTAGAGGTTGAGGGTTCTACCGGAGGCCGGACTGACGTGACCACGAACCACAACTACCTCGCCGTGATCAAGGTCGTCGGTGTCGGCGGCGGCGGCGTCAACGCCGTCAACCGCATGATCGAGCTGGGCCTCCGTGGGGTCGAGTTCATCGCGATCAACACCGACGCCCAGGCGCTCCTGCTCAGCGACGCCGACGTCAAGCTCGACGTGGGCCGCGAGATCACCCGCGGCCTCGGCGCCGGTGCGGACCCCGAGGTCGGCCGTCGTGCCGCCGAGGACCACGCCGAAGAGATCGAAGAGGCCCTCGCGGGGGCCGACATGGTCTTCGTCACCGCCGGTGAGGGCGGTGGGACCGGCACGGGTGGTGCGCCCGTCGTCGCCCGCATCGCGAAGTCCATCGGCGCGCTGACCATCGGTGTCGTCACGAAGCCCTTCAGCTTCGAGGGCAAGCGTCGTCAGTCGCAGGCCGAGAACGGCGTCGCCGGCCTGAAGGACGAGGTCGACACCCTCATCGTCGTGCCGAACGACCGTCTCCTCGAGATCTCCGACCGGGGCATCTCGATGGTCGAGGCCTTCGCGACCGCCGACCAGGTGCTGCTCGCCGGCGTGCAGGGCATCACCGACCTGATCACCACCCCCGGCCTGATCAACCTCGACTTCGCCGACGTGAAGAGCGTCATGCAGGGTGCCGGTTCGGCGCTCATGGGCATCGGGTCCTCGCGGGGAGCCGACCGGGCGATCAAGGCCGCGGAGCTCGCGGTCGCATCGCCGCTGCTCGAAGCCTCCATCGACGGCGCGCACGGCGTGCTGCTCTCGATCCAGGGTGGCTCGAACCTCGGCATCTTCGAGATCAACGACGCGGCCCGCCTGGTGCAGGAAGCCGTCCACCCCGAGGCGAACATCATCTTCGGCGCCGTGATCGACGACACCCTCGGCGACGAGGTCCGCGTCACGGTCATCGCAGCCGGGTTCGACGGCGGAGAGCCCTCGTCGCAGGTCAAGGAACGCCGCGCCAGCTGGGTCGACCCGGACGCCGGTGCCACCGTGCCCGTCGGTTCGAGCTCGACCGGCCCGCAGGACGCCGCCCCGGCACGCTCGTGGGCGTCGCAGGAGCACGAGCCGCCGGCGCAGCGCGCCGCGGACCCCGCCTTCGACGGTGACGACGACGAGCTCGACGTCCCCGACTTCCTGAAGTAAGACGACATGACGGACGGCTCCACGAGCCTCCAGGACCGGCTGTCCTCGGTCCGCGACGGCATCGCCGACGCGGCCAGGGCGGCCGGTCGCTCGTCTGACGACCTGACGCTCATCGTGGTCACGAAGTACCACCCGGCGTCGCTCGTCGCCGAGCTCGCCGCACTCGGCGTGACCGACGTGGGGGAGAACCGCCACCAGGAGGCCCAGGCCAAGGCCGCCGAGCTGGCGGACCTGGGGCTGACCTGGCACTTCGTCGGGCAGTTGCAGTCGAAGAAGGCCCGCCAGGTGCGCCGCTACGCCCGTGTCGTGCAGTCGCTCGACCGGGCGTCCGTCGTCGACGCCTTCGCACCCACCATCGAGGAACCAGCACCGCCCGTCATCGACGGCTTCGTGCAGGTCAACCTCACCGACGACCCTGGCCGCGGGGGCGTGCAGCCCGATGACGTCGACGCCATGGTGGAGCGCGTCCTGGCCACCGGCACGATCGCCCTGCGCGGCGTGATGGCCGTCGCGCCCCTCGACGAGGAGCCCCGAGCCGCCTTCGCGCGGCTCCGGGCGATCTCCGAGCGTGTGCGTCTGACGGTGCCCACGGCGACCGACGTCTCCGCCGGGATGAGCGGCGACTTCGCCGAGGCGATCGCCGAGGGCGCGACACACCTGCGGATCGGGACGGCAATCACCGGAAACCGGCCGGCCGCGCCCTAGCCTCGTCACAGGGCAACCCCGAGCACGCACACCCCTGGAGGAACCATGGCCGGTCCGTTGAAGAAGACGATGGTCTACCTCGGCCTCGCCGACGAGGAACTCGAGTACGAGGACGAGCCGCAGAGCGCGCAGCCGCAGTCGCGCGCGCCGCAGCAGCAGTCCACGGCACCCGCTGCCCAGCAGCACGAGACCCCCGCTCCGGCGGCTGCGGCTCCCGCGGCGGCACCCGCTGCGGCGGCCCCCGAGGCGAAGGCCCCGCACACCCACCAGCGCGGCGCCCAGGTCACTCCGCTGCGCCGCTCGCACACGACCGCACAGAAGGCGACCCCGGTCCAGGAAATGAACGAGATCCTCACCGTCCACCCGCGCGAGTACAAGGACGCCCAGTCCATCGCCGAGAGCTTCCGCGACGGGATCCCCGTCATCATCAACCTCTCGCAGATGACCGAGTCCGACGCGCGTCGCATGATCGACTTCGCGAGCGGCCTGTCGCTCGGCCTCTACGGCAAGATCGAGCGCGTCACGAACAAGGTCTTCCTGCTCTCCCCGGCGCACGTCGCAGTGAGCGGTGAGGCGCCCGAGGTAGAGTCCGACATCGAGGCGTCCTTCTTCGCCCAGTCCTGAGTCGTCGCGTCCCTCAGGTCCCGACCTCGGTCGTGACCGCGGGGCGCCGCCCAGGCCCACCCGCCCCGTGGCCGACGTCCCCCAGACGCCGACCACCCGAGACGAGCGAGCCGAACCGTGTCCTCGATCTTCACGATCCTGTACTTCCTCCTCCTGCTGTACTTCTTCGTCATGTGGGGGCGGTTCGCGCTGGACATGGTGCAGGCGTTCAACCGCTCGTGGCGACCGCGCGGCGGCATGCTCGTGGTCGCGAACGCGGTCTACTCGCTCACCGACCCGCCGATCAAGACCGTCCGCCGTGCGCTCCCGCCGCTCCGGATGGGAGCCGTGGCGCTCGACTTCGGCTGGTCGATCGTGATGCTCGTCGTGATCATCCTGATGAGCGTCGTCCGGGTCATCTCGGTCGCGGTCTGACCCACCCCCTCCCGGCCCTCGTCTCGTCCGAGACGCGCCGCGCCGCGGCCACGATCACGGATCAGGCCCGTGCTCGGTGTACGGTGGTCGGGATCGATGCTCGCCTCCGCGGGCATCCGCACCGAGGGCCCCGCTGGTACATTCACAGCGGGACGTCCCGGTTCCACACGTTCAGCAGTTCTATTGAGGTGACGGCAATGGCTTTGACGCCGGAAGACGTAGTCAACAAGCGGTTCCAGCCGACCAAGTTCCGCGAGGGCTACGACCAGGACGAGGTCGACGACTTCCTCGACGAGGTCGTGGTCGAGCTGCGTCGCCTGACCCAGGAGAACGAGGAGCTCCGCCAGCGCCTGCAGGCCGCCGAATCGGCGCCGAAGCCGGCCGCTGCCGCAGAGCCCGCTCCTGCTCCGACCCCCGAGCCCGAGCCCGAGCCCGAGCCGGAGCCGGCCCCCGTCGCCGCCGCTCCCGAGCCGGCACCGGTCGCCGCCGCGGCTCCGACCACCACGGTCCACCCGGACGAGGACACCGAGGGCACCACGAACCTCCTGACGCTCGCACGTCGTCTCCACGAGGAGCACGTCCGCGAGGGCGTCGAGAAGCGCGACGCGCTCATCGCCGAGGGTCAGGCCCAGGCAGCACGTCTCGTGTCCGAGGCCGAGTCGAAGCAGCGCCAGATCATCGCCGACACCGAGAACGCCAACCGCCAGCGCGTGCAGGTGCTCGAGGGCGAGCAGCGCCAGCTCGAGGGCAAGATCGACGAGCTCCGCACGTTCGAGCGCGACTACCGCGCCCAGCTGAAGAGCTACATCCAGGGCCAGCTCAACGAGCTCGACACCCCGTCGGGCACCGAGCAGTCCGGCTTCACGCCCGCGCCGGCATCGGCGCAGGGCTTCGGCAACTGACGTTGTCCCAGCAAGACCAACGAGCGAAGGTCAGTGTCCGCGCGATCGCGGCACTGGCCTTCGCCGCTGTCGTGGTGGTGGCAGCCGACCAGGTCGTGAAGGCGCTGGTCGTCGCACACCTCCCCTACGGACAGGTGGTGCCGGTCCTCGGCCGGGCCCTCCAGTTCCTGTACGTGCGGAACCCCGGCGCCGCGTTCTCGTTCGCGGTCAACATGACCTGGGTGTTCTCGATCGTGTCCGCCGCGGTCGTCGTCGCGATCATCGTCTTCGCCCGGCGGATCCGCTCCATGTGGTGGGCGATCGTCCTCGGCATGCTGCTCGGCGGCGCGCTCGGCAACCTGCTCGACCGGCTCTTCCGTGAGCCGGGCTTCGGGCGGGGCCACGTGGTCGACTTCATCTCCACGCCGTGGATGATGCCCGCGATCTACAACATCGCGGACGCGTTCATCTGCGTCAGCATGGTCGTGTTCGTCCTGCTGGTCATCCTCGGGGTGAACCTCGACGGCACCAGGACGGTGTCGGACAAGCAGCGCACGGCCAGCCAGGAGGCCCACGACGCGTCCGCCACGGACGCTGCGGTCCCCGAGTCGGGGAGCGTCACCGACGCCGCCGACGCTCGCCGTGCCTCCGCTCGTCCCGACGACTCGCTCGGGCACGACGCGACGTGACCGAGTCCCGCAGTCTGCCCGTCCCCGACGGGCTCGCCGGTGAGCGTGTCGACGCGGCCCTCGCGAAGCTGCTCGGGTTCAGTCGGTCCTTCGCGGCCGACGTCGTCGCCGCCGGCGGCGTGCGGGTCGACGGCGTCACCGCCGAGAAGTCCGACCGCCTGCACGGCGACGCCTGGCTCGAGGTCGAGTGGACGCCGAAGGAAGCCCCCGCATCGTCCCGGCGCACGTCCCCGGGATGACGATCGTGCACGACGACGAGGACATCGTCGTCGTCGACAAGCCCGTCGGGGTCGCCGCGCACCCGTCGCCCGGGTGGGACGGCCCGACCGTCCCCGGCGGACTCGCCGCCGCGGGGTTCACCATCGCGACCTCCGGAGCCGCGGAACGCGCGGGCATCGTGCACCGGCTCGACGTCGGCACGTCCGGGCTGATGGTCGTCGCGAAGACCGAGCTCGCCTACACGCACCTGAAGCGGGCGTTCAAGGAGCGCACGGTCGAGAAGGTCTACCACGCGCTCGCGCAGGGGCACCCGGACCCGACCTCCGGCACCGTCGACGCGCCGATCGGCCGGCATCCCTCGAGCGACTGGAAGTTCGCGGTCACCTCGGACGGCAAGCCCAGCGTCACGCACTACGAGACGCTCGAGGCCTTCCGGTCGGCGACGCTCCTCGAGGTGCACCTGGAGACCGGGCGCACCCACCAGATCCGCGTGCACATGGCCGCGACGCGCCACCCGCTCGTCGGGGACACGATGTACGGCGCCGACCCGGTGCTCGCCGCCGAACTCGGGCTGACCCGCCAGTGGCTCGACGCCGTCCGGCTCGGGTTCGCGCACCCGCGCACCGGTGACTGGGTGGAGTTCCAGGCGGAGTACCCGGACGACCTGCGGCTCGCGCTCGACCGGATCCGGGCCGCGTCGCTCTGACACGCGGGCGGTTCCGTCGACACGCCCGTGGGTGTCGCCGGCCGTGGTTAGGCTGTCTGCGTCCCACACGCAGTTCGTTCGACCGGAGGTCCCGTGGCGAGTTCCGACTCCTTCGTCCACCTGCACGTGCACAGCGAGTACTCGATGCTCGACGGCGCAGCCAGGCTCAACGACCTCGTCGCGGAGACCGCGGCGCAGGGCATGCCGGCCGTGGCGGTGACGGACCACGGCAACATGTTCGGCGCGTTCGAGTTCTGGAAGGCCGCCAAGGCCGGCGGCGTGAAGCCGATCATCGGGACAGAGGCCTACATCACGCCCGGTACCCACCGGTCCGACAAGACCCGTGTGCGGTGGGGCGACGGCGGCGGGGACGACGTCTCCGGTGCGGGGTCGTACACGCACATGACGATGTTCGCCGAGAACACGACGGGCATGCACAACCTGTTCCGGCTGTCGTCGAAGGCGTCGTTGGAGGGCTACTACTTCAAGCCCCGCATGGACCGCGAACTCCTCAGCGAGCACCACGAGGGCATCATCGCGACCACCGGTTGCCCGTCAGGAGAGGTCCAGACGCGTCTGCGCCTCGGCCAGTACGACGAGGCCATCAAGGCCGCGGCCGACTTCCGCGACATCTTCGGCAAGGAGAACTACTTCGCCGAGATCATGGACCACGGCCTCGAGATCGAGCGCCGGATCATGGGCGACCTCATCCGCCTGGCCAAGGACCTCGGCCTGCCGCTCGTCGGCACGAACGACCTGCACTACACGCACTCGCACGACGCCAAGTCACACGCGGCGCTGCTCTGCGTGCAGTCCGGCTCGACGCTGAACGACCCGAACCGGTTCAAGTTCGACGCCGACGAGTTCTACCTCAAGACCCCGCAGCAGATGCGGCACCTGTTCCGCGACAACATCGAGGCCTGCGACAACACGCTGCTCATCGCCGAGCGGTGCGACGTCGAGTTCGACACCTCGGCGAACTACATGCCGAAGTTCCCGGTGCCCGAGGGGGAGACCGAGCACACCTGGTTCGAGAAAGAGGTCGCGAAGGGGCTGCAGTACCGGTACCCGGGCGGCATCTCGAAAGAGGTCCAGGACCGCGCCGACTACGAGGTCGGCATCATCAACCAGATGAACTTCCCGGGGTACTTCCTGGTGGTCGCCGACTTCATCAACTGGTCGAAGGACAACGGCATCCGCGTCGGCCCCGGGCGTGGTTCCGGTGCCGGCTCGATGGTCGCCTACGCCATGCGCATCACCGACCTCGACCCGATCCGGCACGGTCTGATCTTCGAGCGCTTCCTCAACCCGGACCGCGTCTCGATGCCCGACTTCGACGTCGACTTCGACGACCGGCGCCGCGGTGAGGCGATCAAGTACGTCACCGACAAGTACGGCAGTGAGCGTGTCGCGCAGATCGTCACGTACGGCACGATCAAGGCGAAGCAGGCGCTGAAGGACTCCTCCCGCGTCCTCGGCTTCCCGTTCGGCATGGGCGAGAAGCTCACGAAGGCGATGCCGCCGCCCGTGATGGGCAAGGACATCCCGCTCACCGGGATCTTCGACAAGGAGCACCCCCGGTTCAAGGAGGCCGTCGACGTCCGCACGGTCGTCGAGACCGACCCGGAAGCCAAGACGGTGTTCGACACGGCGCTCGGGCTGGAGGGCCTGAAGCGCCAGTGGGGCGTGCACGCCGCCGGCGTCATCATGTCGAGCGACCCGCTGATCGACATCATCCCGATCATGAAGCGGGAGCAGGACGGCCAGATCGTCACGCAGTTCGACTACCCGGCATCGGAGTCGCTCGGCCTGATCAAGATGGACTTCCTGGGCCTGCGGAACCTGACGATCATCAGTGACGCCCTGGACAACATCAAGTCCAACCGCGGCACCGACCTCGACCTCGAGCACATGGGTCTCGAGGACGCCGAGGCCTACGCGCTCCTGCAGCGCGGCGACACCCTCGGCGTCTTCCAGCTCGACGGCGGGCCGATGCGCGGGCTGCTGCGCCTGATGAAGCCCGACAACTTCGAGGACATCTCCGCGCTCATCGCCCTGTACCGTCCGGGCCCCATGGGTGCGAACTCGCACACGAACTACGCGCTCCGCAAGAACGGCGAGCAGCCCATCACGCCGATCCACCCGGAGCTCGAGGAGCCCCTGGCGGAGATCCTCGGCGGGACCTACGGCCTGATCATCTACCAGGAGCAGGTCATGGCCATCGCGCAGAAGGTGGCCGGGTTCTCGCTCGGTCAGGCGGACATCCTCCGCCGCGCGATGGGCAAGAAGAAGAAGTCCGAGCTGGACAAGCAGTACGCCGGCTTCGAGCGCGGCATGCTCGACAACGGGTACTCCGCCGCGGCGATCAAGACGCTGTGGGACATCCTGCTGCCGTTCTCCGACTACGCCTTCAACAAGGCGCACTCGGCGGCGTACGGCGTGGTCTCGTTCTGGACGGCGTACCTGAAGGCGCACTACCCGGCCGAGTACATGGCTGCGCTGCTGACGTCCGTCGGTGACGCCCGCGACAAGCTGGCGCTCTACCTGAACGAGTGCCGCCGCATGGGCATCCGGGTGATGCCGCCGGACGTCAACGAGTCGATCGGGTTCTTCGCCGCCGTCGGGAACGACATCCGCTTCGGCATGGGCGCGATCCGCAACGTCGGGTTCAACGTCGTCGACGACATCGTGAAGGCGCGCCAGGAGAAGGGCGCCTTCGACTCCTTCCACGACTTCCTCCGGAAGATCCCGATCTCGTCCGCGAACAAGCGGACCGTCGAGTCGCTCATCAAGGCCGGGGCGTTCGACGAGTTCGGCGACACCCGCCGCGCGCTCGTCGAGATCCACGAGGGCGCGGTCGAGGCCGCGGTGAAGATCAAGCGCGACGAGGTCCACGGCAACGTGGGCTTCGACTTCGACTCGCTCTTCGCCGAGGTCGCCGAGGAGCAGCCGGCGGTCGCCGCGGTGTCCCAGGTGCCCGAGCGCCCGGAGTGGTCCAAGCGCGACAAGCTCGCCTTCGAGCGCGACATGCTCGGGCTCTACGTGTCCGACCACCCGCTGGCCGGGCTCGAGATCGAGCTCGCGAAGCACCAGTCGATCACCATCGCCGACCTGATCGCGGCTGACGACTCGGTGGAGGGCGAGACCGTCACGGTCGCCGGACTCCTGACGAGCGTGCAGCACCGCGTGGCGAAGACGAGCGGCAACCCGTACGGCATCGTCCAGGTCGAGGACTTCGGCGGCGAGATCGGCGTCATGTTCCTCGGCAAGACCTACCAGGAGTTCGGGCCGTCCCTGGTGGCGGACTCGATCGTCGTCCTGCGCGGTCGGGTCAACGTCCGGGACGACGGCAAGGCGCTGCACGCGGTGAGCATGTTCCAGCCGGCCCTCGGCGACGTCATGGGCTCCGGCCCGCTGACGCTGTCCGTGCCGGAGCGGCAGGCCACCACCGAGACCGTGACCGAGCTCGCTGCGGTCCTCGGTCGGCACACCGGTGACACCGAGGTGCGGCTCCGGCTGCTCAAGGACGACGTCGCGCGCACCTTCGAGCTGCCGTTCCCGGTGAACCTGACCCCGGACCTGTTCGGCGAGCTGAAGAGCCTGCTCGGCCCGCGCTGCCTGGTGTAGCGCGGCCCGGGGGAGCAGGGACGTGGAACGCCCGGGTCGCCCCGACCCCGATGTCCTGACGGCCTTCGGGGTCGTCGGGGCGATCCCGGAGCCGCTTCCTGGTGGCCGTGGGCTCACCTGGCGCGCCGGCGACGTCGTGCTGCGGCCGCACGGTGACCCAGCCGAGGCCGTGTGGAAGGCGGACGTGCTGGCCCGGCTGGGCCACACCGCGGAGTTCCGGACGCCCCGGCCCGTCGTCACGCAGGACGGCGGTTGGCTGCACGGCGGGTGGGAGGCCTCCACATGGGTCGACGGTGCCACGGACGAGTCCCGCGTGTCGGACGTCATCCGTGCGGGCTCCGCGTTCCACCGTGCCCTCGCCGACCTGCCGCGTCCGGCGTTCCTCGACACGACGGACGACCCCTGGAGCCGGGCGGACCGGATGGTGTGGGGCGAGACCCCGCTGCCGAACGACCCGACGCTCGCGGAACTGGCCGCGGCGTTCCGGCCGGTCGAGGCACCCGCGCAGGTCATCCACGGGGACCTGCTCGGCAACGTGCTGTTCGCCGCCGACGCCCCACCGGCCGTGTTCGACTGGGCGCCGTACTGGCGGCCGGCCGGGCTCGGTGCGGCGATCGCGGCGGTCGACGCCGTCTGCTGGCACGGCGTCCCGCTCGACGACCTCGGGCCGCTCGGTGTCGACGTCCCCGAGTGGTCACAGCTGCTCGTCCGTGCGCTGGCCTTCCGCATCACGACGCTCGTGCTGCTCGGCGCCTGGGACGGGCCCGCCGTGGACCACCACCGCGCGGTCGTAGCCACCGTCACGGCTGCCCCCTGCCCCCTGACCGCTGCTCGCCGGCGCATGGCGGTCAGGGGTCCTCGCTACGCTGGAGGCCTCATGATGCAGCGAATCGACCTCCGCGGCGGTCTCCCCGCCCGTGCCGAACTCCTCCGACTCATGCCGCGCGCCGTCGGTGACGTCGGGCATGCGGTGGACGCCGCCCGGGTGCTCGTCGACGACGTGCGCGACCGCGGTGCCGACGCGCTGCGCGAGCAGGCCGAGCGGTTCGACGGGGGAGCCCCCGAGCACGTCCGGGTGCCCGCTGCCGAGATCGCCGCCGCGGTCGCCGGACTCACCCCGCAGCTCCGCACCGCGCTCGACGAAGCCATCACCCGCGTCCGCGCCGCGAGTGCCGCGCAGGTGCCGCAGCCGTCCGTGACCACCCTCGGCGACGGTGCCGAGGTGCACCAGCGTTGGCAGCCGATGCGTCGTGTCGGGCTGTACGTGCCCGGCGGCAAGGCCGTGTACCCCTCGAGCGTCGTGATGAACGTCGTCCCCGCGCAGGTCGCCGGTGTCGGGTCGATCGCGCTCGTGTCGCCGCCGCAGCGGGACCACGGGGGCGCCGTGCACCCGACGATCCTCGCCGCGGCCGGGCTCCTCGGGGTGGACGAGGTCTACGCGATGGGCGGAGCCGGGGCGATCGGCGCGCTGGCGTACGGCGTCGCCGAGATCGGGCTCGACCCGGTCGACCTGGTGACCGGCCCGGGCAACAACTACGTCGCCGCGGCGAAGCGCCTGGTGCGTGGCGTCGTCGGCATCGACTCCGAAGCCGGCGCCACCGAGATCCTCGTCATCGCGGACGACTCCGCCGACCCCGGGTTCGTCGCCGCCGACCTCATCAGCCAGGCCGAACACGACGAGCAGGCCGGCAGCGTGCTGGTGACGACGTCGGCGGCCTTCGCCGACGCGGTGGAAGCCGCCATCCCGGAACGGACGGCCGCCCTGGGGACAGCCGCGCGCCTCCAGGCCGCACTCGACGGACCGCAGTCCGCCGTCGTGCTGGTGGACTCACTGACCGACGCCGCCACGGTGAGCAACGCCTACGGGCCGGAGCACCTCGAGATCCAGACCGTCGACGACGACGCCGTGCTCGCGGACATCGACGCCGCAGGTGCGGTGTTCGTCGGCCCGAGCACGCCGGTCAGCCTCGGCGACTACCTCGCCGGGTCGAACCACGTGCTGCCGACGGGTGGTCAGGCGCGCTTCGGGTCGGGGCTGTCCGCGTCGACGTTCCTCCGGCCGCAGCAGGTCATCCGGTACACGGCCGCGGCCCTGGCCGAGGTGGCTCCGCACATCGTCGCCCTGTCGACCGAGGAACAGCTGCCGGGGCACGGTGCCGCCGTGACGGAGCGCGTGAACCGATAGCCTTGGCGGTGCCATGTTCTGCCCCTTCTGCCGCCACCCGGACTCCCGCGTCGTCGACTCCCGCACGAGCGACGACGGCACCTCCATCCGCCGACGCCGCCAGTGCCCGAACTGCGGCCGCCGTTTCTCGACCACCGAGACGGCGTCGTTGAACGTGGTCAAGCGCAACGGGGTGCTCGAGCCGTTCTCGCGCGAGAAGATCATCTCCGGCGTGCGCAAGGCGTGCCAGGGACGGCCCGTCACCGACTCCGACCTCGCGGTGCTCGCGCAGCGGGTGGAGGAGATCGTGCGGTCCTCGGGCGCCAGCCAGATCGACGCCAACGACATCGGCCTGGCGATCCTCGACCCGTTGCGTGAGCTCGACGAGGTCGCCTACCTCCGCTACGCCAGCGTCTACCAGGCCTTCGACTCGCTCGAGGACTTCGAGTCCGCGATCGGGCAGCTCCGCATCGACCACCGCGACGGCCCGCGCACGGCGAGCACCGGGGCGGGCGCGTGACGAACATCGCCGAACGGTGCATCCGCGTCGGCTACGGCGTGGTCTTCCGTGCGGTGTTCGCGAACATGGACCCCGAGCGTGCGCACCACGTCGCGTTCGCGGTCATCCGGTGGCTGCCGCGTGTGCCGTTCCTCGCCGGGGTCGTCGAGCGCTACTCCCGTCCCGCCGCGGCCGACGGTGTCACGACGATGGGCATCCACTTCCCGTCCCGCTTCGGCCTGGCCGCCGGGTTCGACAAGAACGCCAAGGGCATCGCCGGACTCGGCCTGCTCGGGTTCGGCCACGTCGAGGTCGGCACGATCACCGCGAAGCCGCAGCCGGGCAACGACAAGCCCCGACTGTTCCGGCTCATCGCCGACCGCGCGCTCATCAACCGGATGGGCTTCAACAACCACGGCGCCCCGGCCGCTGCCCGCCGACTCGAACGTGCCCGGCGCAACCCGGGCCGACCGGTCATCGGCGTGAACATCGGCAAGAGCCGCGTCGTGGACGTCGCCGACGCCGTCGACGACTACCTCGAGTCGACGCGGCTCCTCGCCCCGTTCGCGGACTACCTGGCCGTCAACGTCAGCTCGCCGAACACGCCCGGACTGCGCGGCCTGCAGGAGCTCGACCAGCTCCGGCCGCTGCTCGCCGCCGTGCACGAGGCCGCGGGCCGGGTGCCCGTGCTCGTGAAGATCGCGCCGGACCTGACCGACGAGCAGATCGACGCGATCGCCGGTCTCGCCGTCGACGTCGGACTCGCCGGCATCATCGCGAACAACACCACGATCGGCCGCTCCGGGCTGACGACGCCCGAGGCCCACGTGACCGCGATGGGCGCCGGGGGACTGTCCGGTGCGCCGATCGCTTCGCGGTCGCTCGAGGTCCTGCGGCGCGTGCGGGCTGGCGTGCCGGCGGACTTCTGCGTCGTGGCCGTCGGCGGCGTCACCACCGAGGCCGACGTCCAGGCCCGCATCGAGGCCGGCGCCACGCTCGTGCAGGGCTACACGGCGTTCCTCTACGAGGGCCCGACCTGGGCCACGCGCATCAACCGGCTGCGCCGGAAGCGGTTGCGGCGCGCGGAGCGCTGACGCGCCGAGCGGTCGCGACACCCCGCTCAGGTCCGCCGAGCGGTCGCGTCCCGTCGCTCGCGCGCCGCGCGAGCGACGCGTCGTGACCCGTCGGCGCAACGCGCTCGGGGTGTCGTGACCCCTCGCCGGACGGGAGCCCCGGCGCCGACCCGCCACTGAGCCTCCGGCCCGACGCGTCCCGCCCCGGCACCCCGCCCCGCCGAGATCGCACGTCGTGTCGCCTCGGCGCTCCGCGACCCGACACCACGTGCGATCTCACCGCCTGCTGCGCGTGAGCGGTCACGACACCCCGCTCAGGTCCGTCGAACGGTCGCGTTCCGTCGCTGACGCTCGGCGCGAGCGACGGGTTGTGACCGGTCGGCGCTGCGCGCTCGGGGTGTCGTGACCCTTCGCCGGACGGGAGCCCCGGCGCCGGCCCGCCGCCGAGCGTCCCGGCTCGGCGGCCAGCCGAGATCGCACTTCGTGTCGGCTCGGCGCTCCGCGACCCGACAGGAAGTGCGATCTCACCGCCCGCTGCGCGTGACTGGTTACGACACCCCGCTCAGGTCTGTCGAGCGGTCGCGTTCCGTCGCTGGCGCCCCGCGTGACCGACGCGTCGTGACCTGTGGGCGCTGCGCGCTCGGGGTGTCGTGACCCTTCGCCGAACGGGAGGCTCACCGCCCGCAGCATCAGACGCACCGGGAACGACGAAGCGCCGCCGGCGATGCCGACGGCGCTTCCGGAGGACACGAGGTCAGGCGGGACGCTGCCCGCGCTTGACCTGGGGCTTCGGCAGGCGCAGGAAACGCAGCTGCCACGCCCGCGTCAGGATGTAGAAGAAGGTGCCGCGCTGGAACTCGCCGAACTTCGCGGTGAGCTTCTTGCGGAGCGACATCCAGAGCACCAGGCAGTCGATGAGGAACAGCGCCACGAACGCCCAGATCACCAGCAGGGAGTACGAGGCGACCGAGGTCCGCGGCGCAGCGAAGCCGACGACCAGGAACAGCACGAGGACGGGCATCATGACCTCGCCCACGTTCCACCGGGCGTCGATCGTGTCGCGGACGAACCGGCGCTGCTCGCCGCGGTCCTTCGCGGGGAGGTAGCGCTCCTCGCCGTTGGCCATGCCGACGCGGGCCTTCTCGCGCTCGCTGTTGAGGCGTGCGCGCGCTGCCTTCTTGTCCACGGGGGAGTTGCCCACGAGGGGACGGCGGTTGGCCGCTTCCCGCTCACGACGGGACGGGGTGGGACGGCCCTTGCCCTGCTCGAGCAGTTCCTCTTCCGAGGGGTTGACTGTCGTGATGGTCTTGGGTGCTGCCTTCGCCACGGTGATTCCTGCTGGTCGGTGAGCGGTGCGCCGGGGAACAGCCCGACGTTGGTGTCCTCTAGATTACCGGGCATGACCGACACCGCACAGTCCGCGCCCGCGACCGACCCCGAGCTGCTCGACGCCCTCCGCGAACAGGTCCACGGCGATCTGCCCCGGACGATCGCCGACCTCTCCGCGCTGGTGCGGATCCCGTCGGTGTCGTGGTCGGCGTTCGATGCGTCGGCCGTGCGCCGGAGCGCCGAGGCGGTCGCCGGACTGGCGCGGGACACGGGCGTGTTCGAGTCGGTCCGGATCGTCCGGTCCGCCGTGTCGGGCGACACACCGGACGGTGCCAGCGAGGCCGAGGGCACGGAGCACGCCGGCGTCGAGCTGGGGCAGCCCGCGGTGCTGGCCGTCCGTCCGGCCCGGAACGGCAAGCCGACCGTGATGCTCTACGCCCACCACGACGTGCAGCCGCAGGGCGACGACGCGCTCTGGGAGACCCCGCCGTTCGAGCCGACGCTCCGCGGGGACCGGCTCTACGGTCGCGGTGCCTCGGACGACAAGGCCGGTGTGATGACGCACATCGCCTCGCTCCGGGCGCTGCACGCCCGGTTCGGGGACGACCTCGACCTCGGCATCGTGCTGTTCGTCGAGGGCGAGGAGGAGTTCGGCTCCCGCTCGTTCCGCACCTTCCTGCGGGAGCAGAAGGAGCACCTCGCCGCCGACGTCATCGTCGTGGCCGACAGCGACAACTGGTCCACCGAGGTCCCCGCGATCACCGTGTCCCTCCGCGGCAACGTGACCTTCAAGCTGACCGTGACGACGCTCGAGCACGCCAGCCACAGCGGCATGTTCGGGGGAGCGGCACCCGACGCCATGCTGCCGATGGTCCGCCTCCTCAGCTCCCTGCACGACGACGCGGGGTCGGTCGCCGTCGAGGGCCTGACCGCGTACGACGCCCCGGTCCCCGCGCGCTCCGAGGACGAGCTCGCGGCCGACGCCGCCCTCGTGTCCGGGGTGCGACCCGTCGGCACCGGCGACGTGCTCTCCCGCATGTGGTTCCAGCCGTCGATCACCGTCACCGGCATGGACGTGCCCAGCGTGACGAACGCGTCGAACACGCTGCTGCCCACCGTCAGCGCGAGGGTCTCGGTGCGCGTGGCACCCGGTCAGAGCGCCACGGACGCCGCGGCCGCCGTCGAGCGCCACATCCGCGCGCACACCCCGTTCGGCGCCCGCGTCGAGCTGAGCGAACCGGACGCGGGCGACGGGTTCCTGGTGGACACCAG
This sequence comes from Curtobacterium sp. SL109, assembly GCF_026672405.1. Classification (NCBI taxonomy): domain Bacteria; kingdom Bacillati; phylum Actinomycetota; class Actinomycetes; order Micrococcales; family Microbacteriaceae; genus Curtobacterium; species Curtobacterium sp. SL109. The sequence continues at coordinate 2,071,359 of NZ_JAPPRB010000002.1, forward strand.
CGGCTGGGCCGTCAAGGAGGCCAGGACCGCGATGGCCGAGGGATGGGGCGCTGAGCCCGTCGAGCAGGGCATCGGCGGCTCGATCCCGTTCGTCTCCGACCTGGCCGCCGAGTTCCCCGAGGCCCAGATCCTGGTGACGGGCGTCGAGGACCCCGACACGCGCGCGCACAGCCCGAACGAGTCGCAGCACCTCGGTGTGCTGCACCGCGCGGTCGCCTCCGAGACGATCCTGCTGGCTCGCCTCGCGACGCGCGCCTGAGCGCGGACACCGGACGGGAGGCCCGGGTCTGCCGGACCTGACCGCCCGCCCCCGGCAGGTGGAACCGTGCATGTCCTCCACACCGCGCGACGGGCGTGTGCGTTCCGTCGGTGCGGGTGTTTACAATCGGAGACGAGGCGCGGTGACCGCACCGCCCAGAAGGAGGCGCGCATGAGCGACACCATCACGACCGAAGCCGTCACCACGGCCGTCCCGTCGCACGGGGTCCTGCTCAGCGACGCCGCCGCCGGCAAGGTGGCGAGCCTCCTCGAGCAGGAGGGCCGCGACGACCTCCGCCTGCGCCTGGCCGTCCAGCCCGGCGGCTGCTCGGGGCTCATCTACCAGCTCTACTTCGACGAGCGTCTGCTCGACGGTGACACCACCGCCGAGTTCGACGGTGTCGAGGTCGTCGTGGACAAGATGAGCGTCCCGTACCTGGACGGCGCGACGATCGACTTCGAGGACACCATCCAGAAGCAGGGCTTCACCATCGACAACCCCAACGCGCAGGGCAGCTGCGCGTGCGGCGACAGCTTCCACTGAGCCCACCACGAGCAGCACCCGGACGGGGAGCGACCGACACGGTCGCTCCCCGTTCGTCATTCGGCGTGGCGACGCCGCCGATCTCGGACATCTCGCGGATGACCAGGGGAAAAAGCCGTCCCAGGGACCCCCGGGAGTCCACGACGCGTGTCGCGCGTGCACTCGCTGTCACCAGCTGCGAGTAAGCTAGGAGTGTTCCAACCAAGCTGGGAACCAGTCATGCGTCGCCTCCGAGCGGCACGGTGTCGGCAACGACAGACTGCGCTCTCGCTTCCGCGTCTTCCGAGAGGTAACAGTGCGTTCGAATCGCCGTATACGTTGGGCGGCCGTCCCGGTGGCCGTCGGTCTGGTCATCGCACTGGCTGGGTGCTCGCAGCAGCAGCTCAACGGATGGCTCCCCGGGACGGAAGAGACGAAGGACGTCACCAACCACACGAGCCGCGTCGTCGGCCTGTGGACCACGAGCTGGATCGTGCTGCTCGCGGTGGGGCTCATCGTCTGGGGTCTGATCATCTGGGCCGCCATCGTCTACCGCCGTCGGAAGGGCCAGACCGGCCTCCCGGTGCAGATGCGGTACAACATGCCGCTCGAGATCTTCTACACGATCGTGCCGCTCATCCTCGTGCTGGGCTTCTTCGCCTTCACCGCGAAGGACCAGGCCGCGATCGAGAAGCCCTTCGCGCAGCCGGACGCCACCGTGCACGTCTACGGCAAGCGCTGGGGCTGGGACTTCAACTACATCAACCAGAACGACCCGTCGAAGAGCGTCTACTACCAGGGCATCCAGGCCCAGGAAGAAGAGAACGCCAACGGCGCGATCGACGAGTCGCAGCTCCCGACGCTGTACCTGCCCGTCGACAAGAAGGTCAAGATCGAGCTCGACTCGCGAGACGTCGACCACTCCTTCTGGGTCATCGACTTCTTGTACAAGAAGGACATGCTCCCCGGCAAGACGAACTACGAGTACTTCATCCCGCAGAAGATCGGGACGTACCAGGGCAAGTGCGCCGAGCTCTGCGGCGAGTACCACTCCCTCATGCTCTTCCAGGTCAAGGTCGTTTCCTCGTCTGACTACCAGGCGTACCTCGACACCCTGACCGACCAGGGCAAGGTGGGCCTGCTCGGCGACGAGTACAACACCAACACGAACCAGCCTGACAACAAGGCGCCCGTCACGGCGTCGAGCGACGACAAGTAGGGGCTCGCCAGATGACAACGTCATTCGTCGGCCAACCGACCAGCACCGCGACGCCGGACTTCCAGGCGTCCAAGGTCGGTCGGAAGGGCAACATCATCGTCCGGTGGATCACCTCCACCGACCACAAGACGATCGGGTACATGTACCTGATCACGTCGTTCCTGTACTTCCTGCTCGCCGGCGTGATGGCACTCGTCATCCGCGCGCAGCTCTTCGAGCCCGGGCTGCAGCTCGTCGCGACGAAGGAGCAGTACAACCAGCTCTTCACGATGCACGGCACGATCATGCTGCTGCTCTTCGCGACGCCGCTGTTCTCGGGCTTCGCGAACGCGATCATGCCGCTGCAGATCGGGGCCCCTGACGTCGCCTTCCCGCGACTCAACGGCTTCGCGTTCTGGCTCTACTTCTTCGGTGGCCTCATCGCCGTCGGTGGCTTCCTCACCCCGCAGGGCGCCGCGTCGTTCGGCTGGTTCGCCTACGCACCACTGAGTGACACGACGTTCACACCAGGGCTCGGCGGCACACTCTGGGTCTTCGGGCTCGGCCTGACGGGCTTCTCGACGATCCTCGGCGCGGTGAACTTCATCACGACGATCATCACGATGCGCGCTCCCGGCATGACGATGTTCCGCATGTCGATCTTCACGTGGAACACCCTCGTGACGTCGCTCCTCGTGCTGATGGCCTTCCCGGTCCTCGCCGCCGCGCTCTTCGGCCTCGGTCTCGACCGGGTGTTCGACGCCCAGGTGTTCAACCCGGCCAACGGCGGAGCGCTGCTCTGGCAGCACATGTTCTGGTTCTTCGGGCACCCCGAGGTCTACATCATCGCGCTGCCGTTCTTCGGCATCGTCTCCGAGGTCTTCCCGGTCTTCAGCCGCAAGCCGATCTTCGGCTACAAGACCCTCGTCTACGCGACCATCTCCATCGCGGCCCTCTCGGTCACGGTGTGGGCGCACCACATGTACGTCACCGGTTCGGTGCTGCTGCCGTGGTTCTCCCTCATGACGATGCTCATCGCGGTCCCCACCGGCGTGAAGATCTTCAACTGGGTCGGCACGATGTGGCGCGGTTCGGTCACCTTCGAGACCCCGATCCTCTGGGCCATCGGCTTCCTGATCACGTTCACCTTCGGTGGTCTGACGGGCGTCATCCTGGCCTCGCCGCCGCTCGACTTCCACGTGTCCGACTCGTACTTCGTCGTGGCGCACTTCCACTACGTGGTGTTCGGCACCGTCGTGTTCGCCATGTTCTCCGGCTTCTACTTCTGGTGGCCGAAGTGGACCGGGCGCATGCTCAACGAGCGTCTCGGCAAGATCCACTTCTGGCTGCTGTTCGTCGGGTTCCACACGACGTTCCTGATCCAGCACTGGCTGGGCGTCATCGGCATGCCGCGTCGGTACGCGACCTACCTGCCGAACGACGGCTTCACCTGGATGAACCAGCTGTCGACCATCGGCGCGATGATCCTCGGCATCTCGTTCCTGCCGTTCATCTTCAACGTCTACGTCACGGCGCGGAACGCTCCGAAGGTGGCCGTGAACGACCCGTGGGGCTACGGCCGCTCGCTCGAGTGGGCGACCTCCTGCCCGCCGCCGCGACACAACTTCACGTCGATCCCGCGGATTCGTTCCGAGTCCCCGGCGTTCGACCTGAACCACCCCGAAGCGGGTGTGCCGATCGGTGTGGGTCCTGCGAAGGACGCTCCCGATGCCCCGACCTACGACGCCGCGAAGGGCGAGGTGAAGTAAGGCGATGCGCGCCAACGTCAACCTGTTCTGGATCCTCTTCGGGTTCTTCATCCTCGCGGACGCCGCGTACACGATCTGGTTCCGCCTCAACCACGGTGGGTGGGAGCCGGTGGGCACGATGGGCATCGGCCTCGTCGGGGTCATGTCGGCGTTCATCGCCTTCTACCTGCAGCGCGTGCTGTCGGCCCAGGGCGGGGACCTGCCCGAGGACCGTCAGGACGCCAACATCGAGGACGGCGACGCCGAGCTCGGGCACTTCAGCCCGTGGTCATGGTGGCCCATCCTGCTGGCAGCCTCGGTCTCGATCATCTTCCTCGGGGTCGCAGCCGGCCTCTGGATCGTCCCGATCGGCCTCGCGCTGGTGACGATCACGCTCGTCGGCTGGGTCTTCGAGTACTACCGCGGCAACTTCGGGCACTGACCCGCACCTGACGCGCTTCGGGCGGCACCACCTGGTGCCGCCCGAACTGCGTCCGGACGACCTTCCCGGCTGTGGATCGTGACAGCGTTCCAGCCTGGGGAATCAACCGGTCCGACAGCGGCTTGAGCCACGCGGACCCATCCACCTCGCGAAAGGAGTCACCCCCGGTGACCGACAAGCGCACTCTCATCATCTTCGGCGCGACGGGCGACCTCGCCTCCCGCCTGCTCCTGCCGGGTCTCGGCACGTTCCTGCAGAGCGGCCGTTCCGTCCCCGTGCAGCTGATCGGTACTGGCCGCAGCGAGCGCAGCCCCGAGAAGTGGAAGGACATCGTCTCGACGTCCTTCGCCTCGCAGGACGTCAAGGGGCCCGAGGTCGACGCGACCATCGAGTCGACGACCTTCATCCAGGGCGACCCGACGGACCCGAAGCACCTCGAGGCCCTCCTCGCAGCCGCCGAGCACGAGCCGATCCTCTACTTCGCGCTCCCGCCGCAGATCGCCTCGGACATCTGCGAGGCGCTCGAGCACGTCGAGCTCCCCGAGGGCACCACCCTCGCGTTCGAGAAGCCCTTCGGCACCGACGTCGCGAGCGCCAAGGCCCTCAACGAGACGGTGCTGAAGCTCGTCCCCGAGGACCGCGTCCACCGCACCGACCACTTCCTCGGCCGCACCACGGTGCTGAACATCATCGGTCTGCGCTTCGCGAACCGCCTGTTCGAGCCCATCTGGAACGCGGAGAACATCGAGAAGGTCGACATCTTCTATGACGAGACCCTCGGCCTCGAGAACCGCGCCCAGTACTACGACGAGGCCGGCGCGATGGTCGACATGATCCAGTCGCACCTGCTGCAGATCCTCGGCATCGTGACGATGGACGCCCCGGCGGAGATCGACGCCGTCGAGTTCCGCTCGTCCCTCGCCCGCGCGCTCCGGTCGACCCAGCTCAAGGGCGACGACGCCAAGATCGCCTCGCGTCGCGCCGTGTACACGGCAGGCACGATCGACGGCAAGGACCTCCCCTCCTACCAGGAGGAGGACGGCGTCGACCCGTCGCGCCAGACCGAGACCCTCGCCGAGATCTCCGTCGAGGTGGACACCGCCCGTTGGAAGGGCGTCCCCTTCACGCTGCGCTCCGGCAAGGCCCTCGGCAACAGCCGCAAGGAAGTCCTCATCACCTTCAAGCCGGTGCCGCGTCTGCCCTCCGGCCTGAGCGGTCGGCCGAAGACGGACACGCTCCGCATCGTCCTGAACCCGGACGAGATCGAGCTGACCGTGTCGGCCAACGGTGGCGGCAACCCGTTCGAGATGGGACAGATCACGCTGTCCTCGTCCTTCAGCGACGGCGAGCTCACCCCGTACGGCGAGGTCCTCAACGGCATCTTCCACGACGACCCGCTGCTCTCCATCCGCGGTGACGTGGCCGAGCGCTGCTGGGAGATCGTCGAGCCGGTCGTCGCCGCCTGGAAGGCGAACGACGTCCCGCTCGAGGAGTACCGCGCCGGTTCGCGCGGTCCCGCGGACTGGGAGTCCTCCTCCTGAGTCGCCTCGTGCCCTGATCGGGCACACCAGACAGACGGGAGGCCCGGTGCCAGCTGGCACCGGGCCTCCCGTCTGTCAGTGCAGACGTCAGCGGCGGCGACGTTCCGTCCGTTGCGCGCCGCCCACCCCCGCTCAGGCGGGCGTGCCGGCGAAGCCGCCCACGCCGGCCGCGGCGCGCGTGCCGCCGTCGTGCTGGGGGACGCGCGTGCGGTGCCCGGAGACGGCGCCCCGTCCCCGCTGGATGGCGTCGGCGGCCGACACGAGCGTCAGGTGGCTCAACGCCTGCGGGGTGTTGCCGATGTGGTGCCCCGTCGCGACGTCGACCTCCTCCGACAGCATCCCGACGTCGTTGGCGTACCCGACGAGCACGTCCATCAGGCGTTCGGCGTCCTCGACCCGGCCCGAGGCGGCGTACTGCTCCACGAGCCAGAACGAGCAGGCGAGGAACGGGTGCTCGCTGCCGCTCAGGCCGTCGAACCCGGCCGACGTGCGGTAGCGCAGCACGAGGCCGTCGGTCCCCACGCGGAGGTCCTCCTCGATCGCGGCGACCGTGCCGAGCATCCGCGGGTCCGTCGCCTTGCAGTACCCGATCTGCGGCAGCACGAGCAGGCTGGCGTCGACCTCGTCGGTGTCGTAGTGCTGCCGGAAGGCACCGCGCTCGGCGTTCCAGCCGTGCTCGTCGATCTCGGCGCGGACGGCACTGCGGAGTTCCCGCCAGCGTTCGACGGGGCCCTCGAGCCCGAACTCCTCCACGGCGGCGACTCCACGGTCAAAGGCCGCCCAGATCATCGCGCGTGAGTGCGTGAACGAGCGACGGGGCCCGCGCATCTCCCAGATGCCGTTGTCGGGCTCCTGCCAGTGCTGTTCGACGAAGCCGAGCAGGGCGCGCTGGAGGGCCCACGAGTCGGCGTTCTCCTCGACGCCGAGCTCCCGTGCGTCGTGCAACGCCGCCAGGACCTCGCCGAAGACGTCGCCCTGGTACTGCGTCGACGCGCCGTTGCCGATCCGCACCGGGGTGGAGTGCGCGTACCCGGCCAGGTGGGGGAGCTCCCGCTCGGCGAGTTCGCGCTCACCGGCGATGCCGTACATGATCTGCACGTCGGCCGGGTCGCCCGCGATGGCCCGGAGCAGCCAGCCGCGCCAGTGGGTGGCCTCGTCGCGGTACCCGTGGGCGATCAGGGACGCCAGGGCGAGCGAGGCGTCGCGGAGCCACACGTACCGGTAGTCCCAGTTGCGTTCACCGCCGGGGTCCTCCGGGAGGCTCGTGGTCACGGCAGCGACGACCCCACCGGTCTCGGCGTGGGTCATCGCGCGGAGCAGCAGCAGGGAGCGTCGGGTGGCGTCCGCGTACGGCCCCTCGACGCGGGTCTTGCCGGCCCACGCACGCCACCACGCGCTCGTCGCCGCCAGGGCCGGTGTCACGTCGAGGGGCTCCGGCGGCTCGCGGTGCGACGGGTACCAGGTGAGCTCGGTGTCGAGCACGTCGCCGTCGTGGATGGTCGTGGTCGCGACGTGCCGGTGGTCGTCGGCGTGGAACCGGACGCCGCGCACGATGACCGATCCCGGCCCGGCGGTGGCGACGAGGGCGGGGTCGTCGTCGTCCCCGATCTGCCGCACCCAGGGGAGCGCTGAGGCGTAGTCGAAGCGGATGCGCAGCGTCTGGCGCATCTCGACGGACCCCTGCAGGCCGCGGACCCGGCGGACGACCGCGGCGCGGTGCGCGTCGATCGGCATGAAGTCGGTGACCTCGACGATGCCGGACGCGGTGGTCCAGATCGTGGTGAGGACGAGGGTGTCCTGCTCGTAGCGCCGTTCGGCGGTGGCGTCGGGGTCGGTCGGGTGGAGCGTCCAGTGCCCGTCGTGCTCGTCACCGAGCAGGGCCGCGAAGGTGGACGAGCTGTCGAAGCGCGGCAGACACATCCAGTCGATGGTCCCGGCTCGGTCGACCAGGGCGGCGGTGTAGCAGTCCCCGATCATCGCGTGGTCCTCGATGCGCTGTGTCATGGGTCGATCGAACCACCCGGCGCCTCGCGTCCACCCGTCTCCGTGCCCGGGCGCTGAGGATCGGCTCAGTCGGCCCGACCCGCGCGGGCGCAGTCGCGCCCGACCCGAGCGAGTTCAGTCGCGCCCGACCAGCGCGAGTTCAGTCGCGCCCGACCCGAGCGAGCTCAGTCGAGCTCGACGAGCCCGACCCGCGCGAGCTCCGCCCACAGTCCGGCGCCGTCCGGGGCGTACACCCACGGCGCCGACGAGTCGCGGGAGCGTTCCTGCGCGCGGGAGCGACCACCGGCGAGGACGGCCTCGCTCGTGGAGAGCTGGCGGATCGCGACGCCGGCCACGTTCTCCGGGTGTTCGCGGGCGAAGTCGCCGTACAACGCCTCGTCGTGCTGGCCGTCGTCACCGACGAGCAGCCACCGGACGTCGGGGAAGTCCCGCGCCAGGCGCCGCAGGTTGTCGTGCTTGTGCAGCTGCCCGCTCCGGAAGAAGCGGTCGTGCGTGGGGCCCCAGTCGGTGAGCAGCAGCGTGCCGGACGGGTACATGTTCCTGGTCAGGAAGCGCTGCAGCGTAGGCGCGACGTTCCAGGCCCCGGTGGACAGGTACACCGAGGGGGAGCCCGGGTGCTGCGCGAGGACGCGTTCGTACAGCACGCTCATCCCGGGGACGGGTCGTCGTGCGTGCTCGGTGACGACGAAGGAGTTCCACGCCGCGAGCATCGGGCGGGGGAGCGACGTGACCATAACGGTGTCGTCGATGTCGGAGAGCAGGCCGAAGCGGGTGTCCGGGTGCACGACGAAGACGTCCGCCTCGGCCTCGCGCTGCCCACCGGCCGACAGCCGGATCGTGTGCCAGCCGGGCTCGAGGTCGATCGGCACGATCGTGTCGACGACGCCGCCGCGGTCGGACTGCACCGTGTGCGTCGAACCGCCGGCGGTCACGGTGACCTCGGCGTGGTCCACCGCGACGCTCGTGAAGGTCTTCCAACCGCGGACACCGGTGAACGACGCGTCGGAGGCCAACCCGCGACGGGTCAGCAGCACCCGGCAGAGGACCCGGATCCATCCGGGAGCGCCGTACCCGGTGTACGGGATGACGGTCGGGACGAGACCGTGTCGTCTGGCACGCTGTTCACGGAACTCCTGGACGGCGTCCTCGATGCGAGCGGCCCGGTGGAGGATCGGCTCGGGGAGCGACAGCTCATGGGACCTCGGGTCGGGCATCGGGCCATCATCCCATGCGCCACTGTCCGGTTGTCGTCGGACGGAGTTCGACACCCCGGGAATCGCAGGGATGTTCCAGCCGGTCTCTGCGAGAGTTGCCCCCGTCGGACAATCAGCCCGCGGTCACCGCGAGAAGGAGAACACGTGCTCGTCACCGAGGTCACGAACGCACTGCCGGGGGGATCATCACTGCTCAGGAACGAGCCGGTCCAAGCCCGCAGTTCGGCACGCCTCGCCGGGCTCCTCGACGCCGCCGCTGCGGTCATCGACGAGATCGGGTTCGAACGGCTCACGACCGCCATGGTCGCCGAACGAGCAGGGGCGTCGATCGGCACCGTCTACCGCTACTTCCCGGACCGCATCGCGGTCGTCGAGGCCCTCGCGATCCGCTGCACCCAGCGGCTCGCCGAGAAGTTCCTCGAAGCCCTCGAGACCTCCGGCGCCACCACGTGGCAGGCCGCCTGCGACGCCTTCATCGCGATGACGTCGGAGATGTACCGCACCGAGCCCGGCTTCCGCGCGATCCGCTTCGGTGACGCCACCGAGTCCGGCGTCGGCGACGACGAGGACCGCATGGCCGCCCTCGGCGGCGCCGTCGGCGGCATCATGCGCGAGCGCTTCGGCGTGCCGGAGAACGAGGCGGTCGCTCGCGCCTGGGTCGTCCTGGCCGAGTCCGGCCACGCCGTCCTGGCACGCGCCCACCGGGACCGGGACCACCCGGACCAGGCCCTGATCGAGGCCTACCGCACGATGACCCGCGGCTACATGGAGTCGGTGATCGCGGCCTCCTGACCGTCGACCCGCCCGTCCGACACGCCGCGCGTCAACCGGACCACCCGCCACCCGCGTCTCCTGCCAGGAGGCGCGGGTGGCGTCGTTCCTGCGGCCTCCGGGGGCACCGCGGTCGCCCCCAGATCGGGGCGACGACCGGTTTTTCGGTCACGGTTCGTCACCACAGGCGGCCAGTGTCGGTCCTGACGGGTACTCTCCTCGGAGTCGGGCTACCTCCTACCAGAAGGGCACCCACCCCATGATCGAATTCCGCTCGGTGCGCAAGACGTACCCGGACGGCACCAACGCCGTCGAGCGGTTCGACCTCGTCATCCCCTCCCGCACCACGACGGTCTTCGTCGGGTCCAGCGGCTGTGGCAAGACGACGTTGCTCCGCATGATCAACCGCATGGTCGACCCGTCGTCGGGCTCCGTGTCGATCGACGGCGACGACGTCGCCGGTGTCGACCCGGTCAAGCTCCGGCGCAGCATCGGCTACGTGATGCAGAACGCCGGACTGCTGCCGCACCGCAAGGTCGCCGACAACATCGCCACGGTGCCGCTCCTGACCGGCGTGTCCAAGCAGGACGCCCGCCAGCGTGCGCTCGAGCTGATGGACACCGTCGGCCTCGACCGCGCCTTCGCGGACCGCTACCCCTCGCAGCTCTCGGGCGGACAGCAGCAGCGTGTCGGCGTCGCGCGCGGCCTGGCCGTCGACCCGAACATCCTGCTGATGGACGAACCGTTCGGTGCCGTCGACCCGCTGGTCCGCAGCGACCTGCAGGACGAGCTCATCCGGCTGCAGCGCGAACTCGGCAAGACCGTCGTCTTCGTCACGCACGACATCGACGAGGCCTTCAAGCTCGGCGACCAGGTCGTCATCCTCAAGAAGGGCGGCGAGATCGCCCAGATGGGCACGCCCGCCGAGATCCTCTCCGAGCCGGCCGACGACTTCGTCGCCAACTTCATCGGGGCCGGCCGTGGCCGACGCGCACTGCGCATCGAGCAGACGCCGACCGGCCCGATCGTCGTCGACGGTGACGGCCGTGCCGCCGGTGTCCTGACCGGTCCCGTGGCGGTGGTCGACGCCGCCGCTGCCGTGCCGTCCACCCTGCCCGCGACCGACGAGGCCGGAGCGTCCCACGACGCCCCGGGTGCTCCGGCGCAGGGTGGAGGTCTGCGGTGAACTGGGTCCTGTCGAACCTCGACACGATCGGGGACGACACCGTGGCGCACCTGGCGATCGCCCTGCCGCCCATCGTCATCAGCTTCCTGCTGTCGATCCCGATCGGCTGGCTCGTCGTGCGTCTCCGGCGGCCGGGCGGCAAGCAGGTCACCCGCGGCATCGGCGGCGGCATCGTGACCTTCGCCGGTCTCCTCTACGCGATCCCGTCGCTGCCGCTCTTCATCGCCCTGCCCAGCCTCATCGGCACCGGCCTGCAGGACCCGGCGAACGTCGTCATCGGCCTGACGCTGTACGGCCTGGCGCTCATGGTCCGGTCGACGGTGGACGGCCTCGAGTCCGTCGACAGCGCGACGACGGGCGCCGCCACCGCCATGGGGTACTCAGGCGTCCAGCGGTTCTTCCGCGTCGACCTGCCCCTGGCCGGACCGGTGCTGCTCGCGGGCCTCCGGGTCGTGTCGGTCTCGACGATCTCGCTCACCACGGTGGGAGCAGTCCTCGGGATCACCAGCCTCGGGTCGCTCTTCACCGACGGCATCGGCCGCGGCATCACCGAGGAGATCGTCGCCGGCATCGTGATGGTGCTCGTGCTGGCCTTCGCGGTCGACGGCCTGCTCGTGCTGCTCGGCCGCGTGGTCATGCCGTGGACCCGGAAGACCTCCGTGTCCCGGCGTCAGGCCCGGCGCGTGCTCCAGGCAGCGGAGGCCACCTCGTGATCATCGGACAGGCCTTCGGCTGGGTGTTCGACCCCGCCAACTACACCGGCTTCAACCCCATCCCCGCGCGGCTGTGGGAGCACGTCTGGATCTCGCTGCTCGCGGTGCTCATCGCCTCGGTCATCGCGGTGCCGCTCGGCTACCTGATCGGCCACACCGGCCGCGCTCGTGGTCTCGCGATCGCGCTGTCCGGGGGCATCCGCGCCCTGCCGACCCTCGGCGTGCTGACCCTGTTCGGGCTGTTGCTCGGCGTGAACCTGCAGGCACCGCTCCTGGCGCTCGTCGTCCTGGCGATCCCGTCTGTGCTGGCCGGGGCCTACGCCGGCATCGAGTCCGTCGACCCCGTCACGGTCGACGCCGCCCGCGCGCAGGGCATGACCGGGTGGCAGATCCTGACCAAGGTCGAGATCCCGCTCGGACTCCCGCTGCTCATCGGCGGCATCCGCGCCGCCGTGCTCCAGGTCGTGGCCACCGCGACGCTCGCCGCCTACGTCGGTTCCGGCGGGCTCGGCGGGTACGTGTTCCTCGGGCTCAAGACCCAGGACTACGCCATGATGCTCGGCGCCTCCATCCTCGTGATCGCCCTCGCGATCGCGTTCGAGATCGTCTTCTCCCTGCTGCAACGGGTGGTGGTGCCCGCGGGCGTCTCCGGCCGGGAAGCCGGGCGACGCAAGGGATCGCGCGAGCGAGCCCGCAATCCCCTCCCGGAAGGAAACCCCTCGTGATCACAGCACCCAAGATCCGCGTCGGCGTCGCAGCCGCGCTGGCGGTCGGCGTCGTCGCCGCCCTCGCCGGCTGCGCGTCCAGCGACCCGCTCGACAGCGGTTCGAGCGCCTCGTCCGACTCGAAGACCATCGTCATCGGCTCGCAGCAGTACTACTCGAACGAGATCATCGCCGAGCTCTACGCCCAGGTCCTCGAGAAGGACGGCTTCGACGTCAAGCGCAACTACAACATCGGCCAGCGCGAGGTGTACCTCCCGCAGCTGCAGAAGGGCGCCATCGACGTGATGCCCGAGTACAGCGGCAACCTGCTGCAGTACTACGACAAGAAGTCGACCGCGAAGACCGCGTCCGAGATCGCGTCCGGGCTCAAGGACGCGCTGCCGAAGGGGCTCCGTGCCCTCGACTCGGCCGAGGCCACCGACCAGGACAGCTACACGGTCACCAAGGCGTTCTCGGAGAAGTACGACGTCACGAGCCTGTCCGACCTGTCCAAGGTCAAGGACTCGCTCACCGTGGGTGCGAACTCCGAGTTCCAGACCCGGCCGTACGGCCCCGAGGGCCTGAAGTCCGAGTACGGCGTGGACGTCGACTTCAAGGCGGTCGAGGACTCCGGCGGGGCACTGACGGTGAAGGCGCTCAAGGACGACACCGTCCAGCTCGCCGACATCTACAGCGCGGACCCGAGCATCAAGGCGAACGACTTCGTCTCCCTGAAGGACCCGAAGAACCTGATCCTGCCGCAGAACGTCACGCCCGTCGTGTCGAGCAAGGTGAGCGAGAAGGCCGCCGCCGACATCGACAAGGTGAGCAAGGTCCTGACGACGGACGAGCTCATCTCGCTGAACGCCAAGAGCACGGCCGACAAGGAGAAGGCGTCGACCATCGCCAAGGAGTTCCTCACGGACAAGGGCCTGCTGTAACCAGCAGATCGCTTCCTCCACACGGCAGGCGTCGGGCATCAGCCCGGCGCCTGTCGTCGTTCCCGGGGCGACATCTGTTCCGCACGGTTGTGCCGATCAGGGGCGTTGCACGTTCGTGCAGTCGAGGGTTCTACAACTTGTCGAAGCGGTGGCAGGAGCGCTAGCGTGGAGGTGTCCCGAGGGCGTGACACGAACCAGAAGTACCCCCTCCACAGGAAGCAACTGACGTGCCTCAACAGCGCGCGGCGTTCCGAACCGGTACCGCCGCATGAACGACATCCTCGATCCCCTGATCCTGTCGCGGTGGCAGTTCGGCCTCACGACGATCTACCACTTCCTGTTCGTCCCGCTGACGATCGGCATGGCCGTCGTCGTGGCGACGTTCCAGACCGCGTGGTACCGGACCGGCCGGGCGCACTACCTGCAGCTCACCCGGTTCTTCGGTCGCGTGTTCCTCATCAACTTCGCGATGGGGGTCGTCACCGGCATCGTGCAGGAGTTCCAGTTCGGCATGAACTGGTCGAACTACTCCCGCTTCGTCGGGGACGTGTTCGGCGCTCCGCTCGCACTCGAGGGCATCCTGGCGTTCTTCTTCGAGGCGGCCTTCATCGGCGTCTGGATCTTCGGGTGGGACCGGCTGCCGAAGGGCCTGCACCTCGCGAGCATGTGGTGCGTCAGTGCCGGCACGATCATGTCGGCGTACTTCATCATCGCCGCGAACGCGTTCATGCAGCACCCGGTCGGCTACGTCATCAACGAGGCCAAGGGCCGCGCGGAACTCACCGACATCTGGGCCGTGCTGACGAACAAGGTCGCCCTCGCGGCCTTCCCACACACCCTGTTCGCCTGCTTCATGGTCGCCGCCGGCGTCGTCATCGCGGTGGCGAGCTGGCACCTGGCCCGCAACCAGAACCTCGAGACGATGATGCCGGCTCTGAAGTTCGGCCTGTGGACGATGGTCGCGGCCGGGGCGCTCACGGTCCTCACCGGCGACCAGCTCGGCCTGACGATGGTCGACACCCAGCCGATGAAGATGGCCGCGGCCGAGGCGCTCTACAACACGGCGACCGGCAAGGACGCCTCGTTCTCGGTCTTCACGCTGGGCACGCCGGACGGGGTCCACGAGCTCTTCTCGATCCGGGTGCCCTACCTGCTCTCGTTCCTCTCCACCCACACGTTCAACGGCACGGTGGAGGGCATCAACGACCTGCAGGCCCAGTACACGCAGGTCTACGGTCCGGGCAACTACAAGCCCGTCATCTGGGTCACGTACTGGTCGTTCCGCTGGATGATCGCCCTCGGCGTCGGAGCGGTCATGGTCTCACTGGCCGGGCTGTGGCTGACCCGGAAGGGACGCTTCCCCCAGCAGCGGTGGGTCTGGCGGGTCGCCACCTGGGCGGTGCCGCTGCCGATGGCCGCGATGATCATGGGTTGGGTCTTCACCGAGATGGGCCGTCAGCCGTGGCTCGTGTTCGGGCTGCTCCGGACGAGCGACGGCGTCTCGCCGAACGTGACCGGACTCGAGGTCCTCATCTCGCTGGTCGTCTTCACGCTCATCTACGGGTCCCTCGCGGTGGTCGAGTTCCGGCTCATCAAGAAGGTCGCCCAGGAGGGCCCGGCCGCACCGGCCGAGGTCGACGAGACGACCGGCGAGGTCAAGCACGAAGTGACGGTGTACTGAGATGGACCTGCCCGTTCTCTGGTTCGCGATCGTCGGACTCTTCTTCGTCGGCTACTTCGTGCTCGACGGCTTCGACTTCGGCGTCGGCATGGCGCTGCCGTTCCTCGGGAAGGACGACACCGACCGGCGCGTCATGATCAACACGATCGGCCCGGTCTGGGACCTCAACGAGACCTGGGTGATCGTCGCCGGTGCCTGTCTCTTCGCGGCGTTCCCGGAGTGGTACGCCACGATGTTCTCCGGCTTCTACCTGGCGCTGCTGCTCATCCTGGCGGCGCTCATCCTCCGCGGCGTCTCGTTCGAGTACCGCCACCAGGACAAGCAGCGCTCGTGGAAGCGCCGGTTCGACCTGATGATCATCGTCGGCAGCGCGGTCCCGTCGTTCCTCTGGGGCGTCGCGTTCGGCAACGTCGTCCGCGGCATCCCGATGGACAGCGGGCACAACTACACCGGCACGCTGTTCGACCTGCTCAACCCCTTCGCGCTGCTGACCGGCGCGGCGACGCTGCTCGTGTTCTTCACGCACGGCGTCGTGTTCATCGCGCTGAAGACCGAGGGCGACATCCGCGAGCGGGCCAAGCGCCTGGCGACCCGCGCCGGCATCGTGACGATCGTCGTCGCGGCTGTGTTCCTCGTCGCGATGGCCTCCGTCCGGGCGACCCCGGCGTCGCTCGTGTGCTCCGTCGTCGCCGCGGTGGCCCTGGTGCTGGCGGTGCTCTGCAACGCCTGGGGCCGCGAGGGTCGGGCGTTCACGCTGATGGCCGTGACGATCGCCGCG
Source organism: Curtobacterium sp. SL109 (assembly GCF_026672405.1). Lineage (NCBI taxonomy): Bacteria > Bacillati > Actinomycetota > Actinomycetes > Micrococcales > Microbacteriaceae > Curtobacterium > Curtobacterium sp. SL109. Next base: position 2,087,061 of record NZ_JAPPRB010000002.1, read on the forward strand.
GTGGTGCTGGCCATGTTCACCGCGATCTTCCCGGACGTGATGCCCGACTCGGTCGACCCGGCGAACAGCCTGACGGTGACCAACGCCTCGTCCGGTACCTACACGCTGACGGTGATGAGCTGGGTGGCGCTGGTCTTCGTGCCGCTCGTGTTCGCCTACCAGGCCTGGACCTACTGGGTCTTCCGCAAGCGCGTCTCCCGGGCGCACGTCACCGCCGCGGCACACTAGGCCGGTCCGCGATGAAGCCGCTCGACCCGCGCCTGCTCCGCCTGTCGCGCTCCGCGCGCGGCTTCGTCGCGGCCGCCGCCGCCACCGGTCTGCTCCGGACCGTGGCCACCGTCGCCATCGCGTGGGGGATCGCGGCTGCGGTCACCGAGGTGGTCGACGCCGTGCACCACGGCGGTGTCGTCCCCGGGGCGTTCGTCCCGACGCTCTGGCTGCTCGGCGGCGCCGTCGCACTCCGCGCCGTCGCCGCCTGGGCGACCGACGACCTCGCCGGCCGGGCCGCAGCGACGGTGAAGCGCGAACTGCGTCGGACCGTCCTGGCGCGCGCGGCCGAACGGGGACCCGCCTGGCTCGCCGCGCGCTCGAGCGCCGGGTTCGCGACGACGCTCGGCCCCGGGCTCGACGCGCTCGACGCCTACTTCGGGCGGTACCTGCCGCAGCTCGCCCTGACCGCGGTCGCCACGCCGGTGCTGCTCGTGGCGATCGGGCTCGGTGACCTGACGAGCGGCGTGATCGTCCTCTGCGCCCTGCCCGTGGTCCCGGTGTTCATGATCCTCATCGGCCTGGCCACACAGAGCCTGCAGCGCCGACAGTCCGACGCCCTGGCACGGCTCGGCGGGGCGTTCACCGAGGCCGTCGAGGGCCTGGCGACCCTGAAGGTCTTCGGGCGTGCACGGCGGCAGGTCGGCCGCATCGCCACGGTCACGGACGAGCACCGCCGAGGCACCCTCGGCGTCCTGCGGCTGTCGTTCGTCAGCGGCTTCGCGCTCGAGCTCGCCGCCAGCCTGTCCGTCGCCCTGGTCGCCGTGACGATCGGCATCCGGCTGGTGGACGGCTCGCTCGGCCTCGGCGCCGCCATGTTCGTGCTGGTCCTGGCTCCGGAGGCCTTCGCGCCGATCCGCCAGGTCGGCGCCGACTTCCACGCCGCCCAGGACGGCGTCGAGGCCTCCACCGCCGTCCTCGACGTCCTCGACGACGACCACGAGCACGACACGCACGACGAGCACGACGGACACGACGACGAGGACCGCTCGTCCGCCGACGCCCTGGTGCTCGACGGCGTCACCGTGCGGCGTCCCGACGTCGTCGTCGGCCCCGTCGACCTGCGCGCCGCCCCCGGCACGGTCGTCGTCCTCGCCGGGCCGAGCGGCTCCGGCAAGTCGAGCCTCATCGCAGCGATCCGCGGGGTCCTGCCCCACGACGGCACGGTCGTCGTGCCGGGCGACGCCGGCACGACGCGGGACGAGCGCATCAGCTGGTCCGACCAGCGCCCCCGGCTCGTCCGCGGGACGGTCGCCGAGAACGTCGCGCTCAGCGCGACCCCCGTGCCCGAGACCGTGGCACGCGCCCTCGGTGCGGCGGGGCTGGGAGTCGACCCGGGCCTCCAGGTCGGGTCCGGCGGAGCCGGTCTCTCCGGCGGGCAGGCCCAGCGGGTCGCCCTGGCGCGGGCGCTGTACCGGCACGACCGCTCCGGCACCCGGCTCGTGCTGCTGGACGAACCGACGTCCGCCCTGGACGCCGAGGCCGAGGCCCGCGTCCTGCAGACCATCCGGCTGCTCGCCGACGACGGCGCCGTCGTCGTGGTCGCCAGCCACCGTCCGGCCGTCATCGCGGCCGCCGACGTCCGCATCGACGTCGGCAGCCCCGCACCGGTCGAGGGGGCGCGCGCATGAGCCGCGCCACCAGCCGGGAGGCCCGGGTCGGCTCCGTCCTCCGGCTCGCCATGCCCCGTGGTCCGGTGTGGGGCCGTGCCGTCGCCGCCGGCGCGCTGAGTGCGCTCTGCGCGGTGGCGCTGCTCGCGGCGAGCGGCTACCTCATCACCCGTGCGGCGGAACACCCGCCGATCCTGTACCTGACGCTCGTGATGGTCGGGGTGCGCGCGTTCGCGCTCGGCCGGGCAGCGCTGCGGTACATGGACCGGCTCGCGGGGCACGACGCGTCGTTCCGGCAGCTGGCCGTCGTCCGGACGGAGACGTACCGACGGCTCGCCTCGGTCGCGCCAGCGGGGCTCGGCTCCACCGGTCGTGGTGACCTGCTGACACGGCTCGTCACCGACACGGACCGGCTGCAGGACCTGCCGATCCGGGTCGTCGGGCCGCTCGTGTCCGCCGGCGTCACCGCGCTGCTGTCGGTCGTGGCGGTCAGCCTGGTGTCGGTGCCGGCAGCGCTCGTCCTGCTCGTCGCGCTGGTCGTCGCCGCGGCGCTCGGGTCCGTCGTGACGGCGTCGATCGCCCGGCGGAGCGACGCCGAGACCGCGGCGGACCGGGGCCGGGTCGCGGACCTGGTGCTCGACACCGTGCGGACGCTCGACGTCTTCGCCGCGTACGGCACGCTCGACGAGCGACTCGCCCACATCGACGCCCTCGATGCCCGGGTGACACGGGCCGTCCGGCGTCGTGCCAGCGTCGAGGCCCTCGTCGGGGCGCTCGTCGGGCTCATCGGTAGCGGCGCCGTCGTGGGGGTCCTCGCCGTCGGAGCGCCGGCGGTCGTGTCCGGTGCGCTCGACGGTCCGCTCTGGGCACTGGCGGTCTTCGTGCCGCTCGCCCTGTTCGAGGTCGTCGGCACCGTCCCGCTCGCGGTGCTCACGCTGCGGCGGGTCCGGGCAGCCGCTGACCGGGTGGAGCGTGTCGTCCCGGCGACCACACCCGTCGGCGTCGTGCCGGAGCCCGACGCCGACGCCGCCCCGGAGGACCTGGTCGTCGACGGTCCGGTCACGCTCGCGGTGCGGGACCTGACCGTGCGCTGGCCCGGGTCCCAGGTCGCCGCGGTCGACGGGGTCTCGTTCACCCTGGCGCCGGGCGAGGTCGTCGTCCTCGAGGGGCCGAGCGGCGCGGGGAAGTCGACCCTGGTGGACGCCCTGGTCCGGTTCGTCGACCACGACGGGTCGTACACGCTCGACGGCGTCGAGGCCCGCACGATGCACCCCGACGCCGTCCGCGCCCGCGTCGGCCTGATCGAGCAGGACCCGTTCGTGTTCGACCAGTCGGTCCGGCAGAACCTGCTCTTCGCGAAGGAGTCGGCCACCGACGACGAGCTCCTCGCGGTCCTGGCGCGCGTCGGCCTCGGCGACTGGGTCGAGCGGCGGGGTGGGCTCGACGCCGACGTGGGGGAGCGCGGTGGGCTGCTGTCCGGCGGGCAGGCGCACCGGCTGGCACTGGCGCGGGCGCTGCTGCACGCGTTCCCGGTGCTCGTCCTCGACGAACCGACGGCTGACATCGACCCGGACCTCGGCGACGCGCTGCTCCGTGACCTCGTCGCCACGGCGCAGGCCGCCGGGCGGACCGTCCTCGTCGTGTCGCACGTGCCGGTGCCGACTGCCCTGGTGACCAGGACCATCCGGATGCGGGACGGCCGCGTCGCGGCGTGAGCACACGCGTGTCCCGCACCGTCGCACCGGCCTTGTAATCTTGGGGACCGGCGCACGTCCGCGCGACCTGCACCGCGCCTCCAGACCGATTGAGAGTTCCGTGACCAACGAGCAGCACGTCGAGGACCCGAACGCCTACGACTTCCGTCGCATCCAGGACAAGTGGCAGGGGCGCTGGGAAGAGCTCGGCCTCTTCACCGCCGACCCCGACGACCGTCGTCCGCGGAAGTACATCCTCGAGATGTTCCCGTACCCGTCGGGCGACCTGCACATGGGCCACGCGGAGAACTGGGCGCTCGGCGACTTCGTGGCGCGCTACTGGCGGCAGCAGGGCTTCAACGTCATGCACCCGATCGGGTGGGACTCGTTCGGCCTGCCCGCGGAGAACGCGGCGATCAAGCGCGGCGTCGACCCCAAGGACTGGACCTACGCGAACATCGCGCAGCAGAAGGCGTCGTTCAAGCGCTACGCGCCGTCGTTCGACTGGTCCACGGAGATCCACACCTCGGACCCCGAGTACTACAAGTGGAACCAGTGGCTGTTCCTGAAGATGTACGAGAAGGGCCTGGCCTACCGCAAGGACAGCTGGGTCAACTGGGACCCGGTGGACCAGACCGTGCTGGCGAACGAGCAGGTCCTGCCCGACGGCACCTCGGACCGCTCCGGCGCCGTCGTCGTCAAGAAGAAGCTGACGCAGTGGTACTTCGGGATCACCGAGTACGCCGACCGGCTGCTCGACGACCTGAACCAGCTCGAGGGCCGCTGGCCCGCCAAGGTCATCGCGATGCAGCGCAACTGGATCGGCCGCTCGGTCGGTGCCGACGTCGACTTCGTGATCGAGGGCCGCGACGAGCCCGTGACCGTCTTCACCACCCGGCCGGACACCATCCACGGCGTGACGTTCCTGGTCGTGGCGCCGGACTCGGACCTGGCGGCTGAGCTGGTCGCAACTGTCGGTGACGACACCCGCGCCGCGTTCGAGGACTACCTCGTCGCCACGCAGAAGACCTCCGAGATCGACCGACAGAACGCGGACCGCCCGAAGACCGGCGTGCCGCTCGACCGGTTCGCGATCCACCCGCTGACGGGGGAGCGCCTGCCGATCTGGGCCGCCGACTACGTCCTCGCCGACTACGGCCACGGCGCCGTAATGGCGGTCCCGGCGCACGACCAGCGCGACCTCGACTTCGCGCGGACGTTCGACCTGCCCGTGAAGGTCGTCGTCGACACGAACGCGGCCGTGACCGGTGCCATCCCGGTGATCCCCGAGGGCGCGACGCTCGACGACTTCGACATCCCCTCGCTCGACCCGGTCAGCACCGGCCAGGCGCTGACCGGCACCGGTCGGATGATCAACTCCGGACCGCTCGACGGCATGAGCAAGCAGCACGCGATCACCGCGGCCATCAAGCTCCTTCGACGAGCGCGGGACGGGTCGTGCAGCGAAGACGTACCGTCTGCGCGACTGGCTGATCTCCCGGCAGCGCTTCTGGGGCACCCCGATCCCGATCATCCACGGCGAGGACGGCACCGAGTACCCGGTGCCGGAGGACCAGCTGCCCGTCGTGCTGCCCCCCACCGAGGGCCTCGACCTGAAGCCGAAGGGTACGTCGCCCCTGGGCGGTGCGACCGACTGGGTGAACGTGCCGAACCCGGTCGACGGCACCCCCGCCAAGCGCGACGCCGACACGATGGACACGTTCGTCGACTCGTCGTGGTACTTCCTGCGCTTCCTGTCCGCGAACGACGACACCCAGGCCTTCGACCCGGCGCTCGTGAACAAGTGGGCACCCGTCGACCAGTACATCGGCGGCGTCGAGCACGCGATCCTGCACCTGCTGTACGCGCGCTTCGTCACGAAGGTCCTGTTCGACCTCGGCTACCTCGACTTCACCGAGCCGTTCTCGGCGCTGCTGAACCAGGGCATGGTGCTCTCCGGCGGCTCGAAGATGTCGAAGTCGAAGGGTGGCGTCTCCCTCGGTGACGAGCTCGACGCGCACGGCGTCGACGCCATCCGCCTGGTGATGGGCTTCGCCGGTCCGCCGGAGGACGACATCAACTGGGAGGACGTCTCCCCGGCGGCCTCTGCGCGGTTCCTGGCGCGTGCGTACCGCCTGGCGACGGACGTCACGTCGACGCCCGATGCCGTGTGGGCCGAGGGCGACCGAGCCGTCCGTCAGGTCACCCACCGGTTCCTCTCCGACGCCCCGGGGCTGATGGAGTCCTTCAAGTTCAACGTCGTGATCGCGCGGCTGATGGACCTGGTGAACGTCACGCGCAAGGCCATCGACAGCGGCCCCGGTGCCGGCGACCCCGCCGTGCGCGAGGCCGCGGAGACCGTGGCCCTCGGGCTGAGCGTCTTCGCGCCGTACACCGGCGAGGAGATGTGGCAGACGCTGGGCTACGACGCCTCGGTCGCCACGTACGGGTGGCGCAAGGCCGACCCGACGCTGCTCGTGCAGGAGACCCTGACCGCAGTGGTCCAGGTCAACGGCAAGGTGCGTGACTCGTTCGAGGTGTCGAAGTCGATCGAGGCCGACGAGCTCGAACGGCTCGCGCGCGCGTCGAAGTCGGTGCAGCGGTACATCGGCGACCGGGAGGTCGTCAAGGTCATCGTGCGGGCGCCGAAGCTCGTCAACATCGCCATCAAGGGGTAGTCCACTCCTCCACATGCGCAGGGCGGCGTCGTTCGTCCACGGTGTCGCTCGTCGGGGCCCGGTCGTCGGACCGGGCTCCGTAGCGTTCCGGCCATGTCACGGTTCACGCTCTCGCCCCGCGCGGCGCTCGTCGTCGCTGCCGTGGTGGTGGTCGTCGCGCTGGTCGTCATCGTGCTCGGTTCGCGGGGGAGCGGCGCGGGCGGGGTGACGTCGGTGACGGGGGCGGCGTCGGTGGGGGCGTCCGCTCCGGCAGGAGGCGCGGCTGGTGCTGGGGCTGGTGCTGCTGGGGCTGGGGGTGCTGCTGCTGGTGCTGGGGCGGCGTCGGCCTCGGCCTCGGCTGGGCGTGCCGGACCGTCGGCGTCGGCATCGACGTCCGCCGCGCCGTCCGTCGTCGTGCACGTGCTCGGCGCCGTGGCGCACGCCGGGGTGGTGACGGTGCCAGGGGGTGGCCGGGTCACCGATGCGCTCGAGGCCGCGGGCGGTGCGTCCGGGGACGCGGACCTCGCCCGGCTCAACCTGGCGCGGCCGCTCGTCGACGGTGAGCGGCTCTACGTGCCGCGGGTCGGTGAGGTCGACGTGCCGCAGGCGCTCGGTGCCGACAGCGGTGGCGCTGCTGGTCCTGCTGGGTCCGCTGGGGCTGATCCCGGTCCTGGGTCTGGGGTGTCCGGGGCCGCGGGCTCAGACGGGTCTGCAGCGTCGGACGTCGTCGACCTGAACAGCGCGGACCAGGCCGCCCTCGAGACCCTGCCCGGCATCGGTCCGGGGCTGGCGCAGCGGATCCTCGCGTGGCGGGAGGAGCACGGTCGGTTCTCCGCGGTCGAGGACCTGCTCGACGTCAGCGGGATCGGGGACGGCCGCTTCGCCGAGCTGCAGGACCGGGTGCGCGTGTGAACGTCACGCCCGCGCGAGCTGACCTGCGCATCGCGGTGCCCGTCGCGGTCGCGTGGGTCGTCGCCGCCGTGCTCGTCGGGTCCACGTCGGCGGCATGGGCGGTGGCAGCGGTCGCCGGCGGGGTGCTCCTCACGGGGACGGCCCTGCTGTGGGTTCGGCCGTCCGGCGAGCGCGTGCGGGTCGTCGCGGCGTTCGTGGTGACGTCGGCCGCGTTCGTCTCCCTCGTCGCGGTCGCCGTCGCCGTCGGGGACCCCCGCCGGAGCCCCGCGGCACTCGAGGCCCTGGCCGGGCGGTCGGCGTCCGTGACGGTGGTGCTCGACCGGGACCTCGCCGGGGCGGACCGGTCGGTCGTGGCGACCCTGCGTGCGGCCGGCGCTGCGACGGGGCTCGACGTGCCTGTGCGAGTGGTTCCCGCTGTGGACGATGATGCTCCTCGTCAGGGCTCGCTCGGAGCCGGCACGACGCTGACGGCGCGGGCAGCGATCGAGTCGGACGAGGCCGGGTCCGCGACCGCCTTCGTGGTGTTCCTCCGCGGGCCGGCAGCCACGGAACCGCCGACCGGGCTCCTCGCGCTGACGGACCACGCGCGCGGGGCCTTCGCCACCGTGACCGCGGACCTGCCACAGCCCGGGGAGCACTGCTCCGGGGGCTGGCGATCGGCGACCGCAGCGGTCTGGACCCGGCGACCGAGGCCGCGATGGAGGCCAGCGCCCTGACCCACCTGACCGCGGTCTCCGGCTCGAACTGCGCGGTGGTCGTGGCCCTCGTGGTGCTGCTCGGTCGCGCCGCCGGGCTCGGCCGTGGCGCCCGGGCAGCGCTGGCGGTGGTGCTCCTCGTCGGGTTCGTCGTGCTCGTCCGCCCGGACCCGTCGATCCTCCGCGCGACCGTGATGGCCGTCGTCGTGCTCGTGGTGCACCTGTCGGGTCGTCCGGTCCGTGGTGTGCCGCTCATCGCGCTCGCGGCGGTCGTGATGCTCGTCGTCGACCCGTGGTTCGCACGGTCGTTCGCCTTCGGCCTGTCGGTGCTGGCGACCTCGGGGATCGTCGTGCTCGGGCCACCGCTGACGGCGCTGCTCGCACGGCGCTGCTGGACACCGGTGGCCGCTGCCGTCGCCGTGCCGTTCGCCGCGCAGGTGGCGTGCTGGCCGCTGACGATCCCGCTCGCACCCGCCCTGCCGACGTACGCGGTCCCGGCGAACCTGCTGGCGGAGCCGTTCGCCCCCGTGGTGACGGTCATCGGGCTGCTGGCGTGCGTGCTGGCGCCGCTGTGGCCGGCAGCGGGCGGCGTCGTGGCGGCGGTCGCGTGGGCTCCGGCTGCCGCGATCGGGGTCATCGCCCAGACGGCGGCCGGGCTGCCCGTGGCCTCGCTCCCGTGGCCGGCCGGGGCGGTCGGCGTCGTGACCGCCGTCGTGGTCAGTGGTGCGGTCGTCGGCGTGGTGCTCGCACCGGCGGGGGTCCGGACACCGTTCGTGCTCGTGGCCTCGGTGGTGACAGCGATCGGGCTCGCGACCACGGTGGTGCCGACGGTCCTGACGCGCGCGGGGCTGCCGCGGGACTGGTCCGTGGCGATGTGCGACGTCGGGCAGGGGGATGCGGTGCTCCTGCGGGACGGCACGAGCACCGCGCTCGTCGACGTCGGCGACGACCCCGTTCGGCTGCGGAGCTGTCTCGACCTGCTCGGCGTCGACCGGATCGACCTGCTCGTGCTGACCCACTACGACGAGGACCACGTCGGTGCACTGGACGAGGTCGTCGGGGACGTGGACCTGGCGCTCGTCGGACCGCCGGTACGGCCGGCCGACGCCGGGGTGCTCCGACGGCTCGAGACCGCGGGGGTGGACGTCCGGCGTGCCGACGACGGCGTGCACGGGGTGCTCGGGCGGGTGCCCTGGCACGTGCTCTGGCCGCGGGTGTCGGACCCGACGAGCGGCAACGAGGCGAGCATTGTGCTGCGGACGGACCGACCACCGGGGTGCACGACGTGCCTGACCGGGGTGTTCCTCGGGGACCTCGACGCCACGGCACAACGACGGCTGCGTGGGTCGGTCCCGGCGTCCACGGCGCTCGGGCCCGTCGACCTGGTGAAGGTCGCGCACCACGGGTCCGCAGACCAGGACCCCACGCTCTACCGCGAGCTCGCAGCGCCGGTCGGACTCATCGGCGTCGGCGCGGACAACACGTACGGGCACCCGACGGAGCGGGCGCTCGAGATGCTCGCCGCCGCCGGCACGACGCCCTTCCGCACCGACCGGCAGGGGACGATCGTCGTCCGTGGTGCTGTCGCCGGCCCGGAGGTCTGGACGGAACGGCAGGCGGCACCACCGTCGCCGACACGGACCCCGGCACCGGCTGCTCGGGGGACTGCAGCGACGCTCGCCCTGCGACGGCCCACGTCGGGGGCGGCCCGTAGACTCGACCACGCACCGTCGGAAGGACCGCATGCCCGCCAAGAAGCCCGCGCGCGCCGCCGCGAAGATCGACCAGGTCCCGTGGTCGGGCATCCGTCCCGCGCCCGTCGTCCTCGTCACCGGACCCGAGACCTTCCTCGCCGAGCGTGCGACCGGCATGCTCCGCGACCTGCTCGTCGGCGAGGACCCCGCGCTCGAGGTCCACGACCTCGAAGCCGACCAGTACGCGCCCGGCCTGCTGGCGACGCTTGCCAGCCCGTCCCTGTTCGGCGAACCGCGGCTCGTCCGGGTCACCAACGTCGAGAAGTGCACGGACGCCTTCATCACGGAGACGATCTCGTACCTGGGCAACCCGGCCGACGACGTCACCCTGGTGCTGCGGCACGGCGGCGGGGTGCGCGGCAAGAAGCTCCTCGACACGATCCGCAGCGGCGTCGGCGGGGGGATCGAGGTCCTGTGCGACGAGCTCAAGCGGGAGACCGACCGCATCGACTTCGTGAACGCCGAGTTCCGCGCTGCCCGACGCAAGATCGCACCCTCGGCCGTGCGCACGCTGGTCGCCGCGTTCGCCGACGACCTCGCCGAGCTGGCGGCGGCGTGCCGGCAGCTCCTGGCGGACGAGGCCCAGGAGATCACCGACCGGGTCGTCGACAAGTACTACGGCGGCCGCGTCGAGACGAACGCGTTCAAGGTCGCGGACATCGCCCTCGCCGGGCGGTCCGCTCCGGCCATCGTGGAGCTGCGGCACGCCCTGGCGACGGGCGAGGCACCCGTGCCGATCGTCGCCGCGTTCGCGAGCAAGATCCGGACCATGGCGAAGGTCAGTTCCTTCCGGGGCTCCAGCGGTCAGGCCGCGTCCGCGCTCGGCATGGCGCCGTGGCAGGTGCAGCGTGCCCAGCGGGACGTCGCCGGGTGGAGTGAGTCCGGGCTGGCGAACGCGATCATCAGCATCGCCGAGGCCGACACCGCGGTGAAGGGCGGCTCACGCGACGCCCACTACGCGCTCGAGGTCATGGTCCGCACCATCGCCCGACGCGGCGAACCCCGGTGAGCTGAGCCGAGCCTCCCGGCCGACGTCGCACCGTTGCCCGACGCGGCGAGCCCCGGTGTGGTGAGCCGAGCCTCCAGGCCGACGCCGCACAACGGGTGTCGGCCCGAACCACGGATTCCGGCGGCGCCAGCGGATTTCCGTTGTGCGTCGTCATCCGGAACCAGCCGCGCCGCCGCCCGCGCGTCAGCGCGCCCGCCCGCCGCCACCCCAGCCCCCCGCGCCGACCCCGGGAACGACGAAGGCCCCACACCGGAACGGTGCGGGGCCTTCGAGAGGATCAGACGCTCAGAGCGCGCTGACCTTCTTCGCGATGGCCGACTTGCGGTTCGCGGCCTGGTTCTTGTGGATGACGCCCTTGCTCACGGCCTTGTCGAGCTTCTTCGACGCGACGGCGAGAGCGGCGGTGGCCTTCTCCTTGTCGCCGGCGACGATGGCCTCGTTGGTGTGACGGATGAACGTCTTCAGCTCGGACTTGTAGGCCTTGTTGCGCTCGGTGGCCTTGAGGTTGGTCTTGATGCGCTTCATCTGCGACTTGATGTTCGCCATGTGTTGCTCCTGCTTCGTCTCGGACGGGTGGTCGCGACCGCTGGGTAGAGGGGCCCTTGGTCGCATCGCGTTCCACCCGTGGGCGACGGAACGCGTAAGCCAGCAAGCCACATTACCAGGGTCAGGGGTGCGGATCAACGCGCGCGACACGCCCCGCTCCCGCGGCTCCGCGCGGAACCACGCCCGCGACACCGCGCCGAACCACGCCCGTGTCACCGCCCCGAAACACGGCGGCGTTACCGTGTCGAGCATGCCGTCCCTCGCACCTCGGATCGACACCGTCCCCGCCTCCGGCATCCGCCGCGTCTTCGAGCAGGCCGCCCTGCTCCAGGCGGACGGCGTGGACGTCACGATGCTCGTCATCGGCGAGCCGGACGTCCCGGTGGCCACGCACATCGGGGACGCGGCCCGACGTGCCTGGACCGAGGACCGCACCGGGTACACCCCGAACGGCGGCATCACGCCGCTGCGCCTGGCCGTGCAGGAGAAGCTCCGGCGGGAGAACCGCATCGAGGCCGACCTCGAGCAGATCTGGATGACGATCGGCGCGACGCAGGCGCTGTTCCAGGCGATGACCCTCGTGCTCAGCCCGGGTGACGAGCTGCTCGTGCCCGACCCCGGGTACACGACGTTCACGATGAACGCCCACATCATCGGCGCGACGCCGGTGCCGTACCGCCTCGGGCCGGAGCACGGGTTCGAGCCGGACCTCGACGCCCTCGCTGCGAGCGTGACCGAGCGGACCCGGGCCATCGTGGTGAATTCGCCGTCGAACCCGCTCGGCACGGTGTTCAGCGAGGCGACGCTCCGGCGGATCCTGGCGTTCGCGAAGGAACACGACCTCTGGGTGATCAGCGACGAGGTCTACGAGTACTTCACCTACGGCACCCGGCACGTCAGCCTGGCCGCCCTCGACGAGGACGACCGCGTCTTCACCGCCTTCTCGCTGAGCAAGACGTACGCGATGACGGGGGTCCGGGTCGGGTACCTCGTGACCCCGAAGGGCCTGGGCCCGACGATGCGCACCGTGCAGGAGTCGATGATCAGCTGCGTCGCCGAGCCCGACCAGTACGCGGCCCTCGCAGCGATCGTGGGGGACCACTCCGCCGTGCGCGACGCCCGGGAGCACTACCGCGCCAACCTCGAGGTCGCGACCGAGGTCCTCGACGCCGCCGGCATCCGGTACAACGCACCGGACGGCTCCTTCTACCTGTGGATCGACGTCGCGCACGCCGCCCAGGGGGACGTCGCCGCGTGGGCGTTGGCGTTCCTGCAGCGCGAGCGGGTCGCCGTGGCACCGGGCAGCGCGTTCGGCCGCAGCGGCGAGGGCTGGATCCGCGTCTGCCTGGCGGCGACCCCGGAGGACCTGCGGCGCGGCCTGGGCGCGCTGCCGGCCCCGGCGCACGCGGTCGTCTGAGCCGGACCCTCCGTCGGACCCGGCCGGGAGGCTCGGCGCGGCCCCGCCACGCCCCGCACCGTGCGCGCTCCTCCGCCTGGTGCGAGGTCGGTCGCCCCGTGCGGGCATCCAGGGCTGCACGAGGTGGTCAACCTCGCACCACGCGCCAGCCGCGCGGCCGCCCCGCACCGCCCGCACGCTGCCGGGACGCAACCGTGGGACAATCTCCTGACCGTCCGACCCACCTGAGGAACCGTGAGCCCACAAGCATCCGCTCCGCTCGAGCCCGCCGCGACTCCGGCCGACGCGATCCGCAACTTCTGCATCATCGCGCACATCGACCACGGCAAGTCCACGCTGGCCGACCGCATGCTCTCGATCACCGGCATCGTCGAGGACCGTGCGATGCGCGCGCAGTACCTCGACCGCATGGACATCGAGCGTGAGCGCGGCATCACGATCAAGTCGCAGGCCGTCCGCATGCCGTGGGAGCTCGACGGTCAGACCTACGCGCTGAACATGATCGACACGCCCGGGCACGTCGACTTCTCGTACGAGGTCTCCCGCTCCCTCGCCGCGTGCGAGGGCGCCATCCTGCTCGTCGACGCCGCCCAGGGCATCGAGGCCCAGACGCTCGCGAACCTCTACCTGGCGCTCGAGAACGACCTGCAGATCATCCCGGTCCTCAACAAGATCGACCTGCCCGCCGCCGACCCCGACAAGTACGCGGCCGAGCTCGCCCAGCTCATCGGCGGCAAGCCCGAGGACGTCCTCCGCGTCTCCGGCAAGACCGGCGTCGGCGTGCCGGAGCTCCTCGACCTCGTCGTCCGGACGGTCCCCGCCCCGGTCGGCACGGTCGACGCCGCGCCCCGCGCGATGATCTTCGACTCGGTCTACGACAGCTACCGCGGCGTCGTGACGTACATCCGCATGATCGACGGCTCGATCGCCCCGCGCGAGAAGGTCCAGATGATGTCGACCAAGTCGACGCACGAGATCCTCGAGATCGGGGTGTCGAGCCCGGAGCCGATCCCCACGAAGGGCCTGTCCGTCGGCGAGGTCGGCTACCTCATCACCGGGGTGAAGGACGTCCGCCTGTCCAAGGTCGGCGACACCGTCACGAGTGCCCAGCGCCCGGCGACCGAGGCCCTGCCCGGCTACACGGACCCGAAGCCGATGGTCTTCTCGGGCCTGTACCCGATCGACGGCTCGGACTACCCGGACCTCCGCGAAGCGCTCGACAAGCTCAAGCTCTCGGACGCCGCGCTGGTCTACGAGCCGGAGACCTCCGTCGCGCTCGGCTTCGGGTTCCGCTGCGGCTTCCTCGGCCTGCTGCACCTCGAGATCATCACCGAGCGCCTGTCCCGCGAGTTCAACCTCGACCTCATCACCACCGCCCCGAGCGTGATCTACGAGGTCACGAACGAGGACAACACGGTCACCGAGGTCACGAACCCGTCCGAGTTCCCGACCGGGCGCATCATCGAGGTCCGCGAGCCGATGGTCCGTGCCGCGATCCTGGCACCGAAGGACTACGTCGGCGCGATCATGGAGCTGTGCCAGCAGCGCCGCGGTTCCCTGCTCGGCATGGAGTACCTCGGCGAGGACCGCGTCGAGATCCGCTACCAGATGCCCCTCGGCGAGATCGTCTTCGACTTCTTCGACCAGCTCAAGAGCAAGACACAGGGCTACGCCAGCCTCGACTACGAGCCCGTCGGCGACCAGGCCGCCGACCTCGTCAAGGTCGACATCCTGCTGCAGGGCGACCAGGTCGACGCCTTCAGCGCGATCGTGCACCGCGACAAGGCCTACGCGTACGGCACGCTGATGACCGAGCGGCTCCGCAAGCTCATCCCACGCCAGCAGTTCGAGGTCCCGATCCAGGCCGCCATCGGCGCGCGCATCATCGCCCGTGAGAGCATCCGCGCCATGCGCAAGGACGTCCTCGCGAAGTGCTACGGCGGTGACATCACCCGCAAGCGCAAGCTCCTCGAGAAGCAGAAGGAGGGCAAGAAGCGCATGAAGACGATCGGCCGGGTCGAGGTCCCGCAAGAGGCCTTCATCGCCGCGCTCTCCGGGGACGTCGAAGAGAAGAAGAAGTAGGGCTCAGCGGCGGGCGCGGGCGCGCACCGCGCCCAGGACGACCGTCGCCGACGGTGTCACGTCTCGCCGCGGGCGCGCAGTGCGCCCAGGACGACCGCCGGGAGGCTCGCGACCGCCAGTCCTGCCAGTGCGGTCCGCAGCAGCTCGAGTTCCGTGACGACGGCGAAGTCGGTCCGGCCGCTCGCGACCGTCCCGGCGAGGACGGCGCCGAGCACCATCACGAGCGTGACGGCCCCGATCACGAGGGGCAGGCGGCGCCCCGGGTGGTGGAGCACGGCGGAGACGAGCGTCGCGCCGAAGAGCAGGACCGCGGCGCCGGCGAGGCTGGCACCGGCCACGGCGACGACGTTCACCGTGTCGAAGGCCGTCCACCCGCTCGGCGCCGCCGTGGTGTACCGGGCGGGTGCGTCGAAGCCAGCGGTGGACGTGTCGACGAGGACCCGCGCGGCAGCGGCCACGGCGAAGCACACGAGCGTCGCGATCCCGGCCATCCGGGTGCGTCGGTCGACGGACCGACGGGGGAGGGCACTGGAGCGGGGCACGCACCCAAAGGTAGATGCATACGCAACGACTTGCAGCCTCCCGTTCGGGGTGCCTGTCCGGAACCGGACGCGGGTCTCCACCGGTGACCCCGAGCGGTCCGGCCCGTCGGTCAGGCCCAGTACGATGGCGGGATGAGCAGCCGCGGAGGGTACCTGACCGCCCTGACCTACGGAGCGGTCGGTGCGACACAGGCGCCGGACCTCATGACCTACCCGCCGGAGGGCTTCACCCCGGCGGAGTCCCGGGCCCGCATCGGGCACGGTGACCAGCGGTTCGACACGGCGGTGACCCAGGCGCTGACGTGGCAGATCCAGGAGCGCAGCGGGATGGGCGTCCGGGTGGACGACGCGCCCGACGACGACGACGTCCGCTACAACCCCGTCACGTTCGACGAGCAGGGGGTGCCCATCGCGCCGGCCTCCATCGGGACGCCGCGGGTCGAGCACTTCGCACCGGACGGCACCCCGCTCGTGACCGCCGGCACCACCGCCGTGCTGACGATGCACGCGTTCGGTCGGTCGGTGCAGGCGCCTGTGCGCGTCGTGTCGATCATCGACGAGCCCGACCGCAAGGGCTTCGCGTACGGCACGCTCGAAGGCCACCCGCTCTCGGGTGAGGAGTCCTTCGTGGTGGAGCGCACCGCGGACGGCTCCGTGTGGCTGCAGGTCCGCCAGTTCTCGCAGCCCGCCAGCGCGAAGTGGCGCTTCGTCGCGCCGCTGCTCCGCCGGCAGCAGCGGGTGATGGCCGAGAAGTACCTGGCGGCGCTGCGCGGGGACTGACCGCCCGGGTGGACGCCCGCTACTCGTGTCGCAGCGGGGGCAGCGCGGCGATGGCGTCCTCGATGAGGGCCGCATCGACGACGCAGTCCCGCGCGATCGCCACCGCGTTCGTGTGCCGGAGTGCCTCGACGTCGTAGACGCCGGTCGCCACGGCCAGGAACGGGATGCCCACGGCGTCGGCCGCTTCGCCGTCCCGTGGGGTGTCGCCGACGATGACCGCGCGGGTGCCGGCGAGGGCCTCCGCGGCGAGGGCGGTGACCCCGGCACGCTCGACCTCCTCGTCCCCGAAGTACGAGTGGTCCCAGTCGAAGGCGTCCACGTCGAACCCGGCGCCGGCGAGCTTGACGCGGGCGCGGTACGCGGAGTTGCCGGTGAGCAGCCCGTTCCGCCAGCCGAGCGCCGCGAAGCGGGTCACCAGGGCGAGGGCTCCGGGAGCGGCCGTGCGGTGCTCGCCGGCGCGGTGCCGTTCCTCGGACAGGTCGCGGAGGTGCGCGGTCACGGTCGGGATCACGTCGACGGCGAGGTCGTGGGCGCGGACGTGCTCGGCGATGATGCCGGCGTCGGTGCGCCCGTGCTGGTGACCGACGAGCAGGGGGAGGTCACGGCCCGTCGCGCGCTCGAGCGCCAGGTGGTACAGGTTGCCGGGGGAGGTGGCGTTCCGGACGAGGGTGCCGTCGATGTCCCACAGCACCGTGGTCGGGACCGAGTGGTGCTCCATGGCTCCATCATGGCGGAGAATGGAGTCCATGCCGAGTGCTCTCCCGATCGCTGACCCGGCTCCCGCGGACGGCCTGCTCACCCCGGCGGCCGGTGCGGGTGACGTCCCCTTCGGTGTCTACGTGCACGTGCCCTTCTGCCGGGTGCGCTGCGGCTACTGCGACTTCAACACGTACACGGCGTCCGAGCTGCGGGGCGTCCGCCGTGACGACTACGCCGGCCATGCGGTGCGCGAGATCGAGTGGGCCGCGTCGGTCCTCGACCGCTCGGGCGTGCCCCGTCGGCCGGTGTCGACCGTGTTCTTCGGTGGTGGCACCCCGACGATGCTGCCGGCGAGCGACCTCGCGATGATCCTCCGCGCGATCGACGACACGTGGGGCATCCTGCCGGGGGCCGAGGTCACGACCGAGGCCAACCCGGACTCCGTCGACGCGGCCTCGCTCGAGACCCTCCGCGCCGGTGGCTTCAACCGGATGAGCTTCGGCATGCAGTCGGCGGTGCCGCACGTGCTCGCCACCCTCGACCGCACCCACGACTCCGAGCGCGTGCCGGTCGTCGTCGACCTCGCGAAGCAGCTCGGCCTCGACGTCTCGCTCGACCTCATCTACTCGACGCCGGGGGAGTCCCTCGACGACTGGCGCACCTCGCTCGACGCCGCGCTCGCGTGCGAGCCTGACCACGTCTCCGCGTACTCGTTGATCGTCGAGGACGGCACCGCGATGGGCCGCGCGGTCTCCCGCGGTGAGCTGCCCGCCCCGGACGACGACCTCGCCGCCGACATGTACGAGCTCGCGGACCAGGTGCTCGGCGACGCCGGCTACTCCTGGTACGAGGTCTCGAACTGGGCCCGCGGCGACGAGCACGTCAGCCGGCACAACCTGTCCTACTGGAAGGGCCACGACTGGTGGGGCGTCGGCCCCGGCGCGCACTCGAGCGTCGCCGGCACCCGCTGGTGGAACGTCAAGCACCCGGCCGCGTACGCGGGCCGCGTGCTCCAGGACGTGTCCCCGGCCGCTGGTCGCGAGACGCTCGACGACGAGACCCGCTACGTCGAGCGCGTGCTGCTCGCCGCGCGCGTCCGTGGGGAACTCACCACCCAGGAACTCCGCCAGGAGGCCCGTGGCCGGGTCGCCGGGCTCATCGCGCGCGGTCTGGTGGACGGCCGCAGTGCCCTGGGCCGCCCCGGGGCGCCGGGTCGCCTCGACCTGACGCTGCAGGGCCGGCTGCTCGCGGACGCGGTGGTCCGCGAACTGCTCGACTAGGCCTTCACGAACTCGATCGTCAGCGGGTAGCGGTAGAAGCGCCCCTGGTTGGCGGCCACGGCGGCCATGATCGCGAAGACGACCACGAGGACGCTGATGATCGGCAGCAGCACGAAGCCGATGAGCAGCAGCGTCAGCAGGCCGGCGACGAAGCTGGCGATCGCGGCCGTGATGTGGAAGTTCAGCGCCTGGCGGGTGTGCTCGCGGACGAAGCCGCCGCGGTCCCGCAGCACCAGGTAGGCCACGAGCGGCCCCACGAAGCTCAGGAAGATCCCGCCCACGTGGGTGAGCGTCGCCCAGAGGCGCTGGTCCTCGGGCGTCAGCGGCTGCGGTGGCTGGTACTGCGGGCCGTCGTGCTGCTGCCCGTAGCCCTGCGGGTGGGGCTGGTGGGCGTAGTCGCCGGGGCGGGGCTGACCGGGGCCTCTGGCGCCGTCCTGCTCGTGTCCGTAGCTCATGGCGGCAGCGTAGCGACCGGCCCCCGGAGAAGTCCGAGCGTGTCGGTGTGCAGGCGTAGGATCAGCACTCGACATGTCCGAGTGCCAGCACGCGTGGAAGGGGTCCCGGTGGTCAGTGAACGTTCCCTCGAGGTCCTCAAGGCCATCGTGCGTGACTACGTCTCGTCGCGCGAGCCCGTCGGGTCGAAGTCCATCGTCGACCGGCACGCCTTCGGGGTCAGCGCCGCGACGATCCGCAACGACATGGCCCTGCTCGAGGACGAGCAGCTCATCATCGCCCCGCACACCTCGTCCGGCCGGGTGCCGACGGACAAGGGCTACCGCGTCTTCGTCGACCACCTCGCCGCCGCACGGCCGCTCTCGAGTGCGCAGCGGCACGCCATCGAGACCTTCCTCGGGGCGTCCAACGACCTCGACGACGTCCTCAGCCGCACCGTCCGGCTGCTCAGCCAGCTGACGAACCAGGTCGCCCTGGTGCAGTACCCGTCGATGGTGCGCGCCCGGGTCCAGCACGTCGAACTCGTCCGGCTCGGCGACACCCGCCTGATGGTCGTGCTCATCACCGACACCGCCCGGGTCGAGCAGCGCGTCGTGGAGACCGACGTCCGGCTCGACGAGTCCGCCCTGGTCGAACTCCGCTCGGTGCTCAACGGCGCGACCGTCGGGCTCCCGCTGCAGGACGTCCCCACCGCGCTGCGGGCGATCCCCGCACAGATCCGCCCGGACTCGCAGACCCTGGCGGGCGTGGTCGTCGCGACGCTCATCGAGCAGGTCGCCGCCAACCGGCAGGACCGCCTGCTGATGGCCGGCGCCGCCAACCTCGCCAAGAGCGAGCAGGACTTCTCCGGCGGGCTCTTCCCCGTGCTCGAAGCCATCGAGGAACAGGTGACCCTGCTCCGGTTGTTCGGGGAGATGCAGCTCGACGACGTCTCCGTGACCGCGCGCATCGGCGTCGAGAACGCGGAGTACGGTCTCGACGCCACGAGCATCGTGGCCGGCGGGTACGTCGCAGCCGGCGGCGAGGTCGCCCGGCTGGGCGTCCTCGGACCGACGCGCATGGACTACGGCTCGAACATGGCAGCGGTGCGGGCAGTCGCCCGGTACCTCTCCAGGCTCCTCGGCGAGAATTGACGACCCCCATCATCCGATCCACCGACGAACACAACTGAGGGATACGTGGCAGACCACTACGACGTCCTCGGTGTCCCGCACGACGCGGCCGACACCGACATCAAGAAGGCGTACCGCCGACTCGCGCGGGAACTCCACCCGGACGTGAACCCGAGCCCCGACGCCGCCGAACGCTTCAAGGACGTCACGCACGCGTACGACGTGCTGAGCGACCCCGAGCAGCGGCGCCGCTACGACGCCGGCCCCGCCGACAGCCCCTTCGGCGGCGGTGGTGCGGCGGGCTTCAGCGACATCTTCGACGCCTTCTTCGGCGGCGGCGCCGGTGGTGGCCGTGGCGGCGGTCCCCGCAGCCGGGCCGAGCGCGGACAGGACGCCCTGCTGCGCATCGACGTCGACCTCGACGAGGTCGTCTTCGGCACGCACAAGGACGTCGAGGTCGACACCGCGGTGCTCTGCGAGACGTGCGGCGGCTCCTGCTGCGCACCGGGCACCAGCCCGCGCACCTGTGACATCTGCGGCGGGTCCGGCTCGATCCAACGCCAGGTCCGGTCGCTCCTCGGCAACGTCGTGACGAGCGCGCCGTGCGGCACCTGCCGCGGCCACGGGACCGTCATCCCGAACCCCTGCCCGACGTGCCAGGGCCAGGGTCGCGTCCGCGCTCGTCGCACCATCCCGGTCGACATCCCCGCCGGGGTCGACTCCGGTCTGCGCCTCCAGATGCCCGGGCAGGGCGAGGTCGGCCCGGCGGGTGGACCCTCCGGTGACCTGTTCCTCGAGGTCCGGGTGCACCACCACGACGTCTTCAGCCGCGACGGCGACGACCTGCTCGCCACGCTCGAGGTCCAGATGACCGACGCGATCCTCGGCACCACGACGACGATCGACGGCCTCGACGGTCCCGTGGAGCTCGAGGTCCGACCGGGCGTGCAGAGCGCCGACGTCCTGGTGATCAAGGACCGCGGCATCACGAAGCTGCGTGGCAGCGGGCGCGGTGACCTCCGGGTCGGCGTGCAGGTCGTGACCCCGACGAAGCTCTCGCACAAGGAGCGCCAGCTCGTCGAGCAGCTCGCGAAGTCGCACAAGTCCGCGGCACCGCAACTCGCCCGGTTCCAGCAGGGCATGTTCGGCAAGCTGCGCGACCGCTTCTTCAACTTCTGATGGCGTCGCTCTACCTGGTGGAGTCCCTCGACGGCGTGACCGTCGGGGACTCCGTCGCGCTCGACGGCGCCGAGGGCCGCCACGCGGTCACGGTGTCGCGGGTGCGAGTCGGGGAGACGCTCCGCCTCGGTGACGGCCGCGGCACCGTCGTGCTCGGACCGGTCGAGTCCGTCGGTCGTGACGCCCTCGTGCTGACCGTCGCGTCCGTGGTGGTCGAGGAACCGCCGTCCCCGTCGCTGACCCTCGTGCAGGCGCTCGCGAAGGGCGGACGCGACGAGATGGCGGTGCAGGCCGCGACCGAGATCGGCGTCGACCGCGTCGTGCCCTGGTCGGCGGCGCGCAGCGTCTCCCGCTGGGACGGCGCCAAGGTCGAGAAGGGCCGTGCCCGGTGGGCTGCGATCGCGCAGGAGGCCGCCAAGCAGGCGATCCGGTCGCGCGTGCCCTCGGTGGACCTGCCGATGACGACCGCGCAGCTCGCGGCGGCGTCCTCGGACGGCGTCGTGCTCGTCCTGCTCGACCCCACCGCGACCGAGCGGCTCGCCACGTGGGAGCCCCCGGCCGATGCCACCGAGATCGCCCTGGTCGTCGGACCGGAAGGCGGCATCGACGGCTCCGAGCTGGAGCGTCTCGAAGCCGCCGGTGCGGTGCGGGTCCGGCTCGGGGACACCGTCCTGCGGACCTCCACCGCCGGGCCCGCGGCACTGGCGGTCCTGCAGGCCCGCCTCGGCCGCTGGTGACCGCCTCGCGCAGCGCGGTCGCACCCGGAGGGCGCGGCGTCGGTCGGGCGTCCTACGATGGGGCCATGAGCAGCATCTTCTCGAAGATCGTCACGCGCGACGTCCCGGCGACCATCGTGGCCGAGGACGACCGCGTCATCGCGTTCGAGGACATCGCCCCGAAGGCCCCGGTCCACGTCCTCGTGGTCCCGAAGACCGAGCAGTACCAGAACGTCACCGAACTCGCGGCCGGTGACCCGGACCTCCTGGCGCACGTGGTCGCGACCGCCCAGCGCATCGCCGACGAGCGCTCGGGCGGGCAGTACCGGCTCGTCTTCAACACCGGCGAGACCGTCGGACAGACCGTGTTCCACGTGCACGCACACGTACTCGCAGGCGACCTGCAGGAAGGCACCCTTGCCAGCTGACGACACCGCACCCACCGAGACCGAAGCCGTCTCGGAACTCGCCGTCGACGGGATCGCGATGGTCCAGCTCCTCGGCCCACAGGACCGGCTGCTGAAGACCGTCGAACGCCAGTACCCCGGTGTCCGCGTGCTCGTCCGCGGCAACCAGGTCACCCTGACCGGTCCGGAGCGCGACGTCGCCCGTGCCCGCGCACTGGTCGACGAGCTCGTGGACATGGTCAAGCGCGGCCAGGACATCGGCCAGTCGGACATCCCCACGTCGGCGCGCATCATCGACGAGGCCCGCAGCCCCGCCGACGTCTACGGCACACCGATCGTGGCGAGCCGCGGCAAGTCCGTGCGTCCGAAGACGGACGGGCAGCGCCGGTACGTCGACGCCATCGACGAGCACACGATCACGTTCGGCATCGGCCCCGCCGGCACCGGCAAGACGTACCTCGCCATGGCCAAGGCCGTCCAGGCCCTGCAGCGGCGCGAGGTCACCCGCATCATCCTGACCCGTCCCGCGGTGGAGGCCGGCGAGCGGCTGGGGTTCCTGCCCGGCACGCTGACGGACAAGATCGACCCGTACCTCCGGCCGCTGTACGACGCGCTCAACGAGATGATGGACCCTGAGCTGGTCCCGAAGCTCCTGGCCGCCGGCACCGTCGAGGTCGCACCGCTGGCGTACATGCGCGGGCGCACGCTCAACGACTCGTTCGTGGTGCTCGACGAGGCCCAGAACACCACGCCCGAGCAGATGAAGATGTTCCTCACCCGCCTCGGGTTCGGGTCGCGGATGGTCATCACGGGCGACATCACCCAGGTCGACCTGCCCGGCAACGTCTCCGGCCTGCGGCTGGTCACGCAGATCCTGTCCGAGGTCGAGGACATCCACTTCGCCCGTCTCGGCAGCGAGGACGTGGTCCGCCACACCCTCGTCGGCCGGATCGTCGACGCCTACACCGTGTACGACGAGCAGCGGCTCGTCGAGCAGGCGGAGCGCCGCCAGTCCAGCACGAAGAACGACGCCAGAGGAGGCGCCCGGTGAGCATCGAGCTCAACAACGAGTCCGGCGTCGCGGTCGACGACGACGCCATCCAGCGCCTCGCCGCGTTCGCGCTCGACGCCATGCACGTGCACGCCGACGCGGAACTCGCCGTCGTGCTCGTCGACGAGGGCGCGATGGAGCAGCTGCACATCCGGTGGATGGACGAGCCGGGTCCGACCGACGTCCTGAGCTTCCCGATGGACGAGCTCCGCCCGGGCACCGAGGACGAGCCCACCCCGGCCGGGCTGCTCGGTGACATCGTGCTCTGCCCGCAGGTGGCCGAGGCCCAGGCGACGACCGCCGGGCACTCCACCACCGACGAGCTCCTGCTGCTGACCTGCCACGGCATCCTGCACCTGCTCGGGTTCGACCACGCGGAACCCGACGAGAAGGCCGAGATGTTCGGGCTGCAGGGGGAGATCCTCGCCGGGTTCGCCGCCCAGCGCCGAGGGCGGTGACGGCAGTGCTCCTCGTCGCCGCCCTGCTCGCGGTGGCGTTCGTGCTCGTGGTCCTCGGCGGACTGCTGGCATCTGCCGACGCCGCGCTGGCCGTGTCGTCCCGCGCGGACCTCGACGAGATCGCCAAGGGCCACAAGCGCCGCCGTGCGATCGAGGCCATCGCGGACGACGTCGGTGCCCACGTCAACGCACTGAACTTCTTCCGGGTGCTGGCGGAGACCGCAGCGGCCGTGCTCGTCACGATCGCGCTGTTCAGCGTGCTCGACACCTGGTGGCTGGCACTCATCGTGTCCGCCGCGATCATGACGGCCGTGTCGTTCGTCCTGGTCGGGTCGAGCCCCCGCAGCGTCGGACGGGCACACCCGGAGCAGCTCGTCGGGCTGACCGGTGGGCTCATCCACACCGTGCGCATCGTGCTCGGGCCGCTCGCCGGACTCCTCGTCGTGATCGGCGACCGGGTCACGCCGGGGCGGAACGGCAGCACGTCGAGCGTCTCGAGCGAGGAGCAGCTGCTCTCCCTCGTCGACGAGGCCACCGAGAGCAACGTCCTCGAAGCCGACGACCGCGAGCTCATCCACTCGGTCTTCGAGTTCAGCGACACCCTGGTGCGCGAGGTCATGGTGCCGCGGACGGACATGGTCACCGCGGACGCCGGTGACTCGCTCGCCGCGGTGATGGAGCAGTTCCTCGCCGCCGGGGTCTCGCGCATGCCGGTCACGGGCCGCGACAGCGACGACGTCCTCGGCGTCGTCTACCTTCGCGACCTGGCCCGCGCCCTCTACGAGAGCCCCGACGCCGGTGGCCGCCCGGTGACGTCGCTGCTGCGCGTCGCCGAGTTCGTCCCCGAGTCCAAGCACGCCGACGACACCCTGCGCCACATGCAGGCCGCGAAGAACCACCTGGTGCTCGTCGTCGACGAGTACGGCGGGGTCGCGGGGCTCGTGACGATGGAGGACCTCATCGAGGAGCTCGTCGGGGACATCTCCGACGAGTACGACCGCACGGTGGTCGACCGCGTGGACCTCGGCGACGGCGTCTGGCGGATCTCCGCCCGGATGCCGATCGACGACCTCGGCGACCTGTTCGGCATCGACCTCGACGACGACGACGTCGACACCGCCGGCGGCCTGCTCACCAAGGAGCTCGGCCACCTCGCCACCGCGGGGGAGTCCGTCACCGTCTCCGGGGTCGTCCTGACCGCCGACCGGGTCGAGGGCAAGCGCCGCCACCTCATCTCCGTGCTCGCCGAGCGCACCGACGCCCTCGAGCGCGTCGAGCAGGCGTTCGACGGCACCGCATCCACCACGACGGGAACCCACTCCGCATGAGCGACACCGACGACGGCACCACCGAGCACCCCATCACCTACCGAGCCGGCTTCGTGTCGTTCGTCGGACGCCCGAACGTCGGCAAGTCGACGCTGACGAACGCGCTCGTCGGCGAGAAGGTCGCGATCACGTCCTCGAAGCCGCAGACCACCCGACGGGCCATACGCGGCATCGTGCACCGTCCCGACGGCCAGGTGATCATCGTCGACACCCCCGGTGTGCACCGCCCGCGCACGCTCCTCGGCGAGCGGCTCAACGACCTCGTGCAGTCCACGCTCGGCGACGTCGACGTCATCGGGTTCTGCGTGCCGGCGAACGAGCCGATCGGCCCGGGTGACCGCTTCATCAACGAGACGCTCGACCACTTCCCCCGTGCCAAGAAGGTCGCGATCGTGACGAAGGTCGACCGTGCCGGCAAGGAGAAGATCGCGCAGCAGCTCCTCGCCGTCTCCGCGCTCCGCGAGTGGGACGCCATCGTGCCGACCTCCGGCACCGAGGGCACCCAGCTCGACGCCCTCCTGATGGAGATCACCCGGCTGATGCCGGAGTCGCCCGCGCTCTACGGGGCGGACGCGATCACCGAGGAGACGAACGAGGAGCGCATCTCCGAGCTGATCCGCGAAGCCGCGCTCGAAGGCGTCCGCGACGAACTCCCGCACTCCCTTGCCGTGCTGATCGAGGACATGGTCGAACCCGACCCGGACGACGACCCCAACGGGCCGCTGCGGATCTTCGCGAACCTGTTCGTCGAGCGGGACAGCCAGAAGTCCATCGTCATCGGCCACAAGGGCGAGCGGCTGAAGGACGTCGGCATCCGCGCGCGCGCCGAGATCGAGTCGCTGCTCGGTGGTCGCCACGTGTACCTCAACATCCGGGTGAAGGTCGCCAAGGAGTGGCAGCGCGACCCGAAGCAGCTCGGGCGCCTGGGGTTCTGACGCCCGTCATCCGACGGACGGACGCGCACGTGCCCCGCCAGCCGTACCGTGGACGGGTGTTCCGTCCCATGCTGCGCAGCCAGATCGTCACCGACGTCGTCGTCGCCGCGGCACTCGGCGTGCTCGTCGGGCTCGTCGGGGCGGCAGGTCTGCTCACGAGCGACCAGGCGTTCATCGTCGTCGGGATGACCGCGGCGTTGGCCATCCGGCGTCTGTCGCCGGGGCTGGCGCTCTCGCTCGCCTGGGTCACCGCGATCTACCAGATGGTGACCGGTCAGCAGCCGGACCCGTCGAACATCTTCATCGCCGGGGTCATGTACACGACCAGCGCGTACGGCAGCAGTCGCGTCCGGGTCGCCGGCCTGGTCTCGGCGATCGTCGGGTCCGTGACGGCTGCCCTGTACGTCGGGATCCCGGACTTCATCACCCGCCTGCACGAACCGACCCAGGACGGGCCCGTGATCGAGTCCGGGCGGGTCATCGGTGTGGTCCTGATCGTCGTCCTCGCGCTGCTGCTGCTGCCGTGGCTCGGTGGCGTTGTCGCGCGCACGCGGCAGACCGCACGGATGAGCCGCGAGGCCCAGTTGCTCGCCGAACGCGACGCCGCGCGTGCCGACCGCGCCGTCGCCGTCGAGCAGGAGCGGGTCAGCATCGCTCGCGACATGCACGACATCGTCGCCCACTCCCTCGCCGTGGTGATCGCGCAGGCCGACGGGGCCCGCTACGCGCTGAAGGCCGACCCCGCGGTGGCGGACCAGGCGCTGGGAACGATCTCGAGCACAGCGCGTCGAGCGCTCGGCGACGTCCGTGAACTCCTCGGGGCGCTCCGGCACGAGCAGGGCACCACGCCGACCCCGGACATCGACGACATCGAGCGGCTCGTCGGGGAGATGCGCGAGGTCGGCCTGGAGGTCGACATCGAACGGAACGGCGACCCGAGCAGCCTGCCGACGAGCACGCAGCTCGCGGTGTACCGGATCGTGCAGGAGAGCCTGACGAACGCCTACAAGCACGGCGAACGCGGGACACCGGTGCACGCGTCCCTGACCTACCGCCCGGACACCGTCGAGATCGACGTCGTGAACCGTCGCTCTGACGACGGCCGCGCCGGACCCGGCACCGGCCACGGACTGGTCGGGATGCGGGAGCGTGCGACCCTGTCCGGTGGCACCATGACCGCCGGACCGCGCGGGCAGGACTTCGCCGTCGCCGTCCGCATGCCAGCACACCCCGCCACCGGGCAGATGCCCCGCGGTCTCTTCACCTCGACCGACCAGGAGCGCACCGCGCCATGACCGACACCCCGATCCGCGTCGCCCTCGTCGACGACCAGGCGCTCTTCCGCACCGGCATCCGGATGCTCATCGACTCCCAGCCGGACCTGCGCTTCGTCGGGGAGGCCGGCAACGGCGCCGAGGGCGTCGAGCTCGTCCGGCAGGGGCGACCCGACGTCGTGCTCATGGACGTCCGCATGCCCGTGATGGACGGCATCACGGCCACCGCGCGCATCGTCGAGGACGCCGGCACGGACGGCGCCAAGGTCCTCGTGCTGACGACGTTCGACTTCGACGAGGCCGCGGCGAAGGCCATCCGCGCGGGTGCCAGTGGCTTCGTGCTCAAGGACGCGGACCCCGAGTTCCTCCTCGCGGCGATCCGCACCGTCCACGCGGGCACGGCGGTCTTCGCGGCGTCGGCGACACGGGAGCTCCTCCGTCGGTACGACGACACCGCCGAGCGTGCCGCGAACGTCCCGGCGGCCGTCAACGACCTCACGCCGCGCGAGCGCGAGATCTTCGACCTCGCCGCCCGCGGGTTCAGCAACAGCGAGATCGCGCAGCACGAGTTCGTGAGCGAGGCGACCGTGAAGACCCACATCTCCCGGGTCCTCAGCAAGCTCGGCCTGCGCGACCGGGTCCGCCTGGTGGTCTTTGCGCACGAGCACGGTCTCGTCACCAAGGACTGACGGCCCCGCCGTCCTGGGTCGGGGCGTCATCCGAGCGGATGAGTCCTCCACCGGGAAGTGCACCGAGCGGCGCATCCACAGGAGCCGACCGGCGGACGCGGGGCGGGCCTCCCGGCCGTCATCGTTGGACCATGACCACCAGCCACGCTCCCATCATCCGCCTCGACCACGTCTCCAAGCACTTCGGTGACGCGGCCCGCCGCGTCACCGCGCTCGACGACGTCAGCGTCGACATCGGCGCGGGGGAGTTCACCGCGGTGATGGGGCCGTCGGGTTCCGGCAAGTCGACGCTCATGCACGTCGCCGCGGGGCTCGACACCGTGTCGGCCGGCCGGATCCAGATCGACGGGGTCGACATCACGGGCCTCGGCGACAAGGACCTCACCGAGCTCCGTCGTCGTCGGCTCGGCTTCGTCTTCCAGTCCTTCAACCTCGTCCCGACGCTCGACGTCAGCGAGAACATCCGGCTGCCGTTCCTGCTCGGCGGACACCGGACGACGGCCGAGGAGAACGCCTGGATCGACCGGCTCGTCGACATGCTCGGGCTCGGCAACCGACTCTCGCACCGTCCGCACCAGCTGTCCGGCGGCCAGCAGCAGCGCGTCGCGATCGCCCGCGCACTGGCGTCCCGTCCCGCCGTCGTGGTGGCCGACGAACCGACCGGGGCCCTGGACTCCCGCACCGGGCGCGACGTCCTCGGGATCCTTCGCGGCGCCGTGGCCGAGTGGGGCCAGAGCGTCGTCATGGTGACCCACGACCCGGTCGCCGCCGCCAACGCCGACCGCATCCTGTTCCTCGCCGACGGCCGCATCGTGGGCGACCGGCCCGCGATGAGCGCCGCCGACATCTCCACCACGATGCTCGGGATGGAGGCCGCCGCATGAACACCGTCCGCGACTTCTCGCCCACCATCCTCGTCGCCGCGCTCGGCACCACGTTCGGCTCCGCACTCGTCATCGCTCCGGGGATCGTGACCGAGGCGCTCCGGGCAGCTGGGCTGTCCGACTTCGCCTCGGTCAAGTCAGTACTCGACGTCGTCGGGTGGCTCTTCCTCGGCATCGCCCTGTACGTCGGGGCGATCGTCACCGCCAACACGTGCGCGACGCTCATCGCCGGACAGACCCGGGTCATCGCGCTCCAGCGGCTCGTGGGCGCCACCGGGGCCACCCTGCGCTCCCGCATCACCCGCGCTGGCCTGGTGGTCGGGGTGATCGGCGGGCTCATCGGCGTCGTCGTCGGCACCGGCCTGTCCGCCCTCTTCGTCGCGGTGCTCCGCGGCAACGGCTTCCTGCCCGACACGTCGTACACGCTCGTGCCGTGGCAGCTCGTGCTCCCGGTGGTCGCCGTTGTGCTGGCCACCTGGGGTGCCTTCGCGGTCGGGTCGCGCCGCGTGCTCACCGTCACGCCGCTGCAGGCGCTGTCCTCCGTCGTCGAACCGAGTCACGACGACGTCAGGTCCGGGCTCGCGCGGAAGGTCTGGGCGGTCCTGCTCATGGCCGGCGGCGCTGCGCTGATGCTGCTCGGCCTCCTCCTGAGCTCCAGCAGCCCGGTCGCGGTGTTCCCCGCAGCACTGGGGGGTTTCATCTCGTTCGCCGGGGTCGCCGTCGGTGCGACGATCGTGATGCCACCCGTCCTGTCGCTGATCGGGCGGATCGGGGCGAAGGACCCCGTCGTGCTCCTCGCCGGCCGGAACGCGCTGCGGGCGCCGGGTCGTGCCTCGCGGGCGACCATCGGGCTCGTCATCGGCGTCACGCTGCTGGTCACGTTCGCGGTCGCCCTCGGGATGATGCAGCACCTGCTGGAGGAGCAGCTCCGGGCGCAGTTCGGCGGCGGCGGCAAGCAGCAGGTCGAGCAGCTCCGTGACGTCTTCGTGCAGGTCAACGGCGTGGTCAGCGTCATCGTCGGGTTCTCCGCCGTCATCGCCGCGGTCGGCGTCGTCAACGCCCTCGCGCTCGGGGTGCTGCAGCGGCGTCGGGAGCTCGGGCTCCTGCGGGTGCTGGGGCTCACCGGGGCGCAGGTGCGCCGGATGATCATCACCGAGGCCGTCCAGATGGTGGTCGCGGCCGTCGTCACCGGGCTGGTGCTCGGCACGGTGTACGGCTGGGTCGGCGGGCAGACGCTGCTCGGGTCGATGGGCTCACCGGGAGCGCCGGTCCTGCCGCCGCTGACGATCGTCATCGTGGTCGTCGGGGCACTCGTCCTCGCGGTCGCCGCCACCGTCGCCCCAGTGCGCCGGGCGATGCAGGTCTCGCCGACCGAGGCCCTCGCGGTCGACTGACGCCCGCTGCACGGCGCTGGCGTGGGGTGTCGTCGCACAACGGACATCGGCTCGAACCACGGACTTCGGTGGTTCGAGCCGATGTCGGTCGTGAGGTGCCGCCCCGCCTCGTTCCGCGGGCAACCCCGCGCCGACCGCGCTGTCACACGGGTGACCTGCGGTGCTACGGTGAATCCGATGTACTCGGCGCTCCTCCTCCTTCGCTGCCGCGACGAGGCCTGACTCAACGGCCCACCTCGTCGCGGAGTCCGTCGTGGCCGCACACACGCGAGTGCTGATGACCAGCGCAACGACGAAAGCGACGAAACGATGCAGAACACGCAGCGCCCCTCCGGGATGCCGATCCACAAGTACGTCCCCTTCCACGAGCAGATCGCCGTCGAGCTGCCGGACCGCACCTGGCCGACGAAGCGCATCGAGAAGGCCCCCCGCTGGTGTGCCGTCGACCTGCGTGACGGCAACCAGGCCCTCATCGACCCGATGGACGCCGAGCGCAAGCGCGCGATGTTCGACCTGCTGGTCGGCATGGGCTACAAGGAGATCGAGGTCGGGTTCCCGAGCGCCTCGCAGACGGACTTCGACTTCGTGCGCAGCCTGATCGACGAGGGCGCGATCCCCGACGACGTGACGATCCAGGTGCTGACCCAGGCGCGCGAGCACCTCATCCAGCGCACCTACGAGGCGATCGACGGCGCGAAGCAGGCCATCGTCCACCTCTACAACTCGACGTCGATCGTGCAGCGCGAGGTCGTCTTCCGCACCGACGTCCAGGGCGTGGTGGACATCGCCGTCGCCGGGGCGAAGCTGTGCAAGGCGGCCGAGGCGTCGCTGCAGCACGACACGACGGTCTACTACGAGTACTCGCCGGAGTCGTACACGGGCACCGAGCTCGAGGTCGCGCTGCAGATCTGCAACGCCGTGCTCGAGGTCTTCGAGCCCACGCCCGACCGCAAGGTGATCATCAACCTGCCCGCCACGGTCGAGATGGCGACGCCGAACGTCTACGCCGACTCGATCGAGTGGATGTCCCGTCGCCTGGCGCACCGCGAGGACGTCATCCTCTCGCTGCACCCGCACAACGACCGCGGCACCGCCGTCGCCGCCGCCGAGCTCGGCTACCTGGCCGGCGCGGACCGCATCGAGGGCTGCCTGTTCGGCAACGGGGAGCGCACCGGCAACGTCGACCTGGTCGCCCTCGGCATGAACCTGTTCACGCAGGGCATCGACCCGGAGATCTCCTTCTCGGACATCGACCAGGTCAAGCGCACCGTCGAGTACTGCAACCAGCTGCCCGTGCCGGAGCGCCAGCCGTGGGCTGGCGACCTCGTCTACACGGCCTTCAGCGGCTCGCACCAGGACGCCATCAACAAGGGCTTCGACGCGATGAAGGCGAAGGCCGCAGCGGCGGGCAAGTCCATCGACGAGGTCGAGTGGGCCGTCCCCTACCTGCCCGTCGACCCGAAGGACATCGGCCGGTCGTACGAGGCCGTCATCCGCGTGAACTCCCAGTCGGGCAAGGGCGGCGTCGCCTACCTGCTCAAGACCGACCACGCGATCGACCTGCCCCGCAAGCTGCAGATCGAGTTCTCCGGCGTCGTGCAGCAGCGCACCGACACCGAGGGCGGCGAGTTCAGCTCGGACAAGATCTGGGACCTGTTCCGCGACGAGTACCTGCCGGCGCCCGTCGACGAGGACAAGTGGGGTCGCTACGAGATCACGAAGACGGCGACCTCGAGCGACTTCGACGGCACGACGAACCTGTCGGTCGCGATGCGCGTCGACGACGGCAGCGTCACCGCCGAGGCCGTCGGCACCGGTCCGATCGACGCTTTCCTCACCGTGATGCGGGAGCAGGGCGTCGCCGTCACGCTGTACGACTACTCGGAGCACACCATGAGCGCCTCCGGAGACGCCAAGGCGGCCTCGTACGTCGAACTCGACGTCGACGGCGTGCGGCTGTGGGGCGTCGGCATCGACGCCGACATCGCGACCGCGTCGCTCAAGGCGATCGTCTCCGCCGTCAACCGTGCGGTCCGCGCGGGCGCGGCCTCCGGGGCGGCGTCGCCGGAGCTCGTCACCGCGTAGCACCTCGCGATCCCGCGGTCCGCGGTCAGCGGTCCGCAAGTCCGCGGTGAGATCGCACTTCGTGTCGCCTCGCGGCGCCACGACCCGACACGAAGTGCGATCTCGGCGGGCCGGGGTGCGGAGTGCGGAGTGCGGAGTGGGGCGCTGAGCGGCGCGACCACGGCCGGGAGGCGCGGTGCCGGTCCGACTCGCACCGCGCCTCCCGGCCGTGGTGCGTTCCCACCCGTGTCGGGTGCAATGGCACGTGGTTCCGCGCGTCGTGGGTCGGAAGAAGTGACCTGCGACGCTCGAGGAGACCTGCGATGCGCGGAACGGCCGGCCAGGTGCGTCAGCACCCCTGCGCCGGGCTGTCGGTGCGGCGGGGGATACTGGGGGCATGCCGCTGTACCGGGACGAGTGCGTCGTGCTCCGCACCCACAAGCTCGGCGAGGCGGACCGCATCGTCACCATGCTCAGCCGCCAGCACGGCAAGATCCGCGCCGTCGCGAAGGGCGTGCGGCGGACGGCGTCGAAGTTCGGCAGCCGGCTTGAGCCGTTCATGGTCGTCGACGCCCAGTTCTACGAGGGCCGCTCGCTCGACATCGTCACGCAGGCTGAGTCGCTCGGCGCGTACGGCGCGCAGATCGTGGCCGACTACAGCGCGTACACCGCCGCCAGCGCCATGGTCGAGACCGCTGACCGTCTGAGCGAGGCGGACGCCGGCCTGCAGCAGTACCTGCTCCTCGTCGGGGCCCTCCGGTCACTGTCCCGCGGCGAGCACGTGCCGTCCGCCACGCTCGACTCCTACCTGCTGCGGGCGATGAGCATCGCGGGGTGGGCGCCCTCGTTCTCGGACTGCGCCGTCACGGGCGAGCCCGGCCCGCACTCGGCGTTCGTCGTCCAGCTCGGCGGGGTCGTGGCCGACGGGGCTGCACCGCCCGGGTCGCCGCGGCTCGACGTCACGACGCTCGACATCCTCGGGTCGCTGCTCGCGGGGGACTGGGCCTCGGTGGACGCGGCCGACGAGCGGACCAGGTCGCGGGCGTCCGGCGTGGTCGCCGCGTACGCCCAGTGGCACCTGGAACGATCGCTGAAGTCGCTGCCGCACGTCGACCGCACGGAGCACCCCGCTCCGATGCCGGTCACGCACGACGGCCCGGCGGCGACGGCACGGGCGGTCGCTGCGACGCCGGCCCCGGCCATCCCCGACGTCCACGAAGGAACCAGCACCGCATGAGCCCCCGCCGCACCGACGCTCCCGAGCCCTTCCGTCCGGTCGACTGGACGGGCGAGACGCCCCCGGCGATCCCGCAGCGGTTCGTCCCCGAGCACGTGGCGATCGTGATGGACGGCAACGGTCGGTGGGCGAACGGCCGCGGGCTCACGCGGATCGAGGGCCACAAGGCTGGCGAGGCCTCGCTCCTCGACGTCGTCGCCGGCGGGATCCAGATCGGCGTCAAGCACATCTCGGCGTACGCGTTCTCGACCGAGAACTGGAAGCGTTCCCCCGAGGAGGTCCGCTTCTTGATGGGCTTCAACCGCGACGTCATCCGGCGTCGGCGCGACCAGCTGAACGAGTGGGGCGTGCGGGTGCGGTGGGCCGGCCGGCGCCCACGCCTGTGGCGGAGCGTCATCGACGAGCTCGAGACCGCCGAGCGGATGACGGCGGGCAACGACGTCCTGACCCTGACGATGTGCGTGAACTACGGCGGCCGGAACGAGATCGCCGACGCGGTCCGGTCGATCGCCGAGGACGTCGCCGCCGGGACGCTCAAGCCGAGCCAGGTGACCGAGAAGGCCCTCGCCCGCCGCCTCTACGTGCCGGACATGCCCGACGTCGACCTGTTCCTGCGGAGCTCGGGCGAACAGCGCACCAGCAACTTCCTGCTGTGGCAGTCGGCGTACGCGGAGATGGTGTTCCTCGACCGGCTCTGGCCGGACTTCCGGCGCACGGACCTCTGGGGCGCGGTGGAGGAGTACGCCCGCCGCGATCGGCGCTTCGGCGGCGCGGTGGACGTCCCCACCGCCTGACCCGCGCGCGGCGCAGGCGGGCCCGAGTCTCGGCCCCGCGGACATCGTGCGCGTTCCGGCAGCCGCACGATGTCCGCACAGCCGAGTCTCGGCACCGCGAACCCGCGCCGCGGACCGGCCGCGCCGCGGCGCCGAACCCACGCTGCTCAGGCGAGCAGGGCTGCCGCCGCGCGCACGGCCTCGAGCGTCGCCCGGACGCTCGGCACGCGCTCGGCTCCGCGGGCGACGACGACCTCGACGTGGCGGGCCAGGTCCTCGTCGACGGGGTCGACCGTCACCCCGGCGGGGATGACCGTCGTCGCGAGGGCCAGCCGGGGAGCAGCGCCACCCCGAGTCCCGCGGCGACGAGCCCCACGACCGCTGCGGCGTTGTCGGTCTCGAGCACGATGTCCGGCGTGAACCCGGCACTCGCGCACGAGGCGAGCAAGTGCCCCCGGCAGCGCGGGCAGCCCCCGATCCACCGCGCGTCACGCTGCGACGCGAGGTCCACGACGCCGGGACCAGCACCGGACCCGCCAGCGACGCCGGGACCAGCCACGGAGCCCGCGGTACCGACGGGACCATCGCGATCCGAGCCTCCAGACCGGACCGCCGACCCCGCACCCGCACCCGCACCCGCACCCGCACCCGCTCCTGCTCCTGCTCCCGCCCCCGCGGGCGTGACCAGCGCCAACGGGTCCCGCCCGATCGACCGCGTCAGCAGCCCCGGGTCCGGGACCGCACCGACCTCGTCGCCGACGTAGGTGAAGGTCAGCGCGACGTCGGCCTCGCCGCGGCGCAGCATCGCGAGCGCCTCGGGCGGCTCGACCTCGACGTAGGTCGTGGTGACACCCGGCACGCGGTCGGCCAACCAGGCGAGCACGGCCGGCACGAGGGTGGACGACGCACTCGGGAAGCCGGCGATCCGGACCCGCCCGCGCGTGAGGCCACCGACGGCGTCGAGGTCCTCGCGGGCAGCGGTCAGCGCTGCCTGCACGTGCAACGCGTGGTCGGCGAGGACCTGGCCGGCCTCGGTGAGGCTCACCCCGCGGGCGCCGCGGAGCACGAGCGCGTGCCCGAGTCGCTGCTCCGCACGCTGGAGCAGCTGGCTGACGGCGGGCTGGCTGTACCCCAGGGACGCCGCGGCGCCGGTGATGGAGCCGGCGTCGGCGACGGCACGGAGGGTCCGGAGCAGCTGCGGGTCGAGGTCGTCCACAACAGGATGTTATGGCAGGGCGAAGCAAGCTGTCCTGGTGTGATGCCCGTGCCGGCGCGACGATGGCGACCATGGACTCCTTCGTCGATGGCCACGGCTACCTCGCCGCCTGCACCGCCGGGCTCCCGACGCGCGGGACGCTCGCCGCGATGCGGGCCGACCTCGACCTCTGGGGAGGCGGCCACGTGGACCCGGTCCGCTACGGCGGCCTCGTCGAGGAGGGCCGCGAGCTCTTCAGCCAGGTGGTCGGCGTGCCCGCGGCGCGGATCGCGACCGGTTCGCAGACCTCGACGATGACGGCGGTGGTCGCCGCGGCGCTGCCCGACGGTGCCGAGGTGGTCGTGCCCGACGGCGACTTCAGCTCGATCGTCTTCCCCTTCCTCGCCCAGGCACACCGCGGCGTCCGGGTCCGGAGCGTCCCGCTCGACGCCCTGGCCACCAGCCTGCGGTCCGACACCGCGCTCGTCGCGTGGTCCGCCGTGCAGTCGGCCACCGGCGTCGTCGCGGACTCGGCGGCCGTCGTGACGGCAGCCCGCGCGGTGGGTGCCAGGACGCTCTGCGACCTCACCCAGGCGGCCGGGGTGCTGCCGGTGTCGGCCGAGCCCTACGACGTGACGGTCACCCACGCCTACAAGTGGCTCTGCGCGCCGCGCGGCGTCGCCTTCATGACCCTCTCGGACGACGCGCTCGGCTGGCTGCGCCCGACCCAGGCCGGCTGGTACGCGGGCGCGGACGTCTGGGCGTCCTGCTACGGACCGGCCATGCGGCTCGCCGACGACGCCCGCCGCTTCGACGTCTCCCCGGCTTGGCAGGCCTGGCCCGGGGCGGTCGCCGCCCTGCGGCACGTCGCGTCGCTCGACGTTCCATCGGCCTGGAGGCACGCCACCGGTCTCGCGGACCGGCTGACGGACGCCCTCGGGTCGGCCCGGCAGACGCAGGCGATCGTGACGATGCCCGACGCGTCCGGCTCCGCGCTGGCGGCGCTGCGGGCGGCGGGGATCACCGCGTCGGGCCGTGCGGGGCGGCTCCGGCTCGCGTTCCACCACTGGAACGACGAGTCGGACGTGGACGCCGTCGCCCGGGTGCTCGCCCGTTAGGCTTGCCCGGTCCCTTCCCCGCCCCGAGCATCCAGCTCGGCGACACTGATGGAGTTCTCCTTGGCTCAGCCCTCCCGTCTCGACTCGGTCATCGCCCTCGCGAAAGGCCGCGGCTTCGTCTTCCAGTCGGGTGAGATCTACGGCGGTTCGCGCTCCGCGTGGGACTACGGGCCCCTCGGCGTCGAGCTGAAGGAGAACATCAAGCGCCAGTGGTGGCAGCGGTTCGTCCGCGGACGCGGGGACATGGTCGGGCTCGACTCCGCCGTCATCCTGCCCCGCAAGGTGTGGGAGGCCTCCGGGCACGTCGCCACGTTCACCGACCCGCTCGTCGAGTGCCTGCACTGCCACCACCGCTTCCGCGAGGACCACCTCATCGAGGCCTTCGAGGCCAAGAAGGGCCGCGCACCCGAGGGCGGCATGGCGGAGATCGCCTGCTCGAACTGCGGCACCCGCGGCCAGTGGACCGAGCCCCGCGAGTTCTCCGGCATGCTCAAGACCTACCTCGGCCCGGTCGAGTCGGAAGAGGGGCTGAACTTCCTCCGCCCGGAGACCGCCCAGGGCATCTTCGTCGACTTCGCGCAGGTCGTCACGACCAGCCGCATGAAGCCCCCGTTCGGCATCGGCCAGGTCGGCAAGGCGTTCCGCAACGAGATCACACCCGGCAACTTCATCTTCCGCACGCGCGAGTTCGAGCAGATGGAGATCGAGTACTTCGTCCCGCCGGCCACCGCGGGCGAGCACTACGAGCAGTGGATCGCCGACTCGGTCGCGTGGTTCACGGACCTCGGCATCGACCCGGAGAACCTCCGCCGCTTCGACGTGCCGGACGGCGAGCGCGCGCACTACTCCGACGCCACCGCCGACATCGAGTACCGCTTCGGGTTCCAGGGCACCGAGTGGGGCGAGCTCATGGGCGTCGCGAACCGCACGGACTTCGACCTCAACAACCACATCGAGTCCTCCGGCAAGGACCTCCGCTTCTTCGACCAGGCGGCGAACGAGAAGTACGTGCCGTACGTCATCGAGCCGTCGTTCGGCCTGACCCGTGCGCTCATGGCCTTCCTGCTCGACGCCTACCACGAGGACGAGGCCCCCAACGCGAAGGGCGGCGTGGACAAGCGCACCGTGCTGCGCCTCGACCCCCGCCTGGCGCCCGTCAAGGCCGCCGTGCTGCCGCTGTCCCGCAACGAGCAGCTCTCGCCCGTCGCCCGAGGCCTGGCCGACGACCTGCGCAAGGTCTGGAACGTGGACTTCGACGACGCCGGTGCGATCGGTCGTCGCTACCGTCGCCACGACGAGATCGGCACGCCGTTCTGCATCACCGTCGACTTCGACACGCTCGAGGACCAGGCCGTCACCGTGCGCGAGCGCGACACGATGAGCCAGGAGCGCGTGGGCCTCGACCGCCTGCAGGGGTACCTCGCCGAGCGCCTGCTCGGGGCGTAGCGGGTCGGGGGCCAGAACCCGTCGTTCGCGGGTCGCCGGGGGCCCGCACGACACCGGTGTTGCGCGGTCGCGCCGCGGAAGGACGCGGCGCGACTGCTGAACACCGGTGTCCTGCATCCGGGACTCCGGGACTCCGGGAATGCCGGGACCACGGCCGCGTTGTCGTTCTGCATGAGCGACTCTGTGAAGGTGGACGTCTGGTCCGACATCGCCTGCCCCTGGTGCTACATCGGCAAGCGCAAGTTCGAGGCCGGCGTCGCCGCGTTCGGTGGCCCGGTGGAGGTCGAGTACCACTCGTTCGATCTGAGCCCCGACACCCCGGTGGACTTCGAGGGGACCGAGGCCGAGTTCCTCTCCCAGCACAAGGGACTGCCGGTGCAGCAGGCCCAGGAGATGATCGACCGGGTCGCCGGCATCGCCGAACAGGTCGACCTGCACTACGACTACGACGCCCTCCGCCACACCAACACCGTCAAGGCGCACCAGGTCATCCACCTCGCCAAGCAGCACGGCAAGCAGCTCGAGATGGTCGAGCGGCTCTTCACCGCCTACTTCGAGCGCGGCGAGCACGTCGGGCAGGACGACTCCCTGGCTGACCTCGGCGCCGAGGTCGGGCTCGACCGGGACGAGGTGCTCCGCACCCTCCGCGACGACGCCCAGCTCGCCGCCGTGCGCGCCGACCAGGCCCAGGCGCAGGCGTTCGGCATCAACGGGGTGCCGTTCTTCGTCATCGACGGCAAGTACGGCGTCTCGGGTGCCCAGGACCCCGCAGCGTTCGAGCAGGTGCTGCAGCAGGTCGTCGCGCTCCGCGGCACGACGCCGGAGGAGGTCGCCTCGGCGACCGAGCGCGCGACGGACGACGCGAACGCCGACGTGGCGGCGACCCGATGACGGGCCTGGGCGCGCCTGTGGGCGGTGGGTCGGGCCTCCCGGCCGGTCTGGAGGCTCGTCCCGCGCTCCTGACGCTCGTCACGCCCGGTGGGGCGCCGGTCTGCGAGGGCGACGTGTGCTTCGTGCCCGGCGCCGAGGGGGACTGGAGCGAGGTCCCGGACTGAGGTCCGGCTCGCTCCTCAGCGCTGCGGTTCCTCGTCGGTGATGTCGGCGACGGTCGCGCCGTACGCGGCGACGAGCTCGTCGGCGTCGACGAACGCGCTCGCGCCGTGGCGGCCCGCGCCGAGCGCCACCCGGCGGCCGAGGATGCGCTCGTCGGCGTAGACGGGCAGGTCCCCGGTCGCACCGATCGGCGTGATCGTTCCGCGTTCGTAGCCGGACGCGGCCAGGGCCGTGGCGGCGTCGGGCATCGAGAGCTTGTTGACGCCGACGACCGCGCGGAGCTTCTTCCAGGCGATGCTCCGACCGCCGGGGACGAGCGCCAGCACGAAGTCCCCGTCGTGGCGCTTCACGACGAGGGTCTTCACGACGTCGCCCGCCGTGATGCCGAGGAGCTCGGCGGCCTCTGCCAGGGAGTCCGCGGCGGGACGGTCGACGACCTCGACGTGCAGCCCGCGGGCGGTGGCGTCGGCGTCGAAGCGGGCGATGGGGTCGGTCGTCGTCATGGGGACAACGCTAGTTCTCCACAGCTGTCCGCGCTTCCGCGGGGATCGCGAGGGGCATGGGACAATGAGGGGCAATGACGATCACACACGCACCCGTTGACACGCACGCCGGCACCCCGCTCGGGGTCCCGGCGAAGCCGTTGCGCATCGGCCCGATCGAGGTCGACGTGCCCGTCGTGCTCGCGCCGATGGCCGGGATCACGAACATGGCCTACCGCCGGCTCTGCCGCGAGTACGGCGCAGGGCTCTACGTCTGCGAGATGATCACGTCCCGCGCCCTGGTCGAGCGCACGCCCGAGTCGATGCGGCTCATCCAGCACCACGAGTCCGAGACCCCGCGGTCCATCCAGCTCTACGGCGTCGAGCCCAACACGGTGGCCGAAGCCGTCACGATGCTCGTGTCCGAGGACCGCGCCGACCACATCGACCTGAACTTCGGGTGCCCGGTGCCGAAGGTCACGCGCAAGGGCGGCGGCGCAGCGCTGCCGTGGAAGACCGACCTGTTCCGCGACCTCGTGACGAAGGCCGTCCGCGCCGCCGGGGACGTCCCCGTCACGGTGAAGATGCGCAAGGGCATCGACGCCGACCACCTCACCTACCTCGACGCCGCCCGCATCGCGCGGGACGCCGGCGTCGCCGCGGTCTCGCTGCACGCGCGCACCGCGAACGAGCACTACTCCGGGCACGCCGACTGGTCGGCGATCGCGACCCTGAAGGAAGCCGTCACCGACATCCCGGTGCTCGGCAACGGCGACGTCTGGTCCGCCGCCGACGCCCTGCGCATGGTCGAGCAGACCGGCGCGGACGGCGTGGTCGTCGGGCGCGGGTGCCTCGGTCGGCCGTGGCTGTTCGGCGACCTGGCCGCTGCCTTCCGCGGGGAGGGCCTGCGCTACATGCCGTCCCTCGGCGAGGTGGCCGAGGGCTTCCGTCGGCACGCCGAGCTGCTCGTCGAGTTCTTCGAGTCCGAGGAGCACGGCTGCCGGGACATCCGCAAGCACGTCGCCTGGTACTTCAAGGGGTACCCGATCGGCGGGGACGTCCGCTCCGGGCTCGCCATGGCGTCGAGCCTGCAGGAGATCGACGACCTGCTCGGCCAGCTGGACGCGTCCGCGCCCTACCCGGGTGCCGACGCCGAGGGGCCCCGCGGTCGTGCCGGCAACCCGAAGCGCACCGCACTGCCCGACCGCTGGCTCGAGTCGCACGACGTGGACGCCGAGTTCCGCAAGGTCCTCGCCGCCGCCGAGATGCACCACAGCGGCGGATGAGCGCCACCGCCTCGTACGGGCCCGCCGACGCCGAGCGCTGGCTGCCCGAGGAGCACGGCAACCGCCGCTCCGACTTCGCCCGTGACCGCGCCCGCCTGCTGCACTCCAGCGCGCTCCGGCGTCTGGCCGCCAAGACCCAGGTGCTCAGCCCGACGACCGGACTCGACTTCGCCCGGAACCGGCTGACGCACTCGCTCGAGGTCGCCCAGGTCGGCCGCGAGCTCGCCGACTCGCTCGGGCTCGACCCCGACGTCGTCGACACCGCCTGCCTGGCGCACGACATCGGCCACCCTCCCTTCGGCCACAACGGCGAGACCGCGGTGAACGCCTGGGCCGCCGGGATCGGCGGGTTCGAGGGCAACGCGCAGACCCTGCGGCTGCTCACGCGGCTCGAGCCGAAGGTCTACGGCTCCGGGCCGGACCAGGACCGTGCCTACGGCCTCAACCTGACCCGGGCGTCGCTCGACGCCTCGTGCAAGTACCCGTGGCCGGCGTCGCAGGGTGTCGGTGAAGCATCCTCCGGGCGCACGAAGTTCGGGTTCTACGACGACGACCACGACGCCTTCGAGTGGCTCCGCGCCGGCGCTCCCCGGCGCCAGCGCTGCATCGAGGCCCAGGTGATGGACCTCTCCGACGACATCGCGTACTCCGTCCACGACTTCGAGGACGCCGTCGTCGCCGGGTTCATCGACGTCGCCGCGCTGGGGGACCGGGTCGGCGAGAACGACATCGTGTCGGCCATGCACGCGTGGGTCGGGGACGACCTCAGCCGTGACGAACTGCTCGAGGCCTTCGACCGCCTCCGGGCACTGCCGCTGTGGATGACCTCCTACGACGGCTCCCGACGAGACTCCGCCCGGCTGAAGAACCTCACCTCGCAGCTCATCGGCCGGTTCGCCCGCACGGCCACCACAGCCACGCGGGACGCCTACGCCTCGGGGTCGCTCGTGCGCTTCGCCGCGTCGGTCGTCACCCCGCCGGAGATCATCGGCGAGATCGCGGTGCTCAAGGGCATCGTCGCGGCCTTCGTGATGACCCAGGGCAACCGGCAGCCCGTGTACGAGGACCAGCGCCGCGTGCTGACCGAGCTCCTCGACGTGCTGGCCGACCGCGGTGACGACGCCCTCGAGCCCGGGTTCGCCGCCGACTGGCGCCAGGCCGACGACGACACCGGGCGGCTGCGGGCCGTCGTGGACCAGGTCGCGAACCTCACCGACCAGGGCGCACTCGCGTGGCACCGTCGTCTCGTCGTCGGCGAACGGGAGACCGTCCACATCCCCGTCTGACCGGTCGGCGCGGTCAGCCCCGCGAACTAGGATCGAGGGGTGGCTGGACTCATCGCGCGGAACGACATCGACGAGGTCCGCGCACGCGTGAACATCGCCGACGTCGTCGGTGACTTCGTCACGCTCAAGTCCGCCGGTGTCGGCTCGTTGAAGGGTCTCTGCCCCTTCCACGACGAGCGCTCCCCGTCGTTCCACGTCCGCCCCCAAGTCGGTCGGTACCACTGCTTCGGCTGCGGGGAGGACGGCGACGTCTTCAGCTTCATCATGAAGCAGGACCACACCACGTTCTCCGAGGCCGTCGAGCGGATGGCCGCCAAGATCGGGTTCACCCTCCACTACGAGGAGGGCGACGGGCCCCGCACCGACTACAACACCCGTGCGCGGCTCATCGCGGCGAACGAGGCCGCGGCGAAGTACTACGTCGCGCAGCTCACCACGCCGCAGGCCGAGCCCGCCCGACGCTTCCTGGGCGAGCGCGGCTTCGACCCGGCCGCCGCGGCGCACTTCGGCGTCGGGTTCGCCCCGAAGTCCTTCGACGCGCTGAAGGACCACCTCAAGGGGCAGGGCTTCACGATCGAGGAACTCACGTCGGCCGGGCTCGTCAGCCAGGGTGACCGGTCCCCGTACGACCGCTTCCGTGGGCGCCTGATGTGGCCGATCCGCGACGTCACCGGGGCCACGATCGGGTTCGGCGCCCGGCGGCTGCTCGACGACGACAAGGGCCCGAAGTACCTCAACACCCCCGAGACCCCGATCTACCACAAGAGCCACGTGCTCTACGGGCTCGACCTCGCCCGCCGCGACATCTCGAAGCAGAAGCAGGTCGTCATCGTCGAGGGCTACACCGACGTCATGGCGTGCCACCTCGCCGGCATCACCACCGCGGTCGCCACGTGTGGCACGTCCTTCGGCGTCGACCACATCAAGGTGCTGCGGCCGATGCTCGGGGACGTCAGCGGCGGCGACCCGAACGCCAACGGCGAGGTCGTCTTCACGTTCGACCCGGACGAGGCCGGCCAGCGCGCCGCGTCCAGGGCCTTCGCCGAGGAGCAGCGCTTCGCCGCGCAGACCTTCGTCGCGGTG
Source organism: Curtobacterium sp. SL109 (assembly GCF_026672405.1). Classification (NCBI taxonomy): domain Bacteria; kingdom Bacillati; phylum Actinomycetota; class Actinomycetes; order Micrococcales; family Microbacteriaceae; genus Curtobacterium; species Curtobacterium sp. SL109. The sequence continues at coordinate 2,129,908 of NZ_JAPPRB010000002.1, forward strand.
GCCCCCGGCGGCCTCGACCCGTGCGACCTCCGCCTGGCGCGGGGCGACGACGCGATCCGCCGGCTGGTCACGAACAAGCGTCCGATGTTCGAGTTCATGATCCGTCGTACGCTCGACGGCCACGACCTCGAGACCGTGGAGGGCCGCGTCGCCGCACTCCGGTCGGCAGCGCCCGTGCTCGCCGGCATCCGCGACCGTTCGCTCACCCAGGGATACGTCCGCGAACTCGCGGGATGGCTCGGCCTCGAGATGGGCGAGGTCGGACGTGCCGTCGAGGGCGCCCGGTCCCGCGCTGCCGCCGACGCCCGCTCGCACAGCTCCGTCCCCGTGGGCCAGGCCGGCCCAGGCGGACAGCTCGTCGCGCCGCTCGACGAGCCCGTCGCCGGACTCCGGTCGCTGCCGAACGACCTCATCACGCGGATGGAGCGCGACGCCGTGATGGCGATGGTGCAGCAGCCGACGTCGGTCGGGGCGCCGCTGCTCGGCCTCGCCGCCGCCGCCACCTTCTCCGCGCCGATGCTCGCCGTGGTGCGGGACGCCGTCGTGGCCAACGTCGATGCCCTCGGCGCGTCGGACTGGCTCGACCGTCTGACCTCGGACGTGCCGGCACCGGTCCGCGGCCTCGTGTCCGAGCTCGCACTGGCGCCGATCCCCGCCCGCACCGACGAGGACCTCGCGATCTACTGCCGCGGGATCGTCGTGGCGCTCGTCGAGCGGGACCTCCTCGCCCGCAAGGCCTCGCTCCTCGGACAGCTGCAGCGCGCCGACCCGAACGAGCAGTCCGACCGCCGCGGGGAGATCCAGCGGCAGCTCGTCGACCTCGATGCGCAGCGGATGCGGCTGCGCGCCGACGCCGAGTCCGCGTAGGGGCGGCTCGCGCGGCCAGCACGGTGCGCGGTCGTCCGCACGGTGCGAGCTCGCGCTCCCGGTGCGCCGCCACGTGGCCGCACGGGGTAGCCGACCTTGCACCAGGGCCGTCACCGGCATGGCGGACGCGAGTCGAGCCTCCCGGCCGACCCGCTGAGATCGCACTTCGTGTCGCGACGCGGTGCGGTGCGCGGAGCCGACGCGAAGTGCGATCTCAGCGCGCACCGGGCGGGGTGTGCCGGGCGCGGCGGGCGTGCGGTGAGCCTCCTGACCGGTCGGGACACACCGTGGGTCGCGCGCCGAGTGGTCACGAGGCGTCGGTCGGGGCGCGCGCGGCCGACGGGACGTGGCCGCTCGGCGGAGCTGAGCGGGGTGTTGTGACCACTCGCACTCAGCGGACGGGCGACCCCGTCGCTGAGATCGCACTTCGTGTCGCGACGCGATGCGCGGAGCCGACGCGAAGTGCGATCTCAGCGCGCCCCGGGTGGGGTTTGCCGGGCGCGGCGGGCGTGGGGGACGTGGGGTGAGCCTCCTGACCGGGCGGGACACACCGTGGGTCGGGCGTCGAGTGGTCACTGGGCGTCGGTTGGGGTGTGTGCGGCCGACGGGACGTGGCCGCTCGGCGGAGCTGAGCGGGGTGTCGTGACCACTCGCACTCGGGACGCGACGGCCGACCCGCTGAGATCGCACTCCGTGTCGCGACGCGGTGCGGGGAGCCGACGCGAAGTGCGATCCCAGCGCACCGGCGGCGCACCGGCGGGGTCCGAGCGGCGCAGCGACGACCCGCGCGACCACGTGCACGACTCCGTTGCAGTGCGCAACGAACGTGCGCGCCGCGCCGCATCCGACTAGCGGAATCGTGCGCCACGCGGCACCGTCCCGCGTTACAGCGGTGTAAACAAACAGCCCCCGCGGGACGGAGTTCCGTGGCAGGGTGTCTCCCAATGAGTGTTCCTGGTCGGGCACACAGTCGTTCCACCTCCCGTCCAGGAGCTCCTGCAACCAACACCAGAGAGGCATCGGACATGGCATCCGTGACCAAGTGGGGCAAGCGCACCCTCGCGCTCGGCGCCGGAGCAGCAGCGACCGCGCTGGTGCTGACCGGCTGCGCGGGCGGCGGCAGCGGCAGCTCCGACGACCTGAACGGCCTGATCATCGGCACGACCGACAAGATCACGTCGCTCGACCCGGCGGGCTCCTACGACAACGGCTCCTTCGCCGTCCAGAACCAGGTCTTCCCGTTCCTGATGAACACCCCGACGGGCAGCCCGGACGTCAAGCCGGACATCGCCACGAAGGGCGAGTTCACCGACCCGACGACGTACGAGGTCACCCTGAAGAAGGGCCTCGAGTTCGCGAACGGCAACAAGCTCACCTCGAGCGACGTCAAGTTCTCGTTCGACCGTGACCTGAAGATCAAGAACGACAACGGCCCGTGGTCGCTGCTCGCGAACCTCAAGAGCATCGACACGCCGAACGCCACCACGGTCGTGTTCCACCTCGACCACGCCGACCAGACCTGGCCGCAGGTGCTCTCCAGCCCCGCCGGCCCGATCGTGGACGAGGACGTCTTCTCGGCGACCAAGCTCACGAGCGCGGCGGACATCGTCAAGGGCAACGCCTTCGCGGGGCAGTACGTCATCAAGTCCTACAAGGAGAACGACCTCATCTCCTACGAGGCCAACCCCAAGTACGATGGGGTCCTCGACAAGGCGAAGACCAAGGACGTCACCGCCCAGTACTTCACCAAGGAGACCGACCTCAAGCTCGCGGTCCAGAAGGGCGACGTCGACGTGGCGTACCGCTCCCTGACCCCGACCGACATCTCCTCGCTCCGCAAGGACAGCAAGCTGCAGGTCATCGACGGCCCCGGCGGCGAGATCCGCTACGTGGTCTTCAACTTCAAGACGCAGCCCTTCGGCACCGGCCAGTCCGACGCCGACACGACGAAGGCCCTGGCCGTGCGCCAGGCCGTCGCCGACGTCGTCGACCGCGACGAGCTCGCCAAGGAGGTCTACAACAACACCTACACGCCCGTGTACTCGATGGTGCCGGACGGCCTCACCGGTGCTGCGACGCCGTTCAAGTCGCTCTACGGTGACGGCAACGGTGCCCCGGACGTCGAGAAGGCGAAGAAGACCCTCTCGGACGCCGGTGTGTCGGGCAAGATCGAGCTCGACATCCAGTACTCGCCGGACCACTACGGTTCGGCCTCGGACGACGAGTACGCGACGCTGAAGACCCAGCTCGAGAACTCCGGCCTGTTCACCGTCAACATCCAGTCGACGGTCTACACGACCTACGCCGTGGACCGCACGAAGGACGCCTACCCGCTGTACCAGCTCGGCTGGTTCCCGGACTTCTCGGACGCGGACAACTACCTCTCGCCGTTCTTCACGAAGGACAACTTCGTGCAGAACCACTACGACGACCCGACCATCCAGGGTCTGATCGCCGACGAGCAGGAAGAGTCCGACAAGGACAAGCGCGCCGACATCATCGAGCAGGCCCAGCAGCGCGAGGCCGAGCAGATCTCGACCCTGCCGCTCCTGCAGGGCAAGTCGGTGGCCGTCGCCGGCAAGGGCGTCAAGGGCGTCACGCTCGACGCGTCCTTCAAGTTCCGCTACGGGACGATCAGCAAGTAACCCGACGCACGACAAGGGGCGCTCCCACGAGGAGCGCCCCTTGTCCGCGTCCTGCGAAAGGCACCCATCCCTGTGACCCTCACGAACCCCGAGGCGATCGACACGGAGCCCACGAAGCCACAGGCACAGCGACGTGCCAGCGGCGGCGGCCTCGGTCGGTACGTCTTCGTCCGCTTCCTCCTCATCTTCCCGACCGTGTTCATCCTGGTGACACTGGTCTTCTTCCTGATGCGTGTCGTCGGGAACCCGATCACCGCCTCGGTCGGCGGGCGACTCACGCCGACGCAGCTGCAGGAACGCCTGCACGCCGCCGGGTACGACCGCCCCGTGATCGTCCAGTACCTCGAGTACCTCGGACAGATCGTCCGCGGTGACTTCGGCTCGTCGGTCACCGACAACCGCCCGGTCACCGAGATCATCCTGCAGTACGGCGGTGCGACCGCGGAGCTCGTGTTCTACGCGCTCATCGTCGCTCTCGTGCTCGGCATCCCGCTCGGCATGCTCGCCGCGTACCTGCGCGACAAGTGGCCGGACGTGCTGCTCCGCGCGCTCGCGATCCTGACGTACGCGACGCCGGTGTTCTTCGGCGGCCTGCTGCTCAAGCTCGTGTTCTCGGTCTGGCTCGACTGGCTGCCGCTCGGCGACCGGGCGTCGACCCGCGCACAGCTCATCCTCGACCGCATCGAGAACCCCACCGGGGTGTTCCTCATCGACGCGATCCGGACCGGCAACGGCCAGATCATCAGCGACGTCCTCCAGCACGCGGTCCTGCCGGCGCTGACGCTCGGGCTGCTGACGGCCGGCATCTTCCTGCGCCTGGTGCGCGCGAACATGATCGGCTCCCTCGGCTCCGAGTACGTCGACGCCGCCCGGTCCCGCGGTGTGCGCGAGTCGCGGCTCGTCCGGACGCACGCGTTCCGCCCGGCCCTCGTGCCGATCATCACGGTCATGGGCCTGCAGATCGCCATGTTGCTCGGTGGTTCGGTGCTCACCGAGACGACCTTCGGCTGGCGCGGGCTCGGCTTCGAGCTCAACCAGTACCTGTCCGCCCGTGACTTCGTCGCCGTGCAGGGCATCGTCGCGATGCTGGCGGTGATCGTCGCCGTCACGAACTTCGTCGTCGACGTCGTCGCGGCGCTCATCGACCCGAGAGTGAGGTTCTGACGATGTCCGACATCACCCTCGTCGACCGCCACGAGCCGCTCTGGAAGCGGCTCCCCGTCGTCGTCCAGCTCCGTCGGAGCACCGGATGGCAGCGCGCCATGCTCATCGTCGGCGTGGTCATCTGCGCCCTGTACCTGCTCGTCGCCGTCTTGGCCCCGCTCATCGCGCCGTACGGCTTCGGTGACCAGCAGACCGCGGACGGCACGAACTTCCCGCGCACGGGTGCGCCGAGCGCCGACCACATCTGGGGCACCACGGTCGGCGGGCTGGACGTCTTCAGCCGCGTCGTCTACGGCGCACGGACCGCGGTGCTCGTCGTCATCGTCGCCGTCGTCGTGTCCATCGCGATCGGCGTCGTGCTCGGCATGGTCTCCGGGTACATCGGCGGCTGGCTCGACCGCGTCCTCGTGGTCGTCGCCGACGCCATCTACGCCTTCCCGTCCCTGCTGCTCGCGATCGTCGTCTCGATCGTGGTGTCCGGGGGCAACTCGGACTACTGGGGTGGCATCACGGCCGCGGCGATCTCGATCACCGTGGTCTACATCCCGCAGTACTTCCGCGTGGTCCGGGCCGAGGCCGTCCGGCTGAAGAACGACGCCTTCGTGGAGTCGGCCCGCGTGATCGGCACGAATCCGTGGCGCATCATGACCCGGCACGTCCTGCGGAACTCGACGAGGTCCCTGCCGCTCATCCTCACCCTGAACGCGAGCGACGCGGTGCTGACCCTGGCCGGCCTCGGCTTCCTCGGGTTCGGCATCGGCCCGACCCAGGGCGCCGAGTGGGGCTACGACCTCAGCCGCGCACTGTCCGACGTCGCGAGCGGCGTCTGGTGGACCGGTGTCTACCCGGGCATCGCGATCGTGCTGCTCGTCCTCGGGGTCACGTTCATCGGCGAGAGCCTCAACGACATCTCCGATCCCCGTCTGCGTGCGCGCCGGCGGCTGAAGCAGCTGGTCTCCACGCGCGACAAGGCGACCAGCGCGGAAGGGGCAGCAGCATGACCGACGCAACCACGAGCCTCCAGAACGAGCCGGTGGTCGTCGTCGACGACCTCACCGTCACCTTCGCCACCGACGGCGGCGCCGTCGACGCGGTCAAGGGCGTCAGCATCGACGTCCGACCCGGCGAGGTCCTGGCCCTGGTCGGCGAGTCCGGCTCGGGCAAGTCCGTGACCGCGCGCAGCATGCTGCGGCTGATGCCGGAGACGGCGACGCTCGGCGGTGCCGTGTTCCTCGACGGCACCGACGTCGTGTCCGTCGGCGCGCAGAAGCTGCGGGAGCTCCGTGGGACGGCCGGCGCGATGGTGTTCCAGGAGCCGTCGACGGCACTCAACCCGGTCTTCACGGTCGGGTGGCAGATCGCCGAGGGCCTGCGGGCGCACGGCGGTGTCTCCAGGAAAGAAGCGCGCGTCAAGGCGATCGACTACCTGCGCCGCGTCGGCATCCCCGACCCCGAGCAGCGCGTCGACCACTACCCGCACCAGTTCTCCGGCGGGCAGAAGCAGCGCGTCGTGATCGCGAGCGCCCTGGCCCTCGAGCCGAGCGTCATCATCGCCGACGAGCCGACCACCGCCCTCGACGTGACGGTGCAGGCCGAGATCCTCGACCTGCTGCGTCGCTGCCGTGACGAGTTCGGCGCAGCGATCGTCATCATCACGCACAACATGGGCGTCGTCGCCGACCTGGCCGACCGCGTCGCCGTGATGTACCAGGGCGAGATCGTCGAGGAGGCCCCGGTCGCACAGCTCTTCGGCGACCCGCAGGCCGACTACACGAAGCGCCTGCTCGCAGCCGTGCCCCGGCTCGAGGCGAGCACCGGTGTCGCCCGTCGTGCCCTCATCACCGAGGACGTCGCACCGGTCGTGTCGGCGAGGGGCCTGGAGATCGAGTACCCCGGCCGCTTCGGCGCCCCGGCGTTCCGCGCGGTCAAGGGCGTCGACCTGGCGATCCGGCCCGGCGAGGTCCTCGGCCTGGTGGGGGAGTCCGGCTCCGGCAAGACCACCATCGGCCGGGCGATCGCCGGCTTGACGAAGATCACCGGCGGGTCCCTCAACGTGCTCGGCACCGAGATGCTCGGGTACAAGGAGCGGGACTTCAAGCGGTTGCGCAAGGACATCGGGTTCGTCTTCCAGGACCCGGCGACCTCGTTCAACCCGCTGCTGACGATCGCCGAGTGCGTCGCCGAGCCACTCGTCGTCCACGGGGTCGCGTCGTCGCCCCGGGCCGCGCGCAAGCAGGTCGACGAGCTGATGGAGGCCGTCCAGCTGCCCGCCGCGTACGGCGACCGGTACCCCCACGAGCTCTCCGGTGGGCAGCGCCAGCGCGCCTCGCTCGCCCGGTCGCTCGCGCTCCGGCCGAAGCTGCTCATCGCCGACGAGCCGACGAGTGCGCTCGACGTCTCGGTGCAGGCCCGCGTCCTGGAGCTCTTCCTCGAGCTGCAGCAGGACTTCGGCTTCGCGTCGCTGTTCATCAGCCACGACCTGGCGGTCGTCGGGGCGCTCTCCGACCGGATCGCCGTGCTCTACCGCGGCGACCTGGTCGAGACGGGCACGACGGCGGAGGTCCTCGGGTCGCCGCAGCACCCGTACACGCAGCGGCTCCTGGCGTCGCTGCCGGTGCCGGACCCGGCAGAGCAGGCGGAGCGACGGCGTACGCTGGAACGACTGGACCGCGCCGGGTCCTGACACCCGGTCCACCCACCCTGGAGGCCCGCCCCGCGTCGACGACGCAGGTCGAGCCTCCAGGGTGCTGGTGTCCAGAGCACCACGTACGTCGCGCGGACACCCGCTGTCCGCGCTGCGCCGCCAGGGGGCGGCGCGGAGAGGGTTCCATGAGCGGGGTCAACGGCCCGGCGGTCGTCGCCGACGACGTCTCCATCGAGTACCGGGTACCCGGCGGACGGCCCATCCGGGCCGTCGACGGCATCACCCTCACCGTCGGGACCGGCGAGATCCTCGCGGTCCTCGGCGAGTCCGGCTCCGGCAAGTCGAGCTTCGCGGCGGCCGTGGCCGGCCAGCTCGGCGCCCGCGGTGAGGGCGAGGGCGCGCACCGACGGCACATCGTCGGGGGCGAGCTCACCGTGCTCGGGCAGCGGATCCGCGGGCTGCGGCCGTCCTCCCGTCGCCTCGGCCGCCTGACCGGACGGATCGGGTACCTCTCCCAGGACGCCGCCGACCGGCTGAGCCCCGACCTGACCGTCGGCGAGGCCATCGCGGAACCGATCTACGCCCGGGACCGCCGCTTCGACCGCAAGGAAGCCGGGCTCATCGTCGCGCGGCTCGTCGACGCCGTGCACCTGCCGCTCGGCGTCATGCGGCTGAACACGTGGGAGCTCTCGAGCGGGCAGCGGCAGCGCGTGGCGCTCGCGCAGGCACTCGTCCTCGAACCCCAGCTGCTCGTCGCCGACGAACCCGCGCGCGGCGTGGACGTGCTCGTGCGCCAGTCGGTGCTCGAGGCCCTCGCGAGCCTCCAGCGCAACCGACAGTTCTCCGCGGTCGTCGTGTCGAGCGACCTCCGCGAGGCCAGGGCACTCGCCGACCGGGTCGCCGTCATGGCCGAGGGACGACTCGTCGGCCTCGGCACCTTCGACGAGGTCCTCGACAGCCCGGTCGACCCGTACGTCCGGACGCTCGCCGCCACCGCGGCACGCCCGGTGAAGCGCCCGACGACCGCCGCCGCCGGGGCTCCCCGCCGGTCGGCCGCACCCCGCCGCCCGGCGACCGCCGGCGCCGGCACCAGCATCAGCACCAGCACCCCCCGACAGGAGCAGCAGTGAGCGACACCGACGTCCAGCCCCGCGGCCACCGAGCCGTCGTCACCGACGCCGGAGCACCGCTCCCCGTGAGCACGCCGGCGGCCGGCCCCGTGGCGATCCTCCCGGCGCCGACCGACCTGCACGTGTCGGCGGTGTCCGAGGCCGGCGGGACGGTCGCCGACCTCGGCGAGGACACCCGCGGGATCGTCTGGCTCGACGCCCGCGACCCGTCCGGGCTCGCACAGGCGCTCGAGTCCGCGCCGTCGGTGTCCTGGGGGCAGCTGCCCTTCGCCGGGGTCGGCGCCTTCGCCCACCTGATCCGCGAGCACGGCGACCGCGTGCTGTTCACCTCGGCCAAGGGCGCCTACGCGGAGCCCGTGGCCGAGCACGCGCTCGCGCTGACCCTCGCCACGCTGCGGGTCCTGCCGAAGCGTGCCCGGGTCCGGTCGTGGGGGACCGAGCCCGAGGGCGTCTCGCTCTACGGCCGGTCCGTGGTGGTCATCGGTGCCGGGGGCATCGCGCTGGAGTACCTCCGGCTGCTCGCCCCGTTCGAGGTCGACGTGACCGTGGTCCGCCGCTCCTCCGCACCGGTGCCAGGAGCCGCCCGCACCGTGACGACGGACCAGCTCGACGCCGTGCTGCCGGACGCCGACGTCGTGATGATCGCCGCCGCGATGACCGACGACACGTCGAAGCTCCTCGGCGCGGCGCAGTTCGCACTGATGAAGCCCTCCGCCCGGCTCGTGAACATCGCCCGCGGTGGCCTCGTCGACACCGACGCCCTGGTCGAGGCCCTGCACGCCGGGGACATCGCCGGCGCCGGCCTCGACGTGACCGACCCGGAGCCGCTGCCCGACGGCCACCCGCTGTGGTACGCCCCCGGCGTCGTCATCACCCCGCACCAGGCAGACACCCAGGAGATGGTGGAGCCACTGCTCGCCGAGCGCGTGCGGCACAACGTGACGGCGTTCCTGACGGAGTCCGGCGAGGGCTTCGTCGGCGTCGTGGACCCGGCCGCCGGCTACTGATCGCCGACCGCGCTGCCCCGGGCCGTCCGGGCGGCGCGCCCGGGGTGCGTGTCGGATGCGCGGGTGCCGTTCGATGTCCTGCTATGCTGTTACCCGTTGTCCAGACCGGTTCCGGCAGGGCAGCTGATCCTCGATAGCTCAATTGGCAGAGCAGCCGGCTGTTAACCGGCAGGTTGTTGGTTCGAGTCCAACTCGGGGAGCGTCAGGCCCTCACCGTCAGGTGGGGGCCTTTTCGTGTCCCAGGGCGCGTTCGTGCGCTCGGCGCTCCCGGTTCGGAGCCGCTGCCCATGTGGCGGCGGCTCCTACCTGTTAGCGTTCACAGGTGCTCTCTGTCCGCCGTACCACCGCCGCAGCGCTCTCCGCCGCGGTGCTCGTGGCGTGCGGTCTCGCCGGGTGCACGGTGCAGGCGGAGTCCGAGCCCGACGACGCCGTCGACAGCACCCCCTCGTCGCAGGTCGAGGCCTCGGGCACCGCACCGATCGTCTTCGCGTTCGTCTGCCGCGTCGACGACTCCGACCGCACCGAGACCTACACGACGTACTCCGCCGTGTGGAAGGACGCCCGCTCGGACTGCCGCGCCGAGCGCATCACCGGGACCGAGGCCTCGGCGCAGCAGCGGGCAGCCGTCACCGCAGCGGACGGCGCCGCCTCGCTCGAGGACCTCGCCACGACCTGTGCGATGACGGGCCACGGTGCCTGGACGTCCGCGATCACGTCGGACCACGACGCGCACGTGGCGGCCGGTCTGGCGGAGTACTGCCCGGGCCACCCGGAGATGGACCACCTGCACGACGCGATCGCGGCGTACCGGGGCTGAGCGGAGCCTCCTGGCCGGGGCGTCAGCTGTGCCGGCCGTGGCGTCAGCTGTGCCGGCCGCGGCGTCAGCTGTGCTGGTGGTGGCGGGCGTCAGCCCTCGGGGTGGTCGCGGCCGGGCAGCCACGACTGTCCGGGACCGCCCCAGCTGTGCTTCTTGACCGCCTTCTGGACCTGCTTCGCCCACGGGTGCACGAGGCGGTCCGTGTAGAGCAGCCCGTCGAGGTGGTCGAACTCGTGCTGGAAGACGCGGGCGAGCCAGCCATGGGCCTCGATCTCGAACGGTTCCCCGTGCTCGTCGACCGCGCGGAGCAGTGCGCCCTGCGAGCGGCGGAGCGGGAAGCGCAGACCCGGCACCGAGAGGCAGCCCTCGGACTCCTCGTCCTCGTCGAGTTCCTCCACGGACTCGGGTTCCGGGGGAGTGATCCACAGGACGGGGTTCACCGCGACGCCACGCCAGTGCACGCCGTCGTCATCGACGTACGAGTACACGAACAGGCGCTTGCCGACCCCGACCTGCGGCCCGGCCAGCCCGACGCCCGGCGCCAGGTCCATCGTCTCGAACATGTCCTGCACCAGGGCGCGCAGGTCGTCGTCGAAGACGGTGACCGCTTCGGCGGGTTCGTGCAGGACGGGTTCACCGGTGATCCGGATCGGGAGGACGGCCATTCACCCAGGTTATCGGGAGCAGGACGGTACCCTCGACCCGTGACGCCGGACCTCCAGCTGCCCGCCGCAGTGAGCAACCTGACGCCGTTCCAGGCGCTGATGATCCCTGTGGCCCTGGTCGGCGCGGTGTTCCTGTCGCTCGGCGCGCAGTTCCAGAGCCGCGGGGTCAAGCGGGTCGAGGCCCGGCTCGGCAAGCAGTCACAGGGCCTCAGCATCCGACACGTCATGGCGCTGGTCGGCAGCGGGTACTGGGTGCTCGGCACGCTCATGCTCGGGATCGCCGTCGTCCTCCAGCTCGTCAGCATCACGTTCGCGCCGTTGATCGTCGTGCAGCCGCTCGGTGCCGTCGCGCTCGTCATCACGACGTGGTTCTCGTCACGGTCCTCCGGTGTCCCGCTCGGCCAGGCAGCCCGCCGCGCCGTGTGGACCTGCATCGTCGGCGTCGGCATCTTCGTCTGCATCGCGGCGTTCGTCGGCCGCGAGACGGCGATCACGCGCGGCGAACTCGTCACGGTCCTGGTGGTCCTGGCGGTCGTGCTGGTCCTGGTGCTGGTGTCGTTCCGGGTCGTCGCGAAGCACAAGAGCGCGCTCTACTACATCATCGGCGCCGGCGTGCTCTACGGATTCGTCGCGACGCTCGCCAAGGTCACCCTGAACCGCTTCGTCAACCACACGTTCGACTGGGTCACCGTGCTGGCCATCGTCGGGGTCGTCGTCGCGGCGTCCCTCGGCGGGTACTTCGTGCAGAACGCCTACTCGGCGGGCTCGGCCGACCTGGTCATCGCCGGGCTCACCGTCGTCGACCCGATCGTGGCCGTCGGCATCGGGGTCATCGTGCTGAACGAGGCCGACGGGGCCCCGGTCGTCGCCGTGCTCGGGTTCGTGGTCGCCGCCGCGATCGCCGTCACCGGGGTGTTCCTGCTCGCGAAACACCACCCGGAAGCGCGGCGCTAGGCCGCCCACACGTCAGCCGCGCGGCTGACGTGGCCGGACCGAGCGGTACGGTAGCGTTCCAAGCCCAGACCATCCCGGCACCCGAGCAGCACCGGAACCGGACGAAGGCCCAGGAGAGGACGACGCCCGCCGTGTCAGCAGACGCCACCCCCGTACCGCAGGACCACCCGGCGGAGCACCACCCACTCCGGGTCCTCATGGCCGCCGACACGTTCGCACCGGACGTGAACGGTGCCGCGACCTTCACCGAGCAGCTCGCCGTCGGCCTGGCCGAACGTGGCCACGAGGTCCACATCATCGCCCCGGCCGCCAACCGCCACCACGGCACGTACGAGGAAGAGCACCACGGCGTCATCCTCACCGTGCACCGGCTGCCGTCCTACAAGTGGCCGCTCCACGCCTGGCTGCGCTTCGCCTGGCCCTGGACGGTGCGCCGACACGTCGCACCGCTGATCGACGCGATCAAGCCCGACGTCGTGCACATCCAGTCGCACATCATCATCGGCCGCGGCGTCGCCCGCGAAGCCCACGACCGCGGCATCCGCATCATCGCGACGAACCACTTCATGCCGGAGAACCTGCTCGAGTACACGCCGTTCGGGCGCTTCACGCTGCCGATCGCGCTGAAGATCGCCTGGAACGACGCCGCGAAGACCTACCGGCTCGCCGACGTCATCTCCACGCCGACGAACCTCGCGGCGGACTACCTCCGCAAGGCGATCGCCGGGCAGCGCGTCCTCGCGATCTCCTGCGGCATCGACGCCTCCCGGTACGTGGCCCGCGAAGGACGCCCCGTCGGCAACGACATCGTGTTCGTCGGACGCGTCGCCCCGGAGAAGAACCTCGACGTCCTGTTCCGGGCACTGCCGCTGCTGCCGGCGGAACTCCACGCCACGATCACCATCGTCGGCGACGGCGAGATGATCCCGAAGCTGACCGCCCAGGCGAAGGAGCTCGGCATCGAGGACCGTGTCACCTTCCTCGGGTTCGTCTCCGACGAGGTCAAGTACCGCGCGCTGACGAACGCCACCGTCTTCGCGATGCCCTCGACCGCCGAGCTGCAGAGCATCGCCTCGCTCGAGGGCATGGCGTCCGGCCTGCCCGTCGTCGCGGCGAACTCGATGGCCCTGCCGCACCTCATCGACGGCAACGGGTACCTGTTCGAGCCGGGCGACGAGCAGGACCTCGCCGCGAAGCTCGCGCTCGTCCTGACCGCGTCCGACGAGGACTACGTCGCGCTGCGGGGGCGCAGCCTGGCCATGATCGAAGCGCACGACATCAACCGCACGCTCGCCACGTTCGAGGCGCTGTATCGTGGGGAGCCGGTGGCCTAGGCCTGCCGACGAGGGGCGGTAGCCAAGCTGGTCAAGGCAGTCTGCTCATAACGGAACGATTCGCGGGTTCGAGTCCCGCCCGCCCCACGTAGTCGCACCACCAGCGCGGGTTCGAGAAGTCCCGACACTGGCCCGCCCACGTAGTCGCACCACGGCGCTGCCCCTGCTGGGAGCGCGAGGATCCGAGAGGCCGCCCGCCCACCATGCACCTGCGTCGCCGACGGAACGCCCCCCACGGCGTCGACACCCCCGGCCCCACCCCAAACGTCGTGTTCGAGGCCTCCCGCGAGGGCACCGGTGTCCGCGTCAACGCCTTCCGCATCGGCTTCATGGGCGGGATCGGCGTCCTCGTGGCGCTCCTGGCCGGGTCGCTCATCGGCCAGCTCTCGACGGTCCTGGTCTACATCGGGGTGGCCCTGTTCATCGCGCTCGGCCTCGACCCGCTCGTCACGTTCATGGAGCGGTACGTCCCACGGTGGCTCGCGATCCTCGCGGTCGTCGTCACCGTGCTGGCGGCCTTCGCGGGCGTGGTGTTCGCGGTGGTCCCGATCCTCATCACCCAGGCGACGAACCTGGTGCAGAACTTCCCCCAGATCGTGCAGGACCTCTCCGGCCAGCAGTGGGTGCAGGACCTGTCGAAGCAGCTCAACGGCTCCTTCGACGTCAACCACGCGCTGCAGTCGCTGCAGTCGTTCGTGGAGGACCCGGGCAACCTGCTGAGCCTCGGTGGTGGCATCCTCGCCGTCGGCAGCGGGATCCTCTCGGGCATCACCGGCGCCCTCATCGTGCTCATCCTGATGCTCTACTTCCTCGCGTCGATGCGGGGCATGAAGCGGATGATGTACCGCTTCGTCCCGGCGTCACGCCGCGAGAACTACATCGCCGTCAGCGAGGAGGTCACCTCGTCCGTCGGTCGCTACGTCGTCGGGCAGATCACCCAGGCCGGCATCAACGGCGTGTTGAGCCTCGCCCTGCTGATCATCATCGGTGCGCCGCTGCCCGTGCTGCTCGCGACCTTCGCCTTCCTCGGCTCGCTGATCCCGCTCGTCGGCACGATCAGCGCCGCCGTCGTGATCTCGCTGCTGTGCTTCTTCGCCTCGCCGGCGACCGCCCTGACCGCTGCGGTCTACTACCTCGTGTACATGCAGGTCGAGTCCTACGTGATCTCCCCGCGCATCATGTCGCGGGCCGTGCAGGTGCCCGGGGCACTCGTGGTCATCGCGGCCGTGGCCGGAGCCACCATCGGCGGGGTGCTCGGCGCCCTCGTGGCCGTCCCGGTCGCCGCGTCCGTGATCATCATCGTGCAGAAGGTCATCTACCCGCGGCAGGAACAGGCATGACCGACATCGACGCCCGCGACCGCTGGGCCCGCAGCGCCCGAGGCCCCCTCGCGCTCGTGAACGCCCAGCGCGTCGACGAACCGCAGCAGGTCTGGCCCGTCCCCGGGACCTGGTCGCCGGCGGTCGGCGGGCTGCAGGTCACCGCGACGGAGGCCGACGGCGTCACCGTGGACGGCCTCCCGGTCGACGGCACGGTCCTGGTGGCAGGCGACGACGCCGTGGTCGCGTCCACGGTCGCCTTCCCCGACGGCATGGCCGGCACGGTCGCCGCCAGCGGTGGCGGGCACACCCTGCGCATCTGGGACCCGTCCGCCGACGCCGTCGGCCGCTTCGCGCGCATCGACCGGTTCCCGCCGTCGGACCTGGTCACGTCCGGCACGTACACACCGGCAGACGGCCAGGAGGCTCGGGGGAGCGTCCTCGACGCCGCCGGCGAACCGCTCGTGGTCGCCGGCACGATCGACACCACGATCCGTGGTGTGGACGCCAGGCTCCTCGCGGTCCGGTCGGCACCGTTCGGCGGTTCGGCACGCCTGCAGCTCATCGTCCAGGACGCCACGAGCGCGCTGCCCGAGGACGACCCCGGCAGCTCGTACTCGATGGGGCGGTTCCTGTTCGTCGCCGACCCGGGCGGTCCGGCCGACGTCGAGCTCGACTGGAACGACCTGGTCCTGCCACCGTGTGCGTTCTCGTACCAGTACGCGTGCCCGATCCCGCCGCCGGAGAACCGCCTGTCGGTGGCGCTCCACGCCGGGGAACGGCACCCGCTCGACGTCGACGGGGCAGTCTTCCACTGATCCACCCGGCGTCCTTGCCGTACACAGCCGCAGCCCTGCATAATGGGCGTGTCCGCGAGGACATCACAATCGCATATCGATGGTTCCGTGGTGCGCTGCACCGGGTCCCTCCAGCACAGGTCGATGGGGAAGTCGCACCTGATGATCGGAGGAACCATGACCGGGACTGCGTCGGGAGTGCTCTACGTGCACTCCTCCCCACGCGCGCTCTGCCCCCATGTCGAATGGGCAGCAGGTCGCGCGATGAGTCGCGCCGTGAACTTCTCCTGGTTGGACCAGCCGGCACAGGACGGCTCGCGCCGCACCGAGTACACGTGGACCGGTGCCGTCGGCACGGGTGCCGCGATCGCCTCTGCGCTGCGCGGGTGGGAACACCTCCGGTACGAGGTCACCGAGGAGCCCACCGCGGCGTCTGACGGCGGCCGGTGGATGCACACGCCTGACCTCGGCGTCTTCTACGCGCAGACCGACGTCACCGGCAACATGGTCATCCCCGAGGACCGCGTTCGCTACGCGATGGAAGTCGCCGGGAGCAACGCCCTCGAACTGCACCGTGAACTGCGACTGGCGCTCGGACAGGCCTGGGACGACGAACTCGAGCCGTTCCGCCACGCTGCCGAGGGCAACCCCGTCGTCTGGCTCCACCGCGTGGGCTGACACCGCGTCCGCCACGACGCCCCCCCGATCCCGCGAGACGCCGCCGAACACGGCGGCGTCTCGTGTGTCCGGGGGTGTCCCACGTCGACGAGGGGCATCGCAAGCAGAACGGCCGCAGCCGGCGAGGGCTGCGGCCGTTCGTGGCATCGATCAGACGGAGCGGAACGCGACGACGGCGTTGTGCCCGCCGAAGCCGAACGAGTTGCTCACGGCGAGCAGGTCGCCCGCGGGGAGCTCGCGCGGCGACGTCGCGACGTCCATGACGATCTCCGGGTCCTGCTCGGTGAGGTTGATCGTCGGCGGTGCGATGCGGTTGTGCAGCGCGAGGGCGGTGAAGACGGCCTCGATCGCACCGGCACCTCCGAGGAGGTGACCCGTCGACGCCTTGGTCGCCGAGACGACGACGGAGTCGAGGTGGTCGCCGAAGACGCGGCGCATCGCGTGGTACTCGGCGATGTCCCCGACGGGCGTCGACGTGGCGTGGGCATTGACGTGGACGACGTCCTCGCGTGAGGCGCCGGCGTGGTCGAGCGCCATCAGGACGGCACGAGCGGCAGCGCTGCCCTCGGGGTCCGGAGCCGTGATGTGGAAGGCGTCCGAGGTGATGCCGGCACCGGCGACCTCGGCGTAGATCTTCGCGCCGCGGGCCTCGGCGTGTTCCTTGGTCTCGAGGATGAGCGCCGCGGCGCCGTCCGCGAGCACGAAGCCGTCGCGCGTGACGTCGTACGGACGCGACGCGGTCTCGGGGGAGTCATTGCGGCGGGACAGGGCCTGCATCGCGGCGAACGAGGCGAGCGGCATCGGGTGCAGCGCGGCCTCGGCGCCACCGGCGATGACGATGTCGGCCTCACCGGTCGCGACGTGGCGGTACGCCTCGGCGAGGGACTCGGTGGAGGACGCGCACGCCGAGAGGTAGGTGCGTGCGCCACCACGGGCGCCGAACTCCATCTCGATCGCCGCCGCGGGGCCGTTGGCCATGAGCATCGGCACCGTCATCGGCAGGACGCGGCGGGGGCCCTTCTCGCGGAGGGTGTCCCAGGCGTCGAGCAGCGTGTTGACGCCGCCGATGCCGGTCGCCCAGTCCACGATGAGGCGTTCGGGGACGACGGTCTCGGCGTCGATGCCGGCGTCGGCCCAGGCTTCACGGGCGGCGATGAGCGAGAGCTGCGACGACGGGTCGAAGCGCTTGGTCTCGGGGCGCGTGAGCTGGTCGGTGATCCAGTGGCGTGCCTGGCCGGCGAACTCGACGGGGAGCTCGAGCGCGGCGAAGCGCGGGTCTTCGATCCTGGTGATGCCGGACTTGCCCGCGAGCAGGGCGTCCCAGGTCTCCGTGGCAGTCGCAGCGAGAGGGGTGATCGCACCGATCCCGGTGACGACGACGGTCTTGTTGGTCATGGAACGACTTGTCTCTTCAGTGGTGGACATGGAGAACGCCGTGGCCGGGGACCGGGAGGTCGAGCCGGACCACGGCGTTCAGGGAAGTTCGTGTCAGGCCTGGGCCTTGACGATGAAGTCGACGGCGTCACCGACGGTCTTGAGGTTCTTGACCTCTTCGTCCGGGATCTTGACGTCGAACTTCTCTTCGGCGTTCACGACGATGGTCATCATCGAGATGGAGTCGATGTCGAGGTCGTCGGTGAAGGACTTGTCCGACTGCACCGTGTCGGTGGCGATGCCGGTCTCGTCGTTGATCAGCTCGGCCAGGCCGGCGAGGACTTCTTCGTTGGACAGGGCCATGATGGTGTCTCCTTGAGGGGGGTGTCGTTTGACCGTTGATCAGCCTAGGGCACGGGGTGGTCCCGCGCCCGCAGCCGTGCGGGACTGTGCGAAAGCGGATGTCCTACGGGAGGACGACGACCTGCGCCCCGAAGACGAGGCCGGCGCCGAATCCGATCTGCAGGGCGAGGCCGCCCGACAGGTCCGGGTGCTCCTCGAGCAGGCGGTGGGTGGCGAGCGGGATGCTCGCCGCTGAGGTGTTGCCGGTGGTCGTGATGTCGCGACCGATCATCACCGAGTCGGGGATGCCGAGCTGCTTGGCGAACTCGTCGATGATGCGGATGTTGGCCTGGTGCGGGACGAAGGCGGCGAGCTGGTCCGGACGGACGCCGGCGGTCTCGAGCGCTTCACGTGCGACCTTGACCATCTCCCAGACGGCCCAGCGGAAGACAGTCTGACCGGCCTGCCGGATCGTCGGCCGGGCGGCGCCGGCCTGCCACTCGTTGAACGTGGCAGTCATGCCGATCGCGTCCCACTTGGAGCCGTCGGAGCCCCAGATGGTGGGCGCGATGCCCGGGAAGTCGCTCGGGCCGACGACCGCTGCGCCGGCACCGTCACCGAGCAGGAACGAGATCGAGCGGTCGGTGGGGTCGACGATGTCGCTGAGCTTCTCGGCGCCGACGACGAGCACGTGGTCGGCGATGCCGGACTTCACGAACGAGTCGGCCTGCGCGATGCCGTAGGCGTACCCGGCGCACGCGGCGCTGATGTCGTACGCGGCGGCCGGTGTGGCACCGATGCGCTCGGCGAGCAGCGCGGCCATCGACGGGGTGGCGACGGTGTTCGTGACGGTGCTGACGAGCACGACGCCGATCTGGTCGGGAGTGAGACCGGCCTTGGCTATGGCCTCGAGCGCTGCGGCCTCGGCGAGGTCGACGGCCTCGACGTCGGCACCGGCGCGCATCCGCGTGACGATCCCGGTGCGCTGGCGGATCCACTCGTCGGACGAGTCGATCGGGCCGATCAGGTCGTCGTTCGGCACCGTGAGTTCGCCGCGGGCGGCGCCGAACGCCATGATGCGGCTGAACTCGTGGCCGCGGCGCTGCGCGAGCACGGGACGCGCGGCGGCGTCGGGCTGGGTGGAGTCGGGGGTGAGGGTCATGCGGGTACCTCTTCGGTCGTGAGGAGCTCGATCGCGGCGGGCAGGTCCTCGGGGGACTTGACCGCCACGGTCGGGGTGCCGCGGAGGCCGCGCTTGGCGAGCCCCACGAGGGCACCGGCGGGTGCGAGTTCGATGATCCCGGTGACGCCGGCCTGCTGGAAGGACGTCATGACGGCGTCCCAGTGCACGGGGTTGGCGATCTGCTGGACCATGAGGTCGACGAACCGACGGCCGTCGTCGACGCGGGAGCCATCGGCGTTGGTCCAGATCGGCAGGGTGGGGTCCGCGACGGCAGCGGCAGCGGCGACGGGAGCGACACGGTCGACCGCGGGGGCCATGTACCGCGTGTGGAACGCACCGGCGACGGCGAGGGGGATCACCCGGGCCTTCGTCGGGGGAGCGGCGACGAGCGCGGCGACGGCGTCCGCGCTGCCGGCGACGACGGTCTGCCCGCCGCCGTTGTGGTTCGCCGGCACGAGGCCGTGGGCTTCGAGGGCCTGCGCGACCTCGTCGGGGTCGCCACCGAGGACGGCTGCCATCGAGGTGGGTTCGAGCGCCGCGGCGTCCGCCATGGCCCGGCCGCGCTCGGCGACCAGGGCGACGGCGTCGGTCGGCTGCAGGATGCCGGCGACCGCGGCGGCCGTGAATTCGCCGACCGAGTGCCCGGCGACGCCGCCGACGTGCGCTCGGCGACCGTCGGCGAGGAGGGCGTCGGCCGTGATGAGCCCGGCAGCGACGATGAGCGGCTGCGCGAGCGCGGTGTCCTTGATCGTCTCCGCGTCGGACTCGGTGCCGTGCTTCGCGAGGTCGACGCCGATGGCCTCGGACCACTCCCCGATGCGGTCACGGACGGCGGCGTCCTCGAGCCAGGGCGCGAGGAATCCGGGGGTCTGGGAGCCCTGTCCGGGCGCGACGACGACGATCACCGGACAATCCTTGCCCTCGGACAGGGTCGCGCCCGTGTGGACTCCCGACACGAATCGGGTCGAGACATTGTGGGACCTCTACCGTCGGCCGACGCGGCGACGACCGGCGGTCGACTCTGACATCGCCCCGAGGATGAGCGCCGACTGCACGATGAGGGCGTCTCGGGCGTGGGTGGCGTCCCACCCGATGATGTCCGCGACGCGGCGCAGACGGTAGCGCACGGTGTTCGGGTGCACGAAGAGCTCGCGCGCGGTGGCCTCGAGCGAGCGCCCGGTGTCGAGGTAGCACCAGAGCGTCTGCAGGAGCTCCGTGGACTGGTCCTTCAGCGGCACGTAGATGCGCTGGACCAGGGCAGACCGCGCGAGGGGGTCACCGGCGAGTGCCCGCTCGGGGAGCAGGTCGTCGGCGAGGGCAGGACGGGGTGCACCACGCCACGCACGGGCCACGGCGAACCCGGCGAGGGCGGCCTTGGCCGACGTGGAGGCGTCGACGACCCCGGCGACCTCGTTGCCGAGCACCAGGTGCCCCTCGCCGAAGAGCGGTTCGAGCGACTGCGCGATGGCGGTGAAGGACACCGGTTCCTCGCCCTCGGGGACGTCGTCCCGCGGGGTGGCCCGACCGATGACGACCACGAGCCGGGAGCCCTGCACACCGATGAGCACGTCGGCGTCCATGTGGCGGGCGGTCCGGCGCACCTGGTCGACCTCGAGCTGCTTGGGGGCGGTGCCGACGAGCACCGCGACCTCGCCGTGGCCGTGCCAGCCGAGCGCAGCGATCCGCGACGGCAGTTCGTCGTCGTACTCGCCGGAGAGGATCGAGTCGACCACGAGGGCCTCGAGCCGGGCGTCCCACAGCCCGCGGGCCTCGGCGGCCCGGGCGTAGACGTCGGCGGCCGCGAAGGCGATGTCCCGCGAGTACTTCAAGATGGCCTCTTGCAGCATCTCGTCGTCCTTGGCGCGTTCCTCGACCACGGTCACGACGACCCGGATGAGCTGCAGGGTCTGCTGCAGGCTCACCGAGCGCAGGAGTTCCCGGGGCGCGGAGCCGAACACGTCGGCCGCGGCGATCCAGGGCGTGGAGGCACTGCCTTCGAGCCAGGAGATGAACGAGGTGATGCCGGCCTGCGCCACCATGCCGACCGCGGAACGGCGCCCGGGCGGCATCTCGCTGTACCAGGGGAGCGTGTCCTCGAGCCGCTTGATGGTGGCGGTGGACAGCTCGCCCGACACCTGCCGGAGCCAGGAGAGCGCCCGTTCACGGTCGTTCTCCCGGCTCGCGGCATCGGTGCGGACAGTCGTCACCGGGTGATCAGTTCTCGCCGCCGGCGCTGCCCGTGGTGCCGGCGGTCACGTCGTGCAGGCGGTACTTGTCGATGGCCTGCTGGACGAGTGCCGCGTCGACTTTGCCCTGGCGGGCGAGCTGCTGCAGCGTCCGCACGACGACCGAGGGGCCGTCGATGTGGAAGAAGCGGCGGGCGGCCGGGCGGGTGTCGGAGAAGCCGAACCCATCGGCGCCGAGCGTGGCGTAGTCCGTCGGGACGAACGGGCGGATCTGCTCCTGCACCAGGTGCATGAAGTCGCTGACGGCGACGACGGGGCCCTCGGTGCCGAGCAGGCGCTCGGTGACGTACGGCGTGCGGGGCTGCTCGTTCGGGTTGAGGAACGCGTGCTGCTCCGCCGCGACACCGTCGCGGTACAGCTCACCCCAGCTCGTGACGCTCCAGACGTCGGCGGACACGCCCCAGTCCTCGGCGAGGAGCTGCTGGGCCTCGAGGATCCACGGCACGGCGACACCGGAGGCCAGGAGCTGCGCCTTCGGGCCGTCGTGGTCGCTGCCCTTGAGCAGGTACATGCCCTTGGTGATGCCCTCGACGTCGACGCCCTCGGGCTCGGCCGGCTGCACGATCGGCTCGTTGTAGACCGTCAGGTAGTACATGACGTTCGGGTCGTCGTGCTTCGGCGAGCCGTCCTCGTTCGTGCCGTACATCCGGTCGAGGCCGGCCTGCACGATGTGCCCGATCTCGTAGCCGTAGGCCGGGTCGTAGGACACGACCGCGGGGTTCGACGCGGCGAGGAGCGGCGAGTGGCCGTCGGCGTGCTGCAGGCCCTCACCGGTCAGGGTGGTGCGGCCGGCGGTGGCACCGATCATGAACCCGCGGGTCATCTGGTCCCCGGCGGCCCAGATGGCGTCGCCGGTGCGCTGGAACCCGAACATCGAGTAGAAGACGTAGACCGGGATGAGCGGCTCGCCCTGCGTCGAGTACGAGGTGCCGACGGCCGTGAAGGCGGCGAGGGCGCCGGCTTCGTTGATGCCGACGTGGATGATCTGGCCCTGCGGGCTCTCCTTGTACGCCAGGAGCAGCTCGCGGTCGACCGACGTGTAGTGCTGGCCGTTCGGGTTGTAGATCTTCGCCGTCGGGAAGTAGGCGTCCATGCCGAAGGTGCGGGCTTCGTCCGGGATGATCGGCACCACGCGGTTGCCGAAGTCCGGGGAGCGGAGCAGGTCCTTGAGCAGTCGGGCGAACGCCATGGTGGTGGCGATCTCCTGCTTGCCGGAGCCCTTCTTGACGACCTGGTACTTGGCGTCGTCCGGCAGCGTGATGGACGTGTACTTCGTCCGGCGCTCGGGGACGTACCCACCGAGCGCGGCGCGGCGCTCGTGCATGTACTGGATCGCCTCGTCGTCGTTGCCCGGGTGGTAGTACGGCGGCGTGTAGGGGTTCTCCTCGAGCTGGGCGTCGGAGATCGGGATGCGCATCTCGTCGCGGAACTGCTTGAGGTTGTCGAGCGTCAGCTTCTTCATCTGGTGGGTCGCGTTGCGGCCCTCGAAGCTCGGGCCGAGGCCGTAGCCCTTGACCGTCTTCGCGAGGATGACGGTCGGCTGGCCCTTGTGCTCCGATGCGGCCTTGAACGCCGCGTACACCTTGCGGTAGTCGTGCCCACCGCGCTTGAGGTTCCAGATCTGGTCGTCGGTGTAGTCCTTGACCAGCTCGAGCGCCTTCGGGTCGCGCCCGAAGAAGTTCTCGCGGACGTAGGCACCGTTCTCGGCCTTGTACGTCTGGTAGTCGCCGTCCGGCGTCTGGTTCATCAGGTTGAGCAGGGCGCCCTCGGTGTCGCGGGCGAGCAGGTCGTCCCACTCGCGGCCCCAGACGACCTTGATGACGTTCCATCCGGCACCGCGGAAGAAGGCCTCGAGCTCCTGGATGATCTTGCCGTTGCCGCGGACCGGTCCGTCGAGGCGCTGCAGGTTGCAGTTGATGACGAAGTTGAGGTTGTCGAGGCCGTCGTTCGCCGCGACCTGCAGCTGGCCGCGGGACTCGACCTCGTCCATCTCGCCGTCACCGAGGAACGCCCAGACCTGCTGGTCCGATGCGTCCTTGATGCCGCGGTTGGTCAGGTACTTGGCCTGCTGTGCCTGGTAGATCGCGTTGATCGGGCCGATGCCCATCGACACGGTCGGGAACTGCCAGAAGTGCGGCATGAGGCGCGGGTGCGGGTAGGACGACAGCCCACCGCCGGCGTGGGACTTCTCCTGGCGGAAGCCGTCGAGCTGGTCCTCGCCGAGACGGCCTTCCAGGTACGCGCGGGCGTACATGCCGGGGGAGGCGTGGCCCTGGAAGAAGACCTGGTCGCCACCGGAGGCGTGGTCCTGCGCGCGGAAGAAGTGGTTGTAGCCGACCTCGTACATGGCGGCGCTCGACGCGTACGTCGAGATGTGCCCACCGACGGCGATGCCGGGGCGCTGGGCGCGGTGCACCGTGACGGCCGCGTTCCAGCGGATCCACCGGCGGTACCGGCGCTCGAGTTCCTCGTCACCCGGGAACTCGGGCTCGTCCTCTGGTGCGATGGTGTTCACGTAGTCGGTCGTCGGGACCATCGGCACGCCGAGGTGCAGCTCGTTCGAGCGCTTCAGCAGTCCCTGCATGATCTCGCGAGCCCGCTGGTGGCCCTGGGCCGCGACCAGACCGTCGAGGGACTCACGCCACTCGGCGGTCTCCTCCGGGTCCTGGTCGGTTCCTGCGGTGCTGCGCGGGTCCTGGTCGTTCACCGTCACCGTTGACCTCGTTCGTTCTCGTGGTGGGGACATGGTCGGCCCACCGATCGATCGGGTCGCGACCGGCGGCGGGAGCCTCGTCCACCTTAGGCCCCACGGCAGACAGACAGCCTGGGTGGACAGGTCCTTGCGTTCACGTGTCGTCGGCGTACGATTGCCGATCGTGCCTGCCGCAGACCGTGCGCAGGCGTGGATCGACGGGCACACCCGCAGCCCGAGGAAGAAGCACACGCCTGATGGCACTGGATGTCGGCTCGCTCGCGCCGGACTTCGAACTCCCGAACCAGTTCGGTGAGCACGTCCGCCTCAGCGACCACCGTGGCTCCCGCCCGGTCGCACTCGTCTTCTTCCCGCTCGCGTTCTCGTCGACGTGCACGAGCGAGTTGTGCGAACTCCGCGACAACATCGCGATGTTCCAGGACAACCGCATCGAGCTCATCGGCATCTCCGTCGACTCCAAGGCCACGCTCCGCTCGTTCGCCGACCAGAACGGCTACGACTTCGACCTGCTCGCCGACTTCTGGCCGCACGGTGCGGTGTCGAAGGAGTACGGCGTGTTCCTCGAGCACAAGGGCTTCGCGAACCGCGCCACCTTCGTCATCGACGTGCAGGGCCGCATCCGCGCCTCGATCATCTCCGAGCCCGGCATCGCCCGCGACGTCACCGAGTACCGCGCCGCACTCGACAAGCTGGCGGCCTGCTCCACCCCCGTCGCGGTCGGCTAGCCAACCACCGACGGGTCCGGCTCCG
Source organism: Curtobacterium sp. SL109 (assembly GCF_026672405.1). Lineage (NCBI taxonomy): Bacteria > Bacillati > Actinomycetota > Actinomycetes > Micrococcales > Microbacteriaceae > Curtobacterium > Curtobacterium sp. SL109. Next base: position 2,154,537 of record NZ_JAPPRB010000002.1, read on the forward strand.
AATCCTCCGGGGGGCGCAGACGCGCCGGACTGGAGGCACGGTGGACCACATCGACACGGGTGACGCACCGGAGACGGTCGCGACCGACCCCTACGCTCCGTTCCCGGTGACGTCCGACCCGGTGCCGTGGGCACTGACCCGGATGGTCGTCCCGACCGCCGTCGGCGACGTCGTCGTGCACACCCGGCTCGGCGAGCGGCCCCTGTTGCTGCTCCACGGCGTCGCTGGTTCGTGGACGACGTGGACCCCGCTGCTCCGTGCCGCCGACGGCTTCGACGGCCGCGGGCTCGTGCTCGTCGACCTGCCCGGGTGGGGGTCCTCGCCGGCGCCGGCGGTCCCGCTCTCCACCGACGACGCCGTGCAGGTGCTCCGGGAGGTGCTCGACGCCCTCGGACTCGACACCGTCGACGTGGTCGGGCACTCGATGGGTGCCTTCGTCGCGATGCACTGCGCCGTGACGATGCCGGAGCGGATCCGGTCGGTCGCGCTGGTGTCCGGCACCACCTTCGCCACTGCCCACGCCGCTCGGCACCCGCTCTTCGGGCTCGTCACGCTGCCGGCGTTCACCCTGCTCCGCGCCGGCCTCGCCGTCACCCGGGCCGCTGCGGTCCCGCTGCTCCGCACGCTGGCGGCGGTCGGGCTGCTCCGGCTGCTCGCCGCGCCGGTGTTCACGCACGTCGGGCGGCTCGACCGCAGCGTCCTCGACGCCTTCGCCGAGGAGCTCCGGCCCGAGGGCTTCCTGGCGGCCGCCCGCTCCGGCGCCGCCTACGACACCGACCGCTGGCGGGGCATCACGGTCCCGGTCACGGCGATCGCCGGGCAGGACGACGTGTTCGCCCGGGTGTCGGACCTGGCGCGGCTGGTGGGCGTCCTGCCGCGGGTCCGCACCGTGCTGCTCGAGGACTGCGGGCACTTCGCGCACGTCGAGCACCCGGCCGCGGTCGCCGAGGCGCTGCTCGCCGCGGACGCCTGCGCTGCGGGCGACGTCAGTGGTACTGCGGCGGCCAGTCGAACGCAGCCGGTCGTCGGGGCACCTCGCCGATCGTCGTGACCACGAGGTCGACCTGCTCCAGGTCCCGCAGCGGGATCGAGCGCGGGTTGCCGTAGGAGCGGTGTCCGTCGACCCAGACGGTCAGGTCCCCGTGCAGCCCACCGACGTGCGCCGGACCGAGGGAGACGCCCCACTCGTCGAAGAACTGCCCGAGGGTGAACGTCCGGCGTTCGGGTGACTCGACGTGCACGATGCCCGACGTGTCGTGCGTGTGGACCTCCGCGGCGAAGTGCTCGGCCGCCGAGTGCCCGATGTCCCCCGGGATCACCACCGGCTGGTCGCCGTCGGTGATCGTGACGTGCGTGTGGACGTGCTCCGCGAGCTCCTGGCCCCAGACATCGCGCAGCCCGGCGTCTTGTGCCCGCGCGGCGAGGTCGGTCGGACGGGGCCACGGCGGTCCGCCCTGGGGCGCGGCGCACCCGGCGAGGAGCGCCACGAGGGCGATCCCCACCCCCGCCGCTGCTGCTCGTCGCACGGGTCCTGCCTACACCCGGCGGTTCAAGCGGGGACGGGGAAGGCCTCGCGGACGCGGGAACGGACCTCGTCGATCACGGTCGCGCGCATCGCGGGGGAGAACAGCGAGTGGTCTCCGTCGACCACGTGCACGAGCTCCACGCCGCCGCTGCGTCCGCCGACGGGGTACCGCCGGAGGGCGCGCTGCCCACCGAGCCGGTCGAAGAGCTCCGCGTCGCCGTCGGCCACGATGACGACGACGTCGGTGCCGTGCGTCACCAGCGGCTTCACGTGCTCCATCACGCCGCCGGACCGGTCGCGCCGGGCGATGCGGTCGCGGAGCCACTCCGGGACGACGACGTTGTACCGGTCGCGGATCCACTTCCGGCGCGGGGACGGGGCGTCGATCGCGCGGACGGCGTCGCTGTACGCACCGGGGAGGGCCGGGCGGCGGCGGTAGTCGTTCGGGCTGATCTCCACGACCAGGCGCGGGGTCTCCTCGTGGGCGCGTCCGGCGACCCAGGCGCCGGCGCACATGCCGACGACCACGAGCTGCTCCGCGGGGGCAGCCAGCGCCGTCACGATGGCCGACTGGTCGTCGACCCACTCCTGCGCGAACAGGTAGTCGCGTTCGTCGGCGCGCACGACGGAGCTCTCGCCGGTGCCACGGCGGTCCACACGGACGACCCGGGCGCCGTCGCGGGCGAGTCGCCGGGCGAGCGTCACCTGGTAGTCCGAGGCGCCGACGCGGTGTTCGGCGGCACCGTTGTGCAGCACCACCACGGGGGCGTCGGGGGACTGCCGCGACGACACGCTCTCGACGGCGAACAGCCGTTCGGGGCCGAGCAGCACGATCCGCTCCGAGACGCGGTGGTCCACGTCGACCAGGGGCTCGAGGGCGGGCGCGGTGGTGGGGACGGTCGTCGTCGGTGCCCAGGCGTCGATCCACGTGACGACCGCGTCGAGCGCGTCGCCGGGGATGCGGGCGTGGATGCTGGTGCCGTCGAGCAGCTCGGCGCTGCCGGGTGCCTCGGCCGTGGTCACGTCGCCGAGGGCCTTCGGGGCACGACCGCCGGGGCGTACGAGCGCGAGCGTCGGACCGGTGCGCGGGGTGAAGCGGAGCGCGGACAGGGCCTGGGCCTCGTCCGGGGTGACGTCGATGCCGATCAGGCTCTCGACGCCGTCCACGACGCGTTCGCCACCGACCGTGATCGTCGCGAGGGCACGCTGTCGGCGGAGCCATGCGCGGCCGGAGTCGGGGGCGTCCCAGAGCACCAGCGCGTCGTCCTCGGTCGCGGCGGCCGCCGCGACCAGGGCCGCGGAGGCCAGCCCGACGAAGGCGACCTGTTCGACCCCCGTCGCGCGGAGCAGGGCTGCCGCGCGGACGGCGGACCGGACCTGCGCCTCCGGGTCGGCATCGGCGGTGGAGTCGCCACGTCCGGACGGGTCGTAGCGCACCGAGGCCACGCCACGAGCCTCCAGGCGGTCGGCCAGCAGGCGCAGCGTGCGGTACGCGATCACGCCCTCCTGCCCGAGCGGCGGGCAGATGACGACGCCGGCGCGCGCCGACGGCGGCGACTGCACCGACGCACGGATGGCGGGCGATCCCGACCACCCGTGGTGGGTCGTCACAGTGCCAGCGCGCGACGGACGTCGGCCGGCCAGGAGGCCGGGTCGGTGCCGTGCGCGGCGAAGAGGGCGATGGTGATGCGCTCGAGCCCGAAGGCCAGGCAGGCGCTGTGGGCGGTCTCGCCGTCAGCGGTCGTGATCGAGAACGAGGTGCCGAAGTGGTCCTCGTGCAGGTTCGCGGAGCTGATGGCGGTGGCCTCGCCGGCGTCGCCGTAGACCGGGGTGACGAACTCGTACTTGAGCGAGGCCTCGACCTGGTTGCGGGCGAGGATCTTGCCGACCCGGCCGAAGAAGGGGTCGTTCGCCGGCACGACGTCGATCTCGAGCCCGAAGCCCTCGAGCAGCGACCGCATCGCCGGGATCCGGCCGTCGCGGTGCTCCTTGGCGGAGTCCGGCGTGCCGATGTGGACGAACTCGTGCATGTGGAAGGCCTGCAGGCGCATCGGGTCGAGCGACGGCTCGCGGCGGAACGAGTCGCCGACGATGTCGAACCACAGGCCCTGCTGCGGGATCGTCCCGGTGACCAGCCCGTAGACCGGGTGGCAGACGGCAGGCGCGAGCATCAGGTCGGCGGGTTCGAGGAAGGACTCCCAGCGCTCCCCGCGCTCGCGGGCGGCCAGCAGCGCGCGGTGTGCGCGGTCGTCACCGGTGAAGGCGGAGATCGACGCGGCGAGGTCGGGGAACGACGCGATGTAGTCGGTCCGCTCGAACGCGGCCAGGGGCTCGACCGGCGGGAACCGGAGCACCGAGGACTGCAGGTCGGCCATCGAGCGGACGGCAGCGGTGTCGACCGCGGCGTACACGTGCTCGAAGACGCCCGTGCGGCCGTAGAGCCCGGGGGAGCCGAGGTCGATGAGCACGCGGTCCTCGAGGAGCGTCGCGCGCAGCGCCGCGCGGGCCCGGTCGAGGGCGGTGGATACGGTGGTGGGTTCGGTGATGGTCACAGGATCGCTCCGGTCATGATTGCCAGTCCGGCGTCGTTCTGGAGGAGACGGTCGTTGCTCACCATGACGGCGGCACCGTGGGCGTCTCGGAGGTGTCGGGAGATGCTCATCGGACCCGTCGCGGCGTACCCGGCGATCCCGACGATCCGCAGTGCTGCGGTGACGATGTCGGTGACCCGCTCGGAGGCGCCGATCTTCAGGGCGTTGGCGGCGAGGGCCGACGCGCTCGACTCGAGCGTCTCGGGGTCGTCGGCCACGGCGTCGAACCGCTCGGCCGCGTGCCGGACCGAGTCGGCCAGCAGCTGCAGGTCGACCAACAGCTCGGCGAGGCGGAGGGCCCCGGGTGGGGTCGTCCCGACGCTGGCGCGGGCCTGCTTGCGGACGGCGGCACGGGCGCGCTCGGCGGCGGAGGCCGCGATGCCGACCCACACCGACGCCCAGAGGACGTGGGAGACGGGGAGGACGGTCCGCGCGGAGATCGCCGCGTAGTCGTCGCGGAGGACGGCGTCAGCCGTGGTCTCCGCGTCGAGGATCCACCCGTTGCTGCACGTGCCGCGGAGGCCCATCGTGTCCCAGGTGGAGGTCTGCGACAGCACGATCGCGTCGGTCCGGCAGATCAGCAGGCGCTGGTCGGACGCGGGGGCGTCGAGGTCGCGGCGCGCGGTCACGAAGACGGCGTCGGCCTCGGTCGCGTAGGAGATCACCGGCGCGTCCTTGCGCAGGCGGATGCGGCCGTCCTCGGACGGCTCGATCGCACACGTCGACCGGCGGGCGTCACCGCCCACGCCCTTCTCGGTCGTCGACGACGCCACGAGGGCACCGTCGCGCACGGCGTCGATCATCGCGAGCACGCCGGCACCGTCGCCGCCGTGCCGCCAGAGGGCCATGACCTGTCCCTGGTGCATCGCGAACACCATGCCGGTGGCGGCGCACGCGCGACCGAGCTCGGTCGCGATGACCGAGAGCTCGGTGACGGTGGCGCCCTCGCCACCGTGTTCGAGCGGGACTGCTGCGGCGAGCAGGCCGTACTCGCGCATCACGGCGATCGCCTCACGTGGCGGTCGGGCGTCGCGGTCGACCTCGTCGGCGAACTGCGCGGCGACCGCGGCCACGGCGGCGGTGCGCTCCGCAAAGCGGTCCGGTGACGTGCCGAGGACCGGGGCCGTCGTCTCGGCGACGTCCGTCACTGCGGTGTCCGTCACTGCGCTGTGGCCAGTGTCGCCGCGGCGACCATCGACTCGACCGAGGCGAAGGTGGCGCGGTTCAGGACGCTGTCCGGGAACTCGGCGTCGAGGTCGTTCTCGATCGCGAGCATCACGTTCACCGTGGCGTGCGACGTCAGGCCGAGGGCGTACAGGTCGGCGATCGGTGCGACGTCCATCGCGTCGACGGTCAGTCGGCCGTGGTCGGCGAGAGCACGTCGGACGGCCTGCTCGGCCGTCGGGTCAGCGAGCGCGACGGGCGTCGCGGCGGTGTTCGGGTCCTGGTGCATGCCAACCACGGTAACGAGGGGAGCGGCCCGGAAAGCCGCCGTGCGGGTGCGGGAAACCGCACCGACGAACCGTGCGCTGTGTGGATGTACAGGAACGGTCGTCCTGCCCCGTGCTCAGCGCTCCGCGAGGGCCACGGCCGTCGCGAGCGCCAGCCCCCGTTCGTGGGACAGGGACACGTCGATGCTCGTGATCCCGGCCGCCGCGGCGAGTGCCTCGGCCGCTCCGGAGAGCTCCACGCGGGGTGCGCCGTGCTCGTCCGACACGATGGCGACGTCGTGCAGGGGGACCGCGTCGGTGCGGGTCGGGCGGAGGAGCTTCACGACGGCCTCCTTGCCGGCGAAGCGCGCGGCGAGGCGCTCCGGGTCGTCGCCGGTGTCGGCGCGTTCGCGGAGGGTGAAGACCCGGGCGAGGTACCGATCGCCGTGCGCCTGGATGCCGTCGAGGACGTCCTGCACGGCGGCGAGGTCGCAGCCGGTGCGGATGGCGGTCATGGTCGGAGCATACGGGGGCGTCGTCGGGCTCGTCCGTGGTGCGTGGTGCTGGTGCCTGGTGCCTGGTGCCTGGTGCGGTGCCTGGTCTGTGGTCTGTGGTCTGTGGTGCGTGGTGCATCGGGCGTCGCCGCGCTCCGGCGGGGGAGCGGCGGGGGCCCGTAGGATGAGGTGGAAGGGCCTTTAGCTCAGCTGGTAGAGCGCCACGTTTACACCGTGGATGTCGTCGGTTCGATCCCGGCAGGGCCCACCACGAAAACCCCTGATCAAACGCTAAAACGTGTGGTCTGTCAGCGGTGGTTTCGGGTTGCGATCACGGCGCTGCCGGTGAACTGCCGGTGGCCAATCCGCGACGCTCTTGGCGGAGCACCAGATGCGGCGACCCCGATGCTCGACCTGAGTGCCGGCATCACACTCTGGGCCGGGTGCACGGGTTGCGCCAGCGAGGAGGAATCGTCCGCGGACCTCCTGGCGAGACGCCGGCGAAAGCTGAGTCCTCGCGGCTGCCGTCTGGGCGCGTTGGTGTCCGCATGCCCTCCCTCCAGTGCGACGAGCAACGGACCACCTATGTGAGACAGCGACTACTCGAACACGGCGATCAGGGCGGGATCGCGGCACGGTCCGGAGCGTCCCGATCCTCGACTCGTCCTCAAGGTGCACGAACCGGCCGGTGACGGATCCGCATCGGACGCCCGACGCGGTTAGTTGTGGGCGGGTTGGGTGAGCAGGAGCGCCCCGACGATGAGAGCGCCGCCTACCCCCACGAAAACCGCCTCGCGCGGAGTCGATCGCAACTTTTGAGCAGTGCCTGCCTGTCGTCGCTCCAAGACGCGACGCCACTGCAGCACCAAACCCAACAGCGTCGTCGCGGTTCCTAGCGCCAAAGCGACCGCAAAGAAAATCTGCGCGCTCACCGGACTCATGAACGAAGGCTACTCAGCGAGCTGTCCCCACAGCGATCGCCTATTGAGACTCCGACTGCGAGCATTACCGGCGCTTGGGGCCTAGAACTCACCTCAACCTGCACGTTCTAGAGAGGACACCACCAGGGCATACCGCGACGCCCGACGCCCCTCCGAATGCATTGCGGTAGGGCCAGCACTGCGACGGCGCGGGCCAATACGTCACCTGCCGTGCGAGCATTTAGCGAGCACGATCTGGTTCCGCGAGGCGCATCGCGCAGCACCCTGAAGCGCTTCCGAACGCGTTCAACGCACTCGTCGCCGGATAGGCCACGAACTCTTCGTTGAGCATCGTTGGTCGTGCTGGACGGCTGTTCACTCCAGGTGCGCGTAGTCCGGCAGGTCGATTGCCTCGGCCGGCGGGGTGGCGAAGCGGGCGCCGAGGCGCCCGACGAGGGGCAGCGACGCCACGCGGACGGCGGTGCCGAAGGCCGCGATCCCGAGCCGGGACCTCGGGTTCGCGATCCGCGGTGTGCCCGGCGGCAGCTGCTGCGCCTTCGCGACGTACGGGCGCATGATGCGCTCGTATGCGCGCAGGGCGTCGCGGTGGTGGACGTGGGCGGCGAGTTCCCCGGCGAGGACGTAGGCGCCGGTGAGCGAGAGGCTCGTGCCCATCCCGCTCACCGGCGACGCGCAGTACGCGGCGTCCCCGACGAGCACCACCCGGCCGTCCGACCAGCGCGGGGCGTGGACCTGTCCGATCGCCTCGGAGTAGAGGTCCTCGGAGTGGTCGAACCCCGCGAGGACCCGCTCCGCCTCCCACCCGGCATCGCCGAACACCGCGTGCAGGCGGCTGCGCACCGCATCGAGGTCGCCGCGCTCGGAACCGGCTCGCTCCCGCTGCCGGTCCGTCACGACCGACATCGCCGCGCGGATGGTCCCGTGCTGGTCGGGGCGGAGGGTGATCGACCGGCCACCCGGTGCGTTGTACCAGCGCCACCAGTCGTCGTCCGCCGCGGTCCGGGGGATCGTGCCGTACGTCGTCTCGAGCCCGAGCGAACGGATCTCCGGCTCGTCGCCGAACACCAGCCGACGGGTGCTCGAGCCGATGCCGTCCGCCGCGACCACCAGATCGAACCGGTCGTCCGGGCCGTGCTCGAACCCCACGGTCACGCCGTTGTCGTGCTGGTCGATGCGGGTGATCCGGTCACCGTAGCGGTACTCGGTGGCGTCGGACGTCCCGCCGACGAGGAGCCGCGCGAGGTCACCGCGCAGGACCTCGAGTTCGGCGGTGGCCCCGCCGGAGTCCGAGGTCCCCGCCGGGAACGCCGCGATCGTCCGGCCGCTCGGACCGATGAACCGGGTGCCGACCTCGCCCATCGTGGCGGCGCGGATGTCGTCCTCGATGCCCATCCGGCGCGCGACCTCACGCCCGGCTCCGCGCACGTCGACGTTTTGCCCGCCGGTGCGGAGGGACGGCGCCCGCTCGACGACGACCGTCTCGAACGAGAAGCGGTGTAGCCAGTGGGCGAGCGCCGGGCCGGCGATGCTCGCGCCGGAGATGAGCACGCGGCCGCGGGTGTGATCGGTCATTGTCCCTCACATCGTTGATTACCAATGAGATTGGCAATGTACACGACTACCATGGTGACGTGCCGAACGATGACCAGCACCCAGCGACCGATCGCTCCGACGACCGGCAGGACCGCCACGACCGGGCGACGGCGCGACGCGACGGGCGATCACTCCCCGACGACGACATCCGGTCCCGCGTGCAGCAGGTCAGTGTCCGGCAGCAGCGCTTCGAGCGGCACCTCGCCGCGGCACTGTCGGTCGACGCTGCGGGGCTCGAGGCGATGGACCACCTCATCGCGACCGGGCCGGCCACCCCGACCGAGCTCGCGCGTCGGCTCGAGATCTCGACCGCCGCGATGACGCTCGTCTTGAATCGGCTCGAGGGCGCCGGGCACGTCCGGCGAGAGCGGCACCCGAGCGACGGACGCAAGCTCGTCGTCACGGCGGCGGAGCGCTCTTCGGACCGTGCGTACGACCTCGTGCTGCCGCTAATCGAGGGCATCGAGTGCATCGTCGACGACCTGGACCCCGCGGAGCGTGCGACGGTCCAGACCTTCCTCGACCGGCTGATCGGGGTCTACGACGGGGTAAGCGGCTAGGGCTGTGCGCTCGCGGTCCGTGCAGGGGCCTGTCGCCGACGTGGGCTCGCAATGCTCCCCGAGGGTGCGCGTCACTTGAGTTGGTCGAACATCTTGTCGCCGTTCGCCGAAGCTCCGGCGGTATCGCTAGCCGATCGGCTTACGGGCCCCTGTTCTCGCCGCGTCAGCTACCGAGCGCGCAAGACTAGGGATATGCGTTTCGACACCATCTTGGCTGCAGCCGACGTCCCGACCATCCGGGCGGAAGTCGCCGCGCTCCGGCGCCCGGCACGACGACTCGCTCGCGGCCTGACAGTGCTGCGGGGCGGCTCAGCGGAGCCGCGGCAGTTCCAGGTCGTTGTCGACGAGCGCGATGAGAGCTGGACGTTCGATCGGCAGGGCGACCGGCACCGCGACCAGTACGCGGAGGGCGTTCTTCATTCGGTCGACGGGCCGGTGGAGGTCAGCTTTGCCCGCAGCGGCACGGTAGCTCCTCCCGTTCGACTGCTCACCCCGGAGCTCCTCCTCTTGTGGGGATCGCCTGCGAGCTTCGCGCCGGTCCTGGTTCAACGGATCCACGGGCACTGGCTGCTCGTGACGTTCGAGCATGAGCGCGATCCGGCGGACCGCGTGACGGTGGTCGTCGACGAGCGGGACGGCGTCGCGCACCGCTCGTACGGCACGGGCGAGGTCACGGTGCTTACGGAGGTTCGAGTGATGGATGACGATGAGCCGGCACCGCCGCGCCCCCGCTTCTCCCGGCTGCAGGAGTGGCCAGCGCTCGAATACTGAGGGCTGCGCCGTCGTCTCGCTCACCGATCGGCTATTGAGACGCCGGTTAGGCAGCCTTAGGTTCGATCTGCCGCCGCGGGCGCGGGATAAGACGGGGGATGAGTCGGACGAAGATCACCATGCCGATGAGTTCGACGAGTGTCTGGGTCACGACAACCACCGGAGCAAGTGACAGCGACGCCGGCAGGGCCAGTGCGAGCGGTAGGACCACGAGCGAGTTCCTGGTCGCACCGCTGAACACCAGGGCTCGGGTCGCTGGCGCGTCGAGTCGGAAGATGCGGCCGGCGCCGATGCCGAGCGCCGCCATGACGACGAGGAATCCGGCGTAGATCGGCACCAACACGAGGAGCTGTCCCAGGGAGTCTCCGACTGCTCCGGCTTGCGAGGCCACGACGGTGAACAGGGTCGCGATCATCAGCGGCACCATCAGCCCGAGCATCGTTCGCTCGATCACGACGCCGGATCGGTGTCGCCGGGCGAGTGCCTGCACGAGTGCGGCCGCGGTGAGTGGGACGACGATCAGCAGGAGGAATGCCCGGGCGAAGGGGCCGATCTCGACCACGGCGACGCCCTCGGGGCCGATGAACAGCAGCAGGTAGAGCGGCAGGAGGAGGATCTGCGCCAGCATCAGCAGCGGTGCTGCGGCGAGGAGTCGTTCTGACGCGCCGCCGGCCAGGCCGGCGAAGACGATCACGTAGTCGATGCACGGGGTCAGCAGCACCAGCAGTACCCCGAACAGCAGCGCCTGCTCGTCCGCGACGAACCGGGACAGCCCGTACGCGACGAGCGGGACGACGACGAAGTTCAGCACCCCGACGGCGGCGAGGAACCGCCCGTCGCGGAGAGACTTCCCGATCGCAGCGAACGGGACACCGAGGAACGTCGCGAACAACAGCAGCGCGAGAACCGGCTCGATCGCTCCCTCGAGGTGATATGCCCCCGGCGCGGCGAGGCCGATCACGCCGGCAGCCACGATCGCGACCAGGTAGAGGCCGATCTGCCGGTGTTCGAGCCAGGCGACGACCGCGTTCACGGTAGGTCAGGTGTGGGGGAGGAAGGCACGTCAGTGACCGTAGAGGTTCGAGCCGCTTGAAGGTCAAGCGGCTCCGGCGGTTCTAGGGTCGCCGTGTGCGAATCTCCGAGGTCAGCAAGCGCAGCGGTGTTCCGGCGACAGCGCTCCGGTACTACGAGTCCATCGGACTGTTGACCCCGGCCAGAACCTCGAACGGGTACCGGGACTACAGCCCCGACGTTCTCAGCCGGCTCGATCTCATCGAGGCCAGCAAGGAACTCGGGCTACCCCTTGACCAGATCGGCGCACACCTCAACACCATGGAATCGACGTCTTGCACCGACGTCCGGGAAGCACTGCGCCCCCTCTTGGCAGAGCAAGTGCGCCAGATCGAGGAGAAGCAGGCCCGCCTCGACCGGCTCCGGACGCGTCTCGCGTCTGCCGAGCGCGACCTGGCTGAGTGCCCCGACCGGTCTGAGCGGTGTTCGACCGAGTGCGTCTTCCGTGGCAGCGCATAGGAGACTGCCCACGTCGGGAGAACGATCGGCTACCGGGCAACGAGATCGCGTCGGTGGTACACGTGCGACTGGTCGCGCTTGATCTCGATGAGACCGTTCTTCTCGAGGACACGTTGCGAGGGGATGTTCTCCAGTTCCGTGTCCGCGAGCGCGATCAGGGCACCGCGCGTCGCGGCGTGCTGAAGTCCGAGCTGCAAGGCTTCGCTCGCGAGTCCCGCGCCTCGGGCTGAGGGAACCAGGCCGTACCCGAACCCGACCGTTCCCTTGTCGTCCGGCGGACCGAAGAATCCGAAACCACCGATGGTGAGGCCATCCGACCGCCGCTGGACGAGGTACATGGTGAACTCCGGATCCGCTGCGGTCTCGGCAGCGAGGGACCGGAGTGGGTCCAGTTCGTCGGCGAACGGGTACTCGGGGTGCCAGTCGTCACCGGGACGCTCGTCCCGCACGACGATGCGGCGCGCCATCGCCGGTGAGATCACCTGAAGCACAGTCCGGCTACCGACGAGTGTCATGCCCTGATGCTCTCAGACCAGGCTGACCGGTAGGGCAGCCAACCCGATAGAGGATCCTTCTGCGGGAAGGGCACACGGTAGCTTCGGAGCATGCCGGTCTCTCAGTACGTCCGATCGCTGCGCGAGCGGATCGGGAGCAGCTACCTCCTACTCCCGGGCGTGACAGCGGTCATCCGAGACGACGATCGCTTCCTCCTCGCGCGGCAGCGCGACTCCGGACGATGGAGCCTGATCGGGGGCGGCATCGAGCCCGGCGAGGACCCACGCGCGGCTCTGCTGCGCGAAGTGCGAGAAGAACTCGGTGTGGGCAGCGACATCATCCGGATCATCGGGGCTTACGGTGGCACCACCCTCGAGAACGTCTACCCCAACGGCGACCAAGTTGGGTACGTGACGGTCGCGTATCTCTGCTCACTGCGCACGTCGTCGTTCACCCTCGACGAGCACGAAGTGCTCGAAACCCGGTGGGTGACTCTCGCCGAGATCACCGAACTCGATCATCACGAGTGGATCGAGCAGGTGCTGACCGACGCTGCCCGGTAGCGGATCGGCTATCGGACACGTCGTTGCTGCCTGATGCATCTGTCCACTTGTCTGAGTCTGTCCGTCGGCTTGCGCCCGGCGGGGCGTTCAGGAGCGGCTAGCGTCTAAGCATGCGATCAAGGGAAGAGCGTTGGTCGACGTGGTCTCAGTGGCCGCTTGCTGGCGTTGCGGTTGTGTTCCTGACGGCGTACGCGGTGGAGGTACTGGCGGACCCCGTAGGGGTTGCGCGCGCCGTGTGCGAGGTCGTGATCAACGTCTCGTGGGCGATGTTCGTGGTGGACTACGTGGTCTCGCTGGTTCTCGCTCGGCAGCGTTGGCGGTGGTTCGTTCGGCACTTGCTCGACCTGGCGACGATCGCGTTGCCGTTCCTTCGCCCTCTGCGGCTGCTGCGTCTGGTGCAGCTCTTCCGTGTCCTGCAACACAGCGCTGGCACGGCGGTCCGAGGCCGAGTCACGATCTACGTAGTGGCGACGACGGCGTTGCTGGTGTTCGTGTCGGCGCTTGCGATGTATGACGTGGAGCACGCGGCGCTAGGTGCATCGATCACGTCGTTCGGTGATGCGTTGTGGTGGTCGGTGGTCACGATCACCACGGTCGGGTACGGCGACTTGACGCCGGTCACGATCGAGGGTCGGCTGATCGCCTCCGGCGTGATGGTGAGTGGGATCGCTCTGCTCGGTGTGGTCACAGCGACGATCGCGAGTTGGATCATCGATCAGGTCGGCCGCCGGAACGAGGAAGCGCAGACCGCTACTCGGCGGGAGCTCCGTGAGCTGACCGAAGAGATCCGCGCGCTTCGTCAGCGACTCGACCAGCCGCAGTCGTCATCCACTGGGCCATCGGCCGACGGCGGGTGAACCGCCTGCTCCTTTCCCGAGGTCCTTCGATCAGGTCGGGCTGATCTCGTGATCTGTGGTCGGCGCACAGTGCCAGGTGCGTTGGACGCGGTCCATCCAGGTCACGATGACGGCGTGCGGGGTGGTGAGCGCGGCGATGAGCGCGAGGTACACGCCGAGGTCCGCTCGGTGCAGGGCGAGCGCGAGAACGACGAGCATGCCGACAGCGATGGCCGTGATCGGCCACGCCTGACGCATGAACCGGAGGAACGGTGCCAGGAGCCGGCCGTGGTGGAGCTGCTCGGCGGCGACGCTGTCGGTGAGCTCGAGGCGGAGGATGTGGCGGACGGAGTGCCAGAGGGTGAAGTAGAGCCCGACTGCAAGCACCGGGGGGACGACGGCGAAGAAGATGACGAGGACGATGTCTTCGGTGGCCTGCCGCCACAGCGGTACCCGGGCTCGGCGGACTGCGAGGAGGTGGAGCACGATCAGCGTTGCGACCAGCGCACCACCGGCGACACGTGCAGCGGCCGGTACCTCGACTGCTGCCGCCGCGGGAGTACCGCCCAGGCTGGTGACGGTGCCGATGACAACGGCTGCTGCTGCACTGGCTTGAGCAATGAAGGGCACCAACATCGGCAGTGCGCCGCGGACGGCGACGGTCAGGGCTGCACCAAGCCGCCCGGCGGTGCCGTCGTCGAGGAGCCGGTCGATGAAGAGGTCGCCTTGGCCCCAGTGGAACCAGGTGACCACGATGAACGCCGCGAAGCCGAGCAGCGGCGCGGTCACCCAGACGGCTGCGGTCGCGGTGCCGACGACGAGGTACAGCGCGACGACGACCAGAACTGACCGAATAGTGCTCGTACCTGGCCGGAGCCGAGCGGGCACGAGGTGGTCGAGTGCGCCGTGCGGGAGACCGAAGACGAGCACACTGACGGCGAAGGGGACCAGCTGCACCGGCATCGGGATCACCGCACCGGCCAAGCGCACCACCGCGCTGAACGCAGCGACCATGAGCAGCAGCAACGTCACTGGCGCCAGGACACGGTCCGACAACCATGTCTGCAGCGCTGGAGGCGTCACAGCTGCTGCACGGGCCGCGCGGAAGCGGACGAGCGCCGTCACCCTGAGACCCGTCCATGCTGCCGCCGACGGAGGGTGTCGGAAATGGTGCGGACAAGCGCACGGAGGAACGGGCGTTTCTGCAGTGCGAGCACGATGCGCAGGTCGTCGAGGAGGGTGGAGCGTTCTGTCATGAACCGCACCACGAGGGGGCCGTGCAGTGCCAGGAGTCGGCGGAACGCTTCTGCTGCGTGTTCGGGGCGATCGCGGAGGAAGCGGAGGAACACCGCGTCGAGGAACCGGGTTCTGGCTCGGTCCTGGAACACGGGTATCGGTTCACCGCCAGCGAGATTCTGGGCCAGGACGATGCTGTGTCGGTTGCTGCGCGCGAACCCGTACCCGCTGCTCGGCCGAGTGGTGCCGATGACTGCCGAGGGCATCTGGGTGAAGGTGCGTCCGGTGAGCTGGGCTGGGGGTGCGTCGGTCATCGGGATGCAGCCGGTCTCTTCATCGCCGACCTGCCACTCGTTGGTCGACAGTCCCCACCGGCGCTGCACGTAGTTGACAATGTGTGCGATGTGGTCGAAGGGTTCGTCGCCGTCCGCTGTGAAGAGGGTGCTCTCCACGAGCGCGACGGTCGGTGAGGTCGGGAGGACGTAGATGAACCGGACCGCGCCGCCCGCCTGCTGGTCGGTGAAGTCCATCAGCGTGACCGTCGTGGTGTCGAACACGGGACGGGTTGTAGTGATCCACTGCCCGATGAAGCGTTGGTGCAGGAGTACCCGCCCGGGTTCGACGTGCTCGGGGCAGCGTGGTCCGCGAGCATCCAGTACCGTCTCGGCGCGTACGGTCCCGTTCGGGATGTGGATGAGCGCATCGTCACCCGAGGCGGTGACGTTGCGGACCGGGGTCCCGTCGATCACGGTGATCGACGTGCCATGGAGTCGCCGTTCTGCGGCCGCTCGTCGGTTGGAAGCGCGGACGAGGACGTAGGGATGGTCGGGGTCGGACCCGACGCTGGTGCCGTGGTCGGTTCGCACTTCCCACCGGTCCCAGCTCGCCGAGCGTGCCTCGGGCAGAGGGTCGCTGCCGTCGTCCCATGAGCACCACGAGCGTGGATCTGGTGTCCTGCGCCCCTCGAGTACCAGGACTGTGGGCTGGGAGGGTTGCCCGGCGAGGCGGACCGCTGTCGCGAGTCCGGAACAGCCGGAGCCGATGATCGCGATGTCGACGGCTGTGGGGAGAGCTGGCCGGATGGGGCCGGGGGCCGAAGCGATGCGCGCTTCGGCCCCCGGGGTGGTCGCGCCCGTCAGGTCAGCGGCGACCACGCTGCTCACCGGTGACGATGGCGGTGTTCTGCGAGTGGTGCACGGTCGCGGTGTTCGGGAGCGTGCCGTCGGAGAGCTTCTCCGACGAGATCCACAGCGCCTCGGGGAGGGTGTCCTCGCCGGCGCGGACGTCCTCGGCGGAGCGGAGCTTGGCGATCTTGTGGATCATCGCGCCGTAGCCGACCTTCGCGACGACGTCGGCGGCGGAGAGGATGACCTGCATCCAGGTGATGATTGCTCCGCCATGGCCCCAGCCCTGCAGGCCGAACATGATCGGGTACGCCATCCACGTGACGATCAGCAGGATTCCGGCGTTCCGCAGCGTCGCAGCGGCGGGGGTGCCCTTCAGGTCACGGCCGCCCTTGACGACGACGTAGATGACGAGGAAGTACAGGATCACCATGAAGATGCCGGAGATGATGCCCCAGAGCCACAGCGCGCCCATGTTGGTGCCGGAGTCGATGACGACGCCGCCAATGAAGCCGGTGCTGATCATGAGGAACGCGGCGGCGATGCCGACGGCGCGCAGGCGGCGGGCGGCTGCGCCGGCGAGGGTGGCGACGGCGATGAGTTCGATGACGAGCAGCGGGACTGTGACGGTCCAGTCGAAGTAGCGCGGCGCCCAGGACAGGATCGCGTTCGCGTTCGGGATCCAGGAGTCCCCCTTGCGGTCGTAGCCGATCGCGAACTCGATCACCAGGAGCACGTAGGACAGGAAGGCGATACCAGTGATGCACATCCCGGCGTAGACGCCGGTGCGGTACCGGCCGGTGATCTCGTTCGTCGACACCCACGACTTGACAAAGAAGGCGAAGAGGGCAAGCCCGGCGACGGAGAGTGCGTAGACGATGATCGAGTGCTCCGCGAGTGTCAGCGTCGCATTCCATGGAGCGAGGGCGTCTTGCATGGACAGGGTCCTTTCGAAGGTGATGGGCCGCGTCGAGCGCCCGACAGAAACTTGCTTCTGGGCAAACAGTTGCTCCCAGACAACACTGCGAACGGGGTACATCGGTGTCCGTAGCGTGACTCCAACGAACTATGGTCGAGGACACGTCGTGTCACCCGAATGGGTGAAAGAGGGGAAAGACATGCCTGCAGGGCGCATACGGGTCGCGCTTGTGAACGACTACGAGCTGGTGCTGCGGGGGTTGGCGCACATGCTGGGACCCTTCGCGGACCGGCTGGAGGTGGTGCAGCTCGACGCGGAGATGCGTGTCACCGTCGATGTCGATGTTGCCCTGTACGACACGTTCGCGCAGCCGCATCCGGATGATGAAGATGTGTCGCGGTTGGCGGCGAACCCGCGGATCAAGACCGTGGCGGTCTTCACCTGGAAGATGGATCAGGTATTGATCGACGCCGCGGTCCGCCGCGGCGCGACCGGATACTTCGCCAAGAGCACCTCCGCGGAAGAACTCGCTGATGGGTTGCTGCGGGTCGCCGCCGGCAATCACATCATTGGACGACCCATACGGCGCGTCCCGAGCGGACCCGGCATCGATTGGCCGGGCCGTGAACGCGGCATCTCCGACCGGCAGTCCGAGATCCTCGCACTACTCACCCAGGGAAAGCGAAACGCGGAGATTGCGGAACTCACCCATCTGAGCGTGAACACGGTCAAGACACACCTGCAAACGCTGTTCAGCAAGCTTGGCGTCGGGAACCGGGTCGAGGCTGCGCTCTGGGGGACCGAGCACGGGTTCACACCTGACCACCGCAGCGTCGACAGGACGGACGGTTCCTAGATGAGTGCCGAGTCCGAGCTGGCCATGCTCAGCACGGTCAACCAGGCATCGACGGCAAGCCTTGGGGTCGTGATTCGTTCACTGGCGCCGGCGTTGGAACAGGTGACGTTGCAGCAGTACCGCGTCCTGGCGCTGCTCGTCACACGCGGGCCTCTACGCGCGAGCGACCTCGCTGCCGAACTTGGCGTTCTTCCATCCGGAGTGAGCCGCATCGTGAACAGGCTCGTCCGCTCGAACTACGTTCAACGGCGCGCCAACCAGCGCAGCGGCCGCGAGATCCTCATCGCAGCTCGCGCCAAAGCGACCCATCTCGTTGAGAATGTCCTCGTCCGTCGCCAGAGCATCTTCAAGCAGACCTTCCAGCATTTGAGCGCTGACGAGCGAGACGTCGTCCACCGCGCCGCGCAGATCCTCATCGACGCCGTCGCAGCAAACGGGCCTCTGCCTCCCATCGAACCGAGCGCCGCCACCTCTGACCCGCTCGGGCAAGAGCGAGAAGCTGCCTCCCGTGACGCGGAGGGGCCTCCTACCGAGACGCGCGACTGAGGACCCGCGAAGTCAGCTGCGCGGATCGGGGGACAGTGCACGGGTCTTCAGCAGCGATGCGTCTGTACGGTCGTGGTCCATGACGATGCCTGCAGACATGGACCACAAGCGACGCGGCGGGTGGCTCCCCGGCCAGGATGACCTCGAGGCGTGGATCGAGGGTCACCGTGACCGCGCTCGTGCGCATGCGGACCGGCCGCTGCATCCTTCCGTCGCGGCGTTCCGCCACCTGTTCGACACCGATCCGGTGATCCGGATGGGCATGACCCGGATGATCAAGCAAGTCCCGCGCGGCAAGCAGTACCGGAAGCGCCACATCGAGGACATCGGCGAGTACTTCCTCCTGATCAACGAGGTGCTGACCACGGCGCCGGCGTTCAGTGACGGCGGCATGGTCACGACGCCCTTCGCCGCGATCCTCGACTGGACGATGGCGACCCCGGCCGGCTTCGCCGTGTACCGCGACCCGAAGGTGAACGCCGCGCTCAAGAACGTGCTCGACGCCTGGGCTGCGTTCCTCGACAGCCCCGACTCGCTCTCCGTGCTCTCCGACGCCCCGGGCGGCTGGAAATCCGAAAAGGCCCAGCAGGTCGTCGGGATGGACCAGTTCGAGTACGACCCCGACGACGAGCGCTGGGGCTTCACGTCGTGGAACGACTTCTTCATCCGCAGGTTCCGCGACGGCCAGCGCCCGGTCGCCTCGCCGGACGACGACTCGGTCGTGGTCAGCTCGAGCGAGTCCACGCCCTACGCCATCGCCACCGACGTCCAGCGCCGCGACGAGTTCTGGATCAAGCGCCAGCCGTACTCGCTCGAGGACCTGCTCGCGAACGACGAGTCCGTGGACCGCTTCGTGGGCGGCTCGGTGTACCAGGCGTTCCTCAGCGCGACGAACTACCACCGCTGGCACAGCCCTGTCTCGGGCACGATCGTGCGCGCGTTCCTGCAGCCCGGTACCTATTTCTCCGAGGCGGACGCCGAGGGCGAGGACGCGACCGAGCCGAAGGACTCGCAGGGGTACCTGGCGCACGTCGCCGCTCGGGCCGTGATCGTCATCGAGGCCGACAACACGGCGCTCGGCCACGTCGCCGTCGTCCCCGTCGGCATGATTGAGGTGTCGTCCTGCGTCATCGGCGACGGCATCGTGCCGGGCGCCCACGTCACGAAGGGCGACGAGCTGGGCTACTTCCAGTTCGGTGGGTCGACCGAGTGCCTGGTCTTCGAACCGGGCGCGATCGAGTCGTTCGCCGTGCAGGCGCTGCCGAAGCCGGAGGACCCGACGCTGGTGCACCTGCACACGCAGATCGCGACCGCCGTCACGGGAGGTTGACCCGGATGGCCGACAAGCCCTCCGGACCCCTGACCCTGCACATCGGTGACCGCGAACTCGTCATCCGGAAGCGCTACGAGGTCATCAGCATCCTCAACGACATCTTGATCGGACTGTGGTTTGTCGTCGGGAGCGGTCTGTTCTTCTCCCAGCAGACGTCGATCGCGGCAACGTGGCAGTTCCTGATCGGAAGCATCCAGATGCTCATTCGACCGACGATCCGGCTCGTCCGCCGCGTGCATCTCGGCAGACTGCACCCCATTAGACCGGCCGAAACCGCACGCGACTTCTGACCCACCCACCGGCGCCGAATCGACCGGAACAAACGACGACCCCCGTTGCGTCGAGCCATACTCCGCGGAATGCCGAGCGGGCGCGCGGGCCGGTAGAGCGTCCGGCGGGGGATCGGCTAGCGGACGCGGAATGAGGTCGGAGTCGCCGCGTCGATGGTTCGCCCCCACCTAGGGTGGCCCGATGATTCCCCTGGCAGAGTTTCTCGAGGTCGTGACGATCGTGAAGCGGAAGCGGAAGCGGAAGCGGCCCGCGGGTCAGCGGTCATGGCGCGGATACGTGGTCGCCGTTGATCAGCGAGGGACGTGGGTCTTCACACCCGCTGGCAGTACACACACCGGCGTCGACAGCGTCGGGGTGACCTCGACGTCTGAGGTCGCGCGGGACAATCACGGGCGCGGCCGAGACTCGATCGTTCTGCTTCCCCACTCGGCCTGGTTTGTTGCGCACTGGGTGCTCGACTCGGAGTAGGTCATGCACATCGACATCGCCACAACGCCCAGAGAGGCCGGCGCCGGGTGGGTGTTCGACGACCTCGAGCTCGATCCGCTGTTCTTGCGCGATGGCGGACTCGTGGTCGATGACGAAGACGAGTTCGCCGATGCATGGGCCGAAGGTCTGATCTCCGCTACTGAACGTGAGGCAGCGTTGCGAGCTGTCGAATGGCTCCGCAGCGAGGCCAACCACGGTCCCTTGATGCTCGAAGGTCTTGAGCGGCTCAACTCAAACGCACGGCGGACCCTGGCGAGGCTCTGACGGTCAAGCCCTGTCGCTTGATGGCACGATGTGGTGCCCGGGGATAGATCCTTCAGTGGAACACGGGCAACGGCATGACTCGTACCCTTCGGGTATGACGGAACGCGTGGTCGAGGTGGACGGCGACGTCGTTCGTCGCCCCCGGAAGCCCTGGACTCGGACGGTCCACGCACTGTTGTGCCATCTCTCTGCAGAAGGTCTCCCCGTTCCCGAACCTCTCGCGGTCGACGAGCGCTACGAGTACGTGCGTCTGGTCGCTGGTGATGGCGGCGAAGATGCGTGGCCACATCAGACGACCGTCACCGCGGTAGCCTCCGCCGGGGCGCTCGTCCGCGCAATGCACGACGCCACCCGATCATGGACGCCGCCAGCTTGGGCTGAATGGGCCGTGCCGTCCGAGGGCACTTCGGTCATCTGTCACGGTGACCCGCAGCCGCGGAACATGGCTTGGCAGGATGGCAGGGCGGTCGGGCTATTCGACTGGGACGTCGCACGCCCGGCCGAGCCAGTCAGCGACGTCGCTTACGCCCTCGAATGGTTCACACCCTTCGACGACGACGTTGACGGGCTCCGCCTGCGGGGACTCGCGCCGAGCGTCGACCGCCGGGCACGAATAGAGGCTTTTCTCGAGGGCTATCAGTGGCAGGGACCGCTCGATGTCGTCGATGCCGTTCTCACCCGTCAGCAACGAGCAATCGATGAGGTCGTATGGCTCGGGCGTGCTGGACACGAGCCACAGGCGTCGTGGGTTGCGGCGGGATGGCCTGTTCTGTGGGCTGCAAAGCTTGCAGCCACGGAACGAATCAGACCTGATGTGACGTGAGACGTTCTACGAGTAGTCAACTCGCCAAAAGATGCCCGGTAGACGATCGGTCATCGAGATGCCGGGGGCTGATTCAATGGGGTGATGACGACGCGAGCCGCGGAACCGGGCCGGCGGCTTGCAGCCCTAGCCCTGACTATCTTGACTGTGGTCCTGTGGCTCATCGCGCTCGGGATGGCGGGGACCGTTCTGGTTCTCCTCGTCCGAGTTGGAGCCCCCGCAAGTCGCACCGCCTTCATCGTCGCCGCCTGGTCCATGGCACCGGGGATCCCAGCAGTAAATGCGACCGTTGCACTTGCCGCTGTCCGTCGGTCTGCGCGTCGTCGACCCAATCAGTCCGTTTCACCTCCGCCTGGACCCGGGGCGTCCCTTTAGACCGGTAGCCGATGGCTCACCGGGCGGCAGCCAGCCATCAACCTCTCCGACGGCCTTCCCGTCTCACCACCAGCGAGAAGGCGATCACGTAGATGGCCCAGCAAACGAGTTGAACCAGATGGCCGACCGACGGCGTGCCCACCAGCCCCAGAATCGCAAAGAGCAACGCGAGTGCCCCGAAGATGATCGCGACGGTGAGCCACCGGCGCGTCTTGCGCCAAGACCGCTGATTCGGTGACCCCTCAGGCTTACTCACCGCGACACCACCATGTCGGCAGTGTACCGGCAGCACCTTTCCGGTAGCGGATCGACTTGCGGGCACTATCTCGGAACCGCCCTGCGCGCTTCCACTTGCTAGGTTGGTCGTCAGGGACGGGGAGCTTCGGCTCGGGCGTCCGCAAAGCCTACAAGTGCGCCAGGACCATCAAGAACGGAACCTAATCATGGACCAGAGGCTTGATCCTCGCGTTCATTTTCGCAGGAACAGTCGTAGGATTCGTGGCGATTATTCTCACGGTTGTTGACTTCCGCAGAGGTGGGTCAATGTCTGGTCGATCAATTGGAACGTTCATTGGTTCGGGTGTATTGATGTTGGTCGGAATCGTCATAGCCCTCACGTAGTCGAGCGCAGGGTAAGAGGTATGCGAGGGTGACGACGCGAGCTGAGGCGGCGATCTGCTCCGCCGCCAACCGCCGCCAACCGCAGCGACCGGGGCACTGAGACGACCAAGCGCCCGGTGAAGGATCGGCATCCGGACCTCTCAAGGAAGTGCGAGGCGTAAGACGGGGCCATGTTTGCAACGGGATACGACGGATCGTCGTGCAGGCGACGGCTTTGAGCTGTTCGTGGGCGGCCATCTCGACGCCCTGACCCCATGTCAGCGACCATCTCAGGTACTTGGGGATCGAGGCGAACGCTTCCGTGATAGCAGCGTTGACGCTGCGTGCAGCGAGGTCGGTCGGGACGTTCACGACGATGCCGTAGTGAGTTGAGGCCTATCAGCGACGAGGCGGAAGGTAGGAATTCGCCGGTGGCTCCTGGTGGGAGGGTCCGCTGATGTCGAACGACGTCCACCACTGACCGGTGGCTTCGTAGCGGCGCACGGTGCGGTAGTGGCTGTGCAGAGCGTGAAGCACGGCGGTACGGATCACGAAATACATCACGAACGCGAAAACTGCGAGACCTATTGCGAGGACTACCAAGGATGCACCGAACACGAGTCGGACTCTACAACGGCGGCCGCCTGGCGTGTCCACCCTGTTCGTGACGAGCGTGCTGTCGCGGGTCGCGGGTCGCGGGTCGCGGGTCGCGGTTCCGATCCCGGAACCAGGACACGCAGTCTTCGACCAGCGCACGCATGCCGGAGCTCAACACGCAGGTGTCTGAGTGCACCAGGTTCCTCGGACGCAACGGGCAGGAACATCCTCGACGGGATACCGTCGCCATAACCCTGTTCGGGCAGGGCGCCGCGGTCATCGAGCGGTGGTCCGTCGGCTTCGAGTCGTGAATGTCGAACGGCTGCTGCGCGCTTCGTGAACGTTGCGAAGGGGGAGCTTCCCGTGTCGCGATGAGCCACCGCCTGTTGCGACGAGGGATGGGCTTGTGATCGCTGGCGTGGTCGATCGCGGGGTCGGTGGTTCCACATAGGTGTGTGCGCTCTCGGGGTGCGACGGTGATCCATCACCGACCAGCTGTGGAGGCCATCGTGCATCAGTTCGACTACGTGATCGTGGGCGGGGGGAGCGCGGGGTGCGTCCTGGCGTCCCGGCTCTCCGAGGACACGGCCGTCACCGTCCTGCTCATCGAGGCAGGAGACCCTGACGGGCCGGCCCTGATGCGGGACCCGTCGGCGTGGGGTGACCAGGTGATCCCGGAGATCCACTGGGGGTCGTCCACCGTCCCGCAGCCAGGCCTCGGAGGCAGGTCCTTGCCCTACCCGCGCGGGAAGGTCCTCGGGGGATCGAGCGCCATCAACGGCATGATCTTGCTCCCGACCCTGCCGTCGGACCTCGATGACTGGGTCGCCAACGGCGCGATGGGCTGGGACGCGGATGCGCTCGCTCCGTGTGCCGCACGCGTTCGAGGGCTCGGCGACGGGCAGACACCGGCCACACCGTCGGTGCACGCGGGTCAGCAGGGAGTGTCCGCGACGCCGTTCGCGTCCGCGCTGGTCGCGGCCCTCAAGGACGACGGCCTGTGGCACGACGCCCAGGTGCACGACCTGATGATCGTCGACGGACGGCGCGAGACGGTCGCGGACGCCTACCTGCCCCCTTCCGTGCTGGCGCGGCCCAACCTCACGGTGCGCGCCGCGACCTCCGTCGTCCGCGTCGCGCTCAGCGGCGACCGGTGCATCGGGGTGGAGGCGGCGACCCCGACCGGCGTTGAACTCATCGGTGCATCACGGGAGGTCCTCCTCGCCGCCGGCGCGATCGGCTCACCCCGCATCCTCCTCGCGTCCGGTATCGGTCCGGCCGACCACCTCGGCGAGGTGGGCATCGAGGTCGCGGTCGACTCACCCGGGGTCGGCGCACGACTCCAAGACCATGCAAAGCAGCCGCTCGTGCTGCGGCCGGGATCGACCGCGACCACCTCGCACGGACAGTTCGCCGAGGTGAGCGCACTGCTGCAGACAGCGGACGAGCCCCACGCGCGCGTGCAGCTCCTCTCGCTCGCCAGCGGCTTCAAGCCCGCCGGGGCACCCCCGTTCCCCGGGTTCGGCTTCGTCCTGAACGTCATCGACCCGATGAGCCGAGGAACGGTACGGCTCCGGGACAGCGACCCGAGCAGCCAGCCCCTGATCGACCCGGACATCCTCGGCGACCCCAGCGATGCCTCCGTGCTCGTCGCCGCGATCCGAGCGGCACGCGACGTGATCGCGAGTCCCCACCTGGCTCCGTTCCGTGGTGAGGAGCTGGTGCCCGGCCACGCCAGCACCGATGACGAACTGGAGCAAGCGGTACGGCGGACCGCCGGAACGTACTTCCACCCCTACGGCAGCTGCAGGATGGGGCAGGCGCCCGATGCTCCGCTCGACGTCGACCTCTCCGTCCGCGGCGTGATCGGCCTGCGCGTGGTCGATGCCTCGGTGATCCCCGGGCGGGTGTCCGTGAACCCGCACGCCACCGTGTTGGCGATCGCAGAGCGTGCGGCGGACCTGATCACGCAGGCCCGCGGGTGAGCGATGCTGCCGAGCCCGTCGGCGGATGCGGGGATGACGGCGCCCGTGCCCTCGAAGGGCCACCGTCACGTTCGTCAGCGCCGTTCCAGGGAGCAGGCCGCGTGAAGACCATCTTCGGCAACATCCCGTTCCCGTTCGTTGCACGGGAGGACCTGGTCATCAACGGGAGCCTCGGCAACGGGTTGACCGTCAAGGAAGGGTGTTCCCTGTTCGTTCACGGGAGCGTTCGGGGCACACTCATCGTCGAGACCGGCGCGCGGCTCATCGTCGCAGGGACCCTCGGAGCGTTCGTCGACCGGAACGACGGCACGCTGGCCGTCGCGGGTGAGATCGCGACCCCGGTCGAGACCATCCCCGGGAACGTGCGCATCGCCGCGGGTACAGCCGTCACCGTGGACGCTGCCAACCAGGTCGTCGACGGGGAGGGGACCTTGCACGCGGTCCACGGGGTCACGCGTATCTCACTGAGCAGCGCGGACACCCTCACCTGGGACCCAGTAACCAGTTCGTTCACCCAGACGAGGTCACACGACTTCGTGGAGCTCGAGGGCCTTCTGGTCCTCAACCCCGTGACTCCATGCGCACGACGACCAGCCGACAACCGTCGGAAGCCCACAACGACAGCATCACGAAGGACATCAATGACCGCTCAGACCGCGCAACTCGGCCACGACTCCATCAGCACTGCGCTCACAACGCTTGCCGCAGTATCCACGGCGCTCCTCGACCACATCGGCACCACCAGGCAGATGGAACACGACCAGCACGTCCGCGTCCAGGAAGCCCTCGAAGCGGGCTGTTCATGGGCTGACATCGCTCGTGCCCTCGGGGTCACGCCGTTGGTCGCGCGCGAGCGGTTCGATCCACACACTCGCGTCCAGGGCTGACTGCAGCAACTGATTCCTGTAGGCGAGCCACAGCGACAGCGACAGCGACCTCAGGGAGCAGCGGGCCCTGAGGTCGCCTGGCTCATCTGGCGGATCTGTCGACTCGAGAGGCGATCGTCGATCGGGCGTCACCGATGGTGTCGGTCACCTGCAGCCGGTGGATGAACGGGGGCCTCGGATGCGATCCGGACGAGCGCGGTTGCTGATCGTCCTGCTGCTGCGACGATCGCCGCGTCGTCGAGGTCCGTCTTCACGGCTGCCTGCACCGCCGCGTTGATCGCGAGCAAGCCCATCCGCAGCAGGAGCACGTTCTCGTCAGAAGGATCCGGGAGGAGCGCAGCCAACGCATCCGCGACGGCATTCAGGTCATTGCCGATCCGCGCCGCCCCCGCTGGCAGACTCCGCAGCACGAGTGGATTTGCCACAAGGAAACGGATCCCCTGCAGCTTCTCCACCGTGAACGAGCCCACCCACCGTTGCACCGCCACCTCGAGCAACGCCGGCTCAGAAGGCTGCTGCTGCACCCAAGTGAGCAGATCCTCCGCTTCATCGCCACGCTGTTCGAACAGAGACTGCAGGATCCCCTCCTTGCCGTCGAAGTAGTAGTACAACGACGCTTTGTTGATCCCGAGCTCGTCAGCGATGTCGCGCAGCGATGTCCCCTCGTACCCTCGCTGTGTGAAGAGCCGAAGTGCTACGTCCTGCGCACGCTGCCGAGTGTCGGCGCCCGAAGTCCTGGCCGCTCCGGTCTGTCGTGGTGCCCTCATGCCGACAGTTTACCTACCGTGAGGTAGACATTCTACCTACCGGTAGGTAGATTCGCGGGACGAGGACAGGAGCACCGATGACTGAGTACATGATCGCGCACGACTACAGCTACCCGATCGAGGACGTCTGGAAGGTACTGACCGATCCGACGTACGTCAGGCAGTGGACGACGACCGGCCAGGGCGGACGGCCGGAGGGCTTCGAGCCCACGGTCGGCACAGAGTTCACGTTCGTCGGCAAGCCCACGATGGGTTGGGCCGGGGTGGTGTACTGCAAGGTCATCGCGATCGACGCGCCACGATCGATGGTCTACACGTGGAAGGGCGATGAGGACACCGACAACGTCACCACCGTCACCTACACACTCGAGCAGGTGCCCACTGGCACGCGATTCACCTGGCACCACACCGGCTTCACCGGCCTCGGTGGGTTCGCGATGGCGAAACTGCTCGGAAATGTGCGACGGAAGATGCTCGCCGAGGGGGTCCCGGGGGTGCTCGCCGCCTACCGGCCGGAACAGGCGTGACCCATCCCCTTGCGGACTTCGTCATGCTCTCCGCGGCAGCCATGCACTGGTGGATGTTCGTGCAGGAGAGCATCCTGTTCGCTCAGCACTCCGAGACGCAACGCATGCTCGGCGTTGCTCCCGCTGCGGTGCCGGCGGTCCGGCTGTGGGCCTTCCACCAGGGCGTGTACAACTTCCTGCTCGGCGCTGTCGGAGCAACCGGCTCGCTGTTCCTGCTCGCCGGCTGCGCCGCCAACGGTACAGCCCTGTTCGTCGCAGCAGCAGTGAGCATGATCGCCGCCGCCGGCGCGCTCCTCGCCGTCGATCGCCGGCGGCAGCGCCTCCCCGGCTTCGCCGCCCAAGCGATCCCTGCGATCAGCGCACTCATCGCGCTGCTCGCACCCTGACCCGGGCACACGACGCCAAGGTCGCCGCCACGGGAGGAACCACCAGAATCCCATTCGGATGGCGTCCGATGTGCGATCGACTACCGGTCACCTGGTTGAACGAACCGGTGCCTCCCCAGATGCGAGAGCAACAGGAGGAACACCGGCCCCACCCCCCGAACGCATCTCCGTGAGAGCAGCAGCTGGGCGCATCGACCACGCGGCCGCCGGCACCTAGCCCGCGTACTCGGGGTCGGTCGCCGGGTCGTACGGTGCTCCCGCAGCGGGCGTGTACGGCTCCGCGTCCGGGTGCTCGTTCTGCCACATCGCGTTGACGTCGAGGAGCTCGGACGCTCCGCACCGGCTGTCGGCCTGGAGGGCCTCGGTCGGGATCCCACTCACGAACACGACGGGCTGCAGAGGGCCCAGGTCGACGGGGTGCCCGGATGCTCGCATGCACCCCACGTACCGGTCCCAGGCCGCAACGTACTCGGGACGGGTGACGACACCGTCTTCGAGGGCGGCTTGCTGCTCGGGCGACGGCCCCGGGATCGGGTCGGGGCGCGCCCACGACGCCCAGACAGTCATCGGCCCGTCGTGCTCGACCCGCACGGTCGGCCGACCTGCTGTGTCCGCGCCGACCGGCAGCGAGACCGAGGTGCCGCAGTCCGCGGTCGTCGGTAGTCTGCCGGCGACCGCGACGGACGCGGTGCCGGTCGGCGCGCACTGCAGGCCGACGGCCACGTGCTGCGCACCGGACGGCCGCTCGGGCAGCGTGAGGCTCGTCGGACCGTCCGACACCCGAACGACCGGCGCGCCGAGCAGCGTCACGTCACCGGCCGCGCCCGTCGCGACGAGGGCGGCCGCGTCCTCCGGCGCGAGCGACTGCTGCAGGAGCCCGGTCCCGACGAGGGCCCCGGCGGTCAGTGCGCCCGCCACGACGAACGCGCCGACGCCGACGGTGGGGATGAGCCAGCGGCGGCGACGCACAGACCGCTCGACGCGGTCGACGAGCAGGGCGCGCAGGGCGCGGTCGCGAGGTGTGGTGGTCATCGGTGTCCTCCGCTGGTCGTCGGGACGGCTGGGTGCTCCGTGAACTGGGCGCCGAGGCGCTTCCGAGCGCGGGAGAGGCGGGACTTGACCGTCCCGATCGGCACGCCGAGCACGGCAGCCGCCTCGGCTTCGCGGTGCCCCGCGATGACACAGAGTGCGAGGACCTGCTGGTCGGCGACCGCCAGC
Organism: Curtobacterium sp. SL109; assembly: GCF_026672405.1. Lineage (NCBI taxonomy): Bacteria > Bacillati > Actinomycetota > Actinomycetes > Micrococcales > Microbacteriaceae > Curtobacterium > Curtobacterium sp. SL109. The sequence goes on from NZ_JAPPRB010000002.1 coordinate 2,183,089, forward strand.
CGACGGAAGGCCGCGACGGCGGCACCGTCGTCGTGTCGGTCGGCGGGGTCGGGCGCGTGCTCGGCGGGCGGCAGCGTCGCGAGGAGGCGTCGGTGGCGCATCGTCGCCCGGGTGGCGTTCCGCGCTACGTTCGTCGCCGTCACGAGCAGCCAAGGGAGCAGGTCGCCGTCCACGAGCCGAGCGGTTCGCCGCCGACGCCAGGCCTCGAGGAACACCACCGCGACGACGTCGTCGACGTCCACCTCGGGCGGCACCAGCCGCACGGCGTGCCGTCGTACTCGGTCGCGATGGCGGTCGAAGACGCGGCCGTAGGCCTCGCCGTCGCCGCGGGCTGCAGCCGCCCAGTCCTCGGCGTCGTCGCCGCTTCCGGTCCTCATGCCCTGGAGTGTCCGGCAGCGCCCGGATGGTTCCATCCTGCCGCTGCCGGTCGGGCGCGGAGAAGCATGACGGCGACGAGCCCACCCACCCAGACACACACGCCGAGCGGGTGCATGGCGTGGATGACGACCTCTCGATGACCGTGTACCAGCGCCCTGACCCACGTCGGTACCGAACCAGTGCGAGACCTTCCACGCGATCTCGCTGACCGATGGCTCATCGGTCGAGTTCGTCAACGACGTACCGGCGTTCGATGCCGGCAGTAGCTCGACCCCACTCACTGGACTGCACTCGCTCCTGATGAGCGTCGAAGTCGTCGCGGCTCTCGAACCGTTCCTCGACGGACCACGTCAACGGACTCTCGGTCGGGGCGACCTCGAAGGCGACGCATCCTGGTTCGGCCCGGGTGAGCCGAGTGTGTTCCGGGAGGTGCTCGCGAACTCGACGAGATTCCTCCTCAGTGGCACACACGAGCTGGCCTGACAGTCTCATCTCGCCCATTGCCTGAAACTAACGGGTCAAACGGCGTCCCGGCAGCCGATCGGCTATCGAGAAACCTCCTGGTGGTGAAGCACTTCACCGGCGAGGACGCTCAGGGTCGGGTGGGCGCCAGCGAGCGCTTCGTCGGGGGCGTGACGCAGGTCAACCGCGTACACGGCGAAGTCCGCTGGCGCTCCGACCGTGATTGTTCCCGTCAGGTCGTGCCCAAGGAGCGCCGCGCCCGCACGCGTGTAAAGCTCGAGCGCCTCATCTCTGGTGCATGCGTGCTCGGCGCCGAGGACCCCAAGCGTCGTACGTCGGGTAGTCATTCCGAGGACGCCAGTGATCGGGTCGAGGGGGCCGATGGGGTGGTCGGTGCCGGCGCTGACGGATGCGCCAGCGTCGAGCAGTTCCCGCCAGGGGAACATCGCGGAGGCCCGCTGCTGTCCCCATGCCTCGACGAACGGTGCGATGAGCCCATCTCGGAGAGCTTCCTGCGCGGTGATGTGCACGTCGAGTGCGATTGCTCGCGCGATCTGGTCGGCGTCCATGAGGGCGCCGTGCTCCATGACGACCTGGCCGTGTTCGTGCTGGATGCCGCGGTCCACGTTCCGCTGGACCGCGTCGAGGAACGCGTCGACTCCGACGTCTCCGCAGGCGTGGGTGCCGACGGGCCATCCGCGGGTGACGCAGGCGCGCAGTGCATCCGTCAGCGCGTCGGGCGTCATCAGCAGGGTGCCGGTGAAGTCCGGCCGGTCGGCATAGGGCTCGCGCAGCGCGGCGGCCTCGACCCCGCCGTCGACGACGAGCTTGATGCCCCAGAGTCGGAGGAGGTCGTCACCGTTGTCCGGGTGGATTCCCTTTGCCTCGAGTCCGTCGAGGTAAGCATCCATCGAGCCAGCCGCAGCGATGAGCGGAGAGGGGGAGAAGATCATCGAGAACGCTCGGACGTGCAACCGGTTCTCTGCTCGGGCCCGCTGCAACGCGCCCCACTCCTCCACGGACACGGCTGGGTCCCGGACGACGCCGACGCCGGCTGCCCGGTAGGTGCGACTCGTCGCTTCGATCCCCTTGATGAGGTCCTCCTGCGGTACCTCGGGGAGCATTGACTGCATCGCGGTGAGCGCACCGTCCTGGAGCAGCCCGGTGGGCGTCCCGTCGTCGGCCCGAGCGACATACCCGTCAGCGACGTCGCCGGAGGTTGCGGTGACGCCGGCAGCAGCAAGCGCTGCATTGTTCAGGACGGCGTTGTGGCCGCCACGCTGCACCAGGACGAGGTGGTCCGGTGCTGCCTCGTCGAGCTCGATTGCGGTGGGGAAGCGGCGTTCCTGTAGCTGCATCTCGTGCCAGTCCGCCGCGGTGATGACCCAGGATCCTGCCGGAGTGTGCGCGGCGCGTTCCCGGATGCGATCGAGGATCTCGTCGATCGTTCGCACGTCGTGCATGGGCACTCCGAGCACGTTCCGAGATGCCAACGCGAGGTGGTTGTGCGTGTCGATGAAGAGCGGAGCAAGGACCCCGTGTTGCGGGAGGACGGAGGTGGAGTCGCCGCGCCAGGTGCCGTGCAGTGCATCGACGCCGACGGCATCCGCGGCGACTGCCACGATCCTGCCGTCGCGCACGGCGACTGCCGCCCGGCTGGTGTCGGTGTGAGCTTCGACGATGAGTTCGGCTGGGGCGTTCATGGGGTCTCCAATTCGTAAACGGAAGCATGCTTCCGTTTGATACGGTACGCCTCAGACGTTGCAGGAGGAAGGGGCACGATGCGAGCGGATGCGGAGCGCAATCGCCAGCGGATCACGGAGCATGCCGCGGTGCTTCTTCGCGCTTCGGGCACTGGAGTGTCGATGGAGCAGATCGCCTCGGATGCTGGCGTTGGTGTGGGGACGCTCTACCGGCACTTTCCTGACAAGGCGGCCCTCGTCGACGCGATCGCCGCGCTCCGCATTCGTCGACTCGCGGACGATGCTGTTCGGTTCGCCGGCGAGCAGGGCGACGGGCGCTCTCGCGTGCGAACGCTGCTCGAGGCGTACATGGCCAGCGCCGCAGAGGACGGAGCGTTGCGTGCTGCGCTGCGGGGCAGTGCAACAGGACTCGGCAACGAGGTCCGCCTCGCGATCGAGGAGTCGGAGGGGCCCATAGGTGCCCTCATCGCCGCCGACCAGGCCCAGGGGCTCGTCCGTGACGACTTCTCGTTCGCTGACTTTCGAGCGGTCTGTGCTGCAGTCGTCTCCGTCATGAATCCGCCCGCACCTACAGACGCATGGCACCGGGTTCTCACCCTGGTGCTTACCGGGCTCCGGCCACCGGCTCATTGATCTGCAGGTCGCGCCAGCTTCTTGCGCCGGCCCCTGAAGTTGGCGTGTCAGACACTGTTTCAAGTCTGTCCGGTGGGGGATCGGCTACCGAGACGCAGAGCATTCTCCAGGCTGGGAACGTGGAACCCGCAGGACTGCTGGCCGTCGTGAACCCGCCGGGCGCATCGAACGGTCTGCCGCCGCAGATCTGGATTGCTGCGGTGGTCGTGATCCTGATCGTGGGCGCTGCACTGTCGATCCGGCGACGGAGAAAGTAGTCCTCATGATGGTTCCCGTTCAGGTGGTCGTCGTCTTCGTGATCGGAGCCGCGTTCTTGATGGCAGCGATCGGATACGCCTTCTATCGGAAGCTTGAAGGCTCAGCGGAGCCAACGAATCGGCTCTCGAATGTGCTCGCCACGGTAGGGGGAGTGATTGCGGGCGGTGCGATGCTCTGGGAGCTCGCGCATCAGGGCATCTTCACCTGATCCTTCGTCGGGTGGCCCGACGGCCATGTCCGCAGAAGGACCGGCTACCGGCGTTCTCGAGGTCGTGGTTCTCGCTGCGCTTCGAGCTGTGATCGCGTCCGTACGCCGATCCCACGCGACGCTTCACCCGTGGCGTGAGACCGCATCTCTCGAACGTCGTCGTACCGATGCGACAAGTAGGCCCATACGCTCGCATCATGACCGACTTCGATGACTCGCACCGACCTGCCGCGAGGACCTGGACAACGGCGTACCGCATCCCCATTGCGGCCGGTACCGGCCTGTTGGCCCTGCTGTGCTTCTGGGCGTTGTTCGACGGCGGGACTGCCGAGAAGTGGGTCGGTGGGATCGGGCTGGTCCTTCTGATCGCATGGGTGTTCGTCTTCCAAGCGCTCTATCGCCGGGGCTACTGATCGCACAACCGAGCATCGGCCGTTCCAATAGCCGATCCGCTAATGCGGCCGAGCGGCCGAGCGGCCGAGACCAGGCGAACATCTACCCATGACCCCGAGACAAGCGGCGACGTGGGCACGGAGCGTAACGATCTGCACGGCCATCGCCGTTGTTCTAGTTGTCAGCTCCCTCATCGTCCGCGTCGCCCTGCTGGTGCTCCTGCCTATCGCAGCGTCACTAGGGCTCTTCGCGATGATGATGGGGCTCTACCTACGCCGCCGAACCGGAACCTGATCGCCCGATCCTCGACTCGTCCTCAAGGTGCACGAACCGGCCGGTGACGGATCGGCTACCGGGCGTCCGCTGCGCCGTGGCGATTTGATTCGTCGTCTCGAGCGTCTGCTCCTGGTCGTCGCAGAACAAATCCTGCGCATCCCGCGGCCAGGCAACCGACGATGGCTGCCGCCGGCAGGACAAGCTGCCAACCACCCACCGTCAACAGCAGACCGCCGACAGCGGCAGTGACGAAGGCCAGTACTCCCACAACGACCGATGCACGGCGGACCGGATGCGCCACGCATTCATCTTCCGCACGGTTCCTCACAATCACTCCAACCCGGGCGACGGTAGCCGCCACCGCGACTCCCAGCGGGATCGCGACCCCCGAGGCGACACCCACCGATTCCCAGCTCACGGAGCTGTACCTGATCTTCCCGAGGCTGAACATCCCGACCGCGAAGACCGCACCAGCGAGGACTACTCCAGCAGGAAGCGCCGCTCGGCGCGGACGACTCATTGCGGCCTTGTCCCGAGATGCCACCATTTCGACAGGGTAGATCGCAGCGATCGAAGATGCTGTGATCGTCGATGAATGTACCAACAGCCGATCCGCTACCGGACTCACCCCGGTCTCGTATCCCGGTCAGCCGAGCAGTAGTCCGAAGCCGAGCAGGAAGGCGAACGGCGACAGGATGATGAGGAACACGACGAGGGCGATGGTTCCAGCCGTCACCGCAGCAACGCTCGTGGTGACGAGGGACAGGAGGCTGATGAGGCCGACCGCTCGCCTCATGTCGCCGCCAGTTGCGACGGTCGTGGTCGCCTCCTCGATGAGGTCGCGCATCGGGTCGTCGGTCATGGCGTCAGGGTACGGAGAAGATGATGCACGGTCGAAGTCGTGCGGCGGAGAGAGTGTCTGCGGGCGTCGTCGGCGTTCGCGGGGTAGGTGACCTGGACGCCGAAACAGGTCGGGCCGGCGTACCCCGCGCCGTCCGCTGTTGAGCCCTGCGCTGCAGCCGTGGAGGCGGTCGTGCGGATGGCCGGCCTGCCGGTCTCATTCGCCGCGACACTGCTGACGACTCGCTTGTCGTCGGAGATCCGTGCCGAGTGGCTATTCCTCCAAGTAGTCACCGTGCTGGCGATGGCCACATGCGCGGCGTCCATCGTGCTGGGGTTCGTCGGTCTGTGGGAGTTGCTGTTCTATGCCTGACGTGCTCTGGCTGGAGGCGCCCGGCCCGCGATGCTGTTCCGCTGGTCACTCTTCGGTTCACTGCCAGGCTGGGCGCTCTATTGGCGACTGACCGCTCTGACGGACCTTCCGCGTCCGTTACCCGATCCTTGAACGGGCGCAGCCTGCCCCTGCCGGTTCAGGCCCAGTTGGCGTGCTGGTCGAGCGCGCGTGTCAGTGCTTCGCTCTGCTCAGGGCCGCCGTGTCCTTCGCGTTCCGCGATGGTCAGTGTGCTTTCCGGCAGGCCCTTGTGGAGGCGCCAGGCCGTTTCCGCAGGACCGCTGACGTCGCGACGCCCGTGGACGAGCGTGGTCGGGATGTGTCGGATGCGGTCCAGACGAGCGAGGACTGCTTGGTCACCGGGCAAGAAGGCGTCGTTGCTCCAGTAGTGCGTCACCAGCCTTGCGAACTCCTCACGTCGCGCAGGTCCGATGTGCCCCTGGTCTCGGATCTCAGGGTGATCCAGCGAGACGTGCACGTTCTCCCAGCGATCCCAGGCCGCTGCTGCTGCTTCGCGGACGGCGGCGTCCTGCGACACGAGCTGCCGTGCGTAGGCCTCGACGAGCCGTTCGCCGGGGCGCCGGTGGCTCGCGCGGTTGAACGCGTCCCACTCGGCGGGGAACAGGCGGCCGACGCCTTCCGTGATCCAGTCGACCTCCCTGCGACTGGTCGTGGTGACGGCCATGAGCGCGAGCGCTCGGACTCGCTCCGGGTGCTGTTGTGCGTACGCCATGGCGAGCGTGGTGCCCCAGGAGATCCCCGTGACGACCCACGTGTCGATGCCGAGTGCCATGCGGACCACTTCGATGTCGTCGATGAGCTGCTGGGTGTTCTGCCAAGCCATCGTGTCGGCGTGGTCGCTGTCCGGGCTCTGGCTCCTGCCCGAGCCGCGCTGATCGATCCCGATGAGGCGGTAGCGGGACGGGTCGAAGTGGGTGCGGTACCAGCCGCTGCCCAGGGACCCTCCGGGCCCCCCGTGGAGCCAGAGCGCGGGGACGCCGTGTTCGGCGCCCGACTCTTCGCAGTGGAGCGACGCACCGCCGTCCACGTCGATCATGCTTGTCCGGTACGGCTTGTGGCGGTCGTGGGCCATGCCTCAACGCTACCGACGGGCATGGGGTATTCAGTGTCGATGAGCGATCCGCTCTCGGACGAGGTCCGAGAGCGGATGCCGGTTCGGTTGGTGGTTGAGATGGGACTGCCGCTCGATGCAGCGGTAGACGGTGGCTCGGCCGATGGCGAAGGGCTCAGCGAGCTCCTGTACCGAGTGCGTGCCGGCTCGGTGCTCTTCAAGGAGATGTCGCTGCTGCACGGTGCGGAGCTTGGTTGTCGGCCCTTCAAGTGGCCCTTCGCTCGCGCGATCTGCATGCCCTCTTTGGTCCGCGCACGGATGAGGTCCGATTCGAACTCCGCGACCATCGCCAGGACGTTGAAGAGCAGCCTGCCGACGGTGTCATTTGGATCGTGAACTGACCGTCCGATGTTGAGCTTGACGTTCTTCGCGGTCAGCTCGTCGATGATGTCCTTCGCGTCGCGGAGCGACCTCGCGAGCCGATCCAGCTTCGCGATGACGAGGGTGTCGCCGTCGCGGCAGGCAGCTAGGGCCTCGCTGAGCCCTGGTCGAGCTCTGTTCGTGCCGGTCAGCCCATGGTCGGTATGGATGTCGGCAGGAAGGACGCCGAGTCGTTCGAGGGCGACGCGTTGAGCGGTGAGGTCTTGTTCGTATGTGGACACGCGTGCGTATCCCGATACGTAGTGCGTTCAAGACGCGACGATGCGCTCCTCGGACCGTCCGGTGGCCGACCGTCGTACGGGACACAGACTCGACAGTGACGTCGCTCACCCGAACTTGAAGCTCAAGCCAGGACCTTGTGATCGCTAGCCTGAACAGATGGACTCAGTAGCGCTTGCTTCATTGCTTGCCGTGATCTCGAATCGAGGCAACTCAATTCCCCCAGCGCTCTGGTTCGCGGGCGTCGCTGTCCTCGTGATCGTTGCGGTGATCATGCGTCTGCTCCGCAAGCGCTGAATCAGTCGTCCGGCAGCCTATTGCTGACCGGGCAGGGTCACCGGTCGCTCGAGATGTGGAGGGCGACGCAGGTGCTGTAGGGACCGGGGCACTGCGTCGTGCCTTCGTTCTTCCAGGTCAGCTCCCTGAGGTCCGTCCCGGTAGCCGATCGTCGACCAGAACAGGAGCCAGCGGCTGTGGCGTGCGCGAAGATGACACCGTGAAGGCACAGGTGCGGTCTGTCTCGACGAACGACGGTGAAGCCCTCGACGACGTTGTGCTCGAGGATCCAGACGACGTCGACGTCTGGATCACCGTCATGGCCGGACCCGTCAGCGAACCAGGGGAGGAATCCTTCCAACTGCGCGTCCGCAGCCCCGCATCCCTGGCGAAGGAGCTGTACCAGTGGGGTCCGCTTCACGAGCGTCACATGGTGGTCGTAGCCAGGTGGGACCCGCATCAGATTCGGTCCTTCATCGACCGGTTCTTCACGGAGGTGGAGGGACGGGACTGGCACGAGGTCGGAGAGAAGCTCAGCCGGCTGGGGTACTGGGAGTTCGAGGACGACAGGCCCTGATCACGTCGGCGCAGGAAGCGACAGGACTAGGTGCAGTGGCTCCCCGTCGGTAGCCGATCCGCTGTCGGTCGCCGCATCGAGCGGGGGAAGCGCCCGGCAGGTGCAGTCAACGGGTTGTTCCGGCCTGTGCGAGATCGTGACATCGTGCGCTGCCGTTCGGTACTCAGCGTGTTGCCGGAGCCGGGGAGGGTCAGCCAGACGTGGTGTAGGTACTGAGGATCGCGTTGCTCCACCACGGCGAGGTATCTGGAGCGCCTGGCCAACCAAGAAGGAACGCCTGCGTATGTACGTTGACGAACGCTGCGAGTGCAACTGTCGCGATTGCGAGGGCCAAGATGCTGGTGTGCACGATCGCGCGATGCCGAGTTGTGTCATCGTGGCCTGTGCGCGCGACCAGCGTCGACAGGACGACGAACAGCACGGCTATGACGGCGAAAGCCAAGAGTGGTGCGTGGGTCCCAAGGGAACGGGTCGTGCTGGCGCTGAGCTTCTGTTCGAGGTCGCCCTGAGCGGCGATCGTGACGAGCAAGGCCGACGCGACGGTGTGAGCCACGATTGCGGCCGTGGTGCGGAAGCGACTGCTGACGGGCCGGGTGGCACTCACGGACTGCGCGGCGGGCATGAGGCAGTGTGACCGATCGCCGGTGATGAGACAAGAGGCGGGCGCTGTTGCTCAAGCGGGTCTGCAGCGATGAAGGCACCGGCTCGTAGGCGTTCACGGAGCTCGTCGTTGGCAAGAGAACGTCGCATCGCGTCCCGGTAGCCGATCGTCGATCGTCGATCGGCCGGTTCTCAGTCCGCTGACGTCGTGCTCACTGTGAGCGTGCGAGCATTCCACGGCGCGTCGAGTTCTGGCATCGTCGAGCCGTGCGCCCGTCGACGATCCTCCTCGCCGCCATCACCGTCGCCTTCGGAGTCGCGACGATCGCCGTCGCGGTCCTGATCGGCACCGACGGGGGACGGGCCCTGTCCACCGAGCTCCGTCTCGGCATCCTCATCACATTCGTGTTCGGCGTTGCCTGCGTCACCACTGAGGTCAACCACCGCCGGCGGGCGCGGCTTCGGCAGAAGGCCGAGACTCATCCCGGCACCGCGTTCGTCACCGCGCATGCGACGGAGACGACGGCCACCGACCTCTCGGCCTGGAGCCCGAGGCTGCGTGTCTCGTTCCCGTGCGACCTCGGTTTCGATCCCACGGGGATCACGAGTTGGTCGACGCGCAACGACGGGCAGGGGACACCGATCGCCCTCCGTTCGGAGGTGCTCGGCTTCGATGTGTTCAGCGAGCCCACGCCGCGCGGTGTCGCGTACAGATGGGGGATCGTGGTCCACCTCGCACCCAGGACACAGGGGCCCGGAGCGGTCCACCTGTGGGTGGCCGACGACCAGCCGGCGCAGGACGAGTACGCGATGCGCCGGACGATCAGTCGGATTGCGTCTGCGCTGGGCACGATCCGCTGACCGAGCCCGCGCCGTACCGACGTCTCCGAGCCATGGGGTCTGCACGAGACGCGGTCAGCCCGTCCGAACGTGGCTCGGCATGCCGGACGCGGTCGAGCATGCCGACCACCGAGCGAACGCTCTCCATGCGAAGCCGCGTTGTCTGCGGCAGTCTGACGCCATGGAGTTCTCCTGGTGGACCTGGTCAGCGCTCGTGCTCGTCCTACTCGGCGCGCTCGGCCTCTTCGTGCGATCCGCGGTACTGACGGTTCGCGAGTACGGATTCGGCCAAGGGAGCCTGCTCCGCCGACCAGGTGCCCCGTGGTTCTGGAGCGCGATGGCGCTGACCACTGTCGTAGGAGTCTTGATGACGATCTGGGTTGTTCTCCTGGACAGCTAGTCCCAGGCCTCGGGACGACCCCGCTCGGCCCGGCTGGCAACGGCTCCTGAAGACGGCGGACGCGACCGTTCTCGCTAGGGTTACAGCGACCTCGACGACAGGAACACCAGGATGCCTCCCGCTGACACCACGCATGTGGATCCGGACCGATGGACCGCCGCTGCGCGGCTCGCCGAGGGCCTGACGGATGACGGGACGCTCCGCCGTCGAACCCGCGTCCTGGTCTGGGTGGGGACCCTCGTCCTGCTCTCGTGGGCCGCCGGGGTGGGACTTGCGCTGATCCTGCCGACCACAGGGCACGGTGACCAGACGGGGGACACCTCGACGGTGCGGCTGCTGGTGCAGGTGGCGCTCCTGGCCGTCGGGTTCATCGTTGGCGGAGTGGGTTTCGCGTGGGCCTACCGGACCGGGCACTACATCACTCGCTGGCGATTCGTGAGCAGTCCACTCTCGAGGGCTGAGAAGCGGTCAGTCCAACGCCAGATCGCGGACAAGGAACCGCTCGACGCCGAACATGCCGACATCGTGACTGCGGTCGCTGCTCAGAGCCGGAGAGCCACGCTCGGGATGGCGCCGATCTACGCCGCGATGATGCTGTTCGCCGCCTCGACAGCGGTGAGCACGGATGTCCTCTACCTCCGCTTGCTCGAAGTCGCCGTGTCCGCCTGCTTCATCGCCGTGTTCGTCCAGCTCGCGGTGATGTACCGGAGAGCGGGACGGTTCCTCGCAGCGCACCAGCCCAGCTGACCCAGACTGTGGCGCGAACACATCCGCGGTCCTCCTCTGCTGCGAGCATCGCAGCGGCTGCGAACCGCGGCCAGTGCGCCTCCTGCTCCGCGGAGACACGCATCGCCAGCGTCCGAATTGTCGATACGCGCACGTGTTCACGATCTCTGAGCACCTGCTCGAGCGCGTCCCGTCTGCCGATCCCGTCGTGGCGGGTCTCACGCTCGACTCGTCGGCCGCGGGCTGGCCAGTGAGAACGAGACATGCCCGCTCCGCTCTGACCGTGGTCACGTACGGCTGGGCCGGCACTCCTCGCCGCCCGGTGGCGAAGCCCCGACCTGGACACTCGGGGCGGGCCGCGTCAGCCGCATCCCACCGTTCATCCACGCCGCCGACGAAGGACGAACCGCTACGCGGAACGTCGACATGTGGTGTCAGGCTGCGACGTTGCAATACCATCACGCTGTGTGGTCGCCTGTTCAGCCCGAGCCGTCGAAGACCGGGCAGTCCATCGCAGCGCTGGTGCTGCTGATCTGCTCCGCGACGGGCTTCGCGATCCTCTGGGCGATCATGTGGGTTCCTGTGCTCCTGACCGGCGGCGCGGGCAGTCTCTTCCTCTACCCGATCGTCTTCCTGCTGGCCGTGGGACCGTGGGGCGGCGCATGGACCGCCTTGGTGCTGGCGACACGGTCCCGGAATCAGGCTGTCGCCACCCGCAGCGAGACAGTCGCGGCTCTCAGCGCGATCCTGCTCGCCCTGGGGCCGATCCTGCTCTGGTTCGGACCAGTGGCTACTTGAGGTGACCACCTCGACCGCCGATCGGCCATCGAGCGGTCCCACCGAGGCCTGAACGCTTCCGCCAGATCTGTGGGCAGCGTCGATCCGTGTCGTCGTGATCGCGTCCTTCGGTGTCGGGACGTCACGGGTGTGCGAGACGGCTCGCGGGATCAGGGGTTCGGGTGCATACTGGTGGTGTCTTCGGACCCGGTAGTGGGGCTTGCCGGACCCAACCTCGATAATCGTCGACAACAGTCCCTATCTCAGCTGGTCGCGTTTCGGCGCGCCTGAGGTAGGGAGTGTCATGACAGCACCAATCGGTACCGGACCGGTCGTCGTCGGTGTCCCACCCGGCCTCGCGCCGGGGGTGATCGAGGTTGCGGCGTCCATCGCGCGGCGCTTCGGTACGACGCTGGTGTGCGTCAGCGTGGATGCGTCGCTCATCGATGCCGGTACGCGCTCGGACGGGTCGGTGATGGTGGAACCGATCGACCCTGACACCGCTGACACGACACCGCAGGGCTTGTCGGACAGTGACGAGGCGGCAGTACGTGCTGCCGCAATGACCTACGGCGTCGACGTCACGTTCGTTCCGGGTGTCGGGGACCCGAGCCGGGCTCTGTCGCAGGTGGCCGAAGACCGCGACGCGGCGATGCTGGTCGTCGGGGCCAGGACGGGAGCGGGTCGAATCGCGGAGTTCTTCACGGGGTCGGTCGCGGCACGGCTGACCCATCGACAGCACCGTTCAGTGCTCGTGGTGCCCGTTGATCCGGTCGGGTTCGATGCCCCACTGCCGTGGGACACCCCGTGACCGGCCAGCTCGTTCTGCTCCGCCACGGACAGAGCACTGCGAACGCTGCCGGCACCTTCACCGGCTTGCGAGACGTCGCGCTCACCGAACAGGGCAGTGCCGAAGCGAATCGGGCTGGGTTGCTCCTCCTGCATGCCGGCATCCAACCGGACCTCGTGCTCACGTCGATGCTCGAGCGGGCGCTCCACACGGCGGAGCTCGTCACCGAGGTCCTCGGACGTGATGCGCCGATCGAGTCGACGTGGCGGTTGAACGAGCGGAACTACGGCGCCCTCACCGGCATGTCCAAGCAGAATGCGCAAGCGACGTTGGGGGCGGAGCAGTTCTTCGCTGTTCGCCGGACCCGCACGGGCCGGCCGCCACGCATGTCGATCCGCGCGTGGCTGGCGCTCCGGCGGACGCCGGCGCTTCGTGGACTGCCGTGGGCGGCAGTTCGTCGAACCGAGACACTCTCCGACGTCATCCGCCGGGTCCGACCCGTCCTGTCGGACCGCATCACCCCGGCACTCCGCGACGGGCAGACAGTGCTCGTCGTCGCGCACGGCAACTCACTGCGGGCACTGTGTGCCTGCATGGACGGCCTGACTGACGGTGAGCTCGCGGACCTGAACCTCCCCACGGGCGAACCCCTGATCTACCGGTTCGACGACGGCGGATTCTGTCCGCGGGGTGGGGAGTACCTGCATCCGGCAGCACGAGCAGCAGCGGCAGCGGTCGCTGCGGAAGGTGGAACATGACCTCCCGAACGGACACGGACCTGCCCGATGGCCAGCTCCCGCCCGACCCGGACATCGACGCCAATGACCCGGAACGTATCGCCCGGCCAGTACATCTGCGCTGGCGGTACCTCGGTGTCGTCGCACTCGGCGGCGCCATCGGTACCGCCGCACGCGACGGACTCAGCACCGCGTTCCCCGCTCAGCACGGAGTGTCCTGGGCGATCTTCTGGATCAACATCGCCGGCGCGCTCCTACTGGGTGTGCTGCTGGAACACCTCGCGCATCGCGGACCTGACGAGGGTCGCCGCCGGACACTGCGCCTGCTCCTGGGAACCGGTGTCCTCGGCGGGTTCACCACCTACAGCACCCTCGCGACCAGCACCGCGGTGCTGTTCCTCGCTGGCCGCGGGTTGGCCGGCACCGGGTACGGGCTCCTGACGGTCCTCGCCGGCGCGATCGCCACCGCTAGCGGCCTCGCGATCGCGGGCTTGGTCCGACCGAACGGAGGCACATCATGAGCGCCCTGGCCTTCCTCAGCGTCGCTGTCGCTGGCGGTGTCGGCGCGGCCGCACGGTTCTTCGTGGATGGTGCGATCAACCGGGGTCGGCAGTTCCGGCTCCCGGTCGGGACGCTGACGATCAACATCACCGGCTCGTTCCTGCTGGGCTTGATCACCGGCGCCGCCGGTCACCTCGGCGCCACCCCCGTCGCGCTGCTCGGAACAGGGCTCATGGGTGGCTACACCACGTTCAGCACCGCCAGCTTCGAGACCGTCCGCCTCGCACGCACCGGCCGCACCACCGCGGCTGCCGTGAACGGGCTCGGGATGCTCGTCGTCTCCGTCGCCGCAGCCGCCGGGGGCGTCACCCTCGGCACCCTCACTTGACCATCCGACTGGGAGAAGAACAGCTCATGCACTTCGACATCACGATCGAGATCCCCCGCGGCAGCGGCAACAAGTACGAGGTCGACCACGCCACCGGACGGATCCGCCTGGACCGGGCGGTGTTCACCAGCATGGTGTTCCCGCAGGACTACGGCTCGATCGACGACACTCTCGGCGATGACGGCGACCCCCTCGACGCGCTCGTGCTGCTGCCCCGGCCCACGTTCCCCGGCGTCGTCATCGACGTCCGCCCGGTCGGGATGCTCCGCATGGTCGACGAGAACGGCGGCGATGACAAGATCCTCACCGTCCCCGCCGGAGACGTCCGCTTCGACCACGTCCAGGACATCTCCGACGTCGCCGAGCCGGTCCTGGCGGAGATCGAGCACTTCTTCGCCCACTACAAGGAGATCGAGCACGGCAAGCGCGTCACCACCAACGGGTGGGCGAACCGTGTCGACGCCGAAGCCATCATCCGCGCCGCACAGGAACGGTTCACCCCGCACCCCTGACCGGCACCCGCGCACCCGACACCATCCAGTGCGCGCCCTGAACCGCCGTGGGGAGGCAACTGGCGCCCAGTGATCGCCAGGAGGTCGTCCCTCCGCCTCCCCGCGGCCCACACCCGCACGACCAACCCGAAAGGCGACAACCGCCGTGAACGACTACATCAGCAACGTCCACCACACCACCCACCATCAGGGCGAGTACGTGACCCACACCAGCCGCCCCGTCACCATCAGCAGCCTGCACGGCTCCCGGATCCTCGACTCCCGCGGCTACCCGACGATCCAGGTGCGTCTCGAGCTCGAGGACGGCACCGTCGTCACCGGTGACGCCCCCGCAGGCGCATCCACTGGCGCGCACGAGGCTGTCGAGCTTCGCGACGGCGGCAGCAGCTACGGCGGCCGCGACGTGAGCCAGGCACTGCACCTCATCACGACGGACGTCGCACCGATGATCACCGGCCAGTCGTGGACCTCGATCGGGGAGGCCGACGCCGCCCTCGCTGCCCTCGACGGCACCCCGAACCACCGCCGGCTCGGCGCGAACAGTGTCGTCGCGACCTCGATCGCGATGGCACGCGCTCTCGCCGCCGCAGCGGAGCTGCCGCTCTGGCGTTGGATCGCAGACGTCACCGGCAGCACGCCCCGCCTGCCCGTCCCGCACTTCAACGTGCTCAACGGCGGAGCGCACGCAGCGAACGCGCTCGACTTCCAGGAGTTCATGATCGCCCCGGTGAACGCCGAGACCATGACCGACGCGGTTCGGATCGGATCGGACGTCTACCACGCGCTGGCGGCACTGGTCCGGGAACGGTTCGGCAGTCTCGGTCTCGGGGACGAAGGCGGCTTCGCCCCGTCGATCGCCGCGCCCGAGGAGGCCCTCGACCTCCTCGTCGCCGCGATCAGTGCCGCCGGTTACGAGCCCGGCGTGGACACCGTCGCGATCGCACTCGACCCGGCGGCGAACGAGTTCGCGCTCGGTGACGGTAGCTACCGGGTCGTGGACCGCCGGCTCGACCGCGCAGGCATGGTCGACTACTACCGCGACCTCATCAGCCGGTATCCGATCCGGAGCATCGAAGACGGCTTCTCCGAAGATGACCACGGCGGCTGGAAGGCGATGTCGTTCGCGCTCGGCGACATGCTCCAGATCGTCGGCGATGATCTCTACGTCACCGATCCGCAGCGCATCCGCGACGGTGGGAAGGACGGGCTCTCGAACGCGGCGCTCATCAAGCCGAACCAGATCGGCACCGTCTCCCAGACCCTCGACGCGATCGGCGTCGCACGCTCGCTCGGGATGCGGAGCATGGTGTCGCACCGGTCCGGCGAGACCACCGACACGTTCATCGCGGACCTCGTCGTCGGCACCGGAACCGGACAGATCAAGTCCGGCGCACCCGCCCGCGGAGAACGCGTCGCGAAGTACAACCGGCTCACCGAGATCGCGGAGAACAATCCGGAGCTGCCCTACGGGCTGCGCTGACCCCGACCGGTCACCTCGTGGGCGACGCGCAGGAAAGCAGAACCAGCTGGCTGAGGCTCTCCCGACCAGATCGCCCGCAACGGCCGGGCAAGTGGCGGCCCAGCGAGCGGGACCCGCACCAGCGACCCGTCGTTGATGTCGGCGGCGACCGTGCGAAGGCTCATCACCGCCGGTGCAATTCCAGCCTGCGCGTTCGCCCGGATGATGCTCGTGGTCTCCAGCACCGCGGCCGGAACCGACATGCTCAAACCGGCCTCCCTGAGCCATGCGGCGAGGGTCGCGCGAGTTCCGGAACCTTCTTCCCGCAGGAGCAGAGCCGTCGCCGCCAGGACCTCCGCAGTGATCCCGGTCGACCGAGCCCAGGGATGTTCCGGCGCAACGACGACCGCGAGCTCATCGTCCGCGATCACCTGCGCGGACACACCTGCCGCCGTCACCGGGGTCTCCGTGAACCCGAGGTTCGCGCCACCCGACTGCACGAGGTCCGTCACCGCGGCGGAGTTGCCCGCGATCAGGCGCACCCGCACGTCGGGTTCGCGGCGGCGGAATTCGAGCAGCCAGCCCGGCAGCAGCAGCTCCGCGATCGTCTGTGACGCTGCGACGACGAGCGAACCCGTGGGAGCCCGCAGCGCAGCCACTCCTGCCTCGAGGTGGCGAGACGCGTCGAGGACCGGTCCGGCCAGCCCGACGACGAGCCGGCCGGTCTCGGTCAGCACCGACCCCGTGGTCGAGCGGTGCACCAACAAGTGACCGACCATGCGCTCGGCGACCCGGATCCGAGCAGACACTGCCTGTTGCGTGACGCCGAGCGCTCCAGCGGCAGCGGAGATGGAGCCGGTCTCGGCGACGCGTGCGAGCACGTCGAGTGTGTCGAGGTCGAGGGTTCGGTCCGTGAGTCGCCGTAGTGCCACAATCATTGATTGTGCCCCGCCAAGAGGTTCCGGGTACCGCCAGCGGCAGGATTCGCGCAGGCTTGGCCCATGACAACGCTCCGCACCGACTCTGCACCCGCGAACGGCAACCAGCTGCCCCAACGGCCGCAGACGGCGTTGTTCCGTGACCTGGAGCGGCCAGGCCTGATCGTGTCGAACCTCACACCGAACTGGTTCGCGTCGATCATGGGCACGGGGATCGTCGCTGTCGCAGCTGCGTCACTGCCGCTGCAGTTCCCCGGGCTGCGCCTCGCGGCGACGGTCGTGTGGGCGATCGCCGCGGTGCTCCTCGTCGCCCTCACGACCGCGACGGTGCTGCACTGGATCCGCTACCGGAGCACTGCAGCCGGGCACCAGCTCAACCCGGTGATCTCGCACTTCTACGGCGCACCACCGATGGCGTTCCTCACCGTCGGCGCCGGGACACTCCTGCTCGGCAAGGACTGGGTCGGCCTGCCCGCCGCCGTGACCATCGACTGGGTCCTGTGGACCATCGGCACCATCGGAGGACTGCTCACGGCAGTCCTGGTGCCGTACCTGGCGTTCACCCGCCACGAGAACAAGCCCGACTCCGCGTTCGGCGGTTGGTTGATGCCGATCGTCCCGCCGATGGTGTCCGCCTCCACCGGCGCGCTCCTCCTGCCCTACGCCCCCGCCGGACAGTGGCGCGAAACACTGCTGTGGTCCTGCTACGGCTTCTTCGGCCTCAGCCTCATCACGTCGCTGGTCGTGATCACGTTGATCTGGAACCGACTCGCGCAGCACAAGGTCGGTGCCGCGGGCATGGTCCCGACTCTGTGGATCGTCCTCGGGCCGGTCGGACAGTCGATCACCGCGGTGAACCTCCTCGCATCGAACGCCCCCACCGTTGTCGATGCGAGTACCGCGCATGCACTGCTGGTCGTGGCGCTGGTGTACGGGTTCGCGATGCTCGGCTTCGCGCTGCTGTGGACCGTCATCGCCCTCGCGATCACCGTCCGCACTGCCCGAGAGCACTTGCCGTTCAGCCTGACCTGGTGGTCCTTCACGTTCCCCGTCGGGACCTGCGTCACCGGACTCAATGGGCTCGCCCTGCACTCCGGACTCACCGTCGTCGCCGTCCTCGCAGTTGTCTACTACGTCGGCCTCGTCGCCGCGTGGATCACCGTTGCCGTCCGCACCTTCCACGGATCCGTCATCCGTGGCACCCTCCTGGCACCGCCACAGCCGGCGTGAGCACCGCCGAGGAGCTCGCGGACGTTCGATCGCTGAACGCCCTCGCCGAGACATGGCGCACCGCACCGGACGGCTCGCGACGGTTCGTCCCGAGCTTCGACCCACGATCCGGCGGTACATCAAGCCGCGTGCTGGTCCTGATGCAGTCGCCCGGCCCGCAGACCATCGCCGCAGCGCACGCAGCGATCTGCAGCGAGGACAACCCGGGCCCGACCGCGGCCGCGTTCCGCGCAGCCCGCATCGAGTCCGGACTCGCACGCAACGAGTACCTCCGCTGGAACCTCATCCCCTGGGAAGTCCCCGGCCGCGTGCGGCTCGCCGACATCGACGAGGGGCGGCATGCCCTCGCCGCACTGCTCGCGGCCCTCCCCGCGCTCACTGCGATCGTCGCGTACGGGGCCGTCGCCCTCGACGGCATCATGCGACACCTCACCCTGGACGAGCACCCCCGACTCCTTCCGGTCATCGCAGCACCACATCCGTCTCCCGCCAACGGCCGCCACCGCTCGGAACAACACCTCCGTTCCGTGCAAGCACTCCAGCTCGCCGCGCGAGCGCGACAGACGTGACGAACACGAACGATTCCGCTACGACGGTCCGTACCGGCGCTCCGTCAGGGTGCGAGGCGGCGTGTGTCGTAGCGGAACCCAGTCCCGAAATCTGAGCTGCTGCTCCGACGTCGCGCCGACCGCTTGAACGCGATCTGGCAGGAGGAGCACACGATGCTGGATTTCCTCATCGTCGAGCTGCTCTTCGTCCTCGAACGCCGATGGCGAAAGCTCGGCAAGACACGCGACCCCGACGACTTCATCGACGCGCAAGCCATCGCCGCCGGCGAACGCATCACCCGCGGCGACTTCCGGCTCATCGAGCGCCTCCTCCTTCCGATCAAACGCGTCCTGAAGATCAACGAGCTCGACGTCATCACCAACAACGTCGACGAAGGCGCCCGCAGCACCCGCGTCATCGGCACCACCTGACCCGACAACGATCGCAGCGCAGACGACGACACAGAGCGAGGCTGGTCACACGCCGGATCCCAGACCTGCTGTCCGATCCCACCAGCCGACACCGGGCAGGCGACAGTTGTGGAGTCGAAGTCGATCGGAGGTCGCTCGCCATCGTCGACCGATTGCGCTGGACAACTGGTGGTGCTCTGTGGGAGCTTGTGTCCCGTCAGGAAGGTACACAACCTGCGACAAACGAGGGGGGTCATGATGCTGCTCGCTCAGCCCACAGCTGTCGCTGTCGTGTGCTCCGCCGCGGTGGGAGTGGTCGTCGCAGTCGCCTCCCTCGTCAGACGTGCCGGTGTCGACAGCGCTTCCGGAACCACGCCGGGGAGCGATGCCCACATGCTGCGGTGGCGTCGACGCCGGTTGGCTGGTGTTGGTTTCGGTCTGATCTGCGGCACCCTGCTGTCGGGGTTCGAAGTGTGGGCCCTGGGGATCGACAGGGGCAGCCCTGCTGTCTGGTTGATCGTCGCTGTGGCTCTGCTCGGCAGCGTCATCGGGCTCGTGGTCGCCGGCGTTCCTCGGTCCAGACGCAGTCCCACGAGCTCGAGAGTGGCGCACTCGCGGCACCTGCGCTTCGAGGACCTGGTGCCCTCACGACTGCGGTGGTGTGCTCGCCTGATGGTCGTCCTCGCGGTGGTGGACCTCATCGTCACGGTCGCTCTGGTCGCGATGCGTCAGGGTGCAACGCAGTACTGGTCTGCGAGGTCGCCCCTCGTGGCGTTTCTGCTCGATCCGCCCGTGCTCATGGCGGTTGTCGCGTCGCTGGGGCTGATCATGTTCGAGGTGCGGGGTCGGAGCCTCGCTGCACGCTCCACGACGGCCAGCAGCGCAGCAGAGCTGTCTGCCGAAGACCTCATCCGGCGAAGCGCTCTGAGCGACCTCGCCTGGGCCTCGACACTGACGGGCAGCCTGGCTGTCCTCTTCACGAGCCCGTTGCTGCTGGAGATGCTCGGCGTGACCCTCCCGACACCTGCGGCGGTCACGGTGTTCAGGGTCGTGGTCAACGTCATGGGTGGGATCGCCGTGTCGATGATCGTCTTCCGGCCGGCAAGAACGTTCCGCTCCGTCTCCGCAGATCGACCCACGGCGCGAAGCGCATCGTCGTGATCGTCCTCGACGACACGTCGCCGACGCCGCCCTACGAGCAGATTCGTCTGCAGCTCCGCGCGCAGATACTCGAGGGGGAGCTGCTGGGGGGCATGCGACTGCCGACGGTTCGGCGCTTGGCGGCGGATCTCGGCGTCGCGACGAACACGGTTGGTCGCGCCTACAAGGAGCTCGAAGCTGCTGGCCTCGTGGTGACCCGGCGGCGGGCCGGGACCGTGGTGGCCACGGACGGCGACGACGTTCGCGAACGGGCACACCACGCCGCCATCGCCTTCGTCCAAGGCATGAGTGCACTCGGTGTCAGCTCGGCAGAAGCAGTGCGGTTGGTGAAGGCTGCGTACCAGGACCAGTGACGTGCGACTCACCCCGACGCGGAGAGCCGTCCGACAGTCAATCGGCTACCGGACGCTGAGGAGGACGGTGCGCTCGTCGGACGCAGTGAGGCCCGAGCGGCGTGGTCGGTCCAGTCCCCGCGAGTGTTCATCCGTGAGCACGTCGGCGACAGTGGCTACCAGCGGTCGAGGACGGCCGCCCGTGTTCCGGAACGCCTGCGCGGATCGCTGCGCGAACGCTGCATCGGACAGCGGTAGCCACAGCGGCAGCGATCGAGGCCCCGCCCAGTAACGAACATCTTGCGCGAGGAGCGCTTGGTCCTCCACTGCGACGAGGTCACCGTCGTATCCGGTGACCTCGCCCACAGATAGGAAGAAGTCGCTCATCGAGAACACATCCCCAACTGCGTTGACGGTTCCGGTGTGACCAGCACGTCCGGCCTGGCCGACCCAGGCCGCCAGATCGGCGACGTCGATGACCTGCACAAACCTGCCGGCTGTCGTGGGGGCGAGCGCCGGCCCGCTTCTGGCCAGACGTGCCGGCCGATACCCGAATCGGTCACTCGGGTCACCCGGGCCAACGATGAGCCCGGGGCGTCCGATCAGCAGCCGGGACCCGAGACGGGCAGTGCTGCTGCGCTCGGCAGCGACCTTCGCATCCGCGTACGCCGTCAGGTCGGCCGGCTCCACGAGTGAGGCCGACTCGTCCGCACCCGGCTCATCGTTCTGCGCGTACACGGAAACCGTTGACACAAGAGTCCAATGAGCGGCACCGTCAGCGAGTGCGTCGAGCGCTGGCTCGACGAGTTCGGGCTCGTGCGACAGCTCGATCACCTCGTCCCACTCGCCGCGCACCGACTCGTACGCATCTGCTGCCCGTCGATCTACACGGACGAGACGCGCACCCTCAGGTACGTCCCCGGACTCGCCCCGTGCAACACAGGTGACATCGGCCCCCGCCTCAACGAGGTCTCGAACGATCGCTCGTCCCAGCCACCCAGTCCCGCCCAACACCAGAGTCCGCATGACTTCAGTCAAGCGTGTCGACGAGCCCTTGAAGCCTGCGTCCGCTCACGGCGGAGCCGATGCGTCGCAGGAGCCGATCCCTTGTCGGGCAGACCCACGCAGGCCGCGTCAGGTTCTTTGATCCGCTGGTCGACGAGCATCTCGACTACGTCGACGACAAAGCCGAGCGGCAAGTCGAGGTAGTTCGGAAGTTGAAGCCCGGACAACACACCCCATCCAATCGTCAGTTGGCACGGGCCGGAGGCAGGACCCTTCGCCGAGGCGACCATCAGGGTTGTCTGCAACTGCTCATCCTTGACGCAGGCATGTCACTTGTGTGATGGTTATCCAAATAAACCGTGACACTTGTGTCATGACGCGACACGATGGCCGTGTCGCGTAGGAAGGCGACGCGATGAAGCTCGAGAGCATCCTGCTCGGTGTCCTCGCCCGGCACCCGATGACCGGCTACGACCTGAAGAAGTTCCTCGACACGAGTGGGCGATTCGTCCGCTCGAACACGCAGATGAGCCAGGTGTACCGGTCGCTGTCGACCATGGAGGACCGTGGTTGGGTGACGCACTCGGTGGAGGTCCGACCCGGCGCGACGGACGCGAAGACGTACCGGGTCACCGATGAAGGCATGACGGTCTTCCTCGACTGGCTGACCAACCCGTACCAGCCGCCGTCGCGGTTCCAGGACCCGGACTTCATGGCGCGGGTGTCCTTCGCAGGCTTCATGACCCGCGGACAACTCCTGGAGCTGGTCGACACCGAACTGGAGACGCGCCGAACGGAGGTCGCGAAGTACCGGGACCGCGATCGCCGTGACGCTGTCGAGACGACGGCCCCGTTCGACTCGTCGGTGGCGGAAGCGGTCGCGGAGTGGGGGCACCGGACCGGTGCCGCCGCGATGGACGCGCACATCCGGTCGCTCGAGGTGCTCCGGACCGCCCTGCTCGACGCTCCTGAGGAAGCATCCGCGGAGCAGCTGCTCGCGAAGGTGCTCGACGAGGAGGCCACCCGATGAAGGCCGTCATGCTCATGTTCGACAGCCTGAACCGCCACATGCTTGCGCAGTACCGGGACACGATCGTCGACGCCCCGAACTTCGCACGGCTCGCCGAGCGTGCGGTGACGTTCGACGCGTTCTATGCCGGTTCCATGCCGTGCATGCCCGCGCGACGTGAACTCCACACCGGCCGCTACAACTTCCTGCACCGCTCGTGGGGTCCTCTGGAGCCGTTCGACGACTCGATGCCGCAGATGCTCCGCAACGCCGGTGTCCACACGCACCTGGTGTCCGACCACCCGCACTACTGGGAAGACGGCGGCGCGACCTACCACACGCGGTACACCACGTGGGAGTTCTTCCGCGGTCAGGAAGGCGATCCCTGGAAGGGTGTCGTCGGCCCTGGCAGCGCCATCGGCGGCCAGGGCGCGATGAAGCGGCAGGACCAGGTCAACCGCTCGTACATGCCGACCGAGGCCGAGCACTGCCAGACCCGCACCGTCGACGCGGGGATCGAGTTCATCGACACGAACGCCGCAGCCGACGACTGGTTCCTGCAGCTCGAACTCTTCGACCCACACGAGCCCTTCTTCACGCACCAGCTCTACAAGGACAAGTACCCGCACGACTACGACGGCCCTGAGTTCGACTGGCCCGGCTACCAGAAGGTCACCGAGCCGGAGCAGCAGGTCGAGCACGCGCGGCTGGAGTACGCGGCGCTGGTGTCGATGTGCGACAAGTCCCTCGGCCGGGTGCTCGACGCGATGGACGAGCACGGGCTGTGGGACGACACGATGCTCATCGTGAACACCGACCACGGGTTCCTCCTCGGCGAGCACGGCTGGTGGGCGAAGAGTGTCCAGCCGTGGTTCAACGAACTCGTCCACCTGCCGATGTTCATGTGGGACCCCCGCAACGGCGGCCGCGACACCCGCCGAGGCGACCTCGCGCAGACCATCGACATCGCGCCGACGTTGCTGCGGTACTTCGGGCAGGAGCCGAGCGCTGACATGCAGGGCCACGACCTCGCTTTGGCGAGCACGGAAGCCACGCACGCCGGGCACGACGGTGCGCTGTTCGGCATCCACGGCGGCCACGTCAACGTCACCGACGGCCGGTACGTCTACATGCGGGCTGCGGTCGACCGGTCGAACGCGCCGCTCGAGGAGTACACGCTGATGCCGACGCACATGCGCTCGCGCTTCGCCGTGTCGGAGCTGACCGAGTGGGAGCCGTCGGACCCGTTGTCGTTCACGAAGGGCATCCGGACGATGCGGATGCCAGCGACTCCGACGTGGATGAACCCGTGGCAGCACGGCACGCTCCTGTTCGACCTCGAGCGCGACCCCGACCAGCTGCAGCCGATGCGCGACGACGACGTCGAACTGCGCATGCTCCGGCTCCTCGCGAAACGGCTCCACGAGTCCGACGCACCCACGAGCCAGTTCGATCGTCTCGGGATCCCGGTGAACGGTGAGCCCTCGGCTGCACACTTGCTCGTCGCAGCGCAAGCGGTCCGCGCCGCCGAGGTCGGCGAGCCACTCCCGCGCCTCGACGACCTGCCGGCACGAGAACTGCTGACCATGCCGCTGCTGGAACTCCTGCAGGTCGACGGCGTCCGCGCCGTCCTGGAGCGGCACGCACCAGGACTGGTCGGCACGGAACTCGTCGCCGTCCCCCCGCAGGCGACCCTGCTCGGCCTGGCGACACTCGCCGTCGTCACCGCAGACCAGCTCCGCGCACTCGCGACGGACCTCTCCGGACAGCCGGTCGGCTGACCGGAACGTCCCACACGTCGGACGGGAGGCGCGGCACCAGCCCGCGCCGCGCCTCCCGTCCGTCCCACCCGACCCCCAAGACCACAGCTGCCACCTGGCAAGGACGACAGGACAGACCATGAGCACCCGAACCCCAACCGAGACCGAAGCGGTCGCGACCCAGAAAGCCGGAGCGGTCCCGCACCGCTGGCGCAACCTCAGCACCATCACCGGCGTCAGCATCGTGGACAACACCGAAGCCGGCCTCGTCTCCACGCTCTTCCCCTCGATCGCCGCAGCGCTGCGCCTCGACAGCGGACACCTCGGCCTCCTCGCCGCCCTCGGCAAGATCGCAGCCGTACCGTTCGGCCCGTTCTGGATGTGGCTCGCCGGGCGCACCGGCCGGAAGACGGCCCTCATCGTCACCACCATCGTCGGGGGCATCTTCGGCATCCTGGCCGGGTTCGCACAGAACTTCGCGATGCTGCTCGTCTTCAACACCCTGATGTCGGCTTGCCTGATCGGCAGTGGTCCGATCTCGAACACCGTCATCGCGGACTCGTTCGACGACCGCAACCGCGCACGCGCCACCGGCTACTACTACGGCGCACTCACCGCGGTTTCCTCGTTCATCGGCCCGGCCCTCGCACTGTTCACCGGCCTCGACGGTGGCTGGCGGTACGGCATGTGGGCCATCGGCGGCATCTGCATCCTCGCCGCCGCCGTCGTCGCCGTCTTCTTCAAGGACCCCGAGGTCGGCGCCTCCGAACGCCAGCTCGCCGACCTGTCGCAAGCTGACCGTGTCAAGACGAAGGTGACCGTCGCCTCGGTGCTGTCACTGTTCAAGATCCCGAGCTTCTCGATCATGATGGTGTCGCGGCTGCTGTCCGGGCACCTGCTCATCACGATCTTCGGCATCCAGTTCCTCGTCGTCGACCGCGGCTTCGACAACGCCACCGCTGCTCTCGTGCTCATCCCCTTCGGCGTCGGGTACGTCGTCGGCACCATCGGCGGCGGATTCGTCGTCGCGTTCCTGGACAAGCGCCTGCCCTTCATCGGACGCGTTGCGTTCCTCCAGTTCGCACAGGTCGGCTTCGGTCTGGCGGCGCTCTTCGGGACGCAGTTCGACCACTCGGGCATCGTCGTCTACGGGCTCTTCTGGGCGCTGTTCGGGTTCTTCCAGGGCTGCAACCCGCCCGTGAACCGACCGATCGTGATGTCGATCGTGACCCCGGAACTCCGCGGGCAGGCGTTCGCGATCTGGCTCACCATCTTCGAGACCATCGGCTGGGCCCTGTTCTCCCTCGGCGCCGGCGAACTCGCGAACACGGTGGGCATCCAGGAGGTCTTCCTGTGGGTGCTGGTGATCCTGATGTTCGTCAACGCCCTGGTGCTCGGCGCGCTGTACTTCACCTACCCGCGGGACGCCCGCCGGGTGACCGAGACGCTCAACCAGCGTCGCGCAGCGGCGCGCGGACACGCTTGACCCTTGAGCGGCCCGACCGAGCCGCCCGAAGATCGTTCTGGACAGCTCCGCCCGCAAAGACAACCCCGAAGGAACCAATGAACTCCCAGGTACCCCCTTCCGAGCGGATCGATGCGCTCGTCGATCAGCTGACCACAGACGAGAAGGTGCAGCTGCTCACCGGGCGTGACTTCTGGACCACCTGGCCGATCGAGAGGATCGGGCTGCGACGGATCCTGATGTCGGACGGTCCCTCCGGCGTGCGTGGCGAGGTGTGGGACGAGCGGGACCCGTCGCTGAACCTGCCCTCGGCGACCGCGCTGTCTGCGTCGTGGGACCGTGCGATCGCGAAGCGCTACGGCGCCGCCGCCGCGGTGGAAGCCCGCCGCAAGGGCGTCGACGTCGTGCTCGGCCCGACCATCAACCTGCATCGGTCCCCGCTCGGTGGCCGGCATTTCGAGGCGTTCAGCGAGGACCCGGTGCTCACCGGGGACCTGGCTGCGTCGTACGTCGAGGGCGTGCAGGAGAACGGTGTCGGCGCGACCCCGAAGCACTACATCGCGAACGACTACGAGACCGACCGCTTCTCCGCGTCGACCGATGTGTCGGACCGTGCGCTGCGGGAGCTGTACCTGCTGGCGTTCGAGAAGGCCGTGACCGAGGCGCACGCCTGGGCGATCATGTCGTCGTACAACGCGATCAACGGTGTGACGGCGTCGGAGAACGACCTGCTCGAGACCCCGCTCAACTCGGAGTGGGGCTTCGACGGCATCGTCGTGTCCGACTGGACCGGGGTGCGTTCTGTGGATTCGGCGAAGGCGTCGCAGGACGTCGCGATGCCCGGACCGAACCCGTGGTGGAGCGAGGGCCCGCTGCTCGCCGCAGTCCGGGCCGGCGAGGTGCCGATGGCAGCGATCGACCGCAAGGTCCGCCGGATCCTGACCATGGCCGCCCGCGTCGGCGCGCTCGAGGGCTTCGAGCCCGTCACCGCGTCGCCCGTGCATGTCGAGGACGGCATCGCGTTCGTACGCGAGGCCGAGGCCGAGGGCACCGTGCTGGTGCGCAACACCGGTGTCCTGCCGCTCGACGCCCCCGCGGTGTCACGCATCGCGGTGATCGGTCACAATGCCGACCAGGCCCGCACGCAGGGCGGAGGCTCGGCCACGGTCGTGCCGTCGCAGGTCGTGTCGCCGTTGGACGGCATCCGGTCGGCGTTCCCCGGCGCGAGGGTGGACTACGCGATCGGCGCCGTCGTGCAGGAGGGCATCGCGGAGTTCCCGCTGTCCACCATCACGAATCCCGGCACCGGCGAGCCCGGAGCTCGGGTCGCCTTCGTCAAGGACGGCGAGGAGCTGTTCGTCGAGAACCGTCGCGCGACGGCGCTGTTCTGGTTCGGCGGCGATGCTCCGACGCGTGAAGCCGACCGGCTCGACATCACCACCACCTACACGGCGGAGTCGACCGGTACGGTGCGGTTCGGCATCGGCGCGGCCGGACGGTCACGTGTGTGGATCGACGGCGGGCTGCTGCTCGACGAGGACGTGCCGTTCGAGGGTGACCAGCTCGGTGCCGCGTTCCTCAACCCGCCGGCGCGGTCGGTGCCGGTCGAGGTGACGGCGGGACAGCAGGTCGCGATCCGCATCGAGTACGACATCGTGCAGGACGAGACGCTCGGCGGTGTGCTGGCGTACCAGTTCGGCACCGAGCCGTCGGACGACGACCCCGCCGTGCTGATCGAGGCCGCGGTGGACGCCGCCCGTGGTGCGGACGTCGCCGTCGTCGTGGTCGGCACGAACTCCAAGGTCGAGTCCGAGGGCTACGACCGATCCTCGCTGGCACTGCCCGGCCACCAGGACGACCTGGTGCGCGCGGTCGCCGCGGCGAACCCGAACACGGTCGTCGTCGTGAACGCCGGGTCACCGGTCGAGATGCCGTGGCGGAACGACGTGGCCGCGGTGCTCCTGACCTGGTTCGGCGGGCAGGAGTACGGCAACGCCCTGGCCGACGTGCTGACGGGGGCGCAGGAGCCCGGTGGTCGCCTGCCCACCACGTGGCCCGTCGCGATGGCCGACGTCCCGGTGCTCGACGTCACCCCGGTGGACGGCAAGGTCGCCTACGACGAGGGTGTCCATGTCGGCTACCGGGCCTGGCTCCGTGCCGGTACCGAGCCGGCGTACCCGTTCGGCCACGGCCTCGGCTACACCACGTGGTCGATCGAGGGCGTGTCCGCGACCCCGACCGTGCGCGAGGGCGACGCCGTCATCGTCACGGCGACGGTTGCCAACACGGCTGACCGCGCCGGCAAGCACGTCGTGCAGGTCTACGCGTCCCGCACGGAGTCGGCGGTCGACCGGCCGGTGCGCTGGCTGGTTGGGTTCGCCCCGGTTCGGCTCGCCGCGGGTGCCTCGACGGAGGTCTCGATCGAGGTCCCGGCCCGCGCCTTCGCCCACTGGGACGGCTCATGGCAGTACGAATCAGGGACCTTCACGCTGCACGTCGGCGCATCGGTTTCGGACGTCGCAGGAACGGCTGACGTCGAAGTCCGGTGACTGAGCGAGGCCCGTACGCGAAAGGAGTGGCGGCGCGCAAGCGACGACTGCGGGCCGCCGCCACCGCCGCCGCCGATCCGCACGGACAACTCGACCTTGTACCTCTCGCCGGCGCAGCACAACCAACGACCGGAAGACAGTTGCGCCACTTCCCCAACCGGGACGCTGTCTTGGTGGCCGTTGCCATGGAGCTCGCCGACGACGTTGACACCTCCGCGGACGAGCATCTCGCTTCACCCGCGAACTCATCCGCATTGTCTGTCACAGGACAAGCCGAGCATCGGAGGACGCCGATCGGACACTGCGTGACGCTGCGCACGAACCCGAACAGCTCCACAACGCGACACCTCGGATCGCTGCTTTCGACGGTGTCGCACCGAGCTGCGGGCCTGAGGACCAGTGAAGCAGGACAGGACGGAGAATGAGACCGTGACCGAGAACTCAACGGACCACGCACACGACTGCTGCGCACCTGCCGACCGTTCAGCATTGCTGACCAGTCTCCGGGTGCCGCTCGTCGCGGTCGACGCAGCTGGCGGAACGCCGGACAGCACAGACGGTCACACGGTCCGTCAGGCTTCCATACCTGCGCAGACGTTCCTGATGGGCGATGGGCACGGCGACGGGAAGTGGGGCGACGGTGAGACTCCAGTGCACCCAGTGGCGGTGACCGCGTTCGACATCGACACCACGAGCGTCACGAACGATGACTTTGCCCGCTTCATCGACGCAACCGGATACCGCACGGAGGCGGAGACGTTCGGCTACTCGGCCGTGTTCCACCTTGCGCTGGAGGCCGACGACGCGGACGTCCTCGGACAGCCGTCTCGGACGCCGTGGTGGTTCGGCGTCCGCGGTGCCGACTGGCGTCACCCGGGCGGTCCACGCTCCTCCATCGACGGCCTGAATGACCACCCGGTGGTGCATGTGTCATGGAACGACGCTCACGCGTACTGCGAGTGGGCAAGGCGAGCGCTGCCGACGGAAGCGCAGTGGGAGGCGGCGTCGCGTGGCGGTCTCGGCCAGGCCCGGTACCCGTGGGGCGACGACCTCGGCGCCGCTGACGGAGACGGGCGGTACTGGCGGGTGAACATCTTCCAGGGCACCTTCCCGACCTCGAACACGCTGGACGATGGGTTCCTGACGACGGCACCAGTGCGGACGTACGAGCCGAACGGGTACGGGCTGTGGCAGACCGTCGGAAACGTGTGGGAATGGTGTTCCGACGTGTTCGATGTCGGCACCTATGTCCGCGACGATGCGTCCGGAACGGTGTCCGACCCTGCCGGACCAAGTGCCGGCAGCCCAGATGCGCCGCGGGTGATGCGCGGCGGGTCGTACCTGTGCCATGACTCGTACTGCAACCGCTACCGAAACGCGGCACGCTCGCAGAACACGCCGGACTCGTCCATGGGCAACGCCGGGTTCCGCACCGTTTCTCGCCCATCAGGGACCGCCACCGGCCCAGTCCGGACAGGAGCCGGGGCATGAGCGCGGAAACCCGAGACCGCCCGGCGGACAGACGGTTCCCACGGAAGGTGTACAGGGATGGTACCGAGCCGGACGCTCGGTTCAGTCTCGCGAACGAGCGCACGTTCCTGGCGTGGATCCGAACGGCTCTCGCCTTGCTCGCCGGCGGCGTCGCATTGGAGGCACTGGGTCTCGGCATCCACCCGGGGTTTCGGCTCGCAGCATCCTTGGTGCTGATCATCGCCGGGATCGCCACACCCCTGCAAGCCTGGCTCGGGTGGGTACGGTCCGAGCTGTCGCTACGACGAGGCACGCCGCTGCCGTCCGCGGCTCTGGCGCTGCCGATCGGGATCGCCGTCATCGCGGTCGGGGTGCTCGTGTTCCTCGGCGTCCTGTACCGATGACCGAACACAGCCCAGCGCCAGACCAGGGCAACCGACTGTTCGATCCCGGATTGCAACCCGAGCGGACCGCCCTCGCTTGGCGGCGGACTGGGCTTGCGCTCAAGGCCGCAGCCCTCGTCGCGATGCGCATCATGCCTGAGGCGCTCGGCGCGTGGGCTGTCCTACCGGCCGGTCTCGGCCTCACCGCCTCAGTGTGGGTCCTCATCTCGACGCACAGACGACATGTCAAGGCACACCGCACTCTCGTAGGCTCCAACACCGAAAGCGTCCCGCTCCCCGCCGGCGCCTTGCCGTTCACCATCGCCATGCTCGTCGTCGCAGGCGGAGTGGCAGCAGGAGCCACCGTCCTGGCAACGACGCACGTCCGGTAGCCGATCCTCTGTCGAGACACCGCCGTCCATCAGACGCGCCAAGGCTCTGTAGAGCCAACGAATCGGCTCTGGAACGTACTTGCCACGTCTTCCACTGATCATTCGTCGGGTCGCCCCACGGCCACGTGCGCAGGAGGCCTGCTCACCGGGCACAGCCACTCGCTCTCGGGCTGGTGGTGAGCCTGGTTGACTCGCCCCATGCCGGAGGCTCGGACGGTGGCATCGACTCCGCTCCGTCTCGATGTGCGTGGTTCCGGTGCGTCAAGGTCGCCGCGCGCCGTCACCGTCGCGCTGTCCGCGACCGCGCAGCACCCATCCGCGGAGCAGCGGGAGGCCCACCGCCGCCGCCAGACCGACTGCGTACACGATGACGGTGGAACGGCTGTCGTGGTTGTCCTCGTAGTTCGACCACCGCATCCCCAACAGGACCTGAACCAAGGGGCCCAGCGCTGCGATGACGCAGCCCGGGAGCACTGTCAGGAGCCACGTTCGGCGCCACGACAGTCCCGACCCGGGCCGGATCATGACCGCGCCAGCCGTCGCGGCTGTCGCGACCCCGCCCCAGAACCACGACGCCCCGGACATCCGCCAACCGTCGTGTGTCCACCATGCTTCGACCAAGGCGGTCGTGCGTTCCCAGGATTCGGTCCGCACGTACCTCCCCGCGAGTACCGGGAGCGGCCACCCGACGATCGCGAGGACACCAGTGACCGATGCCACCAGACCGAGCAGCCATCGCACCAACCGGCGATGGTCGACCGGCTCGACGTCGAACGACTCGATGCTCACCGTCGGAAAGGCCGGGACGTCACGATGCTCACGGTCGGAGCGTATCGGTGACTCCGGAGCCGATGCTCAACCTCGTGAACGCCGCACGATGACCTGTACGACGCACGTGATCCCGGCGATGAGCGCGACGACCAGCACCGACGACAGCGATGACGTGTCGATGGACAGAGTCGTCCCACCTCCATGTAGCCTCGCGCACATGACCGACATGGGCCGGCGCAGCCTCCTCGAACGGCTCGTCGGGAGGCCCCTCCCGTGGGTCGCCTGGGCGTACGCAGGCCTGGCCGTCGTCTGGGTCGTCCTCGCCGTCGTCGAACCGTCCGGGCTCCACACGTTCATGGCGATCGTGTGGCCGATCCTCGCCGCGATCCAGATCAGCTCCGCCTGGTACGTCCGACGGCAGGACCGGAACCGCGCTGGTGGTGCAGACACCGGTCACGGAGCCAGTTGAGTTCGCGATCGGTGCGGGCAGCGCACACGACGAGCAGAGGACGCCCGTCCGGTTGTCGGTCCCGTACCGGCCCCATGCCGATCAGCGCGCGGGCCTGCTGAACAGGTTGACGACGTTGCCGTCCGGGTCCCTGACGAGCGCGGAGCGGTTGCCCCACGGCATCGTGGTCGGCGCGAGGACGACGTCGCCGGGATCGAGCCGGAGCCTGGCGAACTCGCCGTCGACGTCGGGGACCTCGAACTCGACGACGACCGAGCGGTTCGTCCCGGGGACGACCGCCCCGCCGAGCATCGCGACCGTGGCGGTGCTGGCGATGGCGAAGACCCCGCCTGGTCCGCTGAACTGCGCGAAGACCGGCGCCGGGCGCTCGGCCTGCTGGCCCGTGACCCGCTCGTAGAAGGCGACGAGGCCGTCGAGGTCATCGGTGACGATGCGGATGGATGCGAACGACATGGGGTTCCTCCGGTGTTCGGTGACGTGGGGACACCACCCTCGCCGGTCGTCGCGACACCGTGCCGTCGGTGTTTCCCGGATCCGACGGCGTCAGGTCAGTCGTCGCCGAGTGACCGCAACCGCCCGTACTGGATCGCGAGGTCCTCGGACCGGACGGTTCGTCGGGCCGGCCGTTCGTCGGTGACCTCGATCGAGCGCATCCGGTCCGCGCGGAACGCACGGACACCATCGCGCAGTCGACACCAGGCGACGAGGTACCACTGCCCCTCCTTGCTGATCGATCCCAGCGGTTCGACGTCTCGGACGGACTCCGCGCCCGTGCCGTCCAGGTAGCGGAGTCGCACGACTCGGTCCGCTCCGAGGGCCTCGGCGAACGCTGCCGGCAGCACCGGCTCGTCCTCGGACTCGAGGAAGTGGACGCGGGAGGCGAGCGCACTGGCCCGTCCGGCGTCCGCGTCCGGCATCACCGCGAGCACCTTCCTGCCAGCGGTGTGGGCTGCGTGCCGGAAGGGACTGTGCCGGAGCGTGCCGAGACCGATCAGCACCGCGAGGGCCTCGTCTGGCGTGAAGCCCGGCGGGCCGAGCGTCGCAGCCGCGTCGATGACGTACCCGCCGGTCCGGCCCGGTTCCGCCCAGATCGGCAGGCCCGCCTGCTGCAGGGCAGCGAGGTCCCGCTCGATGGTGCGCACCGACACCTCGAACCGTTCGGCGAGACGTCGAGCGCTCCGCGGACGGGGCGCCGCCGCTCGCAGTTCCTCGACGAGGCCGTAGAGACGATCGGTCCGGTTCACCCAGCAATCATCCGTCAGCCCGCACCCGCTGGCGTCCGTTGACCGATCGCTGACCGGGCTCCGTCCCGATGCCGCCGTCAGCCCGCCGGACGCGTACAGTCCCACGCAACGGATGACCGGCGGGCGGGGGATGCGATGCGACTGATCATGGGGACGTCACTGGTGGTGGCGCTGGCAGCAGCAGCGCTGGTCGGCCCGGCACTACCAGCGGCCGCGGCCGGGACGGGGACGATCGCCGTGCAGCTCGCGGCGCCGGACGGTACCCCCATCCGGCTGGCGGACGTCGAACTCGCGGCGATCGGGATCGATGTCGTCGTCGGGAAGGCCACCACGGACGCCGACGGCACGGCGACGTTCACCGGCATCCCTGCCCCGGACACCGTCACGGTGACGACACGGCAGCTCCCGCCGCACGGCGCGGAGACGTACGCCCCCGGACTCCGCCCGGACATCGCGGTCCGCGGTGGTTCGACGGTCGCGGTCACCGTGCCCCTCGTGCTGGGTGCGACCGTGCAGGGCGGGGTGGTCGGACCCACGGGACCTGCTGTGGGGCGCCTGATGTACGCGTGGAACGAGGACACCTCGCAGGTATTCCGGACGACCTCGGACAGCGCCGGCCAGTACCAGTTCGTCGGGTTGAGCACCGGTCAGTACCGCATCGAGGCCTACGCCAGCGGCACGGTGCCGCCTGCCGTGTGGAAGACGCGGGTGTACCAGCAGCGTGGGACGCTCCCGGCGTCGCAGGTGACGTTGTCGCGGCACTACGCGCACAGTGACTACGACCTGACCGTCTACGCGGCCACCGCGTCCCGCACGCGGTCAGCGGAGCTCAGCGGCGCGAACGTCGTAGTGACGAACGTGACGACCGGGGCCTCGTTCTCGACCCGCTTCTCGACGCTGCTCGACAGCGAGCAGACGGCGCAGTTCCAGATCCCCTCCGGGCAGTACGTGGCCGAGCTCCGGACGACGGCGACGACCACGACGCCCGCGCGTGTGCTGTGGCTCGGGCGTCCCGGCGGTGTGTACCGGTACGTGGGCGACCGGGCGCAGGCCGTGCCGGTCAAGGTCGTGGTGGGCGGGTTGAACTACTGGGGTGGGGCGCTGCCCGACCCAGCGTCGCGCTGAGCGCTGGGTCACCGCGCACGGCACGGACGGGAGGCTCGGTGCCAGCTGGCACCGAGCCTCCCGTCCGTCGTGGGCGAGCGTGGGCAATGACGCCCCCGAGACCGAGCTGCGTCGTCAGTGTCGGATCGACGGCCACGCGAAGTCGGCCGGGACGCTGTCCGGGTCGAGCCGGTCAGCCGGCACGCCCGCCGCGAAGGTGACGATGCCGTTGCCCATCGACCAGTCGGCGGGCTGCGCCCTTCTGCTCCGGCACTGCTCGGGCGACCCGCCCTCGAGGAGATCGATGCGCACACGAGGCATTTCGGTACGTTCCAACGACCACTGGTGCAGGGATGGTTCTCGTGCCGGCCGACCGGACGCGGTCTCGGGGTCAGTCGGTGTAGTACCCGGCTTCGAGGTCCTCGATCAGCGTCGGGCCCGACGGCTCCCACGACAGGAGCTGCCGGGTGGTGACGGCAGATGCCGGCTGGTCCCCACCGAGGAGGGCTCCGAAGACACCGAGCTGTTCGGGGTCCACCGCAGCTGCAGGAAGGCCGGTCCTGGCCGCGATGACGTCGGCGACCTGGCGCATGGGGACGCCTTCCTCGCCGACGGCGTGCAGGACCGACCCGGCGGGAGCGCTCTCGAGTGCGAGGAAGACGAGCCGAGCGGCATCGGAGATGTGCACGGCCGGCCAACGGTTCTGCCCGTCTCCGACGTACGCCGCGGTGCCGAGCTGTCGGTCCAGGCCGACGAGGGCGGCGATGAGCCCGTTCCGGTCGCCCCTGCCGTGCACCGATCGCGGCATGCGGACGAGTGCGGAACGGATGCCCTTCGCCGACAGCGCCAAGACTGCCGAGGCGGTGCGAGCACGCGGCCCGGCGGGACCGGCCGGGTCGAGCACGTCCTCCTCGGTCGCGACCTGGCCGAACAGGATCGGGGTGCCGGAGGCGGCGATCACGGCCTTGCCGGTCCCTTCCAGCGCGGTGCCGATCTTGCCGATGAGCTCGACCTCGTTGTCCACGGTCGCGTCGAACTCCGCGAAGTCGAGCGTGAACGCGAGGTGCGCGACGGCATCCGCCTCCATGGCCTCGGCGACGATGAGGTCGTGGTCCTGCATGTCGCCGCGGACCGCGGTCCCGCCCGCGGAGGTGATCTTCTCGGCGGACGCTTCGGACCGAGCCAGGCCCGTGACCTCGTGTCCCGCTGCGATGAGTTCGGCGGTCAGGGCTGACCCGATCCACCCGGATGCTCCGGTGATGAAGACGCGCATGGTGGTGCTCCGTTCTCGAGGCGGGCGACGGATCCGCCGCGACACCGCTGATGTGACTTGGTGCCATCAACGTACACGTGATGTGACTCAGTCGCATCACTAGGATGGTCGTCATGGGTCGTTGGGAACCGGATGCGCGAGGCCGCCTGCTGCGGGCGGCGATCGAGTTGTTCACCGAGCACGGCTACGACGCGACGACGGCTGCTCGCATCGCGGCGCACGCCGGGTTGACGAAGACGACGCTGTTCCGACACTTCGCGGACAAGCGCGAGATCCTGTTCCAGGGCCAGGACGCGCTCGTCGCAGCGGTCGTCGCCGGGGTGGTCGCGGCACCCGCTGATGCTGCCCCGAGGGAGCTCGTGCGCGCCGGGGTCGCCTCGCTGTGCGCCGCGCACGCCGACGACCTCCACGACGTGGGTCGGTTGCTCGACCCGCTCCTGGCCGCGACCCCCGAGCTCCGCGAGCGCGCCACCTTCAAGCGGTCCGCCATCACCGAGGCGCTCGAAGGTGCTCTCGCCGACCGGCTGGGGGACCCGCGCCAGGCCGGGCTGCTCGCCGACGTGGGCGTGCGGGCGTACTACGAGGGCTACGCCGCCTGGATGCTCGGCGACGGCTCGAACGCGTTGCTGGACAGCGTCGACGACGAGCTCGCGGCCTACGAGTCGGCGTCCCGTCGACTGCACGACGACGACTGACATCGGCCTCGACGTTGACGGGGGCGATGCGGCGTCGTGGATGACCGTCGCAGGGTCTCGCCCGCCGCTCGGCTGCGCATGTACGGTCGTGGCACGCTGAGCGCACGCCCGTCGAACGAAGGGGACCACATGCCGGTCGAACCGTCCACCCAGTCGGACGTGGCGTCGTGACCGCGGCGGACCTCCACGGCGTCGGGAACGTGTTCTACTTCGTCGACGACCTCGACGCCGCCGTCGCGTGGTACTCCGCCCGGCTCGGGGCCGAACCCACGATCCGGGGCGGTGCCCTCGTCGCGTTCGACGTCGACGGGACGAGGCTGACACTGCACCGGCGAGACGAGCTGAACTCGCCCGGGCCCGCGGGGACGAGTCCCTACTGGACCGTCGCGGACGTGGACGCGTTCGTCGACGACTGGACGAGGAACGGGGCGACCGCGCACCGGGGGCCGAAGACGGTGTTCACGGGTGAACGGCTCTGCCAGCTCCTCGACCCGTTCGGCAACCTCTTCTCGGTGCGGCAACCCGCGGCGAGCGACTCGGAGCCGTCCACCCAGCACACGCCGGAGAGCAAGGACATCGCCCCCGTGGTGCTCACGGCGGACCAAGCGGTGCAGGCGCTCCCGGACCGCGCCGCAGCGTTCTACAGCACCCTGCAGAACGAGCACTTCGTCCTGGAGTCGGCGCGCAGCATCACCGTGAGCGAGTCGAGCAGCCGGGCGTCGCTGTACCTGACGACGCTGTCCAGCTCCCTGGTCGCCTTCGGCTTCCTCGCCCGGACCGAGTACGCCGTCCAGTTCCTGTCGGTCGTCATCCCGGTGGTCTTCCTGCTCGGGCTGTTCACGTACGAGCGCCTCGTCGAGACCTCCCTCGAGGACGTCGCCGCCCTCGAGTCCATCCAGCGGATCCGGGGTGTCTACGCCACGGTCCTGCCGGGTGCCGCGAAGTACTTCCCCCGGCCCGACGGACCGCACGGACCGAACGAGATGCTGCCGATCGGCCGCAGGGCATCGTGGATCGGCGTGTTCTTCACCACGGCGACCGCGATCTCCGTGGTCAACGCGATCGTCGGGGGCGCAGGTGTGGCCATCCTCACGGTGCAGCTGTCCGGGGAGCCGACGCCGTCGATCCTGGCCGGCGTGGCCACCGCCGTGCTGCTCGCCGTGCTCCTGGGGCTCTACCAGGAGCACCGGTACGGGGCGCTCCGACGATCGCTGCGCTCGACGCCTCCGACGGTCACCTGACCGTCGATCGGAGCGGCGGGACGCGACCAGGAGGCGGTCGGGAGGCTCGGGACCGGCCGGCACCGAGCCTCCCGTCCGGCAGGTGGTCGCCGCGCGCACCGCGCGGTGCGGTCCGTCAGGCGAGCGCCGTCGTCACCCGCGGGTGACGCGGAGCACGGTGTCCACCAACCGGCCCGTGTCCTTCGCCGGATCCAGGGGGGCGCCGAGCTGTGCCCAGAGGTACGCGGGTGCGATCACGAGCTCGATGCACCCCATGCCGTCGATCGCGGTGACGTCGGCGGCGTCGAGCATCGCCTGGAAGTCGTCGACCCGTGGCTGGATGAGCTCGGTGACCGCCTGGAGGTCCGGCGCCGTCCGGGACGCAGCGAGGAGTGCCCGGAGCAGGCCGAGCGCATGCGGGCCCCGCAGACTCGTGAGGAGCTGGTGGACGTACCGCGTGAGGTCGGCGTGGAGGTCACCGGTCGCCGGGATGGGGGAGGCCTGCCGGACGTCGCTGACCATCACGTCGAGCAGGAGTGACTCGATCGTCTGCCACCGCCGGTACACCGTGGTGGCGTGCACCCCGGCTCGGTGTGCGACGGCGGGCACGGTGAGTTCCGCCGCGGGGTCGGCGAGGGTCTCGCGGACGGCGGTGAGCACGGCGTCCCGCGTGCGGGCAGTCCGCCCACCTGGGCGGAGGGAACCGGCGACTTCTGGCATGCGGGCAGCCTATTGCACATCGCGCTGCGTTAGGTATGCTCCGAGCTACTAATGCAACGACAGTTGCAAGAACGGAGTTCCATGACGCACGCGCTCATCGTCGGAGCCGGCATCGCCGGCGACACCCTCGCGCTCTGTCTCGCCCGGGACGGGTGGCAGGTCACCGTGGTCGAGATCGCACCCGCGCTCCGGACCGGCGGACAGACCGTC
The DNA here is from genome assembly GCF_026672405.1 of Curtobacterium sp. SL109. Taxonomy (NCBI): domain Bacteria; kingdom Bacillati; phylum Actinomycetota; class Actinomycetes; order Micrococcales; family Microbacteriaceae; genus Curtobacterium; species Curtobacterium sp. SL109. The sequence continues at coordinate 2,221,305 of NZ_JAPPRB010000002.1, forward strand.
GACCTGCGGGGTGACTCCCGCCAGGTCCTCGTCGACCTCGGGGTCATCGACGCGGCACTCGAGCGCCTGATCCCGCAACGCGGCATCGCCTGGATCCGCGCCGACGGCAGCCGGATGGCGGCGATGCCGGTCGAGGCGTTCGGGGGACAGGGGTTCATCTCCCACGAGGAACTCCTGCGGGCCGACCTGGCTGCGCTCCTGCACGACGAAGCGCGGGCCGCCGGGGTCGTGCACCGATTCGCGGACACGGTCGACGCGCTGACGGACACGGCCGACGGGGTCGACGTGCGATTCCGGTCCGGGCACTACGCCGTGTTCGACCTCGTCGTCGGGGCCGACGGCACGCACTCCCGGACGCGAGCACTCCGGTTCGGGCCGGAGTCCCGCTACCGGAAGCCACTCGGGCTCGCCCACGCGTGGTTCACGCTCCAGGAGCAGCCCGGGACGGCCGGGCTCGACGGGTGGGCACTGTCGTACAACGAGCCGGGGCGCCGCGGTGTGACTGCCCGCCCCGGGCACGACGGCCAGCAGCAGGTGGGATTGACGTTCGCGGCGTCCACCGTTCCCCGCGACCGCGACGAGCAGCTCACGCTCCTCGACACCGTGTTCGCCGGCACCGGCTGGCGCACGGCCGAGTTCCTCGACGCAGCACGCACCGCCCCGGACTTCGCGCTCGACACGTACGACCAGGTCCACGTGCCCGACAGCTGGTCCGACGGCCGCGTCGTGCTCATCGGCGACGCCGCGTGGTGTGCCAGCCCCCTCAGCGGCCTCGGGACGGCGCTCGGGCTCCGCGGAGCCGCGGAACTCGCACATGCCCTCCGACAGCACGACGTGCAGGACGGGGCGTCGAGCGCGCGGGTCGCCGCGGCGATCGAGACGTTCGAAGCGGCCATGCGACCCCGGGCCACTGCAGCGCAGAAGCTCCTGCCGGGGCGGGTGGCCATGGTCGCACCCAAGCACCAGTGGGGCGTCCGGGTGAACGCCCTGGCGATGCGGATGCTCCAGGCACGGGCGCTCCTGCCCCTCGTCGAGGAGCTCGCCGGCAGCCGCGGCCACGAGCCCGCGCTCCCCGTGCACGTCCCCGTGCCCGCGGACGTCGCACGGCAGCCCGCGCCGGACGGGCGGTGACGGGTCGGCCACCGGCGCCGTCGACGCGGCGAGCGCCACGTGGCACGATCGCCCCGTGGCCACACTCGTCAGCGGGAACCCCGGTTCGGGGAAGTCGACCATGACCGCGCTCCTGCGGAGCCGCGGCATCCGCGCGCTCGACGCCGACGAGGTGCCCGGCCTGGCCGCGTGGATGAACGCGTCGGGAGACGTGATCGGGGACGGTTCCCTCGAGCCCTCACCCGAGCTCCTGGCGACGTGCTTCTGGGGCTGGAGCGGCCCGCGGGTCGAGCAGGTCGTGGGGGAACTCGGTGCGGACGGGGTGCTGCTCGGGATCGCGGTCAACCAGTGGGACTTCGTCGACCGGTTCGACCGCCTGGTGCTGCTCGAACTCGACCCTGCGACGCAGTGGGACCGCGTCGCGTCCCGGGACCCGCTCTTCCGGGAGCAGATCGCCGCCGGTCTCCCGGTGATGCAGGCGCAGATGCGCACGCACGGCGCACACGTGGTCGACGCGACACAGGACCCGGAACACGTCGCACGAGAGCTCGCCGCGTTGCTCCACCGCTCCCGATGACCCGGTGTGCCAGGATCAGCACATGGGGGCACACATCAGTCACGTCATCAGCGCAGTCGTCATCGGAGCCGCGACCGTCGTCGCACTCGCGGGCTGTTCCGCCGGGGAGCCCGAGCCGACCAAGACGGTCACCGTGACCGCGACGCCTCGCGCGCTGCAGCCCGGTGACACGGACACGAGCGTGCCGGCCGTCTGCGGCCAGGTCAGCGCCGTCGAGACCATCACCGTCAACGCGGGAGCGGCGCACGAGCGCGGCGAGCTCAGCGACGAGGCCTACCGGTCGCGCCTCGAAGCAGCCCGGTACGTCTACGCGCACCTGCCCACGACCGACGCCGTCGCGTCCTCGGTCGGCGCGCTGCAGTCCTGGTTGACGCAGCACCCGGCGCCCGCGTCGTCGCTGCCCCTCGACCCCAACGACGCCGGCCTGCAGGACGCGATCAACGGCGTCGGTACGGCATGCCGCGACGCGGGGGCACCCATCGGGGTCTCCGCCGCGTACGGCGGCTGAGCGTCACCGGGGGGTGCTGATGGACGAGGTCTCGCAGCGCGACACGGCAGCGCCGCCCAGCAGCACGGGCCGCGCCGTGCTCCACACGCTGATGGCACTGGTCATCGGTCTCGGAGCCGCGCACTTCACGCACGCCGCGACCGTCATGGCACTCCTGACCGGCGTCCCCGGGCTGGTGGCGGTCCTGGTCGTCGGAGTCGTCACCGGGGTGGCGCTCGCCGCAGCCGCCGTCGTCGGCACCGGGAAGCGTGGAGCCGCGTGGCTGGGGCTGACTGTGCTGGTCGTGGTCCCCGCGGTGCTCGTCGCGGAGGTGGTGCTGGGGATGGTCAGCGCGCTCCGGGGCGGATCCGGCACGGTCGACCTGTCGCCGACGCCGCTGCCCTACGTCGCCGGCGCGGTCCTGGCGGCGGTCCCCGCGCTGCTGGTCCACCCCGGCCGCCCCAGGGCACTCGGCCTCGTGGCCGTCGGCGCCGGAGTGGTCGCGCTCATCGTGGTCGCCGTCGTCCTCGGACCGCACTCCCGGTAGTGCTGACGCGCGTCCGGCCCGGTCTCAGGCGCCGGTGCAGCCGATGTCGGACTCGTCGTGCCCGACCCCGATGCCCACGCCGAACGACGTCGGGTCGGTGACGGAGCGGGTCGTGCCGAGCGGCCCGCCGGTGGTGACGACCAGGCCGTGGAGCCGCCCGGCGTCCGCTCCGTCGTCGAGCACGACACGGCCGACGACGTCGAGCTCGCCGTGTGCCGGCACCACGACGCCGCTGTCGATCGGCACCGTGCGGCCGTAGCTGCCGGGCATGGCCGGGTCGGTCGTGATGGTGAGTCCGGCGCTGTCCGTGCTCGGGGCCGTCGCGATGGACAGGTGGGAGAGGGCCACGTTGTGGAGTTCCCCGGCGCGGACGTCGCGGACGCGGATGCCGTGCGCGGTGTCGTTCCGGAACGACGTCAGGAACCATGCTGCGGCCGAGGTTGCCTCCGCCGGGTAGGTACCGCAGACGCCACCATCACCTCGGGCGTCGGTCGAGAGCGTGCTGCCCGGTGCGACGACCACGCCGAAGCCCACCGCCAGCACGACGGCACCGAGTGCGCTGGCTCCGAGGAGTGCTCGTCCGATGTCCACGCTGCTCACCGTAGGGGATCGCTGCCCCTGCGGGCCAGGAGGCTCGTCCCGGCAGGTCGGCGCTCAGCGCTGGTCGAGCTGTCCGGCGACGGCGGGGAGCAGCAGGGCCACCGCGGCATCCGTGACCTCGTCCACCTGGTCCGGCGCCAGGCGACCGGTGCTGGCCAGGGAGCTGATGCCCTCCAACATGCCGGCCACCAGGAACGGCAGCGGACCCGGGCGACCCTGGCTGTGCTCGCCGAGCATCGCGGCGCCCTGGGCGAAGAACCGGGTCGCCGCCTGGGTCGCCGGCGAGTCGACCCCGCGCGGTGCGCCCGCGAACATCAGCTCCATGAGGCGCCCGTTCTCGAAGGCGAAGCGGACGTGGGCGTGCGCGTAGTCGCTGAGGCGGGTGTGCAGGTCCTCGTGGCGGTCCGCTGTGCCGAGGGCGGCCGTGAGCTCGTCGAAGCCCTCGGCGGCGATGGCGTCGAGGAGCGCCTCCCGGTCCGGGAAGTGGCGGAGCGGCGCGCTGTGGCTGACCCCGGCCCGTTTGGCGAGCCCGCGGATCGTGACGGCCTGGGCCCCTTCCTCCATGAGCAGCTGGCGGCCCTCGGCGATGAGGACCTCCCGCAGCGAGCCGTGGTGGTACGGAGTGGACATGGTCCGATCCTACCGCTGTGTGGACGTTGACAACAATGTGTGCGCCGTCTACATTTGCGGCATGACGAACCCCGCTCCCACCGCCGACCTGGCCGGCCGCACCATCCTCATCACCGGCGCCACCAGCGGCATCGGCCGGTCCACCGCGGCTGCCGTCGCCGCCAGGGGAGCCCGGGTGGTCCTCGCCGTCCGTGACACCGACAAGGGCCGACGCGTCGCGGCCGAGCTCCCCGGGGCGGCCGGGACCCACGTCGTCCGGGCGCTCGACCTGGCGGACCTCGCCTCCGTCCGTCGCTTCGCCGACGAGACGACCGAGCAGATCGACGTCCTGGTCAACAACGCGGGGGTGTCGGCATCGACGCTCGCTCGCACGCATGACGGTTTCGAGATGCAGTTCGGCACGAACCACCTCGGGCACTTCCTGCTGACGACGCTGCTCCTGTCGCGGATCACCTCGCGCGTGGTGACCGTGTCCTCCCAGGCGGAGCGGATGGGCCGGCTGGACCTGGACGACCTGGACTGGCGGACCCGCCCCTACAAGGGCGGTCGGGCGTACGCGGACTCGAAGCTGGCCAACCTCGCCTTCACCCTCGAGCTCGACCGCCGCCTCCGACAGGCCGGCTCGCCCGTGCGCGCCCTCGCCGCGCACCCCGGGATCGTCGTGACGCCGATCTACGACCGCCCCGCCGGCACCCGGCCCGGGCTGTGGGACGTCCTGCTGCCGGTCATCGGCCAGGGCCCGGACCAGGGAGCCCTGCCCGTGCTGCTCGCGATCACGGGGGACCTGCCGGGTGGCACGTTCACCGGGCCCGAGCACCTCTTCCACATGCGTGGCGGTGCCCAGGTGATCACGGCCTCCGCCCGGGCGAAGGACGCGACCCTCCAGGCTGACCTGTGGGCGGCGTCCGAGGCCATGACCGGCACCGCTCGCAGGGCGGACTGATGCCCGGCTCTCCGTGGACGAGCGTGCTCGAGCTCGACGCCGGACACGAGTACGTCGTGATGGCGACGCGCTTCACCGTCCAGTCGCGGCGACGGCTGCTCGGCATCATGGCGTCGACGCAGCAGCTCTGGCAGGCCCTCCCGACGACGACGGGGCTCGCCGGCCACCAGTTCGCGGTGTCGCCGGTGCGGGGAACGCTCTCCACCCTCACGGCCTGGTAGGACCGACCCGCGCTCGAGGCCTTCGTGCGCGGCCCGCTGCACACGGCGCTCGCCACGGACACCCGCCCGCTGATGCAGGCCAGCCGGTTCGTGGACTGGGCCGCCCTCGGACCCGACCTGCCCCCGTCGTGGCGGGGTGCGAACGAGCGGCTCGACGCCGCGCGAGCACGCTGAGCAGTGTTCCCACGCGGCGCTGCTGCGCTGCGGAACCGCCACGCAGCGGTGCAGACTGAGCGTCTCCGACCCCGAAGGACGCGCTCATGCAGACCCTGACCCTCGACGGCTCCGTCGCCCTCGTCACCGCCGCCTCCCGCGGGATCGGCCGCGCGATCGCGCTCGACCTCGCCGAGCACGGCGCCGACGTCGCCCTCGGCGTCCGGGACCCCGACGCCGCGACCGGACTCGCCGACACGATCCGCGCCATGGGCCGCCGGGTCGCCGTGGTCCCGATGGACGTCACGGACCTGGCCGCGTGCCGGTCGGCGATCGACAGCGTCGTCGCGGAGCTCGGCACGATCGACGTGCTCGTGAACAACGCGGGCGGCGGGATCGTGGAGGACGCCCTCGACGTCACCGAGGAGCACTTCGACACCGTCTGGGAGCTCACGACGAAGTCGACCTTCTTCGTCTCGCAGCACGTGGCGAAGCACATGAGATCGTCCGGGGGTGGCTCCATCGTGAACATCGCCTCCCAGGCCGGCCTGGTCGCGCTGCCGGGGGAGTCGTCCTACTGCCTGAGCAAGGCGGCCGTCATCCACATGACCAAGTGCCTCGCGGTGGAGTGGGGGCAGTACGGCATCCGGGTGAACGCCGTCGCACCGACGTTCGTCGAGACCGAGGGGACCGCGCCGGCGCTCGCCGACGAGGCGTTCCGTGCGGACACGGTGGAGCGCATCGCCGCGCTGCACCGGATCGGGCAGCCGGAGGAGGTCGCAGCGGCGGTCACCTTCCTGGCCGGTGAGGGTGCCTCCCTCATCACCGGGACGGCGCTCCCGATCGACGGCGGCTGGACGGCGCGCTGACCCGGGGGCCCGCCGGCTCAGGGGCCCAGCGGCCCAGCGGCCCAGCGGCCCAGTGGCCGAGCGGCGCAGGGGCCCAAGGACCCAGCCACCCAGCGGCCCAGCGGCCCTGCGCCATCCGGCCACCCCGGACACCCGCCCAGGGCACCGCGCCGACCATCGGGTCCACACGACGGACCCCGATCAGCGCAAGGAGTGCCATGTCCGACCAGCAGCAGCCGCCCCCGGGTCACGAGGACGCGATGACCCCGAAGGCCGACCACGGCGAGGAGTCCTACCGCGGTTCCGGCAAGTTGACCGGCAAGCGAGCCGTCATCACCGGCGGCGACAGCGGCATCGGCAAGGCGGTGGCCATCGCCTTCGCCCGCGAAGGCGCTGACGTCCTGATCAGCTACCTGCCCGAGGAGCAGGACGACGCCGAGGACACGAAGCACTGGGTCGAGGAGGCGGGTCGCAAGGCCGTCCTGTTCCCCGGCGACCTGACCGACCCGGCGTACTGCCGCGAGGTCATCGCGACCGCGGTCAGCGAACTCGGTGGCCTCGACGTCCTGGTCAACAACGCCGCCTACCAGATGGCCCACGAGACGTTCGAGGAGATCACCGACGAGGAGTGGGACCACACCCTCGCCACCAACCTCAGCGCCTACTTCCACCTCGTCAAGGCAGCGCTCCCGCACCTCGGCGCCGGCGCCTCGATCATCGGGTCGAGCTCCGTGAACTCGGACAACCCCCGGCCCGATCTGGCCCCGTACGACGTCACCAAGGCCGGCGTCGCCAACCTGTCGGCGGCACTCGCGCAGCTGCTCGGTCCGCGCGGCATCCGCGTCAACAGCGTCGCGCCCGGACCGATCTGGACGCCGCTCATCCCGTCGACGATGCCGCCGGAGCAGGTCGAGCAGTTCGGCACGCAGTCCCCGCTGGGCCGCGCCGGCCAGCCGGCCGAGCTCGCCCCGGTGTACGTCCTGCTCGCCAGCGACGACGGCAGCTACGTGTCGGGCGCGCGTGTCGCCGTCACCGGCGGGACGCCGATCCTCTGACCAGGACCGGACAGGAGGCCCGTGGCGGATCCCGCCACGGGCCTCCTGTCCGTCACGGCGTGCGCAGCGTCGACAGGTGACGGTCGCGCATCCGGTCAGGAGGCCGTGGCCGGCTCCGCCTGTCCGCTGAACCGCTCGACGAGGGTGCGCTTCAGGACCTTGCCGCTCGGCCCGAGCGGGAGGGCGTCGAGGACGTGCACGACGCGCGGGAACTTGTACGCCGCGATCTCCGCCGACACGAAGGCGACGAGGTCCTCGGGCGTGGCGGTGGCGTCGGGGCGCAGGACCACGGCCGCCTCGATCTCCTGCCCGTGCACCTCGTGCGGGACGCCGAACACCGCGGCCATGGTCACGTCGGGGTGCGTCGCGAGGACCTCTTCCACCTGCCGTGGGTACACGTTGTAGCCGTTCCGGATGATCATGTCCTTGGTCCGGTCGACGATCGTCAGGTAGCCGTCGTCGTCCTTCGTGCCGAGGTCGCCCGTGCGGAACCAGCCGTCGACGATCGCCGCTGCCGTGTCCTCGGGCCGGTCGAGGTAGCCGTTCATCAGGTTGTGGCCGCGGATGACGAGTTCGCCGACGGCACCTCGGGGCAGCAGCACGACGTGCTCGGCCGTCGCGGGGTCCGCGATCTCGACGTCGACGCCCCACACCGGCGTGCCGATGGTGCCGGGCCGTGGGGGCGTGCCGACGTGGTTGAACGTCGCGACCGGGGAGGTCTCGGTCAGCCCGTAGCCCTCGTGCACGGGGGCGTCGTAGACCTGCTGGAAGCGCTCGAGCACGGCGAGCGGCAGCGACGCCCCACCGGAGATGGCGTAGCGGAGCGACGGTCGGGCCTCGGTCCGGGTCGCGGCGTCGAGCAGTGCCATGTACATCGTCGGCACGCCCATGAAGATCCCGCACCGGTGCTCGACCATCGCGGCGAGGGCCGAGTCGCCGTCGAACTTCGGCAGCATCACGATCGTCGCGCCGGCACGGAAGCCGGTGTTCATCGTGCAGGTCTGCCCGAACGTGTGGAACAGCGGGAGTGCCCCCAGGAGGACGTCGCCGTGGTGCATGTCGAACGTGGTGAGCAGGTTCGTGTTCACCTGTTCGAGCAGTGCGAAGTGCGACCCCTCCGCGCCCTTCGGCTGACCGGTGGTGCCGCTCGTGTAGAGGATCGTCGCGGTGTCGAACGGGTCCCGGGGGACGTACGTGGTGAGGGGCTCGCTCGAGCCGGCCAGGGCCTCCAGGCGGTCCGGGGCGTCGTCGTCGTCCGCCGACGCGGCGGGGGCGAGCACGGTCAGGACGTCGACCCCGGCCAGTGCGGCACCGGCGGCACCCTCGCCGAGCAGGGGAGCGGCGCACACCAGGAGGGTCGCAGCGCTGTCGCGGAGCACGTACTCGATCTCGCGGCGCTTCAGGAGGGCGTGGACGGGGACGGCGACCGCCCCGAGCGCGAGGGTGGCGTAGTACACGCGGGGGAAGTCGGCCACGTTCGGCACGAGCATCGCGACACGGGCGCCTTCGGTGACGCCGCGGGCTCGGAGCGCTCCGGCGTAGGCCAGGGTCTCGGACCAGAGCTCGGCGTACGTGGTGCGCTCGTCGCCGACGACGACGGCGACGTCGTCCGGGTAGCGCGCGGCCGACTCGGCGAGGATCGCGGCGACCGACGCCGTGGCACGGGTCCTGGGGATGGTGGTGGTCTCGGGCATGCCGGGCTCCGTCTCCGTTGACGAGGGGTTCCTCAGGATCATACGGCGACGCCCCGACGGCCGGCCCGGCGGGGTCAGGTGCGGCGGGGTCGGATCGCGCGTGGCGAGGCGGATCGCGCGTGGCGAGGCGGATCGCGCGTGGGAGGTCGGTCGTCCCGACCCACCACGCGCGATCCGACCTGCCAGTGCGGGCGCTGCGGGAACGAACGCGCCCTGCGGGTACGAACCGCCACGGGCCCGGGCAGCGGCGCGCCGGCAGCGACGCGCTGTCAGCGGCGGACTGTCAGCGGCCCTGACGACGCCGCACGAGCACCAGGCCACCGCCGGCCAGGAGCAGCAGCACAGCGAGTCCACCGACCACGGTCAGGCCGGTCGCGCCGGTGAACGCGAGCTCGTGCCGTCCGCCGGCGGTCTCGTGCCGAGGGATCACGGCGCCGAGCGTGGACGAACCACCGTCCGGCCCTGCTCCGGAGCCTCCGGTGCCACCGGAGCCCCCGGTGCCACCACTGCTGCCGCTGCCACCTGGCGCACCGGACTCGCCGGACTCGCCGGGCTCATCCGGTCCCACGGGAGGCGGGACCGGCGTGGTCGGGTCCGCTCGCAGGCCGGCGTCCACGGTGTCGTCGTGGTCGACGCCCGTCAGCGCACCGGACTCGGTCTCCACGCGTCCGACGGTGACCACGGGGCTCCGTCCGTCGGCGTCCGCGTCGGAGTCCACGGCCCGGTCGTCGCCGCCGTGCTCGACGGTGAACGTCTGCCCGTCGGGCGAGGTCCAGCGCACCCGGTAGGTGCCGGGCCGCAGTCCGTCGAACATGTAGGTGCCGTCCGCGTCGGACGCCGTCGTGCGGGTGACCTGCTGCCCGCGGTCGTCCGTCCCGGTCAGCGCGACCGGCACGTCACCGACGCCCGGCTCGTCGTGGTCCTGCAGGCCGTCGCCGTCGGTGTCCTGCCAGACACGGTCGCCGATCGAGCCCGCGACCACCCGGACGGACGCCGGGTTCGACTGCACGGGGAGCGCGAGGTTCGAGGCGCGCAGCCCGAAGCGGTTCGTGTAGACGTCACCGTCCTGCTGGCCGTCCGTGGCGAGGGCCACCTGGTGGGTGACCGTCCCGCCCGACGCCACCGGAGCCCGCCGTTCGAGGCGGAACGCCGTCACGTGGCCGAGGTCGTCCGGGCAGCCGTCCGTCGCCAGTGTCAACGCCGTGCACCAGCGCGTGGACCCGCCCGGCTGGTTGGAGGCCTCCTGGGGATCGAGCGCGATGGTCTCGGGAGCGGCTTCCGTGTACAGGACCCGCTCGCCCGCAGCCGGGTCCACAGCCACCGGTTCCGCGAGCCCGACGGTGCCGTGGAAGCTCGAGTTGCCGGAGTCACCCGGGTGGGGGAGCACGTCGATCACGTCGAGTTCGTCGATCGGGCTCGCGTCGGTGTTCGTGTAGGACAGCGTCCACCGCGGGTGGTCGCCCGCCACGACGACCGGCTCGACCGCCGCCTTCTCGACCACGACGCCACCGCTGACGACGATCTGGAGGGCGCGTTCGGCCGCCCGGAACGCTTCCGGCGACGCATCCGTGGGTGATGCGACGACGACGGTGTTCGTGACCGAGCCTGCCGGTGCCGTCGGTGCGATCACTGCCGAGTAGCGGATCGGCTCGATCAGGGCGTTCGGCCGGGTGACGACGTCCCAGGTCAGACGCTGGACGTCCTTGCCGTCCCCGTCCACGGTCGTGTCGACCACCGGAGCCGGCGACGCCGAGCCGGGGACGTAGTGCATCGTCGAGGGGAGCACGTCCCGGACCGTCACCGTGGTCTCCCCGCCGGTGGTGTTGCCGTTGGTGAGGGTCGGGTAGAGCGCGAAGTCCACGGTGTTGCCGGCGACGGCGAAGCTCGTGTCGTCCGGGGTGTCGCCGGGGTCGTGCCCCGGGTCGACCACCTTCTTCTCCACGCGGACCCGGTTCTCGGTGATCAGCGCGCTGTCGGAGAGCGGTCCGGCGCCGAGTTCGGCATCGGACCAGGTGTCGTGCACCCATCGCGGGTCGCGGTCGCCCATCCAGGCGTGACCGAAGTCGTACGCGCGGGTGCCGTTCTCCGCCGACAGGAGCTCGAGGAACGTGAACATGACGGCGACGTCACCGCCGCGCACGTCGCCGAGGCTGCGGGTCGCACCGATCGCGTCGATCCCGCCCGGGACGTCGTCGGGGTCGTCGTACCACGGTCCGGCGTCGTCGCCGCAGTCCGCCTGTCGCTGGCCTTCCGCCGGGCTGCTCATCGTCAAGGCCGCGTACTGACGGACGACCCCGCCGGTCAGCTTCGACTCCCAGCCGTACCGGCCACCCACCTGGGTCAGACGCTGTGTCCGCCGGTCCCAGGTGTCGCAGATGATGACGTCGTCGTGGCTCGAGAGGCCGGGGTTCGCCAGGGCGACCTCGCTCCGGACTCGGTCACCCGCCGTGTACCAGGGGTCGCCGTCCTTGGCCGAGCCGGTGGAGACGGTCCCTCGGTCGTCCGTGACCCGGAAGAGCTGCTTCGACACGGTCCCGGCGGCGTACTCGGTGATGGTGCGTTCGGCGCGGTTGTCAGCGAGCGGCTCGGAGCTGCCCCGGTAGTTCTGCGCGCCGCTGACGGACGTGGTCCGGAGCGGGGTGAAGACGTTGACCGAGTTGACGGTCGTCCCGTCCGGCGGTGTCGGCAGCCAGACGCTGATGAAGCCGGACACCACGTAGGGCTTGACGCCGCCGGCGATCGGACCGTGCTGGATCGCCTTGGTCGGGAAGTGCTCCGGGTCGGTGACGGTCCCGGTGATCGTGACGTCGACGTCGGCTCCCGGACCGCTCTGCGTGCAGGCGATCGTGCCGGAGTCGACGACGCCCGTCGCGCCGCCGCCGGAACCACGCGGCAGGTTCGGCATCGTCCAGGCGTCGTCGCCGTTCGGGCCGCAGACCGCGTCGCCGCCGTTCCACAGGACCGCACCGGACGGCAGGTCACCGAGGATCCTCGACAGGTCGTCGGTGAAGGTCATCGGGCCGGCGCTCTTCTCGAACCCGAGCAGCCCCTGCCCGGGGACGAGGGGTTGCCAGTCCACGGCGATCGGGTAGGTCAGCTGGAGACCCGGCGAACCGTCGGGTCCGGGCGCGTCGGGCACCAGACGGCTCGCGTGCACGTCCTTGCTCAGGTTGTAGCGCGCGGCGGCCGAGACGGTGGTGCTCGCCGACGTCGCGGTCACCGGACCGTTCCCGGCGTCGTCCGCCGTCGCCGTGACCGGGACGGCGAACGTGTCGCCGTTCGCGAGGTCGCCGGAGACGTTGAGGACGACCGGCACGAAGAGCGCCTTGCCCTCGGCCACCGTGCCCGTGTTGCAGGTCAGGTCAGCGCCGACGATGCTGGAGCCCGCGTCGGTGCAGTCGCCGGGCAGGCCCGCCCAGCTGGTGCCGCTCGGTGCCGTCACGGTGAACCGCTCGTTGCTGCTGCTGCCGTCGTTCGAGCTCACGGTGACGCGGTACGTGACGGCGTCCATCGTCCGGACGATGCCGTTCGACGCTCCGGTGTCCCCGCCCGGCTCGTCGGTGGGGCTGAACGGGCCGTTGCCGTCGGCGCGGACCTCGATGGCCACGCCGATGGTGCTGTCGGTCGAGACCGCTGGCGGCCCGGCCGCCGGGGCTGCCGCCGCAGGGGGATTCGCGCCGACCGCGACGCCGAGGAGCACCAGAGCCGAGACGGTCGTGTGGATGGTCTTCCGATGCCGCATGTCGTTCTCCCACGTTCTCGGGGGTGTGGATCACCGGGTCTGATCCACATGCGCCGCCGTGGCGCCCGGCCAGCGTAGGGAAACTGGTATGTAACACGCAAGCAGACGGTATGCCACAGGTCAGGGCGCGATGTCAGACGGGCCCGTAGTGTCGTCCGGGTGAGTGTGATCATCGCCGGGTGCGGCGACCTCGGCATCGAGGCAGGACTCCGGTTCGCAGCGGCCGGCCACCGCGTCGTCGGACTCCGACGCCGCGCCGACCTGGTCCCCGAACCCGTCGAGGGGCGGTCAGTGGACCTGCGGCGGGACGTGCCGACGATCGACCAGGACGTCGAGGTCGTCGTCGTCGCGCTCGCCGCGGGCAGCCGGCAGGTCGAGGAGTACCGCGCGACCTACGTCGACGGCCTGCGGAACGTCCTGGACGGCATCGCCGCGGCCGGCGTCACGCCACGGGTCCTCGTGGTGTCGTCGACGGCCGTGTACGACGTCGAGGACGGCGCGACCGTGACCGAGGACACCCCGGCACGCGGTGGCACGCCCACGGCGGACGTGCTCCTCGAAGCCGAGGCGCTGCTCCGCGAGCGTGCACCCGAGGCCGTCCTCGTGCGGCTCTCCGGCATCTACGGCCCCGGTCGCGAGCGACTGGTCGACCAGGTCCGGAGCGGCGCTGCCCGCCTGGCGCCGACGCCCGACGGGTCGATGCTGACGAACCGCATCCACCGGGACGACGCCGCCGCGGCGCTCGTGCACCTCGCCGCGCTCGACACCGTGCCGCCCGTGGTGCTCGGCACCGACGACGAGCCCGTGCGCCTCGACACCGTGCTGCGGTTCCTCGCGACCGAGCTCGGGCTGCCGGAGCCCCCCGTGCGGACCGAGGGCGACGCGGACCGGCGTGCTGGCGGCGGCGAGAAGCGGCTGTCGAACGCGCTGCTCCGCTCGACGGGGTTCACGTTCGCGTACCCGACGTACCGCGAGGGGTACCGGGCGGTGCTCGCGGGCGAGGGCACGCGCCACCCCTGACCCCGGACGGCTGCACCGCCGTCACGGGGACGGCCGCTCAGCGCTCCGCTGCGTCCAGCACCGTGCCGGCCACCGCCCGCGCCACGGTCGTGTCGTACCCGGGGTCGCGCAGGCGCATCGCGAGCGAGCCGGACACGACGAGCGCGAGTTGTTCGCCGACCGTCGACGCGGCGGCAGCACCGACCACGTCCTCCGCCAGCGTCGTCAGCCGTGACCGCAGCACGTCCGACTCGACGTCGAGCACGGCACGGATCTCCGCGGGTGCATCTGCGTACTCCGACGCCGTCCCGAGGAACGCGCACCAGCGGGAGGCGTCCGACCGCGTCCGGAAGGCGTCCAGCGCGTCGAACACGGCGAGCACCCGGTCACGCGGCGTCGTCGAGGCCTCGACCGAGCGGGTCCAGGTGTCCTCCCAGTCCTGCTGCCGCCGGGTGAGGGTCGCGGCCACGAGGGCCTCCTTGCTCGGCCACCCGCGGTAGAGCGTCGCCGAGGACACCCCGGCGCGCTCGAGGACGGCGTCCACCGAGGTCGCCGCGATGCCGTGCGCGAAGAAGAGCTCCTCGGCGGCGTCGAGCAGCTTCCGTTCGGTTCCTGCACGCATCGCCATGCCAGCACCCTAGACTCCGAAAAGTGAAACGATCGTTTTCGAATGGGACGCACCCGACCGCGCTCGTCGTCGCCGGGACCGCGCTGATCGCCGTGACGTACGGCCTCGTCCGCCTGGCGTACGGCCTGGTGCTGCCCGACGTGCAGGCAGACCTCGGGCTGAGCGCCAGCGCCGCCGGCGGCATCGCGTCCGGGGCGTCGCTGCTGTACTGCGTCGGCGCGGTCGTCGGGTTCGTCCAGGCGGCACGGCGCCCGCGGGTGCTCGTCGTCGCCGCCGCGCTCACCGCGGCCGTCGGCTCCGTCGGGATGGCGCTCGCTCCGGGCGCCGCGGTGTTCGGCGCCGCCGCGGTGCTCGGCAGCGCCGGTGCGGGGCTCGCGTCGCCGGCGCTCGTCCAGGTGGTGACGCGGAACGTCCGGCCCGCGGGTGTCTCGCGCGCACAGACGATCGTGAACTCGGGCACCGGGCCCGGGCTGGTCGCCGCGGGGCTCGTCGCCCTCGTGGTGCTGCCGGACTGGCGCACGGCGTGGCTCGTGGCGGCGGGCAGCGCGGTCCTCGCCGGCGCCGCCGTCCTGCTGCTCGACTCCGACACCGACGACACCGACACCAACACCCACGATTCCGACACCGACAGTGCCGAAGCGCCCCACCGCCCCACCCGGTCGTGGTTCCGCCGCCACACCACGCCGCTCGTCGCCGCGGGACTGCTCGGGGCCGGCTCCGCCGCCGTCTGGAACGCCGGCCGCGCCGCCCTCGTCGCCGCGGGCGCCGACCGGACCACCTCGATCGTGGCGTGGATCGCGATCGGCGTCGGGGGAGCAGCCGTCGTGCTGACCGCCCGGCGGCTGGCCGACCTGGGCCTCCGGTGGACGTGGCTGGTCACGGTGACGGCGGTGGCCCTCGGCACGCTCGCCCTCGGCCTCGCTCCCGGACGCATCGGCGTCGTGCTCGTCGCCTGCGCGGTCTTCGGCTGGGGCTACACGGCCGCGACGGGTGCCCTGCTCACCTGGACGGCGTCGATCGACGCCGAGCGAGCCCCCGCGGGCGCCTCGATGCTCTTCGTCGTGCTCGTGCTGGGACAGGCCGTCGGCGGAGCAGTGGCCGGCGCGGCCGTCGACGGGGTCGGCTACGGCGCCGCCCTGGTCGGTGCCGCGGTGGTGACCGCGCTCGCCCTGGTCGCGGCCATCCGCCGGACGGGAGACCCGGTGCCGGCCCGCACCGGGCCTCCTGTCCGCCATGGGGCAGGATGGTGACCGTGAACCCTCAGGAGCAGCAGCCCCGGTGGCGGAAGACGTGGTCGATGGTCCAGGTCGGCGTGCTGTCGGCTGCCGTCGTCACGCTGATCGTGCTGCTGGTGACCGGCGACGGCACCCTGGACCGCGTCTACGCGGTCGCGCTCGTGTTCTTCGGGATCGCGCTGCTCGGGCACACGACGTTCCTCGTGTACACCGCGCGGCTCGAGCAGCGCGACCGCCGCTAGGGACGGGTCAGGGGGTGACCATGCCCCCGTTGACGTTGAGCGTCTCGCCCGCGACGAAGCTCGACTCCTGCGACGCCAGGAACACGTACGCCGGGGCGAGCTCGGCCGGCTGCCCGGCGCGGCCCATCGGGGACTCGCTGCTGCCGAACTCGGGCAGGGACTCGGGGTCGACGCCGCCGGTGACCTGGAGCACCGACCAGGTGGGGCCGGGTGCGACGATGTTCACGCGGATCCCGCGCTCGACGAGCAGCTGCGACAACCCCTTCGAGAAGTTGTTGATCGCGCCCTTCGTCGCCGCGTAGTCGAGCCGGTCCGGGGCGGGCTGGTAGGCCTCCATCGACGCGGTCGTGATGATCGTCGACCCGGGCTGCAGGTGCGGGACTGCCGCCTTGACGAGCCGGAACAGCGCGAACACGTTGACGTCGAAGGTCTCCTCGAACTGCTCGTCCGTGATGTCGAGCAGGTCGGGCTGCCAGCGCTGCTTGCCGGCCACGCTGACCAGCGCGTCGAGCCCGCCGAGGCCGGCCACGGCCTCCTCCACGAGGCGGCCGGCGTAGGACCGGTCCCGCAGGTCGCCGGGGATCGCGACGGCGGTGCGGCCGGCGGCGCGGACCTGCTCGATGACGTGGTCGGCGTCCTCCTGCTCGTCGGGCAGGTACGCCAGGGCGACGTCGGCGCCCTCACGGGCGTAGGCGATCGCGACGGCGGCACCGATGCCGGAGTCGGCACCGGTGATGAGGGCCTTCCGGCCGGCGAGCCGGCCGGAGCCGCGGTAGCTGTCCTCGCCGAGGTCCGGCACGGGCGTCATCCGGGACTGGAGGCCCGGCTCGGCCTGCGTCTGCGGCTCCGGGGAGACGTTCGGGTAGCGGGAGCGGGGGTCGCCGAACTCGTACTGGTCGGTGGGCATGTCAGTTGGCCTCCAGTTCGACCTTGACCCAGCCGGGCTCGCGCCGGTCGAAGGCCGCGTAGGCGTCGATGGCCGAGCCGAAGGACTCGTGCTCGGTGATGAGGGCCGTCGGGTCGAACTGTCCGGCGGCGACCATGTCGATGAGCGGCGGCGTGACCGAGTGGTGGTCGCAGTTGCCCATCCGGATGGTGAGGTTCTTGTTCATGGCCTGCCCGATCGGGTACCGCTCGGCGGTGGGGCCGTACACGCCGATGATGCCGATGCGGCCGTACTTGGCGACGACCTCGACGGCCCACTGGGCGACCTGCGACGGGCCGTCGCCGGGCTTCCACTGCTGGGCGTCGCCGAAGCCCTCGGGGCGGCCGTCCGGGGCGACCTGCCGGACCTCGGCGTCGAACGCGGCGGCCTGCTCGTCGGTGACGGCAGCCGGGCCGCGCTTCGGACGCTCGGCGTCGACCCCGACGGCGTCGATCACGGCGTCGGCGCCGATGCCGTTGGTCAGGTCCATGACCGCCTGCACCGGGCCCTCGCGGTTGTAGTCGACGACCTCGCAGTTCTGGGCGAGGGCCGCGGCCAGGCGGGTCTCCTCGCCGTCGACGACGATCACGCGACCGGCGCCCTGCTTGAACGCGGACGCGGCGGCGAACTGCCCGACGATGCCGGCGCCGAACACCACGACGACGTCGCCGCGGGTGACCCCGGCGAGCTCGGCACCGAACCAGCCGGTGGGGAAGATGTCGGAGAGCAGGATGGCCTGCTCGTCGCTGACGTTCTCGGGCAGCGGGTGCATGGTGTTCTGCGCCCACGGCACGCGGACGACCTCCGCCTGCAGGCCGTTGACCGGGCCGGTGGACTCGGGGCCGCCGAAGAAGCTCGTGCCCGCCTGGGGACCGTTCGGGTTCGCGACGTCGCACTGCGCCGTCTGGCCCATGCGGCAGTACCGGCATGCGCCGCAGGAGATCGTCGAGTTGATGACGACCCGGTCGCCGGGGCTGAAGCCGCGGACCGCGTCACCGACCTCGGTCACGACGCCGACGGCCTCGTGCCCCAGGATCGTGCCCTCCTGCATCGGTGCCATCGTGCCGCGGACGAAGTGCAGGTCGGTCCCGCAGATCGCGCTCTTCGTCACCCGCACGATCGCGTCGTGCGGGTCCTGGATCGTCGGCTCGGGCACCTCGTCCAACCGGATGTCCCCGATGCCGTGCCACACCACTGCGCGCATGTCCTCTTCCTTCCGTCGACGGACGTCGTTCGCCGACCACCCAACGCGCAGCGGGCTTGGCGTCGGTTCGGGTCCGTGCGGGAAGCGGACTCCGAGGGCGTCCAGCGTCCCGGACGATCCTGGGTCGATGAGCGACGACGAGCAGCAGACCAGGGACGACTTCGCTGACGCGGTGAACATGACGGCGTCGGAGCTCCGGCACTGGCTGGACACCGACGAGTCGAAGAGCGTCGGGCAGAAGACCGGCGGCAGCACGGAGTCGACCGGGCACGAGAGCGGACGCCACATCGTGCGCATCCTCGAGAAGAAGCAGGGGGAGTACACCGACGCCGACCACGCCCACATGCGGAAGGTGGTCGGGTACGTCGCGCGGCACGCGAAGCAGCGGCCGCACGGTGACGTGCACGACACCCCGTGGCGCTGGTCGCTGATGAACTGGGGCCACGACCCGGAGAAGTGAGTCGACGGCGGCCAGCGCACCCGTGGTCCCGGCGGTCAGTCCCTCACGGTCAGGTCGTCGCGGTCAGTCCCCGGCCGCGACGTGCAGCAGCAGCGGGCCGAGCAGCCCGATCACCCAGATGGCGACGATCGCCGCGGCACCGATCGCGAGCCCCCGGCGCTTCCACCGGCGGCGCGGCGTGGGCGGTGTCTCGCCCCACATCTGCGTGCGGACGAGCATCCGGTTCGCCTCACCGACCAGGTGGCGGATCTCCGGGTCGTCGAGGTCGAGTCGGCCCTCGCGGGCGTGCTCCGCGATCGCAGTGGCCTCCTCGTGGGAGAGCCCGTCGCTGGTGCCGTTCCGACCTGCCATGGCGCCATCGTCCCACGACCTCGGGAGGACGGTCAGCCGGGTGCGCGTATCGAGGACGCATGGGAAAACGGTTCCGCGGACAGGTCGTCGTCATCACCGGAGCATCGAGCGGGATCGGCCGTGCCGCAGCGCACGAGTTCGCCCGGCGCGGTGCGACGCTCGTGCTCGCCGCACGGAGCCACGACAGCCTCGAGGCCGCCGCCGCCGAGTGCCGGGAGCTCGGCGCCGAGGCGGTCGCCATCCCGATCGACGTCGCCGACGAGCACCAGGTCAAGGACCTCATCGCCACGGTCACCAGCCGCTACGGCAGGATCGACGTCTTCGTCGGCAACGCCGCGCTCTTCGTCTACGGGCTGTTCGAGCAGACCCCGACCGAGGCCTTCAAGCGCGTCGTCGACACGAACCTCTACGGCCACCTCAACGCCGTGAAGTACCTGCTCCCGCACTGGAAGCAGCGCGGCCGGGGCACCTACGTGCTCGTCGGCAGCATCCAGTCCCTGCTCTCGGCGCCGTACCAGTCGGCGTACGTCACGAGCAAGCACGCGGCGCTCGGCCTGGTCGACGTGCTCGGGGACGAGTTCGCCGGCACCGGCATCGAGTTCACCACGCTGATGCCGTCGACGATCGACACCCCGATCTACCAGAACGGCGCCAACTACACCGGCAAGAACTCGCACCCGCTGCCGCCGACGGTCTCCGTCGAGCGTGCGGGCAAGGCGGTCGTGCAGGCGGCCGTGCACCCCAAGCGGTACCGGTTCGTCGGGCGCATCCAGGCGTCGCTCGTGCCGCTGCAGTACGTCTTCCCCGGGTTGTTCCACAAGATCACGAAGCCGATGGTCGAGATCTTCGCGCTCCGCGGCAAGCAGGCGCCCACCGACGGCAACCTGTACCAGCCCGCCGACGCGGGCAACGCGACGAACGGCGGCTGGGTCGCGAAGCGTCGGCGCGTCACGCGCCCGCTCGTCTGGCTCGGTGCCGCTGCCGCGGTCACGGCCCTGCTGGCCGGCCGCCGCCGCTGACGCCCTGACACGCTGACGGCCGGGAGGCTCGGTGCCGGACCGGCACCGAGCCTCCCGTCCTCTCGGGTCGCGCCCGCCGCGTTCAGTCGACGAGGGCGGCGACCGCCTCGATCTCCACGAGCTGGTCGTCGTAGCCGAGGACGGTCACGCCCATGAGCGTGCTCGGGACGTCGTGGTCGCCGAAGGCGTCGCGGACGACCTCCCACGCGGCGATCAGGTCCAGCTGCCGCGAGGACGCCACGAGCACCCGCGTCGACACCACGTCGGTGAGCTCTGCGCCGGCATCGGCGAGGGCCTGCCGGAGGTTCGCCACGCACGCGGCCGCCTGCCCGGCGGGGTCACCCACGGCGACCGTGCGGCCGTCGGCGTCGAGCGGGCAGGAGCCGGCGAGGAACACCAGCCGTGCCTCGGCGGGCGCGGTCGCCGCGTAGGCGTACTCGGCGACCGAGCTGAGGGCGGCGGAGCGGATGAGTCGGACGGCACTGACCATCCGGCCATCCTGGCCCATCCGGCTCCGGCGCCTCTAGGCCGTGTCGGCGCGGTGTGCGCGGAGGGCCTCGACCACGAGCGCGTGGTCGTCGTGCATCTCCAGACCGCTCACCCCGATCGCACCGAGGAGCATCCCGCGCACGAGCACCGGGAACCCGCCGCCCGCGGCCTGGTACTGCCGCGGGTCGAGGGCGGCGGCCTCGTCGAAGGTGCTCCCGCCGCCCTCGTACTGCGTCCGCACGGCCAAGGTGGAGTGCGCGAAGTGCCGGACGACGCGGAACTTCCGGTCGAGCCAGGCGTCGTTCACGGCCCCCGAGCCCGGCGTCGCGGCGTGGAACACCCGCTGCTCGCCGAACGACACCGCGATGCCGATGCCGAGTCCGCGCTCGAGTGCGGTCGCCCGCAACCACGACCCGACCGCCCACGCGTCGTCGTGGTCGAACGCGTCGTGGTCGAGCTCGCGCTCCTCGTCGAGCAGGACGCGCAGTTTCTCGTCGGGCTCGAGCGCGCGGTACGGCGCTCCGTCGGTGTCACTCATGGGGCTCCTCATCGAGACGGTGGTGGGGGCGGGTGCCCCGCTCGTGACGCTAGCCCCACCCACTGGAGGCTCGTGGCGGCGCCGCCACGGGCCTGGCGTCATGCACCTGGTCACCGGGTCGCCGTAGGGTGACGTCGTGGAGTTCCCGGGGGAGGCGGACGGCGCGCGTGACGCGCCGACCTCTCCGGGGTCACCCCGGGGCACGCAGCACCAGCAGGACGACACGCCCCGAGAGGCTCGGCGCGCTCCGCGCGCGCTCCCTCACGGAGGCACCGACAGGTCCCCCGGGAACACCACGCCCCTCGCCGTCGTCGCGCGGGCACTCGCGGACGCCTTCCTCGCGGCGGAGTCCTGGCACCACGAGGACCTCGTCGCAGCCGGGTACGACGTGGTCGGCACGGAGCGCGCCTACGTCGGACTGGCCGTCGCCGCGGCGCTCCGGGCGTACCCACGACCACCCGTCGACGCCCCGCGGCAGTTCGCCGCCGTACTCGCGGGGGACCCGAGGCTGTCGACGCTGCACCGGTCCCGCGAGGACCACCGTCCGGTGCGGGTCCTCCTGCGCCGGGCCACGGCCGTGCGCTCCCGCCCCGAGACCGACAGTCGGCTGCTCGTCGACACACTGCCGGAGCTCGCCCGCGCACTCGACCTCACGGTGGGGCGGCTGCTCTGGCTGGCGGACACGCAGGGGTGGAACCGGAACCGGGGACCGTCGAGCCCGCTGCACCACCACCGGCACGAGTGGGTGCACCGCCCCGGCCGGACGCCCCGTCTGCTCGAGAAGCCCCTGGACATGCTCCGTCGCACACAGCGGACGATCCTCGACGAGCTGCTGACGGCCCTGCCGGTGCACGACGCCGCCCACGGGTTCGTGCCGGGGCGCAGCGTCGTCACCGGGGCCGCCGCGCACGTCGGCCAGCGGGTCGTCGTCGCCGCGGACCTGACGTCGTTCTTCGCGTCGGTGCAGGCGCCGACGGTCTACGGCGTCTTCCGCACCGCCGGGTTCGCGGAGCCGCTGGCGCACGTGCTGACCGGCGTCTGCACACACCGGGTACCGCCGCACGTGCTCACCGCGATGCCACCGGGTGGCGACCCGGACGAGCGGACCGCGCTCCGCCGGGCGCTCACGACCGCGCACCTGCCGCAGGGTGCGCCGACGTCACCGGCGCTCGCGAACCTCGCCCTCCGGCACCTCGACGTTCGGCTGGCGGGGTGGGCCGCCTCGGTGGACGCGGTCTACACGCGGTACGCCGACGACCTGACCTTCAGCGGCGGGGACCGGCTCGCTGCCCGGGCCGAAGCGTTCCTCCGCGGGGTCGACCGGATCGTGCGCGACCAGGGGCACGTGCTGAACCCCCGGAAGACCCGGGTGCGGCGAGCCGGGGTGCGCCAGTCCGTGACCGGGGTCGTGGTGAACGAGCGGACGTCACCCGGACGACGGGAGGTCGACCGGTTGCACGCGGTGCTGCACAACTGCGTGGTGCACGGCCCGGCGTCGCAGGACCGCGGTGGCCACGGCGACTTCCGCGCGCACCTGCTCGGGCGGATCGGCTGGGTGGGTCAGGTGCACCCCGGTCGCGCCGAGAAGTTGCGTGCGCTGTTCGACCGCATCGACTGGGCGGGACTCTGACCGGGTTCGCTCTTCTCCCGCGCGGGTCAGGAGCGGACGAGACGGGCGATCGCTTCGGACGCTTCCTTGACCTTGGCGCTCGGGTCGCCGCCGTCGGCCACCGCATCGGCCACACAGTGGGTCAGGTGGTCCTCGACGAGCCCGAGGGCGACCGACTGCAGGGCCTTCGTCATCGCGGAGACCTGCGTCAGGATGTCGATGCAGTACTGCTCGTCCTCGACCATGCGCTGCAGCCCCCGTGCCTGGCCCTCGATCCGCTTGAGGCGCTTCAGGTAGGCGTCCTTCGACGAGATGTAGCCGTGGGTGTGGTCGGTCATGACGCCTCCTGGAATGGGTACCCCTCCAGGGTATGCCATCGTGATCGAGTGGTTGACGTGGTTGTCGCGACGGTCGTAGGATCGGTTGACACGGTTGCAGGAGGGCGGACACGATGCCGACGACACAACGCGCTGGGAACAGCACGACCGAAGCGGCGCTGCTGTCCGCGATCCGCGACCGACTCCGCGGTGGTCGCTACGACGACGCCCTCGCGGCGGTGCCGGACGTCGGTGCCCTCGCCGACCGGATGGTCGCGGCGCTGCCGTCGGTCAAGCACGAGGCCGACGAGCTCATCGGTCCCTTCTACGACGCGTCCTCGCTCGCGGCGTGGCGTGGTGTCACCCGGCAGGCGATCAGCAAGGCCAGCGCGAAGGGCGACCTGCTCGGCCTGAAGATCGGCGACGGCAGCCGGATCTTCCCCTCGTTCCAGTTCGGCCCGTCAGGAGCGCCCCTGCCGCACCTGCGCGAGGTCCTGGCGCTGCTCGACCCGGAGCACATCGACCCGTGGGGCAGTGCCCTCTGGCTGAACACCGTTGCCGATGCGTTCGGCGGCACCACCGCCGCCCAGGCCCTCCGCGACGGACGGCACGACCCGGTGCTCCGTGCGGCCCGACGTGCCGAGCGCGCCTGGCTGGCCGACGCGTGACGGAGCGCCGCACCGAGGTCGCGCAGCGTGCACCGACAGCGGACGTCGACCTCGCGGGCTTCCCGACCGCCGAGTCACGCGGCACGACGTTCTACCGGGCGAAGCGCCACGACCGCGGTGCCTGGTGGTTCGCGAGCACCCCGGCGGACGCGGACGGCGTCGACGGTGGTCGGTTCGACCTCGCCGCACCGCGCGGCACCTGCTACTGGGCCGACTCGGTGGAGGTCGCGGTGCGCGAGCGACTGGCCCACCACACGCTCCACACGAACACGGTGTTCGTCGGTCGCGCCCGCGAGATGGTCGTCGTCGCGGCTCGGGCGTCCCGCGGTCGTCGCTTCGCCGACGTCACCGCTCCCGACGCCGTCCGGCACGGGGTCGGTGCGGAGCTCCAGACGATGGTCGACTACCGCGTGCCACAGGCCTGGGCGCGGGCGTTCGACGCCGTCGGGTTCGCCGGGGTCCGGTACAGCACGCGGTTCACGAGCGCCGCGGCGCCGAACGCGTGGGCGGTGTTCGGCGACGCCGGTGTCCCGCGACGCCCACGTCCGGAGCGTGTGCACCGCGACGGGGTCTCGGCGTGTGTGGAGTCCGGCATCCGGGTGCTCGAGGACGGCTCGACCGCCGGACCCGAGCGGTTCACGATCGTCCCGCCGCCGCGCTGACGGATCCGGCCGTCCGCTCCCGGTCCTCGTGGACCCGATCCGTCACGCGCGCGATCGGGGTTGCTCTGTCGGTGGCTCGTCCTACCGTGACGGCCGTGGTGGAACCCGTGGACGCGTGGTGGCGCCGCCGACAGTGGTCGCGCGGTGTGCCGATGCCGTACGCCGTGGGGGAGTTCCGCGATGCCTGGGCGTCCTACCCCGTGCTCATCCGGCAGTACCACCCGGACTGGAACGCCGGCGTCGTCCTGACACAGATCCCGCCGGCGGCCGAGGTCCTGCTGACGTGGGAGTGCGACGTCGGGCACGTGTTCGTCGCGACCCCGGCCGAGCAGCGCGCTCGCCCGGGGCGGGAACGTCGACGGTCCGTGTGGTGCCCCGAGTGCTCCCTGATGGCGAAGCCCCAGCGCTGGCCGACGCTGCCCGAGGACTGGCCCGCTGCCGTCCCCGCACCGCAGCGCGCCGTGCGGGCGACGGGCCGACAGACGCTGCCGGCAGCCCCCGCGCGCCGCGGTGGGGGTGGTGCTGGTGCTGGCATGCCCGTCGGGGTGGTCGCCTCGACCCGGGCTGGTCGCGGCGTCGGGCGGTCGTCGGGCTCCCGGGCCGCGGCACCGCGCACGATCTGCCCGAAGACGCCCAGGCTGCCCTCGGGAGACGCGTTCGTCAGCGTCTGCGCCCCCGCGACGGCCTCGGCGGTGGAGGCCGAGCTCCGCGCCGCGCTGTCGTCCCGGTTCGACTTCACCTTCGACCAGAACGCGATCCGCCTCGACCGCCCGTTCCACGACCACGTCGAGGCCTGGCCGGACATCATCCTGCCGGAGCTCCGCGTCGCGATCGAGTACGACTCGACCGGACGCCACGGCCTCGAGCACGTGGGTCAGCGCGAGGACTCCGACCGCCGGAAGGACCGCGCCCTGCGGAGTGTCGGGTGGGAGGTCGTCCGCATCCGCACCGGTCGGCTCCCGGCGCTCGGCCCCCACGACCTGCAGGTGTCGGGCATCTCCGGCCGCACGGTCGACCGGCTCGTCGACACCCTCCGTGACCTGCGCGGGGCCCTGTTCGTCGACGCCTACGCGCGCTGAGAGCGGTCGGCGCGCGCGGCCCGCGCCGACCGCCCGGTCCGCCTTGTCCGCCCGGACGTGCCGATGTCGGCTCCGCTGCGGAACGACCGCAGACGCAGGCTGTTCGTGACGACGAAGACGGACGACAGCGCCATCGCGGCACCGGCGATCATCGGGTTCAGCAGGCCGGCCATCGCGAGCGGCACTGCGGCCACGTTGTAGGCGAAGGCCCAGAACAGGTTGCCCTTGATCGTGCCGAGGGTCCGGCGGGCGAGGGCGATCGCGTCGGCAGCCGCTCCGAGGTCGGCACGGACCAGGGTGATGTCCGCGGCCTCCATCGCGGCGTCGGTCCCGCTGCCCATCGCGATGCCGAGGTCGGCGGCGGCCAGTGCGGCGGCGTCGTTGACCCCGTCGCCGATCATGGCGACCGAGCGGCCCTGGTGCTGCAGTCGGACGACGGCGTCGTACTTGTCCTCCGGCCGGACCTCGGCGACGACGTCCTCGATGCCGACCTCGGCTGCGACGGTGCGTGCGACGTCGGCGGCGTCGCCCGTGAGCATGACGGTGCGCAGCCCCATCGCGTGCATCCGACGGACGGCGTCGCGGCTGGTCGGTGCGACGGTGTCGGCGACGCTGACGACGCCGCGGGCGGCTCCGTCCCACGCCACGACGACCGCGGTCGCTCCGGCGTGCTCCGCCGTCCGGACGGCGGCGGTGACCTCGTCGGTGATCTCGACGGCCCACTGCTCGGCGAGCCATGCCGGTCGGCCGACCAGGACGAGGGCCCCGTCGACGACGGCCTGCACCCCGAGCCCGGCGCTGGACCGGAACGACTCGGCGACGGGGTGCTGCGGGTGTGCGGCGACGATCGCCCGGGCGACGGGGTGCTCCGACCCGGCCTCGGCGGCGGCGGCGCGGGCGAGGACGTCCGCGTGGTCGTCGCCGGCGAGGGCGGTCACACGGTGCACGGTCATCCGACCCGTGGTGACGGTGCCGGTCTTGTCGAGCACGACGGTGTCGACGCGACGGGTGGCCTCGAGCACCTGGGGGCCGCGGATCAGGATCCCGAGCTGGGAGCCGCGTCCGGTGCCCACGAGCAGCGCGGTCGGCGTCGCGAGCCCGAGCGCGCAGGGGCAGGCGATGACCAGGGTCGCGACGGCGGCGGTGAACGCGGCCTGCACGTCCCCGGTGAGCAGGAGCCAGCCGACGAGGGCCAGCACGGCCAGTCCCAGCACGATCGGCACGAAGACGGCGGACACCCGGTCGGCCAGGCGCTGCACGTCGGCCTTGCCGGACTGCGCGGAGACCACGAGCCGGCCGATGCGGGCGAGCTCGGTGTCCCGACCGACCCGGGTGGCCTCGACCACGAGCCGACCGCCGGCGTTGACGGTCGCACCGGTGACGGCGTCGCCGGGCCCGACCTCCACGGGGACGGCCTCGCCCGTCATCACGCTGGTGTCCACGGCACTGCTGCCGTCGACCACGACGCCGTCCGTGGCGATGCGGTCACCGGGGCGCACCACGAAGCGGTCACCCACCCGGAGGGCCGCGGTCGGCACGTCGGTCTCGACGCCGTCGCGGAGCACCCGGGCGGTCGGGGCGCCGAGCGCCAGGAGCGCCTGCAGCGCCGCGCCGGACCGGTCCTTCGCCCGGGCCTCGAACCACCGGCCGGCGAGCAGGAACACCGTCACGGCGGCGGCGACCTCGAAGTACGGCTCCGGAGCGGTGCCCGGGTGCGGCAGCCAGGTGAAGGCCATCCGCATCCCGATCGCGCCGGCCCCGCCGAACACCAGCGCCCACACGGACCAGAGCGTCGCTGCGGCGATCCCGACGCTGACGAGGGTGTCCATCGACGCGGCACCGTGGCGGGCGTTCACGGCGGCGGTGCGGTGGAACGGCCACGCGCCCCACACGGCGACGGGGAGCGCCAGGACGAGCGCGACCCACTGCCACCCGGGGAACTGCAGCGCCGGGACCATCGACAGGGCGACCACCGGGACCGCGAGCACGGTGGAGACGACGAGCCGCCGACGCAGCGGTGCGGTCGAGTCGGCGTCGTCCGCGACAGGCTCCGGCAGGTGCGCCCCGTAGCCGGCGGCCTCGACCGTGCGGATGGCGTCGTCGACCGCGAGCTCGGCCGGCAGCGTCACCGTGGCGCGCTCGGTGGCGTAGTTCACGCTCGCCGAGACGCCGGGGAGCTTGTTGAGCTTCCGCTCGATGCGGTTCGCGCAGGACGCGCAGGTCATGCCCTCGATCGTCAGCTCGACCGGTGTCACCGTCGCGGTCACGAGGCGACCAGGGTGTAGCCCGCTTCCTCGACGGCAGCGGCGACGTCGTCGGTCGCCAGCGGCTGGCTGCTGGTCACGCGGGCGGTCGAGACGCCGCCGACGGTGAGCTCCACCGCGACGGCGGTGACGCCGGGCAGGGCACTGAGTTCCTCGTCGACGCTGGTCACACAGTGCCCACACGTCATGCCGGTGATCCCGTAGGTGTTCGTCAGCTCGCTCATCGCGGCCGTCCCTTCGTCGTCGTGATCCCCACCATATACCCCAGGGGGGTACCACGCCAGGACCGCGGGCCAGGACCGCACGCCAGGACCGCGAGGCGGCACCGCGGGCCAGGACGGCGGGACAACGCTCACCCGCGGAGCGCGAGCGCCTCGCTGGTCCACCGCGCGTGCACGTCCCACGGGTCGGACACCCCCGCGGCGACGACGTCGACGTGCGCGAGCAGCTCCGGCGTCACGCGGAACCACTCCGTGCCGGGGTACCGGGTGGCGGCGAACTGCTCGTGACGCCGGCGCTCCAGACGACGGTCCCCGCGCTCGAACGCCAACAGGTCCTGGTGGCTGATCCGCGCGAGCCGCTGCCGGGGGTTCGCCGTCGTGCCGATCTTCACGCGGTCGCCGACGTGGTCGCGCTGCCGCAGGTAGTAGACGACGTCGACCCGCGGGGGAGCGAGGTCACCGTCGGGCACCTCGCCCCACCGCCACTCGCACACGGCGCACACCGCACCCGCGGCGAAGCGGACGCCGACCCGGGAGCCGCAGACGGGACAGGGCCCGGGGAGCAGGTCCTCGACGCCGACCGTCTCGGCGGCGTGGTCCGCGACGACGGCGACGTGCAGCGCGCACAGCGGCACCGGCGCGTCGGCCGCGAGCGGGCTCGCGCAGCCGGGGACGCAGCAGGACGGGACCATGCGCGGCACGCTACCCGGCACGTCCGACGCCACCCGGGCCTCCCGGCCGGCACCGGGCACACCAGCCCAGCCGACGTGCGTCAGTCGAAGATGACGCCGATCGGCTCGCGCTTCTCCTCCTGGAACCGGTCCTCGGCGCGGCCGAGCGCCCAGTACGCGGAGAGCGACAGGTCGCGCTTCTCCAGCTGCCACTCGTCCTGCAGCAGTCGACGGATCGCCTTCATCGCGGCCCGCTCACCGTGCGCGAACACCTGCACCGGACTGGAGGCACGGGGCAGCGCCCGGGCCGCTGCGAGCAGGAGCGTGCCCGGCTCGGCGCCGGTGGCGTCCCGGTGCAGCCACCGCAGGTCGACCCCGGCCGGGTGCCGGATCGCCTGCTCGTCGCCGGGACCGGCCACCTCGACCAGGGCGACGCCCGTGGCGGCGTCGTGCATGGCCTCCAGGGCGGCGCCGATCGCGGGCAGGGCGCTGTCGTCGCCGAGCAGCACGTGCGTGACGGCGGGGTCGTCGCTCGGTGCGTAGCCGCCGCCGGGGCCGGAGAGGGCGAGCCGGTCGCCGGGCTGGGCGGACGCTGCCCACGGTCCGGCGAGCCCGTCGTCGCCGTGCACCACGAAGTCGATCGCGATGGTGCGGGCGACGTGGTCGACGGCGCGGACCGTGTAGGTGCGGCGGGCCGGACGGTCCTGCTTCGGGAGCGTCTCGCGGAGGGCTTCGAGGTCGTACGGCGGCTCCAGGCCGAGCCCGGGCTTGGCGAGCAGGAGCTTCACGTAGGTGTCGGTGGCGGCGAGGGCCTCCGGGGCAGCGCCCGCGATGAAGTCGTCGAACGCCGGGCCTCCGAGGTGCACGCGGACCATGTGCGGCGAGAGGCGCTCCGTGCGCTCGACGACGAAGACGGACTGCGGGCGGTTCTTGGAGCTCATCGTGGGGGAGGGTCCTCTCGGGTGGCGGCCGGGTTCCTGGGAGAAGACCCTTGACGTCGCCAAGGGTAAGGCTAGCCTTACCTCCATGGACACCACGGTCACCCCGTTCTCCGAGCTGTTGCGCCGACGCACGCACCGCTCGCACGGGACGACCGCGGGCAACGGGTTCATGCACGACCTGGTCGACGGCCAGTGTGACGTGGCCGACTACGCCGCCCTGCTCGGGCAGTACGCCTTCGTCTACGACGCCCTCGAACGCGCCGCCGACCGGATGGCGGAGCACCCCGTCGCTGCGCCGTTCGTCACGCCGCAGCTCACCCGGATGCCGGCGATCCGCGCGGACCTCGAGTACCTGGTCGGACCCGACTGGGCGGAGCTCGTCTGCCCGCTCCCCGCCACCACCGCCTACGTCCGCCGGCTCAACGAGGTCGCGGCCACGTGGCCGGGCGGCTTCGTCGCGCACCACTACACGCGCTACCTCGGCGACCTGTCCGGCGGCCACCTGCTCGGCTCACTACTTGCCGAGCAGTTCGGGTTCGACACGAACGGTGTCCTCTTCTACATCTTCGACCAGGTCGCGGACCCGAACGCCTTCGGCGACACCTACCGCGCGCAGCTCGACGCAGCCCCGTGGGACGACGACGAGCGCGAACGGGTCATCGCCGAGGTGGAGCTCGCGTACGCGCTCAACACCGGGCTGCTCGCCGGGCTCGACGCCCAGCGCGGACCGCTCGCGCCGCCGGCGACCGCCACCGCCTGACCCCGCACAGCGCCGCGCAGCACACACGTGTTGTGCCCGGCGCCACCGCACGTCGTGCCTGGCGCCACCTCGGCAGCCCGTCCGGACGGTCGTCGTCACGGAGACCCGCCTCCCGATACGCTGCTGGGGTCCCGGACCGGTACCCCGGGCGAGCCTGACCCGAAAGGACCCCATGACGGCGATCGACGGTTCGACACGCTTCGGCAGTGCCCGCGACGATGTCAGCGGCGCGGTCGACAGCGACCTGCGCGCTGACGTCCGCTACCTCGGCGAACTCCTCGGCCGCGTGCTGCGGGAGAGCGGCGGCGACGAGCTCCTGCGCGACGTGGAGTCCCTGCGCGCAGCGGTGATCACGGCCTACGAGGGCTCGGACGTCGACGGCGCCGCACGGGCCGAGGCGGTCGTGGCCGCCATGTCCGCCGAGCGTGCCGAAGAGGTCGCACGCGCCTTCACCACCTACTTCCACCTGACGAACCTGGCCGAGGAGCACCACCGCGTGCGCGTGCTCCGGCTCCGCGGGGACGACGGCGGCGTCGCGGGGGACTCCTTCCCGGCGACGTTCGCGCGCCTCGTCGACGAGCTCGGGACCGACGAGGCCACCGCGCGACTCGACGGCCTCCGGTTCCACCCCGTCCTGACCGCCCACCCGACCGAGGCCCGTCGTCGCGCGGTCACCACGGCCGTGCGGCGCATCACGGACCTCATCGACGAGCGGGACTCCGCGAAGAACGCGATGGCGCGCGCCGAGAACGAGCGCCGGCTGCTCGAGGAGATCACGACCCTCCTCCGCACGTCCCCGCTCCGCACCACCCGGCCGACCCCGCTCGACGAGGTCCGCACGGCGATGAGCGTGTTCGACCAGACACTGTTCGAGATCGTGCCGCAGGTCTACCGCCTGCTCGACGACCGGCTGCTCGGGGACGCCGCCGGCAGCGCACCTGTGCAGGCCCCCGCGTTCGTCCGCTTCGGCACGTGGATCGGCGGGGACCGCGATGGCAACCCGCACGTCACGGCCGCCGTCACCCGCCAGGCCGCGGACATCGCCGCCGAGCACATCCTGCTCGGCCTGGCCCGCGCCGCCACCCGCATCGGCAGCACACTGACGCTCGACCACGACGAGACCCCGGCCGACCCGGGCCTCACCGCGCTCGTGTTCGCGCAGGAGTCGCTCGACGTCGAGATCGCCGAGCGCATCGGCATCCGCGCGCCCAACGAGACCCACCGCCGGGCGCTGCTGTTCACCGCGGCGCGCCTCGACGCCACCCGCCGCGGCGAACCGGGTCTGGCGTACGACGGCCCCGAGGCCTTCCTCGACGACCTCCGCGTCATCCAGGCCTCCCTGGTCGCCGGCAGTGCCGCCCGGCCGGCGTACGGCGAGCTGCAGAACCTCATCTGGCAGGTCGAGACCTTCGGCTTCCACCTCGCCGAGCTCGAGATCCGGCAGCATTCGCAGGTGCACCGCGCCGCCCTGGCCGAGATCCGTGCCGGCGGCGAGCTGAGCGAGACCACGGAGGAGGTCCTCGCGGTCTTCCGGACGATCGCCGACCTGCAGCGCCGCTACGGCGTCCGGGCCTCGAACCGCTACATCGTCTCCTTCACGCAGTCGGCCGCCGACCTCGCGAACGTGCACGAGCTGGCGGTCGCCGCCCTCGGGTCCGTCCAGGCCGCACCGGTGCTCGAGGTCATCCCGCTGTTCGAGACCTTCGCCGACCTGCACGCCAGCGTGGAGATCCTCGACGAGGCCGTCCGCACCGAGGCCTTCCAGCGCCGCCTGGCCGTCACCGGTCGGAAGCTCGAGGTGATGCTCGGCTACTCCGACTCCTCGAAGGACGTCGGCCCGGTCTCCGCGAACCTGGCGCTGTACGACGCCCAGGCGCGGATCGCTCGCTGGGCCCGGGAGAACGACATCGAGCTGACGCTGTTCCACGGTCGCGGTGGCTCGCTCGGCCGTGGCGGCGGACCCGCGAACGAGGCCGTCCTGGCGCAGCCGCCCGGGTCGATCGACGGCCGCCTGAAGATCACCGAGCAGGGCGAGGTCATCTTCGCCCAGTACGGCGACCAGGACATCGCCGCCCGACACCTCGAGCAGATGGCCGCTGCGACGCTCTTCGCGTCCTCGCCCTCGAACGAGGCCCGCACCGAGGCCGCCGCCGACCGCTTCCGCGACCTCGCCCAGCGTCTCGACGACGTCTCCCGCGAGGCCTTCCACGGCCTGGTCAAGGCCGAGGGCTTCGCGCCGTGGTTCGCCCGGGTCACCCCGATGGAGGAGATCGGGCTGCTGCCGCTCGGCTCCCGTCCGGCCCGTCGCGGCCTGTCGGTGGAGTCGCTCGAGGACCTCCGCGCCATCCCGTGGGTGTTCTCCTGGACCCAGGCCCGCATCAACCTCGCCGGCTGGTACGGCCTCGGCTCCGCGCTCGAGGCCGTCGGCGACGTCGACCTGCTCCGCACCGCGTTCCGCGAGTGGCCGCTGTTCGGCGCGATGATCAAGAACGTCGAGATGTCCCTGGCGAAGACGGACGAGCAGATCGCGCGCCGGTACCTCGACCTCGCCGACCGCGACGACCTGGCGGCCGCCGTCCTCGACGAGATGATCCGCACCCGCGACTGGGTCCTGCGGGTCTCCGGCGGGTCCGACGTCCTGCAGGACCGTCCGGTGCTCGCCCGCGCCGTTCGCCTGCGCAGCCCCTACGTCGACGCCCTGTCGCACCTCCAGCTCCGGGCGCTCCGCGCGATCCGCACGACGGGGAGCACCGACCCGACGGACGCCGACCACCGGCTGCTCCTGCTGACCGTGAACGGGATCGCCGCCGGCCTGCAGAACACGGGCTGATCCGCGCCGTGCGCGGCCTGGTGCGAGGTCGTCCACGTGGTGCGGCGCGGTGGAGACGCACGGCCTGTGCGACCCCGCACCGGACGGGCGACCGCGCACGGTGCGGGGCGCGCGTGACCACGGGGCGCCACCACGGGGCGGACGCGACCACGGGGCGGACGGGAGGCTCGGTGCCCGCCGGTGGGGAGCCTCCCGTCCGCCGCGTGGTGACCAGGCACCGGACGGTCACGCTCTCCGACTGGTCGCGGCACCCCGTCGGCGTGACGCCGACCGGTCACGGATCGTCGCTCCGCCGCCACCCCAGCGACGGTTGCCGACCGCTCGGCGGACCTGAGCGGGGTGTCGTGACCGTTCGCGACCCCGTCCGCTGCCGACGAAGCACCGTCCCAGCCCCGTCGAATCGATTCGGCACGGCGTAGCGTTGACGCTGTGACGTCGGCGCGCACCCGCAACCGGCCCCTCCGGACGACCCTGCCCCCGATCGTGCCGCTCGCGCTCATCGTCGGGGTCTCGCCCTTCGCGACGGACATGTACATCCCCGCGCTGCCCGCGATCGCCCGCGACCTCGGCAGCACGCCGAGCGCCGTCCAGCTCTCGCTCACCGCGTTCCTCGTGGCGTTCGCGGTCGGGCAGCTGCTCGCCGGACCGGTCAGCGACGGCATCGGCCGTCGCCCCCTGATGCTCGGCGGGACGGCGCTGTTCGCGCTCGCCTCGCTCGGCTGCGCGCTCGCGCCCGACGTCGGCACGCTCGTCGCCGCCCGGGTGGTGCAGGGCCTGGCCGGGGCGGCTGCGGCCGTCGCGGGCCGCGCGATGGTGTCCGACGTCACCGAGGGGCCCCGGATGGCCAAGGTGTTCGGCACGCTCGCCGCGATCAACGCCATCGGTCCGGTCGTGGCGCCGCTGGCCGGGGGAGCGGTGCTGCTGGTCGGCACGTGGCGGGTGATGTTCGTCGTGCTCGCGGTCCTCGGCGCGGTGTTCTTCGCCCTCGTCGTGCCGTTCTTCCACGAGACCCTGCGTCCGGCCGCCCGCGGCGGGATCGGCCTCGGTGCGAACTGGCAGCGCATCCGGCAGCTCGTGGCCATTCCGCGCTTCCGGGCGTACCTGCTCACGGGGGTGCTGTCGACGATCGGCTTCTTCGCCTACATCGCGACGAGCTCGTTCGTGTTCCAGACGCAGTTCGGCTTCTCCGAGCAGCTGTACACGATCGTCTTCGCCACGAACGCCACGATGATGATCATCACGACGCTCGTGTTCCGACGGGTCGTCGGGCGGTTCTCCGAGGACGCGCTGCTCACCGCCGGCTTGCTCGTCGGCACGATCGGTGCCGCCGGGGTGTTCGTGTCGGCGCTCCTCGGCCTCGGACCGGTCGCCGTCTGGGTCTCGCTCGCCGTGGTCACCGGCGCCTGGGGCTTCGTCCTGCCGGCCGCGATGACCCGGACGCAGCACGTGGGCGCGGCGCACCCGGGGACCGCTGCAGCGCTGCAGGGCGGCCTGTCGTTCGGGCTCGGCGGGCTCGGCACACCGCTGGCCGGACTGCTCGGCGGGACGGCGATCGCGATGGGTTCGGTCATGGTCGTGCTGATGGGCGCGGCGGTCGTCGTGCAGGCGCTGGCCACACGACGCGCCGACTGACGGGCGGCGACCCGGAGAACCGGTAGGGTCGCGGAGCAAGACGTTCCGATCAGAGGGGGCATCCGCATGGACATCGTCGTACACGAGACAGGCACGGACACCGCCGTCCTGGAGTGCACGGGCCGACTCAACATGGTGTCGGCACCGGCGTTCCGCGAGACCGTCGCCACGGTCGTCGACGGCGGTCACCACCGGGTGGTCGTCGAGCTGTCCGGTGTGGAGTTCATGGACTCCTCCGGGCTGGGGGCCCTGGTGGGCTGCCTGAAGACCGCACGCCAGGCCGGCGGGGACCTGCGCATCGCCGCCCCGTCCGAACAGGTGACGATGGTGCTCACGCTGTCGAACATCGACAAGATCCTCCGGACGTACCCCGACGGGGACGCCGCGGTCGCCAACTGGGCCTGACCGGCACCGCCGTGGCCGAGCACCGCCTCGACTTCGCGTCGCCACCGGACGACGTCACCGCCGTCCACGAGTTCCTCGCCCGGGTGTGGGGGACAGAGCCCTCCGTCGGTCCCGAGGACCGCATGGCCTTCGAGCTCGCCCTCGTCGAGCTCGCCTCCAACGTCGTCGAACACGCCGCAGGAGACGCGCGCATCGCCTGCTCGCTCGCCCTCGCGGTCCGCGACGGCGGCCTGGAGGCCCGGCTCACCGACGACGGTCGGCCCGCCGCCGTCGACCCCTCGGCCGCCGAGCTCCCCGACGCGTCCGCCGAGAGCGGTCGCGGTCTCGCGCTGGTCGGCATGGTCGTCGACGAGCTGCGGTACGCCCGCGAGGGCGAGACGAACACCTGGACGGTCCGCCGCCTGATCCGGTAAACGCACCGGGTCGGCCGGAACCCGCAAACTCGTGTGAACGATTGAGACACCTGGCCCCCGCCGTGTCACGATCACCGCGATGAACGACCAGTCCGATCCCAGGAGCAGCTTCGAGACCTCGGGGACCGTCCTCGAGGACGCCCTGCGGATGTACGAGGACGCCTACGAGGGTGCCGGCTTCGTGGCCGCACGCACCGATCGTCCGTTCGCGTACCGGTTCCGCGGCGTCGGGAACGACCAGATCTCGTTCCGCTCGACCCGCTTCGACGCGCGCGTCCGTGGTGAGGTCGAGCTGCAGGACGAGTACGCCGTCATGTGGACGGCCGACGGCGGCGGACGCATCGACATCGGTCGCGACGAGGCCCAGCTCCGGCCCGGGTCGCCGATGATGTTCCCGTCCGGCCGCCCGTTCGTCTTCGAGCTCGCCGACGTCCGGCAGAGCCTGGTGCAGTTCGAGCGGACGCACCTCGAGGAGATGGCCGCCGAGCTCCACGGCGTCCAGCCCGGGCCGCTCGTGTTCGACCACACGGCGGCCCCGCGACCCGAGGACCTGCGCGTCTGGAACCAGCAGGTGCAGCGGGCAGCCGGCGTCGTGCTGGGCTCCCCACCGGTCTCCGTCATCGGGCTCGCCGAGATCGCCCGGGCCACGGCGCTCGCCTTGCTGAAGACCTTCCCGCACCGGTTGCTCGCGCCCGAGGTCCCGCTGCCGCAGGGCGCCACCGGCCGTGTCCGCGAGGCCGTCGAGTACATGCACGCGTTCGCCCACACCCCGATCTCCACGACCGACGTCGCCGACCACGTCGGGCTCAGTGTCCGCGGGCTGCAGCAGGCCTTCCAGCGACAGGTCGGGACCGCGCCGAACTCGATGCTGCGCGGGATCCGCCTGGACCGCATCCGCGAGGAGCTCCGTCGTGGTGCGCCCGGCGAGCTGACCGTCGCCGCCGTCGCCGTGCGCTGGGGGTTCGCCCACCTCGGCCGCTTCTCCGCCGCGTACGCCACCCGCTTCGGCGAGGACCCGCGGGACACGCTGCAGGCTTGACCACCGCGGCCACCCCGTCCCCTACGCTCGGGGCGTGAGCAGACCGCGACCGTGGGTGATCGTGCCCGGGATCTGGAACTCCGATGCCGGGCACTGGCAGTCGGTGTGGCAGGCCGACCGGCGCGAGGACGCCGTCCGCATCGCGCCCACCTCGTGGTCCGAGCCCGACCCGGCCGACTGGTCCGCCGCGCTCGACGCCGCGGTCGCTGCCGTCGACGGGCCGCCCGTCCTCGTCGCCCACAGCCTCGGGGTCCTCGCGGTGGCCGAGTGGCTCGCCGAGCACGACGACGGTCGGGTCGCCGGCGCGTTCCTCGTCGCGCCGCCCGACCCCGACGCGCCGGGTTTCCCGCACGCGGCCAGGGGCTTCGCGTTCCCGACCAGGGCGGTGGCGACGCCGACCCTGGTCGTGGTGAGCGACGACGACCCGTACTGCACCCGCGACCGCGCCGAGGGGCTGGCCGCCGTCCTGGGGTCCGACGTCGAACGGATCGGTCCGCACGGCCACGTCAACATCGCCAGCGGCGTGGGGGACTGGGTTGCCGGCCGGACGCTCCTCGAGGCCTTCGCCGACCGTCTCTGACCTCCCGGTCGCCACCCGGTCGTCAACGCGCCCGCGCCGCACCCTCGATGGGCCCTCCGCAGGGCGTCCTGCGGCCTGACATGCCAGCCGATCCCGCGACACACCGCCGATGTGTCGCAGAGCGACGCTCACGATGTTTCATACTTCCTCCATGGAGACGCAGTCCGGGACACGCACCCCGCTCGTGGACCCCTTCGGTCGCGAGGTCGAGGAGTGGCTCAGGGACGCCCCGGCCACCCGCACCCCGTACCTGGCCGACCTGGTGGTGCCGCCCGTCACGGGCCCCGTCCAGCGTCCCGACCTGCTGGTGGACGCGCCGACCGAGGCTGCCCAAACCGAGCGAGCCCAGACCGAGCCAGCCGCGCTTGCGACCGGAGCGCCTGCGTCCGGATCGCCGGACGCCGCTGCGCCGTCCGCTCCCGCCGACGACACCGCGTTCCGACGTCCCCGCGACCACGGCCGGCACCGTTCGACCTGCGCCCCGTCGTTCCCCGAGCCGCCCGAGCGCCTGGCCCTCCGCATCGAGGAGCTCGCCGTCGAGGTCTCCGCGCAGAGCGGTCGGCCCACGTTGGAGCGCATCGTCGTCCTGCAGGAGCAGGTCCTGCGCCGCGACGAGGACCTCGCCCGCCTGCAGGCCTGGGAAGCCGCCGTCGCCGACCTGTCCGACCCCGAGGTTGAGGCCGCCCGCGCCTACGCCCGGTCCGTGTTCGACGACCTCCTCGCCGAGGCCGCCGACGAAGCCGACCGTCGTGACCGTGCCGCAGCCCGCCGCGCTGCGACCACCGGCGCCGTGACCGTCCTCGCACCTGCGCCCACCCCCGCGCCGCGACCCGCTCCGGCGCTCGTGCTGCCCGTGGCCGCTCCCGTCGCTGCGACCAGCGCGGTCCTCGACGACACCGACGCCGACCGTGACGAGCCCGCGCGACTCGTGCCGAGCCTCCTGGCCGTCACCCCGGTGTCCGCGAACACGCGACCCACCCCCCTCGTCTCGCCCGCCACCGGTCCCACCGTCATCGACCGTGATGCCTTCGCAGCCGTGCTGCGGGCGCACCGCGCCGAGTCCGACGCGCCCACGGCCGGTACGCCCGTCGTGTTCCCCGAGGAGCACGCGGCAGCCCTGCCCGGAGCGGACACCGCTGCGGACGACACCGTGGCGACCCCCACGTCGGCTCGGCCCGGCTGGTGGGCACGCGTCGTCGCTGCCGTCCTCCGCGTCGTCGGCCGCCGGTGACCACGCGCCGGACCCCGTCGACGCTCGGGGCCCGGTCCATCCGGTCCGCTCGGTAGACTGACGGGATGCCGACGCTCCGCGATCTCCAGGCCGTGATCGAGACCCTCTGGCCCGCTGCCGGCACCGAGTCGTGGGACTCCGTCGGGCTCGTCTCCGGTGACCCGGACGCCGTGGTCGAGCACGTGCACCTCGCGGTGGACGCCGTCCCCGACACCGCGCAGGAAGCCGTCGAGCTCGGTGCCGACCTGCTCCTGACCCACCACCCGCTGCTGCTGCGCGGCGTGACGACGGTCGCCGAGTCCACGTACAAGGGCTCCGTCCTCGCCACGCTGATCCGCGGCGGGTGCGCGCTCGTCGCCGCCCACACGAACGCCGACGTCGTGACGACCGGCACCTCGGCGGTCCTGGCGGAGCGGCTCGGGCTCACCGACCTGCGCCCGCTCGAGCCCGGCGACGCCGACGGCACCGGGATCGGTCGCGTCGGGGTGCTCGCCGAGCCCGTGTCACTCGGTGTCCTCGCCCGGCGGATCGTCGACGTCCTCCCCGCCACGGCCTCCGGCGTCCGGGTGTCGGGTGCCTACGACCAGCCCGTCCGCACCGTCGCGCTCTGTGCCGGCGCCGGCGACTCGCTGCTCGGCAACGCCGCCGTGCTCGACGCCGACGTGTACGTCACGAGCGACCTCCGCCACCACCCGGCGTCGGAGTTCCGCGAGCAGGCCATGCTCGTCGGTGGCCCGGCCCTCATCGACACCTCGCACTGGGCCACCGAGTGGCTCTGGCTCGACGTCGCCGCCGAACAGCTCCGCCAGGCCGCCGGCGTCCGCGTCACCGTCAGCGACCTGCGCACCGACCCGTGGGACTTCGCGGTCCTGCCGTCAGCCCCCACCACCGAGCACCACAACGAAGGAGCCTGACCATGAAGGCAGCACCCGAGGACCAGGTCATCCTCCTCGACGTCCAGCGACTGGACAACGACATCACCCGGATCGCCCACCGCATCAGCTCCCTGCAGAAGGGCGACCGGCTGACCGAGCTCGGCAAGACGGCCTCGTCGCTGCGCAGCGAACTGGCCGCGGCCACCGGTGACGTCGAGGACTCCGAGCGTGACCTCGCGCGCCTCGAGTCCGACACCGCCACCGCACAAGCCCGGGTCGAGCGGGACACCACGATGCTCCAGCACGCGAACGCGAAGGACGCCGCCGGTCTGCAGAACGAGCTCGACTCGCTGCAGCGCCGGATCGGGGACCTCGAGACCTCCGAGCTGGAGATCATGGAACGGCTCGACGTCTACCGCGCCCGCGTGGGTGACGTCGAGGCCCGCCTGGCCGACGTCGAGGCCTCCCGCGCCGGGCTCGTCGCCGAGCGCGACACCGAGATCCAGCGCCTCGAGAACGACCGC
Organism: Curtobacterium sp. SL109; assembly: GCF_026672405.1. NCBI lineage: Bacteria > Bacillati > Actinomycetota > Actinomycetes > Micrococcales > Microbacteriaceae > Curtobacterium > Curtobacterium sp. SL109. The sequence goes on from NZ_JAPPRB010000002.1 coordinate 2,260,723, forward strand.
GCCGCCGCCACCCAGAGCCGCGCGGACATCGCCGCGAAGGTCCCCGAGGACCTGCTCGCGCTCTACGAACGCCAGCGTGCCCGCTACGGCTTCGGTGCGTCGCTGCTGCAGGGCGGCGTGTCGACGGCGTCGGGCGTGACGCTCACCGGCGCGGACCTGCAGGCCGTGCGCCGTGCGGCCCCCGACGACGTCGTGCTCTGCCCGGACAGCGAAGCGGTCCTGGTCCGCACGAAGGAGTCCGGTCTGTAGACGCTCGGTGCCTGCGGGCGCTGGCGCGGGCTGGCGCTGCGCTCGGCGCTGGCGCAGGCTGGCGCTGCACAACCGAAACCGGCTCGCACCACGGACTTCCGCGGTGCGAGCCGGTTCTGGTTGTGCGGTGCCGATCGGCACTGGACGTGTGACGCGAACGGGCCGGCCGTACGCCGGGTTCTGTCCCGCCTCGCGGCGGTGACGGCCATCTCTCTCGGACCGACGTTGCCGTCGGCCTCCAGCGGTCTACCCGAGGACTCGGCGAGCAGCCTCAGCGTCCTCTGTCTGACCTTGCTCCGGGCGAGGTTTACCGAGCGGATCCGGTCACCCGGACCCCTGGTGGTCTCTTACACCACCGTTTCACCCTTACCGGTGTCGCCACCGGCGGTCTGTTCTCTGTGGCACTGTCTCGCGGATTGCTCCGGGTGGGTGTTACCCACCGCCCTGCTCTGTGGAGCCCGGACGTTCCTCGGCACTCCCGGGGGAGTGACGCGACCGTCTCACCGACCCGTTCGCAGGACGAGTGTACCGGGACGCGCCCGTACAGCGCCCACACCGGCGACCCGTTCGCTCCGTCAGTCCAGAGCCGCCCCGGTGAGATCGCACTTCGTGTCGGGTCCACGGTGCCGGACCCGACACGAAGTGCGATCTCACCGCGCGCCGACGGCCCGCGCGCCGACGGCCCGCGCGCCGCGGCCCGCGCGGCGCGGCGGCGCGCTCAGGCGCTGCGGGCTGCCAGGGTGGCTGCGCCGATGATGCCCGCGTTGTTGCGGAGCGTCGCGGGGATGATGTCGGCCTGCAGGTCGAGCAGCGGCAGGAACTCCTCGTACTGCTTCGACACCCCGCCGCCGACGACGAAGAGCTCGGGGGAGAGCAGGGCCTCGAGCCGCGAGTAGTACTTCTGCAGGCGCTTCGCCCAGTGCTTCCAGGACAGGTCGTCGCGCTCCTTGGCGGCGAAGGACGCCTTCGTCTCGTAGTCGACGCCCTCGATCTCCAGGTGCCCGAGCTCCGCGTTGACGATGAGCACGCCGTCGTTGATGAGCGCCGTGCCGATGCCCGTGCCGAGCGTCGTCACGATGACCAGGCCCTCGCGGCCCTTCGCGGCGCCGAACTGCTGCTCGGCGAACCCGGCGGCGTCGGCGTCGTTGACGAAGTGGATGGAGCGGCCGAGCTCCTTCTCGAACAGGGCCTCGGCCTCGAATCCGATCCACTTCTTCGACACGTTCGCCGCCGACATGGTCTTGCCGTCGCGGACGATCGCGGGGAAGCAGACGCCGACGGCGACGTCGGACGGCGGGGAGAGCTCGTCGAGGATCGACTTGGCGACCCCGACGATGTCGTGCGGCTTGCCTCCCTCGGGCGTGGCCTTCTTGATCCGGTCCGTGGTGAGTTCGCCGGTCGCCGTGTCGACGATCGCGCCCTTGATGCCCGTACCGCCGATGTCGACGCCGACTGCGAGGGAGGTCATGTGGAGCCTTTCGGTAGGGAGGGTGTCAGGAGACGGTGAGGAGTTCGGCACCGCGCTCGGTGACGACGAGCGTGTGCTCGAACTGCGCGGTCCAGGACTTGTCGCGGGTGCTGACGGTCCAGTCGTCGGCCCAGATGTCGGCCGCGATGCCGCCGAGCGTGAGCATGGGCTCGATGGTGAACACCATGCCGGGCTCGATGACGGTGTCGTAGTGGGCCGCGTCGTGGTGGGGGATGATCAGCCCGGAGTGGAAGGCCCGACCGACCCCGTGCCCGGTGTAGTCGCGGACGACCCCGTAGCCGAACCGCTTGGCGTAGGCCTCGATGGCCCGACCGATCACGTTCACCTGACGGCCCGGCGCGACGGCCTTGATCCCGCGACGCAGCGCCTCCTCGGTCCGCGTGACGAGGTCCTGGACCTCCGGCGCCGCGGTCCCGACGACGAACGTGCGGTTCGTGTCGCCGTGCATGCCGTCCTTGTACGCGGTGATGTCGATGTTCACGATGTCGCCGTCCTGCAGCACGGTGTCGTCGGGGATGCCGTGGCAGATCACCTCGTTCAGCGACGAGCAGAGCGACTTCGGGTAGCCCCGGTAGCCGAGGGTCGAGGGGTACGCGCCGTGCGACACGACGTACTCGTGGCCGATCCGGTCGAGCTCGTCGGTCGTGACACCGGGACGGATCGCGGCACCCACGGCGTCGATGGCCTGCGAGGCGATGCGGCCCGCCGTGCGGATCAACTCGACCTCGTCCGGCGCGTACGTGTCGCCGAGACCGTGTTCGTGCGGCTCGACCCGACCGACGTACTCCGGGCGCTCGATGTCCTTCGGGACGGCCCGCTGCGGGGAGATGCGGCCGGCGGTCAGGTGTCCGTGTTCGTCCCGGGGCATGCGCACCACTCTAGTGGCGCGTCGACACGGGTCGTGGCCGGTGCAGCGCGGGTACGGTGGCGGCATGAGCGACGAACGCATCGAGTCCCAGTGGTGGTTCAACGACAAGACCCGCACGGTCGAGCAGGGCCCGCAGTCCCCGCAGCGCGACCGCATCGGGCCCTTCGAGACGCGCGAGGAAGCGGAGCACGCCCTCGAGCGCATCCAGGCGAACAACGAGAAGTGGGACGAGGAGTCCTGACGGCTCGCGTCCCCGACGCGACGACCTGAGAGCCGGGAGGCCCGGTGCCAGCTGGCACCGGGCCTCCTGTCCGTCTCGTGGTGGCGTCAGCCGTCGATCGTGGGCGACGGACGGTACGTGATCGGGAGCCGGCGGTCACGGCCGAAGGCCATGCCGGAGGTCTTCGGGCCGATCGCGCCCTGGCGGCGTTTCCACTCGGAGCGGTCGACCAGACGGGTGACCTCGGCGACGGTGGCCGCGTCGAAGCCCATCGCGACGATGTCCGCGGCGCCCTGGGCACGCGTGACGTACTGCTCCAGGATGGCGTCGAGGACCTCGTACGGCGGCAGGCTGTCCTGGTCCTCCTGTCCTTCGCGGAGCTCCGCGGACGGCGGCTTGCTGATCGAGTTCTCCGGGATGGGCTCGGTCTCGCCACGGGACGCCGCGGCCGCGTTCCGCCAGCGCGCCAGCGCCCACACGGTCGTCTTCGGGACGTCCTTGATCGGCGCGAAGCCGCCCACCGAGTCGCCGTAGATCGTGGAGTAGCCGACGGCGAGCTCGGTCTTGTTGCCCGTCGTCAGGACGAGGTGGCCGTCGAGGTTCGACAGCCCCATCAGGATCAGTGCCCGCACCCGCGCCTGGATGTTCTCGGCTGCGAGCCCGGTCAGCCCCAGTTGCGCGTCGAAGGGTGCGACGAGGTCGGCGATCGGTTCCGTGCGGTACTGCAGCCCGAGCCGCGCGGCCACGTCGTCGGCGTCCGAGCGCGAGTGCGTCGAGGACCACCGCGACGGCATCGAGACGCCGAACACGTGCTCGGCGCCGATGGCGTCGACGGCGATCGCGGCGCAGACCGCGGAGTCGATGCCGCCCGACAGGCCGAGCACGACCGAACGGAACCCGTTCTTCCGCACGTAGTCGCGCGTGCCGAGGACGAGCGCGTCCCAGATGGCCTGTCGGTCGTCGGGCAGCTCGGCGACGTCACGGGGGAGCGGCGGGCGGCCCGCGAGCTCGCCCGGCGTCGTGTTCGGGGTGTCGAGCGACACCCGCTGCACGTGCTCGGTGACGACGGGGCCGGTGGCCGGCGCCGGGTCGACGTCGACGAGGAGCAGGTGCTCGCGGAACTGCGGCGCCCGGGCGACCACCCGGCCGGCCTCGTCGACCACGACGGAGTCGCCGTCGAAGACCAGGTCGTCCTGGCCGCCGACGATGTTGACGTACGCGACGACGGTGTCCGACTCGGTCGCACGCCGGGTGACGAGGGGCAGTCGGACCTCGTCCTTGTCGGCCACCCACGGCGAGGCGTTGACGACGAGCAGCAGGCCGGCGTCGGCGTCGAGCACCCGGGCGACGGGGCCACCGTCGCGCCAGAGGTCCTCGCAGATGACGACCGCCACGTCGACGTCCGCGATCCTGGCCACGAGCAGGTCGTCACCGGGGATGAACACCCGGTACTCGTCGAACACGGAGTAGTTGGGCAGGTGGTGCTTGGCGGTCGTGGCGACGACGCGCCCGTGCTGCAGGACGCTCGCGCAGTTCTTCGCGATCGCGGTCGGGGCCGTGCTGACGTCGACGGGCCGCGGGGCGAACGGCCCGTCCGGGTGCCCGACGACCACCGCGACGTCCCCGAGGCCCTCGTCGTCGAGGGTGCGGGCAAGGCGCTCCACCGCGGCACGTGCCGTGCGGAGGAAGGACGGGCGCGAGGCGAGGTCCTCGATCGGGTAGCCGGAGATCGCCATCTCCCCGGTGGCGACCAGGTCCGCGCCGCGCGCTCGTGCGGTGCGGACGGCGTCGACGATGCCGGTGGCGTTCCGGGCGAAGTCGCCCACGACCGGGTTCGTCTGGGCGAGTGCCAAGCGGAGACGGGGCATGAGCACTAGCCTATTGACCACGGTCGCCGAGCGACCGTGGAACGCGGAAAGGGCGTGCATGGACAAGCAGACGGACTTCGTGCTCCGCACCATCGAGGAGCGGGGCATCAAGTTCATCCGACTCTGGTTCACGGACGTCATCGGCACGCTGAAGTCGGTCGCGATCGCCCCGGCCGAGGTCGAGGGCGCATTCGCCGAGGGCATCGGGTTCGACGGCTCCGCGATCGAGGGCCTCAGCCGCTCGTACGAAGCCGACGTCCTGGCACACCCGGACCCCTCGACGTTCCAGATCCTGCCGTGGCGCGGCGAGATAGACCCCACGGCGCGGATGTTCTGCGACATCGCGACCCCGGACGGCCAGCCCGCCGTGGCGGACCCGCGCAACGTGCTCAAGCGCACCCTCGCGCGGGCGAGCGACCACGGGTTCACGTTCTACACGCACCCCGAGATCGAGTTCTACCTGCTCAAGGACCGCGACTGGAAGGACGGCGGCCCGAAGCCCGTCGACCAGGCCGGCTACTTCGACAACGTCCCCGGTGGCAGCGCGCACGACTTCCGTCGCCGTGCCGTCCGGATGCTCGAGGACCTCGGCATCTCGGTGGAGTTCAGCCACCACGAGGCCGGCCCCGGGCAGAACGAGATCGACCTGCGCTACGCCGACGCGCTGACCATGGCCGACAACATCATGACCTTCCGCACCGTGGTGAAGGAGGTCGCCATCGAGCAGGGCGTCTACGCGACGTTCATGCCGAAGCCGATCTCCGGCCAACCCGGCTCGGGCATGCACACCCACGTGTCGCTGTTCGAGGGCGACCAGAACGCGTTCTTCGAGCCCGGCGGCGAGTACCAGCTCTCCCCGACGGCCAAGCACTTCATCGCGGGCCTGCTCCGGCACGCTCCCGAGATCACGGCGGTCACGAACCAGTTCGTGAACTCGTACAAGCGGCTCTGGGGCGGCGACGAGGCTCCCTCGTTCGTCACGTGGGGCCACAACAACCGCTCCGCCCTGGTGCGCGTGCCGCTCTACAAGCCGAACAAGGGCCAGTCGTCGCGCATCGAGTACCGCGGCATCGACTCGGCGGCCAACCCGTACCTGGCGTACTCGCTCATCCTCGCCGCCGGCCTCAAGGGCATCGAGGAGGGCTACGAGCTCCCCGCCGAGGCCGAGGACAACGTCTGGAGCCTGACGGACGCGGAGCGCAAGGCCCTCGGGTACGCGCAGCTGCCCGCCAGCCTCGACCACGCGCTGTCCCTGATGGAGGACTCCGAGCTCGTCGCGGAGACCCTCGGCGAGCAGGTCTTCAACTTCGTGCTGCTGAACAAGCGGCAGGAGTGGAAGCGCTACCGCGACCAGGTCACGCCGTTCGAGCTGGACACCAACCTCGGCATGCTCTGATCGTCCCGCTGATCCCATGACCGGCAGGACGAAGACGTCGCGCTCCGAGCTGGCCCGTGTGGGCTTCGCGGAGCTGTCGGAGAGCCTGGACCGGCTCGCCGACCTGCAGGAGCGCTTCGGTGCGGCCATGCGGGTCTCGGTCACCGACGTCCCGGGACTCTGGGGCGTCACCGCGGACCCCGACGGTGCCCTCCGCCGGCTCGAGCGGCTCATGGAGGGCCACCCGGACGAGCTCCGCGCGGTGCTCGAGGACGACGCAGCGACCGAACGGCTCGTGCGGCTCCTCGGTGCGTCCGTCGGGCTCGGTGAGTTCCTGCAGCGACGCCCCGCCGAGCTCGCGCTGCTGCTCGAACCGGTCACGGCCCCGTGGTCGCAGCAGGCCTACACGGCGTCCCTCACCGAGGCCGTCGACGGCGCCGTCGACGAAGCAGCCCGACTGCGCCTGCGCGTGCGCTACCGCCGGCACCTCGCACAGATCGCGCTCTTCGACGTCCTGAACCCGTCCCCGACCGAGGCCTTCCCCGCGGTCGCCGCCGGCCTGGCAGACCTCGCCGGAGCGGCGCTCGACGTCGCCGTGGACGTCGCCCGGCGCGAGGTCCCCTTCCCCCGGGCGGACGTGGACGCCACCCCGCTCGCCGTCATCGCGATGGGCAAGGCGGGCGCGCGGGAGCTCAACTACGTCAGCGACGTCGACGTCATCTTCGTGACCGAGCCGACGGCGGACGCCGAGTCGGGCACCGGCGTCGGCACGGACCGCGCGGTGCTCGTCGCCACCCGGATCGCGATCGCGGCGACGCACGTCATCACGGACCTCGCCGCCGAACCCGCGCTCTGGGAGGTCGACGCCAACCTCCGCCCGGAGGGCAAGGACGGCGCCCTCGTCCGGACGCTGGACTCCCACGTGGCGTACTACGAGCGCTGGGCGAAGGGGTGGGAGTTCCAGGCGCTGCTCAAGGCGCGACCGGTCGCCGGCTCGATCGACCTGGGGGAGCGCTACGCCGCGGCCGTCGCCCCGTTCGTGTGGAACTCCTCCGGCCGACCGGGCTTCGTCGAGTCGGTGCAGCGGATGCGCGAGCGGGTCACGGACAACATCCCGGACGCCGAGGTCGACCGTCAGCTCAAGCTCGGTCCCGGTGGCCTGCGTGACGTCGAGTTCACCGTCCAGCTGCTGCAGCTCGTGCACGGGCGCGACGACGCCGGCGTCCGAGCTCGGTCGACCCTCGACGCGATGGAGGCCCTGGCGGCCGCCGGGTACGTCGGCCGTCCGGAGGCGGCTCGGTTCGGCCCGGACTACGCGCTGCTCCGCGTGCTCGAGCACCGCATCCAGCTCCGGTACCTCCAGCGCACCCACCTGATGCCCTCCGACCAGGACGAGCTCCGTGTGCTCGCGCGGTCGAGTGGTCTCGCGACCTCGGCCGCAGCACTGGAGACCCGGTGGCGCTCGGTGAAGCTCGAGGTCCGCGGGCTGCACGAGCGGCTGTTCTACCGCCCGCTCCTGTCCGCGGTCGCAGCGTCCGACGGCGAGATCGTGCTGACGAACGACCAGGCGAGCGACCGGCTCGGCGCCATCGGGTTCGTCGACCCGGACGGCGCCCTCGGACACATCCGTGCGCTGACCCAGGGCACGAGCCGACGTGCCGCGATCCAGCGGAACCTGCTGCCCGTCCTGCTCCGGTGGATGGCGGAGGGGCCGGCTCCCGACCGGGCGCTGCTGGCCTTCCGCCGGCTCAGCGACCGCCTGGGGGAGTCCAGCTGGTTCCTCCGCATGCTCCGCGACTCCTCGGGTGCCGCGCACAGCCTGACGACCGTGCTGTCCGAGTCCGCGTTCCTGTCCGGGCTCCTCGAACGCTTCCCGGAGGCCGTCGCGTGGCTCGACGAACCCGAGACGCTGCTGCAGGCCCGACCCGTCGCCGCCCTGCTCTCCGAGGTCCGGGCGACGACCGCACGCCACGGGGACGACGTCGACGCCGCTGCCTCGCTGATCCGGTCCGTCCGGCGGCGCGAGACCCTGCGCCTCGGCATGGCTGCGACGCTCGGCCGGATCGACGTCGACCGGCTCGGCCCGGCGCTCAGCGACATCACCGAGGCCACCCTGACCGGTGCGCTCGAGCTCGCCCGGCGTGACGCCCCCGCCGGGCTGGAGTTCGGCGTTGTCGCCATGGGGCGCTACGGCGGACGTGAGCTCGGGTTCGGCTCGGACGCCGACGTGCTCTTCGTGCACCGCGCCACCGACCTGCCGCCCGAGACCGCCTCGCGTGCGGCGCAGACGATCGTCCGCGAGCTGAACCGGCTGACCGAGGACGCGCTCTACCCGTTCGACCTCGACATCGACCTGCGTCCCGAGGGCAAGAACGGCCCGGTCACCCGCACGCTCGACTCCTACGGCGCCTACTACGCCCGCTGGTCCCTGACGTGGGAGGCCCAGGCGCTGCTCCGAGCCCGCGGTGCCGTCGGCGACGACGCCCTGCTCCGCGACTTCGAGCACCTGGCCGACCGCACCCGCTACCCGGCGTCCATCGCCGAGCGCGAGGTCCGCGAGGTCCGCCGGATCAAGGCCAGGGTCGAATCCGAGCGCCTGCCCCGTGGCGCCGACCCCGCACGGCACCTCAAGCTCGGCCGCGGCTCGCTCAGCGACGTCGAGTGGTTCGTCCAGCTGCTGCAGCTCCAGCACGCGCTGCACGTGCCGGCGCTCCGCACCACGTCGACGCCCGACGCCCTCGACGGCGCCGTCGCCGAGGGCCTCGTCGCACCCGAGGACGGCGACCGGTTGGCGGCCGCCTGGCGCTTCGCGTCACGGACCCGCAGCGCCCTCGTGCTCTGGTCGGGGAAGACGACCGACGTGCTGCCGGTGGACCGCATCCAACTCGAGGGCATCGCGCGGTTGATGGAGTACCCGCCGGGGTCGGCGTCCGAGCTCGAGGAGGACTACCTCGGCGTCACCCGACGCGCTCGGCAGGTCTTCGAACGCGAGTTCTACGGCGCCTGACGCCCCGCGACACGCCCGGGCGTCCTCGCTCCGTGTCCAGCGCTCCGCTTCGCGCACGTTAAATCCGCGTTACCGGATCCGTCCCCCGCGGCGGACCGATCCGTACCCCGACGGTGACGGCCGCGGAGGCTGTCCTCGACGTACGACACCCGCTGTCCACCCCCGGAGGGTGCGGAGGCAGCGGTGCGGACAGTACCGGCGACGCGCCCGGTGACCTCGTCGTGACCAGGGCTTTCCCAGGGACGCACACCGTGCCTCCAGGCTGACAGCTCGGCGTCGTCGCGCGATGTGCGCGCTGTCCGTGGTCCGCCGATGTGCTGTCGGCAACCGTGGGGACCACGGTCGTGGGGCGCGAGGGGGACCACGATGTACCCCGTCACGAAACGGCGATGCCCTCGGTCGGGGGCGGCGTTGCAGCGGTCCACTCCGGGATGCGTCAATGGAGTCACCCGAACCGACCCCGATTTCCCGATGGCGCGGAATCTCCCCCTCGAACGTTGAAGCAGGGATCGATGTTCACTTTCATTCTGCAGATCAGGCAGATGGTCGACGGGCGCCCCGAGTTCTACCTGTTCGCCGTGTACTCCGCGGTGATCTGGTTGCTCTGGGTGCTCAAGGTCGTCCTGTCCGCCCGCTACCGCCCCTTCACCGGCACGTACACCGGGACGACGAGTGTCGTCGTCCCCGTGGTGGACGAGCCACTCGACCTCTTCCGGGACGTCATCGGCCGCATGGTCGAGCAGCGCCCCGGCGAGATCATCGTCGTCATCAACGGCGCACGCAACGAGGCCCTCGAGGAGGTCTGCGACGAGTTCGCCCCACTCGTCCGCTGGACCCACACCCCGATCCCCGGCAAGCGCAACGCCGTCAAGGTCGGCACCGAGATGTCCAACGGCGACATCACGGTGCTCGTCGACTCCGACACCGTCTGGACGCCCGGCGCGCTCGAGGAGCTGCTCCGGCCGTTCGCCGACGAGTCCGTCGGCGGCGTCACCACCCGTCAGCGCATCCTCGAGCCCGAGCGCTCCTGGATCACCCGCTGGGCGGACTGGCTGGAGAACTCCCGCGCGCTGTACTCGATGCCCGCGCAGAGCGTCCTCGGACAGATCGGCTGCCTGCCCGGGCGCACGATCGCGTTCCGCCGGAACATCCTCATGCGGGTCATGGACAAGTTCATGCACGAGAAGTTCATGGGCGTCTTCCTCGAGGTCTCCGACGACCGCACGCTGACGAACCTGACGCTCAAGGAGGGCTACCGGACCGTCTACCAGTACACGTCGCTGGTCTACACGGACGCTCCGCTGCAGGTGAAGAAGCTGTTCAAGCAGCAGCTCCGCTGGGCCCGCGGCTCGCAGTACAACACGCTGCGGATGATGCCCTGGATGCTCGGGCACGCTCCGGTGCTGGCGCTGTTCTTCATCACCGACATCATCCTGCCGTTCATGCTCTTCGGCGTGATCGCCGGCTGGGTCTACCGCGCCTTCACCGGCCAGGGCGAGAACCTCTACCAGGGGATCCTGCACCAGTACGGCTTCTCCACCGGCTTCGTCTACGTCGCCGCGCTCATGGTCGTCTCGAGCGTGCTCAGCATGGCGATCCGGCAGATGCGGCACCTCGCCGAGAAGCCGAGCGACTTCTTCCGCCTGCCGATGTTCATCATCGTGTCGACGTTCTTCCTCATGCCGATCCGGCTCGTCGGGTTCTTCCGACTCGGCCACGCCAGCGGGTGGGGCACCCGTGCCGGTGCCTACGCCGGCGGTCCGGTGGAGGAGGAGCCCGTCCAGCCGCAGGCCGTGGCGATGCAGACGCCGGTCAGCCCGGTCGACCGGGTCCCCGCCGACGACGCCGCCGGGTACTCCGCGGGGTACTCCGCCGGGTACGTCGCCGACCAGGCGGCGGCGGACCGCGCCTTCGACGAGCTGTTCACGTCGACGGACGGCCGCGCCGGTGAGCTCGACGTCACCACCAACTCCACGACGACCGTCCTGGCCACGCGGAGGGAAGCGGCCGCAGCCGCTGCCGCGCCCGCTGCCCACACGGACGCTGCGCGCACCGCACCGGTGAAGGCCCGTCGTCGGTACAACCCGTACGCGTCGATCCCGTACTTCATCGGGTTCGCGATCTTCGCCCTGGAGGCGTTCCTCATTGTCTGACCTCTTCCGCTCCACCAGCACGTGGTGGGCACCCTCCTCCAAGCACGCCAAGCGCACGGCCGTCGGCACCACCGCGATCGTGCTGGCGCTGGGTCTCATCACCTGGAACGTCTGGATCTCTCCGTCCAGCCCCGTCTCCACCGCGGTCCACCACGCGCTCGGCGTGAAGACCGTGCAGGAGAAGGCGGTCGACGCCGAGGCCCTCCAGGGCAAGCTCGACGCCGCACAGCAGCAGATCTGGACGCTCGAGGGCAAGCTCGAGTCCACGAGCGCCCAGTCCGGCTCCCGCGGCGACCAGGTCGCGCAGCTCAAGGCGCAGATCGCGTCGCTCCAGTCCCAGCTCGGGTCGGCGAAGGCCTCGGCCGCGAACGCCAAGTCCGCGGTCGGTGCGAAGAGCGGCTCGGGGTCCGGTGGGTCCGGCTCGTCCGGCTCCGGTGGGTCCGGCGCATCCGGCACGGGAGGCTCGCACGGCTCCGGCACGGCGGCCGACGGTGGCCACGGGGGCGGCTCCGGCGCCCCGGCGACGAACCCGAACACCGGGCCGTCGAAGGACCCCGATCCCGTCACGCCGGTCGTCACACCCACGAAGGCCCAGGTCCTCGCGCAGTCGTCCCGCTGGTACGGCCTCTACACGGCGCAGTCGCCCTTCAACTGGGCCGAGTACGACGACGTGTCCCAGCAGGTCGGCAAGGCGACGAACATGGTCGGGTTCTTCCAGGGCTTCGACCAGGACTTCAACGCCAACGCGGTCCAGCGCTCCTGGGCGAACGGCCGTGTCCCGCTCATGACGTGGGAGTCCGCGCCGTCGAAGACCGGCAACGACCAGAAGTACGTCGCGGGCTACACGAACCAGGACATCGTCACCGGGAAGTTCGACGCCTACCTGACGAAGTACGCCGACGCGCTGAAGGCCAACGGCCAGCCGGTGGTCATCCGTCTCGACCACGAGATGAACGGCTCCTGGTACAACTGGTCCGAAGGTGCCACGCAGCAGAACGCAGCCGGGTCCTACGTGGCCATGTGGCAGCACGTGCACGACGTCTTCGCGAAGGCGGGCGCCAACGACTACGTCATCTGGAACTGGGCGCCGAGCCGCATCGACAAGCTCGGCAACGCCAAGTACCAGACGCTCGACTACATGAAGGCGTACTACCCGGGCCCGTCGTACGTCGACTGGGTCGGCATGAGCGGCTACTACCGCACAGCCTCCGAGGACCCGACGTTCTCGAACACCTTCGACGCCACCCTCCGTCAGCTCCGGGACGTGGCTCCTGGCAAGAAGATCCTCCTCAGCGAGGTCGGCGCCACGGAGTCCGGCACGACCGTCACCGGCGGCCAGAAGTCCAAGTGGCTGACGTCCCTGTTCGACGGGCTCGCGAAGCCGGAGAACGACGACGTCATCGGGTTCTCCTACTTCAGCGAGACCGCCACCACCGTGGTGGACGGCGTCCGGTCGACCAACGACTGGCGCCTCAACTCCCGAGCGGACAGCCTCCAGGCGTTCGTGGACGGCATCTCGCGCAACGACATCGACTACGACCTGCAGGAGGTCAAGCAATGACCGCTCAGAAGCACTCCGAGAAGGACGGCCGTCCCGCGCCCGTCATCAGCGTCATCGGCACCGGCTACCTCGGTGCCACCCACGCGGCCGCCATGGCCGAGATGGGCTTCGAGACCATCGGCGTGGACGTCGACCCGGCGAAGCTCGCCGCACTGTCCGCCGGCGAGGTCCCGTTCTTCGAGCCCGGCCTGCCCGAGCTCATCACGAAGCACGTGGCCAGCGGCAAGCTCCGCTTCACCTCGGACATCGCCTCCGCCGTGGCGGCCGCTGACGTGCACTTCGTCTGCGTCGGCACACCCCAGAAGGCCGGCTCGCACGCCGCCAACCTGGCGTACGTCGAGAGCGCCACCCGTGGCGTGGCCGAGAACCTCACCCACCCCGGGCTCATCGTCGGCAAGTCGACGGTCCCGGTCGGCACGGCGGCACGGCTCCGCGGCATCGTCCGCGAGTTCGCCCCCGTCGGCATCACCGCCGAGCTCATCTGGAACCCGGAGTTCCTGCGTGAGGGCAAGGCCGTCGAGGACACCCTGCACCCGGACCGGCTGGTCTGGGGCGGCGCGTCCGAGGCAGCCGACGCCGTGATCCGCGAGGTCTACGCCGCACCGATCAGCGAGGGCACCCCGGTCATCACGACGGACCTCGCCACCGCCGAGCTCGTGAAGGTCAGCGCGAACGCGTTCCTCGCCACGAAGATCTCGTTCATCAACGCGATCTCCGAGATGTGCGCCATCACCGGCGCCGACGTGACGACGCTCGCCGACGCCCTCGGCCACGACGCCCGCATCGGCCGGAAGTTCCTCAACGCCGGCCTCGGCTTCGGCGGCGGCTGCCTGCCGAAGGACATCCGGGCGCTCATGTACCGCGCGAACGAGATCGGCGCCGGCCAGGTCGTCGGGCTCATGCAGCAGGTCGACGAGATCAACATGGGCCAGCGCCAGCGGGTCATCGACATGGCGATCGACGCCGCCGGGGGATCGGTCCTGAACCGCCGCGTGGCGGTCATCGGCGCGGCCTTCAAGCCGCTCACCGACGACGTCCGCGACTCGCCGGCGCTCAACGTCGCCGCGGCGCTGCACCTCCGCGGCGCCCAGGTCACGCTCTGGGACCCGGAGGCGATGGAGACGGCCAAGTGCTCGTTCCCGACGCTGAGCTACACCGCGTCCATGACCGAGGCGCTCGAGGGTGCCGACCTCGTCCTCGTGCTCACCGAGTGGGACGACATCATCAGCGCCGACCCGGTCGCCCTCGGGGACCTCGTCGGACGTCGCGTCGTCATCGACGCGCGCAACTGCCTCCCGGTCACCGACTGGGTCAAGGCGGGGTGGTCCGTCCGTTCCCTGGGACGTCCCACGCCGGTCGCGGGTGCACCCGTGAGCGTTGCTGCAGGGTCCAACGACGTGCTGGCCACCAGCCGCTAGTCGCCCGCAGCAGACGGGGTCCGTGCCGGGGCGGTGCGGGCCCCGTTTCGCGCGCCCGGGGGTGCATGCGTCGGAGCCGAGTCTCGGCCTCCCGGACAGATCGCGCCGTCCCGGAGACGCATCCTGCCCGCCTCACCGAGTCTCGGCGGCGCCGCCGCGACGCAACCGCCTGGAGGCCCGGTGTCGGCCCGCCGGACCACCACCGGGCCTCCAGGCGGTCGCGTCCGGTGCGCCGGCCGCAGCCCGCGCGCCGAGTCTCGGCCCGGCGGACACCCTGCGCCGTCCGGCGCGCGAGTCCTGTCCGCCTCGGCGAGTCTCGGCCCGCGCACCCGCAACGCGGAAGGGCCCCGCACCATCGGTGCGGGGCCCTTCGTGTGCGTGTCAGCGGGACTCAGACGCCGAAGTACAGCTCGTACTCGAACGGGTGCGGACGCTGCGCCATCGGCAGGATCTCGTTCTCGCGCTTGTAGTCGATCCACGTCTGGATGAGGTCCTCGGTGAAGACGTTCCCCTTGAGGAGGAACTCGTGGTCGGCCTCGAGCGCTGCGAGTGCTGCGTCGAGGGACGCCGGCACCTGCGGGATGTTCTTCGCCTCTTCCGGCGGGAGCTCGTAGAGGTCCTTGTCCACGGGCTCGTGCGGCTCGATGCGGTTCTGGATGCCGTCGAGGCCCGCCATCAGCTGCACGGCGAACGCCAGGTACGGGTTGCCGGAGGCGTCGGGCGCGCGGAACTCGATGCGCTTGGCCTTCGGGTTCGTGCCCGTGATCGGGATGCGGATCGAGGCCGAGCGGTTGCCCGCCGAGTAGACGAGGTTGACGGGGGCCTCGAAGCCCGGGATCAGACGGTGGTACGAGTTGATCGTCGGGTTCGTGAACGCCAGGACGGCGGGCGCGTGCTTGAGCAGGCCGCCGATGTACCAGCGGGCGAGGTCGGAGAGCCCGCCGTAGCCGTTCTCGTCGTAGAAGAGCGGGGTGCCGTCGGACCAGAGCGACTGGTGCGTGTGCATGCCCGAACCGTTGTCACCGAAGATCGGCTTCGGCATGAAGGTGGCGACCTTGCCCCACTGCTCGGCCGTGTTCTTCACGATGTACTTGAACTTCAGGATGTCGTCCGCGGCGTGGACCATCGTGTCGAACTTGTAGTTGATCTCCTGCTGGCCGCCGGTGCCCACCTCGTGGTGTGCGCGCTCGAGCTCGAGGCCCGAGTCGATCAGCTTGAGCGAGATGTCGTCGCGCAGGTCGGCGGTCTTGTCGACCGGCGACACGGGGAAGTAGCCGCCCTTGTACGGGGTCTTGTTGGCGAGGTTGCCGCCCTCTTCGGTGCGACCCGTGTTCCAGGCGCCCTCCTCGGAGTCGACCGCGTAGAACGACTCGTTCTGCGTGACCGAGTAGCGGACGTCGTCGAAGATGTAGAACTCGGCCTCGGGGGCGAAGAACGCGGTGTCCGCGATGCCGGTCGAGGCGAGGTACTTCTCGGCCTTCTTGGCGACCTGGCGCGGGTCACGGCTGTAGATCTCGCCGTTGCGCGGGTTGTAGATGTCGAACACCATGATCAGCGTGCGCTCCGCGCGGAACGGGTCGACGTACGCGGTCGTCACGTCCGGGATGAGCTGCATGTCGGACTCGTGGATCGACGCGAAACCGCGGATCGAGGAGCCGTCGAAGAGCTGCCCGACCGAGAAGAAGTCCTCGTCGACCGTGGACGCGGGGATGTTGAAGTGCTGCTGGACCCCGGGGAGGTCCGTGAAACGGATGTCGAGGAACTTGACGTCCGTGTCCTTGATGAAGGCGAGCACCTCGGAGGAATCACTGAACATGTGAGTCGTTCTCCTACTGGTTGGGTGGTGGTTCGAGGGGACCGAGAGGCACCCTCCGACGAGGCTAGAGACCCGGGGTTTCCCGGACGTGACTGCGTTGTTTCCGGCGTGTTACGCACCCGGTGTCGCCTACCCTGGGGACATGGCCCGCCCCACCTCGTCGTCCCCCTCCGCTGCTGGTGCCGGTGCGGGGGAGTGGCCCGGCAAGGTCCTCGGCCTGCCGCAGTCCGGGCCCCGGTCGATGGGCAGCTTCGGGCGGCGGCTGATCGCGCTCGTGATCGACTGGGCGCTCGCGTCCCTCGTGTCGCTCGGCCTCGGGACCTACGGCGACTCGGGCAACTTCGTCACGCTGGCGATCTTCGCCGCGATGCAGGTCGTCTTCATCCCGCTGCTCTCCGGGTCGTTCGGGCAGGTCTGCGTCGGGCTCCGCGTGGTGCCGGTCCGTGGCGGCTACGTCGGGGTGTGGCGGCCGATCGTC
This sequence comes from Curtobacterium sp. SL109, assembly GCF_026672405.1. Classification (NCBI taxonomy): domain Bacteria; kingdom Bacillati; phylum Actinomycetota; class Actinomycetes; order Micrococcales; family Microbacteriaceae; genus Curtobacterium; species Curtobacterium sp. SL109. The sequence continues at coordinate 2,277,225 of NZ_JAPPRB010000002.1, forward strand.
CGCACCGTGCTGCTGTGCATCGTCGTCCCGGTGCTCATCCACGCGAAGGACGGCCGCCCGCTGCACGACGCGGCGGCAGGCACGGTGCTCGTCCGGCGCTGAGGCACCGGGCCGCTCGCCCGGCGCGCGCCCGGCGCGCACGCGGCGCGACGACGCCGGCCCTGGTGCGAGTTCGGCCACTCCGTGCCCGGTCGTGGCCCCGCATGGGGTGGGCGACCTCGCACCAGCTCGTGGAGCGCGCACGGTGCGCCTCCCCGTGGGCCGCGTCGCAACCGCCGCAGCCCGCGGGCCCCACGACGCAGAACGCCCCCGACCGCAGTGGTCGGGGGCGTCCAACGACGTCAGGGCGTGGTCAGCGCGGACGACCTGCGCGGACACGGGTCGGGTCGATGCCCTTGGGGATCGCCGACGCCGGGCTCTGCGTGAGGGAGTCGAGGCGGTTTGCGACCGCGAGGACCTCGTTGCGGTTGAGCGACTTCTTGTACTTGTTCATCGCACGGGGGAGCTTGTGCAGCGTGACGGCGTCCGAGCCCTCACCGACGTGCACGACGTGCACGGGGACGTTCGGGACGATGCGCTGGACCTTGCGGCGCTCCTCGTCCACCTGGCGGGAGATGTTGCCGACCTGGCCCTCGGTGATGAGGACGACGCCGGGCGTGCCCACGGCGCGGTAGACGGCGGACTGCGAACGGCCGTGGACGGCGACGGGCATCTCGCTGGAGCGCCACTGGCGACGGAGGGAGTTCGACAGCACGGCACCGACGGCACCGGGCTGGCCCTCGATCTGCGAGTACGCCGCCCGTTCGGCCAGACGACCGAGCACGATCAGGAAGAGCAGCACACCGAGGAGCACGCCGGCGAGGATCCAGAGGACGACCGCGAGCCAGTTCTGCCCCGGCAGCAGCAGGGCCAGGAGCACCCCGAGGACGACGGGCACGAGGAACGCGGCGGCGAACCACCAGATCGACGTCGGGTCAGCCCGACGGGTCATCTGGAAGACCTGGAACATCTGCTTCAGACGTCCCGGCTCCTTCGCCTTCGCCTTCGTGTCGGTCGAGCTGCTTCGTGCCATGCCCCCAGGATACGGCCTGACGGCCGTCATGTGGACCGTGGGTGAACTGGCTGTGGGCGAACGGGGTTCTCCACAGACGGTCGCACCGGGCCGGGAGGCTCGTCCCGCCTCCACCACGCTGGTCACCATGGCAACGACCACCGTCGAACACCGCTGGTCCGGTCCGGACACCGGCCGCTACGCCCTGTGGGTGGCCGACCGCTGCGCGTCCGAGCCCCAGCACTGCGTGCGGGTCACCACGGTCGGCCGCAGTCCCGACGGCCGCCTCGTGGTGCAGACCGAGCAGCTCACCGGCACGCCGCTCCCCGACGCCCTCGACCGCATCGGCGTGCCGACGGTCGGGGTGGCCGTCACCCTGACGCTCCCGCTGCTCGAACTGGCCATCGACGCCGCAGCGGGAGCCGTGGTGCTCGGTGGCGCCCGTGCCGACGACGTCCTCGTCGACGACTCCGGCGCACCGGTCCTCGTCGACCACCCGCCCGATGCCGACCCGGGCTCGTCACCGCTGCGGACGTCGGAGGCGCCGGGCGTCACCGCACTGGTGCGGGCCGCGCGCGCGGTGTGGGAGCGGGTCGACCACCGCGAGCCCTGCCGTGCGGCGGTGGACGGCGCCGTCGCCGGGGCGCTCGGGGGTGCGGTGGAGGACCTCCGACGTCTCGTCGCCGTCGTGCACGCGACGGGCCCGCCGCGGCCCGTCCGGTGGGAGCCCCCGGCGGACGTCTACGCCGTCGTGGCCCCGGCCCCGCCGGAGCCGACGGGCCTCCTCGCCGTGGTGCAGGACGTCGTCGAGCGCGGGGTCCGGCTCGGCAGGGGCGGCGTCCGGGTGCCCGCGCGGGCGTTGCTCGTCGGGGTCGTCGTCGCCAGCGGCCTCGTGGCGGCCGGGGTGCTGGGCCTCAGCGCCGCGTGACGCCGGACCGAGGACCACCGCCGACACCGATCGTCGACACGCGCCGACGGCCCACGCGGCCGACACACGCCGACGGCCCCGGCTCCCACGAGGGGAACCGGGGCCGTCGGTCGGACCTGGACGTGCGGGTCAGTACCCCAGGTTCGGAGCGAAGTTGCCCTCTTCGAGGCGGTTCTTCACCGCGACGAGGTAGCGCGACGCGTCCGCACCGTCGATGATCCGGTGGTCGTACGACAGCGCCAGGTACACGAACGAGCGGATCGCGATGGCCTCTTGCCCGTCCACCTTCACGACGGCCGGACGCTTGGTCACGATGCCCGTCCCGAGGATGGCCGACTGCGGCAGGAACACGACCGGGGTGTCGAACAGTGCACCGCGCGAACCCGTGTTGGTCAGCGTGAAGGTGCCGCCGGCGAGCTCGTCGGGCTTCAGCTGGTTGTTGCGGGTGCGCTCGGCGAGGTCGGCGATCGCCTTCGAGAACTGCGCGAGGTCGAGCGACGCGGCGTCCTTGATCACCGGGGTGAGCAGGCCGCGCTCGGTGTCGACCGCGATCGAGACGTTCTCCGTCTCCGGGTACACGATCTCCTCACCATCGACGGTCGAGTTGATCTTCGGGTGCGCCTTGAGCGCTTCCGATGCCGCCAGGGCGAAGAACGGCATGAAGGAGAGCTTCGCGCCGGTCTTCTCGAGGAACTCGGCCTTGTGGGCGTCGCGGAACTGCGCCACCTTCGTGACGTCGACCTCGACGACGCTCGTCAGCTGTGCGGTCGAGGTCATCGACTGCACGGCCCGCTCGGCGACGACCTTGCGCAGGCGCGTCATCTTCTCGCGGGTGCCACGGAGCGGGGAGACCTCGGCCACGAACGGGCCGGACGTCGCCGCGGGGGCAGCGGAGGCAGCAGGAGCCGCGGCGGGCTTGACGGCGGCGAGCACGTCCTCCTTGCGGATGCGCCCACCGACACCGGTGCCGGTGACGGTCGACAGGTCGACGCCCTGCTCGTTGGCGAGCTTGCGCACCAGCGGCGTGACGTAGCCGGAGGCGGCGCCGTTCTGCGACGGGTTCGGGACCTCAGCGGACGCCGTCGGCGCACTCGACACCGCAGCGGCCGGGGCCGGCACGGCGGCGGGAGCCGGGGCAGCGGCGGCCGGGGGAGCCGGCACGGCCGCGGGCGGCGGCACTGGGGCGGCCTGCGGCACGGGTGCGGCGGCCGGCGGTGCGGACGGCGCTGCGGGTGCTGCTGGCTGGGTCTGTCCGGCCGGGGCCGGCTCGGGCTCGGTGGGCTCCGGGGCCTTGGCCTCGGTGTCCTGCTCCGTGCTCGGCTCGGCTGCGGGCGCTTCCTGGTCGGCAGCGGCCTCGTTCGACTCGGACGAGTCCGACGCCGAGGAGTCCGACGAACCGGAGTCGCCGTCGGAGGACCCGGAGCCGTCGCCGATCTTCACCAGCGGGGTGCCGACCTCGACGGTCTCGTCCTCCTGGACCAGGATCTCCTCGACGACACCGGCGATCGGCGACGGGATCTCGGTGTCGACCTTGTCGGTCGAGACCTCGAGCAGCGGCTCGTCGACCTCGACCCGGTCACCGACGTTCTTCAGCCATCGGGTCACCGTGCCCTCGGTGACGCTCTCGCCGAGCGCCGGGAGGTTGACGGATTCGCTCATCGGGTGGACTCCTCTTCGCAGGGGTGGTTCGTGGTGGGTGTCTGTGTCATCGTGCGCCGGCTCACAGGGCGTGCAGCGGCTTGCCCGCGAGGTGCATCAGCGCTTCGCCGAGGGCTTCGCTCTGGGTCGGGTGCGCGTGGATGAGCGGCGCGACGTCCTCCGGGTGGGCTTCCCAGTTCACGGCGAGCTGGGCCTCGGCGATGAGCTCGCCGACGCGTGCGCCGATCATGCTGATGCCGACGACGGGGCCGTCGACGACGCGCACGACCTTGACCGCACCGGACGTGCCGATGATGTGGCTCTTGCCGTTGCCGGCGAGGTTGTACTCGTACGAGTCGACCTTGTCGGCGCCGTACTCCTCTTCGGCCTTCGACTGCGAGAGGCCGACCGAGGCGACCTCGGGGTCGGAGTAGGTGACCTTCGGGATGTTCTTGTCCTCGATGACCACCGGGTTGAGCCCGGCGATCTCCTCGGCGACGAAGATGCCCTGCTGGAAGCCGCGGTGCGCGAGCTGCAGGCCGGGGACGATGTCGCCGACGGCGTACACGTTCGGCACGTTCGTCGCGAGGCGCTCGTTCGTGATGACGAAGCCGCGGTCCATCGTGATGCCGACCTCGTCGTAGCCGACGTTCTGCGTGACGGGGCCACGGCCGACGGCGACGAGCAGCACGTCACCGTCGAAGGTCTTGCCGTCCTCGAGCGTGACGACGACGCCGTTCTCGTGCTGTTCCACGCCCTGGAACCGCGTGCCGAGCGAGAACTCGATGCCGCGCTTGCGGAACGCGCGCTCGAGCTGCTTCGACATCGACTCGTCCTCGGCGGGGACCAGGTGGGGCAGGCCCTCGACGATGGTGACCTCGGCGCCGAACGACTTCCAGACGCTGGCGAACTCGACGCCGATGACGCCGCCGCCGAGGATGACGACCTTGTTCGGGACGTAGTCCATGCGGAGGGCGGTCTCGGAGGTGATGACCCGGCCGCCGATCTCGAGCCCGGGGAGGGACTTCGAGTACGACCCGGTGGCCAGCACGACGTTCTTGCCGGTGACGGTCTGGTCGCCGACCTGCACGGTGTTCTGCGAGGTCAGGCGGCCCCAGCCCTCGACGACGGTGATGCCGCGGGCCTTGATGAGCCCCTGCAGGCCCTTGTACTTGGAGTTGATGACGCCCTGCTGGTACTCGATGACCTTCGGCACGTCGACACCGGCGAACTCGGCGAGGACGCCGTACTTCTCGGCGTCACGGGCGCCGTCGGCGATCTCGGCCGAGTGCAGCAGCGCCTTCGTCGGGATGCAGCCGCGGTGCAGGCAGGTCCCTCCGAGCTTGTCGCCCTCGATGAGCGCGACGCTCATCCCGAGCTCGGCTGCCCGGAGCGCAGCGGCGTACCCGCCGCTCCCGCCACCGAGGACCACGACGTCGTAAGTCTGTTCCGTCACCTGGTGCAACTCCCTCGTGCATGTCGGGGCCGGTCGGGCCCGCACATGGACACCACCGCGGCGGCGTCCGACGGTCGGACCGCGTGGTTCCGGTCCCGTCCCGTGTCGTTCCGGTGGGTGGCGTCGTGACGCCAGCCCACCGGAACCAAACCTACTACTTGGACTGGAGGTCTTCTGCGAGCGAGATGAGGGTGCGGACCATCGCACCGGTCGGTCCCTTGCCCTGCCACCCGTAGCCGCCGCCCTTGTTCTCCGAGGGGCCCGCGATGTCGAGGTGCGCCCAGGGGACACCCTCGCCCACGAAGCGCTCCAGGAACTTGCCTGCGAGCAGCATGCCGCCGGCCGGGTTGCCGACCGTGGCGTTCACCATGTCGGCGACGTCGCTGGCGAGCCGGGCGTCGAGCTCCTCGGGGAGGGGCATCGGCCAGATCGGCTCGGCGACGGACTCGGCGAGGGCGCGGACCCGGGCCACGAGGTCGTCGGTGCCCATCAGGCCGGTGGTGCGGTCGCCGAGCGCGACGACCTGGGCGCCGGTGAGCGTGGCGACGTCGACGACCGCGTCGGGCTGCTCGAGCGAGGCCGCGGCGAGACCGTCACCGAGGACGAGACGGCCCTCGGCGTCGGTGTTCGTGACCTCGACGGTCTTGCCGTTCTTGAGCGTCAGGACGTCCCCGGGGCGGATCGCCGACCCGGACGGCATGTTCTCGGCCAGGCAGAGCCACGCGGTGACCTTGACGTCGAGGCCGAGGCGAGCAGCCGCCACGGTGGCGGCGAGCACGGTCGCGGCACCGGTCATGTCGGTCTTCATGCCGAGCATCGACGCGGCCGGCTTGAGGGAGAGCCCGCCGGAGTCGAACGTGATGCCCTTGCCGACGAGGGCGAGGTGCTTCGTGGCGGACTCCGGCGCGTACCGGACGACGACCAGACGCGGGGGACGGACGGAGCCGGCCCCGACGCCGAGGATGCCGCCGAAGCCCTGCTCCTCGAGCGCGGTCTCGTCGAGCACCTCGACGGTCAGGGGCAGCTCGCCGGCGAACCCGGAGGCAACGTCCGCGACGTCCGACGGGCCGAGGTCCAGCGCGGCGGTGTTGACGAGGTCGCGCACCAGGGCGGCGGCGTCGGCGACGATCGCCGGACGCACCGTGGCGTCCGCGACGGCGGACGGGGCGAGCACGACGACGCGCTGGTCGCCGCGCACCGGTCCGGTGCTGCCGGTGCCCTTGTGCCGGGTGAACGAGTAGGCGCCGAGGGCGGCGCCTTCGAGGGCGGCGTCGACGAGCTCGTCGGAGTCGGTCGGCAGCGCGAGCGCGATCGAGGACACGAGGGGGAGCTGGCGGACGGCGCTGCCGGCTGCCGAGCGGACCGCGGCGGCGTCGGTGCCGGAGCCGAGCCCGATCAGCGCGATGCTGCCGGCGCTGACACCGGTGCCGGGCAGGCGCACGAGCTGGTCCTTCGCTCCGGTCACCCCGATCGCCGCGAGGTCGAGGTCGTCGAGCACGGAGAAGGGCGTCGTCGCGGGGGAGACGATCGTCGCGGGAGCGCCGTCGGAGCCGGGGCGGACACCGACGACGAGGACGTCGGCGTCGATCGAGGAGGGGGAGGCGGAGTCGGTGGAGAGCGTCGGTCGGACCATGCTCCAACCCTATCCAGGCGCTGTTCGCTGTCGGCGTGGGCGTCGTGGCCGGTGGTGTCTGCACCCCCGCCTAGCATTGGGACGGTGAACCGCTCCGAGGACCTCTACACGTTCGACGAGTCCGCCCCGACGGTCCCGACCGGCCTGCACCTGGTCGCCGGGCTCACGGGGTTCGCGGACGCCGGCTCGGCGGTGGCCCAGGTGACCACCTCGATCCTCGAGCGGCTGGACACCCGGCTCGTCGCCGAGTTCGACCCGGACGCGCTGCTCGACTGGCGGGCCCGTCGCCCGGTGATCACGTTCGAGCACGACCACATCACCGACATCGAACCGCCCCGGCTCGCCCTGCACCTGGTGCGGGACGAGATCGGGCAGCCGTTCCTCTTCCTCTCCGGGTACGAGCCCGACTTCCAGTGGAACCGGTTCGTCCGCGCCGTGACCGACCTCGCGGCCGAGCTCCAGGTCGTGGACACGACGTGGGTGCAGTCGATCCCGATGCCCGTGCCGCACACGCGCCCGGTCAGCCTCACCGTGTCGGGCACGCGCGCCGACCTCATCGAGTCGATGAGCGTCTGGAAGCCGGAGACCCAGGCACCGGCGAACGTCCTGCACCTCGTCGAGCACCGGCTCACCGAGCTCGAGCGCCAGGTCACGGGCCTGGTGCTCCTCGTGCCGCACTACCTCTCCGACACGGAGTACCCCGACGCCGCGGTGGCCGCCCTGTCCGGGATCGCCGCCGCCACCGGCCTGATCTTCCCGACCGACGCCCTGCGGGAAGAAGGCCGCGAGTTCGCCCTCCGTGTCGACGAGCAGGTCGCCGGCAACGGCGAACTCCAGCGCCTGGTCGCGGCGCTCGAGGAACGCCACGACACCTACATGGAGGGCAACCCCGTCGGCTCGCCCCTCACCGGCGTCGACGGCGAGGTCCCCACGGCCGACGCGATCGCGGCCGAGCTCGAGCGCTTCCTCGCGGACCGCCGGGACGCCTCCGACGACTGATCCGGGTCGGAGGCTCCACCACAGCCGTCCGCGCCGCGCACGTCCTCCACAGCTCGTCCTGGCAGCGGTGACACGCCGCTAGCCTTGTCGGGTGAACTCCCGCCGTGCCTTCGTCGTGTGGGGCGTCGCGGTCCTCGCGTACGTCCTGGCGGTCGTGCAGCGGTCGTCGCTCGGGGTGTCCGGCGTGGACGCGCAGGACCGCTTCGCGGTCTCCGCCGCCGTCCTGTCCACCCTGGCGGTCGTGCAGATCGCCGTGTACGCGGGACTGCAGATCCCCGTCGGGATCGCCCTCGACCGGATCGGCCCGCGGCGCCTCGTGCTGCTCGGGGCCCTGCTGCTCGTGCTCGGGCAGGCCGTCGTCGCGGTCTCGCCGACGATCGGCCCGGCGGTGGTCGGGCGGGTCCTGGTCGGCGCCGGGGACGCCATGACCTTCATCTCGGTGATCCGCCTGCTGCCGATGTGGTTCAGCGGCCGGATCCTGCCGCAGATCTCGCAGTGGACGGGCAACCTCGGGCAGGTCGGCCAGATCGCCTCGGCGTTCCCCTTCGCGCTGCTGCTGCACACCGCCGGCTGGACGGTGGCGTTCGGGGTGGCCGCAGCAGCCAGTGCCGTCGGGCTCGTGCTGGCGTTCGTCTTCGTGCGGAACGGTCCGGTCCCGGTGCGCACCGACACGATCCCGCTGCCGCACACCTGGTCGGCGGCGTTCCACACGTTCGGGCACGCGCTCCGCCGCCCCGGCACGCAGCTCGGGTTCTGGTCGCACTACGTCACTCAGTCCTCGGGCACGGTGTTCAGCCTGCTCTGGGGCGTGCCGATGCTCCGCGGGCTCGGATACTCCTCGACCGAGGCCGCTGGCTTCCTCACCGTGATCGTCGCCGTCGGGTTCGTCGCCGGGCCGCTCCTCGGGGTGCTCTGCGCCCGGTACCCGCTCCGGCGCTCGAACCTGGTGCTCGGCGTGGTCGTGCTGCTCGGCGTCGTCTGGACGTTCGTGCTCATCTGGCCCGGGCACCCGCCGACCTGGCTCCTCGTGCTGCTCGTCGTCGCGATGGGCATCGGCGGTCCGGGCTCGCTCATCGGCTTCGACTTCGCACGCTCGTTCAACCCGATGGGTTCCCTGGGGTCCGCGAACGGGGTCGTCAACGTCGGGGGCTTCCTCGCGGCCTTCGTGATGATGTTCCTCATCGGCGTGCTCCTCGACGCCGTCGCCCGCGTCACGGGACAGACCGTCTTCGCCTGGTCGAACTTCCGGGTCGCGCTCACCGTGCAGTACGTCGTCGTCGGGTTCGGCGTCGGCATGCTCCTGCACGCCCGCCGTCGCACCCGCGCCCAGATGCACGAACAGGACGGAATACGGGTGGCACCGCTCTGGGTTGCACTCGTTGCACGCCTGCGGAAGCGGACCGTGCAATAATGAAGCCCGGACCCGTTCGGGTCTCCCGTGTACAGGTGCTCCTGCTGGAGCGCGCGTTTCGTCGGGGGACTTGACATGGGTCCTAGTGCTGCCCTGAACGGGCGGTGTCGTCGCCCGGAACGGGCGGTGTCGCTGCCCCGGACGTCCAGCGCTTCCAGGAACGACGGGCCAGTGACGCGGGGGAACTGCGGCTCCGGCCCTGGGTGCAGAGGGAAGGCCACGACCCCATGAACGTGGCACGACGAGAGAGGTGATCGCATGGCTGCCCGGAGCACGACGATCGATCCCACGAAGGACAACGCCGACACGGTGACCGAGGCCGAGAGCCCCGAGACCGACGGCACCGCTGCGCCGAAAAAGCGCGCGACGAAGGCCCCCGCCAAGAAGGCGGCTGCCCCGAAGAAGGCCGCGGTCAAGAAGCCCGCGACGAAGAAGGCCGCGTCCGACGAGGACGAGGACGACGCCGTCGAGCCCGTGGAGGCCGTCGACGCGACGGACGACACCGACGACGACACCGAGGACAAGCCGCGCACCGCCGCGGTGGAGGCCGCCAACGCCGTCGCAGCGGGGGCACTCGTCATCTCGCAGTCCGACGACGACGAGGCGCCGGTCTACTCGACGACGATCACCGGCGCGACCGCCGACCCGGTCAAGGACTACCTCAAGCAGATCGGCAAGGTCGCCCTGCTGAACGCCGAACAAGAGGTCGAGCTCGCGATGCGCATCGAGGCCGGCCTGTTCGCCGAGGACAAGCTGCAGCACACTACCGGCCTCTCGAAGCCCGAGGAGCGCGAGCTCCGCTGGGTCGCTCGGGACGGCCAGCGGGCGAAGTCGCACCTGCTCGGTGCGAACCTCCGCCTCGTCGTGTCGCTCGCCAAGCGCTACACCGGTCGTGGCATGCAGTTCCTCGACCTCATCCAGGAGGGCAACCTGGGCCTCATCCGTGCCGTCGAGAAGTTCGACTACACGAAGGGCTTCAAGTTCTCGACCTACGCCACGTGGTGGATCCGTCAGGCCATCACGCGCGCCATGGCCGACCAGGCCCGCACCATCCGCATCCCGGTGCACATGGTCGAGGTCATCAACAAGCTCGCCCGTGTCCAGCGGCAGATGCTGCAGGACCTGGGCCGCGAGCCCACCCCGGAAGAGCTCGCCCGCGAGCTCGACATGACCCCGGAGAAGGTCGTCGAGGTCCAGAAGTACGGCCGCGAGCCGATCTCGCTCCACACCCCCCTGGGTGAAGACGGTGACTCCGAGTTCGGTGACCTCATCGAGGACACCGAGGCGGTCGTGCCGGCCGACGCGGTGGGCTTCACGATGCTGCAGAAGCAGCTCGAGAGCCTGCTCGACTCCCTGTCCGAGCGCGAGGCCGGTGTCATCCGGATGCGCTTCGGCCTGGGTGACGGTCAGCCGAAGACGCTCGACCAGATCGGTGACACGTTCGGCGTGACGCGTGAGCGCATCCGCCAGATCGAGTCCAAGACGATGGCGAAGCTCCGCCACCCGTCGCGGTCGCAGTCGCTGCGCGACTACCTCGAGTAGGCCGAGCGTTGCGCTTCTTCATCCCGATCCTCATCGGGCGGATCCTCCGCGCCCTCGCCCGTGCGCGGGGCGGGGGGTCCGCCTACCCGGGCTTCATCGTCCTGAAGCTCGTGCCGGACTTCCTGCAGCACGTCACGAAGCAGTTCCCCAACGGGGTCGTCTTCGTGCTGGGGTCGAACGGCAAGTCGACGACGACGCACATGATCTCGGACATCGTCCGGGCGCACGGGCTCCGGGTCTTCACCAACCCGTCGGGCGCGAACCTGCCGCAGGGCATCGCGTCGGCGCTGCTCTCCGAGGTGTCGCTGACCGGCCGGCTCAAGGCGGACATCGGCATCCTCGAGGTCGACGAGGCCTTCGCCGTCGAGCTCGCCGGCATCCTGTCGCCGTCCACCGTGACGATGCTCAACGTGCAGGTCGACCAGCTCTACCGGTTCTTCGAGACCGAGCGCGTCGCGACGATGATGCTCGACACCGCGGCGCTGTCGACCGCGAACGTCATCACGAACCACGACGACCAGTTCCTCGACGCCTACACCGCGGCTCCCGGCCAGCGGGTGCTCCGCTTCGGCGCGAGCGCCGACGTCGTGGCCGCCAGCCCGAACGGACTGCAGAACGCGGACGACTTCGACCGCGCCGACGCCGAACAGACGGTCATCGACGCCGAGGTCTCCGCGCACACCGGCGATGCAGCCACGATCGCCTTCGCCGGTTCGGACATCGCCGTGCGCCTGCCCGCTCGGGGCCTGCACTACGCGGTCGACGCCGCTGCGGCCACCGCGACGGCGAGTGCTGCCCTCGGCGCGCAGTTCCGGACGGACGCCGTCACGCGGGCGTTCTCGACGATGAAGCCGGCGTACGGCCGCGGTGAGCGTCTTCCCATCGCCGGCGAGTCCGCCGAGTTCACGATGTTCAAGAACGCTGCGAGCCTGCAGCTGAACCTCGACGCGCTGCCGGACCACCCCGAGCAGGTGCTCATGGCGATCGACGAGGGCACGCCCGACATCTCGTGGATCTACGACATCGACTTCTCCAAGCTCGACCACGTCGACGTCGTCTCCGGTGACAAGGCCTGGCAGATCGCGATCGCCCTCGAGCACGCCGGAGTCCGCATCGGCCGGGTCGAACCCGACGTCGAGACGGCGATCAAGCACATGCAGGGCCTCGGCACGACGAGCACCGGCACGAAGAACTTCATCGTCAACTACGAGATCATGATGATCGCCCGGAAGGCCCTCGGCCACCCGGACCTGGAGAAGACCGCATGACGGCCGATCGCCTGACCATCCTGCACGTGTACCCGCGGCAGATGGGGGTGTCGGGGGACCGCGGCAACGTGGTCGCCCTGACCCGCCGCGCCGACGCCGCCGGCATCCCGACCGAGGTCGTCGAGTACGCCCCGGGCGACGGCCTGCCCACCGCGGCGGACGTGGTCGTCATCGGGAACGGCCCGCTCAGCGCCATGCGGTCCCTCGGAGCGGACGTCGCGCGCATCGCAGCCCCGCTCCGTGACCTCGCCGCTGCGGGGGTCCCGGTGGTCGCGCTCGGTGGCGGGTTCGACCTGGCGACGAACGAGGTCGTCCCGACCGACGGTGCGCCGGTGCAGGGCTTCGGCGTGTTCGACGCCCGCGCCGTCCGCGGTGCCGAGCGTCGCGTCAACTACTTCGTGCTCGAGACCCGGTACCCGCTGCTCGACGGCGCGTCGAAGCGCCTCGCCGCGTTCGAGGACCACGCCACGCGCATCGAACTCGGCGCCGGGGTCACCCCGTTCGCGGACGTCGTGTCCGGTGGCGGGAACCAGGCCGGCTCGCCGGTGGAGGGCGCCGTCCGTGGGACGTCCTTCGGCACGCACGCGCAGGGCCCGCTCCTGCCGCTGAACCCGGCACTCACGGACGCCGTCCTGGCCGCGGCCGCCGAGCGCGTGGGCCGGTCCTACGCACCCGACCCCGACCGCACGGCGAGCATCGACCGCTACGCGCGGGAAGCCCGCGCCACCGTCGACCGGTTCGTCGACAAGGCGTTCAAGCGCATCGCCTGACGACGCGCTGACGGCGACCGCCTGGAGGCCCGCCACCGGTCCACGAGACCGGTGCCGGGCCTCCAGGCCGTCGGGCGGGTGCATCGGCGGTGGTGCGCCTGTGGCGGTGGACGAACGACGACGGGCCCGGATCCATGTGGATCCGGGCCCGTCCGTGGTTCGTGGTGCTACTTCGACTCGCGGAGTCGGCTGCTCTCGTCGTGCCACTCGATGGCGGTGGCGGCGAGCTTGTCCTTGAACTCCGCGCCGTGGTGGGCGCAGAAGTAGAGTTCCCCGCTGGCCATCGTGGCTCGGATGTAGGCCTGCGCACCGCAGCTGTCACACCGGTCGGCAGCGGTGAGCTGGTGGTTGCTGACGTCGTCGATGGAGAGGTCCTGCACGGTCTGGGTCATTGCTGTGCTCCTCACGGATTGCAGGTGGTGCTTCCTGGTTGCACCATTTCAACACGTGATGCCTGGATGTACGGCATTGGGTGGGCCCATTTCGCTCAGCGCGGACCGATCGTCCCCAGTGCGAGTGTCAGGCGGGTGGTGTCGGCCGTGCTGGGTAGGCTCGGGAGGTGAGCTCCGACTACTCCGCACGGCATCTCTCCGTCCTCGAAGGACTCGAGGCAGTCCGGAAGCGTCCCGGCATGTACATCGGATCGACGGACTCCCGCGGCCTGATGCACTGCCTGTGGGAGGTCATCGACAACTCCGTCGACGAAGCCCTCGCCGGACACGGTGACGAGATCGGCGTGCGGCTGTTCCCGGACGGCTCCGTCCAGGTCACCGACACCGCCCGTGGCATCCCCGTCGACGTCGAGCCGAAGACCGGCCTGACCGGGGTCGAGGTCGTGTTCACGAAGCTCCACGCCGGCGGCAAGTTCGGCTCGGGGTCGTACGCGGCGTCCGGCGGTCTCCACGGGGTGGGCGCCTCGGTCGTCAACGCGCTGTCGGAACGCCTCGACGTCGAGGTCGACCGTGGCGGCAAGACCTACGCGATGTCGTTCCACCGCGGCGAGCCCGGGCTCTTCGACGACTCGGACGGCATCGGACCGGATGCGCCCTTCAGCCCGTTCACCTCGGGCAGCGAGCTGCGCGTGGTCGGCAAGGTCAAGAAGGGCGTCACCGGCTCGCGAGTCCGCTACTGGGCCGACCGACAGATCTTCACCAGGGACGCCGCCTTCAGCATGGCCGACCTGGTCAACCGCGCGCGGCAGACCGCGTTCCTGGTGCCCGGGCTCGGGCTCACCATCACCGACGAGCGCCCCGCCGCCATCACCGCTGCCGCCGAGCGCGCCGCAGCGACCGGGGTCGAGGCCGCCGAGGGTCCGGTCGTCGAGCGCTTCCGGTACGAGGGCGGCATCGGCGAGTTCGTCGAGCACCTCGCCGTCGACGGCGCGAAGACCGACGTCTGGCGCATCCAGGGCTCGGGCACGTTCAAGGAGACCGTGCCGATGCTCGACGACAAGGGCCACATGGTGTCGACCGAGGTCGAACGCACGTGCGAGGTCGACGTCGCCCTGCGCTGGGGCGACGGCTACGAGACCGTGCTGCGCAGCTTCGTCAACATCATCGCCACGCCCAAGGGCGGCACGCACCAGGCGGGGTTCGAGGCCGGGCTGGTGAAGGCCGTCCGGACCCAGGTCGAGGCCAACGCCCGCAAGCTCAAGGGTCGGACAGGACAAGCTCGAGAAGGACGATGTGCTCGCCGGGCTGACCGCCGTGCTGACCGTCCGGCTGCCCGAGCCGCAGTTCGAGGGCCAGACGAAGGAGGTCCTCGGGACGCCGGCGGTCCGTCGTGTCGTGGACTCGGTCGTCGCGAAGCGGATCACCGAGATCCTCACGTCGACGCAGCGCACCGAGAAGGCCCAGGCGGCCGGACTGCTCGAGAAGGTCGTCGCGGAGATGAAGACCCGCATCTCGGCACGGGCGCACAAGGAGACCCAGCGCCGCAAGAACGCGCTCGAGAACTCGTCCCTGCCGACGAAGCTCGCGGACTGCCGGTCGAACGACGTCGAGGGCACCGAGCTGTTCATCGTCGAGGGTGACTCCGCGCTCGGCACCGCCAAGCTGGCGCGCAACAGCGAGTACCAGGCGCTCCTGCCCATCCGCGGCAAGATCCTCAACGTGCAGAAGGCGTCCGTCTCGGACATGCTGTCGAACGCCGAGTGCGCCTCGATCATCCAGGTGATCGGTGCCGGCTCCGGTCGCACGTTCGAGCTCGACCAGGCCCGCTACGGCAAGGTCATCATCATGTCGGACGCCGACGTCGACGGCGCGCACATCCGCACGTTGCTCCTGACGCTGTTCTTCCGGTACATGCGGCCGATGATCGAGCAGGGGCGGGTCTTCGCCGCCGTGCCGCCGCTGCACCGGGTCGTCGTGATCAACCGCGGCAAGCCGAACGACACGCTGTACACGTACTCGGAGCAGGAGCTGCAGGCCGTGCTGAAGAAGCTGGCGCGGTCGGGCAAGAAGTACCAGGAGCCGATCCAGCGGTACAAGGGGCTCGGCGAGATGGACGCGGACCAGCTCGCGGAGACGACGATGGACCGTGCGCACCGCACCCTGCGCCGGGTCCAGGTGCCCCATGCCGAGTCCGCTGCCAAGGTCTTCGAGCTGCTCATGGGGAACGACGTCGCGCCGCGCAAGGAGTTCATCCTGGCCGGCGAGGGCCTGGACCGCGACCGCATCGACGTGTAGCGCCGCCCGGCCTGGCCGCCTGGCCGCCTAGCGGCAGGGTGGCCTGGCCGGCCGGACCGAGTCTCGGCCGGGCGGACACCTTCGTGCGTTCGGAGCGCGAGTCGTGTCCGCGGGGCCGAGTCTCGGCCGGCGGGGGCGGCTGGCGGACGCGCGCGCCGCGGCCGCGGCGCGGCCGCGGCGCGCGCCGGTCGCGCGCTACACGTCGCCGCGCGTGCCGTCGAGCGTCGCCGCGCTGCCGCCGATCGACCCGACGACGTCGTCGAGCGGGCTGCCCGACCCGTCGCGCTTCGACATCCAGTCGGGCAGGGTCCGGGCTGCGCCGTCCGTCCCGACCGCGTGCGGCGGCGCGATGCCGGCCCACGCGACGGTCAGGCCGTCCTCGCCCTTGAGGAACGCGTGCGCCCGCACCCCCTGGGTCGCACGGCCCTTCGCGGGGAACTCGGACAGCGACGAGACCTTCGCGCGCCCGGTGTCCGTGCCGGGCAGGGCGGACGAGGACGTGGAGACGGTGGCGACGACGGCGTCCTCGGACGGTGTGACGGCGCCGAACCAGATCACCGAGGCACCAGAGGCCACCGCCACGCCCGCGACTCCGCCGGCGGGGAGACCCTGGGCACGGACGGCGGCAGCCCCGAACCGCAGCAGTTGCGCGTTCGAGGTGATGAAGACGAGGTCGTCCGACTCGGCCGACTGCGTGGCCCCGACCACCTGGTCGCCGGGCTTCAACCCGATCGCCACGAAGTCGGGCTTGTCCGGCCAGGCTCCGGGGACGACGCGCTTGACGACGCCCTGCGCGGTGCCGATCGCGAGCGAGTGCTCGGACGCCGCGCTGAGGTCCACCACGGCGACGACGGACTCGCCGCGGGGGATGCCGAGGTACTCGTGCACCCGCACGCCGGCGTCGAGCCGGACGGCAGCGGGCGGCACGGACGGCACATCGACGGGGGAGAACCGCACGATGCGGCCGGTCGAGGTCAGCGCGCCGACCTGCCCGCGGACGGTGCTGAGCACGCTGGAGCGGACGGCGTCGTGCTTGGAGCGTTTCGGCACCCGCACGACCCCGAGCTCGGCGGTCGGGACGTCGACCCGCACGAGCCGCCCGGTGGTCGACAGCAGGACGCGGCACGGGGCGTCGGCGACCTGGAGGTCCTCGGGGTCGACCACGGCCTTCTTGCCGCCACGGACCGGGGCGTCGGCCTCGGTCAGCAGCGTGCGACGAGGCGTGGCGAACTTGTCGGAGACCTCTGTGAGCTCCAGTGCGACCTGCGCCCGCAGGCGGTCGTCGGAGGCGAGCAGTTCCTCGAGCGCGGCGATGTCGGCGAGGAGCTGGTCACGCTCGCCCTCGAGCTCCATCCGGGAGAACTTCGTGAGCCGCCGCAGGCGCAGTTCGAGGATGTACTCGGCCTGCACCTCGGACAGGTCGAACACGTCGCGCAGACGGCTGCGTGCGGCCTCGGAGTCGTCGGACGTGCGGATGACCTGGATGACCTCGTCGATGTCGAGGATCGCGATGAGCAGGCCCTCGACCAGGTGCAGGCGTTCGCGTCGGCGTGCGAGCCGGTACTCAGTCCGCCGCGTGACGACGGCGATGCGGTGCTGCACGTAGACGTCGAGGAGCTCGCGCAGGCCGAGCGTGCGCGGGGAGCCGCCGACCAGGGCGACGTTGTTGATGCCGAAGCCCTCTTCGAGCGGGGTGTGCTTGTACAGCTGCTCGAGCACGGCCGCGGGGTTGAAGCCGGACTTGATGCCGATGACGAGCCGCAGCCCGTGGTTGCGGTCGGTCAGGTCGTTGACGTCGGAGATGCCGACGAGCTTCTTGGCCTGGACGCCGTCCTTGATCTTCTCGATCACGCGCTCGGGACCGACGAGGTAGGGCAGCTCGGTGACGACGAGGCCGGTCTTGCGCGGTGACAGGGCCTCGACGCTGACCTTGGCCCGGGTGCGGAAGGTGCCGCGTCCCGTGGCGTAGGCGTCGCGCACGCCCGACAGTCCGACGATCGTGCCGCCGGAGGGCAGGTCCGGCCCCGGCACGTACTCCATCAGTTCCTCGAGCGAGGCCTTCGGGTGCAGGAGCAGGTGCTTGGCGGCCTCGACCACCTCGCCGAGGTTGTGCGGCGCCATGTTCGTCGCCATGCCGACGGCGATGCCGGACGCGCCGTTGACCAGCAGGTTCGGGAACGCTGCGGGCAGCACACCCGGCTGCATGATCTGGTTGTCGTAGTTGGGGACGAAGTCGACGACGTCCTCGCCGAGGTTCTCCGTCATGGCCATCGACGGTTCGGCGAGCCGGGCCTCGGTGTACCGGGCAGCTGCGGGGCCGTCGTCGAGCGAGCCGAAGTTGCCGTGGCCGTCCACCAGCGGCACGCGCATCGTGAACGGCTGCGCCATGCGCACCAGGGCGTCGTAGATGGCGCCGTCGCCGTGCGGGTGCAGCTTGCCCATCACCTCGCCGGTGACGCGGGCGCTCTTCACGTGGCCACGGTCCGGCCGCAGGCCCATCTCCGACATCTGGTACAGGATGCGACGCTGGACGGGCTTGAGGCCGTCGCGGGCGTCGGGCAGGGCACGCGAGTAGATGACCGAGTACGCGTACTCGAGGAACGAGCCCTGCATCTCCTCGGAGACGTCAACGTCCTCGATGCGCTCACCGTCGGGGAGACCGACTGTGTCCGTGCGTGCCATGGGACCTTTCTGGGAGGATCGGAGGGTGACACAGAGCCTACCGACGGCCCCCGACGCCACCGCGAACCTCGCCGACGTGCTGCCGAGTTGCCTCGTGGCCCTCGGCGCTGCGGACGACACGTGGTTGCGGGCACACGGCCTGGAGGCTCGGATCCCGCTCCGTCCCGCCCGTTCCGCGGTCGTCGTCCTGGTCGACGGCCTCGGCGCGAACGCGCTCGGTGCGCGTGCCGGGCACGCCCGGTTCCTGACGGGCTCCCGGAAGCGCCTGCGCAGCGGGTTCCCGACGACGACCGCTGCGGCGCTGTCGACCCTGACGACCGGGCGATCGCCCGGCACGCACGGCGTGGTCGGCTACAGCGGCTGGAGCCCGGACACCGGGGAGGTCGTGAACCTGCTCAGCGGGTGGGACGACGAGGTGCCCGCCGGGTGGCTCCGCACGCCCACCCTGTTCACCGAGGCGCCCGGCATCGGCGTCGACCCCGTGGTCGTCGGTCCGGCGCGGTACGAGTCGTCGGGCATGACCGCGAACGTCCTCAGCGGCGCGCGCTACGTCCCGGCCGACACCGTCGCGCAGCGGGTCGACGCGGCGATCGCGGCCACGCTCACCGGCACGGCGCTCGTCTACCTCTACGTCCCCGAACTCGACTCGATCGCGCACAAGCACGGGTGGCAGTCCGACCGCTGGACCGCGGCGCTGGAGTCGCTCGACGGCGAGCTCGCCCGCCTGGTGGCCGGCGTGGCCCGGGACGTCGGGGTGCTCGTCACGGCGGACCACGGCATCCTCGACGTGCCCGACGAGACGAACATCGCGATCGACCCCGACCGGCGCGAGGACGTCGTCGGGGTCGCGGGTGACCCGCGCGGCCGCCAGCTGACGGTGGGCCCGGGGACGGACGTGCCCGCGCTGGTCGAGGCCGGGAGCAGCACCTACGGCAAGCGGGCGTACGTCGCCAGTCGCGACGAGGCGGTCGCCGCGGGCTGGTTCGGCGCCGTCTCCGAGGACGTGTTGCCGCGCATCGGTGACGTGGTCGTGGTGGCCAGGAGCACGTGGGCCTTCAACGACGACCGGGCGCTCAAGCCCGGAGCGGTGCCGAAGCGGATGATCGGCCAGCACGGGGCGATGACCGACGACGAGCTGCTCGTGCCGCTGCGCCTCGCCGGGGCGTTCGCGAGCTGAGCCTGCGCGCACGACCCGCACCGGGCCCTGGACGGGAGCAGCCCGCCACGGGAGGTGCGTGGCGGGCTGCTGCAGCCCTCCCGGGATGGCGGCGGGATCAGACCTCGTCGTCGGGACGGGTCCCGAACACGATCTCGTCCCAGCTCGGCATCGAGCGTCGGCTGCGCTTCTTGCGTTCCTGGCGGCCCTCGGACTCCGGGGCGGAGGCGGGACGGCCGTCCGGCTGCGGCGCGGTGTCGTTCGTGTCGGTGAAGCCGTGCAGCGGGATGTCCACGACGCTGACGGACCCGCGCTGCTCCTCCTGCTGCTGGTCGGCGAACGTGACGGACTCGCGCTCACCGCGGCGGCGGCGGAGGGCCTCGAGCAGGTCGGCGGTCTCGTTGCCCGGCGGACGCTCCTCGATCTGGGCGGTGCCGATGCGGGGGAGCGGCGCGCGGAGGGGGGCGCGCTCGGGGACCTCGGGGTTCGTGACGACCTCGTCGGGCTCGTCGACACGGAAGGCGCCGGAGTCGAACCGCGTGCCGTCGGTGTCCTGCTGGTCGTACTCGACGGCGCGGAGGCGCGGCGCGAGGCCCTCGTCCTCGGTGTGTGAGAGCCGGTGTGCGTCGCTGGTGTCCGGCGTCAGCGTCGAGGTCTTCGGGTCGAACGTCCACTGGGCGTCGTGCTCGACCTCGCCCGCCGTGTAGCGGACCTGCACCTGCCAGCCGTTCTCCACGTGCTTCCAGCTCGACCACGTGACGCCGGTGGCCTCCCCGGACTCGAGCCGGGCGGTGATCGCGTCGCCGAACACGTCGGGTGCGCTGTCGTCGGACGGCGTCACCGGCACGCGGCGGGCGGCGTCGAGGATGAAGGCGCGTTCGGCGAGGACGGGGCCCTCGAAGCGGCGGACGTACTCGACGTCGACGTCGAGCGCCGAGGCGACGTCGGCCGCGTCGGCACCGCTGCGGATCCGGGCCTGGACGTCCTTCGGGGACACGCGCTTCTGCGGCATGCCGTCGGGGTTCGCCTGTCGGACCTGCCCCGGCAGCGCCGAGGTGACGGGCAACCGGAACTCACTGCCGCCGTCGGTCGCGAGCAGGAGTGCCCCGGACTCCACTCCGATGACTCTCACGTCTTGCATGGTTCCGCCTTCCGAGCAGTTGCGTACGGTCTGCGTCGTACCCCGGAAGTATGCAGGGACACCGGCCGGTTTCCGGGGAGGCGCACGGGCGTGCCGTCGGGGTGTCGCGCACTCGGCTGCACCGGGGTCCGACGGGATCGGGACCGGCCGGCGGGAATGGCCGGACCGCGCGACCGGTTGCACGCCCAGACGAGCCGCTGACCGCTCAGTTTGCATCGAGGCGGCACGTGTTGGATACTGTCGCCGCCGATCTCCGGCGACGACCTCTCGATACGAGAAATGGATGGGCATGGCCACCGATTACGACGCCCCCCGGAAGACCGACGACAACTCCGATTCGGAGTCGATCGAGGCCCTCAAGGAGCGCGTGCCCGACAAGATGTCCGGGGTCGTCGACGACGACTCCGACAACCCCGGCAGCTTCGAACTCGCCGGACAGGACCTCAGCGACGTCGACCTCGACGTCGTCGTGCTGCCCCCGCAGGTGGACGAGTTCACCTGCGTCGAGTGCTTCCTCGTGAAGCACCGGTCGCAGCTCGACCACGAGTCGAAGCTCGGCCCGGTCTGCGCGGAGTGCGCGGCGCTCTAGGGCACGCACGCGAACGACGAACGGCCCGCATCCCTCCTGGGGTGCGGGCCGTTCGTCATGTGTCGGGCCTCCCCATGGCGTCGACGGGGGCTGGTGCGCCGACGGGCGTCAGGAGCGCAGTGCGGCGACGACCTTGTCCGGGTTGCGCACACTGACGAGCCAGTACGGGGTGGGGTCGGCGTCGTCGCGGACCTCGACGCGCACGACGGGCCGGACGTACCCACGGAAGAGCGTCCATGCCCGGGCGTCGAGCTTCGGCCCGCGCTGGGTCGTGGCCTCGGCCCCGTGGAACGGCACGGCCTCGCCGACGACCGCACGCGGCAGGTGGGCCCGCCCGGCGCGGAACTCGGTGTCGGTCACCTCGACCACGGGTGCGACGGCCCAGAGGAGCACGAGCACCCCGACCTCCATCGCCGCGGCGACGATGATCCCCGTCACGATGCTGATCGGCAGGAACACGAGCAGGCTCGCGGGGATGACGAGCGCCGTCGCCAGGTACAGGCTCGGCGGCGCCCAGAGACGTTCGCGGTACAGGGTCACGAGACCATTCGACCACGAGTCACCTGAGGTCACGGAACGGTCACGGGCTGCACTACCCTCGTCACGTGACCGAACCTGTCGACGTGCTCTGGACCGGGGAGAACGCTCCCGTCCACGCCCACCCCGGTGACGCCGGCGCCGACCTCGTCTCGACCGAGGCCTTCGTGCTCGCTCCCGGTGAGCGTCGTCTCGTCGGCACGGGCGTCTCGATCGCCCTCCCCGACGGCCACGCGGCCTTCGTGGTCCCACGCAGCGGTCTGGCGGCCAAGCACGGCATCACGATCGTGAACGCCCCCGGCACGGTCGACTCCGGCTACCGCGGGGAGATCAAGGTCGCGCTGCTCAACACCGACCAGGCCGAGCCGTACGAGGTCCACGTGGGCGACCGCATCGCGCAGATGATCGTCATGCCGGTGCCCCCGGTGGTGTTCACCCGCGTTGAGGAGCTCCCCGACAGCGTCCGCGGCCATGGTGGCTTCGGTTCCTCGGGCTACGGTGGCACGAGCGCCGTTCCCGGCGCGCAGACGCACCCCAGCACGAGCGCCGCACCCGGCGCTGAGACAGTCCTGAACCAGACGGAAGGAACGCAGCGATGAGGATCGGCCGACGCAAGCGTGACGAGGTCGAGGTGGCCGCTGCCGTCGCCGACGACGCCGAGGTCGCGGAGACCTCCCCGGAGGTCGACATCGCTGTGGAGGCCGACGCCGGACTCGACGAGGTCGACGCCGTCGCGCCGACCGGCAAGTCCGCTCCCGCTGACCGCGAGGAGTCGGGCCCGCTCGACGAGACCGAGGCCAACCCGGTCCGGCCCTACGTCGACCTGGGCGGCGTGAAGATCCTGCCGCGCGAGGGCCTGCACCTCCGGCTCGAGGTCGAGGAGGGTTCCCAGCGCGTCGTCGCGGTCGGGCTCGACTACGACGACTCCACGCTCCAGGTCCAGCCGTTCGCCGCACCGCGGTCCACCGGACTGTGGCACGAGATCCGCGCGCAGATCGCCGACCAGATCGAGCGTCAGGGCGGCACCGTGACCGAGGTCGACGGCCCGTTCGGTCCCGAGCTCCGCGCCAGCGTCCCGGTCCTGGTCGACGGGGACGGCGGCGTCGCCGGTGCCCGCCCGGCCCGCTTCATCGGCGTCGACGGACCCCGCTGGTTCCTCCGCGGCGTGATCGCCGGCAAGGCCGCCGACTCGCCCGAGGACGCCGAGGAGATCGAAGAGCTCTTCCGCAGCGTCGTCGTGGTGCGGGGCACCACGCCGATGCCGCCGCGCGACCTGATCCCGCTGCACATGCCGAAGTCGACGCAGTCGGCGATCTGACGACCAGGAGGCCCGGTGTCGGACCGTCTCGACCCTGCTGACCCCGAGGGGGTCGCGTCCGCCGACGCGCCTGCTCCGTCCCCGGACGGTCGCCTCGCTGACGACCACCACGCGGACGACCGCTTCGCGGACGAGCGTGGCGAGCCGCTGTCGCTGAACGCGCAGCTGCGCGACGCCGTCCGGAACGCCGGCATCGGCCAGGTGGCACCGGGAGAGGCCCCCTCCGGACGCGCCCTGGTGACCGCCGTCGGTGGCGTCCGCGGCCTCGCCGAGTCGGTGCTGCCGGGCTTCGCGTTCCTCATCGTCTACGCGATCACGAAGGAGCTCGTCCCGAGCGTCGTGATCCCCGTGCTCGTCGGGCTCGTCTTCGTCGTGCTCCGGCTGGTGCAGCGGCAGTCCCTGGCGATGTCGTTCGCGGGCATCCTGGGCGTCGCGATCTCGGCCGGCCTCGCGCTCATCACCGGCAAGGCGGAGAGCAACTTCATCCCCGGGATCGTCATCAACCTGGTGTGCCTCGTCGGGCTCCTCGTGACGCTCGTGATCCGCCGGCCGCTCATCGGGCTCATCGTCGGCCTGCTGCTGCCGCAGGACGAGGACGGCACGGGCACGGACTGGCGTGCCGACCCGGGCAAGCGCCGCGTGCTCACGGTCGCGACCTGGCTCTGGGTGGGGCTGTTCGCGCTCCGGCTGGTCATCGAGATCCCGCTCTACCTGACGGCCCAGATCGAACTGCTCGCCGGCATCAAGCTCATCACGGGCGTCCCGCTCTACGCGGCGCTGCTCTGGGTCACGTGGCTGCTCACCCGCACGGTGTTCAAGCGCGAGCCGGACCAGGCTGCGGTGTAGAGTTCTCTCGACATCAAGACATCTCCGCGGGGGCATCGCACCCGGCGGCAGGGGTCTACCGTGCTGGTGGGACGGCCCACGAGGACGAGGGCACGATCGATCAACTCAGGAGGCGGCACAGTGGCTGCAGTCAACAGCTTCGGCTCGAAGGACACGCTCTCGGTTGGGGGTGTCGACTACGCGATCCACCGGATCGACTCCGTCCCCGGACACGAGAAGCTCCCGTACAGCCTGAAGGTGCTGCTCGAGAACCTCCTCCGCACCGAGGACGGCAAGAACGTCACGGCGGACCAGATCCGGTCGCTCGGCTCCTGGCGTCCCGAGGCGGACCCGGACACCGAGATCCAGTTCTCCCCGGCCCGCGTGGTCATGCAGGACTTCACCGGTGTCCCGTGCATCGTCGACCTCGCCACCATGCGCGAGGCGATGGCCGACATCGGCGGGGACCCGAACAAGATCAACCCGCTGTCGCCGGCCGAGATGGTCATCGACCACTCCGTCATCGCCGACCTGTTCGGCAGCACGGACGCCCTGCAGCGCAACACCGACCTCGAGTACGAGCGCAACGGTGAGCGCTACCAGTTCCTCCGCTGGGGCCAGACGGCGTTCGAGGACTTCAAGGTCGTCCCCCCGGGGACCGGCATCGTGCACCAGGTCAACATCGAGTACCTGGCGAAGGTCACCTACACGCGTGACTTCGACGGCGAGACCTACGCCTACCCGGACACCCTCGTCGGCACCGACTCGCACACGACGATGGTCAACGGCCTCGGCGTGCTCGGCTGGGGCGTCGGCGGGATCGAGGCCGAGGCCGCCATGCTCGGCCAGCCCGTGTCGATGCTCATCCCGAAGGTCGTCGGCTTCAAGCTCTCCGGTGAGATCCCGGCCGGCGTGACCGCGACCGACGTGGTGCTCACCATCACGCAGCAGCTCCGCAAGCACGGCGTCGTCGGCAAGTTCGTCGAGTTCTACGGCGAGGGCGTCAGCGCCGTGCCGCTCGCGAACCGCGCGACCATCGGCAACATGAGCCCCGAGTTCGGCTCGACGGCCGCGATCTTCCCGGTCGACGACGTCACGCTCGACTACCTCCGTCTGACCGGGCGCGACGAGGCCCAGATCGCCCTCGTCGAGGCCTACTCCAAGGAGCAGGGCCTGTGGCACGACGCCTCCGTCGAGCCCGCCTACTCGGAGTACATGGAGCTCGACCTCTCCACGGTCGTCCCGTCCATCTCCGGCCCGAAGCGCCCGCAGGACCGCATCGAGCTGTCCAAGGCGAAGGACCAGTTCGTGGTCGACCTCGCCAACTACGCGAGCATCGACCACACGGAAGAGGACAAGGCCGTCGCGGACACCTTCCCGGCGTCCGACCCGGTCGCCGCCGCCCCCGGTGACGAGCACGCCGTCGACGACCTGCAGGACGCCCCGCCGTCCGAGGTCCCGGCGCACGCCTCCAGCGCCCCCGGCACGGTCTCGAAGCCGACGTCGGTCGCCATCGCGGATGGTGCGCCGTTCACGATCGACCACGGCGCCGTCGCGATCGCCGCGATCACGTCGTGCACCAACACGTCGAACCCGTCGGTCATGATGGCCGCCGGTATCCTCGCCCGGAACGCCGCCAACAAGGGCCTCACCGCCAAGCCGTGGGTGAAGACCACCCTCGCGCCCGGTTCCAAGGTCGTCACGGACTACTACGAGAAGGCCGGTCTCACGACCTACCTCGAGCAGCTCGGCTTCTACACGGTCGGCTACGGCTGCACCACCTGCATCGGCAACTCGGGCCCGCTGCCCGAGGAGATCTCGCAGGCCGTGCAGGACAACGACCTCGCCGTCACCGCGGTGCTCTCGGGCAACCGCAACTTCGAGGGCCGCATCAACCCCGACGTGAAGATGAACTACCTGGCGAGCCCGCCGCTGGTCATCGCGTACGCCCTCGCCGGGTCGATGCACTTCGACTTCGACACCGACGCCCTCGGCCAGGACCAGGACGGCAACGACGTCTACCTGGCGGACATCTGGCCCGACGCGGCCGAGGTCCAGCAGGTCATCGACACGTCCATCGACACCGCGATGTTCACCCACGAGTACGGCTCCGTGTTCGAGGGCGACGACCGCTGGAAGAACCTGCCGACCCCGACGGGCGACACCTTCGAGTGGGACGCCGACTCGACCTACGTGCGGAAGCCCCCGTACTTCGACGGCATGACGATGACCCCGGACGCGGTCTCGGACATCTCCGGTGCCCGCGTGCTGGCGAAGCTCGGCGACTCGGTCACGACCGACCACATCTCGCCGGCCGGTTCGATCAAGGCCGACAGCCCGGCGGGCCGGTACCTCGCCGAGCACGCGGTCGACCGCAAGGACTTCAACTCCTACGGCTCGCGTCGTGGCAACCACGAGGTGATGATCCGCGGCACCTTCGCGAACATCCGCCTGCGCAACCAGCTCCTCGACGGCGTGGAGGGCGGCTACACCCGCGACTTCACCACCGCCGACGGCGACCAGTCGTTCATCTACGACGCCTCGCAGCACTACCAGGAGCAGGGCATCCCGCTCGTCGTGTTCGGCGGCAAGGAGTACGGCTCCGGCTCGTCGCGCGACTGGGCAGCCAAGGGCACGAGCCTCCTCGGCGTGAAGGCCGTCATCACCGAGAGCTTCGAGCGCATCCACCGCTCGAACCTCATCGGCATGGGCGTCGTCCCGCTGCAGTTCCCGGCGGGCGAGACGATCGAGTCCCTCGGGCTCGACGGCACCGAGGTCGTCTCGATCTCCGGGCTGACCGAGCTGAACGAAGGCAGCACGCCGAAGACGGTGCACGTGACCGCCGAGCCGAGCGCGCACTCGCCCGAGGGCAAGCAGACCGTCGAGTTCGACGCCGTGGTCCGCATCGACACCCCCGGTGAGGCCGACTACTACCGCAACGGCGGCATCCTGCAGTACGTGCTCCGGTCGCTCGTCTGAGCGAATCGCGCACGGGTCGCTGACGCGACCAGATGACGGACTGGAGGCCCGTGGCGAACCCGCCACGGGCCTCCAGTCCGATGTCGGTCACCGCGAATAGAGTGGGCCGACAGCCCCACGAAAGGAGCGCCCGTGAGTCTGCTCGCCAGCATCACGTCGCCGCGCGACCTGAAGCGTCTCTCCGACGCCCAGATGACCGACCTGTCGGCCGAGATCCGCAAGTTCCTCGTGGCCGAGGTCGCCAAGACCGGCGGCCACCTCGGACCGAACCTCGGGGTCGTCGAACTGACGCTCGCGATGCACCGGGTCTTCGACTCGCCGCACGACCCGTTCGTGTTCGACACCGGGCACCAGTCCTACGTGCACAAGATCGTGACGGGTCGGCAGGACTTCTCGCACCTGCGCGAGCGCGGCGGGATCGCCGGCTACCCGCAGCGGAGCGAGTCCGAGCACGACATCGTGGAGTCCTCGCACGCGTCGTCGTCGTTGTCCTGGGCGGACGGGATCTCCCGCGCCTTCCGACAGACCGGCCAGTCCGACCGCACCGTGGTGGCCGTCGTCGGGGACGGTGCGCTGACGGGCGGCATGACGTGGGAGGCCCTCAACAACATCTCCGACGACAACGACCGCCGGCTCGTGATCGTCGTGAACGACAACGGGCGGTCCTACGCCCCGACGATCGGTGGCATGGCGCGCTTCCTCAACTCCGTCCGCACTCGCCGTGAGTACCGGGAGCTCTACGAGAAGAGCCAGGCCGCTGCTGCCCGCTTCGGATCACCGGGTCGTGCGGTGTACCGAGGGCTGCGCGGGGGACTGCACGGGTTCCTGTCGCGCGTCACGAACAACGAGTCGCTCTACTCGAACCTCGACATCAAGTACATCGGGCCGGTCAACGGGCACGACCAGCAGGCGATGGAGGCCGCGCTCCGGCAGGCCAAGGAGTACGGCGCGCCCGTGATCGTGCACGCCATCACCGAGAAGGGCCACGGCTTCGAGCCCGCCCTGCGCGACCAGGCCGACCAGTTCCACGCCGTCGGGCACATCGACCCGGAGACGGGCGAGTCGCTCGACACCGCGTCGGGGCCGTCGTGGACGTCCGTCTTCGCGGCCGAGCTCGCCGCGGTCGGCGCTGCGGACCCGCGGGTCGTCGCGATCACGGCCGCCATGCTCCGGCCGACCGGGCTGCACCTGTTCCAGGAGCAGCACCCCGAGCGCGTGTACGACGTCGGCATCGCGGAACAGCACGCCGTCACGTCCGCCGCCGGCCTGGCGTACGGGGGACTGCACCCCGTCGTCGCCCTCTACGCCACGTTCCTCAACCGGGCGTTCGACCAGGTCCTGATGGACGTCGCCCTGCACCGTGCCGGCGTGACGTTCGTGCTCGACCGCGCCGGGGTGACCGGTCCCGACGGCCCGTCGCACCACGGCATGTGGGACCTCGCGCTGCTGCAGGTCGTCCCCGGGATCCGCATCGCCGCCCCGCGTGACGCCGCCACCCTGCGCGAGGAGTTCCGCGAGGCCGTCGCCATCGACGACGCACCCACCGTGCTGCGCTGGTCGAAGGGCCAGGTCGGGCCGGACATCCCCGCGCTGTCCCGGACCTCGGACGGCGTCGACGTGCTGCACGCGTCGGACACGTCAGAGGACGTCCTGTTCGTCGCCGTCGGCTCGATGGTGCCCGTCGCACTCGAAGCCGCCGGGCTGCTCGAGGCCCAGGGCATCGGCGTCACGGTCGTCGACCCGCGGTGGGTCGTGCCGATCCCGACCTCGCTCATCGAGCTGTCCCGCGCACACCGTCTCGTGATCACGATCGAGGACGGCGTCCGCGTGGGCGGTGTGGGCACGCGGCTGCGCCAGGACCTCCGCGCTGCGGGGGTCGACACCGGGGTGAACGAGCTCGGCCTGCCGGACGAGTTCATCGACCACGCCACGCGCTCTCAGATCCTGCAGGACGCCGGGCTGACGGCGCAGGCGATCGCCCGCGATGTCATCGACCAGGTCGTCGGCACGAAGGTGCCCCAGGCGAAGCCGGCGCGGTCGCGGGAGTCCGCAGCCTCAGACCGCTAGCGGGGGGCCAGCTGGACACCGGTGTCCAGGCTGCGCGCCGCGGAAGTACGCGGCGCGGTGCCCGAACACCGGTGTTTCACCTGGTAGGAGGCCGCTCGGGCGCGGCATCGGCATCGGCATCGGCGTCGGGGGAGTGCAGCGCGGCGAGCAGCGCGCGAGCCAACGGGCTGACCACCAGCGTCCGGCCGAGGTCGAGGCCGTCGCGGCCCTCGCGGATGATGTGAACGCGGGACGCCCCCGCGTCGACGCGTTCGAACGTCAGGACGATGTTCTCCGCCCGGAGCGCGAACGACGTCCGTCGTCCGATGACCGCGCCGTCGGCACGGATCTCGATCGCGGCAGCGCCGGGGACGGCCCGGACGGCACGGTCAAGTGCGTCGGGCACGTCGTCGAGGGGGACGGGGACCACGACCGACGGTCCTCCGCTGGTCGTCGGCGCCCACCAGTCCTGCATGTTCAAGACGGTACGCCGCCGGAGCCGGAGTCGGGGCAGCGCAAGACACCGGTGTCCAGGCTTCGCGCCGCGGAAGGACGCGGCGCGGTGCCCGAACACCGGTGTTTTGCAGGGGGGGGGTCAGCGGGAGGCGGGGCCCACGATGCGCGGGGTGTGGAACGCGCCGCCGAAGACGCGCTCGGACGCACCACTCCGGTCGAGGTAGGGGCTGATGCCACCGGCCTGGAACGGGTAGCCCGCGCCGAGGATCAGTCCGAGGTCGATCTCCTCGACGTGCTGGACGACCCCGTCCTCGAGCATGCGGTGCACCTCGTCGGCCAGGGCGTCCTCGAAGCGCTGCTGCATGGTCGCGGCGTCCACCGGTGCGACGTCCTTCTTCGACGGCGCGACGAGCTTCACGGCAGCGGGGTCGTACCCGGTCACCGAGCCCTTCTTGTCGCGCGTCAGGATCGTGCCGTGCTCGGCGATCCGCTTGAGGCCGTCGCCCGGGTAGAAGCGCTCCGGCCAGGCGGCGTGGTGCGAGTCGAGCACGTGCGCGCCGACCGGCAGGCCGACGAGCTCGAGCAGTTCGAACGGCGACATCGGCAGGCCGAGGGGAGCGGCACCCGCTGCCACGGTCTCGAACGAGGTGCCCTCCTCGACGCCGCGCATCGCCTCACCGAGCACCCGCGCGAGGACCCGGTTGACGACGAAGCCCGGCTGGTCCGCCGTGACGATGGCCGTCTTCTTCAGGGTCTTCGCGACGGCGAGCGCGGTGGCGACGGCCTCGTCGGACGTCTGGGACGCCCGCACGACCTCGAGCAGCGGCATGACCGCGACCGGGTTGAAGAAGTGGAAGCCGACCAGACGCTCGGGGTGCTGGAGCACGGAGGCCATCTCGTCGACGGACAGCGACGAGGTGTTCGTCGCGAGGATGGCATCGGGAGCGATGACCTGTTCGATCTTCCGGAACACGTCCTGCTTGACGCTGAGCTCCTCGAAGACGGCCTCGATGACCCAGTCGGCGTCGGCGAAGGCGTCGTAGGACACCGAACCGGTGACGAGCGCGGTGATCCGGTTCGCATCGTCCTGCGAGACGCGGCCCTTGCCGAGCATCTCCTCGACGGACTGGCGGATCCGTGCGACACCGGCGTCGACGCGCTCCTGGGAGACGTCGGTGATGACGACGGGGACACCGAGCCGGCGGGCGAAGAGCAGCGCGAACTGCGACGCCATGAGCCCGGCACCGAGGACGCCGACCTTCGTGATCTTCTTCGCCTCGACGCCCTCGGGAGCACCGACCGGTCGCTTCGCACGCTTCTGCACGAGGTCGAACGCGTACATGGACGCGGCGAACTGGTCACCGGAGAGCAGGTCGGCGAGGGCGTCGTCCTCGCCGGCGAACCGCTCGTCGAGCGACCCGGACTTCGCGGCGGCGACGAGGTCGAGCGCGCGGAACGGGGACTTCGGCACCGAGCCGATCTTCGACGTGACCTGCGAGCGCGCGACCTTGACGACCGTGCCCCACGCGGCCTTCTCGAGCATGCCCGGCTCGTTCTTCCGGACGACCTTGGTGCGACCGGCCACGACGCCGTCCGCCCAGGCGACGGCGGACGGCAGGAACGTCACGGAGGGGATGAGTGCGTCGCCGATGCCGAGGTCGACGGCGGCTGCACCGTCCATCAGGCGGTTGTTCTTGAGCGGGTTCTCGACGATGACGCGGAGCGCCTTCTCGGGGCCGATCAGGCGGGGGAGCAGCGTCGCACCGCCCCAGCCGGGGATGATGCCGAGGAAGACCTCGGGCAGGCCGATGCCCTGTGCGGCGGACGAGAACACCCGGTACGTGCAGTGCAGTGCGACCTCGAGGCCACCGCCGAGCGCGATCCCGTTCACGAACGCGAACGAGGGCACGCCCAGGTCGGAGAACTTGCGGAGGGTGGCGTGGCCGAGGGCGGCCAGGTCGTGGGCGACCTCACGCGAGGGCACCGACGACGCCTGGGAGAGGTCGGCCCCGGCGGCGAAGCAGTACTCCTTGCCCGTGACCGCGACGGCCTGGACCTCGCCCGCCGCCGCCGCAGCGCGCAGGGTGTCGAGCACGTCGGAGAGCTCGCGGAGCGTGCGCGGGCCGAGCGTCGAGGGACGCTTGTAGTCCTTGCCGTTGTCGAGGGTGATGAGTGCGAGTGTGCCGCCGGAGGGCAGCGCGACGTGCTTGACGTAGGAGTGCGTGACGACCTCGTCCTCACTCAGGGTGGTCAGCTGGTCGTTCTCGGCGATGGTCATGGTCAGGCCGCCTTCCGTGCCGCGGACTTGCTGTACGAGGGGTTCTCCCAGATGACGGTGCCGCCCTGGCCGAGCCCGATGCACATCGTGGTGATGCCGTACTTGACGTCGGGACGCTCGGCGAACTGCGCCGCGAGCTGGTTCATCAGGCGGACGCCGCTGGAGGCGAGCGGGTGCCCGACGGCGATCGCGCCGCCCCAGGCGTTCACGTTCGGCGAGTCCTGCGCGATGCCGTAGTTGTCGAGGAACGCGAGCACCTGCACGGCGAAGGCCTCGTTGATCTCGAACAGGCCGATGTCGTCGATCGACAGGCCGGCCTTCGACAGGGCCTTGTCGGTGGCGGGGACCGGGCCGACGCCCATCACCTCGGGCTCGACGCCGGCGAAGGCGAACGAGACCATGCGCATCTTCGTCGGCAGGCCGTGCTCCGCTGCGCCGGCGGACGACGCGAGCAGGCTCATCGTCGCGCCGTCGTTCAGCCCCGCGGCGTTGCCGGCGGTGACCCGTCCGTGGGGCCGGAACGGCGTCTTCAACGCGGCCAGGGCCTCCAGGGTGGTGCCGGGACGCGGCGGCTCGTCGGCCGACACGATGTCCCAGCCCTGACCGGTGTTGACCTCGACCGGGATGACGTCCGGCTGCAGCTTGCCGGCGCCCCAGGCGGCGGCGTAGCGCTGCTGGGACTGCACGGCGAAGGCGTCGGTGCGGTCCTTCGTGATGGCGGGGAAGCGGTCGTGGAGTCGCTCGGCGGTGGCGCCCATGACGAGGGCGTCGCTCGAGACCATGCGCTCCGCGACGAAGCGCGGGTTCGGGTCGGCGTTGAAGCCCATCGGGTGGCGTCCCATGTGCTCGACCCCGCCGGCGATGGCGATGTCCGCGGCACCGAACGCGATGGCTCCCGCGAGCGTCGTGACGCTCGTCATGGCACCGGCGCACATGCGGTCGACGGCGTAGCCGGGGACGGACTTCGGCAGCCCGGCGAGCATGCCCACCGTGCGGCCGAGGGTCAGGCCCTGGTCGCCCTGCTGGGTCGTCGCGGCGACGGCGACGTCGTCGACGGCGGCTCCGTCGAGGGAGCTGTTCCGGTCGAGCAGGCCGCGCATCGCGTGCACCGCGAGGTCGTCGGCGCGGGTCCGCCAGAACACCCCCTTCTCCCCGGCGCGTCCGAACGGTGTCCGCACGCCGTCGACGAACACGACGTCTGATGCCTTTGCCAAGCTGGCCTCCACAGATCCACATCGATCGAGTCAGGGCGCTCGGTCGCGCCCTGACCCTGGCCGGGGCAGACCCCGGCGACGACCCGACGCTATGCCCCGCGGCTGAGGGGCCGCATGTCGGTTGGTCGGTTCCTACGACGAGGCGGGAGTCGCCCCGCCGTCGTCCTGTCCGGCTGCCACAAACGCCTCGGCGATGCGGGCGGCGGTCTCCTCGACCTGCCAGGGGCGCGCGTCGAGGGCCACGAGGGCCGCTCCGACACCCGCGGTCGAGACGTCCGCCGGCGGTTCCCACGCCACCGTCCGGAGGGTGTCCGGGGTGAGGAGGTTCTCCAGCGGGATGTCGAGCTCCTCGGCGCGCGCGGCGACGGCGGCACGTGCCGCCTTGTAGCGGCGGTCGGCCTCGGGGTTGCGGTCGGCCCACGCGCGGGGCGGCGGCAGGGTCGGCTCACCACGGCCGCGGAGCTTCGGCAGGTCCTCGGTGGTGCGCCCTGCCGCGACGGCGGCCCACCAGCGGTCGAGCTCGGACCGGCTGGCACGACCGGTGAAGGCCTTGACCGCCGACAGGTCCTTGCGGGTCTCCGGTGCGGCTGCGGCAGCGGCGACGATGGCCGCGTCCGGGATGGTGCGGCCCGGGGCGATGTCGGTCTCCTGGGCGAAGGCGTCACGGGCCTCCCACAGGGACCGGGCGATCGCGAGGGCGCGCTGCCCGCGGAGCGCGTGCATGCCGGACAGGCGACGCCACGGCTCGGCCTTCGGCGGCTTCGGGGCGCGGTTCAGCACCGCGTTGAACTCCTGCTGCGCGATCTGCGTCTTGCCGGCCTCGTCGAGCTGGGCGGCGAGGGCGTCCCGGAGGTCGGGGAGCAGCTCGACGTCGAGCGACGCGTACACCAGCCACGACTGCGGCAGCGGACGGGTCGACCAGTCGGCGGCCGAGTGCGCCTTCGCGAGCGTGATCCCGAGGAGCTGCTCGACGACGGCACCGAGGCCGACGCGGGGGAACCCGGCGATGCGGGCGCCGAGCTCGGTGTCGAAGATGCGTGTCGGGACGAGGCCGACCTCGCGCAGGCAGGGGAGGTCCTGCGACGCGGCGTGGAACAGCCACTCCTCGTCGACGATCGCGTCCTGCAGCTCGCGGAAGTCCTTGATGGTGATGGGGTCGAACAGGAACGCACCGGCTCCGCGGCGGAACACCTGGATGAGGTAGGCGCGCTGGGAGTAGCGGTAGCCGCTGGCACGCTCGGCGTCGACCGCGACGGGGCCGTGTCCGGCGGCGATGCGCTCGACGGCGGCGAGGTAGTCCTCGCGCGACTCGATGACCTTGACGGCGTCGTGGGTCGCCTCGAAGGACGGGGCGGCGGCGGGGACGTCAGCCGAGGCCGTGGCGGCCGGGGCCGGGGCGTCGGCAGGCCGCGCGTCGACCGGCGTCTGAGCGTCGTCCGAGGAAGGAGCAGGCGCCGCAGCAGGCGCGGCAGCGGACGCCGCCGCAGGCGCGGCAGCGGGCGCCGCCGCAGCGTCGGCCGCCGCCTGCACCGACTCCGGCACGGCGAACGGGTCGATCGGGACGCGGCGGGGAGCAGCGGGGTCAGTCACGGGCGAGCCTCCTGGGGCCGAGGAGCGTCACGCCGTCCGACGACGGCGGGAGTCCTGCGAGCATGGCGACGATCTCCTCCCAGGCCTCGACGTGCGCGACGAGGTCGGTGCCACGCGGCGTCCACGACGCCCGGAGCTCCAGCTGTGCGCCGTCGCCCTGGGCCGCGAGGTCGCCGTAGCCGCGGGAGATGATCTTGGTTGCGGTGCCCGATGCGTGGTCGTACTCGGCCCCGTGGGCCGCGAGGGCGTCCACCAGCCAGCTCCACGTCACGTCGGCGACGAACTCGTCGACGCCGATCTCCGGCTCGAGGGGCGCCTGCGCGAACGTCACGATGCGGAAGGCGCCAGCCCACCCGGCGGGCTCGGACGGGTCGTACAGCGCGATGAACCGGCCGGTGCCGAGGTCGGAGTCGACCCCGTGCTCCACGCCGGACACGTCCGCGGCCAGGGCGATCGAGAACGGCGCGAGACGGGACGGCGACGGGATCTCGGTCACCGTGGTCTCGCTGCGGATCCCACCCGTCGACACGAACGCGCGGAGGCCGGCGAAGGCCTCCGGTTCGGCCGTGGGCTCATGGGTGTCGGACACGAATGCAGACTAGGCTCCGGACCATGTCCCGTTCCGCGCGACCCGCCGTGGAGCCGGCGCAGGGCGCAGCGCGCTCCGCCGGACTCATCGCCCTCAGGACCGGTCTCGCCGCCGCTGCCGTGGGCACCGCCGTCGTCGGGGGCTTCGTGGCCGCGATCGCCCGGATGGTCGTCACGCCGGACCGCAAGCGCACCGAACGGGTCCCGATCATCGAGGTCGACCGCATCCGCGGCACCGTGACCCTCGAGCGCACGCCGGACACCGAGCTGCAGGGCCGATACAGCCTGTGGTTCGGCGGCGGCACCGGCCACATGCGCGTCGGCGACGTCCTCGCCACCACACCCGGCACGGTCACGCGCCGCATCATCGCGATCGACGCCGGCGACCCCACCGACGCCCGCCGCGGCCGGTGGGGCGGCTGGTTCTACCTCACCCCCGGCGAGCTCGACGTCCCGGTCGAGGACGTCGACGTCCCGACGCCGAACGGTCCCGCGCCCGCGTGGGTCGTCCGCGCCGACGACCCCGCCGCCCCGTGGGCGGTCCTGGTGCACGGCCGTGGCGTCACCCGCGCCGAGACCATCCGCGCCGTGCCGGTCTTCCGCGCCGCCGGCTACTCGGTGCTCCTCGCCTCGTGGCGGAACGACGGTGTCGCCCCGAAGAGCGTGGACGGCCGCTACGGCCTCGGCTCCACCGAGTGGGAGGACGTCGACTCCGCCCTCCGCTGGGTCGCCGCCCACGGCGCGACGAGCGTGGTGCTGATGGGCTGGTCGATGGGCGGCGCGGTCGTCCTGCAGACCCTCGTGCGGTCGCCGCTGGCGCACCTGGTCGACGGCGTCGTGCTCGAGTCGGCCGTCGTCGACTGGCACGCGGTGCTGAAGTCCCAGAGCCGGGCGATGCGCCTGCCGCGGGTGGTCAGGAAGGTGGCTCAGCGGGTGCTCCGCACGCCGGTGCTGCACCGCCTGGCCGGGCTCGCGCAGCCCGTCGACCTCCGCGAGCTCGACATGGTCGCCCGCGCCGACGAGCTGACGGTGCCGATCCTGCTGCTGCACAGCGACGACGACGGCTTCGTGCCGTCCTCGGCGTCGTACGCGCTGGCCGCGGCCCGCCCGGACCTGGTCCGGCTCGAGGTCGCGCACGAGGCCCGGCACACCAAGCTCTGGAACCACGACGCCGACTGGTTCGACGCCCGCATCCTCGCGTGGCTGACCGAGGTGGTCCAGCGGGACGGCGCGGCCAGCGCGCGGTAGACACGACCGGACGACGGACGGGAGGCCCGTGGCGACGCCGCCACGGGCCTCCCGTCCGTCACCGGGTCGCCAGCGCGCTCAGGCCAGCGCGCGCACCTGCCGCTGGACGCGCCCGAGCATGCCGACCATGCCGCGGATGCGCAGGGGGCTGACCGCTTCGGACAGCCCGATGGTGAGCGGGTAGTCCGCCGGCACGGCGAGCACCTGGTCGACGGTCAGGCCGGACAGGCCCTGCGCCAGGATGGACGCGAAGCCACGCGTGGTCGGGGACTCGCGCGGGGCGGTGGCGTGCATGCGGACGACGTCGGGGGCGTCGCCGTCCTCGCCGACCGTGACGAGGATGAACACGGGGGACTGGCACTCCTCGACGCGTTCGAGTTCGTCCTCGTGGCCCTGCATGCGCTCCGGCAGCGCGGGCAGCTCGTTCGAGAACTCGAGGAGCAGCTGCAGCCGGTCGGCCTGGGTCAGCGCGAGGAAGTCGTCGCGGGTCTCGGCGAGGACGGCGGGGAGCTCGGTGGTGTCGCTCATCGGGTCGGCAGCGCTCCCGGCTCGGTGCCCTGCACGATCGGGACGCGGACGGCGCTGCCCCACTCGGTCCAGGAGCCGTCGTAGTTGCGGACGTTCTCGTAGCCGAGCAGGTGCTGCAGGACGAACCACGTGTGGCTCGAGCGTTCCCCGATGCGGCAGTAGGCGATGACCTGGTCGGCGTCACCGATGCCGGCGCCCTCGCGGTACACGGCGTCGAGCTCGGCGCGGGACCTGAACGTGCCGTCCGGTGCCGCCGCGGTGGCCCAGGGGATGTTCACGGCGGTGGGGATGTGGCCGCCGCGCAGCGCCCCTTCTTCCGGGTAGTCCGGCGCGGTGATGCGCTGCCCGCTGTACTCGGGGGCGCTGCGGACGTCGATGAGGGGCTCGCCGAGGTGCGCGAGGACGTCCTCCTTGAACGCGCGGACCGGGGCGTCGTCGCGCTCGACGACGGGGTACTCGGCCGGGGTCACGGCGGAGCGGTCGGTCGTGACGGGGCGGTCCTCGGCGATCCACTTCGCGCGGCCGCCGTCGAGCAGGCGGACGTCCTGGTGGCCGAAGAGCGTGAAGACCCAGAGGGCGTAGGCGGCCCACCAGTTGTTCTTGTCGCCGTAGATGACGACGGTGGTGTCGCGGCCGATCCCCTTGCCGCCGACGAGCCGGGCGAAGGCCTCGCCGTCGATGTAGTCGCGCTGTACCGGGTCGTTGAGGTCCGTGTGCCAGTCGATCTTCACGGAACCGGGCACGTGGCCGGTCTCGTAGAGCAGGACGTCCTCGTCGGACTCCACCACCACGAGGTCCGCGGTGCCGACGGCTCCGGCGTCGAGCTGGTCCTGCAGCCACGCGGTCGAGACCAGCCGCTCGGGGTGGGCGTAGTCGCGGAACGTGTCGGACGGGTCGACCGGTGCGGTCATCGGGGGGCCTCCTTGAGCGTGGTGGCGCCGGACTAGGATCGGTGCTCGGCGTCGGGAGCAACGGTACGCGGACGTACTGTCACCCCGGTGCAACGTGACCTCGCACGACACCCTTCCCGGAAGGCACCCATTGCCCCAGCACCTCGTCGACCGTGACCCGCAGGTGTCGCCGCAGCAGATGGCCGCGGCGCTGGTGCCCCCGCCCCAGTTCACGGACGCGTCGTTCGACTCCTACCGTCCGGACGCGGACTACCCGTCGCAGGCCGACGTCCGCGACGCCGTCGCCGCCTTCGTCGCGACCCGCCCGGAGCCGGCGAAGCGCGGGCTGTTCGGGCGCCGGCGCTCCTCGTCGCCGGAGACGCCGACGACGTCCGGGGTCTACCTCGACGGCGGGTTCGGCGTCGGCAAGACCCACCTGCTCGCCGCGGCGTACCACGCGGAGCCCGGCCGCAAGACCTTCGGCACGTTCATCGAGTACACCGCGCTCGTCGGTGCGCTCGGCTTCCAGGGCACGGTGGACCTGCTCCGCGGCACGTCGCTCGTGTGCATCGACGAGTTCGAGCTCGACGACCCGGGCGACACCATGGTGATGACGCGGCTGATCCGGGAGCTCAGCGACTCCGGCACCCGCTTCGCCGCCACGTCGAACACGCCGCCAGGAGCCCTCGGCGAGGGCCGCTTCGCCGCGCAGGACTTCCTCCGCGAGATCCAGGCGATGTCCGACCGGTTCGACACCATGCGCATCGACGGTCTCGACTTCCGTCGACGGGCCGTTGACGAGTCGGCTCGCGTCGTGTCCGACGTCGCCGCCGAACTGCCGGGAGGCCCCGCCCAGGTCACACAGGACGACTTCCGGTCCGTCGTGGCCCACCTGGCATCGGTGCACCCCTCGAAGTACGTCGCGCTCGTGGACGGGCTCGACGCCGTCGGGCTCACCGATGTGGCCGAGTTCCGCGACCAGACCGACGCGCTGCGCTGGGTGGCGCTCGTCGACCGGTTGTACGACGCCCAGGTGCGGATCGTCGCGTCGGGGACGCCGCTCGATGCGGTGTACCCCGAGTCGATGCTCGACGGCGGGTACCGCAAGAAGTACCTGCGTGCCGCGAGCCGCGTCGTCGCGCTGACCCGCGCCCTGGACTGAGCCACCTGCGCGCCGCGCGGCCACGGGGCGGGGTCCGGGGGAGCCTCCAGGCCGGTCCGGTGCCCGTGCTGGCCCGTCCGGTGCCCGTGCTGGCCGGTGCGTTCCCTGCTGGTCCCGTGCGCTTTCCTGCCTGCCGGTAACACGACGTTTACACGGCGGCGCATCGCGTTACACCCGCGAAACACGCTGCGTTCCCCTGCGAAACACCACCTCGCCAGACTCTGTCCTACCCGAGGCGGACACGGTCGGTCCCCGTTGCACAGCAAGCACCGCCGACGTGGAAACCGCACTGCAACCGAGAGGTGAGACATGCTTGATCAGGGCAACACGACGTTCGTGTTGGTGATGGCGGCGCTGGTGTTGTTCATGACACCAGGCCTGGCGTTCTTCTACGGCGGACTGGTGAAGGCCAAGTCCGTCATCAGCATGATGATGATGTCCTTCGGAGCGATCGCGCTCGTGAGCGTCCTCTGGGTGCTCTACGGCTACGCGATCGCGTTCGCCAACACCGGGGACCACACGGCGATCTCCGGCGTGGTCGGGTTCTTCAGCATCGACTGGAACCAGCTCGGCCTCGGCCAGGCGTTCGAGGAGGCCACGGCCTCGAAGATCGACGCCGCCTACCCCTCCATGGCCTTCGTCGGCTTCCAGGCCACGTTCGCGATCATCACGGTCGCGCTCATCTCCGGTGCGATCGCCGACCGTGCCAAGTTCGGCGCGTGGATGATCTTCGCCGGCGTCTGGGTCACGGTCGTCTACTTCCCGGTCGCCTCGTGGGTGTTCAACCTCACCTCCGGGTGGGCTGCCACGTGGGGCGTCATCGACTTCGCCGGTGGCACCGCGGTGCACATCAACGCCGGTGCCGCGGGGCTCGCCCTGGCGATCGTCCTCGGCAAGCGTGTCGGGTTCGCCAAGGGTGCGCACAAGCCGCACAACCCGCCCTTCGTCCTCCTCGGCGCGGCGATCCTGTGGTTCGGCTGGTTCGGCTTCAACGCCGGCTCCGAGGGCGCTGCTGACGGCATCGCCTCCATCGCCTGGGTGAACACGCTCGCCGCCCCCGCCGCCGCGATCCTCGGCTGGCTGCTCATCGAGAAGCTCAAGGACGGCAAGGCCACGTCCGTCGGTGCCGCCTCGGGTGCCGTCACCGGGCTCGTCGCGATCACTCCGGCCTGTGCTGCACTCACCCCGGGCTGGGGCATCGTCCTCGGCTTCCTCGCCGGCATCGTCTGCTGCTTCGCGATCGACTGGAAGTACCGCCTCGGCTTCGATGACTCGCTCGACGTGGTCGGCGTGCACCTGGTCGGCGGCATCTTCGGCACGCTGTTCCTCGGCTTCTTCGCCAACGACACCGGGCTGATCTACTCCGGCTCGTTCGAGCAGCTCGGCAAGCAGGCCGCCGCTGCCGGTGCCGTCGGGGCGTACTCGTTCGTCCTGGCCTTCATCATCGGCTTCGTCATCGAGAAGACGATCGGCTTCCGTGTGAAGACCGAGGACGAGGTCGCCGGCATCGACACCGCGGTCCACGGCGAAGAGGGCTACGTCCTCTACGACGAGGAGGACCGCACGCCGGTCAACGTCCGGTAGGTCTGGATCCCGTTCGACGGCCCCTGCGCTCCGGCGTGGGGGCCGTTGACGTGTGTGGGGCGCAGGCGCATGGTCTGGAGGCGGGTGTCTGGCGCGTGGGTGTTCGCGCGTGGTGCGAGGTTGACCGCTCCGTGCCGGGACACGAGGTCGCACGGGGTGGGGAATCGGGCACGGGCTGAGCGGAGGCGCACGGTGCGCGGTCGGCGCTGCGCGCACCGAGCGTGGGTGGCCACATGGCGGAGGCCCGGTGCGCGTCGGACGCGCACCGGGCCTCCAGGCTGGTTGCTCAGGTCACCAGGCGAAGTCCTCCGGCGACGTCTTGTGGCCGGGGAACAGCTCGTCGAGTCGCGCGAGCGCCGCGTCGTCGAGGCGGATGTCCGTCGCGCGGACGGCCGACTCCCACTGCTCCATCGTGCGCGGGCCCGTGATCGGCGCGGTGACGCCCGGCTGGTGCAGGAGCCAGGCCAG
Source organism: Curtobacterium sp. SL109 (assembly GCF_026672405.1). NCBI lineage: Bacteria > Bacillati > Actinomycetota > Actinomycetes > Micrococcales > Microbacteriaceae > Curtobacterium > Curtobacterium sp. SL109. The sequence goes on from NZ_JAPPRB010000002.1 coordinate 2,317,887, forward strand.
CGCGAGCTCGCCCGGGGTGTGGCCGAGCTCCTTCGCGAAGGCCTCGTACGCCGTCAGCTGGTCGCGGTGGCCCTCGACGTACTCGGCGCTGCGGCCGCTGAGGCGACGCGAGCCCTGCTCGGTCTTCTCGATGATGCCGCCGAGCAGGCCACCCTGCAGCGGGGACCACGGGATCAGGCCGAGGCCGTAGTGACGGGCGGCGGGCAGGACCTCGCGCTCGACGTCGCGGACGACGAGGTTGTAGATCGACTGCTCGCTGACGAGGCCCAGGAAGTTGCGGTGCTTCGCGGCCTCCTGTGCCTGGGTGATGTGCCACCCGGCGAAGTTCGAGGAACCGACGTAGAGCACCTTGCCCTGGGCGACGGCGAGCTCCATGGCCTGCCAGATCTCGTCCCACGGGGTGTCCCGGTCGACGTGGTGCATCTGGAAGAGGTCGATGTGGTCGGTCTGCAGACGACGGAGGCTGGCGTCGAGCGACTGCCGGATGTTGTACGCCGAGAGCTTGCCGCCGTTCGGCCACTCGATCATCTCGCCGTAGACCTTCGTGGCCAGCACGGTCTTCTCGCGACGGCCACCGCCCTTGGCGAACCAGCGGCCGATGATCTCCTCGGTGGCACCCTTGCCCACCGAGCCGCCGTAGCCGTTGGCGGTGTCGAAGAAGTTCACGCCGAGCTCGTGGGCCCGGTCCATGATCGCGTGCGAGTCGTCCTCGCTGGTCTCCGGTCCGAAGTTCATGGTGCCGAGCACTGCTCGTGACACCGACAACCCTGTCCGTCCGAGGTGTGTGTAGTCCATGGGTCTGGTCTACCCGCTGCTCTCCGAGGGCTGCCAGGCCCTGCGAGTACCGGTGATGGAGACCCGAGGAGGACACATGCCAGCGAAGGACGACATCCCGAGCACCCTGCAGCGGTCGCCGGAGCACGCGCAGGAGATCTACGCGAAGACGCTCGACTCGGCGAACGAGACGTACGGCGAGGGGGAGCGGGCGCACCGCACCGCCTTCGCGGCCGTCAAACACGAGTACGAGAAGGTTGGTGACCACTGGGAGGAGAAGGAGTCCCCTGGGCCGTCGGACTCCGGTGCCGCGGGCTCGCGCGGTTCCGGCACGACCGAGGACGGTGTGGACGCCAACGCGTCGAAGGCGCACCTGATGGACGTCGCGAAGCGGCTGGAGATCAGCGGACGGTCCTCGATGAAGAAGGACGAGCTGGTCGAGGCGATCAAGAAGGCCAACGCCCGAGCCACCGCGAAGGCGCGGCGTTGAGGGGGCTCCCGCTGTGCCGGCGCGGTCCGACGACCTTGCCGGCCTTGCCGGCCTTGCCGGCCTTGCCGGCCTGACTTCGGACGGGAGGCGCGTAGCGGTGTCGCCACGGGCCTCCCGTCCGGTCGGTCGAGCGGTCAGAGCGCGGTGTCGGACCGCCGCTGCTGGTCGCCGGCGTCCTCGGCGTCGTCCTGCTTGCCCTTGCGGCGCCAGGGCAGTCCGCGGCCGAGCTGCTTCGGGGCCTTCTGGTCGAGGATCATCGGGAACTGCGTCGGCGGGAGCCCGAAGCCCTCGCGGGAGGCCTGGATCACCTTGCGCCCGAGCGCGTGGTTGCCGATCCCGCCCACCGCCGCTCCGATGCCGAAGGGCAGTGCACGCCCGAGCATCGACGTGCCCTGACGGGCCACGAAGCGCTTGATGAACGAGTCGCGGATCTGCTTGCCGATCCCGCTGACCGCCTGCTTGGGCAGCGACGACGCGACCATCTCGCCCCAGAACGCCGTCCGGACCTGTCCGCCGGCCGCCTGGCCCGCGAGCTGCTTGATGAGCTGTGTGCCCGGCGCGCCGAGGATCATTGCCATGACCAGGGTGCGCGAGCGTTCCGGGTCGTCGAGGGCGATGCCGTGCACCTCGGTCACGGACTGCGCGAACAGTGCCGTGGTCTCGAGGAAGCCGATCGTCTCGGCGCCGCTGAGGCCGAAGCTCGCCACCATGCCGATGCCGGGCACCACCGCACTCGCACCCACGGCAGCGCCGCCTGTCGTCACCGCGGCGAGGTACTGCCGCTCGAGGATCTGGATGATCTCGGCGGGCGACGCGTTCGGGTGCCGACGCCGCACGGCGTTGACGTGTGCGATCACGACAGGGCGCTGGACGTCGATCACACGGTCGAGCATCTTGGCCCGGCCCGTGGTGGTGGTGGGGACGTCGGGCTTGGGGGTGGTCTGGTCGATCGGCGCGGAGGGCAGGGGGATGATCGCCTGGTCCCGCTGGTCCGACCGGTTGTTCTGCTTCGGGGCCATGCCGCAACGCTACGCCGAGCATGTGGAAGGCTCGCTGGATGGCTCCAGAACACGCGCTCGACAGCGTCAGACGTGAGGCCGGGTACCGCACCGTCGCCGAGGTCGCGGCGTTGGCTCCTCGGGTGGCGGTGTTGGACCCGGGCTCGACGCTCGTGGCGGGCGCCGTCGAATTCGGTGACGGCGTCGTGCTGTACCCGGGCATCGTGGTGTCCGCGCGTGGTTCGGGATCGATCACGATCGGGGCCGGGACGGTGCTCGGACCGGGGCCGGTCACCGTGATCGCCGACGGCGGGCGAGTGTCGATCGGGGCCGGAGTCGTCCTCGGGCCAGGTGGCGTGACCATCGTCGCTCGTCGGGGCTCTGCCGTCGAAGTCGCCGACGAAGCACGCCTCCACGGTGGTGCGTTCGTCGAAGGGCCGGCGTCGTTCGGGGCGGGAGCGCAGCTGCTCGGGGCGGTGGCAGTCCGGGACGTGGTGCTCGAGGGCGGTGACGACCACGCAGCGCCGGACCCGGATGCTCGCGGCGGCGTGATCAAGGGCACGGGACGCGTGCACGGCGCCCGGGTTGGTGTCGGAGAGGTCATCGGCGTCGGCGCCGGCGCACGGCCGGACACGTCGGAGCACGTGGTCGACCGGCAACGGGCACACCATCCGGTGGACAGGGCGATCTGAGGGGCCCTCTGCTTCCCGGCACTCGTGTCGGTCATCGGCACGGGATGCCCACGCGGACGAGCGCTGCTCGGACGGTCTCGAGGTCCATCAGGTCGGACCAGCTGAAGCGGACGATGAACCTGACCTCGGGGAACGACCGGAGGAAGTCCTCGCGCCGTTTCTCCTGCCAATGGGCGTCGGCGGTCGTCGACCCGCCGAGCATCGCCGGGTCCTCGTACTTGGCTCGACCGTCGATCTCGACCACGACGCCCTGGTCCGGGAACCAGAAGTCGACCCTGGTCCGCCGTTCGCCGGGATGCGCGAACTCGTGCTGCTGGACCGGGTCGGGTGCTCCCAGCTGGCGGAAGCGCACGCGTCCGATCGACTCCGCTGGTGAGTCGGACAGCGGCGACCCCATCGCGACCGCTCGGTGTGCGCGGGCATGCTCCTTCGGCTCCACGGCGGTCAACTCGTCGTCGAGCATCTCCGGCAGGACGAGTCTGCGGCCGAGTGCTGCGTCGATCATCGGCACTGACGCGATCGCAGGCGCTGTGGCAGCGACATCGACGAGCGTCCGCACGAGCGAGGTGACCGATGCGCCGCAGAAGGTGGTCGACGACGTCGGTTCCAGTCCACCCCAACGACTCGTCTGCTGCACCGTGACGTCCGGGTGTACGAACAGGAGCGTCGTCGAGTCCGGACGCGCCCGTCGGGGGTCCCGGACGTGCAGGCGGCTCGGGGGCGGTTCGACGAACGGCATCCCGTGGATCGCTGCGGCAGTCGCGTGCGAGTAGCTGCGCGGAGGACGTACTGACGGCGCGGACGCTCGGGCCAGGAGGACGTGGTGCTCTTCCGGGAGGAGTTGCTCCAACGCCTCGACCTGGACGAACACGCCAGGCCGCACGACGTGCAATTCCCCGCGACGGGCACGACGTTGCAGGGCCCGCCGCTCGGCGCTCTCATGGTCGGCTGTCCGGATGAGCGGGACGGCCAGGACTCGTTCATGCATGACCCCACGATCGCGTTCACAGAGCAGCCACGAGGCCGCCGGTGGCTCATCTGTGGATGGCGAGCCGAGCCTCCAGGCTGTGGTGGAGCCGCGCGGCGGAATGGGCGACAACGTCGATGTCGTACGACAGCGATCTTGTCGCGGGCTCGCCGGGGAACGTGTGTCGAGCGAGGGCATGCGACACCGTCGATGTCGTACGACAGCGAGCTTGTCGCGGGCTCACTCGAGAACCCGCCGCGCGTGCGCCGAGCGACAAGGTGGAAGTCGTACGACAGCGATGGTGTCGTTTTGAGTCGAGGCGGAGGCGGAGGCAGCCGGACGGCGGGGGCGGCAGCAGCCGAGCGGCGGCAGCCGAGCGGCGGGCAGGAGAGGAGCGCCGGCCCGCCCCGCGCTACCCGCGGACGAGCTCGGCGCGGAGCGGCAGGTCCTGTCCGTCGAGGATGAACTGGGCGCCGACACCGGTGCGGGCATTGACCACCACGGGCGCGAGCAGGTTGACGGTCATGCCCGAACCAGAACCAGAACCAGAACCAGAACCCGAACCGGAACCCGAATCGCCGGAACCGGACCCGGCGTTCGCCACGACGAGCAGCATCGCGTCCGCGGCTGAGTCCAGCCCGATCGACGCGGCCTGCACGTCCGACAGCTCCGGCGCGTAGGACGGCAGGTGCACCGCGGCGTCGAGCAGGAACAGCCGCGGGTCCTCGACCCCGGTGTCGGTGGTGCCCGAGCCGACCAGCGCGAACAGGCCGTCGGTGTGCTCGATGGGGGAGAGCACGAAGGCGGAGAGCGGCTCGAGGCCGAACGGCGCGACGGTGAAGGTGAGGGCGATGTTCATCGGAGGTAGTCCATCAGGGTCGGCTGCAGCACCTTCGCGGTGACGGCGAGTGCTGCCTGGTAGTTGGTCTGCTGGAGCTGGAGGTCGAGGACGGCCTTCGCGAGGTCCTTGTCCTCGACCGACGACCGGCGTGCCTCGAGGTCCACCGAGGAGGACTTCAACGAGGACTGCGCGGTGAGCGCGGACGCGTGCCGCACGCCGACGTCGGCCTGCACACCGCGGACGGTCGTCAGGTGCGCGTCGAGCTCGTTCAGCCGGGGGTTCACGTTCACGCCGTTCTGCAGGTCGGTCACGATGGAGTCGAGCGCGGCGAACACCGACGTGCTGCCGGTGCCGAACACGGCCTGCCCCGAGGTGTCGACGCGGACCGAGGCGCCGTCCCCGATGCGACGGTCGACGGTCGCGGTGGACGATGCCCACCCGGTGGCCGGGTCGAACGCGGTCGCCGCGGTGGTCGAACCGGCGAACACGGAACGCGAGCCGTACTTCGTGTTGGCGGACGCGGCGAGGTCGGCGGACAGGGCGCGGAGCTGCGTCACGACGGCGTCCCGGTCGGTGTCGCTCATGCTGCCGGTGTTGGCGGCCTGGACCGTCAGGTCCCGGGCCTTCGCGAGCACGGAGTACACGTCCCCGAGCGCGCTGTCGGTCGTGGCGAGCCAACCGGCGGCGTCGTCCGCGTTGCGGGTGAACTGCGCGTTCGCGGCCTGCTCCTTGCGCACCTGCATCGCGGACGCGGTGCCGACGGGGTCGTCGGAGGGCTTGCCGATGTTCTTCAGCGTGGTGGCCTGCTCGGTCAGCTGCGCGAGCTTCGCGGCCCCGGCCTGCAGCCGGTTGGTCGCTGCCGCCATGGACATCTGGGTGGTCACACGGGCGATCACGGTCATCCCCTCCCGACGAGGCCGACGCGGTTGATGAGGGTGTCGAGCATCTCGTCGACGGCGGTCAGGACGCGCGCCGCGCCCTGGTACGCGTGCTGGTAGCTCAGCAGGTTCACGTTCTCCTCGTCGAGGTCGACGCCCGCGCTGGACTGCTGCTGGGTCCTGGCGCTGGTGAGCGCGAGGCCGGAGAGCGTGGACTCGGACGTCGCCGACCGGGAGGCCGTGCCCACGCCCGCCACGAACGCGGACCAGGTGCGGTCGGGAGCGTCAGGGCAGCGCCCAGCTGCCCGACGGCGTCCGCGACGGAGCCGTCGTGGTCGCCGGCGGCGTTCCGCGTCGCGAGTCCGCTCGCGTCGGTGGGCAGGACCGTCAGGCCCTGCGCTGCGGGGACACCGGCAGCGAGGGCGAAGAAGTCCGTCCCGGTGGCGCCGCCCGCGGTCGTGCCGGTGCGGTGCACGGCGTTCACCTGCGTGGCGATGGCGGTGGCGGTGGCGTCGTAGGCGGCGGAGGCCTGCGCGAGTGCGCCGCCCGTCCCGCCCTGGTTCGCCGGGGCGAGCAGGGAGAGGTTGCCGGCGATTGAGCCGCCGCCGAGCCCGACGGCCGAGCCGGACCCGGAGGTCCAGGTCAGGGTGAGTGGGGCGCCGTCGCCGAGTCGGGTGCCGCCGCCCAGGGCGATCGACCGGGCGTCGCTGCCCTGCACGAGCGGGTTCCCGCCGATGAGCACGTCGACCGTGCCGTCGGCGTTGGTCCGGGTGGTGCCGCCCGCGAGCGATGCGACCTGCTCGGTGAGCTGGTCGCGCTGGTCGAGCAGCTCGTTGGCGCTGCCGCCGCCCGCCAGGGTGGTGCGGATGCGACCGTTCAGGTCGGCGATCTGCTTCGCCGCGTCGTTGAGCTGCTGGACCTGGCCGACGACCGTCCCGCGGACGCTCGTCCACTGGGCGTCGACGGCCTTCGAGCCACTGGCGAGCGCGGCGACGACGGTGCCGGCAGCGCCGAGGAGTGCGGTCCCGGCGCCGGGGTCCTCGGTGTGCGACGCGAGGTCGCTCCACGACGACCAGAACGCGTCGAGCTTCCCGGACAGTCCGTCGGTGCCGGGCTCGTGCAGCCCCGTCTCGAGCTGGTCGAGGGCGGTGGCCCGGGTGGTGGCGTACGCGGAGGAACCCGCCGCCGCACGGACGCCCGCGTCGAGGGTCATGGAGCCGAGCCGCGCGATCCCGTCGATGGACACGCCCTGGCCGGCGAGGGCAGCGGTGCCGCGCATGAAGCCCGTCTGCGCCGTGGGGACCGACGTCTGCGTGACGCGCTGCCGCGTGTAGCCCGTGGTGTTCACGTTGGCGATGTTCTGCCCGGTGACGTCGATGCCGGCGCGGGCGGCGCTCAGGCCGGAGTACGCGGTCGCGAGGGACCCGAAGGTGCTCACCATGGCTACAGGCTCCCGTCGAAGAGGCGTGCTTCGCTGCCCTGTCGACCCGAGACACCGGAGGCGTCGTAGGTCGCGGTGTCGCCGACGGACCCGGCGAGGGTCTCCTCGGTCGACTGTGCGGCGGTGCGGAGGAAGCGGTCGTTCTCGTCGCGGAGGGCGCCGATCTGCGTCGTCAGTTCGAGCATCGCCTGCAGGTGCGACGCGAGGATCTCGCCCCACGGTCCGGCCGGGGCAGCGGCGACGACCTCGCGCAGGGGAGCGTCGGGGTCGACGCCCCACTCCTCGGCGACGGCGGCGCTCTGGGCGCTGCGCTCGAGGCCGGTGGTGCGGAGGCGTGCGAGCACCTGCTCGACCTCACGGCTGGCGTGCGAGACCCAGCGGGAGCGGCCGGCGGCGAGCAGCAGCTGCTCCTCCTCGAGCTTGAAGGTGAGCATCTCGAGCAGCTCTCGTTCGCGCCAGAGCACGGCAGACAGGTCGTTCACGCTCATCAGCTCCTCCCGTTGTCGGTCGTCCAGTCGGACACGGTGGACTATCGGCCAGTCCGGGAAGCGCGTAAGCACGACGCCCGACGCGGCCCGCCGCCACCCTCAGAACAGGGGACAGGAACGACCGTTCTCCTGCCCGTGTCCCCCCGAATGCGGACCCCTCGACACCCCTCGTCCCCCCGCATTGGGGCCGTTCACAGGGGTGTCCAAGCGATTGCCAGCCGATACCTTCAGAAGCGCACCACCGGGGGACACCCGGACGGCGTCGGGAACGGCGCAGGTGCACCGCTCGGAGGGAACCGAGCGGGACCTCGGCGTACCGACCGGCCACCACGCGGCCGGTGTTCGTCGTGCCCACGGACGGGGTCAGTCAGCACGAGTCGACCAGGGGAAGACCAATGGACCGCACCGAACGCAACGCGATGATCGTCGAACACCTGCCGCTGGTGGGCTACATCGTCGCGGACGTCCGCGCCCGTGCCACCCACCTCGACCGCGACGACCTCGCCGCCGTCGGTTCGCTCGCGCTCGTCGCGGCCGCCGACGCGTTCGACCCCACCCTCGGCGTCCCGTTCGGCGCCTACGCCCGGACGCGCATCACCGGTGCGCTCGCGGACGACATGCGCTCCGCCGACTGGGCGAGCCGCGGGACCCGCAAGCGCATCCGCGAGGTCCTCGCCACGCAGGAAGCCCTGTCCGCTCGTCTCGGCCGCAGCGTCTCCGTGCAGGAGATCGCCGACGCGATGGGTGTGGACCGTCAGACCGCCGTGGACGCGATGAGCGACGCCGGCCGCACGACGAGCCCGATCGACGAGACCGTGCACGACACCGTCGCCGCCGACCTGCCACTTCCCGGCGACGAGCTCGTCGACACCGAGCGTGACCGCTACCTCCGCGCCGCCGTCGAGGCCCTGCCGGAGCGCATGCGCTTCGTCGTCGAGGCCGTCTACTTCGGCGACCGCTCGGTGACCGACGTCGCCGCCGAGCTCGGCATCACCCACTCGGCGGTCTCGCAGCAGCGCTCCGAGGCGATGCGCCTGCTCCGCGACGGCCTCGCCACGCACTACGGCGACGGCCAGCCGGCCCCCGAACCCGCGTCGCGCACCACCGCCGCGCGCCGCAGCGCCTACCTGGCCCGCGTGGCCGCGAACGCCACGGCCGGCGTCGCCCGAGCCGTCCAGCACGCGACCGCGACCCACCAGGTGGCCGCGAGCTGAGACCAGGAGGACGCTCGGCGCGGAAAAAACGCTCCGGTTCTCCTAACGCCTCCGGCCGCCCGGCCGACAGGCAACGATGCCAGCCCACGGACGGGCCGGCGAAGACCCACACTTCACGGAGGAAATCACCATGGGTATGTCCATCAACACCAACCTCTCGGCACTCAACACGTACCGGAACCTGAACTCGACGCAGAACGACCTGTCGAAGTCCCTCGAGAAGCTCTCGACGGGTCTCCGCATCAACCGTGCTGCCGACGACGCGGCCGGTCTGTCGATCTCCGAGGGGCTGAAGTCCCAGGTCGGTGGCCTCACGGTCGCCGCCCGCAACGCGCAGGACGGCATCTCCGTCGTGCAGACCGCTGAAGGTGGCCTCACCGAGACCCACTCCATCCTCCAGCGCATGCGTGACCTCGCCGTGCAGGCCGGCAACGACTCCAACAACGCCGACTCGCGCACCGCCATCACGACCGAGGTCGGCGAGCTCCAGAAGGAGCTCACCCGCATCTCGGCCTCGACCAACTTCAACGGCATCAACCTGCTCGACGGGTCCGCCGGTGCGGGCAAGGACGGCAAGCTGACGTTCCAGGTCGGGGCGAACGGCGACGACGCCAGCAAGATCGACGTCGACCTCTCCGGCGCGAACGTGAAGACGGTGGCCGACGCGCTCACCACGGGGACCGGCGGCAAGCTCGCGTTCGACACGAACGCGAACTCGCAGCTGGCGATCACCGCGATCGACGCGCAGATCAAGTCGGTCTCGACCGCTCGCAGCAACATCGGTGCCGTCCAGAACCGCTTCGACCACGCCATCAACGTGACGAACGTGGCCAAGGAGAACCTGACCGCTGCGAAGTCCCGCATCACCGACGTCGACATGGCGGAGGAGATGGTCAAGTACACGCGCGACAACATCCTCAGCCAGGCCGGCACGTCGATGCTCGCGCAGGCGAACCAGAGCACGCAGGGCGTCCTGTCGCTGCTCCGCTAGCCACCACGCGCAACGCGTGACCCGCGCCGCCCTCCGGGACAGTTCAGGCCTCCCGGGGGGCGGCGCACCCCTGCGTGCCGTCGTCGGCGCGCGCCCCGATCTGCCCCGTTGAACAGGAGCACCCATGTCAACGTCCTCCGTGTCGAGCGGCAGCTTCGCCATCGACGGACTCGTCTCCGGCCTGGACACCACGAGCCTCATCAACTCGCTGATGTCCATCGAGACGGTCCCGCAGACGCTCCTCAAGAACAAGGTCACCGCGACCACCGCGTTCGTCTCGTCCCTGCAGACCATCAACTCCCTGGTGCAGACCCTCGCGACGAAGGCAACCGACGCCGCCAAGCCCGCGTCCCTCGACGTCTTCTCCGCCACCAGTTCGGCCCCCGGGGTCACGGTCGCCACGAGCGCCACCGCCGCGCCCGGGTCCATCAGCTTCTCGGTCGGGTCGACCGCGTCCGCCCAGGTCGGCGTCACCGCGGCGATGTCGACGTGGTCCGCCGACGCACAGCCGCTGACCATCACGAAGGCCGACGGCACGACCACGACCGTCACGCCGAAGTCCGGCTCGCTCGACGACGTCGCCGCCGCGATCACCAAGTCCGGTGCCGGGGTGACCGCCACCAAGGTGCAGGCAGGGACTGCGGCCGACGGCACCCGACTCTGGCGGCTCCAGCTCAGCTCGACCGCCTCCGGTTCAGCAGGCGCCTTCACGATCCACCGCGGAACGGCCGACGAGGTCGCCGCGGGCACGGCGACGAACGTGCTCACGGAGGCCGGTGCCGCGGTCGTCAAGCAGGCGAGCGACGCCTCGGTCACGCTGTGGGCCGGCACGGCTGCCGCGCAGACCGTCACGAGCGCGTCGAACACCTTCCGCGACCTCGTGCCCGGCGTGGACGTCACCGTCTCCCAGGCCACCACCGACCCCGTCACCGTCTCGGTCGCGCAGGACACGACCAAGGCCCAGGCGGTCGCGTCCGGCCTGGTCGACGCGATCAACGCGGTCGCGTCCTACTACGCCTCGAACACCAAGGTCACCAGCACGACGAGCCCGTCCACCGGCGCGACGACGACCACCGCGGGTGTGCTCCTCGGCGACGCCAGCAGCCGGGACGCCGTGCAGCGGCTGACGAGCACGATGTCGGCCCCGGTGAACGGCAAGTCCCCGTCGTCGATCGGCATCTCGATCACCCGCTCGGGTGACTTCACCTTTGACGCGGACGTCTTCCAGAAGGCCCTCGCCGCGGACCCGCAGGGCACCCAGGCGATCCTGTCCGGGATGGCCACCGCTGTCGGTGCCGCTGCGACGTCGGCGTCGGACAAGTACACCGGCTCCATCACCACCGCGATCACCGGCCAGCAGGCCGTGGTCAAGGACCTCAACGACCAGATCGACCGCTGGACCGACCGCCTCGCGGCGCGGAAGTCGACGCTGCAGACGCAGTACGCGGCGCTCGAGACCAGCCTCAGCAAGCTCCAGTCGCAGTCGAGCTTCATCGCCAGCCACCTCGCCTCGACCTCGTCGAGCTGAGCAGGAGACCCCCATGTACACGAACCAGACGCAGCGCCGCAGAGCCCAGTACACGAACGAGTCGGTGCTCTCCGCGACGCCCGCGCAGCTCGTCACGATGCTCTACGACCGCCTGCTGCTCGACCTGCACCGCGCCGAGGCCGCCCAGGTCGGGTCCGACTGGGACGCCGCCCGCGACCAGCTCCTGCACGCCCAGGCCATCGTCGGGGAGCTGTCCTCGACCCTGCGCATCGACGCGTGGGACGGCGGCGAGGGCCTGCTCGCGATCTACAACTACGCCTCGACCTCGCTCATCACCGCGAACGTGCACCGCGACGTGCAGGCCACGCGCGACTGCGTCCGCATCCTCGAGCCCCTGCGTCAGGCCTGGCACGACGCGGCCGCCGCGATGCCGACCGCCCCGACCGTCGTCGGCGCGCACGCGGGCGGAGCACTCGGTGTCGCCTGACGAGACCGTCAACGCCGACCGCGTCACCGCCTGGGAGGCCGTCCTCACGTCCCTGGAACAGGCGACGGTCGACGACGACCCGGCCCCGTGGCGCGAGCCGACCGGGCTGGGTCCGATGCCGCGCGGACTGGCGGGTCGAGCCTCCCGGCTGCTCGCCGCGCAGCGGGACCGGATGGCGACCCTCGACCGGGACCGCCGGCAGGCGCTTGAGCACCTCGGTGCGCTCCGCCAGGTCGACGCGACCCGTGCGCCGCAGCGCTCGGTGTACCTCGACGCCTCGGCCTGAGCCACACCCGGCCCCCGTTCGGGGCGAGCGCTAACGACCCTCACGACGGGTTCCGATAGCGCCACACGAGCACGGATCGCTCGACAACCGGCCAGGGATCGGCCACCACCGCACGGCGACGTCACCACCGGTGACGGCGCCGCGTCCGAGGGGGACCCCTGTGTTCGATTCCGTCACGTCGGCAGCGCTGCAGAGCGCGCTCGACGGCCTGTCGATGCGCCAGCGCGTGATCGCGAACAACATCGCGAACATCAACACCACGAACTACCACGCCGAGAAGGTGCAGTTCGAGGACGCGCTCGCGAAGTCCATCGTCGACGGCAAGGGCTCGACGACGCCGACCATCGCGCGGAGCCTCGAGCCGACGAACACGAACGGCAACAACGTCAACCTGGACGAGGAGACGCTGTCGAACATCGACACCGTGCTCCGGTACCAGTTCGCCACGCAGGCGATGAACTCCGAGCTCACCAGCGTCCGTGCGGCGATGCGGACGAACTCGTGACCACGTTCGACGCGATCGGGATCGCGAGCACCGGCCTCACCGTGCACCGCAAGTGGCTCGACGCGATCTCCGACAACATCGCGAACGTCAACACGGTCAAGTCCATGGACGACACCGCCTTCCAGGCCCGCTACGTCGAGGTGCAGGAGGGCAACGGCGTGTCCGGCGCCTACGTCAAGGGCGCCGCGTTCGGCAGCGCCGCCGGCCGTGTCACGTACGACCCGGACAACCCGCTCGCGAACGCCGAGGGGTACGTCCGCATGCCGGACATCGACCTCGGTACGCAGATGGCGGACCTCATCATGGCCCAGCGCGGCTACCAGGCGAACGCCGCCGTGGTCGACCGTGCCAAGACCGCCTACGAGGCGGCACTGCAGATCGGGAAGAACTGATGCCCATCGACGGCGTGAACGGCGTCACCACGAACGCCATGACGAACGCGCTCACCTCGGTCTCCGGGACGAGCAGCGACATCGGCACCTCGGCCACCTCCGGCACCGAGGGCACCGGGGGCAGCGGCTTCGCCGCGTCCCTCGGCAACGCGGTCGACGGCCTGCAGCAGCTGCAGAGCGACTCCAAGACGCTCGCGCTCAAGGCGGTCACCGGCAACCTCGACGACATCCACGACGCCACCATTGCGTCCACCCGCGCACAGGTCACGCTCGAGCTCGTCGCCGCGGTCCGCAACAAGGGCGTCGACGCCTTCAACGAGATCATGAGGATGCAGGCCTGATGCCCGCTGCACTGCAGAACCTGTTCGGTCGCCTCGGCGGCTACGTCAAGGGCTTCACCGCCGCCCAGCGCACCATCGCGATCATCGGTGTCGCCGCGCTCGTGCTCGGTGGCTTCGCGCTGGCATCGTGGCTCGGCAAGCCGTCCTACGCGCCGCTGTTCACCGGCCTGGCCGCGGCGGACGCGAGCTCGGTCACCGACCAGCTCACCACCGACGGCGTCCCGTTCCAGCTCACCGACGGCGGCGCGACGATCCTCGTCCCGCAGTCGAAGGTGTACACGGAGCGGCTCAAGGCCGCGTCGAACGGGCTGCCGTCGTCGAACGAGGGCGGCTACTCGCTGCTCGACACGATGGGCGTGACCAGCTCGGAGTTCCAGCAGGACGTCACGTACAAGCGCGCGATCGAGGGCGAGCTCGCCAAGACGATCTCCGCGATGGACGGCGTGCAGACCGCCACCGTGCAGCTCGCGATCCCGAAGAAGTCGGTGTTCGTGTCCGAGGAGAAGGACCCGACGGCGTCGGTGTTCATCGCCACGAAGAACGGCACCGAGCTCTCCACCGACCAGGTCCAGGCGATCGTGCACCTGACCAGCGCCGCCGTCGAGGGCATGCAGACCACGGACGTCTCCGTCGTCGACCAGAAGGGCCAGACCCTCTCCGCGGTCGGCACCGGCGCGACCGGCTCCGGCAGCGACCAGGCCGCCGACTACGACGCCGCGACGAGCAAGAAGATCCAGGACCTGCTCGACACCACGCTCGGCGTCGGGAACGCCAGCGTGGTCGTCTCCGCGACGATGAACCAGAACACGGGCACCCGCACGTCGGAGTCGTACACGACGCCGACGACCGGCCCGGTCGCGCTGAACGAGTCGTCCACCACCGAGCAGTACGGCGCCGGCACCGGCGCCGGTGGCAAGGGCGCGACGGGCGTCCTCGGCCCGGACAACATCGCGGTGCCGAACGGCACGGCCGCCAGCGGGTCCTCGACCGGTGACGACGGCTACAAGAACGAGTCGGCGACGAAGAACAACGCCGTCGACCACACCACCGAGACGACGCAGATCCCGGCCGGTGCCGTGGACCGCCAGACGGTCTCGGTCGCCCTGAACAGCAAGGCCCCGTCGGTGCAGAGCGCGAACCTGCAGAGCATCAACGACCTGGTGTCCGCCGCCGCCGGCACCGACACCGCCCGCGGTGACCAGGTGAAGGTCGCGATGATGGACTTCGACACCAGCGCCGCCGACGACGCCGCCAAGGCGCTCAAGGCCCAGCAGGAGTCGGACCAGCAGGAGGCCCTCTGGTCCGCGATCCGCACCGCCGGCATCGTGGTCGGCATCGCCCTCGCCCTCATCACGCTGATGATCGTGTTGGTCCGCCGCGGCCGCCGACAGGAGCGCGAGACCGTCGACGTCGGCGAGCTCGACGCCTTCGGCACCGCGTTCGAACTGCCGATGGCCGTCGACGCCGCCGACGCCCGAGCCGGGCTGCTGGCCGGGAGCGACCCGGCCACGGTCGCGCTGCCGACGCTGCCGCACGACGACGCCCCGACCGAGATCCTCACCACCGACGAGGTCACGGCCGAGCGCCGCCGCCAGGACATCTCCGCCCTGGCCGAGCGTGACCCGAAGCGCACCGCCGACCTGCTCCGCGGGCTGCTCGACGACCGGAGCCCGGTGTGAACGGCCCCGCCGTCAAGGCCGGCGACCGCTCCCTGAGCGGCGCGCAGAAGGTCGCGCTGATCCTCATGCAGATGGAGACCGACCGCGCCGCCGAGGTGATGAAGCAGTTCTCCGAGCTCGAGGCCGAGGAGATCTCCGCCGAGATCGTCCGGATGCGCCGCGTCGAGGACACCGTCGTCGACCAGACCCTCAGCGAGTTCCACCGGATGACCCAGAGCGGTCGTCGCCAGCGCCGCGGTGGCAAGGACGCCGCGATGGGCCTGCTCGAGGCCTCGTTCGGCTCCGAGCGCGCCGCCGGCGTGATGGACCGGCTCGCGTCGAACCTGGCCGGCCAGTCGTTCGACTTCCTCGACGACGCCGAACCCGGGCAGGTCGTGTCCCTGCTCGAGGGCGAGCTGCCGCAGACGATCGCGCTCGTGCTCGCCCACCTCAAGCCCGCGCAGGCCAGCGCCGTGCTCGCCGGGGTCGACGACCGCGCCCGCACCGACGTCGCGCAGGCGTTCGCCACCATGGGCTCCGCCACCCCCGAGTCCGTCGGGATCGTCGCCGGCGTGCTCCGCCAGCGTGCCGGGGCCGTCGTGTCGCCGCGCGAGAGCGTCGAGGTCGTCGGGGGCATCCAGCCGCTCGTCGACATCATCAACCGCTCCGACGTCGCCACCGAGAAGGCCGTGCTCGACGGCCTCGAGGCCCGCGACCCCGAGCTCGCCGAGGACATCCGCTCCCGCATGCTCACGTTCGAGGACATCGTCAAGCTCGAGTCCCGCGACATCCAGCAGGTCCTGCGCGGCATCGACTCGAAGATCCTCGCGACCGCCATGAAGGGCGCGGCGGGCCCGGTCACCGAGACCATCCGCGCGAACGTGTCCGAGCGCAACCGCCAGCTGCTCGACGACGAACTGCAGTCGATGGGCCCGGTCCGCGTCTCGCAGGTCGAGGAAGCGCGTGCCGAGGTCGTCCGCTCCGTGCGCGAGCTCGAGGCGCAGGGCGTCATCACGGTGCACCGCGCCGAGGAGGACGAGCTCGTTGACTGACACCTTCGAACGCCTGGCGTTCCCCGTCGTCGCCGACGCCGGGTTCGCGAACCGGGTCGCCAGCGCCGAGGTCCGTGGCCACGCCGCCGGGTACGCCGCCGGGCTCCGTGTCGCGCACGCAGAGACCGAGGCGCTCCGTGCCCGGCTCGACGCCGAGCACGCCGCCCGGTCCGCCGCCCTGGAGGCCGAGACGGCCCGTCGGGTCGCGGCGCTGGTCGCCGCCACCGACGCGCTCCTCGCGCGCACCGTGCCGGTCCTGGAGTCCGCCGAGCAGTCGGTCGTCGACGCGGCCATGGAGCTCGCCGACGCCGCCGTCGGGTACGCGATCCGCGCCTCCCGTCCGGTGGGTGGCACAGCCGACGGCCTGGAGGCTCGTCCCGACTCCGGCGCGGAGGCCACCGTCCGCCGCGCCCTCGCCCTGGTCGACCACACCGTCGCGATCGCCGTCCGGCTCAGCCCGGCCGACGCTGCCGCGGTCGCCGCCCTCGACCTGCCGGTCGCCGTGCGCGCCGACGTCATGCTCGACGACGGCGACGCCGTCGTCGACCTGCCCGACGGCGTGCTCGACGCCCGCATCGGTGTCGCGCTCGACCGCGCGAAGGACGCACTGGGGGTGTCCGCGTGACCGCGACGCTCCTCCGTCCCCGCGCCCTCGACGCGGCCGTCGCCCTCGCCGCACCGCAGCGGGTCGGCGTCGTCACGAGCGCGGTCGGCCTCGGCCTGACGGTCGCCGGCCTCGACGCCCGCATCGGCGAGGTCGTGCTCGTCGGCCACGAGGACGGACCGCAGACCGCCGTCGAGGTCGTCGCCACCGACGTCACCGGGGTCCGCTGCATGCCGCTCGGGCGCCTGACCGGGATCACCGCCGGCACCCCGGCACGGCCCACGGGTCGTCCGGTGCTGGTACCGACCGGCCGCGGGCTCTTCGGCCGGGTGCTCGACGGGCTGGGTCGTCCGATCGACGACCGCGGTCCGCTGGACGCCGACGACTGGGTCGAGCTCGACCACGCCACCCCGAACGCCATGGCCCGCACCCGCATCGACACCCCGATGCAGCTCGGCGTCCGGGTGCTCGACACCCTGACGACCGTCGGCCGCGGGCAGCGCATGGGCCTGTTCGCCGGGTCCGGCGTCGGCAAGTCCTCGCTGCTGTCGATGATCGCGCGGGGGAGCGACGCCGCCGTCAACGTGATCGCCCTGGTCGGGGAGCGTGGCCGCGAGGTGCGCGAGTTCCTCGAGGACGACCTCGGCGCCGAGGGCCTGGCGCGCTCGATCGTCGTCGTGTCCACCTCGGACGAGCCGGCGCTGATGCGCCTGCGTGCCGCGTTCGTCGCGACCCGGATCGCGGAGTCGTTCCGTGACGCCGGGCAGGACGTCGTGCTGATGATGGACTCGCTCACCCGCGTCGCGATGGCGCAGCGGGAGATCGGCCTGTCCGTGGGGGAGCCGCCGGCCACGCGGGGCTACCCGCCGTCGACGTTCTCGGTCCTCGCCGGGCTGCTCGAGCGCGCCGGCACCGACCGCGTCGGGAGCATCACGGGCCTGTACACGGTGCTCGTGGACGGCGACGACCACAACGAGCCGATCGCCGACTCCGCGCGCAGCATCCTCGACGGGCACGTCGTGCTCGACCGCAAGCTCGCCGTGACCGGGCACTTCCCGTCCGTCGACGCCCTCGGGTCGATCTCCCGCGTGGCGTCGAAGGTCACGTCCCCCGAGGAGCGGTCCGCGGCGACGGCGCTCCGGAAGGTGATGGCCGCACGGAAGGCGGCGCAGGACCTGCTCGACGTCGGCGCGTACCAGCGCGGGTCGAACCCGCTCGTCGACGCCGCCGTGGACCACCAGGACGCGATCGACGCGTTCCTGCGCCAGGGGATGGACGAGCGTGTCACGTCCGCCGACTCCTGGCAGCGCCTCGGCGGCCTGGTCCGGCAGCTCGGGGGCGTCCGGTGAACCGCCGCTTCCCGTTGGCCGGGCTCCTGCGCCTCCGGCACGCCGAACAGGACCGTGCCGCAGCGTCCCTTGCGGCCGCGAACGACCGCGTCCGCGAGGCCGCCGACGCCCGCATCGCCGCCCGTCGCACGCTCGAGGACACCGGCGTCGCGATGCCGATCCAGGACGCCGCGACCCTGAGCGCCGTGGCCGCTGCCCGGGCCGCGACCCGCGGGATGCTCCAGGAGCTCGACGCCGTGGTGCAGAACCGCCGCGTCGACGCCGACCGGGCGCAGGACGACTACAACACCGCACGCCGGTCGGCACTCGGGCTGGAGAAGCTCGAGGAGCAGCACGGCACCCGCGTGGCGGCCGAGGAACTCCGCACGGAACAGACCGTGCTCGACGAGATCGCGGCACGTGGCCGCGTGGAAGGTGGTGCTCGATGAGCCTCGACGCCGTGCTGAGCCGGATCTCCGAGATCCGCTCCCAGATCGACACCCTGCAGAACGGGGGCGCCACCCGGACGTCGGCGGCCCCCGGGTCGACGGCGGACTCGTCGACCGCGTTCGCCTCGGCCCTCGCCGGCGCGAACGGCTCGACGGGCACCGGGACGACGACCGGGGCGGCGGCTGCTGCCGCGGTGGCTCCCGCTGCCCCGGCGACCTCCGTGGACGCCGGCGCCGGGACCGTCGCGACGGGCAGCGGTGCCACCGGGGACGACGTCGTCGCCGACGCGAAGAAGTACCTCGGTGTGCCGTACGTGTTCGGCGGCACCACGACCGCCGGCATGGACTGCTCCGGACTCGTGCAGACCGTCTTCAAGGACCTCGGCGTGACGATGCCCCGGGTCGTCCCGGACCAGGCGAAGATGGGCACCGAGGTCGGGTCGCTCGCGAACGCGCAGCCAGGAGACCTCATCATCCCCAAGGGCAAGGGCCACGTCGTCATCTACGTCGGCGACGGCAAGGTGCTGCACGCACCGCACCCCGGCAAGGACGTCCGCATCGTCGACAACTGGTACAAGGACAGCGACATCGCGACCATCCGTCGCATCGTGCCGTCCGCGCAGGACGCCGCCGCGACGAAGGCAGCCCAGGCCGTCTCCGCCACGCCGACAGCCGGTGGCACCGACCTGCAGACCGCCGCGCTGATGTCGCTGCTGCAGACCGGGAAGGCCGCCGCATGAGCATGACCATCGCACCGAGCGCGCCGGCGACCCCCGCCCGGAGCGGATCGAGCACCCCTGCCGCAGCCGGCACGAGCACCGGCTTCGACGCCGCCATGCGCGCCGTCGGCAGCGACCACGGCGCACGCCGCGACCGCCCCCGGACCGACGCCGGGCACGACGAGCGCCGTGACGCCGCTGCCGCCGCCGACGCCGCTGCGACGGCTGACGCCGCGACCGCGCCGGCCACGGAGCCGAGTCTCGCCCAGGCGGACGGTCCTCGTGACGCGGGGGCCGAGTCCGGTCCGGGAGCGCGAGACTCGGCCGCGGATGCTGCGGCCGGCGCGGCGGGCGCGGCCGCAACGGCCCCGAGACTCGCGCTGAGCGAGATGGCTCGGGTCGCCGGGGTCGACTTCGGCCGCGCGGCACGGGCCTCGTCCGCCGCGGTGACCGGCGCAGCGGGCAGCACGACGGCCGATGCGGCTGGTGCGACGGCCTCGGCCGCAGGCACCCCCGCGCCGGTGTCCTCGGCCGTGCTCGTGGCCGCCGCGACCCTCGCGGCACCGACGACGAGCACGACGACGACCGGCGCGACGACGACCGACGCGCCGACGACCGGCACCGTGACGACGAGCACGACGACCGCGGGCACGACCACCGCGGGCACGACGACGGCTGGCCCGACCGCGACGAGCACGAGCACGACGAGCCCGACGGCGACGAGCACGACGACGGCGGACCCGGCGACGAGCACGACGGCGGCGAGCACGACGCCGACGAGCGCCTCGGCTGCGAGCACCACGACGACCGGTGCGACCTCCGCGGCGGGGCCGACCGACCCGTCGGGCGCGGCAGCACCGTCGCCGACCGGCACGACGGGCGCCGCAGCCGCGCCGACCGCCCCGGCCCCGGACGCCGCCACACCGACTGCTGCTGCCGCGCCGCTCGTACAGGCTGCCCCGACGCCGCCCGCCATGCCCGCCACCCCGGTCACCGCCACCACGCCAGCCGCCGCCGCCGTCGCGATCGTCGCGACCACGACGACCGAGCCCGGTCACCGTGCCGAGGTGGGCCAGCGCGCGCAGGCCGACCAGGGCCTCCCGGCTGGACCGACCGGCCGCGCGCCGGAGGTGGCCTTCGCCCTCCCGACGACCGCACCCGCCGCGCCGGAGACGGCCACGGCACCGGCCGCGACGACCGCCCCCGCGCCCGCACCGCTCGCTCAGCAGCTCGCCCGACCGCTGTTCACGCTCGCGCAGGCCGGCACCGGTGAGCACGTCGTCACCGTCCACCTGGTCCCCGACTCGCTCGGCCCGGTCACGGTCCGGGCAGCCGTCGGCGTGCACGGGATGCACGTCGAGCTGTTCGCCGCCTCGGACGCCGGGCGCGACGCGGTCCGCCAGGTCCTGCCGGACCTGCGCCGCGACGCCGCCGGCAGCGGGGTCGCGACGACCCTCGACCTGTCGTCGCAGAACCACCCGGACCGACCGGCCGGCGACTCCGCCGGTCGCGACGGACGTCCGGCAGCCGGTGGGACCGGAGCCGACGACGACCGGGAGGCTCGCCCCACCACCGCACGCACCCTGCGTCCCACACCCACCACCGTCCGCACCGCGGGACTCGACGTCCTCGCCTGAGGCCTGACGACAAGGAACAGACACCATGCCGATCGACGGGATCACCGGGAGTGTGGACCAGGCCGCGCAGGCCGCCGCACTCGCTGCGAACAGCGGCTCGAAGACGTCCCAGACGATGGACTCCGAGGTGTTCATGAAGCTGCTCGTCACGCAGCTGCGGAACCAGGACCCGTCGTCGCCGATGGACACCAACCAGATGATCAGCCAGCAGACGCAGCTCGCGATGATGGAACAGGTCACCAACCAGACCACCACGGGGAACGAGAACTTCTCGTTGCAGATGCGGATCGCCGCGGCGAACCTCGTGGGCAAGCAGGTCAGCTACACGGACGCCGTGTCAGGGGCCTCGATCACCGGGACCGCATCAGCGGTCTCGTACGCCAAGAGCGTCCCGACCGTGACCGTGAACGGGAAGGAGGTCGATCTCGACGTGATCTCCGGTATCAAGACCGCCTCCTGATCCACCTCCCCCTGCTCTCCACTCTTCTTCCTCGCCCTGAAAGGGACACACCATGCTCCGCTCGCTCTACTCCGGGATCTCCGGCCTCCGCTCGCACCAGGAGATGCTCGACGTCACGGGCAACAACATCGCCAACGTGAACACCGTCGGCTTCAAGGCATCGTCGACCGTCTTCCAGGACACCCTGTCGCAGATGACCCAGGGCGCCGGGGGACCGCAGACCGGGATCGGCGGCACGAACCCCGCCCAGATCGGCCTCGGCGTGCAGGTCGCCGGCGTCTCCACCAACTTCGCGCAGGGCTCGGCGCAGGCCACCGGCAAGGCGACCGACCTGATGATCTCCGGCGACGGGTTCTTCGTCACCCGCCTCGGCAACGACACCGTCTACAGCCGCGCCGGCGCGTTCGACTTCGACGCGAACGGCCGTCTGGTCAGCTCGGACGGCAAGATCGTCCAGGGCTACCCGGCCACCAACGGGGTCGTCAACGACGGCGGCGCGCTCACCGACATCACCCTGCCGATCGACGCGGCGGCCCCCGCCACGGCCACCAGCTCGGCGACGGTCACGGGCAACCTGCCGTCCGACACCGCCGTCGGCCAGACGCTGAACCGCGACGCCACCGTGTACGACCAGTACGGCACCAAGCACACGATGTCCCTCGCGTACCAGCGCACCACCACGGGCTGGACCGTCACGGCCAGCAACGGCCAGGGCACCTCGAAGACCGCCGACATGACCTTCAAGGCCGACGGCACCATCGCCTCCGGCGGCACCATCGCGGTCGGCGGCATCACCGTCGACATGACGCAGCTCTCCGGCTTCGCGACGCTCAACACCGCGTCGATCTCGTCGCAGAACGGCCACGAGGCCGGGTCGCTGCAGGGCTACTCGATCTCGAAGGACGGCACCGTCGTCGGCAGCTTCTCCAACGGCTCGTCGCTCGCCATCGGCCGCATCGCCCTCGCGACCTTCGCGAACCCCGCCGGCCTCGAGAAGACCGGTGCGTCCGGCTACCGCACCACCGCCAACTCGGGCCAGGCGAACGTCGGCACCCCGGGCTCCGCGGGCATCGGATCGCTGGCGTCGGGCACGCTCGAGATGTCGAACGTGGACCTGTCGCAGGAGTTCACGAACCTGATCGTCGCGCAGCGCGGCTTCCAGGCGAACGCCCGCATCATCACCACCTCCGACGAGGTGCTGCAGGAGCTGACGAACCTCAAGCGGTAGTCGTCGGGTCATGACCGCGACGACATGACGGACGGGAGGCCCGGTGCCAGCTGGCACCGAGCCTCCCGTCCGTCGTGGGTTCCGGATCAGGGCGGCCGGCTGGCTGCCACGCCCTCACCGGAACACGTCCGCCCATGCTGATGCGGGGTGCGCCCGCGCGATCGCTTCGTGGAGCCACTGACGCGCCTCGTCGTCCAGCAACGGCGTCACCGCTGCTCGGTCCGACTCGTCCTTCGCGGACGGGTCCGCCGACTTCCAGAGCAGTTGCACCTCGGGCGCCACGACCCGCAACCCCTCGACGTCGAGGACGGCCACGGACCACGTGCGTCGGACCGTGGGGTGGCGGCGGTAGAGCCAGGTGTCGCTGTTGCCGGTCTCTCGGTTGACCTGCAGGCACCAGAGCCCGGATCGCTCGTCACGACACCAGATGTTGTCCAGCGGCTCGGTGTCGACGGCGTCGTCGATCGGTGCGAGGTGCCCGGAATGCGCGGCGAAGAGCTGCATCCACCGGGGGAGTGTCGCGGCGAAGGCGGGGAAGTCCGCATCGACGATGCTGACGTCGATGTCGCCGTGCGCACGTGACGTGTACCCGAGGACGACGTCGATGCCGAACCCGCCCGAGAGCCACGCGGGGCTCCCGGCGATGACCTCTCGCACGTGCGCCACGGACAGCGGCGCCCATCGGTCCACGGACGGGTCGTGGCGTCGGCGCATGCCGTCACGATACGACCTGCCCGGTGATCGCCTACGCGGCAGCGAGTGCGCGACGGTCGAACACGTGGGTCTGGTTGCGCTGGATCTCGGTGAGCCCGTTCTTCTCCAGGACACGTTGGGAGGCGACGTTCCCCAGGTCCGTGTCAGCCAGTGCGATCCGCGCACCGCACTCGGCGGCGTGCTGGAGCCCCAGGTGCACGGCGTCGCTCGCGAGTCCCGCTCCTCGGGCTGCGGGGACCAGGCCGTACCCGAACTCGACGGTCCCGGTGGCGTCCGGCGGACCGAAGAACCCGAAGCCGCCGACGGCGAGGCCATCTGAGCGACGCCGCACGAGGTACATGGTGAAGTCCTGTTCCGCTGCGGTCTCAGCAGCGAGAGACCGGAGGGGGTCCAGTTCGTCGACGAACGGGTAGTCGGGATGCCAGGCGTCGTCGGGACGCTCGTCACGCGCGATGATGCGGTGCGCCAGCGCTGGTGAGATCGGCTCGAGCGCGACGCGGTCACCGAGGAGTGTCATGCTCCCCAGGGTCCCAGGCCCAGCTCGCGTTCGTACAGGCTGGAAGCGAGCTTCCGCCCGCCATCGAGCGAGGTCACCGTCACGTCACGGACGTGCCGGAACCCCTGCTGTTCGTAGAAGCGCCGCAGGTCGGGGTTGTCCGTCGCACAGTCGAGCCGCACGGAGGCCGCTCCGCGCTCGGCAGCCCTCGCCCCCACCCACGCCAGCAGTCGTTGCCCGAGGCGGCCGCCACGGTGCGTCTGTGCCACGGCCAGCCGATGCACGTACACAGCGGGACTGCTGTCCACGCCCCACGTCTCGGAGTCCGAGTCGGACAGGGTGACCATCGCCACGATCATCCCGTCCTGACGGACGACGAAGAGGTCTCCCCGCTCTGCGTCGCGGCGCAGAACGGCGTCCGGCACCGCGTCCTGCCACTGGTCGATCCCGCGCGAGCGCAGCCACTGCCTCGCGCCGTCGATCAGGCCCTGAGCAGCGGGGACGTCGGCGACACCGGCACAGTCGACCACCAGCACTTCTCGGTTCACGGGACGACCGTAGCGGGAGTCCTGCCTGACACGAGAAGACCCCGGTGACCCATGGTCGATCGACACCCCGTTCCGGTCGGTAGGGTCCCGGAGCATGGAAGCAACGAGGCTGGAACCGCGCACCTTGGTCAACGGCGACATGGTCGCGATCGTCTCGCCTGCGTCGTGGCCGGAGGAGTCCGTGCCGGCCTGGATTGCTCGGCAGGTCGAGTCATGGGGTCTCCATGCGGTCATCGCGCCACACACGCTCGACCGTCGAGGCTACCTCGCGGGCAGCGACGCGGACCGCGCAGCCGACCTGAACCAAGCCATCCGGGATCCGGAGATCCGCGCCG
Source organism: Curtobacterium sp. SL109 (assembly GCF_026672405.1). Taxonomy (NCBI): domain Bacteria; kingdom Bacillati; phylum Actinomycetota; class Actinomycetes; order Micrococcales; family Microbacteriaceae; genus Curtobacterium; species Curtobacterium sp. SL109. Next base: position 2,342,389 of record NZ_JAPPRB010000002.1, read on the forward strand.
TCATCGCCTCCGTCGGCGGGTGCGGCAGCTTCCGCCTCGTACCAGACGTCGACGTTGATGCGCTCCGCGCCGACCCGAAGATGCTCGTCGGGTACAGCGACATCACGGCTCTGCACCAGGTGTGGAACGCTGCCGGCGTCCCGACGCTGCACGGTGCGATCGCCGGCGCCCATGGTGACCACGTCCGGCGACTGCTCATGGAGGACGCGGACACGGTCGTCGAAGCCGATCGCGGCGCGCTGTCGGCTGAGCTCACGACGAGTGGGAGCGTGGAGGGGCGGCTGTTCGGTGGGAACCTCGAGATGCTGGCACGGTCGGTCGGCGTGGTGGACTTCGACGTGGCGGGCGGGATCCTCCTCCTCGAGATCAACCGGGCGGCTGGACTGGGGATGGTCGATCGGGCGCTGACACAGCTCCGGTACTCTGGAGCGCTCGACGGTGTCGTGGGTGTCGCACTCGGCAGCATCGATCAGTTCGCCGGCTACGAGGACCGCGGCTGGACCATCGTCGACACCCTCCGCGACCACTTCGATGCGCTCGGCGTGCCGGTGCTCGGCGGGCTTCCCCTGGGGCACATCGAGGACCTGGTCACCGTGCCGCTCGGAACAGCGGCGGTGCTCGACGTCGATCACGGTCGCTTGACGGTGGACTCGCCGTCCGGAGACTGATCGGCGCGTGCGACGAACGCGACGATCCGGCGGCCGACGTTCTCCAGCTCATGCCTCGGGCGTGGTCTCGCCGAGGCGTGGGACCTCGACCTGCTCCGATGAACGCGCGGCTCGGACGATCTGCCAGATGGAGAAGGCGACCACGCTGACACACACGGACGTTCTCGACCAGTCGACGTCGCGGAACGCAACCAGGGCGTGATGAAGCCGAGTGGATCGCTGCGACGGGACTCGTGGCCAGGGGCGGGCGCAATCGAGAACCCTCTAGGGTCTGGATCAGGGACGCGCGGCGTCCCGGGGGGAGCACGACACATGCGAGTGGCGATCACGGGCGGGACCGGCTTCGTCGGACGCCATCTGGCAGAGCGGTACGCACCCGAGGACGTCGTGGTCGTGTCCCGTCGGACCGGGGTCGAGATCGACGACGTCGACGCGCTCACCAAGGCCTTCGCGGGTGTCGACACCGTGGCGCACTGCGCGGGCATCAACCGCGAGATCGGTGACCAGACGTTCGAGCGAGTGCACGTCCGGGGGACCGCCGCCGTGCTCGAGGCAGCGCGTCGAGCAGGTGCCCAGCGCGTCGTCCTCCTGAGCTTCCTGCGGGCCCGGCCCGGTACCGGATCCCCGTACCACGAGACGAAGTGGGCCGCGGAGGAGATGGTCCGTTCCTCCGGGCTCGACTACACCGTCCTCAAGGCCGGGATGATCTACGGCCACGGTGACCACCTCGTCGACCACCTCAGCCACACCGTGCAGACCGTGCCGGTGTTCGCGTCCGTCGGTCTCCGCGAGAAGACGATCAGTCCGATCCCGGTCGCCGAACTCGTGGACGTGCTGGTCGGCGCACTGGAAGGGCGACTGTCCCGCCGAACGGTCGCGGTCCGCGGTGGTGAGGCGCTGCTGCTCAGCGAGGCGGTCCGCCGCGTCGCCAGCGTGGTCGGTCGTCCGGTGCGGGTGTTCCCCGCGCCCGTCTGGGCACACCGGGTGCTCGCCCAGGTCACCGAGTGGACGATGCACGTGCCGCTCGTCGCCAAGGCGCAGGTGCGGATGCTCGCCGAGGGCGTCACGGAGGCGACACAGCCGGCCGGCGAGCTCCCGGACGACCTCGCGCCGAAGGGCCGGTTCGACGAGGAGCACATCCAGGCGGCACTCCCAACCCGAGGCGGTTTCACCGCGCGGGACCTCCGGCTGCCAGGACGGCGCTGACAGCGGACGACGCACTGTAACCGCGGGGCAGGGCGGGGCCGGCGCGGTCAGGACGCCGGGCGGAACGCGGTGCGGCGACCGACGACGGTGAGCGCGAGCGCTGCCAGGCCGAGCACCACCATGACCACCATGGGCGCGAGGCCTCCGCCGGCAGCCAGGACACCGGCGCCGAGGATGCCGGCGCCGAAGATCGCGATGTTGAACGCGACGGGGAGGAACGAGTTCGCGACGTCGGCGTCAGCACCGCCCGCGATCGTCAGAGCGGACTGCAGCTGCGCCGGGGCGCCGCCGAACGCGATGCCCCACAGAGCGACGGCGACGACGACGAGCAGCGTGGAGCCGTTGCCGACCAGGAGCAGCACGCCGGCGACCGTGAAGACGAGCACCGTGCCGTGCAGGAGCAGCTGCGGGAACCGGTCCAGCAGCGCGCCGGTGACGGCGATGCCGGCGATCGAGGCGAGACCGAAGACGACGAGGACGAGGTCCACACCCACACCTGGGCCCGCCGCCCGCAGGAACGGCGCGATGTACGTGTAGGCGGTGCTGTGTCCGAGCATCCACACGGCGATCACGGCGAGGACCATCCCGACACCCGGGATGCGGACGACCTGCCCGAGGGGCTTCCGCTGTTCCGCCGCCTGGCCGGGGACGTTCGGCACGAGCAGCACGACGAGCACGAACACCACGGCGGTGATGATGCTGAGTCCGCCGAACGACCAGCGCCAGTCGAACGTGGTCCCGAGCCAGGAGCCGAGCGGTGTGCCGAATGCGATCCCGACCGGCGCTCCCGTCGACACGATCGCCAGCGACCGGCCGGCCGATGCCGGTGGGCTGATCCGTCGTCCGTAGGTGGCGAGCATGCCCCACAGCACTCCGGAGAACGCACCGGCGAGGAACCGGGTGATCAGCGACAGCGTCACCGAGTCGGAGAACGCCGTGATCGTGTTCGCGACGAGCAGCCCCGCGACACCGGCGAGCAGGAGGGGTTTGCGATCGATCCCTCGGGTGAGGGTGATGGCAGGGATCGTCACGACCACCGTGCCGAGTGCGTACGCACTGACGAGCAGACCGACGGTTCCCTCTGAGGTGGACAGGCCGTCCGCGATCTGCGGGAGCAGACCTGCCGGCATCGTCTCCGCTCCGATCAGGACGAACCCCGTCGCCGCGAGGACGACCAGTGCGGGCAACGGGAAACGGGTGTCTGCCGGAGCCGGCCGTCGTGCGACGACCGGGACGGATCCGGTGGTGGTCATGCAGGTCCTTCCTCGTGGCTGGACTGCAACGATGCCCCGAGCGCGGACGGTGCGGAAGCGCTGGAGCGTGCCCTGACGAGGCACGCCAGACGAGGGTGTCCTGACGTAGCGTCGGGGCATGGACAGCAAGCAGGAGGCATCGGCGTTCCTCTCCTCCCGGCGCGCCCGCGTCACGCCCGACCTGGTGGGGCTCCCGAGCGGTCCGAACCGCCGGGTGCCCGGCCTGCGCCGGTCTGAGGTGGCGCTCCTTGCCGACATGAGCTCGGAGTACTACGCGCGCATCGAACGCGGCGACCTGGTCGGCGTCTCCGAACCGGTCCTCTCGTCGATCGCCCGGGCACTGCAGCTGGACGAGGCCGAGCGCGAGCACCTGTTCAACCTCGCTCGCGCTGCCGGGACCACCCCGCGACGGCCGGCCCGTCGACAGCGGACTGCCGCGGTGCGACCGGGACTGCAACGGACGCTCGACGCGATCGTCCACGCGCCGACGATCGTCCGGAACGGTCGGATGGACCTCGTCGCCGCGAACAGCCTCGGGTGGGCGCTCTACTCGGAGGTGCAGCCACGAGCCGGCGAGCTCCCGAACTTCGCGAGGTTCACGTTCCTCGACCGTGCTCGCGCCGAGCAGTTCTACCCGGACTGGGACGGCGCCGCCGACGTCGCCGTCGCGATCCTCCGCACGGAAGCCGGGCGCGACCCGCATGACCGAGACCTGCACGACCTCGTCGGGGAGCTCTCCACCGTCAGCGACGACTTCCGCTCCCGATGGGGCCGACACGACGTGCGCAACCACGCCGAGGGCGTCAAGACCTTCCACCACCCGGCCGTCGGCGATCTGAGTCTCACGTACGAGACGGCCGACCTCAGCATCGACCGGCGGCTGAACCTCTGCATCTACACCGCTGAGCCGGCCTCCGAGACGGAGCAAGCGCTGCGACTCCTGGAGTCGTGGGCAGCGACCCGTCGCACGTCCGACGCCGCTCCGGCAGCGAACGACGACGAGGTCGTTGCGCACTGATCAGGGGGTGGCGCCTTGAGCGCTGACCTGACTTGCCGGGGCACGGGACGGACTGGAGGCTCGGTGCCAGCTGGCACCGAGCCTCCAGTCCGTCATGGCCACAGCGCCACACGTCACCTCTGATCCCTCCCGCTCCCGCTCCCGCTCTCGAGGCCGGTCAGCAGCATCAGCAAGCCCGCCTCGAAGGCCTGTTCGTGCGTGGGGACGGCGAGGTGCTCGCCTGGTGTCGGGGCCGCGGCCTCGTCGGCGTCCGGGTCGGCCTGCTGCTCGAGCGCGCTCCCGACGGTGAACCGGCTCGCCGCGAGCATCCCAGCGATCGCATGTGACTGGGGCACACCGGCGTCGACGAGGAACGCGAACTTCTGCAGGAGCCGTTCCCGGGACGCGCCGTCGGGGACCGACCCAGCGTGGAGGCGCGCCCCGTCGCGATGCGCCAGGAGGGCGCTGCGGAAGCTCCGGTAGTTCTCCAGGAACCACGACCTCCAGTCGTCGCCCGTCTGCGGCAACGGGAGCGCGTCCTGCGGCTCGAGCGCGGCCGCGGCCATCGCGGCCAACAGCTCCTGCTTGTTCTTGAAGTGCCAGTACAGGGACGGCTGCTCCACGCCGAGCCGTCGCGCCACCGCCCGGGTGCTCACGCCGTCGAGGCCCACCTCGTCGAGCAACGCCAGTGCTTCCCGGACTGCCACAGCCCGATCGATCTTCGCCATGCTTGACAGACTATCGCTGATAGGCGCACCCTCCCACTATCACTGATAGGGAAAGCGGGAGATGCACCATGGTCGCGAAGCAGGAGAAGTCGTTGAAGGTGCTCGTCGCCGGTGGGGGAGTCGCCGGTCCGGCGCTCGCGTTCTGGCTGGCACGAGCCGGTCACCGCGTCACGGTGGCGGAGCGGTACCCGGCCCTCCGGGCAACGGGTGCGCAGGTGGACCTGCGCGGGCAGGGCATCGAGGCGATCACGGCGATGGGCCTGTTGGACGAGGTCCGGGCGCACCTCGTCGCCGAGCCCGGTGTCGCATTCGTGAGCCGGTCGGGACGACGGCTCGGCGCGATCATGGCGAACACCTCCGGTCAGGGGAAGCAGACGCTCACCTCGGAGTACGAGATCATGCGCGGCGACCTCGTCCGCATCCTCCATGACGCCACGAAGGAGGACGTCGAGTACCGCTTCGGGCTGACCGTCGAGGGGTTCGACCAGACGCAGGACGAGGTCGTCGCGCACTTCTCGGACGGCTCGGACGAGACGTTCGACCTGCTCGTCGGTGCCGACGGTCAGGGATCCCGGATCCGTCGCGACGTCCTCCCCGAGGGCGCGGACGTGTACTGGCGGACCGGGCTGCACATGGCCTACTGGTTCGTGCCGCGGGTCGCTTCCGACAGTGACGTGCGCGAGACCTACGCGGCTCCAGGCGGACGGCAGATCATGCGACGGAGTCACAACGTGACCGAGACGCAGGCGTACTTCATCCTCCGCGACTCGTCGGACGAGGCCTCCGCGGTCCACCGTGCTCCGGTCGAGGACCAGCAGCGGTTCTGGGCTGACCGGTTCCGGGATGCCGGATGGCAGACGCAGCGGTTCGTCGACGGCATGGCGGAAGCGCCGTTCTTCTACTCGCAGGAAGTCCTGCAGGTCCGCACCGACACCTGGTCGACGGGCCGCGTCGTCCTGCTCGGCGATGCCGCGCACTGCGCGTCGCCCTACAGCGGCATGGGCATCTCCGGCGGGCTCGTCGGTGCGTACGTCCTCGCCGGTGAGGTCAACGCCACACCGGATGACCTGGACGGCGCACTCGCGCGGTACGACTCGACCCTCCGCCCCTTCGTCGACGAGATCCAGGCGGCCGTGAAGCCCCGCCTGCTCGCCTTCGGGTTCCCGCGACCGAGGATCGCCGTCGCTGCACTCCAGGCGGCGTTCGCCGTCGCCTGTGCTCTGCGCATCCCCGAACGCATCGCGGCGCGAGCCACGACGGATCGAGGGGGAGCGTGGGCGCTTCCGCGCTACGAAGGCGACGGACCGGCGGTCCCGACAGTGGTTCCCTGTCAGGGGATCCCACGTCAGGACACCCGCTCCTAGCGTCGAACGGGTGCAGTCGGAGCACCGGCTGCACCCAGGACGACAGGAGCCCCGATGGCCACCCATGACGACGCACAGCAGGAACTCGCGACGCTGTTCCCGGACATGACCACCTCGCTGGCCGAGACCGACCCGGAGTTCTGGGCGTACCACTCCGACTTCGCGCTCGGTGAGGTGCTCGCCGACAGCGCGCTGAGCCGTCCCGACCGCCTCACCTACCAGCTCGCGGCGACGATCGCCGTCGGCGCGCACGCACCGTTCCGCAGACTGCTCGGAGCCGCACTCGACAACGGTGTCACCCCGGTCCAGGTGAAGGAGGTCGCCTACCAGGCCGTCGCGTACGTCGGGGCCGCCCGCGTCGTCGACTTCATCGCCATCACCAACGAGGTCCTCACGGAACGCGGTGTCGCGCTGCCCCTCCCCGGGCAGTCGACCACGACACCGGAGGACCGTACGGACCTCGGGATCGCGGTGCAGCGTCAGATCGTCGGGACGGAGACCGTCGACGGGATGTACGACGACGCTCCGGCCGACGCACTCCGGTTCCAGCGGTTCCTGTCCGCCAACTGCTTCGGCGACCACTACACGCGCACCGGGTTCGACCTGCAGCAGCGTGAACTGATCACGTTCGCGCTCCTCGTCGCACTCGGCGGTGCCGACGCCCAGGTCAAGGGACACGTCGCCGCGAACCGCAACGTCGGCAACACCCGTGCCCAGCTCCTCGACGTGCTCACGGTCCTCCTGCCGCACGTCGGCTACCCGCGCGCCCTGAACGGGCTCGCGCAGGTGAACGCCGCCGCGCCCGCAGAAGACCAGTGATTCAGCGGTGAGGGCTGCCCCGTCAGGGCATCCCTCGGCGCTGCCCCCGCTCGTAGCGTGGAGGGCAGCGCGGCGCACCCGATCCGAACTCCCAGGCGCCGCCTGGACACCGAAACCGAAGGGGACCACCATGTCGCAGGAGATCCTGCCGAGGACACCGACCGTCAAGAACCCGCCGGAGCAGTTCGCCGGTGACGTCTGGGTCGACCTGATCGCCGCCCCGCAGAACGACGACCAGCGCGCCACGCTCGCCCTCGTCAAGTTCGCTCCCGGTGCTCGCACCGCATGGCACTCCCACGCCCGCGGCCAGTTCCTGCGCATCACGCAGGGCGTCGCCCGCTTCGGGACCCGTGACGGCGCGGTGATCACCGCCCGCCCCGGTGACACCGTGCACGTCTCGCCCGGCGAGGAGCACTTCCACGCGTCCGCCGAAGGCACCTTCATGGAGCACGTCGCGATGCTCGAGAACGCCGACGACCCCTCGACCACGACCACCTGGCTCGAGCACGTCTCCGACGAGGACCTCGCCGGTCGCTGACGAACGGGATCCGACCCACCGACCGCTTGAACAGGAGCACCATGTCCGACTGGACCCCCGACACCATCGCTGCGATCGCCGCCAGCGACGACCTCCACGTCAGTCCCTTCCGCGCCGACGGCACGACGTACGGCACGCCGACCTGGATCTGGTCGGTCGTCGTCGACGGCGACCTCTACGTCCGCGCGTACAACGGGCGCCGCTCCCGCTGGTACCGCTCGGCCGTCGAGCAGGGCGCCGGCAGGATCACCGTCGCCGGAGCCGACCACGAGGTGACGTTCGAAGCGATCGGACCGGACCTGAACAGCCGGATCGACGCCGCGTACGAGACGAAGTACGCGGGCAGCCAGTACCTGCCCCCGATGCTGCAGGACGGCCCGACCTCGGCGACCGTCCGCATCCACCCACGTCTCGACACGCACTCGTAGGGTCGCCTCATGAGCACGAACAGCGAGGACGTGAAGGACTTCCTGGTCAGCCGCCGTGCCCGGGTCCGCCCGGAACAGGTCGGCCTGCCGACGGGACCGAACCGCCGGGTGGCCGGCCTCCGTCGCGGTGAGGTCGCGATGCTCGCCGACGTCAGCGTCGAGTACTACTCCCGGCTCGAGCGCGGCAGCCTCTCCGGGGCCTCCGACAGCGTGCTGCACGCCATCGCCGGCGCACTGCTCCTCGACGACGCCGAACGCGACCACCTCTTCGACCTCGCCCGCGCCGCGAACGCCTCCCCGGTCCGCGCCGGACGACGCTCGACCACGCCGAGGACGCTCCGCGTCAGCCTGCAGCTCACCCTCGACACCTTCACCGGCGGTCCGGCGTTCATCCGGAACGACCACCTCGACGTCCTCGGTGCCAACGCGCTCGGACGGGCCCTCTACGCGGACCTCTTCCGGACGGCGGAACGCCCGAACCTCGCCCGCGCGGCCTTCCTCGACCGCGACTGGGCGGACGCGTTCTACCCGGACTGGGACCTCGCCGCCGACCAGAGCGTCGCGATCCTCCGCGCCGCCGCCGGGCACGACCCGCACGACAAGGACCTGCAGGACCTCATCGGCGAGCTCTCGACGCGCAGCCCGGAGTTCCGGACGAAGTGGGGCGCGCATGACGTGCGCCGGCACGCGACGGGGGAGAAGCACTTCGTCCACCCGGTCGTCGGTGCGCTCGACCTCGTGTTCGAGGGGGCCCGGTTGATGAGCGACCCGAGCCTCAGCTTCCTGGTCTACACCGCAGAACCCGGCTCCCCGACCGCCGACGCGCTCCGACTGCTCGGGTCCGTCGACGCCACCGACCGCCGCGATGCACTGCACGCCGCAGCCGAACCCCATCAGACAGAAGGACGCGCATGACGACCAGGACCCTCGGACCCGACCTCGAGGTGGCCGAGATCGGCCTCGGCTGCATGACCATGACCGGCGGCTACGGCGGCAGTCCCGACCGTTCCGCGATGGTCGACCTGATCCGCAGCGCCGTCGACCAGGGCGTCACCCTCTTCGACACGCCGAGACCTACGGCCCGCACCGCAACGAGGAGCTCGTCGGCGAAGCGCTCGCGCCGGTCCGTGACCGCGTGACGATCGCCACGAAGTTCGCGAACGCGATCGACCCCGACACGCATGAGCCGCTCGGCCGCCTGCTCCGGCCCGACGAGGTCCGCGCCGCCGCCGAGGGGTCCCTCCGGCGCCTCGGGACGGACCACATCGACCTCTACTACCAGCACCGCGTGAACCCCGACCACCCGATCGAGGAGTTCGCCGGCGTCGTCCGCGACCTCATCGCCGAGGGCAAGGTGCTCCGCTACGGCATGTCCGAGGCCGCCGAGACGACCATCCGCCGCGCGCACGCCGTGCAGCCGGTGACCGCGATCCAGAGCGAGTACTCGCTGTGGTGGCGCCGCCCGGAAGAGGGGGTCCTCGACGCGTGCGCCGAACTCGGCATCGGCTTCGTGCCGTTCAGCCCGCTGGGCAAGGGGTTCCTCACCGGCACCATCGACGCGTCGGCGACGTTCGGTGCCGACGACCTGCGCGCCAGCATCCCGCGGTTCGGGGGCGACGCGCTCACGTCGAACGTGGCGCTCGTCGACGGCGTGAAGGCCATCGCCGGCGGACTCGGGGCGACGCCGGGACAGGTCGCGCTGGCGTGGCTCCTGGCCCGGCAGCCGTGGATCGTCCCGATCCCCGGCACGACGAAGCCGCACCGGCTCACCGAGAACATCGGTGCTGCGGACGTCGACCTGTCCGCCGCCGACGTCGACCGACTGACGGCGCTCTCCGACTCCGTCGAGATCGTGGGCGGACGCTACCCGGACTTCCTCGAAGAGCAGACCAACCGCTGATCGCGACCCGGTGACGGACGGGAGGCTCCCCATCTGCTGGTGGGGAGCCTCCAGTCCGTCATCTGGTCCGGATCCGGGTGGCCGCCAGCGCGGCCACGAGGATGACGGCACCGGCGACGACGCAGCTGAGCTGGGTGCCGGCGACGACGTGTGCCGGGTCCGCGAGGAACGCCCCGAACACGGCGATCGCGACGGCACCACCGACCTGGCGGAAGGTGTTGAACACCGCACTCGCGGTGCCGGCCCGTCCCGACGGGACGGCGGCGAGCACGACGGAGGTCGCCGGCGGCATGGCCACCGCCCCGCCCGCGCCGGTCAGGATCGTGCACACGGCGACGGCGACGACCGAGTCGGACGGTGCGAGCACGACCATCACGGCCAGGCCGAGCACCATCGACAGGAGTCCGGCGACGACCGGGACGCGAGCACCGAACCGGTTCACGAGCGTGCCGCTGACGACGTTGCCGACGATGCTGAAGGCTGCGGAGGGCAGGAACACCAGGCCAGCGGCCAGGGGCGTCAGTTCGAGGTGCTGCTGCAGGTAGAGGCTCAAGACGAACACGCTGCCGAAGTTGCCGACCATGAACGCGAAGCCGACGCCGAGCGCGATCCGCATCCCGCTCGAGCGGAACAGGTCGAGCGGCATCATCGGGGCGCGGCCTCGGGCCTGGACGACCAGGAACCCGACGAGTGCCGCCGCCGCGACGACGAGCGCGGTCACCACGTACCAGGCGCCGAACCCGTCCGCGCCGCCCTCGATGAGCCCGAAGACGAGTCCCACGAGCGTGACCAGCGCCAGCACCTGACCGACGGGGTCGAACCGGCTCGGTCGTCGCGGTGACGGGGCTACCCAGGTCAGCAGCGCGAGCATGACGACGCAGACCGGCAGGTTGATCGCGAACACCAGACGCCAGTCGAGCGTGGTCAGTGCGCCGCCGAGGACCGGCCCGACGGCCCCGGCGACCGCACCACCGACCGCCCAGAGGCCGAGTGCGTGTGCGCGCTCGTGGGCGTCGGGGAAGGCCTCGCGGACGAGGGCCATCGACGCCGGCAGCATCACCGCGGCCGTCGCGCCCTGGACGGCACGGGCGGCGATGAGCGCGCCGAGCGTCGGTGCGAGTGCACAGGCGACGGACGCGAGCAGGAAGCCGGTGATGCCCCAGCCGATGGCCCGCTTCGCACCGATGCGGTCCGACAGGTTGCCGGCGAACAGCAGCAGCGAAGCGAACAGCAGCGTGTACGCGTCGATGACCCACTGCAGCCCGGAGGTGCTGCCGCCGAGCTCCCGGCCGATCGTGGTGAGGGCGACGTTGACGATCAGGATGTCGAGGGTGATCAGGAAGAACCCGAGTGAAGCGAGCACGAGCGTCAGCCGCGCGGCGCTCCGGGTCGGCGGTGGGGTGGTGTCGGTCGTCGTCGGGGCTGCCACCGTCTGATCGTCGCGTGCGGACCACGTCCGGGGGAGGCCCTGGCGGGGAACCCTTCCTCGTCCACGACCCGTAGGCTCGGTGCCGTACTCGCCGGTGCACGGGGCGCACGGCGGAGGCAAGGGGGAACCACATGTCCAGAACGACCGTCCTGCCCGTCACGCGCAGGGCCACCATCGTGGGGGCGGCCGTCGTGCTCGCCGTCGTCGCCCTCTCCGGGTGCGCGGGAACCAGCGGCAAAGTACCGGAGGCCCGGCAGTCGCAGTCGCAGTCGCAGTCGTCGCCGCCGTCTGCGGAACGGACGCCGTCGCCGGCGCCGACGAGGGCCACCGACGCGGCGGCAGCGACCACCGACCTCACGTTCGAGGACGGTGCCGCACTGCCCGCGACCACGCTGCCGGCGTTCGGGCTCGAGGTCTCAGCGCTCGATGACTGGGAGCAGACGGGGGAGGACTCGTCCGTCGGGTCGCGGGAGTACACGAAGTCGGACGGCTCGGTCGCGACCATCACGCAGCAGCGGATCACCGACCTCGACCCGTCGATGGGCGACCGCGCCGCCACCGAGCAGCTGTTCACTGCGGCGGGGATGCCCGGCGATCAGCTCGAGGAGCAGCTCCTGCCGACGATGACCGGCGGTACGGCGCAGTTCCTCTCGATCGCCGGACACACCACCGACGGGTCGTGGTCCGCGACGGTGGCGCGGGCGTTCGCGAAGCCCGGCGCGGCGCTCATCGTGAAGGTGCAGACGCCGACGCACGAGGGGCTGCGTCCGGCCGTGCACGACATCCTCGTCCACGCGCAGGTGGTGCTGACGTAGGTTCCGCCCCTGCGAGCTCAGTCGCTGAGCGGCCACAGCCACTCGGCTTCGAGGTCGCCCTCGACCAGGTCGGCCAACGCGCCGAAGTACTCCTGCATGTGCGGCTGCTGCACGTGCCGGGCGATGTCCGCGCCGGACGACCAGCGCTCGTAGAACGCGAACGCCCCGGGCTGCTCCTTCGAGGTGTGCACCCAGTACTGCTCGTGGCCCTGCTCGGCCCGCACCGCCGGGATGACCGCGCGGATCGCGTCCTCGAGCTCTTGCTCCTTGCCGGACTTGGCTCGGGCGAAGCCGTAGACGGCCACCGGGGTGGTCGAGGCCAGGACGTCGGCGGGCATCAGGCCGTCGGGGACGGTGTCGTCAGTCGTGCTCATGGGGGCGTCTTCCTTCGTGTCGTGGTCGCCCGGGGCGTGCGCTCCGGACGACCTCAACGCTAGGAGTGGCCGCTGAGACGCTCAATGCCCCAGAACGCCATGTTCTTGTCCGAGCGCACCACCACGGAGGACTTCCTGGTAATTCTGGACCAACGGTCGTAGGGTCGCTGCATGGACGTCCTCTCCGAAGTGCTCGACGTCTCCGGTGTCCGTGGCAGTGCGGGGGCCCGGATCGCGGCGGCCGGCAACTGGGGCGTCGAGTGGGTCCGTGACCGTGACGCCGTCGTGTACGCGGTCACGGCCGGCATCGCCTACCTGACCGTCGAGGGCGACGCTCCCCGGCTCCTGATGACGGGTGACGTCGTCGTCCTCGCGACGGGTGCCGCCCATTCACTCTCCAGCGAACCCGGCGCCGACATCCACTCGTGCGACGTCGCGGCTGCCGACGAAGCTCGCCGACACGGTGACCTCCTGCGTCTCGGCGACGGGGACGCGCAGACGCAGATCCTGGGTGCCTCGTACTCGCACGACCCTGCTGGCTCCACGCCGGTCTTCGCGCTGCTCCCTCCCGTCGTCCACTTCCGGGCGCAGCAGCTCGACGCGGACCTCGAGGCCATCGTCCGACTCCTCGGACGAGAACTCGCCCGTTCCGGTCTGGCCACCGACCTGGTCCTCGACCGTCTCGTCGACGTCCTCCTCGTCGAGGTCCTGCGCGCCTGGCTCGCCTCGTCCCCGAACGCTGACCCTTCGTGGTGGGGGGTCCTCCGCGATCCCCTCCTCCTGCAGGCCGTCACGAGGATCCACGAGGCCCCAGGCCGTCCCTGGACAGCCGAGGCGCTGGCGCGTGAGGTCACGACGTCGAAGCAGACGCTGACGCGCCGCTTCGCGACGTTCGCGGGCACGACGCCAGGGGAGTACCTCACGCGGTGGCGGATGAGCCTGGCGGCTCGTCGACTCCGCGACACCGACGACACGCTCGAAGCGATCGCAGCCGACGTCGGCTACACCTCCGTCTACGCCTTCAACCGGGCCTTCCGTCGCGAACGCTCGCTCCCGCCCGGTCGGTACCGGACAACCTCGCGCACCGAGGACAGGTCACCTGCGCGGTGACCACCCGCCGGACTGGAGGCTCCTTGCCAGCTGGTGCCGAGCCTCCCGTCCGCATCGTGGTGCCCTGGTGCGCCGACCCTAGGCGCGACTCGCGGACTCGGCCCCAGTCAGAGCTTCCTCGTCCGGCGCGACGTCCTTCTGCACCGCGAACTGGGTCCGGTGCAGCTCCTCGTAGCGCCCACCCGCTGCCAGCAGTTCCTCGTGCGTCCCGCGCTGCACGATCGAGCCGTCCTCGACCACGAGGATCATGTCGGCGCTGCGGATGGTGGAGAGCCGGTGGGCGATCACCATCGCGGTGCGGCCTTCGAGCGCCTCGCTCAGGGCCTCCTGCACGGCAGCCTCGGACGTGGAGTCCAGTGCCGCCGTCGCCTCGTCGAGGATGACGACGCGCGGCTGGGCGAGCAGGAGCCGCGCGATGGTCATCCGCTGACGCTCACCACCCGACAGCCGGTAGCCACGCTCGCCCACCATCGTGTCGAGCTGGTCCGGCAGGGACCGGATGAGCGGCTCGAGCCGTGCGCGGCGGACGGCGTCCCACACCTCGGCCTCGGTGGCCTCGGGCCGCGCCAGGCGCAGGTTGGAGAGGATCGTCTCGTGGAACAGGTGGCCGTCCTGGGTCACCATGCCCATGGTGTGCCGCATGGAGGCGAAGGTCACGTCGCGGACGTCCGTGCCGGCCAGGCGGACGGCACCGCTGTCGACGTCGTAGAGCCGCGACAGGAGCTGCGCGACGGTGGACTTGCCGGCGCCCGACGTGCCGACGAGGGCGACGGTCTGCCCCGGCTCGATCCGGAAGGAGACGCCGTGCAGCACCTCGTCACCGCCGCGGGTGTCGAGGGTGGAGACCTCTTCGAGAGAGGCGAGCGACACCTTGTCCGCGGACGGGTAGGCGAAGCGGACGTCGTCGAACTCGACGGAGACGGGGCCGTCGGGGACGGTGACGGCGTCGGGCTTCTCCTCGATGAGCGGCTTCAGGTCCAGCACCTCGAACACGCGCTCGAAGCTGACGACGGCGCTCATGATCTCCACGCGGGCGTTCGCGAGGCTGGTCAGCGGTGCGTAGAGGCGGGTGAGCAGGAGGGCCAGCGTCACCACGTCACCGGTGTTGAGTCGACCACCGAGTGCGAGGGAACCGCCGACCCCGTAGACGAGCGCGAGCGCGAGGGCGGAGACCAGGGTGAGCGCGGTGACGAAGACGAACTGCAGCAGTGCGCTCCGGACCCCGATGTCGCGGACGCGGGCGGCGCGCACACGGAACTCCTCGGCTTCCTCGTCGGGACGGCCGAACAGCTTGACGAGCGTGGCGCCGGGCGCCGAGAACCGCTCGGTCATCTGCGTGCTCATCGCGGAGTTGTGGTCGGCGGCCTCGCGGCGCAGCGCAGCGAGGCGACTGCCCATCCGGCGTGCAGGGATGAGGAAGATCGGGAGCATGACCACCGCGAGCACGGTCACGAGCCACGAGGTGCTGAGCATGACGGCGAGGGTGAGGACCAGCGCCACGATGTTCGTGACGACGCCGGACAGCGTGCCGCTGAAGGCCTGCTGCGCGCCGATCACGTCGTTGTTGAGACGGCTCACGAGCGCGCCCGTCCGGGTGCGGGTGAAGAAGGCGATCGGCATCTTCTGCACGTGGTTGAAGACGGCGGTGCGGAGGTCCAGGATCACGCCCTCACCGATCCGTGCCGAGTACCAGCGGGTCACCAGTGACGTGGCGGCATCGGCGACGGCGACCAGGGCGATGACGACGGCGAGCCACACGATCGTGTCGACCGCACCACGCGCGGCGATGACGTCGACGACCTGGCCGGCGAGCACCGGCGTCGCGACCGCCAGGAAGGCGCCCACCACGGAGAGGGCGATGAAGACCACCAGCTTGGCCCGGTACGGCACGGCGAAGGTCATGATCCGCCGCACGGACTCGCGGGAGATGCCGTGCTTGCCGTCCCTGGCGGTGGAGATCTTGTAGAGCGAGCTCCAGGCCACGCCTTCCATGCTCATTGCGATTCCTTCCGTGGGCTCCAGGCCCGACGTGGATGCCGGGCGCCCGAGCTCGGGGTCCTCCCCGGCGGCGGCGAGCCGGCCTCAGCCTACGGCCCGGTACCGACGGCCGTGCGGACTGGCCGCGACGACAGCACCGACCCGGTGCAGACCACGACGCAGGGGTGCGAGAGCGCATGGCGTCGACGGGGGAGGAACGGAGGTCGCGCCTCAGCCGGCGCTCTCCGTCTGGGAGGCATCCCTCGCCCTACGGACGATCTGGGGCGCTGTCGGCCGAAGCCGCCCGCTCACGATCAGCAGCGGCGTCCCATTCGATGCTCCGAGCGATGGCATCGTCCGCAGCGCGGTTCCGCACCGCTCGCTCGGCGAGCCACATCAGGACGAAGCAGGCTGCCGCACCCACTGCGGCCAGACATCCCAGTCCGATCCGTCCGAGGTCACCGTGCGCGGTGGTGAACGCGACGATCGCCAGAGCCGCGAGCGCCAGCAACGGCAACTTCAGCAGCGAGAAGAACCCGAGCAACCACTTCACGGACCTGACGGTACCGCGGACCACCACCGGTCGACCGGACGGCCGGTACGTTCGGGACCATGACCGACATCGACTGGAACTCCGGCACCTGGACGACCGCGCCCGCGCACGTGGAGATCGCCGACGACGGGATGCACGTCACCGCCGTCGAGGAGAGCGATGCCTGGCGGATCACCTCGTACGGGTTCGTCCACGACACGGAACACGCCCTCCTCGCGCCGTTCGAGCAGGACAGCGCCGTGGAGGTGTCGTTCCTCCTCGACTTCTCCGCGCAGTTCGACCAGGCCGGTGTCTTCGTCAAGGTCGACGACAGCACCTGGATCAAGACCGGTGTGGAACGCAGCGACGGCGAGGACAGCCTCGGCGCGGTCGTCACACGGGGAATCTCCGACTGGTCGCTCTCGCCCGTCCCCGGATGGCACGACCGGGTCGTCACGGTCCGCGCCAGCCGCTCCGGCGACGCGCTGACCGTCCGCGCCCGGGTCGACGACGAGCCGTGGCGGTTGGTGCGGGTGGCGCCCCTGGACCCGGATGCGGTCGTCACCGCGGGGCCGATGTGCTGCGCCCCGTCACGGGACGACCTCACGGTCCACTTCACCGCGTGGCGGACCGGACCGGCGGACACGAGCCTGCACCCCGAGGCCTGAACCAGGGACGGACGCCGAGGTCCGGTGCACCGGGCATCCCGTCTGAGAGACCGATGACGAGGCAGCGACAGTCCGCCGCCACCTGCCGGACCACGTCCGGCTGACCCGAGCGGAGGTCGGGCGGCGACGATCTCGGCGGTCATGTTCGTGAGTCTCGCCTCACCGGCTCACCGGCTCACCTGCACGCGTCGAACGAGGAGATCTGTCGCGACGTCCGCGCCCAGGTGCAGCTCGTGCTCCGCGCCTGAGTCGACGACGACGCGGACCGGGCCCAGCGAGGGAACGGGCGCTCAGCGCCGGAGGACGCCCGAGAAGTCGGGGGAGCCGTCCGCCAGCGTCGGCAGTGGCGTGCCGTCGACGTACCGCGGCCAGGCGAGGACACGCTGCGGTTCGGGGCGCTCCTCGTACACGAAGGCCGTCGGGGCCGGGGCAGCGGTGTCGACGACGAAGCGCTCGACGTCGGCGGGCGCGGGACCGCCGGCAGCGGGTGACGGTGCCTCGGACCACGACCGCGGCGCCTCGGACCATGACGGCGGCGGGGGCGACTGCACCGTCCAGGCGGCGGGCTGCTCGGCGCGGCGGGGGCTGAAGAGCGCGTTGCTGAGCGGGATGACCACCGTGCCGAGCAGGTCGAGGATCACGACGACCCACACGGTGCGCCAGAGCGCCTCCGGCTGGTCGAGGTCACTCACGAGCAACGGGAACGAGAGCAGCGCCGCGAGCACCGCGATCACGCCGACGGTCGACCGTGCCACCACCCGGAGCAGGGCTGTCGGTCGTCGGCTGTGGATGACGAGCAGCAGGTGCACGTGCAGCAGCGCGACGCGGGCGATGGCGACCAGCCCGATCCACTCGGAGAACTGTCGGCCGACCACGGAGAAGTCGTCGGCGTCGCCGAGGTCCGTGCGCAGCACCCAGGTCTTCAGGAGCCCGGTCGCCAACAGGTACATCGACGTCAGGATGCTCGCGAACGCGAACACCCCCGATCGCCGGGACGACACGTCGGCGTCGTACCAGGAGAGCAGCGCGAAGACGACGACGACCACGATCGTCAGGAGCAGCTGCACCGCCACCAGGCCGAAGTCCCCGACGAGGACCGCGATGATCCCCACGAGCCCGGCGGCGACGACCGCCCCGATCACCGTCCGGAACACCAGTGGGCGGACCCGTGCCCAGGCCGGCTCGAGCCCGCGTGTCCCGGTCTCCGTGCTGTCCGTCATCAGACCCCCCTCTGGTCAGGACGACGGTAGCGCACCGGGTGTCGTCGGGCCCGACGGTCACGATGCGTCACCACCCACCGGACTGGAGGCTCGGTGCCAGCTGGTACCGAGCCTCCAGTCCGGTGGTCACTCGCGCCGTGCGGCCAGCCAGTCCGCGAACTCGGTCGCGACGATCCGCTCGTCGTGCACGTCGGCGGCCTCGCCGGAGGCGAGCCACCGGATCGGGTCCCGCATGACGTCGGGGGAGAGCACCGTCAGCCCCGCGGGCTGCGCCGCGCCGTCGAGCATCCCGGTCGCCGTCGCGCCGCCCGGCAGCAGGATGTTCGCCCGCACCGGGGTGTCCGCGAGGTCCGCTGCCATGATCCGCGCGAGCGCCTCGGCCCCGGCGCGGGACGGCCCGTACGGGACGAACCCGCGTCGGTTCATCGTGCCGTGGTTCATGCTGACCGTGACGACGCGGCCGCTGCCGGCGGCGAGCATCCGGGGGACCACGGCCCGCGCGACCAGGAAGTACCCCGTCAGGTTCGTGTCGACGACGGCGCGGAACCCCTCCGGCGTGACGTCCCAGAAGCCCTGCGGCGTCGTCATGAAGTCCGGGTTCACCGTGCGCATCCCGATCCCGGCGTTGTTCACCAGCAGGTCGACCCCGCCGAGCGCGTCCCACGCGGCCGCCGTCCCGGCATCGACCGAGGCCTCGTCACGGCTGTCCATCACGATGCCGACGGTGTCGTCGCCGATCGCCGACGCGGCCTCGGCGACACGGTCCGCCGACCGCCCGGTGACGGCGACCCGGGCACCGGCCTCGACGAGCCCCTCGGCCATGGCGCGCCCGAGACCCGAGGTCCCGCCGGTGATGAGTGCTCGGACGTGGTGCAGGTCGGTCATCGTTCCTCCGGTCGTCGTGGTGCTCGTCGTCCTGATGGTCGCGAGCCTACGACCGGGCGTCGTGTCCCCGTGTCGTCGAGCCGTCCTGCCGTCGTCGTTCGCGTATCGTGGTGCGGATCCCGCAGGGTCTCGCGTTCAACCGACGTCGAGCAGCGGGGCTGCTGTCTCGACAGGGAGACGGCCGAGGTCGCGGCAGGTGCTCTGCGCCGCTCCTCGGAGAACGGAGAACCGATGAACCCGGACACGACGCCGTCGGCCACGACCGTCTCTGCCAGCGGGCTCGACCCCGATCGCGTGCTGGTGCTCGGGGACGCCCTGGCGCCGCACGGTGTCGGGCGGTCGACCGGAGCACGGCTCATCGCGGACGAACTCGCGGCGAGCACCGGGCGCGGCACGGACGTCACGGCAACGGCGTGGTGGTCGTCGGGCTCGGGACCCGTGGACGCCGACCTCGGGGTGGACACGTCGACGTACGACGTCGTGCTCCTCGCCGTCCCGGAGCGCGCGGTGCAGGGGCAGTCGCCGTCGCACGTCGTCCTGAGCGTCACGACCCTGATCGACGCGGTCCGGCCGGGTGCCGACCGCGCAGCGGTGTTCGTGGTGGCGATCCCCGGCGGAGCCGACCGGGGGTTCCTCGCCGCTGCCGTCCAGGCGTCCGGCCCCGGGATCGTCGCACTCGCGGTGGACAGCGGACCGGACGGACGGCCGCGGGTGATCGAGGTCGTGCGGGCGGTCCTGGCGGAGCAGCGCGCGCGGACCGACAGCCCGCAGGGACACCGACACGCGCCGCAGCAGGAGCAGCGGCGGTACGACGCCCTGGACCGCCTCGGCATCCTGGACACCCCGGGGGAGGAACGCTTCGACCGCATCGTCGACGGGATGCGCCGGCTGTTCCGGACCCAGGGGGCGGCGATCAACTTCCTGCCCGAGGGTCGCCAGTGGACGAAGTCGGGCACCTGGAACGCCCCCGGGGACACCGCGCTCGAGGACTCGTTCTGCCGGACGACGGTGACCGGACCTGGCCCGATGGTCGTCGGCGACGCCTGGCACGACGCCGGTGGCCTGCCGCGCAACGCGATCCGCTTCTACGCCGGTCACCCGATCGAGACTCTCGACGGTGTCCGAGTCGGGGCGGTGTGTGTCTTCGACCCCGCACCGCGGAGCGGACGGACCGTCGAGGTGGACCTGCTCCGCGACTTCGCCGTGCTGGCCCGCACGGAGATCTACCGCTGAGGACCTCGGCGCGGCGGGATGGTCAGGACGCGCGCGCCTGGAACCAGCCGACCAGCGCGCGGAGTGCGGGCACCGACGAGACGGCGTCGCCCTCGTGCGCGTCGAGGTCGTCGAAGGTGGCGCGGTAGCCGGGCACGTCCTCGAGCTCAGCGTCGGCGGGGAAGCCCATCGTCCACTCCGGGAACTGGCGGTCCTCGATGACGTCCTCGAGCAGAACGGACACCTTCGTGTGGCGTCCGTCGTCGCGGATCGTCTGCATCTTGCGTCGGACCACGGCGTCCGGGCCCTCGAGCACCTGCAGGAAGTAGCCGTTCCGGTACAGCAGCATGCCGGTGATGCCGGTCTGCTCGTTCGACGCACGGCTCTGGGCCAGCAGCGCCGTGAGCTCCTGCGGTTCGAGGACGCTCGTCGCGACGCTGGAGTAGATCAAGGACAGCATGTGGTTCCTCCGACGACGCGCGGTGCATCCGCGCAGACGCGGCCCACTGAACTCGTGTCCTCCTGGGCGGAGGGCGTCCCGGCGACGGATCGCGGACAGCGACGTGCTGTGGGGCTGTACAGACAAGCCCGTTGTTAGGTTAGGCTTGCCTTGCCCGGCGGCCGGAGCGATCCGTCGCCCGCCGCCGGGACCATCCCGTCCCCGCAGAGCCGACGCCGCAGACCGAGCCGAGGCCGACACCACACCCCTGCCCGGTCACTCGACCGCGCCCAGTAAGGACCCTCCCGTGCGCCCACTCCGTCCCGTCGCCGTCGCGGCGGCCGCCGCTGCCGTGCTCCTCACCGCTGCCTGCAGCTCGACCACCCCCGCAGCCGAGAGCACCTCGGCCGCGACTGCCGACGGTGCCTTCCCGGTGACGATCGAGCACGCGCTCGGCACGACCACGATCGACGCGGAACCGAAGCGCGTCGCCACGGTGCAGTGGGAGAACCAGGAGGTGCCGCTCGCGCTCGGCATCGTGCCCGTCGGCATGGCCCGGGCCGACTTCGGGGACGACGACGGTGACGGCGTGCTGCCGTGGGTCGCGGACAAGCTCGAGGAGCTCGACGCGAAGACCCCGGTCCTGTTCGACGAGACGGACGGCATCGACTTCGAGGCGGTCGCGGACACGAACCCCGACGTCATCCTCGCGCCGTACTCCGGCCTGACGGAGGACGACTACGAGACCCTCAGCGAGATCGCCCCGACGGTCGCGTACCCCGAGGCCGCCTGGGCGACCAACTGGCGCGAGTCCATCGAGATGAGCAGCGAGGCGCTCGGGCTCGAGGACCGGGGCGACGACCTGGTCGAGGGCATCGAGGACGACATCGAAGCCGTCGTCGCGAAGCACCCGCAGCTCGAGGGCAAGTCGACGATGTTCCTCACCCACGTCGACGCGAGCGACCTCAGCGAGGTCAGCTTCTACACGACGAAGGACACCCGCGCGCTGTTCTTCGAGGACCTCGGCCTCGAGGCCCCCGAGTCGATCGCCGAGGCGTCGAAGGGCACGGCGTTCTCCAAGACCATCAGCGCCGAGAAGGTCGACACCTTCGACGACGTCGACATGATCGTCACGTACGGCGACGACAGCCTGGTCACGACGCTCGAGTCCGACCCGCTCCTGTCGAAGATGCCCGCGGTCGCGAACAACGCGATCGTCGCCCTGCCTTCCGACGACCCGATCGGCACCGCCGCGAACCCGACGCCCCTGGCGATCTCGTGGGTCCTCGAGGACTACGTGCAGATGCTGGCCGACGCCGCCGACAAGGCGGACGCGGACTCCGCCGACGCCTCGTAGGTGACCGCCCTCGTCACGACGACACCACACCGGTCGCGCCCCTCGGCGCGACCGGTGTGGTTCGTCGTCAGCCTCGCCGTGCTGGCGGGCCTCGTCCTGCTCTCGGTGACGGTCGGCGCCCGCGCCGTCAGCGCGGACGAGGTGCTCGCCGGACTGACGGGCTCGTCGCGGACGGTGGGGGAGGCCGCGGTCACCGTGCGTCTGCCACGCACCCTGCTCGCGGTGGTGATCGGAGCCTCCCTGGCGATCGCCGGGACCGTCATGCAGGGCGTGACCCGCAACCCGCTGGCCGACCCGGGGATCCTCGGCGTCAACGCGGGCGCCTCGCTCGCGGTGGTCACCGGGATGGCGTGGTTCGGGCTCTCCGCCGCGGTCGCGACCATGTGGGTCGCGGTCGCCGGAGCGGCGGTCGCCGCCGTCTTCGTCTACGTCGTGGGCTCGCTCGGCCGCGGGGGAGCCAGCCCGCTCAAGCTCGCGCTGGCGGGCGCTGCGTCGTCCGCGGCCTTCGCGTCGCTGGTCATCGCCGTCTCGTTGCCCCGCGGCGACATCGCCGAGGGCGTGCGGTCGTGGCAGATCGGCGGCGTCGGCGGAGCCACAGCCGACCGGATCCTGCAGGTGCTGCCGTTCCTGGCAGCGGGGGCCCTGCTCTGCGCCGCGACGGCGAAGGGCCTGAACACGCTGGCGCTCGGCGACGACCTCGCCGCCGGACTCGGCGAGCGCGTCGCCCTGACCCGCGGTCTCGCCGCGACCGGTGCCGTGCTGCTGTGCGGCGCGAGCACGGCCGTCGCCGGTCCGATCGGGTTCGTCGGGCTCGTCGTCCCGCATGCGTACCGGTTGCTGGTCGGCACGGACCACCGCTGGCTGCTGCCGTTCTCCGCCGTCGGGGGAGCCGTGCTGCTCGTCGCGGCGGACGTGCCCGGTCGGGTCGTCGCCCGGCCCGAGGAGATCGACGTGGGCATCATCACCGCGATCGTGGGCGCGCCCGTCTTCATCGCGATCATCCGCCGTCGGAAGGTCCGGTCCCTGTGAGCACGCAGCAGCCGCTCCCGCACCTCGAGGCCGTCCGACAGGACGTCCCCGGCACCCCGACGCCCGGCAGCACCGCGGCGACCGTCCGTCGCATCCGACGTCGCCGTGCCGTGCGCGCCGGCGTCGTCGTCGGCGTGCTCGCCGCCGTCGTCCTCGTCGCGTTCACCGCGACCCTCGTCGTCGGCGAGCGCTGGTACTCGATCCCGGACGTCGTCGCCGTCGTCACCGGCCACGAGGTCCCGGGCGCCTCGTTCACCGTCGGTCGACTCCGCCTGCCGCGGGCCGTCCTCGGCGCCGTCACCGGCTTCTGCTTCGGGCTCGCCGGCGTCGCGATCCAGACGATGCTCCGCAACCCGCTCGCCAGCCCCGACGTCATCGGCATCAGCTCCGGCGCGAGCGCCGCGGCCGCCTTCGCGATCATCACGCTCGGCCTGGGCGGTGCGGCCGTCTCGGCCTTCGCCATCGTCGCCGCCCTCGGCGTCGCCCTGGTGGTCTACCTGCTGGCGTACCGGGACGGGGTCGCTGGCACGCGGCTCATCCTGATCGGCATCGGGGTGGCCGCGATGCTGGAGTCCGTGACGGCGTACGTGCTGTCGCGCGCGGCCCAGTGGGACCTCCAGGAGGCGACGCGGTGGCTGACCGGCAGTCTCAACGGTGCCGATTGGGAGGCTGTGCTCCCGACCGTCGTCGCCCTCGCGGTCCTGGGACCCGTGCTCCTCGGACAGGGGCGCGCCCTGGCCGGGCTTCGGCTCGGCGACGACGCCGCGTCCGCGCAGGGCATCCGCGTCGAACGGACCCGGGTGCTCGTGATCGTCGCGGCTGTCGGCCTGGTGGCGTTCGCGACCGCGGCGTCGGGGCCCATCGCGTTCGTCGCGTTCCTGTCCGGGCCCATCGCCGCCCGGCTCGTCGGTGCCGGGACGTCGCCGCTCGTGCCCGCCGGGTTCATCGGTGCCGCGCTCGTGCTGCTCGCGGACCTGGTCGGGCAGAACGCACTCGGGGTCCGGTACCCGGTCGGCGTCGTCACCGGGGTGCTCGGCTCGCCGTACCTCGTCTGGCTCATCATCCGCACCAACCGCAGGGGGACCTCGCTGTGACCACCGCCCACGACCTCCGCACGACCGGTCTCACCCTCGGCTACGACGACCGCACCGTCATCGACGACCTGTCGCTCGAGCTCCCCACCGGCCGGATCACCGCGATCGTCGGCGCGAACGCCTGCGGCAAGTCGACCCTGCTGCGGTCGATGTCCCGGCTGCTGCGGCCCGCGGGCGGGCAGGTGCTGCTCGACGGCCGTGCCGTGCACGAGACCCCAGCGCGCGAACTCGCCCGGACGCTCGGGGTGCTGCCGCAGTCGCCGATCGTCCCGGAGGGCATCTCCGTCGCCGACCTGGTCGGCCGCGGACGGCACCCGCACCAGCGGGCGTTCCAGCGGTGGAGCCGGGCGGACGACGACGCCGTCGGGACCGCCCTCGACGTCACCGGCACCGCCGAGCTCGCGGACCGCAACGTCGACGAGCTCTCGGGTGGGCAGCGGCAGCGCGTCTGGATCGCGATGGCGCTCGCGCAGGAGACCGACGTGCTGCTGCTCGACGAGCCGACCACGTTCCTCGACGTCGCCCACCAGGTCGAGGTGCTCGACCTGTTGCGGGACCTCAACCTCCGCAACGGGACCACCATCGTGATGGTGCTGCACGACCTGAACCTCGCGGCGCGGTACGCGGACCACCTGGTGGCGCTGGCCGACGGCACGGTGTGTGCTGCGGGGACGCCCGCCGCGGTGCTCACCGAGGAGACCGTGCGCCGGGTGTTCGGGCTCGAGAGCGTGATCACGACGGACCCGGTGTCGGGGTCGCCGCTGATGGTCCCGATCGGGCGGCACCATGCGGGTGGTGCAGGGGGTCGTTCGGCGTCGGTGTGAGCTATCAGATCGACAGCTGTCCGTCAGCGGGGCCCTGTCGGACTTCCGCGTGCGCGGCGTCGTCTCCTGCGTCCAGCGAGGCGAGGTGGTCGGCGTTGCCGCGCAAGGCCGGCTTGTACCGGTCGAGTTCCGGGGCGTCCACGTGCTCCGCGAGGAGCACGAGGAGGCTGGCGAGGGCGGTGTTCGGCCGGCCATCGGCGTGCAACGTCAGGGCCTCGAAGGCTCCGAGGGCGACGGAGTCAGGGAACTCAGCCCGCGCCCGCGCGAACACCCGGAGCGAGTCGTCGATCCGGCCGAGGTTCCGGAGGGTGCTCCCGTACTGGAGCCAGCAGCGGCGTCGGACGTCGCCGGCGAGTCCTCGTTCCATCGCTCGCTCGTAGAAGCCGATCGCCGTCGCCTCGTCTCCCGCCGTGTCGTAGGCACCACCGAGCTCGTAGAGGACGCGAGGGTCCTCCGGGTGCTCGGTGTGGACGGGAAGCAGCGCGTCGATGGTCGGTTGCATGTCCTCGCGGTCCCGGGCCGCGAAGATCGCGTCGAGCTGCGCCTCGATTGCGTCAGACATGGTCAGCACCCCCGGATAAGAGCAGTCGAGCGACCGCGACGACACAGTACCGGTCGTGTCGATGGCCGATCCGCTCCCGGGACCACCCGCAGGGTGCGGCTTCGGCGTCGCCTACTCGCGCCCTGAGGAACGCTTCGCATACATCGCGCTCGGTTCTGCGCACCTGATGCTGGAACAAGCGGGAGTGGGTCGCAACTGGATCACCGGACCACTTGAGCTTCCGCTGGGCCGGGGGATCAACCTCCAGATCACGGTGCCGGACACAGCGGCCCTCACGCAGGTGCTCGGACGTGCTGGCGTCGACCTCTTCATGGCTCCGGAGATTCCTCGTCCAGGACCCGGACGGATACCTCGTGCGGTTCCAGTCGTCACTCGGGCGACGACCCACTGCCGGGTAGACGGTCGGCTCCTGCAGGTCTGGCTGTTCCTCCCGTCAGTCGATCCAGCTCGGATCGGCGGCGAGAGCGCTCACTTCGGTGATGAGTCGGGAGACGTGGAAGCCGTCGACGGTGGACCAGACGGCGTCATCAGCGTGACAGCGAGCGACCTGCTGCCGCTTGCCTTCGACCACCGCGCTGAACAGGTCTGAGTCGAAGCGCCCGAGATGCGATCCGTCAGCGATGCAGCTCGGCGGGCTCAGCGTCCGTCGACATCCAGAAACGGTGGAACACTCGCCCCGCGGAGTCGGTCACCTCGTTCTCGAATCGACCCCCGTTGCCCTCGATCACGCGACGGGAGCCGAGGTTCTTCGCGTCGCAGGTCAGCAGCACTCCTTCGAGACCACGCTGGTGAGCGATACGGAGGACGCCCCGGAGTGCGCTTGTGGCATGTCCTCGGCGTCGGGCACTCGGGCGAACGCTGTAGCCGATGTGACCGCCGTATGAGCGGAGAAAGTCGTTCAACTCGTGACGGAGCGCGATGCTTCCCAGGTACTCGTCGTCCTTGACCAGCCAGTAGTAGCTGCAGGTGACGAACCCGTCGCCCGCTGGGACGTCCTCCTCGGCGCGCAGTTGCGTCACCCACCGAGCGAAGCCGCCTTCCGTCGCCAACAGCGCTGCCTCACGAATACCGGCACCGTCCTGGTGCGCGCCCTCCCACTCGAGCATGGACTGCTGGAACGATCTGAAGAGCCGTTCGGACGGACGCTCGAGTTGCATCCAGTGATCCTAGGGCTGCCTCAGCAGCCGAGGGGCAGCGGGCTCTTTCCCGGCGCCGTTCCGCCGGATACCGTGGCCGAATGAACTGCTTCGCGAGCTGGCGCACGCGCTCCTGAAGGGACGGCACC
The DNA here is from genome assembly GCF_026672405.1 of Curtobacterium sp. SL109. Lineage (NCBI taxonomy): Bacteria > Bacillati > Actinomycetota > Actinomycetes > Micrococcales > Microbacteriaceae > Curtobacterium > Curtobacterium sp. SL109. Next base: position 2,369,102 of record NZ_JAPPRB010000002.1, read on the forward strand.
GGCCGTTGCTCTCCTCCACCCCGACCACGGGCGCGGAGCCTTCAGCCTGCTCATGAAAGAAGCAGAACCATGCACATCCGCGACTGCACACCGCTCGACCTGCCCGCGCTGACCGACTTGACGATCGAGGTCTTCCGACCGCTCCTTACCGGCTCGCTCGTCCAACTTCGACCCGAAGTGACCGCGCACGACCACGGACGCTGGGAAGACGACTACCGCCACGAGGTCCCGTCCCTGCTCGCTCCCGACGAGGGGAGGCTCATCACCCTGGCGGAGGAACACGGCAAGCTCCTCGGATACGTCGGCTGGAACACCACGGGTGACTCGTCCGGGCGGCTGGAGATGGTCGCTGTCCACCCGGACGCTCGACGTCGAGGAGTCGCGCGAGCCCTCTGCTCGACCGTCCTGAGCCGCCTTGAACAGGTCGGAGTCACCGTTGTCCACATCGGGACCGGAGGTGACGAGTTCCACGCGCCAGCACGAGCGCTCTACGAATCGCTCGGCTTCATCGCCTACCCAACAGTCGACTACGCCCGGGCACTGTGAACGAGGCCGGGAGGATCGCGCTCAACGGTCCTTCCGGCCCTTGCAGGTGCCGTCTTGACAGCCGGTCGGCTCCCGGAGAGGCAGTGCGGTCTGCTGGTGGTTCGAGATGATCGCAAGCAGTTCGCCGGCAAGAAGGTCCAGGCCTCCGAGCGCGATCAGGGCCCTGGACAAGGGGGGCGCGACGCACAGAAGCTGTTCTACACGCTCCCCGGTAGCGGATCGTTGACCGGACGCTCTGGAAGCTCCGAAACCACGGCGGTTGACAGAATCGGCTCACAGCCTGCTCGCTAGATTGAGCGGATGGTCCGTGATCGTGAGCCCGGCGCGCGGCGGAACCGTGGCCGGCGACGACGTGAGGTGGCCGACCGAGTTGGCGGAGCCCTCCTACTTCCGGCCCAGGGCGGCTGGCTTGCCTTCGCAGTGGGACGTGGGGGTGCCTGGTGGGCGGTATGGGCCGTCGTACTTGGGATTCTCATAGCCAGCGTCGTTTTCGTCGTCGTGCAAGAACGGCGACGACCACCTGAGGGACGACCAGTTTCGGTCTCCCCGCTCTTGCTGGTAGTGACATCAGCGATCGTCGGATGGGTCGTCCTGGCCGTAGTCCTCTAGCGGCCACACTGCACGACAGCGATCGGCGAAGGGTGCCCAGCCAAAGCCCTCGTCAACCGCCACACCCGAGCCCTGCTAGATCCCGCCCGGTAGCGGACCGTCGAACGGGACACCGACTCGATGGTGACGTCGCTCACCCGAACTTGAAGCTCAAGCTAGGACCTCGTGATCGCTAGCCTGAACACATGAACTCAGTAGTGCTTGCTTCATTGCTTGCCGTGATCTCGAATCAAGGCAACTCGATTCCCCCAGCGCTCTGGTTCGCGGGCGTCGCTGTCCTCGTAATCGTTGCGGTGATCATGCGTCTGCGTCGCAAGCGCTGAACCAGTCGTCCGGCAGCCGATCGCCTACTGGGATGGGCCTCCCGTTCCTTCCCCTTGCACGTGTTGCGGCCTGCGGAGCGTTCTGGGAAGCTGGTCGGCTTTACTCATTCACTAGGGGGTTGCCGTGTCCACTCATGACCAGATCGAGACCAACCGAGCGAACTGGGACGAACGAGTTTCAGATCACCTCGTCGCCTACAAGGCGGCTGCGTTCGCCGACGACCCCTCCGCGAACCGGGTCCTGTTCGAAGCCAAGGTCATGGCTCCCCACCTCCCGGACGGGTCTCTCACCGGGCTCGACGTCGTGCACCTTCAATGCCACATCGGGGTTGACTCGATCAGCCTCGCCAGGCTTGGGGCACGAGTCGTCGGCACCGACTTTTCCGGTGACGCGATCGCAGCAGCCAACTCGCTTGCTGCTCGGGCCGGCGTCGATGCGTCCTTCGTCCAAACATCCAACGAAGACGCCCCCGATGAGCTCGGCCGACAATTCGATGTTGTCTACACAACCGTCGGCGTCCTCGCGTGGCTCCCGGACCTCACCACGTGGGCGCGCGCCGTCGAACGGCTCCTGAAACCGGGCGGGCTGTTCTTCCTCTACGAAGCACACCCCATGGTCATGACCCTCCAATACGACCGACAGGACACCGCCCTCGTCGTCACCGAGCCGTACTTCGGAGCGGGCGAAGCCCAACGATTCGACTCCGGGACCACTTACGCGAGCGAGACCCTTCTCACGAACCGAACCACGTACGAGTGGCCCCACTCCCTGGACGAAATCTTTACCTCGATTTTGGCTGCGGGGCTTCAAATCGAAGCCTTCCACGAATACACCGCCATGCCATGGGAACCCATTCCGAATCTCGTCAAGACGCCGGCTGGTTACGCGCTTGCTGACGGCAACGAACGCGTGCCAATGATGTTCTCTATCGCTGCGCGGAAGCAGCACCACCCGTCTCGTTAGCCGATCCTTCTGCGGACATGGCCGTCGGGCCACCCGACGAAGGATCAGGTGAAGATGCCCTGATGCGCGAGCTCCCAGAGCATCGCACCGCCCGCAATCACTCCCCCTACGGTGGCGAGCGCATTCGAGAGCCGATTTGTTGGCTCCGCTGAGCCTTCAAGCTTCCGATAGAAGGCGTATCCGATCGCTGCCATCAAGAACGCGGCTCCGATCACGAAGACGACGACCACCTGAACGGGGACCATCATGAGGACTACTTTCTCCGTCGCCGGATCGACAGTGCAGCGCCCACGATCAGGATCACGACCACCGCAGCAACCCAGATCTGCGGCGGCAGACCGTGCGATGCGCCCGGCGGGTTCATGACGGCCAGCAGTCCTGCGGCTTCCATGTTCCCAGCCTAGAGAACGCCCTGTGTCTCGGTAGCCGATCGGCTACTGAGACCGCCTGAGCAGCCGAAAGTAGATCGTCACGCGCCACCCAGCCGAAGCGGCCAGCACGAACATCAGGACGGCGAGCCAAATTGATCCGGTCGGTGAAACGACTTCGGCGATCCCGACGACGAAGCAGGCGATGCAGGCGATGCAGGCGATGCAGGCGACGAGTGCCGCAGCCAGCGCGATGCGAGCACGTCGTCCGGCTTCTCGTCGTTTGTCTCTCATGACTGACGAGCCAACTCGCTCACGCCCGTCGAGGGATCGGCTTGCCGGACGCGATCGCGACGTTCAGCGCGGCGAGAAAGGCGACACCGGGCAAAGCTGCCTACAGCGCTTCGTCAAGGGGGCGTCGAGTCTGTCGCACAGAGGTGGTCCGGTAGTCGTCTCAGTGAAGGTGCCGCGAACGAGGCAGGTTGAACGGTCAGAAACGATCGTTTCTGACCACGTGCGCCGGCGACCTCGACACTGTTGCTGGGAACGCTTTGTGGCGTGTTTCCGACAATACTGTGTGGCCTGGCTTGCCCTGTCGGCGTGGCCGGTCGGGTCAGGGCTGGCTGTGCTTGGCGTTTGCCTCGTCGTGGGTATCGGGGTGGTCACTCATCATGCGGAGCATGGGCCATGAGCCGCTGCGGGTGAAGACGACGAGCAGGAACGCCGCGACGAGCAGGAACACGATGTTGAGCCAGGTGGTGTAGTTCCAGCTGATCGAGGTCGTCACGATGGTGAGGTGCCGGTTCGTGGGGATGAGGTGCAGCGGGGTGAAGAGCAGTTCGACGGCGTAGCCGGCGAGGACCATGGCGCCGTAGAAGATCCCGGTGATGCGGAGGGCGGCTTTCCAGCCGTAGTACTTCCGGTAGATGATGATGATCGGGATGATGATCAGGTCGGCGAAGATGAAGCTGATCACACCGCCGAAGCTGATCCCACCGTTCCAGAGGACCGCTGCGAGGGGGACGTTGCCGACGGAGCAGACGAAGCTCACCATCGCCAGGATCGGTCCGATGAGCGGGTCGATCAGGAACGCGAGCGTCGGGTGTCCCTCGAGGAACAGTGCTTGCAGCCACGCCTTCGGGACCCAGGCGTCGAAGGCGCCGGCGATGAGTAGGCCGATGACGATGTCGCGGATGACGGATGCCCAGTCCATGACGAAGTACTGCGACACGCTCGTGAGCCCAGGCCTCGAGAACAGTCGCCGCCAGAAGCCCTGGTCGCCCTGCACGGACATGTCCATGGCTGCGTGGCCCTCCATCGCGCCGGCGAGGCCCTTGTCGGCCTGTTCGCGGGCGGCGTCGACGATCTTCCCGCGCATCCAGAGCCGGAATCCGAGGGCGATGAGGGTGATCATCAGCGGTCCGCCGACGAACTCCGCTGCGGTGAACTGCCAGCCCATGACGAACGCGAGGATCAGGCCGAGCTCGACGACGAGGTTCGTGGAGGCGACCTCGAACGCCATGGCCGACGACAGGCTCGCGCCCTTGCGGAAGAGCGCCCGTGCGAGGGCGACGGCGGCGTAGGAGCAGGACGAGGACAGTGCGCCCAGGCCGGTTGCGACGCTGATCGCTCGGGGGGAGTCGTCGCGCATGAGCTTGGTGATCTGGTCGGTGCGGACGACGGCTTGGATGATGCCGGAGAGGGTGAAGCCGAGGATGAGAGGCCAGAGGATCTCCCACCCCATCGAGCCGGCTGCTACTACGGCGTCACCGACTGCGTTGATCACGAACATGTACACCTGCTTCTTCACGTCGCGGGCATGTTCTGCCGCGACAGGGTGGTCACGAACGGGGGAAGGACCGGTCTCGGGCCGAGGCGGACTGCGTTGCCCGCCTCGACCCGCGACTGGTGTCACTTGGACGCGAGCATGTCATTCATCTGCGTGATCTGCTCGGTCTGGCTCGACACGATTGACTTCGCCATCGCGACCGCGTCGGTGTTCTTGCCCTTGTCGACTTCGCTCCTGGCCATGTCGACGGCGCCCTCGTGGTGCTGGAGCATCTGCTGCAGGAACAGCTTCCCGGCGTCCTTCGCGGATGCCTGATCGAGGTCGGTCATGTCGGAATCGGACATCATCCCGGACATGGAGTGCCCCGACCCAGGGTGCTCCGACTCCGTGTGCTCACCCCAGCCCTGCAGGCAGCTGGTGAGCTGAGTGATCTCCGGACCCTGCTCGGCCTTGATCTGCTTCGCCAGGGTGGCGACGTCGGGGTCAACACCGTCGCCCTTGGCGAGGAGCACGTCGCTCATCTCGACGGCCTGCTCGTGGTGCGGCAGCATCATCTGCGCGAACATCACGTCCTGGTCGTTGTGCGCCGACGCGGCCGAGCTCGACGACGCGGACGAGCCCGCGTCGGAGCTGCTGTTGTTGGTGGAGCAGCTCGCGAGGGTCAGGCCGAGGGTGAGCGAGGCGGCGATCGCGAGGGTGCGCGTGGTCGTGGTGGTGTGCATGGAAGGTCCGTTCCCGTGGATGCGTCAATTGGTCCGGGCAGGCGGATGCCTCCCGGTTCTGGGCATGCGGGAGCCACCCTGCGGCGGTGTGGTCCCGCAGGGGGTGGATCAGATGCGGATGATCTGCAGTGCCGTCAGTGACGGTGGTTTCGGTGCTGCGATGTGGCGCGGCAGCCGGTCAGCCAGCGCAAGCAGTCGCGACAGCAGCGCGAGGACGCCGCCGGTCCGTGCGCGCAGTAGCGCCCATGCGAACAAGGCGATCGTCAGCGCGCACCCCATCCCCATCAGCGAGCACATCAGCGCGCACAGGCCGCTGTCGCAGCCGGCGTCGGTGAGGACCGTCGGCACCGCGGCCGCGGGAGCGGCATGCTCCCCGTGGCGGTTTCCGACGGCATGGACGTGCTCGGTGGTGGCGGCGGGAGCTGCCATCGGGTGCTCGTGGCCGGCGGTGTGGCCGGCCATCGTGTGCATCAGGACCGTGAACCCGACCAGCAGCAGCAACGCCAGCGTCGCCGTGACCTGCAACAGCAGCCGGCGACGCGGGGAGGCGGTGGTGGTGAGCATCGATTCTTCGATCAGGACGACGGGTGGCGGATCGTCGAGCTGCAGCGGAAGCACGTTCCGTTGCGAGGTCGACCAAATAGAACTGTACCCCCTGGGGGTATGCGCTGTCTCTGGCGGCTCGCCGATCGATCAGCACAGGGGTAGGAGCGTCACGACCACAGGCGAGCAGGCCGTTCTCGCGCAGCTCGGCATCATCGGGCCGCAGAACGACGCGGGTCGAGCGCCGCGCTCCCGGTGACGGCACGTCCGGGACGAACCGTGCATGCCCGGGACTCTGCGAAGTTCTTGCCACGGTACGCAAGGGCGATCTGCTGGGAGGAAGCCGCCGTCCTGGACGCCCTCCGCTGACAGTCGCTACGGTTGACCGCCGCTTGACCCAGCGGCCCCGGACCGAGGAGCGCGCATGACCACGACGACCGATGTCGACACGGCTCCGCCCCGACGGGTGGCCCCGGCACTGCTCGGTCTGGTCGTCGTCCTGCAGGTGCTCAGCAACTTCGTGCTCCCGGGCCTCGGCATCGCGTTCGTGGCGCTGCTCTGGTGGCGACGAGCTCGGCTGACCCGCTCGTTCGTCGTCGTGCTGATCGTGGTCGCCGTGCTCAGCGCGGCATTCCTCGCCGTTGCCGTCGCGGACATCGTCTGGGGTCCCCAGGTCGGGTACCAGTTCGGCTGACCGTCAGGACGGCGAGCTCTCCTCGGCCACCTCGAACGCCTCGAACCGCTCGTCGGCCAGTACGGCGTCGACCAGGGACCGTGAGCCGGCAATGATCGTCGAGTCCCAATCGATCTCCGATGCCATCACCCAGGCGTGGTCCTCGGCCCAGAGCATCTGTGGCGTGTGTTCCAGCGGGACCAGGGGCCCGAGGCGCGTGTGCTCGAGCCACGTCGGGTCGGCCAGCGTCGGCAGGTCGGTCGCCGACAGGATGAGGTCTCGACCGGGCCAGGCGAACCGAGGCACGGACAACGACGACGTGATCGCGTCCTGGTCTCGCCGGTGTTCCGCGGTGCGCACAGCCATGAACTGGCGGACCTCCGCGCGCTCCTCGGCACACGGGGCGTCGTCGCCCTGCCACCCGAACGCCAGCGTCGAGCCGCCGCTGAGGTCGCTCCAGCCGTCCCAGAACCCGGCCACGAGGTCGTCGGGCGTCGAGGTCGCGCGAGCCAGGTGTTCCGTGAGCGCTGCGAGCACCACGGGGTCGAACCAGCCCTCCTCGGGCGGCGACGCGCGCCACCCGTCCGGGAACGGCACGTCGGACTCATCGTCCCGCCCGCTGGCGGTCGCCCAGGTCACCGAGGGATGCACGGCACTCCCGGTACGTATCGCGACGTCGGCCCATCGCCAGCGCACCTCGTCGAGCGTGGGGTGGTCCCCGTACTCGTCAGCGATCGACCGGTCCTCGAGCACCGCGGTCAGTGGGTGGAGGATGCGGGCGTACGCCGCGAAACCCGTCCCCGCGATGCCGCCGACGTCGTCGCGGTGGCCGGCCCGCGCGAGCAGCCACGTGCCACGGCCGGTGTCAGGGATGAGGTCCATGCCCGGGAGCGTACCGGCGGGCTCAGACCCGGACGGGGTCGATCCGCTCGTAGTGCTCGAGGAACCGCCGGGTCCGCCGCTGCTGCACCACGGCGATCATGACCGCTGCGACGACGAGCCCGACGGCGGCGACGAGGAGCGCGCTGCTGGACACGTCCGCTCCGTGACCGATGACCCGCGCCAGCTGGTTCATCGCGATCGACAGCCCGAGCCCAGCGCTCTGCACCGCCGACAGCACGATGCCGTCCCGGAACTGGAACGCGTAGTCGGCGACGACGAGCCGTTCGTCCGCGGTCAGGTCGTCGATCGAGTCGCGTCGGATCGCCCGGCGGATCCGGCGGACGGCGTCCTGGTCACCGAACCGCCTGCCGTTCGACCAGGGCGTCCCCAACGACGCCCGCAGCGTCAACGCCGTGATCATGAGGGCCAGCCCCGCAACCGAGGCCCCGATGACCACGGAGCGCCAGCCCAGACCGACGAGGAATCCGACGAGGATGCTCGTCACGACGAACACCACGACCGGCACGACCACCATCCGCGTCGCCGCGACGCGCATGACGAGCCGACCGTCCCCATCAGTGACACTGCGCATGATGGCCCCCTCGCCGTCGTCGTCGTCGTCCGTCGAGCATACGCACCCCGGCCGCGCCGGACCCCCGCACCCCGGCCGCGCCGGACCCCCGCACCCCGGCCGCGCCCTACGATCGCAGCGTGACGAACCACTCGCCGCCCCAGGAGTCGCAGGCCTGGCTCCTCCGGAACCCTTGGGCGGTCTCCCTCGGCAGCGCCGGCTTCGTCCTCGCGATGCTCTGGATCGCCGCGTCGGTCGACTGGGACCTCGGCGCGACGATCGGCGGCGGTTCCCGACACGCCCCGCTCTGGCTGCTCCTCCTGCTCGGCGGACCGCTGTTCGGCGCGGGCGTCGTGGTGGGCATCGTGCGCCAGGTCCGCGTGCTGACCGGGCACACGCCCGGGGCGTCGACTGACCTGCCGCAGGACGTCGTCCGCCGGCTCGTCGTCGTGAGTCCGCACGGCGCCGGTCGCGCTCCGATCGCGGTGGCGTACTTCCGCCGGCTCCTGCCACCGGACGTCGAGGTCACCGCGAGGGCGCTCGACCCTGCCGTCCGGGTCGACCCCGAGGTGGTGGTCGCCATGCACCTCGACGGTGTCGAAATCGCCCCCGACGCGGTCCCGGTCCGCGTCGAGCCGCAGGACCTCATCGACGCTGACCTCGTCGTCCGCATCGGCTGTCGGGACACCTGCCCCGTGCCACGCGGGACCCAGGTGCAGGACTGGTTCGTCGAGGCCGGAGCCAGCGGAGTCGTCGCGTGGTCGGCCGTCCGCGACGCGATCCATGGCCGCGTCGACCGGCTCGCCCAACAGCTCGGCGTCGAGACCGCGGCGAGTCGCCCCAGCGACGTCCCCTGACCGGCCGCAACACCCCGCTCACGTCTGCCGAGCGGTCACCACCCGTCGGCCGAGGCGGCGCGCAGCGACCATCTATGGCCACTCGGCGGCTGGCCGACGGGATGTCGTGACCGGTCGCGTCCGGCGACACGATCCCGGACGGACTGGAGGCTCGGTGCCGGGCCGGTACCGAGCCTCCAGTCCGCAGCTGGTCACCTCAGACGGAGCGGGACCCTGCTTCGGTCAGCCGCTCGCGACCGGCGCGCGCTTCGCGCACCGCCGGACCGAAGTCCACCGTCCGGCCGTCCACCAGGAACCGGTCGTCCGCGAGACGCTCGACGACGGGGGACTGTCCGAGGAACCGCTTCAGCGCCTCGCGCTCCGGGGCCTCGAGCCACGCGACGGGGTCCGAGGTCGACCGGAAGCCGGACACGACGGCGAGGTCGGCGATCGTCTGTCGCTGCTCGGGTGTCAGGGTGGTCTCGCGGGAGCGGAAGTACGCGACGTCGGGGTCGACCTGGTACAGGTCGCGCATCCAGAGCCGGGGGACCGACGCGGCGACGCCGTTGAGCCCGCCCTCGTGGCTCGGATCGGCGACACAGGCCGGGTAGGTCCAGTCGGATGCCGTGTCCGGTCCGACGCGCACGCCGTCGAAGACCCCGACGGACGGCACCATCGGCACACCGCAGCCGAGCAGGTAGACGTCGGGGCCGGCCGCCGCCCGGATCAGCTCGACGGCGTCACGCCAGACGCGCTCGCGCGGCAGGTCCTGGTGCCGGACACCACGCAGGGCCCCGGCGTACATGAAGTCGAGCTTGAGGTAGCGGAAGCCCCAGCCGACCACCCGACGGATGACCGTGTCGAGGTGCTCCTGCACGTCGGGTCGGGTGGTGTCGAGGGCGAAGTAGTGCGAGTCCCAGTTGTGCCCGGCGACGAGCGGGCCGCCGGACGGGTCCTGCACCAACCACTCGGGGTGCTCCGTGGCCGTCCGTGAACCGGGCAGGCAGATCAGCGGGGCGAGCCAGAGCCCTGGGCGCGAACCCCGTGCGGCCAGTCGCTCGGCGAGGGCGTCCATGCCGGACGGGAACTTCTCGTTCGGCAGCCAGTCGCCGACGATCGTCTCCCACCCGTCGTCGACCTGCACGACGTCGATCGGCAGCGTGCCGAGGTCGTCGACGGCGGTCGTGATCAGCTGTTCGTCGATGTCCTCGAAGTACGAGTACCAGCTGCACCAGAGCGTCGAGACCGGGGGAGCGGTCGGGGTCCCGAGGCGTTCCCGGAGCAGTTCCGCGTACCGGGCGAAGACCGTGTCCTCGGGTCCCAGGCCGAGGAACCAGCCCGAGCCGTCGTCGTGCTCGACGGTGCCGCTGAGTTCCGTGTGCGACGCCCCGACGCGCGGCGTGCCGAGGCCGAGGGCGCCGAGCAGCAGCACGCGTCCGTCGGCCAGGCGGACGGCGCCGACGCCGTTGCCCTCGTGCCGGTCCGGCGTGTCGTTGGCGGCGTCGTCGGCGGTCTGGCGACGCTCGTCGTCACCCCAGATCCGCAGGGGACTCTCGTCGAGCGGCGCCCAGCCCGAGGGCGACCACGAGGTCCAGCCCTGGCGGTGGAAGTCGGTGACGTCCGTGTCGAGCGTGACGGAGGCCGGACCGGAGCCGACGAGCCACCCCTGCGCGGTGGCGTCGAGTCCCTCCGCGTCGGCGATGGTCGTCCCGTCGAAGTGGAGTGGTCGGGTCATGGCGTACGTCCTCGTCGTCCGGTGCCACGGTGCGCGGCCATCATCGAGCGTATGGCCGCGACACGACGTCGGACAGGAGGCTCCACGCGCGTCCGGCGAGTGCGGCCTCCTGTCCGGAGGTGGTCGGGTCCGGCATCGCGGCCGGTCCGGAGTGGTGGTCGGGCCCGGCGTCGCGGTCGGGTCCTGTGTCGCGGTCGGGTCAGACGTCGCGCGAACGCGCCACCGCGATGGCGATCGCGCCGATGACGACGACCTCGACCGCGAGGACGCCGAAGCCGCCCCAGCCGTTCAGCACGAGACCGGTCACGTCCCTCGCACCGCTGTACGAGTACGCGTACAGCTCGGCGCCCGCCGCGGACGGCAGCAGGGTCGCGACGTCGGCGACCCACTGGGCCTGCGTCAGCTCGGCGAAGATCGACAGGATCACCGGGAGCACCAGGAAGATCCCGAGCGTGATGGCGATGCCGCCGGCGCTCGACCGGACCAGCAGGCCGATGCCGTAGGCGAACAGTGCCACCAGCGTCACGTACACGGAGGCGCCGAGGATCGGCATCCACACCGCCGGGTCGGTGAACTCGGGGTGGATGTCCTTGCTGGCCTGCAGGCCGGCGGAGACCGCGACACCGATCCCGGTCGAGACGACGCTGACGACGAAGGTCGCGAGCGCCAGGACGAACGCCTTGGCGAGGATGACGCCCGTGCGGCCCGGGTCGGCCGTGAAGGTGGAGCGGACCTGCCCGGTGCCGTACTCACCCGTGATGATGAGCACGCCGAGCACGCCGACGACGAGCGCCGTCAGGGAGACGCTGACCGTGTTGATGTTGACGAAGCCGCCGTTGACGGCCTCCTGCGGCATCTGTCCCGCGCCCTGGTCGATGACGGCGCCGAGGAGCACGGCCATCGCGATCGTCAACAGGACCAGGATCGCGTAGCACCAGACGGTGGAGCGGATGCTGCGGAGCTTGATCCACTCGCTGCGGACCAGGCGCGGGAAGCTCAGGCCGACGCTGTCCGGCACGGAGGCCTCGCGGTGCCGGTGCTGCTGGGCCGGGGCGGTGTTCGGCGCGCTCATCGGACGCCCTCCGATCGGTACTCGACGTCGTCGCGGGTGAGGGCCATGTACGCCTCTTCCAGGCTGGCGCCCATCGGGGTGAGCTCGTGGAGCACCACGCCTGCCCGGGCGGCGATGGTGCCGACCGTCGGGGCGTCGGGGCCGACCACGAGGAAGGAGCCGTCCTCCCGCGGGGTGACCGTGGTGGCGGCCTGCCCGATCGCGGCGAAGAGCTGGTCGGGTGACGGGGTGCGCACGACGACGCGGCTGCCACCGCCCTGGCCGTCGGCGGAACCGCCACCGGCGACGAACTCGGCGATGGGGGCGTCCGCGAGCACCTTGCCGCGGCCGAGGACGACCACGCGGTCCGCGGTCTGGGCCATCTCGCTCATCAGGTGGCTGGAGAGGAAGACGGTGCGGCCGTCTGCGGCCATCCGTCGGGCGAGCTGTCGGACCCACAGCACGCCGTCGGGGTCGAGGCCGTTGACCGGCTCGTCGAGGATGAGGGTCTTCGGGTCGCCGAGCAGTGCCGCGGCGATCCCGAGGCGCTGGCCCATGCCGAGCGAGAAGCCCCCGACGCGCTTGCGGGCGACGGAGTCGAGCCCGGTCATGTCGATGACCTCGTGCACGCGGGACTTGGGGATGCCGTGGGTGGCCGCGAGGGAGAGCAGGTGGTTGTAGGCGCTGCGGCCGGAGTGGACCGCCTTGGCCTCGAGCAGGGCACCGACCTGCCGGAGCGGGTCACGGAAGGCGGTGTAGGGCTTCCCGTTCACGGTCGCGGTGCCGGCGCTCGGCCGGTCCAGTCCCATGATCATGCGCATCGTGGTGGACTTCCCGGCGCCGTTGGGGCCGAGGAATCCGGTCACGCTGCCCGGCCGCACGACGAACGAGACGTCGTCGACGGCGAGCTTGGGACCGTAACGTTTGGTGAGATGGTCGACTTCGATCACGCCCGCCACGGTAGGACAACCGGTGCGTCGGGCGCCTCCCCCGGGAGTATGAGATCTGATGTGTGATCGGCCGCCGCGAGCGCCCCGTAGTGTCGCCCCATGACCACTGCAGGAACCGCGACGCCGCTGCTCCGACTCGGCGTCCTGGCGCACTCCGCCAAGGCCGACGAGTGGCGACTCCCCGTCCACCCGGCGCACATCGCCCGGATCGACCCCGACCTGCGCGCCGCGATGGTGCTGGAGCGTGGGTACGGGCTGCGGTTCGGTGTCCCGGACGACCAGATCGAACCGCTCGTCGGGGCGATGGCCGACCGTGCCGAGGTCATCGCCGCCGCTGACGTCGTCCTGCTCCCGAAGCCCCTCGCCGCCGACCTCGAGGACCTGCGCGACGGCCAGGTGCTCTGGGGCTGGCCGCACTGCGTGCAGGACCGAGCGCTGACCCAGTCCGCGATCGACAAGCGTCTGACGCTCATCGCCTGGGAGGCCATGAACCACTGGCGCGCCGACGGCGGCTTCGGGCTGCACGTCTTCCACAAGAACAACGAGCTCGCCGGCTACTGCTCGGTCATCCACGCGATGCAGCTCTGCGGGTCGACCGGGGACTACGGCCGCCGGCTCTCCGCCGTGGTGATCGGCTTCGGGGCCACGGCCCGCGGTGCCGTCACCGCGCTGAACGCCCACGGGGTCCACGACGTGCGCGTCCTGACGAACCGGGACATCGCCGCGGTGGGGTCGCCGATCCCGTCCGTCGACATGCTGCACTTCGAGCACGACCCGGAAGCGCCCTACGCCAGCACGGTGGACACCCCGGACGGGCCGGTCGCACTCGCGCCGTACCTCGCCGACCACGACATCGTCGTGAACTGCACGCTGCAGGACCCGAACGCACCCCTGACGTACCTGCGCGAGGTCGACCTCGGGGCCTTCCGTCCCGGCAGCCTCGTCGTCGACGTCTCCATCGACCCGGGCATGGGCTTCGACTGGGCCCGCGCGACGTCCTTCGACGAGCCCCTGGTGACCGTCGGGGAGTGGACCAACTACTACGCCGTCGACCACAGCCCATCGCTGCTCTGGAACTCGGCGACGTGGGAGATCAGCGAGGCGCTGCTGCCGTTCCTCCGACCGGTGATGGAGGGCAGCACGTCCTGGCAGGAGTGCGAGCCGATCCGCCGCGCGATCGAGATCGAGGACGGGCAGGTCCGCAACGAGGCGATCCTCGCGTTCCAGGGTCGCGCAGCCGAGTACCCCCACGAGGCCTCGTGAGCGCCCCCGGCGGCGACACCGGGCTGGACGACGGGTTCGCCAGCGCCTGAGGACCGGGCATCGGCGTCGAGGTCTGGTCGACCACCTGCACGTGGTGGTCGTGCCGATCGTGCTCGGTCGTGGCGAGCGGCTCCGGGACGGGCTGGAAGGTATGGAGGAGCGCTTCGAGGTCACCACCACCCCGTCCCCGTCCGGCGTGGCGCACCTGACGTTCGAGCGACGCACCGACGAGCTGCAGTTCGAACGGGGGTCCGGCCTCCGAGCAACCACGCAGCGACCTCGGAGCGAGCCCTGAGGAACACGGTCCGGGGCAGTCCTACGATGACGGCAGATCCGGCGTCCAGGTCGGACACCACGACACCACGACACCACGACACCGAAAGGGGACTCCCTCATGACCATGACGTTCGATCCTTTCACCGAACTGGACCGTCTCACCGGGGCACTGCTCGGCGGCCGTCAGAGCCTCAAGCCGATGCCCGTCGACCTGCACCGCGACGGCGACCAGTACGTCCTCAACGCCGACCTGCCCGGCATCGACCCCGGTTCGGTCGACGTCAACGTGGACGGGCAGCTCCTCACGATCCGCGCCGAACGCAGCGCCCCGGAGCGGTCCGGCAGCGGCTGGCTGCTGCAGGAGCGTCCGCACGGCTCGTACCTGCGGCAGTTCAGCCTCGGCGAGGGCGTCGACTCCGATGCCATCTCCGCGCACTACGACAACGGCGTGCTCTCCCTCGTCATCCCGGTCACGCCGAAGGCCAAGCCCCGGAAGATCGCGATCTCGAGCGGCGCCCCCACCGACCAGCAGGCCATCGCCGGCTGAGGCACACGGACGGCACTGCAGTGGAACTCGTTGCCTCGGTGGAGACGCCGGACGCAGCGGTCCACGACGCGGAGGCCGTGGTCGTCGACACGCTGTTCGCGGACGTCGTCCGCGGGCTGGTCCTGACGACGACCACGACGACCTCGCCCGCCGGGAGCCGTCCGGTCGACGGCCGGCCCCGTTGGCTGGTCCGGCGGGCGCACCGCCCGCTGCGGGAGGTCCGCTCGTGGATCGGCTGGTGGGCGAGGTCGCCCCCGGCGCACACTCCCTGACCACGGACTGGAGGCCCGGTGCCAGCTGGCACCGGGCCTCCAGTCCGTGGCGCTGCCGCGTCGCAGCGGCGAGACGTCGACGTCTCAGGCGGTGCGGGGTGTCGGTGTCTGCCGTCCGGCCGCCGACGCGATGACGACGGCGACCACGAGCAGCGCCAGCGGGACGAGCATCGCGACCCGCAGGCCGAGGTGCTCACCGAGGAACCCGAGGGCGGGCGGGCCGACCAGGAACGCGACGTAGCCGGCGGTCGCGACGACGGACACCCGGCGGTCACCGTCGGTGGGGTGGTCGCCGGCGGCCGACACGGCGAGCGGGAACCCGAGCGCGACGCCGAGCCCCCAGACGGCGGCGGCCGCGGCGGTCACGACCGGTGACGGCGACAGCACGACGGCCACCACGCCGACGGCGCCGACGACCGCGCACGTGCGGATGACCGTCGCCCGACCGAACCGGGTGACGAGGGGCGTCCCGGCGGAGCGGCCGATGAGCATCGCGACGGAGAAGCCGGTGAAGACGAGGGAGCCGAGGACCTCCGGAGCGTCGTGGTCGCTCGTCATGAGGAGGGGGAGCCAGTCGCTCGCGGCCCCCTCGGCGAAGGCCATCGCGAGGGTGATGACGGCGATGAGCAGGAGTTGCACGGTGATCACGGAGCGTCGGCGGGCGGTGCGCGCCGGGGCACCAGGGATGCCGGGTTCGGCGGCCGCGTCGAGGTCGGCAGCCGCAGCCGCAGCCGCGTCCGGGTCGGGACGGGGCATCGGGCGGAGGTTGAGCGCGGCGACGAGGGCGAGCGCGGCCATCACGACGGCGGCCACGGGCAGGTGCACCACGACGGGCACCCGAGCCGCGGTCATCGCGATTCCGACGAGTCCGCCGGCGACGGTGCCGAGGCTGAAGCAGGCGTGCAGGACCGGCACGACCGGGCGCTCGATGACCCGTTCGACTGCAGCCGCCTCGACGTTCAGGCCGATCTCGGCGACCCCGGCCCCGAACCCGACGAGGAACAGGCCGATCCAGACCCCGGCGGGCAGCTGCGCCGGTGCCGTGAGCCCGACCAGCAGGACTCCGATCACGGGTAGTGCGCCGCCGAGCAGCACGAGCGGTCGGGTCCCGACGCGGCGGATGAGCGCGCCGGCGCCGAGGATGCCGATCATCGAGCCGACCGAGAGGCCGAAGAGGACCAGGCCCATCGCCTCGAGCGAGGCACCGAGGTCGTCGCGGACGGCCGGCGTGCGGGTGATCCAGGACGCGATCCCGAACCCGGTCATGGTGGACGTGGCGAAGAGTGCCACACGGTGACGTCGGGTCGGCAGCGGCGCCGTTGCGGTTCCCACGTGTCCACTCTGGCAGGTCGGTGAGGTGCGCGCGCCCGGGTGTGGAATGCCCAGGGCACCTCGTCGCGCTGACTCTCCACAGGTGCGCACTTCCCGGCACCGCCCACATCGACGCCATGTCAGGCTGTGACACCCATGGAACTCATCGCACCCGAACTCGTCGTCGTGCTCGCCACGGCGATCGCCGTCGCCACGGCGGTCTCCGGACGCCTGCGGATCGCACCGCCCGTCCTGCTGCTCGCCTTCGGCGCCGGCATCGCGTTCATCCCCGTCTTCGGGAAGCTGGAGCTGCCGGCCGACGCGGTCCTGCTGCTGTTCCTGCCGGCGCTGTTGTACTGGGAGAGCCTGACGATCTCGCTGCGGGAGATCCGCGCGAACTTCCGCGGCATCCTGCTCATGGGCACGCTGCTCGTCGTGCTGACGGCCGGCGGGGTGGCCACGCTGCTGCACCTGCTCGGGATGCCGTGGGGACCGGCGTGGGTGCTCGGCGCTGCCGTCGCCCCGACCGACGCCACCGCCGTCGGTGCCTTGACGCGGTCGTTGCCGCGGCGGAACACCACGGTGCTCCGCGCGGAGAGCCTGGTGAACGACGGCACGACGCTCGTGATCTACGGCATCGCGGTCGCGGTGACGGCGGGGGAGCAGACACTCACGGTCTGGAACGTCTCCGGCATGCTGCTGCTCTCCTACGTCGGGGGCATCGCGGCGGGGCTGCTGGTGTCCTGGCTCGGGATGCTGGTGCTGCGCCGGGTGTCGGCGGTGATCCTCGAGAACATGCTGACGCTGCTCGTGCCGTTCGTCGCGTTCCTCGCGGCCGAGGCGATCGGGGCCTCCGGCGTGCTCGCGGTCGTCGTGGCCGGGCTCGTCGTCAGCCAGGTCGCCCCGAAGCTGGACCGCGCGGAGACCCGACAGCAGGTGCGCTCGTTCTGGTCGTTCGCCACGTTCCTGCTCAACGGCGCCCTGTTCGTGCTCGTCGGGATCGAGGCCACGATCGCCATCCGGGAACTCGAGGCCCGCGAGCTCCTGGTCGGCCTCGGCATGATCGGGCTGGTGTCGCTCGCGGTCGTCGTGCTCCGCTTCGCGTTCCTCAACCTGTCGTGGGGCACCATCCGACTCGTGACCCTGCGCACCGGTGGCAGCCCGCGCGAGGGACACCGCGACCGCGTGGTGAGCGGCTTCACGGGCTTCCGCGGCGCTGTCTCGCTCGCGGCGGCGGTCGCCGTGCCGCGCATGGTCGAGGGCGGCGGCGCGTTCCCCGAGCGTGACCTCATCGTCTTCGTGGTCGCTGGGGTCGTCGTCGTGACGATCGTCGCGCAGTCGCTCGTGCTGCCCGCGGTGGTCCGGTGGGCGGACTTCGACGGCAGCGGCGAGGTGGTCGAGGAACGCCGCCGGGCCGAGCGCCTGGCGATCGAGGAAGCGCTCGACGCCCTGCCCCGCCTGGCCAAGCGGTCGGGCGCCGACGCCGAGGTCGTGCAGCGCATCCAGGACGAGTACGAGGGCCACCTCGCCCTCGTGCGCGCCGAGCAGAGCGACGACGACGACCACCCGCTCCTGCAGCAGCGGGGCGCAGCGGTGGAGCTCGAACTCGCGCTCGTCCGGCTGAAGTCGGCGAAGGTGATCAAGATGCGCGACGACGGCGAGATCGACGACCTCGTGCTGCGCCAGGTGCGCGCGGAGTACGACGCCGAGGAGACCCGGCTGCTCCGGCAGGGCGAGCGGGAGTAGGCACGACCGGGCGCGCCCGCCTCAGCCCCGTACCGGACGGAGGCCCGCGCGCCGCACCCACGCCCGCCACGGCAGGGACGACGCCAGCGCCAGGCCGATCACGACCGTGCCGAACCACCCGACGAGCACGCCCGGGATCGGCACGAGCAGGCTCGTCCACAGGAGCACCGCCAGCACCCCGAGCACGTACGCCGCACCGGCCTTGAGGTAGCGCAGCCGCTTCAGTCCCGCGGCCTGGTCCAGGCGCGAGGTCAACCGCGCCAGGAACAGCGCTCCGACACCGATCGCCGCAGCACCGACCGCGGCCTGCTCGAGCGCGCTGAGCCCGTCCGCGCCGAGCACGCCGGACCCTGACAGCGAGTACACGCCGTCGAGGATCTCGAACAGCATGAACACGACGAGCCCGCGCTCGAACACCACGGTCGACGCGTACACGTGGATCCGCCAGGCACCGCGACCCGTTCCGACCGAGCCGGTGTCAGTGCCGGCAGTCGCACCCCCGTGCAACGCCCATCGCGCGAGCCGCTTCGACCCGAGGTACGCGCCGATGCCGAGCAGGCCGCCGACGACCACCGGCACGACCTCGGACGGCTCCCACGCGGCGGCGGAGGCGACCAGGACGCTCGTCAGCGCGACCCCGGCCGTGGCGGTGACCAGCGACCAGACGCGAGGGCGCGCGACGGCGGCGAGTCGGGCCTCCAGGCGGCCGAGCCAGGACCGACGCGACGCACGGTCCGTGTTGAACAGGTACTCCGCGAACACCAGCCAGATGAACGCGGCGCCGAAGGCGGCGAGGGCGGGCCGGACCTCCTGCAGGTGGGCGGCGAACGCGCCGGGGGCGAAGACGGCCTCGCCGACGGTGGCGGTCGGGTCCTCGGCGGAGCCCACGACCACCGCGACGGGCGGCAGCATGAGCCGCATCGCGAGGACGCCGGCGACGATCCCGAGCGACAGGAACAGCCGTCTGGCAGGGGAGTGCAGGCGTCCGGCGATGCCGGCCATCGGCACGGAGGAGTCGGCCGCCATCGCGATCTCGAGCAGCGCCAGCGCGACGAACGCGAGCGCGGCGGCCGGCCCGAGCACGATCCAGGCGAGTGCGGCCGCGACGACGGTGAGGGACAGGGGGACGGTCAGCAGGGATCTGGCCATCTCTCGATGGAGCGCTCCCGACCTGCGCTGGTGCTGTGGTGGGCCTGGGCAACGGCCGGGAGGACCGGGTCGGTCCGCCCGGTCGGGTGACGGCCCGTCCCCCCTTGCGTGGACCTGCGGGTGGGCTGCGGCGTCAGGCCCGCGTGTGGAGCGTGCCGCGCACGACGGAGTTGCCCGAGTGCGCGGGGTCGCCGTCGTTCGACTCGGCGGAGACGTCCACGACGGGGTACCGCGTCGGGTCGACGCCCGCGGGCACCACGAACCGGCCGGTGTCGCCGTCGAGGAACCCGACGCTGACCAGCCCGCTGAGGTCGGAGCGCATCATCCAGACCTCGCGGAGGGGTGCTGCGCCGTCGCGGGCCCGGTGGTCGAGGTCGACGACCAGGCTGAGCCGTCCGTCCCCGTCCCGCTCGAGCTCGGCGGACCCGCGGGCACCGGACCAGCCGGGCAGCGGGTCGAGCGCCGTGCGGGACACCACCGTGTCGGAGCGGCCCGGGCCGCCGGCGAACAGGTACCAGCCACCGCCGAGGCCGAGCACCAGGCCCACGACGGCAGCGGCCGCGGTGAGGAGCAGCGCCGTGCGACGACGGACCCGGGACCGACGGAGCGGAGCGACGTGCTCGGCAGC
Source organism: Curtobacterium sp. SL109 (assembly GCF_026672405.1). NCBI lineage: Bacteria > Bacillati > Actinomycetota > Actinomycetes > Micrococcales > Microbacteriaceae > Curtobacterium > Curtobacterium sp. SL109. The sequence goes on from NZ_JAPPRB010000002.1 coordinate 2,388,856, forward strand.
AGCAGGAGCAGGCGCGGGCGCCGCTGCCGGCGCGGCTGACCGGTCGTCGAACCCGAGGTCCGTCGCGATCCGGTCCCACACGCGCGCGGACGGCTGCTGGAGCTCGACGCTCTGCGACGACTTCGCCACGGTCACCACGTGCCGCAGGTCCTCCAGCTCGGCACGGCACGCCGGGCACGCGGCGAGGTGCTCGGCGGCCGCACCGGAGGGCGCGTCGTCGCCGATGGCGAGCAACGCGAGGGACTCCTCGTCGATGTGGTTCATTCGATCACCTCCAGACGTGTTCGGAGCCGAGCCAGACTTCGACGGATGTGGCTCTTCACGGTGCCGAGCGGCAGCCCGAGCCGTTCCGCGATCTCACGGTGGCTCAGTTCCTCGAAGAACGCCAGTCGCATCACCGTGCGCGGCACCTCCTCGAGCCGGTCGAGCTCCCCGGCGACGAGCACGCGTTCCGCCATCCCGTCGTGCGGGTCCTCGGCGGGAGTGGTCCGTTCCTCGTCGGCGACGGCGTGGGCGACCCGCTCGTGCCGTGCCCGTTCGGCCAGGGCGTCGGCGACGCAGTTCCGGGTGATGCCGACGAGCCACGCGCCGAGCGGAGCCGTGTCGGGGTGGTAGGTGTGCCGTCCACGCCAGGCCCGGACGAAGACCTGCTGGGTGACGTCCTCGGCGGCCGCGGCGTCGGTCAGCGAACGCAGTGCGAGCGTGTACACGAGGGACGACCAGCGCTCGTAGACCGCCCGGAGGACGCGCTCGTCACCGCTGCCGAAGGCGTCGGCGAGGTCGCGCTCGTCGGGCTGGTTGGTCGTCACGTCGTCGTGGTGCCTTCCGGGGGCCGCTCGGGACCCCTGCCCTGATCGTAGGGCGCGGGGCCGGGTGGCGGTGGGGAGTCGGGGATCGGTCACAGCGGTGTCGCGGTGACGACGAGGTTGCTGCGGTAGTGGTGCGTGGTGGTGTCGAACGTGCCGCCGCAGGTGACGAGCACGAGACGCCGAGGTCCGTCGTGGTCGAACACGCTCGCCCAGGGCACGCCGGTCTTCGCGAGCAGGTCGACCGTCGCGACGGCGTACCGCGTCGTGGTGCCGTCCTCGCTGGTGACGGTGACCCGCGTACCGACGGGCACGTCGACCAGGTGCGCGAACGGGCCGATGCCGTACCCGACCGCGTCCACGTGCGCGGCGAGGACGGTGGAGCCGGCCGCGGAGGACGGGGTCGAGCCGAACCGCCACCAGCCGGCAACTGCCGGGTCCGCGGGGAGTGCCATCGCGCCGGTGGGGTCGACGCCCTCGGGCTGGACGGCCTGGTCGATGCCGAGGGCCGGGACGGCGACGCGCACGGGGGCGACCACGACCGGCACCTCGTCGGGGAGCGCCGCGTCGCGCAGGGGCACGGCGGTGGAGAACGCCGACGGTGCCGGTGTCGGCGCGGCGGCCGCTGACGACCACGCACCGTCCCCCGAGAGCGAGCGCCCGCCGGGGACACGGTCCGCCGACGAGCACCCGGTCAGGCAGGCCAGGGCGACGGCGGCGGCGAGGGGGACCGCCACCGCCGCCCCGACCCGGTGGTGCACGGTCAGCGCCGTGCGGCTCGGACGGCGCTCACGCGACGTCGGAGGACCAGGAGCGCCAGCCCGGCGAGGACGACGGCGCTGCCGCCGATCACGAGCGGGGTGGTCCCCGTGCCGTTCGTCGCGACGAGTCCGGCGTTCCCGGCCGGCACGCCGTTCGGGTCACCGCCGAGGTCGCTGATCGTCTGCGTGGCGAGCATCAGGTTGTCGTCCTCCAGGCTGCCCCACGCGTACACGATGGTGTCGGCACCCGCGGCGACGGCGACGTCGGCCGGGCCGATCACCGGAGCGGTCGTCCCGGTCGCCGCGACCGTGGCGGACACGGTGCCGGCCGGCAGCACGAGCGCCTGCTCGTCCGGGTTCGACAGGTTCGACACGACGGCCTTCCCGCCCGCGAGGACGTCGACCGCGGGTGCGGCTGCGACGTGCCGCACGACGAGACGACCCTGCCCGGCGGGGACCGCGGAGGTGTCGTTCGTGAAGACGGTCGCCGTCGGGGTGCCGTCGGCCTTCAGGTGGGCCACCGCGGTGGAGTTGCTGCCGGCGGCGAACGACACGTCGGCCGGGCCGATGATGGGCTTCGAGTCGTCGGTCGCGTCACTCGCCGTGATCGCGAGCGTGTGCGCCCCGGCGGCGACGGACATCGGTCCGGCCATCGTGCCGGGCGTGAAGTCGTCGATCGCCCGGGCGCCGTCGAGCCAGACGTCGACCGTGGTGTCGGGGACGGCGTGCAGGACGCTCAGCGTGGCGTCGCCGGGTGCTGCGGTCGCCGCGGTCGCGGGGACCGCGATCGCGAACGCCGCGAGCAGTGCGCCGGCGCCGATGCCGGTCACGAGGTTCTTGCGCATGGTGTGCCTCCAGGTCGGCCGTCAGGCCGGGTCGGGTGGGCGTCGTCATCGACGCCTACCCCCACTACCGTCCGGAGGGCCCGCCCGGATGCACCCGCCCGGGATCTGCCGGACGGGAGGCTCCTGCCGGACCCCGCCAGGAGCCTCCCGTCCGTGTCGTCACTAACGGGGACACGCCGACGGCCGATAGAGCGCACTGACCACCCACGGACGGGTGGTCGGACGACCTGCCCCACGGACGGTGGCAGGTGAGACACCCCAGGGACGGACCCCATGATCGTCGTCACACGACTCAACGGCAGCGGCTTCGCTGTCAACCCCGACCTCGTGGAGCGCATCCAGGAGACGCCGGACACGACCCTCATCATGGTCGACGGCGCGAAGTACATCGTCCGCGAGTCGATGGCCGAGGTCATCGAGCGGATCGCCGCGTACCGCGCCCGCATCGTCACCATGGCCTACGGCACCGAGCCGCGCACCGTCACCGGGCCGCAGCCGACGCTCGCTCCCGTCGCCGCCCTGCACGCGGCGCCCGCCCTGCACGCAGCGGCCTGGACGCAGGACGGGGGTCGCTGACATGGACATCGCGACGATCGTCGGCATCCTCCTCGCCTTCGGCGCCCTCTTCGGCATGATCGAGATGGAGCATGTCGAACTCGGCGGACTGTTCCTCCCCGCGCCGATCCTGCTCGTGTTCGGTGCCACCATCGGCGCCGGGGTCGCGAGCACCACGCTCAAGGACGCCATCGCGAGCTTCAAGGCCGCGCCCAAGGCCTTCACCGGCAAGGTCACCCCGCCGGCGTCGGTGATCGAGGACGTCGTCGGCCTGGCCGAGGTCGCCCGCTCGAACGGCCTGCTCGCCCTGGAGCAGGAGGCCGAGAAGCACGACGACCCGTTCATGAAGAAGGCGCTGCAGAACATCGCCGACGGCACCGACGGCGACGAGCTCCGGATCCTGCTCGAGGACGAGATCGAGTCGAACGCCGCACCGATGCGCAGCGCGAGCTCGTTCTTCATGGGCCTCGGCGGGTTCGCCCCGACCGTCGGCATCATCGGCACCGTCGTGTCGCTGACCCACGTGCTCGCCAACCTCGGCAAGCCGGACGAGCTCGGCCCCCTCATCGCGAGCGCCTTCGTGGCGACGCTGTGGGGCCTGCTCACCGCCAACTTCATGTGGCTGCCGATCGGCGGCAAGCTCCGCAAGCTCGCGCAGCTCGAGTCCGACCGTCAGACGCTCCTGATGGAGGGGCTGCTCGCGGTGCAGGCCGGCAGTCAGCCCCGCCTGCTCGGGGAGCGGCTGAAGGCCATGGTCCCGCCCGCCGCCCGCAACGACACCGGCGGCAAGGGCAAGGCGGCCAAGGGCGCGACGGCCGACGACCAGCAGCTGGCGGCCTGACGATGAGCGCGAACCCCCGCGGCCGCGGTCGTGGTCGGAAGAAGGGCGGGCACGACGACGCCGAGCACCCCGACGAGCGGTGGATGGCGTCCTACATGGACATGATCACCGTGCTGATGTGCATGTTCCTGGTGCTCTTCGCGATGTCCACGGTCGACCAGGAGAAGTACATCGCGCTGAAGAACTCCCTGGCGACGGGCTTCGGCGAGGTGAAGTCGCAGAAGGTCGACACCGCGAGCGGCACCGTCGTGACGAAGGACCAGGTCGAGGACGGCTCCGGCTACTCCACGGACAAGGCCCAGGCGGACCACTCGACGGCGGCGTCCGGGGCGAAGGACACGAACGTCGACCCCGCGTCGACCGTCGTGCCGGTCACCGCGACGAAGAAGGACCTCGCCGCGGCGGAGCAGGAGCTCGACGACCTCAAGGCCATCCAGAAGGCCATCACGGGCAACCTGCAGAAGGCCGGGCAGACCGCCAACGTCACGTTCACCGTCGACGCCCGCGGGCTCATCGTGCGCCTGGTCGGCAGCGAGACGTACTTCGGCACGAACAGCGCGGACCTCTCCGGTCAGGCCAAGACGATCATGGACGCCATCGCGCCGGTGCTGAAGACCGCCGGGCACGACGTCAGCATCGAGGGCCACGCCGACCAGCGGAACTCGACCGCCCCGTACGCCACCAACTGGGAGCTCAGCTCGGCCCGGGCGACCGGGGTGCTGCGCGACCTCGTCGAGCGCGGCGGGATGCCGGGCGACCACGTGCAGAGCGTGGGGTTCGGGTCGAGCCGTCCCCTGGCGACGGGGGAGACCGACGCGGACCTCGCCCTGAACCGCCGGGTCGACATCGTGGTGCTGTCGAACCAGGACCAGGACGTCAGCTCCCTGATGCCGGCACTGGCCGCGGCGCAGGACCACGCCCGCGGGACCGGCGGCAGCGCCGCCGCCACCACGACCACGACGGAGAAGGCGACGACGACCAAGGACACCGCGGCAGCCGACACCCACGGCGACTCCGGGAGCGATGCCGGGCACTGACCGCCCACCGCCCCACTACGGGGTACAGCACTGACGGAGGACACTCAGGCGGCCGATAGACGCCTCCGTGACCGAGACCCTGCCCGCACCCGAGGTGTACGACTTCGCGCGCCCCTCGACGCTCGCCCGCGAGCACGCCCGGGTCCTCGAGCTCGCCTTCGAGACCTTCGCCCGACAGTGGGGCACGCAGCTGACCGCGAAGGTCCGCGTCGTGAGCCAGGTCACGTGCGAGCAGGTCCAGATGATGACGTACGACGAGTACGCCGCGTCCCTGCCCGCACTGACGGGCATGGCACTGCTGCCGATCGTCGACACGGCCCCGAAGGGCGTGCTGCAGGTCCCGCTCGACGCCGCCCTGACCTGGGTGTCGCACGCGCTCGGCGCCTCGCGCCCGCTGCCCACCCCGGACCGCACCTTCACGCCCATCGAACAGGCCCTGGTCCGCAAACTCGTCGAGGACGCCCTCGACGACCTCCGGTACTCGTTCGGCGGCCTGCTCGCGCAGGACATCGGCGTGAGCGGCTTCCAGTACAACAGCCAGTTCGCCCAGGCCGCGCAGAAGGGCGACCTGATGATCGTCGCCTCGTTCGACATCCGCGTGGGGGAGCGCATCGCCCCCGGCACGCTGGCCCTGCCCGCCGAGGCCGTCCTGCCGCAGCTCGGCGAGGCCGCGGCGACCGTGACGCCCGCCGACGCCCGAGCGCTCCTCGACGTGCAGCTCGCCAGCGTCCCCGTCGGCGTCGCCCTGCACTTCGCACCCGCCACCGTGCTGCCGTCGCAGGTGCTGCGGCTCGCCGTCGGCGACGTCCTGCCGCTGCCCCACCCGCAGCACCGTCCCCTCACCATCGCGGTCGACGGCGAGCCCGTCGGCACCGCCGCCGTCGGCGCGAACGGCTCGCGCCTCGCCGGCATCGTCGTCACCACCACATCGGAGCAGCCCGCATGACCGCCACCACCACCCTCCACACCGGCGCCGCCGAGGCACTCGTCGGTCAGCTCCCGACGACGGTCCCGCTGCACGCGTCGGTCCTGCCGGGAGGCTCGACCCCCGCCGGCATGCAGGCCGCGGTCGACGGCGTGGTCGCCTCGTTCGTCGGCGGGCTCTCCGCGGACCTCGCGCTGGTCCTCACCGACCTCGACGGGGTCACCGCCGCCGGCGGCACCGACCACGGCCTGGTCGACGTCACCGACGTGCTCCGTCCGTCGCTCGAGGCCGCCGCGTCCGTCCTCGGCGTGGGCGTCCTCGGCGAGGCCCGCCGTGAGTCCGCCGCGTCGCTCTTCGCCGACGCCGACACCGTCGTGTTCGAGCTCACCGCCGGCGGCGTGCCCGGTGGCTGGTTCGCCGTGCGCATCCGCGAGAACGGCGTCCTCGGTGCCACCACCCAGGCGCCCGCGCTCGGGATCCCCAGCGGGAACCTCGGTCGCATCAACAACGTCGAGATGACCCTGACGGTCGAGATCGGCCGCACCCGGATGTCCGTCCGCGACGTGCTCGGCATGGAGCCCGGCGCGGTCGTCGAGCTCGACCGATCCGCCGGTGCCCCCGCCGACGTGCTGCTGAACGGCCGCCTCATCGCCCACGGCGAGGTCGTCGTCGTCGACCAGGACTACGCCGTCCGCATCACCAAGATCCTCGACGTCGCCGAGACGGTCTGACCCGCGTGGACACCCTCGTCATCACCCTCCGCGTCGTGCTCTCGCTCGGCGTCGTGCTCGCCCTGATGTGGGTGCTGCACCGCCGCATGGCGAAGGGGCAGTTCGGCCGGGCGAAGGCCAGGGGTCGTCGGTCCGCCGCGATCGAGGTCGTCGGCCGCACCGGCATCGGCGGCAAGGCCAGCGTGGTCGTCGTCGACGTGGAGGGCGAGCGCCTCGTCCTCGGCGTGACCGAGCACGGCGTGAGCCTGCTCACGAGCGGCGAGGCCCCCGCGCCCGAGCTCACCATCGTCACCGGACCGGTCCAGCTGCCCGTCCGCGCGACCCAGGCCGCGACCTCGGCCCCGACTGCGGTCCCGATGCCGACCCCGTCGGCGGAGGCGTTCCGTCAGGAACTCGCGCTGCAGGACCAGGCCGCCACGAGCCTCCCGTCCGCTCCGGCGGCAGAGCCGCTCCCGATGCGTCCGCGCAACCGCGACCGTCGCCCCCAGCGCACCGTCGTCCCCACGTCCGCGCAGCTGCAGGGATCGCTCCTGTCCGCCGACACCTGGCGGCAGGCCGCCGCCGCGCTGCGCTCCCGGCGGGCCGGGTGACCGCGGCGCGCGGTGCCAGGCTCGTCCTGCTCGCGATCCTCGGCGTGGCGGTGGTGGCCGGGTTCCTGATGCTCACCGCGACCGGCGCCCACGCGGCCGGCGTCGTCGAGCCCACCGCTCCCGCGACGCCCACCGCCCCCACCGGCGGCGGCTTCTCGGTGAACGTGAACGGCCCGGACGGGGCGCCCTCGTCCGCCGTCGTCACGCTGATCGGCATCACGCTGCTCAGCGTCGCCCCGGCGCTGATGCTGATGATGACGTCGTTCACGAAGATCTTCGTCGTCCTCGCCATGACCAGGAACGCGCTCGGCCTGCAGTCGATCCCGCCGAACCAGGTCATCGCCGGCCTGGCCCTGTTCCTGTCGCTGTTCGTGATGGCCCCGGTGATCGGGCACATCAACGACGACGCGCTGCAGCCCTACCTCGCCGGACACCTCGACTTCCAGCAGGCCGTCGACATCGGCACGAAGCCGCTCCGCACCTTCATGCTGCACCAGACGCGTGAGGAGGACGTGGCGCTCATCACCCGCGCCGCCGGCCTCGACAACCCGAAGACGCTCGCCGACGTGCCGATGACCACCGTGATCCCGGCGTTCATCATCTCCGAGCTCCGCAGCGCGTTCATCATCGGGTTCGTCATCTTCATCCCGTTCCTCGTGATCGACCTCGTCGTGTCCGCGGCCCTGATGTCGATGGGCATGATGATGCTCCCACCGGTGATGATCTCGCTGCCGTTCAAGGTGCTGCTGTTCGTGCTCGTCGACGGGTGGGGGCTCATCATCAAGTCGCTCATCGAGAGCTACCAGGTGGTGCACTGATGGACCAGCAGGCGGTCATCGACCTCGTCCTCCAGGCACTCGTCGTCGCCGGCAAGCTCGCGGCGCCCGTGCTCGTCACGTCGCTCGTCGTGGGCTTCGCGATCTCGCTCTTCCAGTCCGTCACCCAGATCCAGGAGGTGACGCTGTCGTTCGTGCCGAAGGCCCTCGCGGTCGCCGTCGCGCTGGTCGTCTGTGGCAACTGGATGATCTCCGAGATGATCGGGTTCACGCACTTCGCGTTCGACCAGATCCCGAAGCTGCTCGGGGCCGCCTGATGGAGCTCGCGATCGACTTCGACGGGCTCGAGGGCACCATGCTCGCCGGCGTCCGGCTCATCGCGTTCTTCATGATCGCCCCGCCGTTCTCGTACAAGGCGTTCCCCGCCACGGCGAAGCTCATCCTGGCGCTCGGGCTCGCCGTCGGGGTCGCCCCGCGCGTCACCGCCGGGTACACCTCGCTCGACACCGGCGCCTTCCTCGTCGCGCTCGTCACACAGCTCGGCGTCGGACTCGTCCTCGGGTTCCTGGTGTACCTGGTGTTCTCCGCCGTGCAGTCGGCCGGTGCCCTCATCGACCTGTTCGGCGGCTTCACGCTCGCGCAGGCGTACGACCCGCAGTCGCAGGTGAACGGTGCGCAGTTCACGCGCCTGTTCCAGATGGCGGCGCTCGCGCTGCTCTTCGCCAGCGGCGGGTACCAGCTCATCGTCGCCGGCATCGTCCGCTCGTTCGATGCGGTGCCCCTGGTCGACGGCACCGGGCACGTCGGCACGATGGCGTTCGGCGGCGTCGCCGGGCTCCTCGTCGCGGCACTGTCGCAGATGTTCCTCGCGACGCTGCAGATCGCCGGCCCGCTCGTCGTCGTGCTGTTCCTCGCCGACGTCGGCCTCGGCCTGCTCACCCGCGTCGCCCCCGCGCTCAACGCCTTCCAGATGGGCTTCCCGATCAAGATCGGCCTGACCGTCATCTTCGCCGGGGCGCTCTTCATGGCGCTGCCGTCCGTGGTGTCCAGCCTGACGGGTGACGCCGTGCAGGCGATCACCGGGAGGGGGTGAGCCATGTCCGACAGCGGTGAGAAGTCCGAGAAGGCCACCTCCAAGCGGATGAAGGAGGTCCACAAGAAGGGCCAGCTCGGCCGGTCCCAGGACCTCGGCGCGTGGATCGGCATCGCCGTCGCGGCGCTGATGATCCCGGCCACGATCGGCCGCGCCGCCGGTGCCGGGCAGGAACAGCTCGACGCCGTCAAGACCGTCATCGCCGACCCGTCGATCGGCACCATGCGCGGCGTCTTCGAGGACGCGATGGGATCGATGGCGGCGACGCTCGGCCCGCTGCTCCTCGTCGTGCTCGTCGCCGTCACCGCGACCGCCGTCGCCCAGGGCGGCGTGCACGTCCGCTCCATCGCCCCGACGCCCGAGCACTTCGACCCCGTGCAGGGCCTCAAGCGGGTCTTCGGCACCCAGGCGCTCTGGAACGGCGTCAAGGCCCTCGTGAAGACGGCCGTCGTCGGCCTCGTGCTCTGGTTCGCCGTGCAGGGACTCGTGCCCGTCCTCATGACGAGCGGGTCGCTGCCCCTGTCGGCCGTGCTCGGCGCCGCCGGCGAGGGCGCGGGGACGCTCCTCCGCGCCGCGATCGCCGCGGGCCTGGTGCTCGCCGCGCTCGACGTGTTCGTCGTCATCCGCCGCAACCGCAAGCGCACCATGATGACCAAGCGCGAGGTCAAGGACGAGAACAAGTCCGCCGAGGGCGACCCGCACGTCAAGGGCCAGCGGCGCTCCCGCCAGCTCGCGATGAGCCGCAACCGGATGATCCAGGCGGTCGGCGACGCGGACGTCGTGATGACGAACCCGACGCACTACGCCGTCGCGCTGAAGTACGAGCCGGGCAAGTCCGCGCCGCGGGTCGTGGCGAAGGGGGCCGGTCCGGTCGCCGACGTCATCCGTGCCCGCGCCGAGGAGTCCCGCGTGCCGATCGTCCGCGACGTCCCTCTCACCCGCGCCCTGCACGCCGCGTGCGAGCTCGGCCACGAGGTCCCCGTCGACCTCTACACGCCGGTCGCCCGTGTGCTGTCCTTCGTGATGGCGCTCAAGGCCAGGGGAGCGGCGGCCGGCACGCACGCACCGCCCCGGCCCACCACGCCCGACGAGGTCGCCACCGTGCTCGACCCCGCGACGCTCACCGGGGACCTCAGACCCCGCAAGCTCCGCACACCCCGACCCACCACGAACCCGACGCCCGCCGCGTCCACCACCCAGGGAGTCCCCGCATGAAGCTCAAGGACCTGCCGAAGCTCGCCGTCCCGGTGCTCATCGTCGGCATCATCCTGCTGCTGATCCTGCCGGTGCCGTCGTTCCTGCTGGACTTCCTGATCATCTGCAACATCCTGCTGGCGCTGGTGATCCTGCTCACGACGCTGTTCGTGAAGAAGCCGCTCGACTTCTCGGTGTTCCCGTCGCTGCTCCTCGTCGCGACGCTGTTCCGGCTCGGGCTCAACGTCGCGTCGACCCGGCTCGTGCTCGGCGAGGGGTTCGCCGGCGACGTCATCCAGGCGTTCGGGCACGTCGCCGTCTCCGGGTCGATCATCATCGGCGCGGTGATCTTCCTCATCCTCATCGTCATCCAGTTCGTCGTCGTGACGAAGGGCGCCGAGCGCGTCGCCGAGGTCGGGGCGCGCTTCACCCTCGACGCGATGCCGGGCAAGCAGATGGCGATCGACGCCGACCTGAACGCCGGGCTCATCACCGACGCCGAGGCCAAGGAGCGCCGCGCGTCGGTGTCCGCCGAGGCCGACTTCTACGGCGCCATGGACGGTGCGTCGAAGTTCGTCAAGGGCGACGCCATCGCCGGCATCCTCATCATCGTCATCAACCTCATCGGCGGCATCGCGATCGGCATGCTGCAGAACGGCCTCTCGGTCACGGACGCGCTGTCGAAGTACGGCATCCTGACGATCGGCGACGGCCTGGTCACCCAGATCCCCGCGCTCCTGATGGCCGTCTCGACGGGCATGATCGTCACCCGCTCCGGTGCCGAGAGCGAGATGGGCGCCTCGGCGACGAAGCAGCTCGGGCAGTCCAGGAACGCGCTCATGATCGCCGGCGTCGCCGCCATCGCGATGGGCTTCATCCCCGGGATGCCGATCGTGCCGTTCCTGCTCGTCGGCGCGACGCTGCTGTTCACGAGCTGGCGCATCGGGCAGAACACCGCGAAGGCCGAGGCCACCGCGGCCGAGCAGCAGGCCCTCGCCGCTGCCGCACCGTCGGGCGACACCACCGAGGACCTCGTCGAGCAGATGCGCGTGCACGCCCTCGAGATCCAGCTCGCCCCCGACCTGGTCGACATGGTCTCCGGCGCCTCGGACGACCTGCTCGGCCGCGTGCGGGCGCTCCGCCGCAAGATCGCGATGGACATGGGCATCGTCGTGCCGCCCGTCCGCACGCGGGACAGCATCGAGCTGCCGCCGTCGACGTACGCCATCCGGATCGCCGGCGTCGAGGCCGGTCGCGGCACCGCCCCCGCGCGGAGCGTCCTGGCCCTCGGCGACCAGCTCGACGGCCTGCCGGGCGACGCCACCGTCGAACCGGTCTTCGGTCTGGCCGGCAAGTGGGTCCCCGCCGAGCTCCGGCACGCGGCGGAGATGACCGGCGCGACCGTGATCGACCGCGTGTCCGTGCTCGTCACCCACCTGCAGGCCGTCATCGGCGACAACGCCGCCCGCCTGCTCACCCGCGAGGACGTCAAGGTCCTGGCCGAGGGCGTCAAGCAGGTCAACCCCGCCGCCGTCGAGGAGCTCGTCCCCGGCATGCTCTCGATGGCCGAGCTCCAGCGCGTGCTGCAGGGGCTGCTCGTCGAGCGCGTCCCGATCAACGACCTCGGCCGGATCTGCGAGGCGCTGACGCTCCGCGCGAAGGTGTCGACCGACCCCGAGGGGCTCGTCGAGTCCGCCCGCGCCGCACTCGGCCCGGCGCTGCCGGCACGACACCTGGACCAGGGCGTCCTCCGCGTGATCATGATCGACCCGCTGCTCGAACAGGCCATGCTCGAGGGGCTCCGGCCGTCCGAGCAGGGCACCCAGATCGTCCTCGACGCCCATCGCATCGAACAGGTCCTCGGCTCCGTGCGCGACGCCGTCCGGAGCGTCGAGGAGCAGGGCCTGTCCGCCGTGCTCGTCTGCGCCCCGCAGCTCCGCCCGGCCGTGCACCGCATGGTGTCCGCCCAGTCCGACGGCCTCCCCGTGCTCTCCTACCAGGAGGCAACGGCGGCGGGCTCCACCATCGAGACCGTGGGAGTGGTCCGTGCCGCCGACCCGATTGCAGCGTAGCGGCGCGACGCTCGACGACGTCCGCGACGCCGTCCGAGCCGAGTTCGGCGCCGGCGCGCGGATCATCGCCGCCGAGCGCGTCACCAGCGGCGGTGTCGGCGGGCTCTTCCGCCGTGCGCACGTCGAGGCCACCGTCGAGGTGCTCGACCCCGACGAGGTCCCGACCGCCCGCGTCGCCATCGCCGACGGACCCGCCACCCGGATCGGGATCGCCGCGCTCCTCGCCGACGCCGACGAGGCCGAGGCCCGCATCGCCAGCGGTGACGGCGCGCGCGAGGCCCGGGCCGACGCGTTCGCGTCCGTGCTCGGCGGGTTCGCCGCCGACGGCATCGCCCCGGCCGCGCCCAGCGGCCCGGTCCCCGTCCTCGCGACCGTCCTCGCGACCGGCCCCGCGCCCGTCGCAGCGCCCGTCCCGGTGCCGGAGGCGATCCCGTTCCCCACCGACCCCGTCTCGGGGTCGCGCCCGCCCCTGGAGGCCGCGCCGGTCCTCCTGGCCGGACCGACTGGAGGCGCGGCTCCCGTCCACGACCTCACCACGCGTCGCGGACGGCGTGCGCTGGCCGCGGGGCGGCCCCCGGTGCCGCCGGTCCTGTCGGGTGACGGCGACCTGGTGCTGCTGGTCGGGCGCGGCGCCGACGTCGACGCTGCCCGTGCCGCGTTCGCCGCGCGGCACGACCTGCGGGAGACCGACGCCCTCGACCGCCGTGGCGGGATCCTGGCGCGGGCCGACGGGGTCCGCGCGGGCCACGCGCTGCTCGGTGCCGTCGCCTGGGACGACCACGCGGCGCTCGAGGGCCTGGCGCCAGACCAGGTGTGGGTCGTCGTCGACGCGGGGCGGAAGCACGAGGACTCGCTCCTCATGGTGCACGCCGTCGCCGCGGTGGTGCCGGTCGCCGGGGTGCTCGCCGTCGGCACCCGGGAGACGACCACGCCGGACAGCGTGCACGAGCTCGGGCTGCCGGTCCGGCCGCGCTGACGGTGAGCCGGCGTTCCGTTTGCGCGGTGACGGATCCGGTTCACGATCTCCGACGTTCGCCGACCGGATCCGTCATGTCTCGCTTCGGGAACCGCCGTCCGGTCGGCTGACCGCCGCGCCGGTCGCGCCGGTCGTGCGGGTCGTGTCAGTCCGGCCGGTCCGGCCGGTCCGGCCGCGCGGACGGTGAGCCGGCGTTCCGTTTGCGCGGTGACGGATCCGGTTCACGATCTCCGACGTTCGCCGACCGGATCCGTCATGTCTCGCTTCGGGAACCGCCGTCCGGTCGGCTGACCGCCGCGCCGCGGGCGAGCCTCACCGGACATCGTGGTTAGGCTGGTCGGGTGATGGTACTCAAGAGGAAGGTCGGCGAGAGGATCCTCATAGGGGACGACATCGTCATCACGGTGCTCGACTCCCGGGGCGACGGCGTCCGCATCGGCATCGATGCCCCCCGCGGCGTCAAGATCCAGCGCGAGGAAGTGGTCCGCGCGGTGACCGAGGCCAACGTCGAGGCCACCCGTGCGGCGTCCGACGACGCCGAGGCTCGGCTGCGCGCGGCGCTCGGTGGGTCGCCCGCCCCCACGGACGACCCGAGCGCCTGAGCCCCTAGGGGCGGGGCTTCTTCTCCTGCTCCGGCAACCGTCCCGCGGCGCGCTCCGTGGCGAACCACGCGGCGGCCTCCTCCTGCCGTGCGCGCTCCTCGCCGAGGGCGATCGGGGCGCGGACGTGCCCGGGCTCGTAGCCGAACGTCTCGAGCAGCTGCGGCACGAGCGGGCGGAGCCGGGCGACCAGGCGGTCGATGGACGCCGACACCGCGCGGGCACGCTGCGCGGAGAGCCGCCCGTGGACGAGGTACCACTCCAGGTGCTGTTCGAGCAGCCCGAGTGCGAACAGGTCGCGGAGCCAGACGAGCACGCGGCGGGTGTCGCCCTCGGGGACCTCCTCGATCGCGGCCGTGAAGGCGTCCCACTGCATGAGCTCGGCGTGTGCCCTGGCGGCCTCGATGAGCTCGTGCTGCGAGCGGTTCAGCAGCAGGGCGGCGCGGGCGCGGTCCTTGCCGGCGGTGTTCAGCCGCATGCCGATCTCGCTCACCATCGTGTCCACCCGGCCCGCGAGCAGCGCCCGCTGGGTCCCGGCGTCGCGGAGGTCTGTGACGCTCGCGGCGAGCGACCCGCGGTCGGCGACCGTCTGGCCCAGGCGGCGGATGCCCGAGGCGTCCGCGAGCTTGGCGCCGACCTGCGCGGCGACGAACTTCGCGGTCGAGGCCGCGTCCTTCGGCGCCTTCTTCCGGAAGTCGGTGAGCAGGCGCTTGCCGACGAGCTGCAGCAGCACGGTGTTGTCGCCCTCGAACGTCACGTAGACGTCGAGGTCGGCGCGGAGACTGGTCAGCCGGTTCTCGGCGAGGAAGCCCGCGCCGCCGCAGGCCTCGCGGCACTCCTGCAGGGTGTCGAGCGCTGACCACGTGGACAGCGACTTGAACGCCGCTGCCTGGGTCTCGAGGTCCTCGCGGCGCTCCGGGGTGTCGAGGCGGCCGCTGAAGACGTCGTCGAACGTGCGGAGCAGCTGCTCGTGCGCGAAGGACTGGGCGAACACGGTGGCCAGGCGGGGGATGAGCCGGCGCTGGTGCCGGCCGTAGTCGAGCAGCACGCCCTCGGTGCCGCCGCCGGTCGGGAACTGGCGGCGCTCCATCGCGTACGTCAGGGCGATCTGCAGCCCGATCTTCTGCGCGACCACGGCCGCGCCGTCGAGTGACACGCGCCCCTGCACCAGGGTGCCGAGCATCGTGAAGAAGCGGCGACCGGGGGAGTCGATGGGGGAGCTGTAGGTGCCGTCCTCGGCGACGTCGCCGTAGCGGTTCAGCAAGTTCGTGCGGGGGATGCGGACGTGGTCGAAGTGCAGCCGGCCGTTGTCGATGCCGTTGAGGCCGCCCTTGACGCCGTCGTCCTCGCCGCCGACACCCGGCAGGAACTCCCCGTCGTCGTCGCGGAGCGGGACGTAGAACGCGTGCACGCCGTGGTCGACGCCCTGGGTGACGAGCTTGGCGAACACGACGGCCGCCTTGCCGTGCAGCGCGGCGTTGCCGATGTAGTCCTTCCACGCGCCGCGGAACGGCGTGTGCACGACGAACTCCCGCGTGTCCGGGTCGTACGTCGCCGAGGTGGCGATGCTCTGCACGTCCGAGCCGTGCCCGGTCTCGGTCATCGCGAAGCAGCCGGGCACGTCGAAGCGGATGATGCCCGGCAGGAACTCGTCGTGGTTCCTGGCGGTGCCGAGGTGGTGCACGGCCGAGCCGAACAGGCCCCACTGCACGCCGGCCTTGATCTGCAGCGACGGGTCCGCCGTCGTCAGCTCCTCGAACGCGGCGAGGTTGCCGCCGTGGTTGTCCTGGCCGCCGAGCTCGACCGGGTAGGGCCGCTGGATCGCCCCGGCGTCGACCAGGACCTGCAGCTGCTCGAAGGCGCGCTGGCGGTGCTCGATCGTGCCGAGTCCCTCGGTCTTGTGCAGCGCGGGGTCGAGCACGAGCCGACGAGAGATCCGGCGGTCCTCGGCCCAGCGTCCGAGCAGGTGCTCCGCGAGCAGGTCGACGTCGATGCGGACGTCGCGGTCGGTGCCCGCCGTCGGTGTCCCGCGTGCCGGGTCACCGCCGGCGTCGGCCTTCGGGCTCGTGCCGCGCTGCGCACGGTCGGTCTGCTTCGTGCCGGGTGCGATGTCGACCATCGGGGTGCCTCCTGAACTGCACTGTCCGGTGTCGTCCGCGCAGGGGCGCAGGACGACGTTCCTGGATGCAACGCTATGCACCCTGGCCGTGAGCCGCACGAGAGCGGTACCGGCACGACAACGCGTGGCGCGGCCGGTGCACGGCGGCTCGTGGGAACCCTCCAATCACGAGCGGTCCTCGTCGACTGGCCGTCCCGTACGCCTCCGGGCCAGACTGGCTGGCATGTCAGGCACCACCACCCCCGAGCCCGGGACGCGACCCGAGCGCACGTTCTTCGGTCAGCCGTTCGAGTTGTCCACGCCCTTCGCGGTCGAGCTCTGGGAGCGGTTCTCGTTCTACGGGATGCAGGGCATCGTCCTCATCTACATGTACTACTCGCTCACCCGCGGCGGGCTGGGCATCGACCAGACCGTCGCCACCGGGATCATGGGCGCGTACGGCGGGTCCGTCTACCTGTTCACGATCCTCGGCGCCTGGACGGCCGACCGGCTGATCGGGGCCGACCGCACGCTGTTCGGCAGCGCGGTCGTCGTGATGCTGGGGCACATCGCCCTCGCGGTGCTGCCGGGTGTCGCGGGCGTCGGGGTCGGCCTCGTGCTCATCGCCCTCGGGTCCGGCGGGCTCAAGGCGACGGCCACCACGATCGTCGGCGGGCTCTACACGAAGGAGGACCCCCGTCGTGACGCCGGGTTCTCGCTGTACTACCTCGGCGTGAACATCGGCGCGTTCGCCGGACCGATCCTCACCGGCCTGCTGCAGAGCCGAGCGGGCTTCCACGTCGGGTTCGGGCTCGCCGCGGTCGGCATGGCCGCCGGGCTCGTGCAGTACGCGATCCGCCGACGGAAGCTCCCCGACGTCGTCCGGCAGGTCGCGAACCCGCTCGACCGGCGTCGGTACCCCCTGGTCGCGGTCGGCGTCGTCGTGGCGCTCGCGGTCGTCGTGGTCGCCGTCGTCACCGGGCTGCTGACCGTCGGCACCCTGCCACTCGTCGTGGTCGCCGTCGTGGTCGTCGCGACCGTGTCCTACTTCATCGTGATCCTGACGAGCGGCATCACCGCCGACGAGCGGTCGCGGGTGCTCGCCTTCATCCCGCTGTTCATCGGCAGCGCCGTGTTCTGGTCGCTGTACCAGCAGCAGTTCACCGTCGTGACGATCTACTCCGACCAGCGCCTCGACCGGTCGATCGGCGGGTTCGAGATGCCCGTGTCGTGGGTGCAGTCGATCAACCCGATCATGATCATCGTGCTGTCCGGGGTCTTCGCGGCGCTGTGGACCCGGCTGGGGGACCGGCAGCCGTCCACCCCGACGAAGTTCGCGCTCGGCACCGGGATCATGGGCGTCGCGTTCCTGCTCTTCCTGCCGTTCACCGGGACCGGCCGGAACGGCACCCCCGTGCTCGTCCTCGCCGGAATCCTGCTCGTGTTCACGGTCGCCGAGCTGCTGCTCTCCCCGATCGGGCAGTCCGTCGCCACGAAGCTCGCGCCGCCGAAGTTCCAGACGCAGATGGTGGCGCTCTTCTTCCTGTCGGTGTCGCTCGGCACCGCGGTGACCGGCGTGCTCTCGAAGTACTACGACCCGACCAACGAGGTGCCCTACTTCGCCGTCCTCGGCTCCGTGGCGGTCGTCGTCGGCGTGCTGCTGCTCGTGACCGCGCGCCCCGTGCTGCGCCTGATGCGCGGCATCCGGTAGCGCTTCCGGTAGCCTGGAGGCGAACCTCGTCGGACCCCGCGGAACCAGGAGACCACCATGCTCGAACTCGTCGGCGCAGTCATCATCGGCATCGGCGTCATCGGTGGCGTCGGGACCTGCATGGCCATGGCTGCCATGCTCAAGAGCGGTGGGGACGAGTACTAGGCCTCAGGCTGCACGGGTTCCACCGGGACCAGTTGACGACTCAGGACGGTCGCGCGCTCGAAGGGGCCGCGGCCGTCCTTCGTGTACACGGGCTCGTCGAACGCGACGGTCCACGACAGCGGCTCGCCGACGCCGGGGTAGCCGACCAGTTGGTTGCCGCCGGGTGCGACGATGACGCCGACGACGTCGCTCGAGCCGATCGAGTCCACCCACTGCTCGCCGCCCGACGTCGCATCGACGACCCGCACCAGGGCGCCGATGCCGAGTGCGCCGTGCTGCTCGGGCGCCGCGGGTCGTCTCTTCCGGTTCCACATCACCCGACGACCGTACCGCGCGCCCCCGGTGCTCCCATGAGCGGCCACGGATCGTCGGTCTCCCGCGCACCAGGCCCCGCCGACCGGACACGACACCCCGTTCGTGCGGCGTCGAGCGGCCACGAACCGTCGCCCGGACGCGCCGACACCGACGGATCCTGACCACTCGGCGGAGGTGAGCGGGGCGTCGTGACGGCTCAGGACGTCAGCGCGGGCTCCCGACGGATCTCCGTCACGGACGAGTGGCCCGTGTCCGGGTGCTTCCGCATCGAGAGCAGGCGCTCCATCGACGGCTCCAGCGCCGTGACCTTGTCGAGCGGCGCACTCACCACGAGCTGGAACCCGAGCCGGAGCCACGCCGTCACGGCACGCCCGGCGAACTCCGAGTCCGCCTTGATGAACGCCTCGTCGAGGAACACCGGCGCGAACCGGGGCCGCGGCCGGGTCTCGTCGCCGAGCTGGTAGCGCAGCGCGGCCCCGACGATGAACGCGACGAGCTCCTGCGTCTCGCCGCCGGACTTGTCGCCGAGGGACGAGTACACGCCCAGGTCGTTGCCCTCGGTGTCGTAGCGCACGGCGGTGATCTCCATGTGCCGGCGGACGTCGAGCACCGCGTCGCGCTGGGTCGTGCGGCCGCGGGCGGCGTCCGGTTCGACCCGGATGACGGCCATGAAGCGCCGGAGTCGGCGGAACCGGGTCTCCAGCACGTCGTCGGTCAGCTCGGTGTCGACCGACGCGGACAGCGCTCGGAGCTCCCGGCGGAACTGCGAGACGTCCTCGCGCGTGACCCGCCGGATGACGATCTTCAGGCGGTCCCGGTTCGCGCCGAAGGGCAGGTCGCGCAGGATCTCGTTGACCGGCTCCAGGCGCTCCTCGATCTCCACGACGGCCCGGTCGAAGGCGCCGGCGAGCGGGACGAGGTCCTCGCCGCTCCACTGCGACAGCCGACGGCGCCACTCGCTGCGACGGGCGTGCAGGCCGGTCGCGACGATCTGGTCGAGGATCGCCCGGTAGTCCGGGTACGACGCCACCCCGGTGCCGAGGTTCGGGTCGGCCCAGGCGTCCTGGTACCGCTGGAACGTCAGGGTCAGCGCGTGGGACGCCGAGGCGGCTCCGTCGAGCGCCTGGGTCAGGCGTTCCTCGAGCCGGCGGCGCAGACGCTTCGTGGCGTCGTCGAAGCCGTCGACCCCTGCCGGGGCGCCGACCTCCTCGAACGTCTCGGCCAGCAGCCGCGCCTGTTCGTCGTCCGGCAGCGCCGCGGGGGCGTCGTCGAAGCGGGACAGGATCTCCGCGGCGGCGTCCTGGCCGTCGACGAGCACCCCGTGGCGCTCCTCGAGCCGCTGCACGGACAGGCGTGCGGCGGCCCGACGGTCAGCGGCCTCGTCGAGCGATGCGCGGAGCCGGGCGACCGAGGCCCGCAGCGTCCGCAGGCCGTCGTCGGCCGCGAGCACGGCGTCCCGCTCTGCCGACAGCCGAGCCAGTGACGCGTCGACACCGGCGACGTCGATGCCGTCCCACGTGGTGTCGACCCGGTGCTGGTGTGCCGCTCGGAGGGCGTCGAGCGCGGCGATGTCCTGCGCGACGTCGGTGCGCCGGGCCTCGAGCGTCGCGAGGTCCTGGGCGATCGACGCGAGCTCGGTCTCCACGGCGACGACCCGCGCCTCGTTCGTGAACCCGATCACGTTGGCCTGGCGCCGGTCGCCGTGCGCGCCACGTCGGCCGTCGCGGAGCTGGCCGGACTCGGTGACCCGACGGCCACCACCACCGAGCTCGGCGGCGGACGCCACACACCTGGCGTCGATCCGGTCCGACTCGATCCGGGACCGCACCCAGGTGCTGAAGGGGGAGTCCTTGATCGCGAGCTTGCCGGACACCATCGCGGTGTCGCCGTCGACGTCGAGGTGCGGGCCCGCTGGCACGCCCTCGAACTGCACGCGGACGCTCAGCTGCAGGGCGTCGATCGCGGCGCTGAAGTCGTCGAGCCGGTCCTGGTCGACGAGCAGCGTGCGGGCGACGGGCGCGAGCACGGACTCGATCGCCGTGCGCCAGCGCTCCTCTCCGGGCAGGACGTCGAGGAGCTCGGCCACGTAGGGCAGGTCCGCGGGGTCGATGTCGGCGGCGCGCGCCATCGCGACCCGGGCCTCGTGCATCGGCAGCGGCATCGCGCCCTGGCGGTGCTCGAGCGACTGACGTTCCTGGCGCAGCGAGCGTTCACGGTCGAGGAGCGGGTACTCCTCGCGCGTCAGGGCGTCGCGTCGGGCGTCCAGGTCGTCGCGGGCGGCGGCGAAGGTCCCGAGGAACTCGTGGGACGCGCGCTGCGCCTCGACGAATTCCTGCTCGGACGTCACCGGCGCCCCGAGCACGTCCGTCCGGTCGTCGAAGGTGGCCCGCGCGCGGGCGACGACCTCACGCTCCCGGGTGCGTCGGTCGATCCGGTCCTCGAGCTGGGCGAGGGCGTTGCCGCCGGAGTCGCGGAGCCGGCCCTCGGCCTCGCGGAGCTCGATCTCGACGGCGGCGTGCCGGGCGGACGCTGCCTCGACCTCAGCGCGGGCAGCGGTGCGCTCCCGGCCGTTCCGCGCGACCTCGTCGTCGAGCAGCTCCCGCTTCCGCGATGCCGTCCAGTGCGCGAACGGGGAGACCTCGGAGCCCGTGGCGATCCCGCCGAGGGCCTCGGCCGCGGCACGGGAGCGTTCGATCTCCAGGTGCAGCTCGGTGATCGGGGACAGTATCCGGACCTTGCGCTCCTCGGTGTCCATCGCCTCGTACGCGTCGTCGAGCGCGGCGAAGTGTGCCAGCGCCCGGTCGGCGGCCTCGTACGTGCCCGGGGTCTCGAGCACGAGCGACTTGTAGAGCGAGTCGACCGTCGGCATGTGCTGCCCGGCCTGGATCCGCGCGAGCAGGCGCATCGCCCGGTTGCCCCCGCCGGAGTCGCCGATCCCGAGCCGCGTCTGCAGCGTGTACGCGAGCTCCTGGTACGTGTCCCGGATGACGAGTCCCGGCACGCGACCGGTCAGCTCGAGGTGGCTGAACCGCGACGGCACGAAGTCCTCGAGCCGCCGCAGGTCGAAGGCGTCGTCGACCGTCGCCATGGTCATCTGGATGTCGCCGACCCCGCGGGCCCGCTTCGGCACGACGTACGCCCGCAGCACGGTGAACTGACGCTCGTCGTCGTTGCGGAACGTCACCGCGGCCGCGCCCCACGTCGTCGTGTCGTCGCCGCGCAGGTTGACGTCGCGGAGGCTGCCCGACTCCGGGTCGCGCCGGGTGTCGACCTTGCCGCGCAGGTACGTGAGCAGGTTGCGCTGGTCCGCGCTGCGCGCCCGACCGGTGGTGGCGTCGTTCGAGGCGCCGTTGAACGGCACGTCCGACGGCATCATCACGGCGAGGTAGGCGTCCATCAGCGTGGACTTGCCCGTTCCGGAGGCGCCGGAGATGAGCGTCGCGGTGCCGGACAGCTCGATCTGCCGGTGCCCGTGGAAGCCGCCCCAGTTCACGACCTGCATGGACTCGGCGCGCCACTGCGCGACGGTGTCGAACAGCGCGGGGATCCCGCCGTCCATCCGGTGGTCGCTCACGCGGACCCCTCCTCGGTGTCGTCGGTCTCGGCGTCCAGGTCCAGGTCCAGGTCAGCCGGGAGGCTCGGCTCGGCTCCGTCGGGAGCGTCGCCATCCGCGGTGGTCGCGCCGGCCAGCGCCGTGCTCGCCAACGCCGTGCTCGCCAACCAGGTGTCGAGTTCGAGCAGCCGTTCGAGGGGGAGCAGCACCTCCACGACGCTCGCGATCCGGAACCGGTCCGGGTCGCTCGTCCTGAGCAGCACCCGCGCGGTGACGAGCCGTTCGACGGCCTTCGCCACGCGGCCCTCGTCGCGGGTGCGGTCGGTCGCGGTGGCCGGTCGGAACCCCGCCACGTGCGCGAGGATCTCGGACCGGTCGACCACCACCTGGTCGGGGCCCGGTCGGGTGTCGGCGCGCAGGCGCATGCGGAGCCAGACGAGGACGATCGTCTCCTCGCGGGTGTACGGCACGTCGCGGAGCAGCGTCGGGAAGCCCCGGCGCTGGCTCTCCGAGCGGGCCTGGCGCTTCCACGCCACCTCGCGGTCGCGGTCCACGTGCAGCTCGAGGAACAGGTCGTTCAGGCGGGACCGCAGCTGGTGTTCGGCGTCGAGCACGGCCCGCCACTCGTCCGCATGCGTCCGGGCGCTGACGTAGGAGTGCCGCAGGAGCGCGACGAGCGCACGGCGCTGCGCGTCGTCGAGCCGGCCCTCGTCGCCCTCGAAGAGGGCGAAGCTCGACTCGTCGCGGTCGTCCTCGGGGACGGAAGCGGCGTCGTCGAAGGGGTCGATGCCGTCGAACTCGTCCGTCTCGTCGACGGATGCGGGCGTCGTGTCGGTCACCGGGCCTCCAGGGTGTCGTCGTCGTCGCCGGACGGGACCGGTGGTGCCAGGTCCGCCGTCGGCATGGTGAAGGTGACCGCGGTGCCGTCCGGGCGCACCGTGTGGTGCGGGACGGTGGCGGCCGCGGTCTCGAAGTCGGGGCGGCCCGTGAGCAGGTGTGCCAGGCCGAAGAGCTCGACGGGGCGGCGGTGCTCGGGCGGCAGCCCGTGGAACGCGCGGTCACTCGACTCGGCGGTGCCCGACCGGAGCACGGTGCGGAGCTCTGCCAGCAGCGGACCGCCGTGCCGCCGGAGGGACTCGACGTCGAGCTCCTCGAAGACATCGTCGTCGGGTTCCTCGATGAGCGGCGGCACCGCCTCGGTGTCGGGGTCGTAGAAGCGCTCGCGCAGGGTGCCGACCTCGGCGACCGGGGGCAGGAGCTCCAGCGGGACGCGGTCCCGAGCGCCACCGCCGTCCATGAGCGCGGCGAGCCGGCGGTTGACGCTGCGGAGGACGGCGTCGAGTTCGCGGTCCCGGACGACGTCGTGCGCGACGATCTGGTCGCGCAGCGTGCCGGTCAGGAGCCGACGCTGGGCGAGCACGTCCTCGATGCCCTGACGCAGGATGCTGACCGTGTTGCGGAAGGTCCGGCGTTCGGCGGCGGTGAGTCCCGCGGCGAAGGGGTGCTCGAGGATCGTGGCGATGTCGTCGCGGAGGCGCAGGAGCAGGGCGTCGTCGCGGAGCAGCTCGAAGGCGCCCTCGAAGGCCCGGCCCTCGGGGGTGGCCTCCATCAGGGTGTCCGTGCGGGCGAGGTAGTCGTCGAGGATCTCGCCGATCGGACGGACCTCGTTGCGGAAGTCCTCGACGATCGCGCGGTGCATCGACGCCACCGCTTCCTCGACGCGCTTGAAGTCGCTGGGCAGCTGCCGGATCAGGTCGGTGATGTTCGTGTAGCCGTCGCGCATCCGGTCGGCGTCGACCACGGCGGGCTCGTCGCCGGAGGCCAGACGGTCGCGCTCGGCCTGGAGTTCCGCGATCTGGGCGTCCAGGCGGCGGATCTGCACCGCGGGGTCGGGCTCGGCGCGGGCAGCCCACCGGTGCACGGCGTCGACGATCATCGCCAGGCGGCTCTCACTGATGAGCGCCCGGTCGGAGGACAGGGCGTCGACGAGGCTCAGGGCCTCGAGCGCGTGCGACGTCAGCGAGTACTGCTCGTCGCCGTCGGGGGAGTTCGAACGGACGAGCCACTGCGCCGTCACCCACTCGCGGCAGAGGGCGCGGCCGTTCGGGCGGTTCTCGTCGGGTGCTTGTGCTTGTGCCTGTGCTTGTGGTGCTGGCTGCTCGCTCGCGGGGACCCGGGCGCCAGTGGCCTGCAGGCGGGTGACGTGCTCCTCGACCTGCAGGTGCATCCGGTCGGCGGGGACGTACTGCACGTCGCGGTCGAACACCGTGCGGAAGACGGCGAGCACGACACCGCTCGTCGGGCGGGACATCAGCCGGAGCGTCGGACGGTCGAGCACGGCACGGACGCGTGCGTACTCGAGGTCGACGTCGGTCATGCTGCCCCTGGTGGTCGGTCGGGTCGTGGTCTGGCTGGTCGCGGTCGGTCTGGCCGTGGGATGCAAAGAGCCCGACGCGGCTGCGTCGGGCTCTCTTGGTGTTCTTCAGGCCCTGGATGGGCTCGTGGGCGATACCAGACTCGAACTGATGACCTCTTCGGTGTGAACGAAGCGCGCTACCAACTGCGCCAATCGCCCCCTGCACTTGCGTGCGGATCGATAATAGCGGATGCGCGGCGGTGTGCCGAACCGCGTGTCGCCCTCGCGCGCGTCGTGCTCGCCCGAACGCCCCCGATCCGCATGAACCCGGGGGACACGCCCGGTGAACGGGAAGGATTTTGGAGAAAAGGCCCTGAGTCAGATACAGTTTACGAGTCGCCGCGAGAGCGGACAACGACATGCGGATGTGGCGCAGTGGTAGCGCATCACCTTGCCAAGGTGAGGGTCGCGAGTTCGAATCTCGTCATCCGCTCGAGTACTGGTTCCCTCGGGGGCCGGTTTCTCACCAGAGGGTATCCCACCGTTCGGGTACTCACGGAGACGTGAACCTCGATGGTGGGGTGGCCGAGAGGCTAGGCAGCGGCCTGCAAAGCCGTCCACGCGGGTTCGAATCCCGTCCCCACCTCCAAGACTCTGTCGGACCTCGGTCTGCAGGGACTCTCTGGGCGATTGGCGCAGCGGTAGCGCGCTTCCCTGACACGGAAGAGGTCACTGGTTCGATCCCAGTATCGCCCACCAGCACGACGAAGCCCCCGGCAGGACCACCAGGTCCGGTCGGGGGCTTCGTCGTTCCCGTCAGCCGGTTGAATGGACGGATCCGCTGTCCTGGCACGGCAACTCCAGCGGGCGTGTTCGCTTGATCGGTTCCGTCGAAGCCGTTTCGCCTCGAAGTCCAAGCCCTCGCTCGATGGCACGACGACGCGGGCAGGACTCCGCTTCACTGGTCCGCCCGTGGAACGGGACGTGGTGCCACTGCCGGACGAGTACTTGCAGTGATTCGTCGAGGTCCTGAGGAGGACGTTCACGTGCTCACCGCGACCAGGGGACGAAGGAGCCTGGCGACCGCCGGGACGCAGGAGAATCTGGGAGGCTCAGGTCATGGGGTGGATGAAGCAAGCGCCGACGTGGGTAGCCGGCCTCATCATGGCGGTCCTGTTCGCCGTCTTCTGGTTCGGCGTGACGTTGATCACGAGCCCAGAACTCGACCTCGGAACTCGAGCACTGGTGTCCGGGATCGTCGGCGCGATGTACGGACTCGGCATGGGGATCTGGCTCGGCGTCGCACGCCGTAGGTATGGCCGTGCGGCCAGCCGTCCAGAATTCAGCCGCGCTGTCCGTCACGGCACCGTCCCACCGGACGTGGACATCCCTGAGTGGCGTCGCGCGGTACTCGCACATCAGCGGCAGTACCGGCCCCTGCGGTGGGCGGCGCCAGCGCTCTACCTGCCGATGACCGCACTCGCCGTCTGGCTGGCGGTCACCGGGCAGCCGCTGTTCTGGGTCGGTGCCGCGTTCTTCCTCGCCATCGGCATCTACACCGTCATCGTCACACCGCGAGTGCTCCGCAACACAGACGCGATGCTCGCGGAACTCGACCGACGCGAGCACACGATGCAGCCGACGCCCGAACGTGGGACTGCCAGCTGACGGAGCCCACGCACAGGGTCAGCGGACGCCACGGACGCACCACCGCAAGACTCGGTGGACACACCCGTTGGCTGCGGCGTTCCAGCAGCCGAGGGAGCTCATGCCGACATCGCTGTGCTGTCCTTCGACGACGCGCTTGACCTGCTTCGCGTGCAGGCGCTCGCGGTCTTCACGAACCGTCGCGACGCGGGCCGCTACATCTTCGGGTCCTGACGGGAGGAGCCCTGGTGCTCCTGCTGGTGGCTTCACGGAGGAGCATCACCGAGCGCCCTCCCGCGCGCTTCCGGCCGCCCAGCCGCACGGCGAGGCAGAACCGGTGACACAGGTGACCGGATGGCTCACTTCCGTTGTCATGCCGGAGCGAACCGCGCCGTAGCGGTGCGGCCGGCTGAACCTGTGACGCCCACCCGGACGACGGTTGCCTGCAAGCCGGTCGTGACGCTCACCCCAGGGTCGGTCTCGAGAACAGTCCCCGCAGAGCCATCGATCGTCACCGTTATGTCCCGGTGAGCTTCCCGGTCGGGTCGCTCACCGAGACAGCCATGCCGTCGTCGTCCCGCCTGACGACGACGCATCCTGTGCGGTCGATACGGATGCCACCGATCGCAGCGGTTCCGCTCGTCCACGCGTTGAGCGCAGTGACGCCGGTGCTCGCCTGTCGTGCAGCCTGCAGGCTCGCCGTGTTCGCGAGGACCGACACATCTTCTGACACGGCGGCGGCAGACACCTGCGCCTGCGTTGCTCCGGGGAGCTGGAGCCAGGAGTACGAGGCGTTCGTCGGGTCGATGCCGTGGTCGAGCCAGAGCGTGACGAACCGGCGGGTGTGGGCGGTGGCGTCCTCGTACGTCCCACGGTGATCCATGTCGGTCCATCTGCCGGTGCGGTCCTCATGGAGCGCACGCACGCTCGTACCGGCAGGGAAGACGTAGCCGCCGGTGCCGGGCACGTGTACCCAGCGCGGCGTCAACGTCGTCGCCGTGCTGCTCGTCGTGGTCAGTGTCGCGCGGCCGTCGACCACCGGGACCGTCTGCCCGTCGGGCCCGGTGTTCCGCTGCTCGACGACCGTCTCGACACGGACGCCGTCGGAACTGGTGATCCCGGCTCCGAGGTGCAGCACCACGTCGCCGAAGCCGAACCACGACTTGCGCGCGCGCAGGGTCTGCTTCCCGAACGACAGGCCCATCCCGACGGCGGAGACGTCGTCCTGCACGACACCGCCGGTCCACGTGTTCGTCGATCCGCGCCCGGCGCCGAGGGCGAGCGGCTTGACCTGCACGGTGGTGCCGGGGATCCGGTACTTGTCGGCCGTGGGCCAGTACTGGTTCGCCCAGTGGCCCGGCTTGTCCGGCAGGTACAGGTAGGTTGCGCCCTCGCCGGTGTACCAGCCCTGCAGGTTCTCGTCGTTCGCGGTCTCGTACGGCTTGATGGTCGTGCTGTCCATCGCGATGCCGAGCGCGAAGCCGGACCGGCGGTGCACTGCGCGGGCCATCGACGTCGCGACGACGGACCGGGTCGACTCGGACCCCGTCGGGACGGACCCATCGGCGACGAGAGCGCGCCCCCGCACGACGGACGGGATCCGGACCTGCTCGATGGGGACGTCGTCGTGGTCGAAGTAGGGCTGGGTCGTGTCGGCGGCGATCCACCCCTTGCACACGGATCGCAGCGCGGCGCCGTCCGCGGCAGGCAGGACGTCGGCGAGCTGCACCAGGGTCGCCACCGTGAGGTGTCCGAGGCGGTGGTCGGTCTGGTAGAAGCGAGACAGCGCCCGGCCGCGGGTCATGTCCATGAACGCCCCTGCGTGCATCCACGGACGGAAGTTCTGCTCCACCCAGTCGACGACGCGCTGGAGTCGCGACGCGGTGAACGCCCACTCGGTTCCGCGGACCGCGAGCATGCTGTAGGTCAGGTACTGCAGCAGCGAGAACCCGTAGCTGCCGGTGTACGCGAAGTACTCGTGCTGTACGAACCCGCCGTCCGGGTAGAAGCCGTCGCCGCTCGTTGCGTAGTCGAACACCGGGACGTAGGCGTTCTTCGCATCGGCGATCACGGCAGCATCCTCGCTCAGGGCACCACGGACGATGGCGATCGAACAGGCCCAGTTGCGGTTGGCGCCGGTCGAGGTCATCTCCGCCGTCATGCGCGGGTCGGGCGCGTACTTCCGGATCGCCGTCATCGCGGTGCCGACCTGCGTGACTGTCAGTTGATCGTGCAGCAGCAGGCAGACGTCGTTCAGCGCCAGGGGGATGCCGATCTGGAAGTCCCACCAGTTGTCGTACCGGCCGACTCCACCGCCGTACTTGTGCGCCAGGAACCAGTCCAACGCCGAGACGAGGTCCGCTGCGAGCGCGGTGTCGCCGGTGAGGGCGCTTCCGGGGGTCTTCAGCGCCAACGCCAGGGTGCGGATCCGTCCGATCGCCGTGGTCTGCAGCGCGGACGTCGAGCCGCTGTCGAGGTCGGCCCAGAGGAACGTCCGGCCGGCGCCGGTCTCGAGGCTGTCCCACAGGGGCTTCGCCGCCGCGGCGAGGTCGGTCGCGTACCGGGCGACGACCGGGTCGGCGAGGTCGACGTCACCGATGAGGGTGGCGAGCCACTGCGACCGCACGGTCGCGAACGGCGGAGCCGCGGTGGTCCCGGCACCGTGGGCGGCGCCTCCGGGCAGGAGTGACCGGGTGCCGGCGAGGGCGGCGACGGCCGCTGCCCCGACGAGGACGGTGCGCCGGGAGGGTCCGGCGGTGGGCGTGGAGTCGGTCATGACGGAGCCTCTCAGAGGTAGCGGACGGCGGACAGGACGATGCCAGCGATGGCGACCACCCAGACGTACGGGAGGACGCGGACCATCACCTGCTGCGGGGTGACGCCCGAGTACTGCGCAGCCCACACGGTCTGTGTGCTGGTCGGGTCGGCGACGCCGAACACCTGGTTGTACGACGTCATGAGCCCGAGGACGGCCATCGGCGAGTAGAAGCCGATCGCGGTCATCGCACCGGCGATCCCAGCACCGAGCCCGAAGATGTTGAGCGGTCCGCGGTAGAGGCAGAGTGGGACGAGGACCGAGAACACGACCACGTAGAGCACGACGTTCGTCGGCGCGACGGCCTCGACGATCGGGCGCAGGGCGGCGACGGCACCGGGTAGTCCGACCGCGGCGAGCAGCATCCCGATCGCGATGAAGAGGGCGATCGGCGGTGCGGCCACGTGGAATGCGTCGTACAGCGAGCGGAGCATGCGCGTCGCGATGAGCCGCGGCGGGGTCGTGGTGACCACGGCGAACAGCACACCCGCCAGCAACGACGGGATGATCGGCACCTGCAGGACGAGGGCGAGCACGATCGGCACCAGCGGCGTCAGCAGGGCGAACCACGGCGCGTCGCCGAGGCGCTGTCGACGACTGCGCGTGTCGGCCGCCGGAGCAGTGGAGCCCGCGTCGGCGTCCGCGTCGGACATCGACGCGAGCGACCACTGGTGGACGGTCCCGCGGCGACGCGTCTCGACCAGGACGTAGGCGACCGCCGCGACGGCGGCGAACGGGAACAGCAGCACCATGAAGGACCGGACGTCGGCGACCGGCAGGTCGAGTGCGGTCGAGAAGAACTGCCAGACCGGCAGCTCGAACGGCACGCCGGCACCGATGCCCATCAGGATCGTCCCGGCGGCGGTGACCTTCGGCACGCCCACGGCGATCATCGCGGGGATGCCGATCACGCCGGCCAGCAACGCGGCCGGCGCCGAACCGGTCACGGCGCCGCACAGGGCGGAGATCAGGAGGACCCCGAGCGCGACGACGACCGGCCGGTCCCCACCGAACTCGACGGTCTTCCGGACCAGGGTGCTGGCGATCGCGGTGTCCCGCATGAGCGACCCGAGCCACGAGCCGAGGAGGATCGCGATCATCGTGGACGCGAGTCGGATCGCACCGTCCTGCAGCACGGTGCTGAGGACGCTGTTCTCGGCGCCGACGAACGGTGCGCCGGACACGAGGGCGATCGCGACGGCGAGCAGCACGAGCGCGAAGGCGGTGGGGACCTTGCCGGTCAGGATCAGCGCGACGCCGATGGCCATGACGACGATGATGGCGATGCCCATGGTCAGTTCTCCCTGGTGGTCGGTGCGCGACGAGCGCCGGTGCGTGTCGCGAGGGCGGCCTGCGCGGCCGCTGTGAGGAGGAGTGGTGAGCGGCCGAGCCGCACGCTGCGGGCCGCGAACGCATGCGCCGCGACCTCGTCGGCCCCGGCGACGGTGCCGAACCGGCGGAACCGGCGGAACCGGAGCACCTCGAGCCCGAGCGCCGCGCGGAGGTCCCGCGAGCGGTCCACTGTCACGAGGTGGTGCGCCCGCTCGTGTTCGACGGCTGCCGCCCGGACGCTGCCAGCCGGGAACCAGCTGCGCCAGCCGAGGTCGTCGACCAGGCGCTCACAGAAGTCCACCGTGTCAGTGAAGAGCTCGACGCGGTGCTCGCGGGATCCGTACCGGGCGAGGAGGCCGCCCTGTGCGAGCCCGCCGTCGCGCTCGACGACGGTGATCGCGGCCGGAGCCCCGGAAGCCCGGTCCGCCAGCGCGGCTCCGAACGACGTGGCCCGTCGGCTGAGGTCGGCGAGGTGCTCCTCCGACCGGGCCTCGTTCGTCGGCGTTCCCCGGAGGAGACGGACGCCGAGGGCGTCGTCGGAGCGGTCCGCCAGCGCGGCGATGCGGCGACGGTCAGCGGCCGGCAGCACGCCCGCGGCCATGCTCACGACCGGACCTCGAGGACGGCGACGAGCGGCTCCGACCGGTCCTGCCCCTCGACCTCGGTGCGGGCCAGTGAGATGAGCTGCGACTCGTCGAGGACGCCGGACAGGTCGGCGATCCGCGGGCCGATGAGCAGCTGCAATGCCGGGGCGCGCGATCCGCCGTCGCCGTAGGCGGTGTGCTCGGCGATGAGTTCCGGGAGCGTGCCGGCGCCGGCACCCACGGTGCTCTGCTGCACCCGGGCGTCCAGCGACGCGAACCGCACGACCCCGTCGCGGTCGAGCACGCGGACCGGGTGCGTCGCCTTCCGGAGGAACCGGCGCCGTTCCGGCGCGCCGAAGACGACGTGGTTGTCGGTCGCGGCGAGGACGCGGACGGCGGCCGCGTCGACCTTCAGGCCCTCCGCAGCGATCGCGCGCAGCTCACCGTCCGTGCGGCGCTGGGTCCGGTCCTGCGTGCGCAGTTCCGTCGCGCCTGTCGCGACCGCACGCACCGTGTTCGACTGCGGGTCGACCGTGACGTCGACCGACACCTCCGCGGGCGCAGCGCCTTGCGCGATGACGGCCTGCTCGGCTTCCCGACGGACGGCGAGGATCTGGTCGTCGGTCGCGCCAGGGATCACCCGCTCGACCTGTTCACGGATGAGGGCCAGGGCGACGCCGATCGGGCTGATCACCTCGCTGTGCTCGGCGATCCGCCATTCGACTCCATGCTTGGTGCCCGCGTGCGGGGTGACCGAAGCCGCCCCGCCGCCCCCACCGACGAGGAGCACGTCGTCCTTCGCGATGTCGTAGTCGTCCGCCATCGTCGCGATGACGTCGAGCACGGGCGCGACCCCGGCGTCGAGCACGGCCTTGGCGGCCCCCTCGACGTCCGTGCCGAGCGCCGATGCAAGCGGTGCGAGTGCGGCACGGGCCGCGTCGGACGGGGCGTGCGCGTAGTCGCCCTCAGGGACGAGACCGAGCGCGTTCGCCGCGCAGGTCATGGTGACGGCGAACCGGTCGCCGCCCTCCGTCTCCAACACGGCGTGGTCAGCGGGGTCGCCCTCGATCGGGGCGATCGTCACGAGCCGGGCACCCAGCAGCTTCTCCTCCGGGGCGAAGCAGGCGTAGGGGAGCCCGGCGATGTGGGCGCTGCGCGGGCCGACGTGCGTGACCTGGGCAGCACCTCCCGTCCGGATCCGCACCATGGACCCGCCGCCGACGCCGACGGTGCGCACGTCGAGCGCGGACAGGTACGTGGAGCTGCCGCCGAACTCGGTGTAGCGGACCGCGACCTTGCCGCGGCGGATCACCGAGATGTCGGTGGAGGTGCCGCCGGTTTCCAGGAAGAGACCGTCACTCAGCTTCTCCTGCATGAGGGCACCGGCGACGCCTGCCGCGGGACCGGAGAGGACGGTGAGCAGCGGACGACGACGCATCTCGTCGAGGGACATCACACCGCCGTCGCACCGCATCACCATGAGCGGCGCGGTGATGCCGGCGGCGTCGATGCTCGTCTGGACGAGGTCGGCCGTGGCGAACATCCGCGGCAGGATCACCGCGTTCAGAACGGCTGTGCGGGTCCGCTTGCTCAACCCGTACAGCGACGTGATCTCGTGGGTCGCGGTGACGAGGAAGCCGCGCTCGCGGGCGGTGGCCGCGACGCGCTCCTCGCCGATCGCGTCGTCGACGGAGAACGGTTCGGTGACGACGACCGATTCGATGCCGGCGGCGTGGAAGCGGTCGAGGGCGGCGCCGAGCGCAGCGTCGTCGTCGGCTCGGCGCAGGTGCTCGTACGACACGGGGAGGCGCTTGCCGTCCGCGATCTCGATCCGACCGAGCCGCCGGAGCCGCTTCGCGAAGAAGCCGGAGGCTCCGCGTCCGATGCCGATCAAGCCGACCGGGGCGACGTCACCCTCGAGCAGTGCGTTCGTCGCCTGGGTCGTGCCGTGCGCCAGGAACACGACGTCGTCCGGCGACCGGCCGATCGTCGCGAGGAGTTCGTGGAGCGCGGTGACGATGCCGTGCGCGACACCGTCGGGGTGGTCGTGGCTCGTCGGGGTCTTCGCCTGGCCGATGAGCCGGAGCGTTGCGGCGTCGATGGCGACGGCATCGGTGAACGTGCCACCGACGTCGATGCCGATGCGCAGTGCGTTGGGTTCCACGTCGTCGTGACCTTCCTGCGGGGGAGTGGTTCGGGTGGGGAGTGCGGTGTGCGGGTCAGTAGCCCTGGACCTCGGGCCAGTGCCGTTCGACACCGGCGCGGTCGAGCTCTGCGGCGAACACG
Source organism: Curtobacterium sp. SL109 (assembly GCF_026672405.1). Lineage (NCBI taxonomy): Bacteria > Bacillati > Actinomycetota > Actinomycetes > Micrococcales > Microbacteriaceae > Curtobacterium > Curtobacterium sp. SL109. The sequence goes on from NZ_JAPPRB010000002.1 coordinate 2,421,519, forward strand.
GTGAACCGGTCGTCATCTGCCTGGACGTCCTGCGGGTCGAGGCCGTGCTCGATGCAGTGCACCGCCAGGGCGCCGGCGACCTCGCCGACGTTCCACTCGACGGGGTGGAGCCGGTAGCAGCCGTTGGTGATGTGCGTCGTGCCGAGGTCCTTGCCCGCCGGCAGCAGGTTCCGGACCCGCTGTGGCACGAGGGCGCCGAGCGGGATCTCGAACGGCACGCTCGGCACGTCGACGTAGTTGTCGCCACCGGTCGACGGGTGCAGGTCGAGTCGGTAGCTGCCGACACCGACCGAGTCCCGGTACCGCGTGCGTCCGGTGACTCCGACGATCTCAGCCGCGACGTCCTGTTCGCGGATCGTCGTCACGGCCTTGATGCGGCGTGACTCGCGGATGTACGGCGCCTTCGCGAGGCCGTCCTCGCCGCCGGTGACGTCACCGCGCAGCTTCAGTCCCGGGAACCCGGTGCCGCCGTCGGCACGCGGGGCCTCGGTCTGCAGCCAGTACAGGACGGAGAGCGAGAGCTGCCGTGCTTCGTGCACGGCCTGTTCAGCGGTGGCGGAGTCGGCGGCGCGGTCCTCGCCTGTGCCGATGACCGGCTTGAGCCAGTAGTCGTTGAGCGGCCAGTTCACCAGGCAGATGTCCGAGTCGAACGCGCCCTCGGTGAACAGCTTGCGGGCGAGGATCCGGCGGAAGCCCCACAGCTCCTTGTCACCGGCGTCGGCGCTCTGGTCGGCGCTCACTGCGAGCGGGTCGGTGTCCGGGTTCGGCTCGAACGTCCGCGGGTGCGCCTCGAGGGTGCGCGGGTCGGGCGCCAGGAAGCCGAGCAGGGGCGCCGGCCAGAAGTCCGGCTGGTACGACCGCCAGAAGCCGTACATCGACGGCCGGTCGATCGTGTGGTCCTCGCCCTCGTGGTGGGACACGGCGAAGCAGAACGTGATGCCCTGCTGGTTGCCAGGCTGTGCCGTCTCGGGCGCGTGGGGTTCGTCGTGCTCGCTCCGGGCCTCCGCGCCGACCACGTGCTCGACCCCGGCCAGCGGCAGTACCTCGCCGGTCTCGGTCGCGTCGAGGACGAACGCGCCCACGAGGCGGGTGTGTCGGCCGTCCGGACTTTCCACGGTCACGTCGGTGCAGCGGTCACCGTCGGTTCCGGCCGCAACCGGTCGCTGCTCGAGCAGCACTGTCAGGCGACCCGCACTCCGGTACGGCTGCAGGAGCTCGTCGATGACCGCGACCGCGACGCGCGGCTCGTGGCACAGCTTGCTGACCCGCCCGGCACCCGGGTTGAGGTCCGGCAGCGCCGCGGCTTCCTGCCGGAGCGGGTAGACGCGGCGGTAGTGGTCACGGATCCCGTCCCGCAGCGCGCGGTAGCTCGCGGTGACGCCGAACTGCTCGACCCAGGGGTGCTCGTCCTGCGGTACCGCCTGGCTGGTGAGCTGGCCGCCGAGCCAGTCGGTCTCCTCGGTGAGGACGGCGGTGCGCCCGGACCGGCAGACGGCGATCGCTGCCGCGACGCCGCCGAGGCCGCCGCCGACGATCACGACGTCGGCGCGGATGATCCCATCGGGCGTGGACGGGCGCTCGGGAGTGGTGCTGGACATGGTGCTCCTGGGTGGTGTGGGCGGGGTCGGGAGGGGTCAGGCTGCGGGAGCGGCGAGCGTGCCGCCCGGTACGAGGCTGCAATCGAGGAGCTCTTGGACCGGTGCCGTGGCGAAGCTGCGCTCCGGGGCGGGCGTTCGCCGGGCCTCCAGGACGCCGGTGAGCGCCCGGACCGCGTGTGCACCGAGCTCGGTGCGGGGTGCGCGCAGTCTCGTGAAGTCGGCGGGGCCGTCGGCGGCCCTGTTGTGCTCGCCGAGGACGACCACCGACAGGTCGTCAGGGACGGATGTGCCATCTGCTGCGAGTTGCGCGTGCAGCTCGTGCGCGTCAGTCGGGTCCTCGACGAACACGACTGTCGGTCGGGAGGCACGGATCGCCGCCCACGCCTCCGTCACACTCCGGTCGGTGGTCACCTCTGCCTCGATGACGCTCGCGCCCACCTCGGAGGCAGCGGCGACGATGCCGGCGCGGCGGTCGCGGCTGGACTCCGCGTCCTGCGGCAGCCGGAGGAGGCCGACGCGCCGGTGCCCGAGGCCGAGTGCGCGGACGGCGAGGCTGTGGGTCGCGCTGGCGTAGTCGACCCCGACGTAGGGCACCCGACCGTCGGCGGCCTCCCGTCGGCCGATCGCGACGAACGGGTAGGCGGAGTCCATCAGCCGTTCGAGTTCGACGGGGTCCATCTCCCGACCGAGCAGGATGCAGCCGTCCGCGAGACGGAGCCGGTTCGACTCGTGGAAGAGCCGACGGCGACCGGCGACGACGGGGGTGCTCGTGAAGAGCAGCAGGTCGGCACCGACGCTCTCGGCGGCGCTCTCGATGCCGGTGAGCAGGGGCGTGTAGAAGTCCGACGACCGGCTCGGGAACGCCGGCTCGTACGTGAAGACCCCGATCAGCCCAGTGGCCGCGCCGACCAGGCTGCGGGCGACCGGGTTCGCCACGTAGGTGGTCTCGCGGATGACCTCGAGGACGCGGTCACGGGTGGCGGCTGGGATACGCCGGGCCTCGTCCGCCTTGCCGTTGAGCACGAGCGAAACGGTTGACTGGCTCACACCAGCCATGTCGGCGATCATGCGTTGGGTGACGCGCGTGGTCGTGCTCATGCGGTCTGTGCTCCCATCGGCTCGCCATCGAGGTGATACGTACGACGGTAGAGGAGAAAAGTCGCTCATACGTATGAGCAGGCGAAATGGGTTGAACTCGCTCCAAGAGCATGGCGAAACGCCATCAGGAACCCGGCCGGTGGGAGCCGGCCTTGCACGGCAACGCTGCTGGGACGAGTTGACGGCTCGACGGCTCGACGGTCAGCCCAGGTCTCCGGTGCGACCGTGTGTCACCGTGACGAGCGCGCTGCATGCCGGACACCCAGCAGTGCGACGCTGCCGAGGGCCACACCGACGACTCCGACGAGCAGTCCGAGCACCAGGACGATGCCTGCTCCGAAGTTCACGCCGGTACCCACTGGCGTGAACGCGGTCCACACGGTTCCCACAGCAGTCCCGATGAAGCCGATGGTGAGGGTGCTGAGCGCCCACGGTACCTCCGGGCGGTACTCGTTCGAGAGCACCAGTGAAGCATCGTCCCAGTGGATGCTCGCGTCGCGAGGAAGAACGGGTGTCCGAGGGACGATGAGCTGGAAGCGGAAGCGCTACCGCAGCACGCCGAACTCGTCGAGCACGTCGGCGAGCGTCGTCCCCAGCAGAGCGGCGGTCCGTTCGTACTTCTGCTGGAGCCGTGCGCGGGTGTCCTCGTCGGAGACCATCGCGAGCCGAGCCGGGTCACCGTTGTGGCTGACGTCCGCGCGCTTCACCCGGAGCGCGATGCCCGAGGGGTCGGCGACGACCCGAGCGATCGACTGCTCGAGCGTCTCACCGCGGCGCTTCGTCACCGCGTCGACAGCGAGGACCTGGTCCACGGTGAACCCCATCGCTCGGAGTTCGGCGAGGGTGATGGCGGTATCCTCGACGACGTCGTGGAGGAACCCGACGACCTGCTCGTCGTCGGTGGTGAGCCGTACCGCCACCGCGGTCGGATGCTCGATGTACGGTCGGCCGACCTTGTCCACCTGCCCGGCATGCGCCCGGGTCGCCACCTCGTGAGCCAGTCGCACCAGGTCCTTCGTCATGACCTCAGCGTGGCACGACCAGCCGACAGGTCAACGGCGAGAACCGACGACGCCGGACACTTCCGTTCCGTTCCCGTCCGGCCACCACACGGACACGGTCTGCCCGTCCTGGTCCCGGGGTGTCTGTTCGAACGCGGCGATGACTTGCTGCGCTTGCCGTCTCGTCGGGACGACCGCTGTCACCCCTGTTCCACCGACTTCCATCCGGTGGACGCCCGGGTGGTCCGTGACGACCCGCGCTGCCGTGGCGATGGTGGTGTCCGACGCTCCGAACTGTCCCGTCACGCCAGTGGACATCGACCAGTTCCTCGAAGTGCCGACGTACACCCACGTGTCCGCCGGGTTATCGAAGTGCGCCCGCAGCCAGGCCGTGGCAGCCTTCACCGATCCTGGAGTCCGGACACGGAGGGTCGTGGAGCCTCCGTCCACCTGCGTGACGGTCACCCCGGGCAGGGCCGCTGCCTCCGTCGCCACGCGGTACCCCTGGTCGTCCACCAGCAGCGGCGCAGCAGTTGGTGACGGTGTCGCACCGGACGGGTTTGACAGCTCCAGTTCCCACGCGGAGAGGTCGCCGCTTGCAGCAGCGCTGACCGTTCCCCTTGACGGTCCGAGTGCCGCGCGGACTGCGCGGACCTGCTCGAGCGTGAACCCGGATCGGACGTGCACGGTGAAGTCCGCCGACCACGGCGCCGTCCGCAGGTACTTGCGGGAGACGCAGTGGGAGTCGTCCGGCTGCCAGAACCGCGCGCACACCCGGGTCACGCCCGGCAGCGCTTCGAGATGAGACGACGACGGCGCGTACTCCGCTGTCACCGACGGTCCGGGTTCCAACGGGGCGCACCAGCCAGTGCCGGAGCAGCCGGAGAGGGTGGCCGCAACCGCTGCCCCCACAGCAGCGGCCGCGACCCACCGGATTCCCCACACAGGCAACACTGTGCCGCGGCCTGGTGCCAGCCGATGAGCCAGACGTGCGGATTGTGCACGAAAACACAGTCGGACCGAGACGATGGCCTCCACCTGCCGTGGCGGGATCCGGCCGTTCGGGTTCGAGAAGGACGGCATGACGATCCGCGAGTCAGAAGCGAAGATCATCCGCGAGTCCGCGAAATCGGTCCTCGCCGGGCGCACACTCGCCGCACTCACCCGGGAGCTTAACGAGCAGGGCGTGCAGACCTCCGACCGCTCGGGTGAGTGGAAGTACGGCGCACTACGCGACATGCTGATTCGGCCCCGCGATGCAGGCCTCCTCGCGCGCGGTCTGCCAGGCAAGTCCGGCCAGTCGTACGCCTATGAGGAAATCGGTCCCGCGTCCTGGGAGGCGATCATCCCCGAGCACGAGTGGCGCGCGATCGTGACGATGCTCACTGACCCCTCGCGGCGCAACAACCAGGGCAACGAGAAGAAGTGGCTTGGCTCGGTCTGTACCGCTGCGGCGTGCCGGTGCTTGGCGAGGACGGCGCCGAGCGCCCGTGCGGAGGCGTCCTCCGTGCGACGCCCCACGGAGGCACAGCCGTCCGCAAGTACGAGCGCCGGTACTTGTTCCGCTGCTCGTCATCCGCGCACCTCACGATCGGGCAGAAGCAGACCGACGAGCATGTGCGGAATGTGGTGGCCGAACTCGTCCGAGACCCACGAATAGTGGCCGCCATGAGCCCTGGTGACGCGCACCTCGCGGCCGACCGAGAGCGTCGAGTGGCGTTGACCGCGCGCCTCGAAGCGTTCGAGACGGACTACGCCCTCGGGAACATCACCGGGGGCCAGCTGCGGAAGTTCACCGAGCGCGTCGAGGGCGAGCTCGCGCATGTGGACGCGCGGCTCGCGCAGGGCATCAGCCGGTCCGCGTCGTCCGTGCTCCGCGCCGCAGACCCTGGCGCGGCGTTCCTCGAAGCCACGCTCGACGTCCAAAAATGTCGGGCGATTGCTGCTCGACGTTCCGGACCGGCCGGGGTGCGCTGCACCGTGTTCCAGGACCGAGTAGCTAGGGCGGACCGCGAGGGCTGGTACGAGAACGACTGCGTGCGCGCCGTCATCGACTGGGTGCGCTCGGTCGTCGTGCTCGGCTTCGAGGTACGGGGGCAGTCATCGCAAGCTCCTTGGTGAGGGTGCGGTTTCGCCATTGGTCGAAACAACACCTACCAGTACCGCGTCTGGAGGGGCGCGGGACAGTCGGCGGCGCTGGACACGACCGCCACCAGGGTCCTCACTCGACGGTCGCCGACACGCGGGACGGTCGGACAGGGACGACTGGTCCGACGACCTGCGGGAGTCGGTTGTCGGCGGCGACGGCGACAGCTCGCGGTCGTGGTCGGCGTCCGCTGCCGGGCCAGCGCGCGAAGCGCCACCGATACGCTGACGAGCAGGGGAGCAAGGGGGAGCTGATGACCGACGTCGTCCAACACCGGTCGAAGGCGTGGCTGCGGGGATGGCTTGCCATCTCAGGGCCGGCGTCCGTCGTCCTCAGCGTGCTGATCGTGTTCGCTTCCCGGAACTTCACCATCTACATCGCGACGATGCTGTTGCAGTTCTGGGCCCTCGCCGGCTGCGTCCTCGGCATCGCTGCAACAGTCGTCGGCGTCCAAGACCGAAAGCAGACACGGCCGTTATCGGTACCCGGCGCCGTCATCGGTGCTGCCGGAACACTCCTCTGTGTCGCGGAGCTCGGCTTCGCGGGCTATGTCTTCGTCGCCCTCAGCCAACTCTGACACCACACCCCGAATGGTTCCACTCGCAGGTGCACTCGTTGAGAACCGCCGGTGATGCCAATGATTCCTTCGTCGCCCCGAACGCGTTTGCCACGCCGTGACGCTGAACGTCTCCGCTATTCACCCGCTTCATCTCAGCACGCGGAGAAGCCCCGCACGTCCACAATCGGTACGCCTGACGAGACGTCGACCGACCGAGGTCGTGCGGGGCTTTGGTGTTAGATGACGACCAGTCGCGAGATCTGCCCGCTGTTCACCTGCTGCGCAGCTCCGCCGCCTGCGGGGACTCTCCAGAGACCCGGGGTGGGTCCGGTGTCCACGTTGAAGAACACGTCTCCTGCTGTGTCCGCGACGCCGATCCAGGGGCCTCGACCGCCGGCTGTGACTCCAGTGACGGGCGTTGTGGTGGCCGCGCCGCCCGCGGTGAGCTTGAGGACGTCGGGGATGCTCCGGTCAACGTCGCAGGCACCCGACCCGCTGTACTCGCCCTGGAGGGTGCACCATTCCTTGGACTGCAGGAGGAAGAACGCGGAGCTGTTGACGGCCGCGTACTGGAACGCGGTCCGCGGTTCGATCCTCGTCTGCTCTGTCGCGCCGGACTTCAGGAGCAACCACTGCCACGCGCCTGCACCGCCGGAGGGGCGTTGGTTGATGTACAGGTCACCGCCGGGACCGACGAGGATCGCTGTGGGGTTGCCCACGTACGAAGTGCTGGTGCCCACCAGCGTGCGGCTCGTGACCACTGACCCCTTCCTCGTTCCGACGGTGAATCGTCCCAAGGTGCCGCCGACGGTTGCAACTGTGCCGTCACCTCCAACTGCCCACATCGGGTCTGTCGTTGCCGGTCCGGAGAATCCCGCCGGAGTCGGTGACGTACCGGTCCCGGGTGCCGTGCCCAGAGTCTGAGCTGCGGGGATCGTGCTGATGGGTCCGCCCGGTGTCTTCCAGTAGATGTTCCCCGCGTCGTCGGAGCGGAGGTCAGCGGTGAGCTGCAGCCCGGTGGCCACTGTCCTCGCAGGGCTTCCGTCTCCCGGGTAGGCGACGATCGAGGTCAGGTCGGCCGAGGGGACGAAGACGTCTCCTCGCTTGTTCGCGGTGAAGCCGACACCGGTGGTGGTGACGGTCGTCGCCGGTCCAACGCCGGTGGTCGGGTACTGAAGGACCTCACCGGTCGCGGTGAGCGCGAACAAGGACTGCTCCTGCTGCACAGGTCGAGACGGCGTGTACTTCACGGTGACGGGCGCACTCGATGCTCGCCCGGCGACTGCCCGCACCGCGAACGTGTACGTCTTACCGGTCGTCAGGGCTCCGAAGTCGTCGGTCCGAGCCGATGCTGGGAGCTGGTCCACGCCGTGGTGCGGTTGCCGCTCCGCGGGGGTGATGGTGACCGTGTACCCGGTGACCTTCACCCGCCCAGAGGGTGCACCCCAGCTGACGTCAGCGGTCGTCGCGGAACCGCTCACTTGAACGGCGGTTGGCACACCCGGTGCAGCCGGCGGCGCCGCATGCGCCGGAGCAGCACCCCCGATGATGAGAGCCGTCGCTGCGGCGACGGTGAGTACGGCTTTGTACATGAGTTCCCCTTTTCACCTCGAACTTCCTAGTCCGAGTTCCGCTCATCAAACTGGCTCGAGCGCATTCGTAGAGCGGTGCGGGACAGAACGGCGGGAAAGGGTGCGGCAGCCCGCACGAGGAACCTCTCGTTCATTCCCGTGGGGGCCGACGGTGCTCCGCGCCTCACCGCATTGCACTGATCCACGCCAACGCCAAAACGCGGACGCAATCGTCGTGAAGGTCGCAGTCGCCCTGCTGACCGTTGCCTCGCTGTTGCTCGCCCTCTTCGGCCGTCCCGGCCGCGAGCGCACGTCGGCCAGCTGCTACCTCGGCTCCTCGGGGAAGGCGCCCCTGTTGCTGTTCTCAGACTGCACGACTGCGTCCACGCGGAGCCATCCGGGCATGCACCGCTCCGACGACGACGCGACGACGACATGGAAGGTCCAGGACGGCGTCACAGCTGTGAAGGTGAACCACGTCCTCGACTCCGACATCACCGCGAAGGTCGACGAGACCTCGTCCGCGCACAGGAGAGTCGGCAGCACACCCACCGACCAGGAAGACACGACCGTCGCAGAACAGCATCGCATCGAGGTCTGCAGACTCGGCGTCATCCGACTGACGCACCTCCACGAGAAGCGCATGACCTGGATCGGCGCCGCCGGCCTCGGAGCAGGATCTGAAGTCACCGACCACGACACAGCGACCGCAGGCGCTTGGCCGTGCGACGCAGGGGAAGCCCGGACCACCTCACGTGGCCGGGGCGTTCACTCAGTTCTGCAGCTACTCGACGGTCACCGCGACGGAGTAGGACGCCTTGCCCTCCCCAGCCGCGTTGACCGGGGTGACGTAGACGAACCCGTTGCCAGCGGGCACGCCGGTGAGTGTCAGCGGCGGGCTGGTGATACCCGTGACCTCCGTGTGGCTGTCAGAGAGGGTGTAACTGGTGGGAAGCCCACCGTTGTTCGCCGACGGGGTGAACGACACCGTGATCGTCCCCGGGCCCGACGTGACAGCCGTGATGGTCGGCCGACTCGGCGCCGTCACCAGCGCCGGTGCCGACCCGAACCGGGCAGTGGCCGGCTTGCTGACGTTCCCAGCAGCGTCGACGCTGAACAACAGCACCGTGTACTGCTGTCCCGAAGGAACGGACGGGACCGTGGCGGTCGTACCGGAGACGGTCAGCGGTGTCCCGCTCTGCGCGGTGGCACTCGCGCCGGTGCCCTGCACGAGCCGTGCGACGACGGTCTTCGCGTCTTTCGAGGCGGAGGCCTTCCAGGTGACCTTTCGCGGTATGGTCGCGGACACCTTCGCAGCGGTCGGCGCCGCGGGCGCAGTCACGTCGGAGCGGGCCTGCCACTTCAGCGTCCCGGCCTGCGGGATCTTGTCGAAGCAGTACTGGGTGAAGGACATGTCGGCCGTGTCCGGGAGGCCGGTGACCGGGTCGTTCATGAACTGCTTCACCGTCTCGGTACCGGTGGTGTCGCAGCCGCTGGAGTTGACGGTGGTGAGGACTTCGTAGTCTCCGGCGGCTGAGGTCTATGTGGTCTTCCTGGTGCCGACCGCGAGCGGCTGGCGATAGGGGCCCTCGACATGGACACTGATGGCGCTGCCGGAGCCGTCGAGGCGGTCAGCGTTGAACGTCCAGCCGTAGCCGGCCGCTCCGACGGTCATCGCGGTGTTCGAGCTGTTCACGCTCGTCGTCTTGCCCTTGTTGACCATGTCCTTCCCGGAGGACGTGATGCTGGTCGTGCCGAGGTACGCCGCTCCGGTCAACGGCACAGCTCTGGTCGCCGTGCCGATCTTCATCGTGACTGTCGCGGTCAACGGACCGGCGGTCTTCGGCGCGAACCCGATCCTGAAGGTGCATCCTGCGCCGGCGGCGAGAGTGGTGCGGCAGGTGCTGCTCGTGACGGAGAACGACGAAGCGTTGATGCCGGTGACCGAAGGTGATCCGAGAGCGACCGTGGTCGTCCCCGTGTTGTGTACCGTCTCGACCTGCTCCGCGGGCTTCGCCAGGCCGATGAACGTCTTCTTGAAGGAGAAGCTATTCGCGCCGAGCACGACGGTGCCCGCCGTGTCCTCTCCGAAGTGGAACTCGCCGACGCCCGGAACGAGCGCGTCGAATCGGCTGATGGTGCCGTCGGTGGGGTTGGAGGCAACGTCGAGGATGTCGAACGCGCCGTAGACGTAGTCCCCGTTGATCGTCAGGGTCGGGACTGCCGCGAAGTCAGCCTGCTGCGGCCCGACGAGTCGGAACGAGCCAGCGGCGAGGGGTTTTCCGTCCGGTGGCGTGAGCGTGAACGATGCGGTCGATGTCGGTGACATCGTCATCCGCGCGTCGATGCCGCGCGCCGTGTCAGCGACGAGGCGTTGCACGTTCGTCCCGTCGGCGAACAGCGGTGTGCCGCGGTCGGCGAGGTTCGGCGACAGGATCTGCAGCACTCCACCGGTCCCGATCGGTGTCGGTGCGGAAGCTGACGCTGCTTGAAGTCCCGTGAGCCCCAGGCCACTGGCGATGAGAAGCGTGGCAGCAGTCAGCGCCGCCGCGCGGTTGAAGCGCTGCATGTGTGGTCCGTTCTGGTCCCCAGGTCAGTCCCGGCCCGGAACGACCACCGTGACGCTACCCGGGCGCCCGACCTCGTGGACCACCCGATGCGAGAACACGCATGGCTCGACGGTGTTCCGCGCACAGGGCCGGTGCGGGGCAGACGCGTCGTTGAGCGACCTCGCCATGCTCATCGACTTCGGACGCCGGACCGCGACCACGGGGAACACACTGCCTGAGCCCCAGGGTCGTCGAGTGCGACTGCGACTGCGTCGCATGGCATTGGGGTCCCACGCGCTGGTCCTGCCTGACCCTGCTCAACGGGATCCGCGTCATCAACGTCGGATGACTCCCGCAGAGTCCACTCATGAGTCAGTACGGACCCATCAGGATCGTCGGCGACGAGAACAGCTGGCGCTACGACACCATCCCAGGAAGTAGCGGCCGTTGCACCTGTCAGGATCGGCCCCCGTCGAGACATTCCTCAGTGAAGGGCCAACAACCACCAGGGGGAATCACCATGCGTCGTCTCATCATCGCCACCACCGCAGTACTCACCGTCGCCGCGGCACTCACCGGCTGCACATCGTCAACGCCGGACCAAGTGCCGACCGCGACGAAGACCGCATCGATCACACCCACTCCGAAGGCAGCCGTGACGGCCACGCCGACCGCCACTCCGAAGGCAGTCGCGACCCCTGCTCCGGCGCCAGCCTCAGCGGTGACCGAGGCCGCCGTCACCGACCCGACGGCGGCTGAACCGCCGACCACGGCAGCTCCGGCACCCACTCGGTCCGCGCTCGCACAGCACGTCTACGACCAGTGCAACGTCGGAGCAGCAGACGCAGGTGTCCGCCTCGTCTTCACCGAGCACCCATCCGGGTACACCTCCGACGACAGGTACCTGCTCATCTACCCGTTCGCGTTCCTCGACGGCCACTCCGACCCGTACGCCATGTACAACTGCGCCCTCACCGACGACACCGTCACGTCCACCTTCCTCGGCGGCGGACTCACTGACAGTCACTGACACGAAGCGGGGAACAGCTCCCTCGCGCGCCCCGGGTCGAGCTCGCATGCAGTGCCATCCGCCGGCGGGGCGTTCACCTGGGAGCAGGAGTCTCGCCAGGGCGAAACGACGCTGTGGACTCCCGTCGGGCGCCGACGCCGACCTCCTACCCGGAGGCGGGCCTGCGACGGATCACGAGGGCCATGCCGACGACGGTGACGAGGACGCCGACGAACTGCGCGGGAACAGGGACGGACGCCAGGTGGAGCAGCGCCGACCCGACCCCGACCAGCGGTGGGACGGCCAGGCCGAGCAGCGCCGCGTAGGACGCCCCCGCGGTCAGGATCAGGCGGTGCTGCAGGAGGTACACGGGCACGTAGACGACGACGCCGAGCACCGCGAGCATCCCGACGACGTTCCAGCTCACCCGCTCCCCGCCGATGATCGCGGTGGCGGCCCAGAGCACCAGCGGGATGCTCCCGACCGCGAAGACCGGAAGGATCCGCGGCGCCATGGGACCGACGTGTCGGCGGTTGACCCGCGCGAAGAAGACCCCGTAGAAGGCCATCGACCCCATGGCGGCGAGCGCGAACACGGTGCCGATGACGACGTCTCCTCCGAGTGTGCCGCCCAGGCGGGGCAGCACGTACAGGAGCGCCCCGCCGATCGCCAGCACGGTGCCGACACACGTGGACAGTGGCGGCGCAGTCCGGGCCATGACGCTCTCGGCGATGAGCACGGCGGCTGGGGTCAACGCCATGACGAGGGTCGGGAGGACGGGTCCGGCGAACCCGATCGCCACCGTGGAGAACACCGTGTAGGCGCTGACTCCCGAGAGCGCCAGGAGGACGAGCTGCCACCAGCGGTACGGGTCGGTGGCACTGCGGACGTCGGGGGCAGACGTCCTCGCCGCGGTGGTCGCCGCCCGTGCCGACAGCCACCCGCTCAGGGCCACGAGCCCGCCGACGGTGAAGACCGTCCGACCGGCGGAGACGACGGCCGTGCTCGCCTCGTGCAGTGATGCACCGACGATGAGCCAGGTGGAGGCGAGGAGCACGACCAACGCACTCGAACGCCAGAGGAGGTCGAGCCGACGACGAGGGTCGCGCCCGGGAGCGGGAGCGGGAGCGGACGCCGACGGGGACGTCGTCGTGGTGCGTCGCATCAGTCCGTCGCCCGCGACCGACGCTCGACCACGTGCACCCGCACCCCGAGCTCGGCGATCCGTTCGAGCTCCGCCGGGTCGGCCCCGTCGTCCGTGACCAGGTCGTGGACACCACGCATGCCGACCACGGGTGCCAGCGTCGTCCGGCCGATCTTGGACGAGTCGGCCACGACGATGGTCCGCTGCGCGTTGCCGATCATCGCCGCGTTCGTCCTGGCCTCGGTCTCGTCGTGGGTGGTGGCACCGCCCGCGGCGCTCACCCCGTCCATGCCGACGATGGCCGCCCCGACGTTCATCGCCGCGAAGGCGTTCTCGGCCAGCACGCCGACGAGTTCGAACGAGTGCGGCCGGATGGTGCCCCCGGTCATCACGACGCGCAGGTTCGGTCGGGCACCGATCTCACTGGCGGTCGTGAGCGAGTTCGTCACGATGGTCAGGCCGTTCCGGAACACGAGGGACCGGGCGACGCTCGCCGCCGTGGTGCCGCCGCCGATCGCCACGGCGAAGGGTCCGTCGGGCAGGAGTGCGGCTGCGGCTCGTCCGATGCGCTGCTTCACCCCGCGCGACCGCCCCTCCCGCAGGCGGACCGGGATCTCCGAGGTCGGCAGCGCGATCCGCGCGCCGCCGTGCGTCCGCGCGAGCAGTCCCTGCTGCTCGAGGTCGGCGAGGTCGCGGCGGGCGGTCGCGGGGGAGACCCCGAGCGTGGTGACGAGGTCCTGCAGGGTCACGGCGCCCTGGTCGGTGAGGAGCTCGAGGATCGCGAGCATGCGGCGGGACCGCTTGCCCGAGCCCGAGGCCGGAGACGCCGACACGAGGGCGGAGGCGGAGTCGTCGACCATGAGATCGAGCGTAGCGGTCAGTCATTCTGATCGTTTCGCTCGGAATGCTGGTCGAATCGCGGCCGAGGTTCCAGGATTCCTGAGCATGACCCGTGTCCCCTCCACCGGCGCCGGCAGCGTTGTGCTCCCCGCGACCGCTGCTGGCCGACCTGCTCTGATGCGATGACGAAGGAGTCCGCAGTGACACGAACAGGAACCCGCCGCGCCCCCGCCAGTCGTCGCCGTGCGCGGTGGATCGCCGCGGCCGCTGTCCTCGCGGTGACCGCGTCCGCACTCGCCGGCTGCGCCACCCGGGGAGCGACCACCCTCGACACGGAGGCGCCGGTGCACCTCACGATGTGGTCGGGGCAGAGCGACCAGGCCGAGAAGCTGCTGCAGGCCCTCGTCGACGAGTACGAGCGCGATCACCCGAACGTGACGATCGACATGTCGCCAGGCGCCTCCTCGACGGACGAGCTCCTGCAGAAGCTCGCCGCGTCGTTCGCGGGCAACGACTCGCCGGACATCTCGTACACCTTCGGGTCGTGGGCGAGCCAGCTGGAGCGGTCGGACCGCACGCTCGACCTCCGCGAGACCGTCGCCGAACCGGCCGTGCACTGGGACGAGTTCACCGCCGCTGCCCGCAACACCGCGCAACCGACCGGTCGCAAGGTGATCGGGTTCCCGGCGGTGGTGGACAACATCTCGCTGCTCTACAACACCGAGGTCTTCGACCGCGCCCACGTCGCGTACCCGACGGCGGACTGGACGTGGGCGGACTTCCGGAAGGCCGCGAAGCAGCTCACCGACAAGGACAGCAACACGTTCGGCTACGGCTACTCCGTGTCCGGCAGCGAGGAGACCACCTGGCAGATGTGGCCGCACCTCTGGCAGAACGGCGGGTCGATCCTGTCGAAGGACGGCAAGCGGGCCGCGTTCGACTCCCGGGCCGGGGTGGAGTCGCTCGGCTTGCTCCGCGACATGGCCGTCAAGGACAAGAGCGTGTACCTCGACCAGACGGACACGAAGTTCGCGCAGCTGTTCGAGAGCGACCGGATCGGCATGATCACCTCCGGACCGTGGGAGCTCTCCGCCCTGAAGACCGCCGGCACGTCCTACGGCGTCGTCCAGCTCCCCGGGACCGACGGCGACCACCAGACCGTGTCCGGTCCCGACCTCTGGACCCTCTTCGACAACCACGACGTGAACCGCGCCCACTGGGCGACGGACTTCACCACGTGGCTGACCGCGAAGGAGCAGGACGAACGCTTCAACGTCGCGGTGGGCAACCTGCCGCTGCGCTCCAGCGAAGCGACCAGCGAGGCGTTCCTGCGGCAGGCGAAGACCCTCCCCGGACTCGACGTCATGCAGGCCAACTCCGCGAACGCGAAGCAGACCAGGCCGACCGTCCCCGGTTACAACGGCCTGTCCGAGGCGTTCGGCAACGCCGTCGCTCACGTGCTCCAGGGCGAGGGCACCCCGAAGACCGCCCTGCGGCAGGCGAGCGTCGCCGCCGACAAGGCACTCCGCCAAGGCTAGGAGGACCCATGACCACGTTCGCACTCCGCCCCACCGAACCCGCGAAGCGCCCGGACGACCCCGGGACGCCACGACGTCGCCGTCGGTCCGCCGCGTCCGTCCGCGAAGGACTCGCCGGGTGGGGCTTCGTCGGCCCGGCACTGCTCATCGTGCTCGGACTCACCGTCTTCCCCGGGGTGTGGGCCCTGCTCCTGTCGTTCCAGAGCTGGGACGGCTTCAGCCCGGCGACCTTCATCGGCGGGCAGAACTACGCCGACCTGGTGACCGACGAGGGCGTCCGCGCCGCCGTCGTGCACACGGTCCTCTACACCGTGCTCTTCGTGCCGGCCTCGTTGCTCCTCGGACTGGCCCTCGCCGTCGCCCTGAACCGGCGCATCCGCTTCATCGGGCTCTACCGCACCGCGATCTTCGTGCCGTTCGTCGCCTCGGCAGCCGCCACCGGCATCCTGACCACCTACCTGTTCAGCCCGCAGTTCGGCATCGTGAACAACGTGCTGCGGGTCCTGCACCTGCCGCAGCAGGGCTGGCTGGAGGACCGCGGCGAGGCCATGCTCGTGATCGTCGTCATGTCGCTCTGGGGCCAGGCCGCCTTCACGACCGTGATCTACCTCGCAGCGCTGCAGGACGTCCCGGGAGACGTCATCGAGGCGGCCCGGATCGACGGCGCGAACGCGTGGCAGACCTTCTGGCGGGTGGTCTGGCCGCACCTCGGCCCGGTCACCGCGTTCGTCGCGATCTACCAGACCCTCCAGGCGGTGCAGCTCTTCGACCTCGTCTACGCCACCACCCGCGGCGGCCCCCTCGACGCCACGCAGACCATCGTCTACTACCTCTGGAAGACCGCGTTCCAGAACCTCCAGTTCGGCTACGGCTCGGCGATCGCGTACGGGATGTTCTTCGTCACGCTCCTCGCCACCGTCGTCGTCACGCTCGTGCAGCGCCGCGCAGGAAGGACCCCCTCCTGATGTCCACCGAGACCCAGGTCCTCGACACCCCGCTCCGACAGGGGGTCGTGACGGCCTCCCGTGCGGACGGCACCGTCCGCCGCCGCCGCTGGCCCTTCAGCCCGTGGCACCTGCTGCTCCTGCCGGTGTCGCTGCTCTTCCTGCTGCCGTTCGTCGAGATGTTCCTGACGTCCGTCGAACCGGCGTCGGAGATCAACAGGTTCCCGCCGTCGTTCATCCCGACGCAGTTCACGCTCAGTGGGTACGCGCGGCTCTTCGCCGACTCGGACATCCTGCACTGGCTGCTGAACACGGTGATCGTCTCGGCGTCGGCCATCGTGTCCCACCTCGTGCTCTGCTCACTCGCCGGCTACGGCTTCGCGCGGTTGCGGTTCCCGGGGCGCACGTTCGGTTTCCTCGCGATCCTGGCGACGATCATGATCCCGTCGCAGCTGCTGATGATCCCGACGTACGTGATGTTCGCGCGGCTGCACCTGGTCGACCACCTCGGCGCCGCGATCGTCCCGTGGCTCGCGTCCGCGTTCGGGATCTTCCTGATGCGCCAGTTCTTCCTGTCGCTGCCGGCGGAGCTCGAGGAGGCGGGGATGATCGACGGCTGCAACCGGCTGCAGGTCTTCTTCCGCATCGTGCTGCCGCTCGCACGCCCGGCCCTGGCGACCCTGGCGATCTTCACCCTGCTGGGCTCATGGAACGACCTGGTCTGGCCGCTCGTCGCCATCAACAACGACCACGCCTTCACGCTGCAGCTCGGTATCACCAACTTCCAGGGGTCCAGGAGGACCGACTGGTCGTTGCTCATGGCGGGGAACGTCGTCGCGACGCTCCCGCTCATCCTGCTGTTCCTGGTCGCCCAGAAGCAGTTCGTCGCGACCATGGCGTCGGCGGGCCTCAAGGGCTGACCGCCCGGCGAGCCCCACCACACGTCACCACCGGAAAGGAAGACCGTGACCACAGACGTCACCATCCCCGCCAGCGCCACCCTCGGCGAGATCCACCAGCAACCGCAGGCGTGGCGCGACCTCGCCGTGCTCCTCGACCAGGCACGGGAGGACCTCGACGCCTTCCTCGGCCGAGCACTCGAGGACCCCCGCACCCGCGTGGTCTTCACCGGCGCCGGGACGTCGGCCTTCGCCGGCCGCATCGCCGCCGAGTCGCTGCGCGGTCGGTCCGGCCGCCGCTTCGACGCCGTGGCGAGCACCGACATCGTCGCGGCACCACGGACGGTGCTCGCGGAGGACCTCCCCGTCCTGCTGGTGTCGTTCGCCCGGTCGGGCAACTCGCCGGAGAGCACTGCGGCGACGGAGCTCGTGGACGCGCTGGCCCCCACCGCGCACCACCTCGTCGTCACGTGCGACCCCTCCGGTGCGCTGGCCGTCGCACACCACGACCGCGAGGACTCGTTCGTGCTCGTGATGCCGCCGCAGACCAACGACACCGGCTTCGCGATGACGTCGAGCTTCTCCAGCATGCTGCTCGCTGCCCTCGTGGCGTTCGTCCCGTCAGACGCTGCCGCGCTCGACCGGGTCGTCGCCTCGGGCGAGCGGGCGCTCGGCACCGAGGGCGTCCTGCAGCGGGTCCTCGACGCCTCGCCGCGGCGCATCGTCTTCCTGGGCGGAGGCACCCTCGCCGGGCTCGCCGAGGAGTGCGCGCTCAAGACCCTCGAACTGACCGCCGGCACCATCGCGGCGTTCCACGACACCCCGCTCGGGTTCCGACACGGTCCGAAGGCGGTGCTCGACGACGACACGGTCGTGGTCGTCCTGCGCTCGGCGGACCCGACCGTGCGCCGGTACGACGACGACATCGTCCGCGAACTCCGAGCCGACCGGCCCGGGCAGGTGGTCGTGGTCGGCGCCGACGGGCTGTCGGGGACGCCCGGGACGGACCTGGACCTCGCCTTCCCGGAGGCAGAGGGACTCGACGACGGCCTCCGTGCCGTCGCGCTCGTCGCCGTCGCGCAGCTCCTCGCGCTGCACGCCTCGGTGCGACTCGGGTGCACGCCCGACAACCCGTTCCCGGACGGCTCCGTGAACCGGGTCGTCCGCGGCGTCGTCATCCACCCCCTCGACGGCGAGCGCGGAGCGCGGGCATGACGTTGTTCCTCGGCCTCGACGGCGGAGGGACCAAGACGGCCGTCGTGCTCGTCGACACGGACGGCGACGACGGAGCGGTCCTCGCGCGGTGGCGGGGCCCGGGGTGCTCCTGGCTCGACGACGGGGTCGACGCTGCGGCCGCCGTCGTCCGGCAGGGGACCCACCAGGTCCTCGCTGCGGCGGGACGGTCCGCCGACGAGGTCGCGCACGCGTTCTACGGCCTCCCCGGTCACGGCGAGTCCGCGAGCACCGACGTCCTGCTCGACGCACTGCCGCGTGACGCCCTCGGGCACGACCGCGCCACCGTCGGCAACGACGTGCTCGCCGGGTGGGCCGGCTCCCTCGGCGGCCGGGACGGCATCAACGTCGTCGCGGGCACGGGCTCGATCACCTACGGCGAACGCGGCACGCACACCCACCGCGTCGGCGGCTGGAGCGAGCTCATCGGCGACGAGGGCTCCGCGCACTGGGTGGCCCGGCGCGGCCTCAACGCCTTCAGCAGGATGGCGGACGGCCGCCTCCCACGGACCGCGTTGTACGGACTCGTGCGGGAACACACCGGCATCGCGGAGGACCTGGACCTCGTCGGCCTGCTGATGCAGGACCTCCAGGCCGAGCGCGCGGCCGTCGCCGGGTTCTCCCGGGTCGTCACCGCTGCGGCCGCCGCGAGTGACCCCGTGGCCGCCGCGGTCCTCGACGACGCCGTCGACGAGCTCGTCCAGCAGGTCCGCGCCGTCGCGGACCGCATCGGAGACCGTCCCGACGGCGCGCCGACGGCCGTGTCGTCCTCCGGCGGCATGTTCTCCGACGACGGCTTCCGGGACCGGTTCGTCGCTCGGGTCGCAGCCGAGCGCGACGCGGGCGCGCGCCCGCGCTTCACCCTGGTCGAACCGGTGCTGCCTCCCGAGCTCGGCGCGGTCGTCTACGCGATCCGACGAGCAGGTGACCCGGTCCCCGGCACGTGGAGCGACGCGGCCCCCGTCCAGCGCTGACCGCGTGGTCGGTGGTGGAGGCGACCAGGCAGGGCCGGGAGGCTCGACACGGGTCCGTCACCGAGCCTCCAGGACGGCCGTCTGGTCCGGTCAGGCGACTGCGTTACGCTCCCGCCATGCTCTGGGGGAGACGACGGACACGTTCGGTGACGGTGCTGACGGCTGTGGGGGTCGCCTCTGTGCTGATGGTCAGCGGCTGTTCGGTCCACGTCGACGCTGGTTCGGCCGGCGCGGTGAAGGCGGAGCAGGCGCTGGCCAAGATCGACGGCGTGCGGTCGGTCTCCGGCCTGGGGACGAACAACCTCCCGTTCGCCGGCACCGTCACGGCGTTCGTCGTCACCGACGACGACCTGTCGAACCGGGAACTGCAGACCGTCACCGACGCGGTCGGCCGGTGGGCAGTGCAGCACACCGGAGCCTCCGTGTCGTACTCGGCACGCATCGACGCGGACGGGTTCGGCTTCTTCGTCGGCCGGCACGCGTCGGAGAGCAAGGAGGTCCTCGGCGTCGTCGACGACCTCCGCGCGAGCGGGCACTGGCTCGGCGGCAGCGTCAGTGCTCCGGATGCGTCCGGCCGGGGGAGCTCCTCGATCCAGCTCGACGTGGAGCGCCCGTCGGACCTCGTCAGGGGCTGGGACACGGTCCAGCGAGTCGCCGCGACGTCCGGGTGGAAGGACGTGTCCCTGTCGGCCGATGCCTGGAACACGCCGGAGAAGAGCACGCTCACCCGGCACAACCCCGACTACAGCATCGCGAACGCCGACAGCCGTGCCGAGGACGTCGACGGCGACCCGTCCGCTGAGGTCGCCGCGTACCGGGCGGTGAGCGCGGCGCACGCGGTGACCAGCGCCTCCGTCCAGCCCGGACGCATCCACGTCCACCTCGCTGACGGCGCGGACATCGCCGATGCCACTGCGCTGATCACGCGGGCAGCACCGGACACCGCAGCGGTCGTCGACGGCGGCATCATCACCACCGACGACTCCGGCGACGCCGGGGAGAAGGCCGACCCCGCTGAGTACGGCGAAGCGAACCGTCTCGCCCACACGATCGACCGTCCGGGAGTCTCGGCGATCGTCGTGAAGCCGGCCTGGGTGACGGTCACCGCCGACGGGACGGACAACGCGCTCAGCGCTGCGGCGACGCTCGTGGCCGCGTCCCCGGCGGCACCGGTGCAGACCCTCGAGGTCGGCTCGTCGAAGGCCGCGCTCGAGGACCGCGCGGAGGACGGCCTGCTGCTGAGTGGCTCCCCGACGCGGTTCCGTGACTCGGTCACGGTGGGTCGGCAGCTCACGGGGTTCCTGCCCGCTCGGGTGTCCCTGTTCGACGCGAACGCCGCCGTCACGGTCACGCTGACGACGGCGGAGGACGCCCCGGCCCTCGTCGCGGCGCTGAAGCCGGTCGTGCCGAGTGGGACAGCGTTGCAGGTGCAGTTGGCGGGCCAGCCGTCCGAGACGTCAGCAGAGCTCACCCTGCGCGACGGCACCCTGAGCGTCGACGCGCTCCGGTCGGAGTCCGAGCGGAACGACACCCGGACACGTCTCGGCGACGCTGTCCGCGACGCCTGGAACGGCTGACCCGGTCCTGACGGATACACGAGGGGTGCGCCGCGACCGCTGCCCCCACGGCAGCGGTCGCGGTCGACCGGATTCCCCATCCCACGGACCACTCTGGCCCCGGGACGGACACCGCACATCAGCCGTGAGGACGAACTGTGCCCGGTGACACAGTCGGGGTCGGTCAGTCCGTCTGGCCCGGGTGCCCGGTCGTCGGTTCCGTGGTGGCGTCGAGCCCCGCGTCCGTCGCGGGGTCGGACGAGACGGTCTCCGGCCGGACGGGGAAGTCGTCCATCGTGGCCGTGCCGCTCCCCGGGGCTCCGGTCGGGCGGCCGCCGCGGACCCGGTTCTTCACCGCTGCCCACGGACGGGCGAGGCCGGAGCGAGGAGCTCTCTCGCTGGGCGCCTCGACCTCGAGGCCGTAGTACGCGCCGACGTGCTCGAGCAGGACGTCACGCTCGGCCTTGTCGTACGCCCGGCGCTCCCGCGAGAACGCGATGATCGTCGACCAACAGGTGAGCAGCAGGACGATGCTGAACGGCAGCGCGGTGGTGATCGCCGCGGTCTTGAGGGCGTTGAGACCACCGCTGAGCAGCAGGGCGACCGCGAGGAGGGCCGAGACGGCGGCGAAGAACACGCGGAGCCAGTTCTTCGGCTCGATGTCACCACCGGACGCGATCATGGCCATCACCAGGGAACCGGAGTCGGACGACGTGACGAAGAAGACGCCGATGAGCAGGATCGCCCCGAACGTCAGGACGGCACCGGCGGGCAGGTCGCCGAGGAGCGCGAAGAGCGACCCCTCGACGTCGACCGAACCGTCGGACCCGACCAGGCCGCCCGCGCCGTCCGTCTGACGGTGGATCGCCGTGCCGCCGAGGACCGCGAACCAGAGGAAGGTGAGCAGGGTCGGTACCAGGAGCACCCCGAACACGAACTGACGGACCGTGCGTCCCTTCGAGATGCGCGCGATGAAGACGCCGACGAACGGGGCCCAGGACATCCACCAGCCCCAGTAGAACGTGGTCCACGCGCCCTGCCAGGCCTCGCCCTCGGCACCCTGCTGGGCGGTGACGTTGAAGGAGAGGCCGACGATGTTCTGCAGGTACGACCCGATCGACTGCACGAAGTCACGGAGCAGGAACTGCGTCGGTCCGACGATGAGCACGAACAGCAGCAGCGCGGCCGCGAGGAGGAGGTTGAAGTTCGAGAGGATCTTCATCCCCTTGGTCACGCCGGTCACGAGGGAGACGATGGTCACCGCGGTGATGACGGCGATGATGGCGACCTGGCTGACGATGCTGCTCTCGGCGATGCCGGCGGCCTCCAGACCCGCGCCGATCTGGATGACGCCGAGACCGAGCGAGGTGGCGACGCCGAACAGGGTGCCGACCAGGGCGATGACGTCGATGAGGTTGCCCCAGCCGCCGCGGACGCGGTTGCCGAGCAACGGCTCGAGCGCCCACCGGATCGACACCGGCCGGCCGCGGCGGTGGATGGCGTAGGCGAGCGCCAACCCGAGGACCACGTAGATCGCCCAGGCGTGCAGTCCCCAGTGCAGGAACGTCTGGGTCAGGGCCTGCTGCGCGAGTTCCTTCTCGGTCCCGGTGACCCCGGGACGCGGCGACGCGAAGTGGCTGAGTGGTTCGGAGACGCCGTAGAACACCAGGCCGATGCCCATGCCCGCCGCGAAGAGCAGGGCGAACCAGGACCCGGTGGAGAACTCGGGCTCGTCCGCGTCCTTCCCGAGCTTGATGTCGCCGTACCGGCTGAAGCCGACGAAGAGGGAGAAGCCGACGAAGAACGCGGCGACCAGGACGTAGTACCAGCTGAAGTTGCGGACGATGCCGTCCTGCAGCCCGAGGAACAGCCCCTCGGCGGTGGAGGGGGAGACGAGGGTGAACGCCACGAAGCCGAGCACGATGACGGCTGCGGGCCAGAACACCCACCGCCGGAGCTGCGGGGTGGTGGTGACGGGGTCGGGCAGGGGTGGAGCTGTGCTTGCCATGCACTCCATGGTGCCTGCTCGCGTTGCTGTGCGTTCACCCAGGCGTGTCGCCCGGTACTGTTGCCGGCACTCGGTGGTGCTGGACCCCGTCGTGCGTCCCGAGAGGCTGGTGGTCAGCGTGCAGGCTCTGGCGCTCCGCATCCGTGAGTCGTTCTGGTTCCTGCCGGCCGTGTTCGGTCTCGGGGCGATCGTGCTGGCCGAGGTGCTGGTCGCGGTGGACCGGGTCGTCATCGACCACGGGATCCAGATCGCCGTGCTGGACGCGCTGAGTGCGAGCGGTGGCCGGTCGATCCTCACCACGATCGGGACGGCGATGCTCACCGTGGCGGGGACGTCGTTCTCCATCACCATCTCGGTCCTCGCCACCACCTCCTCCACGTACGGTCCTCGCCTGGTGCGCAACTTCATGGCGGACCGGGCCAACCAGCTCGTGCTCGCGGTGTTCACGTCGACCTTCGTCTACGCCGTCGTCGTGCTGCGTTCGGTGCACACCGACGTCGACGACGGCACGGCGTTCGTGCCGGTGATCGCGGTGCACGTCGCGGTCCTCATCGGGCTCGTCGACGTCGCCGTCCTGGTGTTCTTCATCCACCACATCGCGTCGAGCGTGCAGATCACCTCCCTGCAGAAACGCGTGCAGGTGGAGCTCGGTGCGGCCCTCGACGAGGCGTTCGCGACGGACGACGACGACCGGGTGAGCACCACGCCGCGCTCGTCGAGCGCTGCCCTGGGCACGACGATCCGGGCGGGGGAGGACGGCTACGTGCAGTCCGTGGCCTGGCGTCGGCTCGTCCGCTGGGCGGTGGACCAGCACGCGGTCGTCGACGTGCGCGCGATGCCGGGGCGGCACGTGCTCCCCGGCGACCCGGTCCTGGTCGTCACGACCGAGGCCGGCGAGCGCGTCGACCTCGACGACCGCGCGGTCCGGCAGCTGCGCGCGTGTGTCACGACGGGCACCGCGAGGACCCCGTACCAGGACGTCCGGTTCGCGCTGCAGCAGCTCGTGGAGATCGCGGTCCGCGGACTGGCCAGCGGGACGAACGACCCGTACACGGCCGTCGGGGCACTGGAACTCGCCTCTGCTGCGCTGGTCCCGACCTGGCGCGACCGGGCGACCGTCACCGCGTGTCTCGACGACGACGGCGTCGCCCGGGTGCTCCCGCACTGGCCGGAGATCGAGGACCTGGTCGGCACGGTCTTCGACGGCGTGGCCACCTACGGGCAGGAGCACCCCCTCGTGCTCACCGCTGCGGTCGACCTCGCCAGGCGGCTCCAGGACGACGCTCCCCGGTCGCGACGCGATGCGGCTGCGGAGTTCGAGAACCGCGTCCGCGCCCTGCTCCCCTGACGACCGGGGTCCGCCTCCCAGCGGGGTATGGTTCTCGGGAGGGAAAAACGCGGCTGTCGTCAGCCGTGGCGACACGTGGTCCGAGTGGACCGCCACTTCTGGATCATCAGGAGTGTGCCGTGACCGACACGATGCCCCGTCCCCCGTTCGACCCGGAGCTGCAGGGCTTCCTCGACCGCCTCCGTGCCCGCGGGCCGTTCGTGCTCACGCGCGAGATGCTGCCGGCGATGCGAGCGCTGGACGTGTCCGAAGCCGAGCTCGACGACCGACTCCGGCAACGCGGGCTCGAACGCCGGTCGGTTCGCGTGCCCGTCGACGACGGCACGACGATCGCCCTCGCGGTCATCCAGCGCATCGGTCGGACGGGCACAGCACCGGCGTTCTTCACCATCCACGGCGGCGGGATGATGTTCGGGCACCACCTCGGCAACCTCGAGTCCTACGACGACTGGCTGCTGACCCATGACGTGGTCCTGCTGAGCATCGACTACCGTCTCGCGCCGGAGCACCCGGACCCGGTGCCGGTGGAGGACTGCTACGCCGGCCTGGTCTGGACCGCCGACCACGCCGAGGAACTCGGGATCGACCCGGCACGCATCGTGCTCGTCGGACAGAGTGCCGGCGGTGGCCTGGCCGCGGGGACGGCGCTCCTCGCCCGGGACCGTGGCGGGCCCGTTGTCCACGCCCAGGTCCTGGTCTCGCCGATGCTGGACGACAGCGACTCGACGACGTCCACCCACCAGATCGACGGCATCGGCGTGGCCGACCGGGCGATGACCCGGTTCGGCTGGGACGCGTACCTCGGGGACCACCGCGACGGTGAGGTCTCCGTGCACGCGGCACCGGCACGCGCGACCGATCTGCGCGGGATGCCGCCCACGTACCTCGACTGTGGGAGCGCCGAGGTGTTCCGCGACGAGACCGTCGCCTTCGCCACCCGGCTGTGGGCGGCGGGCGTCGACGCCGAGCTGCACGTCTGGCCCGGCGCCTTCCACGGGTTCACCAGCATGGTGCCGCACGCGGTCGTGTCCCGCCGTGCGGTCGCCGCACTCGCCGACTGGACGACGCGACTGCTCGCAGGGTCGCTGCCGGAGGACCCGGAGTCGTGATGCGCGCCCGATGGCTACGCTCGGCCCATGCGACTCCGTGAGATCGACACCGGCGGGTGGGTCCGACTGCTCGGGCCGGGACTCCTCGCCGCGGGCCTCTGGACGCTCCTCGCGGTGAAGGACTTCGCCCTGGCACCCGTCGTCGTGGTGCTCGTCGCCGCGGCCGTGCTGGTGGTCCTGGTCGCCGCAGTCGTCACGAGCTGGGCGGTCGCGGGTGGGTACCGCCAGCAGCGCCGGCTGGAGGCCTGGGTCCGGGGGAGCGACCTCCCGGCCGAGGTCCCCGTGCCCGTCCGCATCCGGTACCTCCGGCGGGTCACCGAGCGTGGCGCGTGGGTCGGCTGGGTGAGCCTCGCGGCGGGCCTGCTCAACGCGGTCGGTGGTGTGACGACGGTCTTCGAGGGTGAGGACCCGTGGTCGAGCGTCTTCTCGTTCGTGGCGGCGGTGAGCTTCACGGGGATCGGCGTCTCGACGCTGGTGTTCGCCCGACGGTCGATGCCGCGCGCCCGGCGGCTCCTGGCGGAGGACGAACGGGAACAGGCAGACACCTGGTTCGAGCGGCACGACGCCGAGCCCCGGTAGTCCTGCTGCACGTGTGACCGGACGGCCCGACGAGCCGATGCTCGTCGGGCACCCCCGCCGCAGCGCCGGCGGGTCCTGACCCGGATCAGGACCCGGGCGTCAGGACCCGGTCGTCGGAGCCTCGGTCGGAGCGGACGGCGCATCGGTCGGCTTCGGTGCGTCCGTCCCCGGCTTCGGCGGCTTCGGCGCGTCCGCACCCGCCTTCGGTGCGTCTGCGCCCGGCTTCGGTGCCCCGGCCGGCGGCTTCGGCGCGGCGTCGCCCTCGGGAGCACCAGCCGCGCCACCCGCCGCCCCACCGACCGGCCCGCACGTCCCGCCGGGACCGCCGGCAGCAGGACCACCGGCAGCAGGACCGCCGGCGGCGGGCCCACCAGCGGCACCGCCCGCGCCGGGCCCCTCACTCGGCGCACCACTCGGCGCACCACTCGGCGCACCACTCGGCGCACCAGAAGGAGCCCCCGACGGCGCTCCGGTCGGCGCCCCCGTCGGCACCCCCACCGCACTGCTGCCCCCACCGTCGTTGCCCGCGGCGACCGCCGCGGTGACACCGACTCCGCCGATCAGCACGGCCACGACGGCCGCACCGATCCCGAGTCGGCGACCCAGGCCCTGGCGGCGACCCCGCTCCCCAGCGGCGGCCGAGGACGCGACCGGTGCCGAGCCTCCCGGCCGGGTCTCGGAGGCCTGCGGGAACTGCTCGGTCGGCTGTGCGTCACGGGCGAAGCCGTCGCGGGGGTACTCGCGGGTGGGCTCGTCGGCGTCGTCGTGGTGGTCGTGGTTCGTGGTCATGATCGCTCCAGTTCGTCGTCCGGCGGTGAGCCGGACCGGCCGACGTGCCGGTCCGGCGGTCCTGCCGGTGACGACCACGCTCGAAGTCCAATCTGAAGCAGGACTGAAGCCCAGGTGCTGCCCAGGTGGCTCCATGCCCGGTGATTGCCGCATCGACCAGCGTGTCGCCGTGCCCACCCCTGCCCGCGTCCTGCTCATCGACGACGACGAGACCATCCGCCTGTCCGTGGCCCGGTCCCTCCGTGACGAGGGACTCGTGGTCCTCGACGCACCCGACGGGGACGCCCTGCAGCAGGACCTCGCCCGGTTCGTGCCCGACCTGGTCGTCCTCGACTGGATGCTGCCCGGTGCGAGCGGCATCCAGCTCGCCGGCCGGGTGCGGACCACGTCCGACGCCGCCATCGTCATGCTCACCGCGCGGGACGAGGTCGACGACCGGCTGCGCGGCTTCGCCGAGGGCGCCGACGACTACGTGGTGAAGCCGTTCGCGATGGCCGAGCTCGTCGCGCGGGTCACGGCGGTGCTGCGACGCCGGGGTCGGATCCCGTCGGTGGTCGAGGTCGCGGACCTCGTGCTCGACCCGGACGCCGCCGTGGTCCGTCGCGCCGGCATCACGCTCGACCTCACCGCGACGGAGTTCCGGCTGCTCGCGTTCCTGGCCGAGAGCCGCGGGCGCACGCTCTCCAAGACCCAGATCCTGACGCAGGTGTGGGGGTACGACAGCGTCGACCCGAACCTCGTCGAGGTCCACCTCAGTGCCGTCCGCCGCAAGATGGAGGCGCACGGGCCTCGGCTCATCCACACCGTCCGCGGGCTCGGCTACCGCATGAGCGCGGTCGCCGCGTGAGCGCCGGACCGCTCCGGACGGGATCGCTGCGCGCGCGGACGGTGGTCGCCGTCCTGGTGCTGCTCGCGGTGCTCCTCGGCCTGCTGTCCGTCGCGGTGCAGGCGACACTCGGCGAGCGCCTGCGCACCCAGATCGAGGACCGCCTGCGCGACCGGGCCTCCGCGGCCGCCGCGCTGGTCGGCACGGTGGACGCGGACGACCTGGCCGACCGGCTGTCGATGCAGGGCCTCGCGGTCACGATCACCACGAGCGATGGTGGTTCCGTCGAGGCCGGCCCCACCCCGGAGCAGCTCCGGCAGGGTCCGCCCGAGCCGCCGGGACTGTCCGGTCCGGCCGGGCCGGGAGGCTCGACACCAGCCAGCGGGTCGGCCACCGCCGACGGGGCGGCCGGGTCCGCCGCCGCGGCCGGGTCCGCCGCCGCGACGGGGCAGGTGCGGATCACGTCCTCCTCGGTGCGTGAGGAGGGGCGGCTCGTGACGCTGGTCTCCCGGCTCAGTGACGGTTCGACGATCCGACTGACTGCGGGGACCGGGTCGGTCGACGAGGTGCTCGGGGAACTCCGCTGGGTGATGCTCGGCGCCTCCGCGGTGTTCCTGCTCGTCGCTGCCGTCGGGCTGGTGCTCGTGGTGCGGCGCACGATGCGGCCGCTCGACACGATGACGCGGGCCGCGCGGTCGATCGCGCACGGTGACCGGGGCCGACGGCTCCGTCCGGCACGTCGGGACACCGAGATCGGCCGCGTGGCCGTGGCCTTCGACGAGATGCTCGACGCGGTCGAGGGAGCCGAGCACCAGGCCCTCGCCGCCGAGGCCCGGATGCGCGCGTTCCTCTCGGACGCCGCACACGAGCTCCGCACCCCGGTCGCCGGCATCCGTGCCGCGGCGGACACCCTCGTGCGGACGCCGCTCGACCCCGCGGAACGCGAGGACCTCGCCGTGCACGTCGTCCGGCAGGCGGGTCGCGCCGGCCGGCTCGTCGACGACCTGCTGCTGATGGCACGGGTCGACCGCGGGCTCGAGCTCGACCTGGCGCCCGTCGACCTCGGTGCCGTCGCTCGCCTCGAGGCGTCGCGAGCCCTCCTCCGGGCCCCCGCGCTCCGGGTCGAGGTCGTGGAGCCGGACGGTGCCGTCGGTGTCCCCGGCGACGACGACCGGCTCGGGCAGGTCCTCTCGAACCTGCTCGAGAACGCGGCGCGGGCCACTGGCGGCAGCGGTGTCGTCTCCGTGGTCGTGACCTCGGCCGACGGGCACGGCGTCGTGCGGGTGACCGACGACGGACCCGGGATCCCCGAGGCCGACCGGGAGCGCGTGTTCGACCGACTCGTGCGCCTCGACGCCGGACGGGACGACCGTCGCGGTGGTGCCGGACTCGGGCTGCCCATCGCTCGTGGCATCGCCCGGGCCCACGGCGGCGACCTGGTCTGCCCGCGCGGCGGGGACACCGCGTTCGTCCTCACCCTCCCCGTCGTCGTGCCCGCGCCCGTGCCCGTGCCCGTGTCGGAACCCGAGCGAGCGACCGCAGGGGTGGGCATCCGGCACTGACCCAGTGTCGTCGCGGCGGACCCAGTGTCGTCGCGGCGGACTCAGTGTCGTCGCGGCGGACTCAGTGTCGTCGCGGCGGAGAACCGGTTTCCGTTCTCCGCGCTGGCGAATCCGGTTCACGAAACTCGGGCCGAGCCGACCGGATTCGTCATCCTCCTCGACGAACGCCGTCGTCCGGAGATCGGGGTGGGGGGGAGTGGGGACGACGTCACGCCGTCACGCCGTCACAGAAGCGGGTCGTTCCGCGCGTGGTGCGTCGTCCCGCGCTCGGAAGGGCGGATCGCGCGCAGGAGGTCGTTCGTTCCGACCACCAACGCGCGATGCCGCTCCCCATCGCGGGCGTCATGGGCACGACCGCGCGGTGCGGGTTGTCTGACGCGCGGCGCGGGTCGAAGGACGCAGTGCGCCTGGTCGTCCCCGCGGCCGGGGCGTACGCTCGCGCCCAGCACCGCCGGAACGGAAGCGGTGTCCGAGCACCTCCTCAACGACGAGAGAGAGCGAGACCCTGTGCGCCGAGCACTCACCGCACTGATCGCGATCGCGACACTGGCCGGGGTCGCGACCCCGGGCCTCCCGGCTGCGGCCGTGGCGGCACCCGCCGTCAGCGCGACCACCACCCGCACCAGCACCACCAGCTCCACCGACACGGCCTCCATCATCCCCGCGTCGTCGATCGCGTCGCGGGGCGGCCGCGCCGCGCCGACGCACCAGAACCCGATGGCCCTCCGCCTGCCGGACGGGGAGACGGCGGCGAGCTGCGCCGACCCGACCGCGATCCACGGGGTCGGGCGCGACCGGAACTGGTACCTGTACTGCACGACCGACGCGCTGTCGGCGACGGAGGAGAACCCCGACGGCACGCTCGTGCAGCACACCGTGCCGACGTACCGTTCGACGGACCTCACGAACTGGACGTACGTCGGCGACGCCTTCAGCGCGAAGCCCGCCTGGGTCGGGGACGCCAACGGCATCTGGGCGCCCGACGTCGTGTACCGCGCGGGCTCGCGCGGGCGGGCGGGGACCTGGTACCTGTACTACGCCGCCTCGGACACCCCGAGCGCGACGGGTCCGACCGGCGGCGGGTCGGCCGTCGGCGTGGCGACGAGCTCGAGCCCGACGGGCCCGTGGACGGACTCGGGAGCGCCGGTCGTGGCACCGCGCTCCGGACCGACGGGCGGGGACCGGTGGGAGTTCGACCCCGAGGTCATCACCGACCGCGGGACCACCTACCTGTACTTCGGCAGCTACTTCGGCGGCGTGGTCGTGCGGACGCTGAGCGCCGACGGGCTCCGCTCCGACCCGGCGAGCGAGCGGCAGATCGCGATCGACAACCGCTACGAGGGCGCCTACCTGATGCGCCATGCCGGCTGGTGGTACTTCATGGGGTCGGCGACGAACTGCTGCGCCGGTTCGCTCACGGGCTACGGCGTGTTCGTCGCCCGGTCACGGAGCCCCCTCGGACCGTTCGTCGACCGCGACGGGGTCGCGATCACCAGCACCCGGGTCGGAGGCTCGCCCCTGCTCGCGCAGAACGGCAACCGCTGGGTGGGCACCGGTCACAACACCGTGGTCACCGACTTCGCGGGTCAGGACTGGATCATCTACCACGCGGTGGACCGCAACGACCCGTACTACGCGGGGCAGGCCACCTACACGAAGCGGCCGGTGTTGATCGACCCGCTGGACTGGCAGGGCGGCTGGCCCGTCGTCCGCGGGGGAGCGGGGCCGTCCGACACGGTGCAACCGGGTCCGGTCGCACAGCCCGGGCAACGACCCACGTACCAAGCGACCAGCGCACCCGTCGACGAACCCGGACGGCTCATCCGCTCGGCCTCGACCGGGTTCGACGGCTCGACGCTGCCGTCCCAGCTGACGTGGACGCGGGAGCCCGACGCTTCGACGTACTCGGTCCGGGACAGCACGTTCCGCTGGCAGACCCAGGCCGCGGACCTGCACCCGCCGCAGACCCCGCTCGCGTCCGTGCTCACCGAGCCGGCACCCCGCGGGGACTGGGTGCTGCAGACGACGGTCGCGGTCGACACCCCGGCCACCGGCGACGGCGTGAACTACGTCCAGGGCGGCCTGATCGTCTACGGGGACGACGGCAACTACGTCCGGCTGGTGTCGAACTCGATCTTCAACACGCGGCAGACGGAGTTCGGCAAGCAGGTGTCCGGGCAGCCGGCCGGGGCGCCCATGTACGGCAACATGGTCGTCGGCTCGGTCGGGGACACCACGACGCTGCGGATCGTGCACCGCACCGTGCGGGGTGAGGGGCAGTACACCGCGTACACGAGCGCCGACGGCCGGCACTTCGTCCGCGGTGGGACGTGGACGGCCGACCTCGGGGACAGTCCGCGCGTCGGGCTGATCTCGCTCGGCGGGTCCGGCTTCACCAGCACCTTCGAGGACCTGCGCGTCAGCACGGTCAGGCCCTCCCACCGCTGAGGCGCGACGCCCCAGTCAGTCAGGTCGTCGGCTGGCACCGCGGACACCACCAGGTGCGCCGCGGTGCCGAGCCGACGACCTCGACGGCGTCACGACCGAGCACCGGCGTCCGGCACCGCAGGCACGGACGCCCAGCGCGGCCGACGACCCAGTGCCGCTCCCCGCGACGCCGGACACCGGTCGTCACCTGGTAGGCATCGGGGACCGTGGCGGACCGCACGAGCATGCGGCGCGCGAGGTCGAGCAGCGCCGGCACGTCCACGGTCCCGATCATGCGGTCGGGGTGCAGGCCGCGGAGGAACCCGAGCTCGTTGACCCAGAGGTTGCCGAGGCCGGCCACGTTCCGCTGGTCGAGCAGGACGCGCCGCACCGGGGCCGTCGGGTCGCGGAGGACCCGGGCGGTGGCCACGTCCGCGTCGAAGTCGTCGTGGAGCAGGTCCGGGCCGAGGTGGCCGAGCACCCGGGACTCGTCCGCGGTGTCGAGGACGTCCACGACGGGCAGGTCGAGGCCCCAGACCGTGCGGCCGTCCTCGAGCGCCAGCCGCACCCGCGCACTGCGAGCCGCCGCCGTGGGGAGTCGTCGGCCCGGCGCCGTGACCGTCCACGAGCCCTGCATCCGGAGGTGGGTGTGCAGGGTGGTGCCGTCGTCGAAGCGCGTCAGCAGGTGCTTGCCGTGCGTGGCGTGGCCGACGACCCGCAGCCCGGCCAGGGAGCGCCCAGCGGCACCGCCGGAGCGGAGTTCCCCACTGAGGACCCGAGCGCCGTCGACCTGACGCAGCCGTGCGGCGAGGCGGAAGACGGAGTCACCCTCTGGCACGGTGGCACGCTACCGAGAGCCGCCGACAGACCGCGGTTGAGAGGACGTGCAGGATGCGCGTCCGCCAGCGACCGTCGACCTAGGGTGTCGAGGATGGGGAACGGGAACAGCAGCGGCCGGCGCGGGGGACGCATCACGATGCTCCTGGTCGGGGGGTACCTCGTGCTGCGCTTCGGGTTCCTGGCCTGGCGCGAGCACGAGCAGGGGATGTCGACGGCGGCGGTCATCGGCACGCTCGTGCTCTACGCGGCCGGCATCTTCGTCGTCCTGCAGATCGTCCTGGGGATCCAGAACGCCAGGACCCGGCAGCGCGAGTCGGCCCTGGCACAGCTGCACCCCGGCGCGCACCTGGCCCCGGTGCAGCTCAAGCGCGACCTCGTGCTGGAGATCCGACGGACGGCGGCGATGCTCGGGACGGCGCCCGACGGCGACGTGCCTCGTCGGGGACTGGCGACGCTCGTCGCCGACCACCAGGGACTCGGCCTGTACGTCGGCGGGAGCACCCCGCGCCTGCTGCTCGGCATCCCACGGTCCGCAGTGCGGTCGGTCGGCAACGGCGAGACCTCGGCGGCCGGACGGTACGCGTTCGGCACCGTCGACGCCCTCCGCGTGCTGGTCGACACCGGCCAGTGGGCGGCGGTCGACCTGCCGCTCTACCGCACCGTCGTCGGCTTCGCCAAGACGCTCCGCGGCGAGGAGCTCACCGAACGCGTCCGAGCGGTCGCGGTGGCCGCCGGGGTCCGGCAGGACGCCGAACCGCGAGCCGGGCTCTGAGGCGTCAGGCCGGTCGGTAGACCGAGATCGCCGGGGCGTCCCCGGCGTCGTGGGTCTCGTCCGTCGCTGCCCAGGTGCGGCCGTCGTGTTCGAGGGTCGCGGGCAGGACGCCCCGGACCAGGATGCGCACCGCCGGTTCGTCGCCGTCCACCAGGTCCACGCCGTGCGCGTCTGGTTCGTCCGGCTGGTGCGCCGGTACTTCCTTCACGAAGTCGCTCATGCCCTCCATCCAACACGGACACGCCCGGCACCGGCCGTGCGTCGGCGGCACCCGGGAACACTGGTATCGTCATCCGAGCGCGGCCGTCAGGCAGCGCATGCGGATGTGGCGCAGTGGTAGCGCATCACCTTGCCAAGGTGAGGGTCGCGAGTTCGAATCTCGTCATCCGCTCGGGAACAACCGGCTCCACCCGGCCCCTGGACAACCCCGACCTCGGTCGGGGTTTTCTGGTTCCAGGAGCCGTCCGGCGAACAGGACCGGGCGGTCAGGCGAGCGGGTACGGGCCGTCAGGCGATCGACGCCGCTCGGACCCCCGGCAACCCGACGCGACGCCGGACACCGTCCGACACCACCGTGACGAGCACCGTGTCGCAGCCGTGGCACCGGGCCACCGACCCCATCGCCGTGCGGTACACCCGGGTCTCGCCGAGGGACCCGAGCGACCCGCAGCCGGTGCACCGCAGGCGCGCCGTCGTGGGGTCGGCTCCGAGCACGTCCAACAGCTCACCGGCGAGGGCATTGCCGTCGAGCAGGGTCATCAGCTGCCTCCGAACCGTTCTGCGCGGACGTCCGCCACGTCGTGCCCGAGCTCGCCGAGCCACCGGAGGACCTGTTCGACGAACGGCGTCGACCCGCACACGTAGACCAGGGCGCCGTCCTCCGGGGGCAGCACCGCCATGGCCAGGGTCTCC
The DNA here is from genome assembly GCF_026672405.1 of Curtobacterium sp. SL109. NCBI lineage: Bacteria > Bacillati > Actinomycetota > Actinomycetes > Micrococcales > Microbacteriaceae > Curtobacterium > Curtobacterium sp. SL109. The sequence continues at coordinate 2,455,350 of NZ_JAPPRB010000002.1, forward strand.
TTCGTGAGTCGACCCGGCGGAACGGTGGAGTCCGCCGGTGCCGTGCGGCTGTACACGACCGTGACGTCCAGCGGGGCCGTGGCAGCGAGGGCGGCGTCGAGCTCCGGGCGGAAGAAGACGTCCTCGGGGGTGCGGACGGCGTAGAGGAGCCGGAAGGGCGTGGGGTCGTCGGCCTCGGCGTGCGCGGTGACCATCGCCACGAGCGGCACGATCCCGGACCCGCCCGCGATGAGCTGCACGGGCCGGGTCGACTCCGCGGACGGGCGCCACACGAACCAGCCGCCGAGGGGTCCGTGGACCTCCAGGGCGTCGCCGACCTCGATCGCGTCGACCAGGAAGGGCGAGACCTCGCCGTCGTCGACGCGGTCGACCGCCAGGGTCACGCGCGGGTCGTCACCGGCTGACGCCACGGAGTACGCGCGGGTCGCCTGGTAGCCGTCCTCGGCCGTGAGCCGCAGGTCGAGGTGCTGCCCGGGGTCGTTGCCCGGCCAGGTGGGGACGTCGAGCACCAGGCGTCGCGCGGTCGGGCTCTCGGCACGCACGGCGGCGACGGTCGCGGCGTGCCAGTCCGGCCGCCTGCGGACGCGAGCTGGCGTGGCGGGCGACGGGGGAGCCTCCTGGCCGGTCTCCGGGGTCTCGGCGGACCGGACCGACACGGACTCGACGGACTCCACGGAAGCGGACGCGCTCACCAGTACCGCTCTTCCTTCCAGGGGTCGCCGTGCATGTTGTAGCCCGCGTTCTCCCAGAAGCCCGGTTCGTCGTCGGCCTGCATGACGATGCCGCGCACCCACTTCGCGCTCTTCCAGAAGTACAGGGCGGGGACCAGCAGCCGTGCCGGGCCGCCGTGCTCGGGCTCGAGGGGTTCGCCGTCGGCCTCGAACGCGACCCAGGCCTTGCCGCCGAGCAGTTCGTCGAGGGGGACGTTCGTCGTGTAGCCGCCGAAGCTGTGCACCATGCAGTAGTCCAGCGACGTCTCCACCTGGGCGAACAGGGCGTCGAGCGGGACCCCGCGCCACGGCATGTCGAGCTTCGACCAGTGCGTCACGCAGTGGATGTCGACGGTGACGTCCTCGACACCGAGTGCGTGGACCTCGTCCCACGTCCACTCGTGCAGTCCGGACTCGGTCTGGATGGAGAAGCTCCAGTCCGCCGGTGCGATCTCCGGCGTGGCGCCGGCCGAGAGCACGGGCCAGTCGCGCACGAGCGTCTGCCCGGGCGGAGTGCGGTCGTCGTCCTCGTTGCGTCGTCGTCCGCCGAACCCGCGGGTGAAGGTCGCCATCGGTTGCTCCTCGTCGTTGCTCCTGTCGATCCTGGCCCGTCGACACGGTCCGCGTGTAACGGATTCGTGAATCTTCGCGCCCGGACCCGTCACGGGATTGGCCAGGGAGCGCGAGGCCCTCTATCGTTCACCGGAACGATTACCAGGAGGGGTCACCCCGAATGCAGCACGTCGTCCAGCAGCACCACCACCCCGACCAGCGAGCCGCCCGAGACGGCCGTGGTCCCAGCCGCCGCGCGCTCCTCACCGGCGCCGCCGGGCTCGCCGGCCTCGGGCTCCTCACCCTCACCGGGTGCAGCACCGGCGCCGGTGCCGTCACCATCCCGGAGCAGGCCGCCACCGGCGTCGCCCGACGCGGTGGTCGGCTGCGCATCGCCCGACCGGCCGCGTCCGCCGCCGAGACCCTCGACTCGGCGAGCTCGCTCTCGGCCTACGAGTACCTCGGCGCGCTCTACAACCGCCTGGTCCGGCTCGACGAGTCCGGGCAGACCGTCCCCGACCTGGCACGCGAGTGGTCCGGCAACGACGACGGCACCGTGTGGACGTTCGCGCTCCGCCGGGGGGTCCGCTTCCACGACGGCTCCCGGTTCACCGCCGACGACGCGATCGCCAGCATCCGGCACATCCTCGACGAGAAGACCGCGTCGCCGCAGGCCGGGGTGCTCGGCGAGGTGATGACCGCCGACTCGATGCGGGCGCTCGACCCGTACACGCTGCGGTTCGAGCTGACGAAGCCGAACGCGGAGTTCCCCTCGCTGCTGACGGCGTACCAGTGCTACATCGTGCCAGCCGGGGCGATCGACACCATCGGCACGACCGGCATCGGCACGGGCCCGTTCAGGCTCTCGTCCTTCGCACCGGCCGGCACCGGCAGCATCGAGGCCTTCGACGACCACTTCGCCGGACGTCCCGCGCTCGACGGCATCGACTTCTTCTCGATCCAGGACACCACCGCGCGGGTGAACGCGCTGCTCGCGGGCCAGATCGACCTCATCTCACAGACGAACCTCGACTTCGCCACCGCGCGGGTCGTCGCCGCGTCCCAGCGCGCCACCGTCGCCCGGGTCGTGAACGCGCAGTGGTACACGATGCCGATGCTCGCGACGAGCGAGCAGTTCTCCGACCCGCTGGTGCGCCAGGCCATGAAGCTCGCGTACGACCCGCGGAAGATCGTCGACACGGCGATCCAGGGAACCGGGTCGCCCGGGTGGGACAACCCCGTCCCGCCGCAGCTCGCCGCGTTCCTCGACGAACCCCGCGAGCACGACCCGGACAAGGCCAGGAGCCTGCTCAAGCGGGCCGGCCACGAACGCTTCCAGACCTCGATCCACACGTCGAGCTACGAGTCGGTGTTCACGCCCCTCGCCGTCGCCTACCGCGACCAGGTCAAGGCGGCCGGCATCGACCTGACCGTGAAGAACGCGTCTGCGGACTCGTACTACACGCAGATCTGGATGCAGAAGCCGCTCATGGTGAGCTACTTCTTCACCGGGCGTCCGATCGACCAGCTGCTCAACCAGATCTTCCGCTCCGGGTCGTCCTACAACGAGAGCGCCTGGTCGAACCCGACCTTCGACGCACTCCTCGACGACGCCCGCGCCGAGATGGACGACGCCAAGCGACTGACGCTCTACCAGGACGCGCAGCGGCTCGTCGTCGCGGACGGCGCGGACATGACCCCGATGTTCGGCGACCGCCTGGTCGGGCTGTCCCGCGACGTCGTCAACTACGCGGAGTTCGGCTTCGAGTTCGACTACCTCAGGATCGGACTGGCCCGATGAACGTCCTCCTCCCCGTGCTCCGGCGCGTCGGGATCGCCCTGCTGACGGTGGTCCTGGCGTCCCTGTTCGTGTTCCTCGCCGTGCAGGCCCTGCCCGGCGACGTCGCGCAGCAGCTCCTCGGGCAGAACGCCACGCCCGACGCCGTCAAGCAGCTGCGCGAGACGCTCGGGCTCGACCAGAACGTGTGGCTCCGCTACGGGCAGTGGCTCGTCGGCGCGGCACACGGCGACTTCGGCACGTCGCTCGTCAGCGGAGAGCCCGTCGCCCCGACGCTGTTCACCGCGTTCCGCAACAGCATGCTCATCGCCGTGCCCGCGATGCTCGTCGGCGTGACCCTGTCGCTCACGCTCGGCGTGGTCGCCGGTGTCCGGCGCGGACGGCCGACCGACCGGGTCATCTCGATCGTCAGCCTGGTCGTGATGAGCGTCCCCGAGTTCATGGTCGCGACCGTGCTCGTCCTGCTCTTCGCGATCGGCATCCCGCTGTTCCCGGCCGTGGTGCTCCGCGGCAGCGACGCGACCGTGGGGGAGCTGCTGCCGACGATCTGGCTGCCGATCATCGTGCTGACCCTGGCGATGGCGGCGTACATCGTGCGCACCGCCCGCTCGTCGACGATCGACGTGATGGCGTCCGAGTTCGTCACGACCGCCGAGCTGAAGGGCCTGACGATGCGTCGGGTGGTGTGGAAGCACGCCGTGCCGAGTGCGCTGCTCCCGACGCTCAACGTCGTCGCGCTCAACGTGGCGTGGCTGCTCGGCGGCGTGGTCGTCGTGGAGAACGTCTTCAACTACCCCGGCATGGGCAAGCTCATGCTCGAGTCGGTCTTCAACCGGGACCTGCCCGTGATCGAGGCCATCGCGCTCCTCAGCGCCGTCGTCTACGTCGTGTGCAACCTCGCCGCCGACCTGGTGGCACTCGCGCTCGACCCGCGGCTCCGCACCCGGCAGCGACGCACCCGCGTCCGCCCGCCAGTCCGGCGACGTCGCGCACCCGAAGGGAAGGTCTCCGCATGAGCACCAGCGTCATCGGCAGCGTCGTCGCGCCGCTCCGCAGCTCGACGGCACTCTCCGTCGGCCTCGGGCTCATCGCCCTGCACCTCGTCCTCGCCGTCCTCGCCCCGGTCATCGGCGTGCACGACCCCGTCGCCACCGACTCCGCCGACGTGCTCGCCGGCCCCGAGTGGACGCACTGGCTCGGCACCGACCAGTACGGCCGCGACATCCTGTCCCGCACGCTGAACGGCGGCCGGTACGCGCTGCTCGTCACGTTCCTCGCCACGACGATCGCGGTCGCCGTCGGCACCGTGCTCGGCGCCGTCACCGCCTACGCCGACAACTGGTTCGACGAGGTCGTGATGCGCGTCGTCGACGCCCTGCTCAGCGTGCCGTCGATCCTGGCGCTGCTCGTCGTCGTGACCGTCTTCGACGCCGGGCTCTGGGTCATCGTGCTCGCCGTCACCGTCGTCTACGCCCCCGCCGTCACCCGGGTCGTCCGCGGTGCCGCCCGCACCGTCATCACGCAGGACTACGTCACCGCGGCCAGGGCCCGGGGCGAGAAGCCGCTGTCGATCGTGTTCCGCGAGATCCTGCCGAACGTCCTCGACGTCGTGCTCGTCGAGTACGCGATGCGGGCGTCGTGGATCGTGCTGCTCGTGGCGTCGCTGTCCTTCCTCGGCTTCGGGGCGAACCCGCCGACGCCGGACTGGGGCCTCATGGTGCAGGAGAACCGCACCGCACTCACCGTCGTGCCGCTCGGCACGCTGGCGCCCATCGTGGCGCTGGCGACGCTCGTGGTCGGCCTGAACCTCGCCGCCGACGGACTGAGCAAGTCGCTCGGCGTCGACCGCGCCACGCAGGGAGCGACCCGCGCATGAACCGCGACACCCCAGCAACCGATACCACCACGAGCACGACGACGCCGGACGGCACCACCGCCGCCGTCCGCGTCGACGACCTCGCGATCTCCTACGCCGCCGGACGCAGCGAGGTCCCCGTCGTCCGCGGCGTCTCGTTCACGATCGCGGCCGGCCGGACCCTCGGCCTGGTCGGCGAGTCCGGCTCCGGCAAGTCCACCGTCGCCAGGACGCTGCTCGCGCACCTCCGCACCGGCTCCCGGATCGTCCGCGGCTCGGTCGTCGTCGCCGACCAGGACGTCTTCACCCTGTCGCCCTCGGCCACGCGCGCCCTCCGCGGCGGCACGGCGTCGGTGGTCGCGCAGAACGCCGGGCAGGCGCTGACCCCGTCGATGCGCGTCGGCGCCCAGATCCGCGAGGCCCTGAGCGCCCACGGCGAGCCCGACTCCCCGGAGCGTGTGGCCGAGCTGGTCCGGCTCGTCCGGCTGCCCGACCCGGACACGATCGTCCGCCGCTACCCGCACCAGCTCTCCGGCGGGCAGCAGCAGCGGGTCGCGATCGCGATGGCCGTCGCCGCCCGTCCGCGGGTGCTCGTCCTCGACGAGCCGACCACCGCGCTCGACGTCGTCACCCAGGCGGCGGTCCTCGACCTGGTCGCCGACCTCGGCCGTGAGCTCGGCATGGCCGTCCTCCTCGTCAGCCACGACCTCGGCGTGGTGTCCGCGATGGCCGACGAGATCGCGGTGATGCGGGACGGCGAGGTGGTCGAGCACCGCGACACCGCCGCGCTCTTCGCGGACCCGCAGCACGAGTACACGCGCGCCCTGTTGGCAGCCGTCCCCGACGGTCGCATCCGGACGGGAGGCTCGGATCACCACGACCAGGACCCGACCGTCCCCGGGACGGTCACCGACACGACTGCGCACACCGGGCCTCCAGGCCGTCCGGTCGTGACCGCGCGCGACCTGGTCGTCCGCTACGGACGCGGCCTGCCTGCCGCCGTCGACGGCGTGTCCTTCGAGATCGGTGCACGCGAGACGCTCGCCGTGGTGGGCGAGTCGGGGAGCGGCAAGTCGACGCTCGCGACGGCGATGGCGGGTCTGGTGCCCGCCGAGTCGGGCACATTCACGTACGCCGACGACGCCGCGACGGGTGACCTGCGCCAGCCGGTCGGTGCACGCTCCCCGGAGCTCCGTCGTGCCGTGCAGCTCGTGTTCCAGAACGCGGACACCTCGCTGAACCCACGGCGGACCGTCGGCGCGGCGATCGCCCGCCCGCTGCGGCTGTTCACCGGGTCGTCGTCCCGCGCGCGGGTGGCTGACCTGCTGACCCAGGTCGGCCTCGGGCCGGGGTTCGCCACCCGGCTGCCCGCACAGCTCTCGGGCGGGCAGCGACAGCGCGTCGGCATCGCCCGCGCACTGGCCGCCGGACCCCGGCTGGTGATCGCCGACGAGATCACGACCGCGCTCGACGTGCAGGTGCAGGCCGGCATCCTGGCGCTGCTCGCCGACCTGCAGCGCGAGAACGGGCTGAGCTGCCTGTTCATCAGCCACGACCTCGCCGTGGTCCGTGGCGTCGCCGACCGGGTGGCCGTGATGACCGGCGGCCGGATCGTCGAGATCGGACCGACCGAGCGGGTCTTCACCGGCCCGAACCACCCGTACACGCGGACGCTGCTCGCCGCGACGCTCGAACCCGGTGTGACCGACCTGCCGGACGTCGACGACGGCGTGCAGCACTGGCGGCACGCCGACGGGTGGACCGACCACGGGGACGGGCACCGCATCCGGAACTGGGAGGACGCATGACCGACGGTTCGTTCACGGGGATCGGGGTGCCGGTCGACCTGCCCGACGGGGTGACCGTCCGCGACACCTGGGTCCCGATGCCCGACGGGGTGCGCCTGCACACCCGGATCTGGGCACCGAGCACCGCCGGACCGGACGCCCCGGTCCCCGTGCTCCTGGAGTACCTGCCGTACCGACTCGACGACTGGATGGCCCCCCGTGACTCGGAGCGACACCCCTGGTACGCCGAGCACGGGTACGCCTCGGTCCGGGTCGACATCCGCGGCACGGGGTCCTCGGACGGTGTCTTCGACGACGAGTACAGCGAGCAGGAGCTCTCCGACGGCGAGGCCGTGATCGCCTGGCTGGCCGCGCAGACGTGGTCGACCGGTGCCGTCGGCATGTTCGGCATCTCGTGGGGCGGCTTCAACGCCCTGCAGCTCGCCGCCCGCGCACCGGCAGCGCTCAAGGCCGTCGTCACGGTGTGCTCCACCGACGACCGCTACGACAACGACGTGCACTACGTCGGCGGTGCGGTCCTCGGGATCGACATGGCGGCGTGGGGCGGGACGATGTTCGCGTTCAACGCACGGCCCCCGCGCCCCGAGGTCGTCGGGCCGTCGTGGGTGGAGCAGTGGCGTGCGCGTCTGGCGTCGAACCGGCCGATGACGCCGGTGTGGCTGTCGCACCAGGAGCGCGACGACTACTGGCGCCACGGCAGCGCCGCCGAGGACTACGCGGGCATCTCCGCCGCGGTGCTCGCCGTCGGCGGGTGGGCGGACCCGTACCGGGACGCCGTGCTCCGACTGGTGGAACACGTCGACGCGCCCGTCAAGGGGATCGTCGGGCCGTGGTCGCACCAGTACCCGGACCGCGGGCTCGCCCCGGGGCCGTCGATCGGGTTCCTGCAGGAGTCGTTGCGCTGGTGGGACCGCTGGCTGCGCGGCGTCGACACCGGCGTCGAGGACGAACCAGCGCTCCGCGCGTGGATCAACGACCCGGAGCCGCCCGCCACGTACTACCCCGTGCGCTCCGGTCGTTGGGTCGGAGCGTCCTCGTGGCCCGAGGACGCCACGGCGCCGAGGACCACCACGCTCGACGCCCTGCGCGGCGGCGGGGACGGCCCCGTCGTCGTCGCGTCCCCGCAGGAGACCGGTGCGGACGCCGGACGGTTCTTCCCGTTCGGCAACCAGACCGACCTGCCGCCGGACCAGCGCGCCGAGGACGGCCGCTCCGTGTGCTTCGACCTGCCCGTCGAGACGTCCTTCGACCTGCTCGGGAACGTCCTGCTGGACCTCGCCGTCACGAGCGACCAGCCCCGGGCGACCGTGACCGTGCGGCTGTGCGACGTGGCCCCGGACGGCAGCTCGACCCTCGTCACCCGCGGCGTGCTGAACGGGCTCCGGCGGACGGGCATGGACGCCTCGGTGCCGCTCGCGCCGGGGGAGCCGACGACGCTGCCCGTGCGGCTCGTCTCGACCGGGCACCGGTTCGTCGCCGGACACCGCCTGCGCCTCGCCGTGTCCACCGCGTACTGGCCGTGGGTCTGGCCGCACGGCACGGCGGCGACCGTCACGGTCGACCCCGCCGCCAGCACGGTGACGCTGCCGGTCTGGACACGCTCGACCGACGACGGCGTCCACTTCGAGGAGCCGACCCGGTCGACGCCGCTCGCGATCACGCGCGTCGAACCGACCGATGCACTGCCGCAGCGCACCGTCACGCACGACGTCGAGACGGGGGCGTGGACGCTCGACGTCGACCCGGGGTACGGCGGCGGCCGGGTCTACCCGGACGGCCTGGTGTTCCACGAGGACGCCCGCGAGACGTACCACATCGTCAGCGGCGACCCGACCTCCGCCGTCGCCGAGTCGCGGTGGGCGATCGGGCTCACGCACACGGACTGGGCCGCACGGCTCGAGACCACCTCGCGCGTCTCGGCCACGGCCGAGGCGTTCACGGTCGTCAACACCGTCCGGGCCTGGGCACGGGACGGCGTCGACGGCACCCCCGAGGAGCTCGTCGCCGAGCACACCCACCACGACGAGGTCCCGAGGACGTCCGCGTGAGCGCCGCGGTGCCCGCGCAGCCCGGGTCCCCGGCGCCACGCGTGCGACAGCGCCCCGAGGTCCGCCGCGCCATGATCGTCCGCGCCGCGCGGGCGGTCATCGTCCGGCAGGGGCTCGGCGCCACGGGCCTCCGCGACATCGCGGCCGAGGCGGGCGTCTCGGTGGGCACGGTGACGTACCACTTCGCGAGCGTCGCGGAGATCCTCAACGAGGTCGTCGTGCTCGAGACCGAGCGGTTCTACGGCGCGATCGTCGCCGCGGTCGACGCCGAACCCGATGCGGTCGTGGCCCTGCGGATGCTCGTCGAGCCGCTCTTCGACGACAGCGAACAGGTCCGGCAGCACTGGCGCATCTGGTCGGACTACTGGACCGCCGTCGCCCGTCGGCCTGAGGTCGCCGAGGAGTACGCCGAACGCATCCGCGTGTGGGAGGCCTGCCTGGTGCGGGTCGTCCGCCGCGGGGTCGCCGACGGCACGTTCACGGCCCCCGGCGGCATCGACCCGTCCGTCGTGGCGCTCAAGCTCGCCGCGTACAGCGACGGCGTGGCGACTCAGATCGCGCAGAACGCCCCGGGGCTGACCCACGCGGTGGCGCTGACGTGGATGTGGGAGTTCCTCTCCCAGCAACTCGGGGTTGTCCTGGGCTGAGGGCGGTCCTACCGTTGGGACATGGACCGCACCCCTCGACAGCCCAGCGACCGCGTGCTCATCGCCGGGGCGGTCGAGGACCTGCCGGAGATCCACCGGCTGCTCGAGGACCTGCCCGAGACCGCCTACGGCCAGGTCTTCGTCGAGGTCGCGCTCGAGGAACAGGTCCGCATCCTGCCGGCACCCCCGCGTGTGACGGTGTCGTGGCTCGTCCGCAGCGACCGTCCGTCCGCGGTGCCGTCGCTCTGCTTCGCCGACCACGGTGAGGCCCTGGCGGCCGCCGTGCTCGCGTGGGCGGGCGAGTGGTGCGTCACCGACTCCGAGCCGCGCACGGTCGTCTGGATCGGGTGCTCGGACAGCCCCTGGATCGAGCAGACCCGGGCCGCGGTGCAGCACGGACTCACCGACGCCGGCCAGCAGGTCCAGGTCGAGTTCGGCGGCTGAACGCCGGTCGGACCGGTCAGGCCGGTCCGAGCACGACGTCGGGGGCGTCCACCGAGCGGTCGGAGACGGTCGTCGGGGCCTCGAGGTGCACGGCGCCGGACGGCACGATCCCCGCGCCGCCGAAGCGCTCCATGACCCGCCACTGCGCGACGACGTCCTCGCCCGCGTGGCCGACCGGCAGCCTGTCCCAGAACTCGAACCCGCCGACCTCGACGAGCGCGGCCCGGTCGTACAGCGCGCAGGCCCCGACCCAGGCGACGTGGTAGGGCATCCACCCGCCCGGTTCGACGTCGAGACCGGCGGCGACGTGCGCGAGGTTGGCGGCGTTGTGCAGCGACCAGCGCTCGAAGCCGGGGGAGCCGCGGCGGATCACCTCGGGCACCACCTGACCGTCCCACGGCTCGAACGGGGCGGTCTCGTGCGGTCGGCGGTCGGCCAGGTACGACAACCCCTGCACGGCGCTGCCGACGAAGCCGCAGCCGAGCGTGCGCAGGGCGTCGAGCATCCGGGACACGGACCCGGGTTCGAGCCACACGTCGTCGTCGAGGAAGAGCACGGCCGGCGCTGACGCACGGTCCAGCAGGAACTGCCGGTGTTCCGCCAGGCCACGCCGTTCCGGGTGGGTGAGCAGCGTGACGGGGCGGCCCTGGGCCTCCAGGACGCGCACCATCGCGGCGACTGCCGGACGTGACGCGACGTCGCTGGTCTCCGACTGGTCGCTGAGGACCACGCGGAACGAGGCGTCCGTCTGGGCGGCGAGCCCGGCGAGGGTGGTCGCCAGCTCGGCGGTGCGTCCCACGGTGGGGATGAGGACGTCGACGTCCGGCGCGTCGTCGGGTCGACCGTCGCGCGCCCAGGCTCCTGACCAGCGGGCGGTGCTCACACGGCCTCGCCTCCCGTCGCCCCTCCCGACGTCTCGCGGATGCGACGGACCACGGCACTCGTGGAGTGCTCGGGGACGTAGTCGACCATGACGACCTCGCCGCCGTAGCTGCGCACGACCTCGGTCTCGCGGAGCATCTCGGGGGAGTAGTCGCCGCCCTTGACGTAGACGTCGGGCTGCACGCGTTCGATGAGCGGGATGGGGGTGTCCGTCGCGAAGACCGTCACCAGGTCGACGCACGCCAGGGCCGCGAGGACGCCGGCGCGGTCCTCGGCGGTGTTGATCGGCCGCTCGGGGCCCTTGAGTCGACGCACCGAGTCGTCGTCGTTCAGCGCGACGACGAGCAGGTCCCCGAGCTCCTTGGCCTGGCGGAGGTACGAGGTGTGCCCGCGGTGCACGACGTCGAAGCAACCGTTCGTGAACACGACCCGGCGACCCTCGCTGCGGGCGACGGCCACCGCGGCGGCGAGGTCGTCGTGGTCGACGACCGTCTCCGCGGGGGCCTCGACGGAGCGGAGCAGCGCGGCGGCGTCGCAGGTGGACGTGCCGGCCTCGCGGACGACGACGTCGGCGGCGGCCTGCGCGAAGGCGACGGCCTCGCGCGCGGGGGCGCCGACGGCCAGGGCGACCGAGGCGGCGGCGCAGAACGTGTCGCCAGCGCCGGATGCCTGCTGCTCGGAGGCCGGGGTGGCGCGGGTGCGGAAGCCGGTGTCCTCGCCCGGCTCCAGGAGCACGGTGCCGTTGCGGTCGAGGGTGACGACGACGGCACGGGCACCGGTGGCGGCGAAGACCTCGTCGCGAGCGGCGACGACGGTCGCGGCGCGTTCGACACCGTCGCCGAGGGGGCGACCGAGCAGCGCGGCTGCCTCACCGGCGTTCGGCGTGACGAGGTCGGGGCGCAGTTCGCGCCAGCCACCGAGGTCGTGGGCGTCGACGACGACCACGTCGGGTCGGTCCCGGTCGATCACGGGCAGGACGCTCTCCGGGGTGACCCCGAGGCCGTAGTCGCAGACCACGGCGGCGTCGGCGGCGCGGACCGCGCGGGCCACGGCGGCGGCGAGCTGCTCGGTGTGCCCGTCGGTCGGCATCGCGGCGAGCTCGTCCACGCGGACGACCACGCGATCGCCGCCGACGATCCGGGACTTCGACGTGGTCGTCGCACCCGGGATCGTCACCATGTACGAGGTGTCGACCCCGGCGGCGTCGAGACGCTGGCGGAGGACCGCCCCGGCCTCGTCGTCCCCGAGCAGGCCGACCATGCGGACGCGGGCACCCAGGGCGCGGGCGTTCACGGCGGTGTTCGCCGCACCACCGGGGACCGCGATGGTCTCGGTGACGCGGACGACGGGGGCGGGGGCCTCGCGGGAGACGCGTTCGGCCTCGCCGATCGTCCAGCGGTCCAGGATGCAGTCGCCGATCACGACGACGAGCGGCTCGCGGTCGTCGATGCGCCCGATGAGGTCGCGGACCAGGCGGACGTCGGCGGTCATCGGTCGAAGCCCTCGGCGGGTGCGGTGACGCCCTCGTCGGACGCCGACGACGCTGCGGCTGCGGCCGGTGCGGCCGGTGCGGCGGGTGCGGCGGGGGCCGCTTCGATGTGCACGACGGTGGTCGTCGTCATCTCGTCGAGCAGGTGCGGGCCGTACCCGAAGCCGGAGCCCGAGGCGCCGCGGGGCTCGGCGCTGCCACCGGGAGCGCCACCGAAGACGGCGTTCACCTTGACCGTGCCGACGGGGAGCGTCGCGGCGGCGAGCAGCGCGTGCGCGGTGTCGTTCGTCAGGACCGAGGCAGCGAGGCCGTACCGGTCGGCGGCGGCGAGCTCGAGGCCTTCCTCGAACGAGTCGACCACGCGGACGGGGGCGATCGGGCCGAAGGTCTCCTCGGTCAGCACGAGCGCGTCGTCGGAGCACCCGGTGAGCACGGTCGCGGGGTAGAAGGTCCCGGCGCCGTCCGGCACGGAGCCGCCCGTGCGGACCTCGGCGCCCTTGGCGACGGCGTCGTCGACGTGCTGCTGCACGAGGACGCGGAGCCGGTCGTCGACGAGCGGGCCGTACTGGGCGGCGGGGGCGGCGGTCTTCGCCTCGGCCGCGGCGACGAGTGCCTCGACGAAGGCGTCGGCGACGTCGCGGTGCACGTAGACGCGCTCCACGCTCGTGCAGATCTGGCCGGTGTTCGCGAAGGCACCCAGGGCGGCCTGCCCGGCGGCCCACACGGGGTCGACGCCGGCGTCCACGACGAGCGCGTCGTTCCCGCCGTTCTCGCGGATCACGTGCGCGCGGGTGCCGGCGGCGACCTCGCTGAGCCGGTCGCCGGTGGCGGTGGAGCCGACGTGCGCGTAGACCGCGATGCCGTCCTCGGCGAGGAGCGCCTCGCCGGTGGCGGCGTCGCCGTCGACCCCGACGAACACGCCGGCGGGCAGGGCCTCGGCCAGCAGTTCGTTGAGGCGCGCGAAGGTCGCGGGGCACCGCTCGCTGCCCTTGTGCACGACGGTGTTGCCGGTGACGACGGCGGCGCCGATGATGCCGAGAGCGACGGCGACCGGGTCGTTCCACGGGGTGAGCGCCAGGACGACGCCGCGCGGGTGCGGCACGGTCCAGTCCGCGGCGCCGTGCTGGCCGCGGAGGGCCTCACCGCGGTGCAGCGGGCCGAGCTCGGCGTACTGCAGCAGCGTTCCGATGCCGGCCTCGACGCCGCCGGCCGCGTCGCCGGGGACCTTGCCGGTCTCGCGGGTGTTCAGCTCGGCGAGCTCCTCGGCGTGCGCCCGGAGGTGCTCGGCTGCCGCGCGCAGTGCTGAACCGCGCTCGGCCGGAGCGGTGCGGGCCCAGCCGGGGAACGCCGCTCGTGCCCGTGCCACCGCGTCGTGCACGGCGTCGGGGCCTGCGACCGGGGTCGTGGAGGCGACGTCGCCGGTCACGGCGTCCAGGACGACGACCTCGTCCGTGGTGGTGGGGGCTTCGAGCGTCATGCGCGTCCTTCCGGGTGGTGCTGATGGGACAGTGCTGATGGAGCAGTGCTGGTGGTGGTGCTGATGGTGCGGTGCTGGTGCTGGTGCTGGTGCGGTGCTGGTGCGTCAGGCCGATGGCCATGAGGAGTACGACACTGCTCCTTCTTCTCTGGACGTGGTCGCGGTTCTGCGTTCCGCGGTCAGGCGGCACACCGCCCAGCGATGCTCGGTAGACAGGACGTCGGTCGGTCTCGACCGACGACGACAGGAGACAGTGGACGTGGTGCGGATCGGCGAGGGCGGCGAACGGTTCGAGGGGGTCCGCGAGGTGGCGGTCCTGCGGGGCGGAGGCCTGGGCGACCTGATGTTCGCGATGCCCGCGATCGAGGCACTCGCGGCTGCCTACCCCGACGCCCGGCTGACCCTGCTCGGCACGCCGGCGGCGGCGGCCCTGCTCGACGGCCGGAGCGACGCGGTCGACGCGGTGGAGGAGCTCCCGGTCGCGCCCGGCGTCCGCGACGCCGGCGACGGCGCGCCGACGGCCGAGGACTTCTTCGACCGGCTGCACGGCCGGTTCGACCTCGCGGTGCAGCTGCACGGCGGCGGACGCAACTCGAACCCCTTCCTGCTCCGCCTCGCTGCCCGCCACACCGTGGGGACCGCGACCGAGGACGCCGAGGTCCTGGAGCGCTGGGTCCGCTACGTCTACTACCAGCACGAGGTCCTGCGGGGGCTCGAGGTCGCCGCCCTCGCCGGTGCGGAACCGGTCACGCTCGACCCCCGGCTCGCCGTCACCGACGACGAGCGTGCCGTCGTGCGCGCCCGCCTCGGCGTCACGGGCACCCTCGTCGCGATGCACCCGGGCGCGACGGACCCACGGCGCCGCTGGAGCCCGGAGCACTTCGCGGCCGTGGCGATCGCCCGACTCCGCGCCGGCGACGACGTGGTGGTCGTCGGCGACGACTCCGACCGGCCCGCGACCGACCGGATCACCGCGGCCGTGCAGCAGGCCCTCGGCTCGACGGAGCGCCTGCACGACCTCGTCGGATCGCTCCCGCTCCGCGAGCTGCCCGCGGTGCTCGGGGCCGCCGACGTGATGGTCGGAGACGACTCCGGTCCACGCCACCTCGCCCTGGCCGTCGGCACCCGCACGGTCGGCGTGTTCTGGTTCGGCAACGTCATCAACGCCGGTCCGCTCGACCGCGGCCGGCACCGCGTCCTGATGTCCTTCGTGACGCGCTGCCCGGTCTGCGGGATCGACGTCACGCAGGTCGGCTGGACCGCGGAGCGCTGCGAACACGACCCGTCCTACGTCGACCAGGTCACGCCGGAGCAGGTGCTCGCCGACGTCGAGGACCTGCTCCGCACGGCGCCGCCCCGCTAGCGCGCGCCGGCGGAACAGCGCGGAGCGGGCGGAACCGCGCACAGCGAGTCGAATCCCGCGTTGCGAGTGGAATCCCGCGTTGCGAGTCGAATCCCGCGTTGCGAGTCGGAACTTCCGACCCTCCACGCGCGATCTCACATCCCATCGCGCGCGACAGGGGAAGGAACACGCCCCCCAACGGACTGGAGGCCCGGTGCCAGCTGGCACCGAGCCTCCAGTCCGTCGCGTGGGCGCGGTCAGCGCATCACGGCCAGCTGGGCTCCGTGGCCGGCATGATCGACAGCTCGCGGATCTCGCAGCCTGCCGGCTGCGAGAGCGCGAACATGATCGAGTTCGCGACGTACTCGGGCTCGATGAGCTGCGCGTCCGGGCCCGGCTTGTACTGCTCGGTGCGGTCGGCGAAGAAGTTCGTGCGCATGCCGGCGGGGATCACGTTCGTGACGCCGACGCGCCCGGCCGTCTCGGCGGCCAGGGCCTGCGAGAAGCCGCGGACGCCGAACTTCGACGCCGAGTACGCGGTGCCGTGGCCGACACCGCGCAGGGCGAGCGACGAGGAGATCGTCACGACGCGACCGTGCGAGGCCTCGAGGGCGGGGAGGGCGGCGCGCACCGTCGACGCGGTGCCGATGAGGTTGACGCCGACGATCTTCTCCCAGTTGCCGGACGAGATCGCGTCGATCGGGGCCGGCGTGTCGATGCCGGCGGCGGTGACCACGGCGTCCAGGCCACCGTGGCGCTCGACGGCCTCGCGCACGGCCTGCTCGACGGCATCGGTGTCCGAGACGTCCACGGCGACGGCGTCGACGCCCTCGGGGACGGCGTCGATCCGCAGGTCGAGGACGATCGGGGTGCCGCCGGCCTCGGTGACGGCGGCCACGACGGCTGCGCCGAGTCCGGATGCGCCGCCGGTGACGAGGACGCGACCGATGGGGGTGGTGGGGACGGGCATGGATGTCCTTTGCGTTGTGGTGCTGGTGTGGGGAGGGACGAGCGGGGAGCGGTTCAGCTGACGCGTTCGATCGCGGCGGCGAGCCGGGTGGTGGAGCGGCCCGGGTGGAACGGCACGGTGACGACGCGCCCGCCCCACTCGGCGAGCGTGACGGCCTCTGGCAGTTCGTCCGCGGTGTAGTCGCCGCCCTTCGCCCACACGTCGGGGCGGAAGCGGCGCAGTGCCTCGTCGGGCGTCGTCTCGTCGAACACAACGACGGCGTCGACGCAGTCCAGCGCGAGCAGCAGCTCGACGCGGTCGTCCTGCGTCATGAACGGCCGCTCGGGGCCCTTGAGCTGGCGCACCGAGCTGTCCGAGTTGAGGCAGACGACCAGGCAGTCGCCGAGCGCCCGCGCTGCCGACAGCGTCCTGGCGTGTCCCGCGTGCAGCAGGTCGAAGCAGCCGCCGGTCGCGACGACGGTCCCGCCGCCGCTCCGGACGCGGTGCACGACCCGCAGGGCGTCGCGGTCGACGCCGGGGACCTCGACCGGCGCGGGGGCGTCAGCGAGGAGCGAGGTGACCCCGCCGGCGGCGAGGTACGCCGAGGCGTCGGCGACCCCGGCCGCGACGGCGTCCGGCACGTCGGCACCGCCGGCCAGCGCGACGGCGACACCGGCGGCGAGCCGGTCACCGGCACCGCAGGGGTCACCGGCGGTGACGGAGGGCGCCGGCAGGAAGCGGGAGTCCATGCCACGGGGGTGCGGCGGCCGACGAGCGCGCCGCGGTCGCCGAGCGTGACGGCCACGGCGCGGACGTCCCACGCGTCGACCAGGGCGGCGGCCGCGTCGGTGGCGAAGGGCACGCCCTCGCCGCTGAGCTCGGTGAAGCGCCGGGCCTCGGAGGCGTTCGGCGTGGCTACCGTGATGCCCGCCACGGGGACGGCGCCCTTGGGGTGCGGGTCCCACACGACCGGGGTGTGCGCGGTGGCTCGGGCGATGGCCTCGCGGACGGCCGGGGCAGCGGCGACCCCGCGGCCGTAGTCGGCCACGATCACGGCGTCGACGTCGTCGAGCGCCGCGGTCATCTCCGGCGTCGCGGACGGCACCGGGGGCGTGTCGCAGCCCTCGTCGATCCGGACCAGGGCGTGGTCGCCGACGCGCACGCGGGTCTTCACGGGCGTGGCGACACCGGACGGTCCGGCGACGATGCGGACGCCGGGCAGCAGGTCGCGGATCTCGGCCGCCCGGGCGTCGTCGGAGAGCACGGTGACGAGCGTGACGTCGTGGCCGTCCTTGGCGAGCATGGTGGCGACGAGTCCGGCACCACCGGCGCGGCGGTCGTCGGTGCGGACGTCCACGACGGGGACGGGCGCGTCGGGGCTCAGGCGTTCGCTGGTGCCCGAGACGTCGACGTCGAGCAGCGTGTCGCCGACGACGGCGATCCGGAGCGGGGCGCTCATCGGCGCACCCCGTGGCGGAGCGCGGGCTCCATGGCGCGGCACAGGGCGTGCACGAGGACGAGCTGGGCCTCCTGCACGTTCGCGGACGGGCCGTCGATGCAGATCGCGTCGTCGACGGCGTCGGCGAGGGGGTTCGGACGGGCGCCGGTCAGGGCGATCGCGCGGGCTCCGACGGCCCGTGCGGCAGCAGCGGCGGCGAGCAGGTTCGGGCTCTTGCCGCTCGTGCTCAGCAGCACGACGACGTCGCCGGTCCTGGCGTGCGCCCGGACCTGCCGGGCGAACACCTCCTCGAAGCCGTAGTCGTTGCCGATGGCCGTGACCGCGGAGGTCTCGGCGTGCAGGGAGATCGCCGAGTACGCGGGCCGGTCGCCGTCGAACCGGCCGGTCAGCTCGGAGGTGAGGTGCTGGGCCTCGGCGGCCGACCCGCCGTTGCCTGCGGCGAGGAGCCGACGTCCGGCGACGAGCCGCGACGCGATGTCGTCCGCCCAGGCCGCGATGTGGTCGTGGTGGTCGACGAGCGAGGCGATGACGGGCACGGAGGCCGTGATGTGGTCGAGCACCGCCTGCGCGCTGTCGCGCATCTGCTCGGTCGCGCCGATCCCGGTCTGTTCGATGGTCATCGTGCCGTCCTCTCCGTCGCACGCACGGCGCGGGTGGCGCGCGTCGGGGTCGTCCGTGTCCGCGGCGCCGTGGTGGCCCCTCCGCTGATGAGTCGCTCGTACACCCGCTCGGTGTCCGCCGCGACCCGGGTCCATGCGTAGCGGGACTCGACCCGCTCCCGTCCTGCAGCGCCGTAGGCCTCGCGCCGTTCCGGGTCGTCCAGGAGCGCCGTGACGGCCGCCGCGACGGCGGCCTCGTCACGCGGCGGGACGTGGAGTCCGGTCGCGTCCTCGACGACGGTGTCGATGAGGCCGCCGACCTGTGACGCCACGACGGGTCGGCCGCAGGCCATCGCCTCGAGCGGCACGATGCCGAACGGCTCGTACCAGGGGGCACAGACGACGACGTCGGCGCTCCGGTAGACCGAGGGCATGGCGTCCTGGCCGAGCTGGCCGCGGAACGACACGTGGTCGCGCACGCCGAGCGACCGGGCGAGTGCGTCGAGGCGCTGGTACTCGGGGTCGTCGGCGAGGTCGGCCCCGGCCGTGCCGGCACCGCCCACGATGACGAGTTCGACGTCGCGACCAGCCTCCACGAGCGCAGCCAGAGCGGCGATCGTCGTGCCGACGCCCTTGCGGCGCACCAGGCGCGACGCGGTGAGCACGCGCTCGGTCCGGCCACGCTGTTCGACGGGGCCGTCGGGGCGGAAGCGGTCGACGTCGACCCCGCACGGCACGACCGAGATCGCGTGCAGCGGCACGCCGAGCGCCTTGAGCTCGAACGCCTCGTCGGAGCAGGTCGCGACGACCTGGTCCACACCGCGGCCGACGGTGGGCTCGATCCACTCGCGCTCGTCCGGGCTGGTGTCCGCGGAGCCCTGGTGGCGGCGCTTCACGACACCGAGCGCGTGGAAGGTCTGCACGATCGGGATCCGGGTGCCACCGGTGCGGGACTGCACCTGCGTGACGGCCTCGAGCGCCGCGTGGCCGGACATCCAGAAGTGCCCGTGGACCACGTCGGGGCGGTCGAGGAACCACTCGGCGGCCAGCACCTGCGCGAACGTCCCC
The DNA here is from genome assembly GCF_026672405.1 of Curtobacterium sp. SL109. Classification (NCBI taxonomy): domain Bacteria; kingdom Bacillati; phylum Actinomycetota; class Actinomycetes; order Micrococcales; family Microbacteriaceae; genus Curtobacterium; species Curtobacterium sp. SL109. The sequence goes on from NZ_JAPPRB010000002.1 coordinate 2,474,477, forward strand.
ATGAACGGGAACAGGTCGTCCTTCGGCACGGCGCGGGCGGGACCGGCGTCGACGTGCACGACCTCGACGCCGGGGCGCAGCATCACCCGGGCGGCGAGCTCGGGGTCGTCGCGGCGCGTGTAGACCGTCACCTCGTGGCCACGGTCGGCCAGGGCACCGGAGAGGGCGGCGACGTGCACGTTCTGCCCGCCGGCGTCGACACCACCGAGCACCGCGAGCGGGCTGGCGTGTTCGGAGACCATCGCGATCTTCATCGGGAGCTCCCTTCGAGGGCGGGGCTCGCCCCGCGTGCGCCGGTGGCGCGTCACGGCGTCGTCGAGCAGCTCGTCCCAGTCGCCGAGGAACCGGGCGAGCGAGTGCCGCGCGAGTGCGGCCTCCCGGGCGACGGCACCGCGTCGGCGCGCCTCGTCCGGGTCGTCGAGGAGCAGCCGGGAGGCCCGGGTCAGCTCCGTCACGTCGGTCGCGATCGCGCCGGCCTCGGCGGGCACGGTGCGCGACGCGTCGGTCGTCGCGAGGACGAGCACCGGCATGGCCATGTGCATCGCCTCGATGAGGGAGAGGCCGAGCGAGGTCCACCGGTTCGGGTGCAGGTAGGCGCGGCGTTCCGCGAGTGCGGCGTGCATCGGGTCGGGCTTGACGTCGCCGAGCCCGACCAGGCGGTCGCCGAGCCCGAGCTCGGTGAGCTTGTCCGTCCCCATGCCGAACACGTCGACGGGGGCGACCTCCGCGAACCGGGGGAGCAGGTCCGTGCCGACGACGCGGTTCCGGCGCACGGGCTCGTTGATGACGGCGCCGAAGCGCTCGAGGGTGCCCGTGTAGAGCGGACCCGGGTCCACGACGCCGTGCTCGACGACGGTGGTCCTCGTGGTGCCGCAGTCCCACATCAGGGCGTTCCAGTGCGTGACGTGCGCGATCGTCAGGTCGTCGCGGTCGCCGAGGGGGTGCACGGAGTTCGGCACGTCCACCCGCGGGGCGTTGTGCTCGACGAAGACGATCGGCACGTCGCGGCCGCCGAGGAGCTCCGCGGCGACAGCCATCTCTTCGGTGCGCTGCAGCACGACGACGTCGACCTCGGCGTCGGCGACGTCCTCCGGCGCGATCTCGACGACGTTCGGCCAGTCGCGGCCACCCGCTCCCAGGCCCCACTCGTCCCGAGCCGCGGTGGTCGGGACGAGGTACTCGTGCGGCCCGCGGACGAAGGCGTCCATCCAGCCGCCGTGCACGTGCCACAGGAGGATGCGCATGCAGGCCTTTCGTTCGTCGAGCGGACAGACCGTCGACCGGGAGAACAGGAGAAGGAGAAGCAGTGCCGCACGCTACTGCTCGTCGGCTGCAGCAGTTCGCAGGGTGCTCTGCTTCGTCCGTAGAACGCAACCGGTCAGGCGCTCGTGGGCGTCGAGCACGTCGTCGGGGGTCACGGAGGTCAGACACGGGTGCCCGGGGACGGGGCAGTCGCGGGCCCGGCTGAGGCGGCAGGGCGCGTCCTGGTCGCCGAGCAGTTCGACGTGCTCGGCGTACGGCGCCCACTTCACGTCGGGCACCACCGGCGAGAACAGGCTGACGATCCTCGCGCCCACCGCGGCGGCCAGGTGGGCGGGTCCGGTGTTGCCGACGACGACGACCTCGGCTCCCGCCAGCACGGCGGCGAGCTCGGCCGGACTCGTCCGTCCGCCCAGGTCGAGCACGGGGGTGTCATGGTCCGCGGCAACGTCAGGACCGGCGACGAACGCCGTCAGGTCCCGCTCGCCGGGCGACCCGGTGACGACCACCGGGACGCCGAGGTCGCGGTAGGCGGCCACGAGCGCACGGTGGGCCTCCGGCGGCCACGAGCGTGCCTCGACGCTGGCGCCGGGGTGGACGACCACGTAGCGCTCGAGCGCGGCCACCGCAGCGGGTGCGACGGCGTCGTGCCGCACCACGAGCCTCCCGTCGTCCTCGGGCGGCAGCGCGAACCCGGCGGCCTCGGCGATGCGGAGGGCGCGCTCGGGTTCGGGGAGGTCCTCGGGCAGGTCCTCGCCGGGGCGGAGCCGGACGTCGAGCAGCGAGCCGGGGTGGTCGACGGACGCTCCGGAGACCCGCTCGACGCCGGCCAGGCGGAGCAGCATCGCGACCGGGAGCGGCGACTGGTGGAACGAGGTCAGCACGACGGCCTCGTCGACCTGTTCCTCGGCGACCACCGCGCGGAACTCGGCGAGGACGGCGTCGTCGAGCGGGCGGGCGGTCTCCGTGACCCACGGCGCCGCCCACACCCGGACCCGGTCGATGCCGGGCAGCAGGTCGGCGGCCGGGGCGCCCTGCGGACCGCAGAGCATGGTGACGTGCGACGCCCCGGCGGCGACCGCGCGGACGGCGGGACCGGTGACCAGGACGTCACCGAAGGAGTCGAGCCGGGCGACGAGCACCCGTGGTCCGGTGCGCCGGGCCGCCTCGCTCATGCCCGGGCCGCTGCGACGCGGGCGAGCGCCAGCGCGACGGCGTCCTCGATGGTGGCCGCGACGGTGGGGGCCGCGTCCACCTCCTCCTGCCGGGTGCGCGGGGTCGGCACCAGGATCGACTGCGCCCCGGCAGCGGCGGCCGCCCCGACGTCAGCGCCGATGTCCCCGATCACGACGAGCTCCGACGCGGGGACGCCGAGCCGTTCGGCGGCCTCGAGCACCAGGCCGGGTCGGGGCTTGCGGCAGGCGCAGTCGTCGGCGGAGCCGTGCGGGCAGACGCACCAGACGTCGAACGGCCCGACGAGCTCGTCCACGCGCGCGTTCGTCGCGTCGACCTGCTCGCGGGTGGCACCGCCCCTGGCGATCACCGACTGGTTCGTGACGACCCCGACCGGCAGCCCGGCGGCGCGGGCACGCTCGACCGCCCGGTGCGCACCGGGCACGGGCACCACCTTGTGCGGGTCGGCGTTGTAGGGGACGTCGATGACCAGGGTGTCGTCACGGTCGAAGAGGAGACCGCGCACGACACGGTCCACGGAGAGAGCCATGCCCTGAGTTCTACCAAGGACGTGTGTCGCGGGCGGCAGGAAGGCCGCGGACCGCGCGTCCCGGGCGTGGCTGCCGCCGTGCCGCTAGCGTCGGGAGCGTGACCGCCCTCGAAGCCCTGCCCCCGTCCGACGGCCGCCCCGAACTCGTCGTGCTCCGCGCGATCAAGCTCGGCGACCTGCTGGTGGCGGTCCCCGCGCTGCACGCCATCCGCCGGGCCTTCCCCGACCACCGCATCAGCCTCGCCACGACCGCCTGGCTCGCCCCCGTCGTCGAGCTCATCCCGGACGTCGACGTGCACCTCGCGCAGCAGGGCTTCGACCACCCGATCGGCGTGCCCGCCGGGGTCACCGACGTCGCAGTCAACCTGCACGGTGCCGGCCCGGAGTCGCAGGACCTCGTCGACGCACTCGGTGCCCGGCTCGTCATCGCGCACGGTGGCGCCGAGGGGCCAGCGTGGGAGCACGGACCGGTCAACGAGCGCGAACGCTGGGCCGGCCTGCTCACCGCCCACGGGTACGCGGCCGACGCGGACGACGTCGCCATCGCGCGCCCCGTCGCGCCGCCCGTCGTCGAGGGCGCGGCGGTCGTGCACGTCGGCGCCTTCCACGGCGCCCGACACTGGCCCGTCGACCGCTTCGCCGAGGTGGTGCGCGGGCTGCAGGAGCGTGGCTTCCACGTCGTCCTGACGGGAGGCTCGGCGGACGTCGAGCGCGCCGCCGCCGTCGCCGACGCGGTCGGTCTGGCACCCGAGGCCGTCCTGGCCGGGGTCCTGGACCTGCAGCCGTTCGCCGCGGTGGTCGCCGCGGCGCGGCTCGTCGTCACCGTCGACACCGGTGCCGCGCACCTGGCGTCCGCCTACGGCATCCCGTCCGTCGTCCTCTTCGGCCCGGCCCCGCCCGAGTCGTGGGGACCGCCGGCGACCGGACCGCACATCGTGCTGACGGACGCCTCGGTCCGCCGCGGTGACGTCTTCGCCGAGGACCCCGACCCCGCGATCCTCGCCGTGCACGCCGCCGACGTGCTCGGGGCCGTGGACGAGCTCGGCGTCGCGCCCGACCTGCGGACGACGGCGACGACCGACCGGTAGCGTCGAGGCGCGGCTTCGGATCGTCCGGAGGCCGCGGAGGGAGCACCGTGTTCGAAGCGGCCAACATCCGGGACTGGATCGGCCTGCCGGTCGTCGACGAGAGCGACGACAAGGTCGGGAACCTCGAGAGCATCTACTACGACACCGCGACGTCCGAGCCCGCGTTCGGCTCGGTCACCACCGGTGTGATGGGCTTCACGAAGCTCGTGTTCGTGCCCCTGATCGGTGCGACCGTCACCCCGAAGCACCTCAGCGTGACGTTCGGCAAGAAGCTCATCAAGGACGCCCCGACGATCGCGACGGACGGCGAGCTGACGGCGGAGCTCGAGCCCGAGGTGTTCGCGCACTACGGCCTCGAGTACCGCACGGGCAGCGGCGGCGAGCGGCGACTCGGCCGACGCTGATCGGCCTGCGGGTAGGGTGATCGTCCCCGACCACCCGACCCGCACCCGAGGGACCCGCCCTGTTCCGCTCCGCCCGCTCGACGCTGCTCGCCGCCCTGGCGCTCGTCGGTGTGCTCGCGGTCGGGGCGGTCGCTCCGGCTCCGGCCTCGGCGGCACCGTCCTGGCCGGTCCCGCAGCCCTACCGGGTGGCGTCCCCGCCCGCGGAGGAGCTCGACGGGCTGCCCCCGGGGAGCGAGTACGTCGCCCTCGGTGACTCGTACTCCGCCGGGTACGGCCTGGCCGACCCGACCCGGCTGCCGGTGTCCGCGTGCGGGCAGTCCGCCAGGGACTACCCGCACCGGATCGCAGCCCGCTTCGGGCTCGCGCTGCAGGACGTCACCTGCGGCGGGGCCACGAGCGAGGACGTCACCGAACGGCACCAGTTCAAGGGCGTCCCCCCGCAGATCGAGGCCCTGTCGGCGCGCACGCGGCTGGTCACGCTGACGATCGGCGGGAACGACGCCGACCTGTTCGGCACGGCCGCGTCCTGCCTGGCACTGACGGCGAAGGGCCCGGTGTTCTCCGGCCGCGACGCCTCCTCCTGCCGGAGCACCCTCGTGCACGACGGCGAGGACCAGCTCGGCGCCAAGATCCAGTCCCGCGTGGCGCTCGGCATCGCCGACACCCTCGCCGCGGTCCGCCGGGCCGCGCCGAACGCCCGCGTGCTGTTCCTCGGGTACCCCGCGATCTTCCCCGACGCCGAGCACACGCCGGCGAGGGGGTGCTTCCGCGCCGGGCTCGACCTCGGCACGCTGACCGGGTCGTTCCCGACGGACACCTACCCGTTCACCGACACGGACGTCGAGTACCTGCACGGCGTGCAGGAGGAACTGGACGACGTCGCCCGGTCCGCTGCCACGGCGGCCGGTGTCCGCTACCTCGACGTCTTCCGGAGGACCCAGGGACGGACGAGCTGCGCCCGCTCCGGCGCGTACGTGTCCGGCGTCACGCTCGACTCCACGAGCGGGTTCCGCCGGATCGACCTGGAGCCGGGCGCGCTGCACCCCAACAACCGGGGCGTCGCCTACCTGAGCCGACAGGTCGCGGCCGAGCTCCGCACCGTCGCCGGCTGACCCGCTCCCTCACCTCGGGGCGGCGAGCCAGTCCAGGGCCGCGGGGACGCCGGCCAGGACCGAGACGTGTCCGGCACCCGGTCGTTCGTGGAACACGGCGCCGGGGACGGCTGCGGCGATCGCTCGGCCGTGCGCCACCGGGACCACCCGGTCGTCCACGCCCTGCTCGACGAGGGTCGGCACGTGCACGTCGGTGAGCGCGAAGCCCCACCCGGTGACGAACGCCCGGTCGTCGTCGGCGCTGCCCACGCGACCCGTCTCGCCGGCGGCCTGCGCGTCCTGACCGAGCGCCGCCCAGTCGCCGTCGAGCGCTGCCCAGTCGGTGTCGGTGAACTGCGCCGGGTCGAAGCCGGCGGTGTCCGCCCAGGTGAGCCGAACCTCCCGTCCGAGGACCGCCGCACGCAGGCCGCCGTCATCGGCCATGCCGTCCCACCAGGCTGGCGCATCGACGAACGGGGCGGGGGAGGCGAAGGTCGCGACCGCGGTGACCCGGTCGGGCAGGAGAGCCGCCGCGGCGAGGGCGTGTGGGCCGCCGCCGGACCCGCCGATCGCGGCGACCCGGTCGATGCCGAGGGTGTCGAGGACCTGCTCGAGGTCGCGGGCGCCGTCGGCGACGGTGCGACCCGGCAGGGGGTCGGCGCCGCCGAAGCCGGGGCGGGTGACGGCGACCAGGCGGAGGCCGCGTGCGGTGGCGGCGGCGAGGACCGGGGCGAGGTGGGCACCGGTGTGCGGGGTCTCGTGGTGCCAGACCACGGTGGCGGTGCCGGTGCCGGTGGTGCTGCCGGTGGTGGTCGGGCCGGTGTCGGCGACGAGGACCGTGCGACCGTCGGCGAGGTGCAGGGGCGTCATGCGGGCGAGCGTAGCCTCGGGGTGTGGTGCGGAGTGCGGGACTGCTGCTGTACCGGAGCGCTGCGTCCGGGGCCGAGCTCTTCATCGCGCACATGGGCGGTCCGTTCTGGCGTCGGCGGGAGCGCGCGTGGTCGATCCCGAAGGGCGAGTACACCGACGAGCCGCCGCTCGAGGCCGCGCTGCGGGAGTTCCACGAGGAGATCGGCGTGCCGGCGCCCGACGTGCCGTGGACCGAGCTGGGGGAGTTCCGGCAGGCCTCGGGCAAGCGGGTCGTCGTCTTCGCCGGCGCGGCGCCGGCCTTCTCCGTCACGGCGGTGCGGAGCAACACCGTCAAGCTCGAGCTGCCGCGGGGCTCCGGCCGGTTCGTCGACGTACCCGAGGTCGACGACGCCCGGTGGGTGTCCGTCGACGACGCCCGGACGATGCTCGTCGCCGGGCAGGTCGCGGCGGTGGACGCACTCGTCGGGCTGCTCGGTCGGTCGGGCTGACCGAGGTCGGGGTGACGATCCCGTCTCGATCTGTCCCTGGCGTTCGCGTGGTGGATAGCCTGGACGGACGTCGCGGCGGACGGGCCGGCGCGCGGACAGGGGAGATCGCATGCGCCGGTGGCGGATGATGACGGCCGGGTTGACCGGGATCGTGCTCGGAGCCGGGCTCGCGCTCGGCGGGGCGACCAGTGCTTCGGCCGAGCCGAACGGACACTGGGGCACCTTCACGGTCAGCGGCGCGAGCAGGGCCTACACGGGGACGATGACGCTGCCGGGGTTCCCCGAGACGACCTTCACGTCGAACTCGCGGCAGTCCACGGTGATCAGCGGGGCCTCGACGTGGCAGGGTCCCGCGACGGCACCCGGTGCGGTCTACGGCACCAGCCGGAACTCCACCTACATGAACCAGCGTCCGACGACGGACTCTGCGACGGGTGCGTCGACCACCACCTACCGGTTCGCGACCCCGACGCCGGGTGCGTCCAGCTGGTCCTTCGTGCTCGGGGACATCGACGCCGACCAGGCCACGATCTCCGCGACGGTGCAGGGTGGTGCGCCGGCGACCGCCGCACAGCTCGGCTACCGGAGCTCCTACAACTCCTGCTCGTCGGTCTCGACCGGTGGCTGGTCGTGCCCCGCGGACCCCGGCGGCGTGGCTGCGGGCCAGGACGTCCCGACGTGGGACCCCGCGACGCGCACGCTCACCGGCAACTCCGCGGCGAACGACACCGCCGGTGCCACGGCGTGGTTCACGCCCACGGTGCCGCTCGACTCGCTGACGATCACGTACCAGCAGCGGAGCGGCTTCCCGGTGTACCAGACCTGGTTCGCCAACCGCACGGCGGCGATCTCCGGCGTCGCGACGCTCGACGGCACGCCGGTCCCCGGCGCGACGGTCACCGTCACCGCGCTGCGCGGCACGAGCTACACCACGACGACCGACGACGAGGGGCGCTACGTGTTCCCGCAGCTGCCGGTCATCAACGACTACCGCGTGGACGTCGCCGCGCCCTCGGGAGCGACCGGCACCGCGTCCGTCCCCGGCGTCTCGCTGAACATTGCGCCGGGCGGGGTCGACCGCACCGTGGACTTCCCGTTCACCTCGCCCCCGGCGACGACGTCCGTGATCGGCACCGTGACGGACGGCGCCGGTCACCCCGCCGCGAACGTCCCGGTCGTGATCACCAACCCCTCCTCGCCGGACACGGCACCCGTCCAGGTCGTCACGATCAGCGACGATGTCTACGCCGAGGCGAACCTGCCCGCGTCAACCGACCTGGCCGTGGCCGTCGGTGACGAGGCGCCCACAACCATCACGACCGGCGCCGCCGGGGTCGCGCCCGTGCCGCAGGAGCCGATCGCGGCGCCGAGTGCCGTGAACACGGTGACCGGCACCGTGACCATCGACGGCACCCCCGTGCCCGCGGGGGTCGTCGTCGAGCTGTTCGACGCGGACGGCACGCTGGTCGGCTCCACCGAGACCGACGCCGCGGGCGCCTACCTGTTCGCCGCGGCACCCGGCACCTACACCGTGCGGACGACGACGCCCGTGCCCGGAGCGACCGGCGGGGTCGAGCGTGCTGCGGTCACGACGACCGGCGACGCGACCGCCGTGGACTTCCCGTTCGCCACGCCCGCTGCCCCGACGGCCGTGGTCGTCGACCAGCCCGGCACCGTGACCGACGCGGACGGCGAACCCGCGGCCGGCGTGACGGTCGTCGCGACCCCGACCGAGCCCGACTCGGGCGATGCCGTGACCGCCACCACCGGCCGGGACGGCACCTTCGACCTGACCGGCCTGGAGCCGACCACGTCCTACCAGGTCGTCGCGGGAACGGGTGACTCCGCCGGGGAGCCGCAGACGATCGTGACGCCGGAGACCGGGTCGGCCGTGCCGCTCGCACTCGTCGTGCCCGCGGCCGTGGTGCCGACGCCCACGCCGACCCCGACGCCCACGCCGACCGCGACGCCGAGCCCCGTGCCGACGACGCAGCCGAGCACGCCCCCGACCATCGGCGGTGGGACCACGCCGTCCTCGTCGACGGGCGGCACCGGTACGGGCGGGCCGCTGGCCTACACGGGCGCGGACGTCCTGCCAGCAGCCCTGGCGGCCGGGGTGCTCGTGCTCCTGGGGGCCGGGCTGCTCACGTTCCGCGCTGTCCGCAACCGCCGTCGGACGGAGCACCTGCAGGACTGACGCCCGCGCTGGCAGGTGCGCCGAGCCTCCTGGTCGACCTGACCTGGGCGCGGAGCTCCGCTCTCGTACAACCGAAGACGGCTCGCACCACGGAATCCCGTGGCGCGAGCCGTCTTCTGTCGTGCGCCACCGTGGGGGACTGCGCCGTCTTCCGTCGTGCGCGCGGCCGTCGGAGACTGCGCCGCCGTCGGGGACTGCGTCGCCGTCGGGGACTGCGCCGCCGTCGGAGCCTGCGCGACTCGGGGACTGCGCGGCTCCGGGCCTCGCCGACCGGTCACGACACCCCGCTCAGTGCTGCCGAACGGTCGGAGCTCGTCGCATCGAGCACCGAGGACTGACGTCCTGCGACCGCTCGGCGAGCTGCGGTCGGGGTGTTGCGACCACCCGGCCGCCCGCCGCCCCGCCGGCCGCCGCCCCGCTGCCCGGCCACCCGACCACCCGGCCACCCGCCGCGCTACTCCGCCACGTGCCGCGTCCGCGTCGACCCGGTCACCGTGGCGACCGAGCCCGTCATCGTCTGGATCGCCCGGCTGATCGTCGGGATCGACGTGGTGACGACGGCGAGCGAGGACGTGATCGCCTCGATCGAGGACGTCGACAGGTGCTCCTGGTGCGACGAGTGCAGCGGGAAGCCCCGCCGCGCGGCCACGACCACGCCGAGGGACCCGAGCAACACGACTGCCCCGGCGATCGGCAGGGTCTGCATGCCCGTCATGCCGAGCACCTGCCCGCCGATGGCCGCACCGCCCGCGATGCCGATGTTCGACGCCCCGTTGACCAGTGCGCCGGCGATGTCGGGGGAGACGCCCCCGGCACGGATCGCCGCCGCCATGAAGAGCGTGCCCGTCGTGCCGTTCGCGGCCATCCACACGCCGGCGACGACCATCGTCCCGATGATCGAGCCGTGCACGAACGGCAGCGCGACGAACGCGGCCGCCATCACCGCGACCGACACGATGAGCGTCTGCCGGGGGGCGGTGTCGACGAACACGCCGGCGAGCCACAGCCCGATGACCCCGGTCCCGCCGAGGACCAGCAGTGCCCCGCTGACCAGGCCCGTGTCGAGCCCGGCGTCGATCGCGTAGGGACCGACGTACGTGTAGACGACGTAGTGCCCGGCGAAGAGCAGCAGGTCGGCGACGACGACGGCGAGCAGCCCGGTGCGCGCCCACGCCCGCGGGGACCCGATGTGCGGCGACGAGGTGCCGCGGACGGCCGGCAGGAACAGGGCCGCGACGACGGCGAGTGCCGCGGCGCACACGGCCACGGACCCGACGGCGGGGCGCCACCCGATCGACTGTCCGACCCCGGTGGCGAGCGGCACGCCGATCACGAAGCCGAGCGAGCTGCCCGAGTACACGAACGCGATCGCCCGCCCGGCGAGACGCGGGGGGACGATCCGGGTGGCGTACGCCGATGCGACCGAGAAGAAGAGCGCGTGCGCGACGCCCCCGACCACGCGCCCGGCACAGACCACGGCGAACGACGGCGCGAGCGCGACCATGAGGTTCGACACGGCGTACCCGATCAGCGTCGCGACGAGCACGGCCTTCCGGGGCAGCCGCGCGGTGAAGGACGTCAGCGGCAGCGCCAGGACCGCCACGGCCGCGGCGTACACGGTGATGACGATCCCCATCTGCGACTCGGTGACGCCGAGGTCGGTGCTCATGGTGCCGAGCAGCCCGACGGGCATCAGCTCGGTGGTGATGGCGAAGAACGTGGCGAGGCCGAGGACGGCGATGCCGACGACGGCCTTCGAGGTCAGGACGGACGTCGTGACGGACGACGTGGTCGTCGCGGTCGACGTGGTGATGACGGACGCGGTGCTCGTGGACACGGGGCTGACCTCCTCGGGACGTGGTGGAGCGCGCGACGGGTTCGTCACGTCGACGACACCACGACCTGGTCGGTCGGGCAGTGCGCGCTCGCGGGTGGGATGGGTGGTTGGTCACTCCACGGCGAGTGCGATCCATCCAGTGTTGCACGCCACCACGCAGGAGCGCGAGTGTGCGGAGGAACTTCGAAGGAGCGCTCCAACGGCCCCGTCGTCAGAACTCGTTCGTCACCGTGCCGCGCACCCCGCCGCCGACCAGGTCGACCGTCATCGTGCCGCTCAGCGACGACGCGGACAGCGACACCGACCCGTGCAGGGCGTCCTGGCGCGGGTAGCAGGCACTCGTCGCGTGCCGGCGGTCGGCGGTCGCGACCAGGCAGATGGTCGCCCGGTCCGTGCCGACCCCGGCCCACACCGCCCACGGCGTGGCTGCGTCGTCCCCGCTGAGCGACCGGTTCGTGAACACGAGCCGCGTGGTGTGCAGGCTGACCGGCGCCTCGAAGGCCCCCGGCAGCTGGTCGGCGTACGTCTGCGGTGCGTCGAGCAGCTGCTCGAGCGTCACCGATCCCGCCGTCGGCGTCACCGAGGGCGACGAGGGCGTGACCGGGTGGGCGTTCCCGACGGCGAGCCCCGTCCCGAACGCCACGACCACGACGGCCGCGACCCCGCCGGCCACCCACGGCCGTGCCAGCGCCCACCGAGCCAGTCGGAGCGGTCTGGCCCACGGACGGCCTGGTGCCCGGGTCGGCGCGGCGTCCTGGTCGCCGACGTCGTCCTGGGCAGGACCGTCGCCCGGCTCCCGGTCTCGCAGGTCGTCACCGTCGTTCGGCGCCCGGTCCAGCAGGCCGGCACCGTCGCCCGGCACCCGGTCCGGCATGTGGACACGGTCGGCCTGGAGGCTCGGCAGGTGGACACGGTCGGCCTGGAGGCTCGGCACGGCCTGGCCACGGGGCTGCGCCTCCTCGACGTCGGTCGCGTCGCCAGGCACCGCTGCGCGCGCCCGCCCACGTCCGCGCTGCAGGTCCCCGAGGGCGATCCGCGCCCGGGCGGCCTCGGCCTCGCTCGAGCCGGCGCCCCAGGCGATGCCCTCGAGGCGCGCGCGTTCGCCAGCGGTGTCGCGGTCGTCGTCGGCCATGCGCACTCCCGGGCTCCGGTCGTTGCTCTCGTCGGTTCTCATGCTGGCACTCGGACCGCTCCGGCGCGCACCCAGATCGGGGGGAGTACGCCGGGGACATGACAGACGCACGCGAGCCCGACCCCGAGACCCTCGAGCCACTCAGCCACGACACCCAGTCCGGTGAGGCCGACTACGTCGCGACGAGCCCCGGCGGCAGCGGCACCGAGCGCCACGTCCCGCTCCCGTCCGAGGAGCAGGGACGCGACACCGAGTACGACCCGGTCGACGAGGGGCCGAAGCACGAGGGCTGAGCCGCCTCAGCGCACCAGCCGCCGCAGCACCGCCCGCTCGCCGTACGTCCACGTGGCACTCGTCACGACGTAGACCGCGGCGGCGAGCGGTGCGATCGCGGCGAAGACCACCGTGAGGAACGGTGCCCACCGCCCGATCACGGCCGCGGCGGCAGCGCCGGGGACGTCGGCGTCCGGTGCGGCGACCGGGTTCCAGTGCAGGGCCGACCGGCGGGTGGCCTCGACCACGACGGCGAGGACGACGAGCAGCACGACCACCACCCAGGCGTGCACCCACAGCGGGGAACTGACCACCGCCACCAGGGACTGTCCGAGCGGCACCCCGGCGAGCGTGGCCTGGAGCAGCACGTTCGACGTCCCCGCGATCGTCGTGTGCGTGAAGAGGGCGTACAGCAGCGACACGACCGGGGCCTGCGCGAGCACGGGCAGGCATCCGGCGAGGGGCGACACCTGCTCGGCGGTGTACAGCTCCTGGACAGCGCGCTGCAGTCGCTCCCGGTCAGCCCCGTGGCGCTTCCGCAGCGCAGCCAGCTGCGGCGCGAGTCGGCGGCGGTCCCGCTCCGCCCGCACCTGCAGGACGGACAGGGGCACGAGCACGGCGCGCACCGCGAGGGTGACGAGCACGACGGCCAGCGTCGCGGCCAGCGGTCCGGCGACGGGGGAGAGCGCCCCGGAGAGCGAGGCGAGCAGGTCGGCGCCGAGCTGCAGCAGTGCGCCGACGAGGGGCAGGGTGGAGAGGTCCATGACGGTTCCGTTCGAGAGGTGTGGTCGAGGTCACGTGTGCGACCCGCCACCGATCGATCGGCGTCAGGTCGCGAGGACCACCCCAGGAGCCCTCGGGCGGGCGTGCCCCGCGGCGTCTGGGTGGCTCCACGCGATGCGCGTGCCGGCGTCCACCGGCCGGTCTGCCTCGGACGCTGCCGGACCGACCCGGATCCCGAGCACCAGGGCGACCAGCTGCGCGACGACCACGGCGGTGCCGACAGCCGCGACACCGAGTGCGGCCACGGCGAGCAGCGGCAGGACGCCGGTGGAGGGGTCGACGGCGAGCAGCGCGGCGACGGCGCGCAGGATCACCTCGATGACGGTCATGGTCCGTTCAGCGTAACCCCCGCGTGCCGCGGTCCCCAGGTGCGTCGGGCACGGGAGGATCGCCGCATGACCTCCCCGAGCACCCCCGCGACGCTGGCGCTGGAGCGTGCGGGCGTGCCGTTCGTCCCACACGTCTACGAGCACCACGAGACGGCGACGAACTTCGGTGAAGAGGCCGCCGCCGCGCTCGGGCTCCGCGAGGAGCAGGTGTTCAAGACGCTCGTCGTGTCCGTCGACGGCGCCCTGGCGGTGGCGATCGTCCCCGTGGCGAACCGGCTCGACCTCAAGGCCATCGCCGCCGCGGTGGGTGGCAAGAAGGCGACCCTGGCCGACCCCGCCCTGGCGGAGAAGCGCACCGGGTACGTCGTGGGCGGCATCAGCCCCGTCGGGCAGCGCTCGAAGATCCCCACGGTGCTCGACGCGTCGGCGTCCGGGTACGCCACGATCTTCGTCTCGGGCGGTCGTCGTGGGTTCGACATCGAGATCGCCCCGGGGGACCTGCTCCGCGTCACGGAAGCGACCACGGCGGCCATCGCGCGGACCTGAGTCGAGTCGGCGCAACTTTCTTCCATGACCGGGAATGCCCCGGTACCCCCTGCGTTGCATTGAGTCGAAGGCACTCAAGTACCCCCAGGAGGTCCCGTTGCCAGAACAATCCGGCCCCATCGGCGGGCGTGACTCGTTCGACGAGTTCCTCGCACGCCTCCTCGCCGCCCAGAACACCGGCCAGCAGCGCTCCATGCCGTTCGGCCGCCCCGTCGACATCACCCGACTGCTCAGCCGTCGGTCCCACGAGATGCTCCAGCGCACCGCCGAGTACGCGGTCGAGCAGGGGCAGCGGGAGATCGACGCCCTGCACGTCCTGCACGTGCTCGTCCGCACGCAGCCGTTCGACGCCGTCGTCCGGTCCGCAGGCGTCGACCCCGAGCGCCTCGCGGCCGAGGTCGAACAGCGCCTCCCCGCCCCGTCGTCCGAGCCCGTCGAGGGTCGTCCCGCGCTGACGCCCTCCGCCCAGCGGATCCTCGTCGAGGCCACCCAGGCCGCACGCGGCTTCGGCAGCACCTACACCGACCCCGAGCACGTCTTCTTCGCGCTCGTCATGGACCAGGAGACGGTCACTGGCCAGCTCCTCGCGAACGCCGGGATCACCCCGGCCGTCATGCAGTCCTACGCACAGCAGGCCGCCGACGCGGCACGAGAGGGGCGCCCCATGCCAGGCACCAGCGAAGCGGCTGACACCCGCACCGACAGCGAGACGCCGACGCTCGACCAGTTCGGCACCGACCTCACCCAGCGCGCCCGCGACGGGCACATCGACCCGGTGATCGGCCGTGCGGACGAGATCGAGCAGGCCGTCGAGATCCTGCTCCGTCGGTCCAAGAACAACCCCGTCCTGATCGGTGAGCCCGGCGTCGGCAAGACCGCGATCGTCGAGGGCCTCGCCCAGCGCATCGTCGACGGCGACGTCCCCGCCCTGCTGCAGGGCAAGCGCGTCGTCGCCCTCGACCTGCCCGCCATGCTCGCCGGCACCCGCTACCGCGGTGACTTCGAGGAACGCCTGACGAAGGCCCTCGACGAGATCAGCGCGCACGCCGACGAGCTCATCGTGTTCGTCGACGAGCTGCACACCGTCGTCGGTGCGGGTGGCGGCGGTGAGGGCGGCTCGATGGACGCGGGCAACATCCTCAAGCCGCGCCTGGCCCGGGGCGACCTGCACATGGTCGGCGCCACCACGCTCTCGGAGTACCGCCGGATCGAGAAGGACGCCGCCCTCGAGCGTCGCTTCCAGCCCGTCACGGTGGGGGAGCCGAGCGTCGAGGACGCGGTCGCGATCCTCACCGGGCTCAGCCCGCGGTACGCCGAGCACCACGGCGTCACCTACACCGAAGGTGCCCTGCGCGCCGCGGTCGAGCTCTCGCACCGCTACGTCACCGACCGGCACCTGCCCGACAAGGCGATCGACCTCATCGACCAGGCCGGCGCACGCAGCCGCCTCCTCCGATCGGGGGACGTCGACGTCGAGGCGCTCCGCGACCAGCTCGCTGAGCTGATGGCGGAGAAGGACCGCGCGGTCACCGAGGAGCGCTACGAGGAGGCGTCCCGCCTCCGCGACCAGACCGCGGACCTGGAGGCCCGGATCACCGCTGCTGGATCGGCGGACGCTGGGCGGGCCTCCCGTCCGAACCAGACCGACTCCGTGATCACGGAAGCGGACATCGCAGCCGTCGTGTCCCGTGCCACCGGCATCCCCGCGGCGCGGCTCACCCAGGGTGACCGGACCCGTCTCGCCCGACTGGAGGACGAGCTGCACCAGCGGGTCGTCGGACAGGAGGATGCGGTGCGCGCCATCGCGACCGCTGTCCGGCGCAGCCGGACCGGGATGGGTGACCCGGATCGTCCGGTCGGGAGCTTCCTGTTCCTCGGACCGACCGGTGTCGGCAAGACCGAGCTCGCGAAGGCCCTCGCGTCGTCGCTGTTCGGTGACGAGTCGGCCATGCTCCGCTTCGACATGAGCGAGTTCGGCGAGCGGCACACCGTGTCCCGGCTGGTCGGTGCCCCTCCCGGGTACGTCGGCTACGACGAGGCCGGCCAGCTGACCGAGCGCGTCCGCCGCAACCCGTACTCGGTGATCCTCCTCGACGAGGTCGAGAAGGCACACCCCGACGTGTTCAACCTGCTGCTGCAGGTGCTCGACGACGGTCGACTCACGGACGGACAGGGCCGCACCGTCGACTTCCGCAACACCGTGGTCATCATGACGTCGAACATCGGGTCGGAGTTCCTCGCGTCGCGCTCCGGCGCACTCGGGTTCTCCGCGTCGGCGGACGGGGGCTACGGCGAGGACGACCTCCGGAACCGCGTGATGGGCAAGCTGCGCGAGTCGATGCGCCCCGAGTTCATCAACCGGATCGACGAGATCGTGCTCTTCCGCAAGCTCGACCGGACGCAGCTGCGCTCGATCGTGTCGCTGCTGCTGGCCGAGACCTCGCTGCGCCTCATCGCGCAGGACATGGTGCTCTCGGTCGACGAGGCCGCGGTCGACTGGCTCGCCGAGCACGGGTACGAGCCCGAGTACGGCGCCCGTCCGCTCCGTCGTCTGATCCAGCGCGAGGTCGACGACCGCGTCGCGACGCTCGTCGTCGAGGGTGCCGTGCAGGCCGGGGACACCGTCCGCATCGCGGTGTCGGACGGGTCGCTCGTCGCACGGGTCGCCACACCGGCTGCCGTCTAGGCAGACGACCCACAGAACGCCCCGGGACCGATCGGTCCCGGGGCGTTCTCGTGTGTTCAGTTCTGCAATTCCGACGCATTTCGGGGAATGGGTTGCGCGGTCGGAGAGACTGTCGCTACTGTTCACACGTCGCGAACCACGGTTCCCGACACCGCCAGCTGCTGTTCCTGACCCGCGCCGAAAGGGGGCCGACCATGATCTCGATCATCACCACGCAGACGCCGTTCCGTGCAGTCCGTGGGACCACCGGCTCCTCCGCCGGGTCCTGCTGACGCGACCGCGTCCGCCACGCTCAGGCTCGTCGCCACGCACTGGTCCGTCGCCACGGCGGCCCGCCGGTCCTGACCACCACATCCCATCCGGGGTGATGCCGAGCACTGCTCGTGCCGTGGTCGTCTCCCGCTGATCGTCCTCGATCAGCGGGGCTGACCGGTCGGTCGTCCCGTCGGGTCGGATCGTGACGCCGGACACGTCCTGCGCTCTCCACGACCCGGTCGTGCGGGGTCGGGGAAATGTGTCCGGAATGCCGTCCGAGCATGCGGACGTGCGTCGTCGCGGAATGTCGAACTGCATTCTCGTGACCGATCGGCGTGCATTCCTGTGCGCCTGTCGGTCGATCCTCCCTGCCCGAGCGCCGGCGAATCCGTCGCGCCCTCAGGGCCCCGGAACCACCCCGAACCAGAACCGGTGACCACCATGTCCACGAAGTCCGTCCTCCGCCAGCCCGGCGCGACCACCGCAGCCCGCTCGGTCTCCCTGACCGACCGGCTCGCGATGCGCCTCGGGATGGCACTCATCGTCTGGAGTCGACGCACCCGCCCGAAGCGGCTGCCCGTCGACCTCCTCCTCGCCGAGCAGCTCCGCCGGGAGCGCGCCGCTCGCGAGGCCGAGTGGGTGATGCTCGGCGCCACGATGCACATGTGGCGATGAGCGCACCGCGCACCACCGACGGGTGGCCCGACCGTCTCGACGGCCGGGCCACCCGTTCCTCGTGCTACCGCCGGTTCGCCACCAGCGCCTGCGCCTGCGCGGACCACCACGTGCCCGCAGCCGGACCGCCGTTGCACGTGCCGTCGCTCGACCCCGGTGTCTTCACCCAGAGGAGTGCGTCCATCGCCGTCGTGCCGGCACTGACCCGTGGTGTCTGCCCGAGCCCCGCTCCGGTCGGGTTGCACCACGTGCCCTTCCACCCACGGCCGTTCCGGGAGACGTCGACGACGTAGTGGGAGCCACTGGTCAGCGCGCTCACCCGGTCGGCGTACGCACGCTCCTGGTCGACGAGCTGGAAGTTCGCGACGTTCGTGAAGAACCCGCGCGCCTGGGCGACGCCGGCCGACCGCAGCAGGGCCGCCTGCGCCTCGGCCGTGTTCCACGTGCTGTTGCCGCCGTCGAGGTACGTGGGGACGCCGGCCGCGGACAGCGCGGCCACGGCCTCCGCCAGCAGCGGCGGACGCGTCGCGGCCTCGCTCGTGCACCGGGGGAGC
This sequence comes from Curtobacterium sp. SL109, assembly GCF_026672405.1. Lineage (NCBI taxonomy): Bacteria > Bacillati > Actinomycetota > Actinomycetes > Micrococcales > Microbacteriaceae > Curtobacterium > Curtobacterium sp. SL109. The sequence goes on from NZ_JAPPRB010000002.1 coordinate 2,492,668, forward strand.
GCCGACAGCGAGTCCGGTTCGACGAGGACCACCGCCCGGTGACCGCGGAGGTCGTCCGCGATCCGCTGGTTCCACGCCAGGTAGTCCGCGGCGGACAGGCCGCCGGCCGAGTACCCGCCGCAGTCCCGGTTCGGGATCGCGTAGGTGACGAACACCGGGGTCCGGCCGGCTGCCTCGGCCGCCGCGAGGGCACGGGCCAGGTACCGGTCGAGCATGTCGCCCCGGAACCACTCGCCGAGCCAGATCGCGACGGGCTGCGCAGCGATGGTCCGTGCCGCAGCGACGCCAGCGGTGTCGCCGGACGCGGTCAGCGCGGTCGCCGCCTGGGCCGCCTGGCCGTCCGGCTGGACGAAGAGGCCACCGGCGAAGACCTGGCCGGTCGTCGCGGTTCGGATGGTCGCGGTCGTCACGGTCGGCGCTGCCTGGGCCGGGCTCGCCGCGACGAGCCCGGCGACCACCGCGGTCACGGTGAGCGCTGTGACGGCAGAGACCGCGGTCCTGGTCCTGGTCCTCCTGCTGGTCGTGCTGCTCGTACGGGTCCTGGTCCTGGTCCTGGTGCGTTCGTCCACGGTGTCGCATCCCCTGTCCCTGCCGGCGGGCGCCCGGTGCGCCCGTGTCCCGACCGGTCCAGGGGACCCCGAGCAACGGGTCGTCGGCCAGGACCAGAACGTGGGGCTTGACCATGCGGGCGGTGTCCGGGCAGGGGCCGTGCTGACCGTACGGTTGGTGCATGACCGAAACCGCGTCCGACCTCGTCCAGCGACTCACGGCGATCGTGCCGGACTTCCCGAAGCCCGGCATCCTGTTCCGCGACGTCACCCCGGTGTTCGCCGACGCCGTCGCGTTCGGCCGGGTGTGCGAAGCGCTCGCGGCGCCCTTCGCAGTCGGCGGCGGGTTCGCCGCCGTCGCCGGGATCGAGGCCCGCGGGTTCGCGCTCGCCGGCGGCATCGCGGCGCAGCACCAGGTCGGCGTCCTGACGGTCCGCAAGGCCGGCAAGCTCCCCGGCGAGGTGCTCAGCGAGCAGTACGCGCTCGAGTACGGCGAGGCCGAACTCGAGCTCCGTCCCGCGCAGCTCCCGGCGGGCACCCGCGTGCTGGTCGTCGACGACGTGCTCGCGACCGGTGGCACCGGTGCCGCCACCATCACGCTGCTCGAGCGTGCCGGGTACGAGGCGATCGGGTTCGCCGCCCTGCTCGAGCTCGACGGGCTCGCCGGCCGCGAACGGCTCGAGTCGCGCCTGCCCGTCACCACGCTCGGCGCCGTCCCCGCCTGAGTCGCGCCGACGCCTCCGGGCCAGACCTGGTGGCGCCCGCTCGCGCACTAGTCTTGACGAACCGTTCCTACCGAGGAGTCCCACCATCGTGACCGAGTCAGTCGCATCGCCGGAAGCCGGCCAGCCCGCAGACGTGCCCCAGGCACCCGAGCCCCGCACCGCGACGACGACCACGACGGGCACCGAGCTCTTCGACGGTGTCCGCGGTGTCGTCGCGATCCGTGTCGACGGCGTCCTCAAGGACCTCGCCGCCGAGGTGCAGGACGGCCAGACCGCCGAGCCCGTCACCCTCGACGAGCAGGACGGGCTCGACATCCTCCGCCACTCGGCCGCGCACGTGCTCGCGCAGGCCGTCCAGCAGATCAACCCGGACGCCAAGCTCGGGATCGGCCCGCCCGTCACCGACGGCTTCTACTACGACTTCGACGTCGCCGAGCCCTTCACGCCCGAGGACCTGAAGGCCATCGAGAAGGGCATGGACCGCATCGTCAAGCAGGCCCAGCGCTTCCGTCGCCGGGTCGTGACGGACGACGAAGCCCGCGAGCTGATGGCGGGGGAGCCCTACAAGCAGGAGCTCATCGGGCTCAAGGGTGCCGCGGCCGACGGCGACTCCGGCGAGAGCGTCGAGGTCGGTGCCGGCGAACTCACGGTCTACGAGAACGTCGACCCGAAGTCCGGCGACGTCGTCTGGCAGGACCTCTGCCGTGGCCCGCACGTGCCGCACACCCGGTGGATCGGCAACGCCGCCAAGCTGATGCGCGTCGCGGCCGCCTACTGGCGCGGCTCCGAGAAGAACCCGCAGCTGCAGCGGATCTACGGCACCGCGTGGCCCGACAAGGACCAGCTCAAGGCGTACCTGGTGCGTCTCGAGGAAGCCGCCAAGCGCGACCACCGCAAGCTCGGCGCCGAGCTCGACCTGTTCTCGTTCCCGGACGAGATCGGCTCGGGACTGGCGATCTTCCACCCCAAGGGCGGCATCATCCGTCGTGAGATGGAGGACTACTCGCGCCGTCGGCACGAGCAGAACGGCTACTCGTTCGTCTACACGCCGCACATCACCAAGGGCGACCTGTTCGAGCAGTCCGGGCACCTCGGCTGGTACAAGGACGGCATGTTCCCGGCCATGCACATGGACCAGGCCACGGACGAGGACGGCAACGTCACCCGCCAGGGTGCCGACTACTACCTCAAGCCGATGAACTGCCCGATGCACATCCTGGCGTACCGCTCGCAGCCCCGGTCCTACCGCGACCTGCCGCTCCGCATGTTCGAGTTCGGCACGGTCTACCGCAACGAGAAGTCCGGCGTCATCCACGGCCTCACCCGCGTCCGTGGCATGACCCAGGACGACGCCCACATCTTCACCACCAAGGAGAAGATGAAGGAGGAGCTCACCACGACCCTCGAGTTCGTGCTGTCGCTGCTCCGCGACTACGGCCTCGACGACTTCTACCTCGAGCTCTCCACGAAGGACCCGGAGAAGTACGTCGGCGACGACGACGTCTGGGAGGAGGCCACCAACACCCTGCGCGAGGTCGCGGAGGAGTCCGGGCTCGAGCTCGTGCCGGACCCCGCGGGTGCGGCGTTCTACGGCCCGAAGATCTCCGTGCAGGCCCGTGACGCCATCGGCCGCACCTGGCAGATGTCCACCGTCCAGCTCGACTTCAACCTGCCGGAGCGCTTCGGCATCGAGTACGCCGCCGCCGACGGCACCCGCCAGCGCCCCGTGATGATCCACCGTGCGCTGTTCGGGTCGATCGAGCGCTTCTTCGGCGTCCTCACCGAGCACTACGCCGGTGCCTTCCCGGCCTGGCTCGCCCCGGTCCAGGTCGTCGGGATCCCCGTCGCTGAGGAGTACGGCGACTACCTCGACGAGGTCATCGCCAAGCTCCGTGCCGAGGGCGTCCGCGCCGAGGTCGACCACTCCGACGACCGGATGCAGAAGAAGATCCGTACGCACACCAAGCAGAAGGTGCCGTTCCAGCTCATCGCCGGTGGCGAGGACCGCGACGCCGGCGCCGTGAGCTTCCGCTTCCGTGACGGGCGCCAGGACAACGCCGTGCCCGTCGACGAGGCGGTCGAGCGCATCCTCACCGCGATCCGCGAGCGCGCGCAGGTCTGATGTCCGACACCGAGGACGACCGGCTGGTCATCCGGGACGCGGCCACGCAGGCCGCGGTCCCGGATGCCTTCCAGCGCCTGTGGAACCCGCACCGGATGGCGTACATCGACTCCGGGCGGGCCGGCGAAGGCCGCGGGCACAAGGACGACTGCCCGTTCTGCGAGGCCCCGCGGAAGTCCGACGAGGACGCCCTCATCGTGGCCAGGGGCGAGCACGCCTACGTGCTGCTCAACCTGTACCCGTACAACAACGGCCACCTGCTGGTCTGCCCGTACCGGCACGTGCCGCTCTACGACGAAGCCACCCCCGAGGAGCTCCGCGAGATCGGCGAGCTCACCCAGACCGCGATGCGCGTCCTGCGGGAGGTGTCACACTGCGACGGCTTCAACATCGGGATGAACCAGGGCGAGGTCGCGGGCGCCGGTGTCGCTGCGCACCTGCACCAGCACGTCGTGCCGCGGTGGGAGTCGGACTCGAACTTCTTCCCCGTCATCGCCAGGACGAAGTCGATGTCGCAGATGCTCGGGGACACCCGACGACTGGTCGCGGACGGCTGGTCCGCACAGCAGTCCTGAGCGCTCAGCACTAGGATGGGAGCATCATGAGCGACAGCACCAGCACCCCCGACACCAGCACTCCCGGCACCTCCATCACCGGATCGTCCCGCGTGAAGCGCGGTCTGGCGGAGATGCTCAAGGGCGGCGTCATCATGGACGTCATCGACGCCGATCAGGCCCGCATCGCCGAGGAAGCCGGCGCCACCGCCGTCATGGCCCTCGAGCGCGTGCCCGCCGACATCCGTGCGCAGGGCGGCGTGGCCCGCATGTCGGACCCCTCGATGATCGAGGAGATCATCGCCGCGGTGTCCATCCCCGTCATGGCGAAGGCCCGCATCGGTCACTTCGTCGAGGCCCAGGTCCTGCAGGAACTCGGCGTCGACTACATCGACGAGTCCGAGGTCCTGTCGCCGGCCGACTACGTCAACCACATCGACAAGTGGAACTTCACGACGCCCTTCGTCTGTGGCGCCACGAACCTCGGCGAAGCACTCCGTCGCATCACCGAGGGCGCAGCCATGATCCGCTCCAAGGGCGAGGCCGGCACCGGTGACGTGTCCGAGGCCACCCGCCACATCCGCACCATCGCCAAGGAGATCGCAGCGCTCCGCCACCTGAAGGACGACGAGCTCTACGTCGCCGCCAAGGAGCTCCAGGCGCCGTACGACGTGGTCAAGGAGGTCGCCAGCACCGGCACCCTCCCCGTCGTCCTGTTCACCGCCGGTGGTGTCGCCACCCCGGCCGACGCGGCGATGATGATGCAGCTCGGCGCGGACGGCGTCTTCGTCGGCTCCGGCATCTTCAAGTCCGGCGACCCGGCCAAGCGTGCCGCCGCCATCGTCAAGGCCGTGACCTTCCACGACGACCCCAAGGTCATCGCCGAGGTCTCGCGTGGTCTGGGAGAGGCGATGGTCGGCATCAACGTCGCCGACGTCCCCGCCCCGCACCGCCTCGCCGAGCGTGGCTGGTAGTCCGACCAGGGGCGCGGCACCCCGCATCGGGGTGCTCGCGCTGCAGGGCGACTTCCGCGAGCACATCGCCTCGCTGACGGAGCTCGGCGCCGAGGTGGTGCCGCTCCGCCGGCCCGAGGAGATCGCGGGCCTGCACGGTGTCGTGATCCCCGGCGGCGAGTCCAGCGTCATGGACAAGCTGTCCCGGGCGTTCGGTGTCGCGGAGCCCCTCGCCGAGGCCATCCAGGGTGGGCTGCCCACCTACGGCACCTGCGCCGGCATGATCATGCTGAGCGAGCGCATCACCAACGCGATCGGCGGGCAGCAGACCCTCGGGGTCCTCGACACCACGGTGCGGCGCAACGCGTTCGGCAGTCAGAACGACTCCTTCGAGACGGACATCCCGATGCCCGACCTCGGCGAGGCCCCGGTCCACGCGGTGTTCATCCGCGCACCCGTGGTGGAGCAGCACGGCGACGACGTCCACGTCCTCGGGGCACTGTCCGACGGCCAGGTCGTCGCGGTGCAGCAGGGCAATGTCATCGCCAGCGCCTTCCACCCGGAGGTCGCGGGGGAGGACCGCTTCCACCGGCGCTTCCTCGACCTCGTCCGGCACGCCTGACCGGCGCGTCCGCTCGTCCGCACGACACCGGCGTCTCGCCATGCGTGCCGCCGTGCCTGCTGAGCTGAACACCGGCGTTCCGGCGGGACACCGCCGGGATCCGCGGCGTCACACCCGAACACCGGTGTCGTGCCGCGCCTCCCTGACACGACACCGGTGTCCCGCCGTCCCGGGCGGTTCCCCACAGGCCGCCCAGGGTGAGCCCCTGTCCACAGGGCCTGCGTGCCGGGCGCACGCCGAGCCTCCCGGCCGGTAAACTGATCGGGACTTTCCGCACGACGCAAGGAGAACCGTGTCCGGGCATTCCAAGTGGGCGACCACCAAGCACAAGAAGGCCGTCATCGACGGCCGACGTGCGAAGTCGTTCGCCAAGCTCATCAAGAACATCGAGGTCGCCGCGAAGATGGGCGGTGCCGACCTGTCGGGCAACCCGACCCTGGTCGACGCCATCCAGAAGGCCAAGAAGACCTCGGTGCCGAACGACAACATCGACCGCGCCGTCAAGCGTGGTGCCGGCCTGACCGGTGAGTCGATCGAGTACACGACCATCATGTACGAGGGCTACGCCCCGAACGGCGTCGCGATGCTGATCGAGTGCCTGACGGACAACAAGAACCGCGCTGCTGCCGAGGTCCGCACCGCGATGTCGCGGAACGGCGGCACCATGGCCGACCCGGGCAGCGTCGCCTACAACTTCGCGCGCAAGGGCGTCATCTCCGTCACCAAGACCGACGGCCTGACCGAGGACGACGTCATGACGGCCGTGCTCGACGCCGGTGTCGAGGACGTCATCGACCAGGGCGGTGGCTTCGAGGTCATCACCGAAGCCAGCGACCTCGTCGCAGCACGCACCGCGCTGCAGGACGCCGGCATCGACTACGACTCCGCCGACGCCGAGTTCGTCCCCGGCCTCAAGGTCCCCGTCGACGCCGAGACCGCCCGCAAGGTGTTCCGGCTGATCGACGCGCTCGAGGACAGCGACGACGTGCAGAACGTCTACGCGAACTTCGACGTGCCCGCCGACGTCCAGGCCGAGCTCGACGAGGACGAGGACTGAGCCGGTGCTCCGCGTGCTCGGGGTGGACCCCGGGCTCACCCGCTGCGGTGTCGGGGTGGTCGAGGTCACCCCGGACCGTCGCGCCCGCCTGGTGCACGTCACGGTCGTGCGTACCCCGGCGGACATGGCGCTCGAACAGCGCCTGGTGCTGATCGCCTCGGGCATCGCGGAGCAGATCGAGGCCCACCACCCGGACGCCGTCGCCGTCGAGCGCGTCTTCGCGCAGGCGAACGTCCGCACGGTGATGGGGACCGCGCAGGCAGCCGGACTCGCCCTTCACGCAGCGGCCGTCCGCGGCATCCCGGTCGGCCTCCACACCCCGTCCGAGGTCAAGGCGGCCGTCACGGGCTACGGCAACGCCGACAAGCGGCAGGTGCAGGCGATGATCGCCCGCGTGCTCGGACTCGCAGAGGCTCCGAAGCCGGCCGACGCGGCCGACGCGCTCGCACTGGCCGTGTGCCATGCCTGGAGGCTCGGCGCGCCCGACGCGGTGAGCACCGGCACCGGGACCCTCACCCCGGCGCAGCGTGCGTGGCGGGACGCACAGGCCGGCACCACCGGCCGCAGTGCGGCGTCGCCGATCAGCCGCGCCACCTCACCGCTCCAGCGTGCCGAGGCCGCAGCGCGGCGCGCGTCGTCGTCGGCCGCTGCCCCTAGGCTCGGGGCATGATCGCGAGTCTCCGGGGAACCTGCATCGACATCGCCGGTTCGAGCGTCGTGGTCGAGTGCGCGGGGGTCGGCTACCTCGTCACCGTCACGCCGGCGCACGCGCTGACGCTCCGCCACGGGGCAGAGGTCTTCCTGCGCACCGCGATGATCGTCAGGGAGGACGAGCACCTGCTCTTCGGCTTCGAGTCCACGGACGCCCTCCGCGTGTTCGACCTGCTGCGCAGCGTGTCCGGCGTGGGACCGAAGTCGGCGCTCGGCGTCCTCGGGCAGATGGACCCGGCGCAGATCGCGAACGCCGTGGCGAAGGACGACGACGGCGCGTTCCGCAAGGTGTCCGGCATCGGGCCCAAGACCGCCAAGCTCATCATCGTCGCGCTCTCGGGCAAGCTCGTCGCGTTCGAGACGTCCACCGCCCCCACCGGCGCCCGTGGCGGGGTCGCGCACCCGGCATCGGAGGACGTCGTCACCGCGCTCGTCGGGCTCGGCTGGCGTGAGGACACCGCTCGCACTGCCGTTGACGACACGATCGCCACCGAGCCCGGCGTGGCGGCGATGGGCACCCAGGCGCTCCTCCGTGCAGCGCTCGGTGCCCTCCGGCCCACCGGGGCCGCTCGATGAGCGGCGGCATCACCGCGGCCGACGCCCAGTCACCCGAGGAACTCGCCTTCGAGGGCGCCCTCCGACCGAAGTCCCTGGCTGAGTTCGTCGGGCAGCGCAAGGTCCGCGGGCAGCTCGACCTGCTGCTCAAGGCCGCGGCGATGCAGGACCGCACGCCGGACCACATCCTGATGGCGGGTCCTCCCGGCCTCGGCAAGACCACCCTCGCGATGATCGTCGCCCACGAGTCCGGACGACCGCTCCGGATGTCGAGCGGGCCCGCGATCCAGCACGCCGGCGACCTCGCCGCGGTGCTCTCGTCCCTGATGCCGGGCGAGGTCCTGTTCATCGACGAGATCCACCGCATGGCGCGTTCGGCGGAGGAGATGCTCTACCTGGCGATGGAGGACTTCCGCATCGACGTCATGGTGGGCAAGGGCGCCGGGGCGACGAGCATCCCGCTCGACCTCGCGCCGTTCACCCTCGTCGGTGCCACCACCCGTGCCGGGCTGCTGCCGAACCCGCTGCGGGACCGCTTCGGCTTCACCGCGCACCTCGAGTTCTACGAGCGCGACGAGCTCGAGCAGGTCCTCATCCGTGCAGCACACCTGCTCGGCCTCGACTTCGACCGCTTCGCCCTGCGCGAGATCGCCGGTCGGTCGCGTGGGACACCGCGCATCGCGAACCGTCTGCTGCGCCGTGTCCGCGACTACGAGCTCGTGCACGCCACCGGGGACGGCATGGCCGCGGTGCAGGGCGCGCTCGAGCTGTACGACGTGGACGAGTTCGGCCTCGACCGCCTCGACCGTGCCGTGCTCGAGACCATGCTGACCCGCTTCGACGGGGGACCGGTCGGGTTGAACACCCTCGCCGTCTCCGTGGGCGAGGAGTCCGAGACCATCGAGTCCGTCGTGGAGCCCTTCCTCGTCCGGATCGGGCTCGTCACCAGGACGCCACGCGGGCGCATCGCGACCCCGTCGGCCTGGCGTCACCTCGGTCTCACGCCCGGACAGCCGGGCGCCTCGGCCCTCCCGGGGCTGTTCGACGACGAGTAGTCCCGGCCCGTCAACCGGCCGCGACGCCAGCCACAGCCCGGTGCCCTAGACTGCTACGGCCCGAAACCGAAATACCAGAGAAGGCAATGCAACCATGGGTCAAGAAGTCATCCTCATCGTCATCGTCGTGGCGTTCGCGGCCTTCATGTTCTACAACAGCCGCAAGCGCAAGAAGCAGCAGGGCGAGCTCGCCACCAAGATGGTGCCGGGTGCTCGCGTGATGCTGTCCTTCGGCCTGTACGGCACGCTGCTCTCCGTCGACGACGAGAAGGTCACCGCCGACGTCGAGATCGCTCCCGGAACCGTCGTCACCGTGCACCGTCAGACGCTGTCCCGCGTCGTCGACGACACCGCCTCGGACATCGAGACGACGACCACCACCGACGACGAGCCGAAGCACGTCACCGAACTCAACGGTGAGCCGATCTACGGCGAGCGTGCGGACGACGCCGAGCAGGCGAAGCGCAAGACCGAGGACTGAACCCCTCGGGCACCGGGACACGACCGTGACCCGGTGGCGACACTCTTCCGTCGGCGCACACCGCCGACGGTCCTGACAGAAAGACGAGACGACCGGTGGCACGATCGACACCCGTCAAGAAGGCGCTGCGCTCGCTCACCTGGTTGGTGATCCTGATCGCGATCCTCGCCGGCCTGAACACGGCCGCGTCGATCCTCGCGGCCACCAGCAAGGACGACACGGGCAAGTGGTACGAGGGCGCGAGCTGGGTCCCCGAGCTCGCCCTCGACCTGCAGGGCGGCACACAGCTGACCCTGGCGGCGCAGAACACCGAGGGTGGATCCGTCACCTCGCAGCAGCTGCAGCAGGCGGTGAACATCATCCGCCAGCGCATCGACGCCACCGGTGTCTCGGAGTCCGAGATCAACACCCAGGGCGCCAACAACATCGTGGTCTCGATCCCGGGCAAGCCGGACCAGCAGACGATCCAGCGCATCGAAGCGGCAGCCAAGCTGACGTTCCGCCCGGTGCTCTACACCGAGGCCGCAGCGAACACCTCGGTCGGCGGGGACTCCGGGTCGAGCGCATCGCCGACGCCGTACTCGCCGCCCGCGTCCCTCGCGGCCACGCCGAGCACGAAGCCGTCGAACGCGAGCGACCTCGCGTGGGTGACGCCGAAGCTGCAGGACCTCTTCACGAACTACAACTGCAAGGCCCCTGACGACGTCACGACGGCGCCGGACGACGAGCCGCTCGTCACCTGCGACGCCGACGGTGCCGGCAAGTACATCCTCGGCCCGGTCGAGGTCTCCGGTGCGGACATCTCGAACGCCACCTCGGGCCTCGCCACGAGCTCACAGGGCACCACCACGGGCGAGTGGGCCGTCAACCTGACGTTCAACGGCGCCGGCACCAAGGACTTCCGCACGGTGACCAACCGTCTCGTGTCGCTCCAGCAGCCGCAGAACCAGTTCGCGATCGTCCTCGACGGCAACGTGATCACCGCGCCGACGACGAACGTCGCGATCACGAACGGCAAGGCGCAGATCAGCGGCAACTTCACGTCGGAGTCCGCCAAGACCCTGGCTGACCAGCTCAAGTACGGTGCGCTGCCGATCAACTTCCAGGTGCAGTCGAACGAGAACATCTCGGCGACGCTCGGCACCGCACAGCTCATCGGTGGCCTCGTCGCCGGGCTGATCGGTCTGATCCTGGTGATCATCTACTCGGTGATCCAGTACCGGGCCCTCGCGTTCGTGACGGTCCTGTCCCTCGGTGTGGCCGCCGCCCTGACGTACCTGGTCATCGCGATCATGTCCTGGCGCGTCGACTACCGCCTGTCGCTGGCGGGTGTCGCCGGTCTGATCGTGGCGATCGGCATCACGGCGGACTCCTTCATCGTGTACTTCGAGCGCATCCGCGACGAACTGCGCGACGGACGGGCCCTCGAGGGTGCCGTCGAGTCGGGGTGGAAGCGAGCCTTCCGGACGATCATCGCGTCCGACTCGATCAACTTCCTCGCCGCGATCGTGCTCTACGTCCTCGCGGTCAGCGACGTGAAGGGCTTCGCGTTCACGCTGCTCCTCACGACGCTCATCGACATCGTGGTCGTGATCCTCTTCACCCACCCGATGCTCCAGCTCATCTCCCGCCGTCGCTTCTTCAACGAGGGGCACCGGTTCTCCGGGCTCGACCCGGCGGCCCTCGGCGCGGTCTACCGCGGTCGCGCACAGTTCCGCGCGCCGGTCGTGGACGGCAAGCGGCAGCGCAGTGCCGGTGAGGCACAGCGACGACAGACCATCGCGGAGCGCAAGGCCGGCAACGGCGGCGCTCCGAACGGGAAGGACAGCTGATGGCGAGCTTCAGCAAGTTCGGCAACGACCTCTACACCGGCAAGCGGTCGTACGACATCGTCGGCCGCCGCCGCACCTGGTACCTCATCGCCGTCGTGGCGATCGTGGTCTCCCTGGCGGTGCCGTGGCTCCGCGGGGGCTACCAGCTCGGCATCGAGTTCACCGGCGGGTCCGAGTTCACGATCTCCGACGTCAAGTCGGTCGACCAGAACCTCGCGACGAACGCCGTCGAGGACATCGTGTCCGACGAGATCCCGCGCGTCTCGCAGCTCGGGACGCACGGCATCCGCGTGCAGACCGGCCAGCTGACCGACCGGGAGACCACCGAGGTCCAGTCGGCACTGGCGAAGGCGTACGACGTCGACGAGTCCGAGGTCGCCTCGACGTTCATCGGTGCGACGTGGGGTGCCGACGTCCTCGCGCAGGCCATCCGCGGCCTGGTGATCTTCCTCGCCCTGGCCGCCGTGTTCATGGCGCTCTACTTCCGCACCTGGAAGATGTCGCTGTCCGCCATGGTGGCGCTGCTCCACGACCTGCTCATCACGGCCGGCGTGTACGGCATCGTGGGGCTCGAGGTCACGCCCGCGGCGGTGATCGGCTTCCTGACGATCCTCGGGTACTCCCTGTACGACACCGTGGTGGTGTTCGACAAGGTCCGCGAGAACACCGCGATGGAGTCGCACCGCACCTTCGTGCAGTCGGTCAACCTCGCGGTCAACCAGACGCTCGTCCGCTCGATCAACACCTCGATCGTGGCGCTCCTCCCGGTCGCGGCGATCCTGTTCATCGGGTCGTACATCCTCGGCGCCGGAACGCTGCGCGACATCTCCCTCGCCCTGTTCATCGGCATCATCGTCGGCACGTACTCGACGATCTTCATCGCCTCGCCGATGTACGCGCACCTGCGCGAGAACGAGCCGAAGATCAAGCAGGCGGACGCCAAGAAGGAAGCCGCGAACGCCAAGCGGCGGGCCGAAGTCGGCGTGCCGGCAGACGCAGCGGCCGAGGCCTGATCGCCGTGCAGGAGATCACCGTCGAGGACGCCCTCGCCCGCATCGAGTCCGGCTCCCGCCTGTACGACGTCCGCGAACCGGGGGAGTGGGCCGAGGTCCACGCCCCGCAGGCGACCCTCGTGCCGATGTCCGAGTTCACGGAACGGTGGAGCGAGATCCAACCGACCGACGAGCCCGCGATCATCGTCTGTCACTCGGGGATGCGTTCCGCCCGTGTGGTCGCCGCGCTCGAACAGGCGGGCGTGCCGGCGGTCAACCTCGCCGGCGGCATGGTCGCCTGGGAGTCGGCGGGTGCCCCGGTCGTCCGCGACGACGCCGACTCCGCAGCCTCCGGCGAACACGGTCACGGGCACTGACCCGACGCGCGTAGTGTTGTCGGATCAGGTCCTGGGAGGCGCAGCATGACGGACATCCGTGAATCCTCGAAGCAGGACGACTCCGCGCCCAGCCGCCCGGGATCGCCCTCCGAGCCGACCAGTCCGCCACTCGGCCCCAACACCACGGGCAACCTCGGATCGCTCCGGTCCCTGCTCCCGCGGCTCTTCTCGCGCGCACAGCCCGCCGGAGCCGTCGACACCCTGATCCGCACCGTCCGGTCGCACCACCCCAAGGGCGACGTCACGCTCATCGAGCGGGCGTACTCCGTCGCCGAGCGGGCGCACGACGGCCAGAAGCGCAAGTCCGGTGAGCCGTACATCACGCACCCGGTGGCCGTGGCGCAGATCCTCGCCGACCTCGGCATCGGCCCGATCACCATCGCGGCGGCGCTCCTCCACGACACCGTCGAGGACACCGACTACCAGCTCGACCAGCTCCGACAGGACTTCGGCGACGAGATCGCCATGCTCGTCGACGGCGTCACGAAGCTCGACAAGGTCAAGTACGGCGACAGCGCCCAGGCCGAGACCGTCCGCAAGATGGTCATCGCGATGTCGAAGGACATCCGCGTGCTCGTCATCAAGCTCGCCGACCGCCTGCACAACGCCCGGACGTGGGGCTTCGTCGAGTCCACCTCGGCGACGCGCAAGGCCAAGGAGACGCTCGAGATCTACGCGCCGCTCGCGCACCGTCTCGGCATCCAGATGATCAAGCTCGAGCTCGAGGACCTGTCGTTCGCGGTCCTGCACCCGAAGCTCTACGTCGAGATCGACAGCCTCGTCAAGGAACGCCAGCCCAAGCGCGAGCAGTTCGTCCAGAACGTCATCGGCACGCTGAAGAAGGACCTCAAGGCCGCGAAGGTCCGCGGCGACGTGATGGGCCGACCGAAGCAGTACTACTCGATCTACCAGAAGATGATCGTGCGCGGTCGTGAGTTCGACGAGATCTACGACCTGGTCGGCATCCGCGTCCTCGTGCCGACCGTGCGCGACTGCTACGCCATGCTCGGCTCGGTGCACGCGCGATGGACCCCGCTGCCCGGGCGGTTCAAGGACTACATCGCGACGCCGAAGTTCAACCTGTACCAGTCGCTGCACACCAGCGTGCTCGGTCCGCAGGGGCGTCCGGTCGAGATCCAGATCCGGACGCACGAGATGCACCAGCGCGCCGAGTTCGGTGTCGCCGCGCACTGGAAGTACAAGCAGCGCGCTGCCGGTCGCGACGTCGACACGTCGAGCGCCACCGACCAGGACATGGCCTGGCTCGCGCACATCACCGACTGGCAGGCGGAGACCAGCGACCCGGGCGAGTTCCTCGACTCGCTCCGCTACGAGATCGGCGCCAAGGAGACCTACGTCTTCACGCCGCAGGGCAAGGTCATCGGTCTCCCCGCCGGCGCCACCCCCGTCGACTTCGCCTACGCCGTGCACACCGAGATCGGGCACCGGACCATGGGTGCGAAGGTCAACGGACGCCTCGTCCCGCTCGAGAGCTCGCTGTCGAGTGGCGACGTCGTCGAGATCTTCACGTCGAAGAACCCCGACTCCGGACCGAGCCAGGACTGGTTGACCTTCGTACGCAGCCCGCGGGCCCGCAACAAGATCAAGCAGTGGTTCACCAAGGAGCGCCGCGAAGAGGCGATCGAGCAGGGCCGCGACGCCATCGCCCGCGCCATGCGCAAACAGAACCTCCCGCTGCAGCGCATCATGAGCCAGGACTCGATCTCCGAGGTCGCCTCGGCGATGCGGTACGACGACGTGTCCGCGCTCTACGCCGCCATCGGGGAGGGCCACGTCTCGACGCAGTCCGTCATCGAGAAGGTCCTCGCCGGCGTCCAGTCGGAGACCGAGACCGACGAGCCCGAACTCGCCTTCCCCCGCCAGGTCACGAGCCGGCAGCTCCGCAACAGCGACAGCGGCGTGCTCGTCCGCGGTGCGCCGGACATCCTCGTCAAGCTCGCGAAGTGCTGCACCCCCGTGCCCGGCGACCAGATCGTCGGCTTCATCACCCGCGGCCAGGGCGTCTCCGTGCACCAGGCGACCTGCACCAACGTGAAGTCGCTCATGAACGAGCCCGACCGGATGATCGAGGTCGAGTGGGCCCCGTCGTCGAAGTCGGTGTTCCTCGTCCAGATCCAGATCGAGGCGCTCGACCGCTCCGGCCTGCTCAGCGACGTCACCCGCGTGCTGACGGACCACCACGTCAACATCCTGTCCGCGACGGTCTCGACGTCCTCGGACCGACTGGCACTCTCGCGGTTCGTGTTCGAGATGGGCGACACCACGCACCTGGACCGCGTGCTCAACGCCGTCCGACGCATCGACGCCGTCTACGACGTCTACCGCGTCAGCGCCGGCTGAGCATCGTCCGACCGGGCGGGATCGACTTCATGTCGGTCTGAGCAGCTCCGCGAGGCGCCGCTCGGCCTGTCGCACCATGGGCACGGTCCCCAGCAGCTCCAAGCGGTGCCGCAGGGCCGGCGGCTCGACCGCACCGATGGCGATGAGCCCCGCGACCGAATCGGCGGACGCATCCCAGGCCGTTTGTCCGTGCACCCGGAGCAGGTCGAGGGCGGCTCGGACCGGGGTCGTCACAGCGACGCCGCCCGGGTGGACGAGGTCCTCGGCGGTGATCGCGACCTCTCGGATCCGTTCCCCGCCCCGTCGGTGGATGCGCTGGCCGGCCCGGACGCAGGCGTCGTGGGGGAGCGGCGGTCGTGAGCGGGCGCCCCAGATCCACGTTGCCGTCCGACCCGCGGCGATGACCCTCGCGTCGCCGGTGCTCCACGCGAACGACGCCGCTCGCAGGCCTGCGTCCTGCGGTTCCGCGATGGAGGCCCAGCACGCGCCGACCTCGACCAGCTCGCCCGCCAGTGTGGCGGCCCGCAGTTCTGCCGCTGGCCAGTCGTCCGTGGTCAGCAGGCGCGAGGAGGGCACCCGCACATCCTGCCCCACCCACCACGACGACCGGGCACGCTGTGGACAGCGCCCCACCGGCACCCCAGCGCCGCAGACCGGATCCGAGCCTCCCGACCGGTCACGACACCCCGCGGCGGTCCGTCGACTGGTCACGGTCCGTCGTCGCCGGAGCCGCGCAGCGACGTCTTGCGACCGCTCGGTGGACCTGAGCGGGGTGTCGTGACCACTCGGCCGCGCCGAGCCGATCCGCACGACGCGCACCGCGCGAGCCGAGCCACCAGGCACGACGCCCCACGGGCCTCCCGGCGGCTCAGCGCAGGACGTGCGCCCGGTGCACGAGCGCGGCTGCTCCGATGAGGGGGCCGTCCTGCGACAACCCCGTCGGCACGATCTTCACCTTCGTGACGAAGCCGAACTCGACGCGCTCCGCGACGGCCTGTCGCGCGTACTCGAACAGGTCGGGCGTGACGTGGGAGAACCCGCCGCCGATCGCCACGACCTCGAGGTCGACGAGCGACGTGGCGGCGGCGATGGCCTGGCCGAGCGCCCGGCCGCTGCGCTTGACGGCGGCGACCGCGATCGCGTCCCCGGCGGCGTACGCCGCCGACAGGTCCTCGCCGGTCTCCCCGGTGAAGCCCTGGCGCCGCGCCCAGGCGACGGTCTTCGGGCCGCTGGCCACGGCCTCCAGGCAGCCGGTGCCGCCACAGGCGCACGGGTCGTCGAACCCACCGCACTCGACGTGGCCGATGTGGCCGGCGTTGCCGGTCGGCCCGCGGACGGTGCGGCCGTGCAGGATCAGGCCGCCGCCGACGCCGGTGGACACGATCATGCCCATCACGTGGTCGTGGCCCTGCGCCGCACCGAGCCAGTGCTCGGCGAGCGTGATGGCCAGGCCGTCCATCCGGAGCACGACTGGCGTGCCGGCGGGGACGTGGGCAGCGACGCGGTCGCGGAGGGGGTACCCGCGCCAGACGGGCATGTTGAGTGGTGAGACGCGACCGTTCACCTCGTCGACGGGTCCGGCGGAGCCGATGCCGACCCCGGCCAGCGCAGCGCCTTCGGGCAGAGCGCCGAGGGCGTTCGTGACGGCCTCGTCGACGGCGGCCTGGAGCTCGTCCGAGGTCCGCTGCGGCCCGGTGGGGCTGCGGAAGCGGCTGCCGGGCAGGACCACGCCCTGCTCGGTGACCAGCGCGGCCTCGACCTTGGTGCCGCCCAGGTCGACGGCGAGGGCCAGCGACCCGCTCAGGTCGTCGGTGGCGGGTGCGGGGTTCGACATGGGCGCTCCGATGCGTCTTCTCTGGAGGCTCGGAGCGGCTCCTCGACGCGGCGTCACGTCGGGCGCGCACCGGCTCGGTGCTGGTGGGTACGGGTCAGTAGGAGGTGGTGTCGTCGCCGACACCGGAGGCAGCACCGGTCGCGACGCGGTGCGCGACCTCGTCCAGGATGCGGGCCGAGGCACTCGTGCCGATCCGGTCGGCGCCGGCGTGCACCATGTCGACGAGGGTGTCGAGCCCGCGGACACCGCCAGAGGCCTTCACACCGGTGTCGGCACCGACCGTCTGGCGCATCAGAGCTATGTGCTCGGTCGTGGCCCCGCCGCCGGCGAACCCGGTCGACGTCTTCACGAACGCGGCACCACCGGCGACGGCGGCACGGCTGGCGGCGACGATCTCGTCGTCGGTCAGGAACGCGGTCTCGAGGATGACCTTCACGACGGTGTCCCCGGCGGCGTCGACCACTGCGCGGACGTCCTGCTCGACGCGCTGCCAGTCCCCGGACTTCGCAGCGCCGATGTTCTGCACCATGTCGAGCTCGAAGGCACCGTCGGCCAGGGCCTGCAGCGACTCGGCGACCTTGGTGGAAGTCGTCGTGGTGCCGTGCGGGAAGCCGATCACTGTGCCGACGCCCACGCCGGTGCCCTGCAGCCGCTCGACCGCGTGCTGGACGTCGCTCGGGCGGACGCACACGCTGAACACGCGGTGGGTCGCAGCTTCGTCGAGCTGCGCGTCGACGTCGGCGCGGGTGAGCTCCGGCTTCAGGATCGCGTGGTCGATGAGCCGACGGACGGCGTCGGCGGTGACGGAGAAGGGTGCGTTGTCCACCGGGCAAGCCTAGCCTCAAGGGGCAGCGCGTACCGTGCCAGGCATGCGCGTCCTCGTCACCGGGGCCACCGGCTACATCGGCGGTCGTCTCGTCCCACACCTCCTCGACGCCGGACACTCGGTCCGCGTCCTCGCCCGCACCCCGCAGAAGCTCGACGACGTCCCCTGGCACGACCGGGTCGACGTCGTGCAGGGCGACCTGCAGGACGCCGACGCCGTCCGCACCGCCGTCGACGGCGTCGAGGCGGTCTACTACCTCGCCCACGCGATGGGTGCCGACGGCGACTTCGAGGAGGCCGAGCGGGTCGCCGCCCAGACGATGGCCGACGCGGCGAAGGCCGCCGGCGTCCGCCGCTTCGTGTACCTCGGCGGGCTGCACCCCGACGGTGAGCTGTCGAAGCACCTCCGCAGCCGGAAAGAGGTCGGGGACATCCTGCTGGGGTCCGGCGTCCCGACGATCGCCTACCAGGCCGGCGTCGTCATCGGCTCCGGCAGCACGTCCTTCGAGATGATCCGCCACGTCACGGACGTCCTGCCCTGGATGCCCGCGCCGCGGTGGGTGCGCAACCGCATCCAGCCGATCGCCGTCCGCGACGTCCTCTACTACCTCGTCAAGGCGCTCGAGATCCCGGCCGACGTCAACCGCACGTTCGACATCGGCGGTCCCGACGTCCTGCGGTACGGCCAGATGCTGAACGGCTACGCGGTCGAGGCCAAGCTCCCGCAGCGCCCCATCAGCCCGCTGCCCGTGATGACGCCGGGCCTCGCCGCGCACTGGTTCAACGCGGTGACCCCGATCCCGCGCAAGCTCGCGACGCCGATCATCGAGTCGCTGCAGTTCGAGTGCGTGCAGCGTGAACACGACATCGACGACGTGGTGCCCCGCCCCGAGGGCGGCCTCACCTCGTACCGGCGTTCCGTGCGGCTCGCGCTGCGGAAGATGCGCGCCGGCGAGGTCACGACCAGCTGGCGCAACGCCACCCTGACCGGCACCGCGGACCCGCTGCCCAGCGACCCGGACTGGGCGGGGCACACCGTCTACGTGGACGACCGCAACCGGCACTCGTCCGCACCGCCCGAGGCCGTGTGGAGCGTCGTCGAGTCCATCGGCGGCGAGAACGGCTGGTACTCCTTCCCGCTCGCCTGGGTCGCCCGCGGCTGGATGGACAAGGTCCTCGGCGGCGTCGGCCTGAACCGCGGGCGTCGCGACCCCAAGCGGCTCGAGCAGGGCGATGCGCTCGACTGGTGGCGTGTCGAGCGGCTCGACCGCGGGCACTACCTGCGGCTGCGCGCCGAGTTCAAGTCGCCCGGACGCGCCTGGCTCGAGATGACGGTCACCCCGACCGACGACGGTGGCTGCGACTACCACCAGCGCGCGATCTACTTCCCGCAGGGCCTGGCCGGACGCCTGTACTGGTACGGCATCCTGCCCTTCCACGGGGTGATCTTCCCGGGCATGGTCGAGCGCATCACCGCCCGAGCCGAGCGGGAGGCCCACCGCACGGACTCGACGCAGACCAACCGGACCGAGCAGAATGGGTCCCGCGCGCCGTCGCACGAGGAGGCATCATGACCGAGAACGACCGAGAACTGGTCCTGTTCCTGGGGGACAGCATCACCGAGGGCGGCTCCTGGGACCAGCGGCTGCCCGACGAACGCACCCTGAACCAGGGCATCGGTGGGGACACCACCGACGGCGTCCTGGCCCGGATCGACTCCGTGGTCGCGGCGGCCCCCGACGTGATCGTGCTGCTCATCGGCACGAACGACTTCGGCAACCACCGCAAGAGCGCCGAGCACGTCGTCCGCAACGTCGAGACGATCCTCGTCACGCTCCGTCGCGAGCTGCCGGGCGTCCGCCTGCTGCTCGTGTCGATCCTGCCGCGACAGGCCGACCACACGCCGCGCATCGAAGAGGCGAACCGGCACCTGCGGCAGTTCGTCGCCACGTGCCACGCGCAGTACCTCGACGCCTGGCCCGCCCTGGCCGACGGCGACCACCTGTCGGACAAGTACACCGACGACGGCCTGCACCTCAACGACGAGGGCTACCGCGCCTACGTCGACGAGCTCGTGCCGGCCCTCGAGCGGCTCCGCGGCCTGCCGCCCATGTCCCGCTCGATGACCGCGATCGAAGTGGACGAGGCCTCGGCCTGATGGCGGCGCGGAAGGGACGGCCCGCAGTGGGGTCGTCGCTCGGCTCGACGCGCGGGTCCTCGTTCGGGACCGGCGCGACCAGGGATGGTGCGGCCGGCCCCGGTGCCGATCGCGCCGGAACCGGCGGCCGCGCTGGCGGCGGTGGTCGAGCCTCCCGTCCCGTCCCGGACTTCACCCGGCCGGCACTGGCACCCGGCCTGATCGCCGCGATCGTCCTGCTCGCCTGCGTGGCGTTCCTCGACGCTCCGGCGTTCGTCGCCGTGCGCTGGGGGATCACGGTCCTCGCGCTGATCATCCTGGTGTTCGCGCTCCGCGGCCGTGCCTGGTGGGCCCTCGTGGTGACCGCCGCGATCGCCGTCTGCTGGAACCCGCTCGTCACCGTGCCCATCCCGGGACAGCTGTGGGCGGCGCTCCAGATCGTCGCCGCGGCGCTGTTCGTGGTGATGGGCCTGGCGGTCAAGGTGCCCCGAACCACGGAGACACCGGCCGCCCGGTAGGATCGCTGGGGTCGGGTGCAGGTCCCGACCGCACGACCAGAAGGGCATGGATGAGCAACGAGACCGAGCCGGTGACCGAGAGTCCTCTGCTGCACCCTCGACCGTCCTCCGGCGGTCTCGACCGGTCCGACGTCGTCCTCCGCAAAGGGCGCTTCACCCTGCTGAACGGGCACCTCACGCCGCAGCAGTCGATGATCGACGACCTGCTCTTCCTCGACGACGCGCTCACCGCCGGCGAAGTGGACCACCTGCTCATCCGCGGGAACGACCAGCGCCCGGTGATCGCCCTCGACGAGCGTGACCGGCAGCGTGCTGAGTCAGCCGTGATGGACGCCGCCGTGGGGGAGCCCTTCTACGCCAAGCCCCCGGGCAAGCCGGCGGTCCTGGTCGTCGACGACGGCCTCGGCCCGGTCGACGAGACGGTCCTCCGCGTGTTCCGCCCCCGGCTCGAACCCATCGGACGGCTCCGCTACGGCGCCGAGACCAGCGTGCAGATGGAGTTCTGGCGGGTGACGGACACCGAGGTCCTCGCCCCCGTCGAGAACGCCCTGATGCGTCGCAGCCTGCCGATCGAGGAGTTCGTCCTCGTCGACATCGAGCGCTACGGGCGCACGTGGCAGACCGTCGAGCACATGTTCGACGACCACGTCTCCGACATCCGCTTCCCGATCGACATCGTGTTCTCGTGGGTCGACGGCAACGCGATCGAGTACCAGCGCGCCCGTCAGGCAGCGCAGTCCTCCGCCGTGCTCGGTGAGGGCGACGACGCCCCCGCCCGCTTCCGGCAGATCAACGAGCTCAAGTACGCCCTGCGCTCGGTCTACATGTACGCGCCGTGGGTGCGGACGATCTACATCGCGACCGACTCCCCGGCTCCGGCCTGGCTCGCCGAGCACCCCCGCGTCCGCATCGTCCGGAGCGAGGAGTTCTTCGCCGACCCCTCGGTGCTCCCGACGCACAACTCGCAGGCCGTCGAGTCGCAGCTGCACCACATCCCGGGCATCAGCGAGCACTTCATCTACTCGAACGACGACATGTTCTTCGGGCGACCGGTCGACCCCTCGGTGTTCTTCAGCCCAGGCTCGGTGACGAAGTTCCTGCTCGCCGACACCCGCATCGGCCTCGGGTCGAACAACCCGCGGCGCAGCGGCTTCGAGAACTCCGCGCGGGTCAACCGTCGCCTCCTGCAGCAGCGCTTCGGGGCCGTCACCACGCGTCACCTCGAGCACGCGCCGACACCGCTCCGTGCCAGCATCATGACGGAGATGGAGCACGAGTTCGCGGACGAGTTCCGCGCCACCGCGGCCTCCCGCTTCCGTGCCGCCGAGAACATCTCGGTGACGAACTCCCTGTACCACTACTACGCGCTGCTCACGGGCCGGGCGATCGTGCAGGAGAACGTCCCCGTCGGCTACATCGACACGACCATGCTCTCCGGGCTCCGCGAGCTCGAGGACCTGCTCAAGAAGCGCAACGCCGACTTCTTCTGCCTGAACGACGGCAGCTTCCCCGAGGTCAGTGACGACGAGCGCACCACGCGTGTCACCGACTTCCTGGAGCGCTACTTCCCGTTCCCGGCGCCCTGGGAGCGCCCCGACGAGGCCTGACGCCCGCCGTCGCCCCTCGGTGAGATCGCACGTCGTGTCGCCTCCGGTCCGCCGGACCTGACACGGAGTGCGATCTCACCGGCCGGGGAGCGCTCGCACGCGCTCGGCGTCGCGAGCGGTCACGACGTCCCGCTCAGGTCCGCCGAGCGGTCACCGACTGTCGTCTGCGCCGCCGGGCACCGACGACGTGTGACCACTCGGCGCCGCGCCCTGGTTCCTCGTCTGTCCCCGCTGAGATCGCACTTCCTGTCGCCTCCGTTCCGCCGGACCCGACACGGAGTGCGATCTCGTCGCCGGAGGGCGCCCGCGTTCGGCCGGGAGGCCCGTGCCGAGTCCGCAAGACCCGGCCGCGTCCGCTTGTCGTGACCGGTCATGACACCCCGCTCACGTCCGCCGAGCGGTCACCCGTTGTCGTCCGCGCCGCCGGGCACCGACGAAGTGTGACCACTCGGCGCCGCACCCCGGGTCCCCGTCTGGCCCCGGTGATATCCCACTTCGCGTCGCCTCCGGTCCGCCGGACCCGACACGGAGTGCGATCTCACTGCCAGTCGGAGGGGACACCGTCCGATGCACTCGACGGCGCGACCGGTCACGACATCCCGCTCACGTCCGCCGGGCGGCCACCGGTTGTCGTCTGCGCCGCTGGCAACCGACGACGAGTGACCACTCGGCGCTGTGGGAGCGACGGAGTGCGACCGGTCGAGACGACGCCCCAGGCAGGGTCGGCACGAGGGCCGGGCGGGTCAGCGGCGGATGGGGGAGACGGGGACCGCGTCGAGCGTGAACACCGGGATGCTCGACGTGACGGGGGCCGGCTCGACGGCAGCGGGGATCGTGACGCCGGCCGCGGCGAGACGGGCCTCGGTCTCCGCGGACGAGACCGGCTGTCCGACGGTGGAGTACGTCCCGATGGGCACCACCGAGTGCACGGCAGTGTGTCCGTACACGTGGACCAGGTTGAACGACTGCGCTCCGTCGCGACCACGGGTACCGCGCTGGAACTCGTTGAGGTCCTGCGTGTAGCACGTGGCACTGGCGACGGACACCGGGATCCCGGCGAACACGGCGTTGGTCGAGTAGTGCAGGTGCCCGGCGATGATCGTCAGGACGTCCGAGCCCTCGAGGACCTCGGCGAGGGCCTGTTGCTCGCGGAGCTCCACGAGGACCGTGAGGTCCTGCACGCTCGGCACGGGCGGGTGGTGCATGGCGAGCATGGTCCCGTGCGGTGCGGCCTCGGAGAGCACTTCGGCGAGCCAGTCGAGCTGCTCCGGCGTGACGACACCGTGGTGGGCTCCGGGGACGCTGGTGTCGAGCGTGATGACCCGGAGACCGTTCACGTCGTACACGAAGTCGACGGGTCGGTCGGTTGGCTGCAGCCCGAAGAGCTCCTGGCGGAAGGCGCCGCGCTCGTCGTGGTTGCCCATGGCCCAGATGACCTGGGCGCCGATGCGGTCCGCCGCCGGTTCGATGATCTGTCGGACACGGGCGTAGGCACCCGGTTCGCCCTTGTCGGCCACGTCACCAGTGACGACGATCGCTTCGGGTCGAGCGCCGGAGGCCTCGATCTCGTCGATGATCTGCGACAGCCGGGCTGCTGAGTCGACGGCTCCGTAGAGGTCGCCGTCGCCCGCGATGAGGTGGGTGTCGCTGAGGTGGAGCAGGAAGTGGTTCGGCCTGGGGTGTTCAGCCGTCCGGGCGTCCATCGGGTTCTCATTCCGTTGGTGGTTCCTCGGCAGAGGATCTCCCGCTGGGGGAGTGCACGGTGCAACACATTGCCACATCGTCCTGGAGCAGTCCAACACGTGACCTTGAATCGCAGGTGAACCCCAGACGGCGTGTTGTCGCCGGCAACGAAACAACCCCCACCACAGCGTGATGGGGGTTGTTCGTCGAACAGTGACGGCTAGTGTCCGCCTGCTCCGACCTGCGGGGCCTGGTGGCTGCCCTCGAGGTCGGGACCGTGGTGGGCCGCGTGTGCGGCTTCCAGCTCGGCCTTGGACACCGGGGCGATGCGGTCCTCGAAGAAGAAGCGCGTCATGCCGGCGCGGACCTTCTGCGCGGGGGTGATCTGACCCTTGGCGTTCGGGCGGATCATCAGCGGCTTGTACTCGTTGAACTGCAGCAGACGCCAGCGCTCGTACTCGTCGAGCTGCTCGTGGACCTCGATGTACTCACCGTGCGGGAGGCGGACGATGCGGCCCGACTCGTAGCCGTGGAGCACGATCTCGCGGTCCTTCTTCTGCAGTGCCAGGCACACGCGCTTGGTGATCCAGAAAGCGACGAACGGGCCGAGGACCGTCGTGGCCTGGATCACGTGGATCACGTGGTCGACCGAGACCATGAAGTGCGTCGCGATGATGTCCGAGCTCGCCGCTGCCCAGAGGCTGGCGTACAGCGTGATGCCGGCGGCACCGATCGCGGTGCGGGTCGGGGCGTTGCGGGGACGGTCGGCGATGTGGTGTTCGCGCTTGTCACCGGTGACCCAGGCCTCGAGGAACGGGTACAGGAAGATCGCCAGGATCAACGCGACCAGGACCCCGATGGGGACCAGCAGGTTGAAGGAGACCGTGTAGCCGAACCACAGGACTTCCCAGTGCGGCGGCACCAGTCGGAGCGCGCCGTCCGCGAAGCCGATGTACCAGTCAGGCTGGGTACCGGCGGACACGGGGGACGGGTCGTACGGGCCGTAGTTCCAGATCGGGTTGATCGTGAACAGCGTGGCGATGAGGGCGAGGATGCCCGCGACGATGAAGAAGAAGCCACCGGCCTTCGCGGCGAACGCCGGGAGGATCGGGACGCCCACGACGTTGTCGTTGGTCTTGCCGGGGCCCGCGTACTGCGTGTGCTTGTTGATCACGACGAGCACGAGGTGGACACCGAGGACCGCCACGAGGATCGCCGGCAGCAGCAGGATGTGGAGCGTGTACAGACGCCCGACGATCGCGGTCCCGGGGAACTCGCCGCCGAACAGGATGTAGCCGATCCAGACGCCGATGACCGGGACGCCCTCGATCATGCCGACGATGATGCGCAGACCGTTGCCGGAGAGCAGGTCGTCGGGGAGCGAGTAGCCCGTGAAGCCCTCGGCCATGGCCAGGACCCACAGCACGAAGCCGAAGACCCAGTTGAGCTCGCGGGGCTTGCGGAAGGCGCCGGTGAAGAACACGCGGGCCATGTGCAGCATCACGGAGGCGACGAAGAGCAGAGCCGACCAGTGGTGGATCTGCCGGACGAAGAGCCCGCCGCGGATGTCGAACGAGATGTCGAGCGTGGACTGCAGGGCCGTCGACATCGCGACGCCCTTGAGCGGGACGTAGGTGCCGTTGTAGACGACCTCGGCCATCGAGGCCTGGTAGAAGAACGTCAGGAACGTCCCCGACAGCAGGATGACGACGAAGCTGTACAGCGCGACCTCACCGAGCATGAAGCTCCAGTGGTCGGGGAAGATCTTGCGCCCGACCTCCTTCACCAGGCCGGAGATGCTGGTCCGCTCATCGATGTAGTTGGAGATCCCGCCGATGATGCGGGACCCGCGCTCCGGAGCCGGCTTGTTGCTGGTCTCCGGCGCTCGTGTCGTGGTTGTGGTTGTCATCAGCGTGCACGCTCCCAGAAGGACGGCCCGACGGGTTCATGGAAGTCGCTCTGCGCCACCAGGTAGCCGTCGTCGTCGATCGCGATAGGAAGTTGGGGGAGGGGACGGGCAGCCGGTCCGAAGATGACCTCGCAGTTGTTCGAGACATCGAAGGTCGACTGGTGGCAAGGGCACAGCAGGTGGTGCGTCTGCTGCTCGTAGAGCGCGACCGGGCATCCGACGTGGGTGCAGATCTTGGAGTACGCGACGATGCCGTCGTAGCCCCAGTTCTCGTGCCCCTTCGCCGGGTTGAGGTCCTTCGGGTCGAGGCGCATGAGCAGCACCGCGGCCTTCGCCTTCTCCTCGAGCATGTGCTCCTTGTCCAGGAGCCCATCGGGGATGACGTGGAAGACAGAGCCGATCGTGACGTCCGATGCCTTGATCGGGAGTCCGGTCGGGTCCTTCGTGAGACGAGTCCCCTTGGCCCACATGGTGTGGCGGAGGAGCTCGTTCGGGTCGGCGGCCGGTGCGAGGTCACGCACGAGCACGATGCCGGGGAGGGGGAACGCGACGAGCGCGCCGATCATCGAGTTGCGGATCAGCTTGCGACGGCTGAAGCCGGACTCCTTGTCGGCGAGCTGGAAGGCCTCTACGGCCTTGGCGCGCGTGGCGTCGGTCCCACGGGTGGGGTGGCGCTGCTCCGTGATCTCGCGGTCCGTGACGAGGGACTTGCCCCAGTAGACGGCGCCGATGCCCAGCGAGAGCAGGGCGAGGGAGATCGAGAGACCCAGGAAGAGGTTCGCGAGGCGGACCGTGCCGAAGTCGTCCGCGCTGATCGGGAACGCGATGTACGCGGCGATCGACAGGACGCTGCCGACGATCGACAGGTAGAAGAACGTCGCGACCTGGCGCTCGGCCAGGCGGGCCTTCTTCGGGTCGACGTCGGTGCGACGCGGACGGTGCGGCGGCTCGCCCGGGTTCTCGAACGGTTCCGCGGGGACGACCGCGGTCCCGCCGCCGACCGATGCCGCGTGCCTCTCGACAGCCGAGGACGAGTTCAGCGCCTCGTCGTCGTGCTCTGCCATGGTGTTCCCTTCAGTGTCGTGCGACACGGACGATCAGTTGGACTTCGCGGTCAGCCACACGGTCATCGCGACCACTGCGCCGAGTCCGAAGATCCAGATGAACAGACCCTCTGCCACCGGGCCGAGGGACCCGAGGGCGAACCCACCGGGGGACTTGTTGTCCTGCACGTACTTGAGGTACGTGATGATGTCGGCCTTCTGCTCCGGCGTGATGTTCAGGTCGTTGAACACCGGCATGTTCTGCGGGCCGGTCTGCATGGCCTCGTAGATGTGCTTGCCCGTGACCGTCTCGAGGTTCGGGGCGTACTTGCCCTCGGTCAGGGCGCCACCGGCACCGGCGACGTTGTGGCACATGGCGCAGTTGATGCGGAAGAGCTCGGCGCCCTCGGCTGCGTCACCGTCAGCACCGTTGGTGAGCGACTCGGACGGCACCGACGGGCCGGGGCCGAGGGAGGCGACGTACGCCGCCATCGCGTCGACCTGGTCGTTGGTGAACTGCTCGGGCTTCTCTTCGCCCTGGGGGCCCTGCTGCGCGAGCGGCATGCGGCCGGTGCCGACCTGGAAGTCGACCGACGCGGCGCCGACACCGATGAGCGAGGGGCCCTCGCTGGTGCCCTGTGCGGACAGGCCGTGGCACGTGGCGCAGTTGGACGCGAAGAGCTTCTCGCCCTCGTTCACCTGCGACTGGCTCGACGCGGCGACCGTGCTGACGTTGTCGTCGGCGCTGGCCGTCGAGCTGAACAGGGCGTACGCACCACCGGTGGTCATCAGACCCACGACGATGAGCGAGACGGTCGCCACGGGGGAGCGACGGCCCTTCTTCTTGGACTTGCTGCTGTTGAACATGCGCTTGGTGCTGTCCGTTTCCTACTTGAGAAGGTAAATGACGGCGAAGAGGCCGATCCAGACCACGTCGACGAAGTGCCAGTAGTACGACACGACGATGGCCGTGGTGGCCTCCTTGTGACCGAAGTTCTTGGCGGCGAAGCCACGACCGATCGTGAGGAGGAAGGCGATCAGGCCACCGGTGACGTGGAGGCCGTGGAAGCCGGTGGTGAAGTAGAAGGCGGAGCCGTAGGCGCTCGAGGAGAGCGTGATGCCCTCGTGCCAGAGGTTGGCGTACTCGAAGATCTGGCCGCAGACGAAGATCGCACCCATGCAGTACGTGACGAAGAACCACTCCGTCATGCCCCAGTCGGTCGGCTTCCAGCTGGTGCGGTGCACCTGGAAGCGCTCGGCCGCGAAGACGGCGAACTGGCACGCGAAGCTGGACAGCACCAGGATGATCGTGTTCACCGAGGCGAAGGGCACCTCGAGGTGCGCAGTCTCGGTGGCCCACAGCTGGGGCGAGGTGCTGCGCAGCGTGAAGTAGATCGCGAACAGGCCGGCGAAGAACATGACCTCGCTGCCCAGCCACACGATCGTCCCCACGGCAACGGGGTTCGGCCTGTTGAGGACCGTACCGCTGGCTGGTCTGGAGAGAGGGGTGCTTGTCACGTTCTCCATTATGGCCGAAACCACCGACAGTGTTTTGCCAGTCAACTGGCGGGTCGTTCGAAAACAGTACGATCGTCGGCATGTCTGACCTCCTGACCTGGCCCGTGGTGATCAGTGCGCTCATGGCGCGCGAGGACCTGAGCATCAGACAGTCCACATGGGCCATGGAGGAGATCGTCGCCGGGCGCGCCACCGACGCGCAGATCAGCGCCTTCGCGGTGGCCCTCCGCGCCAAGGGCGAGACGGTCGACGAGGTCGTCGGCTTCCGTGATGCGATCCTCGAGGCGGCGGTCCCGCTGGACGTCGACCCGATGGCGCTCGACATCGTCGGCACCGGCGGGGACGTCGTCGGGACGGTGAACGTCTCGACGATGGCGGCCGTCGTGATCGCCGCCGCCGGGGTCCCCGTGGTGAAGCACGGCAACCGGGCGTCGTCGTCCAAGAGCGGGTCGTCCGACGTGCTCGCGGCCCTGGGGCTCGACCTGACGATGGACGCCGAGCGCGTCGCCGAGACGTTCCGTCGTGTCGGCCTGACCTTCGCCTTCGCCAGCGCGTTCCACCCCGGGTTCGCCCACGCGGCCTCGGTCCGGCGGGAGATCGGCGTCCCGACGGTGTTCAACTTCCTCGGACCGCTCGTGAACCCCGCCAGATGCGAGGCCAACGCGGTCGGTGTCGCCCAGCTGGAGCTCGTGCCGATCATCACGGGCGTGTTCCAGACCCGCGGCGCGACGGCACTCGTGTTCCGTGGCGACGACGGCCTCGACGAGCTCACCACCACGGGGCACAGCCACATCTGGGAGGTCACCGGCGGCCGGGTCACCGAGCACGACCTCGACCCCCGCGACCTCGGCATCCCCCGCGCCCGGACCGAGGACCTGCTCGGCGGCGAGCCCAAGGTGAACGCCGCGATCGTCCGTCGGGTGCTCGCCGGCGAGACCGGCCCGGTCCGCGACATCGTGCTGCTGAACGCAGCCGCCGGCCTGGTCTCGTTCCGACTGGCACAGGACCCGGCCGAGTGGGACCGCCCGATCCTGCACCGCTTCCGCGAGCAGCTCCTGGTCGCGGCCGAGGCCGTCGACTCCGGCGCGGCCGAGCAGAAACTCGCCGACTGGGTCGGCGCCGCGTAGCGCGTACCGGACAACGCCGGGAGGCCCGGTGCCGGTCCCAGGGACCGGCACCGGGCCTCCAGGCCGTCAGTGCTGCTGTGCCGTGTTACTGGACGTCCTCGTCGACCCAGTCGAAGGTCTTCGTGACGGCCTTCTTCCAGAGGCGGAGCGTGCGCTCGCGCTCGGCGGCGTCGAGCTGCGGCTCCCAGCGGGAGTCCTCCTGCCAGTTGGCACGGAGCTCGTCGAGGTTGGCCCAGAAGCCGACCGCGAGGCCGGCGGCGTAGGCGGCACCGAGCGCGGTCGTCTCGGCGACGACCGGACGGACGACGGGCACGTTGAGGATGTCGGCCTGGAACTGCATGAGGGCGTTGTTCGCCGTCATGCCGCCGTCGACCTTGAGCTCGGTCAGGTCGACGCCGGAGTCGGCGTTGACCGCGTCGAGCACCTCGCGGGTCTGCAGCGCCGTCGCCTCGAGGGCCGCACGCGCGATGTGGCCCTTGTTGACGTAGCGGGTCAGGCCCACGATCGCGCCGCGGGCGTCGGGACGCCAGTACGGCGCGAAGAGCCCGGAGAACGCCGGCACGAAGTACACGCCGCCGTTGTCCTCGACGGTCTTGGCGAGGGCCTCGACCTCCGGCGCGCTCTGGATGAGGCCGAGGTTGTCGCGGAGCCACTGGATGAGCGAGCCCGTGACGGCGATCGAGCCCTCGAGGGCGTAGTGGGTCTCGCCGTCGCCGAGCTTGTAGCCGACGGTGGTGAGCAGCCCGTTCTCCGAGCGGACGATCTCCGTGCCCGTGTTGAAGATGAGGAAGTTGCCGGTGCCGTAGGTGTTCTTCGACTCGCCCTTGTCGAACGCGGCCTGCCCGAAGGTCGCGGCCTGCTGGTCGCCGAGGATGCCCGCGATCGGGACCTCGCGGAGCAGGCTCGAGGACTCGACGTGGCCGTAGACCTCGGAGGAGCTGACGATCTCGGGGAGCATCGACTTCGGCACCCCGAAGTCGGCGAGGATGTCGTCGCGCCACTGCAGCGTCTCGAGGTCCATGAACAGCGTGCGGGACGCGTTGGTGACGTCGGTCTTGTGGACGCCGCCGTCGGTGCCACCGGTCAGGTTCCAGAGGACCCAGGTGTCGGTGGTGCCGAAGAGCAGGTCGCCCGCCTCGGCCTTCTCACGCGCACCCTCGACGTTCTCGAGGATCCACATGATCTTCGTGCCGGCGAAGTACGTGGCCAGGGGCAGGCCGACGATCGACTTGTAGCGGTCGGTGTCACCGGCGGCCAGCCTGTCGACGAGTGCCTGCGTGCGGGTGTCCTGCCAGACGATCGCGTTGTAGACGGGCTTGCCGGTGGTCTTGTCCCAGACGACCGCGGTCTCGCGCTGGTTCGTGATGCCGACCGCCGCGACGTCGTGGCGGGTGATGTCGGCGCGGGACAGTGCCTGGCCGATGACCTCACGGGTGTTGTCCCAGATCTCGCTGGGGTCGTGCTCGACCCACCCGGCGCGCGGGAAGATCTGCTCGTGTTCCTTCTGACCGCTCGACACGATCGAGCCGGAGTGGTCGAAGACGATGGCGCGGGTGCTGGTCGTGCCCTGGTCGATGGCGACGATGTAGTCGGCCATGGGTGCTCCTTCTGGGTGGTCGGTGCTGCGCTCGGCCCCGGGTCGGGGTCGACCGTGGTGCTGGGAGGGGTCGGCGTCAGGCGACGACGGGGAGGAGTGCGTAGGACAGGCCGGCGGCGATCGCGCCACCGAGCAGCGGTCCGACGACCGGCACCCAGGCGTAGGCCCAGTCGCTCGAGCCCTTGCCCTTGATCGGCAGGAAGGCGTGCGCGATGCGCGGGCCGAGGTCACGTGCCGGGTTGATGGCGTAGCCGGTCGGGCCACCGAGGCTGACACCGATCGCGATCACGAGGAAGGCGACGGGGATGGCGCCGAGCTCCGACGGGGTCTTGCCGTTCGTGAAGGCGATCACCGTGAAGACGAGGACGAACGTGCCGATGATCTCGGTGACGAGGTTCCAGCCGTACGAGCGGATCGCGGGGCCGGTGGAGAACACGCCGAGCTTGGCGGCGGGGTCGGGCTCCTCGTCGAAGTGCTGCTTGTACGCGAGCCAGACGATGACGGCACCGATGACCGCACCGATCATCTGCGCGAGCCAGAAGAGCAGCATCGTGCCGACGGAGATGTTGCCGAGGATGGCCTGCGCGAGGCTGACCGCGGGGTTGAGCTGGCCGCCGGACTTGTACGACACCGTGACGCCGGCGAAGACCGCGAAGCCCCAGCCGATCGTGACCATGAGGAAGCCCGCGCCGAAGCCCTTCGACTTCTTGAGCGAGACGGCGGCGACGACGCCGCCACCCAGGATGATGAGCATCGCTGTGCCCACGAGCTCGGAAAGGAACTTGACGCCGATGTCGTCCATCGGTGACCTCCAACTGTGTTGGTTGGGGATGCCCGCTGGTGCTCGGCACTCCCCATCGAGTGATTGGGGCGAGCATACTGCCGGGTTTCCAGCCCACGGGGGGTCCTCGTGAGCCTTCGACAGAAAAGTGCACGAACGTGCACGAGGAGCGGGCGTCCGACCATCGACACCCCGGTTCCCGCCTGCCAGGCGGTGCACGGACGTGCACCCTCCGGGAACACCCGCCCGCTGTAGCCTGGCTCCACTCCGGACGACGTCGGCGGTGTGCAGGCCTCGTCCCGGTCCCGACCCGAGGAGTCCTCCCGCCATGAAGAAGCTCATCAACGACCCGCACGACGTCGTCACCGAGACCGTCCGCGGGTTCGCCGCGGCCCACGCCGGACACGTCGTGCTGGTCGAGGACCCGGTCCACCTGCACCGCGCGGACGCCCCGGTGGCGGGCAAGGTCGCGCTGGTGAGCGGTGGCGGCAGCGGGCACGAGCCCCTCCACGCCGGCTTCCTCGGCTTCGGCATGCTCGACGCCGCGGTGCCCGGGCCGATGTTCACGAGCCCGACGCCGGACCCCGTCGTCGCCGCGACCAAGGCCGTCGACGGCGGCGCGGGTGTGCTCCACATCGTGAAGAACTACACGGGAGACGTCCTGAACTTCGAGACCGCGGCCGAGCTCGCCGAGATGGACGGCATCCGCGTGGAGACCGTCGTGGTCGACGACGACGTGGCCGTGCAGGACTCGCTCTACACGGCCGGTCGGCGCGGGGTCGCCGGCACCGTCGTCGTGGAGAAGTGTGCCGGAGCCGCTGCGCAGCGCGGGGACGACCTCGACGCGGTCGCGGCCGTCGCCCGGCACGTCAACGACGTCACGCGGTCGATGGGCCTGGCGCTCGCACCGGGGACCGTGCCGCACGCGGGGGAGCCGTCCTTCACGCTGGCCGACGACGAGGTCGAGCTCGGCATCGGGATCCACGGGGAGCCCGGTCGGGAGCGCATCGCGATGGCGCCGGCCGACGAACTCGTCGACCGGGTCCTCGAGCCCGTCCTCACCGACCTGGACCTGGCGGCCGGGTCGCGCCTGCTCCTGTTCGTGAACGGCATGGGCGGCACGCCGCTCTCCGAGCTCTACATCGCCTACCGACGCGCCGCCGAGGTGCTCTCCGATCGCGGCCACGAGGTCGCGCGTAGCCTGGTCGGCAACTACGTCACGTCCCTCGAGATGCAGGGCTTCTCGATCACCGTCACGGTGCTCGACGACGACCTGCTCACCCTCTGGGACGCACCGGTGGAGACCCCGGCACTGCGCTGGGGTCGCTGACACCCGACCGGCCGGCACCCCCGGCCGCCGAACCGGTCACGCCCGGCCCGCACGCAGGGCCGAGCGTGACCCCGCAGGAAGGAACGACATTGGCGCTCGACACCGCATGGGCCACCGACTGGGTCCGACGCACCGCCGCGACGATCGACGAGCACCGGGCGGAGCTCGTCACGCTCGACCGGGAGATCGGCGACGGTGACCACGGCGAGAACCTCGACCGCGGGTTCCGCGCCGTGCTCGAGGCCGTCGAGTCCGGTACGTTCGACACCCCCGGCGCCGTCTTCAAGACCGTCGCGACGAAGCTCATCTCCACCGTGGGCGGCGCCGCCGGCCCGCTGTTCGGCACGGCGTACCTCAAGGCGGCCCAGGCGGCCGGCGACGCCACCGAGCTCGACGCCGACACGCTCGTGCAGGTGCTCGCCGCGGCCCGCGACGGCGTCGTCTCCCGCGGCAAGGCCGCGGTCGGCGACAAGACGATGATCGACGCGTGGACCCCGGCGGTCGACGCCGCCACCACGGCAGCGCAGGCGGGGAGTCCCCGGAACGCGTCCTCGAGGCCGCCGCCGACGCCGCACGCAGCGGGGCCGAGGCCACCGAGCCGCTCGTCGCCCGCAAGGGCCGCGCGAGCTACCTCGGCGAACGCGCCGTCGGGCACCGGGACCCCGGGGCGCAGTCGACGGCCTACATCCTGCGCGCCGCGGTGGACGCGGCGTGAGCGTCGGCATCCTGGTCGTCTCGCACAGCGCGGCGATCGCCTCCGGCACCGTCGAGCTCGCCCGGCAGATGGCCGCCGACGTCCAGCTCGTCGCCGCGGGCGGCACCGACGACGGCGGGATCGGCACGTCCTTCGACGCCATCACCGCCGGCATCGAGGAACTCGCCTCCGCCGACGCGGTCGTCGTCCTGTGCGACCTCGGGTCCGCCTACCTGACCACCGACACCGCGCTCGACTTCCTCGACGACGACGTCCGCGCACGAGTCCACGTGTCCGACGCCCCCGTCGTCGAGGGCACGGTCGCCGCGGCGGTCGCCGCCCAGACCGGCGGCGACGTCGACGCGGTGCTCGCAGCCGCTCGCTCGGCCGCAGCGTCCGAGGCGGACGCGGGGGGAGCCTCCCGGCCGGACGGCGACCAGCCTGGAGGCCCGGTGCCGGACACCGGAGCCGGCCCCGCTGACGACGTGGCCGCGTCCGCCACCGTGCAGCTGGTCAACGAGACCGGCCTGCATGCCCGCCCCGCGGCGGAGTTCGTGAAGACGGCCGCGAAGTACGAGGCGGCCGTCCGCGTCAACGGCGTCGACGCGAAGAGCCTGCTCGGGATCATGGCCCTCGCCCTGCCGAAGGGCGCGACCGTGTCGATCGAGGCGACGGGCGCCGACGCCCAGGACGCCGTCGACGCGCTCGAAGCCCTGGTCCGGTCCGGCTTCGGCGAGTGAGCCCGACGAGCCACTGAGACCGGCCCACCACTGAGTGCTCGCGTCGCCGCGGTCGTCAGCCCCGGATGCTGACGGTCGCGGCGACGTCCACGTCCGAGGGGCCACCGACCGCCCCGGCCGTGGCGAACAGGACGGCACCGAACACGGCGCTCCAGAACGTCCTGGCGTCCCGTGCGACCCCGCGTTCGCTCGTCCAGCCGTGGTCCGCGACGACCCGCTCGAGCCAGCGCTCCGACTGGCGGAACAGCACGGCGAGCAGGGTGCTCGTGCGCTCCCGCAGCGCGGCGTCGCCCTGCGCCAGCCCGAGGGCGGTCACGAGGAGGCCCGTCGACGGCATCGCGAGGGCGGTCCGGGCGAGGACGTCGCGGAAGCCCTCGGACGTCGACGCCCGTCGTCCCGCCGCCTGCAGCCGGGTGGTGTCGCGGAGGAACCGGACGAAGGCGGCGTCCACCACGAGCCGGTCCTTCGAGCCGAAGTGGTGCGTGATCTGGTTCGGGTAGACCCCGGCTGACCGCGCGACCTCGCTGACCGTCAGGGTGCGGGGGTTCCGGTCGGCCAGGAGGTCTGCCGCCGTCTGGAGGATCCGAGCGCGCGTCGCCGTGCCACGTGGTGTTGCCATGGCCGAATTGTACGTGATACAACTCAACTTGTGCAGCATACAAACAGCGACAGCAGCGACATCGTCATCACCGGGTACGGCGCGGTCTCACCGTTCGGGCACGGGGTCGACCCGCTCTGGGACGCCCTGGTGGCCGGCCGGTCCGGTGTGCACGAGCTCGGTCGCGACGGCGACCTGTGGGCCCGGGTGCCGATCCGCGTCGGGGCCGACGCCGCCCTCGACGCCGAG
The DNA here is from genome assembly GCF_026672405.1 of Curtobacterium sp. SL109. Classification (NCBI taxonomy): domain Bacteria; kingdom Bacillati; phylum Actinomycetota; class Actinomycetes; order Micrococcales; family Microbacteriaceae; genus Curtobacterium; species Curtobacterium sp. SL109. The sequence continues at coordinate 2,527,824 of NZ_JAPPRB010000002.1, forward strand.
GGGGCGCTCGGCCGGGTGCGGGCTGCCCGGCTCGACCGGAGTCAGCAGCTGGCACTCGTCGCGTCGGGGGAGGCCTGGGCGGACGCCGGGTTCGCCGGAGCCGCGACCGGGCTCGACCCGGAGCGGCTCGCCGTCGTCGTCGGGACGGGCATCGGCGGCATCGAGACGCTGCTGGACGCACACGACGAACTCGGTCGGAGCGGGGCCCGCCGGGTGTCACCGCGGACGGTGCCGATGCTCATGGCGAACGGGGCCGCGGCGCAGATCAGCATCGAGGTCGACGCCCGGGCGGGGGCGTACACGACGGTGTCGGCGTGCGCGTCGGGCGCCGAGGCGATCGCGATGGGTGCGCGACTCATCCGCTCCGGCGAGGCCGACGTCGTCATCGCCGGAGGCACGGAGGCGGCGGTCACCCCGGTGACGATGGCCGCGTTCGCCCAGTCCCAGGCACTCGCGAAGCCGGAGGGCGAGGACCCGACCACGCTCTCGCGGCCGTTCGACCTGAGCCGCCGCGGGTTCGTGCTCGGCGAGGGAGCCGGGATCGTCGTGCTCGAACGGGCCGACCACGCCGCTGCCCGTCGCGCCCGGGTGCACGCTCGGCTGGCCGGGTGGGGGATCACCTCGGACGCGTTCCACATCACCGCGCCGCGCGCCGACGGTTCGGGGCAGGGGCGGGCGATGACGCAGGCGCTCCGGATGGCTGGGCTCACCGGCGCGGACGTCGACCACGTCAACGCGCACGCGACGAGCACCCCGCTCGGCGATGCGAGCGAGGCAGCCGCGATCGCCCGGGTCGTCGGCCGCGACGCCGTGGTCACCGCCCCGAAGAGCGCGATCGGGCACATGTTCGGCGCGGCCGGTGCGGTCGAGACGATCCTGACCGTGAAGGCGCTCGAGACCGGGACCGTGCCGGCGACGCTGAACCTGGAGCACCTCGACCCGGCGATCGACCTCGACGTCGTGTCCGGTGCCGCGCGTCGGACGCCGCTCCGTGCGGCGCTGAACAACTCGTTCGGCTTCGGCGGGCAGAACGCGTCGCTGGCGCTGCTCGCGGTGTGAGCGGTCCGGTCGTTCGGCCGACTCGCGGTGTGCGCGGTCCGGACGTCCGGCCTGCTCGCGGTCAGCGCGGCGCGAGGTCCTGCAGTCCCGTGACCCGCAGCAGGTCGAGCGTCGTCGCTGCCTCGGAGCCGGGCACCACCGTGTAGACGACGATCCGCAGGTCTCCGCCCGGCACGGTCATCACGTCGCAGTCGACCTCGATCGGCCCGGCCGCGGTGTGGACCGTCTTCCGGCTCGCCCGGTGTTCGGCCACCCGGGCCGTGTCCCAGCGGCGGGCGAACTCGAGCGACTCGGCGCGGAGCCGTGCGACCAGGTCGGCGAGGGCGCGGTCGCCCGGGTAGCGCCCGTACGCGGTGCGGAGGTCGGCGACGAGGTCGCTGGAGAACTCCTCGGCGTGCTCGTCGTCGTAGTCCACGTTGTGCTGCCCGACCATGAAGTGCCGCCAGACGAGGTTGCGCTCGAGCCCGACCAGGCGCTCCGGGTTGCCGTTCATCGCCGCCCAGAGGTCGTTCCACAGCAGGATGTCGTGCGTCGCGGTGAACACCGCGAGCGGGACGTCCCCGAGCCGGTCGACGATCCGCTGCACGCCGGGGGTGATGTGCCGCGGGACGACGTTCCGCGACGGCGGGGCGGCGTCGGCGACGCGGAACAGGTGGTCGCGCTCCTCCGTGGTCAGGCGCAGTGCCGTCGCGAGGGCGCCGAGCAGCTGCGGCGACGGGTTCACCGACCGGCCCTGCTCGAGCCGGACGACGTAGTCGCCGCTCACCCCCGCGAGTGCCGCGAGTTCCTCGCGTCGGAGCCCGGGCGTCCGGCGTCCGGCGCCGGCGGGCAGCCCGACCTCCTCCGGCCGGACCCGGTCCCGCCACGACCGCAGCACGTTCGCGAACTCGCTCATGTCCCCATCCTCGCCTGTCCGTGACCGTCCGGGGTGGTACTCGGAGTCCCACCGTCGAGCGGCACCTGGGAGTCCGGTGGCGGAGGGGACAGGCTGGGCACATGACCACCACACTCATCACCGGGGCCAACCGCAGCCTCGGACTCGAGACCGTCCGCCGCCTGATCGAGGCCGGCCACACCGTGTACGCCGGCATGCGCGACCCGTCCACCGGCGACGACGCCCGCGCACTCGGTGCCCACGTCGTCCAGCTCGACGTCACCGACCAGTCCAGTGTCGACAGCGCGATCGCGTCGATCCCCGAGCTCGACGTGCTCGTGAACAACGCCGGGGTGCTCGGCGCCTCGTTCGGCGTCGACGACCTCGACGCCGCCGTCATGACCGGCGTGCTCGACACGAACGTCGTCGGCATCGTCCGTGTCACCCAGGCGGCACTCCCGCTGCTGCAGGCGTCGTCGAACCCCGTCGTCGTGAACGTCGCCTCCGGGGTCGGCTTCACCCGCTGGCTCTCGACGCCCGGGCACGACGAGTACCCCGTGCCGTCGATCCCGTACGCCGCGTCGAAGGCCGCGGTGATCGCCCTCACCGTCCAGTACGCCAAGAACCTGCCGACGTTCCGGGTGAACGCGAGCGACCCCGGCTACACGGCGACGGAGTTCAACGGCTTCGGCGGGCACCAGACGATCACCGAGGGCACGGACGCCACGGTCATGCTCGCCACGCTCGGCGCCGACGGACCGACGGGCGAGTTCCACGACCGGCGCGGTCGCATCGAGTACTGAGGCGGACGGACGGTCCCGTTCTGGGACCGGCGTCGCCGACGCCACCACCTGACGGACGGGAGGCCCGGTGCCGGCTGGCACCGGGCCTCCCGTCCGTCATGGTGGCGCGCCGACCGTCGTCGGGTCGACCGGGCGGGTCAGTCTTCGGTGGGTGCGCGGCGTCGGCGAGCCACCGCCAGGACCGCGACCAGGCCGGCGACGAGGACGGCGCCCGCACCCAGCCAGAGTGCGGCTCCACCGGCGCCGGAACCGGCGTCGCTCGCTGCCGGGGTGGCGGAAGGGGTCAGCTCGACCGTCGCGCTGGTCTCGGTGGGTTCGTCGGAGGGTGCGGTCGGCGTCGCCGACGCGGACGGCCCCTGCGTGGGGGCAGGGAGCGCGACCGTGAAGCCGAGTTCGCCGGTGACCGGGTGGCCGTCGGGGGAGACGTAGCGCCAGAGGACCGTGTACGCGCCGTCGGCCAGGTCGACGGTGCGGGACATCGTCGTGCCGTCGACAGTGACGTCGCCCGACGCCCGGTCCGTGCCGGCGGCGTCGCGGACCTCGATGCGGAGGCCGGCGTCGAGCCCGGTGAGCGGCGCCTCGGAGAAGGTCAGGCCGACTCGGTCGATCGGCGTCGTGATCGTCTGCCCGTCGGTCGGGTCGCTCGACACGAGGGCCGAGTGCGCCTGGGCCGGAGCAGCCGAGGCCAGGCCAGCGAGACCGGTCAGGGCGACGACGATCGCGACGAGGGACATCCGGGCGCTGCGACGGATCGCGGTGGAGGACATCCGCCGATCCTACGAGAGGTCGTCTGACCGGGCGGTCGTCTGACGGGCCGGTCGTCTGACCGGGCGGTCGTCTGACGGGCCGGTCGTCTGACCGGGCGGTCGTCTGACGGGTCGGTCGTGTGACCGGTCGATCGTCTCGGGGAAGTCCGCCTGCTGGCAGGATGACGGGATGCGCGCAGTCATGTACCGGGAGTTCGGGGACACCCCGCAGATCGTCGACGTCGAGCGGCCGGTGTGCCCGCCACACGGCGTGGTGGTGCGCGTCGCCGCGACCGGGGTCTGCCGGAGCGACTGGCACGCCTGGCGGGGTCACGACGACTCCGTGACGCTGCCGCACGTCCCGGGACACGAGTTCGCCGGGGTCGTCGTCGAGGCCGGGTCCGACGTGACCCAGCACCGGGTCGGGGACCGGGTCACCGCGCCCTTCGTCTTCGCGTGCGGGGCGTGTGACGAGTGCCTCGCCGGCGCGACCCAGGTGTGCACGCGTCAGCAGCAGCCCGGGTTCACGCTGCCGGGGTCGTTCGCCGAGGAGCTCGTCGTGCCGCAGGCCGACGTCAACCTCGTGGCGCTGCCCGACGGCATCGGGTTCGCCGAGGCGGCCGGGCTCGGCTGCCGCTTCGGGACGGCGTACCACGCGCTGCACGCCCGAGGGCGGCTCCGGGCCGGGGAGCACGTCGCCGTGTTCGGGTGCGGCGGTGTCGGGCTGTCGACGATCATCGTCGCGGTCGCCGCCGGCGCACACGTGGTCGCCGTGGACGTCTCGCCCGCGGCGCTCGAGCGGGCGGCCGCACTCGGCGCGGAGAGCGTGGCGTCCGGACCCGACGCCGTCGGTGAGGTCCGACGACGCACGAACGGGGGAGCGCACGTGACCGTGGACGCCTTCGGGAGCCGGGCGACCTCCGTCGCCGCGGTCGGGTCGCTGCGGCCGCGCGGACGGCACGTGCAGGTCGGGCTGCTCCTCGGCGACGAAGCGACACCGGCGATCCCGATGGGGCGGGCGATCAGCGAGGAGCTCGAACTGCTCGGCAGTCACGGCATCGCCGTGGGGGAGTACGCGGCCATGCTCGACGACGTCGTGGCCGGTCGGCTGCGTCCGGACGCCACGATCGGTCGGACGATCGGGTTCGACGACCTGCCCGAGGCCCTGGTGGCGATGGACCTGCCAGCCACCGGGTCGGGCATGACCGTCGCGGTGTTCGGGTGACCGGAGCCGGGCGGACGCGCATCGAGCTCGGTCGCCGTGAGGACCTCGGTGCCGACTGCGCGAACTGCTTCGGGCTGTGCTGCGTCGCCCTCGCCTTCACGAAGTCCGCGGACTTCCCGTTCGACAAGGACGCGGGGGAGCCCTGCACGAACCTCGACGGTGCCGACGGGTGCCGCATCCACCCGCACCTGCGGGAGCGCGGCTTCAAGGGCTGCACCGTCTTCGACTGCTTCGGCGCCGGGCAGAAGGTGTCGCGGCAGACGTTCGCCGGACGATCGTGGCGCGACGACGACGCCACCCGCACGGCGATGTTCGGGACGTTCCCGATCGTCCGCCGGCTGCACGAACTGCTGTGGTACCTCGACGAGGCGATCGACCTGGTCACGGGTGCCGTCGACCCTGCTCCGTGGGTAACGGCGTTCGAGCACGTCCGGGTGCTGAGCGACGGGACGCCCTCGGCACTGGCCGAGCTCGACGTCGATGCCGAGTACGACGCGGCCCGGGCGCTGCTCGTGCGTGCGAGCGACATCGCCCGACAGGACGTCGCCACCATCCGGCAACCGCGGTCCCAGCGAGCGCTCGAGCCGGGCGCCGACCTGATCGGCGCTCGGCTCCGCGGGCGTGACCTCAGCGGGGTGACACTGCGGGGGAGCATCGCCATCGCCGCCGACCTCCGTGACGCTCGACTGCACCGCTGCGACCTGCTCGGAGTCGACCTGCGCGACGCCGATCTGTCCGGCGCGGACCTGACCGAGGCGATCTACCTGACGCAGATGCAGGTGAACAGCGCGCAGGGCGACGCCGGGACGCTCCTGCCGACGGGGTTCGAGCGGCCGACGCACTGGTCCTGAACGATCGCTGCCCGCGGGAATGTCCTGCGCGCTCCCGTGTTGGCCTCTCGGTACCCCCTGGGGGTATCATCGAGATCGGAACGGGACCGGAGGACCGGGATGGACGCACACGAGCACCACGACATGGCCGACCACGGCACGAGCGCGCACGGTTCGACGACGTGGGCGATGGCGGCGCAGGCGACGCTGCACTGCCTGACCGGCTGCGCGATCGGTGAGGTCCTCGGCATGGTGATCGGGACCGCTGCGGGCCTGCACAACGCCGGCACGGTCGTCCTGTCGATCGTCCTGGCCTTCGTGTTCGGCTACGCCCTGACCATGCGCGGCGTCATCCGATCCGGGCTGACCGTCGCTGCGGCATTCAAGGTGGCCCTGGCCGCGGACACCGTGTCCATCGCGGTGATGGAGCTCATCGACAACTCGGTGATCGCGGCCATGCCGGGCGCTCTGGACGCCCAGCTGAGCGACTGGCTGTTCTGGGGCTCGCTGGCGGTCTCACTCGTCCTCGCGTTCATCGTCACGACGCCGGTGAACCGGTGGATGATCAGCCGGGGACTCGGGCACGCCGTCGTGCACGGGCACCACTGACCGGACATCGGGCGGGGCTCGAGGGGAGGCTTGAAACGAGCCTTCCCGACGAGCGACCTGACATAATATGCATTATCGGCGCGCGCCTCGGGCTACGGACGGGATGCGCGGAGCTCCGGGAACTGCTCGTCTCGCCATTCGCCGTCGATGCCCGCGCCACCTGCGGCCGCGGCACGCTCCTCGCGCTCACGCAGCTCCACCCGACGGATCTTGCCCGAGATCGTCTTCGGCAGCTCCGCGAACTGGACCCTTCGCACGCGCGCGTAGGCCGGCAGTGCGGTCCGAGCGTGCTCGAGCACCTGCTTCGCAGTCTCGGCCGTCGGCTCCCACCCGGCGGCCAGGGTCACGTACGCCTTCACGATGTTGAGTCGAGCGTCGTCGGGAGCCGGCACGACGGCACTCTCCGCCACGGCGGGGTGTTGCAGCAGGACGCTCTCGACCTCGAACGGCGAGACCTTGTAGTCGGAGGACTTGAACACGTCGTCGGTCCGGCCGATGAAGGTCAGTTCGTCGTTCGCGTCCCGGGAGGCGATGTCGCCCGTGTGGAAGAACCCGTCGCGCATCGATGCTGCCGTCCGATCGGGGTCGCCGAGGTACTCCGCCATCAGGCTGACCGGCCGTTCGCGGAGGTCCAGGCAGACCTCCCCCTCGTCGCCCGGCTGCCCGGTCACCGGGTCCAGCAACGTCACGGTGACCCCGGGCAGTGGGCGCCCCATCGCGCCCGGCGTGACGTCGGCGCCCGGAGCGTTGCCGATGATCGCCGTCGTCTCGGTCTGGCCGTAGCCGTCACGGATGGTCAAGCCCCAGGCCTCGGCGACCCGGTCGATCACCTCGGGGTTCAGTGGTTCCCCGGCCGACACGATCTCCCGCAGCGCCCGGGGACGCTCCCCCAGATCGGACTGCAGCATCATCCGCCACGCGGTCGGCGGCGCGCAGAACGTGCTCACCTCGGCCGCGTCCATCTGGGCCAGGAGCGCAGCGGGGTCGAAGCGCGGGGTGTTGTGGATGAACACCGTGGCCTCGGCGATCCACGGCGCGAAGAAGCAGCTCCAGGCGTGTTTCCCCCAGCCGGGAGAGCTGATCGCCAGGTGCACGTCCCCGGGCCGCAGACCGAGCCAGTGCATCGTGCTGAGGTGCCCGACGGGGTAGGACGTCTGCGTGTGCACCACCATCTTCGGCTTCGACGTCGTCCCGGACGTGAAGTAGACGAGACAGGGGTCGGACGTACGGGTGACCACGACGGGTCGCGACTCCCCCGCGGGTGCGCGCTCACCGAGGTCCGACGGGTACTCCGTCCAGCCGTCCGCCGCACCACCGATGACGATGCGCGAGAAGGCCCCACGGACACCGTCGTACTTCGCCGTCTCGCCGTGGTTCGTGACGACGTGCGCCACGGCTCCGCGGTCGACGCGGTCCTGCAGGTCGGAGGTGTCGAGCATCGTCGACGTCGGCAGGATCACGGCACCGAGCTTGATCACCGCCAGCATCGTCTCCCAGAGCTCGAGCTGGTTGCCGAGCATCACCAGGACGTGGTCCCCCTTCCGCACGCCGTGTTCATACAGGCGCGCGGCCAAGCGGTCGGACCTGGCTGCCATCTCCGCGTAGCTGAGCCGTTGCTCCGTGCCGGCCGCATCGACGATCCAGAGCGCGGTGCGGTCGTTGTCGGCGGCGACGACGTCGAACCAGTCGTTCGCCCAGTTGAAGGTGTCCCCGAGGTCGGGCCACCGGAAGTCGGCGCGCGCGGTCTCGGAGGACTCCGCGGCGAGCAGCTGGTCACGGGCAGCGCGGTACGCAGCGGTCGGGGTCAGTGGTGGCACCGTCCGATCATGCCGCATCCGTCCGGGTCCGGTGCCGTCCCGAAGGCCGATGGGTGACCGGGCGGCCGACACCTAGCTGGGTGGAGCGACGATCGCGGTCAGCCCACTCCAGTCCGATTCGTAGTCGGCGTCGATCAGCGCGCGGCTCTCGGCATAGAACTCCGCGACTCGGATCGTCATGGCCGGCGCCGGGTCGGCGGCCAGCAGCGTCAGTGCTCGCGTAGCAACGGCGTCGGTAGGCCCTCCCGACCGGTGATGCACACTGCCGCTCTGCCGATCAGCCAGAACCATGCTGTGCACGAGGGCTTCGCGCACCACCCCGAGGGTCAGATGCAGTCCGATGACGTTCGCGCCACGGCCGAAGCGTGTCGCCGCGAGGGCGAGGTCGAACCGCACGGCGTTGTCGACGGGCGGGCGTGGAAGCACGAGCGTCGCGCCGCGCACGGCAAGGTCGCAGCGGCGGCCGTCGCGGAGGACTGCGCGGACACGCTGCACACCGTCATCGAGGGTGCTCTGCCACGCCCAGAGCTCCGCCGCGAGGAGCGTTCGCGCACCAACGTCTGTGGAGAGGTCGACCTCCGCATCGAGGTCGCTCCACCGATCAAGTTCCAAGGGTGTGAGGACGGAACCATACGGCCGCACCGCACACACTGCCGGGCTCGCATCACCGAGCTGATCGAGAAGCGCCTGCTGCCACTGCATCCCCGCACACTACGAGAACACCGTCCCGACGGCCGATCTCGAGTTCAGCTGGTCGTTGCGGTTTCAGAGCTTGCAGGACTCGACCTCGTCGAGAAGATCGCGGACATCTCACACGACGTCATCTCCCGGCTCCTCACTCCTTCCCACTGACAGCGAACGCCGGCCGGGGCAACCCCCATTGGACCGTCTCGATGGACGGTCGGCTGACGGTGCAAGCTAGTGCGGTGACTTCCAGTACGACGATCCCGGCCCCACTCGCCGTGCGAGCTCTGGTCTCCGGCCTCCTCGGAGTCGTGGGGGCGGCCGCCGTGTTCGCCGCGAGCTACCAACCACATCGACCACTGCAAAGCGTCCTTGCCAGCGTCGTGGCTGCTGTTGCGGTTGTGGGTTCGGCTCGGGCAGTGCGCGCGGCGTACGTACTGACTCCCGACGCGCTCATCCTTCGAGACGTGTTGACCACACGCAGGATCGCGAAGAGCGACATCGTCGGTTTCCCTGCAGCCGCGGTGATTGAACGGCGAGACTCTTGGGGAAGTACACAGCGCGAGGTCTTCCTGCTGTTCCGTGAGGACCGAGCCTTCGGGGCAGACGACCGGGCCCTCGCCCTGACCAGCCTCCGACACTGGTTGCGCCCTGGAGCAGGAGCCATCGCCAACTGAGGCCGTCCGGTCGCCGATCCGTCATCGGCTCGCTGGGAACGGCCGCTGCAGAATGCGCCAGTGGTACAAGCGACACATGGGCTACTCCGTCATCCACGTCTCCGACGTACCGCCGTCCGCTGCGGGCCATCCCGCTTCCAGCCCGTGGGACCGGCGCCTGAACGCGGCGCTCGGCGTCGAGGCCTTCGGGCTGTACCACGTCGATCTCCCGGCCGGTGCCGAGACTGTGCCGCATGATCACCGCACCGACGGCGTCGAGGATGCGTACGTCCTCGTCCGCGGCTCCGGGTGGCTCGTCGTCGACGGGACAGCGGTCGAACTCGTCCCCGGCTCCGCGGCCGCGGTCACACCGGAAGCCACCCGGTCGATCCGAGCCGCGGGCGACGGCTGCGCGTTCATCGCGGTCTGCGCCTGACCGGGAAACCGCGCTCGGGAGCGGATGGGTCAGCAGGACAGGTGCTTCGATCCCAGGCTGCGGCAGGGCTCACTCCGCGGGGGGCGCCTACTCGTCGCTCCAGCCACTCCGCATGCGAGCGACCGCACGGTCCCAGGTCCCGAGCAGGTCGGGTTCGACCGTGAGCAGGTACTGCAGCTGCAGCCCGTCGTACAGCGCGACGAGCTGCTTGGCCGCGTGCCGAGGAGCCATCGACCGCGGCTCACGCCCGGTGACCATGTCACGCGTCAGGAACAGCGTCGTGTCCTGCAGCAGCTGCGCGTACTGCTCCCGGTACCAGCCGGCGTCGGTGTCCGGTGCGCTGCAGGCCGTGCTCATCAGGTGGATCCGCGCGCGCATCATCGCCGGGTCGAGCTGCCCGAGCCGGAGCAGGTGCCGGAGGTACGGCACGGCGCCCTTCGTCTCGGCGATCACACGTGACTGGCGTCGACCGGCTTCGATCCAGTGCGACGCCGCTGCGACGACGAGCGCGTCCCACGTGGGGAAGAGCTTCTTGACCATCCACACCTCGACGTTCGCCGCACGCGCGACGACGAAGTAGTCGATGGTGTCGAAGCCGTCCCGCCGCGCGGCCTGGACGGCGCCGGCGATGACACGCCCACGTTCCGCCTGCTCCCCCGCCAGGGCGGTCGACCCGCTGTCGCTCATGGGCGTACGCCCGCGATCAGCTGTCGGAAGGGGTCGTGCTGCTCGTACGGCTCGGACCAGCCGCGTCGGGTTCGTGCGGTGGCGCGGTCGAACGCGTCGACCATGTCGAGTCCCGGTTCGAGGAGCGCCTGGACACGGAGGCCGTCGAACAGGGCCAGGAGCTGCTGCGCCCCGCGCTCGGCGTCCATCGTCGCCGGCTCCCGACCGGCTCGCACGTCGTCCTCGAGCGCGTCGCGGATGACGGCCTTGAAGCCCGAGTACATCGCCCGGAAGTACTCCCCGCCGGGCTGGGTCGAGCTGGTGCTCGTGCTGAGCGTGCTCGCGACGAGCCGCATCAGGGCCGGCTGTTCCGCGTGCGCCCGGACGAGGGCCAGGAGGTAGGCGACGGCGCCGAGTTCCGCGGCGATCGGCAGCAGCGGGCCGGACAGGGCTCCCGCCCACCGTTCGATCATGGCGCGCACGAGGTCGGGGCGGGTCGGGAACAGCACGACGAGTTCGTCGAGGCTGATGCTGGCGACGTCGGCGACGAGCTCCAGGGAGCAGTCCTCGATGCCGGTCTCGTGCAGCACCTCGATGGCGACGTTCACGACGCGCACCGGCTCGGAGGTGCTGTCGGTGTGGTGCTGGGCGGACAGGGGTGCTCTCGGGTGCGCTCGGAACCAGGTCAGCAACGCTTCCCCGCGACGAGCCAGGAGCACCGGGTCGGCGTCGAGCGGTGCGGTGAGCAGATCGGCCACGTCCTCGTCGCCGTGCAGGAGCGGGTCGGCCTGCTGGTACGCCGCCGCCCACTCGGGGAAGACCCGGCGTCGGGAGGTCTCCGAGGACAGCACGCGGACGGCGCCGTACCGTGGGTCCGCCTGCAGCTGCGCCAGACGGTCGGACACGTCGTCGTCATCGCCCTCGACCACGCCGACGGCTCGGTCCTGGTGCCGGGTCAGGACCCCGGTGACGTCGACCGCGGCGTTGCCTTCCCGCAGTGCGGCGAGGAGCACCGCGAACGCTCCGTCCGTCCACGGCGTCGACGGCACCATCGCGAAGACGACTGCCCGCATCTGGATCCCCTGATCAGTCGGTGAACGAGTCCTCCACACCGTTGCACCTCCCCCGCCCGGGCGGAAATCGCGAACTGGGGGTTGACCGTCAGCCCGCGAGCATCGCCTTGATGCTGCGTCGTTCGTCCATCGCACGGTAGCCCTCGGCGACGTCCGCGAGCGGCAGCGTCAGGTCGAACACCGATCCGGCGTCGTACGTCCCGGCCATCGTGCGCGCGACGAGGTCGGGCAGGTACCGGCGCACCGGGGCGAGGCCGAAGCGCAGGGTCAGGTGCTGCACGAACGGCTGGAAGATCCCGAGCTGCGGACTGGTGTGCGGGACACCGACTGCGCCGATCGTGCCGCCGACCCGGGCCATGCCGATCGCCGTCGCCCAGGACTCCGGTGTCCCGACGGCCTCGACGACGTGGCGGACCCCGAGGCCCCCGGTCATCTCGCGGACGGCGGCGACGGCGTCGTCCCCGCGGACGCTGACGACGTCGGTGGCGCCGTACGCCCGACCGATGGCCGCGCGGTCCTCGTGGCTGCTCATCAGGATGACCCGCTCGGCGCCGAGGACGGACCGGGCGCCGAGCACCGCGGCGAGCCCGACGGCGCCGTCACCGATGACCGCGACGGTCGAGCCCTCGGAGACGTCGGCGAGGACGGCGCCGTGCAGGCCGGTGCCCGCGACGTCGCTCAGCGCGAGCAGGGACGGGAGCAGGTGCTCGTCGACTCCGGCGAGGCCGCCGGGCACGACGACGAGCGTGCCGTCGGCCAGGGGCACCCGGACGGCCTCGCCCTGTCCCCCGTCGGCACCGGGCGCGCCGAACGTCCCGCCGTGTTCGCACCGCGTGTTGATGCCGTCCAGGCAGGCCGGGCAGGTGCCGTCGGACCACTGGAACGGGGCGACGACGAGGTCCCCCACCGCGACGGTGTGGACGTCCTGGCCGACCTCCTCGACGACGCCGATGAACTCGTGGCCGAGGCGCGACCCGGGCTCGCGTTGGGTCACCCCGCGCCACGACCAGAGGTCGGACCCGCAGACGCAGGACCGGACGACGCGGACGACCGCGTCGGTGGGCTCGTGCAGGGCGGCGTCGGGGACGTCATCGACGGTGACGTGGCCGGCGGCCTGGTAGAGGGCTGCGCGCATGGGATGGCTCCGGTTCAGACGTGGGTGGGGAGGTCGTGGACGAAGGCGGCGAGCTCGTCGAGGTTCGCGCGCTCGCACGTGCGTCGGCCCTCCTCGACGTCGTGGACCATGGCGACGATCCGGTCGAACACGGGGCCCTGGATGTCCTTGTGCACCTCGTCGACCTCGGTCTTGCGCTTGCGCACCATGAGGTCGCGCCAGATCCCGGACCGGGCCTTCGCGCTGCGGCGGTTGAACGTGGCGAGGCGGTCGAGGGAGCCGGGCAGGTCGTCGGGCACGAAGCCGTCGAAGGACTCGACCTGGACGGGTGCCTGGTCGATGGCCTCCTGCGCGACGGCGATCATCAGCTCGCGGTACTCCGGCAGCGAGAGCGAGTCGGCGATCGTCAGGTCCGAGACGGCACCGGCCCAGAGCATCGCGCCGTAGGCCTCCTTGCCCCACAGGTACCCGAGGACGTTCTCCGTCGGCAGCGCGTACGGCATCGCGTCCGCGAGCAGACCGACGCGTGGGGTGATCGCTCCCCCGGCGAGCTCGCCGATCCGGAACGCGGCGATGTTGCCCTGCAGGATCCGCCCCGGCTCGAGGTAGTCCGCGCCGACGTTGATGAAGCTCGACACCACGCGCTCGGCGCCGACGACCGCGGACAGGGTGTCGGCGGTCAGCCCGTTCTGGGTGGTGAGCACGTACCCGTCCGGGGCGAGCACCTCGGCGAGCACCCGGGCCGCGGACGCGGTGTGCAGGCTCTTCACCGCGACGACCGCTGCGCCGACCCCGCCGGCACCGACACGCGACGGCAGCTCCTCCGGGGTGACGGCGTCCACGCGGACCGTGAAGTCCTCGACGGGCCCCTCGATGTGCAGCCCGTGGGCGTTGATCGCGGCGACGTGGTCGGCGTCCGCGTCGCACAGCAGCACGCCGTGCCCGGCACGGGCCATGTGTGCGCCGATGGTGCCGCCGATCGCGCCGGCGCCGATGATCGTGATGTCCACGGGGGTCCTCCAGGGTCGTACGGACGGGGGTGGTGCGGATCAGACGGCGGCGGTGGCCTGCTGCTGCCAGCGGGTCACGGCGTCGGCGAGGACGGTCAGCGGGACCGCGCCGTTGCCGAGCACGGTCGCGTGGAAGTCGCGGATCGAGAACGCGTCACCGAGGGCCTCGCGCGCGCCGGTGCGGAGCCGGAGGATCTCGCGTCGGCCGATCATGTACGCCAGCGCCTGTCCGGGCCAGGCGATGTAGCGGTCGACCTCGCTCCGGACGTGCTCGTCCGTGGTCGCGGTGTTGTCGAGCATGAACTGCACGGCACGCTCCCGCGACCAGCCGAAGGCGTGCATGCCGGTGTCGACCACGAGTCGGCAGGCGCGGACGGCCCGCATCGAGAGCATCCCGAGCCGCGAGAGGTCGTCGGAGTACAGGCCGGCGTCGTCCGCGAACTGCTCGGAGTACAGCCCCCAGCCCTCGTTGAAGCTGCAGGCCTCGACGTCGAGGTGTCGCCGGTACCGCGGGATGTCGAGCCGCTGGGCCATCGCGAGCTGCATGTGGTGGCCGGGGACCGACTCGTGGAAGGTCAGGGCCTCGTACTCGTAGCGGTAGTGCGTCTCGGGCGCGCTGGCGTTGATGCAGAAGGTCCCGGGACGGCTGCCGTCGACGGCGGGCGGGCGGTAGAACCCGAGCGCACTCGAGGCGGCGTCGACCTCGTTGATCGGTTCGATGGCGCAGTCGGTGATGTCGTCCGCGGGGAAGTACCGGTCGCGCACGGCCTCGGCACGGGCGAGGGCGTCGTGTGCGACCGCCATGATCTCCTCGCTCGAGGTGAACCGGAGCGCCGGGTCGTCGCGGAGTCGCGTCGCGATGGCGGTGAAGTCGCGCAGCCCGAACAGCCGGTCCCCGATCTCGGCGGCCTCGGCGCGGATGCCCTCGAGCTCCTCGAGCCCGATCCGGTGCACCTCGTCCGGGGTCAGGTCGGTCGTGGTGTGCCGGGCGACCGCGGCGACGTAGCCCTCGGTCCCGCCGGGCACCTCGCTGATGCCGACGTGCTCGTCGTCACGGGCCACCGGCAGCAGTGCGCGGAGCCGATCGGCCAGTGCGGCCATCCCGGGGCGCACGGACTGCGCGACGAGCTCCTCCGACTGCGCGGCCAGCGACGCCGCCTCCGCCACCGTCGCCGTGCGGGCGGGCTCGAGCAACGGGTCCTCCGCGAGCGGCAGCCCCAGGTACCCCTCGAGCTGCTCCACGGCGTGCAGGACACCCATCCGCGTCGGGACACGGCCGGCGGCGGCCTCGTCGGCGTACCGCTCCCCCAGCGCGACGAACATCGCGCCGAGCCCGGCGAGCCGGGACGTGTACCGGGCGGCCGCAGCTCGGTTCGGGACCGTCATCGCGGGCACGGCCTGGAACACGAGGCCCTGCCGGCTGACGTAGCCCTTCGCCGACGCGTTCGCTGCCCAGAGCGCGTGCCGGGCGTCCGCCGCCGCACCCCGGGCAAGCGCGACGAGCACGTCCCGGTCGGTGCGGCCGGCGTCGTCGAGGTCGTCCGTCGGCAGCGCCGCGGCCTCCTCCGCCACGGCGTCGAGCAGGTCGGCTGCGCGGTCGCTGGCTGCCCGCGACGGGTCCCCCGGCAGGTGGTCGAACTCCGTGATCCCGAGCAGGGTCGCGTTGTACGGGTCGTACGTGTGCTGCGCGACGAAGTACCGCTCGCCCAGGGCGTGCAGTCGGGTGGCGGTGTCGGTGGTCAAGGGTCCTCCAGAGGACAGGAACAGGACGAACAGGAACAGGACGAACAGGAACCGGACGAACAGGGACAGGACGGACTGGAGGCTCGCGGAGCCGACTCAGAAGAGCGAGTGGCCGCCGTCGACGGAGAGCGTCTGCCCGCTCACCCAGCCGGCGTCCGGGGCGACGAAGAAGGACACGGCACGCGCGATGTCCTCGGGCGTGCCGGTCCGGCGCACCGCGATCCGCTCGACCAGGGCGCGCTGGCCCTCGGGCCCGTAGGAGTCCCACTGCGCCTGCGTCGTCGGGTTCGACAGCACGAAGCCGGGGGCGATGCAGTTCGCGGTGATGCCGTACTGGCCGAGCTCGTGCGCCATCTGCCGGGTGAAGCCGATCTGCGCCGCCTTGGCCGCGGTGTACGCCTGGATGCCGGTCAGGCTGACGCTGCGCCCGGCACCGGAGGCGATCATCACGATCCGGCCCCACCCGCGCGGCTTCATGCTCCGGACGGCGGCGCGGGTGCAGTTCCGCGTGGTCGTGAGGTTGGCGTACAGGACGGCGTCCCAGGCCTCGTCGGAGAGCTCCTCGATCGGGGTGTGCGTCTGCCCGACCACGCCTCCGGCCACGTTCACCAGGACGTCGACGGGACCGAGCCCGGCGAACCAGGCATCGGTCGCCGCGGTGTCACTGAGGTCGACGTCGTCCCGGTCCACCCGGTGCACGACGGCACCGTCGGCGGCGAGTCGGTCCGCGATGCCGGACCCGATGCCCTGGGCCGCACCCGTGACCACCGCGACCCGACCTGCGAGCGTCTCCCCGGGCCTCCCGGCCGGAGCAGCCGACGCGGCCGGAGCAGCGGACCCAGCCGACGCGGCCGACCCGTCGACACCCGCGCTCACAGCCCGCCCCCGGTCCCCGGCAGGGCGAGCGCCTCGACGTTGCCGGCCCCGACCTCGCGGGGTCCGGTGTCGTCTCGGACGTCCTCCTCGGCGTGCGCAGCACGGGAGGCGCGGGTGATCCGCACCGACTCCTCCCACTGTCGCATCCGCTCCAGCCCGCGGGGCCCGGCGGCGCGCAGCACGCCCTCGACCAGGGCCTCGATGAGCACGAGCAGCGGCGTCATGGAGTCGAACGGGATGCCGTCGACGGTGACCGGGAGCACGATGTCGGCGCTCTCGACCACGGGCGACAGCGACGTGTCGGTGATGAGCAGGACGGTGGCGCCCTGGCGCTTCGCCGCGGCCGCCGCCTGCTGCGCGACGAGCTCGTGCCGGCGGAAGTCCATCACGACGACGACCCCGCCCTTGCCGAGCTGCAGGAACCGACCGACGTCGTGGCCGAGCGGCTCGGCGACGAAGTCCACGTTCGGCAGGATCTGGTCGAGCTGCGCCGCGAGCACCATCGCGAAGTAGCGGCTGAAGTAGCCGCCCAGCAGCGCGACCTGCTTCGGACGGTCGGCGAGCACGGCGACGGCCCGGTCGAACTCGCTCGGCGGGACGCTCGTGCCGAGCGACTCGACGAGCGCGACGCGGTCCGCGATGGCACGGCCGAGCGTGCCGCCGTCGCCGAGCGCGATGCCCTCCTGCGAGCGGCGGAGCGGGCTGTTCAGGTGGTCGGCGATCTCGTCGCGGACCCGCGCCTGGAAGTCCGGCCAGCTGCCGAAGCCGAGTCGGCTCGCGAGCCGCAGGACCGTCGGCGTGCTCGTCCCGGCGGTGCGGGCGAGGCTCGCGGCGCTCTCCGTGCCCGCGGTGGGCCAGGCGGCCAGCAGTGCGCGGGCGACCTTGCGCTCCGCCGGGCTCAGCTCGTCCATGCGGGCGAAGACCTCGTCGTTGATGGGCATCCCAGCTCCTCGTCGTCGGTGGTGGTCGTGGTGCTCGTCGTGCTCGTGATCGCGAGCCTGGCAGGTCCGACCGGACGGACGCCCGGACGGGCGCCCGCCCGCGACTCAGGTCCGGAGCACCAGCCCGCTGCCGTCGTCGAACGCCGCGAACATCGTCGGCGAGTTGTGCGCCACGACGACGCGGCCGTCCGCGCCGACCGCGACGAGCCCGCCGCTGGCGTGCTCCTCGGTCAGCTCCTGCTGGATGGTCGCGGCCACGGCGTCGGGCAGCACGCTGCTGCCGTACCGCATCCGCGCGACGATGTCGTAGGACACCACCCCGCGGATGAACGCCTCGCCCTCCCCCGTGCAGGAGATCGCGGCGAACCCGTCGAGCGCGTACGTGCCGGCACCGATGATCGGCGAGTCACCGACGCGGCCGTCCTCCTGGTTCGCCATGCCGCCGGTCGACGTGGCGGCCGCGATGGAACCACTCCGGTCGCGGGCCACGGCTCCGACGGTCCCGTGCCGCGGTGCGACGAGCCGGTCCGCCAGGATGCGGGCGAGCTGCGCCTGCCGGGCCTCGGTGACGAAGTAGTCCTGCTCCGCGGTCGCGAGTCCCCACGACTCGACGAGCGCGCGCGTCGGGTGCACCAGGAGCAGGTGGGCGGACCGTTCCATGACGGCGCGCGCCAGGTGCACGGGGTTGCGGGCATGCCGGGAGGCTGCGATCGCCCCCGCCAGGCCGGTGCGGCCGTCCATCACGGCAGCGTCCAGTTCCACCTCGCCGTCGGTCGTCAGGGCGGCGCCCCGCCCGGCGTTGAAGAGCGGGTCGTCCTCGAGCTGCTCGACGGTCGCGCAGACGGCGTCGAGCGCGGTGCCGTCCTGGTCGAGGACCGCTTCACCGGCCCGGTAGGCGCGGGTCAGGCCCGCCTCGAAGCGCTCGCGCTCCTCGGCGGCGAGCTCCTGGATCCGTCCGCCGGCGCCACCGTGCAGGGCGAGCGACCAGCCGCGGACGGCTGGCACGTCGAACAGGACGGTGTCGCGCGGCGGGGCGATGGACTCCTCGGCGGGCATCAGCGGCCTCCGGCCTGGCGGGTGATGTAGTTCACGGCGACGAAGCGCGTGAACACGGAGAGCAGGTCCTCACCGCTGATCGCGATGGTCCTGGTGGCGATCCGGTCGACGCCGCCGACCCAGGTCGCGACGTCGGCCATGTCGGCCGTGGCGACGTCGAGCTCGAGGGTGGCCGGTCCCGCGATCGCCCGGGGGCGCATCTCGGGGATCCGGTCGACCGCGGTCGTCGCTGCCTCGCGGATGCGACGGCACGACTCGGTCGGGTGCAGGGCGTCGGCGCTGGCACGGGTGATCGAGGTCTTCGTGACGACGTGCTCGGCGTCGGGTGCGAAGGGCTCGGTCTCGTCCCAGGTGACCTCGTCGCCGGTGACGAGGGCGATCGGCACGCCGTGGTGGGAGGTGACGAGGGCGTTGATGCCACTCTCCCCCACCCAGGTGCCGTCGACGCGGGCGCCGGTGAACACCTCGGGGTTGTACGTGTGCGACAGGACCGACGGCGCCCCTGAGATCGAGCCGTGGTACCCGACCAGGAACGCCCCGTCGACCGTGGCGTCGAGGCCCTGCATCATGTACATCGGCTTGTGGCGGCCGGTGATGAACCGCACCTTGTCCGGGTGCACGACGGCACGCGGGTCGAGGTTCGACATCCGGCTGTGCGAGTCGTTGAGCAGCACCTCGGTGGCACCGCCGGCGACGGCGCCCTCGATGGCGGCGTTCACCTCGTCGAGGAGCAGTGCGCACCCCTGGGCGTAGCCGTCGCTGCCCGGGCGGCACTGGTCCCAGTCGACGATGCCGGCGACGCCTTCCATGTCGTACGAGATCCAGATCTTCATGCGGACGGTTCCTCCTGGTGGTGCGCGGCCGAGGCGGCCGGTGCGGCTGGTGCGACCTCGCTGAGGTCGGTCTCGACGACCCGTTCGGGGTCGAGGAGCACGTCGGGACGGGTGAGTGCGGGGTCGTCGGCTTCGATGGCGGGTTCGTGGAGCGGGTCCACGTCGCCGAGCTCCGCCGAGCGGATGCAGGCGGCGACGTGCGGGGCCTGCGGTGCCGTCGCCTGTGCGGCGGTCGTGTCGGCACCGCGAGCCGACGTCGGGACCGACACCGGGCCTCCCGGGCGAGTGCCGAGCACCAGCGGGACCGGCGCGAGTGCGGGGTCCGTGGTGCGGCAGGCATCGACCGCGTACGGGCAGCGCGGGTGGAAGCGGCAGCCCGTCGGGATGTCGAACGGGCTCGGCGGGTCGCCCTGCAGGGCGAGCCGGGCCGTGACGCTCTCGGCACCCATCCGCGGGATCGAGTCGATGAGCGCCCGCGTGTACGGGTGCCGGGGGTTCCGGAACAGCTCGTCGGTGTCGGCGACCTCGACGATCCGACCGAGGTACATCACGGCGACCCGCTGGCTGAGGTGCTGCACGACGGCCAGGTTGTGCGCCACGATCAGGATGCTCAGGCCGAGCTCGCGCTGCAGCCGGGCGAAGAGCTCCAGGATCGTCGCCTGCACGGACACGTCGAGCGCAGACACCGGCTCGTCGGCGATGAGCACGTCGGGTCGGACCGCGATGGCCCGGGCGATCGCGATGCGCTGCCGCTGCCCGCCGGAGAACTGGCTCGGGTAGGCGTCGAGCGCGTCCTCCTCGAGGCCCACGAGGTTGAGGATCCGGATGCTCTCCGCGCGGACCTCGGCCCGGGGCACGATGCGGTGCAGCAGCAGGAGCTCCCGGAGCATCGAACCGACCGAGATCCGCGGGTTCAGGGACGAGTACGGGTCCTGGAACACCATCTGGATCCGGCGCGAGGCGTCCTTGTCGCGGTGGACGGGCACGCGCTCGCCGTCCGCGTCGAGGGTCCCGGTGGTGGCGGTGACGCTGCCGACCAGGATCTTCGCCAGGGTCGACTTGCCGGAGCCGGACTCCCCCACCAGGGCGAGGACCTCGCCGCGGCGGAGCTCCAGGTCGATGCCGTCGAGCGCGGTCAGGGCGGTGGGAGCGGACCGGCGCATCCGGTCGATGACGGTGACGGGCAGCTGGTACCGCTTGGTGACGGCCTCGGCGCGGAGGACGGGGGTGGTGCCCGTGCCGGTGACCGTGCTCGTGCCGGTGCCGGTGCCGGTGCTCGTGCTCGTGTCCATGCTCGTGCTCCTGTTCATGCCAGGACCTCCACGGGTTCGCCGGGGGCGGCGGAGCCGATCTCGTGGGTGCGGATGCAGGCGGCGGTGCGGCCGGGGCCGACGTCCTCCTGCGCGGGCATCGCCGTGGTGCAGGCCTCGATCGCGAACCGGCAGCGCGGGGCGAACGGGCACCCGTCCGGGCGGGCGGCGACGTTCGGCGGGAACCCCGGGATCGGGATCAGGGCGCGGTCGGGGTCGTCGAAGTCCGGCGCGGACTCGAGCAGACCGCGCGTGTACGGGTGCCGGGGGTCGCGGAAGACGTCCTTCACCGGGCCGGCCTCGACGCGGTGGCCGGAGTACATCACGGCGAGCTCGGTGCACGTCTGGTTCACCACGGCGAGGTCGTGGGTGACGAACGCCAGCGCGGTGCCGGTCTCGTCGCAGAGCTCCTCGACGAGCTGGAGCACCTGGTGCTGCACCGTGACGTCGAGCGCGGTCGTGGGCTCGTCGCAGAGCAGCAGCCGCGGGGAGCACGAGAGCGCCATCGCGATCATGATGCGCTGCCGGAGCCCGCCGGAGAGCTCGTGCGGGTACGCCCGGGCGCGACGGGCCGGGTCGGGGATGCCGGTACGGCGCATCATCTCGACGGCCAGCTCCGCGGCGGCCGCGCGGGAGAGCCCGAGGTGCCGGCGCGGCCCCTCGGCGATCTGCTCGCCGACCCGGACGACGGGGTTCAGCGCCGTCATCGGCTCCTGGAACACCATCGCGATCTGCGGGCCCATCAGCTTCCGACGGGCGGCGGCGGACATGCCGCCGAGGTCCTCGCCGCGGTACCGGATCGTGCCGGAGAGCACCTCGACGCCCTTCGGCAGGAGCCCGGCGATCGCGCGGAGCGTCAGGGACTTCCCGGAGCCGGACTCACCGACGATGCCGAAGCGCTCGCCGGGCTGGATCGCGAAGGAGAGGTCCTCGACGATGCGCACGTCGTCGCGGCCACGACGGCGGATGCCGATCGTCAGGGCGTCGACCTCGAGCAGTGGGGCGGTCATGCGCGGTCCTTCCGAGTGGACGCTGGTGTCGGTGCTCGTGCTGGTGCTCGGCATGTCAGCGCCTCCGGTCGGGGCTCAGCAGGTCGCTGATGCCGTCGCCGAGCCAGGACAGGCCGAGGCTCGTGACGACGACGACCAGCCCGGGGATGGTGGTCTGCTGCCACTGGGTGGTGATGAACTCCTGGCCGTCGACGATCATCGAGCCCCACTCGGCCGTCGGCGGCTCGATGCCCAGGCCGAGGTAGCCGAGCGTGACGATCGCCATGATGTCCATCACGATGTCGCTCATCGCGTAGATCACCGCCTGGCTCATCACGTTCGGGGCGATGTGGCGGACGAGCAGCCGGGTGTGGGACATGCCACCGAGCCGGGCGGCGACGACGTAGTCCTGCTGGCGGGCGACGATGACCTCGCCGCGGACGATCTTGGCGTAGGACACCCACGAGACCGCGGCGATCGCGAGGTAGATGCTCGTCTCCCCCGCGCCGAGGACGAAGACCAGCACGATGACCATGACGTAGAAGGGGAACGCGAAGAACACGTCGACGATGCGCATCAGGACCGTGTCGACGATGCCACCGACGTACCCGGCGATCGCCCCGATGACGCTGCCCACGACGAACGGGATGAGCACCGCGAGGAACCCGACGCGCAGGTCGACACGGGCGCCCCAGATCAGGCGGGACAGCACGTCGCGGCCGTACTTGTCGGTGCCGAGCCAGTGCGCGGCGCTCGGGGACTCGAGCGCCTGCTCGAGGTGCTGGGCGATCGGGTCGTACGGGGCGATCACCGGGGCCAGCACGGCGACGAGCACCAGCAGGCCGACGATGACGATGCCCGCCATCAGGGAGCCGTTGCGGTACCAGGCGCGGAGCGACCGGGAGCGCGACGCCCGACGGCGCTGCTTGAAGCCCACGAGCGCGGCGGTGGGGGTGGTCATGGGGTGGTGCCTCCGGCCAGGTCGACCCGCGGGTCGAGCATCGTGTAGACGACGTCGGTCAGGATCCCGACCACGACGACGAAGATCGCGACGAACAGGGTCACGCCCTGGATCGTCGGGAAGTCGCGGGAGAAGATCGCGTTCACCATGAGCGAGCCGAGGCCCGGCAGCGCGAAGACCTTCTCGATGACGAGCGACCCGCCGACCAGGTACCCGAGGTTCACGCCGATGATCGACACCGTCGGGATCGCCGCGTTCCGGAGCACGTGGTCGCGGAACAGCGGCATGCCGGCGGCGCCCTTCGACTTCGCGGTGCCCACGTACTCGGACTCGAGCACCCCGATCATCGACGCCCGGAGGCTCCTGATGATCGTCGGGGACATCGCGATCGCCAGCGTCAGCGCCGGCAGGAACAGGAAGTACAGGTGGGCGCCGGCACCGTCGCCGTAGCCACCGACGGGGAAGGCCCGCACGTTCACGGCGAGCAGCAGGATCAGCATGATGCCGACCCAGAACTGCGGCATGCCCTGGCCGAGCAGGGTGAAGCCGCGGGCGAACAGGTCGCCGGCGCGGTTCGGTCGGCTCGCCGCCAGGGAGGCGAGCGGGATGCTGATCACCAGGGACATCACGAGCGCCAGGCCGAGGAGCGACAGGGTGACCGGCACCGCCTGCAGCACCAGCTGCCCGACGGGGAGCTGGTAGGTCAGGCTCGTGCCGAGGTTGCCGTGCACGATCTGCCCGAGGAACCGGAAGTACTGCTCCCACAGCGGCCGGTCCAGACCGAGCTGTTCGGTCAGCGCGGCGACGCTGGCCTTCGTCGCCCGTTCACCGAGGAGCGCGAGCGCCGCGTTGCCCGGCAGCAGGTGGGACAGGAAGAACACGATGATGGTCACGCCGAACGCGACCGGGACGGCCTGCAGGAGCCGTCCGGGGATGAACCGGAGCCGGTGGAGCATGACTGCCTTTCCGAGAGGGGCGGTGGGGTCCGATCGGCGCCGGACCCCACCGGTGTCGGGGTCCGGCGCGCAGCCGGACCCCGACGGAGTCATTTGCTCTTGGAGACGTCCTCGAGCTGGTAGTTGCCGAGGGGCGTCACGTGGAAGTCGTTCACCTTGTCGGTGGTCGCGAACACGTAGGGCGAGTAGTACAGGTACGCCAGGAAGGCGTCGTCACCGGTCTTCTGCTGCAGCTCGGAGTACAGCTCCTGGCGCTTGGCCGGGTCCGTCTCCTTCTGGGCCTGCTTGTTCACCGCGATGACGTCCGGGTTGTCGTAGTGCGTGAAGGCCGAGTTCGACCCGCCCTCGGGGTCGACCGCGAAGGAGGTCCACTCGTCGGGGTCCGGGATGTCCATCGTCCAGGCGGACCACGCCATGTCGAAGTCGCCGGCCAGTCGGGCTTCCTTGTTCGCCGTCGGGTCGAGCTGCTTGATCTTCATCGTGATCCCGATCTCCTTGAGCTCGGACTGCATGATCTGCGCGATGGAGGTCTGGTTCGGGTCACCCGACCGGATGAGCAGCGTCGTCGTGAACCCGTCGGGCTTGGACGACTTCGCCAGCTCGGCCTTCGCCTGCTTGACGTCGTACGTCGG
Organism: Curtobacterium sp. SL109; assembly: GCF_026672405.1. Lineage (NCBI taxonomy): Bacteria > Bacillati > Actinomycetota > Actinomycetes > Micrococcales > Microbacteriaceae > Curtobacterium > Curtobacterium sp. SL109. The sequence continues at coordinate 2,551,723 of NZ_JAPPRB010000002.1, forward strand.
CCCCTCGGCCTTCGCGTCGTAGTACGGGGTGCCGGGCGACAGGAGCGAGTTCGCCGTCGTGCCGTTGCCGAACAGCACCGCCTTGACCATCGCCTTGCGGTCGAGGGCGAAGGCGATCGCGCGGCGCACGTGGACGTCGTCGAAGGGCTTGCGCTGCTGGTTGAACGCCACGTAGTCGATCTGCGTCGACTTGAAGGTGTCGGCCTTCACGCCAGCCGCCGACTTCAGCGACGACAGGCTCGACCAGTCCGGGGTGTCGTCGATGTCGACCTGACCGCCCTGCACCTGGAGCTTGCGGGTGTTGGCGTCCGGCACGACGGTCCACTTGACGCCGTCGAGGTAGGGCTTGCCCTTCTGCCAGTAGTCGTCGTTCGCCGTCAGGCTGAGCGACTGGCCCTTCTTCCAGGACTCCCACACGAACGGGCCGGTGCCGACCGGGTGCGTGTAGAACTCCTTCTTGGACTCGCCCCCGTAGTTGTCGGGGACGATCGCGTTGCTGAACAGCGACAGGTCGGCGATGAGCGGTGCCCACGCGTACTTGAGGTCGATCTCGACCGTCTCGTCGTCGACGGCGCTGACCTTGTCGATCGCCGCGTTGATGTAGCCCCAGCCCGAGGCGCCGGTGGCGGTGTCGGCGTTGATGGAGAAGACGACGTCCTTGGCGGTCATCGGGTCCCCGTTGGAGAACTCGACGCCCTTGCGGAGGTGGATCGTGTACTTCGTGCCGTCCTCCGACGCGTCGTACCCGGTCGCCAGCCACGGCTGGAGCTTCTTGCCGTCCGCGCTCACGTTGAACAGCGGTTCCATGATCTGCTGCATCACGTGGATGGAGTTGTTGTCGAAGGTCGTGGTGTTGTCCATCGAGATGATGTCGGCGGAGCGCGCCATCGTCAGGACACCGCCCTTCGGGTGTCCACCGGAGGCGGTGCCGGCGGTGTCCGCCGAGCCGCCGGCGCTGCAGCCCGCGAGGACCAGGGCTGCTGCCGCTGTCACCGCGGCCACGGCCGCCCGATTCCGTTGTCTCATCGTTGCCTCTTCGCTTCTGTGCACCGGTGCTGGTGCGGAGTCCGTGTCGGGGAGGTGGAGCGATTGGTGCTGTAGTGATGATTACAGTACGACACGATCTTTTCGGTTTTGTTACGTTTGGAAGACGATGGACCACGGCACAGCACAGATAGCCCTCCGCCCCTTCCGCGCTGACGACGCCGAGACCGTCGTCGCCTGGTTCCGCACGCCCGAGGACGCCCTCGCGGTCGCCGGCACCGGAGCGCCGTGGCCCTACCGCGCGGCGGACCTGGTCGCCGCGTCCACCGGGGACGACCGACGCCCGCTGACCGTGACGCCCGTCGACGACCCCGACGACGTCGTCGGGCACGTGGCGGTCGTCCGCGTCACGCCGACCACCGGGCGGCTGGCGCGGATCGTCCTCGCACCACGGCTCCGCGGGCGGGGCCACTCCGGCGAACTCGTGGCGCTCGCCGTGGCCGAGGCCCGGGCACTCGGACTCACCGAGCTCGCGCTGTTCGTGGTGCCGGGCAACACCCCGGCGCTGCGGGCCTACGCGGCCGCCGGGTTCGTCCGCGCTGCACCGGACCGGGAGCACCCCGAGTACGTGCGGCTGGTCAGGCAGGTGGCCTGACCGAGGCAGCCCGGACGGCGAGACGCCGAGACGCCGGGCGCCTGGCGCACCCGGAGCTCAGCGCACCCGGAGCTCAGCGCCCCTGGGACGCCTGCCCGTTCCGGAAGGCCAGCGCCAACTGCGTGCGGGACCGCAACCCGAGCTTCCGGTACACGGCTGCCAGGTGCGTCTCGACCGTCCTGACGCTGACCACCAGCTCGTCCGCGATCTCCCGGTTGCTCCACCCGACGGCGGCGAGTCCCGCCACCCGGTCCTCGGACGTCGTGAGCACCCCGCGGAGGTCCGCCTGCTGCAGCTCGTCGACGGCACGCGTCAGACGACGGTCCAACCGGGGGTCGCGGACACGGTCGGCGGCGGGACGGACTCGTTCGAGTGCCAGGAGCGCTGCGGCACGGTCGTCGGCGTCGCCGGCCATCGCCGCCCGTTCGATGCGGGCGCGGACGACCTCCGGCAGGAAGCCGCCGCGTTCCAGGTCGACCAGCGCCTGGTCCGACAGTGCACGGGCGTGTGCGTGGTCGCCGTTGCTCCAGGCGAGCAGCGCGCGGAGACGGGTGCCCTGCCCCTGGACGTGCGCCCGCCGCGAGCGGAGCCCGATCGCGGTCAGCGCCGACGCGATGCTGCTCGCCCGGAGCAGGTCCCCCGTGTGCACCAGCGCGCGTCCCAGTTCGACGTCCAGCCACATGCGGCGCCCCGGTTCGACGATGCCGCGTGCCTCGGCGAGCGAGCGCGCGCGGCCGAGCTCGACGATCGCGTCCTCCCACCGCTCGGACGCCGCGGCGTCGAGGCCGGCGACGGCGGCACGGAGCAGGCCCCCGCGGTACTCGGCCGCCGGGCTGAGCCACCCGCCGGTGACCGCGGCGATCGCCTCCCGGTCGTCGGCGACCAACGCGCGGAGCGCGCGGGCGCGGAAGACGCTCGGGGGGACGCTGCTGGCCCGTCCCACCTGTGCTTCGCAGTCGATCAGGAACCGGTCGGCGATGTCGGTCCGTCCGGCGAGGACCTCGACGACCGACGCGTGCGCGAGTCCCTGCGCCACGGCGTAGTGCTCCCCCGCGACCTTCGCACTGCGGATGTACGCGGTGAGGCCGGCGCGGGACCGGGAGAGGTCGTCGGTCTGGTACGGCCACAGCGCCTCGATGGCGTCGGTGGTCTCCTCGAGCGGCAGCGAGGTCAGGCGGTGCTCGAGTCCGCGGAGCCGTCCGAGCAGGTCGTCGTCGATCCCCTGGCCGGCGTCGAGGTCGAAGTAGCTGATCCATCCCAGCGCCTTGCCCAGCGTCCGCGGCGTCTCGGTCGGCGACAGCTGCTGCGCGAGGGACGCCAGTTCGTCCCGGACCGACGCGAGCCGGGCACGACTCAACGACAGCAGGTGCACCTCGGCGACCATCCACCGGGCTCCGCGCGCTCCGAGCACCTGCTGCAGCGCCTCCATGCGCCGTGTCACGAGCGGTTGTCCGCCGACGCGGTCGAGCGAGTCCGCCAGCACGGCGACCGCGCGGTCGAACAGCGGGAGCGACAGCCGCTCGACGTCGAACCGGTCGAGCACCTCGAGGGTCAGTGTCATGTCCCCGGCCGCGAACGCGAGTTCGGCCGTCTCGACGACGCGCTCGTGCCGGTCCCCGTGCTCCTCGGCGGTCCTGGCGACGGCGCGACGGGCCAGCAGGAGCGCGCCAGCGGTGTCACCGGAGCGCCGTGCCGCCCGTGCCGCCTCGATGAGCTGCACGGCGAGCCCCTCGTCCGCACCGACCGGCGCGGCGTCGTCCCGGTGGAGCAGACGCGCCGTCGGGGGCAGCGGGAGGTCCGCCAGCGTCGCGTGCACCGCACGCCGTGCTGCGGGCGGCAGCAGTTCGAGCGCGGCCGCCCCGAGCAGCGGGGACGCCACGTGGACGTGGTCGTCGGTGACACGGAGGACACCGCGACGGACGCCCTCGTGGACCGCGGCGTCGCCGTCGTCGCAGAACGCGGAGGCGTCGCCCGACCGCAGGCCACCGCGCGCGGCGGACGCCACGGCCACCGCGGTGCGGACCTGCTCCGGCAGCGACCCGAGCCGCTGGCGCATGACCTCCGTCACCGTCCTCGGGGCGAGTGCCCGCGGGTCGCCCTCCGTCCGTGCCGTCGCGAGCTCGATCGCCCAGAGCGGGTTGCCGGCGGAGGCGTCGGCGACGTCGTCCATCGCCGACGGGGTGAGGTGCCCGACGCTCACGGACTCCAGCACGCAGCGGACGGAGGTCCGGGACAACGGCGGGACCGGGACGACGTCGGCCGCCGTGAACAGGGGCTTGACCGCGAAGTCGTCGCCGGACCCGTCGGAGCGTCGGGCGACCAGCAGGGCGGTGACGGCCACGGTGGACGACCGGCTCATGACCCGCTCGAGCACACGTCGGCTGACCACGTCCGCCCACTGCCAGTCGTCGATCACGATCGTCGTCCCGGGCTTCGCGAGGTGCGCGAGCAGCTGGGTCAACGCGGACACGACGGCCGTCGGTTCGGCGGCGGCCGGGTCGGCGACGAGCGTCTCGAGGGTCTCGCGGTGGACCGGTGCGAGCGCCGGGAACGCCTCCTCCGGCGTCTTCGACACCAGGTCGGCGAGGACGGCGCACCGACGGTCGTCGTGCTGGTCCGCTCGTGCCGTCAGCACGACCCGGACGGCGGTCGCGGTCCGGACGACGGCGCGGAGCAGGTGGGTCTTCCCGATGCCGGGGTCACCGACGAGCATCGCGCGACCGCCCCCGGCGGTGGCGGCCCTGACCAGGCGCCCGAGGACCGCCTGGCGCTCTATCGGCACCTGCGCCCGGGTGTCGGGGTTCCGTTGCTCAGTCACGACGACCTTCCTGACCGGGCGCCGCAGGGTGGGTGGAGAGCCGACGGACCACTCGCGGTCGCCGCTGGCCCGATGCGGGCAGCTCGGCTCGACCGCGACGTCGTTCCCGTTCCTGGTCCGACGCTACGCAGTCGGTCCGTCGATCGGAATGGGAACACGTACACGTCCGGACCGGTCTTCGAGCGGGATTCACAGCGGCGGCGCGCGTCGCGGCTGTCTGCCGCAGCACCCGCCGGACTGGAGGCTCGGTGGCGGTCGCACACCGAGCCTCCCGTCCGGCGGTCGCCGGTCCGGAGCAGGCCGCACCGCGCCCTGGATGCTGCGGACGCGTGCCGCGTCACGACGGGCTCGGGGCCTGGAGGAGCGCGCCGGTGACGACCGCGCCGTGCAGGGTCCTGGCCGCCGCCACGACCCATGCGGCGACCAGGGCGGCGTCGGCGGTGGTGGTGCGGCGGTCAGGCGATCGTGATGCCCGGCGGCGGACCGACGATCTCGATCCCGTAGGTCGCCGCGATCCGTGTCAGCTCCTCCGGCGACGGTGGGACGACGGAGTCGGGCTGGTGGATCGCGCGCTCGCCCTCGTCGACCCGGGCCGGGGCGCCCGCCTCGACGGTGAACCGGTCGAAGCCCGCCGGGGTGTGCAGCGTCAGGAACTTCGCGCCGGCGCTGGCGACGACGAACCCGTGCAGCGACTGCCGCGCGAGCCAGATCGCCGACCCGGCCTCGGCGACGTGGTGCTCGCCGTCGACGGTGAGCTCGACCTGCCCGTCGAGGACCACGAACGTCTCGTCGTCGCGCGTGTGGCGGTGCATCGGGCTGTTGTAGCCACGGTGCCCGGTGTGCTCGAGGACGGCGAGGGCGTCGCCCGTGGACGACCCACCGATCCGTTCGCGGATCAGTGCGCCGAGGAACCAGACGGCCTGCTGGGCGTCCGGGTCGGCGATCGCCGAGGCACCGATCCGGTGGACGGCGTCGAACTGTTCTGTGTCGGTCATGGCATTCCCTCCCGGTGGCGACGACGTGTCGCTCGTGCCCAGCCTGTGGTCGGGGCACCACCGTGTCGTCGGTGGAACCACGTGCCGCGGCGGGCGCGGTCGGGGTCGCCGTCCGGGCCGCGGTCGTGTTCGCGGGCGCGGTCGGTCACCGCACCATCCCGACGTACCCGTCCCGCCGGTGCATCCCCGACGAGGCGTTCAGGGCGAGGACGGCGGCGTTGTGCTCCTCGTTGAAGGTGAACAGTCGTCCGCCCCCCGAGCGCGCCGCGGTCACGAACTGCGCGTGCTTGAAGGCCCGCGCGACCCCACGACCGCGGGCTACCGGGACGACCCCGGTGAACTCGACGTACCACCCGGTGCCGTCCGTCGACGGGCTGACTCCCGAGTACCCGACGGCGTCGCCGTCCAGCCAGGCGATGAAGAAGACGGTCCCGGGGGCGAAGAAGAACTCCCCCACCGACGACGGGTCGATGGCGTCGTCGGCGCCGGTGGCTCGCGGCAGCCCCTGCGTCACGCGGTCGGTCAGGTCGGACATCACGTCGCGGTGGCTCGCCCACGTGACCGTCTCGATCGACAGAGCGGTGTCCCGGAGGACGTCGTCCAGTGCTCGCTGGTGGGTGGCGACGGCCTGTGCGTCGAGGTCGGCCGTCCACCCGACACTGCGTGACGAGACCCGGAAGCCGTGCTGCTCGGCGAGGTGCTGCGCCACGGTGGACTCCTCCGGCAGCACGACGAGCTGCACGCGTGCGGGGTCACCGTCGGGCCGGCGGGCACCGGCGTGCAGGAGATCCGAGGCCCGCGTCGCGAGCACACGACCGAGGCCCTGGCCACGGTGCCCCAGTGCCACGCCGACCGCTCCTCCGACGACGCCCGGGTACGTCGGGTCGAGCGAGACGTGGACGACCCCGACCGGACGTCCCGCGTCGTCGTTCGCCACCTCGGTCACACCGTGGAGTCGCGCGCCCGCGAGGAGCCTCGGACGGATGCGGTGCCCCTGCCCGTCAGGCCACGCGGGCTGGAGCAGGTCCACCACGGTGTCGATCGTGTCCGGGTCCCACGGCTCGAGGTGCATGCGTTCTCCTGACGGGTCCGTGCCTGCGGACGGACGCCCTGGGCTCGTCGATGATCGCTGGCCGTGCCGGGTCGCACCTCCGCGGAACCACGGGTCTCCGGGACGCGGATCCGGACCCGCGGCGCGGCCCCGTGCGGCAGGTCCGGTCCGGTCCGCGGCGCGGTCCCCTGCCGCGGGTCCGGATCCTGTCAGGCCGGCGGCGACGGCCGTCGGTAGGCGCCGTACCACCAGATGGCGGTCAGCTCGGTGGCGAACGCCGCGTCCTCGGACGCGTCGCCGCGGATCACCTGGTCGGTGATGGCCCGCATCCCGCCGTCGACCACGATGCGCGCCGCCGGACGGGGCTCGAGCTCGGCCGAGGTCCGCCCGGCGTCCCGCTCCCCCGCGAGCCAGCCCTCTGCGCGCCGTCGGAAGACCGCGACCTCGGCGTCCCACCGGGCAGCGACGCGCTCGTCGTACCCGGCGACCTCGAGCACCGCCGCCAGCACCTCGGCGTGGTCGCGGTAGTGCGTGACGATCGCGGTGAAGCCGTCGAGCATGGTGGAGTACGCGTCCGCGTCCGTCGGGTCCCAGGAAGCATGCGCGTCGTACGCCACGGCGGAGAGCTGCGGCGCGAGTGCCAGCAGCAGGTCCGTCTTGTCGTCGAAGTGGGCGTAGAAGCTCGACCGCGCGACGCCGGCCTCACCGACGATGCGGAGCACGCCCAGTTCGGTGAACGACCCGCCTGCGGTGAGGAGTCGTTCCGTGGCGTCGAGGATGCGCTGGCGGGTGTCCGTCCGACGCGTCGTGGTGCGCGTGGGACCACGGGTGATCGAGGGCATGCCTCGATGATACTGTTCGGACACACTGTTCGGACAACGTGTCCGAACAATGAGCGGAACGGACAGCACATGGACCACGGAACCGACGCCGAGCGCGTCAGCACCCCCTTCGGACACGGGAGCACCGCGACCGACGTCCTGCGTGGCGTCGACCTCACCGGACGCCGGTACGTCGTGACCGGCGGTGGTTCGGGCCTCGGTGCGGCGAGCGTGCAGGCCCTCGCCGCCGCGGGGGCATCGGTCACGATCGCGACGCGCAACCCCGACACCGTCGACGTGCAGGTGCTCGGCGACCTCGTCGACGTCCGGCAGCTCGACCTCGCCGACCTCGACTCGGTGCGGGACTTCGTCCACGGGTGGAGCGGGCCGGTGGACGGGCTCCTCGCGAACGCCGGCGTGATGGCCCTGCCCGAGCGCCGCGAGGCCGCCAACGGCTGGGAACTGCAGCTCGCCACCAACTACCTCGGGCACTTCGCCCTCGCAGTGGGGCTGCAGGAGCACCTCGAGGCGGCCCACGGTGCGCGGGTCGTCGTCGTGAGCTCCGGGGCGCAGCGCCTCGCCCCGGTCGACTTCGCCGACCCGCAGTTCCACGAGCGGCCGTACGACCCGTGGGTCGCCTACGCACAGTCCAAGACGGCGGGCGTGCTCCTGGCGGTCGGGCTCGCCCGCCGCTGGGCCCCGCTCGGCGTCACCGCCAACGCCGTGGCCCCCGGCTGGATCAGGACCCGACTCCAGCGCCACGTCGACCCCGACGCCCTCCGCGCCATGGGGGTGTACGAGGAGGACGGCCAGCTGCACACGCCGGACTGGTTCAAGACCCCGGAGGAAGGTGCCGCCGACCAGGTGATGCTCGCGGCGTCGCCCGTCACGGCGGCGGTCACCGGGCGGTACTTCGAGGACGGCCAGGAGTCCCCGGTCGTCGAGGGTGGGGACGGCGCCGAGCCCGGGGTGGCGTCCTGGTCGGTCGACCCGGCTGCGGCCGACGCCCTGTGGGACCTCGGCTCGGCCGCTCTCGCCGCTCACCGGGCATGACAGGACCGCGGCCCGGACACCGCACCGCGTCGCTGCGGGTGCTCGCGTCCAGACCGCGGTCCGGTGGGTGTGTCGGGGCTCAGGCCTCGGAGGTCGGCACGTCGTCCGCGTCGATCTCGAGCGCGGCGTGTTCCTCGCCCTGTTCCTCGACGTTGGTGGAGGCCGTGTCCGGCTGCTCCGGTGCGTCTGCCTGCGTGGTCTCTTCTGCCGGATCCGGCTGGCTGTAGCTCATGGGCGGGACGCTACGCGCGCCGACCTGGGGACGGGCGCGAGGTGCGCCGATCGGTCACCGGTGCCGCACGGGAGGCTCACCCCGGGTCCGGCACCGAGCCTCCCGTCCTGCCTACGCAGGGCGGCGCGCGATGGCGACGCACAACGCACCTCGGCTCGAACCAGGGACTTCCGTGGTTCGAGCCGACATCGGCGATGCCACGTCACGTCGCGCCACGGCCGCCACGGCTTCGCCGGCCGCCGACGCTGCGCGCCCCGTGGCGCGCAGCGCGCGAGGCGCCGCACCCACGCCACGGGCGTCAGGCGCCGACGTAGGCCGCCAGGTGCTGCCCCGTCAGGGTCGACCGTGCGGCGACCAGCGCGGCCGGCGTGCCCTGGAACACGACCTGCCCGCCGTCGTGCCCGGCGCCCGGTCCGAGGTCGATGAGGTGGTCGGCATGCGCCATCACGGCCTGGTGGTGCTCGATCACCACGACGGTCCTGCCCGCGTCCACCATCCGGTCGAGCAGGCCGAGCAGCTGGGCGACGTCCGCCAGGTGCAGGCCGGTGGTCGGCTCGTCGAGGACGATCACACCGCCGGGCTCCCCGAGGTGCGTCGCGAGCTTCAGGCGCTGCCGTTCCCCGCCCGAGAGCGTGGTGAGTGGCTGGCCGATCGTCAGGTAGCCGAGCCCGACGTCGGCGAGCCGGGTGAGCAGGGTGTGCGCGGCCGGGAGGCGGGAGTCCCCGGCACCGAAGAAGCCGAGGGCCTCGGCGACGGACATCGCCAGCACCTCGCTGATGTCCTTGCCACCGAGCCGGTACGCGAGGACCGACTGGTCGAACCGGCGCCCCTCGCACTCCGCGCAGGTGGTGGAGACGCCAGCCATCATCCCGAGGTCCGTGTAGATGACGCCAGCGCCGTTGCACGCGGGGCAGGCACCCTCGGAATTGGCGCTGAACAGCGCGGGCTTGACGCCGTTCGCCTTCGCGAAGGCCTTGCGGACGGGTTCGAGCAGCCCGGTGTACGTGGCGGGGTTGCTGCGCCGCGACCCCCGGATGCCGCTCTGGTCGACGGTGACGACGTCGTCTCGGTGGGACAGCGACCCGTGCACGAGCGTGCTCTTGCCGGACCCGGCGACGCCCGTCACCACGGTCAGGACCCCGAGCGGCACGTCGACGTCGACGTCCTGCAGGTTGTGCTGGTCGGCGCCGCGGATCTCGATGACGCCCGTGGGCTGCCGCACGGTCGGCTTGACGGCGACGCGGTCGTCCAGGTGGCGACCCGTCACCGTGCCGCTCGCGCGGAGGCCGTCGACCGGTCCCTGGTAGCAGAGCGTGCCGCCGCCGGTGCCCGCTCCGGGACCGAGGTCGACGACGTGGTCGGCGATCGCGATGACCTCCGGCTTGTGCTCGACGACCAGCACGGTGTTGCCCTTGTCGCGGAGGCGCAGCAGCAGCCGGTTCATCCGCTCGATGTCGTGCGGGTGCAGCCCCGTGCTCGGTTCGTCGAAGACGTAGGTGATGTCGCTGAGCGAGGAGCCGAGGTGCTTCACCATCTTCACGCGCTGCCCTTCGCCCCCGGAGAGCGTGCCGGTGGGACGGTCGAGGGACAGGTAGCCGAGCCCGATCTCGACGAAGGCGTCGACGGCGTCGCGGAGCCCGTCGAGCAGCGGTCCGACCGACGGCTCGTCGAGGCCGTGCAGCCAGGCGGCGAGGTCGGTGATCTGCATCGCGGCGACCTGGGCGACGTCCTTCCCGTCGATCTTCGACGACCGTGCGACGTCGTTGAGCCGCGTACCGTCGCAGTCCGGGCACGTGGTGAACGTCACCGCCCGGTCGACGAAGGCGCGGATGTGCGGCTGCATCGCCGTGCGGTCCTTCTGCAGCAGTGACCGGCGGACGCGGGGCACGAGGCCCTCGTACGTCATGTTGATGCCCGCGATCTTCTGCTTGGTGGGCTCGCGGTACAGGAAGTCCTGCCGCTCCTGCTCGGTGAAGTCACGGATCGGCTTGTCGCCGGGGTAGTAGCCGGACTCGGCGTACATCCGCACGTTCCAGCCGTCCGTGCCGTAGCCCGGCACGGTCAGCGCGCCGTCGTCCAGCGCGCGGGAGTCGTCGAAGAGCTGGGTCAGGTCGATCTCGCTGACGCTCCCCCGGCCTTCGCACCGGGCACACATCCCGCCGAGTCGGCTGAACGAGACCTTCTCCGCCTTCGCTTCCGTCCCACGCTGCACGGTGATGGCGCCACCAGCGGTGACCGTCGCGAGGTTGAACGAGAACGCGTTCGGCCCGCCGATGTGCGGCTGACCGAGTCGACTGAAGAGGAGCCGGAGCATCGCGCTGGCGTCCGTCGCGGTGCCCACCGTGGAGCGGGGGTCGGCGCCGATGCGTTCCTGGTCGACGACGATCGCCGTCGTCAGACCGTCGAGCAGGTCGACGTCCGGACGGCCGAGCGACGGCATGAACCCCTGCACGAACGCGCTGTAGGTCTCGTTGATCATCCGCTGCGACTCCGCGGCGACGGTGCCGAAGACGAGCGAGCTCTTGCCCGACCCGGACACCCCGGTGAACACGGTCAGCCGGCGCTTCGGCAGGTCGACGTCGACGTCACGCAGCGTGTTCTCGCGCGCACCACGCACGCGGATGCGGTCGTGGCTGTCGGCGACGTGCCCCGTGCTGGTGTCCATGCGCGTCAGGGTAGCGGTACCGGTCCGCCGCGCGAAGGGCTCTGGACGACGCTGTGGAGAACCGCCATGCTGGCGCCATGGCACTCCGTTGGTACTCGATCGTCATCGACAGCCGCGACCCCGCGGCCCTCGCCCGCTGGTGGGGTGAGACCCTCAGTTGGCCGCTCGTGTACGAGTCCGAGGACGGCGACGAGGCGGTCATCGCGCCGCCCTTCGCCGACGAGCTCGCCGGCACCGTCCCGCGGGAGCAGCAGCCGCAGGGACTCGTCTTCGTCCCCGTGCCCGAGGCGAAGACGGTCAAGAACCGCCTGCACATCGACCTGGCACCCGCGCCCGACGAGTCGCTGCAGGACGCGGTCGACGCCCTGGTCGCCCGGGGTGCCGCCCGTGCCGACGTGGGACAGCAGGACGTCCCGTGGGTCGTCCTCACCGACCCCGAGGGCAACGAGTTCTGCGTCCTCACCCCTCGGGAGTGAACCGCCGGACCAGGTCGGGCAGCTCCCGCGGCTCGAACGGCTCGTCGGTGGCGTCGAGTTCGTCCGCCGTCCACCACCGGGCGTCGAGGATGTCGACGCGCTCGTCCTCGGTCCACTCCTCGCTCGAGAGCGAGAAGCCCGGGGTGCGCACCACGTAGAACTCGGAGTGGCCGCGGTCGTGGTCGGCCTGGTCCCACGTGACGTCGAAGTCCCAGGACCAGACCGGCTCACCGGGGTCCGAGATGACGATGCCCGTCTCCTCGCGGAGCTCGCGGATCGCGGCGTCGCGGTGCGACTCCCCCGGGTCGACACCGCCGCCCGGCGTGATCCAGCGGTGGGCACCGTCGGAGGACGGCGCGTTGGTGTCCATCAAGAACACGCGCCCCTCCGGGTCGAGGAGCAGGATCCGGGAGGTTCGGCGCAGGCCGGGCGTGGCAGTCACGCCGTCGACGCTAGCGGACGCGGCGTGACCGGGTGGTGCGTCAGCCGACGAAGCCGCTCACGTCGCCGACCAGGCGGGTGTGGTCCGCGGGGACCGGGTCGACGGCGGCCTGGGCGATCTCCGCGGCGAACTCCGAGACGCTGTAGAGCTTGCCGACCTCCTGACGGCGGCCCTCGATCGCGCCGGGGTTGATCCGGTTCAGGAGCGTGGCGGTGATGGTGCCCTCGATCATGTCGCCGGAGACCACGACGAACTCGATGCCGGCGGCTTCGAGCTGCGGGACGAGCTCGCGCAGGGCGAGTTCGCCGGCGCGCTTGCTCTTGGCGACCGGCACGTACTCGGGCAGCGTCTCGGCGGTCTCGACGAAGTGGGCCTGGTGGCTCGTGACGAAGACGACGCGGGAGCCGGCGGGCATGTGCGGCACGGCGGTCTGGAGCATGTCGACCTGGGCGTCACGGTTCAGCCGGAGCGCGTAGTCGTCGCCCATGCCCGACTCCATGCCGCCGGAGGCGTTGAGCACGAGCAGGTCGATGCCACCCCAGGCCTGCACCACGGTGTCGACCATGGCCTGCACGGAGTCGTGGTCGGTGAGGTCCGCGCCCACGGCGAGGGCGTCCCCGCCCGCAGCGACGACCCGCTCGGCGATCTGCTCGGCACGACGGGCCTTGTTGCGGTAGTTCACGACGACCTTCGCGCCGGCCTCTGCCAGGTACCCGACGGTGTCGGCGCCGATGCCGCGGGAGGACCCGGTGACGAGGGCGCGCGTGCCGGTGAGTGCTCCGGGGGCGAGGGGGTTGCTCACAGTGCTGTTCTCCTGTTCGAAGGGTCCGGTCGACCGCAGCGAGCCTACCAATCCCCTGCGAGATGTCGGTGGTCGTCCGATATGTTGAACGGAGTTGAACCGGCTCCGCGGCGTCGCGGTGCCGTCGCGACACAGGGAGGGAGCTCGCGTGCACATCACCGAATGGGTCCAGACGATCGTCTGGATCGCACTGGTCCTCGTGCTGGGGGTGGTCGAGGTCTTCACGCTCGACTTCATCTTCATCATGCTGGCCGCAGGAGCCGCCGGTGGGTTGATCGCCGCCCTGGTCGGCGCCCCGTGGTGGCTCTCCACGATCATCGCCGCGGTCCTCGCGCTCGTGCTGCTCTCGCTGGTGCGGCCCCGCGTGCTCGCCGCCCTCGGCCGCGGCGCTGACCCGCGCCGCACCGGGATGGAAGGCCTCGTCGGCATGCCCGGCACGGTCGCGGTCGCGTTCACCACCACAGCACCCGGTCAGGTCCGCCTGGCCAACGGCGAGACCTGGAGCGCGCGCATCGACGCAGCCGCTCCCGACCGCACCCCGCCGCTCGGCACCGGCGTCGTCGTCGAGTCCATCGAGGGCTCGACCGCCGTCGTCCGCATCCAACAGAAGGCAGCTCAATGACCCTCGCACCCGGGACGATCGTGCTCTTCGTACTGATCGCCGTCATCGTCATCTTCGTGATCGTCGTCCTCGCCAAGGCGATCCGGATCGTCCCCCAGGCGACGGCCGGCGTGGTCGAACGACTGGGCAAGTACCACAAGACCCTCACCCCAGGGTTGAACCTGCTGGTGCCGTTCATCGACCGGCTCCGGCCGCTGCTCGACATGCGCGAGCAGGTCGTGTCCTTCCCGCCGCAGCCCGTCATCACCGAGGACAACCTCGTCGTCTCGATCGACACGGTCGTCTACTTCCAGGTGACCGACGCCCGTGCGGCGACGTACGAGATCGCGAACTACCTCGGCGCCGTCGAGCAGCTCACGACCACCACGCTCCGCAACGTGGTCGGTGGCCTGAACCTCGAAGAGGCCCTGACCAGCCGCGACAACATCAACGGCCAGCTGCGCGTCGTGCTCGACGAGGCCACCGGCAAGTGGGGCATCCGCGTGGGCCGAGTCGAGCTCAAGGCCATCGAGCCGCCCGTGTCGATCGTCGACGCGATGGAGCAGCAGCTCCGTGCCGAGCGGAACCGACGCGCCGCGATCCTGCAGGCCGAGGGCACCAAGCAGTCCCAGATCCTCGAGGCCGAGGGTGCCCGTCAGGCGGCGATCCTGCAGGCCGAGGGTGCCGCCAAGGCGCAGGTCCTCCGCGCCGAGGGTGAAGCCCAGGCCATCGCGACGGTCTTCGACGCCATCCACGTCGGCGACCCGGACGAGAAGCTCCTGTCGTACCAGTACCTGCAGATGCTCCCGAAGATCGCCGAGGGCACCGCGAACAAGGTGTGGATGATCCCCAGCGAGTTCACCGAGGCCCTGTCCGGCATCGCGAAGGGCTTCACCGCACCCCGCATGGGCGGCGCACCTGCTGGTGGGTCGACCGGTGGCTCGGCGGCCGGCGGCGCGGCGGGTGCAGCTGGCGGCAGCGACTTCCTCGCGAAGATCTCGCAGCTCGCGAACGAGAGCCTGGCGAACAGCGCCGCGGCCGACGGCACGAACACCTCGGCGGCGACGCGGGCGAACGCTCCCGCATCGGACATCATCCCGGACTCCGTGCTCGACGAGCGTCTGGCCGAGTCGAACCGCAGCGTCGAGGAGAAGCTCGCCGCTGCCGCCGACGCCACCCGCGCGCAGCTCCGCGACGGTGACGACCAGCAGCGGCAGCAGTAGCAGGAACCGTCCACCAACGACGCCGGCCCGCTCCCCGATCAGGGGAGCGGGCCGTCACTCGTTGCAGGTCAGGCGCCGCGTCGAGCGCGGAGGAACTGCAGACGTTCCTGCAGCAGTTCCTCGAGCTCCTCGCGGGACCGCCGCTCGAGCAGCATGTCCCAGTGCGTTCGCGGTGCCTTGACGTCCTCTGCCGCGACCTCGACGGGCACGCCGTCGTCGCCGAGCAGGCGTCCCTCGAAACCGCTGCGCGGGTCGGACCAGCTCTGCGGGACCTCGGCGTCGGCCGAGAACACCACGTCGAAGGTCTCGCCCGTCGCCGCCTGGTACACCGCACGCTTGCGATCTGAGAGCTCGACGCCCTCTTCGCTCTGGAGACTCTGACTCCCGAGCCGCATGCCGCGGAGACTCCGATCAGCCATGGTGGACTCCTCTCGTCGTTCCCCCGTTCCAACACTGTCCCACGCGCTTCCGTTCCGGGACCGGCGCATTCACAGTGGGTTCCCAGTGCCGCGACCGGGGAGGGTCAGACGCCGGCGGGACCTCGGCGGCGACGACGACGCCACGGGGCGCAGGCGAGCAGCACGAGCAGGCCGCCGAGGGAGAGCACCAGGGTGATCGACCCGGACGCCACCGTGGCGGGCGTGGTCGAGGTGCCGAGGGGCACGTCGGTGATCATCGACGTCGCGGTGTACTCCGGCACTCGGTCGATCGTCCGGCCGGTCGGGTCGATGACCTGCGAGGCCCCGACCGTCGAGATGTTCACGAGCGAGCGTCCGCTCTCGATGGCTCGCATCCGGGCGATCTCGAGCTGCTGCAGGTTCTCGTCGGTCCCGGAGAAGTCGGCGTTGTTCGTCTGCGCGAGGATCACCTGCGCTCCCCCGCGCGCCATGTCGGCGGTCAGGCCGTCGTCGACGATGTCGAAGCAGATCGCGATGCCCGCCTTGACCCCGGCGACGGAGAGCACGTTCGGCTTCGTCCCCGGCGTGTAGTCACGCTGCAGCAGCCCGATGAGCGACGGTGCCAGCTTGGAGAAGAACCAGCGGTCGGGCACGTACTCGCCGAACGGCACCGGGCGCACCTTGTCGTACGAGGACTGCCAGCCGTCGGCGGTCCACACGAACGAGGTGTTGTGCAGCACCCCGGACGGCGTCTGCGTGATCGCGCCGGCGACGATCGGGGCTCCGACTCCGCGAACGACCTGGTCCAGGTCGTTCGCGATGACCGGCTGCGCTCGGGGGTCGTACTCGGCCGAGGCCTCGGGCCAGACCACGAGGTCGACCCCGCGGGCGTCGACGTCGGTGGCGGCGACCTGCGACCGGAGGACGTCACCCGGCTGGGCGCGGTCGAAGTACCCCGCCGGGCCGTTGCCCTGCACGGACTCGATGCGGATCGTGCCGTCGGTGGCGGTCGGCCACGCGGGCACGGCGAGCACCGCGGCGACGAGCAGGCCCGCCGTCGCGACCCGCATGCGGAGCCGGACGCCCGCCACGAGTCCGAGCGAGACGACGACGGCGACGCAGTAGACGACCACGAACGACACCCCGAGCACACCGACGTAGGCGGCCAGGTGCGCGAACGGACTCTCGGACTGCGACAGCCCGACGCGGCCCCAGGCGAACCCGCCGTACGGCCAGCTCCCGGAGAACCACTCACGTCCGGTCCAGATCGCGGCCACCACGGCCGGGAGGCCCCACACACGTCCCGCAGTCGTCGTCACCACCCGGGCGACCCAGCGGTACGTGAGGGCGAGGGCCACGCTGCCGAGGGCGAACATGGCCGCCTCGAACAGCGCCAACGCCAGCCACGGGACCGGTCCGAGGTAGCGTCCGGCCCAGGAGATCGCCGGCACCCAGAACGCCACTCCGCCGAGGTAGCCGATCCACGCCGCGCGGCGCCAGGTCTGGCCCATCGCGGCCACGAGCGTGCACGCCACAGCCGGGTAGGCGAGGAACCACCACCCGGGCGTCGGGAACGCGAGCGCGAAGAGCACGCCGCCGATCACCGCGAGCGGCAGCGCGACGCGCACCGGCAGCGCCGTGAAGGGTGACGGCCCGGCGACGCCGCCGAAGCCGCCGGACACCGTCGGGACCGGCGGTGTCCCGGACGCGCCTGGGCCTCGCGGTGGGACGTCACCGTCTCGCGGAGGCGCGACGGACTCGCGGACGGTCACCGGGCCTCCCGTCAGACCGTCGCGTACGCGACGATGCCGCGGCGGACCGCGTCGGTCGCACGGCGGGCGGTCTCGGCGAGGTCGGGGTCTCCGGCGTTCTTGATCTGGTCGAGGAGGTCGATGACCTGCTTGGACCACCGGACGAAGTCGCCGGCAGCCAGGTCGAGGGCGCGGAGGACGTCGTCGAGGGCCGAGCCCGAGGCCCAGCGGAACATGCCGAGCGCGATCGCCGGCGTGGGCGGCTGCGACCCGGCAAGGCGGGCGTCCCGCTCCACGTCGTCGAGCCGGGCCCAGATCGTCAGCGTCTGGTCGAGCGCCGGGCGGAACGCACCGCGGGGCAGGGCGTGCTCGGTGCCGGGCGCGTCCTCGCGGCGGGGCTGGTAGACGATCGTCGCGGCCATCGCGGCGAGCTGCCCCGGCGTCAGTTCCTTCCAGACCCCGGCTTCGAGGCACTCGGCGACGAGCAGGTCGCGGTCACCGTAGATGCGCTGGAGTCGACGGCCACCGGCGGCGACGGTGGCCTCGCCGGTGCCGTCGTCCGTGGGCACGAGGTAGCCGAGCTGCAGCAGCACGTCGGTGACGCGGTCGAACGTCGTCGCGACGGCACCGGTGCGCGACCGGATCTGCTGGACGAGCTTGTCGTTGACGCGCTTGAGCTTGTACCAGCGCTCGGCCCAGCGGGCGTGGGCTTCGCGGTCCGGGCAGGCATGGCAGGGGTGCCGCTGCAGCGCGCGCCGGACCTCGGTGATCGAGGCCTGGCGTTCGGCGCGGGCACCGTGCGAGGCTTCACGGCCGCCGGGGACGTTGGAGCGCTCGAGGTCGGAGAGCTCCCGACGGAGTGCCGCGTACTCTGTGAAGTCGCCGAGGTGGCACTGCATGGACTTCTGGTAGCCGTCGAGCGACTCCTGCTGCGACCGCACCTTCCGCGCGAGGTCGACGACGGAGCGGTCCGCCTGGAACTGCGCGAACGAGGTCTCGAGGACCTCTCTGGTGCGCTGCCGGCCGAACTGGTCGATGAGGTTCACGGCCATGTTGTACGTCGGCTTGAACGAGGAGTTGAGCGGGTACGTCCGACGGCTGGCGAGGGACGCGACCGCCTGCGGCTCGAGGCCGTCCGACCACTGGATGACCGAGTGGCCCTCGACGTCGATGCCCCGGCGACCGGCGCGGCCCGTCAGCTGGGTGTACTCCCCCGGCGTGATCGGGACGCGGGCTTCGCCGTTGAACTTCTCGAGCTTCTCGAGGACGACCGTGCGCGCGGGCATGTTGACGCCGAGCGCCAGGGTCTCCGTCGCGAAGACGACCTTGAGCAGCTTGCGCTGGAAGAGGTCCTCGACGACCTCCTTGAACGCGGGCAGCATGCCCGCGTGGTGGGCGGCGACCCCGCGCTCGAGGCCCTCGAGCCACTCCCAGTAGCCGAGCACGGCGAGGTCCTCGTCGAGGAGCGTGCGGCAGTGGTACTCGGCGGTCTCCCGGATCTCGTTGCGTTCCTGCGAGGTGGTGAGCGAGACACCTGAGCGCAGGACCTGCCGGACGCCCTGGTCGCAGCCGGCGCGGCTGAACACGAAGAAGATCGCCGGCAGGAGCATGCGCTCGTCGAGCATCCGGGCGATGTGCTCGCGGTGCAGCTTCTCGGTGCGCGGCCCGCGGCGTTCCGGGTACCCACCGCGAACCCGTCGGCCGTGGTGTCCGCCGCCGCGGCCCTCGTTGCGGGCGGCACCGCCGACCAGGCGCAGCAGCTCCGGGTTCACCCGGTTGGTCGCCGCGGCACCGGAGGAGTCGAAGAGGTCGACCATCTTGTTCCCGACGAGCACGTGCTGCTCCAGCGGGACGGGGCGGTCCTCCGACACGATGACGTCGGTCTCACCGCGGACGGTCTGCAGCCAGTCGCCGAACTCCTCGGCGTTGGACACCGTCGCGGACAGGCTGACGAGCCGGACCTCGGTCGGCAGGTGCAGGATGACCTCTTCCCACACTGCGCCGCGGAACCGGTCGGCCAGGTAGTGCACCTCGTCGAGGACGACCCAGGCGAGGTCGTCGAGCAGGTCGGAGTCCGCGTAGATCATGTTGCGGAGGACCTCGGTCGTCATCACGACCACCCGTGCCCGCGGGTTGACGTTCGTGTCGCCGGTGAGCAGCCCGACCTCGGTCTCGCCGTAGACGTCGACGAGCTCCTGGTACTTCTGGTTGCTCAGCGCCTTCATCGGCGTCGTGTAGAACACCTTCGCCGTGGGCTGCCGCATCGCCAGCCAGATCGCGAACTCCGCGACGATCGTCTTGCCGGCGCCGGTCGGTGCCGCGACGAGCACGCTGCGGCCCTGGTCGAGCGAGTCGCACGCGGCGAACTGGAACGGGTCGAGGTCGAAGCGGAGGTCGGCGCGGAACAGCTCGAGGTTGCGCGACCGGTTGCGGATCCTGGCGGCCTGGAAGCGCTCGGCAGCGCTCAGCCCGGTGTCGCTCACAGTCCGTACTCGGCGTCGAGCTTCGCCTGACGCTTCGCCAGGCGGCGGTCGTGGAACCACGTGACGACGCACGCCGCGATGTAGAGCACGACCATCGGGACCGCGAGCAGGAACATCGAGATGACGTCGGCACTCGGTGTGACGATGGCGCAGAAGACGAGGATGCAGAGGATCGCCACACGCCAGGACTTGATGATCGCCTTCGCGGAGAGCACCCCGACGAAGTTCAGCAGCACCAGGAACACCGGCAGGACGAACGCGATGCCGACCGCCACGATGAGCTTGATGACGAAGTCGTAGTAGGCCTTGGCGTCGACGATCGAGGTGTCCTGGCTGGACACGAAGCTGCCGAGGATGCCGACGATGTGCGGCAGGACGTACCAGCCGAACCAGCAGCCGGCGAAGAACAGCGGGATCGCGGTGCCGAGGAAGCCCCAGACGTACTGCTTCTCACGACGCACGAGCGCCGGGACGATGAACGCCCAGATCTGGTACAGCCACACCGGGCTGGCGATGACGACGCCGATGGTGATCGCGATCTGCAGCCGGAGGTCGAACGCGCCCGTGATCATCGGGAAGTTCAGCTCGGCCGTGTGGCCGCCGACCTTCGCGAGCTCGGTCACGGGTGCCCGCAGCGAGTCGAGCACGAACGGCGTGAGGAACCAGCCGCCCACCGCCCCGAGGAGCACTGCGACCACGGCCTTGAACAGGCGGTTGCGCAGCTCGATCAGGTGCTGCCCGAGGGACATGCGGCCTTCGGGTTCCTTGGACTGGCGACCCTGCCGCTTCTCTCGCCCGCGCGCGGTCGTCGAAGCCATGTCCCGATCCTACGGCAGCGGGACCGACAGTCCGCGGCGTGAGCCGGGAACGCACAGGTCGGACAGCGCGGCGGACGGGAGGCTCGGTGCGGCGCCGCCACGGGCCTCCCGTCCGCCGCTGCGCGGCCGCCTGCCGGCGCGAGTGGTCACGACACCCCGCTCACGTCCGCCGAGCGGTCGCCAGCCGTCGCCTCCGACGGCCCGAACCGACGGATCGTGCCCACTCGCCGCTCGACCGACGGGGTGTGGCGACCGGTGGCGCGGCGGACGGGAGGCTCGGTGCGGCGCCGCCTCGGGCCTCCCGTCCGCCGCTGCGCGGCCGCCTGCCGGCGCGAGTGGTCACGACACCCCGCTCACGTCCGACGAGCGGTCGCCAGCCGTCGCCTCCGGCGGCCCGGACCGACGGGTCGTGCCCACTCGCCGCTCGACCGACGGGGCGTTGTGACCGGTGGCGCGGCGGACGGGAGGCTCGGTGCGGCGCCGCCACGGGCCTCCCGTCCGCCGCTGCGCGGCCGCCTGCCGGCGCGAGTGGTCACGACACCCCGCTCACGTCCGCCGAGCGGTCGCCAGCCGTCGCCTCCGGCGGCCCGAACCGGCGGATCGTGCCCACTCGCCGCTCGACCGACGGGGTGTGGCGACCGGTGGCGCGGCGGACGGGAGGCTCGGTGCGGCGCCGCCTCGGGCCTCCCGTCCGCCGCTGCGCGGCCGCCTGCCGGCGCGAGTGGTCACGACACCCCGCTCACGTCCGACGAGCGGTCGCCAGCCGTCGCCTCCGGCGGCCCGGACCGACGGGTCGTGCCCACTCGCCGCTCGACCGACGGGGCGTTGTGACCGGTGGCGCGGCGGACGGGAGGCTCGGTGCGGCGCCGCCACGGGCCTCCCGTCCGCCGCTGCGCGGCCGCCTGCCGGCGCGAGTGGTCACGACACCCCGCTCACGTCCGCCGAGCGGTCGCCAGCCGTCGCCTCCGGCGGCCTCAACCGACGGATCGTGCCCACTCGCCGCTCGACCTGCGGGGCGTCGTGACCGGTGGCGGCGCGGCCGGGAGGCTCGGGTCAGTCAGCTCGGGCCGGTCAGCCCGGGTCAGTCGGCCCGGGTCAGTCGGCGCTGAGCGCCGACGCCGCGAAGTCGCGGACCGCGTCCCGCGCCGCGGGCGGGTCGATCACGACGGCACGACCCGGCAGGCCGGCGACGAGGCGGACGACGCCGTCGAACCCGGCGGACGCGGCCAGCCGGATGCGCACCCGGCCGCCGTCGTCGGGGGCGTCGGCGGTGTCCGCGAGGAAGTCGGCCACGAGGGGCAACGACGAGGCGTCGAGCTCGAGCGTGACGATGACGTCGTTCGAGCTCTGCTGGAAGAGGGTGTCCGGGATGACGACGTCCTCGATGGAGCGCTCGGCGGGGCGGTCGTCCACGCGGGCGTTCGTCATCCGGTCGAGGCGGAAGGTCCGGAGCGCCTGGCGGTCGAGGTCCCAGGCGCGGAGGTACCAGTCGGTGTCGATCGACTCGACCCGAAGGGCGTCGACCCGTCGGGTGCTGCCCTTGCTGCGGGGCCCGGCGTAGTCGAAGACCAACCCGCGGCACTCGGACATCGCGCGGCGGATCGTCGTCAGGGTGGCGTCGTGGAGCTCCTGCCCGACGGCGACGTTCGCGGCCGCTCCCCCGGCACCGCGGGACAGCTTGGCCATGAGCGCGCGGATGGCGTCGCGGTCGGCTGCTTCGGGCAGGGCGGAGAGGTACTGCAGCCCGGCGATGAGCGCCGAGGCCTCTCGGGCGGAGAGCCGCGGCGAGTCGTCGATCGCGACGAGGTTCGTCAGCACGATCATCGCGTTCTGCTCGAAGTCGTCCCACGCGATGTCGAACAGGTCGCCGTGCTGGTACTGCATGGTCTCGCCGGGGATGCCGGACACCGCGATGAGCTCGACGGCACGGCGGATGCGGGCCTCGGGCACACCGAAGTGCCGGGCGGCCTCGGCCACGGAGACGCGCTCGCGGTCGATGAGGTACGGCACGAGGGCGAGCAGGAACGCGAGCTTGTCCTGGGCCTGCAACGGTTGGGTGTCAGCCACGGAGCGCTCCCTCGGCGTGGTCGGCGACGAGTGCGCGGAGCCGTGCGACGACGCGCTCGCGGACCTCGTCCGGTTCGAGCACGCGCAGCTCCGGCCCGAAGGCGGCGAGCTCCTCGGCGAGGATCTGCGGGTCGACGTAGTGGATGACCAGGGCGCCGTCGGTCGTGGTGGTGGTGTCGCGGCGGCGGGCGAGCCGGCGTTCGGCGTCCGAGCCGAGCTGCACGGCGACGGTGGCGGTGCGCTCGGACCAGAGCCGGTCGAGCTCGGTCAGGGCGCGCTCCCCGGCCCCCGCCGGCGCCGGGTGCTGACCGGCCTGGAACGAGGTGACCGGGCCGACGATCCGGGACAGCAGGTAGTTCTTCACGCCGTCGGTCGAGGGCTCGTACCCCGTGAGCATCCAGCGACCGCCGTGCTGCACGAGCGCCATCGGGTGGAGCTCGCGGCGGCGGGGCTCGTGCTCGCCGGGGGTGATGTAGTCGAAGCGGACGCCGGCGGCGCGGTCGAGCGCGGCACGGAGCGGCTCGAAGGCGGCGTCACGGGTGCGGAGGCGCGGGGCGTAGGCGTCGATGCCGAAGGCCTCACCCGACCCCTCGTCGTCCCCGGCCGACCGGACCTTGAGCAGGCCGCGGCGGGAGTCGGACGACAGGGCGCCTTCTCGCCAGGCCATCGCGGCGAGGGAGAGCAGCGCGGACTCGTCCGGGGTGAAGCGGACGTCGAGCGGCAGGTCGTACTCGCCCTTGGGGATCCGGTAGCGGAGCGTCTGGTTGTTGCCGGCAGCACCCGGGGTCTCGATGGTCTCGAGCGGGATGCCGAGCTCGCGGACGTCGTCCTTGTCGCGCTCGAACTGGCGCTCCAGCGAGGCGTTGTCACCGCCGGTGGTGAACCGCTGCCGGTAGCCCTGTACGTTCGCCAGGATCTCCGACTTGGTCAGCCCGGCTTCGGTCGAGAGCAGCGCGAGCACGAGGCTGAACAGGCGTTCTTCCGCCGGTACGCGGGGCACACGGGTGGCTGGCACGAGCCGATCCTACGGCAGCGCGAGGGTGCAGGAGTGCACCCTCGCGCGAGGTGGTGGACAGTCGCTCAGGGCCGTCCGTGGGGCCGTTCCGGTGATCAGGACGGCATGACCCCGAGGACGTCGATGACGTACGCGTAGGCGATGCCCTGCTGGTGGACGACGGCGAGCACCTGGTCGCCGACGCGGCTGCCGACGATGGCGTTCCGGACGCCTTCCTGCACCTGTCCCTTGGTGAGCGGGACGGTCTGCGCACCCGTGCCGTCGGTCCAGCTCGAGCCGGCGACGGTGGAGTCCTCGCCCCACGTGACGGCGGTGTACTTGATGACCGCGGTGTCCTTCGCGGTCAGGACCGCGCCGGAGCCCTTGCGGAGCAGGTGGGTCTCGTCGCCCTTCGGCGCCGTGGTCGAGGGCACCGTGATGCCGGGCGCTCCGTCCGGCGCGAGCACGACCGCGGGCATGCCGTCCGCGGCGACCTGCGGGGTGCCGGTGGCACGGGCGTCGTACGCGCGCTTGACGTCGATGACGGCGACGACGGCGTCCTCGGTCTTCTTCGTGGCCTTCGCGCCGCTCGCCAGCGCGCTCTGCGGCAGCGCCACCGCGAGGCGGTCCCCGACGTTCGCACACTGCAGGGCGTCGCCCAGGGCCCCGGCGTTCGACGACCCCGCGGTGATCGGGGCGGTCTTGCCGGTGTACCCGCTGGTCTGCGCGACCTTGCCGGTGGCGCCGTCGACGAGCGTGTACTCGATGAGCACCGGGGTGCCGTCGTCGATGCGGCGGCCCTCACCCTGCCTGAGGACCGAGACCTGCGTGCCCTTGGTCGTGAGGCCTGTCGGGATGTTCACCTTCGGCTCGGCACCGAAGCGGCCGGACGCGGTGACGGCCTCGGACGCAGGCCCGGGGGCGTCACAGCTCGTCGGGGACGTGCCCGCGCCGCTCGACGCGCACGCGGTCAGCGACGCGGCCAGTCCGATGGTGACCAGGAGTGCGGGGATGGTGCGCACGGACCCTCTTTCCGTTCGATGCAGGACGAGCGACAGCGGAAGCCTACCGGTCGCCACCATCGGTCTCGGCCGGGCTGCCGGCCTCGGCAGCGGCGACCTTGCGGGCCTGTGTGGCCGCCTGACGCGCGACCTTGCGGAGCTTCTTGTCGCTCGCGGTCCGGTCGCCGACGGCCCCGGGGGTCCAGGCCTCGACGTCCTCGTCGGAGAACTCGGCCTTGCTCGCGCGGCGCTTGAGGTTCGGGAGCACGACACCGTCGGCCAGGCGACGCGCGGTCACGAGGAACCCGGTGTGTCCGACCATGCGGTGGTCCGGCCGGACGGCGAGGCCCTCGACGTGCCAGGTGCGGACCAGGGTCTCGCTCGACTGCGGGTCCGTGAAGCGTCCGGTGTCGCGGAGCGCCTCGGCCGTGCGGGACAGCTGGGTGACCGTCGCGACGTAGCAGACGATGAGGCCACCGGGGACGAGGGCGTCCGCGGCGGCGTCCACGCACTCCCACGGCGCGAGCATGTCGAGGACGACCCGGTCGATGCTCTGCTCCTCGACGGCTCCGGGGAGCTCCTCGACGAGGTCGCCCACCGTCACGCTCCAGTTGTCCGGCACGGCGCCGAGGAAGGTGCCGACGTTGCCACGGGCGATCTCGGCGAACTCGTCACGACGCTCGAACGACTGCAGGCGGCCGGTCGGACCGATCGCGCGGAGCAGCCAGAGCGAGAGTGCCCCGGAGCCGACGCCGGCCTCGACCACGCGGGCACCGGGGAAGACGTCCGCGAAGGCGACGATCTGGGCGGCGTCCTTCGGGTAGACGATCGCCGCGCCACGGGGCATCGACATCACGTAGTCGTTGAGCAGGGGGCGCAGCGCCAGGTACTCGTCGCCGGAGCTCGCGGTGATGACCGATCCGTCGGGCTGCCCGATGACGTCATCGTGCGCGAGCATGCCGCGGTGCGTGTGGTAGATCACGCCGGGCTCGAGGGACAGCGTCGTGAGCTTGCCCTTCGGTCCGGTCAGCTGCACGCGGTCCCCGGCGCGGAACGGGCCACGCGGCGGGGTGTGCGGCGCACCGCCGGCGGTGTGCGGCAGTCCGGTCGTGTCGGGGAGCTCGGCGTTCACGAGGTGACCCCCTCGGTGTCGGTGGCGGCCCGGTCCACGGCACCAGGGCCTCCAGGCCGAGACGACGCGGGTGCCGACGACGCGGACGACCCACCGGCGCGCGCAGCCAGCGCCGGCGACGTCAGCTCGACCAGCCGGTCCACGTCGATGCCGGCCAGCGACGTCAGGTAGACGTCCCCGGCGGTCTCGGGGAGCGGGACGATGTGCTCGACCGCGATCGTGACGGCACCGGACGCGACGGCGGCGGCGACGCCGGTGGCGGAGTCCTCGATCGCGACGCAGGCCGTGGCGTCGACACCGAGCTCGGCGGCGGCACGGAGGTAGGCCTCGGGGTGCGGCTTCGGGTGCTCGACGTCGTCACCGGCGACGACGACGCGGAACGCGTGGTCGGCGAGGGCGTCGGCGGCCACGAGCGCCATGGTGCGGCGGGACATCGTGACCAGGGCGGTCGGGATGCCGCGGGTGTGCAGTTCCTCGACGAGCTCGCGGGCACCGGGGCGCCACGGCAGGTCGTCGCCCTGCAGGCGTTCCATCACGTAGGAGGTCATCCACTGCACGATCTCCTCGACCTCCATGTCGACGCCACGGTCGCGGAGGATCTCCCCCGAGCGCTCGAGCCCGCTGCCCACGAGGGACAGGCCGTCCTCGTGGGTCCAGGTGGCGCCGTAGCGACCGGTCAGCTCCACTTGGGACTGCTGCCAGATCGGCTCGGTGTCGATGATCGTGCCGTCCATGTCCCACAGCACGGCTGCGGGCTGGACGAGGGCGGGGGGATGCGCAGTCACGGGCGTCGAGTCTACCGGCGGCCGGCGCGGGGCCGACCCGCCCGAGGGGCCTACAGTGGATGCCTGATCGTGTCCGGTCGTCCGGCGCGCCGTCCGCGCGCTGGTGACCCGCTCCACTCCACCTCCAGGAGGTCCGCTCCGTGCCACAGCACTCCCCCTTCAACGACGGCCGGCTGCTGGTCGTCGCGTTCGAGGGCTGGAACGACGCGGGTGAGGCCGCCAGCGGTCTCGCTCGACGCATCGTCGACGCGCTCGGGCTCGACGAACTCCGGGAGATCGACGGTGAGCGGTACGTCGACTACCAGTTCAACCGGCCGAACGTCGGCAGCGACGACAACGGCGTGCGCGGGATCGAGTGGCCCCGCATCGTGCTGCACGGCCCGGGTGAGCTCGGCCGCCCGGTCATCGGTGCCACCGGCTCCCCCGCGGACCGCGACGTCTTCGTGCTCGTCGGCCCCGAGCCCTCGCGCACGTGGCGGGCGTTCTGCGCCGAGGTCATCGACCTCGCCGACGTGTACTCGATCGACGCCGTCGTCTTCGTCGGCGCGATGCTCGCCGACGTCCCGCACACCCGGCCGATCTCGGTGTTCGTGTCGAGCGAGAACGCGGAGGTCCGCCAGGCCTTCGACGTGGACAAGTCGTCGTACGAGGGCCCGACCGGCATCCTCGGCGTGCTGTCCGACACGATGGACAAGGCCGGGCTGACCACGCTGTCGCTCTGGGCGTCGGTGCCGCACTACGTGCACAACGCGCCGTCACCCAAGGCCACGCTGTCACTGCTCGACAAGATGGAGGAGCTCACGGACGTCACCGTCCCGCGCGGCACCCTCCTCGACGACGCCTCCGAGTGGGAGGAGGGCATCGACGCCCTGGCCGCCGACGACGAGGACATGGCGTCCTACATCGGGCAGCTCGAGCAGGCCCGCGACACGGTCGACTCCCCCGAGGCCTCCGGCGACGCCATCGCGCAGGAGTTCGAGCAGTACCTGCGCCGTCGGGAGCGCAAGGACGGCAAGGACGGGGGCGGCTCCGCGGGCGAGGGCCCCTGGCGGCCGCCGCAGCCGCCGCAGTAGCGCGCTGGAGGCGGGTGGTCCCGCGCGTGGTGAGTCGTCTCGTGCGTTGCAGGTCGATTCGCGCGTAGCGCGTCGTTCCTTCGGAACCGCAACGCGCGTTCCGACATGTCATCGCAGGTGACAGGGGTCGGATCGCAAACCCATGACGGACGGGAGGCTCGGTGCCAGCTGGCACCGAGCCTCCCGTCCGTCCTGTGGCCGGCCCGTCTCCCAGGAGACGGAGCAGCGCGTCAACCGATGCGGATGCCGAGGAGCGCGTCGACGACGTCGACGAGCGCCGGGGTCGAGCGCGTGCCGCCGGCGACGGCGGTGTCGACGGCGGCCACGGCGCCCGGCGTGTCGAGGTCGTCCGCCACGCGGGCACGGAGTCGTGCCACGACGTCGTCGGCGTCGTCGGCGTGTCCCGCACCGCCGGAGGCCCAGGCGTCCCAGGTCGCGAGGCGACGGGTCGCGCTCGCGAGCTCGCCGTCGAACCACTCCCAGTCGTCCGAGTACCGGTGCGAGAGCAGCGCCAGCCGGATGGCCCGCGGGTCGGCGCCGTCGTCGAGCAGTCCGCGCACGGTGACGAGGTTGCCGAGCGACTTCGAGATCTTCTCGCCCTGGTAGGCGATCATCCCGGTGTGCACGTAGGCGTTCGCGAGCGGCTGGTGCGCCAGGGCCGCAGCGTGTCCCGCACTCATCTCGTGGTGCGGGAAGACGAGGTCGCTGCCGCCGCCCTGCACGGTGATGGGCAGGCCGAGACGGTCGCCGGCGATGACGCTGCACTCGATGTGCCAGCCGGGACGCCCCGGGCCGACCTCGGTCTCCCAGCTCGGCTCCCCCGCTCGGGCGGCGCGCCAGAGCAGCGGGTCGAGTGGGTCGCGCTTGCCCGGGCGGTCGGGGTCGCCGCCACGCTCGGCCGACAGCGTCAGCATCGTCTCGCGGTCCAGGCGGCTCTCGTCGCCGAGGGCCCAGGACTCGGTCGGGCGGTTCACGTCGAAGTAGAGGTCGTCGCCCTCGGAGTCGGGGGTCGGGACGCTGTAGGCGTAGCCGGTCTCCTGCAGGAACGCGATCGCCTCGGCGATGCGCTCGACCTCGTCCGTGACGGCGACGTAGTCGTCGGGCGGCAGGATGCGCAGCGCTTCCATGTCCCGTCGGAACAGGTCGATCTGCGACGCGGCGAGGTCCTGCCAGTCGACGCCGTCCCGCGCGGCGCGTTCGAGCAGCGGGTCGTCGACGTCGGTCGTGTTCTGCGCGTACTCCACGTCGAAGCCGGCGTCACGCCAGGCCCGCCCGAGCGTGTCGAACGCCAGGTAGGTGGCCGCGTGGCCGAGGTGGGTGGCGTCGTACGGGGTGATGCCGCACACGTAGAGCGCTGCGCGGTCGTCCCCGCGCGTCGGGTCGACGGGCCTGCCCACGGCCGTGTCGTGCACGACGGGGCGAGGGCCGTTGCCGGGGACCTCGGGGACGGACGGGGCCTGCCAGGCCCTCACGGGTTGATCACTCCGAGCGACAGCAGCACGATCAGCACGATACCCAGTGCGATCCGGTAGTACACGAAGGGCATGAAGCTCCGCGTGCTGATGTAGCGCATGAACGCGGCGATCACGACGTACCCCACCCCGAAGGCGACGACGGTCGCGATCAGCGTGTCGGCCAGGCCGAACGGCGCGCCGGTGTCGCCGAGGCTGGTCGCGGCCTCGTACAGCCCGGACAGGAACACGGCGGGCACGGCGAGGAGGAACGCGAACCGGGCGGCGGCTTCGCGGGTGTACCCGAGCGCCAGGCCCATCGACACCGTCGCGCCCGAGCGGGAGACACCGGGGACGAGGGCGAGCACCTGGGCCAGGCCGACCAGGATGCCGCCGCCGAAGGTCATCTGCTCGATGCGGCGCTCCTTGCGGCCGACGCGGTCGAGCACACCGAGCACGACACCGAAGACGATGAGCACGACCGCCACGATCCAGAGCGACCGGAACGTGGTCTCGATCGTGTCCTGCAGCAGCAGCCCGACGACGCCGATCGGGATCGTGCCGAGGATGACCAGCCAGCCGAGCCGGACGTCGGGGTCGGTGCGCGGCACCCTGCCGGAGAGCGAGCCGAACCAGCGGGCGACGATCCGCGTGATGTCCCGCCAGAAGTAGATGAGCACGGCGGTCTCGGTGCCGAGCTGGGTCACGGCGGTGAACGCGGCGCCCGGGTCCTTGGCGTCGGGCAGGAACAGCCCGACGATGCGCAGGTGCGCGCTGGAGGAGACGGGCAGGAACTCGGTCAGTCCCTGCACGAAGCCGAGGAAGATGGCCTCGAGGATGTGCACTGGCGCGGCCTTTCAGGGTGGGTCGTCGTCGGGCGCCGCCGGTTCAGGCGACCGTCCAGTGTCTCAGTACGAGCCGAGCAGGTCGCCGAGCACGCGCCGACCGAACGCCAGCGACTCGAGCGGCACACGCTCGTCGACCCCGTGGAACATCGCCGGGAAGTCGATGCCGGCCGGCAGCTGCAGCGGCACGAAGCCGTAGCCGGCGATGCCGAGGGTCGACAGGGCCTTGTTGTCCGTGCCGCCGGAGAGCAGGTACGGCAGCACGGGGGCACCCGGGTCGTGACGACCGAGGACGTCCCGCACGGCGTCGACGAGCGGCCCGCCGAAGTCCTGCTCCATGCCGATGTCCCGGTGCGACATGACCACCTCGACGTCGTCCCCCGCCAGTTCGTGCACGCGGGCGAGCACGGTGTCCTCGTCCCCGGGCAGGCAGCGGACGTCGATGAGCGCCTCGGCCGCGTCGGGGATCACGTTGTGCTTGTAGCCGGCCCGCAGCACCGTCGGGTTGGTCGTGGTGTGCAGCGCCGCGTGGATGAAGCGCGAGGCGGACCCCGTCGCGAGGGCGATCTCGTCCGGGCCGGTCACCGTCGGGTCGACCCCGAGGAAGCGGGCGATCTCGGTGACCATGGACTCGGTCGTCGCGGAGAGCCGGACGGGCCACTCCTCGCTCCCGATCCTGGCGACGGCCGCCGCGACCTTCGTGACGGCGTTGTCCCGGATGACGTGGGACCCGTGAGCCGCCGTGCCGCGGGCGACGAGCTTGATCCACATGAGGGCCTTCTCGCCGGTCTGCAACAGGTAGGCACGCCGGTCGTCGAGGGTGACGGAGTAGCCGCCGACCTCGCTGATGGCGGCCGTCGCCCCGGCGAAGACCTCCGGATGGTTCGACACCACGTGGTGGGCGCCGAGCACGCCGCCGGCTTCCTCGTCCGCGAAGTACGCGACCACGAGGTCACGTTCGGGGGCACCGTGCTCGGCGATGACGTCACCGAGGGCGGTCAGCATCATCGCGTCCATGTTCTTCATGTCCACGGCACCGCGACCCCAGAGCATGCCGTCCTGCACCACGCCGCCGAAGGGGTCGACGCTCCAGTTGGCCGGGTCGGCGGGGACGACGTCGAGGTGCCCGTGCACGACGAGCGCGGGCTTGTCCGGGTTGCGCCCCGGGAAGCGCGCGACGACGCTGACGCGGTCGGGTTCGGACTCGAACAGCTGCGGCGTCGCGCCGAGGTCCCGGAGCGCTGCCTCGACGTAGTGGGCGGCTTCGGTCTCGCCGGCCGAGCGACCTTCCCCCCAGTTGGTCGTGTCGATCCGGATGAGGTCGCGGGCGATCCGAGCGGTGGCTTCGAGCTCCTGGTCGGTCGTGGTGCCGTGCGCGTCCGTCGTCATGCCACCACGCTACCGGCCGGGTCCGACGGCACCGGCAGCGCTGCCCCGCGTCGACGCGCCGTCAACGCGCCCGGGATGTCCAGCCGTGTTCAACGGACGTTCAGACCCGTGCTAATGTCTTCTCCGGCAGCAACGCCGGGGAAACCCGCCGGGGCCGTCGCACGACAGCAAGACATCCTGTCCGGATGGCGGAATTGGTAGACGCGCTAGCTTGAGGTGCTAGTGCCCGTATTAGGGCGTGGGGGTTCAAGTCCCCCTTCGGACACGCAGTGTTGAGACACGCGGCGAACGGCCCACCTTTGGGTGGGCCGTTCGTTTTGGTGCGCCCGGATGTCTGAGGGTGCCGCGCGTTCCCGACTCGGAACGACATCATCGCTGTCGTACGACCTCGACGACGTCGTTCCGAGTCGGCCCCCGGAACCAGCCCCTACCGCCGCCGCAGCACCCGCCGCACGACGAGCAGCAGCACGCCACCGGCGACGACCGCGGGCCAGTTCACGACGAACGGGTCCATCCACGTGTGGTGCGTGTCGGGCCGCGTGCTCCCGAGCCGCGACGCGACGGGACGTTTCCCCCGCTCGGCACCGATGCCGGTCTCCCCGATCAGGTCGTCCGGCCGCCCGCGCAGCGCATCGGTCACCCGGTGCGTCGCGACGTCGATCCGGTCGCCCACGACGAGCAGCATCCAGTGCGCCAGACGTCCCTCGCTGAAACGGCGGTAGGCGTACCGCCGTACGGCCCCGGCGAGCCCCCGGAGCGGCTGGGCGGTCCCGAACACGGGCGTCAGGTGCGCGTGCTCGATCGAGCGTTCGCGTCCCGTCCCGCCCGGCTGCTGCTCCGGCTTGTCCCAGTGGGCACCGGTGGCGGAACCGGCCTCCCTCGAGAGCTTCGGCACGCTCGGCCGGTCGGCGGGGTCGAGGTCGCTCCCCCACCCGGGGATCCGCGCCCGGAGCTCGTCCGCACTCGGCGCGTTGCGCTTGCCGTCGGCGATGTACGCGATGTGGTCCGTCATCTCCTCGTCCTCCCTGCTCACGGCACGATCACCGTCTTGATGCACCCGTCGAGCTTCGCGGAGAACAGGTGGTAGCCCTCGGCGATGTGCTCGAGCGGGATGCGGTGCGTGATGATGTCGCTCGGCTTCAGGTGTCCGGCCTGGATGTGCTCGAGCAGCCGCGGCCACTGCCGCTTCACGGGTGCCTGGTTCATGTGGATCGTGACGCCCTTGTTCATGGCGTCACCGAACTTCACCAGGTTCGGGATCGGCCCGTACGCGCCCATGGCCGAGACGGTGCCGCCCTTGCGGACGCCGTCGATCGCCCAGTTCAACGCGACCGGTGAGCCGCCCTGCATCTTGAACTTGGCAGCGCTGACGTGCTGCAGGAAGTTGCCGTCGGCCTCGGCACCCACGGCGTCGATGACGCTGTCGGCCCCGAGGTGGTCGGTCTGCTTCTTCATCTCCACGACCACGTCGTCGACCTCGGCGTAGTTGATCGTCTCGGCGTGTGCGAACGTCCGCGCCTTCTCGAGGCGGTACTCGAACGCGTCGATGACGATCACGCGGCCGGCACCCATGAACCAGGCCGACTTCGCCGCGAACAACCCGACGGGGCCGGCGCCGAGGACCACGACGGTGTCGCCCTCGCGGATCGAGGCGAGCTGCGCCCCGAAGTAGCCGGTGCCGAGCGCGTCGGTCATCAGCAGTGCGTCGTCGGGGTCGAGCCAGTCGGGGATGACCTGCGGCCCGACGTCGGCGTACGGCACGCGGACGCGTTCGGCCTGCCCGCCGTCGAAGCCACCGGTCGTGTGCGAGTACCCGAAGATCCCGCCCACCGCGGTGGCGTTCGCGTTGACGTTGTGGCAGTTCGTGAACAGGCCCCTGGCGCAGAACCAGCAGGTCCCGCAGGAGATGTGGAACGGCACCATCACCCGGTCGCCGACGTTGAGCGTCTCGACCGACGACCCGATCTGCTCGACGACGCCGATGAACTCGTGGCCGAACGTGTGGCCGACCCGGGTGTCGGGCATCATGCCGTGGTACAGGTGCAGGTCGGATCCGCAGATCGCGGCCCGCTCGACCCGGACGATCGCGTCGTTCGGGTGCTCGATGCGCGGGTCGGGCTTCTCCTCGACCCGGACGCGGTACGGACCGCGGTACGTCATGGCGCGCATGGACGCTCCTCTCGCTCGTCCGCCCAGGGTGGCGAGCGACGCGTGGGAGCCGTTCCAGGTCTGCGCATGGTGACCAATGACGGACGGGAGGCTCCCCACCGGTCACGGCCGTCCCGCCGCTGGCGCGTCGGTCCGGTACCGGCCGGCGTGGGCCCAGGTGCCAGCTGGCACCGAGCCTCCCGTCCGGCAACGGTCACCTACGGCGACCGCCCCCGGGCTCGCCGCGCTTTCGCCGTCAGCGACCGCGGGCTACACGAACGAGGAGCAGCACGCCCGACGAGGGTGAGAGCCCGTCGGACATGGACGCTCGCTTCCCCGCCACCTCGCTACGCGACCACCTCGTCTCGCTGCCCACCACGGACCCTGCCGACGACCAGGACGTCGACCTGTCCGTCGCTCCCGAGGCGTTCCTGCCGGTCTTCGCCGCCGGCATGGACGAGGAGACCGCAGCGGTCCTGGCCGTCTCGCAGCGCCCGTTCGCGGTGGCCGCCTACACGGAGGCGGCGTCTGCTGCGGCCTGGAAGGGGAAGCCCAGCTGGGGCATCGTCGCGACGGCTGACCAGACGGTGCAGCCCGAGGTGGAACGCTCCGGGTACGAGCGCGCCGGGTTCCGGGAGGTCATCGAGGTCGACGGCCCGCACCTGCTGATGCACACCCACCCGGCCGACGTCGTGCGCGTCATCGTCCGGGCGCTCAGCGAGACGGCCGACCACACGGTCTGATCGGCGACCAGACGACGGACGGGAGGCTCGGTGCCAGCTGGCACCGAGCCTCCCGTCCGTTGTGTGGAACTGATCAGCTCTTGCTGGCGTCCACGAAGGAGCGACGCGGGTCGGTCTCCTTGATGAGCGAGGTCGCATCGCGACCGGAGACGGCGCCAGTGACCCAGCCGATGACGATGCGCGCCTTGCGGTTCAGCGTCGGCATCGCGTACACGTGGTACGAGCGGTGCGCGAGCCAGGCGAACAGGTTCGTCATCTTGATGCCCTTGATGTTGGCGGCACCCTTGGCGACACCGTACGAGGCGACCGTGCCCACGGAGACGTGGCGGTACTCCTCGAGCGGCTTGCCCGTGATCGTGGCGACCACGTTGTCCGCGGCGACCACGGCCTGGCGGACGGCGTTCTGCGCGTTCGGCGGGTAGTACGCCGGCTGCTTGTCGGCGGTCAGGTCGGGGACCTGCGCGACGTCGCCGAGGCCCCAGACGCCGGGGACGACCTCGTGGGTGTCCTCGGCCTCGACCTGGAGCTTCGCGTTCGCGGCGAGGTGGCCCTTCGGTCCGCGCGGCAGGTCGGAGGCGTCGAGGAGCGGGTTCGGCTTGACGCCGGCGGTCCAGACGAGCAGGCCGGTGGCGAACTCGTCGCCGTCGGAGAGCTTGACGACGCCGCCCTCGCAGCTCGGCATGGTGGTCTTCAGGCGGACGTCGATGCCGCGGGCGCGGAGGGACTCGAGGGTCCACTTCGACAGCTCCGGGCCGACCTCGGGCGCGACGCGGTCGAGGGCGTCGATGAGCACCCAGCGGGGCTGCTCGCCGGCGAGCGACGGGTACGTCTTGATCGCGGCCTGCGAGACGTCGAACAGCTCGCCGATGGCCTCGACGCCGGTGTAGCCACCGCCGACGAAGATGCTGGTGAGCAGACGGCGACGCTCGTCGTCGTCACGGGTGGCAGCGGCCTTCGCGATGTTGTCGAGGAGCTTCGCGCGGACGTAGGCGGCCTCTTCCACGGTCTTGAAGCCGACGCCGACCTCGTCGAGGCCCGGGGTCGGGAAGGTGCGCGTGACAGAGCCGAGCGCGACGACGAGCTGGTCGTAGCCGAGCGTGCGGTCGTCGCCGCCGGCCGTGGCGATCGAGACGGTCTTGTCAGCGGAGGAGATCCCGGTGACCTTGCCCTGGATGACGCGGGTCTTGCGGAGCGCCCGACGGAGCTCCACGGTGACGTCCTTCGGGGCGATGTGACCGCCGGCGACCTCGGGCAGGAACGGCAGGTACGTGTAGTACGTGTTCTGGTCCACGAGGGTGATGCGCATCGGCACGGTCGCGGCGTGCTTCTGCAGCTGCTTGACGGTGGAGTAGCCGGCGGAGCCGCCACCGAGGACGAGGACGTGAGGGATCGAATCTGCCATGAGACCGGTCTACTCGATCCGGGCTCACAGCGTCATCATCGCCGCGCGGATCGGGCAGATCGGATGTCGATCAACGACGGTTGTCGCGCAACCGCCACCAGGCGGTCTCCGCGAGCTCCAGGCCCGTGTAGACGCCGTGTGCCGTCCGGCGTGACTCGACCAGGCTGAAGCGGCGGAGCCGGTAGCCGCCGCCGAAGCGGTCGATCACCGCCTCTGGAGACGACGACTCGTCGCGCTTGACGAGCCAGGTGCGGTCGTCGACCTCGACGATCACGGCGCCGGAGCGGTCGTCGCTCGCGACCGGGTCATCGTCGGCCGCCGATGCGGGACCGGAGGACGTCGATCCGCTTCTGGATCTGCTCGATGCTCGCCTGTGCGACGGCCGGACCACCGCTGATGCGGCGGAGCTCGGCGTGGATCGACCCGTGCGGCTCGTTCGAGTGCCGCGACCAGATCGACACGAGGCGCTGCAGCTCGGAGCGCTGCTCCTTGATCGTCATGTACATCGGGCGGTCCGGCTCGGGCGCCTTGGGCTGACCGTCCTTGACCGCGCGGCCCTTCGACCGCTTCGCCTGGGTGGCCTGGCGCGCGCGGAGCAGGTCACGCACCTGGTCGGGTTCGAGGAGCCCGGGGATGCCGATGAAGTCGAGTTCCTCGAGGGACCCGATCTCGCCGCCGGTGCCGAACTCGCCGCCGTCGTAGAGGACCCGGTCGAAGGACGCCTGCGAGTCGAGGGCCTCGAACGGCTGCATGTCGAGCAGGCTCTCGGAGGCGCGGTCCTCCTTGTTGGCCTCGGCGACCATCGCGTCCTCGGGGTTGTACAGCCCGTCCTCGGCGTCCTTCGGGCGGTCGAGGGCGTGGTCGCGCTCGAGCTCGAGGGTCGCGGCGAGGGCCATCAGCCCCGGCACGCTCGGCAGGAACACCGACGCGGTCTCGCCACGACGACGGGCGCGCACGAAGCGGCCGATGACCTGGGCGAAGAACAGCGGCGTGCTGGCGCTCGTGGCGTACACGCCGACGCAGAGCCGGGGTACGTCGACGCCTTCCGACACCATCCGGACGGCGACCATCCAGCGCGAGGTGTCCGCTGCGAACGCGCCGATGCGGCTCGACCCGGCAGCCTCGTCGGAGAGCACGACCGTCGGCCGCTCCCCCGTGATCTGCTGCAGGATCCTGGCGTAGGCCCGAGCGGTCGTGGTGTCCGTGGCGATGACGAGCCCGCCGGCGTCGGGGACCCCGCGCCGGACCTCGGTCAAGCGCGTGTCGGCGGCCTGGAGCACGGCCGGCATCCACTCGCCCTCGGGCGAGAGCGCCGTCCGCCAGGCCTGGGCGGTGATGTCCTTCGTGACCTGCTCGCCGAGGGACGCCGACATCTCGTCGCCCATCCGGGTCTTCCAGCGCATCTGTCCGGCGTAGGCCATGAACAGGACCGGGCGGACGACGCCGTCGGCGAGGGCGCGGCCGTACCCGTAGTTGTAGTCGGAGATCGACGTGCGGATGCCCTGCTCGTCGGGGGCGTACTGCACGAACGGGATCGGCGCGGTGTCGGAGCGGAAGGGCGTGCCGGACAGCGACAACCGGCGGGTGGCGCCGCTGAACGCCTCCCTGATGCCGTCGCCCCACGTCAGGGCGTCGCCGCCGTGGTGGACCTCGTCGAGGACCACGAGCGTGCGGCCGCCCTCGGTGATGCGCTTGTGGACCTCGGGGTTCATGCCGACCTGGGCGTACGTGATCGCGACGCCCTGGTAGTGCCGGCCGAACATGCCGTCACCGTTCTTGAACATCGGGTCGATGCGGATGTTCACGCGGTCGGCGGCGTCGGCCCACTGCCGCTTCAGGTGCTCGGTCGGGGCGACGACCACGATGCGGTCGACGGTGCCGCGGGCCAGGAGCTCGGTGGCGAGACGGAGCGCGAACGTGGTCTTGCCGGCGCCGGGGGTGGCCGCGGCGAGGAAGTCGCGCGGCTCGGACTCGAAGTACTTGGTGAGGGCTTCGACCTGCCAGGCACGGAGCTTCGACGCCGTGCCCCACGCCGCACGGTCCGGGAAGGCCGGGGACAGGTGCTCGGCGGCCGCGTTGCCCGCGATCTCCGCCAGTTCGGCCGGCCCGAGGTCGAGT
This sequence comes from Curtobacterium sp. SL109, assembly GCF_026672405.1. NCBI lineage: Bacteria > Bacillati > Actinomycetota > Actinomycetes > Micrococcales > Microbacteriaceae > Curtobacterium > Curtobacterium sp. SL109. Next base: position 2,589,139 of record NZ_JAPPRB010000002.1, read on the forward strand.
TCGGGGCCCTGACCGCCGGGTGCGGCGGGCTGCTGGTCGTCGTACTCCGCTGCGCTCACTTCAGGCGATTCTACCGTCACCCGAGGTCCTGCCGAGCATGGGGCGGTCGCTGCTGGGGCGCGCCCCGGACGAGCGATGCCGGTCGCAGCACGCCGGCGCCGAAGCGTGCGGTGACGGCGTCGACGGTCGTCTCGGTCTCCCGCCACGGCGCGTCGTCGTCCCACAGGGCGTTGCTCGCGGCCGTCGGCACGAGGTTCTCCCCGCGCACGCCGATCAACCGGATGCGGTTGCCCGGCTTGTGCAGCACGTCGTAGAGCTCGACGGCCTCGCGGTGGATGCGGCGGGCGACGTCGGTCGGCTCGGCAAGGGTGCGGGACCGGGTCAGCGTGGTGAAGTCGGTGTACCGGACCTTGAGAGCAAGGGTCCTGGCCTGCACGTCGGCACGGCGCATCCGCACGGCGACCTTCTCCGACAGCCGCAGGAGTTCCCGTGCGACGGCGTCGCGGTCGGTCAGGTCGGTGCCGAAGGTGACCTCGTGCCCGATGGACTTCTCGCCGACGGCGGTGTCGACCCGGCGGGGGTCGCGGCCCCAGGCGAGGTCGTGCAGTCGCTGCCCGCCGGCGGGACCGAGCAACGCCACGAGCGAGGCGAGCGGTGTCGTCGCGAGGTCGCCGACCGTGCGGAGCCCGCGGTTCTCGAGGGTCTCCTGCGTCTTGCCGCCGACGCCCCAGAGCGCGGACACGGGCTGGGGGTGCAGGAACGCGACCGTGTCGGCGGCGGGCACGACGAGGAGCCCGTCGGGCTTGGACCGGCTGGAGGCGAGCTTCGCCACGAACTTCGTCGACGCGGCGCCGACGGAGCAGTGCAGCCCCGTCTCGGCGAACACCGCGCGGCGGATGGCCTGGCCGATCTCCCACGGCGTGCCGTACAGCCGCAGCGCACCGGCGACGTCGAGGAAGGCCTCGTCGATGCCGAGCCGCTCGACCTGCGGGGTGAACTGCTCGAACACCCGCATCACGGCGCGGGACTTGGCCTGGTACTTCTCGAAGTGCGGCTCGACGATCACCGCGCCCGGGCAGCGGCGCTTGGCGACGGCCATCGGCATCGCGGAGTTGATGCCGTACTTGCGGGCTTCGTAGGTGGCGGCGGTGACGACCGAGCGGTCCGAGTCGTGCCCGACGATCACGGGCAGGCCGACGAGGTCGGGACGGTCGAGCAGCTCGACGGAGGCGAAGAAGGCGTCCATGTCGACGTGCAGCACCGTCGCGGTGACGTCTGCGACCGGCTGGTCGGAGACGAGCCGGTTGCGTCCGTCCTGCTTGCTCACGAGGAGATGGTGCCACCGGCCGCCGACATCGGCGCCGCGACCGGTCCCGATGCCACGGCCGGCCCGGCCACCGGCTCCGCAGCCGCGACCGGTCCGAGCATCGCGGCCGCGATCGTCCTGGCCGCCGAGTCCCTGGTCGACGGGTGGTACTGCCCGGCCCGGACGTCCCTGGCCAGGCGGGCGAGCTCGCCCGTCGCCCGGAACGCGCCACCACCGACGACCCGCATGGCCTCGTCCACCACGTGCTGCGCGGTGTCGACCGTCCGCGCCTTCGTCCCGACGAGCAACGGGAACCACCGTGCCCCGTGGTCCTCGAGCTCGTCGACGTCGCGGGCGAGCGCGTCGACCTGCAGCGCGACCGCGTCGACCGCGCCCTGCATGTCCGCCACCGCGCGCCGGACGTCCGGGTCGTCGGCGCGTGCCCGGCCGTCCAGCCCGCGCCGGTCACGCACGTGCGCCACGGTGAGCTCCACGGCCCGCTCGGCGATGCCGACGTACACGGACGCGACGAGGAGCTCGAAGGCCGCGAACACCCCGAAGACCAGCGGGTCGGCCGTCGGACCGACGGGCAGCGACCGCACGATCCGGTCCGCCGGCACGTGCACGCCCTCGAGCAGGGTCGTCCGGCTCTGCGTCGCCCGCATGCCGAGCGTGTCCCAGTCGTCGAGGTGTCGGATGCCGCCGTCGGCCCGCAGCGCGAAGCCGTGCACCAGCCGCGGCTCGTCCCCGCTGACGTCCTTGCCGAACACGCTGAGCACGTCCCACGCGGGTGCGAGGGACGTCGAGACCTTCGTCCCGGTGAAGCGGTAGCCGCCGTCGCCGTCCGGCTCCGCGACGGTCAGCGAGTCGAACAGCACGCGGTCGTTGCCGGGCTCGCTCACCCCGAAGGCGAGCAGGCGGTCCGCCGCGGCGTGGGTCGTGACGGACTGGAGGAACGACTCGCCCCGCGCGGACACGCTGCGGGCCGCCTGCACCCAGACCTGGTGCATCCCGAGCCCGAGCGCCGTCGCCGGTGCCGCCCGGGCGAGCCGGCGCTGGACGGCCGCGGTCGCACGCAGCCCGAGGCCGCTGCCGCCGTCCGTGATCGGCACACCGATGCGCAGGTAGCCGGCCGCCCGGAGCTCGTCGAGGTCCTCGGCGGCGAAGGCGTTCTCGGCGTCGTACCGTGGCGCCCGCTCCGCGATCCGGACGAGCAGGTCCTCGGGAAGGGTCCAGGAGCGGCGCTTGCCGGTCGAGTTGGCCTCGGTCATGGCACGAGACTATGGTCCGAGGCGTGTCAGATCGTCATCCCTGGTCCAGGTACGTCGCGATCGGTGACTCGTTCACCGAAGGACTCGGTGACCCGGACCCCGGGGCGCCGGGCGGGAACCGCGGCTGGGCCGACCGTGTGGCCGAGGTCCTCGCGAGCCGCACGGACGACTTCGCCTACGCCAACCTCGCGGTCCGCGGGCGACTGCTCCAGCAGGTCATCGACGAACAGGTCGAGTCGGCGCTCGCCCTCGGCCCCGACCTGGTCACCGTCTCCGCCGGTGGCAACGACATCATCCGACCGGGCTCGGACCCGGACGAGGTCGCCGCGCGCTTCGACCGGCTCGTCGCCGACCTGCGGCGCGACGGCGCGACCGTCGTCGTGTTCACCGGGCCGGACGTCGGCATGACCCCGGTGCTCGGGCTGGTGCGCGGCAAGGCCGCCATCTACAACGAGCACATCCACGCGATCGCCCTGAAGCACGGCGCCCTCGTGGCGGACATGTGGGCGCTCCGTGTGCTGCGGGACCCGCGCATGTGGGCCCCCGACCGGCTGCACCACTCCCCCGTCGGCCACGCCACGATCGCGGCCGCGGTGCTGGACACGCTCGGCGTCGACCACGAGCTCGAACCGTTCACGCCCGAGCCGCTCGCGGCCCGGCCCTGGCGTGAGGCCCGCGCGGAGGACCTCGGTTGGGCGCGCGAGTACCTGGTGCCGTGGGTCGTCCGGCGGATCCGGCACACGTCCTCCGGCGACGGGATCACGCCGAAGCGGCCGGAGCTGCAGCCCCTCGGCGGTCGCGACCGGGCCTAGGCGGCGTCGGCGGAGGTTCCCTGGAACGGGTTCGTCCACCGCCACCAGACGCCGGGGTCCGGGATGTCCTGTTCGAGGACGAGCGGCACCGTCACGGGGTCGTGGTCCGAGACGTCGAACCGCACCCGACCGACCCGCTCCCCCTTCGTGCCGAGGGTCACCGCGTCGAGCTCCGTCGTCGCCCGCACGGTCGCCCTGCCCCACACCAGGACCTGGGCCGCCGACCGGGTGACGGCGTCGGTGCCGTCCTTCCACGGGGTCGAGTAGGTGCCGAAGGACTGCCCCCCGTGCGTCAGCGTCACCACGTGGAAGCCGTCCGCGACCGAGTGCAGCAGACGCTGGACGTCCCCGTCGAGCGTGTCGTGGTCGACCCCGCCGAGCATCGCCCCGACGACCGTCACGGTGCGCCCACCCCGCTCGTACTGCGCCGCGAACAGCAGGCAGGCGCCGGCTTCGTCGAGCGTGCCGGTCTTGATGCCCTCCACCCCGTCGATCCCGAGGAGCTTGTTCGAGTTCTCGATGTCGCCGACGCCCGGGACGGACACGGTCTTCGTGCCCACCACTTCCTTCACCACGGGGTTCGCGAGCGCGAGCTGCCCGAGGTCCACCAGGTCGGTCGCCGTGGACCGGTTGTCGGCGTCGAGGCCCGTCGGCTCCTCGATCGTGGTGTGGTCGAGATCGTGTGCCTCCAGCCACGACGCCGCGGCCTCCTCGTAGGCGTCGAGCGAGCCGAACGCCCAGATCGCCAGCGCACCGGCGTAGTTGTTCGCGGACTTCATCAACATGACCTGCAGCGTCTGGTGCTCCGACAGCCGGAGTCCCGCCGGCATCGGAGCGACCTCGCCGTTGACCGCGAGGTACTTGGCGTAGAGGCCCTGCATCTCCGGCGTGAAGGCGATGGAGGGGCCGTCCTGTCCCGGCCGCAGCGGCTTGGCGTCGAGGACCACGAGCGCGGTCACGACCTTCGAGATGCTCGCGATCGACCGCCGCTGCTCGTCCCCGCTCGTCCGCAGGCTCTCCGGGAAGTCGGTGGCCTCGACCGCCGTGGCGCCGTACCCCGGGAAGTCCAGCGCCGGCACCGTCGAGGTCGGGGCCGCGTACCTGGTGGTCGTCGCGCTCGCCGGGGAGAAGGGCACCAGGGCCGCGGCCACGAGGTAGGCGACGGCCAGCAGCAGCACGGCGACGACGGCGATCGTCACCGGCCGGCGGACGGCGGAGCGGGGGCGGCGGACGACACGGGACACGACAGCCGAGCGTACCGGCGGCGCCGACCGGCCATCTGGGGAACCGCCGGGGGCGTGGAGAACGCGGGACGGGCCTCCAGGCCGGGTCCGTCAGTGCCGCGCGCGCTGCGCCGCGGCGACCGCCCAGAGCCCGACGGCGCTCGCCGCCGCGACGTTCAGCGAGTCCACGCCGTGGTGCATCGGGATCCGCACGGTCGTGTCGGCGGCCGCGATGGCCGCCGGCGTCAGGCCCTGTCCCTCGGTGCCCATCACGAGGGCGACGCGCTCCGGGACGTCCGCGGCGAAGGCGTCCAGGTCGACGGAGCGGTCCGTCAGCGCCATCGCGGCGAGGTGGAAGCCCTGGTCCCGCAGTTCCTCGCCGGCGGCGGGCCAGTCGCCGATGCGGGTCCACGGCACCTGCAGGACGGTGCCCATGCTGACCCGGACACTGCGTCGGTACAGCGGGTCGGCGCACCGCGGGCTGACGAGCACGGCATCCGCGCCGAGGCCGGCGACACTCCGGAAGACCGCGCCGACGTTGGTGTGGTCGACGATGTCCTCGAGCACGACGACCAGGCGGGCGTCCCGGACGACGTCGGCCACGGTCGGTAGCTCGGGGCGCTGCATCGACGCGATCGCGCCGCGGTGCATCCGGAACCCGGTGAGCTCCTCGAGCAACGGGTCCGGCCCGACGAAGACGGGCCCGTCGTGCTCGGCGACGAGGGGCAGCACGTCGTCGAGCCACTTCTCCTGCACCAGGACGCTCCGCGGGACGTGTCCGGCACGGATCGCACGCTCGATGACCGTGCTCGACTCGGCGATGTACAGGCCGCCCTCGGGTTCGCTGACCCGGCGGAGCGCGACGTCCGTCAGGCGGGCGAAGTCGTCGAGGCGCGGGTCGTCGAGGGTGTCGATGCGGACGGGGTGCACGGGTCTCGTTCCGGTCGGGCGGCGGTGGCTGGCGACCGTGCCGTCGCGGACGGGAAGTGGCGGGGCCGGTCGGCTGTTGAGGGTACCGTGAACCTGATGGCGACGAGCGACGCGACGAGCACCGACCTCGACCAGGCCGCTGAGCTGCTGGCGGGGAAGCGGATCGCCGTGCTGTCCGGGGCCGGGCTCAGCACCGACTCCGGCATCCCCGACTACCGCGGTGCCGGCCGGGTGGTGCGGAAGCCGATGACGTTCCAGGAGTTCCTGGCCGACCCGGGCAAGCGCCAGCGGTACTGGGCCGGGTCGCACCTCGGCTGGCGCACCTTCGCGGCCGCACGGCCGAACGACGGCCACCGTGCCCTCGCCGCGCTCGAGGACCGCGGCGTCGTGACCGGGGTCATCACGCAGAACGTCGACGGGCTGCACCTCCGCGCCGGGTCACGCCGGGTCGTGGAGATCCACGGGTCGATGGACCGCGCCCTCTGCCTGACGTGCGGGCAGGTGTTCGCCCGCGCCGACCTCGCCGCGACCATCGACCGCGCGAACCCCTGGATCGACGAACCCGGGTCCGTGCAGCTCCAGCCGGACGGCGACGTGGAGATCACCGACGTCGAGCGCTTCGTGGTGCCGGGCTGCTCGGTCTGCGGCGGCGTGCTGAAGCCCGACGTCGTCTTCTTCGGCGAGTTCGTCCCCACCGAGAAGTTCACCGAGTCGGTGTCGATCGTGGCCGACGCGGACGCGCTGCTCGTCGTCGGGTCCTCGCTCACCGTGAACTCCGGCGTGCGGCTCGTCGACCACGCGGCCCGGCGGAAGCACCCCGTCGTGATCGTCAACCGCGGCGCCACCCGGAGCGACCGCCGCGCCGCCGTCAAGATCGAGGGCGGCACCACCGAGACGCTGGTGGCCCTGGCGGAGCGACTGGCGCGCTGACGCACTGACGCACTGACGCACTGCGCACTGCGCACTGGAGCTGATCCGGGGCGCGCCGGGCTGCTCTGTCATGATCGTGGTGTGACGACCCACCTGTACCTCGTCCGGCACGGCGAGACCGACTGGAACGCCGAACGCCGCATCCAGGGCTCGACCGACATCCCGCTCAACGACACCGGACGTGCGCAGGCACGGGCCGCCGCGGAGCTGCTCGCCCGGCGCTCGTTCGACGCGGTCGTCGCCTCGCCGCTCTCGCGGGCCTTCGAGACCGGGTCGCTCATCGCCGAGCGGCTCGGACTCCCGACCCCGACGGCCTACCCGGGGCTGGCGGAGCGGGCCTACGGCGACGCCGACGGGCTGACGGACGACGAGGTCCTCGCGCAGTACCCGCACGACGCCATCCCCGGGCGGGAGTCCCGTTCCGCGCTGCTCGCCCGCGTCACGGAGACCCTCGGGGAGATCGCGGTGCGGTTCGACGGCGGGGTCATCGTCGTCGCGACCCACGGTGCCGTCATCCGCAGCGTGGTGAACGCCGCCGCTCCGGGCACCGCCGACCGCCGGCACACCCCGATCCGGAACGGCTCGATCCACTCGTTCCGCTGGGACCCGGAGCGGTTCCACGCAGAGCTCGTCCGCTTCGACGACCCGGTCGAGGAGCTGCCGGCAGCGCCGGAGTCCGCGGCCTTCGACGACCAGAACCCGCTCGAGCAGCGGAACTGAGCCGCGGGCCGCTGCCGAGGCCGGCTCAGAAGGCGCTGAACCCGCCGACGCCGCTGTCCGGTCGCGCGGCCTTCGCCTGCGCCGTCTGCACCCCGTGGGCGCCGTCGTCCTGCGTGCGCGGAGCCAGCGGGTCCTCGAGGCCGCGCAGCGAGCGGTCCCGCCGGACACCGATGACCGCGAAGACCGCCCCGAAGGCGACGAGTGCCACGAACACGGCCAGCAACACGATCCACATGCCCGCCACGCTAGCCCCGCCGACCGCACACCGACAGGCGGCCCGCGGTGGTCGTTGCGCGATCGTTGTCCGCCGCTGGCGTGTCCGGTCGGGCAGCCGGACTACGATCCTGAAGCACTCGACGACACGACGCCATCGATGGCCGTGCCGCGTGCGACACCGGGGGTGACATGACGATCGAGGGTCCGGGTGGCACCGGCTGGCAGCGCGAGCAGCCGACCGCTCCCACCGTGCACGAGGAGGACGACGACCTCGACCGTGCCTTCGGGACGGAGACCGGCGCCGTCGCCACGCGGAGCGGCCCACAGCGGGTGCGCTCGTGGGGCCTGCTCCTCGTCGGTGTCGTCCTCGCCGCCGGGGTCATCGTCGTCGTCCTCGGCCTGATCCTGTCGAGCGTGCAGAACGGCGTCGGCGGGTTCGTGCCGCGACCGGAGCGGAGTGCCGCGCAGTTCACCACCGCCGTCCGCGACGTGTCCGGCATCGCGTCGGCGAAGACCGCCGACCCGACGAAGACGTCGCTCATCAGCTACGACGTGGTCAGCGCCGTGCAGGCCGACCGCGACCTGTCCCGGGCCCGCCGTGCCGAGCTGGTGCGACAGGTCAGCACCGCCGCAGCCTCCTCCGGCAGCACCGGCGTGCACGTGTACGCCCTCACCGACTTCGGCGACATGGTCGTCGGCGTGTCCGGGTCGTCCGAGGTCAGCGCCCAGCGGCTCGCCGTGGCCGAGGACGTCAAGGCGATCGGTGGCGTCCTCCGGGTGCACGCGGTCTGGGAGACGGACGGCGACGACGGCAGCCGGTCGGACGACGCCAAGGCGCAGCGGGTGATCGTCGAGACCGCCGGCACCGGCGTCGGGCTGGCTGCGGTGGCCGACGCGGGGCAGAAGATCGTGCTCAAGGAGTTCCCGGGCGCCACCGTCACGACGGCGGTGCCGGGCAGCGTCTGACGGACCTGACCCGGGCAGCGTCCGACGGACCTGTCCCGGGCAGCGTCCGGCGGACCTGTCCCGGACAGCATCGACGGACCTCAGCCCCGCCGGTCCGCCACGGCCCGTTCCACGGCCCGCACGACCTGCTCGGCCGAGTCCGCCCACCGGAACCGCGCCGCACGGTCGAGCGACGCGGCGGACGCCTCGTCCCACCGCCCTTCGAGCCGCCGCACGGCAGCGGCCACCGCGGACGGCGAGTCCGGGTCGAAGTACTCCGCGACGTCGCCGCCGATCTCCCGGAAGATCGGGATGTCGCTCACCGCGACCGGGGTGCCGACGCCCATCGCCTCGACGAGCGGGATGCCGAAGCCCTCGTCGTGGGACGCCGTGACGAGGGCCGTCGCGGACCGCAGCGCGTCGAGGTACTCCTCGTCCGACGCCCCGTCGTGGAACACGATCGCCCCGGCGGGCGCCAGGCCCTCGAGGCGCGCACGGTCGGCAGCCGACACCCGGGACATGCAGTGCAGCGTCCAGTCGGCTCCGAGCAGCGGCAGCGCCGCCGCGAGGGTCTCCACGTTCTTGTACGGCATGAACGACCCCATGTAGACGAGGGACTTCGTCCGGGCTCCCCCGACTGGCCGAGGCGTCGCGGGGTCGGCCGCGTTGTACGCGACGGTGACCGGTCGCTTGGTCAGCCGGTGGTCCGCGATCAGCCCCGCGGTCGTCTCGGAGACCGTCACGACGCCGTCGGCGCCGTTCAGCAGCATCCGCTGCGGCCACCACGCCAGGTGGAAGGCCCGCCAGCCCAGGCGCAGCGGCCAGGCGAACTCGCGCGGGGGCGTGCGGTTCCGGTAGTAGATCAGGTCGTGCAGCGTCAGCACGAGGGCGTAGGAGCGGCCGCGCGACCCCATCGTCTGCATCGGCGAGAACACGGCGTCGAGCCCGAGTCGGTTGACGCGCCGGGCGACGAGCGGTTCCCCCGGCTCGGTCGGCGCCGGCACGAGTTCCCACGGCAGGTCCGGTGGCAGCGAGGCGAGCTGCCGTTCGTCGTTGACGAGCAGCACGGCGTCGTGGCGGTCCGGCAGGTGCGCGGCGATCCCGGCGGTGAACCGGCTGATGCCGTCGTGGCGTCCGATGCGGACGTACCGGCAGTCGATGCCGATCCGCAGGCGGGTCACGACGCGCTCCCCCTGTCCGACGCGCTGCCCCGGTCCGACGCGCTTCGATCCGGCCTGGAGGCTCGACCCGGCTTGGCCGCCCCGCCCGGCTTCCGCACGGGGTCGGCCATGCGACGCAGCGTCGCCTCCGCGGCGGCGGCGGGCGTCTCGTAGTGCACCAGGTGCCCGACCCGCGGGATGACGACCAGCTCGGCGTCCCGCAGCCGCTCGGCCAGGGCCCGCTGCTCCGGGACTGCGGTGATGTCGTCGCGCTCGGCCGCGATGAGCAGCACGGGGACGGTGATGCGGTCCGCGTACTCCGACACGTCGTGGGTGACGGACGTGCGGAAGGCCTCGAGCACGCTGGTGCGGTCGGCGAAGGCGGAGAAGTACCGGTCGTGCTGGTCGTGCACCCACCGTCGCAGGTCGGGGTCGTGCGACTTCAGCATCGCGACGCTCATCGCGCGGACGATCGCCCGGTTGCGCAGGATCCCGAGGCCGAGCGGCCGCGGCAGGGCGGCACCGGCGCGGTAGTACGCGATCGCGATGCCGGTGCCCACGGCACGCGGACCCTGCAGGGCCGGCGCGGCGATCGGGTTCACGAGGACCAGGAGCCGGGTGTCGAGTCCGGCTGCCACCGCGGCGGACACCACGATCGAGCCGAACGAGTGCCCGAGCACGACGGCGCTCCGGTCGAGACCCAGGGCGCTGTGGAACGCGCGGAGCCACCCGACGTAGGAGTCGAGGTCGGACACCGTCAGCGGGTCCGACACGCCGAAACCGGGCAGGTCCGGCACGATCACCCGCACGCCCACCAGGTGCGCGGCGAGGGACTCGAGTCCGTGGTGGTCGCCGCGGAACCCGTGGACCGCCAGGACGGTCTGCGTGGCGTCCGTCGGACCGTACTCCCAGTAGTGCGTGGTGCGGCCGTCGACCTCGACGGCGCGGTGCACGACCGGGGTCGAGGCCATCAGCGACTGGTACGGGGAGAGGACGGGCGATCGCATCCGCGTCAGTCTAGGACTGCGGTTCGCCCTGACCCTGGAACATGTTCGGCCGGACGCGCCTATCGTGTCCGGGGCGGGCCTGGTGACAACCGGTCCGTATCTGACGACGAGGAGCACGGTGACCTTCACAGCCCCGATCCAGCTGCCCGGACTGACGCTCGATCCGCTCTGGTACAAGCGCTCCGTGTTCTACGAGTGCATGATCCGGTCCTTCGTGGACTCGAACGGCGACGGCACCGGCGACCTCCAGGGGCTCATCAGCCGCCTCGACTACCTGCAGTGGCTCGGCGTCGACGCGCTGTGGCTCCCGCCGTTCTTCCGCTCGCCCCTGCGCGACGGCGGCTACGACATCTCCGACTACAAGTCGATCCTGCCGGAGTTCGGCACGCTCGAGGAGTTCCGCGAGCTCGTCACGAAGTCGCACGAGCGCAACATGCGCATCGTCATCGACATGGTGATCAACCACACGTCGGACCAGCACGAGTGGTTCCAGCAGTCCCGCGAGGACCCGGACGGCCCCTACGGCGACTTCTACGTCTGGCGCGACACCGACGAGCACTACGAGAACATCCGCGTCATCTTCGTCGACACCGAGGAGTCGAACTGGACGTTCGACCCGGTCCGTCGCCAGTTCTTCTTCCACCGGTTCTTCTCCCACCAGCCCGACCTGAACTTCGAGAACCCGGCCGTGGTCGAGGCCATCTACGACGTCGTCCGGCACTGGCTCGACCTCGGCGTCGACGGCCTGCGCCTCGACGCGATCCCGTACCTCTTCGAGTCGGAAGAGGGCAACGGCGAGGGCGAGCCGGAGACCCACGAGTTCATCAAGAAGATGCGCAAGATGGTCGACGAGGAGTACCCCGGCCGCGTGCTCATCGCCGAGGCGAACCAGTGGCCCCGGGAGACCGCCGCGTTCTTCGGCACCGACGAGGAGCCCGAGTGCCACATGGCGTTCGACTTCCCGGTGATGCCGCGCATCTTCTACTCGCTCCGTGCCCAGCACGCCAAGGAGCTCTCCGCGATCCTGTCGGAGACCCTCGACGTGCCCGAGAGCGCCGCATGGGGGGTGTTCCTCCGCAACCACGACGAGCTCACCCTCGAGATGGTGAGCGAGGAGTACCGCCAGGCGATGTACGGCTGGTACGGCTACGACCCCCGCATGCGCTCCAACATCGGCATCCGCCGTCGTCTCGCGCCCCTGCTCGACAACTCCCGCGCCGAGCTCGAGCTCATCCACGCACTGCTGTTCTCGCTGCCCGGCTCGCCGTTCCTGTACTACGGCGACGAGATCGGGATGGGCGACAACATCTGGCTGCCGGACCGCGACTCCTCGCGCACGCCGATGCAGTGGACGCCGGACCGCAACGCGGGCTTCTCGAGCGCCGACCCGGGCAAGCTCTTCCTGCCCGTCGTCCAGTCGCTGGTCTACAACTACGCGCAGGTGAACGTCGAGGCCCAGCTGGCGCAGTCCCGGTCCCTGCTGCACTGGGTGCGCAACGTCATCCACGTGCGGAAGGCCCACCCGGTCTTCGGCATGGGCTCCCTGGCCGTCCAGCAGACCGACAACGAGAGCGTCCTGGCGTTCGTCCGCTCGTGGGAGGGTGCCGGCACGCAGTTCGGCCCGTCCGCCGAGGACGTCCTCTGCGTGTTCTCCTTCGCGGTCAACGCGACGACGGCGACGATCTCGGCACCCGAGTACGCCGGACGCCCGCTCTACGACCTGTTCGGCGGGGCCTCGTTCCCGTCGTTCGACGACGAGGGCAACGTCACGCTGACCCTCGGCACGCAGTCGTTCTACTGGCTGCACGTCGGTGCCGCACCGACGCAGCAGGCGCCGGTCGCTCCGGCAGCGCCGGCGGCACCCGCCGCGTAGTCACCACCACACGCCCGCCGGGAGGCCCCACTCGCCCCCGGCGGGCGCGTCGCGTCGAGGTGTCGGTCGCTCCGGTTAGCCTCGTGGTGTGACGTACTCCGCAACCGAGCTGGACGCCCCGGCCACCGCTCAGGACCTCTCAGCACGGCCCTGGTGGCACGCGCTCGGCGTCTTCGACCTCGAGACCACCGGCATCGACGTCGAGACCGCCCGGATCGTCACCGCCCACGTGGGCCTGATCGACATGACCGGGCGCAGCATCGTCGAGGGCGCCTGGCTCGCCGACCCCGGTGTGCCCATCCCCGAGCAGGCCTCGGCGGTGCACGGCATCAGCACCGAGCGCGCCCAGGCCGAGGGCCGTCCTGCTGGGGAGGTCGTCGCGGAGATCGTCCTCGCGATCGAAGCCGTCTTCGCCCGGGGCATCCCCCTGGTGATCTACAACGCCCCGTACGACCTCACGCTGCTCGACAGAGAAGCCAAGCGGCACGGCATCGCCTCCCCGGTCATCGGCAACGTCGTCGACCCGCTCGTGATGGACAAGGCGCTCGACACCTACCGCAAGGGCAAGCGCACGCTCGAAGCCGCCGCGGAGACCTACGGCGTCACGCTCTCCGACGCCCACGACGCCGGCGCGGACGCCATCGCTGCCGGACGTGTCGCCCAGGCCATCGCCCTGAAGTACCCGGACGACCTCACCGTCTCGGCCGAGGAACTCCACCGCAAGCAGGTCGCCTGGTGCGCCGACCAGGCCGTCTCCTTCCAGGAGTACATGCGGAAGAAGCGCGACCCCTCCTTCATCGCCGACGGCCGCTGGCCCCACCGCACCGCCGACTGACGCCCCGCCCCCTCGCACGACACCGGTGTTCAGGCTCCGCGCCGCGAACATCCGCGGCGCGACTGCTGGACACCGGTGTTCCGCGGAGAGCGACTGCTGGACGCCGGTGTTCCGCGGAGACGGGACCGGCAACGCGAACGGGCGGCCCTCCCGAAGGAGGACCGCCCGTGTGACGCGTGGGGGCTGCTTACTTGCTGAAGCCCTTGAAGCGCTGGTTGAACTTCTCGACGCGACCGGCCGAGTCGAGGATGCGCTGCTTGCCCGTGTAGAACGGGTGCGAGGCGGACGAGATCTCGACGTCGATCACCGGGTAGGTGGCACCGTCGAGCTCGATGGTCTTGTCGCTGTTCGCGGTCGAACGCGTCAGGAACGTCTCACCGGAGGCCAGGTCGCGGAAGACGATGGCGCGGTACTCGGGGTGGGTCTCGGTCTTCATGAGGTGATTCCTTGGGTGGATAGCGGTGTTGAGAGCGGGGCGGTCGCCCCGGAAGTCTGCGGCTCACGCCAGCCGTCCACGTTACCAGACAGCGGGCACGAACGGGAGCAGGACACGTCGTCCGACCGGCTCAGGCGGCGCGTGCCGTGAAGCGTCCGGCGTCCTTCGTGACGGTCAGCGCGATGCCGAAGGCCTCGCTCAGGGTGGCGTCGGTCAGGACGTCGTCGATGGGTCCGGCGGCCTGGATGTGCCCGGAGGCCAGGATCAGCGCGTGCGTGAAGCCCGCCGGGATCTCCTCGACGTGGTGCGTCACGATGACGATCGCGGGCGAGTCGGAGCTCTGCGCGTACCCGCCGAGGGTGCGCACCAGGCTCTCGCGGGCGCCGAGGTCGAGCGACGCGGCCGGCTCGTCGAGGAACAGGATCTCGGGGTCGGTCATCACGGCCCGGGCGATCTGCACGCGCTTCTGCTCGCCGTCGCTGAGCTCGCCGAAGGTCCGGTCGGTGAAGGACCCGAGGCCCCACTCGTCGAGCACCCGCTGGGCGCGACGGACGTCGAGCTCCTCGTACTCCTCGTTCCAGCGACCCGTGACCGAGTACGCGGCGGTGAGGACCACGTCGATGACCTTCTCGGTCACCGGGATGCGACGGGCGAGCGCGGTGGACGCGAAGCCGATGCGGGGCCGCAGTTCGAACAGGTCGGCGCCGCCGAGTTCGGTCCCGAGGACCTCGACCTCTCCGGAGGTCGGGAAGCTCTGGGCCCCCGCGACCTGGAGCAGCGTGGTCTTGCCGGCACCGTTCGCGCCGAGCACGACCCACCGCTCGTCGTCCTGCACCTCCCACGAGACCGCGTCGAGGATGGTGGCCCCGTTCCGGACCACGGACACGTCTGACAAGCGCACAACCGAGGGCATGCCCCAACCCTACGCGAGCGGACCGTCACCCGATGTCCGCAGGGCGCGCGCGTCGCAGCCGTGGGACCAACGGACGGGAGGCCCGGGTGACGTTCGTCACGGACGTCACCCGGGCCTCCCGGCTGGTTCGGTTGCCAGCTCGCCTCAGCGAGCCGCCAGGACCTGGTCGTAGACCGCCCGGGTCCGCGTCGCGATCGCGTCCCAGGTGAACTCGCTCTCGACGCGGAGCCGGCCGGCGCGCCCCATCAGCTTGGCGAGTCCGAGGTCCGACAGGACCTCGTTCAGGGTGGCGGCGAGGTCGGCGACGTACTTGTCCGGGTTCGTCGGCGTGCCGGTGCCGTCGGTGACCTGGTCGATCGGCACGATGCGGCCGGTGAGACCGTCGGCGACGACCTCGGGGATGCCGCCGGTGCCGGAGCCGACGACGGGGATGCCGCAGGCCATGGCCTCGAGGTTGACGATGCCGAGGGGCTCGTAGACCGACGGGCAGACGAAGACGGTGCCGGAGGACAGCACGTTGACGATCTCGCGGTGGGCCAGCATCCGGTCGATCCAGACGACGCCGTCGCGCTGCTGGCGGAGGTCCTCGACCAGGCCGGTGACCTCGGCCAGGATCTCGGGGGTGTCCGGCGCGCCGGCGCACAGGACGATCTGCACCTCGGGCGGCAGGGCCGCGACCGCGCGGAGCAGGTACGGCAGGCCCTTCTGCCGGGTGATGCGCCCGACGAAGACGACGCTCGGACGCTCCGGGTCGATCCCGAGCGCACGGACGGCGTCGTGGTCGACCTCGGGCTTCCACTCCTCGACGTCGATGCCGTTGTAGACGACGTGCACCTTGGCGGGGTCGATCGACGGGTACGAGCGGAGGATGTCGGCGCGCATGGCCTTCGACACGGCGATGACGGCGTCGGCCTCGACGAAGGACTCGCGCTCCATCCAGCTCGACAGGCGGTAGCCGCCGCCGAGCTGCTCGGCCTTCCACGGGCGCAGGGGCTCGAGGGAGTGGGCGGTGACGACGTGCGGGATGCCGTGGGTCAGCTGCGCGATGCGCCCGGCCGCGTTGGCGTACCAGGTGTGCGAGTGCACGACGTCGGCGCCCTCGACGTCCGCGGCGATCTGCACGTCGGTGCCGAGCGCCTGCAGCGCGCCGTTGGCCTGCTCGAGGCCTTCGGGCGTGCGGTACGCCCACACGTCGGCCTCGTCGCGGAAGGCCCCGAAGGCCCGGACGCGCACCTCGGTGTCCGTCCCGGACCGCAGCGCTGCGGTCAGTTCGGCCACGTGGACACCCGCTCCGCCGTAGACCTCCGGCGGATACTCCCTGGTCAGTAGATCGACTCGCACGCGTTCAACGTAACGGGTTCCCAGTGCGCTCGCCTACTGTGAACCCCATGCCATCGAAGAAGATATTCGGGATCGTCCTCGCCGGGGGCGAAGGGAAACGGCTCATGCCGCTCACCGCCGACCGCGCAAAGCCTGCCGTCCCGTTCGGTGGCAACTTCCGCCTCGTCGACTTCGCGCTCTCGAACCTGGTGAACTCCGGGTTGCAGAAGATCGTCGTCCTGACGCAGTACAAGTCCCACAGCCTGGACCGCCACGTGGCGGAGACCTGGCGCATGGAGGGCCTGCTCGGGTCCTACGTGGCGTCCGTCCCCGCGCAGCAGCGACTCGGCAAGCGCTGGTTCGCCGGCTCGGCCGACGCGATCCTGCAGTCGCTCAACCTGCTCCGTGACGAGCGCCCGGACATCGTCGTCGTCGTCGGTGCCGACCACGTGTACCGGATGGACTTCTCCCAGATGGTGGAGGCCCACATCGCCTCCGGCCGCAGCGCCACCGTCGCCGCGATCCGGCAGCCGATCGCCCTCGCCGACCAGTTCGGCGTCATCAAGGTGGACGACGACGACCCCACGCGCATCGAGGCCTTCCTCGAGAAGCCGAAGGACGCCACCGGCC
Organism: Curtobacterium sp. SL109; assembly: GCF_026672405.1. Lineage (NCBI taxonomy): Bacteria > Bacillati > Actinomycetota > Actinomycetes > Micrococcales > Microbacteriaceae > Curtobacterium > Curtobacterium sp. SL109. The sequence goes on from NZ_JAPPRB010000002.1 coordinate 2,605,666, forward strand.
TGCCCGACTCCCCCGGCGAGATCCTCGCGTCGATGGGCAACTACGTCTTCGACGCCGACGCGCTCGTCGACGCCGTGCTCCGCGACGGCCAGGTCGAGACCTCGGCGCACGACATGGGCGGCGACATCGTCCCCGACTTCGTGGCCCGGGGCGACGCCGGCGTGTACGACCTGCAGCGCAATGAAGTGCCCGGGTCGAACGACCGTGACAAGTACTACTGGCGCGACGTGGGGACGATCGACTCGTTCTACGACGCCCACATGGACCTCATCGCCCCGGTGCCGGTCTTCAACCTGTACAACACGGACTGGCCGATCTTCAACCAGCAGACGAACCTGCCGCCGGCGAAGTTCGTCCGTGACGCGAACGGCAACACCGGTGCGACGGTCGACTCGATCGTGTCGCTTGGCTGCCTGATGTCGGGCGCCCAGCTGGAGCGCAGCGTCATCGGTCCCTGGTGCACCGCCGACTCCGGGGCGAAGGTCCTCGACTCGATCGTCTTCGAGCGGGCGACCATCGGTGCCGGTGCCGTCGTGAACCGGGCGATCCTGGACAAGGACGTCGTGCTCGCTCCCGGCGCCCGGGTGGGTGTCGACCGCGAGGCCGACGTCGCCCGCGGCTTCACCGTGACCGAGTCGGGCATCACCGTGGTCGGCAAGGGCGTCCGCGTCGAGGCCTAGCCCCGGCGAGGACCCCCGGCGTAACGAGGTGCGCGGCACCGCTACCGTGGTGGCGTGCCGCGCTTCCTCGTCGTCCTCGATGCCGACTCCACCCTGCTCGAGGACGAGGTCATCGAACTGCTCGCCGAGTCCGCGGGGACCCGACCACAGGTCGAGGCGGTCACGCAGCGCGCCATGCGCGGCGAGATCGACTTCACCGAGAGCCTCCGGGAGCGGGTCGCGACCCTGGCGGGCCTCCCGTCCGACGTCGTCGTGCAGGCACAGCGGGCGGTCCGCGTGACGCGGGGTGCCGACGACCTGGTCCGCGGCGTCCACGCAGCCGGCGGGACCGTCGGCGTCGTGTCCGGCGGGTTCCACGAGGTGCTCGACCCGTTCGCCGCAGCGCTCGGGCTCGACCACTGCCAGGCCAACCGACTCGAGGTGGTGGACGGCGTCCTCACCGGGCAGGTCCTCGGCGACGTCGTCGACGCGCACGCCAAGGCCGACGCGCTCCTGGCGTGGGCCGAGGCCGACGGCGTCCCGCTCGCCCGCACCGTGGCGGTCGGCGACGGCGCGAACGACGTCGAGATGATGCGGGTCGCGGCGCTGTCCGTCGCGTTCGACGCGAAGCCACGCGTGCGGGAGGCCGCTGACCTCGCCGTCGTGGACCGCGACCTCTCCGCCGTGCTGGCTGCCCTGGGCCTACGCGGCTGACGCCGCCGGCCGGCCGGCCCCGTGCCCGAGTCTCGGCCCCACGGACAGTTCCTGGGCGCCACGGCCCGCACGGTGTCCGCCCGGCCGAGTCTCGGCGACCACCGCTGGCTAGTGGCCCATCCCGAGGCCGCCGTCCACCGGCACGACCGCGCCGGAGATGTACCCGGCACCGTCCCCGGCGAGGAAGAGCGTGGCGTCCGCGACGTCGTCGACCGTGCCGTAGCGCGCCGCCGGGATCTGCTTCTTGAACTCGGCCTGCAGCTCCTCGGGCAGCGCGGCCGTCATGTCGGTCTGGATGAACCCGGGCGCGACCACGTTCGCCGTGATGCCGCGGGACCCGAGCTCCCGCGTGATCGACCGGGCCATGCCGACGAGCGCGGCCTTCGAGGACGCGTAGTTGACCTGCCCGACCTGTCCGTAGGCGCCGACGACGCTCGACATCAGCACGATGCGGCCGAACTTCGCGCGCATCATGCCCTTCGTCGCCCGCTTCACCACGCGGAACGTGCCGGTCAGGTTGGTGTCGATGACGCTCGTGAAGTCCTCCTCGCTCATGCGGAGCAGGAGACCGTCGTTCGTGATGCCGGCGTTCGCGACCAGGACCTCGACGGGGCCGAGCGCGTTCTCGACCTCGGTGAACGCGGCGTCGACCGAGGCGGTGTCCGTGATGTCGGCCTGCACCGTCAGCGCACCCTCGGGACCGCCCTGGCCGTTCCGGGAGGTGACCGCGACCCGGTGCCCGGCGGCGACGAACCGCTCGGCGAGGGCGTGGCCGATGCCGCGGTTGCCGCCGGTGATGAGGACGGTACGGGGGGTGGTCATGGGCGCTCCGTTCAGTGGTGTGCTCGGGGTGCACGGGGTTGCTTGCGAGGGCGCACGGACGACGCTCCGCCCGACACGCCCGCACGAGCCTACCCGGGGCCACACGGCCCCAGATCGCGCGGTCAAGTGTCGGTGGCCGGGCTTAGGCTGGTGTGTGGGCAGACGGAGAACGAAGGCATGAAGACGACGCGTACGACGCAGAGCATCACGGCACTTCCGAAGTCACCGACGCGTGACCGGCACCACCGTCTGTCGCGCTACATCTGGCAGATGGCCGTCCGCGTGTTCCTGTTCGTCGGGGCCGTGCTCGTCTACACGGTCTGGCACAACCCGATCCTCGCGATCATCCCGATCGTGCTCGCCGGCGTCATCCCCTGGATCGCCGTCGTCATCGCGAACGCGGGCAGTCACGTCGAATCCGACGCGATCGCCCCGGCCGGTGCCCTCGTGCGCGCCGCCGACTACGACCCGGCACTCCGCCAGCAGCAGGAGGACGCCCGCGCGCAGGCCTACCGCGACGAGCAGGAACGCCTGCGCCAGTCGGCTCAGCATGCGCAAGAGGAATGGCAGCGCAACGGCGACCGGTCCCGCATGTGGGGCCACCGCTGATGGGTGCGACCTTCGACCTGTTCACCGAGCCGGGCTCCACGCCCGTGTGCTCCCGCGCCGGGTGCTCCACCGCCGCGAGCTGGCGCGTCAACTGGCGGAACCCGCGCATCCACCCGCTCGACCGCGTGAAGATCTGGGCGGCGTGCGACGAGCACTGCGACTTCCTCGCCGGGTACCTGCGGTCCCGTACCTTCCCCGTCAAGGTCACCGGCATCGACGAGGACGTCGACCAGCTGGACGACTCCCACCGCCCCGACGCCGTCCAGCACGGCGCACTCCACGGCGGCCCGAAGAACGACGTGGGTGAACGGACCCGCTCGGCGAACGAGCGATGACCGACGACTTCGACCCGCAGTCGCGCTACGGCCGGAAGCACGCCGAGCGCATCCGTCAGGCGACGGCTCGGGAACGTGCCGCCGAGGTCGAGACCGCCGTGCACGACCCCGACGAGCCCTTCGTCGGCTGGCACTTCGTCCGGAGCCGTCGTTGGCTCGGGTACTTCGCGATCGCCGTGGCCTTCGCGATCCTCTGCACGCTGTTCGGCATGTGGCAGTGGGACCGCCGGAACGAGGCCGTCCGCGAGAACCTGCAGATCGCCACGAACTACGACCACACCCCGGTCGCCGTGCAGGACGCCCTCCCCCGGGCCTCCAGCTGGACGAACGACCAGACCTGGCTCCGCGTCACCGCCACCGGGCGCTACGACACCGACGACCAGCTCCTCGTCCGGAACCGCGTCCACAACGGCCAGCCCGGCTTCGAGGTCCTGACGCCGCTCGTCACCGCCGACGGCCGCGCGTTCATCGTCGACCGCGGGTGGGTGCCCACCGGCAACCGGCAGGACGCACCCGACCACGTGCCCGCTCCCCCGTCGGGGCAGGTCACCGTCACGGCTCGGCTGCAGCAGTCCGAATCACGCATCCCCGGCCGCACCGACCCCGCCCACACCGACCAGGTCCAGTCCGTCACGCTCACCGACGTGGCCGCGAAGACCGAGGCCCCCATCTGGACCGGGGCGTACGGGCAGCTCGCGTCCGAGTCCCCCGCGCCGACCGAGGCCCGTCCCCTCGGCTGGGACCGCCCGAGCGCCGACACCGGGCTGCACCTGAGCTACTTCATCCAGTGGTTCATGTTCGCCGCGGGGGGCTTCGGGTTCCTGGCGTACCTGATGGTGCAGGAGTACCGGAACCTCAACCAGGACGACCCCGAGGAGCGCGAGCGCGCCCTCGAGCGGCAGCGCCGCAAGGACGCCAAGCCGAAGACGGACGCGGACATCGAGGACGAGCTCCTCGAGTCACGTCGCTGACGGGTCACGCTCCGGACCGGAGGCCCATGGCGGCGCCGCCACGAGCCTCCAGTCCGCCATCGCGACCGAGCGACGGACGTGCGCGGGACGTCGTACCCGGTCACGGGAATCAGCCGGGCCGGGTCAGCGCCCGGCAGTCGCCTGCGCGGGCTAGGCGAGCTCGATGAGCTCCGCGTAGTCCTTGTTCCAGTGGTCCTCAGTGCCGTCCGGGAGGAGCAGGACGCGCTCCGGGTTGAGGGCCTCGACCGCGCCGGCATCGTGGGAGACCAGGACGACGGCCCCCTCGAAGTTCGCCAGGGCGCTGAGGATCTCCTCGCGCGATGCCGGGTCCAGGTTGTTCGTGGGCTCGTCGAGCAGCAACACGTTCGCACCCGACACGACGATCATCGCGAGTGACAGTCGGGTCTTCTCGCCACCGGAGAGCACGCCGGCCTTCTTGTAGCCGTCGTCACCGGTGAACAGGAACGACCCGAGGACGCGGCGGGCCTCGGTCTCGTTGAGGTCGGTCGACGCGGAGACCATGTTCTCGATCACGGTGCGGTTGACGTCGATGTTCTCGTGCTCCTGCGCGTAGTACCCGATGCGCAGGCCGTGACCGGGCAGGATCGCGCCGGTGTCCGGTGCGTCGGCGCCCGCGAGGATGCGGAGCAGCGTCGTCTTGCCCGCGCCGTTGAAGCCCAGGATGACGACGCGGGAACCACGGTCGATCGCCAGGTCGACGCCCGCGAAGATCTCGAGCGACCCGTAGGACTTCGACAGTCCCTCGGCCATCAGCGGCGTGCGGCCGCAGGGGGCCGGCGTGGGGAATCGGATCTTCGCGACGCGGTCGGCGACGCGCTCGTCCTCGAGACCCGCGAGCAGCTTGTCGGCACGCGCGACCATCTGGTGCGCGGCAGCGGCCTTCGACGCCTTCGCACCGAAGCGCGCTGCCTGGTCCTTCAGCGTGGCGGCCTTCTTCTCGGCGCCGGCACGCTCCTTGCGGCGGCGCTCCTCGTCGGCGACGCGCTGCCGCTGGTACAGCTTCCAGCCCATGTTGTAGATGTCGATGGTCTGGCGGTTGGCGTCGAGGTAGAAGACGCGGTTGACGACCTCGTCGACGAGCTCGACGTCGTGGGAGATCACGATGACGCCACCGGGGTAGGTCTTCAGGTGCTCGCGGAGCCAGACGACCGAGTCGGCGTCGAGGTGGTTGGTCGGCTCGTCGAGGATCATCGTCTCGGCGTCGGAGAACAGGATGCGCGCGAGCTCGATGCGTCGGCGCTGACCACCCGAGAGCGTCTTGAGCTGCTGGTCGAGGATGCGGTCGGGCAGCTTGAGGTTCGACGCGATGGACGCCGCCTCGGCCTCGGCGGCGTAGCCACCGAGCGCGTTGAACTGGTCGTCGAGCCGGGAGTACCGGCGCATCGCCTTCTCGGCGACGGCGGTGTCCGCACTCGCCATGTCGAGCGTGGCCTGGCGGATGCCCTCCACCAGCTCACCGAGCCCACGGGCGTCGAGGATGCGCTTGCGTGCGGTGTCCTCGGGGTTGCCGGAGCGGGGGTCCTGCGGCAGGTAGCCGATCTCGCCGGTGCGGTCGATCTTGCCGTCGGTCGGCGGCTGTTCGCCCGCCAGGGCCTTGGTCATCGTCGTCTTGCCGGCGCCGTTGCGGCCGACCAGCCCGATCTTGTCACCCTTCTCCACACGGAAGGACACGTTCTCCATCAGGAGGCGAGCCCCGACGCGGATCTCGAGTTCGTGCACGGCAAGCACAGTGGTGGTCCAATCAGTTGGTGGTTGTGCACAACGGTGTGTGCGGGAGGTTCACCGCTACGCTGACGGGACCGACAGTCCCGAAGGGGACCAGCAGTCCATTCTAGGAGAATCCATGACGAACGCCACCGGGTTCGCTCCCCGCGCAGTCCTCGCCGACCGTCTTCGGACGCACGGGCTGGCCACCGATGCCGCCCTCGTCGCCGGCGGCGCCCTGTTCACGGCCGCGATGGCCCAGCTCGAGGTCCCGATGTGGCCGGTCCCGATCACCGGTCAGACCCTCGCCGTCGTGCTCGTCGGCGCGACCCTCGGAGCCCGCCGCGGTGTCCTCTCGATGCTCGTGTACGCCATCGTCGGCCTCGCCGGTGCCCCGTTCTTCGCCGGCATGTCCGGTGGCCTGCACATGCTGAGCGTCCCGAGCTTCGGGTACGTCATCGGCTTCATCCCGGCCGCCGGCGTCATCGGATGGCTCGCTCGCCGCAACTGGGACCGCAAGGTCGGGCTCGCCGTCGTCGCGTTCACCCTCGCCAGTGCGATCCCGTTCGTCACGGGTCTGCCGTACCTGGCACTGACGCTCGGAGCCCTGGGCCTGCCGAACGACCTGCAGGCGGTGCTGTCCGCCGGCCTGTACCCGTTCATCGTGGGCGGCGTCGTGAAGGCGCTCATCGCCGCCGGCATCGTCCCGCTCGTGTGGAGCCTGCTCCGCCGCCGCTGAGCTCGTCCGATCAGACGAGGGCCCCGTACCGCTGGTACGGGGCCCTCGTGCGTCTGAGCGTGCGGCGGCTGCGCCTGCGTCTGCGGCTGCGTGTGTGTCTGCGTCAGCGTCTGCGGCTGCGGCTGCGGCTGCGACGACCGGTCATGACACCCCGACAGCAGCGCGCCGACCGGTCGCGGAACGTCGGCGGATGGACGCAGAGCCGACGATCCCTGACCATCCGACGAACGTGAACGGGGAGTCGCGACCGGTGGAGCGTGTCGCCCCTGCGCGCGATCGGCCCACACGAACGGGAGGCCCCCTGCCAGCTGGCAGGGGGCCTCCTGTTCGTCGTCGGGTCGCGACTAGATCGAGAACCCGAGGGCGCGCATCATCTCGCGCCCGTCGTCGGTGATACGGTCCGGGCCCCACGGCGGCATCCAGACCCAGTTGATGCGGAAGGCGTCGACGATGCCGTCGAGCGCGTTCGCGGTGTCACCCTCGATGACGTCGGTCAGGGGGCAGCCCGCGCTCGTCAGCGTCATGCTGATGATGAGCGCCGAGGCCTCGTCGTCCCAGGCGAGGTCGTAGATGAGCCCGAGGTCGACGATGTTGACGCCGAGTTCCGGGTCCTGGACCTCTTTCAGGCCCTCGACGACCTCGTCGAACTTCTCCGGTGCGAGTGTGGTGATCATCAGTTCCCCGCTGCTGCGGCTGCGGCCTGCACGTAGCGGTCGTAGCCCTCGTTCTCGAGACGGTCGGCCAGCTCCGGGCCGCCCTGCTCCGCGACCTTGCCCGCGACGAACACGTGGACGAAGTCCGGCGTGATGTAGCGGAGGATGCGCGTGTAGTGCGTGATGAGCAGCACGCCGAGGCCGGTCGCAGCCTTGGCGCGGTTGACGCCCTCGGACACGATCTTCAGCGCGTCGACGTCGAGGCCGGAGTCGGTCTCGTCGAGGACGGCGAACTTCGGCTTGAGGAGCTCGAGCTGCATGATCTCGTGGCGCTTCTTCTCGCCACCGGAGAAGCCCTCGTTGACGTTGCGCTCGGCGAACGACGGGTCCATCTTCAGGTCCGCCATCGACGAGCGGAGGTCCTTGACCCAGCCACGCAGCGCGGGGGCTTCGCCGTCGATCGCCGTCTTGGCGGTGCGGAGGAAGTTCGAGACGGTCACTCCGGGGATCTCGACCGGGTACTGCATCGCGAGGAACATGCCGGCGCGGGCACGCTCGTCGACGCTCATCGCGAGGACGTCCTGGCCGTCGAGGGTGATCGAGCCACCGACGACGTGGTAGCGGGGGTGCCCGGCGATCGTGTAGGCGAGAGTCGACTTGCCCGAGCCGTTCGGCCCCATGATCGCGTGGATCTCACCCTCGTTGATGGTGAGGTCGACGCCCTTGAGGATCTCCTTGACACCCTGGTCGGTGTCGATCGAGACCTTGAGGTCGCGGATTTCGAGAGTGGACATTGCGTTCCTTCGGTTGCAGCTGGGGTGCGGCGTCAGCCGCGGGAGGAGTGTGGGTGTCAGGCGCAGGCGGCCGGGGCCGATCGGTTCAGTCGACGGGGACCGGGTCCTGCACGTCGACGTAGACGTCGCCGTCGCGGACCTCGACCCGGAAGACCGGCACGGGCTCGTACGCCGGGAAGTTCTTGGGCTTGCCGGTCGTCAGCGAGAACTGCGAACCGTGTGCCCAGCACTCCAGCGAGTCGCCCTCGACGAAGCCTTCGGCCAACGAGATCTCCCCGTGGGTGCAGGTGTCCCCGATGGCGTGCACGACGCCGGCGGAGTCCTTCACGATGGCGACCGGGGTGCCGTCGACGACGACCCGCATGGGGCTGTCCACGGCGATGTCGCCCTCGGCGCAGACCTTCTCGGCCATCAGACCGAGGTCTCGGTGAGGGAGGCGTCGGCGATCGGCGCGGCGAGGACGGTCTTGCCCTCGAGCAGCTCCTGTTCGACCGCGGCGACGAGGCGTTCCTCGAGCTCGGGCGCGCCGATCTTCTGGATGACCTCGACGAGGAAGCCGAGCACGACCAGTCGGCGGGCCTCTTCCTCGGGGATGCCGCGGGCCTGCAGGTAGAACAGCTGCTCGTCGTCGAAACGTCCGGTCGCGCTCGCGTGACCGGCACCGGCGATGTCGCCGGTCTCGATCTCGAGGTTCGGGATGCTGTCGGCGCGCGTGCCGTCCGTCAGGACCAGGTTGCGGTTCTGCTCGTAGGAGTCCGTGCCCAGAGCCGTGCGGCCGATGAGCACGTCACCGATCCACACGGTGTGCGCTCCGGCCCCCTGCAGGGCGCCCTTGTAGTTGACGCGGCTGCGGGAGTTCGGGGCGTCGTGGTTCACGTACACCTGCTGCTCGATGTACTGCCCGGCGTCGGCGAAGTACACGCCGTACATCTCGACGTCGGCGCCCTGCGCACCGAGGTGCGTTGACGGGTTCACGCGGACGACGTCGCCGCCGAGCGACACCACGACGTGCTTGAGGAAGGCGTCACGGCCGACCTCGGCGAAGTGCGTCGAGACGTGCACGGCGTCGTCGTCCCAGTCCTGGACCGTCACGACGGTCAGACGTGCGTTGTCCTTGACGACGATCTCGACGTTCTCCGAGAGGAGCGCGGAACCGCGGTTGTCGATGACGACGATGCCCTGCGCGTTCGGCTCGGCCGTGATGACCGTGTGTGCCGCCCGCGGCTGCCGCCCGAAGTCCGAGCGCGTGATCGCGATCGACTCGTGCGCGTCCGTCGCCTTCACGGTGACCGCGAGGACGGCGTCGCGCGCAGTCCAGGCTGCAGCCGCTGCCCGGTCCTCCGGCAGGCCGGCAGTGCCGACACGCGGGTCGTCGCTGCGACCCCACTCGATGTCGGCGCCGTCGGTCTGGGTCGCGAGGAAGGGGTAGGCCGAGCCGTCGAGACCGGGCGCGAGCAGCGGCGCGATCTTGTCGAGCGGCGCGAACTTCCAGTTGACCTCACGGCCGGTGACCGCGGCGAAGGCGTCGATGTCACCCGACTGCGGGCGCTCCGAACGGGTCTGCACCGGGACCTTGGAGTCCCAGGCGCCGTCGGAGTGGGCCCGCGCGCCATGCTGTTCCTGACCGGCACCGCGCTCGGTCCCCGTGGGGGCAGCAGGCTCGATCGGCTGGTCGATTCGGGGGGTGGGGGTGGAGCTCGACATCTAGCCGACGGATCCTTCCATGCTCATCTCGATGAGCTTGTTGAGTTCGAGCGCGTACTCCATCGGGAGCTCGCGGGCAATCGGCTCGATGAAGCCACGGACGATCATCGCCATGGCCTCGTCCTCTGCCATGCCGCGCGACATGAGGTAGAACAGCTGCTCCTCGCTCACGCGGGAGACCGTGGCCTCGTGGCCGAGCTGGACGTCGTCGACGCGGATGTCGATCGCCGGGTAGGTGTCCGAGCGCGAGACGGTGTCGACGAGCAGCGCGTCGCAGCGGACCGTGTTCGCCGAGTGGTGCGCGTTCGGGTCGACGCGGACCTCGCCGCGGTAGCCGGCGCGGCCACCGCCACGGGCGATCGACTTCGACACGATGGAGGACGTCGTGTACGGCGCCATGTGGATCATCTTCGCGCCGGCGTCCTGGTGCTGACCGGGGCCCGCGAAGGCGACGGAGAGGGTCTCGCCCTTGGCGTGCTCACCCGCGAGGTAGATCGACGGGTACTTCATCGTCACCTTGGATCCGATGTTGCCGTCGATCCACTCCATCGTCGCGCCTTCGTGCGCGATCGCACGCTTGGTGACGAGGTTGTAGACGTTGTTCGACCAGTTCTGGATCGTCGTGTAGCGAACGCGGGCGTTCTTCTTCACGATGATCTCGACGACGGCCGAGTGCAGGGAGTCCGACTTGTAGATCGGGGCGGTGCAGCCCTCGATGTAGTGGACGTAGGAGTCCTCGTCGGCGATGATCAGCGTCCGCTCGAACTGACCCATGTTCTCGGTGTTGATCCGGAAGTAGGCCTGCAGCGGGATCTCGACGTGGACGCCCTTGGGGACGTAGACGAAGGAACCGCCCGACCAGACAGCCGTGTTCAGCGCGGCGAACTTGTTGTCACCGGCGGGGATGACGGTGCCGAAGTACTCCTGGAAGAGCTCCGGGTGCTCGCGCAGCGCGGTGTCGGTGTCCATGAAGATGACGCCCTGCTGCTCCAGGTCCTCGCGGATCTGGTGGTAGACGACCTCGGACTCGTACTGCGCGGCCACGCCGGCGACGAGGCGCTGGCGCTCGGCTTCGGGGATGCCGAGCTTCTCGTACGTGGAGCGGATGTCCTCGGGCAGGTCTTCCCACGACTGGGCCTGCTTCTCCGTGGAGCGCACGAAGTACTTGATGTTGTCGAAGTCGATCCCGGTGAGGTCGGCGCCCCACGTCGGCATCGGCTTGCGGTCGAACAGCTGGAGCCCCTTGAGACGGTTCTTCAGCATCCACTCGGGTTCGGCCTTGAGGTTCGAGATGTCGGTGACGACCTCGTCCGAGACACCGCGACGGGCGGAGGCACCGGCGGAGTCGGAGTCGGACCAACCGAACTCGTACTGGCCGAGCCCCTCGAGCTCCGGACGGTCGATGAGCACGTCGGACATGATCTCCTCGTTTCCTTCTCGCGGCAGTTCCCTGGTGGCAACCGGCGGCTGCCGGTCACCATTCCATCGCGGACCACCGACAGGACGAACCCGTCGACGGTGGTCACGCAGCTGCTGCCTCGCAACGTCATGGTTCCACGCAGTCCTGGGTGTGATCGGCGATCTCGGCCCATTCGGAGCCGGCGCCTGCCTAGACTTGACTGCTGCTGAACCCTCGAATCCTACAGGCCCGCAGCGCGGAACAACAGGAAGGCACCACCCTCGTGACTCGCGTCGCATCCCCCGTCGACCAGGACGTCCGCACACGGTGGTGGGCACTGCCCCGGGTCGTCGACCCTCGCGTGGTCGTCCTCGCCTGGGCGTCCTTCGTGGTGGAGGTCGTGCTCATCGGCACCGGTGGCCTCGTCCGCCTGACCGCGTCGGGGCTCGGATGCCCCACCTGGCCGCGGTGCACGGCCGACTCGCTCGTCTCCACCCCCGAGATGGGCGTGCACGGGATCATCGAATTCGGCAACCGTCTGCTGACGTTCGTGCTCGTCGTCGTGGCCATCGCGATGTTCCTCGCCGTGGTCCGGATGCGACGGACCCGACCCGAACTGTTCTGGCTGGCGTTCGCCCAGGGCGCAGCGATCCCCGTCCAGGCCGTCATCGGCGGTCTCAGCGTGCTGACGAACCTGAACCCCTACGTCGTCGGTCTGCACTTCGTGGTCTCGATGGCGCTCACCGCGATCACCGCCACCCTGGTCCACCGCGCGATGAACGGGCCCGGCCTGGCGCGTCGCCTCGTGCCGAACTGGTACGTCGGCGTGGTCCGCGGCACGATCGCGGCGACCGCCGTCACCGTGCTCCTCGGCATCCTGACCACGGGCAGCGGCCCGCACGCGGGCGCCGACGAAGCCGTCGACGGCGGCCGCCTGCACCGCACGGGCCTCGACCCGGCGGTCCTGCAGCACGTGCACGCCGTTCCCGCGTACGTCCTCTTCGCGCTCACCCTCGTGTTGGTGGTCGGCGCCGTCCGGCTGCAGCTGTCGAGCAAGTGGGCGCTCCTGCTGCTCGTCGTCGAGTTCGTGCAGATCGCCGTCGGGCTGACCCAGGCCCGCACGGCACTGCCCGTCGGGCTCGTCGGGACGCACATGGTGCTCGCCGGGCTGCTCGTCGGTGCCGTCACCGTGGTCACGCTGTCCACGAGGGCGACCGCGGGACGATCCGCCACGCGCCAGCCCGTCTCGCGCTGAGGCCGGGACGCCCGCCCCGGGACACCGCTGTCTCGCAGTCCCGCAGCGCACACCGCACCACGCACCGCTCCACAGCGCGCCCCGCACCACGCACCGCTCCGCACAACGCACCGCTCGGCACCACGCACCGGACGGGAGACTCGGGCCGGGCCCGGTACGAGCCTCCCGTCCGATGCGACTGACGGACTGCACCCCGGAAACGACGAAGTCGACGTCGTGCGACGTCGACTTCGTCGTTCAGCGGCAGGATCGGCCTGTGCGCGCCCGCCCCGCCCCTAGAAGCTGAAGACCTGCGGCAGCAGCGGGTCGATGCCCACGGCGATGAACAGCAGCGTCAGGTACGTGATCGAGCTGTGGAAGACCCGCATCGGGTGCACGTGCTCGACGTGCTGGATGGCCCGCGTGTAGAGCTTGTGCGACTCGACGACGAACCAGATGCCGCCGGCCAGCGCGACCACCGTGTAGAGCGGTCCCATGTGCGCGACGGGGATGAGCAGCAGCGAGCAGACGAGCGTGGCCCAGGCGTAGAGCACGACCTGCAGCCCGACCACCGTGCGACCCCGGACCACGGCGAGCATCGGCACGGCAGCGGCGTCGTAGTCGTCGCGGTACTTCATCGACAGCGGCCAGTAGTGCGGCGGCGTCCACAGGAAGATCACCATGAAGAGGATGACCGGCGCCCAGGTCAGCGACCCGGTGACGGCGGCCCAGCCGATGAGCACGGGCATGCAGCCGGCAGACCCGCCCCAGACGATGTTCTGCGGCGTGCGGCGCTTGAGCCACAGCGTGTAGACGAAGACGTAGATCAGGATCGCGGCGACGCTGAGCGCGGCGGCGAGCCAGTTCACCAGGAAGCCGAGGACTGCCGTCGACCCGATGCCGAGGATCCAAGAGAACACCAGGGCCTGGCGATCGGTGAGCTCGCCGGTGACCAGCGGGCGCGTGCTGGTCCGCTTCATCAGGCGGTCGATGTCGCGGTCGATGTAGCAGTTGAAGGCCGACGCCGAACCGGCCGACATCGCACCACCGAGGAGCGTCCAGAACACGAGCCACAGGTCCGGCACCCCGCGCTGGGCGAGGAACATCGTCGGGGCGGTCGTGACGAGCAGCAGTTCCATGACGCGCGGCTTCGTCAACGAGACGTACGCCCGGACCTTGCGGGACAGCGTCGAGCGTCGCTCGATGTCGGGCCTGGTCACGGTGGCAGTCGGCAAGGGGACCTCAGTCTGTGTCGCTTCAGCTCGCACACTCGGTGGACGGCGTCCTCGGCGTCCGGGCGTGCGCTGACCCGGAATGTCCACGGGTCGCCACCCACTTTACGCGATGCGACCGACGGAGCGGTGAACCCGAGCGACACGGCGACGCCTTCCGACCACAGTTGTGAACAGTCGGGGTGACCTGGACACCTTCTGAGTGCCGGTTCACTATGCTGGAGGGGCCACCCGCAGTGTGCCCCGAAGACGTCGGCCCGCGAACGAGTCGGTCGGCCGCCGTTGACCGGCGACCTGACGGGGCGCCGGGTGGCCACCATGTCCGTGCGGTGGCACGAGCCCTCGCACACGTCGCATCAAGAAGGGTCAACATCCAAGTGGCTGAATTCACCTGGGACGCCATCGACAAGAAGGCCGTCGACACGGCGCGCGTACTCGCCGCCGACTCCGTCGAGGCAGCCGGCAACGGTCACCCCGGCACCGCGATGAGCCTCGCCCCGCTCGCACACCTCCTCTTCCAGAAGGTGATGCACCGCGACCCGAGCGACTCCACCTGGATCGGCCGCGACCGCTTCATCCTCTCCGCGGGTCACGCGTCCATCCTCCAGTACGTGCAGTTCTACCTGCACGGCTACGGTCTCGAGATCGATGACCTCCAGCACCTCCGCAAGTGGGGCTCGAAGACGCCGGGTCACCCGGAGTACGGCCACACGGACGGCGTGGAGATCACGACCGGCCCGCTCGGCCAGGGCCTCGCGTCCTCGGTCGGCTTCGCCTACGCGCAGCGCTTCGAGCGCGGCCTGTTCGACCCGGAGACCCCGGCCGGCCAGTCCCCCTTCGACCACTTCACCTACGTCATCGCCGGCGACGGCGACATGCAGGAGGGCGTGACGAACGAAGCGGGCTCGCTCGCCGGTCGTCAGCAGCTCGGCAACCTCATCGCGTTCTACGACTCGAACCAGATCTCGATCGAGGACAACACCGACATCGCCTTCTCGGAGAGCGTCCCGGAGCGGTACGAGGCCCTCGGCTGGCACGTCCAGATCGTGGACTGGAAGAAGACCGGCGAGTACTCCGAGGACGTCGAGGAGCTGTACGCAGCCGTCGAGGCCGCCAAGCAGGTCACCGACAAGCCGTCGCTCATCGTCCTCAAGACGATCATCGGCTGGCCGTCGCCGACCAAGCAGAACTCCGGCAAGATCCACGGCTCCGCGCTCGGCGCCGAGGAGATCAAGGGCCTGAAGGAGATCCTCGGCTTCGACACCGAGAAGACCTTCGAGGTCGCCCCGGAGGTCCTCGAGTACACCCGTGGCGCCGTCGCCAAGGGCCAGGCGCAGCACGCCGAGTGGCAGAAGTCCTTCGACGCGTGGGCCGCGGCCAACGCCGACAAGAAGGCGTTGCTCGACCGCATGAACGCCAAGGAGCTCCCCGAGGGCCTCGAGGCAGCACTCCCGGTGTTCAGCACCGAGAAGGCCGTCTCGACCCGCGCCGCCTCCGGCAAGGTCATCAACGCGATCGCGCCGCTCATGCCCGAGTTCTGGGGTGGGTCCGCCGACCTCGCCGAGTCGAACCTCACCACGATCGAGGGCGCCAAGTCCTTCGGTCCGGCCGAGGCCTCGACGTCGACCTGGAGCACCGACCCGTTCGGCCGCGTGCTGCACTTCGGCATCCGCGAGCACGCGATGGGATCGATCCTGAACGGCATCGTGCTGCACGGCAACACGCGTCCGTTCGGTGGCACGTTCCTGATCTTCAGCGACTACATGCGTCCGGCAGTCCGTCTTGCCGCGCTCATGAAGGCGCCGGCGATCTACGTCTGGACCCACGACTCCATCGCCCTGGGCGAGGACGGCCCGACGCACCAGCCGGTCGAGCAGCTCACGGCCCTCCGTGCGATCCCGGGTCTCGACGTCGTCCGTCCGGCCGACGCCAACGAGGTCGCGCACGCTTGGCTGACCATCCTCAAGCACACCGACCGCCCGGCCGGTCTGGCGCTCAGCCGCCAGAACCTCCCGGTGTTCGAGCGTGGCGAGGGCGACGCGTTCGGCGAGACGCTCGCGTCCGCCGCGAACGTCGCGAAGGGCGCGTACGTGCTCGCCGAGGCGCCGAACGGCACCCCGGACGTCATCCTCATCGGCTCCGGCTCCGAGGTCCAGATCGCGCTCGACGCCCGTGAGCAGCTCAAGGGCGAGGGCATCAACGCCCGCGTCGTGTCGGCTCCGTCGCTCGAGTGGTTCTTCGAGCAGGACGAGGCCTACCGCGAGTCGGTCCTCCCCGCCGCGATCAAGGCCCGCGTCTCGGTCGAGGCCGGCATCGGCATGAGCTGGCGCGACATCGTCGGTGACGCCGGCCGCAGCGTGTCGATCGAGCACTTCGGTGCCTCGGCCGACTACCAGAAGCTGTACGACGAGTTCGGCTTCACCACGGAGCACGTCCTCGCCGCGGCGAAGGAAACCATCGCAGCAGCGTCCTGAGTCACGAGGGCCGGGTCCGGATCACGGACCCGGCCCTTCCGACGGGAGGCCCGCAGCGGCTCCGCAGCGGACCTCCCGTCCTCAGACGCTCACCCCACAGACCCCGACTCACCGCTCAGAGCGAGCGCACGTCGACGAAAGAAGAGAAACACATGACTGACACCACCCCCACCGAAGCCCTCTCCGCCGTCGGCGTGAGCATCTGGCTCGACGACCTCTCCCGCGAGCTCCTCGAGACCGGGCGCCTCGAGAACCTCATCAAGGACCGCAACGTCGTCGGCGTGACGACCAACCCGACGATCTTCGCGTCGGCCCTCGCCAAGGGCGAGCGCTACGACGCGCAGGTCAAGGAGCTCGCCGCGGCGGACACCGACGTGACCGACGCGATCTTCGCGATCACCACGCAGGACGTCGCCAACGCCTCCGACGTCTTCAAGCCGATCTACGACGAGACCAAGGGCTTCGACGGCCGTGTCTCGATCGAGGTCGAGCCGGGTCTCGCCCACGACACCGCCAAGACCATCGAGCAGGCCAAGTTCCTGTTCGAGAAGGTCGGCCGCGAGAACGTCCTCATCAAGATCCCCGCGACGCTCGAGGGCCTCGAGGCCATCACCGAGGTCATCGGCGCCGGCATCTCGGTCAACGTCACCCTGATCTTCTCGCTCGAGCGCTACCGCGCCGTGATCGACGCCTACCTCGGTGGGCTCGAGAAGGCCAAGGCCGCCGGCCACGACCTGTCCAAGATCCACTCGGTCGCGTCCTTCTTCGTGTCGCGCGTCGACTCCGAGATCGACAAGCGTCTCGACGCCGTCGGCACCGACGAGGCCACGGCCCTCAAGTCCAAGGCCGGCATCGCCAACGCGCAGCTCGCCTACCAGGTCTGGACCCAGGCCTTCGCCACGGAGCGTGCCCTCGGCCTGCTCGAGTCCGGCGCCAACACGCAGCGTCCGCTCTGGGCCTCGACCGGTGTCAAGGACCCGTCGCTCTCCGACACGCTCTACGTCACCGAGCTCGCCGCGCCGAACACCGTCAACACGATGCCCGGCAAGACGCTCGAGGCCACGTTCGACCACGGCCAGGTCCACGGCGACGCGATCGCCGGCACGTTCGACTCGGCCAACGAGTTCATGGACAAGCTGGCTGCTGCCGGCGTCGACTACGACGACGTCGTCGGGCTCCTCGAGAAGGAGGGCGTGGACAAGTTCAACGTCTCCTGGGGTGAGCTCGTCGAGACCGTCAAGACGGCACTCGAGAACGCCAAGAAGTAGTGACTGTCTCCATCGCCGCCAGGGGTGACGCGGCGCGGGCCATCGAACAGGTGGTCCCGCGCCTCGTCACCGACCTGGTGGCGTCGGGCATCACCGCCCAGGACCCCGACCTCTGGGGCCCGGCGGCGGAGACCGAGGCCTCCTCGCGCCTCGGGTGGGTCGAAGCCGTCGCGACCTCGCGACCGCTCGTCCCGCAGATCGTCGAACTGCGCGAGCAGCTCCGCGCCGAGGGGATCGACCACGTCGTCCTCGCCGGCATGGGCGGCTCGTCGTTGGCACCCGAGGTCATCACCCGCACGGCGGGCGTCCCCCTCACGGTGCTCGACTCGACCGACCCCGCCCAGGTCACCGCAGCGCTGACCGACCGCCTCGAGCGCACCGTGCTCGTCGTGTCGTCGAAGTCCGGCTCCACGCTGGAGACCGACTCGCAGCGCCGCGTCTACGAACAGGCGTTCCAGGACGCCGGCATCGACCCGACCGGCCGCATCGTCGTCGTCACCGACCCGGGCTCCCCGCTCGAGGCGGCCGCGACCGACGCCGGGTACCGCGTCTTCACGGCCGACCCCACCGTCGGCGGCCGCTGGTCGGCCCTGACCGCGTTCGGCCTCGTGCCGTCCGGTCTCGCCGGCGCGGACATCGAGGAGCTGCTCGACGAGGCCGACGCCATCTCGGCGCTCCTGGCGGTCGACATCGACGAGAACCCCGGGCTCGTGCTCGGTGCGGTCCTCGCCGGCACCGACCCGCTGCGCGACAAGATCGGCATCGTCGCGGACGGCACCCACATCATCGGGTTCGCCGACTGGGCCGAACAGCTGATCGCCGAGTCCACCGGCAAGTCCGGGCGGGGACTGCTCCCCGTCGTCCTCGACGTGGACGCCCCGGAGCTCACCGCGGACCTGCCCGACCTGCAGGTCATCCGGCTGGTCGGGTCCGCCAACGAGGAACGCCACGTCGCCGACCACGAGGTCGAGATCACCGGCACGCTCGGTGGCCAGTTCCTCGTGTGGGAGTACGCCGTGGCCGTCGCCGGGCGTCTGCTCGGCATCGACCCGTTCGACCAGCCCGACGTGGAGGCCGCCAAGGTCGCCACGCGCGCACTGCTCGACGGCGACGGCGACCAGCCGGCGTCCGCGCTGGCCGAGCCCGCGTACCGGGACTCCGGCATCGGGGTGTCCGCGACCGGTCTCGAGACCGGCGGCAGCATCGCCCAGGCCGTGACGAGCCTCCTGTCCGCTGTCGGCCCCGACGGCTACGTCGCCATCCAGGCGTACGTGGACCGCGGCGTCAACCGCGAGCTCGCGGTGCTCCGGGACATCGTCGCGGAGCACGTCGGCCGACCGGTCACGTTCGGCTACGGCCCGCGGTTCCTGCACTCCACCGGCCAGTACCACAAGGGCGGACCCGCGACGGGGGTGTTCCTGCAGATCCTCGCGGACGACGCAGGCGACCTGCCGATCCCCGGGCGGCCCTTCACGTTCGGCCAGCTCATCCGGGCCCAGGCAGCCGGGGACGCCAGCGTCCTCGCGCAGCACGGCCGCCCGGTGCTGACGCTGTCGTCCGGGGACCTCCCCGCCCTGGCAGACGTCGTCACCGCCGCGGTCCAGGGGCCCACACCCACTTCCTGACACCAAAGGAGTTCACCGACACATGTCACCGGTGGCGATCACCCCGGAGCACAACCCGCTCCGGCTGCCCACGGACCGTCGACTGAACCGGATCGCGGGTCCGAGCACCCTCATCATCTTCGGCGTGACAGGCGACCTGTCCCGCAAGAAGCTGATGCCCGCGGTCTACGACCTCGCGAACCGAGGGCTCTTGCCCCCGGGGTTCGCGTTGGTCGGGTTCGCTCGGCGCGACTGGGAGGACCAGGACTTCTCCCAGCTCGTCCACGACGCGGTCAAGGAACACTCCAGGACCCCCTTCGACGAGGACGTCTGGCGGCAGCTCGAACAGGGCATCCGCTTCGTCCAGGGGTCGTTCGACGACCCCGAGGCCTTCGTCCAGCTCAAGGAGACCGTCGACGCCCTCGACGCCGAGCGGGGCACCCTGGGGAACCACGCGTTCTACCTGTCCATCCCGCCGAAGATGTTCCCGGTCGTCACCGAGCAGCTCAAGCTGTCCGGGCTGACCGACAAGCCCGAGGGCTCGTGGAGCCGTGTCGTGGTGGAGAAGCCCTTCGGGTCCGACCTCCGCACCGCACGCGAGCTGAACGCGATCGTCGAGAGCGTCTTCGCGCCCGACGACGTCTTCCGCATCGACCACTACCTCGGCAAGGAGACGGTCCAGAACCTCCTGACGCTGCGGTTCGCGAACCAGATGTACGAACCCATCTGGAACTCGAACTACGTGGACCACGTCCAGATCACGATGGCCGAGGACATCGGCGTCGCCGGGCGTGCCGCGTACTACGACGGCATCGGGGCGGCGCGCGACGTCATCCAGAACCACCTGCTGCAGCTCCTCGCCCTCACGGCGATGGAGGAACCCGTCTCGTTCAAGGCCGGACACCTCCGCGCCGAGAAGGAGAAGGTGCTCTCCGCGGTCGAGCTGCCGGAGGACCTGTCCACCGCCACCGCTCGCGGCCAGTACTCGGGCGGTTGGCAGGGCGGCGAGAAGGTCCTCGGGTTCCTGGACGAAGCGGGCATGAACCCCGAGTCCACGACCGAGACCTTCGCCGCGGTGAAGCTCAACATCGCGACCCGACGCTGGCAGGGCGTGCCGTTCTACCTGCGCGCCGGCAAGCGCCTCGGACGCCGTGTGACCGAGATCGCGATCGTGTTCAAGCGCGTGCCGGAAGCCGTGTTCGGCATCCCGCAGTCCCCCCTCGGCCAGAACGCGCTCGTCGTCCGTGTCCAGCCGGACGAGGGCGTCACGCTCCGCTTCGGCTCGAAGGTCCCCGGCGTCGGTACCCAGGTGCGTGACGTGACGATGGACTTCGGCTACGGACACGCGTTCACCGAGGCATCCCCCGAGGCCTACGAGCGACTCATCCTCGACGTGCTCCTCGGTGACCCGCCGCTGTTCCCGCGGCACCAGGAGGTCGAGCTGTCCTGGAAGATCCTCGACCCCATCGAGGAGTTCTGGGCCACGCAGGGCCAGCCCGAGCAGTACCGTCCGGGGACGTGGGGTCCGGCGTCGGCCGATGACCTCCTCGCCCGCGACGGCCGGACCTGGAGGCGTCCATGAAGATCGACCTGCCCAACACCACGGTCTCGAAGATCCAGAAGACCCTCGTCCACATCCGCGAGGAAGGGGGCGCGGTCGCACTCGGCCGTGTCCTCACGCTGATCATCTCGACGGCCCTCGGCCACGAGGAAGAGGCGATCGCGGCGGCGAACGAGGCATCCCGCGAGCACCCCATGCGCGTGATCATCGTGTCGAAGAACGACGGCGACATCGCGTCGCCCGGCCGCCTCGATGCGCAGATCCGCGTCGGGAGCGACGCCGGCGCCAGCGAGGTCATCGTCCTGCGTGCTTACGGCGAGACGGCCACCGACGAGGAGAGCCTCGTCACCGGTCTGCTCCTGCCGGACGCACCGGTCGTGGCCTGGTGGCCCGGGATCGCCCCGCCGAAGCCGGCGGAGTCCTCGCTCGGGCGGATCGCCCAGCGGCGGATCACCGACGCCGCCGCACAGCGGGACCCGAACACGGCGATCACCGCCCTGAGCGAGTCCTACGTGCCCGGCGACACCGACTTCGCGTGGACACGCCTGACGCTCTGGCGGAACCAGCTCGCCGCGGCGCTCGACCAGCCGCCGTACGAGCCGGTCACCGGCGTCGAGGTCTCCGGGGCGAGCGACAGCCCGTCGACGTTCCTCCTCGCCGCCTGGCTCCAGCTGCGGCTCCAGGTGCCGGTCTCGGTCGTCACGTCGCCCCGTGCGACGGGCTCGAGCGGCATCCACGGCGTCACACTGTCCCGCGAGTCCGGCAACATCGAGCTGGAACGCTCCCTCGTCGACGTGGCCACGCTGTCGATGCCCGGTCAGCCGGTGCACGACCTGTCGCTGCCACGCCGGAACCTGCGTGACTGCCTCGCCGAGGAACTCCGTAGACTCGACCCCGACGTCCTCTTCGGAGACGTCGTCAAGCACGGCGTGGCACAGCTCCGCGACTCGATCGCCAGCTGACCAGCACCACCGCGGTCCGACCGTCCCGCCCCTGTCGTCACGGCAGGGGCGGACCGGACGGGCCGATCGCGACCACATCCTCTGGCCGCTCCACGAACACGGGAGTCACGTGACCAACGAACGGCGGGTGCTGGTGCACCCGGACAAGCAGGCCCTCGGCGCGTCCGTCGCCGCACGCTTCATCACGAAGATCATCGACGTGCTGGACGAGCAGGAGCGCGCGGACATCGCCGTCAGCGGTGGCTCCGTGTCCACACTGGTCCTCGCCGCCATCGGGCAGTCGCAGGCTCGTGAGAGCGTCGACTGGTCCAAGGTGCACGTCTGGTGGGTCGACGAGCGCTGGGCACCGGAGGGCGACGCCGACCGGAACGTCACCGGTACGCAGTCCGACTTCTTCGACCACGTGGGCATCCCCGCGGCGAACATCCACCCGATGGCCGCCTCGGACGCCGGACTCAGCATCGACGAGGCCGCCGCCCAGTACGAGCGCGAGCTCCAGGCTGCGGCGCCCGACTCCGCGATCGCGCCGAAGTTCGACATCACCCTGCTGGGCGTCGGCCCCGACGGGCACACCGCGTCGCTGTTCCCGGAGTTCCCGCAGCTCACGGTGACCGACCGCGTGGTCGTGCCGGTCGACGACTCCCCCAAGCCGCCGCCGCAGCGCCTCACCCTGACCTACTCGGCGATCAACGCGTCGCAGCGAGTGTGGGTCATCCTGTCCGGTGCCGAGAAGGCCTCGGTCCTCGGACTCGCCCTCGCGGGCGCGTCCGTCGACGAGGTCCCCGTCGGTGGCGTGCAGGGCCGCAAGCGCACGGTCTTCTTCGTGGACCAGGACGCCGCCCGCGACGTCCCGGAGAACCTCATCGCGTCGACCTACTGACGCACTCCACAAACGGGAGGCCCGGTGCCAGCTGGCACCGGGCCTCCCGTCTGTCTGCGGTCGCGTGCCGTCGCGTGTTCCCCTGTCCGCGGACGTCATCTTCCCGAGGGGTCACGACTCCCCGCTCACGTCCCGCGAGTGGTCCACGACCGTCGCTTCGGCGCCGCGGCGGCGACAGTCTGCGACCGGTCGGCGATCGACGGGCGGGGTGTCGTGACCACTCAGGCCGGGGGCTTGGGACCGCGCCCCCGCAAGCCCAGGAACGACGAAGGCCCCCGCACCGTGGGTGCGGGGGCCTTCGCGTGGAACAGGTGCCTACTTCGCGGTGCCGCGACGCTGGCGGAGCTGCTGCAGCGCGTCTTCGAGGAGCTGGGCTGCCTCTTCCTCGGTGCGGCGCTCCTTCACGTACGCGAGGTGCGTCTTGTAGGGCTCGGTCTTGGAGACCACGGGCGGGTTCTCCTTGTCGCGGCCGGCCGGGAGCCCGCTGGACGGCGAGTCGACCGTCTCGGGGATCTCCTCGTCGGGGAGGGTGGCGGAGAAGTACCGCACGACCTCGTTCCCGAGGGCATCCCAGTACGAGATCGCCACGCGCTCTGCCTGGACCCCACGGTCCTGCTCCCCCATCGGGCCCGCGCCGACGCGAGACCCTCGGATTGCACTGCCTCCGGATGCCATGGCTCAGCTCCCCGCTGTGAACTTGTTGATGAGACCGAGCACGATGATGCTCGTGATCCACAGGAGCCCGAGGATCACCGTGATGCGGTTCAGGTTGCGCTCGGCCACGCCGGACGCCCCGAGGTTGCTCGTCACGCCACCGCCGAACATGTCGGAGAGGCCGCCACCGCGGCCCTTGTGCAGCAGGATGAGGAGCGTGAGCAGGAGGCTCGTGATAGCGAGCAGGACCTGCAGCACGACGGAGAGTATCGCCACGACGTACCTTTCGTGTCAGTCAGCCGTACCAGTGTACCGGCCGAGCAGGGCTCGGCCGGTACCGGCACGGGAGTGGTGCGGGAGCAGGTGCCCCGGGTGCGGTGTCAGAGACCGACGTGCTGGCGGAACCGCGCGATCGCGGCGAACTCCTGCACGTCGAGGGACGCCCCGCCGACGAGCGCGCCGTCGACGTCGGGCTCGCGGAGGAACCCCGCGATGTTGCCGGACTTGACCGAGCCGCCGTAGAGCACTCGCGTCGCCGCGGCTGCTTCCTCGCCCCAGGCCGCAGCGATCCCACGACGGAGTGCGGCGCACTCGTCCTGGGCCTGCTCGGCGGTGGCGGCCTGCCCGGAGCCGATGGCCCAGACCGGCTCGTACGCGACGACGATCTCGGACGACGGCACGGTGTCGAGGACGACCTGCAGCTGCTCGACCGGCACGACCCCGGGGCCGCGCTCGTCACGCTGCTCCCCGGTCTCGCCGACACAGACGATCGGCACGAGCCCGTGCTTGACGGCCGCGGCGGTCTTGGCGGCGACGACCTGGTCGGTCTCCCCGTGCATCGTGCGGCGCTCGGAGTGTCCGACGATCACGTAGGCGGCGTCGAGCGCGGCCAGGAACGCGCCGGACACGTCACCGGTGTACGCACCGGAGTCGTGCTGCGACAGGTCCTGGGCGCCGAACCGGATCGGGAGCTTGTCAGCGGAGATGAGCGTCTGCACGCTGCGCAGGTCCGTGAAGGGCGGGAAGACCGCGACCTCGACGTCGTCGAAGTCGTGGCGGGCGTCCTTCAGGGTCCAGGCGAGCTTCTGCACGGTCGCGATGGCCTGCAGATGATCGAGGTTCATCTTCCAGTTGCCAGCGATGAGGGGCGTGCGGTTCATGCTGCACCATCCTGCGCGTCGTCAGCGATCAGCGGGGTGCGGCTCATGCGGACCACCCCAGGGCTTCGAGGCCGGGGAGCGACTTGCCCTCGAGGAACTCGAGGCTCGCACCGCCACCGGTCGAGATGTGCCCGAACTGGTCGTCCGTGAAGCCGAGGGACCGGACCGCTGCGGCCGAGTCACCACCGCCGACGACGCCGAGGCCGTCGACCTCGGTCAGGGCCTGCGCGACGGTCTTCGTGCCCGCGGCGAAGGCCGGGAACTCGAACACGCCCATCGGGCCGTTCCAGAACACGGTCTTCGAGCCGGACACGGCCTTCGCGAACCGCGCTGCGGTCTCCGGGCCGATGTCGAGCCCGATGCCGTCGGCGCCGAACGAGGAGGACTCGATCGCGTCGGCCGGGACGGTCTCGTGGTCGGCGTCGGCGGCGAACCCGGAGGCCACCACCACGTCGGTCGGCAGGTCGATGGTGACGCCGAGCTCCTTCGCCCGCGAGACGTACTCGCGGACGACGTCGAGCTGGTCCTGCTCGAGGAGGGACTTCGCCACCCCGTGGCCTTCGGCGGCCAGGAAGGTGAACAGCATGCCGCCACCGATGCAGAGCGTGTCGACCTTCGGCAGGATGTGGTCGATGACCCCGAGCTTGTCGCTGACCTTCGACCCGCCGAGCACCACCGTGTAGGGGCGCTCCGGGTCCTTGGTCAAGCGCTCGAGCACGGTGAGCTCCTGCTCGATGAGCTGCCCGGCCGCGGACGGCAGGGCGGAGGCCAGTTCGTACACGGAGGCCTGCTTGCGGTGCACGACACCGAAGCCGTCGGACACGAAGGCGTCACCGAGAGCGGCGATGCGCTTCGCGAAGGCCGTGCGCTCGGCGGCGTCCTTCGAGGTCTCCTCCGGGTTGAAGCGGAGGTTCTCGAGCAGCAGGACGTCACCGTCCTCGAGGTCCTCGGAGGCCGCGGTGGCCTCGTCGCCGACGGTCTCGCCGACGAAGGTCACCGGCTTCCCGAGCAGCTCCGAGAGCCGCTGGGCGACCGGCGCGAGGGAGAACTCGGGCTTGGGTTCGCCGTCGGGACGACCGAGGTGGGAGACCACGATGACCCGCGCACCGGCGGTGATCAGCGTGTTCAACGTGGTGAGCGACGCCCGCACGCGGCCGTCGTCCGTGATCGTGCCGTCCTTGAGCGGGACGTTCAGGTCACAGCGGACGACGACACGCTTGCCGGCGAGGTCGCCGAGGTCCTCGAGGGTGTGGAGTGTCATGCGCTCAGAGCCGCGCGCCGACGTACTCGGTGAGGTCGACGAGGCGGTTCGAGTAGCCCCACTCGTTGTCGTACCACGAGGTGATCTTCACGAGACCGCCGATGACCTTGGTCAGACCGGAGTCGTAGATCGAGGAGTGCGGGTCAGTGGTGATGTCGGTCGACACCAGCGGGTCCTCGCTGTAGAGCAGGATGCCCTTCATCGGGCCCTCGGCTGCCTCCTTGTACGCAGCGTTGATCTCGTCGACGGTGACCTCGGACTTGGTCTCGAGGGTGAGGTCGGTGATCGAGCCGGTGGGGACCGGGACGCGGAGGGCGAAGCCGTCGAGCTTGCCGGCGAGCTCGGGCATGACCAGGCCGATGGCCTTGGCGGCACCGGTCGAGGTCGGCACGATGTTCAGCGCGGCGGCGCGGGCACGGCGGGGGTCCTTGTGCGGGCCGTCCTGCAGGTTCTGGTCCGCGGTGTAGGCGTGGACCGTGGTCATGAGACCGCGCTCGATGCCGAACTTGTCGTGGAACACCTTGGCGAGCGGCGCGAGGCTGTTCGTGGTGCACGAGGCGTTCGAGATGATGTGGTGGTTCGCGGCGTCGTACTGGTCCTCGTTCACGCCGAGCACGATGGTGACGTCGTCACCCGTGGCCGGGGCGGAGATGATGACCTTCTTGGCGCCGGCGTCGATGTGCTTCTGCGCATCGGCGGCCTTGGTGAAGAAGCCGGTCGACTCGACGACGATGTCGACGCCGAGCTCGCCCCAGGGGAGGTTCGCGGGGTCGCGCTCCGCGAGGACCTTGACCGCCTTGCCGTCGACGACGATGTTGTCGCCGTCCAGCTCGACGGAGACGCCGAGACGACCCGTGATCGAGTCGAACTTGAGCAGGTTCGCGAGTGCGGCGTTGTCGGTGAGGTCGTTCACCGCCACGATCTCGAGGTCGCTGCCCTTGGCCAGGGCGGCCCGGAAGAAGTTGCGGCCGATCCGGCCGAAGCCGTTGATACCGATCTTGACGGTCAAAGGATCTCCTGTGGGGTGTGGAGCGCCCGAGGACGCTGCTTTCGGGAGTCACGCACCCGTGACGGGAACGCGGGTGGCTGACGATACGCCCCGTAACGCCACCGAAACGAGCCTAGCAGTCAGCGCCCCACACGCCGCCTGGACGACGTCGACCGTGCAGCGGGCGTCAGACGCCCTCGAGCTCCTCGGGGACGCTGGCCTCGGTGCCCGGGATGTCGAGCTCGACGGCACGCTTGTCCGCCATCGCCAGGAGGCGGCGGATCCGGCCAGCGATGGCGTCCTTCGTCATGGGCGGGTCCGCGTGCTGGCCGAGCTCGTCGAGCGAGGCGTCACGGTGCTGCAGGCGGAGCGACCCGGCGTACTGCAGGTGGTCGGGGACCTCGTCGCCGAGGATCTCGAGGGCACGCTCGACCCGGGCGCACGCCGCGACGGCTGCCTGGGCGGAGCGACGGAGGTTGGCGTCGTCGAAGTTCACCAGGCGGTTGGCGGTGGCACGGACCTCGCGGCGCTGGCGCATCTCCTCCCACTCGGCGGTGGTGCGCGCGGCGCCCATGACGGTCAGCATCTGCCCGATGGCCTCGCCGTCACGGATGACGACGCGGTGCACCCCGCGGACCTCGCGGCCCTTCGCGGCGACGCCGAGACGGGACGCAGCCCCCACCAGGGCCATCGCTGCCTCGTTGCCCGGGCAGGTGACCTCGAGCGCAGCGGCTCGACCCGGATCGGTGAGGGTGCCGGCGGCGAGGAACGCACCGCGCCAGATGGCGGCCAGGTCCTCGCGGTTGCCCGTGGTGAGCCGGTTGGGGAGCCCGCGCACGGGACGACGACGGGCGTCCATCAGGCCGGTCTGTCGGGCCAGGGTCTCCCCCGCCTCGAGGACGCGGACCAGGTAGCGGGTGCCGCGACGGGCCGAGGCGGTCGAACCGACCGAGGCCTCGCTCCGCACGCCGTAGAGCTCGGCGAGGTCCTTGCGCACGCGGTGCACGATGATCCGGGTGTCGAGCTCGACCTCGACGGCGATCCTGCCGGAGATGACGTGCAGGCCACCCGCGAACCGGAGGATCGTCGCGAGTTCGGCGGCACGGACCGTGTTGCGGCCCACGACGACCCTGGCCAGTTCGTCCTTGACCTCGGCAGTCAACGGCACAGCATCATTCCTAACGTTTCTGGTGGTGGGGCTCGTCGGTCCCGTTGGCGCACCCGTGTGCAGCGGCCGGTGGGACGGTCACTCCCGGCCGAGATCTCGGTTCTTCACACGCACGGCGACGTTGGGCATCCCGCGGAGGACGCTCGCCAACTCGGCGACGATGGCGACCGAGCGGTGCTTCCCGCCGGTACAGCCGATGGCGATCGTAGCGTGTCTTTTGTTCTCGCGCTGGTACCCGGCGAGCACGGGCTCGAGCACGGCTGCGTACCGGTCGACGAACTGCCGGGCCCCCGACTGGGCCAGCACGTAGTCCGACACCGGCTCGTCGAGGCCCGTGTGCTCGCGGAGTTCCGGCACCCAGTAGGGGTTCGGGATGAACCGGACGTCGGCGACCATGTCAGCGTCCGTGGGCAGGCCGTACTTGAAGCCGAAGCTCATCAGCGTGACCTGGACACCGGTGAAGCGGTCCTCGGCGAACTTCTCGGTGATGGTGTTCGCGAGTTGGTGGATGTTCAGGTCGGACGTGTCGATGATCACGTCGGAGGCCTCGCGCAGCCCCAGCAGCCGGGTGCGCTCCCGCGCGATGCCGTCGAGGAGGGTGTCCTCGCCCTGGAGCGGGTGCGGTCGCCGCACCTGCTCGAACCGTCGCACGAGGACCTGGTCGGTCGCTTCGAGGAACAACACGCGCACCCGTGCGGACGTGCTCGAGCGGAGCTGCTCGACCGCGTGCTCCGGCGCCGTGAAGTAGCGACCACCGCGGACGTCCACGACCGCGGCGAGCTTCGGGATCTTCTCCCCCGCGCGGTCGGCCAGGTCGGTGAGCGGCCCGAGCATCTGCGTCGGCAGGTTGTCGACGACGTACCAGTCGAGGTCCTCGAGCGCCTTGCCGACCGTCGACCGGCCGGCACCGGACATCCCGGTGACGATGAGGACGTCGTGCTGGGGCTTCGGTTCGGTGTCCGTCATCTGGGAGATGTGCTCCGTCGTCGCTGCCCGGGCGCGTCGCCCGGGTGGTCCGGCGGCCCGCAGTGCGGGCCGGTGGTCTGGTGGCTCGGCGTCAAGGCTACCGTCCGGCAGGGGCGAGCGGACGGGCCGGCCTGGAGGCTCGTGGTGGCGTCACGACGGCAGCGTGGGCCCGTCGCTGGTCACCTCGGGGACCCGCACAGGCCCTCCCGTTCGGTCGTCAGTGCCGGCGGTCGTGCCGGTGTCGTCGGCGCTCGTGGGACCGGTCGGGCTGGTCGGCCCCTCCGGGGACTCCCCGGTCGGAGTGCTCGTCGGGACGGTCTGCAGCTTCCGGACGACGGCGGCGGCCGTGGCCGGTCCGACGCCCGGGACCACGCCGATCTCCTCGGCGGTGGCACCACGGAGCCGCGCGACCGAGCCGAAGTGCTTCAGCAGCGCGCTGACCCGGCTCGGGCCGAGGCCCGGGATCTCGGACAGCTGCGTGCGGACGTCGCGCTTGCGGCGCCCGCGCTGGTGCGTGATCGCGAAGCGGTGCGCCTCGTCACGGATGCGCTGGATGAGGAACAGGGCCTCGGAGTTGCGCGGCAGGATCACCGGGAAGTCGTCGTCCGGCAGCCAGAGCTCCTCGAGCCGCTTGGCGATGCCGACGAGCGCGATGTCGGTGACGCCGGCCTCGTCCATCGCGCGCTTGGCAGCCGCCACCTGGGGCTGGCCGCCGTCGACGATGAGCAGCTGCGGGCGGTACGCGAACCGCTTCGTCGGCTTCTCCACCGCCACGACGCCGTCGGCGTTGTGGTCGGGCTGGTCCGGCAGCTCGGCGTCCTCGTCGAGCCGCGCCAACCGACGGGTGAGCACCTGGTGCATGCTGTCGGTGTCGTCGCGGGTCTCGGCGATCGAGTAGCGGCGGTACTGGTCCTTGCGCGGCAGGCCGTCCTCGAACACCACCATCGACGCGACCACGTTGGTGCCCTGCAGGTGCGAGATGTCGTAGCACTCCATGCGCAGCGGCGCCTCGGTCATGCCGAGGGCCTCCTGGATGTCCGCCAGGGCCGCGGCGCGCGTGGTGTAGTCGGCGGAGCGCTTCGTCTTGTAGAGCATCAGGGCCTGCTGCGCGTTCTGCGAGGCCGTGCGGGCGAGGCCGGCGCGTTCGCCACGCTGGGCGGTGCTGAGCTTCGTGGCACGCCCACCCCGACGGTCGCTGAGCCACTGCTGCAGCGCGTCGGCGTCCTCGGGGAGCTCGGGCACGACGACCTCGCGCGGGGGCTCCTCCATGCTCGGACTGGTGAGCGCGCCGGCGGTCTGTGGCGCCAGCTCGCCGTCGGCGTAGACGCCCTGGACGATCTGCTCGACGAGGTCGCCCGTGCTGATGTCGAGCTCCTTGTCGACGACCCACCCCCGCACACCGCGGATGCGGCCGCCGCGGACGGAGAACAGCTGGACCGCGGCCGCGAGCTCGTCCTCGGCGATGCCGAACAGGTCGAGGTCGACCGAGTCCTTCAGCACGACGGCGGACTTCTCGAGCACGGCTTCGAGGGCCTCGACCTGGTCGCGGAACCGGGCGGCCTGCTCGTACTGCATCGCGTCGGCCGACGCGCCCATCCGCTGCCGGAGCTGCGTGATGATCCGCCGGTCGTAGCTGCCCATGAAGCGGACGAACTCCTCGACCATCGCGCGGTGCTCGGCGATCGTGACGCGCTGCGAGCATGGGCCGCCGCACTTGCCGATCTGCCCCGGGAAGCACGGCTTGCCCGTCTGCATGGCGCGCTTGTAGGAGGAGTCCGAACACGTGCGGATCGGGAACACCTTGATCATCAGGTCGATGGTGTCGTGCACGGCCCAGATCTTCGGGTACGGCCCGAAGTACTTCGCGCCCCGGATCTTCCGGTTGCGCGTCACCATCACCCGCGGGGCCTCGTCCCCGAGCGTGATCGCCATGTACGGGTACGACTTGTCGTCCCGGAACTTGACGTTGAAGGGCGGGTCGAACTCCTTGATCCAGGTGTACTCGAGCTGCAGGGCCTCGATGTCGGAGCCGACCGTCGTCCACTCGACGCTCCGGGCGGTGAGGACCATCCGCCGGGTGCGTTCGTGGAGCGTGGGCAGCGGGGCGAAGTAGTTGCTGAGGCGTGCGCGGAGGTTCTTGGCCTTGCCGACGTAGAGCACCCGGCCGTTGCCGTCACGCCACCGGTAGACGCCCGGGTCGGTCGGGATCTCCCCCGCCTTCGGCCGCCACGAGACGGTGTCCGTCACCTACCGAGCACCAGCCTTCTGCGTGTCGGCGGCCTTGCCGCGCTTGAGCGAACCGAGCGTCGACTCGTCGACGGTGCGGGCACCGACGGAGCGCTCCTTGCCGACGCGGGCATCCTGGGCCTCGAAGATCTCGCGGAGGAACACCCCTGTGTGGCTCTCGGGGACCTCGGCGATGTGCTCGGGGGTACCCACGGCCAGGACGGTCCCGCCACCGGAGCCGCCCTCCGGTCCCATGTCGATGACCCAGTCGGCGGACTTGATGACGTCGAGGTTGTGCTCGATCGTGATGACGGTGTTGCCCTTGTCGACCAGGCTCTGCAGCACGAGGAGCAGCTTGCGGACGTCCTCGAAGTGCAACCCCGTCGTCGGCTCGTCGAGCACGTACACGGTGCGGCCGTTCGAGCGGCGCTGCAGCTCGGTCGCGAGCTTGACGCGCTGGGCCTCGCCACCCGACAGGGTCGTGGCGCTCTGCCCGAGGCGGACGTAGCCGAGCCCGACGTCGACGAGGGTCGCCATGTAGCGGTGGATCGCGGAGATCGGCTCGAAGAACTCGGCGGCCTCGCTGATGGGCATGTCGAGGACCTCGGAGATGTCCTTGCCCTTGTAGTGGACCTGGAGCGTCTCGCGGTTGTAGCGCGCACCGCCGCAGACCTCGCACGCGACGTAGACGTCGGGCAGGAAGTTCATCTCGATCTTGATGGTGCCGTCACCGGAGCAGTTCTCGCAGCGACCGCCCTTGACGTTGAAGCTGAAGCGGCCGGGCAGGTACCCGCGCGCCTTGGCTTCGGTCGTCTCGGCGAAGAGCCCACGGATGCGGTCGAAGACGCCGGTGTAGGTCGCCGGGTTCGAGCGCGGGGTGCGACCGATCGGGGCCTGGTCGACGTGCACGACCTTGTCGAGCTGGTCGAGGCCCTTGACGCGGGTGTGCTTGCCGGCGATGTGCCGGGCGCCGTTGAGCTGGTTGGCGAGCACCTTGTAGAGGATGTCGTTGACCAGGGTCGACTTGCCGGAACCGCTGACGCCCGTCACCGCGGTGAACACGCCCAGCGGGAAGTCGGCGTCGACCTCCTGCAGGTTGTTGGCGCGGGCACCCTGCACGCTGATGACGCGCTTGCGGTTGACCTTGCGGCGCGACGCGGGCATCTCGATCGCGCGACGACCGGCGAGGTAGTCCCCGGTGATCGACTCGCGGTTCTCGATCATCTCGGCGTAGGAGCCCGAGTGCACGACGTTGCCGCCGTTCACGCCGGCACCGGGGCCGATGTCGACGACCCAGTCCGCCGTGCGGATGGTGTCCTCGTCGTGCTCGACGACGATGAGCGTGTTGCCGAGGTTCTTGAGCTTGACGAGGGTGTCGATGAGTCGACGGTTGTCACGCTGGTGCAGCCCGATGCTCGGCTCGTCGAGGACGTAGAGCACGCCGGTCAGACCGGAGCCGATCTGCGTCGCCAGACGGATGCGCTGGGCCTCGCCGCCGGAGAGCGACCCGGCGCCACGCGACAGGGTGAGGTAGTTCAGGCCGACCTCGAGCAGGAACTCGAGTCGGGCGCGGATCTCCCGGAGGACCGCCGCCGCGATGTGGGCTTCGCGGTCGGTGAGCGACAGGGTGTCCATGAACGCGTAGGCGTCGTCGAGGCTGAGCTGGGTGACGTCGGCGATGCTGTGGTCGGCGACGGTGACGCCGAGGACCTCGGGCTTCAGGCGGGTGCCGTCACAGACGGGGCAGGGGACCTCGCGCAGGTAGCCCTGGAAGCGCTGCCGCTGCGAGTCCGACTCGGCCTCGGCGAACTTGCGCTCGATGTAGGGCATGACGCCCTCGAACCCGCTGGTGTAGCGCATCTCACGGCCGAAGCGGTTGCGCCAGGACACCGAGACCTCGAAGTCCTTGCCGGTGAGGATCGCGGCCTGCACCGTTGGGTCGAGCTGGTTCCACGGGGTGTCGAGCTTGAAGCCGAGCTCCTTGCCGAGGCCGCCGAGCAGCTTCTCGAAGTAGGAGTAGAGCCCGCTCGTGCCGGTCCAGGGCAGCAGGACGCCGCCGGACAGCGTGGCCTCCGGGTCACCGAGCACCAGGTCGGGGTCGACGGACATGCGCGTGCCCAGGCCGGAGCACTCCGGGCAGGCACCGAACGGCGCGTTGAACGAGAACGTGCGGGGCTCGATCTCGGTGAGCGCGAGGGGGTGGTTGTTCGGGCAGGAGAGGTTCTCGGAGTAGGTCCGGACGGCGCCGGGCCCCTCGTGGTCCACCAGGTCGATCGCCACCGTGCCGTTCGTCAGG
This sequence comes from Curtobacterium sp. SL109, assembly GCF_026672405.1. Taxonomy (NCBI): domain Bacteria; kingdom Bacillati; phylum Actinomycetota; class Actinomycetes; order Micrococcales; family Microbacteriaceae; genus Curtobacterium; species Curtobacterium sp. SL109. The sequence continues at coordinate 2,638,724 of NZ_JAPPRB010000002.1, forward strand.
CGCAGCGCGGTCTCGAGGGAGTCCGTCAGGCGGCCGAGGATGTCGTCGCTCGCCACCAGGCGGTCGATGATGACCGAGATGTCGTGCTTGACCTGCTTCTTCAGCGTCGGCGGGCTGTTCAGCTGGATCCGCTCGCCGTCGACGATCGCACGGGAATACCCGGAGGCCGCGAGCTCCTGGAAGAGGTCGACGAACTCGCCCTTCTTCTTGGAGACGATCGGGGCGAGGACCTGGAACCGGGTGCCGGTCTCCTGCGTCATCAGCTGGTCGGCGATCTGCTGCACGCTCTGCTTGCTGATGACCTCTCCGCAGACGGGGCAGTGCGGGATGCCGATGCGCGCCCAGAGCAGGCGCATGTAGTCGTAGACCTCGGTGATCGTGCCGACGGTCGAGCGCGGGTTGCGGTTCGTCGACTTCTGGTCGATCGACACCGCGGGCGACAGGCCCTCGATGAAGTCGACGTCCGGGCGGTCGACCTGCCCGAGGAACTGGCGCGCGTACGCCGACAGCGACTCGACGTAGCGTCGCTGCCCCTCGGCGAAGATCGTGTCGAACGCCAGCGAGGACTTCCCCGAGCCGGACAGGCCCGTGAACACGACGAGCGAGTCGCGTGGGATCTCGAGGTCCACGTCACGCAGGTTGTGCACGCGCGCACCACGGACGCTGAGCGTCGACGTGCTGTGCGGAGCGGTGCCGCCGGGGAGGTGCAGGTCTGCAGGCTCGAGGTCCGCGGAGTCGCCGAAGGCGTTCCGGCCGGAGGTCGCGGAGTCGCGGTCAGAAGTGATGGTCATCACCGACGATTGTACGAACCGACTCCGACATTCGCCGACCCGAGGGCCTCACGCGAGTGCGTCGAGAGCGAACGCCACCCCGGAGACCTGCTCGCTGGCGTGCCAGAGCCGTGCCGCCTGGGTGCGGTCGTGCGCCCGGGGTTCGGCGCGGACGAGCGCTGATGGACCCCGCAGCTGGAAGGGACCGCTCGGGCCCCAGTACTCCCCCGAGCGGACGCCGGCGGCGACCGCCGCGTGGACGAGCGGCAGCGCGCCGGAGTCCTTGCCCTGGGCGTACAGCCGCTGACCGGGGCGGGTCCACCCGGGTTCGCTCCGCGCCGGTGCCACGTCGGGGCGCGCTGGTGAGAGGGCCTCGAGCGCCAGCCCCGGGTGGGCGACGACGCTCGACACCGCTGAACCGGCGTCGGCCAGGCGTTGCGCCAGCTCGAAGCCGAACAGCATCACGGCGAGCTTGCTGCGGCCGTACTGGCGGTAGCTCGAGTAGTGCCCGACGCGCAGGGGGTCGGTGTGGTAGAGCGAGGCCCAGCGGTGGGCGATGGAGCCGAGGTGCACGACCCGGCCCGCGGTGCGCTCGAGGAGCGGCAGCACCAGGCCGGTGAGGGCGAAGTGCCCGAGGTGGTTCGTGCCGACCTGCAGCTCGACGCCCTGGGCGGTGGAACGCTCCGTGCTCGCCCCGACGACGCCCGCGTTGTTCACCAGCGCGTCGATCGGTCCCAGCTTCCCGAGTTCGTCGGCAGCCGTGCGGACGCTGTCGAGGTCCGCGAGGTCGACGTGCAGCTGCGTGAGGTCCGCCGTGGGCACGTGCTGCCGGATGCTCCGCTCCGCTGCCGCCGCCCGCTCGGGGCTGCGGGTCGCGAGCACGACGCGGTGCCCGGCACGCGCCAGCTGCTCGGCCGCGTGGTACCCGAGACCGGCGCTGGCGCCCGTGACGACGACGGTCTTCGCCTCGCTGCCCAGGTCGGTCACCCCGTCGCTGTCCTCAGTTGACATGCCCCGCAGACTCCATCTGCCGGAGCGCCTTCTTGAGGTCCTGGACCTCGTCGCGCAGACGCCCCGCCAGCTCGAACTTCAGCTCGGCCGCGGCCTGCAGCATCTGGTCGTTGAGGTCGGCGATCGTGGCCTCGAGCTGCGTGGCGCCCTCGCCGGCGATGCCCGTGCGCTTGAGGTTCGGCGTCGGCGCCCGGCGGCCGTCGCGCACGCCGCCACCCCGACGTTCGAGGAGCTCCTGGGTGTCCTCGTTCTCCCGGTTGAGCTGCTCGGTGATGTCGCCGATCTTCTTGCGGAGGGGCTGCGGGTCGATGCCGTGCTCGAGGTTGTACGCCACCTGCTTCTCGCGGCGTCGGTCGGTCTCCTCGATCGCCTGGGTCATCGAGGCGGTCATCTTGTCGGCGTACATGAGCACCTGACCGGAGACGTTGCGCGCCGCGCGGCCGATGGTCTGGATGAGCGACGTGGCCGAGCGCAGGAAGCCCTCCTTGTCGGCGTCGAGGATCGCCACGAGGGAGACCTCGGGCAGGTCGAGGCCTTCACGGAGCAGGTTGATGCCGACGAGCACGTCGTAGACGCCCTGACGGAGCTCGGTCAGCAGCTCGACGCGCTTCAGCGTGTCGACGTCGGAGTGCAGGTACCGCACACGGACCCCGGCGTTGCCGAGGAAGTCGGTCAGCTCCTCGGCCATGCGCTTGGTCAGCGTCGTGACGAGGACGCGCTCGTCCTTGTCGACGCGCTGCTGGATCTCCTCGAGCAGGTCGTCGATCTGGCCGTCGGACGGCTTCACCACGATCTCGGGGTCGATCAGCCCGGTCGGGCGGATGATCTGCTCGACGACGCTGTCGGTGATCCCGAGCTCGTACTTGCCGGGGGTCGCCGACAGGAAGACCTTCTGCCCGGCGCGCTCCAGGAACTCCTCCCACTTGAGCGGGCGGTTGTCCATCGCGCTGGGGAGTCGGAAGCCGTGCTCGACCAGGGTGCGCTTGCGGGAGGCGTCGCCCTCGTACATCGCGCCGATCTGCGGCACGGTCACGTGGGACTCGTCGATCACGATGAGGAAGTCGTCGGCGAAGTAGTCGAGCAGGCAGTGCGGGGCCTCGCCCGGCATCCGACCGTCGACGTGCCTGGAGTAGTTCTCGATGCCCGAACAGAACCCGATCTGCTCCATCATCTCGATGTCGAACGTGGTGCGCATGCGCAGCCGCTGGGCTTCGAGGAGCTTCCCCTGCCCCTCGAGCTCGGCGAGGCGCTCGGCCAGCTCTTCCTTGATGGTGCCGATCGCCCGGTGCATGACGTCGGTGTCCGCCACGTAGTGCGACGCGGGGAAGATCGAGACCGCGGGGAGGTCGTCGATGACGGTGCCGGTCAGCGGGTGCAGCGAACTGAGGGCTTCGATCTCGTCACCGAACATCTCGATGCGGATCGCGTGCTCTTCGTACATCGGGATGATCTCGATGGTGTCGCCGCGCACGCGGAAGGTGCCGCGCGCGAAGTCGACGTCGTTGCGCTGGTACTGCATGGCGACGAAGCGGCGGACCAGCTGGTCACGGGAGATCTCCTGCCCGACCGACAGCGCCACCGACGCGTTCATGTACTGCTCGGGCGTCCCGAGGCCGTAGATGCAGGACACGGTCGAGACCACGACGACGTCGCGCCGGCTGAGCAGCGAGTTCGTCGTGGAGTGCCGCAGGCGCTCGACCTCGGCGTTGACCGAGGAGTCCTTCTCGATGAAGGTGTCCGTCTGCGGGACGTAGGCCTCTGGCTGGTAGTAGTCGTAGTACGAGACGAAGTACTCGATCGCGTTCTCCGGCAGCAGGCTGCGGAACTCCGTCGCGAGCTGTGCCGCGAGGGTCTTGTTGTGCGCGAGCACGAGCGTCGGGCGCTGCACCTGCTCGATGAGCCAGGCGGTCGTCGCCGACTTGCCCGTACCGGTCGCCCCGAGGAGCACCACGTCGGTCTCACCCGCGTTGATGCGCCCAGCGAGCTCGGCGATCGCGGCGGGCTGGTCACCGCTCGGCGAGTACTCGCTGATCACCTCGAACGGACGGACCGAGCGGACCGGTTTGACTGCAACTGCCATGCCGACAATGGTAGGCGCGCCCACCGACAGCGATCCGGCTTCTCGCCCAGGGCGTAGCGCCGCGTCCGCCGCGTCCGCCACGTCCGCCACGTCCGCCGCGTCCGCCACGTCCGCCACGTCCGTCGCGTCCGCCGCGTCGAGCGCACAGCGGCGCTCCCCTCTGCCCCGTCCGGCGTATCGTCCGCGGAGAGCACGCTCCAAGGACGCTGATAGGCCAGGCTCCTACCGTTCCGTCTGTTCAGCAACGACACGACCGCACCCCCGGCGAAGAGGCACCCACCCATGACCACGGCGACCCCCGCCGCACCAGCGAAGGGCACCCCGTTCCGCGGACGCATCCGCGGCCGGGTGCTCCTCCTGCTGTGCTTCATGTACGCGATCTCGTACATCGACCGCACCAACATCTCGACCGCGCTCCCCCACATCACCGAGGAGTTCGGCTTCAACGAGACCACCGCCGGTCTCATCGTCGCCGCGTTCTCGCTGCCCTACGCCCTGCTCCAGGTGTTCGGCGGGACGATCAGCGAGAAGTTCGGCCCGCGCAAGGCCCTCTTCGTCATCACGGTCATCTGGGGCGTGGCGACGCTCTGGACCGGGTTCGCCGTGGGGTTCTGGACGCTGTTCGCCGCCCGCGCCCTGCTCGGGCTGAGCGAGGCGGCCGCGTTCCCCACCGCCACGCAGGCGATGAGCCGCTGGATCCCCCGCGACCGGAACGGCTTCGCGCAGGGGGTCGTGCACTCAGCGGCGCGGCTCGGCAACGCCCTCGCCCCCCTCGTCGTCGCGTACTTCATCGCGATCAGCGGCTGGCGGCTGGCCTTCTTCGCCACCGCGGTGCTGTCCTTCGCGTGGGCGATCGCCTGGTGGTTCCTGTTCCGGGACAAGCCCGAGTCGGCGAAGGGCATCACGCAGGTCGAGCTCGACGAGCTCCCGCCCGTGGCGACCCGCGCGACGCGTCCCCCCGTGCCGTGGGGGCAGCTGGCGAAGCAGATCCTGCCCGTCACGTTCGTGGACTTCGGCTACGGCTGGACCCTCTGGGTGTTCCTCACGTGGCTGCCGACCTTCCTCAGCTCGACCTACGGCCTGGCGATCGGCGACTTCGCCCTGTTCACGACGCTCATCCTGCTCGCGGGCGTCGTCGGGGACACCGTCGGCGGCATGCTCAGCGACCGCATCATCCACCGCGGCGGTGACACCCGGAACGCCCGACGGGCCATCCTCGTCGTCGGGCTCGGCGGGTCGCTCGTCTGTCTGGTGCCGCTCGTCATCGGGCAGGGCCTGCTCGTGGCGACGATCTCGCTCGCCCTGTCGTTCTTCTTCCTCGAGCTCTGCAACGCCAACCTCTGGGCCATCCCGATGGACGTCGCGCCGCAGTGGTCCGGAACGGCGTCCGGCTTCATGAACACCGGGTTCGGCGTCGCCGGGGTCATCTCGCCCATCGTCTTCGGCGTGCTCGTCGACGCGTCCGGCTGGCAGCTGCCGTTCGCGCTGTCCTGCGTGCTGCTCGGTGCCGCAGCCGTCGTCGCGTGGTTCATGAAGCCGCAGCGGCTCACCTCCACCGATGGTGTGCTGGAGATCGGCGTCCCGAAGGCCGAGCAGCGCTCGGCCTGACCACAGGACGGACTGGAGGCTCGGACCGGGGCCGCCGGGAGCCTCCAGTCCGTCAGCGGGTCGCTGTGCGCTTCGCGGCCCGCGCCTGCCGCGCCGACCGCGCGGAGAGCGAGGGCCGCCCCGTCAGCGGGACGCTGAGCGGGGTCCAGCGGAAGGCCTCGGTGACGGCGACGGCGAGCACCACGACGAGCAGGTACGTCACGAGGGTGAGCCACGGCTTCGGCACGAGGGCCTCGAGCGGACTCGAGCCGTAGAGCAGCAGCCAGATCACCAGCGGGTGGCTCAGGAAGATGCCGAACGAGCGGTCCGAGGCGTAGTCGACGACGCGTGCCAGTCGGCTGCCGGCGACGCGTCGGTCGGACCATGCCGCCCCCGCGGCGAGGAACCCGAGGAAGACGAGGGTGCTCCAGACCACCTCGACGGGCTGCAGCGGGGTGCCGGCCTTGTAGGGCGAGTCCCCGAGCGCCATCTGGACGACGTACACGACGAGCGTCAGCACCGCACCGCCGACGAACGCCCACCCGATCGCCCGGCGACGTCTGCGCACGAACCCGAGGAACCCCTCCGCGTGGTCGGCCGCGATCGCCCCGGAGACGATGAAGAAGACGTACGAGAAGAAGAACTGCTTCTGGTAGCCGTGCATCCAGGCGTCGCTCGCGGGGAAGTACTTGTAGCCGGCGAAGACGACGAGCTGCACGAGCAGGCTGGCGACGAGCACCGCGACGTGGTGGCGGCGCGTGGTCCGCACGAGCCACATGATCGCGGGCAGCAGCAGGTACACCTGCATCGTCACGAGCAGGAAGTACAGGTGGTACTTCGCCGTCCCCGTGACGATGCCGGTGGCGTACGTCTCGACGAGCGCCGGGACGTCACCGCGTTGGCCGGCGTCGAGCAGCCACGCGGACGCGACGTAGACGAACGACCACGCCAGGTACGGCACCCCGACGAGCAGGAACCGTTTCGGCCAGAACACCGACATCGGCTTCGGGCGGATGGACCAGCTGTACACGAGCACGAACGCGGTGAGCGTGAAGAACACCAGCCGGGTGAAGTGCAGCAGCGCGAGGAGCCCGGCGAGCCCGAGGTCGTCGGACGCCATCGTGTGGCTCGTCGTGTGCACGCCGATCACGCACGCGAACGTCAGGATGCGGAGGACGTCGATCTCGTACAGGTGTCGGGGGCGGCCCTCCGCGGTCCGCGTCGGCGTCCTGACCCCGGTGCCCGGCGCGGTCGTCGTGCTCACGGGGTCTCCGCCATGCCGCGCACCCGGGCGCGCTGGATCTTGCCGGTGGGGGCACGGGGCAGGTCGGGGACGACGATGATCTCGACCGGGCGGCGGAAGCGGGTCAGGGACCGTTCGGCGCGGGCGGTGAGGTCGGCGACGAGGGCGGCGTCCGTGGTGTCGCGGTCGCGGTCGTCGGCGTCGCGGTCGTCGCCTGGGTCCTCGTCCCGTGGCTGCGGGATGACGTACGCGACCGGCACGCTGCCGAGGACGTCGTCGGGGCGGGCCACGACCACGGCCTCGAGGACCCGCGGGTCGCCGAGCAGGACGTCCTCGACCTCGGCGGGCCAGACCTTCTCGCCCCCGCGGTTGATGACGTCGTCGGACCGCCCGGCGAGCGACACCCAGCCGTCCTCGGCGACGGAGCCGACGTCCCCCGTGGCGAGCCAGCCGTCCTGGTCGAAGCGCTCGGCAGCGCGGCCGTGCAGGTAGGAGCGCACGATGCCCGGCCCGCGGACCCACAGCGCCCCGGTCGTGCCGGCCGGCAGCACGGCGCCGTCCTCGTCGCGGACCTGCACCGCGCAGCCGACGGGCACCCCGACGGTGCCGGCGCGCGCGGGCGCACCGAGCGGTGTGGCGGTGATCTGGCTCGCGCCCTCGGTCATCCCCCAGCTCACGACGAGCGGCACGTCACCCAGCGCGGCGCGGACGGGGTCGGGCAGCGGTGCCGACGCGCTCCGCACGAACCGCAGGCCGTCGGGGAAGTCGAGCGGCCCGGTCTTCGCGAGCACCGCGAGGATCGCCGGCACCGCGTTCAGCCAGGTCACCCGCCGTTCCGCGAGCAGCTCCCAGAACCCGGTCCGACGGAAGCGCCGGTCGAGCACGAGCGTGGCGCCGGCGACGAGGGTCGAGAGCAGCCCGACGACCTCGGCGTTGACGTGGAACAGCGGCAGCGAGTTGAAGCCGCGGTCCTCCGCGGTCAGCCCGTTGTGCTCCGCCACGGCCCGGGCGACGAACAGCAGCTGCGACTCCGGCAGCTCGACGCCCTTCGGCGTCCCGGTCGAGCCAGAGGTGAACAGCACGACAGACCCCTCACCGGGTGCGTCGGGTGTCTCGGTGGGCACGTCACCGTCACGGACGTCGGACGGGAGGCCCGTGGCCGGGTCCACACGGGCGGCGGGCGTCCCCGGGATGGTCGCGTCCTCGATCCGGTCCGAGACCACGATCGAGGCGCCGCCGAGCAGGTCCGCGAGCCGCGCCGGTTCGGTCGTCGGCTGCCCGGTGTCGACGGGGACCGCGCGGCGTCCGCTCGCGACGGCCGCGAGGTGGACGACGGCGAACGCGATCGGGTCCCCCACGTCGACGAGCACGGCGCCGGAGTCGGGCACGCCGATCACGTCGAAGGTCGAGGACCAGGCGGCGACGGCGGTCTCGAGGTCGCCCTGGCGGAGCACCCGGTCGGAACGGGCGTCCTCGAGGTACACGTGGTCGGGGTCGTCCGTGGCGCGCTGACGGATCAGGGCGCGGAGGCTGCCGGGGTTCGGCGCGTGGGGGTCGCGGTCGTGCTGCACCCTGCCACGCTAATCCCCGACGCTATGACCGTCCGTCAGGGACCTGCTGTCCGGGACCGCGTGTCAGGGACTCGTCTGCGTGGGCAGGGGGAAGCGTCGGAGCAGCCACTGCCAGAGCGCGATGAGCCGGGGCTGTCCCTGGGCGTCGAGCGGCGTCGTGTCCTTGATGATGCGGGAGTGCGACTGCGCCGGCGTCCCGATGCTGATGTCCGTGAGGATGGCGTGCGGGTACCAGCCCTCCGGCGGCGCTGCGGTGTCCGTGCGCCACGGCTCCGCCGGTCCGCCCGGGGTCGCCGGGACGTCGAGACCGAGTGCCGTCCACGACCCGCGGATCCGCGGGCCGAACTCGTCGCGGACGTCGTCCACGGCGTACATCCGTGACGCCGGGGTCTGTCCGGGGCGGTCCATCCAGGCGGCGTGCACCGGCCCGAGCGACTCCACCGGGGACGCGAACATCAGCGCGCCGAGGACCGGCCGGATGTGCGCGATGTACGCCGCCTCTCCCCCACCCTGTGAGTGCCCGGCCACGACGATGTCACTCCAGGCGATGTCCTCGTCCGCCCCGACGAAGCGCCCCCACCCGCCCGTCGGGTCGACGTCGTCGAGGTGCGCGATCGCGTCGCGGAACCGCGAGACGATCGACCCCGCCGGGGACACTGCGCTGTAGTCCGACTGCCGGGTGCCGTCGAACCGGTTCCGCTGGACCGTGCCGTAGCAGTGCGGGTCGGCCTCGCACGTGCCGGAGAGGGTCTTGCCGAGGTTCCAGTAGTCGAGCCCGAGCACGTGGTACCCGTCACCGAGCGCCGTCGTCAGGAACCGCTGGTAGTCCGCCGGCCGCGCACGGGTCGCCGGCAGGAACAGCAGCAGTGGTCCGTCGGCCGCGGTCCTGGCGGCGAAGTCGTCGCGGTTCGGCTCCAGCCGCTCGCCGTCGATCGCGCCGAGCCGGAAGCGGTGGAACTCGTCCTGGGGCCCGCGTGCGTGACTGCGCGAGGGGGCATGTGCCGGTTCGCGCCCGTGGTCCGCCACCCGCTGCCCGGCGAGCACGTTCGCGGCGACGAGGGTGCCCAGCCCGATCGCCACGAGGACGACCGCGGCGACGACGAGCAGCAGCCGGTGCTTCATCTGGGAACGGGAGCGACCACGGCCCAGACCTGGTCCGCCGAGCGGACCGTGTCCTCGAGCGTGCCGGTGGCGTCGACGACGTGGTCGGCCAGGGCGAGGCGGTCGGCATCGCTTGCCTGCGCGCTGACGCGACGCTCCGCCTCCTGTCGGGACATCCCGCGGTGCTGCACGAGGCGCTCGATCCGCATCGCTGCCGGCGCGTCGACGACGACGACCGCGTCGAAGCGCAGTGGACGGGACCCGCGGGCCTCGGCGAGGAGCGGGACGTCGTAGACCACCACCGCGTCCGGGTCGGCCTGCTCGGCGGCGTCGAACGCGGCCTGGGCGAGTCGCCAGACCTCGGGGTGGGTGATGGCTTCGAGGTCCTTGCGCGCTGCGGGGTCGGAGAACACGACCGCACCGAGGGCCGGCCGGTCGAGTGTTCCGTCCGCCGCGATCACGGACGGGCCGAAGCGTTCCGCGACCTGCTCGAGCCCCGGGCTGCCGGGGGCGACGGCGTCCCGTGCCAGGCGGTCCGCGTCGACGACGACGGCGCCGTGCTCTGCCCAGCGACCAGAGACGGTCGACTTCCCCGCGGCGATGCCGCCCGTGAGTCCGATGATGCGCACGGCGACCAGCCTAGGCGTGGGTCCCCCGCGAACGCCGGAAGCCCGGCACCCCCTGAGGGATGCCGGGCTTCCGGTGCGTTCAGTTGCTGCTGAGCTCGATCAGTTGGTCGAGCTGAGCTTCTCGCGGAGCGCCGCGAGCGAGGCGTCGTCGGCCAGGGTGCCCTGGCCGGCCTGCTCGGTGGTGAACGACGAGGACGCGCTGGCCGGGAGGTCGAAGGTACCGGTGGCCTCGTCCGTGAGGGACTTGGCGACCTGTGCCTTGTGGGCCTCCCAACGAGCCTGGGCGGCCGCGTACTGGCCTTCCCAGACCTCGCGCTGTGCGTCGTAGCCCTCGAGCCACTCGTTGGTCTCCGGGTCGAAGCCCTCGGGGTACTTGTAGTCACCCTTGTCGTCGTACTCGGTCGGCATGCCGTAGAGAGCCGGGTCGAACTCGGCGCTCTCCGGGTCGACGCCCTCGTTGGCCTGCTTGAGGCTGAGCGAGATGCGACGACGGTCGAGGTCGATGTCGATGATCTTCACGAAGACCTCGTCACCGACGGAGACGACCTGCTCGGCGAGCTCGACGTGCTTGTTCGAGAGCTCCGAGATGTGGACCAGGCCCTCGATGCCGTCCGCGACGCGGACGAAGGCACCGAACGGCACGAGCTTCGTGACCTTGCCCGGCGCGATCTGACCGATCGCGTGGGTGCGGGCGAAGACCTGCCAGGGGTCCTCCTGCGTGGCCTTGAGCGAGAGCGACACGCGCTCGCGGTCCAGGTCCACCTCGAGGATCTCGACGGTGACTTCCTGACCGACCTCGACGACCTCGCTGGCGTGCTCGATGTGCTTCCAGCTGAGCTCGGAGACGTGGACGAGACCGTCGACGCCGCCGAGGTCGACGAACGCACCGAAGTTGACGATCGACGAGACGACGCCCTTGCGGACCTGGCCCTTGTGGAGGTTGTTCAGGAACGTGGTGCGCGACTCGGACTGCGTCTGCTCGAGCAGTGCACGACGCGAGAGGACCACGTTGTTGCGGTTCTTGTCGAGCTCGAGGATCTTGGCCTCGATCTCCTGGCCGAGGTACGGCGTGAGGTCGCGGACACGGCGGAGCTCGATGAGCGATGCCGGGAGGAAGCCGCGGAGACCGATGTCCACGATGAGGCCACCCTTGACGACCTCGATGACGGTGCCGGTGACGACCCCGTCGGACTCCTTGATCTTCTCGACGTCGCCCCACGCACGCTCGTACTGCGCGCGCTTCTTCGACAGGATGAGGCGGCCTTCCTTGTCCTCCTTCTGGAGGACCAGGGCCTCGACCTCGTCACCGACGTTGACGACCTCGTTGGGGTCGACGTCGTGCTTGATCGAGAGCTCGCGCGAGGGGATGACACCCTCGGTCTTGTACCCGACGTCGAGGAGGACCTCGTCGCGGTCGATCTTCACGACGGTGCCGGAGATGAGATCGCCGTCGTTGAAGAACTTCAGGGTCTTCTCGACCTCGGCCAGGAAGTCATCAGCCGAACCGATGTCGTTGATGGCGACCTGCTTAGGAGCCTTGGTCGTAGTGGTTGTCATGTAGAGATTGCTCCGAACGGACATGAGTCGGGCCAGGGCGACGCGGGGACAGTGCCCGCATGCTGCCGCCGTGGCGGTGGATTGTGGTGACGCGGATTGCGCCGCACAAGTCTAACCGGTGCGCTCGACCCCTCACAAGCGGGGCAACGCGCGTGTCGCGGTCGTCCGTCCGGGGCTCCCGGGGTCAGTCGAGCAGCGCCGACCGGAGGGTGTCGAGACCGACTCCGCCGAGCGCCAGTGCCCGGTGGTGGAACGCCTTGAGGTCGAAGTCGGCCCCCTCACGAGCGGCGACCTCGTCACGCACGGACTCCCACACGCGCTGGCCGACCTTGTACGACGGCGCCTGGCCCGGCCACCCGAAGTACCTGGCGACCTCGAAGCGCACGAACGCCGGGTCCATGTTGACGTTCTGCCCCATGAAGTCGAGGGCGTACTCCCACGTCCAGCCGCCGCCGTCCGGGTTCGTCTTCTGCAGGTGCACCCCGATGTCGAGCACCACGCGGGCTGCGCGCATCCGCTGGCCGTCGAGCATCCCGAGGCGGTCACCGTCGTCGTCCAGGAACCCGAGCTGCTCCATCAGGCGCTCGGCGTACAGCGCCCAGCCCTCCACGTGTCCGGAGGGGCCGGCGAGCTGCCGACGCCAGGTGTTCAGCTCGCCGCGGTTGAACACGGCCTGGCTGATCTGCAGGTGGTGACCGGGGACGCCCTCGTGGTAGACCGTGGTCTTCTCCCGCCAGGTGCCGAACTCGGTGACGCCCTCGGGGACGGACCACCACATGCGGCCGGCGCGCGAGAAGTCGTCGGACGGGCCCGTGTAGTAGATCCCGCCCTCCTGCGTGGGGGCGATGCGGCACTCCAGGCGCTTGATCGGGTCCGCGATGTCGAAGTAGCGGCCGTCCATCGCCCGGATCGACTCGTCGCTCGTCTCCTGCATCCACTGCCGGAGGGCCTCGGTGCCGTGCAGGACCCGGGTGGGGTCGGCGTCGAGCACCTCGATCGCACGGGCCACGGACGCGCCGGACTCGATCCGGTCGGCGATGCGCTCCTGCTCCTCGCGCATCCGGGCGAGCTCCTCGAGGCCCCACGCGTACGTCTCGTCGAGGTCGACCACCGCACCGAGGAACCGGCGGGAGTGCAGCTCGTAGTCGTCACGGCCCACGGCGTCGGTCGGCGTCGCGAGGGGCATCAGCTCGTGCTGGAGGAAGCGGCCGAACGAGCGGTACGCGGCCGCGGCGACCTCGCCACCGCGGACCAGCTCGGCGCGGAGTGCCTCGGGCACCGGTGCGCCGTCGTCGAGCGCCGCCGTGGTGGCGAGCTGCCGGAAGAAGCCGTCGTCGGCGCCGCTCCTGGCCATCTGCTCGGCGACGAGCTCGACCTGCCGACGGGCGGGGACGACCTGGTCGCGGGTGCCCTCGAGCAGGGTCTCGCGGAAGCCCTCGAGCGCGTCGGGCAGTGCCCGCACCCGGCTCGCGACGTCCTCCCAGTCGGACGTGGTCGCCGTCGGCATCAGGTCGATGACCTCGCGCAGTGCCTGGGCCGGGCTGGTGATGACGTTGAGGTCGCGCAGGTGCAGCTTGCGCTCGTACGACTCGACGACCAGGTCGAGCTCCGCCCCGAGGTCGGTCTTCGTGACGCGGTCGACGGCGTCGACGGGCTCCGCCGCGTCGAGTGCACGCCGAGCTGCTCGGGCCGCGTCCGCGGACGCTGCGGCTCCGGCGGGCGACGTGTCGCCGTACTCCCCCGTTCGCCCGGGGACGCCGATGTACGTGGCGACGGTCGGGTCGAGGTCGACGAGGGTGGTCACCCAGTCCTCGGCGACCCGGTCGACGGCGGAGGGCTGGCGGACGGGACGCTCTGTGGTCATGCTCCGACCATACGACCCCGCATCAGTGCGCGGCGACCTCCCAGTTGGCGCCGGTGCCCACCTGGACGTCGAGCGGCACGGTCAGGTCCGCCGCCGACCCCATGCGCGCCCGCAGGATCTCCTCGACGCGCTCCTGCTCGCCGGGAGCGACCTCGAGGATCAGTTCGTCGTGCACCTGCAGCAGCAGTCGCGTGCCGAGGTCGCCGTCGCGGAGGTCGGCGGCCACGCCGAGCATCGCGATCTTCATGATGTCGGCCGCGGACCCCTGGATCGGTGCGTTCAACGCGGCGCGCTCGGCGTTCTCGCGCAGCACCCGGTTCGGGCTCTTCAGGTCGGGGAAGGGGCGGCGGCGGCCGAAGATCGTCTCCGTGTAGCCGTCCTCCCGCGCCTGCTCGACGACGTTGCGGAGGTAGTCCCGCACCGCACCGAAGCGGGCGAAGTACTCGGTCATCAGGGTGCGGGCTTCGCTCTGCTCGATGCGCAGCTGCTTCGACAGGCCGAAGGCGCTGAGGCCGTAGGCGAGCCCGTACGACATCGCCTTGACCTTCGTGCGCATCTCGGGGCTGACGTCCGCCGGCTCGACGCCGAACACCCGTGCGCCGACGAACCGGTGGAGGTCCTCCCCCTCGTTGAAGGCCTGGACGAGCCCCGGGTCACCGGAGAGGTGCGCCATGATCCGCATCTCGATCTGCGAGTAGTCCGCCGTCAGGAGCGTCGTGTACGGCTCGGCGACGGCGAACGCGGACCGGATGCGGCGGCCGACGGCGGTCTTCACGGGGATGTTCTGCAGGTTCGGGTCGGTCGAGGACACCCGCCCCGTGCTCGTGCCGGTCTGCTCGTACCGGGTGTGGATGCGGCCGTCGACGACCGCGGCGTCGAGGGTGTCCACGATCTGCCGGAGCTTCGTGGCGTCACGGTGCTGCAGCAGCAGGCCGAGGAACGGGTGCGGGTGCTGCTCCTGCAGGTCGGTCAGGCTGGCGGCGTCGGTCGAGAAGCCCGTCTTGGTCTTGCGGGTCTTCGGCATCGCCAGCTCGGTGAACAGGACCTCCTGCAGCTGCTTCGGCGACCCGAGGTTGACCTCGTGGCCGATCTCCGCGAAGGCCTGCTGGGCGAGGTCGGCGGCACGCTCCCCGAGCTCCTTCGACAGCCCGGTCAGCACCGGACGGTCGATGCCGACGCCGGTGGTCTCCATCTGCGCGAGCACCGACACCAGCGGCAGCTCGATGTCGTCCAGCACCCCGAGCGAGCCGGTGTCGATGCGGGCACGCAGCGCCGTGGTCACGCGGAGGACGTACCAGGCGTGCACGCCGACGTTCACCGGCGCGGTCTCGGGGACGAGCTGGTTCGGGTCGGCGGTGGGCAGTTCCTCGCCGAGCTCCTGGTAGACCAGGTCGGTCAGCGGCTGGCCCTGCTTGCCCGGGTTCGCCAGCCACCCCATGATGCGGGCGTCCCCGGCGACACCGTTCACGGCGATCCCGGCGGTGCCGAGCGCCTTGATGGCGGCCTTGGCGTCGTGGAAGTGCTTCGGGGCGTCCGAGGCGAACCAGGCGGTCAGCTGCTCGTAGTCCTTCGCGCCGCTGCCGCCGGGCACCAGCACCGCGTCGTCGTGCGTGGCGATGCCGATCGCGCTGAGGCGGCCGTCGATGACCTCCACCGCGACGCCGTAGCCGTTCTCGGCGTCGGCCGCGTTCTTGCGCTCGAGCCAGTAGCCGAGTTCCTCGTCGATGAGGGTCTTCACCGGCGGCGGGGTGACGCCGGTGTCCTCGACGCCGCCTTCCACCGCGGTCTGGTCGCTCGGCTCGCCGTTCCCCGCGACCTTGAACACGCGGTCGAGCAGCGTGCGGAACTGCAGCTTGGCGAAGAGCTCGCGGACGGCGGCTTCGTCGAGGGGACGGAGCGCGACGTCGGCCGGTCCGACGGGCAGCTCGACGTCGGTGACCAGCCGGTTCAGGCGGCGGTTCCGGACGGCCCGGTCCCGCTGCTCGCGCAGGTTGTTGCCGACGACGCCCTTGATCTCGTCCGCGTGCTCGAGGACGCCCTCGAGCGAGCCGTACTGGGTGACCCACTTCACCGCGGTCTTCTCGCCGACCTTGTCGACGCCGATGAGGTTGTCGCTGGTCTCCCCGACGAGGGCGGCCACGTCCGGGTACTGGTGGGGCTCGATGCCGTAGCGCTCGTAGACCTTGTCGCGGTCGTAGCGCGTCAGCTCGGACACCCCGCGGACCGACGGGTAGAGCAGCGTGACGTCGTCGTTCACGAGCTGGATGGAGTCGCGGTCGCCGGAGACCACGTAGACCTGGAAGCCCTGCGCAGCCCCCTGCGAGGAGAGCGTCGCGAGGATGTCGTCGGCCTCGTAGTCCTCCTTCGTGACGGTGGTGATGCCCATGGCCTCGAGCGCCTGCTGCAGCAGCGGGATCTGTCCCTTGAACTCCGCCGGGGTCTCCGAGCGGGTGCCCTTGTACTCGGCGTACTCACGCGTGCGGAACGAGAACCGGGAGATGTCGAACGCCACCGCGAGGTGCGTCGGCTTCTCGCGCTGGAGCAGCATCAACAGCATCGAGATGAAGCCGTGGATGGCGTTCGTGTGCTGCCCGTCACGGTTGACGAAGCTGTCCACGGGCAGCGCGTAGAAGGCCCGGAAGGCGAGCGAATGGCCGTCGATGACCATGAGGGTAGGCTTTGCGGAGTCCGACACCCGGACAGCCTACCGACGCCCCCCGACACGGAAGTCAAGCGCTGTGACCGACGAACCGACCACCACCGGGACCGTCGACGAACGTCTCGCCGACCGGGGCATGGGCGAGCTCGCCGACAAGATGGGCATGGTCATCACGGAGCTGAGCGCCGATCGTGCGGTCGGCACCATCCCGGTCGAGGGCAACCGGCAGCCGGTCGGGCTCCTGCACGGCGGGGCGTACGTGGTGCTCGCCGAGAGCCTCGGGTCGATGGCCGCGAACGTCCACGCCGGCCCCGGTCGCTACGCGGTCGGCATCGAGCTGAACGCGTCGCACTCCCGGAGCGCGACGAGCGGCACCGTCACGGGGACCTGCACGGCGATCCACCTCGGGAACACCCTCACGACCCACGAGATCGTGCTCACCGACGACCAGGGCCGACGCTGCTCGACCGTGCGGATCACCAACATGATCCGCGAGCGGCGCTGACCGCCTCAGTCCTCTGCCGGACGCTGCAGCAGCAGCCGGGCGTCGCCGAAGCCGAGCCGCCGGTACAGCCGCTCGCCGTCGACGCTCGAGTGCACGGACACCCGCTCCACGCCGAGGTCGTCCGCGACGTCGAGCAGCGCCGTGACCAGACGGCCAGCCACGCCGAGCCCACGCAGGTCCGGGTGCACGTACACCGTCTGCACGTCGCCGGTCAGGCGCCCCACGGGTCGATCCGGCGTCGGCGGACGGCCCACCAGTCCGAGCCACGCCATCCCGAGCACGTGACCGTCGCGCTCCGCCACCACGCACCGGTGGGTCTCCGGGTGTGCCTCGGCGAACGCGGTCATCGCGGCCCGGTACGCCTCCACCGTGTGGACCGGCGCCTGGCCGCCCTCCTCGACGCTCCACCGCCAGCGCAGGTCGGCCACCGACGGCATGTCGGTCGGACGGGAGGCTCGGATCACGACGTCGTTCACGGCTCCACCTTCGCAGATGGTCACCACACGCGGAAGCGCCGCCACCCGGACCGGGTGACGGCGCTTCCGCAGAACTGGGTGCGCGACTACTTCTTGGCGCTGAGCTGCTCGATGATCGCCTTGGCGACGTCGTGCATGGTCAGGCGGCGGTCCATGGAGGCCTTCTGGATCCAGCGGAAGGCCTCGGGCTCGGTGAGGCCCATCTTCTCGTTGAGCAGGCCCTTGGCGCGGTCGACGAGCTTGCGGGTCTCGAAGCGCTCGACCAGGTCGGCGACCTCGGCCTCGAGCGTGATGATCTGCTGGTACCGCGAGAGGGCGATCTCGATCGCGGGGAGCAGGTCGTTCGGGGTGAAGGGCTTGACGACGTAGGCGAGGGCGCCGGCCTCGGTCGCACGCTCGACGAGTTCCTTCTGGCTGAACGCCGTGAGCAGGACGACCGGAGCGATGTGGTTCTTGGAGAGCTTCTCGGCGGCGGAGATGCCGTCGAGCTGCGGCATCTTGACGTCCATGATGACGAGGTCGGGGCGCAGGTCGGTGGCCAGCTGGACCGCGGTCTCACCGTCACCCGCCTCACCGACGACGTCGAACCCGTTGTCGCGGAGGATCTCGACGATGTCCAGGCGGATGAGCGACTCGTCCTCGGCGACGACGACGCGACGGGGTGCTGTTGCAGTTGCTTCTGTGTCACTCACGACGGAGAGCCTACTAGACCTGACGCCTTCGGCACGCAGTGACGCTGACGTGAAGTCGTTCGGTACGAGTAGCGGGACGGCGGGACCGGAACAGCCCCGCACGCCGTGAGGAGCGTCGGTACGAGTGGCGGGACGGCGGGACCGGAACAGCCCCGCACGCCGTGAGGAGCGTCGGTACGAGTGGCGGGACTTGAACCCGCACGCCGTGAGGCAGAGCATTTTGAGTGCCCCGTGTCTGCCGATTCCACCACACTCGCGAGGTCTCCCACGCTACCAGCAGCCCACCGCGCTGCATGCCGAACGCGCACGGCCGGACTCGACGGACGCCGGGTACCGTCGAGGACCAAAGCAGTCCAGGTCAGGAGGAGTGCCTGTGGATTCCCGTGCCGTCCGCACGTTCCGCGTCTTCGTGGTCGTCACGGCCGTCGTCGCCGTCGTGCTCGGTGTCGTCGCCGTCGTGCTCCCGCGTCCGTCGCTCGTCGTCGTCGCCCTGGTGTTCGGCGTGTACCTCGTCGTGTCCGGGGTCCTGCGCGTCGTCGCGGCGGTGCGTGGGCACGGCACGCCGCCGCTCTGGCGCTGGACGTCCGGCGTCGTCGGCACGCTCGTGGCGCTCGCGGGCCTCGTGGCCCTGCTCGACCCGGCGATCCCGCTGGTGGTCTACGCCGTGCTGGCCGGGGTGGCGTTCCTCGTCGAGGGCGTCGCCGCGCTCGTCGGCGGAGCGGTCGGGCACCCGGGGTCGTCTCGCGTGCCGTCGGTCGTCAGCGGGGTGCTGTCGCTCCTCGGCGGCGTGGCCGTGCTCCTCGCGCCCGGCCTGGCGCTGACGGTCTTCACGGTCCTCGCCGGCATCGCGCTCATCGTGGTGGGCGCCGGAGCGCTCCTGCTGCTGCCCCCGCGCGCGGCGGTCCGACGCTGACGACACCCGCGGTCCCGCCGGCGCGTCAGGCGGCGCCGGTCCCGAAGAGCAGGCCGAGCAGGTAGGTCACGACGGCGGCGCCGAAGCCGATCGCGAGCTGCCGCAGGGCCCGCCGGAGCGGTGACGCCCCGCTCAGGACGCCCACGACCGCACCGGTCCCGAGCAGGGCGACGCCGACCAGCGCTGCTGCGAGGCCGATGGCCGGCCACCCGTCGAGCCCGAACAGGTAGGGCAGGATCGGGATGACCGCGCCTGAGGCGAAGAAGCAGAAGCTCGAGATCGCCGCGCTCATGCCGTTGCCGACCGCCTCGTGGTCGTCGGGGATCCGTGTCGGTCGGGTCTCCGGGGCACTGCCGAGGCCGGCCAGCACGTCGGCGGCGTGCGCGGCAGCCTGGTCCTCGGGCATGCCCCTGGCGCGGTAGACGAGGGCGAGCTCGTTGACGTCGACGTCGAGGTCGGCCACCGCGCTGCCGGCCTCGGGGTGTGGTGCCGAGGCCTCGAGGAGCTCCCGTTGCGACCGCACGGAGACGTACTCCCCCGCGCCCATCGACAGCGCACCGGCGAGGAGCCCCGCGATGCCGCTGAGCAGGACGAAGTGCCGGTCGGCGCCGGAGGCACTGATGCCGATGATGAGCGCCAGGTTCGACACGAGCCCGTCGTTCGCGCCGAACACCGCGGCGCGGAAGGTCCCGGACAGCCGCATCCGCCCGCGGTTCGCGAGCCCGCGGACGACCTCACCGTGGATCCGCTCGTCGGCCGCCATCCGTGCGGTCGCGTCGGCGTCGTCGGCGTAGGGCGAACGGTCCTCGGCACGCTGCATGAGCGCGAGCACGAACACCGAGCCGAAGCGCTTCGCCAGGCTCGCGAGGACCCGGGTGCGCAGGCTCCCCCGCAGCGGCCGGCCGACGTCGGCGCCGAGCAGGTCCACCCAGTGCTGTTCGTGCCGCCCCTCGGCCTCGGCCAGGGCGTCGAGGATGTCGCGCTCCTCGCCGGAGCGGCGCGACGCCAGGTTCCGGTACACGGCGGCCTCGGCGCGTTCGTCCGCCAGGTAGCGCCGCCATCGGCGCACGTCGCCGGGGCGACGCGCCTCGGTGTCGGACGGGAGGCTCGGTTCACGCATCGTGGTCGTCTCCTGTCGACGGGACGGGGGCGGTGGACGCGCGACGGCGCGGACCGGAGGCCGACAGCTGTGCGCTGTGGGGGTCTCCCGTCCGCGCCGTCGCGCGGTGTCCGTGGAGCGGGGTCAGTCCCGGACGTAGGCCGGAGCGGCCTCGGCGTGTGCGTCGCCGACGCGGTGCACGCGGAGGTCGTTCGTGGAGCCCTCGAGTCCGGGGGGCGACCCGGCCGTCACGATGACGCGGTCGCCGGGGGCGGCCAGGCCGTTCTCGAGGAGGACGTCGTCCACCTGCGAGAAGAGCTCGTCGGTGTGGGTCTTGCGCTCCACGAGGAACGAGCGGACGCCCCAGGTGAGCGCCATGCGACGGCGCGTGGCCTCGTTCGGGGTGAAGGCGATGATCGGCAGACCGTGGCGCAGGCGCGACATGCGGCGTGCGGAGTCGCCGGACTCGGTGAACACGCAGAGGTACGAGGCCTCGGTGAACTCCGCGATCTCGACGGCGGCCAGCGTGATGGCACCACCGAGGGTGCGGGGCTTCGTGCCGAGCGGGGCGATGCGCTCCAGGCCGTGGTCCTCGGTCGACTCGACGATGCGGGCCATGGTGCGGACGGTCTGCACTGGGTACTCGCCGACGCTGGTCTCACCGGAGAGCATCACGGCGTCGGCGCCGTCGAGCACGGCGTTCGCGACGTCGGAGGTCTCGGCGCGGGTCGGGATCGGCGAGGAGATCATCGACTCGAGCATCTGCGTCGCGACGATGACCGGCTTGGCCATGCGGCGGGCCAGTTCGACCGCACGCTTCTGCACGATCGGGACGGCCTCGAGCGGCAGCTCGACGCCGAGGTCACCGCGGGCGACCATGATCGAGTCGAAGGCGTCGATGATCTCCTCGAGCGCGTCGACGGCCTGGGGCTTCTCGATCTTCGCGATCACCGGGAGGCGCTTGCCCTCCTCGTCCATGATCTCGTGCGCCCGGTCGACGTCGGAGGCGTTCCGGACGAACGACAGCGCGATGAGGTCGGCGCCCTGCCGGATCCCCCAGCGGAGGTCGGCCTCGTCCTTCTCGCTGAGCGCGGGGACGTTCACGGGCGACGCCGGGCAGGTTGATGCCCTTGTTGTTCGACACGGTGCCGCCGACGACGACCTCGGTGCGGACGCGGACGCCGTCGGTGTCGAGCACGCGCAGGCGGACCCGGCCGTCGTCGATGAGCAGCGGGTCGCCGGGCTTGACGTCCTGCGGCAGGCCCTTGAAGGTCGTGCCGCAGATCTCCTTCGACCCGGGGACGTCCTCGGTCGTGATGGTGAAGACGTCACCGACGGCGAGCTCGTGCGGGCCGTCGGCGAACTTGGCGAGGCGGATCTTCGGACCCTGCAGGTCGACGAGGATCGCGACCGGCTTGCCGAGTTCCTCGGCAGCACGGCGGACGTTGACGTAGTTGGCCTCGTGGACGCTGTAGTCACCGTGGCTCAGGTTGAGTCGGGCGACGTCGACACCGGCCTGGATGATCTCCTTGACGGTCTCGTAGTCCGAGGTGGCCGGTCCGAGGGTCGAAACGATCTTTGCGCGTCGCAATGGATTCCTTCGTGTGGTGGACGGTCTCTCTCGCGAGAGAACGGTGGGGCGTGCGGCATGTCGTGCTCGTGGGGCTTCGCATGACGAGGAGGCCACCAGCACCCTATCGAGTGCCGGTGGCCTCCCGCTCACCCTGTGCTGTGCATCAGACGGAGATCGCCCGGTCGGTCGCCTTGACCGGAGCGGGGAGCATCGTCGTGCCCTCGAGGTACTCGTCCACCTTCGCCGCGGCCGCGCGGCCCTCGGCGATGGCCCAGACGATGAGGGACTGGCCACGACCGGCGTCACCGGCGACGAAGACGCCCGGCTCGTTCGTCGTGTAGTCGGCCTGGCGGGCCACCGCTCCGGAGGCGTCCACGGGCAGGCCGAGCTGCGGCTCGATCGTGTGGGTCTCCGGGCCGGTGAAGCCCATGGCGATGAGGACGAGGTCCGCGGGGATCTCGCGCTCGGTGCCCGCCTTCGGGATGCGGCGGCCGTCGACGTACTCGGTCTCCGCCACGCGCAGACCCCGGACCTCGCCGGCGTCGTTCGACAGGAACTCGACCGTGGACGCGAGGAAGGTGCGCTCACCGCCCTCCTCGTGGGCGCTCGCGACCTCGTAGAGCGTCGGGAACATCGGCCAGGGCTGGTCCTGCGGACGCTCGACGGGCGGCTGCTTGCCGATCGCCAGGTTCGTCACGCTGAGGGCGCCCTGTCGGTGTGCGGTGCCGATGCAGTCCGCACCGGTGTCGCCGCCGCCGATGACGACGACGTGCTTGCCCTCGGCGGTGACCTGGTTGTCGACGACGGTGCCGGCACCCGCGCGGTTCTGCTGCACGAGGTACTCCATCGCGAAGTGCACGCCCTCGAGGTCGCGCCCGGGGATCGCCAGCTCGCGCGGGACGGTGGCTCCGGTGGCGACGACGACGGCGTCGTAGCGGGACTTCAGGTCGTCCCAGGTGATGTCACGGCCGATCTCGACGCCCGCACGGAAGCGGGTGCCCTCGGCCTGCATCTGGGCGAGGCGCGCGTCGATCTGGCGCTTCTCCATCTTGAAGTCCGGGATCCCGTAGCGGAGCAGACCACCGATGCGGTCGTCGCGCTCGTAGACGGCGACGGTGTGCCCGGCGCGCGTGAGCTGCTGCGCGGCGGCCAGCCCGGCGGGGCCGGAGCCGACGACGGCGACGGTCTTGCCGGTCAGGCGCTCGGGCGGGTGCGGGGTGACCCAGCCCTGCTGGTAGGCCTCGTCGATGATCGAGACCTCGACCTGCTTGATGGTCACCGGCGGCTGGTTGATGCCGAGCACGCAGGAGGACTCGCAGGGCGCCGGGCAGAGGCGACCGGTGAACTCCGGGAAGTTGTTCGTCGCGTGGAGCCGCTCGATCGCCTGGCGGCCCTCGCCGCGCCACGTGAGGTCGTTCCACTCCGGTATGAGGTTGCCGAGCGGGCAGCCCTGGTGACAGAACGGCACGCCGCAGTCCATGCAGCGGCCGGCCTGTCGCTTCAGCGCGCCGGACTCCTGCTGCTCGTAGACCTCTTTCCAGTCCATGAGCCGCACGGGCACGGGCCGCCGGGGCGGCAGTTCTCGTTCCTGGACCTTCAGGAACCCCTTGGGGTCAGCCACCTGCGGTCACCTCCATGATCCTGTTCCACACGATGTCGCCGTCGGGGTCGAGCCCCTCGTCGACGGCCTGTCTGCGGGTCTCGAGCACCGCCGCGTAGTCACGCGGGAGCACCTTCACGAACTCGCTGAGGTCACCGGACTCGAGCAGCCCGGCGGCCAGGGTCGACCCGGTCTCGTCGGCGTGCCGCCGGAGCAGGTCGGTGACGATCTCGACGTCGGCGCTGTCGAGCGGCTCGAGCCGGAGCTCGCCGCTCGCGAGCGCGTCCGTGTTGACGTGCTCCCGGCGCAGGCCACGGACGTACGCGGTACCGCCGGACATGCCGGCGCCGAGGTTCCGCCCGGTCTCGCCCAGGATGACCGCCAGGCCGCCCGTCATGTACTCGAGGGCGTGGTCGCCGACGCCCTCGACCACGGCGCTGGCACCGGAGTTGCGGACCAGGAAGCGCTCCCCCACGATGCCGCGGATGAACATGCTGCCCTGGGTCGCGCCGTAGCCGATGACGTTGCCGGCGATGACGTTCTCCGACGGCTCGAAGCCGCTGGACTCGGCCGGACGCACGACGATGTCGCCGCCCGACAGGCCCTTGCCGACGTAGTCGTTGCTGTCGCCGATGAGCCGCAGGGTGATGCCCGCCGGCAGGAAGGCACCGAGCGACTGCCCCGCGGACCCGCGCAGCGTGATGTCGATCGACCCGGCCGGCAGCCCGTTCTCGCCGTGGCGCAGGGTGACCTCGTGGCCGAGCATCGTGCCGACCGCGCGCTCCGTGTTGCGGATCGGCAGGTCGAGCGTGAGCGACCCGCCGTGCTCGAGCACGTCGGACGCACGGTGGATGAGCTGCACGTCGAAGTGCTGCTCGAGCTCGTGGTCCTGCTCGCGGTGGTGGCGACGGGGTTCGTCTGGCGAGAACTGCGGCCCGGCGAGGACCGGTGCCAGGTCGAGGCCGGACGCCTTCCAGTGGTGCACGGCACGGTCGACGTCGAGGGCGTCGGCCTGGCCGATCGCCTCGTCGAGGGTGCGGAACCCGAGCTCGGCGAGGAGCTCCCGGACCTCCTGGGCGATGAACTCGAAGAAGTTGACGACGAACTCGGGCTTGCCGGAGAACCGCTTGCGCAGCTCCGGGTTCTGCGTCGCGACGCCGACCGGGCACGTGTCGAGGTGGCACACGCGCATCAGGATGCAGCCCTCGACGACGAGCGGTGCGGTCGCGAAGCCGTACTCCTCGGCGCCGAGCAGCGCGGCCACGACGACGTCGCGGCCCGTCTTCATCTGGCCGTCGACCTGCACGACCACGCGGTCGCGCATGCCGTTCAGCATGAGCGTCTGCTGCGTCTCGGCGAGGCCGATCTCCCATGGGGTGCCGGCGTGCTTCAGGGAGTTCAGCGGGGACGCCCCGGTGCCGCCGTCGTGGCCGGAGACGAGCACGACGTCGGCCAGGGCCTTCGTCACGCCGGCCGCGACCGCGCCGATGCCGGACTGGCTGACGAGCTTCACGTGGACACGCGCCGAGGGGTTGGCGCGCTTGACGTCGAAGATCAGCTGCTTGAGGTCCTCGATGGAGTAGATGTCGTGGTGCGGCGGCGGCGAGATGAGCCCGACACCGGCGGTGGCGTGCCGGGTCCGTGCCACCCAGGGGTAGACCTTCTGCGGGGGCAGCTGGCCGCCCTCGCCGGGCTTGGCGCCCTGGGCCATCTTCAGCTGGATGTCCGTCGCGTGGGTCAGGTACATGCTCGTCACGCCGAACCGTCCCGATGCGACCTGCTTGATCGCGCTGCGACGCTCGGGGTCCAGCAGACGGTCGACGTCCTCGCCGCCCTCGCCCGTGTTCGACCGGCCACCGAGCCGGTTCATCGCGATCGCCAGGGTCTCGTGGGCTTCCTTCGAGATGGAGCCGTACGACATGGCGCCGGTGTTGAACCGCTTGACGATCGACTCGATCGGCTCGACGTCCTCGAGCGACACCGGGGTGCGCTCGCCCTGCTTGAAGCGGAACAGCCCGCGGAGCGTCATGAGCTCCTCGGCCTGGTCGTCCACGGCCTTGGAGTACTCGCGGAAGATGTCGTACCGGCGCGAGCGCGTGGCGTGCTGCAGGCGGAACACCGTGTCCGGGTTGAACAGGTGCGGCGGACCCTGTCGGCGCCACTGGTACTCGCCGCCGGTCTGCAGGCGCTCGTGCGCGACGACCGAGCCGTCGAGCGGGTAGGCCTGCTGGTGCCGCTGGGCGTTCTCCTTGGCGATGACGTCGATGTCGACACCGCCGAGGATCGACGAGGTGCCGGTGAAGTAGCGGTCGACGAACGCCTGGCTGAGCCCGACGGCCTCGAACGCCTGGGCGCCGGCGTAGCTGGACACGGTCGAGATGCCCATCTTCGACATGATCTTCAGCACGCCCTTGCCGAGCGCCTTGATCACGTTCTTGACGGCCTGCTCGGGGGTGATCCCGCTGATCATGCCGGAGCGGACCAGGTTCTCGCAGGTCTCCATCGCGAGGTACGGGTTGATCGCCGAGGCGCCGTACCCGATGAGCGTCGCCACGTGGTGGACCTCGCGCACGTCGCCGGCCTCGACGATGAGCCCGGCCGTCATCCGCTGCTCGGTCCGGATCAGGTGGTGGTGCACGGCGGCGAGCAGCAGCAGGCTCGGGATCGGCGCGTACTCGGCGTTGCCGTCGCGGTCGGACAGTACGATGAACTGCTTGCCGGACTCGATGGCCTCGTCGACCTCGTCACACACGGCCTGGAGGCGCTGCTCCATGGCCTGCTCGCCGGCGTCGACGCGGTACAGGCCCTTGATCGTCACGGTGAGGTGGCGGCCGGACTCGCTCTCGAAGTGCTGCACCTTCGCGAGCTGGTCGTTGTCGATGACCGGGAAGTCGAGCACGATCTGCTTGGCGTGCTCGGGGCCGGCGTCGAGCAGGTTGCGCTCGGGACCGAGCCCGAGGCCCATCGACGTGATGACCTGCTCGCGGATCGAGTCGAGCGGCGGGTTCGTGACCTGCGCGAACTGCTGCGTGAAGTAGTCGAAGAGCAGCCGGGGCCGCTCGGACAGCACCGCGATGGGCGTGTCCGACCCCATGGCGCCGAGGGGCTCGGCGCCCGCCTGGGCCATCGGCCGCAGCAGGATGCGGACCTCTTCCTCCGTGTAGCCGAAGGCGCGCTGGCGACGGGTGACCGACGCCGGGGTGTGCACGATGTGCTCGCGCTCGGGGAGGTCGCGGAGGTTGATCCGCCCGGCTTCGAGCCACTCGCTCCACGGGCCCGACGACGCCAGGGTCTGCTTGACCTCGTCGTCCTCGATGATGCGGCCGGCCTCGGTGTCGACGAGGAACAGCCGGCCCGGGCGCAGGCGGCCCTTGCGGACGACCTTGGACGCGGGCACGTCGATGACGCCCGTCTCCGAGCCCATCACGATCAGCCCGTCGTCGGTCACCAGGAACCGTCCGGGCCGCAGCCCGTTGCGGTCGAGCGTGGCACCGACGAGGGAGCCGTCGGTGAAGGTGATGGCCGCGGGGCCGTCCCACGGCTCCATGAGCATCGAGTGGTACTCGTAGAACGCCCGCAGGTCGGGGTCCATGTCGAGCTGGTTCTCCCACGCCTCCGGCACCATCATCGACACCGCGTGCGGGAGCGACCGGCCGGACAGGGTCAGGAGCTCGAGGGTCTCGTCGAACGACGCCGAGTCGCTCGCGCCGGGGCTGACGATCGGCAGCAGCGGTGCCATGTCGCCGAGCAGGTCGCTCTCGAGCTGGGACTGCCGCGCACGCATCCAGTTCCGGTTGCCGCGGACGGTGTTGATCTCGCCGTTGTGCGCCAGCGTGCGGAACGGCTGCGCGAGGGGCCACGACGGGAACGTGTTCGTCGAGTACCGGGAGTGCACGATCGCCAGCTTCGAGGCGAAGCGCTCGTCGCTGAGGTCGGGGTAGAAGGGCTCGAGCTGCAGCGTCGTGACCATGCCCTTGTAGACCATGGTCCGGGCCGACAGCGACATGAAGTAGACCTCGCGCTCACGCTCGACGCGCTTGCGCATGCGGAACGCCTGGCGGTCGAGCGCGATGCCGTTCCACGCGGCGCCCTGGTCGTCGTGGCGGGTCGACGCGACGAAGAGCTGTTCGAACGCCGGCATCGCGGCGCGCGCCAGGGTGCCGAGGACCTCCGGGCGGACCGGGACCTCGCGCCACCCGAGGACGCGGAGGCCCTCGTCGTCCGCGGTGGCCTCGATCGCGGCCTTCACGGCAGCGCGGTCGTCGTCGTTCAACGGCAGGTAGGCGGTGCCGACGGCGTACTCCCCCGCGGCGGGCAGCTCGAACGGCACGGCGTCACGCAGGAAGGCGTCCGGCACCTGGCAGAGGATGCCCGCGCCGTCGCCGGTGCCCGCGTCGGACCCGACGGCACCGCGGTGCTCGAGGTTGCGCAGCGCACCGAGTGCGGCGTCGACGATGTCGTGCCCGGGGGTGCCGCGGAGCGTCGCCACCATCGCGAGACCGCAGGCGTCCTTCTCGTTCGCCGGGTCGTACATCCCGGTGGCCTTCGGCACGGCCGAGAACCGCTGGTGCGCCGGCAGGAGCTCGGCCGGTGCCGTGGACTGGGGTGGCAGGAGCGCCATGGGGAACCGTCCTCACGAGGAAGTGGAACAGGGACAGCGGTGGCCCGGTGGTGCGTTCCGCCCGAGGAGGGCGGGCCCGAAGTGGGCGGAACTGGTGCCCGTGCGCGGCGTCAGCGGTGGTTGCCGGGACGCCGTGCGGAGGATGGGGACCGCTTGTGGCAGACCCGTTGGGAGTGGTGCTGGTGGGGTGACGGCGCGGGGGCCGCCGCCTCAGGAACGATCGACTGCTGTGGCGACCGGTCCGGACCCGGCGCCGACGGGGACGTCGTCGTCGTGCTCCGAGTAGGTGTCGTCCGAGTCTACGGACTTCGCTCGCGGCTCGCGACCAGGCAGGTACGGGCTCGGTTCCTTGCCGGTGTGCCGACGGGACTGCACCACGAAGACGACGATGCCGATCAGGATCGCGGCGAACGCGACCCAGACGTTGGTGCGGACGCCGAAGAAGGTCTCGCTCGTGTCGACGCGGATCGACTCGAGGACGGAGCGACCGATGCCGTACCAGATGAGGTAGAGCGCGAGCACCCGGCCCCACTGCAGCTGGAACCGGCGGTCGATGAGCAGGATCACCGCGACGCCGACGACGTTCCAGATGATCTCGTAGAGGAACGTCGGGTGGAACAGCGTGCCCTCGGGCAGACCGGTCGGGTACGCGGCGTTCGAGGACTCGATCTGCAGACCCCACGGCAGGCTCGTCGGCATGCCGAACAGCTCGTGGTTGAAGTAGTTGCCGAGGCGGCCGAAGGCCTGTGCGAGCAGCATCGCCGGGGCGACGGCGTCGAGGAACGCGGTGAAGCGCAGGCCGACCTGGCGGCAGCCGAAGTACGCGCCGACCGAGCCGAGGATGAGCGCCCCGAAGATCGCCAGGCCGCCCTCCCAGATGTAGAGGAAGGACCACGGGTCGCGCCCGGGACCGAAGTAGTCGCTGAAGTGCGTCAGGACGTGGAAGAGCCGACCGCCGACGATGCCGAACGGCACCGCCCAGATCGCGATGTCGATGATGATCCAGCGCTCGACGCCGCGGGCGTTCAGACGGCGGTTCGTCAGGATCACGGCGGCGACGATCCCCAGGAGGATGCAGATCGCGTACGCGTGGATGCGGAAGTCCAGCGGCAGCGACCAGCCGAACACGTCGCGCAGCCAGGCGGTGAGGTCGAAGTACTGCCAGGCCGTGCTGGGGCTCGGGATGCTCAGGAGGGGCATGGAGGTGCTTTCGCCTTTCGTTGCTGCGCAGCCGGTGCGGCCGGGCGGTGGGTCGACCCGCGTCGACCCCGGATCACTGTAGCGCGGCTGGTCCGGTGGTCAGGAACCGACGGCGCTGTCTGTGGGAACCGTGATGCGGTGTGGACGGGAGGCCCGGTGCGGGTGAGCGGGTCTGCTCACCCGCACCGGGCCTCCTGTCCGGGACTGCTGCTGCTCAGCGGCGCTGGGCGCCGACCGTCAGCTCGGCGGCCCGCTGCCCGACGCCGGTGACGCCGAGGTCGGCGAGGGCGCGGACGAAGGCCGACCCGACGATGGCGCCGTCGGCGTACTCGAGGACTTCGGCGACCTGGTCGGCCGTGGAGATGCCGAGCCCGACGCAGGTGCGGGCGACGCCCGCGTCGCGGAGTCGGGAGACGACCGTGCGGGCGGCGACGTCGACACCGAGGCGGGCACCGGTGACGCCCATCGTCGAGACGGCGTACACGAATCCGCGGCTGGCCTCGACGGCCTGGTGCATGCGGACGTCGGACGAGGACGGTGCCGCGAGGAACACGCGGTCGAGGCCGGTGCGCTCGGAGGCGTCCATCCACGCGCGGGCCTCGTCGGGGATGAGGTCGGGCGTGATCAGGCCGGCGGCCCCGGACTGCACCAGGTCGTCGGCGAAGCGCTCGACGCCGTACCGGAGCACCGGGTTCCAGTACGTCATCACGAGGACGGGGACGTCGACGCGCTCGGTGATGGCGTGCACGGCGTCGAAGACCTGCGCGACGCGGAAGCCGTTGGCCAGGGACTCCTCGGCCGCGCGCTGGATGACGGGGCCGTCCATCACGGGGTCGGAGTACGGCAGGCCGAGCTCGATGACGTCCACGCCGTTCTCGGCCAGGGCCACGGCGGCGTCGATGCTGGTCTCGAGCGTCGGGAAGCCGGCGGGCAGGTAGCCGACGACCGCACCCGCGCGGTCGGTGTTCGCCTGGTCGATCGTGGTGGCGACGGTCCGGTTCGTGCTCACAGCTGCTCCGCAGTCTCGTCGAGGATGCCGAAGTACCGGCTGGCCGAGGCCACGTCCTTGTCGCCGCGCCCGGAGAGGTTCACCAGGATGACGCCGTCGGGGCCGAGCTCCTTGCCGAGCTTGATCACCCCGGCGAGGGCGTGGGACGACTCGATCGCCGGGATGATGCCCTCGGTCTGGCTCAGCAGACGGAAGGCCTCCATCGCCTCGGTGTCGGTGATGGGCTCGTACTGCGCACGGCCGATGGACGCCAGGTAGGCGTGCTCCGGGCCGACGCTCGGGTAGTCGAGGCCGGCGGAGATGCTGTGGCTCTCGATCGTCTGGCCGTCCTCGTCCTGCATGAGGTACGACTTGGCGCCCTGCAGCACGCCCTCGCGGCCGAGGGTGATGCTCGCCGCGTGACGCCCGGTCTCGACGCCGTCGCCGCCGGCCTCGTACCCGAGGAGCCGCACGGACTCGTCGTCGAGGAAGGCCTCGAAGATGCCCATCGCGTTCGACCCGCCGCCGACGCACGCGGCGACGGCGTCGGGCAGGCGACCGACGAGGTCGAGGACCTGCTGGCGGGCCTCGACCCCGATCACCTTGTGGAACTCGCGGACCATCTCCGGGAACGGGTGCGGACCGGCGACCGTGCCGAGCAGGTAGTGCGTCGAGTCGACGTTGCCGACCCAGTCGCGGAGGGCGTCGTTGATGGCGTCCTTCAGGGTGCGCGACCCCGTCTCGACGGGGATCACCTCGGCGCCGAGCAGCCGCATCCTGGCGACGTTGAGCGCCTGGCGGTCGGTGTCGACGGCGCCCATGTACACGACGCAGTCCATGCCGAAGAGCGCTGCGGCCGTCGCGGTGGCCACGCCGTGCTGGCCGGCACCGGTCTCCGCGATGAGGCGGGTCTTGCCGAGGCGCTTGGCGACGAGCGCCTGGCCGAGCACGTTGTTGATCTTGTGCGAACCGGTGTGGTTGAGGTCCTCGCGCTTGAGGATCACCCGGGCACCACCGGCGTGCTTGGCGAAGCGCGGCACCTCGGTGATGATCGACGGGCGACCGGTGTAGTCGCGCTGCAGGGTGTCGAGCTCCTCGTGGAAGGCCGGGTCTGCCCAGGCCTCGCGGAAGGCGGCTTCGAGTTCGTCGAGGGCCAGCACGAGGGACTCGGGGACGAAGCGTCCGCCGAAGTCGCCGAAGTACGGGCCGTGGAGGTCACGGAGTGAGGTCACGATGGTGCTCCAGGGGTGCCCGGCGCGGACGCCGAGCGGACGGGGTGGTCAGGCGTCGAGGAACGACGCGAGCGTTGCGGCCGGGTCGGCGCCGGTGACCAGCGCCTCCCCGACGAGGACGACGTCTGCTCCGGCTGCCCGGTAGTGCGCGACGTCGGCGGGGCTCGACACGGCGGACTCGGCGACCCGGACCACACCGGTGGGGATGCGGTCGGCCAGGGAACCGAAGAGGTCGCGGTCGAGCGAGAAGTCGGTGAGGTCCCGGGCGTTGACGCCGAGGATACGGGCGCCGGCGTCGATCCCGCGGGACAGCTCGTCCGCGGAGTGGGCCTCGACCAGGACGCGCATGCCGAGCTCCTCGGCCAGGCCGTGCAGCTCCACGAGCTGGGCCTGGTCGAGTGCGGCGACGATGAGCAGGACGATGTCCGCCCCCGCCGCGCGGGCCTCGACGACCTGGTAGGGGTCGGCGATGAAGTCCTTGCGGAGCACCGGCACCGACACGCGCGCCTTGACGGCTTCGAGGTCGGCGAGCGACCCGAGGAACTTCCGGCCCTCGGTCAGCACGCTGATCGCCGAGGCACCGCCGCGCTCGTAGTCGGCGGCGAGGGCGGCCGGGTCCTCGATCGGGGCCATGGACCCACGGGAGGGGCTGGCGCGCTTGACCTCGGCGAGGACCTTCACGCGCTCCCCTGCCGACAGGAAGTCGAGGGCGTCGAGTGGGGAGGTCACACGGTCGAGGTCACGTTCGACGTCGGCGTACGGACGGTCGAGGCGACGGGCGGCGGCGTCCTCGAGCGCGCCCGCGACGAGGGTCTCGAGCACGTTCGGCATGCTCGCCCTACTCGTTGTGGTGCTTGCCGACGTACTTCGGACCGTTGACGCCGTAGCCGGCACGCCCCATGACCCAGCCGACGATGAGGCCGATCACGACGATCCCGGCGGACGCCCAGACGCCCCACGCGATGTCGAACCAGAAGCACAGCGTCCCGATCGCGAAGCCAGCCAGCATGATGATGACGGACGTCCAGGCTGCCGGCGAGTGGCCTTCGCCGAGATCTGCGGGCTCAGTGGTGCTCACGGTGCTCCTCGTGGTCGTGGGCGTCGTCGGTCGTACGACGCGTGTCTGATCCTACCGTGCCGAGGCTGTCCGTCTCGGTCACGGGGACCGGGTCGGCCTCGGTCACGGTGACCGGGTCGGCGGGGTCCGTCGGGTCGAGCCCGGCGCTGAGGTCGTCCCAGTCGACGATCGCGTCACGCTGGACCGGAGCCGACGCCGGCGCGGTCGCAGTGGGCGTGGCGGCGTACTTGCGGCTCGGGCCCGGCCAGGACCGCTGCACGACGAGCACGACGACCCCGAGCAGCACCGCGAGGACGCCCCCGGCGATGCCGACGGCCGGCCACGCGGTCACGTCGACGCTGGTCACGATGCGCCGCACCGCACCCAGGTCACTGACGCCGGCGACCTCACCGACAGCACCGCGCGCCGCGGAGACCGGGTCGCTGAGCGCGGACACCCCGGACACGACGATGCCGAGGCCGAGCAGGATCTCGATGCCGGCGAGGACGACCCGGACGACCCGACCGGCGATGGTCATGGCGAGGAACAGCGCGAGCAGGGCGATCGCCAGCGCGGTGAACTGCGGGACCGCAGCGGCCCCGTCGGCGACGACCGTCGGGGTCACGGCCGCGTCGGCGTCCAGGCGGAGCGTGAACCACGTCTGCGTCCACGAGAGCATCACGATGCCGGCGACCGCCAGGCCGAGCACGACGACGAGCGGACGGGAGCGCTTCATGACCGGACCTCGCGCATGCGGTTCGCGGTGGCGACGGCCCGGAGCGGCGCCGCGGCCTTGTTGACGGCCTCGGCGTGCTCGGTCGCCGGGTCGGAGTCGGCGACGATCCCCGCTCCGGCCTGCACCCGCGCGACGCCGTCCTTGATGAGCGCCGTCCGGATCGCGATCGCCAGGTCGGCGTCCCCGGCGAAGTCGAAGTAGCCGACGACCCCGGCGTACGCACCGCGCTTGGCCGGCTCGAGCTCGTCGATGATCTCCAGCGCGCGCGGCTTCGGCGCCCCGGAGAGCGTGCCGGCCGGGAACGTCGCCCGGAACACGTCGATCGCCGACTGCTCGGGACGCACGACGCCCTCGACGCTCGACACCAGGTGCATGATGTGGCTGAAGCGCTCGACGGTCATGAACTCGGTCACCGCGACGGTGCCGGGCTCGCACACCTTCTGCAGGTCGTTGCGGGACAGGTCCACGAGCATCAGGTGCTCGGCCCGCTCCTTGGGGTCGTCGAGCAGGTCCTCGCCGAGGCGCACGTCCTCTTCCGGGGTCGCCCCACGCGGGCGGGACCCGGCGATCGGGTGCGTGATGACCCGGCCGTCCTGCACCTTGACCAGTGCCTCCGGGGAAGCGCCGACGATCCAGAACGGCTCGCCCTCGGTATCCGCCATGGACAGGAAGTACATGTACGGGCTCGGGTTGAGCGTGCGGAGCACCCGGTAGACGTCGAGCGGGTCGGCCGTGACGTCGTGGTCGAACCGCTGCGAGATGACGACCTGGAAGACGTCGCCGTCGCGGATGAAGTCCTTCGACCGCACGACGGAAGCCATGTAGTCGTCCGGGGTCGTGCGGTGCCTGGCGGTGGGCTCGGCGATGTCGAAGGCCTCGGCGACGGTGGCCGGGCTCGGCTGCACGAGGTCGGCCTGCATCCGGTCGAGGCGCTCCTGCGCTCCGGTCCAGAGCGCGTCGGCGTCGTCGGTGCCGTCGTTCAGGGCACTCGCGACGAGCAGGACGAGTCCGGTGCGGTGGTCGAGGGCGGCGAGCTCGGCGACGAAGGCGAGTGACTGCCCGGGCACCTCGAAGTCGGCCGGCGGCACGTTCGGCAGGTGCTCCAGCTGCCGGACCGCCTCCCATCCGATGAACCCGACCGTCCCGCCGACGAGCGGCGGGGTGCCCGGGACGCGGGGGGTGGCCCAGCGCTCGTGGAGCCGGGCGAGGACCTCGAGCGGCGCGCCGTCGAGCGAGCCGACGGCACGGTCGGCGCTCATGCCGGTGTCGATCCACGCGGCCTGGTCGCCGTCCTGCGTCAGGACGCCGTAGCTGCGCACACCGACGAACGACCAGCGGGACCACAGCCCGCCCTGGCCGGCGGACTCGAGCAGGAACGACCCGGGGCGGCCGTCGGCGAGCTTCCGGTAGACGCCGACCGGGGTCTCGCTGTCGGCGTAGAGGGCGCGCACCACCGGGACGACACGGTGGCCGTCCGCCACCAGGGCGTCGAACTCCGGACGGGAGGTCGTGTGCGGCTTGTCGGGGATCGTCGCGGACGACGGGGCGGTCGTCGTGGTCATCGGGTCGCCTCCGTCACGTCGGCGACCGTCGCGTCGGCGACCGTCGCGTCGGCGACCGTCGCGTCGGCGACCGTCGAGTCGGCGGCCGGGGCCGACGCGGTCACGGGGTCGAGCGGGTCGACGTCGAAGCAGCGGTGGGCACCGGTGTGGCACGCGGCACCGACCTGCTGGACGGTCACCAGGAGGGTGTCGTCGTCGCAGTCGAGCGCGGCTGCCCGCACGTACTGGGCGTGCCCGGAGGTGTCGCCCTTCCGCCAGTACTCCTGCCGCGAGCGGGACCAGAAGGTCACCCGCCCCTCGGTCAGGGTGCGGCGGAGGGCTTCGCGGT
Source organism: Curtobacterium sp. SL109 (assembly GCF_026672405.1). Taxonomy (NCBI): domain Bacteria; kingdom Bacillati; phylum Actinomycetota; class Actinomycetes; order Micrococcales; family Microbacteriaceae; genus Curtobacterium; species Curtobacterium sp. SL109. The sequence goes on from NZ_JAPPRB010000002.1 coordinate 2,673,378, forward strand.
CCATGTAGCCGAGCATGAGGACGTCCTTCGACGACTCTTCTTGCACGACTGCCGGGAGCAGTCCGTCCGCACCGAAGCGCGCGCGGTCGAGGACCGCCTCGGTGCTGGTGCTGGTGCTGTCGGTCATGAGGCTCCTAGCGTACGGCGTGCCCGGACTCCCGCAGGGCGTCCTTGACGTCGCCGATGGTCATCTCCGCGCGGTGGAACACGCTGGCGGCGAGGACGGCGTCCGCACCGGCGTCGACGGCCGGTGCGAAGTGCTCGACCCGCCCGGCACCGCCGGATGCGATCACCGGCACGGTCGACACGGCGCGCACGGCGCGGACCAGGTCGAGGTCGAAGCCGTTCTTCGTGCCGTCGGCGTCGATCGAGTTCACGAGCAGCTCACCGGCGCCCCGCTCGACGGCCTCGCGCGCCCAGGCGACGGCGTCGATGTCGGTCTCCGTGCGGCCGCCGTGGGTCGTCACGACGAAGCCGGAGTCGGTGCGGTCGGAGCGCTTGACGTCGAGCGAGAGCACCACGGCCTGCGCGCCGAAGCGGTCGGCGATCTCCCCGACCAGGTCCGGCCGGGCGATGGCCGCGCTGTTCACGCCGATCTTGTCCGCGCCGCACTGCTGCAGCCGCGACACGTCGTCGACACTGCGGACGCCACCACCGACGGTGAGCGGGATGAAGACCTGCTCGGCCGTCCTGGTCACCGTGTCGTACATCGTCGAGCGGTTCTCGACCGTGGCCCCGACGTCGAGGAACGTCAGCTCGTCGGCGCCCTGCTCGTAGTAGCGCGCGGCGAGCTCGACCGGGTCGCCGGCGTCCTGCAGGTCGAGGAAGTTGACGCCCTTGACCACCCGGCCGCCCGAGACGTCGAGGCACGGGACGACACGGACCGCGACGCCGCCACGGGCGCCGCCCACGGCGGGGCTCACAGGCGTGCGGCGTGGATGGGGCTCACGAGGATGGCGCGGGCGCCGAGGTCGTAGAGCGCGTCCATGATCAGGTTGGCGTCGTCGCGCGGGATCATCACGCGGACGGCGGACCAGTCGCGCCCGTGCAGCGGCGAGACCGTCGGGGACTCGATGCCCGACGCGATCGCGGTCGCCTGCTCGAGCAGGTCGGTCGGGATGTCGTAGTCGAGCATCACGTAGCCACGGGCGACGAGCACGCCCTGCAGCCGACGGCGGAGCACGTCGATGCCGGGGATGGTCTCGTCGGTGGAGATCAGCAACGCGGTGGACTCGAGGATGACCGGCCCGAAGATCTCCAGGCCCGCCTGACGCAGGGTGCTGCCGGTCGAGACGACGTCGGCGACCGCGTCCGCGACGCCGAGCCGCACGGCGCTCTCCACGGCACCGTCGAGCTGCACGAGCGTGGCGGTCACCCCGTGGCGACCGAGGAACTCCCCCACGAGGCCGGGGTAGCTCGTCGCGACGCGGACCCCGTCGAGGTCCTGCAGCGAGCCGAAGCGCCCGGGCGTGCCGGCGAAGCGGAAGGTCGAGTCGGCGAACCCGAGGGCGTCGACCTCGTGTGCCTGGGACCCCGAGTCGAGGAGCAGGTCGCGGCCGGTGATGCCGACGTCGAGCGCGCCGGAACCGACGTAGGTCGCGATGTCGCGCGGACGGAGGAAGAAGAACTCCACGCCGTTGCGCTCGTCGATGAGGTGGAGGGCCTTCGGGTCACGACGACCGGCGTAGCCGGCCTCCCGCAGCATCTCGGAGGCGGTCTCGGAGAGCGAGCCCTTGTTGGGCACGGCGATGCGCAGCATCAGGTGGTCTGCTTTCTGGTGGAGGTCGGCGACTGGTCAGCGCGTCACAGATGTCGCCAGACGTCCGCCGGGGTGAGGCCCTTCGCGACCATGAGCACCTGCAGGTGGTACACGAGCTGCGAGATCTCCTCGGCCGTGCGGACGTCGCCCTCGTACTCGGCGGCCATCCAGACCTCGGCGGCCTCTTCCACGATCTTCTTGCCGATCTGGTGCACGCCGGCGTCCAGTTCGGCGACGGTGCCGGAGCCCTCGGGGCGCGATGCGGCCTTCTCGGTCAGCTCCGCGAACAGCTCGTCGAACGTCTTCACGGGACCAGGCTACCGTCCCGCGAGCGCACGCTGCGCCGCGTCACGGAGGTCGCGGATGCGGGACTCGGGGTCGCCGCCGTAGACCGCGGACCCGGCGACCAGGGTGTCGGCCCCGCTCCGCACGGCCTGGGGCACGGTGTCGACCGCGATGCCGCCGTCGACCTCGAGCCAGACGTCGAGTCCGGAGGCGTCGACGGCCGCGCGGGCGTCGGCGAGCTTCGGCATCACCTCGGGCATGAAGGACTGGCCGCCGAACCCGGGCTCGACCGTCATGAGCAGGATCATGTCGTAGGCGTCGAGGTGCGCGAGCACGGGGGTGATCGGCGTGCCGGGCTTCACCGCGACCGCGGCACGGGCGCCGTTCGACCGGATCGCCGCGGCGGTCGCCACCGGGTCGGTCGCGGCTTCGAGGTGGAACGTCACGCTGGACACCCCGAGCTCGGCGTACTTCGGGGCCTCGGTGTCGGCGTCGGTGATCATCAGGTGGACGTCGAGCGGCACGGGTGACACCTGCTGCAGCCGCTCGACGATCGGCAGCCCGAGCGTCAGGTTCGGCACGAAGTGGTTGTCCATGACGTCGACGTGCACCAGGTCGGCGGTGGCGATGCGCCCGAGCTCACGCTCGAGGTTCGCGAAGTCGGCGGACAGGATGCTCGGCGAGATGCGGATCGTCACACGACGAGCCTACCGGCGCTCGACGGGTCCACTTAGGCTGCTGGCATGACCGATGTCGATCCGGAGTCCATCCTGGTGCAGGTCGTGTTCGCCCCCGACGCCGGTGCACCGCTGCCCGACGTGATCCGGGAGCTCGAGGACGTCCTCGAGGTGATGGACTTCGCGCTCTTCCTGTCGCACGGCGACGTCGTGCGCTGGGACAACGGCGGCGGCCGCGGCCAGGTCCGACTGGCACGGCTCGACCACGGCACGCCGGTCACCGTGGACATCGAGCTGGTCATGTCCGGCGGCCTCGGACTGACGCACGGCGACGCCCTCGCGGGCGTGGCGGCTGCCGGCGCGGTGCTGCTCACCGCCGCGCGGAGCGGCCCGCCAGCGGACGACCCGGCGGCACCGGCGTCGACCGACGACCCCGTGCCCACCGCACGGCAGGTCGACGCCGACGCCGAGCGCCGGGTGGTCGAGGCGATGGAGCGGGTCGCCTACGACGCCCGCGGCACGGACCTCGCCTGGCGCATCCGCGAGGCCGAGGAGCAGAACGTCACGGCCGCCGACGGGACCCTCGGCAAGGGACTGCGCTTCGTCCGCGCCGCGGGGCGGCTCTCCCGCAACGACGGCTTCGACTTCCGGATGGAGTGACCGGAGGCGTCACCGACGACGGAACAGCGCGATGAACATCGCGTCCGTCCCCACGCGGTGCGGCCAGAGCTGCGCCGTCATGCCGTCCGCGACCTGGGGGTCCCGGGCGGCGACCGAGCGGACCACCGAGGCCGTGTCCACCTGCTCGAGCAGGTCCCCGTGCCGTCGCATCAGCGCGTCGACCTGCCCGCGCGTCTCGGCGAGGTGCGGCGAGCACGTGACGTAGGCCAGCGTGCCGCCCGGTGCGAGCACGCGCACCGCGGCGTCGAGGAGCTCCGTCTGCAGCACCGCGAGCTCCTGCACGTCCTCGGGCACCTTGCGCCAGCGGGCCTCCGGTCGGCGCCGGAGTGCGCCGAGGCCGGTGCACGGAGCGTCGAGCAGCACGCGGTCGTACCGCACGCCGGAGCCGTCCTGGCCGTACCGGCGGGCGTCGCCCTCGACGACGCTGACGGTGTCGCCGAACGCCGCGAGGGCCTTCCGGACCAGTCCGACACGCGCCGGCACGAGTTCGTTCGCGACGAGGGTCGCGCCGGCCTGTGCGGCCTCGGCTGCGAGCAGTGCGGCCTTGCCACCGGGTCCGGCACAGAGGTCGAGCCACCGCTCCCCCGGCTGGATCGCGGAGGACCGGCTGAGTGCCAGGGCGGCGAGCTGCGAGCCCTCGTCCTGCACGCGGAGCCGTCCGGCGGCGATGCCCGGCACCCGGGCGGGGTCACCGGTCACGCCGCGGATGCCGACGGGCGACACGGGCAGCGCGTCGGCGTCCGCCACGACGTCGGCGGCCTCGGCCGGGACGGGAGGCTCGGAACCGGTCGCGTCGTCGCCCTGCGGCTCGGCGTCGACCGGCTCCACGGCCGTGGTCGCGGTGCGCAGGTCGGCCTCCGTCGCGAGTCCGGGCAGCGCGGCGAGCTGGACACGGGGTGCGACGTCGTCGGCCGCGAGCAGCGCCACGAGTTCGTCGCGGGAGCGCTCGGCCGCGAGGGCGTCCCGGAGCGAGGCGATGACCCACGCCGGGTGCGACCAGCGCGTGGCGAGGAGCTCGTCCCCGGACAGGCCGCGGGTGATCTCGGTGTCCCACTCCTCGGGCGTCCTCGCCGCGACCTTGCGCATCACCGCGTTGACGAAACCGGTGGCGCGGTGGGCGCCGACCTCGCGGGTGAGCTCGACGGTGGCGGAGACGGCAGCGTGCGTGGGCGTGCGCATCGCGAGCAGCTGGTGGACCCCGAGACGCAGGACGTCGAGCACGTCGGCCTCGACGTTGCCGACCTTCCGACCGGAGGCGGCCTCGACGATGGCGTCGTACCGACCGATCATCCGGATGGTGCCGTAGGTGAGCTCGGTCGCGAAGCCGGCGTCACGCGCAGAGAGCGCGGCCCGGCGGATGCGCGTCGGGAGCAGGAGGTTGGCGTAGGCGTCGTCGACCTGCACGGCCCGGATCACGTCGAAGGCGACCCGGCGGGCGCTCGGGCCGCGGACCGTGCGGGTCTCGGGACGGTGCTGCTGGTGCGGGCTCATGCGAGGACCTTCCCGTCGAGGGTGCCGAGGCCACGGGCCCAGGCGGCGGCGTCCATCGCCGTCTTGCCGGCCGGCTGCACCCGAGCGAGCACGAGTGGCTCGTCGGCGGTCCCGACGAGGAGGGCGCCGCCCTGGAGCGTCAACGCGCCGGGGGCGAGCGACGGGGCGGGGTCTGCCGGGCCTCCTGTCCGGGGCATCCGGTGGGACCGGAGCAGCTTGACGCGCGTCTCCCCGAGGTGCGCGAAGGCACCCGGCTCCGGCGTCACGCCGCGGATGTGGGCGTGGACGGCAGTGGCCGGCGCGGCGAAGTCGACGCGACCGTCCTCGATGGTGGTCTTCGGGGCGGTGGTCGGCTCGCCCACCTGGTCCGTGGCGGTGGCGCTGCCGTCCGCGATGCCGTCGACGACCCGGGCGACGACCTCGGCACCGGTCTCGGCCATGGCGGCCAGGACCTCGCCGGCCGTCGCCTCGGGGTCGATGTCGAACGGTTCGCTGGCGAACACGGGGCCGGCGTCGAGCGCCTCCACGAGCTGGAACACCGTGGCGGCGGTCCGCGTGTCGCCGGCCATCACGGCACGCTGCACGGGTGCGGCGCCGCGGTACGCCGGCAGGTCGGAGAAGTGCAGGTTGACCCAGCCGTGGCGCGGGGTGTCGAGCGCCGCACGGCGGAGCAGGGCGCCGTAGGCGACGATGACGCCCAGGTCGACGTCCAGCTCGGCGATACGGCGGGTGACCTCGTCGTCGACGCGGGCGGCCTCGAGCACGGGCAGCCCGAGCTCCTCCGCGACCTGGGCGACCGGTGTCGGGGTCAGGACGCGCTTGCGGCCCTGCGGTGTCGGCGGACGTGTGAGCACCGCGGCGATCTCGTGGTCGGACGCCGCGAGCCGACGGAGGGTGGGGACGGCCGCAGCGGGGCTGCCGGCGACGACGAGACGCATGGGTTCGATCCTCCCATGCCGGCACCGCCCCGGGCTGCCCGCCGCTGTCCGTCCGGCGCAGGAGCGAGCCGTCCGGGAACCAGCCGAGAGCGATGTGCGTACGGTCCCGCTCATGGCAGACATCACCACCTCCACCAACCGGTACGCCGGTTCCACCATCCAGAAGGCCACGCTCGTCGTGGGCATCGTGTTCCTGGTCGTCGGGATCGCCGGGTTCGTCCCCGGCATCACCACCGGCGACCTCGGCGGCGCCGGGCACGGCTCGATGGCCATGCTGCTGGGGCTGTTCCAGGTCTCGGTCCTGCACAACATCGTGCACCTGCTCTTCGGGATCGTCGGGCTGGCCGCCGCCCGGAGCGCCGTCGGCTCCCGCAGCTACCTGGTCATCGGCGGCATCGTCTACCTGGTGCTGTTCGTCTACGGGCTGTTCACGGCCGACCACGCGTCCGCCGCGAACTTCGTCCCGCTGAACACCGCCGACAACTGGCTGCACCTGCTGCTCGCCGGCGGCATGGTCGCCCTCGGCGTGTTCCTGCCGCGGCCGGACGGACGCCAGCGCCGCGACCGCACCACCACCGCCTGAGGTCGTCTCAGACCTCGGCGAACGGCTCCGCGTCGTCGAGCCGCGCCCGCAGTGTGGGTGCGGCTCGACGACGGTTGCCACCCGGGAGCACCCGCCGTGTCGACGACCGGCGGATGACCTCGGCCTTGAGCGTCGCGGCGACCTCGGTGCATGGGCGTAGGGGAACCGCACGATCGCCCGGACCGTGCCGGGCACGGGGTCGTCGACCGGGACCGGTCCGAGCACCGGCCCGACCGGCGCCGCTCCGAGGGCCTCGACCGCCGCGGTCACCGCGTCTTCCGTCCCGGTGAGCGTCGCCACTCGGACGGCCGGCGGGAACATGAGTTCGCGGCGGTCGACGAGCTCGTCGTGGGCGGGCGTGTCGAGTCGCCACAGCGCCATCGCCGTCGCCAGTGACCCGCCGATGCCGACCAGGTAGACCTCGGCCCCGGGAGCGCCCTTGGCAGCTGCGTTCGTCCAGAAGCGCAGCACCTCCTCCTGCACCCGGAGGCCCTCGCGCCCGAGCATCTTCTCGCCGTCGAGGAGCAGCACGCAGGCGTACCCGCCGGGCGTCGACGGCTCCGCACCGCGCGTGGCCACCACGACCGCCGGGCGAGCCGGGACCTCGTCGATCGGGCGTGAGCCGTCCGCGACGATGATGCGCGTGCCCGGGAACGCCCGACCGAGCTCGTCCGCGGTGCGCTGCGCCCCCTGGCCGACGGCCTTGAGCTTCCCACCGCCACACGTCGGGCAGCGGTACCCCGCCGCGAGGGCCCCGCAGAACCGGCACTGGGGAACGGCGCCGTGCGTCGGGCTGCCGAGGGGTCCCCCGCACACCCGGCAGTGGGCGCGTTCCCCGCAGTCGGCGCAGACGAGCCCGGTGCCGAAGCCCGGGTTGGCGACCTGCACGAGCACGGGGCCGGTGCGGCTGGCCTCCCGGGCGGCACGCCAGGCGCTGCTCGGGATCCGGGCCTGTGCGGCGAAGCCCTCGGCACTGACCTGTTGCGCCGTCGGGATGACCTTCGGCACCGCGGCCCGGAGCGGCGTCACGTCGTCGAGCCAGTGCAGCTCCACCAGGCGCTGCACGTCGGTGCTCCGTGCGTGGGAGAGGAACAGCAGTGCGGCACCCGACTGCGCCGCTCGGACCAGGGCCACGTCCCGGGTGTGCACGTAGGGCGCGCGGGGCTCGATGAAGGATGCGTCGCCGTCGTCCCACATCGCGATGAGGCCGAGGTCACTGGCCGGCGCGTACATCGCCGTGCGGTTGCCGATCGCGACGACCGGGTGCGTGCGGGCCTGCAGCAGGGCCTTCGCGCGTTGCCCGTTCGTCTGCTTGGCGTCGAAGCGGACCACGCGCTCCGCGGGGACCAGGGCGTGCAGGGCGCGTTCCAGGTCGGTGAGGTCGCGGAAGTCCGGCACCGCGATGACCGCGGACCGCTCGGTGGCCAGGGTGCGGGCGGCGGCCTGCGCCAGGGTCAGCGCCCAGCCGGGCACCCAGGCGGGGTCGTCGGGGACGGAGACGGAGACAGGGGCTGGCGCATCGGCGTCCGCGTCCGCGTCTGCATCTGTATCTGCATCGGCCTCGGTGTCCTCCGGTACCGCGCTCGGCAGCTGCACGGGGTGTGGGATCGCCGCGACGGCGGCACGATGGTTCGTCGCCAGGATGCCCTCGACGACGCCGTCGGCGTACCCGGTGACCGCGGGGGCCTCGACCGCCGGCAGCACATGGTCGGCATCCCGCGCGAGCCAGGCCTTCTCGACCCGGACCTGCCGCGTCGGCACCGCGAGCCGGAGCACGTCGCTCGCCACGCCGGCGGCCCGGTCGGCCACGGCACGAGCGAGCGCCCAGATCTCCGGCGCGAGCACCGGCACCGGACTGACGAGCGTCTCGATCGCACTCAGCTCGCCGGGGAACGCCCCACCGGGGGCCCCGGGACCGTCCTCGACGACCTCGATGACGTAGGCGTCCGACATCCGGGCGCCGGTGCGGAGCGGGACCTTCACGCGGACCCCGGGCACGCACGCGTCCTCGTGCTCGGCCGGCACCCGGTAGTCGAACAGTCGGTCGAGCTGCGGGAGCGGCGAGTCGAGGACGACGCGCGCGACGGTGGTCACGCGGTCACTCAGACGGTGGCGGCGACGAGTCCTGCGGCCTGGCGGAGGGCGTCGACACGGTCGAGCTGCTCCCAGGTGAACCCGGGGAGCTCACGACCGAAGTGGCCGTACGTCGCCGTCTGCGCGTACCGCGGCTTGAGCAGGTCGAGGTCACGGATGATCGCGGCCGGACGCAGGTCGAACACCTGACGGATCGCGGCCTCGATGACCGCGTCGTCCACGTGCCCCGTGCCGAACGTCTCCACGTAGAGCCCGACGGGCTTCGCGCGGCCGATCGCGTACGCGACCTGGACCTCGAGACGGTCGGCGAGCCCCGCGGCGACCGCGTTCTTCGCGACCCAGCGCAGCGCGTACGCCGCCGACCGGTCGACCTTGGACGGGTCCTTGCCGCTGAACGCCCCACCACCGTGCCGGGACGCCCCACCGTAGGTGTCGACGATGATCTTGCGTCCGGTGAGCCCGGCGTCGCCCTGGGGCCCACCGATCTCGAACCGGCCGGTCGGGTTCACGATGACCTCGACGTCCGCGGAGTCGAGCTCCACCTGGTCCAGGACCGGGCGGACGACGTGCTCCGTGATCGCGGCCGTCAGCTCGTCGAGCGTCACGCTCGGCGAGTGCTGCGTCGAGACGACGACGGTCTCGATGCTCTTCGGCACGACGCCGTCGTACCCGACGGTGACCTGGGTCTTGCCGTCGGGCCGCAGGAACGTCAGCTCCCCGGACTTCCGGACGGCGGCCAGGCGCTCGGCGAGCCGGTGCGCGAGCCAGATGGCGACGGGCATGTACTCGGGCGTCTCGTTCGTCGCGAAGCCGAACATGATCCCCTGGTCACCCGCACCCTGGCGGTCCAGCGGGTCGACACCGGCACCGGAGCGGGAGTCCAGCGACTCGTCGACGCCCTGCGCGATGTCCGGCGACTGCGCGCCGATCGAGACCTCGACGCCGCACGTGGCGCCGTCGAAGGAGACCTCGGACGAGTTGTAGCCGATGCCCGTGATCACGTCACGGACCAGCTTCGGGATCTCGACGTACCCCGACGTGGTGACCTCACCGGCCACGTGCACGAGCCCCGTCGTCACCATCGTCTCGACCGCGACCCGCGCGTGCGGGTCGACGGCGAGCAGGGCGTCGAGGATCGTGTCCGAGATCTGGTCACAGATCTTGTCGGGGTGCCCCTCCGTCACCGACTCGGACGTGAACAGGCGCAGCGTGCTGGACGTCACCGGGCTCAGACGGTGGGCTGGGGCTGCTGCTTGGTGACGGTGAGCTTGTCCTCGTTGATCTCGTGGAGGGCCACCGACAGCGGCTTGTCGTCGATCGTGGAGTCGACGAGCGGACCGACGTTGTCGAAGAGCGAGCCCTCGTGCAGGTCGGCGTAGTAGTCGTTGATCTGTCGCGCGCGCTTCGAGGCGAAGATGACGAGCGCGTACTTCGACTCCACCTTGGACAGCAGGTCGTCGATGGGCGGGTCGATGATGCCCTGGGGGTTGGCCATGGTGTCTCCAGACAACGAGCGGATGCGCTCCCGGCTAGGGCGCAGTGAACAAGTCTACGACCTCGCGTGCCGCCGTGCCGACATCCGAGTTCACGATCCGCACGTCGAACTCGTCCTGCGCGGCCAGTTCGACCTTCGCGGTCTCGAGTCGGCGGGCCTGTTCCTCGGACGACTCGGTCCCGCGGCCGATGAGCCGGCGGACGAGTTCGTCCCACGTCGGGGGCAGCAGGAACACCAGGACAGCCTCGGGCATGGCGTCGCGGACCTGCCGGGCGCCCTGCAGGTCGATCTCGAGCATCACCTTGTCGCCGGCGTCCAGCGCGCGGTCGATCGGCGGACGCGGGGTGCCGTACCGGTACGAGTTGTGCACGGTGGCCCACTCGAGCAGTTCACGCTCGCGGATCATCCGGTCGAACTCGGCGTCGTCGACGAAGTAGTAGTGCACGCCGTCGACCTCGCCGGGCCGCGGCTTCCTGGTGGTCGCGGAGACGCTGAGGTTCACCTCGGGGTACTGCTCGCGGATGTACGCGCTGACGGTCCCCTTGCCGACGGCGGTGGGGCCGGCGAGCACGACCAGCTTCGACACGCCACGCTTCCGCCCGCGCGCGGCGAGCCAGTCCGAGAGCGCCGTGCGCTGTCGGGTGCCGAGGCCGCCGAGGCGCTTCGACGGCGCGATCCGCAGCGAGCCCATGATCGTCTCGGCACGGGCCGGTCCGATGCCGTTCAGGCTGGTCAGGAGGTCACGGACCCGGAGTGACTTCTCCGCGGGGGCCTCGGCGTCGTTCCAGGCGGTGCGGGCGACGTCGAGCGCCGACCGCTCCCCCGTGGCGACGGCGGCCTTCACCGCGGCGCGGGCCCGGCGGGCGGCGACGGCGGCGCGGGCGGCCGCGGCGCGGTCCACCTCGGGCGGCGTGCGGTGCGCGGGCAGGGAGCCGGAGTCGTGGGTCGTGCCGTCGTCGGTCATGCCAGGGCCGCCCGGATGCGCTCGGCGCGGTCGGTCACGTGCGCCGCGACGCCGTCCGGGCCGTCGGTCAGCAGCCCGCGGGACTCGCTCACGAGCACCTGCTCGGCGCGTGAGCCGTACAGCGCGCGGAGGTCCTCGATCCGGGCACCCTGCGCGCCGAAGCCGGGCGCGAGCACGGGCGCGTTCCCGATCTCGTCCGCGCCGATGCCGAAGTCCGTCAGGTCGAGGGTGGCGCCGAGCACCAGCCCGACGTCGCCGATGGCCTGGTCGTCCTCGGCCGGGTTGTCGTCTGCCACGTCGAGAACGATACCGGCAGCGACGCTCCGCCCGGCACGCGGCCCCTCGGCGAGCACCGCGGTCTGCAGCACGCGCGCCTCGGGGTTGCTCGTCGCGGCCAGCACGAACACGCCGGCGCCGTGCTGCCGCGCGACGGCGATCGTCCCGCGCAGCGAGCCGTACCCGAGGTACGGCGACACCGTCATCGCGTCGGCCGCGAACGGCCCGTCGGCGTCGATCCACGCCGTGGCGTAGTCGTCCCCCGTCGTCCCGATGTCGCCGCGCTTGACGTCGGCGACGACCAGGAGGCCCGCATCACGTGCCCGACGGATCGTCGCGTCGAGCGCGCGGAAGCCGGCCACCCCCGCGGCCTCGAAGAACGCGACCTGCGGCTTCACGACGGCGGCGCGACCGGCGGCCGCGTCCACCAGGACGCGGCCGAACGCGGTCAGCCCTGCTTCGTCACGGCCGAGCCCCCACGCCGCCAGGGTGGCGGCGTGGGGGTCGATCCCGACGCACAGTGCGGACCGCGACCCGATGGCGGACGCGAGCCGGACGCCGAACGGCTCCGGGCCTCCTGCCCGTTGTGCGGTGACGAGGCGGTCCGTCACCAGCCCGCCCGCTCGAGCGCGTAGTCCTGCAGGCTGCGCACGCTGTGCGGGGTGCCGATCGTCTCGATGGCCGCGACCGCGGCACCGAGCTGGGCGATCGTCGTGAACAGCGGCTTGTCCGCGGCGACCGTGGCCGCGCGGATCTCGTAGCCATCGGCGCGACCGGCGGCGCCGGACGGCGTGTTGATCACGATGTCGACCTCGTTGCGGGCGAGCAGGTCGACCACGCTCTCGCCGCCCTGGCTGTACTTGCCGACCACGTCGACCATGATCCCGTTGCGGCGGAGCACCTCGGCGGTGCCCTCCGTCGCGGTGATCGTGAAGCCGAGCTGCTGCAGGCGGTGCACCGGCAGGACGATCGCGCGCTTGTCGGTGTCCGCGACGCTCACGAAGACGGTGCCGCTCGTCGGGAGCCCACCGTAGGCGGCCTCCTGGCTCTTCAGGAACGCCCGCGGGAAGTCGCGGTCGATGCCCATGACCTCACCGGTGGAGCGCATCTCGGGGCTGAGCACCGAGTCGACGACCTGGCCCTCGGCGGTGCGGAAGCGACGGAAGGGCAGCACCGCTTCCTTGACGGCGACCGGTGCCTGCGCCGGCACGAACGCGCCGTCGCGGGCGGGCAGCATGCCCTCGTCGACCAGGCCCGCGATCGAGGCGCCCGTCATGATCCGCGCGGCGGCCTTCGCCAGGGCGATGCCGAGTGCCTTCGAGACGAACGGGACGGTGCGGCTGGCGCGCGGGTTGGCCTCGAGGACGTAGAGCACACCCGCGGCGATGGCGAACTGCACGTTGAGCATGCCGCGCACGCCGACGCCGCGTGCGATCTTCTCGGTGGCGTCGACCACGGCCTGGATCTCGCCGCGGCCGAGCCCGACCGGCGGGAGCGTGCAGGACGAGTCACCGGAGTGGATGCCCGCCTCTTCGATGTGCTCCATGATGCCGCCGATGTAGAGCCGCTCGCCGTCGAACAGGGCGTCGACGTCGATCTCCACCGCGTCGTCGAGGAACCGGTCCACCAGGAGCGGCAGGTCCGGGCCGATGATCGCCTGGTCGGCCATCCGGCCGAAGTAGTCGGCCATCGCGGTGGAGTCGTAGACGATCTCCATGCCGCGGCCGCCGAGCACGTAGGACGGGCGGACGAGCACCGGGTAGCCGATCTCCTCGGCGATCCCGGTGGCGCTGGCCAGGTCGTGCGCGGTGCCGTTGCGGGGCGCGAGCAGGCCGGCCTGGTCGAGGATCGCGGAGAACTGGCCGCGCTCCTCGGCGGAGTCGATCGCGGTCGGCGTGGTGCCGAGGATCGGGATGCCCGCCGCCTCGAGGGGCTTCGCGAGCCCGAGGGCCGTCTGGCCGCCGAGCTGCACGACGACGCCGACGAGTTCACCGGAGGAGGCTTCGGCCTCGATGACCTCGAGGACGTCCTCGACGGTGAGGGGCTCGAAGTACAGGCGGTCCGAGGTGTCGTAGTCCGTCGACACCGTCTCCGGGTTGCAGTTGACCATGATGGTCTCGAACCCGGCGTCGCTCAGCGCGAAGGACGCGTGCACGCAGGAGTAGTCGAACTCCACGCCCTGGCCGATGCGGTTCGGGCCGGAACCGAGGATGACGACCTTCTTGCGGTCGCTCGGCGCCACCTCGGTCTCGACGTCGTACGACGAGTAGTGGTACGGCGTCAGGGCCGGGAACTCACCGGCGCAGGTGTCGACCGTCTTGAAGACCGGCCGGATGCCCAGCTCGTGCCGCGTGTCGCGGACCTGCTGCTCGCTGACCTGCTGGTCGGACGTGCTCCGGAGCGAGGCGATCTGGACGTCGCTGAAGCCGTGCTCCTTGGCCCAGCGGATCGTGTCCGCGTCGAGGGCGTCGGCGGCGCGGATCTCCTCGGCGACCTCGTTGATGAGCACGATCTGGTCGACGAACCACGGGTCGATCTTCGTGGCGTCGAAGACCTCGGCCGCGGTGGCGCCGGCGACGAGGGCCTGCTGCACCGTGACGATGCGGCCGTCGGTCGGGATCGCGGACTTCGCCAGCAGCGCGTCCTTGTCGAGCTCGGCGGCCGGGGTGTCCCAGTGGAAGCTCGACCCCCGCTTCTCGAGGGAGCGCAGCGACTTCTGCATGGCGGTGGCGAAGTTCCGGCCGATCGCCATGGCCTCGCCGACGCTCTTCATCGTCGTGGTCAGCGTGGCGTCGGCCGCCGGGAACTTCTCGAACGCGAAGCGCGGGGTCTTCACGACGACGTAGTCGAGCGTCGGCTCGAAGCTCGCCGGGGTGACCCGCGTGATGTCGTTCTGGATCTCGTCGAGGCGGTACCCGATGGCGAGCTTCGCGGCGATCTTCGCGATCGGGAAGCCCGTGGCCTTCGAGGCCAGGGCGCTCGACCGGGACACGCGGGGGTTCATCTCGATGACGATCACGCGGCCGTTCGCCGGGTCGATCGCGAACTGGATGTTGCACCCACCGGTGTCGACCCCGACGCGGCGGATGATGTCGATGCCGATGTCGCGGAGGTTCTGGTACTCGCGGTCGGTCAGGGTCAGCGCGGGGGCGACGGTGATCGAGTCGCCGGTGTGCACGCCCACCGGGTCGACGTTCTCGATCGAGCAGACGACGACCGTGTTGTCGGCGTTGTCCCGCATGAGCTCGAGCTCGTACTCCTTCCACCCGAGGATGGACTCCTCGAGCAGGACCTCGGTCGTGGGGCTCGACTGCAGGCCGTCACCGACGAAGCGGATGAGCTCGGTCTCGTTGTACGCGAACCCGGAGCCGAGGCCGCCCATGGTGAACGACGGCCGGACGACGAGCGGGTAGCCGAGGTCCTTCGCGAACTCCTTCGCTTCCTCCAGCGTGTGGGCGATGTGGCTGCGGGCCACGTCCGCGCCGGACTCGAGGACGAGCTCCTTGAAGAGCTGGCGGTCCTCACCGCGCTGGATGGCGTCGACCTTGGCGCCGATGAGCTCGACGCCGTGCTTGTCCAGGATCCCGGCCTCGTCGAGGGCGATCGCCGCGTTCAGGGCGGTCTGCCCGCCGAGCGTCGGCAGGACGGCGTCCGGCTGCTCGATGCGGATGATCTCCTCGAGCGACGCGTTCGTGATCGGCTCGATGTAGGTCGCGTCGGCGAAGTCGGGGTCGGTCATGATCGTCGCCGGGTTCGGGTTGACGAGGATCACACGGATGCCCTCGGCCCGGAGTACGCGGCATGCCTGGGTGCCGGAGTAGTCGAACTCGGCGGCCTGCCCGATGACGATCGGGCCGGAGCCGATGACGAGGACGGAGGTGATGTCGGGGCGCTTGGGCATCAGTTGCCCTCCTTCGTGATGTCGGCGGCGGGCGTCGTGGCGTCGGCGGTCGCCGCGTCGAGCGGCTCGCCGGCACGACGGGCCACGACCATGTCGCGGAACCGGTCGAACAGGTACATGCTGTCGTGCGGTCCGGCGGCGGCCTCGGGGTGGTACTGCACGCTGAACGCGGGGATGTCGAGCGCGCGGAGGCCCTCGACCACGTTGTCGTTGAGCGAGTAGTGCGAGACCTCGACGCGGCCGAAGCCGACCGGGGACTCGAGGACCTGTCCGACGGGGGCGTCGACCGCGAAGCCGTGGTTCTGGCTCGTGATCTCGACCTTGCCCGTCGTGGTGTCGAGCACCGGCTGGTTGATGCCGCGGTGGCCGAACGGCAGCTTGTACGTGCCGAAGCCGAGGGCACGGCCGAGCAGCTGGTTGCCGAAGCAGATGCCGAAGAACGGCCGCCCGTCCCGCAGGCTCTCCTGCAGCAGGGAGACCTGCGCGTCGGAAGCTGCCGGGTCACCGGGCCCGTTCGAGTAGAACAGCGCGTCGGGGTCGAGCTCGCGGAGACGCTCGACGGTGACGTCCTGCGGCAGCACGTGCACCTCGAAGCCGCGCTGGGCGAGGTAGCGGGTGGTCGACGTCTTCACGCCGAGGTCGAGCACGGCCAGCGTGCCGATCTGCTCACCGACCGCGTCGACGACGTACTCGGCGTCGGTCGACACGGCGGCGGAGAGGCTCTGCCCGGCCATGTCGGCCTGCTCGCGGACCAGCGCGAGCTGCTCGTCCGGCGAGAGCGCGGCGTCGGGGCCGCTGAAGACGCCGCCCTTCATGGCGCCGGCGTCCCGGATGCGACGGGTCACGGCGCGGGTGTCGATCCCGGAGATCCCGACGATGCCGTCGCGCTCCAGGTGGTCGTCGAGCGACGCGGTGGCGCGGTGGTTCGACACCACGCGGCTGGGGTCGCGGACGACGTAGCCTGCGACCCAGATGCGACGGGACTCGGGGTCCTCGTCGTTGACGCCGGTGTTGCCGATGTGCGGCGCGGTCTGCACCACGATCTGCCCGGCGTAGGACGGGTCGGTCAGCGTCTCCTGGTAGCCGGTCATGCCGGTCGCGAACACCACCTCGCCGAGGCTGCGTCCGCGGGCGCCGTACGCCCATCCGTCGTGTCGGGTGCCGTCCTCGAGGACCAGCACGGCCCGTTCGCGTGTCATGAGTTCGTCCCTTCGCCCGCGGTCTGCGGGTGGTTGTGCTTCGTCGCCAGCTCCTGGAGTGCGTGCAGCGGGGCTGCGTCGCCCTCCGGGAACCGGAAGTAGGTGTCGAGGTCCGTCGCACCAGCGGCGCCGGTCGCCGTCCATCGCAGACGCACCAGCCCCCCTGGTTCGACGACGCGATCGATGGCCGCGGTCGCCCGGTCGGCGCCGCGGACCAGGTCGGCGGCGATCCAGCGGTCGGTCTCCCCCGCCAGGTGCAGGACGACGCCGGTCGCGTGGACGGTCACGCCGCCGCGGCCCCGGAAGCCGAGTCCTCCCGCCGTGATGCGCTCCAGCGGCTGGTCGGCGCGGGTCGTCGCGACGGTGAAGCCGTCCCAGGACCCGGCCGCCGGGGACAGGTCGGTCGGCACACCGACGGGAGGCACGGTGTCGGCCTGCTTCCTGACCCGCGTCCGCCAGGTGCGCACCATGGCCACGAACAGCGCGGCCACCGCGAGCAGGATCAGCCCGCCGAGGAGCCACCGGGCGGCGTCGCCGCTCATGCCCGGGTCCCCTCGGTGGCGCGGGCGGCCGTGCGCGCTGCGGCCGCGACGGTGTCGTGGTCGACGAGCGCGCCGTCGAGGAGCGTCGCGTACCCCTGGTGGAAGGTCGCGACGACCCGGCCCGGCAGGCGCATGCCGAGGTACGGCGAGTTCTGCGACTGCCCCGCCAGGTCGGTGACGGCGAACTCGCGGACCGCGCTCGGGTCGTACAGGGTGACCTCGGCCGGGGCCCCCTCGGCGATCGCGTGTCCGTGGCCCTCGACCTGGCCGATGCGGGCCGGGGCGCTCGAGAGCACGCGGGCGACGTCGGACCAGTCGAGTCGGCCGTCCTCGACCAGGGCGGCGTGCACCACGCTCAGCGCGGACTCGAGCCCGACCATGCCGTTCGCGGCGGCCGGCCACTCGCAGCACTTCGCCTCGGCGGTGTGCGGTGCGTGGTCGGTGGCGACGATGTCGATCGTGCCGTCGACCAGGGCGGCGCGCAGGGCGTCGACGTCCTCGCGGGAGCGCAGCGGCGGGTTCACCTTGTAACGGGCGTCGTAGCCGGGGGCGCCGTCGACCCCGGCGATGAGGTCCTCGGTCAGCACCAGGTGGTGCGGCGTGACCTCGGCCGTGACGTCGATCCCACGGGACTTGGCCCAGCGGATGACCTCGACGCTGCCGGCGGTCGAGACGTGGCACACGTGCAGTCGCGCTCCGACGTGGTCGGCGAGCAGGACGTCACGGGCGATGATCGCCTCTTCCGCGACGGCCGGCCACCCGGCGAGCCCGAGCTCCGAGGACAGGCGGCCCTCGTTCATCTGCGCGCCGATGGTCAGGCGGGGCTCCTGCGCGTGCTGCGCCAGCACACCGCCGAAGCCCTTGATGTACTCCAGCGCCCGGCGCATCAGCAGCGGGTCGGCCACGCACGAGCCGTCGTCGGAGAACACCCGGACCTTCGCGCGGGAGGTCGCCATCGCGCCGATCTCGGACAGGTGCGTGCCCTGCAGGCCCTGGGACACGGCGCCGATCGGCCGGACCGTGACGTAGCCGGCGTCGTCGCCGAGGGCCTGGACCTGTTCGACCACACCGGCGGTGTCCGCGACGGGGCTCGAGTTCGCCATCGCGTTGACGGCGGTGAAGCCGCCGGCGGCCGCGGCCCGCGAGCCGGACAGGACGGTCTCGGACTCCTCGTGACCGGGCTCGCGGAGGTGCGTGTGCAGGTCCACGAGACCGGGCAGGGCGATCAGGCCGTCGGCGTCGATGGTGGTGGCGCCGGCCGTGTCGAGACCGGACCCGACCGCGGTGATGCGTCCCCCCTGCAGCCTGATGTCGGCACGCGAGCCGTCGACCAGCTGGGCGCCGCGGATGAGGTGAGCGGTCATGCGACGGACTCCTTCTGGTCGGTGCCGGACGGGGTGCCTGCGCCGGTCAGGGCCAGGTACAGGACGGCCATGCGGACGGAGACGCCGTGCTCGACCTGTTCCACGATCGTCGACGCGGGCGAGTCGGCGGCCACGCCGGCGATCTCCAGCCCGCGGTTCATCGGCCCGGGGTGCATCACGAGGGTGCGCTCCGACAGGCGCGCGAAGCGGGCTGCGGTGAGACCCCAGTGGCGGGTGTACTCGCGGGGGTTCGGGAAGAAGGCGTCGTTCATGCGCTCCTGCTGGATGCGGAGCGTCATCACGACGTCGGGGTCCTCGGCGAGAGCCGTGTCGAGGTCGTGGTGCACCGCAGCGCCGAAGGGGCGCTCGGTCGCCGGCAGCAGGGTCGGCGGCGCGGCGAAGGTGACGCTCGCACCCAGGGTGCGGAGCAGCCAGGCGTTGCTCCTGGCGACGCGGCTGTGCAGGACGTCGCCGACGATGAGGACGCGGACGCCGTCGAGGCCCTGGCCGCGGGACGCGCTGCCGTGGAGCCGTCGGCGCATCGTGAAGGCGTCGAGGAGCGCCTGGGTCGGGTGCTCGTGGGTGCCGTCGCCCGCGTTCACCACGGGGACGTCGATCCAGTCGGCGTCGGCCAGGACCCGCGGGGCGCCGGACGCCCCGTGGCGCATCACGATGCCGTCGATCCCCATCGCACCGAGGGTCTGGACGGTGTCCTTGAGGGACTCGCCCTTCGAGACGCTGGAGCCCTTCGCGGCGAAGTTGATGACGTCGGCGGAGAGGCGCTTGGCGGCTGCCTCGAAGGAGATCCGGGTGCGCGTCGAGTCCTCGAAGAAGAGGTTCACGACGGTCTTGCCGCGGAGGGCCGGCAGGCGCTTGACCTCGCGCGTGTTCACCTCGGCCATCTCCTCGGCGACGTCGAGGATCTCGAGGGCGTCGGTGCGGGAGAGGTCGGCGGTGGAGAGCAGGTGCCTCATGCGTCGGCCCCCCGCTCCGGCTGCTCGATGACGACCTCGTCGACGCCGTCGGTCTCGGTCAGGCGGAGCGTGACGCGCTCGTCGGACGCCGTCGGCAGGTTCTTCCCGACGTGGTCCGCGCGGATGGGGAGCTCACGGTGGCCCCGGTCCACCAGGACCGCGAGTCGGACCGCGCGCGGCCGGCCGATGTTCTGCAGGGCGTCGAGCGCCGCCCGGACCGTGCGGCCGGAGTACAGGACGTCGTCGACGAGCACGACGACCTTGCCGTCGATGCCGCTCGCCGGGATCACCGTGCGGTGCGGGGCCCGACCGATGCCGTGGCCGAGGTCGTCGCGGTGGAGCGTGACGTCGAGGGTGCCGACGCGCTGCTGGCCGCCGGACCAGTCGGGCTCGATGCCGGCGAGGACCTCGCCGAGCCGGTCGGCCAGGACGGCGCCCCTGGTCGGGATGCCGAGGAGCACCAGGTCCGAGGCGCCGTGGTTGGCCTCGAGGATCTCGTGCGCGATGCGTGTCAGAGCACGCGTGATGTCGGACTGCTGCAGGACCGTGCGGGTACCCACGCCGACCTCCTTCCCCGCCTCTCAGGACGGCATTTAAAGGATGCGGACGTGCTCAACCCTAGCGGGACTCCTGGTCTCCGGACACCGTCCGACCGGACGGTGCACGACCACCGGCGACGGCACCGAGGACGCCGTTCACGAAACCGGCGGAGTCGTCCGTCGACAGCGACTGGGCGAGCTCGACGGCCTCCGAGATGGCGACGGCGTCGGGCACCTCGGGGTTGAAGCGGATCTCCCAGACCCCCATGCGGAGGATGCAGCGGTCGAGGACCGGCATCCGGGCGATGGACCAGCCCTGGGCGTGGTCGATGATGACGTCGTCGATCTCACGACGGGCCTCGTCGACCCCGGTGACCACCTGGCGGGCGTAGTCCCAGCTCGACGCCCGCTCGGGGTTGTCGAGGTGACGGACCGTCTCCGTCGCGAGGACGTCGGCGATCGGGAGCTCCCGGACCTCGGCCACGTAGAGCATGTCGAGCGCGCGCTTGCGGGCCTTCGAACGAGCACTCATCCGGCGGCCCTAGTTGACGCGGCCGAGGAAGTTGCCGTCGCGCGTGTCGATCTTCACCTTGGTGTCGGTCTCGAGGTACAGCGGCACCTGGATCTGGTAGCCGGTGGCCTTGATCGTCGCGGGCTTGGTGCCACCGGACGAACGGTCGCCCTGCAGGCCGGGCTCGGTCTCGATCTCGGTGACGATCGACGTCGGGAGCTCGATGTAGAGCGGGTTGCCCTCGTTCATCGCGAGGGTGACCATCGCGGACTCGAGGAGGAAGTTCTTCGCGTCGCCGACGACCGTCGCGGGGACCGGGACCTGGTCGTAGGTGTCGGTGTCCATGAACACGTAGGAGTCGCCGTCCTCGTAGAGGAACTGGTAGTCGCGGCGGTCCACCGTCGCGGTCTCGATCTTCGCGCCCGCGTTGAAGGTGCGGTCGACGACCTTGCCGGAGACGACGTTCTTCAGCTTGGTGCGGACGAACGCACCACCCTTGCCGGGCTTGACGTGCTGGAACTCGACGACCGACCACAGCTGCCCGTCGATGATGAGAACGGCGCCGTTCTTGATGTCAGTGGTACTGGCCATGAGTGTCGATGTCCCGTTCGTGTCGAGGAGTGGAGTCCTGCGGGCGCTGGGGCCCCGGACGAGTGTAGCCGACCGCCTCACCCGCGCCCGCGCCGTCGCCTGCGCTAGTCGTGCCGCCGTGCGCGCCAGGCGTCGATCGCCGCCCACACGAGCAGCACCACGGCCGTCCCGCCGAGGAGCCCGCCCGCCACGCCGGTGCTCAGCACCGCGGTCGGCCGTGCCGGAGCCGCCAGGTAGACGATCGCCAGCACGCCGGCCCCTGCCCCCAGCAGCACGAGCAGGATCCGGCGGATCATGCCGGAGACGGTCCGCCGGTCGCGCTGGTCGGCGAGCAGCCGGATGTTCACCGACAGCTTGTTGCCCTCGATCGCCTCGCTGATCCGGTCGATCCGCCTGGGCAGGCGTCGGACGGTGGAGAACAGGCCGAAGAGCTCGCGCGCGGCGACGTCCCGCAGCACGCTCGGGCGGAGCTGGTCACGGATCTGCTCGCGCGCCAGGTTGCGGGACTCGTCGAGCAGGTCGAACGAGGGCAGCAGCGAGCGCAGCGTCCCCTCGAAGATCGCCAGTGCCCGGGCGGCTGCGACGAAGTCCGGCGGCGGCTTGAGCCGGTAGCGGCCGAAGACCTCGACCGCGTCGTCCACGGTCTCGACGCCGATGCGCGCGCCCGGGCCGAGCTCGTCGGCCACGAAGCGGGCGATGTCCCGGCGGAAGTCGGCCTCGTCCTGCGCTCGACGCACCGGCGCCATCCGCAGCACGGCGTCCGCGATCCGCGAGGTGTCGTCCTGGATGTACGCGGCGACGAGCTCCTGGACCGTGTCGCGCAGCGTCGGGTCGAGGCGGCCGACGGACCCGAAGTCGATGAGGGCGGGGCGACCGTCGGGCAGCAGCAGGACGTTCCCCGGGTGCAGGTCACCGTGGTAGATCCCGTCGAAGACGACCTGCCGCAGGAACGACCGGAGGATCGCCCGCATCGGCTCGTCGAGGTCCCGGTCGACGCGGGAGGCGCGGATCGCGCTGAGCGTGTCGCCCTCGAGGAACTCCATCACGAGCACCCGCCGGCCCGAGAGCTCGGGGTACGGCGTCGGGAAGCGGACCTCGTCCGGCCGGGCGCTCCTGGCCTGGGCCGCGCGGAGCGCCTCGAGGTTGCGGAGCTCGGACGAGAAGTCGACCTGCCGGATGAGGTCGTCGCCGTACTGGGTCGCCACGTCGATCACCCCGACCTGACGGGCCTCGGCCGACGTCCGGGCGAGGAACCGCACCACGCGGAGCGCGATGTCGACGTCCTGCCGCACGGCCGCGTCGATGCCGGGTCGTTGGACCTTCACGGCGACCGCGGTGCCGTCGTGCAGCCGGGCACGGTGCACCTGCGCGATCGACGCCGCGGCGACGGGCTTCGGGTCGAACGACTGGAGGACCTCCGCCACGGGGGCCCCGAGGTCCGCCGTCAGCAGGTCCGACACCTCCTGCGGGTCCGCGGGCGTGACGTCCCGCTGCAGGTGCGCGAGTCCCTCGGTCCACTCGTCCGGCAGCAGGTCGTCGCGGGTCGAGAGCAGCTGTCCCATCTTTACGAAGCCGCCGCCGGCCTCCTCGAGCGCGCGACGGAGGTGTTCGGCCTGGTCTCGCCGCTTGTCCGAGGTCTCCGGGTCACGGGAGAAGTCGAGGCGACGGAACGGCACGAGGCCGTGTCGGCGGGCGATGGACAGCAGTTCGGCGAAGCGGCGCGCGCGGGAGCGGAGGGTTCCCGCGTCGGCGTCCGGCCGGGCGCCGAGGTCGCTCAGACGGGGTGGTGTGGGCACCTGTTCAGCATGCTCCCCCGGGCTGGGCGCCCCCGGCTGGCTCCTCCACAGCCGGGAGGCTCGGGGGCCGTCCACAGGTCGGCCCGCCCCCGCCGCGTGCTGCGGTGGTGACGGGGCTAGGCGCCGACCTCCTGGTAGGCGGTGAAGAGCAGGTGGTCCTCTGGGCCCTCGAGCGTGACGGGCTTGCCGATGCCGTCGAGCACGATGAACCGGAGCATGCCGGCGCGAGCCTTCTTGTCCCGACGCATGGTCGCCAGGAGCGACTGCCACCGGCCGAGCGGGTAGCTCGTCGGCAGCGACAGCGACTCGAGGATCGACCGGTGCCGGTCGACGGTCGCGTCGTCGAGGTGCCCGGTGAGGCGTGCGAGCTCGGCGGCGAAGACCATGCCGACCGACACCGCTGCCCCGTGCCGCCACTGGTAGCGCTCGGCGTGCTCGATCGCGTGCCCGAGCGTGTGCCCGTAGTTCAGGATCTCCCGACGCCCCTGCTCGGTGAAGTCCTCCGACACCACCTGCGCCTTGAGCTGGATCGCGAGCTCGACCACCCGGCGGAACTCGGGCGTCGAGGGGTCGGTGGCGCGGTCGACGTCGGCCTCGACGATGTCCAGGATCTCGGGCACGGCGATGAACCCGGCCTTGACGATCTCGGCGAACCCGGTCAGCACGTCGTTGCGCGGCAGCGTGTGCACCAGGTCGAGGTCCACGACGACGGCACGGGGTGCGGAGAACACCCCGACCAGGTTCTTGCCCTCGTTCGTGTTGATGCCGGTCTTGCCACCGACGCTGGCGTCGACCATGCCGAGCACGCTCGTCGGTACGGAGAAGTACGGCACGCCGCGCAGCCACGTCGCGGCGACGAACCCGGCGAGGTCGGTGACGGCTCCGCCGCCCAGGCCGATGACGGCATCGGTCCTGGTGAAGTCCGACTGCCCGAGGATCTGCCAGCAGAACGCGGCGACCTCGACGCGCTTGGCGGCCTCGGCGTCGGGCACCTCGGCGATCAGGGCCTCGAAGCCGGCCTCCACGAGTCCGGCGCGGAGCTCCTCCGCGCGGGCACCGAGCGTCGGCGCGTGCACGATCAGGACCTTGGCGACCCGGGGTCCGAGCAGCGCTGGCAGGGACCCGAGCAGGCCGGTGCCGACCGCGACGACGTAGCCGTCCGCACCGCCGACGCGGATCTCGGTGGTGCCTTCTGGCAGGGTCGTCTCGGTCACGGTGCTCCTTCGGTGTGGTCGCTCCGCAGCCAGGCGACGACGTCGTCGACGACGTGGGCCATGGGGCGACGAGAGGTGTCGACGACCACGTGCGCGAGCTCGGCGTAGGTCGCCGCGCGGTCGTCGAGGATGGTCTGCCAGGCGTCGATGCCGCCGGACGCCAACAGCGGGCGGTCGGACCCGGCGATGCGGTCGGCGACGGCCTCGGGCGAGACGGTCAACAGCACCACGCGTGCGCCGTCCATCGCCCGGCGGGTGTCCGCGTGCGTGACGGCACCGCCACCCACGGCGATGACGCCGCCGGTGCGCATGGCGACGGCGACCGCGTCGGCCTCGAGGGCCCGGAACGCAGGCTCACCCCGGTCGGTGAAGATCGCGGGGATGGGACCGTGCTCGCGCGCGATCACCCGGTCGGTGTCGGTGAAGGACACGCCGAGCCGCTTCGCCACGCGCTTGCCGACGGTGGACTTGCCGGCACCCATCGGGCCGATCACGACGACGGGGGCGGTGCCGCGTCCGCCGTGGTCGTCCCCCACCGGTCCGGCGCTCACCAGGTGCTGGAGGGCTCAGCCGGCTCGGTGCGGCGGGAACGCAGGGTCTCGGGGATCGACGCGAGGTACGACTCCAGGTTGCGCTTGGTCTCGACGACGTTGTCGCCGCCGAACTTCTCGAGCACGGCGTCGGCCAGCACGAGCGCGACCATGGCCTCGGCCACGACGCCGGCGGCCGGCACCGCGCAGACGTCCGAACGCTGGTGATGCGCCGAGGCGTCCTCACCCGTGGTGACGTCGATGGTGTGGAGCGCGTGCGGGATCGTCGCGATCGGCTTCATGCCCGCGCGGACGCGGAGCACGGTGCCCGTGGACATGCCGCCTTCGGTGCCGCCGGCACGGTCGCTCGTGCGGATGATCTCGCCGTCCTCCCGGTACAGCTCGTCGTGGGCCTCGGACCCGCGGCGGCCGGCGGTCTGGAAGCCGTCACCGACCTCGACGCCCTTGATGGCCTGGATGCCCATGATCGCGGCGGCGAGTCGTGCGTCGAGGCGACGGTCCCACTGCACGTGCGACCCGAGCCCGGGCGGAACGCCGTAGAACAGCACCTCGACGACGCCGCCGAGGGTGTCGCCGTCCTTCTTGGCGGCTTCGACCTCGGTCACCATGCGCGCCGAGGTGTCGGCGTCGAAGCACCGGAGCTGGTCGTCGTCGAGCCGGTCGACGTCGTCGGGCATCGGCAGCGCCGACCCGTCGGGCACGCGGACGCTGCCGACCTGCAGGGTGTGGGCGACGGAGCGGATCCCGAGTTCGGCGAGGAACGACTTGGCCACGGCACCGAGCGCGACGCGGGCCGCGGTCTCGCGGGCGGAGGCACGCTCGAGGATCGGCCGGGCCTCGTCGAAGCCGTACTTCTGCATCCCGACGAGGTCGGCGTGGCCGGGACGCGGCCGGGTCAGCGGAGCGCTGCGCCCACGGGAGGCCTCGGTCTGCTCGACGGGCTCGGGGTTCATGACCTCGACCCACTTGGGCCACTCGGTGTTGCCGATGCGGATCGCGATGGGGCTGCCCATCGAGTACCCGTGCCGGACGCCGCCGGAGACGTGGAGCTCGTCCTGCTCGAACTTCATGCGGGAGCCACGGCCGTAGCCGAGCTTGCGCCGCGCGAGGTCGGTGCGGATGGACTCGAACGACACGGGGACACCGGCGGGCAGGCCCTCGAGCATCGCGATCAGTTCGGGTCCGTGGGACTCACCTGCGGTCAACCAACGAAGCATGGTGCCATCCTCCCACAGCCGTCGGGACCGGGACACGATCGTCCCGGTCCCGCGCGGCTACTGGTACGAGGGGTGTGCGCGGAGCCAGGCCTGGAACTGCTTGACGGCCTGCAGGTGCTGGTCGTACGTGTCCGAGAAGGTCGTCTCACCGGACTCGAGGTCGACCGTCACGAAGTACAGCCAGTTGCCCGCGGCCGGGTGTGTGACGGCCTGCAGCGCGATGTCACCCGGGTTCGAGATCGGTCCGGGCGGCAGTCCGTCGTGCTGGTACGTGTTGTACGGGTTCGAGGCGTCGTCCCGCTCCGCGTCGGTCGTCGTGACCCGGTGCGTGTTGCCGGTGCCGTACGCCACGGTGGCGTCGGACTGCATCCGCATGCCCTGGTCGAGGCGGTTCTGGAACACCCGCGCGACCTTCGGGTAGTCGGCGGCGAGCCCGGCCTCCTTCTGCACGAGCGAGGCGAACACGAGCACGTGCTCCTGGTCGGCCTCGGCCACACCAGCGGACTGCAGGTGCTGCTTCATCGTGTCGACCATCGACTGGAAGTACTGCTTCGCCGACCAGCCCGGGTTTGATCGGGTAGGTCGCCGGGAACAACCAGCCCTCGAGCGACGTCACGCCGGACGGCAGCCCGTACGCGCCGACGTCCTTGGCGGCGGCGGAGACCTCGTCCTCGGTCAGGCCGGCCTTCGACACCATGCCGGCTTCGATGTCCGCCAGGACCGTGCCCTCGGGGATGACGATCGACGCGTCCTCCACCCGGTTCGCCTTGTCCTGCAACGCCGACAGCGCCGCCTTCGAGCTCATCTTCTTCTTCAGCGCGTACGAACCCGGCTGGAACTGCACGCTCGGGCTCGCGAGCAGGAGCTTGTAGAACACCCCGGACGTCTTCACGACACCGCTGCGCTGCAGCGTCTTCGCGACGTCCTCGCCGATGTCGCCCTGCTTGATCGTGATGGTCACCTTCGAGGTGCCGTCGCCGGAGTAGTCCTCCGGCTCCTTGTCCCCGCTGAACGCCGCGACGACCTGCTGCACCTTCGGCGCCGCGAACGCGTACGCGCCGACGCCGGCAGCGACGACGATCGCGACGATGACAATCCCCGCGATGAGCGCGCCACGTGAGCGGCGGTGCGGCTCGTGGGGACCACGCGGCGGACGGGAGGCTCCCCCGCCGCCGTCACGGCCGTCACCTCCGCCGCCTCCCGCAGCGCCACCACCGTTGCCGGTGCCGCGGTCGGCCTCACCGTCGTCCGCCACCGCTGCCGGTGCGACCGCGGCGGCGAGGTCGTCGCGGTGCGTCACGCCAGCGTCGTCGTCGCGTCCCGGCGCGTCCACGTCGAAGCGGTTCCGGGCCGCGGGCGTCGGCGACTGGGACACCGTCTGCTGCGGTGTCGGCTGCTGCGGTGTCGGCTGCTGCCGTGTCTGCTGCTGCTGTGTCTGCTGCTGCTGGGGTGCGGTCGAGCCGGCCGTCTGCGCGTCGCGCGCCGCTGCCGCTTCCCTGGCACGGGCCTCCCGGCGGGAGAGCGGCCGACCGGCGGGCGGTTCCCCGCCACCGGGGCTGTCGGTGCGGTCATCTGGTGCGCCGTCCCGGCGGGAGCGGTGGCCCCGTCGATCGGCGTCGTTGCCGGTCGCGATGATCGCGTTCCAGTCCAGGTCGTCTGCCAACGGTCCTCGATCTCTCGGTGGGAACTCCGCGGGGCTCCGTCGCTTCGGTGACGACGAGGGCAGCCCTACTCGGGGAGCGTGGCCCCAGGCGGGGCGCCGGACGAACGCTCGTGGTCGAGCGCGTGTTGCAGAATGATAACAGCGGCCGCTTGGTCGATCACGGCCCGCGAGTTCTTCGTGGTCCGGCCGGCCGCTCGCATGCCCCGCTGGGCCGTGACGGTCGACAGACGTTCGTCGACCAGGCGCACCGGTCGGTGCTCGGCGATCCGGGCCGCGAACGCCCTGGCGTCCGTCGTGGACGGGGTGTCGCCGCCCGACATCGACAGCGGCAGGCCGACCACGATCTCCAGCACGTCGTACTCGTCGGCGATCGTGAGGATGCGCCGCAGGTCGTGCTTGTCGTCACGCCGGACGGTCTCGACCGGGGTGGCGATGAGGCCGTCGCGGTCGCACACGGCGACCCCGATCCGGGCGCGGCCGACGTCGATGCCGAGCCGGCGTCCGGACCGGATCGTCACGCTCAGGCCGCGAGCCGGTCGGTGACCGCGCGGAGCGCCGCCGGCAGTGCCGCCACGTCGGTGCCGCCGCCCTGGGCGAGGTCGGGCTTGCCCCCGCCGCCACCGCCGAGGACCGCGGCGGCTTCCTTCGCGAGGGGGCCGGCCTGGACGCCCGCGCTGCGTGCGGCGTCGTTCGTGGCGACGATGACCGCCGGCTTGCCGTTCACCACGGCGCCGAGGACGACCACGGCCGCCTCGGTGCCGAGCTGTGCGCGCACGCTGGTGGCGAGCGACCGGAGCTCGTCGGCGGACTTCAGCCCGTCGACCGTCTCGGCCACCACGGTGGCTGTGCCGATGGTCGTCGCGAGGCGGGCGATCGCCGGCACGCGCTGCTGCAGGCCGGCGGACTCGAACTCCGCGATGCGCTTCTGCGCGATGCGGAGGTCCTCCATCAGGGACTGCACGCGGGCGGGCAGGTCGTTCCGGGGGGCCTTGAGCGCACTGGAGAGCTGGGACACGATGGTGCGCTCGACCGCGAGTTCGCGGAAGCCCTCGAGCCCGACGAGGGCCTCGACGCGACGGTTGGTCGACCCGACGCTGGACTCACCGACCAGGTTGACGAGGCCGACCTGGGCGCTGGAGGCCACGTGGATGCCACCGCAGAGTTCGCGGGACCACGGGCCGCCGATGTCGACCATGCGGACCTCGGCACCGTACTTCTCGCCGAACAGTGCCTGCGCGCCGAGTGCCCTGGCCTCGTCGATCGGCAGGATGCGCGTGGAGACCGCGAGGTCGGAGCGGATCGCGCTGTTGACCACCTCTTCGATCTCGGAGCGGGTCTCGAGGGAGACGGGCTGGCTCCAGGAGAAGTCCAGGCGCATGTAGCCGGACTTGTTGTAGGAACCGGCCTGCAGTGCCTCGGGGCCGAGGACGTCGCGGAGTGCGGCGTTGACGAGGTGCGTCGCCGAGTGCGCCTGCGTGGCGCCGCGGCGGTACTCGGCGTCGACGACCGTGGTGGCGGGGGCGCCGACCGCGACCTCGCCGGAGCGGACCTGGACGGTGTGCGACCACAGACCGGTGACGGGCTTCTGGACGTCGAGGACCTCGAGGTCGAAGCCGTTGCCGATGATCGAGCCCTGGTCGGCGTCCTGGCCGCCGGACTCGGCGTACAGGCTGGTCTCGCTGAGGATGACCTCGGCGATGTCCCCGACGACGGCACGGTCGACGCTGACGCCCCCGACGATGATACCGAGCACGCGGGACTCGGCCTGGAGTGCGTCGTAGCCGAGGAAGGTGGTCTCGCCGGCGGCACGGAAGGCACTGTAGACGCTGAGGTCCGCGAGCGCGGTCTTCTTGCTCTTGGCGTCGGCCTTGGCCCGGGACCGCTGCTCGGCCATGAGCGTGTCGAAGGCGGTGCGGTCGACGTGGACGCCCGCTTCCCCTGCCATCTCGAGCGTCAGGTCGATCGGGAACCCGAACGTGTCGTGCAGCAGGAACGCGGTGTCGCCGCCGATCGAGGGACGGCCGTCCTGCTTGGCACGGTCGACCGCGACGTCGAGGATCGTGGTGCCCTGCGCGAGCGTGCGGAGGAAGGTCTCCTCTTCTGCGTAGGCGATGCGTGCGATGCGGTCGTAGTCGGACGCGACCTCGGGGTAGGCGTCCTTCATCGCGTCGCGCGACGCGGGGAAGAGCGACGGGAACGTCGCGGCCTCCACCCCGAGCAGGCGCATGGCACGCACGGTGCGGCGCAGCAGCCGTCGGAGGATGTAGCCGCGGCCCTCGTTCGACGGGGAGACGCCGTCGGTGATGAGCATGAGCGCGGACCGGACGTGGTCGGCGATGACGCGCATGCGGACGTCGTCCTCGTGCACGGCGCCGTAGCGACGACCGGACACCTCGGCGGCCTTGTCGAGGACCGGGCGGACCTGGTCGATCTCGTACATGTTGTCGACGCCCTGCTTGATGAAGGCGACGCGCTCGAGCCCCATGCCGGTGTCGATGTTCTTGTTCGGCAGTTCGCCGGTGATCTCGAAGTCGTACTTCGAGCGCACGTCCGCGATCTGGTACTGCATGAACACGAGGTTCCAGATCTCGACGTAGCGGTCGTCGTCGGTGGCGGGGCCGCCGTCGATGCCGTACGCGGGCCCACGGTCGAAGAAGATCTCCGAGCAGGGGCCGGCCGGCCCGGGCTGCCCGGTCGACCAGTAGTTGGTGTCCTTGCCGAGGCGCTGGATCCGCTCGTCGGGCAGCGTGGAGTGCTGCTTCCAGAAGGCGATGGCCTCGTCGTCGTCCTCGTACACCGTGACCCAGAGGTCGTCGGCGGAGAACCCGAGCCCGCCGTCGGGTTCCGGTGACGTCAGGAACTCCCAGGCGTACTGGATCGCCTGCTCCTTGAAGTAGTCGCCGAAGGAGAAGTTGCCGTTCATCTGGAAGAACGTGCCGTGCCGCGGGGTCTTGCCGACCTCTTCGATGTCGTTGGTGCGGATGCACTTCTGGACGCTCGTGGCGCGGGGGTACGGCGACGGGACGAGCCCGGTCAGGTACGGGATGAACGGGACCATGCCGGCGACCGTGAAGAGCAGCGAGGGGTCGTCCGAGACGAGCGAGGCGGACGGGACGACGGTGTGGCCGCGGTCACCGAAGTACTGGAGCCAACGGCGGCGGAT
Source organism: Curtobacterium sp. SL109 (assembly GCF_026672405.1). Lineage (NCBI taxonomy): Bacteria > Bacillati > Actinomycetota > Actinomycetes > Micrococcales > Microbacteriaceae > Curtobacterium > Curtobacterium sp. SL109. Next base: position 2,703,846 of record NZ_JAPPRB010000002.1, read on the forward strand.
CTCTGCGGTCTGCATGGTGCTTCCTGATGACGTGGGACGAGGCGGGGGCCGTTGGAGGTGACGGCGCTGGTGGTGACTGCGCTGGGGGGCGTGTCAGTCGTCGGTGCGGAGCTCGGCTTCGCGCGAGCGGTAGCCGTCGACGACGGCACCCGTGAAGGCCTTCGTGCGGGCATCGACCTGTGCGAGGAACGTGCCACCGCCGGACCGGGCACCGCCGGAGGTCACTCCGACGCGGTTGGCGACGACGAACCCGATGAGCACGCCGATGACGACGAAGAACAACTGCTTCACGGTGGCTCCCTCTCGCTGGCGCCGTGGCGCGCGTCAGACCAGCTTAGTCGCCGCCCCGGGAACGCCGAACGGCGGGCCGTCCGCTGTGGACGACCCGCCGTTGACGGTGTGGTGCTGTGGATCAGCGAGCTGCGTAGTACTCGACGACGAGCTGGACTTCACAGGTCACGGGGACCTCGGCACGCTTCGGGCGACGCACGAGGCGGGCCTGGAGCTTGTCGATCTCGACCTCGAGGTAGCCCGGCACCTTCGGGAGGACTTCCAGGTGGCCACCGGCAGCGGCGACCTGGAAGGGCTCGAGCGACTCGGAGCGCGGCTTGACGTGCATCAGCTGGCCCTCCTTGACGCGGAAGGAGGGGCGGTCGACGAGCTTGCCGTCGACGAGGATGTGACGGTGCACGATCAGCTGACGGGCCTGCGACGTGGTGCGGGCGAAGCCGGCACGCACGATCAGGGCGTCGAGGCGGGTCTCGAGCAGCTCGACGAGGTTCTCACCGGTCAGGCCGGTGGTCTTGCGGGCCTCTTCGAAGACGATGCGGAGCTGCTTCTCGCGGATGCCGTACTGGGCGCGCAGACGCTGCTTCTCCCGGAGGCGGACGGCGTAGTCGCTGTCCGCACGACGGCGCGTACGGCCGTGCTCACCGGGCCCGTAGGGGCGCTTCTCGAGGTAACGGGCCGCCTTCGGCGTCAGCGGGATGCCGAGCGCGCGCGACAGGCGGGTCTTGCTGCGGGTGCGTGACTTGGTAGACACAGGGTCCTTTTCTCTGTACTGAACTGAACTGAACACGGGTCTCGGCACGCGCACGTGTCGACGACCCCGTGAAGGGATCCAGAGGGATGAGCCTGTGGGATCGGACGGCTACAGTCCGAACCTCTGCCCCCGTGCTGCATCTGCAGCACTCTGTCCCCGACGCAGCCGCACGTGGGGACCAGGACGTAGGCCCGCCAACGATAGCAGGGTTCGGGCGGGCGCAGAAGCGCCGCGCTCACTCGCCGCGGGTGATCTTCCGGAGGCGGTCGAGACGCGGGCCGACCTCACGTTCGTAGCCGTTCGTGGTCGGGGTGTAGTACTCGGTGCCCTCGAGCGCGTCGGGCAGGTACTGCTGCTCGGCGACCCCGTGCTCGGCGTCGTGTGAGTACACGTACCCCTTGCCGTGCCCGAGGCGCTTCGCCCCGGCGTAGTGGGCGTCCCGCAGGTGGTTCGGCACCACGCCCATCCGACCCGCCTTGACGTCCGCCATCGCGGCGTTGACACCGTTGTAGGCCGCGTTCGACTTCGGGGCAGTGGCCAGGTACACGACGGCCTCGGCGAGGGGGATGCGGCCCTCGGGCATGCCGATCAGCTGGACGGCCTGCGCGGCGGCGACGGCGATGGGGAGCGCCTGCGGGTCGGCCATCCCGATGTCCTCGGCCGCGGAGATGATGATGCGGCGGGCGATGAAGCGCGAGTCCTCGCCGGCCTCGATCATGCGCGCCAGGTAGTGCAGCGCGGCGTCGACGTCGCTCCCCCTGACCGACTTGATGAAGGCGCTGATGACGTCGTAGTGCTCGTCGCCCTGCCGGTCGTAGCGGAGCAGTGCCCGGTCCACCGCGGCTGCGACGGTGTCGGCGTCCACCACGGGGACGGTGTCGTCGTCGTCGTCCTGCGCCGCGGTGGCGGACGCGGCCGCTGCTTCGAGCGCCGTGAGTGCACGCCGGGCGTCACCGGACGCCAGCCGGACGATCGCCGCGCGGGCTTCGTCCCCGAGGACCACCCCGCCGCCGAGCCCGCGGGCGTCCTCCACCGCGCGGTCGACGAGCATGCCGAGGTCGGCGTCGGTCAGCGGCGTGAGCGTGAGCAGCAGGGACCGGGACAACAGCGGGGAGATCACCGAGAACGAGGGGTTCTCGGTCGTCGCGGCGATGAGGATCACCCAGCCGTTCTCGACCCCGGGCAGCAGGGCGTCCTGCTGCGCCTTGCTGAAGCGGTGGATCTCGTCGAGGAACAGCACGGTCGTGGACCCGTAGAGGTCACGGTGCGTGAGGGCCTTCTCCATGACCTCTCGCACGTCCTTGACACCGGCGGTGACGGCGGACAGCTCGACGAACTCCCGTCCCGACTGCCGGGCGATGGCCTGCGCGAGGGTGGTCTTGCCGGTGCCGGGTGGGCCCCAGAGGATGACGGAGACGCCGCCGGGGTTGTCCCGCGTGCCGGTGGCGAGCTGCACGAGTGGTGAGCCCCGTCCGAGCAGGTGCTGCTGCCCGGCGACTTCCTGCAGGCTGGTGGGACGCATCCGGACCGCGAGCGGGACGGACCCCTGCGCGAGCCCGACGCGGCCCCCGGTCGTGGGCGCGTTCATGCCCGAGCGATCCGATGCCATGCCGCAATCGTAGGCGCGTCCGCCGACACCGGATCCCACCGGGACCGGTCCGATACGCTCGTCGCACACTGCGACGAGAGGGCAGACCAGCACCGTGGCACCGAAGAACCAGGCGCGCGAGACCCGCGAGGCACGCGAGCGGCTCCGACTCTACGAAGCACGGCAGGGCCTGCACGACCGACAGCGACGTCGTCGGCGCCGGGACGACGTCGTCGGGGTCGTGGCCCTGGTGGCGGTCGCCGCCCTCGCCACCGGTTCGCAGCTCCTGTACGCGGGGTCACACGCCAGCCAGGACCCGACCCCGTCGGCGTCCGCCAGCGCGACCGCCACCCCGACGCCGTCGGCGAGTGCCACCGCGGCGAACACCGGCGACGTGCCGAGCAGGTCGATCGCGAAGGGCCGCACCTGGACCGGTTCGCTGACCCTGAACAAGGACGTCCGGCTGGGCATCGAACTCGACGGCAGGCGAGCGCCCCAGGCCGCGAGCGTCGAGATCGACCTGATCCGCAAGCAGTTCTACGAGGGCACCACGTGCCACCGGCTCGCCGCCAGCGCCGACTTCCGCTTCCTGCAGTGCGGCTCGGCGAACGGCGACGGCACCGGTGACGCCGGCTTCCAGTACGGACCGATCGAGAACACGCCGAAGGACGACCGGTACGAGAAGGGCACCATCGCGATCGCGCGGAGCGCCTCCACGTACTCGCAGTCCACGCAGTTCTTCATCGTCTACGGCGACACGACGCTCGACGGCTCGACCGGCGGCTACACGGTCGTCGGCAAGGTGACCAGTGGCCTGTCGGACCTGGAGGCGGAGATCACGTCGAAGGGCGTGGAGGACGCCGGCAGCGACGGCACCGGCACGCCGGAGGTGGCCACCACCATCACCGGTGCCACCATCGCCGAGCAGCGGTAGTCCACAGCCCGACGCATCCGCGGGCCGCGGGGGCCGCCGGTGCAATAGGGTGGCTTCCTGACCGTGCCGACGGCGACGTCGGTGATGCACGACCACGATCGAGGCGAGACCTGTGGGATCTGACGAAGCAACGACCTGGGGGCGGGTCGACGAGGCCGGCACCGTGTACGTCCGGTACCAGGACACCGAGCGTGTCGTGGGTGAGTACCCCGACGCGACCGCCGAGGAAGCACTCGCCTACTTCGCGCGGAAGTACGCCGACCTCGAAGGCCAGGTGAAGATCGCCGAGCAGCGCGTGCAGCGCGGGGCGTCGGCGAACGACGTCGCACGCACCGTCGAGCACCTGACCGCCCTGGTCACCGAAGCCCGCGTCGTCGGCGACCTCAAGTCGCTCGAGGACCGGGTCGCCGTGCTCGCTGAGCAGCTCGGCTCGCTCACCAAGGAGCAGGCCGAGCAGAACCAGGCAGCCCTGGCCGAGGCACTGGCGTTCCGCGCCGGCCTGGTCGAGGAAGCCGAGGCGCTCGCGGCGGTGGACCCGGCGCGCGCGCAGTGGAAGCAGATCACCGCGCAGCTCGACGACGTGTTCGCGCGCTGGCAGCAGCACCAGCACGACGGCCCCCGGATCCCGAAGAACGAGGCCAACGAGCTGTGGAAGCGCTTCCGTGCCGCCCGCTCGACGGTCGACCAGCACCGCCGCGCCTTCTACTCGGAACTCGACGCCCAGCACCGCGACGCCCGCACCCGCAAGCAGGAGCTCGTCCAGCAGGCCGAGGCACTCGCGTCGCGCGGCTCCGACGCCATCCCGGCGTACCGCCAGCTGCTCGACGACTGGAAGCAGGCCGGCCGCGCCGGCAAGCGCCACGACGACGCGCTCTGGGCACGCTTCAAGGCCGCCGGCGACGTCCTCTTCGAGCAGCGCCACGCCGAGAGCAGCGCGGAGAACGAGGAGTACTCGGCCAACCTCGAGGCCAAGCTCGCCATCCTCACCGAGGCCGAGCCGTTGCTCCAGCAGCGCGACCGCGTCGCCGCCCGCAAGACCCTGACGGACATCCAGCGCCGCTGGGACGAGGTCGGCCGGGTCCCCCGCGCCGACGTCCGCCGTGTCGAGGACCGCATCCGCGCGATCGAGGAGCACGTCAAGGGGCTCGAGGAAGCGCACTGGCGTGAGTCGAACCCGGAGCGCAAGGCACGGACGACCGGCCTCGCGAGCCAGCTCGAGGACGCCATCGGCAAGCTCGAGGGCGAACTCGAGTCGGCGAAGGCCTCCGGGGACGCCCGCAAGATCAAGGACGCCCAGGAAGCCCTCGACGCCCGCAAGATCTGGCTCGACGCCCTGGGCGGCTGAGCACCGACCGACACACCACGAGACCCCCACGAGCGCACGGCTCGTGGGGGTCTCGTCGTCCCGGGAGCGTGGCTCAGACGGTCACGGCTCAGACGGGCGCGGACATCCCGAGGAGCAGGCGGATGTCGAGGTCGTCCTGGCGCATCTGGGCGGCGAGGTCGTCCATCGACCCGAACTTCACCATGCCCCGCACGAACGAGACGAAGAGCACCGAGATGGTCTCGTCGTACAGGTCGATGTCGACGTCGAGCAGGTGGGCCTCGATCTGCTTCGCCGGCACGCCCTCGAACGTCGGGTTGTTGCCGACCGACACCGCCGCCGGGTAGGTCGTGCCGTCGTACAGCACGCGTGCGGCGTAGACACCGTCGTCGGGCACGAAGCCCTCGCACGCCGGGTCGAGGTTCGCCGTCGGGTAGCCCATGGCCCGTCCGCGTTGGTTGCCCCGCACCACCGTGCTGCGGACGGCGTGGTCGCGACCGAGCAGTCGTGCGGCCTCGGCGACCCGCCCCTGGCTGAGGAGCTCCCGGATCCACGTCGACGAGACCCGGCGTTCACCGTCCGGGCGGACGTCGTCCACCAGGTCGACGTCGTCGATGAGCTCGACGGCGAAGCCGTGCTCGGCCCCGAGGGTCCGGAGCAGGGCGACGTCGCCGGCGCCCTTCGCGCCGAAGCGGAAGTCGCTGCCGACGAAGAGGAGCTTCGCGTGCAGGGTGTCAACGAGGATCTTCGACACGAAGGCCTCCGGCGACCAGGACTGCAGCTCGTCGTCGAACCGGAGCAGGAGGGTGGCGTCGACCCCGACGGCTTCGAGGAGCTCACGGCGCTGCGCGATGCTGGTCAGCGCCGGCGGCACACTGACGGGGTCGATGACGCTGAGCGGGTGCCGGTCGAAGGTGACCACCGTCGACACCAGCCCGTGCTCGGCCGCCGCCCGCTCCAGGTGCGCGATCACTGCACGGTGCCCGACGTGGACCCCGTCGAACTTGCCGATCGTGACGGCGCTCGGGCCGAAGCCCTGCGGCACGTCTGCGGCGTCCTCGTAGAACTGCATCGCTCCCCCGTTCACTCGCCGGCCGCCACGACCGGCTGCTCGGCAGGGCCTGCCGCCGCGCCCGCCGTGCGGTGGTGCTTCCGGAGCCACCAGAGTCCCGCGATCGGGAGAACCAGCGGTGCGAAGGCGTAGCCGAGGCCGTAGTACGACCAGATGGTGTCATCGGGGAACAGCTGGCGGTCGAGCAACGACAGGGTGCCGATGACCAGCACGCCGGTCATCTCGAAGACGATGGTGACGCAGGCGACGCGGTACCAGGCACGGCCGGGCACGATCAGCGCGATCATCGCCACGATGTACACGACGGCGGCGATGGCGCTGAGCGTGTAGGCGAAGGGCGCGAACGAGAACTTCTCGGCGATCTGGACGACGCTGCGGCCCGTCGCGGCGAGGGCGAGGATGCCATAGACGGCGATGAGGACGCGCCCGACACCGGTCGCGAGGGAGGACTTGGTCGCCATTGGACCGATTCTACCGACGTGCGGGCCGTCCCCAGTACGGCATCGGCCACGGGGCGCGTCCGGACCGCTCGTCAGTTCAGCGCGAACCAGATCTGGTACATCCGGTAGACCATCACCGCGACCGTGAAGGCACCGGCACCGAGGACGACGGTGCTCCACCGGGTGCGGTCGACGAGCGCCCAGACGATGGCCGCGGGTGGGACGAGCAGCACCGACACCGCGTACACCCAGAACTCGAGCACGTTCCCCTGCGGCGGGTTGCCCACGGCAGGTGCCACCAGCGCCACGACGAGCTGCGCCACGAGCAGCAGCTCCACGAGGGCGAGCGACCCGACCGTGGCGTCGTTCGGCTTCCACCCGATGAACCCGACCACGACGGCGAACAGCCCCACGACCACGGCGAGCACGACCTGCACCCACGTGAACCACTCGATCATGCGTTCGCTCCGGTCGGGGTCGGGAAGTTCGTGATGACGCGGAGCAGTCCACGCCGGACCGAGACGAGCCCGATCAGTCGGTCGTCCCGGGCGGACACCGCGGCGACGGGGCCGTCGGTGTCGGGGTGGTCGGCGCCGACCCGCTTGCCGTCGGAGAGGTCCTTCGCGGCGATCGCGTCGAGGGCGACGACCGGGAAGAGCTCGCGGGCGATGGCGGCCGGGCGGGCCAGGGCTGCGCGGACGTCGACGGCGTCGTCCTCGAGGTCGATGGCGTCCTCGACGGAGAAGGGCCCGACGAGCGTGCGCCGCAGCGCCGTGAGGTGCGCACCGGTCCCGAGGGTCGCGCCGATGTCCCGCGCGAGGGCCCGGACGTACGTGCCGGAGGAGCAGGAGACGACGACATCGAGGTCCACGACGTGCGTCTCGGCACCGAGGCACGTGACGACGTCGTCGCCCCGCGCGGTGACCTCGAAGCGGGAGACGGTGACCGACCGGGCCTTCAGCTCGACGCTCTCGCCCTTCCGCGCCAGGTCGTAGGCACGTCGACCGTCCACCTTGATCGCGCTGACGGTGGACGGCACCTGCGAGATCGGGCCCCGCTGCAGGGCGACGGCGGCTTCGACGGCGGCGTCGGACACGTCCGCATCAGCCACCCCGGCCGCGGCGGTCGGGGTGCCGTCAGCGTCGTCGGAGTCGGTCGACACACCGAGGCGGATCGTCGCCGTGTAGGTCTTGTCGAGGCCGACCAGGTGCGTGAGCAGCCGTGTCGACGGGCCGGCGCCGAGCAGCAGCAGCCCCGTCGCCATGGGGTCGAGCGTGCCGGCGTGCCCGATCTTCTTCAGGTCGAGGCGTCGCCGGGCGATGGACACCACACGGTGACTCGAGATCCCCTGTGGCTTGTCGACGAGGAGGATGCCGTCTGCAGCGGTTTCGAGCACCCGAGGAGAGTAGCAGCGCCCGTCAGCAGGCGTCGTTCCACTCGCGCCGGGGGTGCTCCGGGTCGGTGACGTCGAGCACCGCCGAGGCGGCGATCTTCACGTCGGCGCGACGCTCGAGCCGACCGGACTCCTGCTCGACCCACATCGACCAGCGCCAGAGTGCGCGAGCACCATGCCCGAGCACCCCGTGGCCGTGCACGACGAGGACGCCGTCACCGGCACCGGTCGTGCGGAACGGCGTGACGAGGTCGCTGCGCAGCACGTCGACGTCGGAGGAGGGAGCCGCTGCGGCCATCGCGGAGATGCCGTGCTGCTCGAACCCCGCGACGAGTGCGGCGGCCACGTGCTCGAGGTCGGTGCCGTCCTGGCCGTCGATGCCGACGACGGTGCGGTTCGTGCCGACCTGTGCGATCACCTCCGCAGCGATCGCGGCCATCGTGTCGGTCTCTTCGGGTGCCCAGCGTGCCATGCACCCACCGTAGGCTGTCGTGGTGAACGCGAGCGGAGCCTCCCACCCGGTTGTGGACAGCGGTGACCGTCCACAGGACGCCCCCCGACCCGACATCGCGACCCCGCTGATCGCGTGGTTCCGCGCCGAGGCGCGCGACCTGCCGTGGCGTCGGCCCGGTTTCCCGGCGTGGGGCACCCTCGTCAGCGAGATCATGCTGCAGCAGACACAGGTCGCGCGCGTGGTCCCCCGACTGGAGGCGTGGCTCACCAGGTGGCCGACCCCTCGCGACCTCGCGGACTCCCCTCCGGCGGACGCGGCGCGTGCCTGGGACCGGCTCGGCTACCCGCGGCGCGCACTCGCGCTGCACGCGGCGGCGACGGTGATCGCCGAGCAGCACGACAACGTGGTCCCGCGGGACGTCGACGCCCTGCTGGCACTTCCCGGGATCGGCGACTACACCGCCAGGGCCGTGGCGGTCTTCGCCTACGGGGACCGGCACCCCGTCGTGCACGTCAACGTCCGACGGGTGCTCGCCCGGGCACTGCTCGGCGAGGGACAGCCCGGCCCAGCGAACGCGAAGAAGGACCTGCCGCTGATGGCGTCGGTGCTGCCGGACGACCGCGACGACGCTGCCGCGACCAACGCGGCGGTGATGGAGCTCGGGGCGCTCGTGTGCGTGTCCCGCTCCCCCGCGTGCGACGCCTGCCCGATCGCGGACCGGTGCGCCTGGCGTGCGGCGGGCTACCCGGAGCACGAGGGTCCGCGGGCACCACGGCAGGCGGCGTTCGCCGGGAGCGACCGCCAGGTGCGCGGGCTGGTCATGGCCGAACTCCGCGCGAGTGACGTGCCGGTCACGCCGGACGAGATCGCGATGGTCTGGCCGGACGCCGACCAGCGGGACCGGGCGCTCGCGTCGCTCCTGCGCGACGGCCTCGCGGAGGGCGACGACGCGAGCGGCTACCGGCTCCCGCAGTCCTGACGCGCGACGACGGCCCCGACGCGGACGTCGGTCGCGACGTGGAGCGTGCCGCGTCGACGACTCAGGCGCGCGCCGGGTCCTCGTCGGACTCGGTGTCGTCGTCCTCGTCGTCGTGCTTGTACGGGTCGGCATCGCCGGCGTACACGGCGCCCTCGGCTGCTGCGCGGACCTGCTCGTCGCGCATCTGGGCCTGCACGAGCAGGTCCTCGAGGTGCGCGGAGGTGTCGGGCAGGGCGTCGGCGATGAACTCGAGCGACGGGGTGAGCCGCGCGGTGATGTTCTTGCCGACCTCGGAGCGGAGCAGCCCGGTGGCGGCCTTCAGTGCCGCAGCGGAGTCGGCGCGCTCCTCGTCGGTGCCGTACACCGTGTAGAAGATCGAGGCGTGCTGCAGGTCACCGGTCACCCGGACGTCGGTGATCGTCACGAAGCCGAGGCGCGGGTCCCGCAGGCCCTTGTCGATGCGGCGTGCGACCACCTCCTTGATGCGGTCGGCCATCTTGCGTGCGCGCTGCGGGTCAGCCATGGGGTGCCTCCTGAGGCAGGGGCGGGACGGAGCGTCCCGCTGGTGGTTCCTGGTCGAACGGGGTGAGCCCCGGCCTCCCCTGAGGGAGGCCGGGGCTCGGGTGGTCACAGGATCAGTCGCGCGGCTTCTCGACGAGCTCGGTGGTCTCGATCTCGTCGCCGGGCTGGATGTCGTTGAACTTGCCGAGACCGATGCCGGCCTCGTAGTCCGTGCGGACCTCGGTGACGTCGTCCTTGAAGCGACGGAGCGACTCGATCGCCAGTCCGTCGGCCAGGACCACACCGTCACGGATGACGCGCGCCTTGGCGTTGCGCGTGATCGTGCCGGAGCGGACGATGACACCCGCGATGTTGCCGAACTTCGAGGACCGGAAGACCTCGCGGATCTCGGCGACACCGGACTGCACCTCTTCGTACTCGGGCTTGAGCATGCCCTTGAGGGACTGCTCGATGTCCTCGAGTGCGTTGTAGATGACCGAGTAGAACCGGACGTCGATGCCTTCACGCGCCGCACGCTCACGGGCCTTGACGTCCGGACGGACGTTGAAGCCGATGACGATGGCGTTGTCGATCGTGGCGAGGTCGATGTCCGACTCGGTGATCGCACCCACACCGCGGTGCAGGATGCGCAGCTGGACGCTGTCGTCCACCTCGATGTCGAGGAGCGACTGCTCGAGTGCCTCGACGGCACCGGAGACGTCACCCTTGATGATGAGGTTGAGCGAGTCGACCTTGCCCTCTTCGAGTGCACGGGTGAAGTCCTCGAGCGAGATGCGCTTGCGGGCCTTGGCCAGCTGGGCGTTGCGCTCGGCCGCTTCACGCTTCTCAGCGATCTGACGGGCCGTACGGTCTTCCTCCGTGACCAGGAAGGTGTCACCGGCGCGGGGCACCGAGGACAGACCCTGGACCTGCACCGGGCGGCTCGGCGTGGCGGCCGAGACCGGGTTGCCGTCCTCGTCGGTCATCGCACGGACGCGGCCGTAGGCCGTGCCCGCCACGATGGCGTCACCGACGTGGAGCGTGCCGGACTGGATGAGCACGGTCGCGACGGCGCCGCGGCCCTTGTCCAGGCGCGCTTCGATCGCGACACCGCGGGCGTCCTTGTCGGGGTTCGCACGCAGGTCGAGCCCGGCGTCAGCGGTGAGCAGCACGGCGTCCAGGAGATCCTGGATGCCGATGTTCTGCCGCGCGGAGACGTCGACGAACATGACGTCGCCGCCGTACTCCTCGGCCACCAGGTTGTACTCGGTGAGCTGCTGGCGGACCTTCGCCGGGTTGGCGCCGTCCTTGTCGATCTTGTTGACCGCGACGACGATCGGCACGTTCGCCGACTGCGCGTGGTTCAGGGCCTCGATCGTCTGCGGCATGATGCCGTCGTCCGCCGCGACCACGAGGATCGCGATGTCCGTCACCTGCGCACCACGGGCACGCATGGCGGTGAAGGCCTCGTGACCGGGGGTGTCGATGAACGTGATCGGACGGTCGATGCCCTCGTGCTGCGCGACGATCTGGTACGCACCGATGTGCTGCGTGATGCCGCCGGCTTCGCCCTCGACGACCTTGGAGTTGCGGATGGCGTCGAGCAGGCGGGTCTTGCCGTGGTCGACGTGACCCATGACGGTGACGACCGGGGGACGCTGCTGCAGGACGGAGTCGTCCTCGTCGGCGTACTCGGCGTCGATGTCGATGTCGAAGCCCTCGAGGAGCTCGCGGTCCTCGTCCTCGGGCGAGACGACCTGGATGCGGTAGCCGAGCTCCTCGCCGAGGACCTCGAAGGTGGCCTCGTCCAGGGACTCGGTCGCGGTCGCCATCTCACCGAGGTGGAACAGCACCGTCACCAGGTTGCCGGGGCTCGCGTCGATCTTGTCCGCGAAGTCCGAGATGCTCGCACCACGACGGAGACGGATGACCGTGTTGCCGTCGCCACGAGGGACCTGCACGCCGCCGAGCGACGGCGCCTGCCGCATCTCGTACTCGGCGCGCTTCGTCCGCTTCGACTTGCGGGCACGGCTCTTGCCGCCACCGCGACCGAACGCACCTGCGGTACCGCCACCGGGGCCACGACCACGGCCGCCGCCACCGGCGGGACGCGGGCCGCTGAACGCCGGACGCGGGAAACCGCCACCGGCGCCACCGGCACCCGGACGTGCGCCACCGGGGCCGCCACGACCGCCGCCGCCCTGGCCCGGGCGCTGCCCGAAGCCGTTGGGACGGTTGGCCTGACCGGGACCACCCGGACGCGGAGCACCCGGACGGGGTGCACCCGGACGCGGGGGCTGCGGGCGGGGGATGCCCGACCCACCAGCGGCACCGGGAGCACCGGCGGGACGCTGTCCCATGCCCTGGTTCGACGCGAAGGGGTTGTTGCCGGGGCGCGGCGGGCGCGAGCCCATGCCCTGGTTCGACGCGTAGGGGTTGTTGCTGGGACGGGCACCCGGCTTCGGGCCACCCGGCTTGGGACCGGCTGCGGACGGCTTGGCGCTGCCCGGCTTGACGGCGTCGTTCTTGGGGGCGTCATCGGTCGACGACGACTCACCCGTCGACTCGGCGGCCTTCTCGGCTTCCTTGGCCTTGCGGGCAGCCTCAGCTTCAGCCTGACGCTGCGCGACGGACTTCGGTGCCGGCGTGACGGGCACGTCGGACTCCTCGGGCTGCTGCACGGGGGCTTCGGGCTCCGGGGCCGGCGCGGGACGCTTCGGTCCGGGCTTCGGGCCGCCGGGCTTGGGCGCAGCTGATGCCGCCGCGGCGGCGGGGGCTGCGGCGGGCTTCGAGGACGCTGCTGCGCTCTCGGCCTGCAGGGCAGCACGGAGCTTCCGTGCCACGGGGGGTTCCACGCTCGAGCTCGGTCCCTTGACGAATTCGCCAAGCTCCTTGAGCTTCTCGAGTGCGGTCTTGCTGTCGACGCCGAGTTCGCTTGCGATCTCGTGTACGCGTGGTTTCGCCACTGTTCTCCTTCACGGGTCCCACCCCGTCAAGGGGCAGGACTCACTGGATGATGGGTCTCATTTCGAGCCGCTCATCAGTTGTCCATAAGCCGTTCAGCCTGTTCTGTCGTGTCCGTGCGCTCGTCCGCGTCGATCTGCCGCTCGTGGATGGGTTCCACTTCGGGCAGACGCCGCAGGTACTCGAGCACCGCAGACGTGTCCGGTTCACGTCCCAGCCGCAGCGCCCGGCGGAAAGCCCGGCGCTTGACGGCCAGTTCGTACGCTTCGACGGTCGGTGTGAGCCACGCCCCCCGGCCCGGCATGACTGCCTTCGGATCCGCCACCACGAGGTCTTCGCCCAGGGCGACGACTCGGAGGAGGGAGGATCGGGGTGCGCGACGGCGACTGCCGATGCACGTTCTGACGGCGACCACTCTACTCCCTGCCTCCGACGACCGCGATCCGGCGCGCCCGGAGGGGCCTCGCCACGAGCGAAACGCCGGTTCCGCTGCTCAGTGCCGACCCCGTTCGGTGCCGGGTTCGGTCTCAGTCCTCGTCGAGGATCGAGCCTCGACGACCTGCCTGGATGTCGATCCTCAGTCCTCGTCGAGGATCGAATCCGGCTGGATGTCGATGCGCGCACCGGTCAGCTTGGCGGCGAGGCGGGCGTTCTGCCCTTCCTTGCCGATCGCGAGCGACAGCTGGTAGTCCGGCACGAGGGCGCGGACGGCCTTCGTCGAGGCGTCGAGCACGAACGCGCTCGTCACCTTCGCCGGCGACAGCGCGCTGGCCACGAAGGTCGCCAGGTCCGAGGACCAGTCGACGATGTCGATCTTCTCGGCACCGAGCTCGGTCGTCACGGCACGCACGCGGGCGCCGAGCTCACCGATGCAGGCACCCTTGGCGTTCACGCCGGGCTCGTTCGCCTTGACGGCGAGCTTCGTGCGGTGACCGGCCTCGCGGGCGAGCGAGGTGATCTCCACCACGCCGGACGCGATCTCGGGGACCTCGAGGGCGAACAGCTTGCGCACCAGACCCGGGTGCGTGCGGGAGACGATGATCTGCGGGCCCTTGTGGCCGCGGCCGACGCTCGTCACGTACACGCGGATGCGCGAGCCGTGCGTGTAGGACTCCCCCGGCACCTGCTCCTCGGGCGGCAGGATCGCCTCGACGGTGCCGAGGTCGACGTGCACCATCTTCGGGTTCGGGCCCTGCTGGACCACACCGGCGACGATGTCGCCTTCCTTCCCGCGGAACTGGCCGAGGATCTTGTCGTCCCCGATGTCACGCAGGCGCTGGTTGATGACCTGCTTCGCCGCGAACGCCGCGATGCGACCGAAGTCGCTCGGCTGGTCGACGGCTTCGCCGATGACGGTGCCCTCGTCGTCGCGCTCCGGCACGAAGACACTGACCTCACCGGACTTGCGGTCGAGCTCGACGCGGGACTGTGCGTCGGCCGGCTCGCCGTTCTCGTCGGTGTGCTTGTGGTAGGCCGTGAGGATGGCCGACTCGATGATCTGGACGAGTTCTTCGAACGGGATCTCCCGTTCACGCTCCATGAGTCGCAGGACTGCGAGATCGATCTTCACCGAGGGCCTCCGTATTCAGATGAGTCGCTCCGGCGCATTGGAACCGCGCAGAAGTCGGCGTCCAGACTACCGCACTGCAGGTCGCCCACCTGCGCCGGTACGGACCGTGTGCACACGCCGCCGGTACCGGGCCGACGCGCCAGCCCCACCCCGGCCGCACGGACGGGAGGCCCGGTGCCAGCTGGCACCGGGCCTCCCGTCCGTGTCCTGGTCGCGACCAGGGCTGGCGTGCGCCACTAGATCGCGCTGACGGCCTCACGCAGCTGCGCGACCGGCACCTCGGTGCGGTCGCCGGTCACGCGGTTCCAGAGCTCGACGATGCCGTCGGCTGCGCCGCGACCCGCGACGACCACGATCGGCATGCCGAGGAGCTCGGCGTCGCGGAGCTTGACGCCCGGGGAGACCTTGGGACGGTCGTCGTACAGGACGTCGTAGCGGTCGCCCTCGAGCTCGGCGACGATCGACTCCGCCAAGTCGTAGGCGGTGGTGTCCCTGCCGGTCGCGACCACGTGCACGTCGAACGGGGCGACGTGCTTGGGCCATGCGAGGCCCTTCTCGTCGTTGTGGGCCTCGGCGAGGATCGCGAGGATGCGCGTCACGCCGATGCCGTACGAGCCCATCGTGACGGTGGCGAGCTTGCCGTTCTCGTCCTGCACCTTGAGGCCGAGCGCCTCGGCGTACTTCCGACCGAGCTGGAAGACGTGCCCGATCTCCATGCCGCGGGCGATCTCGAGCGGGCCGGAGCCGTCGGGCGCGGGGTCGCCGGCACGGACGTCCGAGATCTCGACGACGCCGTCGGCCACGAAGTCACGACCGGCGACGAGCCCGGCGACGTGGATGCCGCGCTCGTTGGCGCCGGTGAGCCACGCGGTGCCGTCGACCACGCGGGGGTCGACCACGTACCGGATGCCGGACGCGCTGTCGGCACCGAGCACCTGCGGGCCGATGTAGCCCTTCACGAGGCCGCGGTGCTTCCGGAAGTCGTCGTCGCCGGCGGCTTCGACCTCGGCCGGGGCGAAGGCCACCTCGGCGCGCTTGAGGTCCACGTCGCGGTCGCCGGGCAGCCCGACGACGACGAGTTCCCGCGTGCCGTCGAGCTGCGTGAGCGCGAGCACGACGTTCTTCAGGGTGTCCGCGGCGGTCCAGGGAGCGCCGTCGCGCGGGGCGACCTGGTTCGCGTGGTCGACGAGCGTCTGGATCGTGGGGGTGTCGGCGGACGGGAGCAGCACGGGCTCCGCCTGGCCGTCGATCGGCAGGGCGTCGGGCACGGCGGTGACGTAGGCCTCGACGTTCGCCGCGTAGCCGCCGGCGCTCCGCACGTAGGTGTCCTCGCCGACGGCGATCGGGTGCAGGAACTCCTCGGACTTCGAGCCGCCCATCGCCCCGGCGTCGGCCTTGACGATCGCGTACTCGAGGCCGAGGCGGGTGAAGATGCGCTCGTAGGCGTCGCGCATCGTCTGGTAGCTGCGGTCGAGCCCCTCGTCGGTGACGTCGAACGAGTAGGCGTCCTTCATCGTGAACTCGCGGCCACGCAGCAGGCCGGCGCGCGGGCGGGCCTCGTCGCGGTACTTGTCCTGGATCTGGAAGAGCGTGACGGGGAGGTCCTTGTACGAGGAGTACAGGTCCTTCACGAGCAGGGCGAACAGCTCTTCGTGCGTGGGCGCGAGGAGGTAGTCGGCGTCCTTGCGGTCCTTGAGCCGGAAGATGCCGTCGCCGTACTCGGTCCAGCGGTTGGTGGCCTCGTACGGCTCACGCGGGACGAGGGCCGGCAACAGTACCTCCTGCGCACCCGCCGCTTCCATCTCCTGGCGGATGATGCCCTCGATGCGCGCACGGACCCGGAGGCCGAGCGGCAGCCAGGCGAAGATGCCCGGGGCCTGGCGACGGATGTACCCGGCGCGGACGAGGAGCTTCGCGCTCGTCACCTCGGCGTCGGAGGGGTCGTCGCGGAGCGTACGGAGGAAGAGATGCGAGAGCCGTGTGACCACGACGCAAGCCTAGCGGCGCGCAGCGGACCCGAACGCTCGGGCCCGCTGGCTGTGGACGACTAGGACGTGACGACGAGCGGCTTGCCCGTGCCTGCGGCCGGGCCCATCTCGTCGGCCAGGCGGTTGGCCTCGTCGATGAGGGTCTGGACGATCTCGTTCTCGGGGACGGTCTTGATGACCTGCCCCTTCACGAAGATCTGGCCCTTGCCGTTGCCCGACGCGACGCCGAGGTCGGCCTCCCGTGCCTCACCGGGGCCGTTCACGACGCAGCCCATCACGGCGACGCGGAGCGGGACGGTCATGCCCTCGAGCCCCGAGGTGACGTCGTTCGCGAGCTGGTAGACGTCGACCTGTGCGCGGCCGCAGCTCGGGCAGGAGACGATCTCGAGCTTGCGCTCGCGGAGGTTGAGCGACTGCAGGATCTGCAGACCGACCTTGACCTCGAGCGCCGGGGGCGCCGACAGGGAGACGCGGATGGTGTCGCCGATGCCCTCGCCGAGCAGGATGCCGAACGCCGTGGCGCTCTTGATCGTGCCCTGGAACTCCGGGCCGGCCTCGGTCACACCGAGGTGCAGCGGCCAGTCGCCACGCTCCGCGAGCAGCCGGTAGGCCTTGACCATGATGACCGGGTCGTTGTGCTTGACCGAGATCTTGAAGTCGTGGAAGTCGTGCTCCTCGAACAGGGAGGCTTCCCACACGGCGGACTCGACCAGGGCTTCTGGCGTGGCCTTGCCGTACTTCTGCATGATGCTCGGCTCGAGGGACCCGGCGTTGACGCCGATGCGCAGGCTGACGTTCGCTGCCTTGGCCGCCGCGGCGATCGCACCGACCTGGTCGTCGAACTTGCGGATGTTGCCCGGGTTCACCCGGACCGCGGCACAGCCGGCGTCGATCGCCTGGAAGACGTACTTCGGCTGGAAGTGGATGTCCGCGATGACCGGGATCTGCGACTTCTTCGCGATGATCGGCAGCACGTCGGCGTCGTCCTGGGTGGGGACGGCCACGCGGACGATGTCGCAGCCGGACGCGGTCAGCTCCGCGATCTGCTGGAGCGTCGCGTTGATGTTCGTGGTCGGCGTCGTGGTCATCGACTGCACGGACACAGGCGCGTCGCCACCCACGAGCACCTTGCCGACCCGGATCTGGCGGGACTTGCGGCGAGGGGCGAGGGTTTCGGGGACCTTGGGCATACCGAGATTCACAGCGGGCACGACATGGACTCTACGCGCTCACACCGACACGGCTGCCCCCAGCCCGGGGCGGGTCCGGCGCGTCAGTCCTCGAGGGTGTCCGCGACGGTGATCAGCGGCGCGTACAGGCGCATGACGTCGAGGGCGCGCTCGTGGTCGGCGTCGCTCGCACCGGCACACGCGTCGGCCACGACCGTCACGCGGGCTCCGGCATCCGCCGCTGCCAGCGCCGTCGCGAGCACGCAGCAGTCGGTCGACACCCCGGTCAGCACGAGGTGCGGGTGGTCACCGACGACCGCCTGGAGGCTGGTCCCCCACTTGCCGAACGTCGGCTCGGTGACGACGGGGCCGTCCACCGCCCCGAACGGCTCGGTCAGTTCGTACAGCGGGTCGGCGTCGGGCACGAGGGCGAAGGGCCAGTCGCGGTAGTAGTCGACCCAGGCACCCTGCGGGTGCTCCGGCGCGACGAACCGGGTGCGCACCGTCCGGCCGACGAACCGCGGCAGGAGCCGCTCGATGCCTGCCGCCGCCCGCTCGTAGCCGGGTGCGGCCCAGGCGCTGTCCCCGGTGAAGACCCGCTGCATGTCGATCACGACGAGCCACGGCGACTGGTCGGTCGGCGTCGACGGGTCGGTCATCGCTGCAGCTCCGTGTCCGGGACGCTGCTGATCGGCTCGGTGACCGGCTGCTCCTCCTGCCGACGGACGGCACCCCGTGCGGTGGCGAGTGTGCCGACGAAGCCGACGACGAGGGCGACCAGCACGCCGAGGTTCGCGTACGCCCACGCCCCCGTGCGCCCGCCGAGGCCGAACGGCTCGAGCAGGTACCCCTGCCAGTTCAGCCAGGACGGCACCCCGTACGTGTTCGTGACGAGACCCCATCCGAGCGCGGTGCCGACGAGCACCAGGGCGATCGCACCCCACCGCACGTCGCCGTAGCGGCCGCCGACGCTGTCGAGCTCACCCTCGGCGTAGGCCCGGCGCCGGAGCAGCACGTCGGCCACGAAGACGCCGCACCAGGCGGCGACGGGGACACCGAGCGTGACGAGGAAGGCCTGGAACGGCGAGATGAAGTCCTTCGCGAAGAAGACGACGTAGATCGCGCCGGCGACCATGAGCACGCCGTCGACACCGGCTGCGGCGGGGCGCGGGATGCGGACGCCGGCGCTGAGGAGCGCGAGGCCCGACGAGTAGATGTCGAGCACGGCACCGCCCACCAGCCCGAGCACGGCGACCAGGGCGAACGGGATCAGGAACCAGACCGGCAGCAGGGTGGTCAGGGCACCGATCGGGTCGGCGCCGATCGCAGCGCTGAGGTCCTTCGACGAACCGGCGAGCAGCACGCCGATGACGACGAGCACCGCCGGAGCGAGGGCCCCGCCGAACGTCGTCCACCACACCACGCCGCCGGTCGACGCCGACCGCGGGAGGTACCGGGAGTAGTCGGCGGCCGCGTTCACCCAGCCGAGCCCGAAGCCCGTCATGACGAGCACCAGCGCCCCGATGACGTTCTGGGTGCTGCCGGACGGCAGGTCGGCGAGGGCGCCGAGGTCGATCGACGGGACGGCGAGGACGATGTACACGACCGTCAGCACGGCGGTGATGACCGTGATCCAGGTCTGCAGCCGCATGATCACGTCGAAGCCCGCGATGCCGGCACCGATGACGAGCGCCGCGACGACGACGAGCGCGACGAGCTTCGTCAGCACGCCGTCGTCCCACCCGAGCTCGCGGAACACGGTCGAGGTCGCCAGCACGGCGAGGGACGCCAGGGCCATCTCCCACCCGACCGTGAGGATCCAGCTGAGGAACGAGGGCAGCCGGTTGCCGCGGACGCCGAACGCCGCACGGCTGAGCACCATCGTCGGCGCGGACCCGCGCTTGCCGGCGATCGCGACGACGCCGCAGAGCAGGAACGAGAACGCCACCCCGATGACCGACACGATCGTGGCCTGGGCGGCGGAGATGCCGAACCCGAGCACGAACGAGCCGTAGCTCAGCCCGAGCACGGAGATGTTGGCCGCGAACCACGGCCAGAAGAGCCCGCGGGGGCGCCCCTTCCGCTCGGACTCGGCGATGACGTCGATGCCCTGCCGCTCGACCGTGCGGACCTCGGGCGCTGTGCTCATGCGGAGAGCGTAGTGCTGCCCGAGGGACCCGGACAGCCGCTAGCCGAAGAGGTTGACCGGCCGGACGATGTCGGCGTAGATCAGCAGCGCACTCATGCCGGCCAGCAGGACGACGACGACCATCGTGAGCGGCATCGTCTTCGCGAGGTCGATCGGCCCCGGGTCCGCCTTGCCGACGAGCGTGAAGGCGCGACGCTTGATCGCCTCCCACAGCGCCCCGGCGATGTGCCCGCCGTCCAGCGGGAGCAGCGGCACCATGTTGAGCACGAAGAGGCCGATGTTCAGCGACGCCAGCAGGCCGAGGATCGTGTAGATCTTGTCGACCACGGGGACGCCGCTCATCGACGACACGGTGCCGATGGCCCGGCCGACGCCGACCACGGACACGGGGCTGTCGGCCGAGCGGGCCTGTGATCCGAAGGCCGCGTTCCACACCGCGACGAGGCGCTGCGGCAGGTCGACGATGAGGTGCACCGATGCACCGATCTGCGCGCCCGTCGCCGGGAGCACCGCAGCGGGAGACTGCCGGACGAGCGTCTGCCCGATGCTGACCCCGACGACGCCGACCTGCTGCGTCTTCGCGGTGCCGTCGGCGTTCTCGACGATCTTGCCCTGCGCGTCGTAGACGTCGCGCGTCGCGAGGGTCGGGGTGACCTCGACGGTCTTCCGGTCACCGTCCCGCTGCACCACGACCGAGACGGGCGTGCCGGCCGACTTCTGGAAGGCATCGGAGACCTGCGTGATCGTGGGGTCCTGCTGGCCGTCGACGGCCACGACGACGTCGCCGGACCGCAGCCCCGCCTGCTTGGCCGGGGAGACGTCGTCGCCCGGGGAGCAGCTGGTGCTCGCGGTGGTGGGCAGGACGCAGTCGACCCGGGAGGTGAAGGTGGTGGTCGGTGCGCCGAACCCGACGAGCAGCACGCCGAAGAGCAGGACGCCGATCACCAGGTTCATCGCCGGGCCGGCCACCATCACGATGATCCGCTTCCACGGGGTCAGGCGGTAGAACGCCCGGGAGTCGTCCCCGCCGGACTCGGCGATCTGCTCGGCGCTGGCCTGGCGGGCGTCCTGGATGAACGCGCTGTACATGCCGGTGTTCGTGATCGCTCTGCCGGACGCGCGCGGCTTGAGCATGCCGACCATCGAGATGTAGCCGCCGAGCAGGATCGGTCGGATGCCGTACTCGGTCTCCCCGCGGCGGAACGACCAGACCGCCTTGCCGAAGCCGAGCGAGTACTGCGTCACCTTCACCCCGAAGAGCTTCGCGAACGCGAGGTGACCGAGCTCGTGGAGCCCGATCGAGATCAGCAGGCCGACGATGAAGACGACGACGCCGAGGACGAACAGGAGCACGGTTCCGACGGTCACCGGAGCAGCGTACGGGACTGATTCGAAGAACCAGCCGAGCGCGCGCTGGGTGGTGGGTCGAGCCTCCCGGCCGGGTCAGGCGGGTTCAGCGCGTCAACGCGTGGTCCGCAGCCTGGCGTGCCCAGCGTTCCGCGGCGAGCACGCCCTCGAGCGAGGACTCCCCCGGCGTGTGTGTCTCGACGACGCGCTCGACCGTGTCGACGATGTCGAGGAAGCCGATCGCGCCGGCGTGGAACGCGGCGACCGCCTGCTCGTTCGCGGCGTTGAAGACGGCCGGGTACGTGCCGCCGAGCTGACCGACGCGCTTCGCGAGGGCAACCGCGCCGAAGGCCTCGGTGTCGAGCGGCTCGAAGGTCCACGTGCTGGCCGTCGTCCAGTCGAGCGGTACCCCGACCTCCGGCACCCGGTCGGGCCAGGCCATGCCGAGCGCGATCGGCAGGCGCATGTCCGGGGGCGAGGCCTGGGCGATGGTGGAGCCGTCGACGAACTCGACCATCGAGTGCACGATCGACTGCGCGTGCACCGTGACGTCGATGCGGTCGTAGGGCACGCCGAAGAGCAGGTGGGCCTCGATGACCTCGAGGCCCTTGTTCACCAGCGTCGCCGAGTTCGTCGTGACGACGAGGCCCATGTCCCACGTCGGGTGCGCGAGCGCCTGCGCCGGGGTGACGTCGCGGAGCTCGTCCCGGCTCCGTCCCCGGAACGGACCGCCGCTGGCGGTCAGGACCAGTCGGCGGACCTCGGTGTCCGTGCCCGAACGGAGTGCCTGGGCGATGGCGGAGTGCTCGCTGTCCACCGGGACGATCTGCCCCGGTGCGGCGGCGGCCTGCACGAGCGGACCGCCCACGATGAGGCTCTCCTTGTTCGCCAGGGCCAGCGTCGCGCCGGTCTCCAACGTCGCGAGCGTCGGGCCGAGGCCGACCGAACCGGTGATGCCGTTCAGGACGACGTCGGCCTCGACGCTGCGGACCAGGCGTTCGGCGTCAGGAGCTCCGAGCGCGGTCTCGTGGACGTCGAACGCGCTGGCCTGTTCTCCGAGGAGTCCGGCGTTGCTGCCGGCGGTGAGCCCGACGACCTCGAAGCGGTCGGGGTTCCGCGCGATGACGTCGAGGGCCTGGGTGCCGATGGAGCCGGTGCTGCCGAGGATGACGACGCGGCGACGGGCCGGGGTGGTGTCCATGGGTCCCAACCTACCGACGCCGCTGGCGACGGGCCGGTCGCTCAGCCCTTCGCGAGGAGGTCGACCACGAAGACCAGCGTGGCGTTCTTCGGGATGCCCGAGCCCTCGGGCGGAGTGGCGCCGTAGCCGTCCTCGGGTGTCACGACGATCATCACCTGCGAGCCGATCTTCTGGCCGACGAGCCCGGTGACGAAGCCCTTGATGAGCTGGCCCTCGGCGATCGTGAACGTGGTGGGGGCGCCCTTCGACCACGAGGAGTCGAACTCCTTGCCGCCGTCGTAGACGACGCCCTTGTACTGCACGAGCACGGTGTCACCTTCGGCCACCGCGTCGCCGTCGCCCTGCTTGACGACCTCGGGGGTGGTGGTCGTCGGGGCCGCGACGTCGGGGATGGTGATCTCCGGTTCGCCGTCGGCCTTGTCCTTCACCGTCGGCAGGTCGGACTTCTGGTCCTGCGGCGTGCCCGTGGCCTTGGTGGGGGTCTTCGCGATGACGTCGGCGACCACGACGATGTCGCCACCGGTGGTGAAGCCGAGGGCCGAGGAGGAACCGATCGCTGCGAGGCGGTCGCCCACGGTCGAGCACGCCAGGAGCGCACCGAAGCCGCTGCCACCGACCGTCAGCACCTGGGGGTTGCCCTGGTCGAAGCCGACCGTGCCGAGCTTCTTCGCGTTCGACGCCTGGTAGACGCTGTAGGCCACCTGCGCGTACTGGCCGGACTTCAGGTCGTCGCCGGAGCCCTTGACGACCGTGGTGGCCTGCGGGGAGGACGCCGTGAGGCCCTTGTCGAACTTCACCGACGGCGCCTTCTTGCCGCCGAAGTCACCGGAGACGTCGATCGCGTCAGATGACTTGCCGGGCTTGGGGCAGCTGGTGATCGCGGCGGGCGTCCCGCTCGCAGAGGCGGAGGGCGACGAGGACGCACCCCCGGATCCGGAGCCGGAGCAGGCGGCGAGCCCGAGGAGGACGACGGGCACGAGGGCGATCGGGAGCAGGCGGAGACGCTTCACGAGGACCCAGTCTGCCTCACGCAGTCGATGAGTCCGATCCGAGTGCGCTCTCGTCGACCTGCTGGAGCACGAGCGTGGTCGCCTCGTGGTGCACCGGGAAGGCCACGGACCGCGCGATGAAGCAGAGCGCGTTCGCCTGGGCGTGGGCGGCCTCGGCGTCGGCCACGCGGTCCGGTTCCGCGATGGTGACCACCGGGTGCAGCGTCGCGCCGGTGAGCTCCCCCGAGCCGTCGCGGTTGAGGTTGAGCGTGGCGGTCGCGCGGTCCTCGTACGCCAGGACGGTGAAGCCCTGGGTGACGGCTACGTGCAGGTAGCTGAGCATGTGGCACTGGGCGAGCGCGGCCGTGAGGAGCTCCTCGGGGTTCCACCGGTCGCGGTCGCCGCGGAACGTCGGGTCGGCCGAGCCGTCGACGTCCGGCTTGCCCGCCGCGCTGACGACGTGGTCACGGCCGTACTCCCGGTACCCGCTCGTGCCGGTCCCCCGGTCGCCGGTCCAGCGGACGGCGACCTCGTAGCTGTGGTCCTGCACGGTGGCTCCTCGTCTCGGTCGCGGTGCTGCTCGGTTCGCGGTGCTGCTGCTCGGTACCGTGCTGCTGCTCGGTGCCGTGCTGCTGCTCGGTGCCGTGCTGCTGCTCGGTGCCGTGCTGCTGCTCGGTGCCGTGCTGCTGCTCGGGCGCTCCGCCGCTCGGTACGATCGCCGTATGACGGAGAGCACCGAAGTCCGCACCGACCGCCATCCTCTCACCGCGGCGGGGTCCGTCGAGCTGGCGGTGCTCGAGCGCTCCGGGTTCGACGAGAGCCGGCACGTCGGCGCGGGCGTCGTCGTGGACGCGAGCGGTGCCGTGCTCGATGCCGTCGGCGACCCGACGGCGAGCATCTACCCCAGGTCCACCATGAAGCCCTTCCAGGCGCTGGCGATCCGCCGAGCCGGCGCGCTGTTCTCCGGCCCGGAGCTCGTGATGACGACGGCGAGCCACGCGGGGACGCCGTCACACCAGTCGCTCGCCGAGCACATGCTCGCCTCCTTCGACCACGTCGAGGACGACCTGGGCTGCCCGCCGGACATGCCGTTCGACCGAGCGACGGCGCAGACGATGACCGGGCCCCGACGGCTCGCGATGAACTGCTCCGGCAAACACGCCGGCATGCTCGCCGCCTGCCGGGTGAACGGCTGGGACGAGGCCACCTACCTCGACATCGCGCACCCGCTGCAGCAGCTCGTCCGGTCAACGGTCGAGGACGCCACGGGTGAGGTCGTCGACGTGGTCGGCACGGACGGCTGTGGCGCACCGGTGTTCCCCCTCACGCTGACCGGCCTGGCCCGCGGGCTCGCCGGGTTCGTCCAGCGATCGGACGCGGACACGGCGGCCCTCACCGACGCGGTGCTGGCGAATGCCTGGGCCATCGACGGTGTCGGGCGGGCGAACACGGTGACGATCGAACGCCTGGGACTCGTCGCGAAGCTCGGCGCCGAGGGCGTCATGGTGATGGCGGTGCCCGGTGGTGCAGCGGTCGTCGTGAAGGTCCTCGACGGGGCTCTCCGTGCGGGGACGCTCGCTGCGCTGACCCTGCTGCAGCGCAACGGCCTGGTACCGACCGATGGTGTTGCCGACGTGCTCCAGGCCACGGGTGAGAAGGTCCTCGGTGGTGGCGTGCCCGTCGGGTCCGTCCGGGTCGGCGACGGTCTGCGCTGACGGCCGGCGACGACTGACTCCTCCACGCGGCGGCGACCGTGGTGTCGGCCGAGGCCGAGGCCGAGGCCGAGGCCGAGGCCGGTGATGGCGTCGCGGTCTGCGCGGGCTGCAGCTCGGGCAGCGCCGGGACGACGACCACACCGCTGGGAGCGTCCGGATCGGCGCGGACCGTGCACCCGTACCGGCTGACCTCCACCGTGGACGCCGGTCGTCGCGGCAGCGTCCGGAGGTCCGGCACGAGCACGACCGACGCGACCCTGGCACCGGCTTCGTCGAGCACGACCGCGACGGCCGTCCCGTCCGCCACGCCGTGACGGGACGCCGGGAGGTCGACGCAGGCCCCGGCGGCGAAGCGGACCACGTGGGTGTCATCCGCCGCCGCGCTCAGCGACGACGCGAGTGCCGTGACGACACCGACCGCGAGGGCTCCGTGCCCGATCACGACGATCCCGGCGGTGGCGTCGAGGTGGACGACCCGCCCGTCCGGGTCCGTCCCCACTGCGAGCCGGTCGAGGGTCACGACGACGGGTACGTCGGGGTCGACGCCGACATCGGTCTCGACCGGCAGGTGCGCCGGCGGGAGCTCCGGTTCCTGCTCGACACCGACGCGGTCACGCACCAGCGCAGCGACGGCCAGCAGACACACTGCGCAGGCGGCGCCGGTCACCGCGCCGTGGACGACCGCGACCACACCGAGGAGGACTGCCGAAGCGAGGACGAGGAGCCGGACGACCGAAGCGCGCATGCCCTGAGTCCACCGCAGGCGCGGACCGCGACCGGAACGGGCCGGTCCATCCGTGGATGAACCGGCCCGTGGCCCGAGCTGTGGAGGAGTGATGCTCCTGCGGCGGGACTACTGCACGAGGAAGAACTGCTCGCCCACGTCGACGCGCGCGCCCCGCTCGACGCGGTAGCGCCGGCCCGGCTCGCAGCGCCGGATCGAGCCGTCGATGTGCCGGATGACCGACCCGTTGCCCGAGAAACGGTCGGAGACCCAGAGGTCGTCGCCGTCCCGCCCGAGTTCCAGGTGGGTCTTCGACACCGACTTGCCCGGGTCGTGGATGGTGAGCAGGTCGTCGAAGCGCTCGCCCGGCTCCGGGCGGGGAAGCCTCCCGAACAGCGCCGTGCCGTGCAGGCCGAGCCGTTCGCCGGTGCTGAAGTGCAGGACGAAGGGCGCTCGGCTCGGCGTCTTCGCCACGATGCGCGTCTCGTCCACGTCCTCGTCGTCAGCGGGTGCAGGAGCGTCCTCGACCTCGTCGACCGGCGTGACGCTCGTCGGCACCGCGTCTGGGAGCGGAGCCGGTTCGACTGACTCGACCGGGGCCTCCTGGGCGACTGGACCGGCCGCGTCCTCGGCGGCATCGGGCAACGGCGGGAGCGGTGCCGCCAGCGGCGCGCCCTCGGGTTCCCCCGTGTCGGTCGCAGGCTCGGCGACCTCGTCGTCGGTCGCCGGAGTCGAGTCGTCGCCGACCGCCGGGTCGAGGTCGCGCGCTGCCCAGTCGGGCCGCAGCATCGGCAGTGGCACGACCGGGCCGGTGAAGGCGGCGGTGACCGCTGGTCGGACTGCGCCGCACTCGTTGCAGAAGATGTCGTCGGGTTCGAGCTGGTGCCCGCACACGTGGCACGTGGTGGGGTGGTGGGCGCCGGGCTGGACCAGGGAGATGGGCCGCGGCGGCTGCCGGTCGACGAGCGGCTCGACGACGGCGGTGTCCCCGGAGCGAGCGGCGTCGCCCAACGGAGCTGCGTCGCCGGGTCGAGCGGCGTCGCCCGACGGGGCGGCGCCGTCCGACGGGGCGATGTCGTCCGACGGCTCGTCCGCGTGGTCGCCTGCAGGCGTCACCGTCTCGGTGGCCTCGTCCGTCGAGGCTCCCACCGTCGAGGCTCCTGACGACGACTCATCGTCGTGGTCCTCCGGTCGAGCACCGTCCGCGGCTCCGGATGCCGTGCCGGCGTCGGCGTGCGTCGGCGCCTCGTCCGGTTCGGCGGTCGCGCGGTCGTCCGTGGCGCGGCCGATCCACCACGACGGCGCACTCGGCGCAGCGGGGGGCTGCTGCTCCTGCGGTGCCCAGACCGGCGTGGCCGACCCGGTGCCGGGCTCGGCAGCCCGGTCGCCCGACGCGTCCACGACGGGTTCCGGGGCGGGCGCAGGAGCCGGGCCAGCCGCCGGCGCCGCTGCCGGCGCCGACGCCCGGGTCCGTGACGCCACCCGGGTGACCTCGGGGTCGTCCTCGTTGACGCCGTACGGGGGTGCCGGACGGTCGTTCGGCGCTGCCTGACGGTCGTGCTGATCGTGCTGGCCGGCCTGGCCGTGCTGGCCGGGCTGATCTGGCTGGCCGTGCTGGTGGGGGGCAGCGGCCCGCTCCCCCGGCGCGGCCGGTGCGTCCTGCCGTCCGCTCCACTCGCCCAGACCGCTGCCGGAACCGTGCACGTGCGTCGGCGCGGTCCGCGGCGCGAAGGAGTCCGGGGTGCTGACGGGCACCGCCGGCGGGTGCTCGTCGTGGCGGTCAGCACCGGTGAGCCACGCACGGGTGGCGGGGTCGAGGGTCGACTCCGGCAGCCAGGCCTCGGCGGCCGGGTCCTGGCGGCGC
Source organism: Curtobacterium sp. SL109 (assembly GCF_026672405.1). Taxonomy (NCBI): domain Bacteria; kingdom Bacillati; phylum Actinomycetota; class Actinomycetes; order Micrococcales; family Microbacteriaceae; genus Curtobacterium; species Curtobacterium sp. SL109. The sequence goes on from NZ_JAPPRB010000002.1 coordinate 2,731,253, forward strand.
CCGTGCGCGTCCGGCTGCTGGAGCGGCGGCGGGGTACCCCGATCGGCGGGTTCGGGAGCGACGGTCCGGCGGCTGGCAGCCGCGCTCACCGCACGCCCGCACTCACCGCAGAAGATCGCTCCCTCGGGGAGCACCGATCCGCAGTGTTCGCATCTGATCACAGGTTGCCTCTGTCCTCGTCCGGCCCGCTGCGACGCTCGGCGGGCCTCCGGACATCGTAGTCACCGTCGGCTCCGCGTCCTCGGCGACCCCCGACCGGCGTGCTCCTGCCCCGCCGACGGGCGGCATCGCGGACACGCGACGCGACGGTGTCCGTGCGGAGCGACCGCGTCGAGACCGCCGTGCGGAGCCGGGCATGACGGTTCTGGCCCTCCTGCAGCGTGCCGATCGCGGTCTCCGTCGCCTGCCACATCCGGTCGGCGGCGCGGTCGTCCGCATCGGCGGGTCCGAACACGGCACGGTCGGCCAGCGCTGCGAGCCCGGAGCCGCCGTCGCCGGGGGCACCCGCGCCGACCTCGCGGCGCGTGGCGGCGGCGGGGACCGCGTGGCCGTGGTCGAGGAGGGCGTCACGGTACTCGTCCCACGCCCCGGTGATCCGCGCCCGGGCGTCGGGACCACGGCGGCGGCGGCGTCGACGGGCGCGCTTGATCGCCACGATGACGACGAAGGGCAGCAGCACGAGGGCGACGAACCCGAGCGTGCCGAGCACCCACGGCAGTGCGGCCAGCAGGATCTGCAGCCACAGCGGGGGCTGGTCGGGGGTGTCCCGGTCGGTCTGCGGGGGCGTCTGTTGGTCCTGGTCCTGCTGCTCGGCGGGGGGCGGCGGCACGACGGTCTCCGGGCGGGTGACCGGCTTCGGGGTCTGGTCCTCGTCCCGGGGGATCTCCCGGACCGCGGGGTTGGGGTTGATCGTCACCCACCCCCACTGCGCGGTGTCGACCTCGATGCGGGCGGTGACGTCGGAGCCGCGCAGGGTCGTCACGCCGAACACGGTGGCACCGGGGCGCGCTGCGCCCGAGTCGCCGCCGGAGGCGAACCCGAGCACCACCCGCGCCGGGAACCCGATCTGCTGCGCCATCAGCGACGCCGCCACGGCGTACTGCTCCTGGTCGCCGATCATCAGCGGGGCCGTCAGGAGCTCCTGGATGCGATCGGCTCCGTGCCCGGACCGGCTGGCGCGGTCGTCGCCGACCCCGTGGCTGACGTACCCGTTCCGCTGCAGCGCACGGATCATCGCCAGGAGCTTCGCGCCGTCGGTCTCCGCGTCGGCAGTGGTCGCGTCGACGGTGTCCCGCACGGCATCGGGGACGTTGCGGGGTGCCGGGACCGTCGCCGTCCCGGGTCGGGCGCCCGCCAGCTGCTCGTCCGTCGGCTGGTCGGGGACGACCGCGGACAGGTCGTACCGGGTGCCGTCCCCGACGCCGCCGACGACGGCTCCGGTGCTGGTCGCCCGGTCGTAGAAGAACGCTGCGCGCTGGCGGTCCCCCGTCGTCCCGGCGAAGCGCACCGACTCGAGGTCGCCGACGGTCGGCAGCCAGACGCCGCGGTAGCCGTCGACCGTCACACCGACGTCCACCGCGGTCCCGCGGACGCCTCGGACGTCGACGGAGGTCGGCACCCGCTCGAAGGTGCCGGAGGCCGACGACCCGTCGGGACCGCCCACCCGGTAGGCGACGCCGTCCCAGGTGTCGAGCGTGGCGACCCGGACGAAGCCGCCCTGGGGCAGTCCGGTCACGCGGAGCTGGGTCGCGTCCGCCTGCGCCGGTTCCTCGTAGGCCCGGAACCCGCTGAGCGGGCTCACGTAGTCGCGCGGGTCGAACGGCTTGACGACGTCGGTCCGCGCGACGGTGCGCGACGTGGCGGGCGGCGCGACGAGCCCGAGTCCGGTCGCGACGACCGCGGCGGCCACGATGGTGCCGGTGCCCACGAGGGCCGGCCGGAGCACCGACCGACGGACCGCGACGCGGGCACCGATGGTCCGCGCCACGGCGACGGCACGGCGTGCATGGCGCACCGTGAGCGCCCAGACCAGCGCGATGCCGGTGAGCACGACAGCGAGGGCGATCGACGTGTCGAGTCGGCTCGGGCCCAGGACGATCCCGGCCGCGAGCAGCACCAGGGGCGGGATGCTCGCCAGTTCCTGCCGGGAGGCTCGGGTCGCCACCGTCACGGCCGTCACCGTGGCGAGCAGGATCGTCACGAAGAACGGCACCAGCAGGGCCTCGTAGCTGCCGACGGGCAGGCTGATGGTCACCAGGCGCTTCCAGCCGAGGGCCACGCCGGAGAACAGGTCGAGCAGGCCCTGACCGGTCGGCAGCAGTCCCCTGGCCTGGCCGGGGACCGCCGCGGGCACGCCGGTGAGGGCGAAGAGCGCGACCGTCGCGATCGCGACGGCCGCCGCGGGCAGGCGGTACACGGCACCGAGCAGCGCGACGACGGTGCCGCCGACCACGGCGGTGACCGCGGCGACGATCATCGCGTCCGACCGGTGGATCGGCCACCAGGCGACGCTCGCCACGGCGAGGAGCAGCCAGACGACGAGGGTGCCGCCGACGAGCCGGGACACCGAGAGTCGGCGGGCGTTCCGGCGGTCGGCCCGACGATCGGCCCGACGGGACCGCGTCGGCGCACTCGCCGGTGCACCCCCGGGGGCGTTCACGGGGGCGCTCACGCCGCGGCCGATCGGTGCAGGGCGTGGCGGAGGTCGTCGAGGTAGCCGATCGTCATCACCGTCAGGCCGGGCACCCGGACGAAGCGCGGCACGGCCTCCGGCTCGCAGATGACCGCGACGACCTCGACACCGATCGGGAAGCGGGTGGCGGCGAGGCGGAGCGCTGGCAGCTCGACGGTGGACCCGACGACGAGGAACGCGACGGAGATCCCGGCGGTGTCGGTCCCGACGATGCGGGCGACCTCGGCCACCGGGAGGGTGGCGTCGGCGAGGGCGACCGAGGCGAAGGCGTCGAGGAGCCTGGTCGGGGTGACCGTGGGCAGTCGGTGCACGGCGTACACCGCGCGCTTGGCGAACTCCGGCGTGCGCTCGGAGACGACGACGGTGACCTCGCGACCGTCGCGGACGGCTCGGCTGCCGAGGGACGCCGCCGCGCTGACGGCGAGCTCGAACTCGTCCTCGTCGGCGAACTCGGCGCGCGACAGCCCGAGCGCGACCACGAGGTGCGACCGCCTGGTGTCCTCGAACTGCCGCACCATGAGCGCGCCGGTCTTCGCCGTGGACTTCCAGTGCACGGTCCTGGGGTCGTCGCCGGGCATGTACTCGCGGATCGCGTGGAAGGAGATGTCCGCCGGGGAGAGGTCCGTCGTGGCCTGCCCTTCGAGGTCGCGGACCAGACCGGTGCTCGTCGACGGGATCGCGACGGTGCGCGGGTGCACGATGACCTGCTCGCGGTCGGTCCACACGAGCTCCCGACGGACCAGCCCCACCGGGTCCGCGCGGACACCGGTCACCGGACCGACGTCGAGCACCCCGCGGCGGAGGGTCGGGACGGGCACCGCGCGCTCGAAGGTGCCGTGCGGAGCGATCGACGGGATCGCGACGTCGACGAGCCCGGAGCCGACGGGGACCTCGACCGTCGTCGGCACCGACGGGAAGCGCGTGGGGTTCTCCGCCGTCACCGTGACCGCCGCGTCGTCACCGACCGCGACCCGGCGCACCGGGCGGCTCATCCGGATGAGCAGGCGGGAGCGACCGATCAGCGCGACGGCCGCCACCGCCACGAGCAGAGCACCGGCGAAGCCCACGACGACGACCTCGCGGAGCCCGAAGCGGTACCCGACGACGAACGCGACGATCGTGAGGACCGCCACCGTCCAGCCCAGGCCGGTGACGACGGACGAGACCTCGTCCCAGGAACGGAGGAGCTGCCTCCTGGCGGTGCGCCACAGGCGGACGACGCCGACCACGGCCTCGGCGGCGACGCCGTCGCGGTCGCCGACCAGCCGGGTGCGGACGTTCGTGACACCGGCCACGGTCCCCGTGCGTTCGTACGCCGTGCTCGAGCGACGCGACCACGTCGACGAGGGGCGGCGTGAGCGCGTGGAGACGGGCCGGCGATCGGTCACGCGACGGCTCGGTCGGCGGGTGGTGCGGTCTCGACCAGGAGCTGCGAGACGACGCTCGACGGGCTCACGCCGTCGAACTCGGCCTCGGCGTCGAGGACCAACCGGTGCGCGAGGACGGGCTCGGCGAGGGCCTTGACGTCGTCGGGGGTGACGTAGTGCCGTCCGCTCACGGCGGCGAACACCCGCGAGGCGCGCATCAGGCCCATCGCGCCGCGGACGCTGACGCCGAGCCGGACCTCGCTGGCGGACCGGGTGGCGTCGACCAGGCGGGCGACGTAGTCGGCGATCGTGGGGTCGACGTGCACGGTGCGGGCGACGGCGGCCATCTCGGTGATCGTGGCCGCGGGCACGACGCTCGCGATCGGGACCGACGACGCGGGCGCCGACGAGGTCTCGAGGATCTTCACGGTCGCGGCGTGGTCCGGGTAGCCGATCGAGGTCTTCATGAGGAAGCGGTCGAGCTGCGCCTCGGGGAGGCGGTACGTGCCGGCCTGCTCGACGGGGTTCTGGGTGGCGATGACCATGAACGGGGCCGCCAGCCGGTGGGTGACGCCGTCGACGGTGATGGCGGACTCCTCCATCGCCTCGAGCAGGGCGGACTGGGTCTTCGGACTCGCCCGGTTGATCTCGTCGGCGAGGACGATGTTGGAGAAGACCGGACCCCGGTGGAACTCGAACTCCTGCCGGCGCTGGTCGTAGACGCTGATGCCGGTGATGTCACCCGGCAGCAGGTCCGGGGTGAACTGGATGCGGTTCGTCGAACCCTGCACGCTCTGCGCCAGCGCCCGGGCCATGCTCGTCTTGCCGGTGCCGGGCACGTCCTCGAGGAGGAGGTGACCCTCGCTGAGCATCGCCGTGACCGCCAGGCGGATCACGAACGTCTTCCCGAGGAGCACCTGCTCGACGTTGGTCACGATGCGGCCGGCGACGTCGGCGAACCAGGTGGCCTGCTCCGGGGTCATGGTCATGCGGTGTGGGTCCTCGTGTGTCGTGGTCGGGTGGCGGGAGGGTGGCTCGTCGCCACTATCCTGCCGGGTCCTCGGGCTGGGACGGGGCGGGCTCGGGGTCGGTCGGCGGGTCGGGTTGCGGGGCCGGCGCCGGGTTCACCGTGGCGGTCGGGGGGTTGCCGTCCTCGTGTCCGTCGACGATCGCAGCGACGGTGACGGAACCCTGAGCCGGCACGGTCGGCAGCGCGTCCGGCGGGTAGACGCCGGTCGTGCAGTTGAGGCCGACGTTCAGCACGGGGCAGGTCGTGACGCGGTACTGCTGCGGGCCCGCTCCGGCGTTCGGCGGTGGTGCGGAGACCGTCACCTGGCTGCCGGCGTCGTAGGAGTCGGGGATGGCCGCACGGGTCTGGACCGGTCGGAGGCCGTCCTGCACCAGGGGCGGACTGCAGAAGTTGTTGGTGCTGTCCGCGCAGGCGACGACCGAGACCCGTGTCGCCACTCCCCACTGCGGATCGGCGACCCAGTCCGAGCGGTCGGACATCGTCGTGTAGTTCTGTCCGTCGGTCGAGTAGGCGTAGTGGTCGACCGTGCCGTTCGCGCTCGGGACCGCCGTGGCGCCGGTGATGCGGATGCCGAAGGTCCCGGCCTCCGGGTCCTGCTGGCGGATCGAGATCAGCGCGGTCGGCTGCTCCGGGGCCTGGTAGCCCTCCACCGTCGTCGGCGCGCTCGGGACGCAGAACAGCCCGTTGTCCGCGAGGGCGACGTACTGGAAGTCGCCGTTCCCGAGGGTGTCCTCGGCGCTCGCACTCGACCAGGACTTGTCCGACCCGGTCGTCGAGCAGCCGCCCGGGATGTCGCGCCCAGGTGGGTAGCGGACGATCCGGAGCGAGCTGCTGCCGCCCGCCCAGTCGGTCTCGGTGGCGGCGATCTCGACCGCGGTCGAACCGTTCTCGGCGTTGGGAGTGGCCGTGATCGTCGGCGTCGCCGGCTTCCCGATCGCGGTGCCGCTGCCGCTGCCGCTGTTCCACTTGACGACCGTCCCGTCGCGGTCCGCCTGGTTCCGCGCCGACACGGTGACCGTGTAGTTCCCGCCGCTCTGCAGACCGTCGAACGACGTCGACGTGGTCGCGCCGACGTTCTTGCTCGTCGAGGCGCTCGGTCCGTCGATCTTGACGACGTAGTTGCCGACCGGTGTGCCCTGGTTCGGGCGCGGCACGGCGTTCCACCGGACGTCGAGGCGGTTCGGGGTGGTCCGGTCCGCCGTGACGGTGATGCCGGACGGAGCCGCCGGCACGAAGTCCGCGCTCACCGGGGCCGACTGCGCGGACTGTGCCGACTGCCCCACGGCGTTCACGGCACTCACCGAGAACCGGTACGACGCAGCCGGGTCCAGGCCCGTGACGGTGCAGACCGTCGCGGTGCCGCAGTCCTTCGCGACGCCGTTCGTCCCCGTGAGGCGGTACCCAGTGATCGGGGAGTTGTTCGCCTGCGGCGTCGACCACGTCAGCGTCGCCTGTCCACCGTCGAAACCACCCGTCCGCACCGGGACGCCCGGGGCGTCGGGGACGTCCTGCACCGCGATCGTCACGTCACCCCAGACGTACCGGTCCGGGTCGTTGGTCGCGTCCGCCACCTGGTACTGCAGGTTCGTGTTGACGGGCCTGGCCGAGGCCGCGACGCTGACCTGCAGTCGCGAGTTGTCCGCACTCGGCGTGATCGTCACGCCCGACGGCACCCCGCCGGACAACCCGCGGATCGCCACGACGCGGAGGCGCTCGTCCGGGAAGGGATTGGTCGGCTGGTCGTTCGCCAGGACGTCGATCGTCGTCGACTGCCCGCGCTTCGCGATCGCGGTGTCGGCGCCGGGCTGGACGCGTGGTCGGGTCGACCCGACGACGTCGACAGTGACGAGCCCGGACCGTCCGGCGTTCGCCGCGTCGGTGACACCCACGCCGATCGTCGCGGTGGTGTCCTTCTTCGCGGTGTCGGCGACCCGGACCGTGAGCTGCTGACCGGACACCGTCGCGGTCGTGCCGGCGGCCGGACGGCTCACGACCGAGTAGCGGAGTTCGGGGAGGTCCTGCGGGTACGGGTAGTCAGTCAGCTTCGACAGGTCGATCGTGCGTGACTCCCCCGGTTGCATGTCGATGGTCGACCCGGTGAAGACCGGCGGCTGGTTCGAGCGTGGCGTCACCTTCACCGGGAGCACGAGCGTCGCCACGCGGCCCTTGCCGTCGTTCGCGCTGGACCCGTCCGTGACCTCGAAGGAGATCGACGCGTTGCCGTAGTAGAGCTTCGCGGACCGGAACTGCAGCGTGGAGGCGTCGACCGTCAACGAGCCACCGTCGGCGTGCGTCGCCTTGACCGTGCCCGGGTCGGTGACCCGCGCCGTCTCGCCGTTCGCCGTGACGACGTACTTCGACAGCGGGATCCTGACGGTCGACTCGCTCGTGACGGTCACCGTGCCTGCACTGCGGTTCACCTGCGGGAGGGCGTCGTCGAACCCGGGGACGTGGATGAACCCGTAGGACACGATGTCCGGGTGGTCCGCCCGGGCGACGGAGAACGGGATGACCTGGGAGGCGTCGGCGAGCGTCACCACGATGCGCCCGTCGTCGGTCGTCCGAGCCGCGGCGGCGTAGCCGTCGACCACGCCGACGCGCAGGTCGGCCGTGCTGCCCTCTGCGAAGAAGACGTTCCGGAGCACGTCCACGGTGACGGTCTTCCGCCGGAGGATGTCCTGCAGGTCCAGGGTGGTGTCGTCGACCTCGGGGCGGAGGGGGCGGGCGTCACGGTCGACGGTCACCGTGAGGAACGCCGTGCTCGATCCGCCGCTCTGGTTCGCCGCCGTGTAGAGCACGGCGAAGTCCCCGCGGGTGGCGGACGCCGGCGGGCTGACGCGGATCTCCTGCCCGCGCAGCACCTTCGCCGTGACGCCCGACGCCGTCGGCTCGGCCTTGCTCACCGTGAGCCGGCCGCCCTCGGGGTCGGAGTCGTTCTGCAGGACACGGACGGTCACCGAGCCGCCCGGCCGGATCGTCACGTGGTCGGCCTCGGCGATCGGGTTCGAGGCCTGCTCGGCCCGCGCTGCGATGCCGACGCGGACCGTCCCGGTCGCACGGGCCCCGAGGGCGTCGACCACCGTGTACGTGAACTCGTCGGTGCCGGCGGAGTAGTCCCCGGCGTCGTAGGTGAGCGAGTCGGAGCTGACATCGCTGACCGAGCCCTTGTCCGGGTTCGAGGCCACGCCGACCAGCTGCACCGAGTCGCCGTCGGGGTCGATCCCGTTCAACGGCACGGACACGCGGACGGACTGCCCGGCGACCACGCGTGCCGTCACGGTCTGCGGCACCGGGGGGTTGTTCGTGGCGCTGTCCTGCTCGCGCACGGATATCGAGACGGCGGCGTCCGCGGACTGACCGTCCGGGCCGGCGACCCGGTAGACCGCGGTGTAGTTGCCCGGTGTCTCCGGGGCGAGGTAGCGCAGGTGGTCACCGGAGGCGAAGAGGAGCCCGCCGTCACCGGGCACGTTCTGCACGAGGTCGGGCTGCAGCGTGAGCGGCTCACCCTCGGGCTGGGTGTCGTTCGCCAGCACGTCGATGTCCGTCACGTCCCCCACGCGGACAGTGGCGGTGTCGGGCTGCGCGACCGGCGGTTGGATCCGGTCGGGCTTGGGGATCTCGACCACGGTGACGGACCCGGTCGAGGACGCCAGGCCGTTCGTCTCCGTGTAGCCGAAGGTCACCGGTCCGTCGAGCGGGGCCGTCAGCGTGACGCGCACGGTGTGCTGGTCGAGGACGCTGGCCTGCACGCCGGACGTCCGCGCCGGGCCGTCGAGGGCGGTCACGAGCAGCACGCCCCCCGCCGGGTCGATGTCGGTGGCGGTGACGTCGGTGTCCTTCGTCGACAGCGTGTTCACGAAGACGGTCTTCGGCGTGGTGATCGGCGCGGTCGAGGCGTCCGGCGGCGCGAGCACCGTGATGCGCACGACGCCGCTCGCGGTCTTGGTGCCGTCGGTCACGGTGTACTCGACCTGGTGGTCGCCGACCGCGCTGCTCTGCACCCGGAAGGTGCCGGCGTCGTAGCTGGGCGTGATCGTCACCCCGCTCGTCGACGAGACGCTCGTCAGCGTCACGGTGCCGTTGCCACCGCGCACGTGCACGAGCGGGGACACCGAGAACGGCTTGCCCGCGTACCCCTGCACCGGGAACGCGTCGGCCCGCAACGGGACGCTCCCCTGCTTCGCGACGCGGACGGTCAGCGACCCGCGGCCGTCGGCGGTGCCGTCACTGACGACCAGCTGCACGCTGCGGTCACCGGTGCGGCCGCTGGCGTTCCGGAAGTCGAGGAGACCGTCCGGGGTCGTCGACACGCGGTCTCGGTCGGACGCCGTCGCGCTGCGCAGGTAGACCGGGTCACCGTCCGGGTCCACCCAGTCGCCGAGCACGTCGGTCGAGACGTGCCCGTTCTGCACGACGTCGGCGGAGGTGTCCCGGACCTGGCGCGGCGGCGAGTTCTGCGACGCCGAGCGGACCGCCACCCGGACGGTGGCCGTGTCCGACCCGCCGTTGCCGTCGGTGATCGTGTACCGGAACGTCACGGTGCCCGACGCGCGCGAGGACAGCGCGACCTGGAGCCGCTGACCGTCCTCGACGACGGTGACCCGGGCACCGGCCCCGGTGACGTCGCTCACCTCGCTGATGACGATCGGGTCGCCGTTCGGGTCGTGGTCGTTGAGCAGGACCGGGAGGCTCGTGGTGCGTCCCGGACGGGCGCCCAGGTCGTCGTCGACCGCCACCGGCGGCTTCTGGTCCTTCTCGACCTCCGGGTCGTCGTCGGAGACCTGCTCCTGCTGCTGGTCGTCGTCACGCGTGATGAGGTCGGCCCAGTTGTCGATGAGCTGCCCGCTGCGGTCGATCGCCCACGAGCGCCCGGTGGAGGGGTCGTTCGCGACCACGGTGTCCCCGTTGTGCACGATCTGCAGCGCCGCGTCCCCCGGTACCCGGTCGAGTCGCTGGAGCGCTCGACCCGTGCAGGTGTCGACGGCCTGGCCCCCGCTCCACGCACCGAACGTGCAGGTGCCGTCGACGAACGGCCGCGCGGCACGACCGGAGACCGCCAGCGCGGTGCGGGTCGTCGATCCGGACGGGGTGACACGGACGAGCCCGGCTGCACCGGCGACGACGACGGTGTCACCGTCGGACGAGGAGGTCTGCAGCGCCGGGGACCCACCGACCCGAGCACCGACGTCGACGGTGTCACCGTCGATCGAGAGCTGCCCCGAGGTGCGGTCGAGCACCGCGACGTGCTCGCCGACGGCCGCGACCTGGAAGTCGTCCCTGCGGTCCATCCGGACGTCCCACCGCTCGGCCACCGACAACGTGGTGCCGACCTGGACGAGGGACGCCGTGCCCGTGCGCGGCGAGTAGACGGCGACGTGGTCGTCGGCGGCGTCGAACACGGCGTCGGCGCCGAGGGTCAGGTCGGCCTTCGTGGAGGCGTCGAAGTCGGCCAGGTCCGCCGCGGGCGTGGACCAGAGCTCACCGGTGTCCTCGTTGCCGATCACCGCCGTGTCCCCGGCGAAGAAGACCTGCGGCGACCCGGAGGGAAGGGTCACCGCGTCACCGACCGTGGCGTCGGCGACGTCGACCTTCGCGACGGTGCCCTTGGTCTCGTCGACGCTGTAGACGGTGGAGCCACGCTGCAGGACCGAGAGCGAGTCGGTCGAGGCCTCGATCGCCGTGTTGAGCTCGAGGACCGCGGTGTTCGCGCGGCCGACGGCGCCGTACTCCGCGGAGGGCACCCACACCGTGCCGTCGCCGAGGTCGACCCGCTGCGTGTGGTACCCGCTCGACACGACGGCGGCACCGGCCACGAGCGCTCCGACGAGCACCGAGACGCCCGCCGTCACCGCAGCCGACCGGTGCCGGGCGACGAGGCGACGGATCACGAGCCGCTCCCGACGGTGGCGCACCGCTCGGCGCTGGCTGCGCCGGTCTTGCCGTCGCGGTTCACGGCGACGGAGATGCACTCCTGGTCGCCGCGCTCCCCGGAGACGACGAACGAGGTGCCGGACTGCTGGCTGGAGGAACCGTTCGAGGAGATGACGTACGTGTCGCCGGCGTCGAGGCCCGGGTCGTCCCAGCGGAACGTCACCGACTGCCCGGTCGTCGACGCGCGGATGTCGGACACCGTGGGGATCGCACCCGACCCGACCTGGCCCACCACCACGATCGCGGCCACCGCCACCGCGACCACCACGACGCCCGCGAGCGACGCGGCCCAGGCGACGGTGCGCCGGGACGACCGACGGGCCCGCGTGGCGGAGCCGGTCCGGTGCACGGTGCCGACGCTGCGAGAGCCGGTGGCGGCCAGGCCGCCCTGCACGGGGCGCCGCGTGCGTCGTCGACGGCTGACCCGCTTCGGCGGTTGGAGTTCACGGACCATCGTCCGGTCGCCGTCGGGCGTGGGGGTCGCGATGGCCCACGACTCGACGGCGACGTCGGCGGGCGTCTGGGGCAGCCCGAGCTCGGCCTGCACCTGCTGGAACCCGCGGACGAGCTCCATCACGGTGGCCGGTCGGAGCTGGGTCTTCCGGGACATCGCCGTCGCGAGCAGGCGCTCGAGCGACGGTGGCACGTCGGTGCGACCGGTCGGCTTGACGCCGCCCTTGTCGATCCGCGCCATCAGGTCGGACGCCCCGTTCTTGCCGCCGGGGACCTCGAACGGGCTGCGGCCGGCGACGAGCGAGAACACGGTCGCCGCCAGCGAGTAGACCTCGGACTGGATCGTGCCGCGGGACTCGTCGATGAGGACCTCGGGAGCAGACCACGGGATCGACATGCCGATCGGCTCGTCGGGGTCGGCCTGCCCGATCGTGGCCGCGATGCCGAAGTCGGACAGCACCGGGTTGCCGTACGCGGTCAGCAGGATGTTGGAGGGCTTGACGTCGCGGTGCAGCACGCCCTCGCGGTGGGCGGTCTCGAGCGCGGAGCCGATGCGGATGCCGATCGAGAGGACCTCCGACACGGGCACCGGGGCGCGACGGTAGCGCTCACTCAGCGACGACGAGCAGAGCTCCATCACGAGGTAGGGGCGACCGTCGGACGCGACACTCGCTTGGAAGACCGTGAGGATCGACGGGTGCGTGCTGAGCCGCGCCATCAGGTTCGCCTCGGCCTGGAACATCTGTCGGACGCGGTCGTCGACGACCTCGTCGAGCAGGACCTTGACGGCGACCTGTCGTCGGGGCATGTCCTGCTCGTAGAGGAAGACGTCCGCGAACCCACCGGAACCGAGCACGTGCACGGGGCTGAAACCGGCGATCACGGGAGGGCTGGACGGCAGGCGTCGCACCATGACGGCTCCTCCCTCCGGCCCACGCGGCCTGTTGCTGGTCCAGGCGGTCAAGTCTACGGATGCCGACCGTCGCCGATCTGCTGACGCGTGCGCGGGGAATCCCGATCGCGCCCCAGTTCGGGGGTCGGGTCAGTGGCGCGGGAGCGTGTCCTCGAGGCCGCGGTCGACCGGGGCGTCGTCCACCTGCAGCACGACGACCGTGACGTTGTCGCGGCCGCCCGCCACCAGGGCGTCGCCGACGAGTCGTTCGGCGAGCTCCTGCGGGTCGACGACCTTCGCGGCGATGCGCGCGATGCCGACGTCGCCGATCTCCTTCGTCAGGCCGTCCGAGCAGATGATGTAGCGGTCACCGGTGCGCAGCGGCAGCGTCCACCAGTCCGGCTCCGGCGGCTCCCCGAAACCGACGGCCCGCGTGATGACGTTGCTGTCGGGGTGGGCCTCGGCGTCCTCGGCGCGCAGGACACCGGCGTCGACCATCTCCTGGACGACGGAGTGGTCGACGGTGATCCGTCGCAGGACCCCGTTCTCCGCACGGTAGGTCCGGGAGTCCCCGACGTTGAAGACGAGGGCGGCTGGCTGACCGTCGGACTGCACGAGCGCGAGCCCGGTGACCGTCGTGCCGGCACCGATCGCGTTGCCCCCGGCGGCGCGCTCGATGTCAGCGGTCGCCAGCAGCAGCGCGTGCTGGATGGTCTCCCGCGACCCGAACGGGCCGGTGGACGCGTCCCCGAGCCGCCGCACGACCGCGTCGCTCGCACGGTCGCCGGCGAGGTGACCGCCCATGCCGTCGGCGACGACGAAGAAGGGTGCCTCCACGATGTAGCTGTCCTCGTTGTGGTCACGACGACGCCCGATGTCGGTGGCCGCTCCCCACGAGAGGGTGAGGGTGGCGCCGCCCGCTCCGGGGACGTCGATGGCGTGGGAGGCGGCTGCTCGGCCGAGTTCGGTCACGGTCTTCGATCGCTCTCTGGGGGGTCGTGGGCGTGCCGGTCAACGAGTGGTCGGGCGTGGCGGCGGGGACGTGGGGACGTCGTCCGCCGGAGGCCGCACCCGGAGGTGGGGCGAGAGGATCTCGATCCCGATGCCGTCCCCGATCTCGACTACCGTACCGGTCAACGCCACGATCGACGCACCGGACGGCATCCGGTAGGCAGCGGCCCCGGCGGGCCGGACCACGGTGCCGTTGGTGGAGTGCAGGTCGTCGACGACGGCGGCTTCCCCCTCGGCGTGGAAGGCCACGTGGGAGGACGACACCTGCCCCGAGGGCGAGCGGACGACGACGAGCTCGGGTTCCGGTCCGCGTACGACGCGCGGCAGCGCCGGACGGCGGCCGACCACGACGGGACGGTCGAGTCGGATCACCCGGTCGGCGATCCGGATCGACGGCACGCGCACGCGCGGCGGCTCGACGACGGCCGGGAGGCTCGGGGGCACGTCCGGCACACCGGTCGCTCCGTCGGAGACCCGACCGCTGCGGGCTCGGACGGTGGTGTCCTCGGGGTCGGCTGCCGGCGCGTCCACGCGGTCGGGCTCCGCCATGACGCCGTCGCCTGCAGGGACCCGTGCGGGTGTCGCGAGGTCGAGCGGCGCGGGGACCCGTCCGTCGCCTGCTCCCCCGGGTCGGAACGGCACCCGGATGACGGTGTCCTCGACGGCGTCAGCAGCGTGGTCGGTGCCGACGGCACGATGACGTGGACGCAGGACCGTGTCCTCGATGTCGTCGCCGTCGTCGTGCACCAGGGGCCTCTCTCCTCGTCGTCACCACCGTAGACGATCCGGTGCACCCGGCATCACCCCCACCACGCCGGGGCGGTGCGTGCCCGGACCGACCGCAGCACGAGTCCGGCGAGGGCGTCGTCGGGGACGGCGTCGAGGGCGTGCCGTGCTCGGGTCCTGGCACGTTCCGGCGACCCGAGCGCCCAGGAGCACCAGGCGCCGAGTGCGAGCGCGCCGGCGACACCCAGTCGCTCGTCCTCGGGGCACCCGCGCAGACGCCAGTCCTGCCAGAGTCCGACGCACCGGTCCCCCGCCGTTCGGAGCCGGTCCCGGTCTGGGGCGGGGCCGGCGCCCTGGAGCGCGAGCGGCGTCGGGTCGTGGAACGGGTCGAAGGGGCGGACGACCGTCGGTGTCCGGTCGGCCGGGGCGGCGACGAAGGGGATCAGGGCCATGCGTGTGGCCAGGGCGACACAGGCGGTCGACACCGCGGCACTGCCGCGCCGCGAGAGGGGCGCCGTGCCGGGCGCGACCAGCGCTGCGGCGGCGACCGGCAGGGTGACTGCGGCAGCGATCTCGCGGGAGCGGCCGGCGATCAGGGCGTCAGGACTTCGGAGTGCGATGGCGTTCATGGGGCCATCGTGACGCGATCCGGGCCTCCAGACCGGGCTGGCCGCGACCCCGTGGAGAACCGCGTCGATCCTGTCCCTGTGCAGGGATCGTCTGCTCAGGCTGCAGCAGGCTGCAGGCTCTCCGCGACGAGGTCCCAGCCGCCGTCCACCCGCTCGAGCACCACACCGACCTGCGACGCCCAGTCGGCCAGGTCGTCCATCGACCCGACGGTGGCGTCGGTCCGGGCCAGCAGCGACACCAGGCGGCCCTTCGCGGTCTTGTTCCAGTGGTTCAGGGCCTTCCGTCGACCGGAGCCGTCGACGCTCACGACGCGGAGTGTGACCGCACCCTCCGCCGGGCCGAGCGCACGGTAGCCCTCGGAACGGAGGTCGAGCACCAGCCCGTCAGCGCGGGAGCGGAGTGCGGCCCGGGACGGACCGGGCCAGTGCGCCGCGAGTCGGAGCGGACCCAGGCGGGCGTCGTGGGACAGGCGGTACGCCGGGATCAGGTCACCGGCACCGATCGGCCCGAACATCGCGGACTGCACCACGACGTGGCGGGACCACCAGTCGCGGACCGCGGCCGACGCACCGGGCACGTCGAGGGGGTCGTAGAGGACACCCGTGTACCGCTCGATCGCGGGGAGCGTCGGCGACGTCGTCAGTGCGAGGTTCCGGAAGCGTTCCGCGATCGACTTCGGGCCGAGCTTGAGCGCCGCCCGCGCAGAGGACTCCTCGGAGCTGACGGAGCGGGCCGCGATGATCACCGCGGCCCGCTCGTCGGACAGTTCCGGGAACGAGAGCCCACCCAGGTCGAGGGTGGAACCCGTGTCCCCGCCCTCCCGCTTCGTCTCGGACGGCGGGAGGAGGACGGTCAGTCCGGTCAGGACGCCAGCGCGGCCTGCCGCGCCACGATCGTGACCGTGTCGTGCTCGACGGAGAGGAAGCCGTCCTCGGCGTCGACCGCGACGGTGGAGCCGTCGGCACGCGTGATGCGGACCTGGCCCTGCGCGAGGATCGCGAGCATCGGCTCGTGCCCCGCGAGGATGCCGATCTGGCCCTCGGTCGTGCGTGCGACGACCATGGAGGTGTCGCCCGACCAGACCTCGCGGTCGGCCGAGACGACACTCACGGTGAGACCCGCCATGTCAGCGGTTCTCCTTCTGGATCTGCGACCACTTCTCTTCCACGTCGTTGATGCCACCGACGTTGAAGAACGCCTGGGTCGCGACGTGGTCGAACTCGCCGTCGGCGATGGCGGCGAAGGACTCGATGGTGTCCTTGAGGGGCACCGTGGAGCCCTCGACACCCGTGAACTTCTTCGCCATGTAGGTGTTCTGGGACAGGAACTGCTGGATGCGACGTGCGCGCTCCACCGTGATCTTGTCCTCTTCGGAGAGCTCGTCGACACCGAGGATGGCGATGATCTCCTGCAGCTCCTTGTTCTTCTGGAGGATCTGCTTGACGCGCGTGGCCGTCTGGTAGTGGTCGGCGCCCAGGTACCGGGGGTCCATGATCCGCGACGTGGAGGTCAGCGGGTCGATCGCCGGGTAGAGGCCCTGCGACGCGATCTCGCGGGAGAGCTCGGTCGTGGCGTCCAGGTGCGCGAACGTCGTGGCCGGAGCCGGGTCGGTGTAGTCGTCAGCCGGCACGTAGATCGCCTGCAGCGAGGTGATCGAGTGACCACGCGTCGAGGTGATGCGCTCCTGGAGCACACCCATCTCGTCGGCGAGGTTGGGCTGGTAGCCCACGGCGGACGGCATGCGGCCGAGCAGCGTCGAGACCTCGGAGCCGGCCTGCGTGAAGCGGAAGATGTTGTCGATGAAGAGCAGGACGTCCTGCTTCTGCACGTCGCGGAAGTACTCCGCCATCGTCAGCGCCGACAGGGCGACCCGGAGACGGGTCCCCGGCGGCTCGTCCATCTGGCCGAACACGAGGGCGGTCTTGTCGAAGACCCCCGCCTCTTCCATCTCACCGATGAGGTCGTTGCCCTCACGGGTGCGCTCACCGACACCGGCGAACACCGACACACCGCCGTGGTCCTGCGCGACGCGCTGGATCATCTCCTGGATGAGGACGGTCTTGCCGACGCCCGCACCACCGAAGAGGCCGATCTTGCCACCCTGCACGTACGGGGTGAGGAGGTCGATGGACTTGATGCCGGTCTCGAACATCGAGGTCTTCGACTCGAGCTGGTCGAAGGCCGGGGCCTTGCGGTGGATCGGCCAGCGCTCGGTGATCTCGAGCTTCTCGTCGGTGTTGAGCACGTTGCCCAGCACGTCGAAGACCTTGCCCTTGGTGACGTCGCCGACGGGGACCGAGATCGGGGCGCCCGAGTCACGGACCTCCTGACCACGGACGAGGCCGTCGGTCGGCTTCAGGGAGATGGCACGGACGAGGTCGTCACCGAGGTGCTGCGCGACCTCGAGGCCGATCTCCTGCGACGACTCACCGATGGTGATGGTCGTGAACAGGAGGTTGTACATCTCGGGGATGGCGTCATGCGGGAACTCGATGTCGACGACGGGACCCGTGACACGGGCGATCCGGCCGACACCGGGCGCCGACGACGTCTCGACCGCGGTGGTTGCGGTGTCGGTCATGGCTGGTGCCTTCCTGGTGGGTTCTGTCCGCGAACGACGCGGACTACTTCTTCTTCGACGAGAGGGCGTCGGCGCCGCCGACGATCTCGGAGATCTGCTGCGTGATCTCGGCCTGACGCGCGTTGTTCGCGAGTCGGGTGAAGTCACGGATCAGGGAGTCGGCGTTGTCGCTGGCCGCCTTCATCGCCTTCTGTCGTGCGGCGTGCTCGGAAGCAGCCGACTGCAGCATGGCGTTGAAGATGCGGCTCTCGATGTAGACCGGGAGCAGCGAGTCGAGCACCGCATCGGCGTCCGGCTCGAACTCGTAGAGCGGGAGCGGGGCGTCGCCGGTGGGCTCGTCCACGCCGTCCACGACCTCGAGCGGGAGCAGGCGCACGACCTGGGGCTCCTGCGTCGCGAGGCTCAGGAAGCGGTTGAAGACGATGTGGATCTCGTCCACGCCGCCCTCGGCCGTGTCCTGGAGGAACTTCGACACGACCGCGTCGCCGATCTCCTTGGCCGTCGAGAACTCGGGCTGGTCGGTGTTGCCCAGCCACTGCCGCTCGGACGGGCGCTCACGGAACGCGAAGTACCCGACGGACTTGCGCCCGACCAGGTAGTAGACGACGTCCTTGCCCTCGCTGCGGAGCAGGGAGGCGAGCTCCTCGCCCTGCTTGAGGACGTTCGTGCTGAACGCGCCGTTCAGACCGCGGTCCGACGTGAAGAGCACGACGGCGGCACGGGTCGACGACTCGGGCTCGGTGGTCAGCACGTGGTCGACGTTCGAGAACGTCGCCACGGCCGACACGGCCCGGGTCACCGCACGCGAGTACGGACCGGAAGCGGCCATGCGGGCCTGCGCCTTCTGGATCCGCGACGCCGAGATCAACTCCATCGCGCGAGTGACCTTCTTCGTGGTCTTCGCGGACTTGATTCGCTGTCGGTAGACCCGGACCTGCGCTGCCATCTAGCGACGACCCTTGACGATCTGCTCCTGGTCGACGTCCTCGGAGTCCGCGGCATCGAACTGCTCAGAACCGAGCGTCTTGCCGTCGCTCGTCTGGAAGCTCTTCGTGAACTCGTCGATCTGCTTGCCCATCTCGGCGACGGTGTCGTCGCTGAGCTGGTTCGTCTCGCGCAGCGTCGTGAGCACGTCGGAGTTGCGACGCAGGTGGTCGAGCAGCTCGGACTCGAAGCGCAGCACGTCCTTCACGGGGACGGTGTCGAGCTTGCCGTTGGTGCCGGCCCAGATCGAGACGACCTGCTCCTCCACCGGGTACGGCGAGTACTGCGGCTGCTTGAGCAGCTCGGTCAGGCGCGCACCACGGTCGAGCTGACGACGCGAGGCCTGGTCGAGGTCCGACGCGAACATCGCGAAGGCCTCGAGCGAGCGGTACTGCGCCAGTTCGAGCTTGAGCGTGCCGGAGACCTTCTTGATCGACTTCACCTGGGCGTCACCACCGACGCGGGACACCGAGATGCCCACGTCGACGGCCGGACGCTGGTTCGCGTTGAAGAGGTCCGACTGCAGAAAGATCTGGCCGTCGGTGATCGAGATCACGTTGGTCGGGATGTACGCCGAGACGTCGTTCGCCTTGGTCTCGATGATCGGGAGACCCGTCATCGAGCCGGCGCCGAGCTCGTCGGACAGCTTCGCGCAACGCTCCAGCAGACGGGAGTGCAGGTAGAAGACGTCACCCGGGTAGGCCTCGCGCCCCGGCGGACGACGCAGGAGGAGCGACACCGCACGGTAGGCCTCGGCCTGCTTCGACAGGTCGTCGAACACGATGAGGACGTGCTTGCCCTGGTACATCCAGTGCTGGCCGATGGCCGAACCGGTGTACGGGGCGAGGTACTTGAAGCCGGCCGGGTCGGAGGCCGGAGCGGCGACGATGGTGGTGTACTCCATCGCGCCGGCGTCCTCGAGCGCACCCTTGACGGAGGCGATCGTGGAGCCCTTCTGACCGATCGCGACGTAGATGCAGCGGACCTGCTTGTTCTCGTCGCCCGAGTCCCAGTTGGCCTTCTGGTTGATGATCGTGTCGATCGCGATCGCCGTCTTGCCGGTCTGGCGGTCGCCGATGATCAGCTGACGCTGGCCACGGCCGACGGGGATCATCGCGTCGATGGCCTTGATGCCGGTCTGCATCGGCTCGTGGACCGACTTGCGGCTCATGACACCGGGTGCCTGCAGCTCGAGGGCACGACGGCCCTCGGCTGCGATCTCGCCGAGGCCGTCGATCGGGGCGCCGAGCGGGTCGACGACTCGGCCGAGGAAGGCGTCGCCGACGGGGGCGGAGAGGACCTCACCGGTACGGGTGACTTCCTGGCCCTCTTCGACGCCGGAGAACTCGCCGAGCACGATGGCACCGATCGAGTCCTCGTCGAGGTTCTGGGCGAGGCCGAGCGTGCCGTCCTGGAAGCGGATGAGCTCGTTGGCCATGACGCCGGGGAGGCCCTCGACGTGGGCGATGCCGTCACCGGCGTCGGTGACGTGCCCGATCTCGGCCGTGGAGGCCTTCGTCGGCTCGTAGTTCGAGACGAAGTCCTTCAGGGCATCACGGATCTCATCGGGGCTGATGGTGATGTCTGCCATGGGATTTTCCTTGTTGGTTTCCGGGGCCCTGCGGCTCCGAGAGGGTGATGCTGCCCGGTGGGGACAGTTCCCGTTGTGGACTTGGGGTGACGGGTTCGACCGTACGCTCAGCCGGCGAGCTGGAGCCGGAGGTCGGCGAGGCGCGTGGACACGGTGCCGTCGATGACGTCGCCGCCGACCTGCACCCGGACCCCGCCGACGACCTGGGGGTCGACGACGTGGTTGACGATGATGTCCCGGCCGTAGCGCTCCGAGAGACCGCGGGCGACGCGGGCCGCCTGGCCGTCGGAGAGCGGGACGGCCGTGATGACCGTCGCCACGACCTTGTCGGCCTGGTCGGCCACGATGCGCGAGGCATCACGGACGAGTTCGCCGATCCGGCGGCCACGGGGCTGCTGGACGAGGGCCGACAGGATCGTCACCGTCTGCGGCGACGACTTGCTGCCGATCAGCCGCTCGACGAGTGCCGCCTTCTGCTCCGGGCTGCCGAGCTTGGTGCCGAGCGCCAGCTCGAGACCGGCGTCCGAGCGGACCGCCGTCTCGAAGGCGAACAGCTCGGCCTCGATCGGGGTGCCCGGGTCCGCGGTGGCGGCGACGGCGCGGATGCCCGCGTCCTCGATGCCGGCGAGCAGGTCCTGCTGCGAGGACCAGCGCGAGCCGGCCACCGCGGTCAGCACGGCGCGCGTGGCGTCGGACTGTCCGGCGAAGACCCGGTCGACGACCGACTTCTTGCCGACGACGTCGGCGGTCGGGTCGGCCAGCAGCGTGAGGAGCTGGGACGCACCGGCGACCACTCGCCCTGCGGCGAGGACCTCAGCACCCGTCACCAGGTCAGCGCTGACGCCGAGGTCGGCCAGCACCGCCTGCGTCGACGTCATGGCTGAACGGGTGGCGCTCCGCATGCTCAGCGCTCCGTCTCGACCTGCGAGGCCTGGACCTGCGAGGACTCGACGCTCTTCGACGACTCGAGGTCGGCGAGGAAGCGGTCGACGACCGCGGTGGCCTTGGCGTCGTCCTTGAGGGACTCGCCGATGACACCCGACGCGAGGTCGAGGGCCAGCGAACCGACCTCGGTGCGGAGCGACTGGAGCGCACTCTGACGCTCGGCCTCGATCTGCGCCTGGGCGTTGCTCGTGATCCGCGCAGCGTCGGCCGAGGCCTGCTCGCGCACCTCGTTGCCGATGGCGGTCGCGTCGGCACGGGCCTGCTCGCGGATCCGCGAGGCTTCGGCACGGGCGTCGGCGAGCTGCTTGTTGTACTCGTCGAGTGCTGCGGCGGCCTGCTGCTGGGCGGCCTCCGCCTTCTTGATGCCGCCCTCGATGGCCTCGGTGCGCTCATCGAGCATCTTCGTGATGCGCGGCGTGACGACACGCCAGAACACCAGGAAGATGATGACGAAGGCAACCAGCGACCACACGATGTCGTACACCGGGGGGACCAGCGGATTGTGCGTTTCCTCCGCCGCGATGATGAGTGCAGTGTTCATCGAGAGCCTTAGTTGGTGCTGGTGAAGATGAAGTACGTGGCGATGCCGATGAAGGCCAGGGCCTCGGTGAAGGCGATACCGATGTACATGAGGGTCGTCAGGCGGCCCTGGAGCTCAGGCTGGCGGGCCACGGACTCGATCGTCTTGCCGACGACGATGCCGACGCCGATGGCCGGGCCGATCGCAGCGAGGCCGTAGCCAACCGTCGCGATGTTGCCGTTGATCTCCGCGAGAACGGTCGTTGCGTCCACGTGTTTTCCTTTCGAGGTGCGGGTCCGACGGATGCCGGTCCCGTAGGGGGTCAGTGAGGAATCAGTGCTCGTCGGCCAGCGCCAGCTGGATGTAGACGGCGGTGAGGAGCATGAAGACGTAGGCCTGCAGCAGCGCGACGAGGATCTCGAAGAAGCTGAAGGCGATGCCGAACGCGATGGTTCCGATGCCGAAGGCCTTGAAACCGAGCGACGCGTCGAAGAAGAAGAACTGCGTGGCCGAGAAGAACAGGACGAGCAGCAGGTGCCCGACGACCATGTTCATGAGGAGTCGCAGCGTCAGCGTGACCGGGCGGAGCACGAACGTCGAGACGAGTTCGATCGGCGTCACGATGATGTACAGGTACCACGGCACCCCGGGCGGGAAGAGCGAGTTCCGGAGGAACGTGCCCGGGTGCTTGCGGAGCCCGGCGTAGATGAAGGCGACGTACGCGACGATCGCGAGGATCATCGGCATCGCGATGCGGCTGGTGCCGGCGAGGTTGAGCCCCGGGATCAGACCCGTGAGGTTCATGAACAGCACGCCGAAGAAGATCGTCGCGAGCAGCGGCAGGAACCGCTTGCCGTCCTTCTCACCGAGGTTGTCGAAGGTGTTGCGTCGCACGACGTCGAAGCCGTACTCGATGAACGCCTGACCGCGGTTGGGGATCAGCTTGAGCGCCCGGGTCCCCGCGAAGGCGAAGACGAGCAGCACTGCGACCGCGATGAAGCGGATGATGACGACACGATCGATCTCGAAGGGCGTCCCGGCGAAGAAGATGGGGTCCGGGAAGAACTCGTTGATCGACGGGCCATGGAACTCGGCGGCCTTGCTGCTCCCCGCCGCCACGGTGTTGACCGCGGCGGAGAGAGACAGGGGAAGAGCGTGGGATAGCAGCGCTGTCTCCTGTGTCGGCGCGCGCACGTCATGGCACGCGATGGTGGACTGTGTGGAGGCTCGTCCCGCCCGAGCAGTGCTCCGGACGCGGACGTGTCAAACCCTATCAGGTGCGCGGACCTTCCCGGGCTCTCAGACCCGCGGGCCGTCGCTCCCAGGCTCCGCGGAGGCGGACGACGAGCCGTCCCCCGGCAGCGGCACGTCGATCGGTACGCGGCCCTTGGCGATGACGGTGACGTCGATCACGAGGGACCCGACCACGCCGACGATGATGGCCACGGCGAGCACGGGCGTGTCGACCCAGTCACGGTCCTTGAGCAGGACGAGCACGACGATGAAGAGCACGAACTTCACGAGGAACATCCCCATGATCGTGCCGAAGAAGGCACCGGAGATCATCTGTCCGCCGGAGAACCGGATCGCCAGCAGGACGCTGACGGCGGTCAGCCCGCAGAACACGACGCTCATCACGGCGCCGATGAGCCCACCGGCGAGCCCCGGTCCCCCGGCGACGAGGAAGCCGACCAGTCCCCCGACGACGGCCAGCGCGCCGGCGAGCAGCGCTCCCTGCACGAGGATCCGCCGGAACAGCGGGGTGATGTGGTCGAGGCCGTTCGGCGTGGTCACGAGGGGTCTCCAGAGGGGGAAGGGGTCGGGCGGTCGCGGACGGCTGCGGCGCGGTCCAGGGGGTCCAGGCTGGCGTCGACGACGCTGCCGGCGACCCGTGCGGTCCTCGCAGCGGTCTGTGCGGCGATCTCGGTCCGTTTCCGGCCGAGCGGTGCGAACGTCGCGATGGCGCAGATGGTGAACCCGACCGACACGAAGACGACGACCCACCACCACTCCACGAACAGGAACAGCAGACAGCCGACCGCGACGGTGGCCGTCCAGGCGTAGAAGATCAGCACGGCGTGGAAGTGCGAGTGGCCCATGTCGAGCAGCCGGTGGTGCAGGTGCTTCCGGTCGGCGGAGAACGGGGACTTGCCCGCGCTGAGCCGTCGTGACACCGCGAGCCCGAAGTCGAGCATCGGCACGATGAGGATCGCGAACGGCAGCAGGATCGGGATGAACGCGGGCAGCAGGTCGGTACGGGAGCGGACGGCGGCCGGGTCGATGTTGCCGGTGATGGACACCGCGCTCGTGGCCATCAGGAAGCCGACCAGCAGTGCGCCCGCGTCGCCCATGAAGAGCTTGGCGGGGTGCCAGTTCAGGACGAGGAAGCCGCAGCAGGCCCCCACGAGGACCGCGGTGAGCAGCGACGGCAGGTTGAAGAAGAACTCCGTCTGCACGACGACGCGGTTGATGAAGAACGTGTAGAGGAAGAACACCCCGCCGGCGATGATCGCGACACCGGCGACGAGGCCGTCCAGCCCGTCGATGAAGTTCACCGCGTTCATCACCAGCACGACCGCCAGCACGGTGAAGATCAGGCTCATGTAGGACGACCCGACGCCGAGCGTGTTGCCGATCGGCAGCGACACGATCGCCACGCCCTGCCACGCCAGGATGCCCGCGGCGATGATCTGCCCCGCGAGCTTCGTCATCCAGTCGAGGTCCCAGATGTCGTCGGCCACGCCGAGCACCACGATGATCGTGGCGCCCGCCAACACGGCGAGGACGCGCTGCGGTTCCGCGAAGACGAGCCGGAAGAAGTCGATGCCCTGGATCTCGGGGAAGACGAACCACGCGCAGAGCAGCGAGACGACGACGCCGAGGAACATCGCGATGCCGCCGAGCCGTGGCACCGGCGTGCGGTGCACGTCACGTTCGCGGACCTGGGGGTACCACTTGTACTTCACGCCGAGCTTCCACAGCAGGAAGCTGACGACGAAGCTCACGAGGGCCGAGATGGCCCCCGCGAGCAGGTAGTACTTCACGTCCTGAGGTCGTCCCCGACGACCCGTTCGATCTCGGCGTCCGAGATCACGCCGTGGCGCACGATGCGCAGGCCGTCGCCGGTGGCGAGCCCGGTGGCGTCGACGATCGTCGACCCGGTCGACGCCGCGAAGCCGTCGTGCGGCGCCAGCGACCCACCGTCGAGGTAGACGGCGACGCTGTCGCCGAGCATCGCCTCGGCCGCGTCGACGTCCATCGCGGCCGGGTCCCCGGTCGAGTTCGCGGAGGAGACCGCGAGCGGGCCGACCTCCTGCAGGAGTTCGAGCGCGATCCGCGAGTCCGGCATCCGGAGCGCCACGGTCCCCCGGGTCTCGCCGAGGTCCCAGTCGAGGGACGGCTGCGCGCCGAGGATGACGGTGAGGCCGCCTGGCCAGAACTCGTCGACGAGGTCGCGGACCTGCTGCGGGACCTCGCGTGCGAGCGCGTCCAGCGTCGCCGGGCCGGGGATGAGCACGGGCGGCGGCGACTGGCGCGTGCGGCCCTTGGCGTCGAGCAACCGCTGCACGGCGGTCGCGTCGAAGGCGTCCGCGGCGATGCCGTAGACGGTGTCGGTGGGGAGCACGACGAGTTCGCCCCGTCCGAGTGCGGCACGTGCGAGCCGCATCCCGGTCAGGAGCCCGTCGGGGTCGGTGCAGTCGTATCGGGATGCCATGACTCGCACGATGATAGTGCGACAGAATAGGCGGCATCGTGAACGAGACCCCAGCGCCCCGCCTCCTGTTCCTCTTCGACATGGACGACGTCCTGGTCCGCTACGACTGGGAGACCCGCATGGCGGGCCTCACCGAGCTCACCGGGCACGACCTGGTGGAGCTGCGGCGACGCTGGTGGGTGTCCGGCCAGGAGCAGCGCGCCGAGGCCGGGCACTTCCCGGACGGCGACACGTACCTCGCCGCGTTCCAGGAGGCCATGGGCTGCGAGGTGCCGGAGTCGGAGTGGGCGCGGGTCCGCGGTTCCGCGATGACCGAGCTGCCGGAGCGCATCGAGGCCGTCCGCATCGCCGCCGAGCACGGGCGTGTCGCCCTGCTGACGAACAACGGTCCGCTGGCCGGTCGGTGGATCCACGAGTGGGCGCCGTCCCTGCCGCCGCTGTTCGGCGAGCACCTCGACACCACGAGCAACTTCGGCGCGAGGAAGCCGGAACCCGAGGTCTTCCTCCGAGCGCTCGACCACCACGGCGCCGCCGCGTCGGACACCTTCTTCGCCGACGACATGCCCGAGAACGTCGCGGGCGCCAGGAGCGTCGGCATCCACGCGGTCCTGGTCGAGCACGACACCGACCTGCGGGACGCCGTCCGCGCGTTCGTCGCGTCCCGCACTGGCGCCAGCGTGGTCTGACCCAGCGTCGTCTGACCCGCGCCGTCTGACCCAGCGCCGAGACCCGGACTGGAGGCGCGGCTGAGCCCCGCCTAGCGCGTCGCGGTGGTCGTGCGGTCGCGTCCGGTCAGGTCCTGGTGCGTCTCCGGGGACCGGAACCCCCGGCGCGCCAGGACCTCGCGCACGGCGGCGCCCTGCGGTTCGGCGTGCTCGACGACGAGCAGGCCGCCCGGCACGAGCAACCGCCACGCGGTCTCGGCGAGGGCACGGACCGCGTCGAGGCCGTCCGGCCCGCCGTACAGCGCGAGGGCCGGGTCGTGGTCGCGGACCTCGGGGTCGACGGGGACGGCGTCGTCCGGCACGTAGGGCGGGTTCGACACCACCACCGACACGGTGCCGTCGAGTTCCGGGAACGCGTCGGCGAGGTCGCCCTCGACGAGACGGACCGTCCCGCCGTACGTCGCCACGTTGCGCCGGGTCCACGGGAGCGCCTCCGGCGACCGCTCGACGGCGTACACGAGGGCGTTCGGCACCTCGGTGTCCATGGCGATCGCGATCGCGCCACTGCCCGTGCCGAGGTCGACCGCGATCGGCTCGGGCACGGCCGCGGCACGGAGCGCGTCGATGCCGAACTGGACGACGCCCTCGGTCTCCGGACGGGGCACGAAGACACCGGGCCCGACGGCCAGGGTCAGCGCCCGGAAGTGCGCCTCACCGGTGATGTGCTGGAGCGGCAGCCGGGTGGCGCGTCGGGCGACAGCGTGTCGGAAGCGGTCGACGTGCTCCCCCGCGATCGTCCCGCCGGTCATGGCACGGGCCTGCACCGCGCCGCGCGACGTGTCGGTCGCCCAGGCGAGCAGGAGCTCGGCGTCCACCCGCGGGGTCGGGACGCCGTGCGCGACGAACGCGGCGGTCGCCTCGTCGAGGAGGCGATCCGCCGCGTACGTGACGGGCGTGTCGGCGGTGATCAGGGCCTCCTGTCAGGCGCCCTGGTCGCCCACGGCGGCCAGCCGGGCCTCTTCGTCCGCGCGGATGGCGGACTCGATGACCGGCTCGAGCGCACCGTTCATGACGCGGTCGAGGTCGTAGGCCTTGTACCCGGTGCGGTGGTCCGCGATCCGGTTCTCCGGGAAGTTGTACGTGCGGATGCGCTCCGACCGGTCCATCCCGCGGATCTGCGACCGACGAGCGTCGGACGCGAGGGCGTCGATCTCCTCCTGCCGCTTCGCGAGGATGCGGGCACGCAGGACGCGCATCCCCGCCTCTCGGTTCTGCAGCTGCGACTTCTCGTTCTGCATCGCCACCGTGATGCCCGTGGGCAGGTGGGTGATGCGGACCGCGGAGTCGGTCGTGTTCACCGACTGACCGCCGGGACCGGAGGACCGGTACACGTCGATCTTGAGGTCGTTCTGGTTGATCTCGACCTCTTCGGGCTCGTCGACCTCGGGGAAGACCAGCACGCCGGTCGTCGAGGTGTGGATGCGCCCCTGCGACTCGGTCGCCGGCACCCGCTGGACACGGTGCACGCCGCCCTCGTACTTGAGGTGTGCCCAGACGCCCTGCGCGGGGTCCGAGGAGGTCGACTTGATCGCGACCTGGACGTCCTTGTAGCCGCCGAGGTCGGACTCGGTGCGCTCGAGGAGCTCCGTCTTCCAGCCCTTGGACTCCGCGTAGTGGGAGTACATGCGCAGGAGGTCGGCGGCGAACAGCGCCGACTCCTCGCCGCCCTCACCGCCCTTGATCTCCATGATGACGTCGCGGCCGTCGTCCGGGTCGCGCGGGATCAGGAGACGACGGAGCCGTTCCTGGCGCTCCGCGAGCTGCTCCTCGAGCCCGGGGACCTCTTCCGCGAAGGCCTCGTCCTCACGGGCGAGCTCCCGGGCGGCGGCGAGGTCCTCCCCCGCCGCCGTCCAGGCCTCGTAGGCAGACCGGATCCGGTTCAGCTCGGCGTACCGCCGGTTGACCTTCTTCGCTCGGGCCGCGTCGGCGTGGAGCGCGGGGTCCGACAACTGCTGTGTCAGGTCCTCGTGTTCCGCCAGCAGCCCGGCCACCGACTCGAACACCGGTTACTCCTGGTGGCCGAGGTGACCGTTCCCGGTCGCCGGGACGGACTTCTGGACCTGGACCAGGAACTCGACGTTCGACTGCGTCTCCTTGAGGTTCCGCAGCACGATCTCCAGGGCCTGCTGCGGGTCGAGCCCGGCGAGGGCGCGACGCAGCCGCCACGTGATCGTGACCTCGTCCGCGGAGAGCAGCTGCTCCTCGCGACGGGTGCCGGACGCGTTGACGTCCACGGCCGGGAAGATCCGCTTGTCCGCCAGGTGGCGGTTGAGGCGGAGCTCCATGTTGCCGGTGCCCTTGAACTCCTCGAAGATCACCTCGTCCATCTTCGACCCGGTCTCGACGAGCGCCGTGGCGAGGATGGTCAGCGAGCCGCCGTTCTCGATGTTGCGGGCAGCGCCGAAGAAGCGCTTGGCCGGGTAGAGCGCGGCGGCGTCGACGCCACCGGACAGCACGCGGCCGGAGGGCGGGGTCACCTGGTTGTAGGCGCGCCCCAGGCGGGTGATCGAGTCGAGCAGCACGACGACGTCGTGACCCAGCTCGACGAGGCGCTTCGCACGCTCGATGGCGAGCTCGGCGACCGTGGTGTGGTCCTCGGCGGGACGGTCGAAGGTCGAGGCGATGACCTCGCCCTTCACCGTGCGCTGCATGTCGGTGACCTCTTCGGGCCGCTCGTCGACCAGGACGACCATGAGGTGCGCCTCGGGGTTGTTCTTCGAGACCGCGTTCGCGATGGCCTGCAGCACGACGGTCTTGCCGGCCTTGGGCGGCGAGACGATCAGGCCGCGCTGGCCCTTGCCGATCGGCGACACCAGGTCGATGATCCGCGTCGACAGCTTCGCCGGCTCGGTCTCGAGACGCAGGCGCTCGTTCGGGTACAGCGGGGTGAGGTCCTGGAAGTCGACGCGGCTCGCGGCCTCGTCGGCGGTCTGGCCGTTGATCGTGTCGATCTTGACCAGGGCGTTGTACTTCTGGCGGCTCTGCTGCTCGTTGTCGCGCGGCTGCTTGATCGCACCGACGACGGCGTCGCCCTTGCGCAGGTGGTACTTCTTCACCTGGCCGAGGGAGACGTAGACGTCGCTCGGGCCCGGGAGGTACCCGGTCGTGCGCACGAACGCGTAGTTGTCGAGGACGTCGAGGATGCCCGCGACCGGGATCAGGACGTCGTCCTCGGTGATCTCCGGCTCGAACTCGTCGTTCTGACCGCCACGGCCGCGCTTGCGGTCCCGCTGACGACGGCTGCGGCCGTTCTCGGCCTCCTCGTCGCGACGCTGCTGGTCGTCACGCTGCTGCTGCGCCTGGCTCTGGCCGTTCTGGGCCTGCTGGCCGTTCTGCTTCTGCTGCGCCGGCTGCTGGGCCTGCTTCTGCTGGCCGTTCTGGCCCTGCTTCTGCTGGTCCTGCTTGGCGTCGGCCTGCTTCGGCTCGGTCTGCTTGTCGTCGGCCTGCCGGTCGTCCGCCTGCTTCTGGTCGGCGCGGGCCTGCTGGCCGTTCTGCCGACCGCTCTGCTGACGCCCCTGCTCGGCGTCCTGCTGGTCACCGTTCTGCTGGTCACCGTTCTGACCGCGGCCACGACCGCGACCACGGCTGCGACGGCCACGGCGCGAACCGCCCTCGCCGTCACCGTTCTGGTCGTCGTCCTGACCCTGCTGCGCGGAGTCGGAGCCCTGCTCGTCGGTGGCGGCGCTCTGCGGCTGGTCGGCACTGCGCGGCTGGTCGGCGCTCTGGGGCTGCGCGGCCGACTGCGGCTGCTCGGCGTCCTGCGGCTGCTCGGCCTTCTGGCCGCGGCGACGACGCTGGCCGCCGGACTGCTGGCCACCGGACTGCTGGCCGTTCGTCTGGGCGGCTTCCTCGGCGTCCTTCTCGGCGCGCACCTGGTCGAGGCCGGCGAGGAGGTCCTCGGTGCCGGTCTGGCCGTGGTTGGTGTGCTCGGCGGCCGTCGTCGGCGCGGTGGTCACGGTGCCGCCCGAGGTGGCGCGGCGCGAGCGACGGGCGCGGGAGGGTGCTGCCTGGAGCGTCGGTGCGACGTCGGCGCTGTCGGTCACCTCGGACCCGGCGTCGTGGTGGGTGGGCGTCTCCGGCTGGAGCTCGGCCGAGACCACTGCGGCGTCGGCGCCGGTCGTGGTCGCGGCCGGGGTGGCGGCGGGGGCCTCGGGCTGGCCCTCGGGGCGCTTGTCCTCGATCGAGGCGATCAGGTCGCCCTTGCGGAGCTTCGAGAGCCCCGTGATGCCGAGGGCGGAGGCGATGCGCTGCAGCTCGGGGAGGCGCAGGGCACGCAGGTCGCTGGGGATCTCCACCGAGGCGGAGTTGTTCACGTTGGTCAAGTTGTTCGTTCCTTCCGAACCGCAGAGCGCGGAGAGTTTCCACCGACTTCCCACGCGATGCGCTGGCGCTGGTGTGCGCTGGCACGGGTGTGCGACGGCCGCCGTTCAGACGACGGACCGGGAAGCGGTGATCTGAGGGAGATCACACCTGCGGACCGGGAGCTCGTGCTGGCTGTTGAGCCGCGCTAGGAGCGTCCGACGTGGTCCACCGGGTGCGCGTTCACTGTAGCACCACCGAGATCGACGGCCAGCATGAGGGGCCGCCAGGACGATTCGGCGTGTCGTTCCAGCAGTGCGGCGGCCGTCAACCGCTGTGCCGGGTCGGACCCGAGCACGAGCAGACTCGGCCCCGCGCCGGACACCACGGCCGCGAGCCCGTGCTGCCGCAGCAGCCGGATCAGGGCGTCCGTCTCGGGCATCGCGCTCGCCCGGTACGTCTGGTGGAGCCGGTCCTCGGTGGCCGCGAGGAGCAGTTCGGGGCTCTGGATGAGCGCGGCGACGAGGAGGGCTGAGCGCGACACGTTGAACGCGGCGTCGGCGTGCGGGACGCTCTCGGGCTGCAGGGACCGTGCGAGCTTCGTGGAGAGCGTCGACGTCGGCACGAAGACCACGGGCGCGACGCCGCGGTGCACGAGCAGACGCTTGTACGCCGGGCCGTCCGCCGTCATCCACGCGATGGTGAGCCCGCCGAAGAGTGCGGGGGCGACGTTGTCCGGGTGCCCCTCCATCTCCGTGGCGAGGGTGAGGAGCGTCGAGGCGTCGAGGTCGACGATGCCCTCGAGCAGGCCTCGGGCCGCCATCAGCCCGGCGACGATCGCCGCGGCCGACGACCCCAGCCCCCGGCCGTGCGGGATGGCGTTCACCGCACGGAGCTCGAGCCCGGGCTGCTCGACGCCCGCGTGCTCGAGGCCACGACGGACGGCACGCACGACCAGGTTGGCGTCGTCGGTCGGCACCTCACCAGCGCCGACGCCCTCCACCGTCACGGTCGAACCGGGCTCCTGACGGACGCGGACGTCGACCTCGTCGTAGAGGGAGAGCGCGAGACCGAGCGAGTCGAAGCCCGGTCCGAGGTTGGCGGACGTCGCCGGGACGCGCACCCGGACCGCCCGTCCGGCCGGTACAGCGATGCGGGCAGTGGTGCCCTCCCCCGGCTCGGACGAGCGGTCGAGGGTCACCGGGCGCCGGCCAGTCCGAGGACCTCGGCGATGGCCCGGGTGTCGACGGGGACGCTCGTCGGCGTCACGTCGCCGCCGTCCTCGGTCTTGAGGGCCCACTGCGGGTCCTTCAGGCCGTGGCCGGTGACCGTGATGACGACCGTCGCGCCCTTGCGGATCTCCCCGGCGTCGGCGCGCTCCAGGAGTCCGGCGACACCGATGGCCGAGGCGGGCTCGACGAACACGCCGACCTCGGCGGAGAGGATGCGGTGCGCGGCGAGGATGCCGGCGTCGCTGATGGCGCCGAAGTAGCCGTCCGTCTCCTCTCGCGCTTCGAGCGCGTACTTCCACGACGCCGGGTTGCCGATGCGGATGGCGGAGGCGATGGTCTCCGGGTGCGGGACGACGGCCCCGCCCACGATCGGTGCGGCACCGGCGGCCTGGAACCCGAACATGCGCGGGAGCTTGGTGGAGCGCCCGGCAGCGACGTCCTCGCGGTAGCCGCGGGAGTACGCGGTGTAGTTGCCCGCGTTGCCGACGGGCAGGAAGTGGAAGTCCGGCGCGTCGCCGAGGACGTCCACGACCTCGAACGCAGCGGTCTTCTGGCCCTCGATGCGGTCGTTGTTGACCGAGTTGACCAGGTGCACCGGGTAGTTCGCGGCGAGGTCGCGGGCGATGTCGAGGCAGTCGTCGAAGTTGCCCTGGACCTGCAGCAGCTGGGCGTCGTGGGCGACGGCCTGGCTGAGCTTGCCCATGGCGATCTTGCCCTCGGGCACGAGCACGGCGGCGGTGATGCCCGCGTGCGTGGCGTACGCGGCGGCCGAGGCGCTCGTGTTGCCGGTCGACGCACAGATGACCGCCTTCGCCCCGTGCTCGACGGCCTTCGAGATCGCCATCGTCATGCCGCGGTCCTTGAACGACCCGGTCGGGTTCATGCCCTCGAACTTGACGTACACGTCCGCGCCGGTGCGCTCGGAGAGGCGTCGTGCCGGGATGAGCGGCGTGCCGCCCTCGCCCAGCGTGACGATGGGCGTCGCCTCGGTCACGTCGAGTCGGTCGGCGTACTCGCGCAGGACTCCCTGCCACTGGTGGGCCATCAGGGTTCTCTCTCTGTCTGGTGCTTCGGGGCGGGTGGGATCTGGGCCGGCGGACCGGGTGTTCGCGGTGCCGACGCGGGGCTGCGTCGACAGGTCGTGGGGCGGGCGGTCAGGCGCCGACGACGCGGAGGACGCTCGCGACCTCGGCCACGACGTCCTCACCGCGGAGGGCGACGACCGTGTCGGCGAGGTCGGACTCGCGGGCTTCGTGAGTGCCGATGACGAGCGTCGCCGTGCCGCCGTCGCCGTGGGCGCTCGACTGTTCGACGGTCTCGACGCTGACGCCGTGCGCGGCGAGGACCCCGGCCACGGTCGACAGCACGCCGGGGGCGTCCGTCACGTGCAGCGTGATCTGGTAGCTCGTGCGGACGGCCCCGATCGGGAACACCGGCAGGGCGGACTGGGTCGACTCGGCGACGCCGGGGCCACCGATGACGTGCCGACGGGCTGCGGAGACGAGGTCGCCGAGCACGGCGGACGCGGTCTCGACGCCGCCGGCTCCGGCACCGTAGAACATCAGGTCGCCGGCGGCCTCGGCCTCGACGAACACGGCGTTCTTCGCCCCGTGCACGCTGGCGAGCGGGTGCGTGTCCGGCACGAGGGCCGGGTAGACCCGAGCGCTGACGCCCTCGACGCCGTTCTCGTCCGTCAGGCGTTCACACGTGGCGAGGATCTTGACGACGTAGCCGGCCTTGCGGGCGGCACGGACCTGCTCGATGGTGACGGAGGTGATGCCCTCTCGGTGCACGGCGACGAGCGGCACCGAGGTGTGGAACGCGAGCGAGGCCAGGATCGCGGCCTTCTGGGCGGCGTCGTAGCCCTCGATGTCGGCGGTCGGGTCGGCCTCGGCGTACCCGAGCTCGGTGGCCGTCGCCAGGGCGTCCTCGAACGTGGCGCCTTCCCGGTCCATCAGGTCGAGGATGAAGTTCGTGGTGCCGTTGACGATGCCCATGATCCGGACGATGCGGTCGCCGGCGAGGGAGTCGTGCAGCGGTCGGATGATCGGGATCGCCCCGGCCACCGCGGCCTCGTAGTAGAGCTGTGCGCCGACCTGCTCCGCCGCGGCGAAGAGCTCGGGGCCGTGCGTGGCGAGGAGCGCCTTGTTGCCGGTGACGACGTCGGCGCCGGACAGCAGCGCCTGGAGCACGAGGGTGCGCGCGGGCTCGATGCCGCCGATCAGCTCGACCACGATGTCCGCGCCGAGGATGAGCGACTCGGCGTCCGTCGTGAAGAGCTCGCGCGGCAGGTCGACGTCCCGCTGGGCGTCGAGGTCACGGACGGCGATCCCGACGAGCTCGAGGCCAGCGCCGGCGCGGGACGCGAGTTCGTCGCCGTGCTCGAGCAGGAGCCTGGCGACCTGGGACCCGACCGAGCCGGCCCCCAGCAGCGCGACGCGGACGTTGCGGTATTCGATCATGTGGTGCGTGTCTCCGGGATCTCGGGGGTTCACCGCGCGGCACCGGCTGCGGCCACGGGCGACACCCCGGTGTCGCGAGCGAGCAGGTCGTCGACCGTCTCGCCCCGGACGAGGATACGGGCAGTGCCGTCGGCGACCGCGACGACCGGCGGGAGCCCGACGTGGTTGTAGTTGCTCGCGAGGCTCCAGCAGTAGGCGCCGGTGGCCGCGACGGCGAGCAGGTCGCCGCGCTGGACGTCGCCCGGCAGGTACTCGTCCTGCACGACGACGTCACCGCTCTCGCAGTGCTTGCCGACGACGCGCGTCAGCACGGCGGGCTCGTCCGACGTGCGGGCCAGCCGCGCCGTGTACTCGGCACCGTAGAGCGCCGGGCGGATGTTGTCGCTCATGCCGCCGTCGACGGAGACGTACGTGCGGGTCGCGGTGCCGCCCCCGCCGGGCAGGCCGCTGGAGCCGTCGAGCTCGAGGGCGACCGGCTTGATCGTGCCGACGCGGTAGAGCGTGATGCCGGGCGGGCCGACGATGTAGCGCCCGGGCTCCACGGCGATCTCCGGGACGGGGATGTCGCGCTCCGCGCAGGCCTCGGCGACGATGGCGGCGAGGGCGTCGGCGACGTCCTCGGGTTCGAAGGCGGAGTCGCCCTCGGTGTAGTCGATGCCCCAGCCGCCGCCCAGGTTCAGCTCGGGGACCGGGCCGGAGGCGACGAGGGTCGCGTGCACGTCCATCAGTCGCCGGGCAGCTTCACGGAAGCCGGACTCGTCGAAGATCTGTGAACCGATGTGCGAGTGCAGCCCGACGAACGCCAGCGAGGGGTCCGCACGGACGGCCTCGGCTGCCCGGACGGCCTCGTTCAGCGGGATCCCGAACTTCTGGTCCTCACGCGCCGTGGCCAGGTACTCGTGCGTCGACGCGTGCACCCCGCTGTTGATCCGGATGCGCACGCGCTGCACCGTGCCGGCGTCGGCGGCGGCACGAGCGACACGACCGATCTCCTCGTGCGAGTCGAGCACGATCGTGCCGAGCCCGATCTCGACCGCACGGGCGATCTCGGCGTCGGACTTGTCGTTGCCGTGGAAGCCCATCAGGGCGGGGTCAGCGCCGCCGGCCAGGGCCACTGCCATCTCACCGGCGGTGCAGACGTCGAGCCGCAGGTCGGCTTCCGCCATCCACGCGGCGACCTGCGTCGTGAAGAAGGCCTTGGCGGCGTAGTAGACGTGCGCGCGGCTGCCGATGCGCTCGAAGGCCTCGGTGAAGGCGTTGCGCACGCGGACGGCACGGGACTGCACGTCCCGCTCGTCGACGACGTACAGCGGCGTGCCGAACTGCTCGACCAGGTCGGCGGCGGTGACGCCGCCGACGACCAGCGAGCCGTCGTCGGTGCGGGTGGCGGAGGCCGGCCAGATGCGGGCCGTCAGCGCCGAGGCGTCGGACGGGTACCGCAGCCGCGGCGGGGCAAGGGGGTTCTCGCTCACGCGACCGATCCTACCGAGCCGCACCGGGCCTCCCGGCTCGTGTGACGCGACCTGTGCAGAACCCGCGTCAGCAGCGTCCGGTGGTCTGCAGGCCGCGCTCGCTCAGCGGGAGCTCGTCGGCGACGATCCGCACCGTCGCCTGCTGCTTCGTGACGTCGAGCGACCGCACGCGGAGGTCCTGGGGCAGGAACCGCGCCGTGCAGACCGGGACCGGCGTGTTGGTGACGCCGGGGATCGCTCCGACGTCGAGGTCGAGCGACGAGTTCGTGATCCGCACGGTCTTCGGGGTGATCGTGATGCCGCGGCCGTCGTCCTGCGCGACGACCGACCCGCGTGCCAGGTACGAGATCTGGTAGCCGAGCACCGCGGTCGTGCCGGAGAGCTGCACGCCGCCGTCCACCAGGGACATCCGGTCGAACAGCGGGCTGTACTTCGCCAGGTCCTTGATGCTCGACGAGGCCAGGGTGACCGTGCCGTCGACGTCGTGCACCGCACCGGTGCCGTCGAGCGGGACGTCGTGCACCGTGACGTCGGCCGCCAGCGGGATGCCGTCGACGGTGATCCGCTTCGAGTGGATGTCGACGTCGTCGAGGGACCCGCCGAGGAGCTGCGGGATGATGACGCCCTTCGCGTGCGCATCGACCGAGCCCGTGGTGCCGTCCGGCAGCGACTGCTCGACCTGCTGCGCGACCTGCCGGTCGACGACGCCGCGCAGGACGAACTCGGCGACCACCACGAGCACGGCGAGCACCACCAGGACGCTGACCAGGACGATCGCCGTGGTGCGGCCGCGGTGGCGCTGCTTCGGGGCGGGGGTGGTTGCGGACATGCGTCCCACCCTGCCAGGGCCCACCGTCAGACCGCCGGGAGGACCGGTGCCGGCCCGGCGGGCCGGCGCGCTACATGCGCTCGGGCGCGCTCACCCCGAGGAGTCCGAGGCCGTTGCGCACGACCTGCCCGGTCGCGTCGTTGAGCCAGAGGCGCGTGCGGTGCAGGTCCGTCACGGGCTCGTCACCGAGGGGCGTGACGCGGCAGGCGTCGTACCAGCGGTGGTAGAGCCCCGCGAGCTGCTCGATGAACCGTGCGATCCGGTGCGGCTCGCGCAGCTCGGCGGCACGGCGGACGACGCTCGGGTACTCCGCCAGCGCGCCGAGGAGTGCGCTCTCGGCCTCGTGGGTGAGCAGCGAGGCGTCGAACACGGAGCGGTCGACCCCGGAGGCGGCGGCGTTCCGCGCGACGGACTGCGTGCGGGCGTGGGCGTACTGCACGTAGAACACGGGGTTGTCGTTCGTGCGCTTGGTCAGCAGGTCGAGGTCGATGTCGATCGCGGTGTCGCTGGCGAACCGGACGAGGGCGTAACGGCCGGCGTCGACCCCGACCGCGTCGACGAGGTCCTCCATCGTCACGATCGTGCCGTTGCGCTTGGACATGCGCATCGGCTCACCGTCCTTGAGCAGGTTGACCATCTGGCCGATGAGGATCTCGAGGTTCGTGCCCGGCTCGTCACCGAAGGCGGCGCACATCGCCATCATCCGGCCGACGTAGCCGTGGTGGTCGGCGCCGAGCATGATCAGGTTGCGTTCGAACCCGCGCTCGCGCTTGTCGAGGTAGTACGCCAGGTCGCCGGCGATATAGGCGGGCTCCCCGTCGGACTTGATGACGACGCGGTCGCGGTCGTCGCCGAAGTCGGTCGTGCGGAGCCACTCGGCGCCCTCGGCCTCGTACATGTGGCCGTTCTCACGGAGCCGTTCGATGGCGCGCTCGACGGCCTTGGACTCGTGCAGCGCGTTCTCGTGGAAGTAGACGTCGAAGTCGACGCCGAACTCGTGCAGCGACTGCTTGATGTCCGCGAACATGAAGTCGACGCCCTCGCGACGGAACAGCTCCTGGGCCTCGTCCCGCGGCAGGTCGTGCACGTCGCCGTCGAAGGTCGCGAGCACGCGGGCCGCGATCTCCGGGATGTACGCGCCGCCGTAGCCGTCCTCGGGCGTGGGCTCGCCGAGCGCCGAGGCGACGAGCGACCGGGCGAAGCGGTCGATCTGGCTGCCGTGGTCGTTGAAGTAGTACTCGCGGGTGACGAGACCGCCCTGCGCCTGGAACACGCGGGCCAGGCTGTCGCCGACCGCTGCCCAGCGGACGCCGCCCATGTGGATCGGTCCCGTGGGGTTGGCGGACACGAACTCCAGGTCGATGCGCACGCCGTCGTACAGGTCGCCGCGCCCGAAGGCCTCGCCGGACTCGACGATCGTGCGGGCGACCTCGCCAGCGGCGGCGGCCTCGAGCGTGATGTTGATGAAGCCCGGGCCGGCGATGTCGACGGAGTCCACGCCGTCGAGCTCGGTCAGCTCGCCGGCGATCTCCGTCGCGAGCTCGCGCGGGTTCGTGCCGAGGCGCTTCGCGAGCTGCATGGCCGCGTTCGACGCCCAGTCACCGTGGGCGCGGTTCTTCGGGCGCTCGAGGGCGACGTGCGACTGCTCGACGGTCACGGTGTCCGCAGCCCCTCGTCGCTCGACGATCCCGGTCAGGATCGACAGGTACGCGGCGGAGAGTTCAGCAGGAGTCACGGCAGACGAGTCTACCGGGCGGCATGCAGCATCATGGCCGCATGACCTCCCGCCGATCCGCACGGGCCATCGTCGTCGCCGCACTCGCCGTCCCGGCCGCCCTGGTGCTCGCCGCCTGCACCGGTGGCGGCAGCGACTCCCCCACGCGGTCGCCCGGCGCGACGTCGACCACCGGCACGATCGGCACGCCCGTCACGCAGCGCTGCGCGGAACTGCTCCCCGAGTCCGCCCTGGCGGTCTACGGCAAGCGCTTCGAGCTCGACACCGACGCCGAACCGGCAGCACGGTCCGCCGCCGCGACCATCGACCGGCAACGCGGTCGGGTGTGCGTGTTCCGGCAGGTCGGGGACCGTTCCGTCACCGTCACGCTCGCCGTCGCCCACCTGCCCGAGAAGTCGCTCACCACGCTCAAGGACGCCCTGTTCGAGCGCGGCGGCTCGGTGCCGACCTACACGGTGGAGGGGTACTTCGCGCTGCGGGACGGCGTCGGACGTGCCGATGCCTTCCCGGACCCGTACTGGATCACCACGTCCTCGTCCCTGTTCACCGAACCCGGGTCCGCCCAGCCCGTGCTCGACGCCGCACGCCGGGCAGTCGCGCCGACGTCGTCCGCGTCCCCGAGCTCCAGCGCGACCCCCGCGGGCTGACACCTGCCACCTCTCCGGCGGGCTGGCTCCCTCTTGCCGGACGGGTCGCCCGTTCCCGTTCTCGGAGATGACGGATCTGGTTCGCGATCCCCGACGATCGCTGACCAGATCCGTCAACGTGCTCGACGGGAACCGACCTCCGTCGGGCCGGGCACCGCGCACCCGGCCAGCGGTGCAGGCCGCCCGCTCGGACCTGCTACGGTTGTTGTCACCCAGGGCCCCCATAGCTCAGGGGATAGAGCACTGCCCTCCGGAGGCAGGGGCGGAGGTTCGAATCCTCCTGGGGGCACAGTGACCTTCCCGCGTGGCGCCGTCTTCGACGAGCGTTCCGTCATGCCGGGGCGGTAGCGTCGGCGGATGATGTTCCTCTTTCCTCAGCCGGAAGTGGCGGCGCTGCGCGGCGGGACGGTGCTCCGGTGGGGCGTCATCGGGCCTGGGCAGATCGCCGACGACTTCACGGGCACCCTGCACGCCAACTCCGACCAGCGCGTCGTCGCGGTCGGCTCGCGCTCCGCCGACCGGGCAGCAGCCTTCGCCGCACGCCACGGCATCGACACCGCGCACGCCTCGTACGAGGCCCTCGTCGCCGACCCCGCCGTGCAGGTCGTCTACGTCGCCTCACCGCACCCGCAGCACCTCGAGCACGCCCTGCTCGCGATCGCCGCCGGCAAGCACGTCCTCGTCGAGAAGCCGATGACCACCTCCGAGGCCGACACCAGGAAGCTCGCGACCGCCGCCCGGGCCGCCGGCGTCCTCGCGATGGAGGCCATGTGGACCCGCTACCTGCCCGGCACCACGGTCATCGCGCGGCTCCTCGCCGACGGCGCCCTCGGGACCGTCCACCTGGTGTCCGTCGACGTCGGCTGGCCGCACGACCCCGACCCCACCGACCGGATGTTCGACCCGGCGCAGGGCGGCGGCGCGCTGCTCGACGCCGGCGTCTACGCGCACTGGTTCGCCCGGTTCGCCGTCGGCGCCCCGGTGACCAGCCGCACGACGGGAGCGGTCTCGGACGGTGGGGTGGACCTCCAGTCCGTCACCGTGTCGACGGCCACCGGCGGCGCGCAGGCCGTCGCGACCACGTCGATGACGGCGTGGACCCCCGGCCTGGCCACCATCGCCGGCAGCACCGCGACGATCCGGTACACCG
Source organism: Curtobacterium sp. SL109 (assembly GCF_026672405.1). Classification (NCBI taxonomy): domain Bacteria; kingdom Bacillati; phylum Actinomycetota; class Actinomycetes; order Micrococcales; family Microbacteriaceae; genus Curtobacterium; species Curtobacterium sp. SL109. The sequence goes on from NZ_JAPPRB010000002.1 coordinate 2,770,872, forward strand.
ACCACTTCGTGTTCCCGGCCTCGTTCGCGCTGCACCACGGGGCGGACGCCGAGCACTGGCAGGAGCCGACCGGGCTGCAGGGCCGACAGGGACTCGTGTGGCAGGCGGCGGCGCTCGCCCAGTACGTCGCGGAGGGGCGCACGGAGTCCCCCGTGCACGACCTCGACGTGTCGATCGGGATCGCCGCCTCGCTCGACGCGGCACGCGCGGCGCTCGACACCGCTGTTCCCGAGCAGGACACCTCGGCCCTCTAGGATCACGGGCCGGTCGTCCTGCACGCGACCGGGAAGAGGACTCGATGACCACCGCCACCGGGAACCCGCAGTCGGAACTGGCCCGCGGGGACGCCGCTCCCCCAGCCCGGACGCTCCTCGACGTCCTCACCGCCACCGCCGCGATGCACCCCGACGCGCTCGCGCTCGAGGACCCGGACGGCGCCCTCGACTACCGCTCGCTGCTCGCCGAGGTGCACCGGCAGGCCGACGACCTCGCCCGCCGCGGCGTCCGTCGGGGCGACCGCGTCGGCGTCCGCATCCCGTCCGGCGGCCGTGACCTGTACCTGTCGGTCCTCGCGGTGCTGGCGGCGGGTGCGGCGTACGTCCCCGTGGACGCCGACGACCCCGAGGAGCGGGCGACGCTGGTGTTCGGCGAAGCCGCGGTCGTGGGCGTGATCGGCGCCGGCGGCGTGCTGCGGCCCGCCGCCGACACAGCAGCCGACGCCGACGCCGACGGCGTGCTGCGGCCCGCCGCCGACACAGAAGCCGACGCCGACGCCGGCACCGCCGACGCGGACGCGGACGCGGACGCTCCGCCGTCGCCGGTCGTCGACCCCGCGGCGAGCGCCGACCTCCCGACGCAGGACGACGACGCGTGGGTGATCTTCACGTCCGGGTCCACCGGGGTGCCGAAGGGCGTCGCGGTGACGCACCGGTCGGCGGCGGCGTTCGTGGACGCCGAGGCGCGGATGTTCCTGCAGGGGGCGCCGATCGGTCCCGGTGACCGGGTGCTGGCGGGGTTGAGCGTCGCGTTCGACGCGTCGTGCGAGGAGATGTGGCTGGCGTGGGGGCACGGTGCGTGTCTGGTGCCGGCACCCCGGTCGCTGGTGCGGACGGGCGTGGACCTGGGTCCGTGGTTGATCGTGCGTGGGATCACGGTGGTCTCGACGGTCCCGACGCTGGCGGCGCTGTGGCCGGACGACGCGCTGGAGCAGGTGCGGTTGGTGATCTTCGGGGGCGAGGCGTGCCCGCCGGAGCTCGCGGCGCGGATCGCGAGTCGGGACCGGGAGGTCTGGAACACCTACGGGCCGACGGAGGCGACCGTGGTGGCCTGCGGGGCCCTCCTCGACGGCAGTGCTCCGGTGCGGATCGGGTTGCCGCTCGACGGGTGGGACCTGGCGGTCGTGGACGCCGCGGGGCAGCGGGTCGCGCCGGGTGAGGTCGGGGAGCTGGTCATCGGCGGTGTGGGGCTGGGGCGGTACCTGGACCCGGAGAAGGACGCCGTGAAGTACGCCCCGTTCCCGGAGCTCGGGTGGGCGCGGGCCTACCGGAGCGGGGACCTGGTGCGGTACGACCCCGAGGGGCTGGTGTTCCAGGGGCGTGCGGACGACCAGGTGAAGCTCGGGGGTCGGCGGATCGAGCTCGGGGAGATCGACGCGGCGCTGCAGGCACTCGACGGGGTGGCCGGTGGGGCGGCCGTGGTGCAGCGGACGCCGGCGGGGAACCAGGTGCTGGTGGGCTACGTGGCCCCGGTCGCCGGCGGCTCGGTCGACGTCCAGGCGGCGAACGCGCGGCTGCGTGAGGAGCTGCCGGCGGCGCTCGTGCCCCTGCTCGCCGTCGTGGACGAGCTGCCGACGCGGACGTCGGGCAAGGTCGACCGGGCGGCGCTGCCGTGGCCGCTGGCTGCCGCGGACGGCGGGGCCGCGCTGCCGCCGACGGTGGCGTGGATCGCGGAGCGGTGGGCGGCGATCCTGGGCGTGCCGGTCGCGAGCCCTGATGACGACTTCTTCGCGCACGGCGGTGGGTCCCTGACGGCGGCGCAGCTGGTGTCGGCGATCCGTGAGCGGTACCCGACGACGACGGTCGCTGACGTGTACGACCACCCGAGGATCGGGGCGCTCGCGGACGCCCTGGACGCGTCGGGACCGGTGGCCGCGGCGGAGCGGGACGTGCAGCCGACCCCGCGGGCGACCGGGCTGGCGATGACGCTGCTCGGGCTCCCCGTGCAGCTGCTCCGGGGCCTGCGGGTGCTGACGTGGACGGCGCTCGTCGCGGGGGTCCTGCACGCGACGACGCTGCCGTTCCTGCCGGTGCTGCCCGTGCCGGCGCTCGTGCTGGCCCTGCTGGTGTTCGTCACCCCGGTGGGGAAGATGGCGCTGACGGTGCTGCTCGTGCGGCTGGTGCTCGTCGGTGTCCGTCCCGGTGACCACCCCCGTGGTGGCTCGGTGCACGTGCGGGTGTGGTTGGCGGAGCGGATCGCGGAGGCGGTGGACGGCCCCTCGACGGCTGGTGCCCCGTGGATCAGCTACTACGCCAGGGCGCTCGGCGCGACGATCGGCCGTGACGTGGACCTGCACACGCTGCCCCCGGTGACGGGGTTCCTGACGATCGGCAAGCAGGCGTCGATCGAGCCGGAGGTCGACCTGGCCGGGCACTGGGTCGACGGTGACGTCTTCCGCCTGGGTCGGGTGCAGGTGGGTGCGGACGCCGTGGTGCACAGCCGGTCGACGCTCCTGCCGGGTGCCGTGGTCGGCGACGGCGCGGAGGTCGAGGCCGGTTCCGCCGTCACCGGTGTCGTGGTCCCCGGCGAGCGCTGGGCGGGGTCACCGGCGGAGCGCGTCGGGTCGGCTCGGCATGGCCGGGAGGCTCGTCCCCCGTCCCGTCGACGTTGGCTCGTCGCGTACGGGGCCGGGTCCGTCGCCGTGGCCGGGCTGCCCGTCCTGGGCGTCGCGGCCGGGCTGGCCGTGGTCGTCGTGCTGGTGGGGCGGGCGCCGACGCTCGGCGGTGCGCTGGCACGGGCCCTGGTGTCCGTGCCGGTCGCCACCCTGGTCGCCGGGCTCGTGTACGCGGGGCTCGTCGTCGCCGTGGTCCGGCTGCTCGGCATCGGGCTCGACGAGGGTCGGCACCCGGTGCGCTCCCGCATCGGCTGGCAGGCGTGGTGCACCGAGCGGGTGCTCGACGCGGCCAGGACGCTGCTGTTCCCGCTGTACGCCAGCCTGGTGACGCCGCTGTGGCTGCGGCTGCTCGGGGCGCGGGTCGGGCGGAACACGGAGATCTCCACGGTGCTGCTGCTGCCGTCGCTGACGCAGATCGCGTCGGGGGCGTTCCTGGCGGACGACACGATGGTCGCGACGTACGAGCTCGGTGGCGGACGCATGACCATCGGTCGGTCGAAGATCGGGCGTCGGGCGTTCCTCGGCAACAGCGGGATGACGGGTGCCGGGCGGTCGGTGCCGCGTGAGGCCCTGGTCGCGGTGCTCTCCGCCGTGCCGAGGAAGGCCAAGCGCGGGTCGTCGTGGCTCGGGTCGCCCCCGGTGCGGCTGCGGCGGGCGGCGACGATCTTCGACGAGGAGCGCACCTTCCGGCCCCCGCGTCGGCTGCGGGTGGCCCGCGGCTGCTGGGAGCTGCTGCGTCTGGTCGCCCCGATGGTGTCCGGCGCGATCGCCCTCGGCGTCGGGGGGACCCTGCTGGCGCTGTGGTCGTCGGTCGGGCTCGGCTGGACGGTGCTCCTCGCGGCGGTGGTCCTCGTCGTCGCCGGTGCGGTGGCCGCGGTGGTGTCGACGGTGGCGAAGTGGGTGTTCGTCGGGCGCATCACCGCCAGGGAGCACCCGCTGTGGTCGTCGTTCGTCTGGCGGAACGAGGTGCAGGACACGTTCGTGGAGACCGTCGCACGACCGTGGTTCGCCGAGCAGGCCGTCGCCACCCCGGCGCTGGCCGCCTGGCTGCGGAGCCTCGGGGCGCGGATCGGCCGCGGGGTCTGGTGCGAGACGTACTGGCTGCCCGAGGCCGACCTGGTCAGCATCGGCGACGGCGCGACGATCGCCCGCGGGACCGTCGTGCAGACGCACCTGTTCCACGACCGGGTGATGCAGCTCGACCAGGTCCGGCTCGGACGTGGCGGCACCCTCGGCCCGCACAGCGTGATCCTGCCGGCGGCCGGCATCGGCGCGGGTGCGACCGTGGCCCCGGCGTCCCTGGTGATGCGTGGTGAGCAGGTCCCGGGCGGCACCCGGTGGGCCGGCAACCCGATCGCCCCGTGGGTCGTGCCCGAGGACGGCGTCTCCCGGACAGCGGAACCGGTCGCCGCCGGGTCGGTGCCGCACCCCGTGACAGACTGACCGGCACCGTGAAGCCGATGAACCCCGCACCGACCGAGCACGCCGACGCCGACCCGTACACCCCGCACGACGGCGACCGACGGTGGCGGGCGTCGCACTACGAGCTCCGCCTCGACTACCGGGTGTCGACGAACCGGCTCGAGGCCGAGGCCACGATCACCGCCACCGCCGTCACCGCCCTCGACAAGGTCGTGCTCGACCTGCACGGTCTCGGTGTGGACCGGGTCGACGTCGACGGGCAGCGGGCCCGCAAGGCGTCGACGGGCGTGCACAAGCTGACGGTCACCCCGGCGACGCCCATCGCCGCGGGTGACCCGTTCACGATGCACGTCCGGTACAAGGGCGCCCCGCGACCGCTCCGCAGCCCGTGGGGCCAGATCGGCTGGGAGGAACTCACCGACGGCGTCATCGTCGCGTCACAGCCCACCGGCGCCCCGTCCTGGTTCCCGTGCAACGACCGCCCGGACGACAAGGCCACCTACCGCTTCGAGATCACCTGCGAGTCCGGCTACGACGTCGTCGCGAACGGGGAGCTGCTCGGCAGGGAGCGCGCCGGCCGCGGCACCCGGTGGACGTACGCCACGACCGACCCGATGGCGACGTACCTGGCGACCGTGCAGATCGGCCGCTACCGCACCCACACGCTCCGGGACGCCGGCGCCGGCGTCCCGGTCACCGTGCACCACCCCGCCGACCTCACCGCGGCCGCGAAGACGGACTTCAGCCAGGTGCCGGAGATGCTCGCGCTCTTCGCCGACCGCTTCGGCCCGTACCCGTTCCCCGCGTACGGCGTGGTCGTCACCGACGACGAACTCGAGATCCCCCTCGAGGCCCACGGGCTCGCCGTCTTCGGCCGCAACCACGTCGACGGCGAGCACGGCACCGACCGGCTCATCGCCCACGAGCTCGCGCACCAGTGGTTCGGCAACTCGGTGACCCTCGGGCGCTGGCGGGACATCTGGCTGCACGAGGGCTTCGCCTGCCACGCCGAGTGGCTCTGGTCCGAGCACCGCGGCGGCGACACGGCGGACGACCTGGCAGCGCGGGCACGGGCGGGCCTGCTCGACCAGCCCGAGGACCTCGTCGTCGCCGACCCCGGCCCGGCGGACCTGTTCGACGACCGGGTCTACAAGCGCGGGGCCCTGGCCCTGCACACCCTCCGGCGGACGGTCGGTGACGACGCCTTCTTCGCCGGGCTCCGCACCGTCACCGACCGGCACCGCCACGGCACGGTCACGCCCGAGGACGTCCACGACGCGTTCGCCGACGCGGCCGACCGCAGCGCGAGCGAGATCGCGGCCGTGCTGGCGCCGTGGATCGACGAGCCGGGCGTCCCGGAGCTGCCGACGCGCCAGCGCTAACGGTCGCGCTGGTCGTCGAGCACGATCCGCTCGGTGTCGGTCGCCACGGCCAGCACGAGGTCGTCGTCGAGGTGCAGCACCCGCACCCGGTGCACGGCGCCGTCGAGCACGGCGGTGCCCGCGTCGAGGTCGACGTCGACGGCCGCCGGGTCGACACGGAGCCCGCGGCCGTCCCGCTTCAGCACCGCCTCCTTCGCCGCCCAGCACGCCGCCAGTCGGACGGGGTCGGCCCCGTACCGCGCGTGCTCCCCCGGGGTGGACGCGTCGAGGGGCGCCGCGGCCACCCGGCTGACGCGCTCGACGTCGACGCCGAGACCGACGGGCCCCACCGCCAGGGCGAGCACCCCGGGCGTCCGGGACAGGCTCACCCCGACGGCGACACCGTGCACGGTCGCCCAGGGCTGGCCGTGCGTGTCGCTGCCGCAGTGCGCGCACCGGCGGCCGACGCCGGTGGACGCGGGGTCCGCGCCGGTGAGCTCCGCGGCGGACGCGAGGAGGGCCTCCCGGTCGGCTGCACGGGACCGCCCCTGGTGCGCGAGGCGCACCGTCACGGCCTGGAGGCTCCGCTCACCCATCCCCGCAGCGTACGTGGGCAGGTTGTCACCCGCGGACGCACACGGGGCGCCGCCATCGCTGGCGGCGCCCCGTGTGCGGCACGGTGCCTCGGGTGCACCGTGGCGTCGGTCAGGCGTGCGTGAGCGCGATCAGCGCCACGTTCATCGTGGAGTACTGGCCCTCGGACCGCGTGGCCTGACGGACACGTCCCCGCAGGACCTCGTACCGGCCGTTGTGCTCCCGCACGAAGCCGATCACGCCGCTCGCCGGTGTCGACACCCGGTGGAAGCCGTCCTCCAACGGGACGACCTCGGTGTTCATCGTTCGTTCCATCTGCAGACCCCTTTCGTCGTCGAAACGGTCACTTGCGCCGATGGTACCCCTCGTCGGGGGACAGATCCCGTCCCCCGACGCAGTCTGTCCACAGGCATGGTGGTTCTGGGGGAACGCGTGCGCTGCCTGGATACACTTCGGGCGACGGCGCTCCCTCCGCGGCACACCGGGCCTCCCGGGCCGCGGGCGCGGGCGCTGCCGGACGGACGGAGAACGGATGCGAGCGGTCCAGCGTGGATCGGACACCAGGCGGTCGAGCACGGACAGGGGGACGTCCGGGCGGTGGGCGGCGCGCGTCGCCGCTGCCCTCGTCGCGGCGTTCCTGGTCGTGGCACCGGCGACGGCAGCGCAGGCGACCGCACCGGTCGACCTCGGCGGCGCCTACGTCCTCGACGATGCCGACGCCCTGACCGGAGCCCAGCAGGCCTCAGTGGAACGCGCGGTCCGGGACCTGGCCGACCAGACCGACACGCAGCTCTACGTCGTGTTCGTGCCGGAGTTCACCGACCCGACCGACCACACCGCCTGGGGCGACGCGACCATGTCGCAGAACCAGATCGACTCCAACGGCATCCTGCTCTCCATCGCCACCCAGGCGCGCACGTACGACGTCCAGCAGACGAACGAGACCTCGATCTCCGCGTCGGACGTGCAGTCCGCGGTGAACGACGACCTCATCCCGAAGCTCCGGGACAACGACTGGGCCGGCGCGGCGACGGCGTTCGCCACCGGGCTCGGCGACAGCCAGGAGCCCGCGAACCTGACGGGGCTCTGGATCGCGCTGCTCGTCATCGTCGTCGCGATCGTCGTCGTGGTGCTGGTCATCCGCCGCCGGAACCTCCGCCGCCGGGCCGAGGCCACCCGGGCACAGGCGGCCTCCCTCGCCGACCTCGAACGCACCGCCGGTGGGGCACTCGTCACCATCGACGACGAGCTCCGCACCGCTGAACAAGAGGTCGGCTTCGCCACCGCCCAGTTCGGTGCCGAGGCGGCCGAACCGTTCGCCAAGGCCGTCGCCGCTGCCAAGAAGGACGTCCGCCGGGCGTTCACGTTCCAGCAGCAGCTCGACGACGAGATCCCCGACTCCCCGCAGCAGCGCGCCGAGTGGTCGAACCAGATCATCCAGATCTGCGAACAGGCGCACGCGTCCATCGAGCAGCAGACGGAGTCGTTCGACCAGCTCCGCTCGCTCGAGGACGGCGTCGAGGGTGCCGCTGCGGCCCTCGGCGACGCCGTCCGCGCGGCCCCGGCTGAGCTCGCTGCTGCCGCCACCGCCCTCGACCGTGTCCGTGCGGCGTACGGCGGCCGCACCCTGGCCTCGGTCGCCGATGCGGTGGACCAGGCCCACGAGGTCCTCACGTTCGCCACCGAGCGCTCCCAGGCCGCCGACGCCGCCATCGCGAGCGGTGACAGGGGCCAGGCCGTCGTCGCCGTCCGTGACGCCCAGCACGCCCTGGCCCAGGTCCAGCAGCTGACCGCCAGTGCCACCGGTGCCGAGGCCACCTTCCGCGAAGCGTCAGCCCGCGTCGACGCCATGCGCCTCGACATCCAGGGCGACGTCGCCGCGGCTCGGGCCATGCGCACGACCACCCCCGCGCTCGCCGCCGCGGTCGTCACCGCCGAGACCGTCCTCCGCGAACGGCTCGACCCGAAGGACCCGATCGCCGCGGTCGACTCGCTCACCCGCGCGAACACCGAGATCGACGCGGCCCTGGCCTCCGCCCGCACCGCGCAGGAGCAGCAGCAGCGCGCGCAGCAGGCCCTGAACGCCGCCCTGCGCGACGCCCGCACCCGCATCAGCCAGGCGCGCGAGTTCATCTCGCTGCGCCGTGGTGGTGTCGGCCCCACGGCACGGACGCGGCTGTCCGAAGCCGAACGCGCGCTCGACGACGCCGTGCAGCTCGCCACCCACGACCCACAGCAGGGACTGCAGGCTGCCCGGGCGGCGGAGCAGTACGCCGCTGCCGCGATGGACGAAGCCGGCAACGACATGGGCGGCTGGCCCGGCGCGGGCGGTGGCGGCAACGGCGCCCAGCTCGGCGGGCTCGTCACCGGCATCGTGCTCGGCGGGCTCCTCGGCGGCCGCGGCGGCAGCTACGGCGGCGGCTCGTTCGGCGGCGGGGGCTTCGGCGGGGGCGGAGGCGGCTTCGGCGGGGGCGGCGGCTTCGGCGGAGGTGGCGGCGGCGGGGGCGGCGGCTTCTCCGGCGGCGGCCGGTTCTGACCCGTCAGCGCCCACTCGACTCCCCCACGAACACCCAGCAGACCACCCCAGGAAAGGGAACAGCAATGGCAAAGCAGTCCATCTTCGGTCGCATCTCCGGACTCGTCCGGGCGAACGTCAACCAGCTCATCGACAACGCGGAAGACCCGCAGATGATGCTCGACCAGCTCGTGCGCGACTACACGAACAACATCGCCGACGCCAAGAGCGCCATCGCGCAGACGATCGGCAACCTCCGCCTGCTCGAGCAGGACAACGAGGAAGACATCCGCGCGGCACAGGAGTGGGGCCAGAAGGCCGCCAACGCGTCCGTCGCCGCCGACAAGTACCGAGCCGAGGGCAAGTCCGCCGACGCCGACAAGTTCGACAACCTCGCCAAGATCGCCATCGGCAAGCAGATCGCCGCCGAACAAGAGGTCAAGGACAACGCGTCGCCGCTCGCCACGCAGAACGAGCAGGTCGACAAGCTCAAGCAGGGCCTCGCCGGCATGGAGCAGAAGCTCGAGGAGCTCAAGGCCAAGCGCAACAGCCTGGTCGCGCGCGCCAAGACGGCCGAGGCCCAGTCGAAGGTCAACGACGCCGTCGGCAACATCGACGTCACCGACCCGACGAGCGACCTCGCACGCTTCGAGGAGAAGGTCCGCCGCGAAGAGGCCAAGGTGATCGGCCAGCAGGAACTCCAGGCATCGAGCCTCGACGCCCAGTTCGAGAGCCTCGAGGACGTCGGCCGCGACGCCGAGGTCGAGGCCCGTCTCGCCGCGCTGAAGTCGGGCGGCTCCTCGACGATCTAGTCGAGTCTGAGAGCGACATCCGCGACGACGCCGGACCCGCCTGACAGGATGAGGACATGCAGTTCCTCGTCGTCGGTCAGTGGCAGGGTTCGGCGTCGTCGCGTGCGATGCGCCTCGGCGACGGCGCGACCGCGATCGCAGCCGACCTCCCCCGCGCCGCCACCACCGTCGTCGACGTCCCGGTCGGAGCCGGCGACCGCCTCGAGACCGCCGTCGCGCGGTACTCCTCGGTGCTGCAGGTCGCGGACCGCGTCGCACAGGAGGTCGCCATCGCCAGCGAGCCGGTGCTCGTGATCGGCGGCGACGGCGCCAGTGTCCTCGGCGGCAGCGTCGCGCTCGCAACCGGCACCGCCTTCGTGCGGATCTCGGGCTCCAGCGGCTACCGCCCCCTCAACCGTGCGCAGCCCGTCGCCGCCGAGACCGCGGCGCTCCGGCTGCTGGTCGACCGCCCGGCCGACCTCTTCCCCGACCTGCCGACCGTGCCCGCCGGGTCCGTCGTCCTCGCTGGCACCCGCGGGGTGGAGGACGCCGAGGTGAACGCCGTCACCCGCGCCGGGATCCACCACCTCGACGTCGACGCCGCGACGCCGGAGGCCCTCGCCGCCGCGGTCGACGCCACCGGCGCGCACTCCGTCTACGTGCACGTCGACCTCGACGTCCTCGACCCGTCCGAGGTCGACGGCCTGCTCGAACCCGTGCCGTTCGGCCTCGACGGCGCCGGGCTCGTCGAGCGCATCCAGGCGGCGACCCGCGGCCGTCGGCTCGTCGGCGCGGCGATCACCGGCTTCGCTCCCGTCGACCCGGACCGGGCGGTCGACGACATGGGCGTCATCCTGCGGGCCGTCGGTGCCCTGTCGGCGGCGTCCCGCGTGTCCTGAGGGCAGTCCTGACCGCGCTCGCTCCTGATCACCACGGTGACCGCTCCTGATCACCACGGTGCCCGCTCCTGATCACCGCCGGGGCACAGCCCGTTCGGCGGGGGCCATGCCGGTCCGCGTACGCTCGGCGACATGACGGACTACGACCTCATCGTGATCGGAGCCGGCGCTGTCGGCGAGAACGTGGCGGACTACGCCCACAAGCGCGGCCTGTCGGTCGCCGTGGTGGAGGCGGAGCTCGTCGGCGGCGAGTGCTCCTACTGGGCGTGCATGCCCTCGAAGGCACTCCTCCGCAGCGGCCACGCCCTCGCAGCGGCCAGGCGACTCGACGGCGCGAAGCAGGCCGTGACCGGGACGCTCGACGCCGCCGCCGTGCTGGCCCGCCGCACGTCGTTCACGAGCGACTGGGACGACAGCAGCCAGGTCGCCTGGCTCGAGTCCGCCGACATCGCCCTGCTCCGCGGCCACGCCCGGATCACCGGCCCGAAGACGCTCGAGGTCACCGGCCCCGACGGCCAGGTCGAGACCCACACCGCCCGCGCGGCGGTCGCGGTCGTCACCGGGTCGCTGCACACCTTGCCGCCGATCGACGGTCTCGCGGACGCGAAGCCGTGGGGCACCCGCGAGGGCACCAGCGCCCGCCAGGTCCCCGAGAGCCTCATGGTCATCGGCGGCGGCGTCGCCGGGTCCGAGCTGGCCACCGCCTGGTCCTCACTCGGCGCGAAGGTCACCCTGGTGGCCCGCCACGGTCTGCTCGGCGGCATGGAGCCGTTCGCCGGTGAGCTCGTCGCCGACGCGATGCGCGCCTCCGGCATCGACGTCCGCACCGGCGTCAACCCGACCCGCGTCGACCGCGACGAGCACGGCCTGGTCACGACGACCCTCGACGACGGCACCACCGTCATCACCAGCGAGGTCCTCGCCGCCACCAGCCGCGCCGCGCACACGAAGGACCTCGGCCTCGAGTCCGTCGGGCTGACCGCCGGCGACTGGCTCGACGTCGACGACACCATGCTCGTCACCGGCACCGACTGGCTGTACGCCGTCGGCGACGTGAACCACCGCGTGCTCCTCACCCACCAGGGCAAGTACCACGCCCGGGCCGCCGGTGACGCCATCGCCGCCCGCGTCCAGGGCACCCCGCTGCACACCGAGCCGTGGGGCGCACACGTGGCCACCGCCGACCACGCCGCCGCGCCGCAGGTCACCTTCACCGACCCCGAGGTCGCCAGCGTCGGCCTCACCGAGGAGAAGGCCAAGCAGCAGGGACTCAACGTCCGCGTCGTCGAGTACGAGCTCGGCAGCATCGCCGGCGCCGCACTGCAGGCAGACGGCTACGTCGGCCGGGCGAACATGGTCGTGGACGAGGACCGCAAGGTCGTCGTCGGCATGACCTTCGTCGGTCAGGACGTCGCCGAGATGCTGCAGGGCGCTACCATCGCCGTCGTCGGCGAGGTCCCGATCAACCGCCTCTGGCACGCCGTCCCCGCCTACCCGACGATGAACGAGATCTGGCTGCGCCTCCTCGAGACCTACGGCCGCCCGGAGTAGCGAGTGCGCAACCCCCTGCTCGACTCCCCCGTCTCGCGGGTCGGTTGGCTGTTCGGCACGCTCGTCGGTCTCGCCGTCGGGCTGCCCCTGTCGACCGGTCCCGTCCGGGTCGTCGACGGGCTGATCGTCTGCACGGGGCTGCCGCGCTGGGTGTTCCGGCGTGGTGGCACCTGCGTCGGGTCCGTCTACCTGACGCGCGACAACGACGGCCCCCGGGTGCTCCGGCACGAGCGGGTGCACGTGGCGCAGTGGCGGCGGTACGGCATGCTCATGCCGGTGCTCTACGCGGCCGCGGGCCGCGACCCCCTGCGCAACCGCTTCGAGGTCGAGGCCGGTCTGGAGGACGGCGGCTACCGCTGACCTCCGGCTCACCGCCGGACGGGAGGCCCGTGGCGGCCCCGCACCGCGCCTCCCGCCCGCCGACCGGTCACGACACCCCGCCGGCACGCCACCGACCGGTCACCACACCCCGCCGACGTGCCGCCGAACGGTCACGACCCGTCGGCCGGCGGCCTCCCGGGCGACCAGACGCGACCACTCGCCGAACGCGAGCGGGGCGTCCCGACCACTCGGCGCGGCTCGGCCTCAGCGCGCGCGACGCGGCACGACGAGCGGCGTGCCGGTCTCGGGGTCGGGGACGACGACGCAGGGCAGGCCGAAGACGTCCTCGACGAGGTCAGCCGTCAGCACGGCGGCCGGCGAGCCCTGCGCCACGACCGCGCCCTCGCGCATCGCGATGACGTGCGTCGCGTACCGCGCTGCCTGGTTCAGGTCGTGCAGGACCGCGACGACCGTACGGCCCGCCGCGTGCAGCGCTGCCGCGAGCTCGAGGACGTCGTACTGGTGCGCGATGTCGAGGAACGTCGTGGGCTCGTCGAGCAGCACGATGTCGGTCTCCTGCGCCAGCACCATCGCGATCCAGACGCGCTGCCGCTGCCCTCCGGAGAGCTCGTCGACACCGCGGTCCGCGAGGTCGACGGTGTCGGTCTGCGCCAACGCCTGCTGCACGGCGGCACGGTCGGACCCGGAGGACGGGTGGAAGAGGTCCTGGTGCGGGAAGCGTCCGCGGGACACGAGGTCGCGGACGGTGATGCCGTCGGGGGCGATCGGCGTCTGCGGGAGCATCGCCACGCGGCGCGCGACGGCCTTGGGGCGGTAGGACCCGAGCGGTGCGCCGTCCAGGAACACGGTGCCGGCGCTCGGCTTCAGCGTGCGCGCGAAAGCCTTCAGCAGCGTGGACTTCCCGCACGCGTTCGGGCCGACGATGACGGTGAGCTCGCCGTCCGGCACGTCGACGTCGAGACCGTCCACCACGACGCGGTCGTCGTACGCGAGCGTCAGGCCGCGAGCACCGAGCGCCGTCGTGGGGACGGTGCCGACGGCGGGCACGGCGGGAGCGGACACCGGGCTAGTTCTCGGCCTTGCCGTGCCGCCAGTAGCCCATGAAGGCGACCTGCTTGCGGTCGAGGCCGACGCCCCGCACGAGGTGGCGGCGGAGCTCCTTGATGCAGGCGGCCTCGCCCGCGATCCAGGCGTAGACGGGACGGTGCGACTCGGCGGTGGGCACGTCCCACAGCGTCTGGTGGTCGACATCCACGTCCGCGAGCTCCACGTCGGCGACGTCCACCCCGGCGACGGCGGCCCCGGGGAGACCCACCCCGGGGACACCCGGACCGACGACGCCTGCCCCGGCGACCGGCACGAGACCCGACGTCGACAGCGGCGACACCGCGCTCGACGCCCACGCGTGCACGTGGTCCGTCATCCGGACGCCGTGCGAGGCGCCGTTGCGGGCGATCCAGCGGACCTCGACCCCGGCGGGCGCGGTCACCGGCAGCCGGTCGGCGTCCGTGGGGACCTCGATGAAGACGTGGCCGACGGTGGTGACGTCGAGTGCCTCGAGGATGGCGCAGATCGCGGGCGCAGCGGTCTCGTCACCGGCGAGCAGGATCCGGTTGGCCGCACCCGGCGCGAACTCGGCGGCGCCGGAGGGCAGCTCGTCCGGGGAGGACGGCACGGCGGGTCCGACGATGCGGAGCTCGTCGCCGACAGCGCACCCGGCGACCCAGCGCGACGCGGGTCCGGTGTCACCGTGGGCGACGAAGTCGATGTCGAGCTCGCGGGCATCGGGGCGGAAGGACCGGACGGTGTACGTGCGGAGCGGGTTCCGCGTGTCGTCGGGCAGGGCACGCCAGGCCGTGTACCACTCTTCGCCGTCGGGCAGGTCGGTGAACCCGTGCCCGGGGATCGGCAGGACGACCTTGATCCGCTGGTCGAGTCCGACCGAGGAGAACGCGCCGAGCTCGTCGCCCGTGAGCGTCACCCGCACGAAGTGGGGCGTGAGCGAGGACACGGCTGCCACGCGGACGGAGAACACACGGTACCGGGCTGCCACACCAGAAGTATGGCATGCCTTACCTAAGCCAGCCAAGAGTCCGCGCGGTGCGAGACTGGCCGTGTGCACGACGACGACGAGTTCCGGGACCTGCCCGACCTGGCCCGCGCGAGCGGCGTGACGGAGCCGCTGCGAGCCTCCCGGCAGGAGATCCCGGCCACGCCGGGACCCGACGGACACGGTGCGGTCTCCGCGATCCGCTGGCAGGACCCCGCGGACGCCGGCCGGGAGGCCCGGGTCGTCTACCTGCACGGGCTCGGCATCGACGCCCACAGCTTCGACCAGACGGCGATCGCCGTCGGCGAGCCGGCGGTCGCACTCGACCTGCCCGGCCACGGGCGCTCGGCCTGGCGGGACGACGCCGACTACGCGGCGTCCGCCACCGCCCCCGCGGTGCTCGCTGCGCTCGACACGCTCGCGGTGCCGCCCGGCGTGGTCGTGGGGCACTCGCTCGGCGCGATCCTGGCGGCCCGGATCGCGGCCACGGCGCCGGAGCGCGTCACCGGCCTGGTGCTCGTCGACATGTCGCCGGACTTCGCTCAGCGCGCCGTTGACCGGATCGCGCGGGCGCTGGAGTCCGAGCCGCCGTTCGAGGACCTCGACGAGGTCGTCGACCGCGCAGTCGAGGCCAGGGTCGGGGACGACCGCCAGCTGCTCCTCCGGGAGGCCCGGCACACGACCCGACTCGGCGCGGACGGGCGGCTGGTCCGGCGGCACCACTTCCCGCACCTGCCGGCCGGACGGACCTCGTCGGTCGGGCGGTTCGCGGACGCGTGGCCGGACCTGGAGTCGCTCGACGTGCCGGTCCTGCTCGTCCGCGGCGACCGCGGCTACGTCTCCCCGAAGCTCGTCACGACCTTCGCCGACCGGCTGCCGGCCGCGACCATCGTCACGGTGGAGGCCCGGCACGCCGTCCAGACGCAGGCGCCGCTCGACCTGGCGGCCGCCATCCGGGAATGGGGCGTCCGCAACGAATTGTTGTACGGCGTCGAACAGCGCTCGGAGCGCCGGTAGATTCTTCCGAGCGCGCGCGACGACCGTCGCTCCCCGTGCGCCCGGAAGGAACACACCACCCATGCGCCCCTCCCTCCCCCGCGTCGGTCGGCAGCACGTCCGTCGCTCGGTCCTCGCCGCGACCGCGATCGCCGTGGCGGCGACCGTCGCCCTCGCCGGGTGCACCGGCTCGACGACGCCCACGGGCGGCAGGGACGCGACCGTGCGCGTCGGCCTGGTGCTCGAACCGACCAGCCTCGACATCCGCACGCAGTCCGGGGCGGCGCTCGACCAGGTCCTGATCGACAACGTGTATCAGGGACTCGTCGGCCGGACCGCGACGGGCGGGATCCGCGACGTGCTGGCGGCGAAGCACGAGGTCTCCGACGACGGCCGCACGTACACGTTCACGCTCCGCAAGGGCATCACCTTCCAGGACGGCAAACCCGTCACCGCCGCCGACGTCGTCTGGTCGATCGAGCAGGTCAAGGGCAACGACTCCTACGTCGACTCGGCCAAGCTCGCCGGGGTCAGCTCCATCGCGTCGCCGTCGTCCGACACCGTCGTGCTGACGCTGGCGAAGCCGGACTCGGACCTGCTCTTCAACCTGACCGGTCGCGCCGGGCTCGTGCTCGAGAAGGCCGCGGACAACGACCTGTCGGACAGCGCGAACGGCACCGGCCCGTTCGAGGTCACGAACTGGAAGCAGGGCGACTCGCTGACCTTCACCCGGAACGCGGACTACTGGGGCACGAAGGCGAAGGTCAAGTCGATCGTCTTCCGGTACATCACCGACCCGTCGACGGCCGTGAACGCGATGGCGAACGGGGACGTGGACGTGCTGAACCCCGTCGACGGCACGCTGAAGAGCCAGCTGCAGGGCAACTCCGACATCGCGCTGCACTCCGGCAAGACGACCGACAAGTACACGCTCGCGTTCAACGACGCCAAGGCGCCCTTCACCGACAAGCGGGTCCGCCAGGCGATCCGGCAGGCCATCGACCCGAAGGCGCTCATCAAGGCCATCGGCGGCACGGGCGTCGAGCAGGGCGGCCCGATCCCCGAGCTCGACCCCGGGTACGAGGACCTCACCGACGTCGACGCGTATGACCCGTCGAACGCGAAGGAGCTCCTCGCCGCGGCCGGGGCGCGGGACCTGAAGCTCACCCTGACCTACGCCAACGTCTACCCGGCGACCATCGGGGACGTGCTGACGTCCCAGCTCGCCGACGTCGGCATCACCCTGACCGTCAAGCGCGTCGACTTCGCCACGTGGCTGTCGTCGGTGTTCCAGGCGCCGAAGTCCGGCGTCCGTGACTTCGACCTGTCGATGGTCGACCACGTCGAGGCCCGGGACTTCGGCAACTGGGCGAACCCGGACTACTACTTCGGCTACGACAACGCACGGGTGCAGGCGCTCTACGCCGAGTCCGTCGCGACGACGTCCGCGTCCGAGAAGGCCGCCGCGCTGAAGAAGGCCGCGCGGATCGTCAGCGAGGACGCGGCCGGCGAGTGGCTGTACACGGCCACGGAGATCACGGCGATCCGGAAGGGCGTCACCGGGTTCCCGGTCGACGGCGGGAACTCGCGGCTCGACCTGTCGGGGCTCGCGGTCGCGCAGGGCAACTAGCATCGTCCCGTGACCCGGTTCCTCATCGGGCGGGTGCTCCTGCTCGTCGTCGGCCTGCTCGTGGCGAGCGTCATCATCTTCGCCACGCTCCGCGTGCTGCCCGGTGACGTCGCCCAGGTCGTCGCGGGCACCCAGTCGACGCCCGCGCAGGTCGAGGAGCTCCGCCGCCAGCTCGGTCTCGACCGACCCGTGGTGCTGCAGTACCTCGACTGGATCGGCGGCGTCGTCACCGGGGACCTCGGGAAGTCCCTCGTGACGAACGGCGCGGTCGGTCCGGAGATCGCCGCGAAGCTCGGCGTGACGCTGCCGCTGGCGGGGATGTCCCTCGCCGCGGCGCTCGTGCTCGGGGTCCCGCTCGGGGTCCTCGCCGCGGTGCTGCGTCGGCGTGCCGGTGGGGCGGTCATCGCGTTCGTGGCCCAGGCCGTCGCCGCGGTCCCCGTCGTCTGGGCCGGCATGCTCCTCGTCGCGCTGTTCGCCGTGACGCTGCACTGGCTGCCGACGCAGGGCTTCCCGCTCGACGGCTGGTCGGAACCCGGGCGGGCGTTCTCGTCGCTCGTGCTGCCCGCGCTGACGATCGGCGCCGTCGAGGGTGCCGTCATCCTCCGCTTCACGCGCTCCGCGACGCTCTCCGTGCTCGACGCCGACCACCTCCGCACCGCCGCGGCCGTGGGGCTCACCCGCACGCAGGCGCTGCTCCGGCACGGGCTCGGGTCGGTCGCGCTGACCGTGCTCGCGGTCCTCGGCGTGCAGATCGCCGGCCTCCTGGTCGGCGCGGTCGTCGTCGAGCAGCTGTTCTCGCTCCCCGGGGTCGGCCGGATGCTCGTCACCGACGTCGGCCGCCGTGACGTCACGAAGGTGCAGTCGGAGCTGCTCGTGCTCACCGGGCTCGTGCTGGTCGTCGGCTTCGCGGTCGACGTCGTGCACCGCGCACTCGACCCCCGGCAGCGGGAGGCCACCTGATGACCGGATCCGGCATCCGCCGACTCCTCCACCGCCCGACCGGGGTCTTCGCCGTGGTCGTCCTCGGGCTCCTCGTGGTGCTCGCCGCCGTGTCGCTCGTGTGGACGCCGCAGGACCCGTTCCGCGCCGACCCGTTCCACCAGTGGGACCCGCCGAGTGCCGCGCACTGGTTCGGCACCGACGGCATCGGTCGCGACATCGCCAGCTACCTGCTCGCAGGCACCAGGACGACGGTGCTCGTCGCGGTCGGCTCCGGGGTCATCGCCAGCGTCGTCGGCATCGTGCTCACCGCGATCGGCTCCCTCACCGTTCGCTGGGTCCGCGAGGGCACGGCCGTGCTCCTCGACATCCTCGTCGCGTTCCCCACGCTCCTGACGGCGATGCTCCTCACCGCGGTGTTCGGCGGCTCGCTCGGCGTGGTGATCGTGTCCGTCGGGCTGGCGTTCGGCGTGACGATCGCCCGGGTCGCCCGCGGGGAGATCCGCCGCATCGCCAGGAGCGACTACGTCACGGCGGCCAGGGCCTCGGGCGTCGGACCCGGCGGGGTGCTGCTGCGCCACCTGGTGCCGAACGCGGCGCCGCTGTTCACCGTGCAGCTGTCGCTCGCGATGGCCACGGCGGTCCTCGCCGAGGCCGGGCTCTCCTACCTCGGCTACGGCGCAGGATCGGGAACGGCGTCGTGGGGCACCCTGCTGTCCGACCTGCAGACCTACATCGGCGTGCACCCGTGGAGCGCGACCTGGCCGGGCGCCGCCATCGCCCTCGTCGTGATGGCGCTCTCGTTGCTCGGGGACGCCGTCCGCGACGCCTCCGACCCGCGGCTCACCACCGGGGACCGCGCGAGCGACACCGAGCGCGCCACCGCCGTGCCGGGGGTGACCGTGTGAACGCCGCAGCGACCGGACTCGAGGTCCGGGGCCTGTCGGTCCGGATCGCGGGGCGGACGGTGCTCGACGACGTGACGTTCACCGTGCCTCCCGGCGGTCGCGTCGGCGTGATCGGCGCGTCCGGTTCAGGGAAGTCCATGACCTCCCTGGCCCTGATGGGGCTGGAACCGACCGGTGCGGACGTGACGGGGTCGGTGCGGCTCGACGGCGAGGAGCTGCTCGGACTGCCGGACCGGGCGCGCGCGGCGTACCGCGGGGCGCGCATCGGGATGGTGTTCCAGGAGCCGGGCACGGCCCTCGATCCCCTGCGGCGCGTCGGGAAGCAGATCGCGGAGCCGCTCCGGCTGCACCGCGGGCTCGACCGGCGCGCGGCGGACGCGGCGGCGCTGGAGCTCGCCGTCGCGGTCGGGTTGCCCGACCCCGAGTCCCTGCTGCGCCAGTGGCCGCACCAGCTCTCCGGTGGGCAGCGGCAGCGGATCTGCATCGCGATGGCGCTGGCCGGGTCGCCGCAGCTCCTCGTGGCGGACGAACCCACCACCGCGCTCGACGTCACGACCGAGGCGCGGATCCTCGACCTGCTGCGCGGCCTGGACGTGTCGCTGCTGTTCGTCACGCACGACCTGGCGGTGCTCGCCCAGATCGCCGACTCCGTCGTCGTGCTCGACGCCGGTCGTGTCGTCGAGACGGGTTCCGTCGCCGACCTGCTCGCCCGGCCGCAGCACCCCACGACACGGGCGCTCGTCGCGGCAGCCCGTGCCACCGCCAGGAGGACCCCGTGACCGACGCCCTCACCGCCGTCGGCCTGCACCGGACGTACCGACTGCCCCGCCGAGGGCCCTTCGAGCCCGGACCGATCCGCACCGCCGTCGACGGCGTCGACCTGGTCGTCCCGGCCGGTGCCCGGCTCGGGATCGTCGGGGAGTCCGGGTCCGGCAAATCGACCCTCGTCCGGCTCCTCGCCGGCCTGGAGGCCCCTACCGCCGGCACCGTGACCGCCTCCGGTCGTCCGGTGGTCGCGTCCGCCTCCGCTGCCGCGATGCGGTGGTTCCGGCGGGAGACCGGGGTGGTGTTCCAGGATCCCTACGCGTCGCTCGACCCGAGGATGCGCGTCGGGCAGATCGTCGCGGAGCCGCTGCGGGCGATGCGGGTGCCGGTGTCGGGTTCTGGTTCTGGTTCTGGTTCGTCGCACGCGGGGATGGTCGCGTCGGCGCTCGAGCGCGTCGACCTGCCCTCGGACGCGGTGGACCGGTACCCGCACGAGTTCTCCGGCGGGCAGCGACAGCGCATCGCGATCGCGCGGGCGATCGTCCACGGCCCGCGGATCCTGTTCGGGGACGAGCCGATGAGCGCCCTCGACGTGGTCGTCCGAGCACGGGTGATCGAGTTGTTCCACTCGCTGGCGGCGGAGCTCGGGCTGACGATCGTGCTCGTGTCGCACGACATCGGGGTGGTGCAGCGGCTGTGCGACACCATCGCGGTGATGTCGGCCGGGCGCATCGTCGAGCACGGGCCGGTGTCCCTCCTCGATGCGCCGACGCACCCCGTCACGCGGGCGCTGGTCGAGGCGGCGCCGACGCTGCCGTAGGGCGCGGGCGTGGGTGCTGTCGTGGCGCCGCTCCGACTCAATGCGACACCGCCGAGGTCGTACGACAGCGATGTCGTCGTTCCGAGTCAGGCGCGCCCGAGCCCGGGCGTCCGCAGGCCACTCGCGCGACACCGTCGAGGTCGTACGACAGCGATGTCGTCGTACGGGCCAGGTCGTGCGTGCGGAGGTTCCGACACCGCACGAGTCGTTCGACGCCCACGATGTCGCTTCATACGCATGCATCTCGTGCGTCCGCAAGTTCCGACACCGCACGAGTCGTTCGACGCCCGCGATGTCGCTTCATACGCACGCATCCCGCGCGCCCGCAGGTACCGACACCGCACGAGTCGTTCGACACCCGCGATGTCGCTTCATACGCATGCATCTCGTGCGTCCGCATGTTCCGACACCGCACAAGTCGTTCGACGCCCACGATGTCGCTTCATACGCATGCATCTCGTGCGTCCGCAAGTTCCGACACCGCACGAGTCGTTCGACGCCCGCGATGTCGCTCGATGCGGACGTATGCCGCGCGTCCCTGCGTCCGCATCTTCCGACACCGTCGAGGTCGTACGACACCGACGATGTCGTTCCGAGTCGTGCGCACCAGAGCCCGAGCGTCCGCAGGCCACCCACGCGACACTGTCGACGTCGTACGACACCGACGATGTCGTTCCACGTCGACCGCCCCGCACCCGTACCCGCACCAGCACGCCGCCTGCCCTCACCACCCGGGCGGGTGCCTCCGCTGCCACCGCACCCGGCGCTCGAGCTGCGCCCCCAGCGCGAGCAGCGTGCGCTCCCCACCCGGCCGCCCGATGAGCTGCACGCCCATCGGCAGCCCGGCGCCGTCGGGGTGGTCCGCGGGCGTGACCCCGACCGGCAGCGTGATCGCGGGCAGCCCGGCCACGTTCGCCATCGAGGTCCACGGCGAGTACGCGCACTGGCGACGGAAGTCCTCCTCGGGGTCGTCGCCGTACCACCCGAGCGGCCGCGGCGTCAGTGCCAGCGTCGGGGAGAGCACCGCGTCGAACCGGTCGAACGCCCGGATGAGCGTGGCCGAGAACAGGTCGAGCGCCGTCATCGCGTCGAGCACCTGCGTCCCGGTCAACGCCTGCCCCCGGGCGACGAGCCACGACACCAGCGGCGTCAGCGCGGACAGGTCGATCCCGGGCACCGCGGGCAGCCGCGCCGCCGAGGTCTCCCACGCCACCCGGAACGCCGCGCCGTACGGCACCGAGGGCATCCGGACGTCCTCGACCCCGTGCCCGAGCGCGTCGAACTCCCGGACCGCCGTCGCGACCGCTGCCCGCGCTGCCGGGTCCACGACGACGTCGATCGTGTCGTCCCACGGCGATCCCTCGAGCACCCCGAGCACGAAGCGCCCCTCGCCCCGCACGGCCGCCGCGGTGAAGGGCACCTCGCCGACGTCGGGCGTGACGAGCGCGTACGGCACCGGTTCGTCGAGCCCGGTCGGTGCCACGAGCGCATCGAGCAACATCCCGGCGTCCGCCAACGACCGGGTCAGAGGGCCGGCGACGGACAGTCCGCCGACACCCGACCGCCCGGGCATCGACGGCACCCGACCCCGGCTCGGCTTCAGGCCGACGAGTCCGGTCGCCGCAGCCGGGATCCGCACCGATCCCCCGCCGTCCGACCCGACTGCAGCTGGCAGGAGTCCGGCGGCCACTGCGACCGCGGCCCCGCTCGACGACCCGCCCGGCGCCAGGTCCGTCCCGTAGGGGTTCCGCGTCACGCCGAACCGCGTCTCGGACGACGACGACATCCCGAACTCCGGCGTCGTGGTCTTGCCGAGGCTGACCGCTCCCGCTGCGTCCAGGGCCGCGACGACGGGGTGGTCCGCCGCCGCCGGCCGCTCCGGCAACGAGGTGGTGCCGGAGCGCGTGGGGACCCCGGCACGGTCGTACAGGTCCTTGTCCGCGGACGGGAGGCCCCACAGCGGTCTCGACGTCGGCACCAGGTGTCCGAGACGGTCGGCCCGCTCACGAGCGGCGTCCGCCGTGACCGTCACGAAGGCCCCGAGACCCGGGTCCAACCGCTCGATCCGGGCGAGGTAGTGCTCGGTCGCTTCGCGGGCCGTCGTGTCGCCGCGACGGATCCAGTCCCAGAGGTCCTGCGCGGAGAGGTGGTGGAGTTCGAACACGGTCCCCGAGCCTAAGCCGCCGGGGCGGCGCGCGACCAGCGCTGCCCCGAGCCTCAGCCGCCGGGGCGGCGCGCGACCAGCGCTGCCCTAAGCCGCAGCCGCCGACCCGAGCGCGACTACGCTCGTGGAGTGACCCGCCGGTACCCGTCCACGATCGCCAGCGGGGTCGAGCACGAGATCGTCATCACGAAGTCCCGCTTCGTCGCCCACGCCGTCCCGGTCACCGGCCCCGCAGACGCCGAGCGCGTCATCGCCGGCATCCGTCGCGAGGCCTGGGACGCCCGCCACCACTGCGTCGCGATGGTCACCGGTGTGCTGGGCGACCAGGCCAGGTCCTCCGACGACGGCGAACCGTCGGGCACCGCCGGGGTCCCGATGCTCGAGGTCCTGCGCCGCCGCGACCTCACCGACGTCGTGGTCGTGGTCTCGCGCTGGTTCGGCGGTGTGAAGCTCGGCGCCGGCGGACTGGTGCGGGCGTACTCGACCTCGGCGTCCGAAGCCCTCGACCGGGCGACGACCGTCCGACGCGCAGCCCTCACCGAGGTCACGATCGACGTCGAGCACGCCGATGCCGGCCGCGTCGACAACGTCCTGCGTGACTGGGTCCGCCACCACGACGCCACCCTCGGCACGACGAGCTACGGCCAGTCGGCGACCTTCGCGCTCGCCGTGTCCGCCGGGGACCTGGACGCCCTCCGCGCTGACCTCGCCGCCGCGTCCGCCGGCGCCCTCGTCCCCGTCGTCGGCGCCGAGACGGTCGTGGACGTCCCCGCGCCCTGAGTCCGCCTGCGATCGAGCCAGGGGTGACGCGATCGCCCCGCTGGTCGTAGCATTCGTGAGAACCGATCTCAGAAAGGATGCCCATGACCGACACCAGCGCAACCCCCACCGGAGACGACGAGCACCGCATCGCGGAGCACGGCGTGCACGAGCACGAGCACGGCCAGCAGGACGACGAGCACGAGGCCGTCCAGCACGGCGACCACGTGGACTACGTCCACGACGGCCACAAGCACGCGCTCCACGACGACCACTACGACGAGCACTAGGCACTGACCGCTGCCGTGGGTCCGGGCTTCCCAGGCCCGCGGCAGCGCTCGCCCTGCCACCAGCGTCATGCCGGCCGTCCTGCCGACTCCCGCCGGGATGGGACGATGGGGGCATGACCGCCACGCTCGTCGCCAAGGGCCTCGCCGGTGGGTACGCCGCCCGCACGCTGTTCGACTCCCTCGACCTGACGGTCGCCCCCGGGGACGTCATCGGCGTCGTCGGCGTGAACGGCGCCGGCAAGTCCACGCTCCTCCGCCTGCTCGCCGGCGTCGACGAGCCGCTCGCGGGCACCGTCTCGCTGGCCCCCACCGACGCCTTCGTCGGCTGGCTGCCGCAGGAGCACGAACGCCTCGAGGGCGAGACCGTCGCCCAGTACCTCGCCCGCCGCACCGGGTGCGCCGCCGCCACCACGGAGATGGACGCCACCGCCGCCGCGCTCGGGGACCCCGACGCCGGTGCCGACGCCGGCGATCGCTACTCCGTGGCGCTCGACCGATGGCTCGCGTCGGGAGCGGCCGACCTCGACGAGCGGGTGCCCGCCGTCCTCGCCGACCTCGGGCTGACCGTCGACACGGACTCGCTGATGACCTCGCTCTCCGGTGGGCAGGCCGCCCGCGTCGGGCTCGCCGCACTGCTGCTCTCCCGGTTCGACATCGTCCTGCTGGACGAGCCGACGAACGACCTCGACCTCGACGGCCTCGCCCGACTGGAGGACTTCGTGCGCGGCCTCCGCGGCGGCGTCGTGCTCGTCAGCCACGACCGCGAGTTCCTGGCCCGAGCGGTCACGAGCGTCCTCGAGCTCGACCTGGCGCAGTCCTCCAACCGGCTGTTCGGCGGCGGGTACGACTCCTTCCTCGAGGAGCGCGCCATCGCCCGGCAGCACAAGCGCGACGCCTACGACGAGTTCGCCTCGACCAAGGCCGACCTGGTCTCCCGAGCCCGGACGCAGCGCGAGTGGTCCAGCCAGGGTGTCCGGAACGCCATGAAGAAGGCGCCCGACAACGACAAGATCCGCCGCAAGGCCGCCTCCGAGTCGAGCGAGAAGCAGGCGCAGAAGGTCCGCCAGATGGAGTCGCGCATCGCCCGGCTGGACGAGGTCGACGAGCCCCGCAAGGAGTGGCAGCTCGAGTTCACCATCGGCAGGGCACCGCGGTCCTCCGCCGTCGTCGCCACCCTGTCCGATGCCACCTTCACCCAGGGCGACTTCACGCTCGGACCGGTGTCCCTGCAGATCGACGGCGGCGACCGCATCGGCATCACCGGCCCGAACGGCGCCGGCAAGTCCACGCTCCTCCGCGCCCTCCTCGGCAAGCAGTCCCCCACGACCGGCACGGCCTCGCTCGGCACGAACGTCGCCGTGGGCGAGGTCGACCAGGCCCGCGCCGTCTTCACCGGGACGACGGCGCTCGGCGAGGTGTTCGAACAGCTCGTCACCGAGATCGCCACGGCCGAGGTCCGCACCCTGCTCGCGAAGTTCGGGCTGAAGGCCGACCACGTCGCCCGTGCCGCCGGCGAGCTCTCGCCCGGCGAGCGGACCCGTGCGGGCCTGGCGCTCCTGCAGGCGCGCGGCGTCAACGTGCTGGTGCTCGACGAGCCGACGAACCACCTCGACCTCGCGGCCATCGAGCAGCTCGAGCAGGCCCTCGACTCCTACGACGGCACCCTGCTCCTCGTCACCCACGACCGCCGCATGCTCGACACCGTGCAGCTCGACCGCCAGTGGCGGGTCGAGGCGGGGCACCTCACGGAGCGCTGACCCGCCGGACAGGAGGCTCAGTGCCGGTGGTGCGCGGAGCCTCCCGTCCGGTGGCGCGCAGCGCACCTTCACCGTCCTCTGGTGGACTGGACCGGACTGAGGGGGTCGACATGCGTCGGAGGACCTGGCTCGTGGTGGGCATCGCCGCCGCAGCCGTGATCGGCATCGGCATCACGGTGAGCGTCGTGGACACTCCCGACACCCCGCGCGCGGCTGCGACTCCGAGCGTGACACCCTCCCGACCCACCCCGACGCCGACGCCCACGCCGACGCTCGCCGCGGTCCCGGCAGCACCATCCGCCGCCGAGCTCGCAGCCCTGCCCCTGGCCTTCCACGACGCGGTGGTGCCCGAGCTCCTCGACGGTTCGAGCGCCCACCCCGAGGACTCCTGGCAGATCGCCACCCCGACCGCGCAGCTCGTGGCGCTGTACGCCGCTCCCTCGGCCGATGCCCGCCCGGTCGCGACCCTCTCGGCCACGGTGTCGACCATCGAGACCCCGGCAGCGACCGCGGTCTGGGGTCGCTCAGCGGGCCAGGACGGCGGGATGCTGCTCGTGTCGACCCCGGCCCGGAACCGCACGCCCGGCGACGGCGGGCAGCAGGACGCGCCGAGCTCCACGTTCGCGTGGGCCCGGGCGTCCGACTTCTCGGTGGTCGACACCGACCGGATGATCAGCGTCGACGTCGCTGCCGGCACCGTCTCGGTCGTGACCAAGGACGGCTCCGTCGCGGCGACCGAGGCCGCGCGCCTCGGGACCCCGGACGACCCGACCCCCACGGCGACCGCGACGTACATCGAGGCCGCCTACGTCGACCCGCGGGTGACGTACACGCAGGGGAACCCGATCATCCTCACGGGCGCGCACTCGTCACGCATAGCCGACTACGGCGGCAACGCGGCCCTCACTGCGCTGCACTACTACCCCGACCCCACCGGCAGCTCGCACGGGTGCGTGCGGATCTCGGCGGCGATGACGCGGACGCTGTCGGCGTTGCCCGTCGGCACGCCGATCCGCTTCAGCTGACGCCGACGCCAGCGCCAACGCCAACGCCAGCACAAGCACCAGCGCCAGCACCAGCGCCAGCAGACGTCAGTGGATGAACACCCCGGCCAGCAGCACCCCGAGCAGCCCGGACACGGAGATCAGGCACTCGAGCACGGTCCAGGTCTTGAAGGTCTGCCCCACGGTGGTGTTGAAGTAGCTCTTCACCAGCCAGAACCCGGCGTCGTTGACGTGCGACAGGAACACCGACCCGGCACCGATCGCGAGCACCAGGAGCGACACCACCGGCGAGGACAGGTCCTGCGCGATCGGCGCCATGATCCCGGCAGCCGTGACCGTGGCGACCGTGGCCGAGCCCGTCGCCACCCGGACCAGCGCCGACACGACCCACGCGACCAGCAGCACCGAGATGCCCGAGTCCTTGACGGCGTCGGCGATCACGCCACCGATGCCCGTGTCGATGAGCACCTGCTTGAACCCACCACCGGCGCCGACGATGAGCAGCACGCCGGCGACCGGCGGCAGGGCGCTCTCGAGCGACTTCGACACGGCTGAGCGGTCCATGCCCCCGCCGATCGCGAAGAACACCATCGCGTACACGGCGGCGAGGCCGATCGCGATCATCGGCGTCCCGAGGAAGTCGAGCACGCCGACCCAGGTGCCGGCGGCGTCGGGCGAGGTGGCCTCGCGGACCGCCTGCGCGAGCATGAGCACCACGGGCAGCAGGATGCCGACCAGCGCCACGGCGAACGACGGGCTGCGCGGCTCGCTGATGACCCGCGTGAAGTCGCTCTTGCCGTTCGGCGGCGACGGGGTGACCTGGGTCGCGCGGCCACGGCGGGCCTGACGCCCCTCGTGCGCCGGGTCCGAACCGCCACCAGCACCGGCACCGGCACCGCCCCGCGCGCCGAACAGGTCCGGTGCCGGCACGTCCACCCACCGCGCGGCGAACCCGGCGAACAGCGGCCCGGCCAGGATCACCACGGGGATCGCGAGCACGATGCCGAACGCCAGCGTCGTCCCGAGGTTCGCCCCGACCGTCGAGATCGCCACGAGCGGCCCCGGGTGCGGCGGCACGAACGCGTGCATGGTCGACAGCCCCGCGAGCGCCGGCACGGCGATGCGCATCACCGGCACGTCGCTCCGCTTGGCGACGAGCACGATGATCGGGATCAGGAGCACGAGTCCGACCTCGAAGAACATCGGCAGGCCGATCAACGCCCCGATGAGCGCCATCGTCCACGGCAGCGCCGCCTTCGACGACCGCCGGACCAGGGTGTCGACGACCCGGTCGGCAGCGCCGGAGTCGACGAGCAGCTTGCCGAACATCGACCCGAGCCCGACCAGGATCCCGACGCTCGTCATGGTGTCGCCGAACCCGGTGCCGAAGCTCGTGACCGCCTTGTCAGGGGCGAGTCCCGCGCCGATGCCGACCCCGAGCGCGCCGATCGTCAGCGCGATGAACGGGTGCACCTTCAGCCAGGTGATCAGCGCGATGATGACGACCACGCCGACCAGGGCCGCGATGACCAGCTGCGGGACGGGACCCGCGGGGTCGATCGTCGGCGTGCCGGCGGCGAGGACGCTGCCCCCACCGTGCCCGCTCGTGTCCATCAGATGCGACATCGGTGCCCCTTCCTCGGACCGCTGCTCCGCGGTCCCGATCCGTCGTCGACCGAACGACCCTACCCCCGCGTCGCGCCCCGGCGCGTCCGCGGCCCACGCAGCCGCAGGCTCATCGTCACCGTGCCGAGCCACCGGTCGTACTTGTAGCCCACCTTGCCCATCCGGCCGACCTCCTGGAACCCGAGCCGCTGGTGCAGCCGGATCGACGCGTCGGCGGACCGGTCCGCGATCACGGCCACGACCTCCCGGACGCCCGCGGCGCGGCACTCGTCGAGCAGGGCCTCCATGAGCGCGCGACCGAGCCCCTTGCCGCCGGAGGCCGGCCCGAGGTAGATCGAGTTCTCCACGACGCGGTCCGACCGGTCACGCGGGTTCCACGGGTCGACCAGCGCGTAGCCGAGCAGCTGCCCGGACGGGTTCACGGCCACCAGGAACGGCAACCCGCGCCGACGGATCTGGTCGTAGCGCTGCTTCCACGCCGCGAACGAGAGCACGGCGCCGTCGAAGGTCACCGAGGAGTTCCGCACGTAGTGCGCGTGGACCTCGCGGATGTCCGGCAGGTCCGTGGGCTCCGCCGCCCGGATCGACCACGCGAACGCGGTCTCCGTCGGCGCGGGCGCACGGAGATGGCGCGGCAGCACCCGCCGCTGGCGGTATTCCTCCTCGAGCACGCCCCAGAGCCTAGGGGTCACCCCCGGCAGGCGGTCACGGGGACGGCCGGGAGGCTCGTCAGGACTGGGCGGGCAGCGTCCAGTCGACGGGGTCGGCGCCCTGGTCGGCGAGCATCGCGTTCACCTGGGAGAAGGGACGGCTGCCGAAGAACCCGCGCGAGGCACTCAGCGGACTGGGGTGTGCCGACGCGACGACCGGGGTGTCCCCGAGGAGGGGCTTCCCGGACCCCGCCTGCGCCCCCCAGAGCACGGCGACGAGGGGCCGGTCCCGTGCCACGAGCGCCCGGACGGCCTGCTCGGTGACCCGCTCCCAGCCCTTGCCGCGGTGGCTGCCGGCGTCACCCGGGGCGACCGTGAGGACACGGTTGAGGAGCAGCACGCCACGCTCGGACCACGGGCGCAGGTCCCCGTGCTGCGGGGGCGTCACGCCGAGGTCGTCGTGGAGCTCGCGGTAGATGTTCGCCAGGCTCCTGGGCACCGGACGCACGCCGGGGTCGACCGCGAACGACAGCCCGATCGGGTGTCCGGGCGTCGGGTAGGGGTCCTGCCCGATGACGAGCACCTTGACGGCGTCGAAGGGGTCCTCGAAGGCCCGGAGGACGGCTGCGCCCGCGGGCAGGTACGGTCGCCCGGCGGCGGTCTCCTCACGGAGCCACTCCCCGATCCGGTGGACGTCGTCCTCCACCGGGGCGAGCGCCTCGGCCCACCCGGGGTCGACGAGGTCGGCGAGCGGTCGTGGCTGCACGGGTGGCTACGCGCCCATGGTGGCGACGGAGACGGAGTCGTCGCCGCTGACCACACGCCAGACGCTGCCGGCCCCGCGGACCTCGAGGGCGCCCTCGCCGACGACGAGCACGGTGTCCTCGTCGATGGCGAGCCCCGCGGTGACGAACTCGGCCTCGGCGCTGGCGATGAGCCGGCTGATCGTGCCGGCCTGCACCGCGTGCACGTCGATGGTCAGGTCGACGAGCCCGAGCCCTCGCGGAGCTCGACCTCGTCGAGGCCCTCCGACGCGTCCTGTCGGCAGACCTCCACGCCGCCGACGCGCCAGCCGCCGACCAGGGCACGGTCGGCCGCGATCATCGCGCCGGCCGAGTAGCCGAGGTAGGGCAGGCCGTCGGAGACGAGCAGACGGATCTGGTCGACGAGCGGGAGCACGGCGTCGAGGTAGTCCGGCGTGCGGCCGCCGCCGACCACGAGGGCGTCGATGTCGCTGAGCACGGAGGTGTCGAACGGCTGCCCGGGCTGGACCTCGGTCACCAGGACCTCGGCGGCGTCACCGAGGACGGACGCGATGTCGGCGGTCGAGGACGGCGACGCCCCCGACTCGTCGGCGACCGAGAGCAGTCCGATGCGCGGGGCACTCCGACCGACCGCAGCGGAGCGGGCCGTGGCCTCGGCGAGGAAGGACGCGGCGGCGTCCGACGCGGCGAGGAGCCCGCCCCCGACCAGGTGGATGCTCATGACTCGGCCGTCACGGGTGCGAGGGCGCTCCACGGGAACGTGATCCAGCCGTCGACCCGACGCCACACGTGGTCGGGCTCGAGCACGGTGCCGGGCTTGGAGTACAGGCAGGCGCTCCGGACGTCGGCACCCGCCGAGGTGATGATGTCCACGACGAGGGCCAGCGTGCGCCCGGAGTCGGACACGTCGTCGACGACCAGGACGCGCTTGCCGGCCAGGCTCGGGGCGTCGAGTGCGGGGGCGAGCACGACGGGCTCCTCCAGCCGCTGCTCGACGTCGGTGTAGAACTCGACGTTGATCGAGCCGCACTCCTTCGTGCCGAGCGCGTAGGCGACGGCACCGGCGACGATGAGGCCACCGCGGGCCACGGCCACGACGACCTCGGGCTCGAAGCCCCCGGACAGGACGTCCTTGGCGAGCAGCCGTGCCGCGTCACCGAACTCCAGCCACCCGAGGACCTCTGGACCACTCGTCACGGTCACGACACCCGACGAGGAGGGTTCGGCGGGCTCGCTGCTGATCGGCATCCGTCCACGCTACCGGCAGGGACCCCGCCGCCGCGACCCGCAGTCGCAGCCCGGGCGCGTGCTAGGCCTTGGGTGAGAGCGGCCCGCGTGCCAGCTTGTGCTGCGCCGACTGCGCCACCGGCCGGATCGTCACCAGGTCGAGGTTGACGTGTGCCGGCAGTTCGACCGCGTGCACGATCGCCTCGGCCACGTCGTCCGCCGACAGCGGGTCCTCGACGCCGTCGTAGACCGCTGCGGCCTTCGACGTGTCCCCGCCGAAGCGGACCAGGGCGAACTCGTCGGTCTTCACCATGCCCGGCGCGATCTCGACCACGCGGATCGGTTCGCCGTTGAGCTCGAGGCGGAGCGCACCGAGCAGCGCGTGCTGACCGGCCTTCGCGGCGTTGTAGCCGCCGCCGTTCTCGTACGACACGAACCCGGCGGTGCTCGTCACGGTGACGACGTCCGCGCCGCCGGTCGCCGCCGCTCGACGACGCAGGGACGGCAGGAGCGCGGCGGTCACCCGCTTGGTGCCGATGACGTTCACCTCGAACATCGCCCGCCAGTCCTCGACGTCCGAGGCCTCGACCGTGGCGGACCCGAACGCGCCGCCGGCGTTGTTGACCAGCACGTCGGCGCCGCCGAGCTCCTCGACCCGGGCGGCGAGCGCGGCCACGGCGTCGGCGGAGGTGACGTCGGCCACGACGGTGTCGGCGCCGGTCTCCTCGGCGAGCGCCGCCAGTCGGTCCGCTCGACGGGCGACGGCCACGACGTCCCATCCACGCTGGCGGAACAGCCGGACGGTGGCTGCCCCGATCCCCGAGCTCGCTCCGGTGACGACGACGCGACGTGCCATGTGGGTTCCTCCAGGTGGTGCCGACCGTGCCGGTGGTGGCGCGGTCCAGCGGTCCCGACCACCGTACCGACCCGGCGCGGTCCCGTTCCGGTACCGTGACCACCGATGACCACGGACGCAGCGCCGCCGGCCCCCGAAGCCCCGGCCACGAACCTCGAGCCGGGGCGGACACCGCGGCGCATCCCGATGTGGGACACCGCGCGGTTCCTCGCCGTCACCCTCGTGGTGATCGGCCACGCGATCCAGCGGCAGACGCCGGCGAGCGAGCACGCCCTGGCCCTGTACACGTTCATCTACGCGTTCCACATGCCGGCGTTCGGCGTGATCAGCGGGTACTTCTCCTCCGCGGACACCCCGACGGGCAAGCGCATGCGACGGACGATCACCGACATCGTCGTGCCGTACATCATCATGCAGACGATCTGGACCGTGGTGCAGGCCCTGGTGGAGGGCGGCAAGAAGTTCAACCCGACGCAGCCGACCTGGACGCTGTGGTTCCTGTTGGCGCTCGGGATCTTCCGGCTGATCCTGCCGTACCTCGCGCAGCTGCGGTGGCCGCTGTTCTGGGCCGTGGTGTTCAGCATCGGCGTCGGGTACTTCGACAACGTCGACTCGACGCTCTCCCTGTCCCGGGCGATCAGCCTGCTGCCGTTCTTCCTGCTCGGCTGGCAGGTGAAGCAGTGGGGCGTGTTCGACCGCTGGTACGAGGCGTCGCGGCGGACGGTCGTCCGGGTGCGCATCGCTGCCGGGGTCGTGTTCCTGGCGTGGGCGGTGTCCTGCGCGCTGTGGATCCCGCAGTTCAAGGAGTTCGACCTGCACCACTGGTTCTTCTACGACGACTCGTACTCGGGCCTCGGCGAGGACGCCTGGTGGGCGGGTGCCGTGCGGTTCGGGCTGATGCTGCTCGCGACTCTGTTGACGGCGTCGTTCCTGCTGCTCGTCCCGCGGCGGACGGTCTGGCTGACGCAGTTCGGCGCGGCGACGATGTACGTGTACCTGCTGCACACGTTCCTGCTCTACCCGATCCGGGAGTCCGGCATCCTCGCCGGGGAGCACTCGGCCTGGCCGTACGTGCTCCTCATGGTCGGCATCGCCTGCGTCGTGAGCCTGTTCCTGGCGCAGCCGTTCGTCCGCCGCGGCATGCGGTGGCTGCTCGAACCGAACGTCGGCTGGCTGTTCCGCCGCGACCCCCAGTGACATCCCCGCGCAGGCGGTCGTCTTCGCTGCGCTCAGTCGGCAGCGCGCGACGTCGCGGCAGGCTGCGACCGATCCCCCGTGGTCACCGCCGGCGGACGGGCGCGCAGAACCGCCCACGCGTTACGTCAGGAGACGGGTGCGCTGGTGCGGGCGCGGCCACGTCCGTACCGTGACCAGCGTCGCGACGGCGCACCGAGCCTCCCGACCGCACCGCCCAACGACGACCAGCTGCACGGACAGGAGCACGAGATGACCGAGAACGACGCCGCGCAGTGGCGGTTCGAGACCACGCAGATCCACGCCGGCGCACAGCCGGACCCGACCACGGGTGCCCGTGCGACGCCGATCTACAAGACGACCTCCTACGTGTTCGCGAACTCGGACGAGGCGCGTGACCTGTTCGCCCTGGCCAAGCCGGGCAACATCTACTCGCGGATCATGAACCCGACGAACGACGTCCTCGAACAGCGCATCGCGGCGCTCGAGGGCGGGACCGGCGCCCTCCTGGTGTCCAGCGGCCAGGCGGCGGAGACGTACGCGGTGCTGAACATCGCGCAGGCCGGGGACCACATCGTGTCCTCGTCCTCAATCTACGGCGGCACGTACAACCTGTTCAAGTACACGCTCGCGCGGCTCGGCATCGAGACCACCTTCGTCGAGGACCAGGACGACGCCGAGGAGTGGCGCCGCGCGGTCCGCCCGAACACGAAGCTGTTCTTCGCGGAGACGATCGGCAACCCGCGGATCAACGTCCTCGACATCCGGGCCGTGGCCGACGTCGCGCACACAGCCGGCGTGCCGCTCATCGTCGACAACACGATCGCGACGCCGTACCTGATCCGTCCGCTGGAGCACGGAGCAGACATCGTCGTGCACTCGGCGACGAAGTTCCTCGGTGGCCACGGCACGGTCATCGGCGGGCTGCTCGTCGACGGCGGCACCTTCCCGTGGTCCGAGCACCCGGAGAAGTTCCCCGAGTTCAACGCCCCCGACCCCTCGTACCACGGCGTCGTGTTCGCGCAGGCCGTGGGCAACGCGCTCGCCTACATCGTCAAGGCCCGCGTGCAGCTGCTCCGTGACCTCGGTGCGTCGAACTCCCCCGACACGGCCTTCGCGCTGCTGCAGGGCATCGAGACGCTCTCGCTCCGGATGGAGCGGCACGTGTCGAACGCGCAGGAGATCGCGGAGTTCCTCGATTCGCACCCCGACGTCGCCACCGTCGCCTACGCCGGGCTGCCGACCTCGCCCTGGTACGGCGCGGCCAACCGGTACGCGCCGAAGGGCGTCGGCGCGGTGCTGTCGTTCGAGCTCAAGGGCGGCGTGGACGCGGGCCGGGCGCTCGTGGACACCCTGCGGCTGTTCTCGCACCTGGCGAACATCGGCGACGTCCGCTCGCTCGTGATCCACCCGGCGTCGACCACGCACTCGCAGCTCACGCCCGAGCAGCAGCTGACCACCGGGGTAACGCCGGGGCTCGTGCGGCTGTCGGTCGGGATCGAGAACGTCGAGGACCTCAAGGCCGACCTCGAGGCCGGGCTCGCCGCGGCGCGGTCCGTGGCGCAGGCGGGGCTCCGCGCGTAGCGCCTGCCCACGCTCGCCCCTCCCGCGCCCCTTCCGCGCCCGCCTCTCCGCCCCCTCCCGACTCGGAACGACAACGTCGGTGTCGTACGACCTCGGTCTTGTCGTCCGAGCCGCCGACCGCCCACGCATCCCCATGGAGACGACAAGGTCGATGTCGTACGACATCGACGTTGTCGCGCGGGCCGGCGGGTTGCGCCGGTACCACCCAGGCGAGCGGCGGACGACCGGCGCACGCCCGCCGGAGCCGACCCGGGCCTCCCGTCCGGGTCGGCACGCGCCGTAACACGGCGGCGGCGCGCACCGGGGTCCGCGAGAATGGACGGACCATGGACTGGCAGACGACGCCCGAGGACTCCGTGCCGTCCACCCTGGTGCCCGGCACCGCTCTCGGCACCCTCGGCAAGCCGCCCGTCACCGGCGCCTGGCGCCCGGGCGACCCGGTCGGGTCGCGGCACTTCGTGTCCCTCGGCGAGCAGTGGGTGCGCGGCGGCCGACTGCCGAGCGTGCGCATCGCCCACGAGACCTGGGGCACCCTCAACGCCGCCCGGGACAACGCCGTCATGGTGTTCCACGCCCTCACCGGGGACTCCCACGTCACCGGTCACGCCGGGCCCGGGCACCGGACCGCCGGCTGGTGGGGCGACGTCGTCGGGCCGGGCCGGGCGATCGACACCGACCGCTGGTTCGTCGTCGCGCCGAACATGCTCGGCGGGTGCCAGGGGTCGACCGGGCCGTCCTCCGTCTCCCCCGACGGACGAGAGTGGGGCTCCCGGTTCCCCTTCGTGACCGTGCGCGACCAGGTCGCCGCGCAGGTCGGGCTCGCCGACACGCTCGGCATCGAGCGCTTCGCCGCCGTCGTCGGCGGGTCCATGGGCGGGATGCACGCGCTCGAGTTCGCGGCCACGCACCCGTCGCGGGTGGTGCGGCTCGCCGTCCTCAGCACCACCGCGCAGACGACCGCCGACCAGATCGCCGCGAATTCGCTGCAGCGGGCCGCGATCCAGATGGACCCGGGCTTCGCGGGCGGGGACTACCACGACGCCGAACCCGGCGAGGGGCCCTCACGGGGGCTGTCGCTCGCGCGGCGGATGGCGATGATGACCTACCGGGCGTCCGACGAACTGAACGGGCGGTTCGACCGGTCGTGGCAGTCCGACGTGTCACCGCTCGGCGAGGACGGCCGCTTCTCGGTGGAGAGCTACCTCGACTTCCACGGCAACAAGTTCACGCGGCGCTTCGACGCCTCCACCTACGTCACCCTGACGCACGCGATGGACTCGCACGACCTCGGTGCCGGGCGTGGTGGCGTGCAGGCGGCGCTCGGGCAGATCACGGCGCGCACGCTCGTCGTCGGGATCTCCAGCGACCGGCTGTTCCCGGTCGAGGACCAGCACCGCATCGCCGCTGGCGTGCCGGACACCCTCGACGGCGACCGGGCCGCGGTCATCGAGAGCGAGTTCGGGCACGACGGCTTCCTCATCGAGCACGAGGCGGTCAGCGCGCACCTGACACGGCTGCTGGGCTGAGACGCGGGCGGTGACCGCGCACGTCGCGCGCCCTCGTGCCGCGGCGACACGTCCGCGTTGTCCACACACCGCGTTCCCGCCACGCCGCGCCCGGCGGTCCGCCCTGCGGCTCCACTGTCCCCGATCCGCCCACGACACCCGTTGCGCACGGTCTGTCCACGTCCGTCGTGACGACATCGTTGCCAAACCGAACAACCGGGTGTGCCGAACACCCCCCAACGAGTGCCG
Source organism: Curtobacterium sp. SL109 (assembly GCF_026672405.1). NCBI lineage: Bacteria > Bacillati > Actinomycetota > Actinomycetes > Micrococcales > Microbacteriaceae > Curtobacterium > Curtobacterium sp. SL109. Next base: position 2,806,974 of record NZ_JAPPRB010000002.1, read on the forward strand.
CTCGTGGAATGATGACTGAGCGTCCACTTCGGATGCCTTCCCGTACGACCCTCGCTCCACCGACGAGGACAGACGCTTCAGGACCCCGATGGAACCCTTGGCTCAGGAACGCGACCGGTTGCTCCGGTCGACGACCCGTGTCGTCGGCATCGTGTGCACCCTGGTCAGCCTGGTCGGGGTGCTCTGCGCCTTCGCCGTGCCGGCCGGTCCCCTCGCCATCGGTGTGGCGTGCATCGTCGTGATGCTCGGGGCGCTCGTCGCCTTCGGCTGGAACGGTGCCGTGTGGTGGACCGCGCTGACGCAGGTCTCCGGGCTCGCCGCGCTCGTCGTCCTGCTCGCGAACGCCCAGCCCGACCTGCGCCAGGTCGTCGCCAGCGCGCTGGTCCCCCTCGCCGCCGGGGGGCTGTCCTCGATGCTGATGGCCCAGCGCGGCCACCTGGTCGGCCTTGGACTGACGATCCTCGGCGGCGGGGCATCGCTCGTCATCATGACCACCGCGACCGGCTCGGTGCTCTCCTCACCCGTCGGCGGCACCGCCCTCGGCTGGGTCCTCACCGCGGTCGTCGCCTACTGGATCTCGCGCAGCATCCCCCGCGTCGCCCGCCGCATCTACAGCATCGGCACCGCGCACCGCGCCGAACGCCAGGCCAGCGAGACCGAGGCCCAGCGCCGCCAGGGCGCCCGCCTGCTCCACGACACCGTCCTCGCCACCCTGACGCTCCTGGCCCACTCCGGCGTCGGTGTGTCCGAGCAGGCCATGCGCGAGCAGGCCGCCGAGGACGCCCGACTGCTCCGCCACCTGCGCCTCGGTGCCACCCCGCAGCCGCAGCAGTCCGGCGACTACTCGCTCACCCGGGCGGAGGAGTCGCCGCTCGGGCAGACCCTCGAGTCGGTCAAGCAGCGCTTCGGTCGCATGGGCCTCGAGGTCAGCTGGCACGGCACCGGGCAGGTCCTCCTGCCGACGCAGGTGCTCGACGCCTTCCTGCTCGCCCTCGCCGAGTGCCTGGAGAACGTCCGTCGCCACGCCGGCGTCGCCGAGGCCCACGTCACGATCGTCCACGACAACGACATGGTCCGCGCGATGGTCACCGACTCCGGCGTCGGGTTCGAACTCGGCGCCATCGACGAGGAACGCCTCGGCTTCAAGGAGAGCGTCGTGAACCGCCTCCGCGAGGTCGGCGGCGACGCCCGCCTGTTCTCCGCGCCGGGCTCCGGCACCACCGTCGTCCTGGAGGCGCCCCGATGACCCGCACCCCCGAGGACACCATCGGTCGCAGCCTGCCCGGTGAGACGCGACAGCCCGCTCCGCGGACCCGCCGGGAGGCTCGTGAGCGGTACCGGGGCACGGAACGTCGACAGGCTCGCGGCCTCCCCTCCACCTCCACCGGTGCGCGCTCGCTGCGACAGGCCGCCAAGCCGGGAGCGTCGCTCGGCGCCGGACACCTCGGCCTCGGCGCGGCAGTGCTCACGGCACTCGAAGCGGTCTCCGGCATCGTGTTCTTCCTGTCGCGCTGGTCCGAGTACCAGGACCCCTGGCTCCCCGCCGCCGCCTGGATCCTGTTCGTCATCGCCGCGGTCGGCGTCGGCCTCAGCGTCATGACGTACGGCGAACGACTCACCGGCGTCGCGTTCGCCCTCATCTGCGTCGTGTTGGGCTGCGTCGTCACGCTCGACTTCATCGGCATCTGGCCCGAGCACGACCTGGCCCACACGGCCAGCGCCTCGGTCGCCGCCGGGTTCGCGCTGCTGCCCGTCGCCACGCTCCGGCCGGCACGCGAGGTCGCCGCCGCGATCGCCGTCCTCGGGCTGGCCTTCGTCGGGATGTCGCTCGCGTCGACCCCGATCACGACCGACACGATCCCCGGGCTGTTCTCCCTGCTGGCGCTCGTGATCGTCCCGCCGTCGGTCGCCATCTTCGTGACGCACCGGTTCCGGCAGCTCGTGCAGCGCGAGCTCGACCGGGTGCTCGTGCAGTCGAACGTCGGCGCGCCGCAGTTCGCCGTCGGGATGCTGGCCTCGGACGAGCTCGCCCGCCTGGACCTCGCCGCCGAGAAGCTCCTCGACGCCGTGGCGAACGGCACCGACCCGCTTCCGTTGTCCGACGCGTCGTCCTCGGTCGCCGCCTCCCTCGCCACCGAACTCCGCCTGCACCTCATCGAGGGCCGCCGCGAGACCTGGCTGTACCACGCGATCACGGAGTCCGACCACCTCGGCCGCGCCGTGAGCGTCGCCGATCCGAGCTCCCTCGCCGGCCACCTCACGCCCGCGCAGCGCGACGGGCTGCTGCAGGCGCTGTGGCAGATGGTCGGCGACGGCCGCGGACACCAGCCCGGCGTCCCGGTGGTCTCCGTCACGCTCGGGCCCGTCGGCACGGCGGGACACCCGGTCTCCGACGAGACCATGGACGTCCCGATCGTCATCGAGTCCCGCGGCGTACCGCGTCGGCGACTCGGGCCGCCAGCGTGGAGCGGCCTGCAGCGCATCGGGCCGTACACCGAGAACGTCCGCGAGGGCGTCCTGCACATCGTCGCCCACTGCGTCGTCAGTCGTCACCCCAACATGTGACCTGCCGGACACCCTGACCACCTGCGCCTCCAGCGTGCAGCCGACCTCTAGGCTCGGCCACGCAGACCACGAGAAAGGACGCCGACATGGCGACTCCAGAGGAACCGATCCGACTCGCACTCGTCGACGACCACAGGATGCTCCTCGGCGCGCTGACCGAGTGGATCCGGGGCGCCGCCGACGACATCACGCTCGTCGCAGCGGTCACGACCTGGCCGGAGCTCCTCACGAGCCCGGCGTTCCCGGTGGACGTGGTGCTCCTCGACCTCGACCTCAAGGACTCCATCCCGGTCTCGCTGAAGATCTCGACGCTGAAGACCGCTGGCGTGAAGACCGTCGTGATGAGCACGTACTCGGAGCCGAACGTCGTGCGCGAGGCCCTCGGGTCCGGCGCCCTCGGCTACCTCGTGAAGAGCGAGGACGCCGACATGATCGTCGAGGCCATCCGCTCCGCCCAGCGCGGCGAGCAGTACGTGTCCGCGGAGCTCGACCTCGCGATCAACTCCGGTGACGTCGGTGGCGTGCCGAAGCTCAGCGCCCAGGAGCGCCGCGTCATGGCGCTCTACGGCGGTGGCGAACCCGTCAAGAGCGTGGCGTACCAGCTCGGCATCTCCGAGGAGACCGCCAAGAGCTACCTCAAGCGCATCCGCGAGAAGTACCGCGTGGCCGGCTTCGACGTGGGCACGAAGGTGGCGCTCCGGAAGCGGGCGATCACCGACGGCATCATCGTGCAGGACGGCAGCCCGCACGGCCTGTAGCCCGCGCCGCTGAACCCGCGCCGCTGGACCCGTTCCGCCGTTCCCGCGCCGCTGAGCCCATTCCGCTGAGATCGCACTTCGTGTCGCGTCGGTCCCGCCGGACCCGACACGGAGTGCGATCTCACTGTCGCAGGCTGCGTCTCGCCGGTCCCGCCCGCGCGCGAGCGGTCACGACACCCCGCTCACGTCCGCCGAGCGGCCTCGGTTCGTCGCTCCCCGACGCCGCGCACGACGAGATGTGACCGCTCGACGGCGCACCGACGGGGTGTCGTGACCACTCGGCATGCCCCGTCCTGGCCTGGCCTAGCCTGGCCTGGCCTGGTGAGATCGCGCTCCGTGTCGCCTCGGTCCCGCCGGACCCGACGCGAAGTGCGATCTCACTGTCGCAGGCTGCGTCTCGGCGGTCCCGCCCGCGCGCGAGCGGTCACGACACCCCGCTCACGTCCGCCGAGCGGCCTCGGTTCGTCGCTTCCCGACGCCGCGCACGACGAGATGTGACCGCTCGACGGCGCACCGACGGGGTGTCGTGACCACTCGGCATGCACCGCCCTGGCCCGGTGAGATCGCACTCCGTGTCGCCTCGGTCCCGCCGGACCCGACGCGGAGTCCGATCTCACCGAGCGCACGTCCGAGTCACGGGACGCGCGCTGCGAGTCGGGGTCAGCCGACGGGGACCGGCGCCTCGATCGGGCCCGTCGAGGTGCGCTCGGCGGCGGCAGCAGCAGCGCGGCGGTTCGTGCGACGCTCGACCCCGTAGCTGATCGCCGTCATGCCGACACCGAGCAGCGCGAGCCCGATGCCGAGCCACCCCGGCGCGACGAACCCGAAGCCGGCCGCGATGACCGCGCCACCGAGGGCCGCACCGAGCGAGTTGCCGATGTTGAACGCCGAGTGGTTGAGCGCCGCCGCGATGGTCCTGGCGTCACCGGCCATGTCCATCAGGCGGGACTGCACCGCCGGCGGGATCGCGGACGAGGTCGCTCCGAGCAGGAACGCCCCGACGAAGACGCCGACGGTCCACTGCGCGGTGAGCACCATGAACAGCAGCGAGGCGATGAGCGCGAACATCCCGACGTAGATCGTGCGCTTGACGCTGTGGTCCGCCAGGTGGCCGCCGAGCACGCCGCCGACGACCATGCCGAGTCCGACCACCACGAGCACCAGCGGCACGGCGGCCTCGGGCAGCCCGGTGACGTTCGTGACGAGCGGCGAGATGTACGAGTAGACGGCGAAGAACCCGCCGAAGCCGACGGCGCCGAGCCCCATCACGAGCCAGACCTGCGGCACGCGGAAGGCACTGAGCTCCCGACGGATCGACGCGGACTCGTCACGAGCCGACCGCGGGACGAAGGCAGACACGGCGAGGAACGTCGCGGCGAACAGGACGGCGACGACGCCGTAGGCCACGCGCCACCCGGAGGTCTGCCCGATCCAGGTGATCGCCGGCACACCGACGACGTTCGCGACGGACAGGCCGAGCAGGACCATCGCGATGCCCTTGCCGCGCTTGCCCGGACCCATGATGTCGCCGGCGACGATCGAGGCGATGCCGAAGTACGCCCCGTGCGGGAGCCCGGCGACGAAGCGTGCGACCAGGACGAGGCCGAACGAGGGCAGCACCGCGCTGGCCACCGTCGCGACCACGAACCCGACGAGCAGCACCATGAGCAGCCCCTTGCGGGGGAACCGGGCGCTCATCGCGGCGATGGTCGGGGCACCGACGACGACACCGAGCGCGTAGGCGCTGACGAGCCATCCGGCGTGGGCGATCCCGGCGTCCGGGTCGGCCGAGTACTGGGTCGGCAGGAGTGCGGCGGCGATGTTCGGCAACAGCCCCATCGCGACGAACTCGGTCGACCCGATGGCGAACCCACCGAGGGCGAGGGCGGTGATCGCGAGCGCGCGTCGCGCCGGCGTGAGCTGGGACATGGTGCCTGGTCTTCGAACGAGGTGCGGGCAGGACCGGCCGCAGCCCTGGTCGGGCACACGGCTGGTGGAGCGGCGTCGACGGGGTCGTCCGAGGTCCGGCGTCCGGACCGCATCGTCACGACCGGCGTCTGGGCCGGCCCGTTCGGCGGTGAACGGAAGCGACCGGGTCAGCAGTGCGACCCGGTCGGTTCAGTGTAGACCGCTCCAAAGCGCCGCCGGAAGCCCTCGGCCGAATCGATTCGAGCCCCCGGTCGGCCGATCCCGCACGGTCAGGCCGCGCGACGCTCCTCGGACGGCTGCCGAGCGGCGCGGCGCGACGACTCCGACGGGTGCTCATCACGGTGCACCCACCCGACGCCGCACTCGGTGCAGGACGCCCAGGCGTTGCCGGAGCCGGACTCGTCCGAGTCGATGACGACCGTTCGCAGGTCACAGTCGGGGCACCAGCCGTCGTGCATCATCACGGTCTCCTCGTGGGTCCAGGACAGGACACCCGGTGTGTCCGTCTGAAAGCCATGACACACCCGACCACCGACATCATCGGGACCCGGGCGGCGTGTCGTGGAGGACTCAGGAACCGCCCTCGAGCGCGGTCTCCAGGCGTGCGACCTTGCCCTCGAGCTCGCCCGTGTACCCGGGTCGGATGTCGGCCTTGAGCACGAGCGACACCCGCGTCCCGAAGGCGCCGACGGCCTCGGTCGCGGCCTTGACGACGGCCATCACCTCGTCCCACTCCCCCTCGACCTCGGTGAACATCGAGGACGTGTGGTTCGGCAGTCCGGACTCGCGGACGACCCGCACGGCGGCAGCGGCGGCGTCGTGCACGGACCCGTCCGGCTGCTCGGAGGGACCACCGGACGGGGCGACGGAGAACGCGACGATCATGCGCCCATCCTGCCCCGGGACACGCGGTCCGGACCAGACCCGGGGAGGTCAGCCGAGCCTCCTGGCTGTGTGACCGGACGCACCCCGCGCAACCCGAGCCGCACCACGGCCACGACGGCCCACACCAGGATCGCGACTTCGAGCGCGTTCCGCACGGTCAGCACCACGAGGATCCACGGCTGCACGGAGAGCACCTGGTCGTACCACCCCGGGTAGACGAGCTGTGTCAGCAGGGCCATCGGCAGTGCGGCGACCGCCACGGGCAGGAACCGCCTGGCGCTCCCCCGTCCTGCCACCAGGCCCCAGACGATGGGCACGGCGAACCACCCGATGTACTGCGGCGACCCCACCTTGTTCGTCGCGACGAGGGCCGCGACGAGCAGCAGCGCGAGCACCGGCGCCACCTCGGCCCGGCGGGCGCCCCGGCCGACGGCCCACGCGGCGAGGACGACGCCCGCGACGACGACGAGCGCCATCAGCGGCGTCGACACGGCTGCCGCCAGGTGCGTGCCGGTGCCGGAGACCTCGAACGTCAGGATCTCGGTGTCGTAGAAGACGGCCGCGCCGGGCACGTGCGCGGCAGCGGCCCACATGAAGGGCGTCGCGAGCGGTGCCTCGATCTGCAGCGCCCGGCCGCTCTGCTGGCCGATGAACGAGAGCAGGTGCGCCGCTCCGCCGAAGAGCACGTCGACGAGCACGACGAGCGCGGTCACCGTCAGTGCCCCGGTCAGCACACCGGCCCGGTGTCCGCGCCGGAGGACCAGGAGCACCCCGACGAGCGCCGCCGGCCACACCTTGACCCAGGCGGCGACGGTGAACACCGCGGACGCCACGGCCGGCCGCGACGCCACGAAGCAGACCCCGACCAGGGCCACGGCGGTCGCGACGGTGTCGATCCGCCCGAGCCCGATCGGGCCGAGCGCGAGCAGGAACACGAGCCACCACCAGACGACCCGCACGCCGAGTGCCCGGAACCGCCAGAGGAACGCGCAGGCCACCGCGTCGAGCACGACCATCAGCACGAGCCAGCCGGTGCCGATCGAGGCCACGCCGCCGATCGCCGCCGCGGCCATCGGCACGATCGCCAGGATCGGGTACACCCAGTCCGAGTCCATCCCGACCCAGAAGTGGGAGCTCAGCCCGGTCTCGATCCACCGCCGGTAGGTGATCGTCACGTCCCCGAGCGGCAGGTTCGCGGTGACCGTCGTCAGCCACCAGAGCACGAGGTGCACGCCCGCGAACGCGGCTCCGAAGCCCGCACGTTCGAACCACCTGGACTGCTGCACCGGACGAGCGTAGCGGCCAGGTCCCCAGGAGTTCCCGAGGGTGACGTGTCAGCGTTCGACGTGTGACCTCCTCATCCCCGCGCGGGAACGCACCCCGGCGCAAGGCCGTCATCTGGATCTCCGTCGTCGTCGGCGTCGCCGTGCTCGCCGTCGTGGGCACCGTCATCGGCACCTCGGTGTACTCGGACACCGAGAACGCGAAGGCCTCGGCCACGCCGACCGTCGCCGCGACCCGGGAGCCCTCCACGCTCGAGACGCAGACCCTCTCCGGGGACTGGGCCGTCGGTGGTGACTCCGAGGCCGGCTACCGCCTGCACGAGGTGCTCAACGGCTCCGACGTCACGGTCACGGGCCGCACGAAGAGCGTCTCCGGCAGCGCGAAGGTCGACGGCACCGCGATCGCCGCCGCGACGATCCAGGTGCAGGTCGGCGACATCACGACCGACTCCGAGCAGCGCGACTCGTACTTCCGCGACTCCGCGCTCGACACGTCGGCGTTCCCGACGGCCACCTTCACCCTCACGAAGCCGATCGAGGACGCCGTCCCGACCGGCACCGCCACGAAGAAGGTCGAGGCCACCGGTGACCTCACCCTGCACGGCGTGACGAAGCCCGTGACCGCGGCGCTCGAGGTCGGTCTGAGCGGCGACGGGGTCGACATCTCCGGTACGATCCCGCTCACCTTCGCTGACTTCAACGTGCAGGCGCCGAACCTCGGCTTCGTGAAGGTCGACGACGCGGGAGGCGTCGAGTTCCTCGTCCACGCGACGCCGCAGCAGTAGGCACACACCCCACCGGACAGGAGGCTCGGTGCCGGACCGGCACCGAGCCTCCTGTCCGTCTGTGGCCGGGTCTAGACGGCAGACCAGCCGCCGTCGCTCGGCAGCACGACGCCGTTGACGTTCGACGAGTCGTCGCTGAGCAGCCAGGTGATGGCGGCGGCGAGCTGGTCCGGCTGCGCGGCTGCCGGGACGATCGCCTGGACGACGGGCCCGATGCGGCTGGCGGCGTACTCGCTGCCCATCGGGGCCTCGATGTTCGTCTCGACCGCTCCCGGTGCGACCGCGTTGGCGCGGATGCCCTGCGGTCCGTGGAAGAACGCGATGCTCTTCGTGAAGCCGGCGATGGCGTGCTTCGACGACGTGTAGGCCGCTCCGGCGGTGGAGCCACGGAGCGCGGCCTCGGACGCGACGTTCACGATCGTGCCGGAACCGGCGGCGATCATCAGCGGGAGCACGGCGCGCGTCAGGCGCATCGGTGCGGTGACGTTCACGCTGAAGACCCGCTCCCACGTCGCGTCGTCGACCTCGGACGGCGGCAGGAAGCGGTCCATGATCCCCGCGACGTTCGCGAGCGAGTCGATGCGGTCACCCGCCGCGGCGACGACCTGCTGGATGGTCTCGGCCTGCGACACGTCGCCGACGACGGTCTCCAGGTCGGCGTCGGGCAGGTCGGCGCGCAGGGCGTCGAGGCGCTCGGCGACGACGTCGGTCGCGATGACGCGGCCGCCCTCGCCGGCGAGGCGGATCGCGGTCGCACGGCCGATGCCGGAGCCGGCGCCCGTCACGACGATGGTCTTGCCGGCGAAGCGGCCGGCGGTGGTGTCTGTCATGGTTCTCCTCAGTGAGTCACGAACACGTGTGACCATTTGTAGCACTCAGTGCTGAAAGGGAACCTGATGTCCGACACCCCCATCGGTCGGCCACGGACGATCGCGCCGCACCGCATCGCCGCCGTCGCCCTCGAGCTGTTCACCGCCCGGGACTTCGACGCGGTGTCGATGGACGACGTCGCCACGGCCGCCGGGGTGAGCCGTCGATCGGTGTTCCGGCTCTTCCCGACGAAGGGGTCCCTGGTGTGGGGCGGCTTCGACGAGTTCATCGACCGGGTCGGCACTGCCCTGCGCGTCCTCCCCGCCGACGTCGACGGGGACACCGCCGTGTGCGCGGCACTGGTGGAGGCGTCGGCGTTCCCGTCCGACGACCAGGACGTCACGCGACGGCGACTCCTGGTGATCGACCGGAACCCGTCCCTGGCGAGCGAGGGCGCGGCGCAGCACAGCGCACTGACCCAGGTGCTGCGCGAGGGCATCGCCGACCGCGACGGCATGGACCACGAGGACCTCGGAGTCACGGTCCGGGCCGCAGCTCGCGCCGCCGAGGCGACGGCCGCGCTGACGTGGTGGGCACGGAACGGCACGGAACCTCCGGAGGCCGTGGTCGCGCGAGCACTCGGTGGGTCGGTGAGCCGGGACTGACGACCTTCCGGATGGCATCCCTTGCGAAACGGAACAGCGTTCCGTATATTGACGGAACGGCATTCCGTTTCGGGTGCCAGACCGTCCGACGAGAGGCACCGCCACCGTGATCACCGACCAACACCCGACCGATTCCGGGTTCACCGCAGCGTCCACAGCGACCGACGTCCTCGCCGGCCTCGACCTCACCGGACGGCAGGTGGTCGTCACGGGCGGCCACAGCCGGCTCGGACGGGAGGTCTCCCGGGCCCTCGCAGCCGCCGGGGCCTCGGTCACCGTCGCCGCCCGGGACACCGAACGGGCAAGCGCCGCCGTCGCCGACCTGCCCGGCGTCACGGTGGAACAGCTCGACCTCACCGACCCGGTCTCGATCGACGCGTTCGCCGAGCGCTGGAGGGCGACCGGCCGCCCGCTGCACGCGCTCGTCAACAACGCCGCGATGCTCTTCTCCCCCGAGCGGCGACTCGACGACCGCGGCAACGAACTGTCCTTCTCGACGACGCACCTCGGGCACTTCCAGCTCACGCGGGCACTCCTGCCGGCGCTCCGTGCCGCGGACGGCGCCCGCGTGCTCACCGTCACCTCCGGAGCCGCACGGTTCGGGCAGATCCGCTGGGACGACCTCGCCTTCGCCCGCGGGTACGACGCCGGTGCGGCCTACGGGCAGTCCAAGCGGGCGAACGTCCTGTTCACGGTGGAGCTCGACCGGCGCCTGGCCGACGAGGGCATCCGTGCGTTCGCCGCGCACCCGGGTGTCGTCATCGGCCCCGGCCCGCACGACCCGTCGCGCCTGGCGTCGCACCGGGAGCAGGGCCTCATCGACGCCGACGGCGCGACGGTCATCGACCCCGCCGTCGGCAAGAAGACCGTCGAGCAGGGCGCGGCGACCCTGGTGTTCGGCGCGGTGAGCCCGGTGCTCGACGGCGTGGGCGGCGTCTACCTCAAGGACAGCGACGTCGCCGTGCTCGACGACACCGTGCGGCCGTTGACCGCGTCGAGCATCCCGTCGGACGCGAACTCCGCGATGCTCGACGAGGCGGATGCTCGGCGGCTCTGGGCGGTCACGGAGCAGCTGCTGGCCTGACGGCGACCGTCCCGCCGGTCCGACGGTCTTCCGCACCGCGCACCGCGCTGGAGGCTCGGCACCGGTCCGGCACCGAGCCCCCGTCCGGACGTGGCCCGGTCAGCCGTGGGACGGCAGGAAGCCCGTCAGCGCGGCGACGACGAAGAGCGTTCCGATCACGGCGAGGAAGACGCCGATGAACCGCATGAAGCCCAGCGTGATCGGTTTGCCATTGGCGAACTGGTCACCGCCGACCTTCCGCGCCCACTGCGGGGAGACCACGATCGTGAGTCCCCACAGGGCAGCTACGGCACCACCGATCCCGAAGACGAGTTGCGGGTTCATCAGCCCCGCCGCCGAGCGATCTGCTGGCGCAGAGTGCGGACGAACACGACCTCGAGCCCGACGGCGATCGCGAACCCGAGCACCGCGAACGCGATGTGGGCCGGATCCTGCCCGGACGTGAGTGCGATGACAGGCAAGGCCACGACGAGCACCCCACACACGACGACGTTGAAGACTGCTCCGATGACGCCTCCCGGGGTTCGACCGGTGCGCTGCATCCAGGGTGTGGGCATACCTCACATCCTATCGACCGGGCAGGCGGTGCTCAGTGCGCCTCAGCGGTGACGACGGTGTCCGGCAGCGCCCAGCATCAGTCGGCCGCGCGAGCCGGCTCGACGTCGTCCGGCGTCTTCGACTCCTCGTGCCGGATGCGCACGACGCTGGCGATCGTGGAGACGCCCATCGCCGCGAGGATGACCACGAGCGAGACCCACGTCGGGATCTCCGGCGCCCACGCGATGTGGTCGCCGCCGTTCAGGAACGGCAGCTCGTTGCCGTGCAGTGCGTGCAGGACGAGCTTCACTCCGATGAACGCGAGGATGAACGCGATCCCGTACTTGAGGTAGACCAGCCGCTCCAGCAGGCCGCCGAGCAGGAAGTACAGCTGCCGCAGGCCCATCAGGGCGAAGACGTTCGAGGTGAAGACGATGAACGGGCTCTCGGTGATGCCGAAGATCGCCGGGATCGAATCGAGGGCGAAGAGCAGGTCGGTGGTGCCGATCGCGATGAGCACGACGAGCAGGGGTGTGAAGTGCCGGACGCCGTCCTTGTGCGTGCGGAACTTCATCCCGTCGAACGTGTCCGTCAGGCGCACGCGACGGCGCAGCAGGCGGACGATGAAGCCGTCCTTCTGCTCCTCGTCCTCGTCCTCGCCGCGCAGCTGCTGGATCGCGGTCCAGACGAGCCAGGCGCCGAAGATGTAGAAGATCCACGAGAAGTTCTCGATGAGCTGCGCGCCGACCAGGATGAAGATCCCGCGCAGGACGAGCGCGATGATGATGCCCAGCATGAGCACCTCTTGCTGGATCTTCTTCGGCACCGAGAACCGCGCCATGATGATGACGAAGACGAACAGGTTGTCGATGCTCAGGCTGTACTCGGTGAGCCACCCGGCCAGGAACTGCCCCGCCGGCTCACCACCCGCGAAGACGAGCATCGCGACGGCGAACACGAGCGCGAGCCCCACGTAGACGCCGACCCACACCGCCGACTCCTTGAGCGTCGGCACGTGCGGACGCCGCGCCACGATGAGCAGGTCCGCGAGCAGGATCACGACGAGCGCGACGATCGAGCCGACTTCGAACACGACGGGGAGTTCGGGCATTGCGTGGTGGTCCTTGCTGCTGGTGGGACTCGCTGAACAGACGTCAAGGATAGGCGACGTGGGCCGCGGCGAGCGCTCCGACGATCAGGACGCCACCGAGCGCGACGAGCACCCCCTCGAGCAGCGTCGACCGCAGGCGATCGGTCACGCCCGTCCGTCGGCGCTCGAGCGCGCGGCGCTGCTGGAGGACCGATCCCGCGAGCGCCGAAGCCACGCCCAGGACCAGGACCAGCGTGACGGCGAACACCGTCTGTGCAGCCGTCGTCGTCACCGGCTGATCCTGCTGGTCGGACCGCGGCTCACCGCGACACCCTCGCTGTCGTACGACCTCCGCATTGTCGCGCGCGGCCACGAGGGACCGCGCCGCGACGACGTCGCCGTCGTACGACCTCGACGCTGTCGTTCCGGGTCGAGCACCCCGCCCGCTCGACCCGACGAGCTCACAACCCGAACCCGCCGTCCGTCGTGAGGACCTGCCCCACGACCCAGCTCCCGGCCGAGGTCGACAGCCACCCGATGAGCTCGGCCGGGTCCTGCGGCGCACCGACGCGACCGAACGGCGTGCTCGCGACGTAGGCGTCGAGGTCCTCGAGCGACCGGTCCGTCGACTCCGGGTCCATGTAGCCCGTGTTCACCGGCCCGGGGTTGACCGTGTTGAGCACGATCCCGAGCTCGAGCAGCTCCGCGGCGACGGTCGGCGTGACCCCGGCGAGTGCGGCCTTGCTCGTGGCGTAGGCCACCTCGCCCCGCATGGCGCCGTGGATCTGCCCGGAGGTCATCCAGAACACGTGCCCCTGCGCCTCGGCGTACGGCCCGTTGCCGACGATCCGGTCGCCCGGCCGGCTCGGCTCGTCGCGGTGCGGTGCCCGGAGCCGCGCGAACTCGGCCGTCAGCAGCAGGGTGGAGCGGGCGTTGACGTCCCAGAAGGCGTCGAGCCGCTCGGGCGTCATGTCGAGGATGCTGCCGTCGTCGCCGCTCTTCGCGTGGTTGCACACCAGGACGTCGAGCCGCCCGGCGAGCCCGACCGCCGCGGCGATGACGTCGGTGATGCTCGCCGCATCAGACAGGTCGGCGCCGACGTCGGCGAACCGGGCACCGTCGGTCAGGTGCTCCCGTACGCCGGCCCGGACGGCGTCGAGGTCGTCCCCGCCCCACGGCAGGTCGAGGTCGTGCGGCCGGTGGTGGTGGATGACGACGTCGGCGCCGAGGGACGCGAGCTTCGTGGCGACGGCGTACCCGATGCCGCGGCGTCGTGAGACGCCGGTGACGAGGGCGGTCTGGCCGTGCAGGGGCAGGGATGCGGACATGGTGAACCTCTCGATGGCGCCGCAGGAGGGCGCGTGGGTGGGATCGGAGACGGTTCAGCGGCACTGCATGGCCAGGACGCTACCGGGTCCCGCCCACGCTGGCAACGCCGGTGTCGGCGAGCGCGGCGCGCACCCCACCGGACGGGAGGCTGCCCACCGGTCCGCCACCGAGCCTCCCGTCCGTGACGTGCGGACGCACGCACTCGACGAGCGAGCGGACCGCGTCAGGCCCGCGCGTCGCCGTCCACGACGAGGTCGCGCACGACGCCGGGCAGTGCCTCGATGAGCGTGGTCATCGTGAACGGGCCGCCGCCGGACGCCCGCCGGGCGGCCGTGCCGTGCACCACCGCGGCGGCTGCGGCCAGGTGCGCGAGGTCCGACGGGCCGACGTCGCTGCTCCCCGCGCGGCTGGCGACGAGCGCGCCGAGCACCCCGCCGAGGACGTCCCCGGCGCCGGCGGCCGCGAGCCACGGCGTGGCGGACGACGCCACGAGCCGGACGGACCCGTCGGGTGTGACCACGTGCGTGTCCGCGCCCTTGAGGAGCACGACGCTGCCGGTCCGTTCGGCGGCCCGGAGCGCCGAGCCCCGCGGGTCGGCCTCGACGGACTCGCGGGAGACGTCGAGCAGGGCGGCCAGCTCCCCCGCGTGCGGCGTCAGCACCGCGAGCGGCCCGAGGTCGACGAGCGGGATGGCCCCGGCGTCGACCACCACCGGGACGCCGTCGTCGGACGCGTGCTCGAACGCGGCCGCGGTCGCCGGGTCGAGCGAACCGAGCGAGGCTGCGGAGATCCCCGAGCCGACGAGCCAGGCCTGCACGCGGCCCACGCCGGCGACGACCTCGGGGCGACGGGCGAGCACGAAGTCGGTGGCGCGGTCCGGTCCGACGTACCGGACCATGCCGACGCCGGTGTGCACGGCCGCGTCGACGCCCATGACCGCGGCGCCCGGGTAGCGGTCCGAGCCCGTCGCGACGCCGAGCACACCGCGGCGGTACTTCGTCGACTCCCCGCTCGGCGCGGTGACCCAGGCGGCGGCATCGGACACGGAGAAGGGCACGAAGTCGTTCATCGTGCCCACGTTACGGTGGGGCGCATGAGCCTGTCCCTGCCTGGTCGTGTCGTCGTCTTCGACTACGGCGAGGTGATCAGCCGGACACCGCACGCGGCACGCCAGGCCCTGCTCGCGGCGACGGGCCTGACCGCCGACGAGCTGTTCCCCGTCCACCAGGAGCTCCGGCACGACCTGGACCGCGGTGACCTCTCGGTGCTCGACTACTGGCGCGCGATCGGCCAGCGCACGGGCCGCACGTGGTCGGTCAGCGAGGTGCACCGGCTCTGGGCGCTCGACTACACCGGGTGGTTCGAGGTCGACCCCGAGGTGCTCGACCTGGTCGAGGAGCTGCACGACGCCGGCACCCGCCTGGCACTGCTGTCGAACGCCGGGTTCGACTTCGGCGACCCCTACCGCCGGTCCCCGATGGGCTCGCTGTTCGAGACCGTCGTGGTGAGCGCCGAGGAGCACGTGCTGAAGCCCGACGCGTCCATCTACCGCGACACCTGTGCCCGACTGGGAATCGACCCGGCGCAGATGGTGTTCGTGGACAACAGGGCCGAGAACGCCACCGGCGCGGAAGCGATCGGGGCGGTCGGCCACCACTACACCTCGCCGGCAGCACTGCGCACCTTCCTGCAGCAGCTCGCCGACGCACCTGACGAAGGAGCCACCGCGTGACGCACGCCCTGTTCGAGCCGATCACCATCCGCGACCTGACGGTCCGCAACCGCATCTGGGTCTCGCCGATGTGCCAGTACTCGGTGGACCAGCAGGACGGCGTCCCGACGCCGTGGCACCTCGTGCACCTCGGCGGGTTCGCCAAGGGCGGCGCGGGCGCGGTCGTGCTCGAGGCCACCGGTGTCGTGCCGGAGGGCCGCATCACCCCGCAGGACCTCGGCCTCTGGAACGACGAGCAGCGTGACGCCTACCGTCCGATCGTCGACTTCATCCACTCGCAGGGTGCCGCCGCGGGCATCCAGCTCGCGCACGCCGGCCGCAAGGCCTCGACGTACCGCCCCTGGGACACCACCCACGGCACGGTCCCCGCGTCCGAGGGCGGCTGGACCACGGTGGCCCCGTCGGCCGTCGCGTTCGACGGCTACGACGTCCCGCGCGAGCTCACCACCGAGGACATCCGCCTCGTGGCCCTCGGGTTCGCCGCCGCCGCGCGTCGATCGGTCGAGGCCGGGTTCGACCTCGTCGAGCTGCACGCCGCCCACGGGTACCTGCTGCACCAGTTCCTCTCGCCGCTGAGCAACCACCGCACCGACGAGTTCGGCGGGTCGCTCGAGAACCGCGCCCGCGCGCTGCCCGACGTGGTCGACGCCGTGCTCAACGAGGTCGGCGAGGGCTTCCCGGTCGTCGTCCGCTTCTCCGCCACCGACTGGACCGAGGGCGGCGTCACGCTCGAGGAGACCGTCCAGGTCGCACGCTGGGCCGCCGAGCACGGTGCCGACCTGGCCGACGTCTCGACCGGCGGGAACGTGGCCTCGGCCCCGATCCCCGTCGGCCCGGGCTACCAGGTGCCCTTCGCCGCCGGCATCAAGCAGGGCGCCGGCATCGGCACGATCGCGGTCGGCATGATCTCCGAGGCGTTCCAGGCCGAGCAGATCGTGGCGACCGGGCAGGCCGACGTCGTGATGGTCGGGCGCGAGTTCCTCCGCGACCCGTCCTTCGCGCTGCGAGCCGCTCGCGAGCTCACCGTGCAGATCGACTACGAGCCGCAGCAGTACCACCGAGCATCCGTCACGAAGTGAGCGCATTCTCGGCATCCGCCGACTGAGCGCCCAGTACGATGACACTCACTGTGGACGATCCTCCGAATCCTTCTTCGCCCCATCACTCATCCGGCGCTCACTCGGTGAGCTGCCCTGACTCATCGCGCGCCCGACGCGCCGTCCGTCGTGACAACCGGGGGTGGCGACGATGAGCCTCGTCGACGTCCTGATGCTGGTCGGCGGCATCCTGCTGACCCTCGGCACCGGTGTGTTCGTGGCGTCCGAGTTCTCCCTCGTGAACCTCGACCGCGCCGACGTCGAGGCCCGACGGGACCGCGGCGAGGCCGGCCTGGCGCCGGTCATCGGCGCGCTCAAGGTCACCTCGACGCACCTGTCCAGCGCGCAGCTCGGCATCACGCTGACCACGCTGCTCACCGGCTACCTGCTCGAGCCCTCGATCGCGAAGCTCCTCGAGGCCCCGTTCCTGGCGATGGACCTCCCCGAGGGCGTCGTCGAGACGGTGGGGTCGATCGTGGCGCTCGTCATCGCGACGCTGCTCTCGATGATCCTCGGCGAGCTCGTGCCGAAGAACTTCGCGCTCGCGCTCCCCCTGCAGACGGCGCGCCTGGTCGTGCCGCTGCAGATCGCGTTCACCACCGTGTTCAAGCCGGCCGTCGCCGTGCTGAACGGCACGGCGAACGCGGTGCTGCGCGCGATGGGCATCGAGCCGCAGGAAGAGCTGTCCGGTGCGCGCAGCGCCGAGGAGCTCACCTCGCTGCTCCGGCGGTCCGCGTCCGAGGGGTCGCTCGAACAGGACACCGCGACGCTCCTGCAGCGCACGCTGTCCTTCTCCGAGCTCGACGCCAGCGACGTGATGACCCCGCGCCCGCGGCTCTCCACGATCCGCGTGTCCGAGTCGGCCGAGGACGTCATCGCCCTCGCCCGCCGTACCGGCTTCAGCCGCTTCCCCGTGATCGAGGAGGACGCGGACGACGTCGTCGGCCTCGTGCACGTCAAGCAGGCCGTCGCGGTCCCCCGGGAGAAACGCCCCGAGGTGCCGGTCGGCGCGCTGATGACCGACGCCGAGCGGGTCCCCGAGACGATGCCCGGCGACACCCTGCTGACCGAGGTCCGCGGTCGCGGCTACCAGATGGTCATCGTCGTCGACGAGTACGGCGGGACCGCCGGGGTCGTCACGCTCGAGGACCTGATCGAGGAACTCGTCGGCGAGGTCTCCGACGAACACGACCGCGCCCGCATCGACGTCGTCCGGTCCCGCAACTGGCTGACGTTCCCCGGGCTCCTCCGCCCGGACGAGCTCGAGGACCGCGCCGGCGTCAAGGTGCCCGAGGACGGCCCCTACGAGACCGTCGGCGGCTTCATCATGTCGACGCTCGGCCGTCTGCCCATCGTCGGCGACGAGGTCCCGCTGCCGGACGGCGTCTTCCGCGTCGAACGTCTGGACGGCCGCCGGGTGGACCGCATCCGCTGGACCCCGACCCCGGTGGACACCCCGCCGGACGGCGTGACCGTCCCCACGACCGGCAAGGGCACGACCAAGACGAAGAAGGAGGCCACCCGATGAGCTCCGACTGGTGGGGGATCTTCTGGCTCGTCGTCCTGCTGATGGGCAACGCGTTCTTCGTCGCGGCCGAGTTCGCCGTGATCTCCGCACGCCGCTCGCAGATCGAGCCCCGGGCGGAGGAGGGCTCCCGCGCCGCACAGATGACCCTGTGGGCGATGGAGCACGCCACCCGGATGCTCGCGACCACGCAGCTCGGCATCACCGTGTGCTCGCTGCTCATCCTCAACGTCTCCGAACCGGCGATCCACCACCTGCTCGAGGGCCCGCTGCACCTGACCGGGTGGAGCGTCGAGGTCATCGGCATCGTGGCGTTCGTCTTCACGCTGCTGCTCGTGTCGTTCCTGCACGTCGTGTTCGGCGAGATGGTGCCGAAGAACATCTCGTTCTCGATGCCCGACCGCGCCGCACTGCTGCTCGTGCCGACGCTCTGGTACATCGGCCACGGCCTGCACTGGGTCGTCGTCGGCCTGAACGAGGTCGCGAACGCCGTGCTCCGGCTCTTCAAGGTCGAGCCGAAGGACGAGGCCGTGAGCGCCTACACGGTGGAGGAGGTCCAGACGATCGTCGAGCAGTCCCGTCGCGAGGGCACCCTGTCCGACGACGGTGGCACGCTCCGGATGGCGTTCGAGTTCACCGAGAAGAAGGTCAAGGACATCGCGGTGCCGATGTCCGAGCTCGTCACCCTGCCCGACGTCGCCACCCCCGGTGACGTGGAGCGCGCGGTCGCGCAGCGCGGCTTCTCCCGCTACGTGCTCGTCGGCGACGAGGGCGAGCCCACCGGCTACGTCCACGTCAAGGACGTCATCGACCTGCGGCCGGACGAGTTCGACGACCCGGTGCCGCCGAAGCGCATCCGCCAGCTCATCTCGCTGTACACGGAGATGGACCTGGAGGACGCCCTGGCCACCATGCGCGCCGCCGGCCGCCACGTGGCCCGCGCGTTCGACGCGGAGGGCCGCACGACGGGCGTGCTGTTCCTGGAGGACATCCTCGAGGAGCTCGTGGGCACCGTCGAGGACGCCACCCGACGCCGGTAGACGCACCAGGACGACGGACGGGAGGCTCGGTGCCAGCTGGCACCGAGCCTCCCGTCCGTCCGATGGACGCGATCCGCGCGGCCGGACCCCGAGACTCGGCCACGCGGACAGAACACGCCTCCCGAACGGCGGATGCTGTCCGCCAGACCGAGTCTCGGCGTCGCCGGGACTACCAGCTGACCGGGAGCGGCTTGCCCTCTTCGTAGCCGGCGGCGGACTGGATGCCGACGAGCGCGCGCTCCGAGAACTCGGCCAGGCTGGTCGCTCCCGCGTAGGTCGCGGAGCTGCGCACGCCGGTCGTGATCATGTCGAGCAGGTCCTCGACGCTCGGGCGCCCGGGGTCGAGGTAGATCGTCGAGGACGAGATCCCCTCGGCGAACAGCGCCTTGCGTGCCCGCTCGTACGGGTCGAGCCGCTCGAAGCGCTCGCGGACGGCCTTGGCGGACGCCATCCCCCAGCTCTCCTTGTACGCGGCGCCCTTCGCGTCGCGGCGCAGGACGCCCGGGGCCTCGAGCGTGCCGGCGAACCACGAGCCGATCATCACCGAGCTGGCACCCGCGGCGAGGGCGAGTGCGACGTCGCGCGGGTAGCGGACGCCACCGTCGGCCCAGACGTGGGCGCCGAGGGACCTGGCGGCAGCGGCGGTCTCGAGCACAGCGGAGAACTGCGGACGGCCGACCGCGGTCATCATGCGCGTGGTGCACATGGCGCCGGGGCCGACGCCGACCTTGACGATGTCGGCACCCGCGGCGACGAGGTGCGCGACGGCGTCGGCGGTGACGACGTTGCCCGCCACGAGCGGGATGCCCAGACGGAGTTCAGACACGGCACGGAGCGCACGGAGCATGCCCTCCTGGTGGCCGTGCGCGGTGTCCAGCACCAGGACGTCGACGCCGGCGCTCGCGAGGGCCTTCGCCTTCGCGGCGACGTCGCCGTTGATGCCGATCGCGGCGGCGACCCGGAGCCGGCCGGAGGCGTCGACGGCCGGACGGTAGATGTCCGAGCGGATGGCGCTCGTCGGGCTGGTGGTGCCGACGACGTGCCCGTGCCGCATGACCGGGGCGAAGTCGACGTCGGCGGCGGTGAGGACGTCGTAGACGTGGCGCGAGGAGCCGGCGTCGTCGGCGTCGACGGCCGTCGAGGCGCCGTGCAGCAGGTCGCGGAGCGTGGCGTCGGGGCCCGCGGTGCCGAGGCGGGTGGCGGGGACGCAGCCGAGGTACTCCCCCGAGCCGTCCCGCACCACGACCCCGCGGCCGGCGACCGGCAGCAGCTGTTCGAGGGTCTCGGCGACCGTGGTGTCGGCGCCCATGTCGATCGCGGTGTCGAAGTCGACGGGCTGGTCCTTGACCCAGCGGATCGCGGCGTCGAGGTCCTGCAGGTGCATGTCCTGCGGCAGGACCCCGAGCCCGCCGCGTCGGGCGAGGGTGGCGGCGAGACGTGGACCCGTGACCGAGTTCATGTTCGCGCTGACGATCGGGATCGTGGTGCCGGTGCCGTCGTTCGACGCGAGGTCGACGTCGAACCGGCTCGTGACACCCGATCGACTGGGCACGAGGAAGACGTCGGAGTAGGTCAGGTCGTGCGTCGGCCGGGTCTCGTAGAACCTCATGCCGACCACCGTACTGCGCCAACGACATGCCTCGACCTGACACCGGACGGTCAAGCGGGAACGGCTACGCTGGACGTCGTGCGGGGCAGGGTTGCGTCGCACGACACACACGAGCATCAATCGACGGAGAGTGGGCGATCGGCTGTGTCGAGCCATCTGACCGGAACTGACGAGACCGCGGGCGAATTCGGCGCGAACGAGTGGCTCGTGGACGAGCTCTACGAGCAGTTCCTCGCCGACAAGGACTCGGTCGACAAGTCGTGGTGGCCGGTCCTCGAGAGCTACCACCAGAGCGGGAAGGGCAGCGCCGCCGCTCCCGCCGGTGACGCCGCCGGCGCTGCCGCAGCGCAGCCGGCGACCGCAGCGGCACCGCCGGCTCCTGCCGAGGGCAAGGGCGGGCAGATCCAGGCCCGCACCACGTCGAAGCAGCCGTCCCCGCAGCCGATCCCGGCCGAGGCGAACGACCAGACCGACGAGCACGACGAGACCCACGAGGACGTGGCCACGCCGCTCCGGGGCATGGCGAAGACCCTGGCGTCGAACATGGACGCCTCGCTGACCGTCCCCACCGCGACCAGCGTGCGGACGATCCCGGCGAAGCTGATGATCGACAACCGCATCGTCATCAACAACCACCTCCGCCGTGCCCGCGGCGGCAAGATCTCGTTCACGCACCTCATCGGCTGGGCCATGGTGCAGGCGCTCAAGGACACCCCGAGCCAGAACGTGTTCTACGAGGACCGCGACGGCAAGCCCTTCGTGGTGCAGCCCGCGCACGTGGGCCTCGGCATCGCGATCGACGTCCCGAAGAAGGACGGCACCCGCTCCCTCCTCGTCCCGAGCATCAAGCGCGCCGAGTCGCTGACGTTCGGCCAGTTCCTCTCCGCGTACGAGGACCTGGTCAAGCGCGCCCGCGACAACAAGCTCACGCCGGCGGACTTCCAGGGCACGACGATCTCCCTGACGAACCCGGGCGGCATCGGCACCGTGCACTCGGTCCCCCGCCTGACGAAGGGCCAGGGGTCGATCATCGGCGCGGGCGCGCTCGAGTACCCGGCGCAGTTCCAGGGCTCGGCCGCCAAGACCCTCGTCGAGCTCGGCATCGGCAAGACCATCACGCTGACCAGCACCTACGACCACCGCGTCATCCAGGGTGCCGGGTCGGGCGAGTACCTCAAGCGGGTGCACGAGCGGCTCATCGGCGAGCACGGCTTCTACGAGGGCATCTTCTCGGCGCTCCGGATCCCGTACAAGCCGATCCAGTGGGCGAACGACATCAACGTCGACCTGGCGCACCGCGTCAACAAGACGGCCCGCGTGCAGGAGCTCATCAACAGCTTCCGGGTCCGCGGACACCTGATGGCCGACATCGACCCGCTCGAGTACCGGCAGCGCACGCACCCCGACCTCGAGATCGAGAGCCACGGGCTGACGTTCTGGGACCTCGACCGCGAGTTCGTCACCGGTGGGCTCGCCGGCACCACGAACGCGCCGCTCCGTGACGTGCTCGGCGTGCTCCGGGACGCCTACTGCCGCACGGTCGGCATCGAGTACATGCACATCCAGGACCCGGAGCAGCGCCGCTGGATCCAGGCCCGCATCGAGGTCCCGTACAGCAAGCCCTCGAAGGAGGAGCAGCTCCGCGTCCTCGGCAAGCTCAACGAGGCCGAGGCCTTCGAGACCTTCCTGCAGACCAAGTACGTCGGCCAGAAACGCTTCTCGCTCGAGGGCGGCGAGTCCACCATCGCCTTCCTCGACACCCTCATCCAGCACGCGGCAGTCGCCGGGCTCGACGAGGTCGCGATCGGCATGGCCCACCGCGGTCGCCTGAACGTCCTGACGAACATCGCCGGCAAGACCTACGGCCAGATCTTCCGTGAGTTCGAGGGCACCACGCTCCCGGGCTCCGTGCAGGGCCAGGGCTCCGGTGACGTGAAGTACCACGTCGGCACCGAGGGCGTCTTCCGCGCGTCGGGCGGCACCACGATCCCCGTCACGATCGCCGCGAACCCGTCCCACCTCGAGGCCGTCGACGGCGTGCTCGAGGGCATCGTCCGCGCCAAGCAGGACCGCGGCCCCGCCGGGGTCTACGGCGTGCTCCCCGTGCTCGTCCACGGCGACGCCGCGATGGCGGGCCAGGGCGTGGTCGTCGAGACCCTGCAGATGTCCCAGCTCCGCGGCTACCGCACCGGCGGCACCGTGCACCTGGTGATCAACAACCAGGTCGGCTTCACCACCCCGCCGGACCAGGCGCGCACCTCGGTGTACTCCACCGACGTCGCCAAGACGATCCAGGCACCGATCTTCCACGTGAACGGCGACGACCCCGAGTCCGTCGCGCGCGTCGCCGACCTGGCGTTCGCGTACCGCGAGGAGTTCCACCGCGACGTCGTCATCGACCTCGTCTGCTACCGCCGCCGCGGCCACAACGAGGGCGACGACCCCTCGATGACGCAGCCGCTCATGTACAACCTCATCGAGGCCAAGCGCTCGGTCCGCACGCTGTTCACCGAGGCCCTCGTCGGTCGCGGCGACATCACGCAAGAGGAGTACGACGAGGCCCACCGCGACTTCCAGGACCGCCTCGAGCGGGCCTTCGCGGAGACGCACGAAGCCCAGACCGGCACGATCCCCGTGATCGAGGCCGACGACGACGGTGCCGTGCAGGGACTCGAACGACCGGCAGCGCAGCGCGACGACTCCGAGCACGAAGCCCGCGACACCGCGATCTCCCAGGAGCTCGTCGAGCTCATCGGCGACGCGCACGGCAACCCGCCCGCCGGGTTCCAGGTCCACCCGAAGCTGCAGGCCCTGCTCACGAAGCGCACCGAGATGACCCGCAAGGGCGGTGTCGACTGGGCGATGGCCGAGCTGATGGCGATCGGCTCGCTGCTGACCGAGGGCAAGCCCGTCCGGCTCGCCGGTCAGGACGCCCGACGCGGCACCTTCGTGCAGCGGCAGGCGGTGTTCCACGACCGCGCCAACGGCCAGGAGTGGCTGCCGCTGTCGAACCTGACCGAGGACCAGGCCCGCTTCTACATCTACGACACGCTGCTCAGCGAGTACGCGGCGATGGCGTTCGAGTACGGCTACTCGGTGGAACGCCCGGACGCCCTCGTGCTCTGGGAAGCGCAGTTCGGTGACTTCGCGAACGGCGCCCAGACGGTCATCGACGAGTTCATCTCCTCGGCCGAGCAGAAGTGGGGCCAGCGCTCCGGTCTGGTGCTCCTGCTGCCGCACGGCTACGAGGGCCAGGGACCCGACCACTCGTCGGCCCGCATCGAGCGCTACCTGCAGCTGTGCGCCCAGGACAACATGGTGGTGGCACGCCCGTCGACCCCGGCGTCGTACTTCCACCTGCTGCGTCGTCAGGCGTGGGAGCGCCCGCAGAAGCCGCTCGTGGTGTTCAGCCCGAAGGCGATGCTCCGACTCCGTCAGGCGACGAGCCCGGTGGACGCGTTCACGAGCGGCACCTTCGAGGAGGTCATCGACGACGCCACGATCGCCGACCGTGGTGCCGTGCGCCGCGTCGTGCTGCACTCGGGCAAGGTGCACCACGACCTCCGTGCCGAAGCCGAGAAGCGTGGCATCACCGACGTCGCCCTCGTCCGGCTCGAGCAGCTCGCGCCGCTCCCCTTCGAGCGTCTGCTCGAGGTGCTGGCGGGCTACCCGGACGCCGAGGTCGTGTGGGCACAGGAAGAGCCCGAGAACCAGGGTGCCTGGCCGTTCGTGTGCATGAACCTCTCGCCGCACCTCGACGGCCGCCCGCTGTCGGTCGCGTCCCGTCCGGCCAGTGCCGCACCGGCCACGGGGTCGTCGAAGCGTTCGTCGCAAGAGGCCTCCGACGTCATCACGAAGGCGCTCGGCTAGCCGACCGCGCCCCGCAACGGACAACGCGCCCCGATCTGTCGGGGCGCGTTGTCCGTTCCGGGGCGCGAAGCGCGGGCGCGGGGCGCGCCCGCGTCAGACGATGCGCGTGTACCGCACCCCGGAGTCGTGGTACCCGCGCTTCTGGTAGAACCGGTGCGCGCTGTCGGTGGCGGCGGCGCTGACGGCGGACAGCCGTCGAGCACCCTGCTCGGCGGCCCACGTCTCGAACGTACCGATGAGCAGCGAACCGGTGCCGAGCCTCCTGGCTGACGGGTCGACCACCAGCAGGAGCAGCTGCGCCGTCGGCTCGTCCGAGGCGTACGCCCACGTGACCTGCGCTCCCGCGACGGCGACGGCCCGGCCGGCGTCGTCCCGGACGATCCACGTCCGGTGGCCGGCCTCGGGCGTGAGCCGCTCGAGGCGCTCCCGCATGCCCACGGGGTCGGCGTCGTGCCCGAGGAGGCGGACGAGGGTGGTGACGTCGTCGACGTCCGGGTCGGACCAGCTGGCGATCGACTCGACGGAGAGGCTCATGTCCGTGACCCTACCCGGGCCGCTGATCGTGTTGCGCCACAGGTTCCATCGCAACTGATATTCATATACGCTGCTGGTATGTCACCGACCGAGTGACCCGACCGACAGGACAGCCATGCACATCACCTCCCGCCACGGCCGCACCGCCGCCTGGATCGCGCTCCCCCTCGCCGTCGTCGCCAGCGGCGCGCTCATCGCCACCGCGTCGTACGCCGCGTTCTCCGCCGACACCGAGAACGCCGGCAACAGCTGGCGGACGGGCGCCGTCACCCTGACCGACGACGACCAGGACTCGGCCCTGTTCGACGTCGCGGACCTCGTCCCCGGTTCCACCGGCTCCAACTGCATCACGGTGACCGCGAACACCACGAACCCGACGACCGTGAAGCTCTACACCGCCGCCCAGGCGGACGAGGACACCCTCGCGCAGCACCTGAACCTGACGGTGGAGCGCGGGTCGCTCGGCACCCCCGGGGACTGCGGCTCGTTCACCGCGACGTCCACGGTGCACGACGGCACCCTCGCCGGGCTGATGGCGCTCGACTCCTTCGGCGAGGGACTCGACGACTGGGCACCGGCCGTCGGCACCGCGAGCACCACGTACCGGTTCGTCTACGACCTCGACGCGGACACCCCGAACACCGCGCAGTCCTCCGACGCCGGCACGACGTTCGTGTGGGAAGCCCAGACGGCCTCCTGACCCGCCGGCACGTCCACGACCGACCCGTCCACGACCGACACCGAGCACGAGGAGTAGCCGATGCCGACCACCATCACCACCTGGCACCGCCGGTGCGTCGGTGACGTCCCGCGGCTGCTCCTCGCGATCGCGGCGAGGACCGTGCTGTGGTCGGCCCTCCTCCTCGCGCTCTGGTCGACGCTGCCCGCCTTCCTCGGCTGGCACGTGACGACGGTGGTCTCGGGCTCGATGGCCCCGGCGATCCGGACGGGTGACGTCGTCGCGGCGATGCCCACCGGTCCGGACGCCGTCACACCGGGCCGTGTCCTGCTCGTCGAGGACCCCGACCACGACGACCGGCTCCGGCTGCACCGACTGCGCCGCGTGGAACCGGACGGGTCGCTCCGACTCCGGGGCGACGCCAACCCGGCCGTCGACCGGACGGCGGTGGCACCCGACGCGGTGCTCGGCATCGGTGTCCTGCGGTTCCCGGGCGTCGGACTGCCGCGCGTCTGGGTGCAGGAGGGCGCCTGGACGCACCTGCTCGCAGCCGCGTCGGCGACGGCGGCCCTGCTGCTGCTCGCGCGGCTCGACCGGCCGATCCTCGCGGGTGACCCCTGCCGGCGGTGCGGTGCCCCGCGCTGGGACCTCCACACGCCCCACCTGCGTCCCGGTGCCGTGGGAGCCACGACCGGTTTCGCGGCGGTCCCCCTCGTCGCGGGCACCCTGGTGGTGCTGATCGGCCTCAGCACGGCGTTCTCCGGCGCGACGTTCTCGGGCGTCACGTCGACCCGGGCCGCGCTCGGCTCGAGCGAGTTCGGGTGCTTCCACCACGACCCGGCCGACGCGGTCCTCGCGTGGGACTTCGCGGAGAAGAACGGCACGCGGGTCGCCGACGTCAGCGGTCACGGTGCGGGCGGCTCCTTCGCCAACCCCGGTGCGTCGCGGATCGACGGTGACTGCGCGGCGAACCCGTCCGTCCACCTCACGGCCGACGGCGTCGAGGGCTACGTGGTCACGGACACGGCGATCGCCGCCCCGAACGTGTTCACGATCTCGGCCTGGTTCCGCACCGACGTCGCCGGGGGGCGGGTGTTCGGGTTCGGGTCCGACCAGAACCCGTCCTCGACCTACCGGGACCGACACCTGTTCGTCGACACCGACGGACGACTGCGCTTCGGGACCGAGGAGTCGGGGTCGCAGTTCAAGTTCATGGTCGCCACACCGACCCGGGTGGACGACGGGCAGTGGCACCACGCCGTCGCGACCTTCACGCCGGGGTCGATGGTGCTGTACCTCGACGGCGAGCGTCAGGGCAGCCGCACAGACGCCAGGAGCCTGCGCCAGTACGACGGGTTCTGGCGCGTCGGGCGCCAGTCGCTCAGCGGGTGGGCTGGGAGCGGTGCCTGGGCGTTCCTCGGCGACGTCGACACCGTCCGTGTCCACGACCGGGTGCTCGACCCGGCAACGGTCGCCGCCGAGTACGCAGCCGGCCGCTGAGCGAACCCGCTGGACGTCAGTGCGTCGACTGCTCCTCGCGGATGCGCGTCAGGATCTCGGACCGGAGCTGCTCCGGCGCGGTCTCCCGGCAAGCGCGCTTGACGGTCTCCATCAGGACCACGCCGACACGGTGCTCGGTCTGGCAGTCCACGCAGTCGTCCATGTGCTCGCGGATGTCCGCGGCGTCCTCGTGCCGCAGCTCGTCGTGCAGGAACTCCTCGAGCTCCGCCTTGGCCTTGGAGCAGTCGCAGCCGCTCATCGCTCACCCTCTCGGTTCGTGCGGCTCGACGCCGCAGCAGTTCCTCGGCCTCGTCCGCGCATCGTCGCCGTCGACGCTGCATCCGGAACGACACCGGTCTCACGGGCATGGTCCGCCAGGAGCCCCCGGAGGAGTCGGCGTCCACGGTGGAGGCGGCTCATGACCGTCCCCACGGGGGTCTTCATGATGTCGGCGATCTCCTGGTAGGAGAAGCCCTCGACGTCAGCGAAGTAGACGGCCATCCGGAAGTCCTCGGGGATGGCCTGCAGGGCGTCCTTCACCGCGGAGGACGGCAGGTGGTCGATCGCGTCGGCCTCGGCGGACCGGGCGGAGACCGACTGGGTGACGCTCTCCGCGCCGCCGAGCTGCCAGTCCTCGAGCTCGTCGATGGTGCCCTGGTACGGGTTCCGCTGGTTCTTGCGGTACGTGTTGATGAACGTGTTCGTCAGGATCCGGTACAGCCAGGCCTTCAGGTTCGTGCCCTGCTTGAACTGGCGGAACGCGGCGAACGCCTTGACGAAGGTCTCCTGCACCAGGTCCGACGCGTCGGCCGGGTTCCGGGTCATGCGCATCGCAGCGCCGTACAGCTGGTCCATGAACGGGAGCGCCTGGTCCTCGAAGAGGCGACGCAGTTCGGGGCTCGACACGGTCTTCGCGTCGACGACGTCGGCTTCGTCCTCCACAGCGTCGAGCTGGGCCTCGGTCTCCTCGACCAGGTCGTTCGGTGTCGCCTGCGGCTCGTCGGTCGTCATCGCCCGCCAGTCTAGGGCGAGCGTCGTCGACACGTCGGGCAGGCGCGTCCGCGTGGGTGCGAGTGCTGTCGCCACGGGTCCTCCACATCGTTTCAGTAGTCTTGTGAACCGATGGCAGACACGACGCATTCCCAGAGCCAGACCCCCAGCGGAGCGGGTCGGGCCCCGTGGGTCGCGCCCGTCGCGAGCGGACCCCTGCACGGTGACGTCTCGCTGCCCGGGTCGAAGTCGCTGACGAACCGTGAGCTCGTCCTCGCGGCGCTGGCCGACGGCCCGTCCACGATCCACCTGCCGCTGCACTCGCGGGACTCCGCCCTGATGGTCGAGGGGCTCCGCGCGCTCGGCGTGGGGATCGAGGAACTGCCGGGCACGAACCCCTACGGCCCCGACCTCCGGGTCACGCCGGCGCCGATGACCGGGGACGTCCGCGTCGACTGCGGGCTCGCCGGCACCGTGATGCGCTTCCTGCCACCGGTCGCCGCCCTCGCCGTCGGCCCGGTCGTCTTCGACGGTGACGAGGCAGCCCGCCGCCGCCCGATGCGCCCCGTCATCGACGCCCTGGTGCAGCTCGGCGTGGACGTCACCGACGACGGCGACGGCTCGCTGCCCTTCGCGTTCACCGGCACCGGGTCGGTGCGGGGCGGTCCGCTGTCGATCGACGCCTCGGCCTCGTCGCAGTTCGTCTCCGGCCTGCTGCTCTCGGCGCCCCGCTTCGACGAGGGCCTGCACCTCCGCCACGACGGCGAGCGCCTGCCGAGCCTCCCCCACATCGAGATGACCGTCGCCGCGCTCCGTGCCCGCGGGGTCCGCGTCGACGAACCGGCGGTCGGTGAGTGGGTCGTGCACCCGGGGCCGATCGCCGCGGTCGACGTCACCATCGAACCCGACCTGTCGAACGCCGCGCCCTTCGCCGTGGCCGCACTGGTCGCGGGCGGCACCGTCCGCATCCGCACCTGGCCCACCGCGACGACGCAGGTCGGCGCGGACCTCGAGACGCTCCTGCCCCTGTGGGGCGCGACCGTGGACCGTGACGGCGACGACCTGGTGTTCGGTGGCGGCGTCGGGATCCGCGGAGGAGCCTCCGTCCCGGGTCTCGACCTGGACCTGAGCCGCGGCGGCGAGCTGGCACCGGCACTCGTCGCGCTGGCGGCGCTGGCCGCCGGACCGACGACCATCACCGGCATCGGCCACCTGCGGGGGCACGAGACGGACCGCCTGGCGGCGCTGGCTGCGGACGTGAACCGGACGGGAGGCTCCGTGCACGAACTCGACGACGGCCTGCGGATCGAACCGGCGCGGCTCCACGGCGGTGGCTGGGCCGCGTACGAGGACCACCGGATGGCGACCGCCGGCGCGATCGTCGGGCTGGTGACGCCGGGCATCGCGGTGGACGACATCGGGACGACGGCGAAGACGCTGCCGCAGTTCCCGGAGCTGTGGGCTGAACTGGTGGCGTCGGCGTCGGCGTCGTCATCGTCATCGTCGGAGGTGTCCCGATGAGCTGGTGGGACGACGCCGGGTCGGACGGCGACGAGGACGAGCCGTACGGCCAGTACGACGAGTCGAGCGTGCGGGTGCGCCCGAACCCGAAGGGCAACCGGCCGAGAACGAAGACGCGGCCGGCGTACGAGGACGCGCCGAGCGGCTGGGTGACGAACGTCGACCGCGGTCGGTTCGGTGTGCTCGTGACCGACGAGGACGGCGAACACGTCATCACGGCGACGAAGGCCCGCGAACTCGGGCGCAAGTCCGTCGTCACCGGTGACCACGTGTCGCTCACCGGGGACGTCTCCGGCGACGAGGGCTCCCTGGCGCGCATCGTGCGGGTCGCCGAGCGGACGACGCTGCTGCGCCGCAGTGCCGACGACTCGGACGAGGTCGAGCGCGTCATCGTGGCGAACGCCGACCAGATGCTCATCGTCGTCGCGGCGGCGGACCCCGAGCCCCGCACCCGGCTCATCGACCGGTACCTCGTGGCGGCGTTCGACGCGGGCCTCGACCCGATCCTGTGCATCACGAAGACCGACCTCGCCGACCCGACGGCGTTCCTGGCGCACTTCGCGTGCCTGGACCTGCGGATCGTGACGAGCCGTGCCGACGACTTCCCGCTCGAGGACCTGCACGAGCTGCTCGACGGCAAGGTCACCGTGACCGTGGGGCACTCCGGCGTCGGCAAGTCCACGCTCGTGAACGCCCTGACCGGGTCCACGCGGGCAATCGGCGTCGTGAACTCCGTCACCGGGCGCGGGCGGCACACGTCGTCGTCCTCGGTCGCGCTGCGCGTGCACGACGGCGGCTGGATCATCGACACGCCGGGAGTGCGGTCGTTCGGCCTCGGGCACGTGCAGCCCGAGAACGTCTTCCGGGCCTTCGCCTCCCACGCGATCCCGGTGCTGCCTCCGCGGGACGACATCCCGCTGCCGCAGGCCCACGACTGGGAGATCGTCGACCGGGTCGCCGCCGGGGAGCTCGGGCCGACGGGCATCGAGCGGCTCGACTCCTTCCGTGCGCTGCTGACGGGCATGGGCGCGCACGACCCTGGTTCCGACTAGCGCCCCGGGCGTGCGCTGGCCGCTCTTCGTCCGCCGACTCCGGCCTGGGCTCCCGTGAGATCGCACTTCGTGTCGGGTCGGCGGGACCCGAGCCGACACGAAGTGTGATCTCACCGGGCCGGTCGCGCGCCTCGCTTCCCCTCTACCGGTCACGACACCCCGCTCACGTCGGCCGAGTGGCCACGGACCGTCGTGTCACAGCGTCGGCGCCGACGACTCGTGGCCACTCGGCGCCGGACCCTCGGGGTGTCGTGACCACTCGACCCACGTCGACAACGGGCCGCAGCGGGCGTAGCATCGGCACACGTGTCTGAAGTTGCAAAGTACAACTACGCGAAAAGCCTCCATGCCGCACCGCGGCCTCCCCACCGCGCGCCGGGGGTGCTGCGCCCCGCCGGCCTCGGCCGGACGCTGCTGACCTTCGCGACGCACATCCTGGTGCCGCTGTTCCTCGCAGCGGGCATGGGCCTGGCCTACCTGGGGGCCTTCCACGCCCCGTCACCGCGAGACCTCCCCGTCGGCATCGTCGGTCAGGGCCCCACCACGCAGGTGTTCGCGCAGACGGTCACCGACCAGTCGGACGGCGCCCTCGTGGCCCACGTCGTTCCGACCACGGCGAACGCGGAACGCCAGGTGCGCGACCGCGACCTCGCAGCCGTGTACGCCGCGACCACGACGGGCGCCACCCTGTACGTGAGCACCGCCGCGTCCGAAACCACCGCCACGGCGGCGCAGAAGGTGTTCCTGCCGATCGCGTACGACCAGCACCTCCCCCTCCGCGTGGTCGACGTCGTGCCGACCGGTGACCAGGACACCACCGGGCAGGGCCTGTTCTTCCTGCTCGTGGCGCTGAGCGTCGGCGGGTACGCCTCGGCCATCGCGGTCGCGGCCTTCGCCACGCGGCTCGGTGCGGTGTGGACGGCGGTGGTCGGGCTCGCCACCGCCGGGGTGGTCGCGGGCATCGGCACCGTCGTCGCCGGTCCGGTCTACGGCGTCATCACGACCCACACGTGGCAGGTGTTCCTGTTCGCGTGGATGTACGACGCGGTCATCATCGGCCTGGGGATCGGGCTGCACCCGCTGCTCGGGCGGTGGACGACCCCGGTGCTGACGATGTTGTTCGTGATGCTCAACTTCACGTCCTCCGGCGGGATCTTCCAGCCGGCGTTCCAGCCCGGGTTCTTCGCCGCACTCAACACGTTCTGGAGCGGCGCCGCCTGGTTGCAGGCCGCGCAGGACCTGCAGTACTTCCCCGGTGCGTCCCTCGGTCGGAGCAGCCTGGTGCTGGCGCTCTGGCTCGCCGCGGCCGTGCTGCTCTGCGTCGTCGTGCACGGTCTCGTCGCCCGACGCAGCCGCATCGCCCGCGAGCGCGAGGTCAGCCGGCTCGAGGAGGAAGAGGTGGTCGCGGCCTAGCCCCACTACGCTCGTCCCGTGGACCTCAGCGCCGACCTCGACTTCGCCCGTTCCCTCGCGGACACCGCGGACGCGATCAGCCTCGAGCGCTTCCGGGCCGCCGACCTGCACGTGTCGAAGAAGGCCGACAGCACCCACGTCACCGACGCCGACCAGGCGGTCGAACGGGCGCTGCGCGAGCGGATCGCCGCCGAGCGCCCCGACGACGCCTTCCTCGGCGAGGAGACCACCGCGGACACCGGTGACGACGCCCTCAGCGAGGGACACCGCCAGTGGGTGGTCGACCCGATCGACGGCACCGCGAACTACCTCCGCGGCGTCCCAGTCTGGGCCACGCTCATCGCCCTCGCCGTCGACGGCCGACCGGTCCTCGGCGTGGTCAGCGCCCCGGCCCTCGGCAAGCGCTGGTGGGCAGCGGAGGGGCTCGGCGCGCACGCGTTCGACGGCCCCCTGCACGTCTCGGGTGTCGCAGACCTCGCAGACGCCAGCCTCAGCTACAACAGCATCCAGCAGTGGGACGAGGACGACCGCCTCGAGTCCCTCGTCACCCTGTCCCGCGCGGTGTGGCGGACACGGGCCTACGGCGACATGTGGTCGTACATGATGGTCGCCGAGGGCATCCTCGACGTCGCCGGCGAACCGGACCTGAAGCCGTGGGACATGGCGGCGCTCGTGCCCATCGTCGAAGAGGCGGGCGGGCGGTTCACCTCGCTCGACGGCGATCCCGGCCCCTGGCACGGCAGCGCGCTCGCCACGAACGGCCTGGTGCACGACGCCGTGGTCGAGATCATCCGCCGCTGAGCCGGACTGGTCCGCCGCCAGGGGGACAGACCTGTCCCCCGTTCTGACCCCTGGAACGCTCCACGTGCCCCCCACGAGGGGGGCCGCACCCCCCGTACTGGGGTGATCGTTCGTCACATCGGACTGCGCGCATCGGCTGTCACGTCGGATGACTGAGATAGGTTCGTGGACAGACGGCAGGCAGTTCGACGCCTCGGGATCCCTAGTCCCGGAGCAGACAACAGCCCGTCGTGTTCGTCAGATACCCAACCCGAAGGGTGAGAAGACGATGAATTCATCGTTCCCGAGCGAGATCGAGTGCACCCTCACTCGACCGCATGCCAACCACGATCTGCCCGGCGCCACCCTGATGGCCGCCACACGTCTGAGCTCCGTCGGGGTCACCACCCCCGTCCTGGCTCGGTCCGCCTCCGTGCGCTCTGACCGCTGGTCCGCCTCTGGTACCGGAGGCCGGTGAGTCCTGATGGAACTCACCGGTCGACGTACTGAGGTCGACCGGATCGCAGCCCTCGCAGTCCTCCCCCGGGAGTCTGCGATGGTCGTGGTCGGCGACCCTGGCTCCGGACGCAGCAGCGTCCTCGACGCGGTCTCGCACCGTGTCTCCATCCCCGTCGTCCGACTGGGCGTCAACGGAAGCGAAGCCCGTTGGCCCATGTCGGGAGTGACCTCCCTGTTCACCGCCCTCGACGACCCCCGAGCCTCTGCGCACATCGCGCGCCTGGTCCGGAACGTCGACGAGGGCCTGGCCGCAGCACACGACTTCCTGGATGCCGTGCACGCGCTGACGCTCCCGCCGACGCTCGTGCTCATCGACGACCTGGACCGCATGGACGCCGAGAGCCAGGAGCTCATCGCGTTCCTCGCGGGACGGCTCGCCGGCACGGCACTGCGCCTCGTGGCGACCGTCCGCCGTGTGCCGTCGAACGGTCCGCTCACGTCCCTCCCCACGCTGCGGCTCGAACCGCTGGCGCAGGACGAGGCACTGGTGCTGGCCCGTGAGATGGCCCCGGAAGAAGCGAACGACGGCGTCCTCGCCGTCCTCGCCCACGAGACCGGCGGCAACCCCGGCGCCCTCCGCGAGCAGATCGGCGCACTCCGCCGTGAACAGCTCGTCGGCACCGAGCCGCTCGTGCTCCCGCTCCGCCCCACCCCGACGACCGCCGCAGCCGCGGCACTCGTGCTCGAAGCCGCTGCAGGACGCGATCTGGACGTCCTGGCGCGGTTGGCACTCGTGCCCACGGCTCGGCTCGCCGGCTGGGACCGGGACGCCGTCGACGACCTCGTCGGCGCCGGCCTGGCCACGCTCCGCGGGCAGTCCATCGCCGTCCGTGACCCGCTCGTCCGCTCCGCGCTGTACTGGAGCATGCCCGCGAAGGACCGCCGCGAGGCGCACACCGAGCTGGCAGCGGACGCCGCGGCGCACGACGACCGGTCGGCCGTCTGGCACAGCAGCTTCGTCGAGCACACGCCCGACGCCGTCGCACTGCTGACCGCCGCGAAGTCGTACGCGGCCGAGAGCGACTCGCACGCCGCCGTCGCCCTGACCGAACGTGCCCTGCACGTCGGGACGGGCTCGGAGGTCGAGCACGCCGCACTGCTGTCCGTCGCCGAGGTCCTCCTCGGACACCGGCTGCTCAGCTACGCGGCGCGGTACCTCGCGGCGATCAAGCCGTTCGCGGAACTCCGCGACGAGGTCCGCCGTCTCCGCCTGCAGTACTCGGTGCAGTACCTCAGCGGCGACGCGGTCCACGCGGACGAGCTGATGGTGCCCGTCCGCTCGGACGACGCCGAGGAGTCCGACGCCCTCGCCGGCCTGCTGGCGATGGTCGCGTCCTTCCGCGCCGAGGCGTGGGAGCTCGACCAGGCCCGTGACCTGCTGCACCGCGCCGAGCTCTTCGAGGACCGTGCCTCCCAGCACACCGCGGAGATCCTCGCCACGGCGCGACAGCTCGTGGCCGCCGTCGACGGCACCCTGCCGCCGGACGCCGAGCTGCACGAGGGCCTCGCGGCCCAGAAGCTGCTCGCGATGTCCGACCCGGCACTGCTGCTCCTCTCGCACGCACTGAGCCTCGCCGAGCGCTACCGCAGCGCCCGACGCGTGTTCGCCCTCGTGCTCGCCCGTGCCAACGACACCGCTCCGGTGTGGCTCGAGGCGGCGCGGTACCTGTCCGCCGAGAACGAGGTGCGCTCCGGGAACTTCCGGCAGGCGCTCCGCGCGATCGACGTGTGGGAGTCCGGCTCCGCGGTCGTCGAACGACTCCGCGAGCCGTCCCGGGCGATCGCCATCGCCTGGCGGCACTTCGCGGAGGGCCGCTCGGCCGACGCGCTCGACGTCATCGACCACTGCCTGCGCCAGCGCACGACGAGCCGGCTGTGGGGTGCGACGGCGAAGCTGTACGCCCTGCGCGGCCGTGTGCTGCTGCTCGACGGCCGGCTCGAGGAGGCGGCGTCCTCCCTCGAGGCCGCCGACGCCATCGGTCGCTCGCTGCGGAACCCGGCGGTGCTCCGGCACCTCGGGGACCTGGTCGAGGCCTACGCCCGGCTCGACCGGATCGACGACGCGCGGAACATCACCGCGCGCCTCGCCGCCGACCACCACGCCCGGCCGTCCCGCTGGGGGGCCCTGGTGCTGGCACGGAGCGTCGCGCTCATCGCCGACGAGGGGACCAAGGACGCGTCCAAGCGACGTGCCCTCGAGGTCTTCCAGCCGGCTGACTCGCAGTTCGAGCGTGCCCGCACGTTCGCGGCCCTCGCCGCGGTCGGCACCCCCGCCGACCGTGCCCGCCTGGGTGCAGCGGCTGCGGCTGCGTACGAGGCCGCGGGTCTCCGACGTCCGCTCGTGACGCCGGCCCCGACGGTCGCGATGCCCACCCTCGGTGGCGTCGTCGGCTCCGGTCCGTTCTCCGGTGCGGTGCGCTCCGGTGTGCTCCTCTCCGCGACCACCCCGGGCACGCCCGGGACGCCGCGGAGCGCGCCGGACGCGTCGGCGGTGCTCACCTCGCTGACCGCGGAGGAGCGTGCCGTGGTGCAGAAGGTGACCGAGGGGTACCGCAACCGCGAGATCGCCTCGTCGCTGTACATGTCCCAGCGCACGGTCGAGCTGCGTCTGACGCAGATCTACCGCAAGGTCGGGGCGCGGTCGCGCTCCCACCTGGTCGCGCTGCTCACGTGACCTGATCCCGACCGTCCACACACTGGAGGCCCGGTGCCAGCTGGCACCGGGCCTCCAGTGTGTCCGCTGGTCGCGGACGCACCGTTCGGTCCACCGGTTGCGTGACTCCGCATCCGGACCCGCACTCTCGCACCTGGCGCGCGGGGAACCGCAACAGTCGTGGTCGAACGTTGTCCGGTGACTCCCCCGCCGGTGATGCTGTCACTGCACCGACCGCCGCGCCTCCCCAGGAGGCCGGCCACGGTACCCCGATCGGTACCCGAAGCGTCGACCCATGGACGCCGTCGTCCGTCCTCGCCTGATCCGAGGACGGGCGGCGGTCCGGGTCGACACACCCCGATCGCGCGGCCGACCCGAGCGGCGGTCGGTGCCGACCCGCTCCCTCCACCCCCTCCCACCCGAAGGGATCCACGATGTGCGGCATCATCGCGGCCCGCGTCTCCGACGACGCAACCCCGTACCTGCTCGACGGCCTCGAACGACTCGAGTACCGCGGCTACGACTCCGCCGGCATCGCGGTGCGGACGGCCTCCGGCGGGACCGAGACCATCCGGTCCGTCTCCCGCGTCGGTGACCTCCGCACGCTCGTCGCCGCCCGTTCCGGCGACGCCCTGACCGGCACCGGCATCGGCCACACGCGCTGGGCCACCCACGGCGGCGTGTGCGAGGCGAACGCCCACCCGCACCAGGACTGCTCCGGCCGCATCAGCGTCGTGCACAACGGGATCATCGAGAACGCCGAGCGCCTCCGCACGATGCTCGAGGCGCAGGGCCACGTCTTCCGGTCCGAGGTCGACTCCGAGGTCATCAGCCACCTCGTCGAGCGTGCCCTGGCGGTCGACCACGACCTGATGCTCGCCGTGCAGATCGCCGCCGCGCAGCTCGAGGGGTCGTGGGCCATCGTCGTCCTCGACTCCCGCACCGGCCGCATGGTCGTCGCCGCCGAGCGTTCCCCGCTCGTCGTCGCCCGCGCCCCCCGCGGGGACTTCGTCGCCAGCGACATCGGCGCGATCGCCGAGTGGTGCGAGACCTTCGTGGCGCTCCGCGACGGGGACGTCGTCGAGCTCGGCGAGTCCTGGTCCTGGTCCTCCGACGGCGTCTCGGTCGCCGTGCCCTTCCCGACCCCCTCGCCGTTCGCGGCCGCCGCGCTCGACCTCGGCGACCACCCGGACCACATGGCGAAGGAGATCGAGGAGCAGCCGGAGGTCGTGGCAGGCATCGTCGAGCGCATCGCTTCCCGCGCCGCCGACGGCAGCATGTGGGTCGGCCTCGGGCTCCCCGGGTTCCACCGGCTCGCGATCGTCGCCTGCGGCACCTCGCTGAACGCCGGACAGGTCATCGCCACCGCGCTGCGCGGCATCGGCGGCGTCCCCACCGACATCGTCGTCGCCAGCGAGGCGGACCAGGTCGTCCTCAGCCCGGGCACCCTCGTCGTCGCGATCAGCCAGTCCGGTGAGACCGCGGACGTGCTGCGGGCCCTCGACCGGTTCGAGGACCGCTTCCCGGTGCTCGCCCTGACGAACAACGTGCACTCCTCGCTCGCCCGTCGTGCCAGCGCCGTGCTGGACTGCCACGCCGGACCGGAGATCGGGGTGGCCGCGACGAAGACGTTCACCGCCCAGGTCGTCGTCGGCGTCGCCGCGATGATCTCCGCCCTCGTCGCGTCGGGCCGCATCGAGCCGATGCACGCCGCCACCCTCGTGGCCTCGCTGCGCGAGCTCCCCGCCCGCCTCGCCACGGCCGGACAGGTCGCCGCCGACCGCATCCCGCTGCTCGTGTCGAGCGTGAAGGACGCCACGGGCTTCCTGTTCCTCGGTCGGGGTGTGGGCCTGCCCTACGCCGCCGAGGGCGCGCTCAAGCTCAAGGAGCTCAGCTACCGCTGGGCCGAGGCGTACCCCTCCGGCGAGCTGAAGCACGGACCGCTGGCCCTCGTCGACGAGGGCACCCCCGTCGTCGTCATCGACCACGGTGAGCACCGCCTGCAGGCCGCGATCTCCGAGGTCCGTGCCCGTGGCGGCTTCGTCATCACCATCGGAGGGCCGGGCTCGGACATCCCCGCGCTCGGCGAGACCGGGCCCTGGGGTCCGCTCGAGGCCGTCGTGCCCCTCCAGATGCTCGCCCGCGAACTCGCGTTGCAGCTCGGCTGCGACGTCGACAAGCCGAGGAACCTCGCCAAGTCGGTGACGGTCGAATAGCCAGGGAGACCCGCATGAACCGCTTGACGATGTTCCTCGTCATCCTCACCTCGGTGGCCGTCCCCGCGACGCTGCTCGCCGTCGTGCTGCTCCCCTCGGTGCACTCCTAGGCCGATCTGCCAGGGTGGCGGACGATGTCCTCCGCCTCCCTGGTCCCCGTCGCGATCCTCGTCGGCGCCGTGCTCCCGTTCGTCCCCGTCGTCGGGCGGGTGGCACGGATCGCCGCGACGATCGCGCACGAGGTCGGCCACTGCGTCGTCGTGGTGCCCTTCGGCGGACGGATCCGCCGCATCGACCTGCGCCCGGACGGCTCCGGTGAGGCCTGGGTCCAGCTCGGCGGTGTCCCCGGCAGCATCCGGTGGCTCGTCCGCGTGCTCAACCTGTACGCCGGCTACAGCGCACCGCTCTGGGCCGGCACGCTGCTCGTGACCGGGGTGCTGCACGGGTCCAGGTGGCTCCCCGTCGTGGTGCTCGGGGTCATCGGCCTCGTCGCCCTGGTCTTCGTCCGGAACTGGTTCGGGCTGCTCGTCGTCGTCGGCTTCGACGCGCTCGCGCTCTGGGTGGCGCTCCGGCCGTCGGAAGCCACGGTGCTCGTCGTCGCGGGCGTCGGCGCCCTGTTCGTCGTGGACGGGCTGCGGTCGGTCGTGCAGGTCGCCCGGTGGCTCGGGACCGGGGCTCGCGTGCAGACGGACTTCCACATCGCCGCCGCCGAGATGCGGCTGCCCGCCGCGGTGTGGTTCGTCCTGTTCGTGCTCGTCAACGGCGTCGCGGTGTGGCTCGCCCGCGACCCGCTGCTCGCCGTGTGGGACACGGTCGCGACGGGCGTCAGCAGCCTGGTGTGACGCAGGCGTGCGTCCGCGAGCAGCGCAGACCCTGCCACGATGGACCCCATGCACGCGCCCGACGCCCTCACGGAACTCCGCACCGCTCCGCCCGGCGCCGACCGCGACGCGTTCACCGCCTTCGTCGTGTCCCACGGCGACGCCGCACTGTGGCGCGAGGGTGGCTCCGAGCACCTCACCGCGTCCTGCTTCGTGCTGTCGCCCGACCTGTCCCACGTCCTGCTCTGCCTGCACCGCAAGGGCCGGTTCTGGGTGCAGTTCGGCGGACACCTCGAGCACGGTGACGTGTCGCTCGCCGACGCCGCTCGTCGCGAGGCCCGCGAGGAGTCCGGCGTCCCCGACCTCGACCTGGCGACGCCGCGGATCGTCGACCTCGACCGACACGACCTGCACGGCGGCTTCGCCTGCGCCGCGCACTGGGACGTCGGCTTCGTCGCCATCGCCCGGCCCGACGTCGCCACGAGCGTGAGCGACGAGAGCGACGACGTCCGCTGGTTCCCCGTCGACGCCCTGCCCGCGTCGCTGCCCCCGGGCTTCGCCGACCGCCTCGCCGGTGTCCTCGTGGCGTTCCGCGCTCGCATCTGAAGCCGCGTCCTGCCTTCCTTCCTGACACGGCCAGGTCCTGACCGGCGGAAGTACCGCTTCGTCCCGGGACGTGACGGATCCGGTCCGCGACCTCCGAGGATCGCCGACCGGATCCGTCATCGCCGGAAACGGACGTCGGCGTCGGCCATGAAGCAGGACCGCGACACGCAGATGCACCTCGACACCGACGGCAAGCGCCGCGACCGTCAGTCCTTCGTCGACGACGCTCGCCCGCAGTGGGCGTCGACACGATGCGGGACGACTTCGTGGGCACGACGCCCATCCCCGGCGTCGTCGATCAGTCCGCGGGCTGACCGCCGCTCGGCACGAGCACCTGCGCCATCGACCGCGGCGCGAACCGCTCGGCGAAGTCCCGCTCGTTCGGCACCCACACGTCGTGCCACAGCCGCTCGTGGGACCGCCCGAGCGCCCGGTCTCGGGCCAGCCCCCGGGCGACGGCGGTGTCGAGGTCGACGTCGCACCACACCGTCAGGTCGAGGTCGTCGAGCACCTCGGGGTGGAACAACCCGATCAGGTCGACCACCAGCACGCGTCCCACCGGCACCGGTTCCGGTTCGCCGAGGTCCCGCGTGGACCAGTCGAACCGCTGGAAGGTGCCACCGGTGCCGGAACGGAAGGGCCGGAGGACGGTGTCGCGGAGCCGGACCCGCTCGACGCCGTCCCAGTCGGACGACCGGTGGTGGGACCGCGCCGGGTCGAGGAAGTCGTCGCCGCGCATCCGGACGCTCCCCGGGACGGCGTACGGCGGCGTGACGTAACCGGACGCCGCATTGGGCTGTCCACGGAGCGCGGCCTGCGAGAGTACGGACACCACGTCCCGGAGGTGCCCATGTCCAACGACGACCACGGTTTCGCGACCGAGCAGGTCCACGGCGGGTTCGTGCCCGACGCCGGCCACGGCGCCCGGGTGCCCGCGATCCAGATGTCCTCGGGCTTCCTCTTCGACGACTTCGACCAGGCCCGCGACCGCTTCGCCGGCACCGACGACGGCTACACGTACACGCGCCTCGGCAACCCCACGAACGCCGACGTCGAACGCCGGGTGGCCCTGCTCGAACGCGGCGCGGAGGCGATCCTCGTCAGCAGCGGTCAGGCTGCGGCGACCGTGGCGTTCCTCGGGCTGCTGCAGGCGGGCGACCACGTGGTCAGCGCCAGGAGCATCTACG
The DNA here is from genome assembly GCF_026672405.1 of Curtobacterium sp. SL109. NCBI lineage: Bacteria > Bacillati > Actinomycetota > Actinomycetes > Micrococcales > Microbacteriaceae > Curtobacterium > Curtobacterium sp. SL109. Next base: position 2,848,038 of record NZ_JAPPRB010000002.1, read on the forward strand.
AGGGCACCCGCGGGCTCCTGACCCAGAACCTCGGGCGGCTCGGCATCGAGGTCGACTTCGTCGGCGACGCCCGGGACCTCGACGCGTGGGCCGCCGCCGTCCGGCCGAACACGAAGGCGTTCTTCGCGGAGACCATCCCGAACCCGAAGAACGACGTGCTCGACATCGCCGGGGTCGCCGACACCGCGCACCGGGCGGGCGTCCCCCTCGTCGTCGACAACACCCTGGCGACGCCGTACCTCGTGCGTCCGGTGGAGCACGGCGCGGACATCGTGGTGCACTCGGCGTCGAAGTTCCTCAGCGGACACGGCTCGGGCCTCGGCGGCGTGGTCGTCGACGGCGGCACGTTCGACTGGTCCGCCTCCCCGGAACGCTGGACGCACCTGACGAGCCCGGAGCGGTCCCTCGGCGGCCAGAGCTACGTCGAGCGGTACGGCACCCGCGCCTGGGTCGTCTACGCGCGCGACGTCATCAGCTCCCGGATCGGCCCGACCCCCTCGCCGTTCAACGCCTTCCTGCTCCGCCAGGGCATCGAGACCCTGAGCCTGCGGATCGAGCGCCACAGCGCGAACGCGCTCGCGATCGCGGAGTGGCTGGACCAGCAGCCGGAGGTGACGAGCGTCGACCACGCGGGTCTGGCCTCCAGTCCGTACCACGACCTGGCGGAGCGGTACCTGCCCCGGGGAGCCGGCTCGGTGTTCGCCTTCACGCTCGCCGGCGGCGAGCCGGCCGCGCGCGCGTTCATCGACGCGGTGCAGCTGTTCAGCCGGATGACCCACCTGGGTGACGTGCGGTCGCTGATCCTGCACCCGGCCACGACGACACACGCCGGGCGGACGCCCGAGGAGCGTGCCGAACAGGGCATCGGCGACGGCCTGGTCCGACTGTCCGTCGGAATCGAGGACGTCGCGGACCTGCTCCGCGACCTGGCGCGCGGGCTCGCCGCCGTGCGCGGTGGCACCAGGGACGGCCAGGAGGCCCGGACCGCGTTCGCCACGGAGCTCGCCGTCCTGGGACACACCGTCCCGGCACAGCACGTGATCGCCGAGGAGATCTGACGATGGCCGACCTGCAGCACTTCGGGTACTTCTTCTCACGCGGGTTCGGCCCGCAGGCGTGGGGGCGGTCCGACTGGGACTGGGGTCACGACTGGACCAAGCCGGACCTGTACCAGCAGTCCGTGCGCGCGCTGGAACAGGCGGGGATGGACCTGGTCATCGCCGAGGACGCGATCTCCCTCGGCAACCCCTCGACCCTCGACCTGCGGATCCGCCAGGCGTACGGCGGTCCGAAGCACGACCCGCTCCTGCTCGCGCCGTACCTGTTCGCCGCGACCTCGCACATCGGGATCGCGCCGACCGTGAACGCGGGGATCACCCCGCCGTACCTGGCCGCCCGGCAGTTCGCCACGCTCGCGCACCTGTCGTCGGAGCGCTTCGGCATCAACGTCGTGACGGACGTCGGCAGCGCCAGGCACGCGGGGCTGCCGCCGCTTCCCCACGACCAGGCCTACGACCGGGCCGAGGAGTGGATCACCCTGCTGCGGCGCCTCTGGCACTCGTGGGGTGATGCCTACATCGGCAACAGCCAGGACTGGAGTTTCGCCGACGGTGACGCCCTCGACGCGTTCCATCACGAGGGCGCGTACTTCACGGCGCACGGCCCGCTGAACGCGCTGCCGCTCGAGGCCGACCCGGTCGTGGTCTCCCCCGGCGGGTCCGGACGTGGCCTGGGGTTCGCCGGCACGCACTCGGACGTGCAGCTCGCACTGGCACCGCTGTCGGCGGCGGCGGTGCGGGACTACCGCGCTCGTGTCATCGCTGCCGCCCTCGACGCCGGTCGGACGGCCGACGACCTGCGGATCCTGTTCGTCCTCAAGCCCGAGATCACCGTCTCGACGGACGAGGCGGACCGGATCGTCTCGGCATCGAGGCACCCCTCCGACGACGACCTGCGCACCGCCGCGATCGCGTGGTCGAGCGACTCGGAGACCGACCTGCTCGCGCTCGACCTCGACGCGCCCGTCCCCGCCGGCACCTTCGGGGACCACGTCTCCGCCGGCACGATCCGCGGGTTGCTCGGGGACACGCCCGACGCACCGCTGCGGGAGCTCCTGACGAGGAAGGCCAGGAAGGGGCGGGTGTCCTCACGCTCCGGGTTCGTGGGCACCGCTGGCGAGTTCGCGGACTTCATCGAGGAGCTCGGTGCGGACGCGGACAACGACGGCATCGTCTTCTCGGGCGACCTCCACCCGGCGCAGGTGTACCGGATGTTCGGGGACCTGGTGCCGGTGCTGCGCCAGCGGGGGCTGCTCCGGCGCGAGTACGGCTCGGGCGGGCTGCGGGCGAACCTGTTCGACTTCTAGGCCGCTCGCAGCCAGACCGCTTGCAGCTAGGCCACTTGCTGCGCGTCTGGCTGCGCGTTGCTGCGTCCGCGCGTCAGTGCCGGACGGGCTCGACGACCGCCGACTCCTCGACCTCGCGGACGTCGTCGGCGGTGCGCAGGATCTCCTCCCGCGGGGACGCCGAGTTGATCGCCCAGTAGTAGACGATGACCGAGAACACGGCGACCACGACGATGTCGACCCAGAGCGGGAACACCGGGTGCGTGAGCGGTCCGAAGTCGCTCAGGAACACGATGAGCCCCATGCCGACCAGGTAGGGCAGCAGCCACTGCGCCGCCTTCCAGTCCCACCGCGGCCGGACGCTGGTCTGGCCGCGGAACACGTTGTTCGCGATGATCACGACGGCGCCGATCAGGATGGCGACACCGAGCTTCCAGTCGGTGTCCCACCCCGTCCACAGGATGATGAGGTTCGCGACGACGAACGCCAGCGGCGAGAGCACCGCGGCCGCGGGCATCCGGTACGGGCGCTCCACCTCGGGGATGCGCTTCCGGAACGCGCCGAGGGCGAGCGGGGCACCGGCGTACATGAGCACCGACGCACTCGTGATGAGGCTGACGAGGCCCTGCCACGACGGGAACGGGGCGAAGCACGCGCAGCCGACGACGAACGCCGTGATGAGCCCGACCCACGGGACGCCCGCCTTCGTCGTCCACTCGAACGCCTTCGGGAAGTACCCGTTGCGGCTGAGGCCGTAGGAGATGCGCGACGTCGCCGTGACGTAGATCAGCCCGGTGCCCGCCGGCGAGATGATCGCGTCGATGAAGATGACGACCGCCAGCCAGGTCAGACCGGCCGCCATCGCGATGTCGGCGAACGGCCCCGTGTACTTCGTGAAGTCCGCCGTCGCCCACGAGCCCTGGATCGCGTCCGAGCGCAGGACGCCGAGGAACACGACCTGCAGCAGCAGGTAGATGACCAGGCCGATCACGACGGAACCGATGACGGCGCGGGGGATGTCGCGCTTCGGGTTCTTCGCCTCGCCGGCGAGCTGGTCCGCCTGCTCGAAGCCGAGGAACGCGAAGATGATGCCCGACGTGGACACCGCCGCGAGGACGCCCTTCGCGCCCTGGGGCATGAAGCCGTCGGCCGCGGTGAAGTTCGAGCCGTGGAAGCCGCTGAACGCCAGCACGATGATGACCAGCAGGGGGATGGCGACCTTCCACCACGTCGCCGCCGAGTTCGTGTTCGCGAGGATCTTCACGCTCAGCAGGTTGATCACCGTGACGACTGCCATGAGCAGCACCGCCACGGCGATGCCCGCACCGGTGAGCAGCTGCTGGGTCTCGCCGTCCACGGTCGTCGTGTGCAACCAGGGGTGGGCGAACTGCCAGTGCTGCGCGTACTTGATCATCGCCTCGACCTCGATCGGGGCGACCGTGACCGACTGCAGCCAGGAGAACCACCCGAACGAGGCCCCGGCGACGCCACCGAACGCGATGTGCGGGAACCGGGCGGTGCCGCCGGCGATGGGGAACATGCCGCCGAGCTCGGCGTGCACCAGCGCGAGCACGAGGATCGCGACGCCGCCGATCAGCCACGAGATGATCGCGGCGGGTCCGGCGGTCTTCAGGGCCTCCTGCGACCCGAACAGCCACCCGGACCCGATGATCGAGCCGGTCGAGGCCCAGATCAGTCCGATGAAGCCGACGTTCCGCTTGAGTCCGGAATCCGGAAGCGTCGGTGCGCTCGTCGTTGCCACGGGGTGCTCCTGTCGAGTCGGTCGCGACCCCGTTCGGGGGTCGTGACCGACTCTGGCACCGTGCGGCGACTTCGGGAGGATTGTTCACACGACTGAAACATCAGTCCTGTATAAGCCTTCAGACTACTTCTTGGACTTCTTCTTCGTGCCGTCGTCCTGCTTCTTCGAGGACTTCTTCTTCTCGTCCTTCTTCTTCTTCTTCGACGACTTCTTCTTGTCGTCGTCCTTCTTGGCGGACTTCTTCTTCTTCGACGACTTCTCCTCGTCGTCCTGCTTCTTCGACGAGTTCTTCGTCGTGGTGCCGGCCTCGTCCGCAGGTGCCTCGCGCACCTCGGGCGCCTCGGGCACGGGCGGCACGGCTGGGACGGTCGGCACGACGGGCTCGCTCGGCTCGAGTCCGTCGACCGGCTCGACGACCACCGCGGACCCGGTGTCCTCGAGCACGTCCACGGGCTGCTCGGTCAGCTCGGACGCGAGCGCGTCCTCGACCCGCTCCACGGTGAGCTCGGCGGCGTCCTCGGCGAGGCGCACGAGGGCCTGCGCGGCACGGAGGCGCGTGGTGCTCTTGCGGGCCAGCACGTCGGCACGAGCGCCCTCGAGGAAGGTGCGGAGCGACCGCTCGACCGCCGAACGGCCTCGGGGTGCCGAGCGGTCCAGCCGGTCGATCTCGCCCGCGACGCCGGCGACGTCGTCCTCGACGTGCTCGTGTCGCACGGACTCGATGAGTGCGGCGACGGTGGCTGCGGCGCGCTCGACGGCGGCGCTGCGCTGGTCGAGCACGACGAGCATCTCGAACGTGGAGCCGTACGACACGGTCTCCAGGCGGACGGGCTCGGCGCCACGGCCGCGGACGACCAGTCGGGCATCGGGGGTGGGAAGCCAGGCCGTCAGCGCGGCGACGGTGGCGACCGACGCCACGATCCGCTCGTACTCGGCCAGGCCGACTCGTTCCTGCTCTCGCAGCCGGACTCGGATCGCGATCTCCTGCACAGCGGGACCTTCCACTCGGGTTCGGGCGCGGGTGTCTTCCCGCGCCTGCCCCGGAGCGTAGTCCTCGAGCGTGCACGAACAGCGAACGCCCCGTCGGTGTCCTTCGACACCGACGGGGCGTTCGGTCCTGATCGCTCAGGCCACGTGTGACAGCAGCTGCGCCGCTCGGCGATGGTGGAGATGGGGGGAATCGAACCCCCGTCCATCGCTGCAATTCGACGTCTTCTACGGGCGTATCCGGATGATTCGTTCTGCTCGGCCCCGTCCTTTGCTACCGGCTTCTAGGACGACGGGCCCAGTCTCAGTGCAAGTCCCGCACGGCCCTGAGGCGCAACCGTGCAGCAAGTCCTCTGGATGACGCCGGAACTCAGGTTAGAAGACGATCACCTGGCCGACGGACTTCATGTGCTGGGCTGCTTACGCAGCGAGAGCGAAGTCAGTGCGCTTGGAATTGGCACTTGTTGTTTTCCACGGATCGTTGACGAGATGACCGTGGATCCTCGGCCCGCTTCCCGTCGGCACACAGGCAATGTCGAAACCGATCATCCCCGTACGGGCCGAGCAGCGAGCCGCTGTCACACTGTGGAGTTGTTGCGCCTGTTTCCGCAGGCAGCTGTTCAGTCTACCGAGGATCGGCTGACACCGCTACTCGCCGACGCGGTTCCGCGTCCGCATGGCCCGCTCGGCTTCGCGCTTGTCGGTCTTCTCGCGCATGGCCTGGCGCTTGTCGAACTCGCGCTTGCCCTTGGCCACCGCGATCTCGACCTTGGCGCGGCCGTCGTGGAAGTAGATCTGCAGGGGAACCAGCGTGTAGCCGCCCTGCGCCGTCTTGTGCGAGATCTTCACGATCTCCTGCTTGTGCAGGAGCAGCTTGCGCTTGCGCCGCGGGGCGTGGTTGTTCCACGTGCCCTCGGTGTACTCGGGGATGTGCACGGCGTCCAGCCAGGCTTCTCCCCCGTCCACGAAGGCGTAGCCGTCGACCAGCGACGCACGGCCTTCCCGCAGGGACTTGACCTCGGTGCCCGAGAGCACCATGCCGGCCTCGTACGTCGACTCGATCAGGTAGTCGTGGCGCGCCCGACGGTTCGTCGCCACGATCTTCTCGCCGCGTTCCTTCGCCATGCGCGTCTCCTCTCGACCCTTCGCTGCGGGTGCGCAGCCCCACAGTCTATCGGACGATCAGACCTTGAGGTAGCGGCGGATGGCGATCGACGCCGACACCGCCGCCAGGACCACCCCGATGACGATCACCGCCGGCACGACCACGGCCGCGTCGCTCATCCCGATGAACGCCACACCGCTGAACCGCCTGGTCAGGTAGTTGCGGACGAAGAACCACACGACCGCGGTGATCGCACCGCCGGCCAGCACGGCACCGATCGCCGCTGCGATGACGCCCTCGAGCACGAACGGCGTCTGGATGAACCGGTTCGACGCCCCCACCAGACGCATGATCCCGAGCTCCCGTCTCCGCGAGAACGCGGACAGGCGGATCGTCGTGGCGATGAGCAGCACGGCGGCGATGAGCATGAGCGCCGCGATGCCGATGGCCGTGTAGGACGACGCGTTCAACAGGTTGAAGATCGGTTGGAGGTACCCGCGTTGGTCCATGACGCTCTGGACGCCGGCGACCTTCGACAGGCTCTCCTGCAGCACGTCCGCCTGCGACGGGTTCTTCAGGTTCACCCAGAAGGTCTCGTTGAGGTACTCGGGCTTGACGAACTCCGTGGTGGGCGCGTCCTTGAACTGCTGCTTGAAGCGGACGTACGCCTGCTGCTGGTCCTGGAAGTACGTCTTCTCGATGTACGGCGCCAGCGTCGGGCCCTTGAGCTGTTCCTCGATCTGCTTGCGCTGGTCATCGGTGGCCTTCGCCCCGGTGCAGTTGCCGGTGGTGTCGGTGTCGGTGCACAGGTAGACGGCGACCTGGGCGCGGTCGTACCAGTACCCCTTCATCTGGTTGATCTGCATCTGCAGCAGGATCGCGGTGCCGACGAAGGTCAGCGAGATGAAGGTGACCAGGACGACCGAGACGACCATCGAGGCGTTGCGGCGGAGGCCGGAACCGACCTCGCCCATGACGAGTCCGAGCCTCATCGGATGAGCCCCGGGATGGTCTGGATGCCGGTGGTGTTCGAGACGCCGGCCGGGTGCTGGATCGGGAGCGCCTGGGTCTGGTAGCCGCCGGACTGCTCGTCGCGCAGGACCACGCCCCCGGACAGCTCGATCACCCGTCGCTGCATCTGGTTCACGATGCTCGCGTCGTGGGTCGCCATCAGCACGGTGGTGCCTCCCTGGTTGATGCGTTCGAGGAGCGCCATGATCCCGGCCGAGGTCGTCGGGTCGAGGTTGCCGGTGGGCTCGTCCGCCAGGAGCACCGACGGCTTGTTCACCACGGCACGGGCGATCGCCACGCGCTGCTGCTCACCACCGGAGAGCTCGTGCGGCATGCGGTTCGCCTTGCCGTTGAGCCCGACGAGCTTGAGCACGTCCGTCACGGCCTCGCTGATGAAGCCCTTGCTCTTGCCGATCACCTGCAACGAGAACGCGACGTTGTCGAACACGTTCTTGTTCGGCAGCAGGCGGAAGTCCTGGAAGACCACGCCGAGGTTCCGGCGGAAGTACGGGACCTTCCTCGAGGAGAGCGCGCCGAGGCGCTGACCGAGCACGTGGATCTGCCCGCGCGAGGGCTTCTCCTCCTTGAGCACGAGGCGCAGGAAGCTCGACTTCCCGGAGCCGGACGCACCGACGAGGAAGACGAACTCGCCCTTGAGGATCTCGAGGGTGACGTTGTCGAGGGCGGGACTCGGGTTGCCCGAGTACAGCTTGGTGACCTGGTCGAATTTGATCATGACCGGATCAGGGTAGGTCGCCCGGCTCGGAATGGCTGCCAGGCGCGCGGCTCAGGACTCGACGGACTGCTTGCGCCAGCGGATGCCGGCGTTGATGAACCCGTCCAGGTCGCCGTCGAACACGGCTGAGGGGTTGTTCACCTCGTGCTCGGTCCGGAGGTCCTTGACCATCTGGTACGGCGCCAGGACGTAGGAGCGGATCTGGTCGCCCCAGCTCGCCGTGATGTTCCCGGCGAGCTCCTTCTTCTTCGCGTTCTCCTCTTCCTTCTTCAGGAGCAGGAGTCGCGACTGGAGCACGCGCATGGCTGCCGCGCGGTTCTGGATCTGCGACTTCTCGTTCTGCATCGACACCACGGTGCCCGTGGGGATGTGGGTGAGGCGCACCGCGGAGTCCGTCGTGTTGACGGACTGGCCGCCCGGGCCCGACGACCGGAAGACGTCGACGCGGATGTCGTTCTCGGGGATGTCGATGACGGCGGTCTCCGGCATCAGCGGGATGACCTCCACCGCGGCGAAGGACGTCTGTCGCTTGCCCGCGGCACCGAACGGCGACATCCGGACCAGGCGGTGCGTGCCGGCCTCCACCGACAGGGTGCCGAACGCGTGCGGGGCGTCGACCTCGAACGTCGCGGACTTGATGCCCGCTTCCTCGGCGTAGGAGGTGTCCATCACGGTGGCCTTGAAGCCGTGCTGCTCGGCGTACCGCAGGTACATGCGCATGAGCATCTCGGCGAAGTCCGCGGCGTCGACGCCACCGGCCCCGGCGCGGATGGTGATGACCGCGGGGCGGTCGTCGTACTCGCCGTCGAGGAGCGTCTGGACCTCGAGCTCGCCCATCGTCTTCGTGATCGCCTTGAGCTCGGAGGCGGCCTCGTCGGCCGACTCCTGGTCGTCGCCCTCGTTCGCCATCTCGACGAGGACCTCGAGGTCGTCGATGCGCTGCTCGGTGTCGGTGATCTTCTTCAGCGCCGTCTGCCGGTGCGAGAGCGCGCTCGTCACCTGCTGCGCGTGGTCGACGTCGTCCCAGAGGTCCTGGGCCCCGGCCTGCTCGCTGAGGTCGGCGATCTCGCGCTGCAGGCGGTCGACGTCGACCACCGAGCGGATGTTGCCGAAGGTCTCTCGGAGGGCGGAGAGCTGCTCGGTGTAGTCCAGTTCGACCATGGTCACCGATCCTACCGGCGCGGCCAGGACACGGCCGACCGGGAGGCCCGGCGCGGCTCCGTCTCGCTCGTCACGACGGCGGGCGGCCCGGCAGGCCCACCGCGGCGGACCGTCATCCGGCGCGCGAGATGCTCACCCAGGCGACCTGCACGTCACCGGCAGCGTCCCGCGGCGGCTTCTGCGGGGACACGGTCGCGGCCTGCAGGACGAGGTGCAGCGGCTTCTTCGGGATGTTCTGCGTCGTGGAGCTCACGACCACGCCGTCGACGAGGAAGGTGAGCTTCGTCGGCGTCCACTCGATCGAGTAGGTGTGCCAGGCGGAGAACGTCGTGCCGAGGTCCCGGTGCAGGCAGTTCGCGGCCGGGTTGCCCGGGCAGTGGTTCGAGAGCGTGACGTTGCCGTCGAGGGCGCCCTCGGGGAAGTCGACCTCCCCGTCCTCCCACGTGTTCGTGTCGGACCACAGCAGTCCGGCGAGCCCGTACCCCTTGACCGGGTCGGCGCGGAGCCGGATGTCGTACCGGCCGCTGGTCTGTCCGCCCCACCGACCGTCGACGAGCGGGATGAACGCGGCGCCGGTGGGCTGCCCCGAGGCGTCGGTGTGCATGTGCATGTCGAGCGTCCCGTCGGCCACCGACATGGCGGACTGTCGGTACATGCCCGCACCGCTCGTGTCGTTGAACCCGTCGTAGGCGACGAAGCGGTCCCCGTAGATCTTCATGAAGGCACCGGAGGCTGCCGGGGTCGTGAAGTCCTCACCGAAGGTGCGCGTCCACCCCGAGGCGGCGGCCGGCATGGCACCGCCGTCCTGCTGGTCCGACCCGGCACCGCTGTCCGGTGTCGTCGGGCGGGAGGGCACGGGTGCGGTCGTGGGCGCGGTCGACGGTGCGGTCGTGGGCTCGGTCGACGGCGCGGGCGCCGGCAGTGCTGCCGGGATGGTCGCCTTCCGGCACGCGAGCTGCTTGTCGGCCCCGTTCCTGACGTTCACCGCGACGACACACACCGACTGCGTGCCGGTCTTCGTCGTCGCGAGCGAGGTCGCGAACCCGTGGGCGCCGGTGACGCGGTGGACCCGGTTCACGTCGCTCCGCGTGACGTCGGTGCGCACGGTCCCGATCCTGGTGCCGCCGACGGTGACGGTGACGTCGCTGGAGGCGGACGACGTGTCGGGGTCGAACGCCCACCCACTGACCGTCACCGTGCCCGGCGTCGCGGTGACGCTGTCGAACGCGCCGACCGGGGAGGGGTTCCCGATGGTGACCGTCCGGCACCCCAGCGAGACGTCCTTGCCGCGGGTCAGGCTGCGGGCCGTGACGCAGAGCGACTGCTTGCCGTACTTCGTGGTGACGAGGGAGCTGCTGTACCCGTGGTTCCCGCGCACGCCGAGACGGCGGTTCACGTCAGCCCGCGCCGCCGCGGCGGGCACGGTGCCGGCGACGCTGCCGCCGACGGTGACCCGGACGCTCGTCGACGTCGCCGACTTCGCCCGGTCGAGCGCCCAGCCGCGGACCGTGACCTTGCCCAGGCCGGCGCCGACGCCGTCGATCGAGCCCGTCGGCGTCGCACTCGCGGCGAGCACCGGGGACGCGCTGAGCGTCGCGGCGACGACCGCCGCGACGGTGATGACGACGGCGAGGCGTCGGCGTGCGCGCCCACGGGCGAGGACCGTCCCGACGCCCGCTCGTCCCCGCTCCGCACCGGTGTTCGTCTGCATGTCCATGTGGTGATTCCCTGCCCCTGACCGACTGAAACGATCGGTACTGTACGGGCGCTCAAGTGCGCTCCGACAGCGTTTCGAACAGGTCAGCCCCGGACTGGGGACAGGTCTCCAGCACGCGGCCAGCGACGGGCGGGACGCCAGAGAAGCCCTGGTCAGCCCCGAACTGGGGGCAGACGCCTAGCGACCGAGCAGCGGCGCGCGGGACGCCATCCCCGCCGCGCTCGCCCGCGCCACGGCGTCGGGCAGGGCCGCCAGGAAGGCGTCGACGTCCGCGTCGGTCGAGGTGTGCCCGAGCGTCACCCGGAGGGCACCGCGGGCCTCGTCCTCGGACAGGCCCATGGCGAGCAGCACGTGGGAGGCCTCGGGCACGCCGGCCTGGCACGCGGAGCCGGTCGAGACGGCCACCCCGGCGGCGTCGAGGAGGAACAGGAGCGAGTCGCCCTCGCACCCCGGGAAGGTGAAGTGGGCGTTGCCCGGCAGCCGGTCGACCGGGTCGCCGCGGAGCACGGCGGTGGGCACGGCCTCGAGGACACCGGCCACCAGCCGGTCGCGCAGGGCGCGGACGTCGGCGTGTGGTGTCGCAGCCGCGATGCCGAACGCGATCGCCGCGGGGGCGTCCTGCGTGCCGCTGCGGACCTGGCGCTGCTGTCCGCCGCCGTGGATGAGCGGTTCGACCGTGGCGCGGCGACCGAGGACCAACGCGCCGATGCCGACCGGTCCCCCGATCTTGTGGGCGGACACGCTCATGGCGTCGAGGCCCGAGGCACGGAACGACAGCGGCACCTGGCCGTAGGCGGCGACCGCGTCGGCGTGCACCGGGACGCCCGCCGCGTGGGCGAGCTCGACGATCCGGGTGACCGGCTGGATCGTGCCGACCTCGTTGTTCGCCCACAGGAACGTGACCAGGGCGACGTCCGTGGCGGCGGCGAGCCGGGCCTCCAGGCCGTCGAGGTCGAGGTGACCCTGCGCGTCCAGCGGGACCACGTCGACGACCGCGCCGTCGTGGCGTTCGAGCCAGTCGACCGTGTCGACGGTGGCGTGGTGCTCCCCGGCCGCGACGACGATGCGGGGCCGCGGGCGGTCGACCTGTCGTGCCCAGAAGAGGCCCTTGACGGCGAGGTTGACGCTCTCGGTGCCACCGGAGGTGAAGACGACCTCGACGGGTTCGGCGTCGAGCGAGGCGGCGACGCGGGCGCGACCGTCCTCGAGCAGCATCTTGGCGCGCTGCCCGGCGCTGTGGATCGACGACGGGTTGCCGACCGTGGCGAGGGCGTCGGTGAAGGCGGCGAGCGCCTCGGGCAGGATCGGCGTCGTCGCTGCGTGGTCGAGGTAGACCGGCACTGGAGGACTCCCTTCGAGAGCGTTTTCAGGATACCTGCGTGTCCTCGTACCCTTGTCGGGTGCAGGAGATCGCGATCGACACCGTCCAGGGCCTCCACCTGGGTGAGGACGTCGCGCGTTTCGCGATGCGCTCGGCGACGGCGACGGCCGCCACCTTGGTGCTGGACCCCCGTCCTGACGGCTCGGTGGCGGAGCGACGGGTCGCGCTGACGCACGAGCCGGACTCCGACCAGTGGCACGCCGAGGTGGCGGACGTCCGCGTCGGTGACACCTACCACCTGCTCGTCGACGGCCCGACCGGCGGTCGACACGACTTCGACGGCGAGCGCCCGCTGCTCGACCCGTACGCCCGCGGCGTCGTCCGCGCTCCCGAGGGCGCGGCTGCCCGGTGGACGAGCGTGGTGGTCGACGACGCCTTCGACTGGGGTGACGTGCCGAAGCCGACGGTGCCGCTCGACCGGGTCGTCCTGTACGAGGCCAACGTCCGGACCCTGACGAGCGCGAACCCCGCCGTGCCGGAGCACCTCCGCGGGACCTTCGCCGGGGTGGCACACGAGAGCACAATCGCGCACCTGCAGCGGATCGGCGTGACGACGCTCGAGCTCCTGCCCGTGCAGGCGTTCGACACCGAGCACTGGCTGCAGCAGGCCGAGCGGGAGAACGCCTGGGGCTACAACACGCTCGGGTTCTTCGCCCCGCACGCCGGGTACGCGTCGTCGTCCGCGCGGGGAGCGGGAGCGGACGGGGTGCTCCGCGAGTTCAAGGGCATGGTGCGGCTGCTGCACGAGGCCGGCATCCAGGTCGTGCTCGACGTCGTCTACAACCACACGGCGGAAGAGGGGCTCGGGGGTCCGACCTCCTCGCTCCGCGGCATCGACGGCGCGAACCGGTACCGCTTCGCCGAGGACGACACCTACTACGACACGACGGGCTGCGGGAACACGCTCGACACCTCGGTCGAGGCCACCGCCGACCTCGTCGTGGACAGCCTGCGGTACTGGGCGCGCGAGATGCAGGTCGACGGCTTCCGCTTCGACCTGATGGCCGCGCTCGCCCGCGACGCCGACCACGTCTTCGACCCGGCACACCCGCTGCTCGAGCGCATCCGGCAGCACCCGGACCTGCAGGACGTCCTGGTCATCGCCGAGCCGTGGGACGTCGGTCCGGACGGCTGGCGCACCGGGGCGTTCGGTGCGGGGACGCTGGAGTGGAACGACGGCTTCCGCAACACGGTGCGGCAGTTCTGGCTGGCCGACGTCGGGCAGGAGCGTCGCAGTGGTGTCCCGGGTGCCGGGATCGGCGCGCTCGCGAACTCGCTGACGGGGTCGCGGAGCGTCTTCGACGTCACGCGCGGGCCGCTCGCCGGCGTGAACTTCGTCACCGCGCACGACGGCTTCACCCTGCACGACCTGGTGTCGTACGACGGCAAGCACAACGAGGCCAACGGCGAGGACAACCGCGACGGCTCGAACGACAACCGCTCGTTCAACCACGGCCACGAGGGCGCGACGGAGGACCGCGGCGTCCGGGCGGCCCGGGGGCGGTCGATGCGCAACCTGCTCGGCACGCTGTTCCTGTCCGCCGGCGTGCCGATGCTCACCGCCGGCGACGAGCGGAGCCGCACCCAGCACGGCAACAACAACGCGTACGTCGTCTCCGGCGACCTGGCCCCGGTCGACTGGTCGGACGACGAGGACGCCGAGTCGATGACCGAGGCCGTGGCCGCGCTGACCCGGCTGCGTGCCGCGCACCCGGCGCTGCGACCGTCGCGCTTCGGGGTCGAGGGCCAGGTGACGCCCTCTGCGTCGCGGATGACCTGGTACGGGCCCGACGGCGGTCCGATGACCGGCGAGTGGTGGGACCAGCCGATCCACCGCGCGCTGCAGTCCTTCATCGAGTCCACGCCGGAGCACGAGCCGTACGACCGGGTGCTCGTCGTGGTGCACGGCAGTGGGCGGACCCGGGACCTGACGCTCACCGTGCGGGAGGACGTGCTGGCGTACCGGCTGGCCTGGTCGAGCGAGAAGCACCGCGACCACGACCGGCACCGTCCCGCCGGCACGGTGTTCACGGCGTACGGGCCGGGCATCCACGTGTTCGAGGTGGTCTGAGGGACCTGGGTCGGGCCGGGCGGCGAGCGCGGTCGGCGCGGTCGGCGCGACCGGTTGGCGCAGTTGGCGCGGTCGGCGGGTCCTCCACGGGGTGTCCGACGCGCCGATCCGTCCACAGGGACACGCGTTCCGGGGAACACGGAGGGCCGCGCCGGGTAGCGTCTGCTCCGTGGCCACCGCAGACCGACCCCGGCGTCCGAAGATCGGGCGCATCCCGATCACCGAACTCACCCCGAGGACGCCCAACGGCTTCCCCGGCAAGGCCTTCGACGGCGAGGTGATCACGTTCGGCGCGACCGTCTTCCGGGAGGGCCACGGCGTGATCGGCGCCGACGTCGTCCTGGAACGACCCGACGGCGGGACGAGGACCGTCCCGCTGCGCCTCGCCGCCGCCGGCACCGACCGCTACGAGGCGACCGTCCAGGTCGACCACGTCGGCGTCTGGACCTGGCACGTCGAGGCCTACTCCGACGACTGGGCCTCCTGGCTCCACGGCGCCCGGCTGAAGATCGCCGCCGGCGTCGACACCGAGGCCACGCTGCTCGACGGCGCCGTGCTGCTCGACCGGCTGGCAGAGGAGACCGACTCCCCCGCCGCCACCCGTGCCGCCGCCCGCATGCGTGACACCGAGCTCGACGCAGCCGAACGCCTCGCCGCGGTCGACGACCCGCGCATCCTGTCCGAGGTCGAGGAGTCGCCCGTCACCTCGCTCCGCACCGACTCCCCCGTGCAGCTGCTCGACGTCGAGCGCACTCGTGCCGGTGTCGGCGCCTGGTACGAGTTCTTCCCCCGCAGCGAAGGCGCCAAGCGGAACGCCGACGGCTCCTGGAAGAGCGGCGACTTCCGCACCGCTGCCCGGCGCCTGCCCGCCGTCGCCCGGATGGGCTTCGACGTGATCTACCTGCCGCCGATCCACCCGATCGGGCACACCGCCAGGAAGGGCCCGAACAACACGCTCGACGCCGGTCCGAACGACCCCGGCAGCCCCTGGGCGATCGGGTCGGCCGAGGGTGGCCACGACGCCATCCACCCGGACCTCGGCACCGAGGACGACTTCCGCGACTTCGTCGAGACGGCGAAGAACACGGGGATGGAAGTGGCGCTCGACTTCGCGCTGCAGTGCTCCCCCGACCACCCGTGGGTCACCGAGCACCCGGAGTGGTTCACCACCCGGGCCGACGGCTCCATCGCGACCGCGGAGAACCCGCCGAAGCGCTACCAGGACATCTACCCGATCCAGTTCGACTCCGACCCCGAGGGCCTGGTCGTCGAGGTCGAGCGGGTCCTGCGTCACTGGATCGCGTTCGGCATCCGGATCTTCCGCGTCGACAACCCGCACACCAAGCCGCTCTGGTTCTGGGAGCGCGTCATCCGTGAGATCCGCGACGAGCACCCCGACACGGTGTTCCTCGCCGAGGCCTTCACCCGCCCGGCGATGATGCGGGCCCTGGCCGAGGCCGGCTTCCAGCAGTCGTACTCGTACTTCACGTGGCGCAACACGAAGGACGAGATCGCCGACTACTTCGACGAGCTCGCCCACGAGACCTCGGACTACCTCCGTCCGAACCTGTTCGTGAACACGCCGGACATCCTCACCGAGTTCCTGCAGTTCGGCGGCCGCGCCGGGTACAAGATCCGCGCTGCCCTCGCCGCGACGGGCGCCCCGACGTGGGGCATGTACGCCGGCTACGAGCTCTTCGAGGACGTCGCACGCCCGGGCTCCGAGGAGAACATCGACAACGAGAAGTACGAGTACAAGCCCCGCGACTTCGCCCTCGCCGAGGCCGAGGGCGCGAGCCTGGCGCCGTACGTCACGATGCTGAACCGCTTCCGGCAGGCGCACCCCGCGCTCCGCCAGCTGCGGAACCTGCACGTGCACGACAGCGAGGACGACGCGATCGTCGTCTACTCGAAGCACCTCCCCGGGCAGTTCATCCGCTCGGGCCGCGCCGACACCGTGATCGTCGTCGCGAACGTCGACCCCCACTCCGCCCGTGAGACCACGGTGCACCTCGACCTCGCTGCACTCGGACTCGACCCCGAGCAGTCGTTCGACGTCCGCGACGTCGTCACGGGTGCGCGCTGGGTCTGGGGATCGTCGAACTACGTCCGCCTGGACGCATTCCAGGAGCCCGTGCACCTGCTCGTCGTGGAAGGACCCCACCGATGACCGACCCCCACACCCCCGAGCTGCCCGAGCCCCGCGACCGCGGCCAGGGGCCGAGCGTGCCCCCGGTCCAGCCGCCGCCCCCGCCAGCACGCCAGCAGCACCCGGCGAAGCACGTCGACCCCGCTGCGGACGTCGACGCGCTCGACCCCGTCGACGCTGCGGACGCGGCCGGCCTGAGCGCCGGGTCCCCGGTCCCGAGCCGTCCGGTCCCCGCGCCGGTGCCGTCACGTGCTCCCCAGGCGACGCCGCGCACCGAACCGAGGACCTCGGCCCCCGGTGAGGACCTCCCCGGTGCGCGTCTGCCGCGTCGCGAGGCCCCCGACCGTGACGTCCCCGAGTCGGCGACGCTCGCCGGTGGGCTGGACACGACGCACCCCCGCCACGCCGACGCCGACGCCGACGCCGAGGACACCACCCCTGCGACCACCGCGCAGGACGTGGCGGATTCGGCGGCGGCCTCCGACCCGTCCGGCGCCACCAGCACCAGCACCAGCACCACGACCGATGCGGCCTCCGCGCCGGTCGAGCCCCGACCCGCTCCCCTCGAGGAGTGGCTGCGCCAGCAGGTCGCCGAGGGCCGCTGGTCCCAGCCCCACGATGTGCTCGGCCCGCACCCGGTCGACGGCGGCGCCAGCGTGCGCGTCGTCCGTCACCTCGCCGAAGCCGTCCGCATCGTCCGCCCCGACGGGGACGACATCGAGCTGACCCACGAGGGCGACGGCCTGTGGTCCGGCGCCACGACCGGCGAACTCGGCCGCTACCGCGTGGAGTCCGAGTACGTCGCGGACGACACCACGTGGACCAGCGACGACGCCTACCGGTTCCCGCCCACGCTCGGCGAACTCGACCTGCACCTGTTCGGTGAGGGCCGCGACGAGCAGCTCTGGAACCACCTCGGCGCCCACGTCACGACCGTCGACGGCGTCGACGGCGTCGCCTTCGCCGTCTGGGCACCGCGTGCCACCGCCGTCCGTGTGATCGGCGACTTCGAGGGCTGGGAGGGCCGCACCACCGCGATGCGCCGCCTGAACGACCTCGGCGTCTGGGAGCTGTTCTGGCCGGGTGCCCTCGACGGGCAGCGGTACAAGTTCCAGATCCTCACCGACGGCGGCTGGGTCGAGCGCGCCGACCCCTTCGCCCGTCGCGCCGAGGTCCCCCCGCTCACCGCGTCGGTCATCACGAGCTCCTCCTACGCCTGGTCCGACGGCGACCGGCAGTGGATGGCCGACCGCGCCGCCACGACCACGCACGACCGGCCCATGAGCGTCTACGAGGTCCACCTCGGCTCCTGGCGTCCGGGCCTGTCCTACCGCGACGTCGCCGACGAGCTCATCGGGCACGTGCAGCACCTCGGCTTCACGCACATCGAGTTCCTGCCGCTGTCCGAGCACCCGTTCGGTGGGTCGTGGGGGTACCAGGTCACCGGGTACTACGCCCCGACCTCCCGCTACGGCACGCCCGACGACCTCCGCTACCTGATCGACCGGCTGCACTCCGCCGGCATCGGCGTGATCATGGACTGGGTCCCCGGGCACTTCCCGAAGGACGAGTGGGCGCTGGCGAAGTTCGACGGCCACGCGCTGTTCGAGCACCCGGACCCCCGCCGAGGTGAACAGCTCGACTGGGGCACCTACGTGTTCGACTTCGGGCAGCCGCAGGTGAAGAACTTCCTGGTCGCGAACGCGCTGTACTGGATGGAGGAGTTCCACATCGACGGCCTCCGCGTGGACGCCGTCGCCTCGATCCTGTACCTCGACTACTCCCGCACCGAGTGGCTGCCGAACATCCACGGCGGACGCGAGAACCTCGAGGCGATCTCGTTCCTGCAGGAGACCAACGCCACCGCGTACAAGCGCTACCCGGGCATCGTCATGATCGCCGAGGAGAGCACCTCGTGGCCGGGCGTCACCCAGCCCACCAGCGCCGGCGGACTCGGTTTCGGGCAGAAGTGGAACATGGGGTGGATGCACGACTCGCTCGAGTACGTGCAGCGCGACCCGGCCTACCGCTCGTACCACCACGACGAGCTGACGTTCTCGTTCGTGTACGCGTTCAGTGAGCAGTTCACGCTGCCGATCAGCCACGACGAGGTCGTGCACGGCAAGGGCTCCCTCTACGGCAAGATGCCCGGCGACGAGTGGCAGAAGCTCGCCAACGTGCGCGCCTACCTCGCGTTCATGTGGTCGCACCCCGGCAAGCAGCTGCTGTTCATGGGCCAGGAGTTCGCCCAGATCGGCGAGTGGTCCGAAGCCCGCGGGCTCGACTGGTGGCACCTCGACGACCCGGGCCACCGTGGCGTGCAGGACCTCGTCGCCGAGCTCAACAGCGTGTACAAGGACACCCCGGCGCTGTGGACGCACGACAGCACCGCCGAGGGCTTCGAGTGGCTCGAGGGCGGCGACGCTCCCCACGCCACGATCGGGTTCCTGCGCAAGGCCGGTGACGAGCGCCTCGCGGTGTTCGTGAACTTCTCCGGCGTGCCCGTCGAACGGCGGTTCGGACTGCCGACCGCTGGCGAGTGGCACGAGGTCCTCAACACCGACGCGGCGGAGTACGGCGGGTCCGGGGTGGGCAACCTCGGCGTCGTCACCGCCGAGGACGTCCCGTGGGCCGGTCGCCCGGCCTCGGCGAACCTCGTGGTGCCCCCGCTCGGTGCCGTCTGGCTGAAGCTCGCCCAGTAGCCCACCAGGGCAGCCGCGAACGCGCGAAGGAGGTCGGTACCCCGACCCCCTCCGCGCGTTCGTCTGTGTACCGCAGTGCGCCCTGCGGAGGTCTCGCAGCAGGTCGTCTCAGGCGCGGCGAGTCGGATCGCACGTGGACAGCCCGGACACCTGACCCCCCACGCGCGTTCTCACATCCCATCGCACCCGTCATGGGTCCAACCGTCCACCGCGACGGACGGGAGGCTCGGTGCCAGCTGGCACCGAGCCTCCCGTCCGTCACTGGTGCACACCGCGGGACGCCCCCGCGGGGTCAGTACAGCGCGCTCGCCAGGCGGCGGCGAGCCGCCACGACGCGCGGGCCCTCCGCACCGATCAGCTCGAAGTACTCGACGAGCCGGACGCGGAGCGACTCACGCTCGTCGCCGAACACCGTCGGCACCAGGTCGAGCAGCCGCCCGAAGGCGTCCTCGACATGCCCACCGCTGATGTCGAGGTCGGCGACGGCGAGCTGTGCCTGGACGTCGTGCGGCCCGGCGCCCGCGGCAGCGCGGATGTCGTCGGCGGTGCGGCCGGCGAGCCGGTCGAGGAGCGACACCTGCGCCAGTCCCGCGACGGCCATCTGGTCGTGCGGATCCTGCAGGATGGCGGTCTTGTACTCCTGGATCGCGGTGGCGTAGTCGCCCTGCTCGATGGCGTCGTACGCGGCCTGGTGGTGCGGCGGCAGCGGCTCCGGTTCGGGCTCGCCCTGCTCGACGGCCTCGGGGTCGACACCGGCACCGTCGACGGTCACGCGCCCGGACACGCCGTTCTGCTCGGCGGCCTGGAGCACCTGCTCGAAGACGTCCCGGACCTCGGCCTCGGGCAACGCCCCGACGAACAGCCCCAGCGGGCGTCCGGCGATGACGGCGGCCACGGTCGGGATCGACTGCGCCTGGAAGGCCTGCACGAGCTGCGGGTTCGTGTCGGCGTCGACCTTGGCGAGCAGGACGCGGCCGTCGTACTCTGCGGTCAGCCGTTCGAGGATCGGCGAGAGCTGCTTGCACGGCCCGCACCACTCGGCCCAGATGTCCACGATCACGGGGACGACGGTCGAGAGCTGCAGGACGTCCTGGAAGCTCTGGTCGGTGACGTCGATGACCAGCGACGGGACGGTCAGGTCACCGGCGGTCTCACTGCCGGGGACGCCGGCACCGGGGGCTCCGGTACCGGCGGCACCGGGAACGGCACCGGGGCCTGCTGCACCGGTCGGTTGTCCTGCCGGTCGCTGGGCACGCTCGACCAGGGACGACAGGTCGACGGCTCCGCGGAGTCCGGACGGGGTCGGGGGGACGTTCGTCATTGCACCTCACTCGCTGCGATCAGGCCCTGGGTGAACCCGAGCAGGACCATCTTGTCGTCCGACCCGACGGCCGGGACGGAGAAGAGCAGCTGGACGCCGTAGGTGGCGCTCACGCCCTTCTTGCTGGAGTCGACACCGGACAGGGCCTTCACGGCACCCTCGGTGTTGACGGACGCTCCGGAGGCCGTCGGCGTGACCTTCTCGATCTCGTCGAGGCTGACCGACACCAGCGCGCCGGCGCCGTTCGTCGCCAGGGCGATCGCACTGCCGTCCGGCGACTCGGACGAGTACTCGATCTTGGCGGTGTCGGGCAGGGCCTCGGACTTCTTGTCCTTGTAGTCCTTGCCGATCTTGGGCCGCAGGTCGTCGCCGTCGCTCTGGAACAGGTCGGCGTACTCGCTGTCGGCGTCCTTCGACAGGACGTCCCCGTAGGCCGTGGCGACCTGGTCGGGGGCGATCGTCAGGAGCGGGGAGTCCGACTTGAGCTGCGCGGTGCCGATCGACACGGGCGCGACGGAGGGCAGGGTGGCGTCGGCCTCGAGCGAGACGTCGTACATGACCTTGTAGTCGTCGCGTGCCGACTCCTGCACGAGCGTGAGTGCCTGCGGCGCCGTCTTCTGGTCGGAGGGGTCCGACGTCACGACGAACACCGTGCGGGGCCAGCTGTCGGTCTGCTGCGGGAGCGCGACCGAGACGTCGGCGGCCGAGATCGTCGGCGGGGCCTGGACGTCCTGGTCGGCGTCGCGGATCGTGTAGTTGGCCTTGCGGAGGTCGAGCGCGGGCCCGCCGAACCGGGTGGCCGCGAGGTCAGCGTCCTTGTCGGTGTCCGCCTTCGACGCGACCTCGGCCACGCGCTGGACGACGCGGGTGATCTGCTGCCGGGTGGCGGCGGTCGGTTCGGCCTGCTCGGCCGCTCCCGTCGCCGAGGCACTCGGGGTCGGGGTCGCCGCGACGCCGCCCTGGGGCCAGTACTCCGACGAGCACCCGGCGAGCGACAGCGCACCGACCAGGACGATCGGCACCGCGATCAGCGACCGACGGCCCCGACGGGACCTGGCGGGCACCTGGGCACCGGCGGCGGCAGCGCGGCGCGAGGCTCGGACGCGGGGAGGACGCGTCCCGCCACTGCGACGGCGCGGCCCGCGGGATCGGCGCTGGTGCAGGAACGCCCAGACCAGCAGCACGATGCCGCCGAGCACGAAGACGCCGCCGGCGGTCATGAGCGGTCCGACGGAGGGGGTGGAGGTGTCGCGCGGCCAGGTGACCGAGACGTCCGACGGCGCTGCCGACGACCCCTCGCCGACGATGAGCACGGAGACGTCGTCGGGCAGCCGGACGGTGAACTGGCCGGCGTCGTCGTACTCCTGGTACCAGAGGTCGCTGCCCTTCGGGTCCGGCACGGTGGTGTCGCTGCCGGCGGTCCTGGCGATCAGTCGGGACTGGTCGGCGTCGTAGCGGAGGGTCCGGTGGCGGGCGTCGCCCACCCAGGCGTCGACGTCGGACGTCTTGCCGTAGGCGGCGAAGACCTTGCCGGAGCCGGACACGGTGATCCGCTGGTAGCCGGGGTTCGCGTTGAGCACGGACCCGGGGATGACGGTCACGGGGGCCTTGGTGGTCGAGGACGTCTGCGCGACGATCGAGGACGGCGGAGCGAAGACCGTCCGCTCGGCGACCCCCAGGCCGACGAGCAGCAGCCCGATCACGAAACTGACGATCGCCAGGACGAATCGCACGGAACTCTCTCCCTCCGCGCCGGGGTGGGGGGATCGGCGCGAATCAACGCCCCAGGGTACGCGAGAACCACTGGGAGGCGCATCCCGTCACGCTGTCCGCGAGCACAGCCCTGCTCATCGGGGCACCACTACAATCGGGGCGCGGGCGGCACCGGGCCGCCCGAGTGGACCAGTGGGAGCGACACGTGGCGAACGACGAGGCAGAGTTCGGGACCGAGCTGCGGGGCTACCGCAAGGACGAGGTCGACCGGGCGCTGAACGACCTCCGTCGTGGACTCATCAAGTCGAACACCGACCGCGCCGAGGCCGCAAAGGAGATCCGTCTCCTGCAGTCCCGCGTCTCGGACATGCAGAGCGAGCTCGACGAGGCCGGCACCCCCACGTACAGCGGGCTCGGCACCCGCCTCGAGTCGACCCTCCGCGTCGCCGAGGAGCAGTCCACGCGGCTCATCGCCCAGGCCGACATCGATGCCCAGCGCCTCCGCGCCTCGAGCCGCTCCGAGGCCGACCGCACCGTCCGCGAAGCCCAGGAAGAGGCGCGCGAGACGCTCGAGGACGCCAGGACCCGTGCGACGAACGAACTCGCCCGCGCCCGCGCAGAGTCGGGTGACACCGTGGAGCGTGCCCGCGCCGAAGCGGGCATGCTCACCCAGGACGCCCGCAACGAGGCCGCCGCGATGCGCGGCGCCGCCGTCACCGAGGCCGCCGAGACCCGCTCGGTCGCCATCCGCGAGACGAACGCACTCCGCGCCCGCGCCGAGCACGAGGTCGCCGAACTGCGCGAACTCGCCCAGCGCGAGGCGGCCGCCGCCCGTGGCGCCGCAGCCGACCTCGACCGCGAGACCGAGCACCGTCGCAGCGTGTTCGAGGCCGACCATGCCCGCCGCGTCGAGGACCTCGACCGCGACGAGCGCACCCGCCGCGAAGCCCTCGGGCGTGAGGTCACCGACGGCCGCGCCGCCTGGGAGCACGAGCACACGGAGCGCCACCGTGCCTTCGAACTCGAGCTCGAGACCGGGCGCGCCGACCTGGCCTCCGAGGTCGAGGCCCGGCGCGCCGAGCTCGCCGCCGAACTGGCCGACCGCCGCCGGGAGCACGACGAGGACCTCGCCGCCGCCCGCGCCGGGTGGGAGCGCGAGCTCGCCTCGGCGCGCGCCGCCCTCGCGCAGGAAGCCGATGCCGTCCACGCGCAGCTGCAGGTCGACCAGGAGCAGACCGCCGCCGAGAACGACCGCCTGCTCCAGGAGTCCGCGACACGGATCGCCCGCGAGACCGAGGAGCACCGCGAGCGCATCGACCGCGAGCGCGCCGAGGCCCTCGCCGCCGCCCAACGCGCCGCCCAGGACCACGACGCCGAGCTGGCCGCCCGACGCGAGCGCGAGCACGCCGAGGTCGACTCCGAGATCGCCGAGCGTCGCAGCGCCGAACTCGGCACGCTCGAAGCCGAGCGGACCGCCCTGCGGCAGGAGATCGACACCGCGAGGGCCGGCCTGGCGAAGGAGCGCGACGAGGCCCTCGCCGAGATCGCCCGTGAGCGCGACGAGGCCCGGACGACCCTGGAGTCCGAGCTCGCCGCCCGTCGTGACGACGCCGAGCAGGACTACCTGCAGAAGCACCACGAGACCGTCACGGAGACCCAGCGCTACCTCGACGAGGCGAACCTGCAACTCGCCGAGGCCACCCGTCGGGCGACCGAGGCCCGCGAACGCGCCGAGCAGCTCCGACAGGAGGCCAACGACCTCGAGCGCACCAGCACCTCCGACGCCGAGGAGCACGCCCGCCGGCTCCTGGCGGACGCGCAGGAGCGCGCGCACCAGCTCGTCGCCGAGGCCGAGGAGCGCTCCGCCAACCAGATCGCCGAGGCCGAGGACCGGCTCGCCGCGATCCGGACCGAGCGCGAAGCGGTCGCCGGCTACCTGGAGAACCTGCGAGGCGTCCTGTCGCACGCCGCCGGCGTCGTCGAGGACGCCCCGACGCGGGTGGTCGCGACCGACTCCTGAGGCGACCCGACCTGGAGGCCCGACCCGGTCCTCCAGGTCGGCGCACCTCCGCACCGTGGTGCGGTGCTCAGCGCGGCCAGTGGGTCGGCAGCGGTGCCGACCCCGGGACGACCAGGTCCGCGACGGCGTCGAGGACGACGCGGACGTACCGCTCCCCCACCCAGAGGTGCTTCGCACCCGCCACCGGCACGACGCGGACGTTCGGCGCGACGGCGAACCGCCGGGCGGCGTCGTCGGGCTGCAGGAAGTCGTCGTGCTCGGGCACCAGGGCGACCACCGGCACGTCGACGGCGGCCCAGCGGGCGAGTTCCGCGTCGCTCGTGCGGTGCAGCGGCGGCGAGAGCAGGACGACCCCGGCGACGGTGCCGCCCTCGACGTGTTCGAGCGCGTGCTTGAGGATCACCTCGGTCCCGAAGGACCACCCGACCAGCCACGGCGTCGGGAGCCCGCGTGCGGTGACGTCGGCAACGGCGGCGCGGAGGTCGAAGCCCTCGGAGACGCCCTCGCCGAAGGTCCCCTCGGAGGTGCCACGCGGTGAGGTGACCGAGCGGAAGTTGAAGCGGAGCACCGCGATGTCGGCGAGCTCGGGCAGCCGAGCTGCCGCCTTCTTCAGGACGTGCGAGTCCATGAAGCCCTGCGCGGTGGGCAGCGGGTGCAGGGTGACGATCGTGCCGCGCGCGGGGCGGCCCTGCGGTTCGGCGAGCTCCCCCACCAGGGTGAGGTGGTCGTCGGTGACGAGCTCGACGTCGGTCCGGACGGCGGGCAGCACCGTCGCCGACCGGATCTCGGTGTCCGCGGCGGCCGGGTCGACGTCGGTCATGCCGTCCTCCAGCAGTGGTTGTGCCAGTGCCGGCGCGACGCCAGGTCGGCGGCATCGCCGAGGACCCCGTCAGCGCGCCACACGACGACGTGCGCGACGCCGGGCTCGATCGTCAGACCGCAGCCCGGGCAGAGGTACTCCTTCTGCGCGGACGCTGCCGAGATCGGCTGGACGGCGTACTCGCGACCACGACGGACCTCCGTGCGCTTCCAGCCGCTCATGAGGCGGTCGAGGCCGAAGGGTTCTTCGACGTCCTCGACCCGAGCGCCGTCGGTTCGACCCTTCGGTCGCCGCGGCCGGTTGCTGCGCGGCACTGGTGGGGGCTGCCGATCAGTACCAGTTGAAGGACTGGCTGTGGCCCCAGGCGCCGCACGGGGTGCCGTAGACGCCGGAGATGTAGTTCAGGCCCCAGGTGATCTGCGTGGCCGGGTTCGTCTGCCAGTCGGCACCGGCGGTCGCCATCTTCGCGCCGGGGAGGGCCTGCGGGATGCCGTAGGCGCCACTCGGGTTGTACGCGTTGACGCGCCAGCCCGACTCCTTGTTCCACAGGGAGACGAGGCAGCTGTACTGGTCGGTGCCCCAGCCGCGTGCGGTGACGAGGTCGAGCGCGATGGCCTGGGCGCTGCCCGGGTCCGGCGTGGCGGCGACGGCGGCGATGCTGTTCGACGGGGTGACCGCAGCAGCGGCGGCCGGCTTCGCAGCGTCGGTCGTCGTGGTGTCCGTGGCGGTGACGACCGGCGCGGGCTTGACGACCTTCTTCGGCACGGGCTTGACGATCTCGTAGCCGTCGCGGGTCACGTCGAAGGCGGCGTAGGTGCCGTGCGCGCTGAACTGCTGCGGCGCCGCGGGGGCCTTCGTGAGCACCGGGGTGTCGACGGCGGCCTGGGCCACGTCGGCCTGCAGCGGGTTGAACAGGGAGCCGCATGCCAGCAGTGCCACGGCGAAGAACGAGAGCGCCGGCACGTTCGAGCGGCGGCGCATGAAGCCGTTGAGCGTGGCGTCCGTCGCGGGACGACGCGCCGCCGTGGCGATGCGGTTCTTCGGGCTGGTGCGCGCCACGGCACCGCGGCGCTGCTTGACGACGCGCGGGTCCGACGGCGTCGCGGGGCTGACCCGGTTCGCCGCCACCGACTTCGGCGCGACGGGCGCGGCTGCCTGGCCCTGCTGCGCTGGAGTCGCTGCGGTCGGGTCCACCGACTGCACCGGGGTCTCCGCCGTGCGGGTTCGGTTCAGTGCCGCGCGGCGCTCACTGACGACGTGGTCGTCGAGGTGCTGCCGGGATGCGCGGTCGGAGCTGAGGTCTGCCGTGTGCCTGCCCATGAGTCTGACCAGGATAACGGAACGATCACGGAAAGCGAAGCACCCGGGGCCAGCGCGTCGCGACGGTCAGCGGACGGCGAGCATGACCTCGACGACGGCGTCGAGGAGCGCGTCGACCTGGGCCTCGCGGTACCCGCCGTGCTTGGGCCGGAACACGATCGAGCGGACCTCGGTCAGGCTCAGCGGCTTGCCCTCGCGGAAGTAGCCGCCCAGGCGCTTGGCGAACGCGTCGACGTCCTTCGGGTGGTACCCGGTGGCCAGGACGTTCACGCGGTGGAAGCGCTGGCCGTCGGGCCGGTCGAGGCGCTCGACCACGTCGGACGCCTTCGTGCGGGCGTCGGCGTACCAGGTCTTCTGCCCGACGTCGGCGATCTCGCGCTCGCGCTCCCGGGCGGCGAAGGCGTCCTCGAGCCGCTCGAGTGCGGCGTCGACGTGCTGCGTGGAGTACCCGCCCTTCTTCATCGAGAAGGCGGTGGCGCGGATCTTGGCGGCCTCGAGCCCCGGGGCGCTGTCGTTCGCCGTGTAGGCGCGGCGGGCGTCCTCGAGGAAACGGTCGACCTCGTCGACGTCGTAGCCGAGGACCGAGCGGGGAGTTGTCGGGAACGTCGTGGGCACGGCGACATTCTGCCAGCACACCACCCTGGGACCGGCTGGACGCGCGGACTCGGGAGCCGCTGCCGCCTGAGCGGGGTCAGTGGTTGACGATGAGGTACAGCACGTAGCCGACGGCAGCGGACGGCAGGATGCTGTCGATCCGGTCGAGCAGCCCGCCGTGCCCGGGGAGGAACGACGAGATGTCCTTGATGCCGAGGTCGCGCTTGATCATCGACTCGGTCAGGTCGCCGAGCGTGGCCGACCCGGAGATCAGGACGCCGAGGATGATGCCGAACCACCACGGCATGTCGAGCATGAGCCAGGACACCAGGATGCCCATGACGATGCTGGCGGCGACGGAGCCGGCGAAGCCCTCCCACGTCTTCTTCGGGCTGATCCGCGGCGCCATCGGGTGCTTGCCGAGGTTGAGCCCGGTCGCGTAGGCGCCGGTGTCGACCGCGACGACGACGAGGATGAAGCCGACCACCCAGAAGTTGCCGCGCTCGAGCGTCGACAGGAGCACCACGCAGGCGCCGAGGAGCGTGACGTAGGCCTGGACGAACAGGCCGTTGGTGAGGTCACGGACGACGTTGCCCCTGGACGGGCGGGGCCGTGCCACGGCGACCTCGACGAGACGCCACACGGAGATGACGACGATCCCGCCGAGGATCGTGAAGAGGGCCTGGACCTGCCCGCCGAGGAACGCCGCCGGGACCATCGCGACCGCCGTCGCGACGCTCGGGATGCGCGGGACGTCGCGACCGGCGAAGCGCATGGCCCCCGCGAGCTCCCACACGCCGAAGCCGAGGAGGAACGCGGCGACGACCATGAAGGACGGCGTCCAGAGCAGCAGCGACCCTAGCATCACGACGGCGAAGGCCAGGGCGATCGCGATCGCCGCGGGCAGGTTCCGCCCGGTGCGCGCGGTCAGGGCCTCGTTGCGGGCGTCGAAGGAGGCGCGGCGCGCGTCGAACGACGCCCGCCGCTGCCGGAGCTGGGCCTCGAAATCTGTCCGTGCGGCGCGGGCCCTGGCATCGAAGTCCTGCCGGAAGCCCTTCGCCGACGGGCGGGGGTCATCTGCTGCTGTCGGGCGGTCGGCGCCCTCGTCGTGACGCCGCATCAGACCTCGAGGAGTTCGGCTTCCTTCTTCTTCAGCGACTCGTCGATCAGGTCGACGTGCTTCTTCGTCAGGGCGTCGAGGTCCTTGTCGCCGCGGGCGATGTCGTCGTCCGACACCTCCCCCTTCAGGGCCTCGAGGTCGTCCTTGGCCTTGCGACGGATGTTGCGGATGACGACCTTGTGGTCCTCGCCCTTGCCGCGCACGAGCTTCACGAACTCCTTGCGGCGGTCCTGGGTGAGCTCCGGGATCGTCACGCGGACGATCTCGCCGTCGTTCGTGGGGCTGGCACCGAGGTTCGGGAAGGTCGCGATGGCCCGCTCGATCTCCTTCAGCGCCGTCTTGTCGTAGGGCGTCACGATGAGCGTGCGGGCCTCCGGCGTCTGGAGGGACGCCAGCTGCGCGAGCGGCGTCGGCGAGCCGTAGTAGTCGACCGGGATCTTCTGGAAGAGCGCGGCGTTGATGCGCCCGGTTCGGACGGTGGCGAAGTCGTCCTTGGCGACCTCGACGGCCTTCGCCATCTTCGCGGTCGCGTCGGTCATGACATCACTGATCACGGTGGTTCTCCTTCGGTACGTCGTCGAGTCTAGTCAGGCGCTCGGGTCAGTTGCTGACCACGGTGCCGATGCGCTCGCCCCGGATGGCGGCAGCGACGTTGCCCTCGCCCTCCATGCCGAAGACGTGCATCGGCATGCCGTTGTCCATGCAGAGGGAGAACGCGGTGGCGTCCACGACCTTGAGTCCCTGCAGCAGGGCGTCCTGGTACGTCACGTGGTGCAGCTTCTCCGCGGTCGGGTCCTTCTTCGGGTCGGCGGAGTACACGCCGTCGACGCCGTTCTTGGCGACGAGGACCTCGGTCGCGCCGATCTCGAGCGCACGCTGCGCGGCGACCGTGTCGGTGGAGAAGTAGGGCAGCCCGGCGCCGGCGCCGAAGATGACGACCCGGCCCTTCTCGAGGTGCCGCTCGGCACGCCGCGGGATGTACGGCTCGGCGACCTGGGTCATGCTGATCGCGGACTGCACCCGGGTGGCGGCACCGGCCTGCTCCAGGAAGTCCTGCAGCGCCAGGGCGTTCATGACCGTCCCGAGCATGCCCATGTAGTCGGCACGTCCGCGGTCCATGCCGCGCTGCGAGAGCTCGGCGCCGCGGAAGAAGTTGCCACCGCCCACGACGATCGCGACCTCGACCTCGCGCGCGGCGTCGGCGATCTGCTTCGCGATGGTGGCGATGACGTCGGGGTTGACCCCCAGGGAGCCGGCGCCGAACGCCTCTCCGGAGAGCTTCAGCAGGACCCGTCGGCGTCCGGTCGTCTCGTCGGTCATGTGTCGCACCCTTCGTCGAATGTCTCGTGGGAATCTACCCGGCCGCAGCCGGTCCGGCGGAGGCGCGTCGAGCCTCCGGACCGGTACGCGCCGCAGCGCGCAGAAACGGGGCCAGGAACCGATGTGGTTCCTGGCCCCGTCACGGGTTCGTTACGCGCCGACCTTGACGCGGGCGAAGCCCTGGATCGTGATGCCGGCGTTGGACGCGGCCTTCGCGACGGAGATCTTGTTGTCCTTCGCGTAGTCCTGGTCGAGGAGCGACACCTGCTTGATGTAGGCGTTCACCCGACCCTCGACGATCTTCGGGAGGGCGGCCTCGGGCTTGCCCTCCTCGCGCGTGATCGCCTCGACGGTGGCGCGCTCCTTGGCGATCTCGTCAGCCGGGACCTCGTCGCGCGTCAGGTACGTCGGGTTCGCGAACGCGACGTGCTGCGCGATCGAACGGGCCTCGGCGGCGTTGTCGCCCTCGTAGGCGACGACGACGGCGATCTGCGGGGGCAGGTCCTGGCTCGTCTTGTGCAGGTAGATCTCGAAGGAGGAGCCCTCGACACGGCGGACCGTGCGGACCTCGAGCTTCTCGCCGAGCGCAGCAGCGTTCTCGTTGACGACGTCGAGGACGGTCTTGCCGTCGAGCGGGGCCTGGTTGGCCGACGCGACGTCGGTGGCGCCCGCAGCGGCGACCGCGGCGAGGACCTTGTCGGCGAGGGTGGTGAACTTCTCGTTCTTCGCGACGAAGTCGGTCTCGCTGGCGAGCTCGACGACGGTGGCGGCACCGTTGTCGGCGGTCGCGACGACGACGCCCTCGGAGGTGGCGCGGTCATCGCGCTTGGCGACGGCCTTGGCACCCTTGATGCGGAGCAGCTCGACGGCCTTGTCGTAGTCGCCGTCGGCCTCGACGAGCGCGTTCTTCGCGTCCATCATGCCGGCCCCGAGGTCCTCGCGGAGCTTCTTCACGTCCTGTGCGGTGAAGTTTGCCATTGGCTGGCGTCCTTTCTGGACTGTGCGTGTGTGGGGATCGAGCGGAGTCGAGGGCGCCGGGCCGTGTGGCCCGGCGCCCTCGGACACTCACTCGGCGGGGGTGGTCTCCGCTGCGGCCGCGGCCTCGGCGGTGGGCTCGGCGTTCTTCGCCGCGTCGGGGATCGGCTCGCCGATCTCCTTGTCCGCGACCTGCGCGTCCGCGTTGTTCTCCTCGACCGTGCTGCCCTCGGGGGCGGCGTCGGCGGCCGGCGTCGCGCTGTCGCCCCCGAGGAGCTCCTGCTCCCACTCGGCGAGCGGCTCGGTGGCCTCGTCGTCGTCGCCACCGTTGTGGCGGGTCTTGAGGCCCTCGGCTGCGGCGTCCGCGATGATGCGGGTCAGCAGGCCGACGGAGCGGATCGCGTCGTCGTTGCCCGGGATCGGGTACGTGATCTCGTCGGGGTCGCAGTTGGTGTCGAGGATGCCGATGACCGGGATCCCGAGCTTCTGCGCCTCGTCGACGGCGAGGTGCTCCTTCTTGGTGTCGACGATCCAGAGCGCGCTCGGGGTCCGCGTGAGGTTGCGGATGCCGCCGAGGGTCTTGTGGAGCTTGTCCAGCTCGCGCTTCTTGATGAGGAGCTCCTTCTTGGTGAAGCCCTTCGTCGTGTCGTCGAAGTCGAGCTCCTCGAGCTCCTTCATGCGCGCGAGGCGCTTGGACACCGTCTGGAAGTTCGTGAGCAGACCGCCGAGCCAACGCTGGTTGACGTACGGCTGGCCGACGCGGGTCGCCTGCTCGGCGATGGAGCCCTGCGCCTGCTTCTTGGTGCCCACGAAGAGGATCGTGCCACCGTGCGAGACCGTCTCCTTGACGAAGTCGTACGCGCGGTCGATGAACGCCAGCGACTGCTGGAGGTCGATGATGTGGATGCCCGAGCGCTCGGCGAGGATGAAGCGCTTCACCTTCGGGTTCCACCGACGGGTCTGGTGTCCGAAGTGGACGCCGCTGTCGAGCAGCTGGCGGATGGTGACGACGGCCATGTGCCGTCCTCCTTCTGGTTCTCGGCGCACGGCATGACCGTGCACCTGGTGCGGTTGTGTCGACCACGACCGGAGGTCGAGGTCCCTGGTGCCCTGACACCCGACCGCCCGCTCGTGAGAGGGGACCGATGACCGGGTGCGTTGCGTGGACACGCGAAGTCAGCGCGCCACGGCGCGCTGCTGGGGAAATGCTAACAGAAAGGAGGCACGGTGCGGGTCGGACCCGCGCCGTGCCTCCTGGCCGTGGTGACTAGGCCTTGGCGGCGCTCGTCTCCCCCTCGGCGGAGATGCCCATCTCCTCGAGCGAGCGGCCCTTGGTCTCGGGGATCTTCGCGATGACGAAGAAGAACGAGATGAGGGCGAACAGCGCATAGATGCCGTACGTGACGGTGAGGTTGAAGCCCGACAGGACCGGGAACGAGATCGTGACGATGAAGTTCGCGACCCAGTTGGCGGCCGACCCGATGCCGAGCGCGGTCGCACGGATGCGGTTCGGGAACATCTCGCCGAGGAGCACCCACATGAGCGGACCCCAGGTGGCACCGAACGACACGACGAACAGGTTCGCGAAGATCAGCGCGATGATGCCCCACGCGCCCGGCAGGCTCGGCTCGCCGTCGACCATCACGGACTGCGAGAACGCGATGGCGACCATGGCGAGCGAGACGAACATGCCCGCGGAACCGGCGACCAGGAGCGGCTTCCGACCGACCTTGTCCACCAGGAAGATCGCGATGAACGTCACCGCGACGTTGACCACCGAGGTGATCGTGGAGATGAGGAACGAGTCGTTCTCCTTGAACCCGACGGCCTGCCAGAGGGTGGTCGAGTAGTAGAAGATCACGTTGATGCCGACGAACTGCTGCAGCACGGCCAGGATGATGCCGACCCAGACGATGGGCTGCAGGCCGAAGCGACTGCCGCGGATGGAGCCCTTCTTCTCGTTGGCTTCCTTCTCGATGCCGTCCTGGATCTCCTCCAGGCTCGTGTTCACCGTGTCGCGCGGGACGATCTTCGTCATCACCTCGCGGGCGTCGTCCTTCCGGCCCTTCGTGAGCAGGTAGCGCGGCGACTCCGGCAGCGTGATCGCCAGGATGCCGTAGACGATCGACGGGATCACGCCGACCAGGAACATCCAGCGCCAGGCCGGCAGCCCGGCGACCTCGGCCGAGGCGCTGCCCGCCGTGACCGCGAAGAACTGGTCGGAGAGCAGGGCGGCGAAGATGCCGAGCGTGATCGCGAGCTGCTGGAACGAGGCCAGCCGCCCACGGATCGCCTTCGGGGAGACCTCGGAGATGTACGCGGGGGCGATGACCGACGCGGTGCCGATGCCGAGGCCGCCGATGAGGCGCCACAGGACGAAGTCCCACGTGGCGAACGCGAAGCCGGACCCGATCGAGGAGACGAAGAACAGCACGGCTGCCCAGAACATCACCCGGGTGCGACCCCAGCGGTCAGCGAGACGGCCGGCGAAGTAGGCGCCGAACGCACACCCGATGAGGGCCGAGGCGACCGCGAAGCCGCTGGCGCCCTCGGACAGGTCGAACTCGCCCTTGATGGCCTCGACGGCGCCGTTGATGACGGACGAGTCGAATCCGAAGAGGAAGCCACCCACGGCCGCCGCGATGGCGAAGAGGGTCACCTTCCCCTTGAACGCACGGTCTTCTCCGTGCCCGGTTGCTGTGTTCGACACGATGCTCCTGGGTTCTGCCGCCGTGCGGGATCGTGCACGGTGCCCCGGCGGTCGACTGGTTCGCCGGCCGGGCGGCGTTGCGTGGTCCGGAGCGGCCTCGACGATACTCCCCGAGCGGCTGGTGGTCATAACCAGGTTCGTGAGGCGGGTGTCGTGTCCGTTGGCGCCGGTGTTTCCGCTGCCGACTCGGAACGACAAGGTCGCTGTCGTACGACGTCCGGGATGTCGTTCGAGCTCCGGCAGGCCGGGGGCGGCGCGGCGACCGTCCCGTTCTCGACCCAGAACGACACTGTCGCTGTCGCACGACGTCGATCTTGTCGCGCAAGGGCTCGGCTCGCCTTCGCCGTCCCACCACAGCCGGGAGGCTCGCCCCACCCTCCACAGATCCGCCAGCGCCCGTCACCGGTCGCCGCCCCACCGCCACGCTGGTCCCATGGACCGCCTCACCCTGGTGCTCGCCCTGCTCGGGCTCGCCTGCACGACGGCACTCGCTCCGACTCCGGCACTCGCTCCGACTCCGGTACGCGCTCCTGGCGCCGCCGGGACTGATCTCGGTGGTGCGGGTCCCGGGGGTGCGGGTCCCGGGGTGCGGCTCCGCCGTGGGTGTGGCCGACCGGGTCACGCGTGGTCGAGCGGCCGTGGGAGCCACCCGCGGACGACTACGCGGCCGGGCATCGCGGCATCGACGTCGCTGCCCCGCTCGGGACCACGGCGGTCGCGGTCGACGACGGCGTCGTGACGTTCGCCGGTGCCGTCGGCGGCCGGCCCGTCGTGACGATCGACCACGGCGGCGGACTGGTGAGCACGCTCGACTCGGTGCAGCCCTCGGTCGCGCGGGGCGACGTCGTCGAGCAGGGCGACCCCGTGGGACTCGTGGCCGTCGGGCACTGCCCCACGGACGACCCGTGCGTCCACCTCGGTGCCAGGCTCGACGACCGCTACGTCGACCCCATGCCGTACCTGTCCGCGGCCGCGTGGCCGGTCTTGCTCCCCGAGTCCGCCTGGCCCGGGTGACGCGGGGCAGTCCTCGTCAGGCGCGAGGATGCGCCGTTCGGTAGACCTCACGGAGCCGCGCCGAGGACACGTGCGTGTAGATCTGGGTCGTGCCGAGGCTCGCGTGCCCGAGGAGCTCCTGCACCGCCCGCAGGTCCGCTCCCCCGTCCAACAGGTGCGTCGCTGCCGTGTGCCGGAAGGTGTGCGGGCCGCTCGGGCCCTCGCCCGGCAGGTCCTGCAGCAGCCGCGCGACCACGCGGTACGCGCTCCGCACCCCGAGGCGCCCACCCCGGTCGCCGAGGAACAGCGCCGGCGACGCCGTCCCCGCTGCCCGGGCGACGAGCACGGGACGACCCCGCGCGAGCCAGGCCTCGATCGCGTCCTGTGCCGGCACGCCGAACGGCACGACCCGCTCCTTGCCGCCCTTCCCGAGCACCCGCACCGTCAGACGTCCACGATCGACCGCGGTGACGTCGATGCCCACCAGCTCGCTGACCCGGATCGCCGCGGCGTAGAGGAGCTCCACGAGCGCGAGGTCGCGCAGCGCCACGGGGTCGTCCCCGCTCGCGCGCCCGGCGAGCCCGTCGAGCAGCTCCCGGACCTGGTCGGCCGAGACCACCCTCGGCAGGTGCGAGGCGCCCTTCGGAGCCCGCAGTCGCACACCGGGGTCGTTCAGCAGGACGCCGTTCTCGCTCCCCCACCGCGTGAAGGCCCGGACCGACGATGACCGCCGCGCGATGCTCGACCGCGCCAGGCCACGCTCGTTCGACTCCCAGAGCCAGTCCCGCAGCACCTCGAGCGACAGCTCCTGCACGTCGCTGAGCCTGCGGGCCGTGGTGAACCGCAGGAGGTCCTCGAGGTCGCCCCGGTACGCGCGAACCGTCTGCTCGCTCAGCCCCCG
Organism: Curtobacterium sp. SL109; assembly: GCF_026672405.1. Taxonomy (NCBI): domain Bacteria; kingdom Bacillati; phylum Actinomycetota; class Actinomycetes; order Micrococcales; family Microbacteriaceae; genus Curtobacterium; species Curtobacterium sp. SL109. The sequence continues at coordinate 2,882,971 of NZ_JAPPRB010000002.1, forward strand.
CACGTGCAGCGCGCCGCCGAGGAACGCCGAGACCGCGCCACCGAGTGAGTCGCCGCGACCGTCCATGCCCCAATCCTAGGCACCGGGGCATCACCGCGCTGCCCATCCGTCGGGCCGTCGGACGACGAGCCCCTGCAGTTCGGCCAGCGCCAGGGCGTCCGTGGCGGCGGCGACGGAGAGCCCGGACCGCCGAGCGACCTCGGTCACCGGCGCGGGACGTCGCCCGAGGGCGTCGACGGCCCTGACCACCTCGGGGTCCTCCGACGCCGATCGCAGCGGCACGGCGTCCTCCGGCTGCACCGACGGTTCCCCGGCTGCCTCGAGCGCCGCGCGCACCGGGTCGTCCGGTTGGACCGCGAGTTGCGCCCGACCCTGCGCGACGAGCCGGTGGCACCCGAAGGACGCCGGGGAGGAGAACGCACCAGGCACGGCCAGCACCGGTCGTCCCAGCTGCGCCGCGTGGTGTGCGGTGTTGAGCGCCCCCGACCGTGCCCCGGCCTCGACCACGACGGTCGCGTGCCCGAGCGCCGCGATCAGGCGGTTGCGGGCCAGGAACCGCCACCGCGTGGGACGTGTCCCCGGTGGCGACTCCGCGAGCAGCAGCCCCTGGTGCCCGACGGTCCGGAGGAGCTCGACGTGTCCGGCGGGGTAGAGCTGGTCGATCCCGCCCGCGAGCACCGCGACCGTGGGCGTGCCGGCGGCGATCGCGACCCGATGTGCCACGGCGTCGATGCCGTACGCCCCACCGCTGATCACCGTGCACCCGGCATCGGCCGCCGCCGACGTGATCTCCGCCGTGGCCTCAGCGCCGGCGAGCGTGTTCGCGCGGCTGCCGACGACCGACAGGCACGGGTGATGCAGCGCTCCGGCCGGGCCACGGAGGCGTCCGCGTCCCCAGAGCACGAGCGGGGCGTGGGCACCGAGGTCGGTCAGGCGCTCGGGCCAGTCCGCGTCCCCGGGCAGCAGCAACGCACCGCCGACCCGCTGCGCGGACGCCACCACCGCCGCGACGTCGAGGGCCTGGGTCCGCGGGCGCCACCGGGCCACTGCCGCCACGAGCGCGGTCTCGAACGCCGCACCCTCGCCGGGGCCGACGACGCCCGCGTCCAGACACGCACTCACGAGCACGGCCACGTCGCGCTGGACTGCCTCGAGCACGAGACCGAGCGCCCTGGCTGCCCCGAGTGCCTCGACGAGCACGCCCGCGGTGGAGTCCCCCGGTTCCACGAGCGAGCCCCACGCGATCCGGGCGAGGGAGTCCTCGGTGTCGAGCGCGCCCTCGTGCACCGCACCGAGGTCCACCGGTCGCGTCGCACCGCCGACGCCGCTCACAGCGCGCTCCGGAGCCCGATGGCCGCGCGGACCTGCGGCCCGCCGGGGAGGTCGATCCCGCCGAGGTCGGCCAACGTCCAGGCCAGCCGCATCACCCGGTCCCAGCCCCGCATGGTGAGCGTGCCGAGGTCGAGCGCCCGGTCGAGGTCCTTCGTCGACCCGGGTTCCGCGCGCCCCGCTCCACGCAGCCAGCTGCCCGCGACCTCGCTGTTCGTGGTCCACCCAGTGCCCTCGAGCCGGGCGTGCATCCGGGCCCGCGCCGCGGTGACGAGCGACCGGGCCTCGGCGGTCGTCGGCGTGCTGCCCGCGGCTCGTCGGATCGCACCCGTGGTGACCCGTTGGACCTGCACGCGGATGTCGATCCGGTCGAGCAACGGCCCGGACAGCCGTCCCATGTACCGCCGGAGGGTCATCGCCGTGCAGTCGCAGGGCGGCGCACCGGACCCGGGCCGGGCTCCGGCGTTCCCGCACGGGCAGGGGTTCGCGGCGAGGACGACCTGGCACCGCGCCGGGAACTCGGCAGCACCGGCGGCGCGGTGCACCGTGATGCGCCCGGACTCGAGCGGCTGCCGCAGTGCGTCGAGCACGGCCCGGGGGAACTCCGGCGCCTCGTCGAGGAAGAGCACCCCGCGGGTGGCGCGGGACACGGCGCCCGGTCGGATGGTGCCGGAACCACCGCCGATCAGGGCGACCGCCGACGCGGAGTGGTGCGGGGCCTCCCACGGCGGCCGCGGTGTCCACGACCGGGCACCGAGTCCGGCGACCGACCGGACCGCGGCGACCTCGAGCGCGGCCTCGGAGTCGAGGTCCGGCAGCAGCCCGGGAAGCCGTTCGGCGAGCATCGTCTTGCCGGCGCCGGGCGGCCCGAGCAGCAGCGCGTGGTGCCCACCGGCTGCCGCGACGATCATCGCGTGGACCCCGACCTCGTTCCCCACGACCTCGGCGAGGTCGACGGCACGCTGGGGCCGCTCGGGCGGCAGGTCCGTGAGCACCGGCTGCACGTCGACCGGTGGCAGGAGGGCGCCGGCGTCGATGGCGGCACCACGGAGCGAGTCGACGCCCTGCACCGAGACGCCGGGCACCGCCCGGGCCTCCTCCAGGTTGCCGACGGGGACGACCACCCGCTCGATGCCGGCGTCGCGCGCGGCGACCGTCATCGGGATCACCCCCGGCACCGGACGGACCCGCCCGTCGAGACCGAGCTCGCCGACGTAGGCGACCCGCGCAGAGGCACGAGGCGCACTGCCGGCAGCGGCGAGGACCGCCATCGCGATCGCGAGGTCGAAGCCCGACCCGCGCTTGGGGATGGCAGCGGGCGTCAGGTTCACCGTGATCCGTCGGGTGGGCAGCGGGCACCCCGCGTTCGCCGCCGCTGACCGCACGCGCTCGCGGGCTTCGCCGAGCGACGTGTCCGGCAGCCCGATGATGCTGAAGGCGGGCAACTGGCTGGTGAGGTGGGCCTCGACCTCCACCAGCCGGCCGCTCACCCCGAGGAGCGCGACGGCCGACGCACGTCCGATGTCCGTCATGCGACCGCCTCCACGTGCTCGACCACCGATCGGTCGCCCATCACGTGCACGGCGATGGCGTCGATGCGGATCGCTCGCGCCGAGTGGTCCGGGTGTGCGGCGAACCAGGCCGGCACGAGTCGGCGGAGGCGCGTGAGCTTCTGCGGCGTGACGGCTTCGAGCGGATGCCCGGTCGAGGCCCCTGCCCGGGTCTTGACCTCGACGAAGACCAGGTCGTCGGCGCAACGCGCGACGATGTCCAGCTCCCCCCGAGCACATCGCCAGTTCCGGTCGACGATCACGTACCCGTGCCGTTCGAGCCAATCAGCGGCGATCGCTTCGCCGCGGGCTCCCAAAGTGACTGTTCGCATCCGTTGATGCTCGGGAAACGTCGACCGCGGATCTGCAATCCGTGGTCATCTGTGGAGAACGACAACGATTTCGCACCTGTGGTGGAACGAAGAAACCCGGCCGACCATTCGGTCGACCGGGTTCTCCAAGAACGTGAGGATCAGTGCGCTGCGGCGTACGCTTCCTGCACCTGCGTGGAGATGCGACCACGGCTGGAGACCTCGTACCCGTTCTCCTTGGCCCATTCCCGGACCTTTGCGAGTTCCTCGGAGTTGCCGCGCTTCGGCGCCGACTTCGGAGCGGCGGTCCCACCAGTGGTGCGACGGCCGCTCACCTTCCGCGCCGCGGCGATGTAGTCGGAGATCGCGTCGCGGAACTTGTCGACATTGTCGTTGGACAGGTCGATCTCGTACGTGGAGCCGTCGAATGCGAATTCGACGGTGCGGCCATCGCCTGCGGTGATGGGCGAGTCATCGAGGTCGTCGACGAGCTGGACGGTGACCTTCTGTGCCATTGCGTGCTCCTTGCGTGGGGGTGGAAATCCCCTCCACAGTATCCGGCGGACCGGAAATGCGCACAATTCACCCGGCGGTTCACGATGACCACGTTGGAATGCGTCTACTCGTCGAGCGCGAGTTCCTTCGGCAGTTCGAGTTCACGCGTGGTGAGTTCCTCGACATTGACGTCCTTGAACGTCAGCACGCGGACCGACTTCACGAATCGATCGGAACGGTAGACGTCCCAGACCCACACGTCGGTCATGGTCAGTTCGAAGTAGAAGTCGTGCTCGGTGTCCCGGCGCGCGAGCTCCACCTCGTTGGCGAGGTAGAACCGGCGCTCGGTCTCGACCACGTAGCGGAACTGCGACACGACGTCGCGGTACTCACGGTAGAGAGCGAGCTCGACCTCGCGGTCGTAGTCGTCGAATTCGTCATCATCCATTGCGCCCACAGTCTACGGCGCAGACGCCACCGCGACGACGCGCACAGCGAACCATGCCCGTCGACGGATCACGCGACCGGTGCGGCCAGCTCGTCGAAGCCGTCCAGCGCCACGCTCGACACCGCGTGCAACCAGCTCGTGCGGTGCAACGCGTGCGGCCCGACCGCGCGGATGGCGTCGTAGTGCGCCGTCGACCCGTAGCCCTTGTTCGACGCCCATGCGTAGTGCGGAGCGTCGTCGTGGGCGGCGACCATGAGCATGTCGCGCTCGACCTTCGCCACCACCGACGCCGCGGCCACCGAGGCGCAGTCCCGGTCGGCCTTGACCCGCACCGTGACCTCGAGCGGCGAGGACTCGACCAGCGTCGGCGGCAGCGCGCGGGACAACCAGTCGGAGGAGCCGTCCAGCACGACCACGGCGCCATCGAAGGACACACCGGAGTCCTGCAGCGCCGAGAGCGCCCGCGCCCCGGCCAGTCCGAGCGCTGGCACGATGCCCTGCTCGTCGACGTAGTCGGCCGACGCCATGCCGACGGCGGTTCGGGCCCACTTCGTCACCACCGGCACGAGTTCGGTCCGTCGGGCAGCGGAGAGCAGCTTCGAGTCCGCCAGCCCCTGCGGCACGCGACGGACGTCGATCGTGATCGCTGCCGCGCCGACCGCGACCGGACCGGCGATGGCGCCGCGGCCGACCTCGTCGACGCCGATGACCGTCACGCTCCCGGCGGCGAAGAGCGACTTCTCCACGCGCAGGGACGGACGGACCGGGCTCACTGGCGCTTCTCCTCCACGCCGGCGAAGACGTTCGGGTAGTCGTCGAGCCACGTCCACCGGCTGGTCGGCCAGGAGATCACGAAGGCCCGGCCGGTCACGTCGGAGAGCGGCACGAAGCCCTTGGACGGGGTGTCGCCGTTGTAGCGGGAGTCCTTGGAGTCGTAGCGGTTGTCGCCCATCACCCAGATGGTGCCCTTGGGCACGGTCACCGAGAAGTCGGTGCCGGAGGCGCGGGTCTCCCCCGCGGGGAGCTTGAGGTACGGCTCCTTGAGCGGCACCCCGTTGACCGTCATCTGCCCGAGGTCGTTGCAGCAGGCGACCTTGTCGCCCGGCAGGCCGATGACACGCTTGATGAGGTGGTCGTCGCTGTCGCCGGTGCCGAGGCCGACCTGGGTCAGCAACCAGTCGATCGAGCGTGCGGGCTGCGAGGTGGGCGTGACGCTCGGCACCTCGGCGCCGGTCAGCCACCCGCCCGGGTCCTTGAACACGACGATGTCGCCGTGCTTGAGCGACACGGTCTTGGGGACGAGCTCGTTCACGATGACCCGGTCGTCGATCTGCAGCGTGTTCTGCATCGACGCGGACGGGATGTAGAACGAGCGGATCAGGAAGGTCTTGACCAGGAACGAGACCAGGAGTGCCGCGACGAAGATGATGAGCAGGTCACGGAGGAAGGTGAGCACACCGTTCCGCTGCTTGCTGGCACGAGGCCGACGCCCGTCGTTCTCGGTCGTGTCGGTCATGCCACCCTCGTCGTCAGGAACCAGCGTCCGGAACCGCTCTGGGAACAGCACCGGGGAACGGGAGAGCCCCCCGTCCGATGCACAACCGTACATGGACGAGGGGCCGTCAGTGGCGTCGGCTCGCGACGCTCACTGTGAAGGCGATCAGTTGTCGCGCTTCTCCTTGATCTTGCGACGAGCCGCCTTGCCGCGCAGTTCGCGCAGGTAGTACAGCTTGGCGCGACGGACGTCACCGCGGGTCACGATCTCGATGTGGTCGATGATCGGCGAGTGCACCGGGAACCAGCGCTCGACGCCGACCTGGAAGCTGACCTTGCGGACCTTGAAGGTCTCGCCGATGCCGTGGCCCTGGCGGCCGATGACGACGCCCTGGAACACCTGGACACGCGAGCGCGTGCCTTCGATGATGTTGACGTGGACCTTGACGGTGTCACCCGCACGGAAGTCCGGGACGTCGGTGCGCAGCGATGCTGCGTCGACGTTGTCGAGGAGTTGGCTCATGAGTCAGTTCACTCTCTGCGGACGCGCACGGGTCGCCGCGGATCGGTGGTGGGAACGAAGTGGTGTGCCCGGTGTCGGCGACTCCCCCGTGGCAGAGTCCAGCCAGGGCACAGCTGTCCATACTGCCACAGCTCCGGTCGGCCGCACAACGGGCGGACCGGGGAGGATGGTCCCATGATCGAACTCCGCACCCCGACCGAACTCGACGGACTCCGCGTGGCCGGTCGCTTCGTCGCCGATGTCCTCGACGAGCTGCTCCGCACGGTCGACGTCGGTGTGAACCTGCTCGACCTCGACCGGGTGGCCGCGCAGATGATCGCCGACCGTGGTGCCGTCAGCTGCTACGTCGACTACCACCCGTCGTTCGGCAACTCGCCGTTCGGCCGGAACCTGTGCACGAGCGTCAACGACGCCGCACTCCACGGGCTCCCCCACGACCGCGTGCTGGCGGACGGTGACCTCGTGAGCCTCGACTTCGCCGCGAGCGTCGACGGCTGGGTGGCCGACTCCGCCGTGACGGTGCAGGTCGGCACGCCCCGCGAGGAGGACCAGCGCCTCATCGACACGGTCGAACGTGCCCTCGCCGCGGGAATCGCGCAGGCGCGCCCGGGCAACAAGCTCGGCGACGTCTCGTCCGCGATCGGGGCCGTCGAGCGCCGGGCGGGCTACGACGTCAACCTGCAGTTCGGCGGTCACGGTGTCGGTCGTACGATGCACGGGGAGCCGCACGTCCCGAACGACGGCCGGCCCGGGCGCGGCCTGAAGCTCCGCCCTGGCCTGGTCGTCGCGATCGAGCCGTGGCTGATGCAGGGCACGGACGAGCTCGTGCAGGACGCCGACGGCTGGACGCTCAGGAGCGTCGACGGTTCCCGCGCCGCCCACGTCGAGCACACGGTCGCGGTCACCGAGACCGGCCCCGAGGTCCTCACCCTGCGCGCGGACGCGCGCACCTGACGGACGGGAGGCTCGGGGCGGCCCGGCACCGAACCTCCAGTCCGGCGCACGGTCCCACCCACACCACGTGCGATGGCACGCGACAACGCGCGTAGGGGGTCGGAAGATCCGACCCCCTACGCGCGATTCGACCACCCACGCGCGATTCGACCCGCGCCGCGGGGAAAGCGGGAGAAGACGGAGGGAGCGCGCCCTACGCGTCGGGCAGCAGGTCCGGGCGGACGCGCCGCGTCCGCTCCACCTGCTGCTCGTGCCGCCACGCGGCGATGCGCCCGTGGTGCCCGGAGAGCAGGACCTCGGGCACGTCGTGCTCACGCCAGGCAGCGGGCTTCGTGTACGAGGGGTACTCGAGCAGGCCGTCCTCGTGGGACTCCTCGACGAGTGACTCGGGGTTGCCGACCACGCCGGGGACCAGGCGTCCGACGGCCTCGATCATGGCCATCGCCGCGACCTCGCCGCCGTTCAGCACGTAGTCACCGAGGGACAGCTCGACGACCGAGCAGCGCGACGCTGCCCATTCGAACACGCGGGCGTCGATGCCCTCGTACCGCCCGCAGGCGAAGACGAGGTGCTCGTGGTCCGCCAGGGACCGGGCGATCGACTGCCGGAACGGCGTGCCGGCCGGGGTCGGGACGACCAGCGTCGATGACCCGTCCGACCGCAGGATCGACGACAGCGCCTGGGCCCACGGCTCGGGCTTCATCACCATGCCGGCCCCGCCGCCGTACGGGGTGTCGTCGACGGTGCGGTGCCGGTCGGTGGTCCAGCTGCGGAGGTCGTGCACGTGCAGGTCGAGGAGCCCGCCCTGCCGTGCCTTCCCGAGCAGCGAGACGTCGAGGACGCCGAAGAACTCCGGGAAGATCGTGACGATGTCGATGCGCACGGCGCTACGACTCGTCGTCGGGAGCGGGACTCGACGCGACGGCGGACGGCGGCTCGGGCGTCGCCATCTCGGCGACCGGGTCCTCGAAGAGCCCGGTCGGCGGGGTCACGGTGACGGTGCCGGCGGCGATGTCGACCGCCGGGACGATCGCGGAGACGAAGGGCACGAGGACCTCGCCGCGGTCAGCGGTGTCGACGGCGAGCAGGTCCTGCGCCGGCATGTGGTCGACGCGGGCGACCGTGCCGACCTGGACGCCGTCGCGGAGGACCCGGAGGCCGACCAGCTGGTGGTCGTACCAGGCGTCGTCCTCGCCCGTCTCCTCGTCGGGGTCCTGGTCGACCCAGAGGATGGCCCGTGCGAGGGTCTCGGCGCCGGACCGGTCCGTGATGCCCTCGAAGAAGGCGACCGGGTGGCCGTTGTACCAGCGGAGTTCGTCGATGGCGAGCGTCTTGCCCGACCAGGGAGAGTCCTCGGGGACCTGGAGCGTGAAGACCGCTCCGTGGGTGAACCGACGATCCGGGTCGTCGGTGTAGAGCTCGAGCTTGAGACCGCCCTTGAGCCCGTGCGCCTTGGTGATGCGACCCACCCGGACCTGGGTCGCCTCGTCAGGAATCGGAGTCGACCACGTCGACCCGCACCCGCTTGCCATCGGCCAGAGCCGTGACGAGGGTGCGGAGCGCCTTGGCGGTCCGACCGGCGCGTCCGATCACGCGGCCGAGGTCCTCGGGGTGCACGTGCACCTCGAGGACCTCGCCCCGCGCGGAGGTGGAACTGGCGACGCGCACGTCGTCAGGGTGATCGACGATCCCCTTGACGAGGTGCGTCAGCGCAGATTCGAGCAAGGTCGTTACGCCTCGGTCGTCTCGGCGTCGTCGGCCGACTCGACGGGAGCGGCCGGGGCCTTCTTCTCCGCCTTCGGCTTGAGGACGGCCTTCTTGGTCGAGTCGACCGTGAAGGGCTGCTTCGGCTCGGCGACCTTCACCTTGGAGGTGGTGTCGGCCTCGCCCTTGAACTTGGCCCAGTCACCGGTGAGCTTGAGGAGTGCGGCGACCTGCTCGGTCGGCTGCGCGCCGACGCCGAGCCAGTAGAGCGCGCGCTCCGACTCGATCTTGATGACCGAGGGCTCCTCGGTCGGGTGGTACTGACCGATCTCCTCGATGACGCGACCGTCGCGCTTGGTGCGCGAGTCGGCGACGACGACACGGTAGTACGGCGCCCGGATCTTACCGAGACGCTTGAGACGGATCTTGACAGCCACAAATGCTCCTGTTGCGTGTTGTTGTGGTTGAACCGGAACCGCGGGCGTGGGGGCACACACGGTGGAAGCTCGAGAGATACGTGATCCGCTGGATAGAGGGTCGAGCGGACACGTTTCGACCGTTCATTCTTGCAGGTTTCCGAGCGAGAAGCGAGCCAGGGCGCGCCGTCACGGCGCAAGGGACCGCACGGCCTCCAGCGCCTCGGTCGTCGCACGGACGGCGTCGACGCTCCGGGCGTCACGTGCGCCGCCGACGACGGCGAACGGCACGCCGGCGTCCTGGAGGCCCGACACCAGTCCGGTGGGGTCGTCACCGTCCGCGCCGGTCGCGCTCTCCTGGCCGGCACAGATCACGACGTGGTCCGCCGGGATCGCCCGTTCCTCGCCGTCCTCGTCACGGATCCACAGCGTTCCCGGCTCGATGCGCAGGTACTCCTGGACACCGCCGACCATGCGCACGCCGGCGTCGCGGAGACGACCGAGTGCGACCCACCGGGACGTCAGGCCGACGCCCTGGCCGAACTTGCCCGTGCGCCGGAGCACCGTGACCTGGTCACCGGGACGGGTGGTGCGCGCGGCGGCGGGCTCTCGCTGCGGCAGGTCCCCGACGACGTCCCGCGCCACGGAGAGGTCCCAGCGGGCGGCGAACTCCCCCGCACGGACGGCCTCGTCCGGCGACTCGGTGAGGAAGGCGGCGGTGTCGACGCCGATGCCGCCACCGCCGATGACGGCGACCGTGCCGGCGGGGACACCCTCGGTGAGCGCCCGCTCGTAGGACACGACGTGCGGCAGGTCGGCGCCCGGGACGTCGACCACGCGGGGCAGGACCCCGGGGGCGAGCACGACGGCGTCGCTGTCGAGGAGGTCCGCGGCGGCGGCCCGGCGGCCGAGGTGCACGGTCGCACCGCGCTCGTCGAGCTCGGCGCGGGCGGCCCGGACCGGTCCGGCGTAGTCCTCCTTGCCCGGGATGACGGCGGCGAGCCCGAACTGGCCGCCGAGCTGGCCGGCGGCCTCCCACAGGGTCACCCGGTGGCCACGACGGGCGGCGTCCACGGCGGCAGCGAGTCCCGCCGGTCCCCCACCGACGACGTCGACGCGCTTCGGCTCGGTCGTCGGACGGAGCGGGAACGCGACCTCGCGTGCGGCGCGGGGGTTGACCAGGCAGGAGACGGGCTGACCGACGATGGAGCGGTCGAGGCAGGCCTGGTTGCAGCCGATGCAGGTGTTGACCAGGGTGAAGCGGCCCGCGAGCGAGCGGGACACGATGGCGGGGTCGGCGAGGAACGGGCGCGCCAGGGCCACGGCGTCGATGAGTCCGTCGGCGAGCACGGCCTCGCCGTCGCGCAGGTCCGTCATCCGGTTCGAGGCGATGACCCGGACGTCCGGGTACGACGAGTCGCGGACCACCCGGGCGATGCGCCGCGCGTAGGACAGCCACGCTCCGTGCGGCACGGCGGCCTGGACGGTGGGGGTGCGGGACTCGTGCCAGCCGATGCCGACCGAGATGCCGTCGAGGCCGAGCGGCAGCAGGTCGTGCACCAGGGCGTCCACGTCCTCCGGGGTCGAGGACCCGGGCATGAGGTCCGCGCCGGACAACCGGATCGTGACGGCGAGGTCGGGCACGGCGGCACGCACGGCCCGGACGACGGCGACCGGGAACCGCCGACGCCGCTCGGGCGAGCCGCCCCAGGCGTCGTCACGCAGGTTCGTCAGCGGCGAGTGGAACTGGTTGATCAGGTAGCCCTCGGACGCCATGATCTCGACGCCGTCGAAGCCGATGTCACGGGCGGACCGCGCCGCGACGGCGAAGTCCTCGATCGTCCGCTCGATCTCCTCTGCGGTGAGCTCGGTCGGCACCACGCCGCGTGCAGCCGCCCAGGGCAGACCGGACGGCGCGACCGCGCGCTGGGGGGCACCGTGTCGGTCGACCATGCCGCCCACGAGCGCGTACCGCCCCGCATGGAAGAGCTGCGCGAGGATCGTGCCGCCCTCCTGGTGCACGGCGTCGACCGCGACCCGGAAGCGCTCGTCGGCACCGTCCACGCCGAACACGGCGAAGTCGGGGCCGCCGCGGGCTTCGTCGCTGACCGCGATGCCGCCGGTGATGATGCAGGCCGCTCCCCCGGCGGCACGTTCACGGTAGAACGCCGCCATGCCGACACCGCCGTCGTCGTGGACCTCGAGCCCGGTGTGCATCGACCCCATGACCACCCGGTTCCCCAGGTGCAGGGGGCCGAGCGTCCAGGCGGACGCGACCGTGGCGACGGCGGTGTCGGGAGCGGCGAGGGTCACGACTACTCCCCGACGTCGCCCATGACGGACGGGCCCTTGGGACCGTCAGCGTCGTCACCGGGCAGGACGGCGTCCCGCAGCGGCGAGGTCGTGTCCGACCAGAACGGCGGCGCGACGACGGTGATGCCCCCGTCGACGGACAGGATCTGCCCCGTGATGTACGACGCCTTGTCGGAGAGCAGGAAGTCGACCGCGTCGGCCATGTCGTCCGCGGTGCCCGGGCGCTGCAGCGGCACCTTCGACAGCACGGACTCCATCGGCGCCATGCCCGGCACCGCGTTGTAGAAGTAGTCGAGCGAGTCGGTGTCGATGAGCCCGCCGTTGACCGCGTTCACGGTGATCTGTCGCGGACCGAACTCCACCGCCATGTACTGCATGTACGACTCGGTCATCGCCTTGGCGGCACCGAGGGCGGCGTACGTCGGGAACGCGCGCAGCGACCCGTACGAGGTGACGACGACGATGCGGCCGCCGCGGTCCATCAGCTCCGCGGCACGCTGGGCGCCGAGCACGAACGACCGGGCGTTCGTGGCGTAGCTGCGGTCCAGGTGGTGCAGCTTCAGGTCCGCGACGGGCTTGAAGGCGCTGGCCGCGGCGTTCGCGACGAACATGTCGAGGCGGCCGTAGGTGTCCCGCACCAGGTCGAACATGGCGTCGAGCGACGCCGGGTCCTCGATGTCGGCCTGCACCGTGATGCCGTCGCCACCCGCGGCCCGGACGTCGGCGAGCGACTCCTCGGCCAGGTCGGCGTTCTTCTTGTAGTTGATGACCACGGTCACGCCGCGCGCGCCGAGCTTCTGCGCGAGCAGGCGGCCGATGCCGCGCGACGCGCCGGTGATCAGGGCGATGGGTGCGGTGGTGGGGTCGGTCACGTCAGTCCTCTTGTTGCGTGTGCAGGGGCGGACAGGAGGCTCGTGGCGGGCCCCGCCACGGGCCTCCCGGCCGGTTGTCGGTGGTGTCTCAGAACCCGGCCTGGCCGGTCACGACGGCACGGCCGACGATGAGCTTCTGGATCTCGTTGGTGCCCTCCTCGAAGCGCTGCGCGCGGGCGTCGCGGTAGACCCGCTCGATCGCGTTGCGCTTCCAGTAGCCCTGCCCGCCGTGCACCTGCAGGGCCTTGTCGGTCACGCGAGCGAGCATGTCGACCGCGATCATCTTCGAGGCGCTGGAGAGCGTGCCGGCGTCGGGACGGCCCTCCTCGTAGGCGCGCGCGGCCTCGAGCACGAGGGCCCGGGCGGCGGCGATGTCGGCGTAGTTCTCGGCGAGGTAGAACTGGATGGCCTGGCGCGTGGAGAGCTTCTTGCCGAAGGTCTCGCGCTCGTTCGCGTACTCGACCGCGAGCTCGTTGGCCCGCTCGGCCAGGCCGACGGCGCTCATCGCGACCGAGATGCGACTCGGGAGCAGGAAGCCGCCGAGGGCGACCTCGAGGCCCTGGCCCTCCTCGCCGAGACGCGCGCTGGCCGGGATCGGGGTGTCGGTGAAGCGGAGGATCGCGTGGTCGGTGCCGCGGATGCCCATGGTGTCGGAGTCGTCGATCACCTCGGCACCGGGCAGCCCGGTGTTCGGCATGAGGAACGCGACGGTGCCGTCCTGGCCCGTGGTGCCCTCGAGGCGGGCGGCGATGAGCCAGTAGTCGCACTTCACGCCGAACGTGATGAGGTGCTTCTCGCCGTTCATCACGTACGTGTCGCCCTCGCGGCGCACCGTCGTGCGGATGTCCGCGCCGGTGCCGGCCGTGGCCTCGGTCAGGGTGAAGGCGACGAGCTTCTCACCGGCGACCGAGGGCTTGACGACCTGTTCGATCTGCTCCGGGGAGGCGTACGGGGCCATGGCCCGCCAGGTGCCGTTGATGACGTGCACGAGCATCCGGATCGACGCGTGGGAGCGCGAGACGATCTCCATCACCTCGAGGTAGCGGGAGAAGGGGATGTCCCGGCCACCGAGCTCGACGGGTGCCGCGAGGCTCAGCCAGCCGCGGTCCTTGAGCTCCTGGAACAGCTCGGGGGCGACCTGGCCGGTGCGCTCGATCTCGTTCGCCCAGTCCTCGCCGCGGGTGCGGACCCACTCGGTGACCTCGGCCTTGAGCTCCTGGAGGTCCTGCTCGGTCGCGGGTTCCATGACCATCGTCATCGTCTCAGTTCTCCTTCGTGCTCACGAGCGCGGCGACCTGCTCGCGCAGGACGTTCTTCTGGACCTTGCCGACCGCGTTGCGCGGCAGTTCGTCGATGTACTCGAGCCGCTCGGGCCAGTAGTACTTGCTGACGCCGGCGTTCTCCAGGTACTGCTGCATGCCGTCGAAGTCGAGCGGCTCGTCCGCGCGCGCCGACACCACGTACGCGCAGGCCCGCTCACCGAGGCGCTCGTCGGGCATGGCCACGATCGCGACGTCCGTCACGAGCGGGTGCTGGTAGAGCAGGTTCTCGATCTCCACGACGGGGATCTTCTCACCGCCGCGGTTGATGACGTCCTTGACACGACCGGTGATCGAGAGGAAGCCGTTGGCGTCCACCTTCGCCAGGTCGCCGGTGCGGTACCAGCCGTCCGGGGTGAAGACGTCGTCGGTCAGGTCAGGGCGGTCGAGGTAGCCGTCGAACATCGTCGGCGAGGACAGCTCGAAGTTGCCCTCGGTGTCCGCCGGCAGCTCGGTGCCCTCGTCGTCGACGATGCGGATGCTGATGCCGGGGAGCGCCCGGCCGTCGTGACCGTACGCGGCGGCGGGGTCGTCGCTGGGGCTGGAGAGCGCGCCGAGGCACGTCTCGCTGGTGCCGAACGCGCCGAGGATCGCCGTGCCGAGCACCGTGGCGGCGCGCTGCGCGAGGGCACGGGGCACCGCGGCTCCGGTCGGCACGAAGATGCGCAGGCTCTCGGGCGCGGGGGCACCGGCCTCCACCAGGTCGACGAGGTCGGTGAGGAACGGCGTCGCGCACTGCACGAACGTCGCTCCGGCTGCGCCGAAGGCCTGCTCGAGGGCGGCGCGGCCGTCCCACACGGGCTGGATCACCTGCGGTGCACCGAGCCGGAAGGCCAGCAGCATGCCGTAGAGGAACCCGGTCTGGTGCGCGAGCGGCGACGGGATGTAGATCCGGTCCTCGCTCGTCAGCCCGGACTGGGCCACGTGCATCGCGGTGGCCAGGCCGAGGGTGCGGTGCGGGTGCTGGACGCCCTTCGGCTCGCCGGTGGTGCCGGAGGTGAAGAGCAGCTGGCAGACGTCGTCCGGGGTCGGGGCATGCGAGCGGATCTGCTCGACGTCGACCTGCACCGACCCGAGCGCGGTGTCCCAGTAGCGCCAGTTCCACTCGCTCGCGGCGACCCGCGCGGACGCGTCGGCCGGCAGCGGCGGCTGGTTCGTCGGGGTCTCCCCCGGGCCGCGGGCCTCGGAACGCAGCACGATGACGTGCTCGACGGCGAGCCGGCGCTTCTGGGCGGCGGCCTCGTCGATGACGTCGAGGAGCTCCAGGGCCGGGCGGCGCTTGCGGAAGACGTTCGGCAGGAAGACCACGCGGGCGCGGGACCGGGCGAGCGTCATGGTGGTCTCGCGCGGACCGAACACCGGCATGATCGGCGTCGCGACGGCGCCGATCTGGATCGCCCCGAGGGTGATCGAGACGAACTCGCGCCAGTTCGGCAGCTGCATGGCGACGGACTCGCCGCGGCGCACCCCGAGCTCGAGGAGCAGGGCGGACACCTGGTCGGCCTCGTCCTGCAGTTCCCGCCAGGTCGTGTTCACCGGCTCCGGACCGCCGACCTCGATGACCGCGAGGCCGTCGGGGTCCGTCTCGGCGAGCGAGCGCACCTTCTCGCTGAGGACGAGGGGTTCGGCGTCGACCCCGGCGAGCGCCGGCAGGTCCTCGGCACGGGCGACGGAGGCGGTGTCCTCGCCGAGGTCCGTGCGCTGGTCGATGACCTCGGCCCGGTCGGCGCGGACGTCGGCCGCGGCCATCGCGGCCTCGGCGTCGCCGACCTGCATGTCCAGGCCGACGGAGTTCATCGCCTCGAGGAAGGTCGGGTAGGAGATCCGGTAGGCCCGGGGGTAGGTGAGTGCGGAGACGCCCTCGGCCCGGGTCGCGGCGACGGCCAGGGACATCAGCACGCGGTGGTCGTTGAACGAGGACATCGACGCGCCCTGCAGCGTCCCGGCGCCGACACCGGTGACGCGGAGCTCGTCGGCGCCCTGCTCGGCGCGGCCACCCATGCGGTTCAGCTGGAGCATCGCGGCGACGCGGTCGGACTCCTTCAGGCGGATGTGCGCCACGTTCCAGAGCCGGGTCGTGCCCTCGGCGAAGGTCGCCATCGTCGACAGCACCGGCAGCAGGTCCGGGATCGGCTGGCAGTCGATGTCGAGGGGGCGCAGCGGGGAGCCGTCGTGCTCGATGCGCACGAAGCCGGTCTCCTCGTCGATGCGCATCGGGACGCCCATCGCGGTGGCGAGGTCGAGGAACTCGCTCTCCGGGTGGTCGGTCTCCGCCGTGGTGAACGCGGTCATGCCGCGCAGGAGCACGTTCGACTCGCGGATGCCGGCGGCGGCGATGCCGAACGCGGCGGAGCCGATGTCCGGCGGGATGACGTAGTCGTGCGGGGTGGCCTGCTGGTTCGCCGGGATCCGGTACTCGAGCCAGTCGTCGGAGACCTCGACGCGCAGACCGAACTGTCGCATCATCCGGACCGTCAGCTCGACGTAGGGCTGCTCGTTGAGCCGCCCGCCGGTGATGTGGATGCGGGTCTCCTGCTCGGCGAAGGGCGCCACGAGCAGCAGCCCGGACACCCACTGCGACAGGGTGCCGGCGATCGAGACGTCGCCGCCGCGGGGGCGCCCCGGCTGCACGGTGACGGGCGGGCAGTCGTGCGTGGCCTCGAGCTGGATGCCCATCTGGGTCAGCGAGGTGAGCAGGGCCTTGATCGGACGACGCTGGAAGTACTTCATCCCGGAGAGCGTCATCGGCTTGTCGGCCAGGGACGCCAGGCCGGTCATGAAGTAGAGGGTGGTGCCGGAGGACCCCATGTTCAGCAGGCCGTCGGCCCCGCGGGAGCCGTGGTCGACGACGTCGGTGGCCTCGTACCGGCCGCCGAGCCCGGTGACGTGGTACTCGTTGCCGCGGCGCTTGACGTCGACGCCGAGGGCACGGAGCGTGCCGACGGTCCACTCGACCTGGCGGGTGGCGCTGATCCCGGAGACGATGCTCGTCCCCTTCGCCAGGGAGGCGAGCACCAGGGCGCGGTGCGCGTGGTACTTCGAGACCGGGATGTCGAGTTCTCCGACGAGCGGTGCGGACGAACCGCGGACGACCAGCTGCATGCGTACCTCTTCCCTGTTCGGCGCTTCTACGGTAGTCCTGGTGTGAAGCACCTGGGAAACTGATCAGCACGATCAGGACAACGGTTCCTTGTGCGTGTCCGACAACCTCCCCGGCAGGATGTACAGCATGGACATCCGCTTCACCGAGTCCCGCCCTTCGACCATCGGCGTCGAGTGGGAACTCCCGCTGGTCGATCGCGACACCGGCGACCTGACTCCCCGCGCCCCCGCCGTCATCGCCGCCGTGCACGAGCGCCTCGGCGACCACGACAAGGTCACCGAGGAGCTGCTGACCAACACGGTCGAGGTCGTCACCGGTGTGCACGAGACCGTCCACGGGGCCACGTCGGAGCTGTCGGCCACGATCGGTGAGGTCATCGACGCCGCCGAACCGCTCGGCGCCCAGGTCATGTGCTCCGGCACGCACCCGTTCGCCGTGTGGGACCAGCAGGAGATCACGCCGGACAGCGAGCACTACACGGAGCTCATCGACCGCACGCGCTGGTGGGGCCGCCAGATGCTCATCTGGGGCGTGCACGTGCACGTCGGGATCGATGACCGCGACAAGGCCGTCCCGATCATGAACGCCATGCTCGCCTACGTGCCGCACCTGCAGGCCTTCACCGCGTCGAGCCCGTTCTGGGCCGGCACCGACACCGGGTACGCGTCGAACCGTGCCCTGATGTTCCAGCAGCTCCCCACGGGCGGGCTCCCGCCGCAGCTCGGCGCGTGGGCGAACTTCGAGGAGGTCGTCGGTGACCTCACCCACACCGGGGTGATCGAGGGCGTCAAGGACCTCCGCTGGGACATCCGCCCCTCGCCGGGGTGGGGCACGCTGGAGAACCGGGTCTCCGACGGCATCTCGACCCTGCAGGAGGTGGGCGCCGTCACCGCGCTCGTGCAGTGCCTGGTGACCGCGTCCTCGGACCGGCTCGACGCCGGCGAGACCCTGCCGACCATGCAGCCCTGGTTCGTGCGCGAGAACAAGTGGCGTGCCGCCCGCTACGGCATGGACGCCGAGATCATCACGAACGTCGCCGGCGACGAACGCCTGGTCACCGACGAGGTCCACGACCTCGTCACGCGGCTCGACCCGGTCGCGGAGCGCCTCGGCTGCCAGCAGGAACTGCACCACCTCGACACGATGATCGAGCGGGGCGCGTCCTACCAGCGCCAGCTGAAGGTGGCGCAGGAGCACGGGGGCGACCTGCGCGCGGTCGTCCGACACCTGGTCGCGGAGCTGAGCGACTCGCTCTGACGCGGGCGGCCCCGCGCGTAGGCGGTCGTTTCGCGCGTAGGGGGTCGTTTCGCGCGTAGGGGGTCACGATTTCCGACCCTCGACGCGCGATTCGACTCGCTGAGTCCGGCCCGGTGGGTCAGAACGCACCACAGACAGACGGGAGGCCCGTGGCGGATCCGCCACGGGCCTCCCGTCTGTCTGTCGGACCGACCTCGCAGGCTCGCTCGGCGCTGGCGCCGCGCGCCGCTGGCGCGTCGCTCTGAGCGGAGCGCGCGCGTCAGCGACCCAGGAACTTCTGGAGGCTCGCGAGCTCTTCCTCGGTCGGTGCCTTGCCGTTCTTGCCGCCGCCGAGCCCGAGGCCGGAGCCCTTCGGCGCCTGCGGCTGCGGCGCAGCGGTGCCGGCGGCGAGGGCCGCGCGCTTGGCCGGGTTGCCGACCTTCTTCTTCTTGCTGCCCTGCTGCTGTGCCTTCTTGCCGCCGTGCATGCCCGGGATCGGACCCATGCCCGGCATCTGCGGCACGCCGCCGCGGGCGACGGTCTTCATCATCTTCGCCGCCTGCTCGAAGCGGTTGACGAGCTGGTTGACCTCGGTCACGGTCGAGCCGGCACCCCGCGCGATGCGGAGCCGACGGGAGCCGTTGAGGAGCTTGGGCAGCTCGCGCTCCTGCGGCGTCATCGACTGGATGATGGCCTCGGTGCGGATGATCTCGCGCTCGTCGAAGTTGTCGAGGGCTTCACGCATGCCCTTCGCACCGGGGAGCATCCCGAGCATGCCCTTGATGGACCCCGCCTTGCGGAGCTGCTGCATCTGCTCGAGGAAGTCGTTCAGGGTGAAGGTGTCGGACGCGATCTTCTCGGCGACCTTCATCGCCTGTTCCTCGTCGAAGGCGCCCTGGGCCTGCTCGATGAGGGAGAGGATGTCGCCGAGGTCGAGGATGCGGCTCGCCATGCGGTCCGGGTGGAACGGCTCGAAGTCGTCGAGCCCCTCGCCCGTGGACGCGAACATGATCGGACGGCCGGTCACGCTGGCGACCGACAGGGCCGCACCACCGCGGGCGTCACCGTCGAGCTTGGACAGGACGACGCCGGTGAAGTCGACGCCCTCCTGGAAGGCACGGGCCGTCGTGACGGCGTCCTGACCGATCATCGCGTCGATGACGAAGAGGACCTCGTCCGGGTCGACGGCCTTGCGGATGTTGGCGGCCTGCTTCATCAGCTCGGCGTCCACACCGAGACGACCGGCGGTGTCCACGATGACGGTGTCGTACTGCTGGTCGACCGCGGCCTTGATCGCGTTCTTGGCGACCTTGACCGGGTCCCCGACGCCGTTGCCGGGCTCCGGGGCGAAGACGTGCACGCCGGCCTGCTCGCCGACGACCTGGAGCTGCTGCACGGCGTTCGGGCGCTGGAGGTCCGCCGCGACGAGCATCGGAGTGTGGCCGTCCTTCTTGAGCCACTTGCCGAGCTTGCCCGCGAGGGTCGTCTTGCCGGCACCCTGCAGGCCCGCGAGCATGATGACCGTCGGCGGACGCTTGGCGAACTCGAGCCGGCGCTGCTGCCCGCCGAGGATGCCGACGAGCTCCTCGTTGACGATCTGGACGACCTGCTGCGCGGGGTTCAGCGCCCGGTTGACCTCGTCGGAGAGGGCACGCTCGCGCACCGCCGCCGTGAAGGCCTTGACGACCTCGAGGGCGACGTCCGCGTCGAGCAGGGCCCGGCGGATCTCGCGGACCGTGCCGTCCACGTCCGACGGGGTGAGCCGTCCCTTGGTCCGCAGGTTGCGGAAGGTCTCGGTGAGCCGATCAGAAAGCGATCCGAATTGCGCCATAGTCCGAGAATTCTACAGGGCCGCGCGGCCGCGGTCGTCGAGTGAGCAGGAATCGTCGGGCCCGCGGACGGCTCTCGACGGTTCCTGCTCCCTCGGAGCGGTGCCGGTCATGCCTGCTCGCGCCGGGAGCGCTGAGCCTGCCAGCGGGTAGCGGTGAGTGCGAGCACCACGAGCGCCCCGGTGCCCGCCGCCATCACGACGGCGTCCGCCTCCTCACCCGCGAACCACCACAGCGCGACCGTACCGGCGCCGCCCCAGGGCAACCAGGCCAGCGCCACCGCCGCGCCGACGACGGCGTGGCCCCGCGAGACGAGGACCACCACGACCACGACCACCAGGAACGCCGCGGCCGCGAGCATCCACGCCGAGGCCACGAACTGCCAGAACCCGCCGTCGTCGACTGTCCGGACCACGAAGCCGTGCCCGGCACCTGGCTGGAACACGGCGAAGAGGGACAGCGCGCCCCCGACGACACCGGCGCTCCACCCGAGCGCCCGCCGTCGCCGCGGATCGCCGACGAGCGTGACCAGGCAGAGGAGCGCTGCGAGGCCCAGCGTGGTGGAACGCGGCCCGTTCCACGCCTCCGTCGCACGGACGAACACGGCGGTGACGGGCAGCGCGACGAGCCCCACCACGACGAAGAGGTGCGCGAGCCACCGCGCCCCGGTCAGGGCCGCGAGGGCACTGAGCAGGAGCGGGATGCAGAACAGCATGCCGGCGTTCCAGAACGGCCCGAAGGTGTCCACACCGTCCGGGACCGACAGCGGCCTGGGGTCCCACGGAGCCCACGACACCCACACGAGGTAGACGAGCGCGAAGCCGGCTGCCGAACCGGTCCCGATCGAGGCGGCGAGCGCCCGGACGTCGGTCGGCACGACGGAGTTCACCCGCTCTCGGATGCCCTGCCACCGGAGGTCGGCCAACTCGCCGATGACCGGTCGGGTCCGGCCTTCCCCCTCCGCCACGTCGAGCAGCGTGCCCAGCATCGCGGGCCCGTGCGTCCGCCGCCAGCGAGCCGGGTACCACCCGAGGGCTCGCCCGTACTCGCGTTCCAGCCGCGTGCCCTGTCCCAGCCTCGTGTTCGTCACGACACTCCCCCCAGTCGGATGTGGATGCTGCGTGTGGCGGTTCCCGGTCGCCATGCGGCGAGCCGCGTCCGTGCCGCGGCGGCGTTCGCCTCGATGCGGCGGACCTCGGCGTCGAGCGCGCCGGCACCAGCGTCCGTCAGCTCGAAGTACCGCCGGAGTCGTCCGTCGACGACCTCCTCGCCGGCCGGGGCGACGAGCCCCTGGTCCAGGAGCCGGTCGAGCACCGCGTAGAGCGTGCCCACCTTGAGTCGGACACGTCCGTCGGACAGGTCGGCGGCGTCCCCGATCAGGCCGTAGCCGTGCTTCCGCCCTCCGGCGAGTGACGTCAGCACGAGCAGGGTCGGTTCCCGCATCTCCGTGGTGCTCATGTGACGAAGATACTCTGACCGTCAGAGCATGCGCAAGCGGCCCGCCGCCGAGCCGCGGCGTCGCCGCACGTCGGCCGGGCCCATGACGAACGGGAGGCTCCCCACCAGCTGGTGGGGAGCCTCCCGTTCGTCATGTGGCCGAGTCGTCAGACGCGCGAGGCGCCGCCGCGGACGCGGCGCACGATCCAGCCGATGACGGCCAGGACGATGAGCACGAGGCCGATGAACAGCAGGAACTTCAGCGCGGCGCTGACGATCCCGGTCACGAGCAGGACGATGCCGATGATGATGGCGATGATGAGCAGTGCGGGCATGTGGGGACCCCTTCCGACGTACCTGGACGATCCGTGTACTGCCGAGACGGTACCCGCGCTCAGCCCACGAGGTTCTGCACGAACACGTGCGGGGTGAAGCCCGTGAGGTCGTTGATGCCCTCGCCCTGCCCGATGAGCTTGATCGGGATGCCGGTCTTCTCCTGCACGCTCAGCACGAAGCCCGCCTTGGCCGAGCCGTCGAGCTTCGTGATGACGAGCCCGGTGACCCCGGCGCCCTCGATGAAGGCCTGGGCCTGTGCGAGCCCGTTCTGCCCGGTGGTGGCGTCGAGGACGAGCAGCACCTCGGAGATCTCGGTCTGCTTCTCGATGACGCGCTTGATCTTGCCGAGCTCGTCCATCAGGCCGGCCTTGGTGTGCAGCCGGCCCGCGGTGTCGATGACGACGATCTCGGTGCCGTCGCGCATGGCCTTCTCGACGGTCTGGTACGCGACCGACGCCGGGTCCTGCCCGGGCTGCGACGGTCGGACGACCTCGACCCCGGCGCGTGCGGCCCACGTCGCGACCTGCTCGACCGCTGCGGCGCGGAAGGTGTCGGCCGCGCCGACGACCACGGTGCGGTCGTACGTCTTCAGGAACTTGGCGAATTTGCCGATGGTGGTGGTCTTGCCGACGCCGTTCACCCCGACCACGAGCACGACGGCCGGCCGGGCGCTGAGCTTGAGCGTGGTGTCGAGCTTCGACAGCCGTTCCTCGAGGACCTCGCGGAGCATGCGGTTCAGGTCGGCGGGGTCCGTCGTGGCGTACCGCTCGACCCGAGCGCGGAGGTCCTCGATGATCTCCTCGGAGATGTCAGGACCGAAGTCGGCGCCGATGAGGGCGGTCTCGAGGTCGTCCCACGTCGTGTCGTCGATGGTCTTCCGCTGGAAGAGGCCCCGGAGACGGGAGGACAGTGACCAAGTACTCGCCATGCTCCCAGCTTAGAGCGCCGCGGATGTGGCCGTGCCCCGCTACCATGGGCATCACGAAGGGGAGTATTCCCTCTCGGTGTCCCCGTCAGTACGGGCCGGAACGATCCGGTCCCGGGGCGCCGGTCGCGTGTCGCCCACTCGGGCGACATCGGCGGAAGAGACCTTCAGGCCTCGGCGTACCCACTCGCCCACACACCTGAAGGATCCATCCGTGGACGTCCCCACCTCAGTCTGGCTCATCACCATCGCCGGCATCCTGGCGCTGCTGGTCTTCGACTTCTACTCGCACGTGCGCACGCCGCACGTGCCACACATCCGCGAGTCCGCGATCTGGTCGGCCGTCTACATCGCGCTGGCGATCGTGTTCGGCATCGGCATCCTGGTCTTCGGCGGCGGGCAGGCCGGCGGTGAGTACTTCGCCGGGTGGCTCACCGAGAAGGCCCTGTCGGTCGACAACCTCTTCGTCTTCCTCATCATCATGTCCTCCTTCGCGGTGCCGAAGGAGTTCCAGCAGAAGGTCCTGCTGGTCGGTGTCGCCATCGCCCTCGCGGCCCGCGGTGTGTTCATCGCCCTCGGCGTCACGATCATCGACAACTTCTCGTGGGTGTTCTACCTCTTCGGCGCGCTGCTGTTCTGGCTCGCCTGGTCGCAGGCCCGCAGCGGCAACGACCACGGTGCCGACGAGGGTGACTCCCGCCTGATCCGCATCCTCAAGCGCGTCATCCCGACCGCGGACCACTACGACGGCGACCGCCTGACCACCCGCGTCGACGGCAAGCGCCTCTTCACCCCGATGCTGCTCGTCATGGTCGCGATCGGCCTCACCGACGTGCTGTTCGCGCTCGACTCCATCCCCGCGATCTTCGGTCTGACGCAGGACGCCTTCATCGTGTTCACCGCGAACGCGTTCTCGCTCCTCGGGCTCCGCCAGCTGTACTTCCTCATCGCCGGGCTGCTCGAGCGCCTCATCTACCTGGGTCAGGGCCTCGCGGTCATCCTCGGCTTCATCGGCGTGAAGCTCGTGTTCCACGCCATGCACGTCAACGAGCTGCCCTTCATCAACGGCGGCGAGCACATCGAGTGGGCGCCGGAGATCCCGATCTGGTTCTCGCTCGGGTTCATCATGCTGACGATCGCGGTCGCCACCGCTGCCTCCCTGGTGGTCTCGAAGAAGCGCCAGGAGCGCGGGCTCACCCCGACCGGCTCGCAGCGCACCGTCGAGACGACCGACGCGAAGTAACGCGACCAGCTGACGGGAGGCGCGGTGCCAGCTGGCACCGCGCCTCCCGCCCGTTTGTGGCCGGTCCGGCCGTCGGGCCGCCGCACGCCCGCCCTGGCGGCGACGCGCCGAGTCTCGGCCATGCGGACACCCTGCGGCCGGTTCCGGCGCGGACCTGTCCGCGGGAGCGAGTCTCGGCGCGGCCGCCGGGCGGCCGGACCGGCGCCCGCGGCTACGCGACCGCGACCGCGTCGGCCGGCTCGGCCTCGCGGCGCTGCACGCGCTGCCCCACCACGGCGGAGACGCCGTCCTGGCGCATCGACACCCCGTACAGCGCGTCGGCGATCTCCATCGTGCGCTTCTGATGCGTGATCACGATGAGCTGCGAGGTGTCGCGGAGCCGCTCGAACACGGTGAGAAGCCGGCCGAGGTTCGCGTCGTCGAGCGCCGCCTCGACCTCGTCCATGATGTAGAACGGCGACGGCCGGGCGGTGAAGATCGCCACGAGGAGTGCCACCGCCGCCAGGGACCGCTCCCCGCCGGACAGCAGGGTCAGCCGGTCGATCTTCTTGCCGGCGGGCTTCACCTGCACCTCGATGCCCGTCGCGAGCATGTCCGTGGGGTCCGTCAGCGTGATCGACCCCGATCCGCCGGGGAACAGGATCGGGAACACGACGTCGAAGGCGTCCTTCGTGTCGTTGAACGCCGACTCGAAGATCGTCTGCATCTTCGCGTCGAGCTCCTCGATGATCGTCATCAGGTCCGTGCGGGTCTTCTGCAGGTCCTCGAGCTGGTCGGTCAGGAACGCGTGCCGCTGCTCGAGCGCCTGGAACTCCTCGAGCGCCAGGGGGTTCACCCGGCCGAGCTGCCCGAGGTCGCGTTCGGCTGCCGCGAGCCGGCGCTCCTGCTCCGCGCGGACGTAGGGCACCGTCTCGACGTCGGCGGGGTCGACCTCGTCCGAGGCGTCGAACTCGGGCAGCGCCGGGCCACCGGGGAGCGTGGACTCGGCAGGCAGGAACCCGTCGGTGTCTTCGTCGGTCTGCGTGTCGGTGCTGTCCGCGTCGTCGCTGTCCGCCACGTCGCCGTCGCCGCCCGCAGCCGCTGCCGCCCGTTCGGCGTCCCGGTGCCGTCGCGCGAGCACCCGGGGGTCGATGAGCACGTCGACGGGCACCGGCACGTGCGGCCCGTACTCAGCCACGAGGACGGACTCCACCAGACCGAGTTCGCTCAGCGCCCGGTCCACCACGCCCGAGACGTGCAGCTTCTTCTCGTAGATCTCCATCTCGAGCGAGTGCACCCCGTCGGTGATCCGCTGCAGCCGGTCGCGGAGCTCGCGTTCCTCGGTGCGGATGGTCTGCAACTCGGTGTTCCGCTTCGCCCGCTCCGACTCCTCGGTCGCCAGGCGCACCCGGGCCTCGGCGAGCGAGCGGTCCACGGCGCCGAGCACCTCGGGCAGGTCGGCGAGCACGCGCTCGGCCGTCGCCATCTGTCCGCGCCGGATCACGGCGAGCCGTGCGGCCTCAGCGGCGGCGGCCCGCTCGGACGCGAGCTGCCGGTCGAGCTGGTCGGCGCGCGTCCGCTCGGAACGGGCGCGCTCGCGCACGGTCTCGACCTGGATGCGCTGTTCGATCTCCGCCGCACGAGCGGCCTCGAGCGCGTCGAGCAGCCCTTGCCGCTCCGAGGCGTCGACGCGGGGTCGCGGCTGCGCAGCGTGCTCCTGCTGCGCGCGGTCGGCGTCGGCGAGGGCCTGCTCCGCGGCCGCCACCGCCCCGTCCGTCTCCCCCAGGGCCGCCCGGAGGCGCTCGACCTCGGCAGCGGCGTTCTCCGCGCGTGCCCGGACCGACGCACTGGTGCGGTCGTACTCCGCCACCGCGGCGGCGTGCGCACGGCTCGCCCGGTCCGCGTCGTCCAGCTGGCGGCGCGCGTCGTCGACGGCGCTGCGCGCGGCCTGGAGGCTCGTGGCCGCGTCCTCGGCGTCGGTCGCGACCGCGTCACGTCGGACCACGGCGTCGTCGCGTTCGGCCGCGAGCTCGATGCGGGACGTGGTGCGGGCACCGCCACCCGTGACACGGACCGCGCGGACCAGGTCACCCGACCGTGTCACGACCGTGGCCTGCGGGGCGGCGGTGAGCACGGCCTCCAGGTCGACGTCGTCGGACACCACGACCAACGTGTCGGCGAGGATCGCGGCGAGGGCGGGCGGGCCGGTGACGAGGTCGAGGGCCGGACGGACGCCGTCGGGGACGGGGCCGGCGGAGCGTGTGCCGGCTGCGTCGGCGACGACGACGTCGATGCGGCCGATGTCCTCGGACCTGGCGTGGGTGACGGCGTCGAGCGCGGCGGAGCGGTCCTCCGCGAGGACCGCGTCGGCGAGGCCGTCGAGGGCGGCAGCGATCGCGCCCTCGTGGCCGGGTGTGACGTGGAGGCGGTCGGCCAGGCGGCCGACGATGCCGGCGCGACCGGCGTCGATGAGGGCCTGCGAGCCGTCGCGGACGTCGATCGACATGGCGAGGGCGGCGACGCGTGCGTCGAGCGCGTCGCGTTCACGTTCGAGCCCGTGCAGGCGGTCACGGAGGGCGTCGCGCTCGGTCTGCGCCTGCTCGAGACCGGCCCTGGCGGTCTCGAGCGCGGTCTGGAGGGCGTCCGGGTCGGCGTCGGCCGACGGGTCCGTGCCGACCTCGGCCAACGCGGCCTCGGCGGTGCGGGCGCGCTCGGCGGCCTCGGCGAGGGCACGCTCACGGCGCTCGCGGTCGGCGACGACGGACCCGCGCTTCGACCGCGCGACCTCGACGGCGCTCGTGAGACGCTGCGCGGCGAGGTCGTGCTGGGTGACGAGGGCCGCCTGCGCGGCGATCCGCTCGTCGAGGGCGTCGAGGGTGGCCCTGGCGGCACGGACGGTCTCGGCGGTCGCGACCATCCCGCCGGCCATCTCCGCGGCCTGGGCATCGAGCCGGGTGGCCTCGGCGCGGACCCCGTCGACCTGTTCCGGCGTGATCGTCGGGCCCTGCTGCGGCGTGTCCGCCTGCTGCGCGAGGAGCATCAGGCGCTGGTTCGCCAGGCTCGACAGGCCGCGGAGCCGCTCCTGCACGCTCTCCAGCCGGTGCACGACCGTGCGGGCGCGGTCCACGTCGTCGCCGACCATGCTCTGCTCGACCTGCTGCTGGCGCGTGCGGGTCTGGTCGAGGCGTTCGGACAGGACGATCCGCTCGGACTTCCGGCCGGCCTCGACCTCCTGGTGCTCGTGCAGCTCACGGCGCAGACGCACGACGTCGTCCGCGAGGATGCGGGCCTTGGCGTCCCGGGCGACGGCGGCGACGGACTGGGCCTTGCGGGCGACCTCCGCCTGGCGGCCCAGGGGCTTCAGCTGGCGGCGGATCTCCCCCGCCAGGTCGGACAGGCGCGTCAGGTTCGTCTGCATCGCGGCGAGCTTGCGGAGGGTCTTCTCCTTGCGGCGGCGGTGCTTGAGGATCCCGGCGGCCTCCTCGATGAAGCCGCGCCGGTCCTCCGGGGTGGCGCGCAGGACCTTGTCGAGCTGGCCCTGCCCGACGATCACGTGCATCTCGCGGCCGAGGCCGGTGTCGCTGAGGAGCTCCTGGACGTCGAGGAGCCGGCAGTTCTCGCCGTTGATGGCGTACTCGCTGCCGCCGTTGCGGAACAGCGTCCGGGCGATCGTGACCTCGGTGTAGTCGATCGGCAGCACACCGTCGGCGTTGTCGATGGTGAGCAGCACCTGTGCGCGGCCGAGCGGACCACGGCTCGAGGTGCCGGCGAAGATGACGTCCTCCATCGTGCCGCCGCGGAGGGTCTTCGCCCCCTGCTCCCCCATCACCCAGGCGAGGGCGTCGACGACGTTGGACTTGCCCGAGCCGTTCGGCCCGACGATGCACGTGACGCCGGGCTCGAACGCGAACGTCGTCGGCTGCGCGAAGGACTTGAACCCCTTGATGGTCAGGCTCTTCAAGTACATGCGGTCTCCGGGCTCCCTCGTTGCCGGAAGGCTAACGCCTGGTGGCCCGCGGACGCGGTTGGCACACGGGGCAACGGTGGCTGGACCGGTTCATGAAGGCCTCGCGCACGATCGGGGTGCCGCAGCGGGGGCACGGCTTGCCCTGCTGGCCGTAGACCGCGAGGCGCTGGGAGAAGTAGCCGGACTGCCCGTTGACGTTGACGTACTGGGCGTCGAAGCTCGTGCCGCCGTCCTCGAGCGCGCGGCCGAGCACCGCGCGGACCTCGGCGAGGAGCAGGCGCAGGTCAGCCCGGGTCAGCCGCTCCGCTGGACGGTCGTAGTGGAGCTTCGCGCCCCACAGCGACTCGTCGGCGTAGATGTTCCCGATGCCGCTGACGACGCCCTGGTCGAGCAGGACGCGCTTGATGCCGCTGGCGCGCTTCCGGGCCATCGCGATGAAGCGGTCGTCGTCGAACGCGGGGTCGAGCGGGTCGCGGGCGATGTGCGACACCTGGCTCGGGATGCTCCGGCGCCAGGACGCGTCCGGGTGCTCGTCGTCGACGTGCCCGGCGAAGCCGGCCGCGGCACCGTCGATCGTGGGGACCATCGTGTCGATCGCCATCGAGCCGAACGTGCGCTGGTCGACGAACTCGAGCTCGACCGGGGGTTCCTGCGTGCCGTCGCGGTCGGTGCCGGCGGGCTGGACCTCGAGCAGGATGCGGCGGTGCTTCGCCGCGGGTCGGTCACCTCGGCCGAGGAGGATCTGGCCGCTCATGCCGAGGTGGGCGACGAGGGCCTCAGGGTGCTCGGCGTGCTCGGTGTGCTCGGTGTGCTCGGTGTGCTCGGTGCTGGAGGCTTCGGGCTTCGGTGCTGGTTCGAGCGGCATCCAGAGGAACTTGCCACGCCGGACAGCTGCGGCGATGATCCGACCGGTCAGCCGGTGGGCGAAGTCCTCGCCGGGGCCGTCGTGCCGGGTGAGTGCCCGTTCGTCGAGGACGTGGACGGCGAGGACCCGGGCACCGCTGACCGCGGGTTCGAGGCCGGCGCGGACGACCTCGACCTCGGGGAGTTCCGGCACCTGGTCAGGCTCCGGGGGCGCTCGTCGTCGACGTCGACGTCGGGTCGGCTGTCTCGTCGGCCCGGCCGGACAGACGTGTCCAGGCTTCGAGGGCAGCGGACATCTCGGCGGCCTTCTTGCTCGAGCCCGAACCGGTGGCGACGTCCTCGCCCTGCAGCACGACCGTCGCGTGGAAGGTCTTGTCGTGGTCGGGGCCCTCTTCGGTGACCCGGTAGGCCGGGTTGCCGAGCGTCAGGGACGCGGCGAGCTCCTGCAGGCTGGTCTTCGGGTCCATCGCGGCGCCGAAGCGGTCCGGGTCGATCAGCAGCGGGTCGACGAGTCGCAGCACGAGCGCGGTCGCGGGGTCCGGTCCGGCCGAGAGGTACGTCGCGCCGATGATGGCCTCGACGGTGTCAGCGAGGATCGAGGACTTGTCGCGGCCGCCGGTCTGCTCCTCGCCCTTGCCGAGCCGGAGCCAGGCGCCGAGTCCGTTCAGACGGGCGATCTCTGCGAGGGCGACCGTGGACACCAGGCTGGCCCGGCGCTTGGCCAGGTCGCCTTCGTCGAGGTCGGGGAAGTCGCGGAAGAGCTTGACGGTGACGGCCTGCCCGAGGATCGAGTCGCCGAGGAACTCGAGGCGCTCGTTGTGTCGGATGCCGCCGTGCTCGTACGCGTACGAGCGGTGGGTGAGGGCGAGCTCGAGCAGGTCGAGGTCGACGTCCACCCCGAGGAGCGCACGCAGACGAACGACGTCCGACCCCACCGGGTTGGACCCCGCGGAGCCGGACGTCGCTGTCATGCGTTCAGTCCGGATCAGACGTCGGCGACCTTGCGGCCCTTGTACTCCATGTACAGGGGCGTGCCGGCCGAGTCCTCGACGACCTTCGCGCGGTGCGGGAGGCTGTAGGTGACCTGACCGTTCTCGATCGTCTTCACGAGCTGGACCGGTGCGGCCTTCCACTGCGAACGACGGGCGTGCGTGTTGGAACGTGACTGCTTGCGCTTCGGAACGGCCATGGTGGTTCTCTTTCGGTTGGTCGGTGGTCAGTCGGTGGGGGTGCGGTCACTCAGCCGAGTCGGCTTCGGTCCGCGCCGCGCCATCGGTGGCATCGGGGGCGGTGGTGGTGCTGTGCGTCGTGCTGCTGTCGTCGAACCGGAGCCCGTCCAGCGCGGCCCAACGGGGATCCGTGGGCCCGGAAGCGGGACGGTCACCGAGGTCTGCCAGACGTTCGCCCGTCACCGGGTCGAGGCCTGGGCAGTCCGGTCGGCAGACCGGCTGGAACGGCAGTGACAGCACCACTGCGTCTCGAACGACCGGTTCACAATCCACGTGGTCTTCGTGAACATGGAAGTCGAAATCCTCCGAGGGATCATACGCGAACAGCTCGGCGAAATCGACCTCGACGGGTTCGGAGATGTCGATGAGGCAGCGCGAGCACTGTCCGGTGGCCTCGGCTGACGCGTGCCCGGAGACGAGCACGCCCTCGTGGAGGCCTTCGAGGCGGAGCTCGATGTGCATCTCGTCGCCCTGACGGACGGCGACGACGCCGGCTCCGAGGTCCTCCAGAACGACGAGGTCGAGCGTGTGCTCGCGCATCTCGCCCGGTCGGTGCGCGAGGTCACGCACGCGCAGGGCGTAGGGGCTGTTCACGGGGGAAGACACGATCGACCATCCTAGCGCGGGACCGCTCCCACGTCGAGGAGCGGCGTGCCGTGTCGAGGCGTGGCGTGTTGCTGGCGTCCGCCGGGATCAGCGGAGGCGGTCGTGCAGTGCCCGCTCCACCACGGTGGGGACGTACGGCGTCACGTCACCGCCGAGCGTGGCGACCTGACGGATGAGCGAGCTGGAGACGTGGGCCCGCGAGGCCTCCGGCAGCAGGAACACCGTCTCGACGTCAGCGAGGTGCCGGTTCATGATCGCCATCGGGGTCTCGTAGGCGACGTCCTCCCCGGAACGCACGCCCTTCACCAGGACCGTCGCTCCGACCTGGCGGCAGTAGTCGACGAGCAGCCCGGCGGTCCACTCCCCGACCCGGATGTTGCTCGGCGCGCCGACCTCGGCGAAGGACTCCTCGATGAGCCGGACCCGGTCGACGGCCTCGAACATCGCCGTCGACTTCGCCGGGTTGTGGACCACGAGGACGTGGACCTCTTCGAACAGCCCCGCCGCACGCCCGATCACGTCGAGGTGCCCGAGGGTCACGGGGTCGAAGGAGCCGGGGACCACCGCGATCTGCGTCATGGCGTCGACGATACCGGCGGTGCCCGTCGGGGTGCGTTCGGGGTGCGTTCGGGGTGCGTTCGGGTCGTGGGGAGCCCGGGTCAGTTCTTGCCGAGGAACGCCGCGTCGGACTCGTCGAGCCGCCGGGCCAGGGCGTCGCGCAGCTCGGGCTGGTCGGCGAGGTCGGGGTCGCGCTCGAGCAGGCGCTCGGCCTCTTCTCGCGCATCGACGATGACGTCGGCGTCCCGCACGACCCGCAGGAGGTTGAGCGACGAGCGCCCGCCGGACTGTCGTTCGCCGAGCACGTCGCCCTCGCGCCGGAGCTCGAGGTCGACCCGGGCCAGCTCGAAGCCGTCGTCCGTGGCCGCCACGGCGTCGACGCGTTCGCGGGAGGTCGTCTCGTCCTCGGCGGCGGTCACGAGCAGACACACGCCCGGGTACTGGCCACGGCCGATGCGTCCGCGGAGCTGGTGCAGCTGCGACACCCCGAAGCGGTCGGCGTCGAGGATCGCCATCATCGACGCGTTCGGCACGTCCACCCCGACCTCGATCACGGTCGTCGCGACGAGGACGTCGACGTCGCCGGCGGCGAACGCGGTCATCACGCGGTCCTTCTCGTCGCCGGACATCCGGCCGTGCAGGACCTCGATCCGCCGGCCCTGCAGGACCGGCATCCCGCGCATGCGCTCCGCCGTGGCCAGCACCGTCGCCGGGGTGCGCTTCGGGGCGTCCTCGTCCGTCTCCGGGTCGGGCTCGCCGTCGTCCTCGGCGTGGGCGTCGTCGATCGCCGGGCACACCACGAAGGCCTGGCGGCCGGATGCGAGTTCCTCGGCCATCCGGGTCCAGATGCGCGACTCCCAGCCCGGGTGCTCGGCGAGGCCCACCGTGAAGGTCTCGACGCCGGCACGGCCGGACGGCATGCCCGCGATGGTGGAGACGTCGAGGTCGCCGAACACCGTCATCGCCACGGTGCGCGGGATCGGCGTCGCCGTGAGCACGAGCACGTGCGGCGGGGCCTGGCCCTTCGTCCGGAGGGCCTCGCGCTGCTCGACACCGAACCGGTGCTGCTCGTCGACGACGACGAGGCCGAGCTCGGCGAAGTCCACACGGTCGCCGAGGAGCGCGTGCGTGCCGACGACCAACCGCGACCCACCCGAGGCCGCGGCGAGGAGGGAGCGTCGGCGTTCGTCCGTCGACTGCGACCCGGTCAGGATCACCGGGCGCAGCTCCGCGGCGAGGTCGGGGCCGAGGAACTTGACGATGGACCGCAGGTGCTGGGCGGCGAGCACCTCCTTCGGGGCGATGAGCGCGGACTGCCCGCCGGACTCCGCGACGGTGAGCATCGCGCGGATCGCCACGAGGGTCTTGCCCGAGCCGACCTCCCCCTGCACGAGCCGGTGCATCGGCCAGTCCCCGGCCAGGTCGTGCGCGATCTCGTCGCCCACGGAGCGCTGGTCCTCGGTCAGGGTGAAGGGGAGCGTGGCGTCGAAGCGCTCGAGGACCCCGCCCGGGGACGCCGTGCGCGGGGTCGAGGCGGTCGCGCGGGCGGCGATGCGGCGCTGGACCAGGGCGGTCTGCAGCACGAAGGCCTCGCGGTACCGGAGGGCGTCCTGGGCCCGCTTGAAGTCGGCGACCTTCTCGGGGCGGTGCAGCAGCTCGAGGGCACGGCGGAACGGCACCAGGTCGAGCCGAGCCCGCACCGATGCGGGCACCGGGTCGGCGATCTCCGGCAGCGTGTCGAGCACCACGGCCATGGCCTTGGCGATCTGCCACGACGACAGGGACGCGGTGGCCGGGTAGATCGGGATCGGCTGGCGGGAGAAGCGGATCGCCTCGTCGGACTCGGGGTCCGCCGAAGCCCGTGGGTCGTCGGCGTCGAACAGCTCGTAGTCCGGGTGGGCCAGCTGTCGAGCGCCGCGGTAGTCACCGACCTTGCCCGCGAAGATCCCGCGGGCACCGACCACGAGGTCCTTGGTCCGCCAGCCCTGGTTGAAGAACGTCAGCGTGAGCAGGCCCTTGCCGTCGCCGATCTTGGCTTCGAGGATGGAGCCACGACGCTGGCGCATCGTGCGTTCCCGGACGTCGACGACCTCGGCGACGATGGTGACGGCCTCCCCGATCGCGAGCGAGTCGAGCGCCGTGAGGGCCCCGCGCTCGGCGTACCGACGCGGCGCGTGCTCGAGGAAGTCGCCCACCGTGCGGTGCCCGAACGCCTTCTCGACGGCCTTGGCGGTGCGGCCGCCGAGCACGTTCGCCAGGCGGGTGTCGAGCGGCGCCGGCGCCCATGCGGTGCCCGCGGGCAGGTCCGTCGCCGCGGAGGCGTCGGCTGCGGACGCATCCGCCGCACCGGGGGCGGCGGCAGACGACGCGCTCGTGCGCGCAGCGGCTCGTGAGGTGACCACACGGCAACGGTACCCGGGACGGCCGACGTGCACCGAGCCTCCGATCCGGCCTGTGGACAACCGCTGCGGGCCCGCGGGCGGCCGCTACGGTTGCTGCATGACCCGCATCATCGCCGGCGCCGCCGGCTCCACGACGCTCCGGGTGCCGAAGTCGGGTACCCGCCCGACCAGCGACCGCGTGCGCGAGGCGCTGTTCTCCTCGCTGGAGTCCCGCGGGCTCGTCGACGACACCGCGGTGGCCGACCTGTACGCGGGCACCGGCGCCCTGGGGCTCGAAGCCGCGTCGCGCGGCGCGGTGGAGGTCGTCCTGGTCGACCGCGCGGCCGCCGCGGCCACGGCCTGTCGCGAGAACGCGCGGATCGTGAAGCAGCGGGTGCCCGGTGTCCGCATCGACGTGCACGCGCAGCCCGCGCTCGGGTTCCTGCGCGGGACCGTCCGGACCTTCGATCTGGTCTTCATCGACCCGCCGTACGAGGTCACCGAGCACGAGATCGCCGAGGTGCTCGAGGCCCTGGTGCCGCGGCTGACCGCGGACGCCGTGGTCGTCGTGGAGCGGAGCAAGCGCTCCCCCGAGCCGAGCTGGCCCGCGGGGCTCGAACCCTTCAGCAAGCGCAGCTACGGCGAGACCGTCGCGTGGGAGGCCGTGGTCGCAGCGGCCTGATCCGCGACGGGCTGCGACCCGACCCGGAACGACACCATCGCTGTCGTACGACCTCGACGTTGTCGCGCACCGCCCCAGCAGACGCCCGTGCCCGCGGCGCACGACCCGGAACGACACCACGCCGCACCACACCGCCTCCTCAGCCCGCGACGCCGTCCCAGTCCGCGTAGGGGTCCCATCCCGTGGTCGGCACCGGCTCGCCCGCGCGCAGCAGGTCCGCCTCGCCACGCGGGACCACCACCCCGATGCGCCGGAAGCCCCCGGGCAGCGTGACGTCCGCGGGGAAGGTCGCGAGCAGGCCGTGGTCCTCGCCCCCGTGCAGCGCGATCTCATCCGAGACGACACCGACACCAGCAGCGGCACCGGCACCGGCACCGGCGTCGAGCTCGAGCGTCACCCGACTTGCCCGCGCGAGCCGCCCGGCGTCGATCGCGAGCCCGTCCGACAGGTCGAGCATCGCCGTGGCCCCGGCGACACCGGCGGCGGGACCGTCAGTGATCGGCGGCACCGGGCGACGCTGCCGTCCGACGTCCGGGTCGGTGTCCAGTCCCGACGTCCGCACCGCTGCGGCCGAGGGCTCCCCGTGCACGTCGACGCCGTCGCGGAACAGCCGCCCGAGTCCCCGGGCCGCGGCGCCGAGCTCACCGGACACCGCCAGGACGTCCCCGACCCGGGCGCCCGACCGGAGCACCGGAGCCCGGCCCTCGAGGTCGCCGAACGCCGTCACCGCGACCGTGAACGCCGACGAGGTCGACAGGTCCCCGCCCACGACACCACAGTCGGGCGCGAGTGCCGCGACCGCCAGCCGGAAGCCGTCCGCGATGCCCTCGAGCACCGCCACGGGGGTGTCCTGCGGCGCCGCCAGCGCGACGACGAGCCCGGACGGCACGGCGCCCATCGCGGCGACGTCGGAGAGGTTCGTGGCGGCGGCCTTCCAGCCGACGTCCTCGGGCGAGGACCACGCCCACCGGAAGTCCGGCCCGTGCACCATGAGGTCCGTCGTGACGACGAAGCGTCCGTCCGGCGCGGCCACCACCGCGCAGTCGTCCCCGGGGCCCACCAGCGGCGAGCCCGTCGGCAGCCTGGAGACCACCCGGTCGAGCACGACGAGTTCGCCCAGCTCCCCCACGGTCGGTCCGGTCCAGGGGTCCACGGGTCCGCTCGACTCGTCCGTCTCGTCCACACGAGAACGGTAGCCTGGTCGACGATGGACACCGCGCGCCGCACCACCCGGATCACCGCCGGACTCGCGCTGCTCGTCGCCGTGGCCGGTGTGCTCACCGGGTGCACGAACGCGGTCCCGATGACGGCCGCCCCGTCGGCGAACGCCGCGGCGTGCGCGAACGCGCAGGTCCGGCTCCCGGAGACGGTCGACACGAAGTACGCGCTCCGCAACACGAACGCGCAGTCGACCGCCGCATGGGGTGACCCCTCGGCCGCGGTCTACCACTGCGGCGTGGCCGTCCCGACGGTCTCCGACCTGCCGTGCTTCTCGCAGGGGTCTGTCGACTGGATCCGCGACGACCGCGGCAAGCAGGTCGTCTACACGACGTTCGGGCGCGACCCGGCCGTGCAGGTCGTCATCGACACGTCGAAGACGACCGCGTCCGTGCTGCAGGACGTCGGCAACGCGGTCGACTCCCTGCCGAAGGACGGCCACGAGTGCCTCGACCCGTCCCAGGTGCAGGGCTGACCGGTCAGGACACCCCGCTCACGTCTGCTGAGCGGTCAGGTCCCGTCGCCTGACGGCGCCGCAGGCGACGACTGGTGACCATTCGGAGCACAGCGGTGCGTCGTGACTAGCCGCCGGACGGGAGGCTCGGCGCACGTCCGGCACCGAGCCTCCCGTCCGATGCAACGCGCGTTCCCACCTGCTGACGCGGCGTCGGCGAGTCGGAACGCGCGTTGCAGGTCAGAACTTCCGACCCCCTACGCGCGAAACGACTCACCGCGCGCGGGAGAACCACCGGCGCGTCAGCGGATGGCGGCGCGCCCCAGCTCGATGAGCTCGGCGACGAGCTCGGGGTAGGACACCCCGGTCGCCGCCCAGCACCGCGGGTACATCGAGAACGGCGTGAAGCCGGGCATCGTGTTGACCTCGTTCACGACGAAGCCGTCGTCGGTGAGGAAGCAGTCGACGCGGGCCAGGCCCGAGCCGCCGATGGCCTCGAACGCGCGGGCCCCGATGGAGCGGATCGCGTCGGTCTCGTCCTCGGTCAGGGGCGCCGGGCAGAGGAGCTGCTCGTCGCCGCCGAGGTACTTGGCGGCGAAGTCGTAGAAGCCGTCCTCGGCGACGACGATCTCGCCGGGCAGGCTGGTGCGCGGGACGCCGTCACGGCCCTCGAGCACGGCGACCTCGACCTCGCGACCGAGGACCCGGGGCTCGACGATGACCTTGCTGTCGTGCTCGAAGGCGAGGTCCATCGCGGCGCCGAGCTCGGACGGCTCGTCGACGCGCGAGACGCCCATGCTCGACCCGGCGCGGGCGGGCTTGACGAACAGCGGCCAGCCGTGGATCGCGATGCTCTCCGCGATGCCGAGGCGGTCAGCGTCCCACTCGCGGCGGAGCACCGTGGACCACGGGGCGACCCGGAGGCCCGCGTGTTCGAGGACCGCCTTGGCGACGTGCTTGTCCATGGCGAGGGCGCTGGCGAGCACGCCGTCCCCGACGTACGGCAGCCCGGCGATCTCGAGCATGCCCTGGATGGTGCCGTCCTCGCCGAAGGGTCCGTGCAGGATCGGGAAGACGATGTCGACGGCGACGGTGGTGACAGAGCCGTCGGGGTGTTCGACCGTGAGCTCGCGGGGCTCGGCCGCGCTCGGGAACCGCACGCGGGTGCCGTTGTCCGGCACCACCGGCAGGTGCTGGCCGTCGAGGGCCCATGCCGACGGGTCGTCGGGCTGGAGCGTGAAGTCGCCGTCCTTGGTGATGCCGACGGGGACGACGTCGTACGCGGTCCGGTCGACGGCGTCCATGATGCCGCCGGCGGTGACGCAGCTGATCTCGTGCTCGCTGGAGCGGCCGCCGAACAGGACGACGACGGTGGTGGTGCTGGTCATGGACGCTCCTGGTTGCAGAGTGGCCGGACCGGTCACTCGCCCTGGGGCTCGTCGGTCTCGGTGAGGTGCGGTGCGATGTTGCGCGGATCGAGCCTACCGGCGAGGACCTCGGCGACCTGGCCCACGATGGGCATGTCGACGCCGTTCGCCGCGGCGAGCTCGAGGATCGGCGCGACGGACGCCAGCCCCTCGGCGGTCTGGTTCATCTGCCGGACGACCTCGTCGAAGCGGTACCCCTGGCCGAGCAGCCGACCGGCGGTGTTGTTGCGCGAGAGCGGGGACTGGCACGTGGCGATGAGGTCGCCGAGGCCCGCGAGCCCGGACAGCGTCGAGGGCTGCGCACCGAGCGACACCGCGAACTCGGTCATCTCGGCGAGGCCGCGCGTGATGATCGACGCCTTGGTGTTCTCGCCGTAGCCGACGCCGTCCACGATGCCGATCGCCACGGCGATGAGGTTCTTCAGCACACCGCCGAACTCGGTGCCGATGACGTCCGTGTTGATGAACGACCGGAAGTACGGGTTCGTGGCGACCGCGGCGACGGCGGTCGCGGTGTCCACGCTCGACGACGAGATGACGGCGGCGGTCGGCTGGCGGCGGGCGATCTCGAGCGCCAGGTTCGGCCCGCTCGCGACGGCGATGCGGTCCTGGTCGATGCCGAGGCCCTGGAGCAGGACCTCGCTCATCCGGAGGCCCGTGCCCTTCTCGACGCCCTTCATCAGGCTGACGACGGGGACGCCGGCTGGCAGCAGCTCGCGGATCGCGTCGAGGTTCGAGCGCAGGGTCTGCGACGGCACCGAGACGTAGACCTGCTCGGCGCCCTCGAGCACCCGGGCCAGCGAGGTGTTGGCGGTCAGGGTGCGGGGCAGGTTGATGCCGGGGAGGTACTCGGAGTTGCGCTTGGTCTCGGTGATCTCGCGGGCGATCTCCGGACGGCGGGCCCAGAGGACCGTCTCCGCGCCGCCCTCGGCGAGGACCTTCGCGAACGTGGTGCCCCAGCTGCCGGCACCGATGACGGCGACGCGCGGCTTGTCGGTGGACTGCATGACGACGCGGATGGCCGCGGTGTCGACGGCGCCGCGCGCGGCGACGGAGGGGTCCGGGTGGTCGTCGTGCGGGCGGAGGCCGGGCGCGGTGGTCCGGTCGGCTGCGTCACTCAAACTTGCCGGTCTCCTTCTGGTTGTTCGCACTCGGGTCCCAGCGCTGCTCGGGTGCCCGTTCGCCGCGCAGCTGTTCGACGAGCGCGGTGATCTGCGCCATCAGCTCCGCCGTCACCTCGGCCAGCAGCTGCTGGTCGAGGGGCTTGCCGCGGTACGCCGACAGGTCCATTGGCTCACCGACGATGACGTCCACGTGCGCCTGCCGGAACAGGTGCAGCTTCTTGGAGTACCGCGGCATGATCCGCTGCGTGCCCCAGTGGGCCATCGGGATGAGCGGGACGTCGTTCTCGAGCGCGATCCGTGCGGCGCCGGTCTTGCCGCGCATCGGCCACAGGTCGGGGTCACGGGTGAGCGTGCCCTCGGGGTAGACGATCACCGCGCCGCCCTGCTCGACCAGGCTGCGGCCGCCGCCGAGCGGGTCGTTGAGGCGCGTGCGCCCCGACCGCTCGACGGGGATCTGGCCCATGCCCGTCATCAGGCGCCCGACGACCGGCACGCGGAAGATCGACGCCTTGGCGAGGAACCGCGGCAGGCGTCGGGACACCCAGACCGCGGTGCCGACCACCAGGGGGTCGATGTTCGTGTAGTGGTTCGGCGCGAGGACGAACGCCCCCCGCTCGGGCAGGCGGTTCGGCCCGTGCCAGCGGTAGGCCGACACCCAGCGGAACAGCGGGATGACGAAGACCGAGGTGATGCGGAAGGCGATGTTGCGCTCGCCCCGCTTCCACCGCCGGCCCGGGTTGGGCAGGCCGGTGGTCACGGTGTCGAGAGCGCCGCCGCCGAGGCGGTCGGAGCCGTTGAGCGCTCGGCCGTCGTCGGAGCGGTCGGAACCGTCCCCGTGCGATCGTGCAGCCATCTCAGCCGGCGAAGTCGAAGTCCGCCCCGAGCTTGCGCAGCTTCGGGATGAAGTGCTCGTACCCGCGGCTGATGATGCCGACGTTCGTGATGTGCGACTCGCCCTCGGCGGTCAGCGCCGCAATGAGGTGGCTGAAGCCGCCGCGGAGGTCGGGGACGCGGACGTTCGCGCCGTGCAGCTTCGTCGGGCCGGTGATGACCGCGGCCTGCTCGAACGGACGGCGGGCGACGCGGCGGTCGTGGCCGGGCAGCCCCTCCTTGTGCACGACGATGTCGGCACCCATCTCGTTGAGGGCGTCGGTGAAGCCGAAGCGGTTCTCGTAGACGGTCTCGTGCACGACGCTGCGGCCCTCGGCCTGCGTCAGCGCCACGACGAGCGGCTGCTGCCAGTCGGTCATGAAGCCGGGGTGCACGTCGGTCTCGATGACGACGGGCTTCAGGACCTCGAGCTCCCGGTAGAACCGGATGCCGTCCTCCTGGATGTCGAACCCGCCGCCGACCTTGCGGAAGACGTTGAGGAACGTCATGAGCTCCTGCTGCTTCGCGCCCTCGACGAAGATGTCGCCGTTCGTCGCGAGTGCGGCGGAGGCCCAGCTAGCGGCCTCGTTGCGGTCGTTGATCGCACGGTGGGTGTAGCCGCGGAGCGACTTCACGCCCTCGATGAAGATCGTGCGGTTCGGCTCGACCGTGATGATCGCGCCCATCTTCTGCAGGATCGCGATGAGGTCCATGATCTCGGGCTCGATCGCGGCGTTGCGGAGCTCGGTGGTGCCGTCGGCGAGCGTGGCGGAGAGCAGGACCTGCTCGGTCGCGCCGACGCTCGGGTAGGGCAGCTCGATGTCCGCGCCCTTGAGGCCGTTCGGCGCCGTGATGTGGATGCCGGAGATCTGCTTGTCGACGACCGCGCCCATGGCCCGCAGGGCGTCGAGGTGGAAGTCGATCGGACGGTCGCCGATGCGGCAGCCGCCGAGGTCGGGGATGAACGCCTCGCCGAGCTTGTGCAGCAGCGGGCCGCAGAACAGGATCGGGATGCGGCTCGAGCCGGCGTGGGCGTCGATCTCGGCGAAGTGGGCCGACTCGACGTTCGACGGGTCGAGGATGAGCTCGCCTCGTGCAGGGTCCGTGATGCGCACACCGTGCACCTCGAGCAGCGCCCGGACGACCTTGACGTCGGAGATGTCCGGGACGTCCTTGAGGATCGAGGGGGTGTCGCCGAGCAGGGAGGCCACCATGGCCTTGGTCGCGAGGTTCTTGGCCCCACGGACTTCGATGCGTCCGACCAGCGGCTTGCCGCCGCGGATGACGATCTCGTCCGACTTGAGTCCCACGCGCGCTCCTGCTGCTGCTGCGTCCTGTACGAGAGAGTTCACTACTTCACCGGCAATGTTTTCGGCCGCCAAGTTGCCCGGCGGGATTCGAACTCCGTGATCGAGGTCTCGTCACGGAGGGTGAGCCCGATGTCGTCGAGCCCTTCCATCAACCGCCAACGAGTGTAAGCGTCGATCTCGAAAGCCACGTCCACATCGCCCAGCGACACGCGCTGGGTCACGAGGTCCACCGTGGCCTCGATCCCCGGCTTGGCCTCGATCTCCGCCCAGAGCCGCTCCACGTCGGGCTCGGTGACCATCGCGGTGACCAGGCCCTGCTTGCCCGCGTTGCCCTTGAAGATGTCCGCGAAACGGGGTGAGACCACGACTGAGAACCCGAAGTCGCGGAGCGCCCACACGGCGTGCTCGCGGGACGACCCGGTGCCGAAGTCCGGTCCGGCGACCAGCACCTTCGCACCCTGGTACCGCTCCTGGTTCAGGACGAACTCGGGGTCCTGCCGCCAGCCGGAGAACAGCGCGTCCTCGAAGCCCGTCTTCGTGACCCGCTTCAGGTACACGGCGGGGATGATCTGGTCGGTGTCGACGTTCGACCGCTTCAGCGGTGCGGCGATCCCGGTGACGGTGGTGATGGCGTCCATCAGACGGCTCCTTCGAGTGCGGCCTCGTGCTCGTTCGTCAGGTCCCAGGGGCTCGAGAGCGTCCCGCGCACCGCGGTCGCCGCGGCGACGAGCGGCGACACGAGGTGCGTGCGACCGCCCTTGCCCTGGCGTCCCTCGAAGTTGCGGTTCGACGTGCTCGCGCACCGCTCCCCCGGCGCCAGCTGGTCCGGGTTCATGCCGAGGCACATCGAGCACCCGGCGAAGCGCCACTCGGCACCGAAGTCGGTGAAGACCTTGTCGAGCCCCTCGGCCTCGGCCTCGAGCCGGACACGGGCGGACCCGGGCACGACCATGACGCGGACGCCCGGCGCCTTCTCGCGGCCCTTGATCACGGACGCGAAGGCCCGGAGGTCCTCGATCCGGGAGTTCGTGCAGGACCCCATGAAGACCGCGTCGACGGCGATGTCCTTCATCGGGGTGCCGGCGGCGATGTCCATGTACTCCAGCGCCCGCGAGGCCGCAGCGCGGTCGTTCGGGTCCGCGTAGCTGGCCGGGTCGGGCACGGACTGCGACAGCGAGACGCCCTGGCCGGGGTTCGTGCCCCAGGTGACGAAGGGCTCCAGGGTGTCCGCGTCGATGAACACCTCGGCGTCGAAGACCGCGTCGTCGTCGGTGGCGAGGGTGTCCCAGTACGCGACGGCCTCGTCCCAGTCGGCGCCGGTCGGGGCGTGGTCGCGGCCCTGCACGTAGTCGTACGTGGTCTGGTCGGGGGCGACCATGCCGGCGCGGGCACCGGCTTCGATCGACATGTTGCAGATCGTCATGCGGCCCTCCATCGAGAGCGCCCGGATGGCCGAGCCGCGGTACTCGAGCACGTAGCCCTGGCCGCCGCCGGTCCCGATCTGCGCGATCACGGCGAGGATGATGTCCTTCGCGGTGACGCCGGTCCGGAGCGTGCCCTCGACCGTGACGGCCATCGTCCTGAACGGCTTCAACGGCAGGGTCTGCGTCGCCAGGACGTGCTCGACCTCGCTCGTGCCGATGCCGAAGGCCATGGCGCCGAAGGCCCCGTGCGTCGAGGTGTGCGAGTCGCCGCAGACGACGGTGATGCCCGGCATGGTCAGCCCGAGCTGCGGGCCGACCACGTGGACGATGCCCTGCTCCTCGTCGCCCAGCGAGTGCAGGCGGACGCCGAACTCCTCGCAGTTGCGGCGGAGCGTCTCGATCTGGATGCGGCTCGTCGGGTCCGCGATGGGGCGGTCGATGGCGAGCGTCGGGGTGTTGTGGTCCTCGGTCGCGATCGTCAGGTCGAGGCGGCGCACCGGACGACCGGCCTGCCGCAGCCCGTCGAAGGCCTGCGGGCTCGTCACCTCGTGCACGAGGTGGAGGTCGATGTAGAGGAGGTCGGGGTTGCCGTCCTCGCCCTTGACGACGACGTGGTCGTCCCACACCTTCTCGGCGAGCGTCCTGCCCATGCTCTCGACCCTTCGGTTCGTGTCCGTCCACCCCGCTGTCGCGGTGCGGTGCAGCGATGCTACCACTGGTATACCAACGGGCCCACCCCGCCCCGTGGCCGCCTCCGCACGGCCGGGAGGCTCACCCGCCGTTCGCCGACACGTGTCGCGGTGAGAGGATGGCCGGGTCATGCAGAAGCCGCCACACTCGTCCCGCACCGTCAACCTCGAGGGCGCGACGCGCGCCGCGATCGCCGGCGGGGCACCGCTCGCGCTGCTCATCGCCCTGGGCATGCCGGGCTA
Organism: Curtobacterium sp. SL109; assembly: GCF_026672405.1. Lineage (NCBI taxonomy): Bacteria > Bacillati > Actinomycetota > Actinomycetes > Micrococcales > Microbacteriaceae > Curtobacterium > Curtobacterium sp. SL109. The sequence continues at coordinate 2,925,833 of NZ_JAPPRB010000002.1, forward strand.
CGCGGCCTTCGCGATGTTCGCCGGGTTCACGGCGGTCTTCGGGCAGACCGAGCCCTACCGGCAGCGCGCCGTCACCACCGGGGTCGCCGGGGCACTGCAGACGCTGTGCATGTTCGCAGGCATCGGGGTCGCGCTCGTCGGGTCGCCGCTGTGGCTGCAGGCGGTCGTGCTCGTCGTCGTGCTCGTCGTCGCGATCGGCACGCTCAGCGCACTGCGGGCGATCCCGGCGCAGCCGATCTTCCCGGTGTTCGCGTTCGTGGTCTCGGCCCTCGTGCCGCTCCGGCCGTCCGACCTGCCCCTCGTGACCGTGGTCATCCTCGGGTCCGTCGCGTGGGCGTGGCTCGTCGCGATGTCCGGCGCCGTGGTGCGGCGGGTCGGTCACCCGCGCGCCCCGCACGCCTTCCGTCCGCTCGGCGACCGGAAGCACCGTGACCTGTCGGTGCTCCGGACCGCTGCGCTCTGGGAGACCGTCGCGCTCAACGCCGTCGGCGCCCTCGTCGCCGGCGCGGTCGCCGAGACGATCCCCGGGCTCGGGCACCCGTACTGGGCGGTCATCGCGGTGGTGTCGATCCTGCCGGCCCTGCGACAGCGCCACACGGTCGTCCGCGCGGTCCAACGCCTGGTCGGGACGGCCGGCGGCACGGTCATCGCGGTGGGCATCCTGCTGCTCGAGCCGGGCCTGTGGTGGATCGTCGTGATCGCGGTGGTCGGGCAGTTCTTCGCCGAGGTCTTCGTGGCGCGGCACTACGCCGTGAGCCTGCTGTTCCTGACGCCGCTCGCGCTCGCCGTGTCGTGGCTGAGCCTGCCCGAGGCGCCGGAGCTCCTGGCGCTCGACCGGATCGCGCAGACGACCCTCGGCGCCCTGGTCAGCGTCGCGCTGCTCGTCGTCGGGCGGGGCATCGAGCGGCGGCGTGGTCGGGCGCTCGGGGCCACCAGCGCGATCCGCACCGTCTGACCGGCGGTCTCGGGCAGGATCGGGTCCATGGACACGAACGCCCTGCGCCTCGTCGAGGGGCCGCCGCCGCTCGAGCACTACCTCCGGCTCCGCCGCGACTCCGGGCTGACGCCGGTGCGCGCCGACCAGGGTGCCGCCGCGGTCACCGGCAGCTGGTCGGCGTGCCACGTGGTCGACGCCGACGGCGTGCCGGTCGCCATGGGACGGGTCATCGGCGACGGCGGGTGGTACTTCCACCTCGTGGACGTCGCCACCGACCCCGGCCACCAACGGCAGGGACTCGGGCGGGTCGTGGAGTGGCTGATCGCCGACGTGCGAACCCGGGCGCCGGAGGGGGCGTACCTGTCGCTCGTCGGCGATCCCCCCGGGCAGCGGCTGTACCGCACGCTCGGGTTCGACGACGTCGCCCCGAGCCTCGGGATGGCGATGGTGCTCGGGGCGGACGACTAGCGCGGCTGCAGGTTCCAGGCGTCGATGACCGGGCGGCCGTGCTCGTAGCCGAGGATGCTGACCGAGGCCGTGCCGAGCTTCAACACGGCACCGTCCTGCGGGGCGAGGCGGATCCAGGCGGCACCGATCGCGCGCAGGACGTGTCCGTGCGCGATGAAGACGGCGTCGTGCCCCTCGGCGAGGAACGGCCGGGCTCGGTTCAGCACGCGTTCCGCCCGGACCCGGACCTCCGCGGCGCTCTCCCCCGGTGTGGCCCCGGCCGGGACCCCGTCGGTCCAGAGGTCCCACGGCCCGTGGCGCTGCACCTTGATCTGCGGCGTGGTCAGGCCCTCGTAGGCGCCGTAGTCCCACTCGTACAGGTCGTCGTCGAGCTCGGGGTCGACGCCGATCAGCGTCGCCGTGGCCCGGGCGCGCTGCAGCGGGCTGGACAGCGCGAGCGCGAACTCGCGGTCGGCGAGGTACCGACCGGCCCGTTCGGCCTGTTCGATGCCGTTGTCGGTGAGCGGGATGTCCGTGCGGCCGGTGTGCTGGCCGCTCTTGGACCACTCCGTCTCGCCGTGGCGGACGAGGACGAGTTCGCCGGGGCGTTCCGAGGTCATGGGTTCCTTCCGATCCAGAGGCCGAGCGCAGCTGCGCCGACCGAGACGACGAGCATGCCGAGGCCGTTCAGGACGGCGAGCCGGGTCTTGCCGGATCGGAGGAGCTGCACGGTCTCGACGCTCGCCGTCGAGAACGTCGTGTACCCACCCATCATGCCCGTGCCGAGCACGGCGACTGCCGGGATCGGCAGCGTCCCCGCCTCGCCGAGCCCGGTCAGCAGGCCGAGGACGAACGACCCGGAGGCGTTGATGACCATCGTGCCGAGCGGGAAGCCGGCGACGCGCGCCTTCACCGTGCCGTCCAGCACGAAGCGCAGCGCGGCACCGACACCGCCCCCGACGGCGACGAGCAGCAGCTCGACGGCGTTCATCGTGCGCGCTCCTGTCCACGCAGGCGCCCGGCCGTCCAGCGTCCCGCGACGACCGCCGCGAGCCCGAGCAGCACGGAGAGCAGCGCGGACCCGCTCCCCGCGGCCCACCGGCCCGCGTCGAGCAGCCGCGCCGTGTCGTCGGCGAGCGCGCTGTACGTCGTGAAGCCGCCGAGGACCCCCGTGCCGACGAACAGCCGGACGGTGCGCCGATGTCCGACGTCCGGCCCACGGCGCGCCAGGACGTCGAGGAGCAGCCCGAGGCAGAACGCCCCGACGACGTTGATGCCGAGGACGGCCCAGCTCACGCCGTCGACGGCCGGCACCAGGTCCGTGAGCACGGCACGGAGGCCCGTGCCGAGCGCGCCCCCGAGCGCGACCAGCCCGATGAGCCCCAGGCGGTGGTGTGGTGGTCGCTCGTCGTTCACCCGACCAATCCTGGACCGTGGCCAGGCGGACGTCCTACTCTCGGGCGCAGACGGCACTCCGGCCGGCTGACGAGAGGGACCTCCATGAGCATCAACGACGACGACATCACGACGGACACCCAGAGCGCCGGCGAAGGCCCGGCTGACGGCGGCGCCAACCCGAACGGGCACGACGGCGGCGCCGACGGCTCGGCCGACGCCGGCGAAGGCCCCGCGGACGGCGGCGCCAACCCGAACGGCCACGACGGCGGCGCCGACGGCTCGGCCGACGCCGGCGAAGGCCCGGCCGACGGCGGCGCCAACCCGAACGGCCACGACGGCGGCGCGGACGGCTCGGCGTGAGCCGAGAGTCCGACACGACGGAGACGGTGAGCGCCCTCGACCGGTGCATCGCCGTCTCCGTCGCGGAGTTCGCCGCGGACCACTGGGGCAAGCGCGCGCTGCTGAGCAGTGCCGCGGACCTCGGGACGACGTTCGACGACCTCTTCTCGACCGAGGCCGCCGACGAGCTGCTCTCGGTCCGGGGCCTGCGTACGCCGTTCATCCGGATGGCCAAGGAGGGTTCGGTGCTGGCACCGAGTGCCTTCACCGCTCCGGGCGGCTACGGCGCCGAGGTCGGTGACCAGGTCAGCTCCGAGAAGGTGCTCGCGGAGTTCGCCGCCGGGTCGACGATCGTCCTCCAGGGGCTGCACCGAACGTGGCCGCCGCTGCAGGAGTTCACCCGACGGCTCGTCGCCGAGCTCGGGCACCCCGCGCAGGTCAACGCCTACATCACCCCGGCGTCGTCCCGCGGCTTCGACCCCCACTACGACGTGCACGACGTGTTCGTGCTGCAGATCGCGGGCCAGAAGCGCTGGGTCATCCACGAGCCGGTCCACGAGCTGCCCTTCGCCGACGAGCCGTGGGGCGACCGACGGGACGCGGTGGCCGCACAGGCCGCCGGCGAACCCGCGATCGACACCGTGCTCTCCCCCGGCGACGCCCTGTACCTGCCGCGCGGGTGGCTGCACTCGGCGACGGCGCTCGTCGGCACCACGATCCACCTGACGATCGGCATGCCCGCCGTCACCCGGGCCGACCTGGCGCGGGACCTCATCGGCCGAGCGCTCCGGTCGGACCGACTGCGTGCGTCGTTGCCCCTCGGCATCGACCTCGCCGACCCGGCCCAGATCGCCGACGACGTCCGGGCAGCCGCGGAGGACCTCATCGCGTCCCTCCAGGGTGCAGCCGACGGGTCCTCGGTGGACGAGGTCGCGGTGCGCGTCGGGTCCCGGTTCCGCCGGTCGACCCGTGCTGAGCCGGTCCGTCCGCTCCACACGGTCGAGGTCGCAGCAGGGCTGGCGGGCTCCGACCGGGTCCGCTGGCGCGACGAACTCCACGCCGTGGTCCGCGAAGACGCCGGACAGGTCGCCATCGTGCTGCCGTCGAAGACGGTCCGACTGCCCGTCGTGGCACTCTCCGCCGTCCAGGCGCTGCACGGCGGCGAGACGCTCGCGGTCGGGTCGCTCCCCGCGCTCGACGAGGACGACGCCGTCGTCGTGGTCCGCCGGCTCCTCCGGGAAGGCGTCCTGGTACCCGTCCCGTGACCGAGTGGCGCCGAACGGGCCCTGCGCTCGGACCACCCCGGTCGCAGGGCGGTCCGGCGTGCAGCGCGCGCTCCCGCGCGAGCGACGAGGACCTGGTCGCCACCGCCTCCCCCGGGAGGCGGTGGCTCCTCGTCGAGGTCGCGAGCGCCTGGGGCTGGGACGTCTGGACCCAGTCGCCGGCGCTCCCGCCCGAGATCGGGACGGCGTTGGCGCGCCGTGCCCAGCGGGCGGGGATGCGCATCCTCGCGATCCGTCGGACCGGCCGCCTCCGCGGTGCAGGACGCTGGCGGTGGGCCGTGGTCGACTCGGACGCACCACGGCCCACGGTGCGCTGGGGTGAGGTCGACGGGCCCGGGGACCTCCTGACGCTCCCGCTCGACGGCAGCACGGGCGAGCTGTCCGAGCGACCGGTGTTCGCCGTGTGCGCCCACGGCCGCCACGACGAGTGCTGCGCGGTCCGCGGGCGCTCGGTGGTGGAACGGCTCGCTGCCGCGTACCCCGACGAGACGTGGGAGTGCTCCCACCTCGGCGGGGACCGGTTCGCGGCGACGACCATGGTCTTCCCGCACGGGCTGAACCACGGCCGCGTCGACGAGCACGACCCCGTCGTCATCGCCGACCAGTACCTCCGCGGACGCATCGCGCCCCTCGGGTTCCGTGGTCGGTCGACGCACACGCACGTCGAACAGGCGGCGATCGCGGCGGCCGTCGCCGAGACCGGGGACGACCGCATCGACGCCTTCCGACCGGTCTCGGTGTCCGAACCGACGATGGACGGCACCGACTGGTCCGTCGACCTCGACACCGACGGGCACAGGGTCCGCGTCGACCTCGAGCGGGTGCGGACCGCTGCGACGTACACGACCTGCCGGGCGACGCTCGCCGTGGAGGTCCCGCGCTTCGTCGTGCGGAGCGTCACCGTCGGCGCCTGATCGACACGCGACCGGAGACACCCGGGACGACGAACGCCCCCGTCCGTGTGGACGAGGGCGTTCAGTGCTGGTGACCCCAGCGGGATTCGAACCCGCGTTACCGCCGTGAGAGGGCAGCGTACTAGGCCGCTATACGATGGGGCCGCGGCTGGCACGGAGGAACAGTGTTCCCATGCCTGTTGTCGGACTCGGAGCAAGTCACCTGTGGTGACCCCAGCGGGATTCGAACCCGCGTTACCGCCGTGAGAGGGCAGCGTACTAGGCCGCTATACGATGGGGCCGTTCCGACAACTCGACAAGTATGGCACAAGCGGCGCAACCTGCCAAAACGCGGTGTGTCGCCCGGGTGCGCCACGGTGCGGCGAGCGCCTACGGTGGATCGATGACGGTGGACCGGGACGCCCGCGCACACGCGGTCCGCGTCGACGGCGTCCGTCCGGCCATGCTCCGCATCGGGCTGTCCGGCTGGCAGTACGACGGCTGGCGCGGCGACTTCTACCCGGAGCGCCTCGCGAAGCGCCGGTGGCTGGAGCACGTCGCGGAGCGCTTCCCGACGGTCGAGCTGAACGGCTCCTTCTACTCCCTGCAACGGCCGGAGCGGTACCGCGCCTGGCGGACGGCGACGGGCGCCCGGCCCTTCCGGTTCGCGGTCAAGGGCGGCCGCTACGTGACCCACATGCTCCGGCTCCGGCACGTGCACACGGCGCTGGCGAACTTCTTCGCCTCGGGGCCGCTCGAGCTCGGCGACACGCTCGGCCCCGTGCTCTGGCAGCTGCCCGAGCGTCTGGCGCCGAGCCCCGAGCTCCTCGACACCTTCCTCGCGGAGCTCCCGACGACCCACGCTGCCGCCGCGGCGCTCGCCGCACAGCACGACGACAAGGTGCCGACGGCCTCGGTGGACCCGGTCGTCGCCCCGCAGACCACCATCCAGCACGCGCTCGAGATCCGGTCAGCCGCGGCGGACGCCGTCACCGACGAGCACCTCGAGGTCCTCCGTCGGCACCGCGTCGCACTCGTGGACTCACACGCCGGCGACTTCCCGCGGCACCGGCACGACACCGGTGCACCGATCGCGTACCTCCGGCTGCACGGAGCGCCCAGGACGTACCACGACGGCTACTCCGCGCAGGCGCTCGGCACGTGGGCGACGACGGTCCTCGAGCACCTCGACGCCGGACGGGACACCTACGTCTTCTTCGACAACGACGCCGAGCGCCACGCCCCCTGGGACGCGCTCGCCCTCGACCGGATCGTCGGCGAGCGCCTGCGGAGCCGGGTCGACTGACGGAGCCGGCCCGCGCCTCCAGTCCGTCCTGGTGGCGACCCGCGTCAGATCGTGAGCGACTCGCCGGGTGCGAGCACGACGACCGAGCCGGTCGGGGCGGCCGCGTCGCGGAGGCGGCCGAGGTGCATGGCGAAGCCGACGTCGGAGAGGGTGGCCTCGTGCACCGGGTACGCGCGGCGGGGTGCGACGGCGACGACGAAGTCCATCATCTCGGCGACCTTGAGCCACGGGGCGCCGACGGGTGCGGCGAGGACCTCCACGGGTACGTCGGGGACCGTGTACGCGTCGCCGGGGTGGAAGAGGTGCCCGTTGACCAGCACCCCGGTGTTGTCGACGACGGGGACCGAGCTGTGGATGACGTTGTGGCGGGTGCCGTGGAAGGTGAGCTCGAACGGGCCGACCGCGCGGTGGTCGCCGTCGGTGACGACCTCGACGGCGACGTCGGGCAGCACCCGGGCGACCCCGGCCGGGCCGAGGACGACGGCGCCGGGGTTGCGCTCGAGGATCCCGGCGACCTGTTCGGGCGTGACGTGGTCGGGGTGCTCGTGGGTGACGACGACGGCGACGACCCCGGTGGCCTCGACCGGGCGGGTGAAGCCGCCGGGGTCGATCACCAGGCGGGCGTCGCCGATGCTGACGACCTGGCAGGCGTGCTCGAGCTTGGTGACCTCCATGCGGGCGAGCGTACGCGGCGCGGACGCGCGGCGGGCGGCCGCGGGGCTGCCTGCGGCGGGCGAGCGTACGCGCGGCGGGCGGCCGCGGCGCTGCCTGCGGCCTCCGTGGCGCTGGCTGGCGCCGCACCACGAGCGTCGGCTCGAACCACGGTCTTCGGTGGCGCGAGCCGACCTCGGTTGTGCGACGCCGTCCCGCGCCACGGCCACGGCCACGACCACGGCCACGACCCTGGCACCCCGCGCCACGGCCCCGGCACCCCACGCCCACGCCCACGCCCTACCGCGGCGGCGGCCCGGTCGTCCCCCGCACCACCAGCGTCGCGAGCGCGGGCGGCACGACTCCGGGCCGAGCCCCGTCGACCTCGGCGAGCACCGCGCACGCAGCCGTCCGCCCCTGCGCCTCGGGGTCCTGCGCGATGGTCGTCAGACCCACGGCAGCGCCGTACTCGTGTCCGTCGATGCCGATCACGGACAACTCACCGGGCACCGCGATCCCGAGTCGCCGTGCCGCGAGCAGCACCCCGAGCGCCATCTCGTCCGAGGCGCAGAACACCGCGGTGGGACGCTCCGACGCGGACGCGGACGCGGACGCGGACGCGGACGCGGACACGGACGCGGACCCGGCCCCGGCCCCGGCCCCGGCCCCGGCCCCGGATCCGGATCCGGATCCAGACCCGCACCCGGACCCGGACCCAGACCCTGCGAGCAACAGCCCGCCGGCTGCCGCTCCCCCGGCGAACGAGAACCGTCCGTCCACCAGCCACGACGGCGGCACGTGCAGGCCGGCGCCGGCCATGGCGTCGAGGAACCCGTCCCTCCGTCGGAACGGCACCGCGACGTTCATCCCGGCCTCGTCCTGCCCGCCGACGTAGGCGATGCGCCGGTGTCCGAGTCCGAGCAGGTGCCCGACCGCGGTGGCCGCGACCGCGACGTCGTCGACCCCGACGTTCCGGAGTCCGGGTGCCGGTCCCCCGATCACGATCATCGGGTGCCGGGTGAGCTCCAGTTCGGAGCGCTCCGTCTCGTCGAGCACGAGCGACAGCAGCACGAGCGCGTCGACCCGGTGCCGCAGCATGGACCGTCGGAACGCCCGGTCCCGGTCACCGCCCGGGCCGCCGAGGTTGTAGAGCACCAGGTCGTACCCGGCTCGGCGCAGCTCGGCGTCGACGCCGCCGATGGCCTTGGCGTAGAACCACCGGTCGATGACCGGTACGACGACGCCGACCGCGCGCTGCCGTCCGGTGGCCAGGCCGGCCGCCGCGGAACTCGGCACGTACCCGAGCTCGTCGGCGACCCGCCGCACGTGGTCGACGGTCGTCTCCGCCACCGACGGCAGCCCGCGCAGTGCGCGGGACACCGTCGCCTTCGACAGTCCGGTGACGGTCGCGATCTCCTGGATCCCCACGCGGTGCCCCGACCGGGAGGCTCGTCAGCCGTCCGACGCGCGCGTCGTGCCCGCGGCGACCCGGCTCACGGCCGCCGGCGACGGGTCCGACGTCACCACCGTCCGCCGGAGCACCCGGACCCGCCAGCGGTCGAGCACGACGACGACGAGGACCAGCACGAGGAGCGTCAGCGCCCAACCGAGCGCCGGCCGACCGGTCAGCTCGCAGGCGACGGTGACGACGAGGAACACGACTCCGAAGAAGCCGACGAAGCCCATGGCCTCCTCGATCGCTGCCGTCGGGCGACGGGGTGCCTTCAGCGCCACGGCCGTCAGCCCTTCACGCCGCCGGCGGTGAGCCCCGCCACGATGCGCCGCTGGAACACGAGCACGAGGATGACGAGCGGGATCGTGACGATCGTCCCCGCGGCCATCACCGCCGTGTACGGCTCCTGGTGCGGCTGCGACCCGGCGAAGGACGCGATCGCGACGGTGACCGGCTGGGTGGCGTCGCTCGAGAGCTGGGACGAGATGAGGTACTCGTTCCAGGACGAGATGAACGCCAGGATCGCCGTCGTGAACACCGCGGGGGCGGCCAGCGGCAGGATGATCCGGCGGAACGCCTGCACGCGGGTGCAGCCGTCGATCCGTGCGGCCTCCTCCAGGTCCCACGGCATCTCGCGGAAGAACGACGCCAGCGTGTAGACCGTCAGCGGCAGCACGAACGAGATGCTCGGCAGGATCAGCGCCTGGTACGAGCCCATCCACCCGATGTCCGTGAAGAGCTGGAACAGCGGCGAGATCAGCGCGACGCCCGGGAACATCGACGCGGCCAGGATCGCGCCGGCGATGAGGGACTTGCCGCGGAACTCGAGTCGGGCCAGGGCGTAGGCGGCCGTGGTGCCGACGAGCAGCGCGATGACCGTCACGACCGCGCCGATGAACACGCTGTTGAGCAGCGCGCGGCCCAGGTGGTTGCCGAGGGCGGTCGAGAACGCCGTCGCGTAGTTGTCGAGCGTCACGTGCGTGAACCACGGCGTCGGGTCGAACGTGTACCCGACGTCCCGGAAGCTCGTGACGATCATCCAGTAGAAGGGCAGGAGGCACCACACGGCGATGACGAGCGCCTGGATCGCCGTGCGGACCCGGGGGCCCGTGTGCCGTTTGACGCGCACGTCACTGGTGTCGACGGCGCGGTCGCGGGACCGGGCGGAGGCGCGGGGTCGGTCTGCTGCGAGGGTCACTTGAGTTCACCCTTCTGCTGGGCTGCCTGGGTCTGCACGACGTTCGCCCCGAGGAACCGGACGAACACGAACGCGACGAGGAAGACGATGACGAAGGTGATCGTGGACAGTGCCGACGCGGCGTTGAAGCCCTGCCGGATCTGGTCCACGACGAGCACCGAGAGGGAGACCGTGGCGTTGCCGGAACCACCGCCGCCGCCGGTCATGATGGCGATGAGGTCGTAGATGCGGAGCGCGTCGAGCACGCGGAACAGCACGGCCACCATGAGCGCGGGCCGGACGAGCGGGAGCGTGATGAGCAGGAAGCGCTGCATCGTCGAGGCGCCGTCCATCTTGCTCGCCTCGTAGACCTCGTCCGGGATGAGCTGCAGCCCGGCCAGGATGAGCAGCGCCATGAACGGCGTCGTCTTCCAGGTGTCCGCGATGACGATCGCGAACCGGGACGCCCACTCGTCGGAGAACCAGAGCACCTGGTGCCCGATGACGTGGTTGAGCACGCCGTTCGCGTCGAAGATGAAGTACCAGAGCTTCGCGGTGACGGCGGTCGGGATGGCCCACGGCACCAGGATCGCGGCACGGACGAGTGCGCGGCCCTTGAAGTTCCGGTTCATGATGATGGCCATCCACAGCCCGATCACGGTCTCGAGCACGACCGTGACGACGGTGAAGAAGAACGTGTTGCCGAACGCCACCCAGAACTGGGAGCCGAGGCTGCCGGGTGGGCAGGTGACGTCGCCGCACCGCTGTCCGAGCCAGTGCACGTAGTTGGTGACGCCCGCGAAGCCGCCGGCGACGAACAGGCCGGTCGCCTTGTCCAGGCCGGCGTCGAGCTGGAACGACTGGATGACCGCGCTGACGACGGGGTAGCCGATGACGATGGCGAGGAGCAGGATCGTCGGGCCGATGAGGTACACGGCCCACCGGCCGTGCTCCGCGTTGAGCCCGCCCTTCCGCCGCTTCCGCGGCTCCAGCCCCTGGGGGTTCGGGATGGCTGCGGGGATCTCGGTTGCTGCTGACACTGACGGCCTCCTTGCCGGTGTCGGAACGCTGTGGGGGCCGGGCTGGAGGCTCGTGGCGGCGTCGCCACGAGCCTCCAGTCCGATGCGGCGTGAGCCGCTAGTTGCTGCTGGTCGCCGACTTCAGGGCGGCGTCCATGTCCTTCATGGCCTCGTCCACGCTCTTCGAGCCCTTGAGCGCGGCGTACGTGTTGTCCTGGATCGCCTTGGTCACCGCCGGGTAGAAGGGCGTCACCGGGCGGGGCTCGGCGCTCTTGATCGACTCCAGCAGGGTGGGCAGGTACGGCAGCTTCGCCGTCAGCTCGGAGTCCGTGTAGAGGTCACCGACGACCGGGGCGAGCGAGCCCTGCGTCGCGAAGAACTTCTGCGTGTCGTTCGAGATCAGGAACTCGAGGAAGTCGTGCGCCGTCGCCTTGTGCTTCGAGTAGACGCTGATCGCCGCGTTGTGCCCGCCGAGGGTCGACGCACCGACGCCGTCCGCGCCCGGGATCGGGGCGATGCCGAAGGTGTCCTTGACCTTCGAGGAGCCGTCGGTCTTGGCGAGGTTGTAGACGTAGGGCCAGTTGCGCAGGAACAGGAGCTTGCCGTCCTCGAACGCGGTGCGGCCCTGCTCCTCCTGGTACGTGATCGCCTCGGCCGGGATGTTGCCGTCCTTGAACGCGTCGACCAGGTTCTGCAGGCCGGCCTTGGCCTTCGACGTGTCGACGTCCGGGGCGCCCTTCGCGTTCAGGATCGAGCCGCCGGAGCCGTTCACGGCCTCCGAGGCGTTCACCGTCAGGCCCTCGTACTTGGCGAACTGGCCGGCGTAGCAGCCGATGCCGGCGTCCTTCGCGATCGAGCAGTCCTTCATCATCTCCGCCCAGGTGGTGGGCGGGGTCTTGACGAGGTCCTTGCGGTAGTAGAGCAGCGCACCGTCGGAGGTCTGCGGGGCCGCGTAGAGGGTGTCGTTGTACGTCGCCGTCTTCACGGTCGACGGCAGCAGCTTCGACGTGTCGATCGCCATGTCGCCGGTGAGCGGCGTGAGCCAGCTCTTCGCGGCGAACTCCGCCGTCCACACCACGTCGACGTCCACCACGTCGTAGCCGTCGTCCTTCGCCTGGAAGTGCTGCACGAGGTCGTCGTGCTGCTGGTCGGCCTGGTCGGACTGCTCCTTGAAGGTGACCTTCTCGTCGGGGTGGGCCTTGTTCCACTTGGCGATCAGCGGACGGACCACGTTCGAGTTGTCCTTGCCCTGCACGTAGGTGATCGGACCGCGGCTGTCCTGACCGGTCTTCGCGTCGTCCGAGGCCGAGCTCCCGCTCGAGCAGCCGGCCAGTGCCAGGCCGATCACGGCGACCCCGGCCACCGATGCAAGACGCATCTTCTCGCGTGTGTTCTTCACGGCGTTGTCTCCTCATCGAGATCACCAGGCAGCGCCCGTCGAGTCGCGACGGCACCGGCCTGGAGCAGGCGACGCTGCCTGCTGGGCGGTGACGCTACGCCCGGTCCACACCCTGCGCAACCGGTTGCATGCGGTCTGTGACCTGAGTGTGACCTTCGGATCGGCGGGGAGTTCGCCGGTGAGCGCTCACTCCACGGACGGGCCTGCGGAACCCCGCATGAACCCCGCCACGGACTCCGCCTTCCGTTGTCCGCAGGATGGGGGAACCGTAGCGTCCCCCTCATGGTCTCCCTCCCAGCCGTCAACGTGCCCGGCCCGCGCCGTGTCATCGGCATCAACCTCGACGCTCCCCTGCCCGAGCTCGTCGCGGACGAGACCGGTGCCTCCGCGCTGGTCATCGGCTACCGCGACGGGTACCCGGTCACCACCCTCGACCTCCTGCTCACCGCGGACCCGGCCGACGCCTCCCGTGCGCTCGCGCCGCTGATCTCCTCCATGGTCGAGGAGGGCGCCTTCGACGACCACGCCCCCGTGTCCGACGACGACCTGCCGACGATCTCCGTCGTGGTCTCCACCGTCGTCGACCGCGTCGAGGACCTCGGGAAGCTGCTCGACGTGCTCGAGCACCTCGACTACCCGCGCCACGAGGTCGTCCTCGTCGACAACCGCGTGAAGCTCCCCGACATCGACGCGCTGCCCGGCATGCTCGAGGGCCGCAACGTCCGTCTGGTCACCGAGCGACGCCCGGGGCTCTCCGCCGGGCGCAACGCCGGTGTGGCCGCCGCGACCGGTGAGGTCATCGCGTTCACCGACGACGACGTCCGCGTCGACCCGCAGTGGCTCCGCGCGATCGGCACCCGGTTCGTCCGCGAGCCCGGCCTCGACGCGGTCACCGGTGTCATCCTGCCCGTCGAGCTGACCACCCCGGCGCAGATCTGGTACGAGGCGTACTACGGCGGCTTCAGCGCCGAGCGCACCTTCGCCCCCGTCACGATCGTCCCCGACGACGTCAAGGGCGCGATGCGGCACGCCCGTGTCTCCGCCGTGCGTCCCGACGGGACCGTCCGGAAGACCTTCGCCGTGTACGGCATCGGTGCGTACGGTGCCGGCGCGAACATGGCGTACCGCCGCTCCCTCATCGACACCGTCGGTGGGTTCGACACCACGCTCGGTGCCGGCTCCCCCGCCCGCGGCGGCGAGGACCTGGCGATGTTCATCGAGACGCTCTGGCGCGGTGGCCGCATCGGCTTCGAGCCGAAGGCCGTCGTGCACCACCGGCACCGCCAGACCGTCGAGGACCTGCACAAGCAGCTCCACGGCAACGGCGTCGGGTTCACCGCGCTCATGTGCGCGCTCGCCGCGAAGGACAAGCGCCACCTGACGGTGCTCGCGCGCCTGATGCCGCTCGCCGCGAAGGTCAAGGCGAAGCAGATGGCGTCGCGGCTCGCCGGTCGTCGTGACGCGGCCGCCGAGACCACGAACGAGGCCTCGACCACGCGCATCCCGCGGTCCCTGGCGTACCACGAGCTCCGCGGCTTCCCGGCCGGTCCCGCCGCCTGGTACCGCAGCCGTCGCCGCTGGCGTGACGTGGAGGCCGGGCGCTTCCGCGCGTAGGGCGCGTGCAGCGCTGCTGCTGCCCCTGCGTAGACCGGCCGACGCCGGGGTCCTCGTGACCCCGGCGTCGTCGTGCATGGGGCGGGCGGTGGCGCTGGGCTGTCGTTCGACGACGACGGTGTCGTTCCGAGTCGAGACCGGCACGGGCGTGACGGCGGGCGCCGCGCGCGTGCGACATCATCGCTGTCGTACGACGTCCACGATGTCGCGCGGCGGGGATCGCGCTGCGGGCCCCTGACGCCAGCGACACCACCGCTGTCGTGCGACGTCGACGATGTCGCGCGGAGTCGATCCGGGCGCATGCTCCGACGTCGCACGAGTCGAACGACGCATGCCGTGTCGGACGATGCACACGCACCACATGCGCCCGCATCAGACGACATCGCACGAGTCGAATGACGCGTGCGCTGTCGGACCATGCGCACGCACCACATGCGCACGCATCAGACGACACCATCGCTGTCGTACGACGACCACGATGTCGTTCCGAGTCGGACCAGCGAGTCAGACCGTCAGCGGACGGACGGACGGACGGACCGCCCCGCGCCTCAGCCCCGCCGCGACCGCAGTCGGCCGAGCAGGTACCGCCACGGCCCGCCGAGCGCCGCGACGAGCTCGACCCGCTTGAGCCCGGCGGTGGCAGCGCGGAACTCCTCGTCCACGGGCCACCCGCCCACGGCGTCCACGGCGGCCGACACCTGGTCGGTCCCGGCACCCTGGCCGAGCGCCCCGAGCTGCTTCAGCGCACCGGTGGCCCGGCGGAACACGGCGAGGGCCGTCGCGGGGCGGAGCATCAGCTTCGTGACCCAGGCGCCGAGCCCGGTGCCGTACCCGAGCGCCTGCGACCGCAGGGCCGCCCGGTCGGAACGGTGCCGGTGCCACACGAAGGCGGAGGGCTCCACGGCGAGCGCCCCGCCCGAGAGCAGCACGCGGGTGAACAGGTCGGGGTCCTCGCCCGCGCGGGACGGGGTCCCCGGGCCGAGGGCGACGTCGAACCCGCCGAGGGCGAGCGCGGGCTCGCGTCGGAGTGACATGTTCGCGCCGGTGCCGAACGCGCCGACGGAGAACGGGAACAGCGGCAGGTCGGCCGGCGGCGTCGCGGTGCGGAACACCCGGCGCTCGAGGTTCCGCGCCCAGGTCACCCGCTCGTCGAAGTACCGCTGCGTGGGGGTCCGCAGCTCGCCGCTCGGCACGAGTCCGGTCACGCAGACGACGTCCGCGTCGCGGGCGAAGGCGTCGGCGACGCCGGCGAGCCAGGACCGGTCGACGACGACGTCGTCGTCGACGAAGGCGACCACGCTGCCGGAGGCGAGGGCGAGACCGGCGTTCCGTGCGCGGGAGACGCCGGGTCGGGCCTCCAGGACGTAGTGGACGCGCGAGTCCGCGAACGACGCGACCACGTCGCGGGTCGCGGTGGTGGACGGGGCGTTGTCGACGACGAAGACCTCGAAGTCGTCGTACGCCGACGCCAGGAC
Organism: Curtobacterium sp. SL109; assembly: GCF_026672405.1. NCBI lineage: Bacteria > Bacillati > Actinomycetota > Actinomycetes > Micrococcales > Microbacteriaceae > Curtobacterium > Curtobacterium sp. SL109. The sequence goes on from NZ_JAPPRB010000002.1 coordinate 2,941,224, forward strand.
GGACTGCACGCAGGTGCGGACGTCGTCGGGACGGTCGCGGGTGCCGATGACGACGGAGACGCGGCCGACCGGCGTGCCGGCGGGGCCGGACGGGAGGCTCGTGGTGCGGAGCGCGTCGAGGGCCGGTCCCAGCTCGGCCAGGTCCACGTCGCCGCTGGCGTCGACGGCCACGTCGACGAAGCCGGCGACCTCGCGGCCGTCACGGACGAGCAGGCGGGCCCGGCGGAAGCCGGCGGCACCGGCGAGCTCGACGGCGGACGCCGCGAGCGCCTCCTGCCGGTCGACGGCGCCGACCCAGGCCGCACCGGCCCACGCCGGGGCGTCGGGCGAGGGCATGGCGGGCGTGATCGTGAGCACACGGGTCGTGGTCGCCTGGGGGTCGGTCATGTCGTCGATGCTCCGGTGGCCGGGGGCGGGGTCAACGCCGCTGGCGGGCGGTTGCGGCGACGGTCGCGGCTCTTGCGGTTTGCCGCTACGTGAGCGGCGTGTTCCCCCTAGAATCAGCGTACGACCCGACGGCAGCACGTCGGGCACGAGGAGGACGCATGCCGCTGGGCCCAACGACCGAGCTCGGCGTCATCAGCACGACCGACGGCACCGACCGCGCGTCCGACGACGCCCCCGTCGTGCTGGACCTGGCGGCCGACACCGCGACCTGCGTCTGCGGCCACCAGCAGGCGGCGCACGAGCACTACCGACGCGGCAGTGACTGCGCGCTGTGCGACTGCCCCCGGTTCCGCAAGAAACGCTGATCACACCCCGGATCGGCGGGTGGGTGCGGGAAACCGCCGCTTCCCCGCAGTCGGCCCCTGATCGCCTTGTCGGCGCGGGAACGCCGCCGTTAGCGTCGCGTCCATGGCCATCTCCCCAGCCGCTCTCGCGTGCATCGTCCTCGCCCATGAGGACCCACGGCACGTGCGCCGACTCGTCGAGGCGCTCGATCCGTTCCCGGTGTTCCTGCACTGCGACGCGCGCACCCCGGAGTCCGTCTTCCGGGAGATGACGGACGGCCTGCCCGACCGTGTCCGGGTGCTGCCCCGGATCCGCACCGGGTGGGCGAAGTGGGAGAACGTCGCCGCCGAGGTCGCCGGGTACCGTGCGGCACTCGCCGAGACGGACGCCTCGCACGTCGCGCTCCTGACCGGGAGCGACTACCCGCTGGCGAACGCGTCGGAGATCCGGGACCTGCTCGCGGCGCACCCCGAGGAGTCGTTCGTCGACGCCCGCCCGCTGCCGCACCCCGCGTGGGGTCGGGACGGCGGGACCTCGCGGATCCGCTTCCCGCACTGGGCGTGGCGCAAGCACATGCTCCGCGTGCCGCTGCCGCGCCGGGTCCCGCGTGACGTGGTCTTCGCCGGTGGTTCGCAGCTCAAGGTCCTCGCCAGGCACCACGCCGAGGCCGTCGTCGAGGTCGTCGACAGCCGTCCGGACCTGGTCCGGTTCTGGAAGCGCGTGTGGATCGCGGACGAGACCTTCGTGCCGTCGGTGCTGCGCTCCCCCGCCCTCGTGCCGGACTTCGCCGACGAGCACGTCCCGCACGCCCTCTGGTGGATCGGGTGGGACGGCACCGCGCAGAAGAGCCCGCCGTGGCTGACCACCGCCGACGCCGGGCGCCTGCTCGAGCGTCGGACGGAGCCGGGCGAACAGCCCCAGCACGTGTTCGCGCGGAAGTTCTCCACCGCCGTGAGCTCCGACCTGCTCGACGTCGTCGACGCCGCGTTCGACCTGCGCACCGCGGCCGCCCGCGAGGTGGTCGCACCGTGAGCGCCCCCAGACCCGCCGCGAAGCCCGCGCCGCCCGCGACGCCGCCGCCGGCACCCCCACCACTGCTGCACCGACCGCTGCCCCGGCACCCGGTGCCGCCGCTGCTCCTGCCCCCGGCGCCACCGCGACCGGCACCATCACCGTCCCGGACCTCGCTCCCACCGAGGACGCGACGGCGTCCCTCGACACGGGCAGCGTCGCCGTCCGCAAGGGCGCGTCGGTCCTGTTCGGCCGCGGCCTGCTGTACGTCGTCGTCTGGTCGATGCAGCTCGTCGTCTCCTCGCTCATCTCCCCCGTGCTGGCGCACCTCATGCCGCCCGCGGAGTTCGGCGTGCTGGCGTCCGCGATCGCTCTGTACCAGGCGCTCGTCGTCCTCGCGGTGATGGGCATCGACCAGGCGTCGGTGCTCCAGCGCGCCGAGGACGGTGCCGACACCCGTGCCCGCGGGCTGCTCGCCGTCGGCATGATCACGGCGAGCATCGTCACGGTCATCGCCCTGACGACCATCCCGCTCTGGGGCGACGCCGCCGGGTTCATCGGCAACCACCCGCTGCTCCTCGTCGCCGTGCTGTGGACCGGCCCCGCGGCGATCGTGCAGATCTCCCTCGCGCTCCTCGTCGCGCAGGACCGCATCAAGGTCTTCGCCGTGACGAGCCTCCTCTCCTCCATCGGCGGCTCGATCATCGGGCTCGGGCTGCTCACCTTCGTGCGCGCCGACGCCACCACCTACGCGTGGGGCGGCGTCGTCGCGCAGGGCGCGGCCATGGTCATCGGCATCGCGGCGACGAAGCCGCGCCTGGCCGGGCTCCTGGACCGGAAGACGACCGCCAGGGCGTTCCGCCTCGGCATCCCGATCGCCCTCGGCAGCCTGTCCTACTTCGTGCTGAACGCCGGGGACCGCCTCGTCGTGCAGCGGCTGCTCGGCCCGGACGAGGTCGCCCGCTACCAGATCGCCTACGTCGTCGGGTCGGCCGTCATCCTCCTGCTGACCTTCACGAACCAGGCCTGGGCGCCGCACTTCGCCGCCCTCCGGGACGGCGTCGCCCGTCGGCAGCTCGCGATGCACTCCCGCGACGAGCTGTACAAGCTCCTCGCCCCCGTGCTCCTCGCCGTGACCCTGGTGTCGCCGGTGGCGCTGCCGATCCTGGCGCCGGCCTCCTACCGCGTGCAGGACCTCACCGTCGTGGTGTTCGTCGTCGCCATCACCGCCTTCCCGGTCGTCGCGAGCGGTGCCACCGGCAGGCTCCTGCTGGTCGAGCGCCGCGGTGTCGCCGTCGGGGTGATCGGTGCCATCGCCGGCGCCGTGAACATCGGCGCCAACCTGCTCCTGGTGCCGGTCCTCGGCATCGCCGGGGCAGGCGTCGCCACCGTCGTGGCGTACGCCGGGCTCGCCGCCATGCAGCAGTGGGCGCTGTCCGACCGCCGTGAGTGGCGTGGCCCGCAGCTCCGCGTGGTCCTCGTCGTCCTCGGGTCCCTCCTCGTCGCCGGCATCTCGGTGTTCGTGCCGCAGGACCTGTTCTGGAACTGCGTCCGGGTCGCCGGTGTCCTCGCCTGCATGCCCTGGTTCTTCCGCCGCCTGCGCGCGGCTCGCGGCGGTGTCGCATGAGCCACCGCGGCATCGACCGTCGGCGTCCGCGCCGACGGCACCAGACCACCGCGACGCGTCCCCCACGGGTCGGCGTCGTGACGAACGGCCTCGCGATCACGGGCGGTGTGGAACGCTGCGTCCTCGAGGACACCCGCGACCTCGTCGCCGCCGGCCTCGACGTCGAGGTCTGGCACCGCCCCGCGCTCACCGGTCCCGCCGACGCCGGCCGTGCACCCTACGACCGTCTCGGCGTCCGCCTGCACCGTGCGAGCGACTACCGCTTCACGCTGCGGTCCGCGTTCGGTGACGCCGTCCGCTTCGTCCGCCAGGGCCTCGCACTGCGCCGGGCCCGCCTCGACGTGCTCTGGCTGAACCGGCCGGAGTTCCTGCCGTGGGGTCGGCTGGTCTCGACGGTCGCCCGCGTCCCGCTCGTGGTCCACCTGCACCACGCACCGAACTACGCACGCCTCGGGCTGCTGGCCGGCGGACGCACCGAGTACCTCGCGGTCTCGCACGCGATGGCGCGTGCCTGGGCCGCAGCCGGTGTGCCGCCGCAGCGCATCACGGTCGTCCCGAACGGGGTCGACACCGACGCCTTCCCCGCGTCGACGCCGACGCAGGTGCACGCCGCCCGCGTGGCGCTCGGCATCGACGACGCCACGCCCACGGTCCTGTACTACGGACGGCTCACCCCGTCCAAGGGCGTGCTCGCCCTGCTCGAGGCCTGGGGCCGCGTCCTCGCCGCGGCCTCCGACCGCCTGCCCGTGACGACCGTCACGAGCGGCTCTAGCGGCTCGAGCAGCTCCAGCAGCTCCAGCGCCCCGCGCCTAGAGCCCCTCCTGGTGCTCGCCGGCGCGCTCTACCCCGCCGACGCCCCCGCCGTGCAGCGGGCGATCGACGCGCTCCCCGACGGCTCGGTCCTCGTGCTGCCCGAGCGGGACGACGTCGTCCCGCTCCTGCACGCGGCCGACCTGGTCGTCGTGCCCTCGATCGAGCCGGAGGGCTTCGGCCGCGTCGTCGTCGAGGCCATGTCCGCCGGACGCCCGGTCGTCGCGGCCGCCTCCGGTGGGACCGGCGAGATCCTCGCGGGCGAGTGGGCACGGTTCACCGTCGACCCCGAGGACACCGCGGCGCTCGCGAAGAAGGTGCTCGACGTCCTCGACGAGGCCGTGCACGACCCCTCCCTCGGCGCACGGTGCCGCGAGTGGGTCCGTGAGCACTACGGCCCCGAGCCGCACCTGACCGGGCTGCTCCGCGCGCTCCGGGCCCACGGACGCCGCTGACGCGAGCCCGACGCACGACACAGTCAGGTGGCCGGTCCCGTCGGGGCCGGCCACCTCGTCGTGTCGCCACCACACGACGGACGGGAGGCTCGGTGCCAGCTGGCACCGAGCCTCCCGTCCGTGACGCGGTGACCGCTCAGCCGGCCGCCGGCTGCGTCGGCAGTGTCGCCTCCGGCGCCGCACCGTCGGCCGGGACGTCGATCGTCATCCAGTCGATGAGCAGGGACCCGTCGGCGTCGGCCGGTGGGTTGCCGTCGTTGGAGCCCGCCTGGATGACGAGGTGCATCCGCGCCGTCGGGATGTTCTCCGTGGTGGAGCCGACGACCTCGTCGTCGATGAGGAACGACATCCGCGTCGGTGTCCACTCGATCGTGTAGGTGTGCCAGTCGGCCAGGGACGCCCCGGTCTCGAGGTGGACGCACTTCTCGGCAGGGTCGGCGAGGCAGTGCACGTTCAGCCAGGCCGGCGCGCCGAGCGCACCCTCGGGGAAGTCGATCTCGCCGTCCGACCAGACGTTCTGGTCGCTCCAGAGGAGCATCGCGACGCCGTACCCGGCGACCTCGTCGCTCCGCATGCGCACGGTGTAGCGGCCGGAGGTCTGGCCGCCCCACTGGCCGTCGATGAGCGGGACGACGCCGCCGGCGAGCGGTGTGCCGGCCTTCGTGGTGCGGAGCCGCATGTCGAGCATGCCGTCGTGAGCCGTGAGCACGTCGGCCTGGTAGCGGCCGGTCCCCGCGGTGTCCGCGAAGCCGTGGTAGACGGAGAACCGGTCGGCGTACGTGCCCTCGAAGGCGCCGGTGGGCGTGGTGTCGGCGAAGTCCTCGGAGAACACGCGGTTCCACCCGTCACCGTCGGTGGTCGGCATCGTCACTCCGCTCGGGTCGTGGCTGTCCTGGTCGGCGGTGCTCGTCACCGACGCGGCGACGACACCGGCGACCAGCACCAGGGCGCCGACGCCGAGCGCCAGACGCCGGGCGCCGCGACCGTGTGTCGGGCGGTGCGTCGGGCGGTGGCGTGCGAGCCCCTCACCGTGGGCCGGTGCGGCTCCGTGCGCCGCGGCGGCGTCGTCGTCGACCGGTGGGTCGTCGAGTGACGTGTCCGTCACCGGACTCCCCACGCGCGGATCTCCGAGAGCCCGACGTTCGTGGTGCTGTTCGACACCCCGGTCGTGGTGAAGCGGACCCACTTGACGTTCCGTGCGCTGAAGTCGACCGTCAGGGCCGAGCCGTCGTCCGGCAGGGAACCAACCTGCACCTGGCTGCCGTCCGAGAACGTCAGGGTGCCGCTCGTGATCCGGTCGGACAGGTTCGGCCGGTCGTTCAGGACGATGCGCTGCAGGGAGACCGACGACGACCAGTCGAGCTGGAACCAGACGCCGGTGCGGCCCCACGGTGCGACCCACTCGGCGGCCGAGTTCTTCGGGTAGCCGGACACGATGCCGTCGACGCCCTTGGCGACGGTCTGGCCGTCGGCGGGGTTGTCCCACGCGGCGGTCGGGGTCGCGCTGCCGGTGATGTCGGCGGACGTCGGCGTGGGCGTCGGGGTGGGTGTCGCGGTGGGCGTCCCCGTCGGCGTCGCGGTGGGGGTCGACGTCGGGGTCGCGGTGGGCGTCGAGGTCGGGGTCGACGTGGGGGTCGGTGTCGGCGTCGGGCTCGGCGTGGACGACGTGGCCGGACCGTAGACGCGGATCTCGGAGAGGCCGACGTTCCGGGTGCTGCCGCTGACGGCCGTGACCGTGAACCGGGCCCACGTGACCTTCCTGGCCGTGAACGCCAGGCGGGTCACGGCGCCGCCGTTGTCGAGCGTCGGGACGGTCAGGCTCGAGCCGTCGGAGAACGTGAGGGTGCCGCCGGTGACCTGGTCGTCGGCGTTGGGACGGTCGGCCAGGTCGACCTCGCCGATGGTCGTCGCGCCGGACCAGCCGAGCTGGATCCAGGTGCCGACACCGCCCCACGGGACCGCCCACTCGGCGGTCGGGGCGTCGGGGTAGCCGCTGAAGACGCCGTCGACGGCCTTCTTCGCCGTCTGCCCGTCGGCCGCGTTCTCGCCGCTGGCCGTGACGGTGGCCGTGCCGGTGACGTCGGTGCCGCGGGTCGGGCTCGTCGGCTCGGTCGGCGTGGTGCCTCCCGGGTTCGTGGGGTTGCCGGGGGTCGTCGGGACGCTCGAACCGGCGGTGTACTGGCGGCTCAGCCACGAGCCCTCCGGCTTCGAGGAGCAGGCCTGCCACGAGGCGCAGGTCTCCCCGTCGTGGGCGGCGTACGTGTAGAACACGGCGCCCTTGGCGTCGGTCTGCGCCTGGGTGAGGTTCGACGGACGGTTCGCGATCGGGTACCCCATGTACCCGGTGAAGGCGTGCGTGCCGGTGTACTGCTTCTGCACCTGGTCGGTCAGGTAGCCGATCGTGTGGTGGTCGCTGTGGTCCCCGTCGCCGTAGCCGCCCACGTGGTCGAGGGTGTGGACGTCGGTCGGGGCGAAGTCCTGCATGACCCCGAGCAGCGTGGCCTTGAGCTGCGGCAGGGTGTACGTCGTGGGCTGGGCCGCTCCGGTGAGCGTGTGCATCGTCGTGATGCCGCCCTGGTACAGCTTCTGCAGGCTCTCGCTGCCGTCGGCGGCGAAGCCGGAGCCGTCGACGTTGCCGTCGGGCAGCTCCAGGAAGACCAGGCTCAGACGCGGGTTCGTGGTGAGCGTCGCGGTGCGGAGCGTCTTGCCGCCGGCGGTGAGCGTGCCGGACGCCCACTGCGGGGCGACGCCGGCCAGGTTCGCGTACGCGGCCATCAGGCCGTCCTCGCGACCCTGCCAGTACCAGGCGGGCTTGCCGGCGTCGCCGCCGGTCACGACGACGGAGCGCACGCAGCGCCCGGCGTCGACGTCCGTGCGGAGCGCGGTGCCGTCGAAGAGCAGGTCGTCGTCGGCGTGGGCCACGACGGTCAGCACACGGCCGGCGCTGCAGTCGGCCGCGCCGCTCGCCGTGGTGCCGGTCGCCCGGGTGACCGCTGCCGTGCCGTACGTGGTCGAGCCGGACGTCGTCGACGCTGACGACGTCCTGGTCGCACCGGTCCACGCGTTCGCGGCCACGGGGCCGACCACCAGGCCGACGACGGCGACCGCGGCGACGAGGACGGCCGCGACGGGCGCGGCGATCCCTCGCCGAGCCCGTCGGTGCCTGGCCCTACTCGGCGCCATGACGCAGTCCCGCCGGGGTCAGCTGGTACATCGCGGTGGTGCCGGAGGACCAGACGCGCTCCCAGTACGGGGACTTCTCCATCGCCGCGCCGAGCTGCTGGTAGTCGGCGTCGCTCTGGTACCCGTAGCGCTCGTCGTAGGCGCCGAAGGGCTCCGCCACCAGGGCGTAGTACTTCGTGGCCGGCCAGGTGCTGACGAGGTCCCGGGTCATCTTCGACACGTCAGCGGTGGCGTCGTACGAGCCGGTCGGGTCCGGGTACGCCCCGAGGACCTCCCGCGACAGGTAGTTGACGTCGAAGTACCGGGAGCCGGTGTTGCTCGGCACGGCGTTCGCGGAGCCCGTCAGGAGCATCAGGGAGCCCTTCGGTGCCGTCCGGTCGTAGAGCTGCGTCGCCTCGGACTGGCTGCGCGTCGGGACGCGGTTCCAGTCGAGCGCGGTCTGGCCGAACGCCCCGACCGCGACGAGCGCCGCGACCCCGGCGGCCGCCACCGCGTACTTGACGGCGGTCGGACGCATCGAGCGTTCCACCAGACGTCCCGACCAGGCGAGGCGGCCGGCCGGAGCCGGGAGCGCCGCGGCGAGGATCGCGATCCACGGGGTGGCGAACAGGACGACGCGGAAGATGCCCTCCTGGCCGTAGTTCGTGGCGACGAGCAGGGAGATCGGGCTCGCCGCTGCGGCCAGCAGGCCCCAGTGCAGCCGGTCCCGACGGAGCAGGACGGTGAGGAGCGCGATCAGCCCGAGCACGATGAGCGCGGCGGCCGGGATGTCGAACGCCAGGCGGGTGACGAGTGGCTTCGGGAGGACCGTCATGTCGTGCGACGGGGGCTGCACGTTGTCGAGCACCCGGCCGACGGCGGCGAGCGACAGGAACTTGCCGAGGACGTCGTCGTTGAGCAGCGCGAACACCACGGCGGGGACGAGGACCACGACCGGCAGCCACCACGGACGGAGCAGGCGGAAGACGACCAGGGTGACGAGCGCCGCGACCGTCAGGTACGGCGAGATCTGGTGCGTCACGGCGAGGACGATCGCGATGCCGCCGATCGCGATGAGCCGGGACAGCCCGACCTTGCGGGCACGCAGCGTCTCCACGGGCTCGCCGTCGGGTCCGGTCAGGACCGCGGTGCGGAGCTGGCCGGTGGCGAGCACCAGGATCACGACCGACATCAGGATGCCGGTGGACTGCGGGGAGAAGTACGTCGTGTTCAGCGAACCGGTCATCGCGGTCAGGAACGCGGCGATCCACGGGCGACGGGCACCGGGCAGCCAGCTGGCTGCGAGGACGCCGACGGCGATCGTGGTGGTGAACGCCAGGAGCACGGGGAACCACGCGGCGATGAGCATCGTGTTGACGATGCCGCCGACGTCGGCGACCCAGGCACCGGCGGCGAAGAGCCCCGACCAGGTCTGGAAGATGTCGGCGGTCGGGTTCGTGCCGCCGAACCGACGGATGTACTCGAGGACGCCGATGTGGCGCGCTGCCGCGGTCACGGTCGGCATGCCGTACGTGATCGCCTGGGCGAGCTGGACGACGCCGCCGAGGACCACGACGGGCACGGCCACGCCACGCCCACGGACGAGCGCCACGACGGCCGCCGCGACGATCACCAGCAGCCCGATGGCCAGTCCCGGGCCGAGCGAGCCGAACAGGCCGGCCGGGACGGGGTCGCCGACGTGCGTGAGTGCGGAGACGACCACGATCGCCAGGCCGACGAGCGTCAGCGTGGTGACCGTCGCCGTGGTGCCCCAGCGGGCGCGGAGGGTGCCCTCGGGAGTGGCGAGGCGGCTGCGGCGGAGGTCGGCGACGTCGCGCGGGACGGCGATCGCGAGGGCGAGGGCCGTCAGCACCGTGACGCCGACGAACGGCACGACGGGTGCCCAGATGTGGAACGTCGCCATCGTGTACCCGATGCCGATCGTGCCGACGAGCGACGCGGTGACGGCGAACGCCGCGAACCGGGCCAGCGGCATCGGACGGACGAGCAGCAGCGGGGCGACCCCGAGCAGTGCGAAGAGGTAGACGGCGATGGCGCTGGCGCGCAGCACCGGCAGCCCGGCGAGGGTGCCGATCGCGGCGAGGAGCAGCGTCGCCAGGACGATGCCGGCGGCGACGAGGCGCGCGATGGGGCCCATGGCACCGTTCTCGGTGGTCCGTGCGGGACCGGCCGTGCTCAGGCCGCGCTCCAGTTCGTGACGACCGCGGGCGGTGCGGTCGATCGTGCCGGCGCCTCCGAGGCGTTCGCGGAGCGCGAGGAACGGTGCGGTGAGCACGGAGCGTCGCTCGACACCGCGCAGGCGGTGCTTCGTCGCGCGGAACTCCGCGTCGACGGCGTCCGCCGGCACGGCGCCGGTGTCGGCGTCCGGCTCGACACCCGTCGCACGGCGTGCGAGCGCGCCGAGGTCGGAGGCGTGGTCACCCTGCTCGAGACCGAGCCGCGCGAAGGCGCTGACGGCCCCGGGCGCGGCGTCGACCGACGCGGTGAGCGTCTCCCGGTCGAAGGCGTTCTTGGTCATCCATGCTCCGAGTCCGTGGCCGTGCGCCGCAGCTGCCGCACGGAGCGACGCGACGTCGTCCGCTGAGCGCTGCCAGACGATGGCGGCCGGTTCGACGGCGATCGCGGAGCCCGCGAACAGCAGTCGGGTGAAGAGGTCGAGGTCGTCGCCACCGCCGACGCGGGTCCCCGGACCGAAGGCGGTGTCGAACCCACCCATCCGGAGGACGGTCGCGCGGTGCACGGCGAGGTTGCCGCCGGTGCCGTAGGCAGAGGCCGCGAAGGGGTGGAGCGGGCCGTCGTCCTGCTCGTCGTCGCGACGGATGACCCGGCGGCGGACGGTGCGGGCGGCCGGTGTGCGGTCGTCGTGCCAGCGCTGCGCGGGGGTGCGCAGCTCGGCGCTCGGGACGAGCCCGGTGACGCAGGCCACGTCGGCGTCGGCGGCGAAGGCGGCGGTGACGGCCGAGAGCCATCCCTCGTCCACGATCGCGCCCTCGTCGAGGAACGCGACGACCTCACCGGTCGCGGCGAGGAGTCCGGCGTTGCGGGCGGCGGCGAGGCCACCCGTCGGCGCGGCGATCGTGGTGACGCGGCGACCGTCGATGGTGACGACCGTGGCGTCCCCGGCCTCGGCCGCGTGGGAGACGACGAGCACGTCGAAGTCGTCGTGGCGCACCGCGAGCAGCGAGCGCATCGTCTGGTCGGCGGCGCCGTCGGTGCAGAGCACCACGGTGACGGACGGCAGCACCTGGTCTGCTGCCGGCCGTGTCACGGGTGCGGACATCGGGCGGATCGCGCGCTGGAGCGTGCGGACGTCGATCGTCGCGCCGATGCGTCGGCGTTCGGTGACCTCCGTCTCGACGAAGCCGAGCGGCTCGCCGTGGTCACGCACGAGGAGCCGTGCGCGCCGGTAGCCCTCGGCCCCGCGGAGCGCGATGACGTCCCGGTGGCTCGAGGCGTGCACGTCGGCACGGTCGACCTCGCCCACCCACACGGCGCCGTCCCACGTCGGGAACAGCGGCCCTTGGACGACCGGCGAGATGACCATCGCCAGGGTGGAACGGGTCACGGTGCACCGACGGTCTGCGGCGCCGTGACCGGGGCGGCCGGCGACACGACGACGCCACCGAGGACCCGACCGACGGCGTAGCCGGTGATCGTCGACGCCACGGACAGGGCGATCGCGAACGCACGGGTCCCACCGCCGCGTCCGAGCCCACCGAGTTCCCGCAGCAGCGCGCCGGGGAGCACCTTCGTCAGGTACGTCGACTCGCTCGAGAGGGAGTCGCCCGTGCCGACACGACGGCTGAGGACGGCCTTGGAGATGCCCTCGTAGTAGCTGCGACGACGGACGTAGCGCATCTCGACCCGGTCCGGGGACACACGGTGCGAGACGTTGGAGCGCGGTTCGTAGCGGATGCGGGAGGACGGCTTCGCCTGGGCGATGCGGATGCAGAGCTCCGTCTCCTCGCAGCCGAGCGGCTGGTTGCCGACGCGGCCGATGCCGGAGCGGAACCCACCGGCGGCGAGCAGCACGTCGCGACGGAAGGCCATGCTCGACCCGATGACGTTGCGCACGTCGCCGGCCGCGGTGGGCAGACCGGCGTAGCTGCAGCCGACGATCCAGAGCAGCTCGGCGGGGTACGGGCCGGCACCGGTCGTGGTGGGCCAGGACGGCGTGGCACGGCCGCCGACGCCGACGACGTCGGGGAGCTCGAGCGCTGCGACGAGGTGCTGCAGCCAGTCGGCGTCCGCCGTGGCGTCGTCGTCGAGGAACGCGACGACGTCGGCGTCCGTCAGGGCGACACCGGTGTTGCGGGCCCCGGACAGGCCGCGGTCCTCGGAGTTCTCGACGACGCGCAGCTCGGGCCAGCGGGCCTTCGCGCGGAGGTACAGCTCGGGCTCGTGGTCGATCACGACGACGACCTCGGTCGCCTCGGGCTGGCGCTTGGCCGACTCGACGGAGTCCTGCAGGTCGCCCCAGCGCTGCTGGGTGTACGCGCAGATGACGACCGCGACGGTCGGGGCGCTCACGCCGCTTCCTCGTCGAGCGCCGGCACGGCGGTCGGCACGGCGCGGGTGATGGGAGCCATGCGCGCGCGGGTCTGGGCAGCGGTGGCCCGACGACGCTCGTGCATGATCGACTTCAGGACGCGGATGCCGTCCGTGATGGCGTTGAGGTTGCTGGTGCCGTGCACGCGGAGCTTCTCGTGGCTCGGGACCTCGGAGATGACCAGGTCCGCGGCGGACCAGCGGCAGGTGAGGATGGTCTCGATCTCGAAGCCGTCGCCCCAGAGCATCGAGCCGTCGGTCGGCTTCGGCAGCGTCGAGGACAGCAGGCCGATCTTCGGCAGCGTGTCGGCCCAGAAGGCGTTGTAGCCGTAGCAGAGGTCCGTGTAGCGCGCCCCGAGCAGGACGTTGCTGACGACGTTCAGGCCACGGTTGCCCAGGCTTCGGACGATCGTGATGTCGTCGCTGCCGCCACCGAGGGCGTAGCGGGTGCCCTTCGCGACGTCAGCGCCGGCGACGAGGGCGTCGACGAAGCGCGGGATCTCGTCGGGGTCGGCGGAGCAGTCGGCGTCGAACATGACGACGACGTCGCCGGTGACGGCTTCGAAACCGCAGACCAGGGCGTTGCCCTTGCCCTTGCGGGTCTGCTGCACGACCTTGATCGACGGCATCAGGCGCTGGGCGGTGGCGATCGTGTCGTCGACCGAGTTGCCGTCGACGAGGATCACCTCGTACACGGGCGGGAGCTTCGGGAGGATGATCTCGAGGTTCCTCGCTTCGTTCCGAGCGGGGATGACGACTGAGACGCGGGGGTCTCGGGGTCGGGAGGTGCTGGCGGACATGGTGCTCCTGTCGGGTTCAGGGGGCATACGGATGAGTTCGTGGGAAGCGAACGGTCGTCCGTGGGTGACGGAGGACGAGACGCTGAGACGTCGGCGACGATGCCTGCGGAGTCGAGTGCCCCCGCCTGGTGGTCAGGAACGGGGGTACGCCGTTCCCTGGTGATTCCCACCATCGCGGCGGCGGAGGTGAGGGTCAATGCGATGTGCGGTCCCTTGCGGACCACCGAGTGCGGATACGGAAACCCGCAACGGCCCGCGGGGCGCGGGGCGCGACCAACGGACTGGAGGCTCGTGGCGGCGCCGCCACGAGCCTCCAGTCCGCGCTGTGTGGGCCCTAGGACCGCGCGTCAGCCGGCGCGAGCGCCTCGCGGAGCACCGCCGCCAGTTCGGCCACGTGCGGCTCGCGCAGGAGCGAGCTGTGCTCGCTCTGGATGCGCACGGTGCGCGTGTCCCCGCGCAGGACGGCGGACCAGCCCTGCACGTCGGGGTTGCCGTCCGCCAGGACGAACGTCGACCGCCCGTGGTACGGCGTGGCCGTGTGCCGTCGGGTGACGAGCTCCGCCTGGTCGAAGAAGGCGTCGAAGTCCTTCTGCCCGCCGAAGCGCAGCACGCCCGCACCGTACGCCCGCAGGCGGCGACCGAACAGGCCGCCCCACGGCAGGCCGGACGGCATGATGCGCTTGGTGACCCGGTCGAGCCCGCGCTTGACGGTCCGCACTGTCGTGTTCTGGGGCTCCCGCTGCTCGATCCGTCCGAAGTGCAGCTGCGCGCTCTCGGAGCGGGTGCGCGGCAGGTAGGTGTCGAGCAGGGCGACGTGGTCGACCTGCTCCCCCGCCTCCGTCAGCATCGTCGCGACCTCGAGCGCGATGAGCCCGCCGAGGGAGTGGCCGACCAGCAGGTACGGGCCGTGCGGCTGCACGATGCGCATCAGGGCGATGTAGCGACGGGCGGCGCGGGCGATGCTCCAGTCCGGCAGGCCGCGACGCTCGATGCCGTGCTGCTGCAGGGCGTAGACGTCGTGGTCGGGCAGGTACCGGGACAGCGGCAGGAACGTGAGCGCGAGGGCCCCGCCACCGGACAGGCAGAACACCGGCGGGTGGCCGGGGTTCCTGGCCCCGGCGACCTTGACGATGTCGGGGTGGCTCGGCAGGGCGCTGGCGCCGGATCGGACGTGCCGGGCGAACGAGCGCAGCGTCGGGTGCTCGAGCAGCTCCGAGGCGCGGAGGTCGACGCCGAGGCGCTGCTGCACGATCGCGAGCATCTCCTCGGCGGACAGCGAGTCACCGCCGAGCGCGGAGAAGTCCTCGTCGAGGTGCACGCCGCGGAGGCCGAGGACCTCGGCCCAGATCTGGCCGACGACGAGCTCCCACTGGTCGTACTCGCCCTCCACCATCTCGACCTCGATCGCCGGCGCGCTCGGCAGCTCCGTCCGGTCGACCTTGCCGCGCTCGGTGCGGGGCAGTGCGGGCATCGGGACGATCGTCGCGGGCACCATGTACTCGGGCAGGACGTCGCGGAGCGCTCGGCGGATCGCGGCGGGCGACGGGGTACGACGTCCGGGACGGCCCACGACGTAGGCGACCAGTCGGGTCACGGCGGGCGGTTCGACGAGCGCGGTGACGGCCACGTCGTGGACGTCCTCGAGCCCGCGGATGGCGGCCTCGATCTCGCTCGGTTCGACGAGGTACCCGCGCACCTTGACGGCGTCGTCGGCACGGCCGAGCAGCACGATGCAGCCGTCGGGCTCCATGCGGGCCAGGTCGCCCTGCCGCCAGGTCGGGACGCCGTCGGCGCTGACGCCGGCGTGCTCCGCGGTCTTCTCGGGCGCACCCCAGTAGCCGGCGGTCAGGCCCGCGGACTCGACGAGCATCTGACCGGCCTCCCCCACGGGTGCCGGGGTGCCGTCCTCGCGGACGATCGTCACGTGCTTGTTCGGCAGCGCGTAGCCGGCGGGGACGACACCGGACGGGGCGACGTCACCGGGGGCCACGGGGAAGAACGCGACACAGCCCATCTCGCTCGCGCCGAGCGCGTTCCACACCGTCGTGGTGTCGCTGAGGACGGGACGAGCGGCCACGACGTCGGAGCCGCTGATGGCCTCGCCGCTCGTGACGACGACGCGGAGCGCCTTCGTCGCGGCGATGCGGGTCTCCTGGCCGGGGCCCTGCAGGACCCGGTCCTGCGTCACGCTCGACACGATCGAGCGGAGCAGGTGCGGGGTGCACACGAGGACGTTGACGTCCTCGGCGGACATCCGCTCGAGGACCCGGTCCGTGCCGAGGTCGCGGGGGTCGAGGAGCACGACCGCGCCGCCGTTGAGCAGGGTGCTGAAGCCGAACAGGAAGCCGGCGGCGAACGACAGCGGCATCACGAGCGCCAGCCGGTCGCCGGGGGCGGTGCCGATCGCGACGGCGTCCTGCTCGACGTTGTCGAGCTGCTGCTGGTGGGTGATCGCGACGCCCTTCGGCATCCCGGTGGAGCCGGAGGTGAACGCGAGCACGAGGGGGTCGCTCGCGCCGGGGCGGCCCGCGGCCGTGGTCGTGCTGGTGGTCGTGGTCGTGCTGGTGGTCGTGGTCGGTGTCGTGGTCATGGTGAGGGACCCGTCGTCGCTCACGGAGGTCGTGGCGATCGGGGCGACGGTCGTGTCGCCCGTGGACTCCGGCCGGCCGGCCTCGGCGTCGGCCAGCAGCGTGTGCAGGTCGTGGACCACGCCGTCGGCGCCGAGCACGGCAGCAGCCGCAGCCGAGCGGTCGCCGTCGGCGAGCACCTCGGTGACCCCGGCCAGCTCCACGACGTGGCGCAGGCGGGCGGCGGGGAGGTGGTCGTCGAGGACCACCACGAGGCGCTCGGCCATGACGAGCGCGAGGATCCCGACGACCGCCTCGGTGGTCTGACCCGCCATCACGCCGATCGGCACCGGGGCGCCACCCGGGGTCGGGCCCGTGCCGGTGCCGGTGTGGTCGTCCGGGCGCAGGCGTTCCCCGAGGTGGAGCGCGAGCGAACGAGCCAGCCCGTCCGCCTGCACGAAGCTCAGCTGCCGACCCTCGCCCGCGAGTGCCGGTGCGTCCGGGTGTGCTGCCACGACCCGCGCCCAGCGGTCCACGACGGAGTGGTCCGCGGCGGCGGGGACGGCAGCGGTGTACGCCCAGGGGTGTCGGGTCTCGGGTGCTGTTGTCGTCAAGGAGGTGCCCTCAGGGATCGTCAGGAGACCGGTCGCTCCGGCTCACTCCAACGGACACTAGGTCGGATCGTCACCCTCGTTCCAGGGGTACCGAGGCCCGTGCGGACATCCTGCGGTTCTGCGCATCGCTGCGGTCGTGCCAGAACGGCCTTCGGAACAGCGCAGAACGGGCTGCGAGATCGCGCAGACTCGGGCGCCGTGACGGAGGCGACCGGTCGCTCGGAGGATCTGGCGGCAGAAACGCGAACAGCCCCCGGGAGACCCGGGGGCTGTTCGTCAGTCTGGCTGGGGTACCTGGACTCGAACCAAGAACGACGGTACCAGAAACCGCTGTGTTGCCAATTACACCATACCCCAAGAGGCCTGTCGGCCTCGCGCCCCGTTGTCCGGGGCACGGTCATCTACTGTACATGATCCCGGAGGTCCGTGAGACCACCGACGAGGTCGCGGTGCACCGCGGCGGCCGTCGTCGCGCCGTGGCCCGCCGCGACGATGAGCTGCTCGGGTCCGGGCGGCGTGACGTCCCCCACCGCGTAGAGCCCGGGCACGCTGGTCCGGCCTGCCCGGTCGACGACCACCAGGCCCTCGGCGTCGCGGTCGAGCGCGGCGTCGACCCAGTCGAGGTCGACGTGCCACGTGGGCCGGACGAAACCCCCGTGCGCGGCTCCACGTGCCCGTCTGCGAGCCGGACACCCGTCATCCCGGACCGGTCCCCCTCGAGGTCGGCCACGGGACGCTCCTCGACGCGCACGCCCGCAGCGGCCAGTCGCGCACGGCCGTCGGCGTCGAGCGGCGCGACGCCGTTCGTGAACACCACGAGGTCGTCCGTCCACGAGGCGATGAGCAGGGCGCGGTCCACCAGGTCGGGCGTCTCGCAGATGAAGGCCAGCGGCTGCCCGGCCTTGTCGTACCCGTCGCACTCGACACAGCTGTGCATCGCGCTGCCGTAGAAGGCGCGGAGGGACGGCAGCGCCGGGAACTCCTCGCGGAGCCCCGTGGCGACGACCACCGTGCGTGCCACCGCGTCGACCTCGGCGCCACGCCACGTGCCGTGCAACCGCCACCCCGCGTCGTCGGGGTGCACCCGGTCGACGATCGCCTGCACGACCGTCGCCTCGGGGTACTGCTCGACCTCGGTGCGACCGAGCTTGCGCAGCTCGAGCGGCGAGATGCCGTCACGCGTCAGGAACCCGTGCGACCGGAGCGTGGCGGCGTTGCGCGGCCGGTTGGCGTCGACCAGCAGCACGGTCCGTTTCGCCCGGACCAGGTTCAGCGCGGCGCTGAGCCCGGCCGGACCGGCACCGATCACCGCGACGTCGTGGACCGTCTGCCCGTCCTCGTCCATGCCGTGGGCGTCGTCTCAGCGGGCCGCGAGGGCGCGCAGACGGGCGAGCGTGGAGTCCTTGCCGAGGATCTCCATCGACTCGAACAGCGGGGGGCTGATCCGGCGACCGGAGACCGCGACGCGCAGCGGTCCGAACGCCACGCGCGGCTTGAGCCCGAGGCCGTCGATGAGTGCCGTGCGGAGCGCTGCCTCGATCGGCTCGGTGCGCCAGTCCTCGACGCCCTCGAGCGCGGCGGTGCTCGCCTGCAGGACCTCGGTCGGGTCGCCCTTGAGGCTCGCGAGCGCGTCGTCCTCGACGACCAGGTCGGCGTCGGCGGTGAAGAGGAACCCGAGCATGCCCGGCGCCTCCCCCAACAGCTGCATGCGTTCCTGCACGAGCGGCGCCGCCAGCTCGAGGACACGCTCCTGCTCGGGCGTCGCCGGCTCGCTGAGGAAGTCGGTCAGGTAGGGCTTCAGACGGTCACGGAAGTCGGCCGGGTCGAGCAGCCGGATGTGGTCACCGTTGATGGCCTCGGCCTTCTTGTGGTCGAAGCGTGCCGGGTTCGGGTTGACGTCGGCGACGTCGAAGGCCTGCACCATCTCGTCGATGGAGAACACGTCCCGGTCGGGACCGATCGACCAGCCGAGCAGCGCCAGGTAGTTCATGAGCCCCTCGGGGATCATGCCGGCAGCGCGGTGGTGGAACAGGTTCGACTCGGGGTCGCGCTTGGAGAGCTTCTTGTTGCCCTCCCCCATCACGAACGGCAGGTGCCCGAACACCGGGATGAAGCCGGTCAGGCCGATCTCGTACAGGGCCTCGTACAGGGCGATCTGTCGCGGCGTCGACGACAGCAGGTCCTCACCACGGAGCACGTGGGTGATGCCCATCAGTGCGTCGTCGAGGGGGTTCGTGAACGTGTAGAGCGGCTTGCCGTTCGGACGCACCACCACGAAGTCGGGGAACGTCCCCTGCTTGAACGTGATCTCCCCGCGGACCAGGTCCTGGAAGCTCAGGTCGCGGTCCGGCACCCGGAGTCGCAGCGCCGGCGCACGGCCCTGGTCGCGGAACGCCTGACGCTCCTCGTCGGTGAGGTCGCGCTCGTGGTTGTCGTACCCCTGCTTCGGGTCACGGCCGGCAGCGACGTTGCGGGCCTCCATCTCCTCGGGCGTGACGAACGACTCGTACACGTGCCCGGAGGCCTGGAGCTTCGCGATGACGTCCTGGTAGACGTCCGTGCGCTCCGACTGCCGGTACGGCCCGTGGGGTCCACCGACCTCGACGCCTTCGTCCCAGTCCAGCCGGAGCCACCGCAGCGCGTCGATGAGCTGCTCGTAGGACTCTTCGCTGTCCCGCGCGGCGTCGGTGTCCTCGATGCGGAAGACGAGCTTGCCGCCGGTGTGCCGGGCGTAGGCCCAGTTGAACAAGGCCGTCCGCACGAGTCCGACGTGCGGGGTGCCTGTCGGGGACGGGCAGAAACGGACGCGGACATCGGAGCCGGTGGCGGTGGTGAAAGGCGCAGTCATGACGCTTCCGATCCTACCCGCCGAACGCAGAAAACCCCTGACCATGAATGGTCAGGGGTTCCCTGGTGTTGCAAAGTAAGTCCGGCGGCGTCCTACTCTCCCACAAGGTCCCCCTTGCAGTACCATCGGCGCTGAGAGGCTTAGCTTCCGGGTTCGGAATGTGACCGGGCGTTTCCCTCTCGCTATGACCACCGGAACACCATCGACCAGATCCTGGTCTCAGACTGCTCCGCCGTAGCGGTGTATTCAGTTTGATTCCCGATCATCTGTCGGGAACCACAAAGTGGACGCGAGCCCCCACACGAGGTGGGGAAATAGTTGGTGTCAAGTCTTCGGCTTATTAGTACCGGTCAGCTCCACGGGTCGTTAGTCCCCGCTTCCACATCCGGCCTATCAACCCAGTAATCTGCTGGGAGCCTCTCACACTCAAGGTGCATGGAAATCTCATCTCGAAGACGGCTTCCCGCTTAGATGCTTTCAGCGGTTATCCGGTCCGAACGTAGCTAATCAGCGGTGCCCTTGGCAGAACAACTGACACACCAGAGGTTCGTCCATCCCGGTCCTCTCGTACTAGGGATAGATCTTCTCAAATTTCCAACGCGCGCAGCGGATAGGGACCGAACTGTCTCACGACGTTCTAAACCCAGCTCGCGTACCGCTTTAATGGGCGAACAGCCCAACCCTTGGGACCTACTCCAGCCCCAGGATGCGACGAGCCGACATCGAGGTGCCAAACCATGCCGTCGATATGGACTCTTGGGCAAGATCAGCCTGTTATCCCCGAGGTACCTTTTATCCGTTGAGCGACAGCGCTTCCACAAGCCACTGCCGGATCACTAGTCCCGACTTTCGTCCCTGCTCGACCTGTCAGTCTCACAGTCAAGCTCCCTTGTGCACTTACACTCGCCACCTGATTGCCAACCAGGTTGAGGGAACCTTTGGGCGCCTCCGTTACTCTTTAGGAGGCAACCGCCCCAGTTAAACTACCCATCAGGCACTGTCCATGAACCCGATCAGGGTCCTACGTTAGACATCCAAAGTGACCAGAGTGGTATTTCAACAATGACTCCACGAACACTAGCGTGCCCGCTTCACAGTCTCCCACCTATCCTACACAAGCCACTCCGAACACCAATACCAAACTGTAGTAAAGGTCACGGGGTCTTTCCGTCCTGCTGCGCGTAACGAGCATCTTTACTCGTAGTGCAATTTCGCCGAGTTCACGGTTGAGACAGCTGGGAAGTCGTTACGCCATTCGTGCAGGTCGGAACTTACCCGACAAGGAATTTCGCTACCTTAGGATGGTTATAGTTACCACCGCCGTTTACTGGGGCTTAAATTCAGAGCTTCGCCCAAAGGCTAACCCCTCCTCTTAACCTTCCAGCACCGGGCAGGCGTCAGTCCGTATACATCGTCTTGCGACTTCGCACGGACCTGTGTTTTTAGTAAACAGTCGCTTCCCACTGGTCTCTGCGGCCTTCAACGCTCACGGAGTAAATCCGGTCACGCGTCCGGCCCCCCTTCTCCCGAAGTTACGGGGGCATTTTGCCGAGTTCCTTAACCATGATTATCTCGATCTCCTTGGTATTCTCTACCTGACCACCTGAGTCGGTTTCGGGTACGGGCGGCTGCAACCTCGCGTCGATGCTTTTCTCGGCAGCATAGGATCACTGATTTCCCCTCACGGGTACGCGTCGGATCTCAGGCATACAGACGACGGATTTGCCTATCGTCAGCCCTACATCCTTACACCAGGATCACCTTACGGATACCATCGCCTGGCTCAGCTACCTTCCTGCGTCACACCTGTTCATACGCTAACCGCACCAGCATGGGGTCGAGCGTTAGACCGGCCACCATCACCCCGAAGGGATCCGGTTGATCCGGGTTAGGACTCTTAGCACCACTGGATTAGCTTGGGCGGTTGTTCGCCGGTACGGGAATATCAACCCGTTGTCCATCGACTACGCCTGTCGGCCTCGCCTTAGGTCCCGACTTACCCAGGGCGGATTAACCTGGCCCTGGAACCCTTGGTCTTTCGGAGGACGGGTTTCTCACCCGTCTTTCGCTACTCATGCCTGCATTCTCACTCGTGTAGCGTCCACGGCTGGATCACTCCGCCGCTTCACTCGCCACACGACGCTCTCCTACCACTCCGCACGACTGAACCACGAAGGCTTGTCTATAGTGCGAAATCTACAACTTCGGTGGTGTGCTTGAGCCCCGTTACATTGTCGGCGCGGAATCACTTGACCAGTGAGCTATTACGCACTCTTTCAAGGGTGGCTGCTTCTAAGCCAACCTCCTGGTTGTCTGTGCAACTCCACATCCTTTCCCACTTAGCACACGCTTAGGGACCTTAGTTGGTAGTCTGGGTTGTTTCCCTCTCGACGATGAAGCTTATCCCCCACCGTCTCACTGCTGCGCTCTCACTCACCGGCATTCGGAGTTTGGCTGACGTCAGTAACCTGTTGAGGCCCATCGGCCATCCAGTAGCTCTACCTCCGGCGAGAAACACGCAACGCTGCACCTAAATGCATTTCGGAGAGAACCAGCTATCACGAAGTTTGATTGGCCTTTCACCCCTATCCACAGCTCATCCCCTCCATTTTCAACTGAAGTGGGTTCGGTCCTCCACGACGTCTTACCGTCGCTTCAACCTGGCCATGGATAGATCACTTCGCTTCGGGTCTAGGACATGCGACTGAATCGCCCTATTCAGACTCGCTTTCGCTACGGCTGCCCCACACGGGTTAACCTCGCCACATATCACTAACTCGCAGGCTCATTCTTCAAAAGGCACGCCGTCACCCCTACTAAGGAGGCTCCGACGGTTTGTAAGCAAACGGTTTCAGGTACTATTTCACTCCCCTCCCGGGGTACTTTTCACCTTTCCCTCACGGTACTTGTCCGCTATCGGTCATCTGGGAGTATTTAGGCTTATCAGGTGGTCCTGACAGATTCACACGGGATTTCTCGGGCCCCGTGCTACTTGGGATACACATCCGGCCATAACACCATTTCGTCTACGGGGCTGGCACCCACTACGGCCCGGCTTTCAAACCGGTTCGACTATGATGCGCTGTAACCGTCCCAGTCCGGCAGAACTGAGTGACGTGTCCCACAACCCCGACCATGCAACGCCCGCCGGCTATCACACATGATCGGTTTAGCCTCATCCGCTTTCGCTCGCCACTACTCACGGAATCACATGTTGTTTTCTCTTCCTGTGGGTACTGAGATGTTTCACTTCCCCACGTTCCCTCTACCCGCCCTATATATTCAGGCGGGAGTCACCAGGTCGCAAAACGCCTGGCGGGGTTTCCCCATTCGGAAATCCTCGGATCAAAGCTCGATTATCAGCTCCCCGAGGCTTATCGCAGATTTCTACGTCCTTCTTCGGCTCCAGATGCCAAGGCATCCACCGTTTGCTCTTAGAAACTTGACCACAAAGATTAAAATTGCGATCCAACGTCACAAGCCACACACGAACCGAGAAGGCCCGTGCTGCTCATCACGCGAATCTAAAGATGCTCGCGTCCACTGTGTAGTTCTCAACATACGATCGGCACCACACTCCCCCAGAGGTAACCCTCCAGCTTCATGCGGCCCAACGAAGGACCCGTAGGCCCAACCCCCACCGTGCCGTAGGTCCACACCTCCCGAATCGGAAGACGCGACCCACACCCGGTAGGAAGCCTGGTCCCTCAGGACCCAACAACGTGCACCAGCTGCTCGCTCCACCCCGACCCGTTCCAACCAGGCAGGCCCGGTGTACTGAAGATCGAGAGCATCACTCCCAACTGCACTGTCAATGTTCCACCCATGAGCTACCCGTCGGACACGTTCGGTCCGAATCGGGCGCCTGGACCAGTGAACCGGACCACCATGCGGTGACCAGCACTGACCAGATGCTCCTTAGAAAGGAGGTGATCCAGCCGCACCTTCCGGTACGGCTACCTTGTTACGACTTAGTCCTAATCACCGATCCCACCTTCGACGGCTCCTTCCACAAGGGTTAGGCCACCGGCTTCGGGTGTTACCGACTTTCATGACTTGACGGGCGGTGTGTACAAGGCCCGGGAACGTATTCACCGCAGCGTTGCTGATCTGCGATTACTAGCGACTCCGACTTCATGAGGTCGAGTTGCAGACCTCAATCCGAACTGAGACCGGCTTTTTGGGATTCGCTCCACCTTACGGTATCGCAGCCCTTTGTACCGGCCATTGTAGCATGCGTGAAGCCCAAGACATAAGGGGCATGATGATTTGACGTCATCCCCACCTTCCTCCGAGTTGACCCCGGCAGTCTCCTATGAGTCCCCGGCATAACCCGCTGGCAACATAGAACGAGGGTTGCGCTCGTTGCGGGACTTAACCCAACATCTCACGACACGAGCTGACGACAACCATGCACCACCTGTACACCGACCACAAGGGGGCGACCATCTCTGGCCGTTTCCGGTGTATGTCAAGCCTTGGTAAGGTTCTTCGCGTTGCATCGAATTAATCCGCATGCTCCGCCGCTTGTGCGGGCCCCCGTCAATTCCTTTGAGTTTTAGCCTTGCGGCCGTACTCCCCAGGCGGGGCGCTTAATGCGTTAGCTACGACACAGAAACCGTGGAAAGGTCCCTACATCTAGCGCCCAACGTTTACGGCATGGACTACCAGGGTATCTAATCCTGTTCGCTCCCCATGCTTTCGCTCCTCAGCGTCAGTTACGGCCCAGAGATCTGCCTTCGCCATCGGTGTTCCTCCTGATATCTGCGCATTCCACCGCTACACCAGGAATTCCAATCTCCCCTACCGCACTCTAGTCTGCCCGTACCCACTGCAAGCCCGAGGTTGAGCCTCGGGATTTCACAGCAGACGCGACAAACCGCCTACGAGCTCTTTACGCCCAATAATTCCGGACAACGCTTGCACCCTACGTATTACCGCGGCTGCTGGCACGTAGTTAGCCGGTGCTTTTTCTGCAGGTACCGTCACTTTCGCTTCTTCCCTACTAAAAGAGGTTTACAACCCGAAGGCCGTCATCCCTCACGCGGCGTTGCTGCATCAGGCTTTCGCCCATTGTGCAATATTCCCCACTGCTGCCTCCCGTAGGAGTCTGGGCCGTGTCTCAGTCCCAGTGTGGCCGGTCACCCTCTCAGGCCGGCTACCCGTCGTCGCCTTGGTGAGCCATTACCTCACCAACAAGCTGATAGGCCGCGAGTCCATCCCCAACCAAAAAATCTTTCCACCACCAGACCATGCGGCCGGCGATCATATCCAGTATTAGACGTCGTTTCCAACGCTTATCCCAGAGTCAGGGGCAGGTTACTCACGTGTTACTCACCCGTTCGCCACTAATCAACCCAGCAAGCTGGGCATCATCGTTCGACTTGCATGTGTTAAGCACGCCGCCAGCGTTCGTCCTGAGCCAGGATCAAACTCTCCGTAAAAAAATTACAACCAACACCGAAGTGTCAGCGAGTTGATTCTGACTGTTGACTGTCTACTGACAATCTTCAATCCAAAAGGAATTGTCTCCGACACCGAGCAAGCTCGGCGACGAGGTCAATAAATTGGCATTGACAATGTGCACGCTGTTGAGTTCTCAAGGACCAGACGCACCGGACTTCTTCCCTCTGCAGGATGCCCGTCCAGGCAACTTCGGTACTGTACCACTACTTCAGTGGCGGTCATGATGACCGGCTTCATTGGAGTGGGTGGTCCCGCTTGAGGCCGACGTGATCCGGACTGCGTCTCCCGGGGCTCTCGCTCCGGTGACCGTCTCGGCGTTCCCGCCGCACCTTTGGGGTGACGAGTAAGAACATTACGGGCGATCCGCCGATTGGGCAAACCGAGTCCGCACGACGGCGTGTCGCCCGGAACGACGCGGATCGCGCCCCGGGGACGACCGAGGGCCCGACATCCGGGTGGACGTCGGGCCCTCGTGACCATGCGGTCGGGGTCGTTCAGCGGCGTGCGATGACCGGGTTCTTCAGCGTGCCGATCCCGGAGATGGTGACCTCGACGACCTCGCCGTCGTGGATCTCGCCGACACCCGCGGGCGTGCCGGTCAGGATCACGTCGCCGGGCAGCAGCGTCCAGATCGCCGACACGAACTCGATGAGCGACGGGATGTCGTGGACCATCTCGCTCGTCGAGGCCACCTGCCGCAGGTCACCGTCGACGCGGGTCTCGAGTCGGACGTCCGACGGGTCGAGTTCGGTCTCGATGACGGGTCCGAGCGGGCAGAAGGTGTCGAAGCCCTTCGCGCGGGCCCACTGACCGTCGCGCGCCTGCAGGTCTCGGGCGGTGACGTCGTTCGCGATCGTGTACCCGAGGATGACGCTGGCGAAGTCCTCGCGCTTGACGTTCTTCGCGAGGGAGCCGATCACGATGGCGAGCTCGCCCTCGTGGTCGACGCGACCGATGCCCTCGGGCAGGCGGATCGGTTCGTCCGGGCCGATCACCGAGGTGTTCGGCTTGAGGAACACCACGGGGTCGTCGCCTGACACGTCGTCCATCTCGGCTTCGTGCTCGGCGTAGTTGAGCCCGACGCCGATGACCTTCGACCGCGGGATCACCGGGGCGAGGAGCTTGACGTCCGACAGTGGCACCCGCTCCCCCGTCGTCTCGAACCCCTGGTACATCGGGTCCCCCGCGAGCACCACCAGAGCGCGCTCATCGAGGATGCCGTACCGGGGGTCTTCACCCTTGCTGCTGAACCGTGCGATCTTCACGCTTCGACCCTACCGACGTCCGTGCCGCGATCAGGACGCGTCGGTCAGCTTGGTCATCCACCCGTGCGGGTCGGGACGACGGCCGGACTGGATGTCGGTCAGTTCCTCGCGGAGGGACATGGTGAGTTCGCCGGCCCCCACGGTCGGCGAACCGATCGTGAAGCCGTCGCCGCGGAGCTCGGCGATCGGGGTCACCACCGCGGCAGTGCCGCACGCGAAGGCCTCGGTGATCGAGCCGTCCGCCACGCCGTCGCGCCACTCGTCGAGCGTCACCCGTCGACGTTCCACCCGCAGACCGCGGTCCTCTGCCAGCTGCAGGATCGAGTCGCGCGTGATGCCCTCGAGGATGGAGGGCGAGTCGGGCGTCACCAGGGTGCCGTCGGCCTTGACGAGCACGACGTTCATGCCGCCGAGCTCCTCGAGGTAGCGCCCCTCTTCGGAGTCGAGGAACATCACCTGCTGGCAACCGTGCTCGTAGGCCTCCTGCTGCGGGAGCAGGGACGCGGCGTAGTTGCCACCCGTCTTCGCCGCACCCGTGCCGCCGCGGCCGGCGCGGGCGTAGTTCGTGGAGAGCCAGATCGACACGGGCTTCGGGCCCGAGGTGAAGTACGCACCGGCCGGGCTGGCGATGCAGTGGTACGCCACGGCCTGGGCAGCGCGGACCCCGAGGAAGGACTCCGTCGCGATCATGAACGGCCGCAGGTACAGACTGGTCTCCGGAGCCGACGGCACCCAGTCCACGTCGGTCTGGACGAGCTGCCGGATCGACTCCACGAAGGCCTCGACCGGGAGCTCCGGCAGCGCCAGGCGCCGGGCCGAGCGCTGGAAGCGTCGGGCGTTCGCGTCCGGGCGGAACGTCCACACGGACCCGTCGGGGTGCCGGTAGGCCTTGAGCCCCTCGAAGATCTCCTGCGCGTAGTGCAGGACGCTGGCGCTCGGGTCGAGCGACAGCGGTCCGTACGGGTGGATGGAGGCGTCGTGCCAGCCGTCGTCGACCGTCCACTCGATGGTGGCCATGTGGTCGGTGAAGTGCTTGCCGAACCCGGGGTCCGCGAGGATGCCCTCGCGCTCGGCCTCTGCACGACGCTTCGCCGACGGGGTGGTGGAGAACTCGAGTCCGAAGACCGAGTCGTCGCTGACGGTGTCGCTGCTCATCGGTGTGGCTCCTTCTCAGGCGGTTCTGGTGCGTGCGGCGACCGCGCTGACGACGGCGTCGCCGATCTCGGTCGTGCTCCGCTCGGATGTGCCCCGGTCGGCCAGGTCGGCCTCCACCGCAGCCGTCACGATCGCTGCCAGGTCCGCGCGACCGATGTGGTCGAGCAGCAGGGCGACGGAGAGGACGGCGGCCGTGGGGTCGGCCTTCTGCTGACCCGCGATGTCCGGCGCGGACCCGTGCACCGGCTCGAACATGCTGGGGAAGGTGCCGTCCGGGTTGATGTTCCCCGAGGCCGCCAGCCCGATGCCGCCGCTGATCGCGCCGGCCAGGTCGGTGATGATGTCGCCGAACAGGTTGTCGGTGACGATGACGTCGAAGCGACCGGGGTCGCGCACCATGTGGATCGTGACGGCGTCCACGTGCTGGTAGTCGACGGTGACGTCGGGGTGCTCCTGCGCCACGGCGTCGACGGTGCGCTGCCAGAGCGATCCGGCGTGCACCAGCACGTTGCTCTTGTGCACGAGCGTCAGGTGCTTGCGCTCGCGCCGGCTGGCGAGGTCGAACGCGTAGCGGACGGTGCGCTCCACCCCGTGCGCGGTGTTCAGCGAGACCTCGGTCGCGATCTCGTGCGGCGTGCCGACGCGGATCGCTCCCCCGTTGCCGACGTAGGGCCCCTCGGTGCCCTCGCGCACCACCACGAAGTCGACGGTGCCGGGCGCCGCGAGCGGCGAGGCCACGGAGTCGTGGACCTTGGTCGGACGCAGGTTGACGTAGTGGTCGAACGCGAACCGGAGCCGCAGCAGCAACCCGCGCTCGATGATCCCGCCGGCGAGCCGGGGGTCGCGCGGGTCCCCGCCGACGGCGCCGAGCAGGATCGCGTCGTGCGTGGCCAGGGCGTCGAGGTCGTCCTGCGTCAGGATCTCGCCGGTCTCGAGGTACCGGGTCGCACCGAGGGCGAAGGGGGTCTCCTGGATGACCAGGTCGTCCGGGGCGACGGCGTGCAGGACCCGGAGGGCCTGGTCCACGACCTCGGGACCGATGCCGTCGCCGCGGATGACCGCGAGCTGCAGTGTCTGCGTCATGCCGGCTCCTAGAGCGTGATGTCGATCTCGCGGAGCGAGGAGGCGTCGATCGTCGAACGGACGTGCTCGAGGATCTCCGCGGGCACGGGCGAGTCCACGGTCAGGACGCTCAGGGCCTGTCCGCCGGCGGCCTGGCGCGCGATCTGCATGGCGGCGATGTTGATGCCGGCCTCGCCGAACTCCTTGCCGTAGACCGCGACGATGCCCGGGCGGTCGGTGTAGTCCATGACGACGTGGTGCTTGTCGAGCGCGACCTCGACGTCGTAGCCGTTGATCTCGACGAGCTTCTCGACCTGCTTCGGCCCGGTCAGGGTCCCCGAGACGCTGATCGCGGGCCCGTCGGACTGGGCACCACGGATCGTCAGCACGTTGCGGTACTCGGTGCTGTCGGTGTCCGTGATGAGCCGGACGGAGACCCCGCGCTGCTCCGCGATCAGCGGGGCGTTGACGTAGGAGACCTGGTCGCTCACGACGTCGGTGAAGACGCCCTTCAGCGCCGCGAGCTTCAGCACGCTGACGTCGAAGCCGGCGAGCTCGCCGTGGACCTCGACGTCGATGCTGGTGACCGGCGACGTGGCGAGCGCGGTGAAGACCTGCCCGAGCTTCTCGACCAGGGGGATCCCCGGGCGGACGTAGGGGTCGATGACGCCACCGGCGACGTTGACGGCGTCGGGGACGAGCTCCCCGCCGAGGGCCAGCCGCACGGACCGGGCGACCGAGACGCCCGCCTTCTCCTGGGCTTCGTCGGTCGAGGCGCCGAGGTGCGGCGTGACGACGACGTTCGGCAGTGCGAGCAGCGGCGAGTCCGTCGGGGGCTCGGTGACGAAGACGTCGAGGCCGGCGCCGGCGATCTGTCCGGCGGTCAGTGCCCGGTGCAGGGCGTCCTCGTCGATCAGGCCGCCGCGGGCGACGTTCACGACGAACGCGGTCGGCTTCATGACCGCGAACTGGTCGTCGGAGATCATCCCGAGGGTCTCGGGGGTCTTCGGCATGTGGATCGTGACGAAGTCGGCACGGCGGAGGAGGTCGTCGAGCGAGACGAGCTCGACGCCGAGCTGCTGGGCGCGGGCCGTGGTGACGTAGGGGTCGTACGCGATGACCGAGACGCCGAAGGCCTGCAGCCGCTGCGTGATGAGGGCACCGATGCGACCGAGGCCGATGATGCCGACGGTCTTCTCGTAGAGCTCGACGCCGGTGTACGCGGACCGCTTCCACGCGCCCGCCGCCAGCGACGCGTGCGCTGCCGGGATGTGGCGCGCGAGCGAGAGGATGTGGCCGACCGTGAGCTCGGCCGCCGAGATGATGTTCGACGTCGGGGCGTTCACGACCATCACACCGGCGGTGGTGGCCGCCTTGATGTCCACGTTGTCGAGGCCGACGCCGGCGCGGGCGACGACCTTGAGGTTCGGTGCCGCGGCGATGGCCTCGGCGTCGACCTTGGTGGCTGAACGCACCAGGACGGCGTGCGCGTCGGTGAGGGAGGCCAGGAGTGCGGCACGGTCGGTGCCGTCCACGTTCCGGATCTCGAAGTCGGGCCCGAGGGCGTCGACTGTGGCGGGCGAGAGTTCTTCGGCGATCAGGACGACCGGCTTCGGCACAGCTGTTTCCTCACACGAGACGGGCGGTGTCCGCCCATCGTATCGACGCCGACGGGCGCGTTACGACCGTGGGTGGGGGCCTGTGGAGAACCGCATGACGAAACGGGAGGCCCGTGGCGGCGCCGCCACGGGCCTCCTGTCCGTCGACCGGTCGGGTCAGGACCCGATGCGGAGCGTGCTGCCGACGTACTGCAGCAGGGTGAACCAGAGCGCGGACACCGCGCAGAGCGCGGCGACGAAGACCACGACCGTGCGGACGACGTCCATCCGACGGGAGACGACCCAGGCGGCGACGAACGCGACCGGCGCGATGGCGACGTCGATGACGAGCGCGACCCACGGCGTGGAGGTCTCGAGGCCGGTGCCGCCGTTCTTGTGGACGAAGGCGTTGAAGTCCGCGACGGACTTGGAGACCCCGACGAAGTTGCCGACGGCCTGCCACGTCACGTACGCCAGGCACAGGGCGGCGACGACCCAGACCACGACCTTGCCGGGGGTGGCGACGACGCGGCGCCGGTCGGTGTCCGCGGCGGTCACCCGAAGCTCCTGGTCATGATGAAGGGCCAGGGGATGAGGACGAGCGCCCCGATGAGCAGCCAGGTGAACCGGGTGCGGTTGCGGCTGCCCTGCCCGAGCCAGAGCGTGGCGGCGAACCAGAACGCCGGCGCCATGATCGCGAGGACGCGCATGACCTCGGACACGATGCCGGCGACACCCGTGCCGGTGATGGTCAGCAGGCTGGCGCTGACGAGCCAGGCGACCGTGTAGAGCAGGTAGACACCACCGAAGACGCCCATGCCGACGAGGGCCCCGGACCCGAGTGGCTGCTCCACGTCGGACTCCCGACGCGCGCGGACCCGCACCGGGTTGTGCGCGGCGTCGACGTGGGTGGCGTCGGCGGCGTCTCCCCAGGAGAGTGCGTCGTCGTCGTCGTGGTCGACGGCCGGGTCCGGCGGGGACGCGGCGGCGCCGTCGTGTGCGGGAGGTGCCGGGTTCATGCCCTCGATCCTACGAGAGGCCGCGGACAGCCGTGGACCGTACGGGGCGTCCTGTGGACGGGTCAGACGTCCGCTGCCTCGGTCTGCAGGACCTCGGCGACCACGTCGCGCACCGCCGGGAACAGCGGGTGGCTCTCCATCAGTCCGGTGAGGATCTCGGTGAGGGCGTGCGCCGTCGCACCGGAGCGGAGCAGGGCGTGCAGCTCGATCGACTCGGGGTCGTCCTGGTCGTCGAAGGCGAGCGCCACGCGGACCGCGCCGACCAGGTGCTCGACGGGCATCCCGCGCTCGGCGAGCTGCGCGGCCGGACCGATGAACCGTTCGCGGCGACCGAGCTTGCGGAGCGGGTTCCGCCCGACGCGCGCGGTGGTGTCCGGCAGGTGCGGGTTCGCGATCCTGGACAGGTTCGCGGCGACGTAGCGGGCATGGTCCGCGCGGTCGAAGCCGTGCTTGGCGACGAGCAGCTCGGTGGTCTCCGCGAGGACGCCGTCCACCGCCGCGCGCACCGTGGGGTCCTCGAGGGCTTCCCGGATGAGCCGGATCCCCCGGACGTAGCCGTGGTAGGCGGCCGTGGCGTGGGCGGTGTTCACCGTGTAGAGCTTCCGCTCGACGAACGGCTGCAGGTCGTCGACCCAGGTGACGCCGTCGATCGCG
Organism: Curtobacterium sp. SL109; assembly: GCF_026672405.1. Classification (NCBI taxonomy): domain Bacteria; kingdom Bacillati; phylum Actinomycetota; class Actinomycetes; order Micrococcales; family Microbacteriaceae; genus Curtobacterium; species Curtobacterium sp. SL109. The sequence continues at coordinate 2,972,638 of NZ_JAPPRB010000002.1, forward strand.
GGCGGTTCGGCGTCGGTGCCGGCAAAGGGTGTGCGTTCGATGACCCACTCGTAGAAGGGCTCGAGCACGACGTCCAGGCCGCCGAGCTGTCCGAGGACGCCGGACTGGTCGGGGACGATCCGGTCGATCGCGCAGTTGGCGAAGACCGCGGCGACGACCCGGTCCTCGAGCACCGGGGCACGACGGATGCTGGCGTGCAGCGAGTCGGTGGCGTTGTAGGCGTTCTCGCACGCCACGATCGTGACGACGCCGGCCTCGGCCGGCCGTGCCGCGAGGCCCTCGGCGATGATCGGTGCGACGAGCGGCAGCGTGCGGGCGCCGACGGCGGTGGTGACGACGTCCGCCTCGGCGATCGCCTGGACGACCCGGGCGCGGTCGGACTTGCTGCTGAGCGCCCGGAAGCCGTGCACGACGTGCTCGACGGGGGCTTCGCCCACCTCGTGGACGACGAAGCGGCCGGCTTCGTTGAGTGCGGAGACCACACGTTCGTCGACGTCGACGAAGGTGAGTTCGTAGCCGCTCGCCACGAGGAACTGGCCCACGAACCCGCGCCCGATCTTGCCGGCGCCGATGTGGACCGCTCGCTTCGTCACCGCCATCGAACGATCATCCCATGCTGGTCGGGCCGGTCCTGCCACGTGGCGCGGGGACCGCCCAGCGAGGAGGAGCGGCGGTGCTCGACGCCCTGGGCAGGGGCGGAGGGACGCCTGTGCGTGGCGCCGGGGGTGGTGGAGAAGGGCTTCATGTCGTTCGGGTCACATCGAGAGGCGGCGGTGCACGGGTGCACACCGCCGCCTCGTCGTCGAGTGGTTCTCGGGAAGACTACCGCGCGGCCGAACCGTCGACGTAGTCGGAGTCCGACTGCTTCCATGCGAACAGCTTGCGGAGCTCGCGGCCGGTGGCCTCGATCGGGTGGCCCTCGCCCTTCTCGCGCAGGGCCTTGAACTCCGGTGCGCCGGCGTCCTGGTCGTCGATGAAGCGCTTCGCGAAGGCACCGTTCTGGATGTCCGCGAGCACCGCCTTCATGTTCTCCTTGACCTCGGGCGAGATCACGCGGGGACCGGAGACGTAGTCACCGAACTCGGCCGTGTCGGAGATCGACCAGCGCTGCTTGGTGAGGCCGCCCTCCCAGATCAGGTCGACGATGAGCTTGAGCTCGTGCAGGACCTCGAAGTACGCGATCTGCGGCTGGTAGCCCGCCTCGACCAGGGTCTCGAAGCCGTACTGGATGAGCTGCGACGTGCCACCGCAGAGGACGGCCTGCTCGCCGAACAGGTCGGTCTCGGTCTCCTCGGTGAAGGTCGTCTTGATGCCGCCGGAGCGCAGGCCGCCGATGGCCTTCGCGTAGGACCAGGCGAGGTCCCAGGCGCTGCCGGACGAGTCGACCTCGACGGCGACGATCACGGGGACGCCGCGGCCGGCCTCGTACTCACGGCGCACGGTGTGACCCGGGCCCTTCGGGGCGACGAGGGTGACGTCGACGCCGGCGGGCGCCTCGATGTAGCCGTAGCGGATGTTGAAGCCGTGGCCGAAGACGAGCGTGGCGCCCGGCTGCAGGTTCGGCTCGATGTCGTCCTTGTAGACGATGCGCTGGACCTGGTCGGGCGCGAGGATCACGATGACGTCGGCCCACTTCGTGGCCTCGGCGGGCGTGTGCACCTCGAAGCCGGCCTCCTCGGCCTTCTGGCGGCTCTTGGAGCCCTCCTGCAGACCGATCTTCACCTCGACGCCGGAGTCGCGGAGGTTGAGGGCGTGGGCGTGGCCCTGCGAGCCGTAGCCGATGACCGCGACCTTCTTGCCCTGGATGAGCGTCAGGTCGGCGTCGGCGTCGTACACGATGTCAGTCACGGTGTGGTTCTCCTGGGTCGGTGTTCGTGCGGGTGCGTGGCGGTGCTCAGCGCACCCGATCGGTGATGCTCTTCGGTCCGCGGCCCATGCCGAGGAGACCCGCGCGGGCGAGCTCCTTGATGCCGTAGGGCTCGAGCACGCGGAGGATCGCCTGGATCTTGCCGGGGTCACCGGTCACCTCGACGATGAGCGAGTCGTTCGCGACGTCGACGACCTGGGCACGGAACAGGGTCACTGCTTCGAGCACGGCCGAGCGCGTCTGGTTGTCGACACGGACCTTCACGAGCATGTGCTCGCGCTGGACCGACTGTGGGAAGTCGAGTTCGACGATCTTGATGACGTTGACGAGCTTGTTGAGCTGCTTGGTCACCTGTTCGAGCGGCAGGTCCTCGACGTCGACGACCACCGTGATGCGGGACAGGCCCTCCACCTCGGTGTTGCCCACGGCGAGGGACTCGATGTTGAAGCCCCGTCGGGCGAACAGCCCGGCGACGCGCGTCAGCAGGCCGGGCTTGTCCTCCACCAGGAGGGACAGGACGTGGCTCATGCGGGTTCTCCCGTCATGTCGGCGTCCTCGTCGTCCCAGGTGGGGGCGAGTTCGCGGGCGTACTCGATGGAGGAGTTGCCGGTCCCCTGCGGGACCATCGGCCACACCATGGAGTCGCGGCTGACGACGAAGTCGATGACGACCGGGCGGTCGTTCGTGTCGAGCGCGAGCTGGATGGCGGCGTCGACCTCGTCGGCCTTCTCGACGCGGATGCCGAGGGCGCCGTACGCGTCGGCGAGCTTCACGAAGTCGGGGATCCGCTTGGTGCCGTGGCCCGTCTGCAGGTCGGTGAACGAGTGGCGTCCGTCGTAGAACAGCGTCTGCCACTGCCGCACCATGCCGAGCGACGAGTTGTTGATGATCGCGACCTTGATCGGGATGTCGTTGATGACACAGGTCGCGAGTTCCTGGTTGGTCATCTGGAAGCAGCCGTCGCCGTCGATCGCCCAGACGACACGGTCGGGCTGCGCCACCTTGGCGCCCATCGCGGCCGGGACCGAGTAGCCCATCGTGCCGGCACCGCCGGAGTTGAGCCAGGCGTTCGGGCGCTCGTACTGGATGAACTGTGCAGACCACATCTGGTGCTGGCCGACCCCGGAGGCGAAGACGCCCTCGGGTCCGGTCATCTCGCCGATCCGCTTGATGATCGCCTGCGGGGCGAGGAGCCCGTCGGTCGGTTCGGTGTAGCCGAGCGGGAAGTCGGTCCGCAGCTGCTCGAGGTGTGCCCACCAGTCGGAGGTCGATGCACGGTCGTCGACCGGCACGTCGGCCCACGCCGCGGTGAGGTCGACCAGGACCTCCTTCGCGTCACCGACGATCGGGACGTCCGCGTACCGGATCTTCGAGATCTCGGCGGGGTCGATGTCGACGTGGACGACCTTGGCACCCGGGGCGAAGTCGTCGACCTTGCCCGTGACGCGGTCGTCGAACCGGGCACCGAGCGCGATGATCAGGTCGCTCTCCTGCAGCCCGAGCACCGCCGGCACCGTGCCGTGCATGCCCGGCATGCCGAGGTGCTGCGCGTGCGAGTCCGGGAAGGCGCCGCGCGCCATCAGCGTCGTGACGACGGGGGCACCGGTGGCCTCGGCGAACGCGAGGAGCTCCTTCGACGCACCGGAGCGGATGACGCCGCCGCCGACGTAGAGCACCGGGCGGGAGGACGACGCGAGCAGCTGTGCCGCCGCGGTGATCTGCTTGCCGTGGGCCTTCGTGACCGGGCGGTAGCCGGGCAGGTCGACCTTGGGCGGCCAGACGTACGGAGCCGACTTCTGCTGGGCGTCCTTGGTGATGTCGACGAGCACCGGGCCGGGCCGGCCCGTCGTGGCGATCTGGTAGGCCGCCGCGATCGTCGCGGGGACGTCCTCGGGCTTCGTCACCAGGAACGAGTGCTTCGTGATCGGCATCGTGATGCCGACGATGTCGGCCTCCTGGAACGCGTCGGTGCCCATCAGTGTCGAGAACACCTGACCGGTGATCGCGATGAACGGCACCGAGTCCATGTAGGCGTCAGCGATGGCGGTGACGAGGTTCGTCGCACCGGGGCCGGACGTGGCGATGGCGACGCCGACCTTGCCGGACGAGGACGCGTAGCCCTCGGCGGCGTGCCCGGCGCCCTGCTCGTGCCGGACCAGGATGTGGCGGATCGTCCCCGACGCCATGAGCTCGTCGTAGAACGGGATGATCGCGCCGCCGGGCAGCCCGAAGACGTCGGTGATCCCGAGGTGCTCGAGGGACCGCAGGACGGCCCCCGAGCCGGTGAGGACCTCCGGCGTGCGACGCGCTCCGGTGGCCGCGGACAGCGGTGTTGCTTCCGTGGGCATGTGGGGTTTCCTGCCTGGAGAGGTGGCGGTGATGCGGGTGTCGACGCTAGCCCGTGACCGCGCCGGTGGCGGCGGACTGGACGAGCTTGGCGTACTTCGCGAGGACTCCGCGGGTGTAGCGCGGGGGCAGCGGCGCCCAGCCGTCACGGCGGGCCTCCAGCTCGGCGGCGTCGACCAGTAGGTCGAGCGTCCGAGCCGCGATGTCGACACGGATGCGGTCGCCATCGCGCACGAAGGCGACGGGACCTGCGTCCACTGCCTCCGGTGCGATGTGGCCGATGCAGAGGCCGGTTGTGCCGCCTGAGAATCGACCGTCGGTCAAGAGTAGTACATCCTTGCCGAGGCCCGCGCCCTTGATGGCCGCCGTGATGGCGAGCATCTCGCGCATGCCGGGGCCGCCCTTCGGGCCCTCGTAGCGGATGACGACGACGTCGCCCTTGTGGATCCGGCCCTCGGTCAGGGCGTCCATGGCGGAGCGTTCGCGGTCGAACACCCGCGCGGGACCCTCGAAGACCTCGGCGTCGAAGCCGGCCGTCTTCACGACCGCACCCTCGGGAGCGAACGAGCCCTGCAGGATCGTCAGGCCGCCGGTGGCGTGGATCGGGTTGTCGAGCGTGCGGAAGACCTTGCCGTCGAGCTCCGGCGGGTCGATCTCGGCGAGGTTCTCCGCGACGGTCTTGCCCGTCACGGTCATGCACTCGCCGTGCAGCAGGCCGGCGTCGAGCAGCGCCTTCATGATCACCGGGATGCCGCCGTTGCGGTCCACGTCGAGCATGACGTACTTGCCGAAGGGCTTCATGTCGGCCAGGTGCGGGACCTTCGAGCCGATGCGGTTGAAGTCGTCGAGGGTGAGCTCGACCTCGGCCTCGTGCGCGATCGCGAGCAGGTGCAGCACGACGTTGGTCGAGCCTCCGAGGGCCATGGCGACGGCGATGGCGTTCTCGAACGCCTCCTTCGTCAGGATCTGGCGCGCGGTGATGCCGAGCCGGAGCATGTTCACGACGGCCTCGCCGGAACGGTGCGCGTAGTAGTCACGGCGACGGTCGGCGCTGGGCGGCGCGGCCGAGCCGGGCAGCGACATCCCGAGGGCCTCGGCGACGGACGCCATCGTGTTGGCCGTGTACATCCCGCCGCAGGCGCCTTCGCCCGGGACGATCGCGCACTCGATCTTCTTGAGCTCCTCTTCGCTCATGGTGCCGGCCTTGCACGCGCCGACGCCCTCGAAGGAGTCGATGATCGTGACTTCCTTCATCGAGCCGTCGGCCTGCTTGACGTAGCCCGGCATGACCGAGCCGGCGTAGAGGAAGACGCTCGCGAGGTCGAGGCGGGCCGCGGCCATGAGCATGCCCGGCAGCGACTTGTCGCAGCCGGCGAGCAGCACGGTGCCGTCGAGGCGCTCGGCGTTGACGACCGTCTCGACGCTGTCCGCGATGACCTCACGCGAGACGAGGGAGAAGTGCATGCCCTCGTGGCCCATGGAGATGCCGTCCGAGACGGAGATGGTCCCGAACTGCAGCGGGTAGCCGCCACCGCCGTGGACGCCTTCCTTGGCGCCCTGGGCGAGTCGGTCGAGGGACAGGTTGCACGGGGTGATCTCGTTCCAGGACGAGGCGATGCCGATCTGCGGCTTCTCCCAGTCCTCGTCGCCCATCCCGACGGCCCGCAGCATGCCACGCGAGGTGGTTGCTTCGATCCCGTCGGTGACGACCCGGCTCCGCGGCTTCACGTCGATGTCAGGCATGCGCTGAGTCTAGGACGGATTGGGATACCAGCGGCGCACGTCCATGCATCCGCATGTTGCGACGGGCGGGCGTGAGCTCGCGAAACACCGGTGTTCAGCGTTCGAACCGCGCCGACACGCGGCGTGGTTGCTGAACACCGGTGTTCAGCTCGAATGACGGGCGGGGCAGGGCGGACGGGAGGCTCGGCTCGGCCTGGTCAGCGCACCGCACGCAGGCGCGCGAGCTGCTTCAGGACGTCGGTCAGCGCCGCCGGGTCGGCGACGCGGAAACCGGCGAGCGTGTCGCCCTCCCCCACCTTCACGCCTACGTCGCCGTCGCCGAGCACGCGGAATGCGTCCTCGTCGGTGACGTCGTCGCCGGCGAAGAACACGGCGTCCGAGCCGCGGAGGTCGCGGAGCCGAGCGATCGCGTCGCCCTTCGTGACGTGCCGGACGGCGAACTCGAGGATGTCCTTGCCGCCGCGCTCGAGCACGTCGGCGTCGGCCTCGTGCGCAGCCGCACTCGCCGCCGCGTCCGCCTCGGCGGCGACCTCGGCGCTGACCCGGCGCGTGTGCACACCGTGCCCCGCGGGCTTGTGCTCGATGACGACGCCCGGGAACCGCTCGCCGACCGCGTCGAGCGCCGCACCGACCCGGGCGACCCGCTGCTGTTCGTCCTCGGTCAGGGCGTCCTCGGCGTGACCGTCGACCCGCCACTCGACGCCGTGCGAGCCGACGAGCGCCATGTCCGCCGGCGCCTGCGTGACCGCCGCGAGGCTGTCGAGCGGCCGACCGGAGACGAGCACCACCTCGGTGTCCTTCGCCCGCTGCAGGGTGAGCACGGCGGCCCAGCTGCCGGGCAGGGCCCCGACGTGGCCGGGGTCGTCGGCGAACGGCGCCAGGGTGCCGTCGAAGTCCAGGGCGACCAGGAGACGCGGAGCGTCGCCGAGGCCCGCCAGGGCCGCTGTGAGCGCCGACCCGTCGACGGTGGTGTCAGTGGTCTCGTCACGCATCACGGGCCTCCCGGGTGTCCTCTGCTGCACGCGCCTTCTGGGCGTCCTGGTCGAAGATCGACATGCCGTCGGTCTGGGCCTCGCGGTGGCGGTCGGCCGGCTCCGTCGCCGACGCGTCGATCCGCGCGTTGCGCGGGGCGTGCCGGTCGAGCGCCTCGAGGAACGACCGCGACCAGCGGGCCACGTCGTTGTCGCGGACCCGCTTGCGGAGTGCGCGCATGCGGGTGGAGCGCTCGCGGCGGGGCATCTCGATCGCCCGCTCGACGGCGTCCTTCATGGCGCCGATGTCGTGCGGGTTGATGATGACCGCCTGCTTCAGCTCGTCGGCGGCACCGGCGAACTCCGAGAGGATCAGCACGCCGTCGTTGTCGAAGCGCGTGGCGACGTACTCCTTGGCGACGAGGTTCATGCCGTCCCGGAGCGCGGTCACGAGCATGATGTCGGCGGCCAGGTAGAGCGCGACCATCTCCTCGCGGGGGTACCCGTGGTGCAGGTACGAGATCGGCTGGTGGCCGATGGTGCCGAGGTCGCCGTTGATCCGGCCGACGCTCAGCTCGATCTCGTCGCGCAGGGTGCGGTACGTGTCGACGCGCTCGCGGCTCGGGCTGGCGACCTGCACGAGGGTGGCGTCCTCGACCCGGATGCGGCCGTCCTCGATCAGCTCGCCGAACGCCTTGATGCGGTGCCGGATGCCCTTGGTGTAGTCGAGTCGGTCGACCCCGAGCAGCACGGTCTTCGGGTTGCCGAGTCCGGCGCGGATCTCGCGGGCGCGCTCCTGCACCTCGGGCTTCCTGGCGATGTCCTCGAAGCTCTCGGCGTCGATCGAGATCGGGAAGTGGCGGGCCTCGACGTGGCGCACGGTGATGCCCTTGCGGCTGCGGGGAGCCGCCGGGTCGTCCACGGGGACGTCGATCGTCGTGCCCTTGGTCGTGTAGCCCTTGATGTGGCGGACCGCACGGAGGAAGTCGCTGGCGTCGTCCTGGCGCTGGAACCCGATCACGTCGGCGCCGAGCAGGCCGTCGAGGATCTGGGCGCGCCACGGCAGCTGCGCGTAGATGCCGACGGGCGGGAACGGGATGTGGTTGAAGAACCCGATCGTGACGTCGGGGCGGAGCTCCCGCAGCAGCGCCGGCACGAGCTGCAGCTGGTAGTCCTGCACCCAGACGATGCCGTCCTGCTCGACGATGTCGGCGATCTGCTCCGCGAAGCGCTTGTTCACGCTCTTGTACGCGTTCCACCAGTCGCGGTGGTAGCTCGGGTGCTCGATGACGTCGTGGTAGAGCGGCCAGAGGGTGTCGTTGCTGAACCCCTCGTAGTAGTCCTGCACGTCGCTCGCGCTGAGCGGGACGGGGACGATGTGGATGCCCTCGTTGTCGAAGGGGTCGACGTCGACGTCGGGCTGGCCGACCCAGCCGACCCAGGCGCCGTCGTTGGCGCGCATGACCGGCTCGAGCGCGGTGACGAGGCCACCGGGAGAGTGCCGCCAGCCCTCGTTGCCGTCCTCGTCGACGACGCGGTCCACGGGGAGACGGTTGCTGGCGACGACGAAGGAGTACTTGGTGGACGAAGGATGCGGAGCTGACACGCCACCGAAACTACCAGCGTGCCGGTCCCCCGCTCCCGGAAGCGGAACCTGAGCAGACTGCGCGGCAGGGCCGGTCGTCCCGGTCCCGGCGCGCAGTCGTCGCTCACTAGGCTCTGGCGCATGGTCAGCACTCGCTCGTGGCGGAACGGTTCGGACGCGGAGCGGGACTTCCCCGTCGACCGTGTCTCGGACCTGGTCGCCGACGAGGACGCCTTCGTCTGGATCGACTACACGGACCCGTCGGCGACCGACCTCCGCCAGGTCGAGGAGGAGCTCGGCATCCACGCGCTCGCCGTCGAGGACGCCGTCGAACACGGACAGCGTCCGAAGCTCGACCGGTACCGCGACAGCCTGTTCCTGGTCGTCTACGACGTGCACGGTCGGGACGCCGAGGGCGAGCTCGTCACGCGCGAGGTCAAGGCCTTCGTGACGAAGCGGGCCCTCGTGACGATCCACGGCGCGGACGTCGACATCGCCGCGGTCGAGCGCCGGCTCGCGTCGAACGCCGACATGGCCGAGCACGGGGTGCCGTGGCTCGTGTGGGCGCTCCTCGACGCCGTCGTCGACCACGCCACCGCCGTGGTCGAGCAGATCGAGCAGGACATCGACGCGCTCGAGGACGACCTGTTCGAGCACGGCGACCCCCGTGAGCAGCAGATCCAGCGCCGGTCGTTCCGGTTGCGCAAGGCGCTCGGGGTGCTGCGGCGGCAGGTCGTCCCGACGAAGGACAGCGTCGCGTCGCTCCTGCACGGGGACGCGGAGACCATCGTCAACGGCATCCGCCCGTACTTCCGCGACGTCGAGGACCACCTGGTCTCCATCGCGGACTCGGTCGACCAGCTCCGTGACGCCGTGGGCAGCGTGCTCGACACGAACCTCAACCTGGCGTCGAACCGGCAGAACACCGTGATGAAGAAGGTGACGAGCTGGGCGGCGATCATCGCCATCCCGACCGCGATCACCGGGTTCTTCGGGCAGAACGTGACGTTCCCCGGCGAGGGCCACTGGAGCGGGCTGTTCGCGTCCGTGGCGCTCATCATCGTGACGTCGCTGCTGCTCTACCGGTCGTTCAAGCACCGCGACTGGCTGTAGCCCGAGGCGCGCGCACGGGCACCCCCGCCGGCGCTACAGCCGCAGCGCGAGGATCCCGGCGACGACCGTGAGCGGCGCGACGACGCAGCCGAGCGCCATGTAGCGCCCCCACGACAGGTGCACGCCCTCGGCGCTGAGCCGCGCGTGCCACAGCAGCGTCGCCAGCGAGGCCCACGGCGTGATGAGGCAGCCCGCGTTCACACCGATGAGGAGCGCGGCGTACCGCAGGGCCTCGTGCCCCGCCGAGGGCTCGAGCACCAGGTAGGCGGGCAGGTTGTCGATCACGTTGGCGGACACCGCACCGGCACCGCCGAGCAGCAGCAGCGAGCCGGTGCCGGTGCCGCCGGAGACGGCCTGCACGAGCGGGTCGGTGATGCCCGTCGTGTGCAGGGTCTCGACGACGACGAACAGCCCGGCGGCGAACACGAGCGTCGACCACGGCACCCGGGAGGGCTTCAGCTCGGACGGCGCCCGGAAGGCGGCGACCACGACGAGCAGGACCGCCGCGGCCAGTGCGGCGACCCACACGGTCACGCCGACGGTCAGGGCGATGACGAGCGCCACGAGGACGGCCGACGCCGCCCCGAAGAACACCGGGTCAGCGGGCCGGCGCACCTCGACCGGGGTGTACCGGCCGAAGAGCTTGCCGCGGAACACCACGAGCAGCACGGCGCACGGCACGACGACCCCGGCGAGCGCGGCCCAGACCATCAGGCCGGCGAAGGGCAGTGGGCCGTCGAGCCCGATGCGGTCGACGGCGAGCAGGTTCGTCAGGTTCGACACGGGCAGCAGGAGCGAGGCCGTGTTCGCCAGCCACACGGTGGTCAGCGCGAACGGCATCGGCGGGAGCCCCACCCGGCGTGCGAGCGCGATGACGATCGGGGTGAGGGGCAGGGCGGTGGTGTCGATGGACAGGAACACGGTGCAGACCACGGCGAGGACGACGACCGCGCCCAACAGCCCGATGGTCCGGCCGCCGCCGATGCGCGCGGCGACGTCGGCCAGGCGGTCGAACACCCCGGCGTCCGCGGCGAGCTCCGAGACGATCGTGAGCCCGAGGACGAACCCGAGGACGGGCAGGACCCGGGCGGCGAGCTCCCCGAGGTCGGTGAGCGGCAGCAGCCCGAGGGCCACGCACACGGCCCCGGCGACGAGCAGGGCGGCTCCGATGACGGCTTGGCGCACGGTGGTTCTCCTCGCGGTGGTGAGCCGGAGGTGCCTGTGCGCCCGGCGGCGTTCCAATGTACCCACCGGTAGCGTTGACCCGACGACAACAGGAGGCATCTGTGCGCAAGTTCATGTTCAACGGTGCGGTGTGGAGTTCCCTCATCAGCGGCTACAGCGTTCTGCAGACCACCCGGCAGGGGCCCAGGGACTGGCGTCTCGCCCTGACCTGGGTGGCGTGGATCTCGACGACGATCGTCGCCATCGGCACGGTCGTCGAGGACGACCGCGCAGTGCGCTCGCGTCAGCCGTGAGCTGACGTCCCCACGGGACGCGACAGGAGGCCCGGTGCCAGCTGGCACCGGGCCTCCTGTCGCGTCCGGGGTCGCCGCTACCGCTCCGGTGGGACGTCCGACGTCCGGATGTCCGAGGTCTGGATCGGGCCGGTGAAGAGCGCCGCGCGCTCGTCCCCCTCGCCGAAGAGCGACGCGTCGCCCTCCGACGACCGGCTGCGCCGCCGGGCGGGGGCGGCGGGCTCGGCGAGCTGCACGCGCTGGACCGGGAGCGCGTCCGGGTGGGTGCGCTGCAGCCAGTCGACCATCTCCTCGCGGACGTAGCAGCGCAGGTCGAACAGGCCACCGGCGTCCGGTGCGGTCACCAGGATGCGCACGCGCACCATCCCGCCGACCGCGTCCGTGACCTGGAGCACCTTGGTGCGGCGGTCCCAGATCGTCGAGGTCTCGAGGATGCGGTCGAGCTCCGTGCGCATCTCCGCCGGGCTGACCCGCCAGTCCAGGTCGAACTCGACCGCGCCGAGGAGCTCGCTGCTCGTGCGGGTCCAGTTCTCGAACGGCGTCGAGGTGAAGTACGTCGACGGCAGCACGAAACGGCGGTCGTCCCAGAGGTGGACGACGACGTACGTCAGGGTGATCTCCTCGATGCGGCCCCACTGCTGCTCGACCACGACGACGTCGTCCACGCGGATCGACCCGGAGAACGCCAGCTGCATGCCGGCGAAGACGTTGCCGAGCGTCGACTGCGCGGCGAGGCCGGCGATCACCGAGATGAGCCCGGCTGAGGCGAGGACGCTCGCGCCGGCGGCCTCGACCCCGGGGAACGTCAGGAGGATCGCGCCGACGCCGATGATCACGAGCACCGCGACGGTGAGCCGGCGGAGGATGAGCACCTGCGTGCGGATCCGACGGGCGACCCGGTTGTCCGGGACGTCGACGCGGTACTTGTGCAGCCCGAGACTCTCGAGGAACACCGCAAGCACACATGCGAGCCACGTGCCGACGCCGATGGTGGCGACGAGGAAGACGTGGGAGACGGCGTCGCGCCAGGGGTACCGGTCGGTGTCGGGGATCGTGGAGGCGAACGCCACCCAGAGCAGGGCGACGAGCAGCATCGTCCTGGTGGCGTGGCGGGAGCGTCGGGACAGCGAGGCGGCCCAGCGCTCACGACGGCCGAGTGCCCGGAAGACCAGGTGCAGGACGAGCGCGACGACGGCGGTCACGAGGAGGGCGGACCCGACCGCGACCAGGAGGCGGATGAGGATGTCCATCCGACCATCGTGGCAACGCCGCTCGCGCGCCGTCCAGCCGACGGACAGCCCCGGTGTGGGGTCGTGTGCGATGTCGGCAGGTTGGTGGACAGGACCCAGCCCGTTCGGAGGTGGATGTGATGCATCGGCCCGATCCGCCTGTAGCGTGTCGGCATGACAGCGCAGAACGACACCGGGGTGGACCGTGCGCCCGCCAACGACTTCTCGCACGAGCAGGAGGGCTACCAGCACGGACTGAAGCCCAGGCAGCTCCAGATGATCGCGATCGGCGGGGCGATCGGCACCGGGCTCTTCCTGGGTGCCGGTGGACGGCTGCACACCGCCGGGCCCGCCCTGGCCGTGGTGTACCTGATCGCCGGCGTGTTCGCGTTCTTCATCCTCCGGGCCCTCGGCGAGCTCGTCCTCCACCGCCCGTCCTCCGGGTCGTTCATCTCCTACGCCCGCGAGTTCTACGGCGAGAAGTTCGCCTACGCCGCCGGCTGGATGTACTTCCTCAACTGGGCGATGACCTCGATCGTCGACACCACCGCCGTCGCCCTGTACCTGCAGTACTGGCGGGCCTTCACCGCGGCACCGCAGTGGTTGCTGGCACTCATCGCGCTGATCGTCGTCCTGGCGGCGAACATGGTGGCGGTCAAGGTCTTCGGTGAGCTGGAGTTCTGGTTCGCCATCATCAAGGTCGTCGCCCTGGTGGCGTTCCTCGTCGTGGCACTGGTCTGGCTGATCTTCGCGTTCCCGGTCGAGACCGGCGGCGAGGCGGTCCGCACCGGGTTCTCGATCTGGCAGGACAACGGCGGTCTGATCCCGAACGGCCTGCTGCCCGCCGTGCTGGTGGTGCAGGGCGTCGTCTTCGCGTACGCCGCGATCGAGCTCGTCGGCACCGCGTCCGGCGAGACCCAGGACACCGAGAAGGTCATCCCCCGCGCCATCAACTCCGTCGTCCTCCGCATCGCCGTGTTCTACGTCGGCTCGGTCGTGCTCCTCTCGCTCCTGCTCCCGTACACCTCGTACAAGGAGGGCCAGAGCCCGTTCGTGACGTTCTTCTCGTCGCTCGGCAACCCGCAGGTCGGGGTGGTCGTCGGCTCGATCATGAACTTCGTCGTCCTGACCGCCGCGCTGTCCTCGCTCAACGCCGGGCTGTACTCGACCGGACGCGCCCTGCACTCGATGGGCATGAACGGGTCGGCGCCGAAGTGGACGACGAAGATGACCAAGGGCGGCGTGCCGTTCGCGGGCATCCTGCTGACGGCCGCGTTCACGGTCGCCGGCGTGGCCCTGAACTACTTCGTCCCGAGCCAGGCGTTCGAGATCGCCCTGAACATCGCGAGCCTCGGGATCATCACCGCGTGGGGCACGATCATCCTCTGCCAGATGAAGCTGCGGCAGTGGGCGAAGCAGGGCCTGGCGAAGGAACCGTCGTTCAAGCTGCCCGGTGCGCCCGTCACCTCGTGGCTGACCCTGGCGTTCCTGTTGTCGGTGCTCGTGCTGATGGCGATCGACTGGCCGGTCGGCACCCTCACCATCGCCTCGCTCGTGATCATCATCCCGCTGCTCGTCGTCGGGTGGTTCCTGCAGCGCGACCGGATCCTCCGCATCGCCTCGCTCCGCGAGGGCGTCACCGGCCCCTACCCGATCACCGGCCGCGACCCGGCGAACCAGGTCCGCCGCGGCGACACCGACACGGACGGGGACGACTCCCACTCCTGATGCTTGTCCGCGCAACGCGACGAGCATCCTCGTGACACCGAGAGGTCCGGCACCCGCCGCTACGATCAGCGGGTGCCGGACCTCTCTGCTTCCCCGACGCTCGACCTCCAGCTCTCGTGGCGTGGCACCTTCGGCCGTGTCCGCGTGTTCCCCGACCGGGTGCACGCCGAGACGAGCTACGAGCGCGACGGCCTGACGGCGGTGCCGATGGAGCACGTCCAGGGCTGGCGCATCGAGCCGTGCGACTTCGACGCCGTCTGCGTGGAGTTCGTGACCCCCGAGGACACCTACCGAGTGCTGCTCGACACCTCCGACCGGGGCGTCGCGGCCCTGGCGCTGCAGCGGGTCCTCGGCGAACCGGCTCCGACCGAGTCCTGACGCACCACGGCCGCCGACCAGCAGGTCGGCGGCCGTGGTGCGCGCGTCGGGGTCGGACGGGACAGTCGTCCGTGTCGACCGTGTTCGTCACCGTCGCACCGGAACCGGCGTCGATGCGGATGCTGTGCTTCGTGCCGGCGTCGTCGCGCACGTCGCCCTCCCAGACGACCTTCCCGAGGTGGTCGTCGAGCCCGAGCTCGGTGACCGTCCCGGCGACGACGTCCTGGAGCTTCCCGGCGGCGTCGGCGACGTCGAGCTCCGCGGCGGCCACGAAGCGCTCGTTCTCCCGCACGTCGTCGGCGTCGGAGTCGTCCACGGTCGGGGTGCCCTCGACGGCGGACCCGGCGGCGTTCGTGTGCACCTCGTGCTCCTGGCCGTCCGACGTCACGACGAGGACCTGCCAGGTGGTGCCGCCGCGCTCCTGCTCGACGCCGACGACGGTGGGGGCGCCGGAGTCGACGGCGTCACGGGCGGTCGCAGCGGCGGCCACCAGGGCGTCGTTCGACGCGGCGGCCGAGGTGGCGGCGCCACTGGCCGAGCCGGCGACCGCGCCCGAGGACTGCGCGGTGCCGGTGCCGGCAGCGGTGTCGTCGTCGTCGCGGTCGTCGCTCGCGCAGCCGGTCACGACGAGGGCCCCGGCGAGGAGCACGGAGGCGGAGAGGGCGATGCGGCGGGTGCGGGTCATGTCGGTGATGTCCATGGGCACCACCCTCGGGGTCAGGTGCTGAAGCAGGCCTGAAGCCGTCTGGACAGCCGCCTGGTCAGTCGCAGGGACAGCCGTGTCACCCTGGTCAGCCGCCGAGCGGCAGTCGTACCACGAACCGCGCGCCCCCGAGCGGCGACGTCACGACCTCGACGGACCCGCCGTGCGCCCGCACTGCGTCCCGCACGATGGCCAGCCCGAGGCCCGACCCGCCGGCGTCGCGGCTGCGGGACTCGTCGAGGCGGACGAAGCGGTCGAACACCCGCTCGCGCTCGGCCTCGGGCACGCCGCTGCCGTCGTCGTCGACGGTCAGCTCCGCCGCTCCCCCGACCTCGCGCACGGCGACGGCGATCCGCTCGCGCGCGTGCCGGCAGGCGTTGTCCACGAGGTTCCGGACGACCCGGCTGAGCACCCGCTCGTCGCCGAGCACCCGGGCGGCACTGATCCCCGAGCCGTCGACGGTGCAGCCGCCAGCGGCCCGGGTCCGCGACACCTCGGCCAGCGCCAGGTCGTCGAGGTCCACCGCACGCCGCTGCCCGATCCCGCGCTCGTCCAGCCGGGAGAGCTCGAGCAGCCCGTCAACGAGGCCGGCGAGGCGGTCGTTCTCCGCGAGGACGACCTCGGTCAGCTCGTCGACGTCGATCCGGTCGGGATGGGCCCTGGCGACGGAGGCGTGCTGCCGCACCGACGCGATCGGCGACCGCAGCTCGTGCGACGCGTCGGCGACGAACCGCCGCTGCGCCACCGCGGCCCGCTCGAGCCGGTCGAGCATGTCGTTCATGGTGTCCGCCAGCCGGGCCACCTCGTCCCCGGTCTCCGGCACCGCGACCCGCACGCCGTGCGACGCCGCGCCGACCGTGGCGACCTCGCGGCGGATCCGCTCGACGGGCCGGAGCGACCGGCCGACGACGATCCACGTCCCGATGCCCATCAGCGTCACGAGGAGCGGGACACCGATCGCGAGCAGGGTCACCACCGCGGTCGTCGCCGTGTCGGCGGCGTCGAGCGACGCACCGTAGACGATGGTCGCCTCGGACCCGCCGGGCAGGTCGACGTCGTCCGCGACAAGCAGCCACCGCTCCCCGTCGAGCGTGACCCGCGACTCGTCCGCCGTCGGGAGCGCCGGCGGGTCGGCATCGTCACCGTGGGCGAGGACGCGGCCGCCGTCACCGACGACCTGCACGAGGACCTCGTCGTAGCTGTCCACCGCCGAGGCGCCGTCGGCCTCGACCCGTGCGGCGGCCTGCTCGAGACCGCTCTCGGCACCGGCACGCACGCCGTCGACGAGCACGAGCCGCAGCACGGTGACGAACGCCACGGACCCGATGACCAGGGCCCCCAGCACCACGAGCACCGCGGCGAGGGTCGTCCGCGCCCGGAGGCTCTGCGGGCGGTGGACCCGTCCCCGCTCAGGCACCGTCGTCCGCCAGCCGGTAGCCGGCACCCCGCACCGTCTCGATCGTGGCGCGTCCGAACGGCCGGTCGACCTTGCGACGGAGGTGTCCGACGTAGACCTCCACGATGTTCGGGTCACCGTCGAAGTCGACGTCCCACACGTTCTCGATCACCTCGCGCTTCGAGCAGACCTGCCCGGCCCGGCGGACGAGGAACTCCAGCACCGCGAACTCGCGGCTCGTCAGGTCGAGGGGCGTGTCACCGCGGGCAGCCGTCCGCGCTGCCGGGTCGACGCGCAGGTCCCCCACGGTCAGGACGGCGGGCCGCTCCCGCGCACCACGGCGCACCAGGGCGCGGAGACGGGCGACGAGCACCGGGTGCGAGAACGGCTTCGTCACGTAGTCGTCGGCACCGGCGTCGAGCGCCTCGACCTGGTCCCACTCGCCGTCCTTCGCCGTGAGCATGAGCACCGGCGTCCAGTTGCCCTCGGCCCGCAGCTGCCCGCAGACCGCCCAGCCGCTCAGGCCCGGCATCATCAGGTCGAGCACGACGGCGTCGTAGTGGAACTCGCGCGCGTGCCACAGGCCGTCGATGCCGTCGTGGGCGACGTCGACCGCCCAGCCCTCGGCTTCGAGCCCGCGGCGCACACCGTCGGCGAGTCGGACCTCGTCATCGACCACCAGGACACGCATGGCCGCCATTGTCCTCGGGCCGCGCTGAAGCGCGCCTGAAGCGGTGGTGGTGACCGCCCACGGTCTGGAGGCTCGGGGCGGGCCGGTCCCGCGCCTCCCGTCCGGTGGTCGGCCGGGTGGGCGCTCCGGCGACCGCGCGGGACGGGCCTCAGACGAGCAGCAGGATCCCGGCGACGATCGAGGCGGCGGTGATCGCCAGGGCGATCAGCAGCAGGACCAGGTGCACCCGGTAGAAGGTCGTCGGGCGGCCGGCTGCGTCACGCGCGCGGGTGTCCTTCGCGACCCGCTGGAAGAAGCGGGGCCAGGCGACCAGGTTGAACAGGGCACCGATGAACAGGACGACTGCAGCGAAGACGAGCACCTCGGGAGTCTACCGACGGCGTCCGAGGTGCTCGGGCCTGCGTCGCTCCGGTCCGGGGTGCTCGGCCGCCCCCAACGCGGCCGAGTCCCACCGGCGATCACCACACGAAGTGTAGCAATGGCTACGAACATACACTCCGTGGCGTCCCACGTCGACCCGTGCTCGCTCCGGACGGGTCAGGAGGCGTCGAGCGCTGACTCGGCCCGGGCGAGGGCGGTGCGCTCGTGGTCGTCCAGCGAGGACCGGGAGCTGCGGACGCCGTCGTTGATCTCGACGATCAGGCGGCTGAGCCGTGTGGCGGGGTCGGCGGTGGCCGGGTACTCGTTGTCGCTGCCCATGCGGGCGTGCAAGGGCGTGAGGGTCGCGATCGCGGTCTCCACGGCGCGGGCACGCCGGGCACGGGCGGTGCGGTGCCCGATGACGAGCAGGAGCATGCCCGACGCGACGCAGAGGACCGCGCCCGGGGTGGCGATGTCGTACGGCAGCGAGAGCCGCCGGGTCAGGGCGACGTCCCCGGACACGTGTGCGAGGTCCATCACGATGACGACCGCCATCCGCACGACCCCGGCCACACCGCCGAGCACGAGGACCCAGAGCCCGACGAGGTCCGTGCGCGTGCGGGCCTCGCGGACGTGCAGCACGCAGATCCACCCGGTGGCGGCGAGGGCCACCCCGAGGTAGACCGTCTGCGCGATCGAGTAGACCGCCGCTGCCGGCTCGGCCCCGGCGACGAGCATGAAGGTCGTCGTCGTCGGGGGCTTGTCGAGCACGACGAACGCGGTGACGATCACGACCCCGACGACGGCGCAGGACACGATGATCGCGGTCCGCAACCACCGACTGTCAGCACCGACGGCCTTCGCGACGCCCCAGAGCAGCGTGCTCGTGCCGGCGATCATCAGGCAGTCGCTGACCACGGTCACGACGTTCCGGCCGCCGACCAGGGGGTCGAGCCAGCGGTAGAGCGGGTCGACGTTCGTGACGATCGTGGCGGAGAACAGCAGGAACGTCACGGCCAACGTGCGGTCCTGCCCGCGCTGCAGGACGAACAGGACGACCGCACCCGCGACGAGCAGGACGGCCTGGGCGACGGCGAGGATCATCGCGGGTGTCCGCTCAGCCGAAGACGCCGCGGAAGGCGCTCGGCCGGCTGCGGTGGTCGCGGATGAGCTGCGCGAGGCGGTCGGCGAAGTGCTCGGCCTCGCGTTCGAAGGCGTTCTCGAACAAGCCGCGCGCCATGGCCCGCTCGACCTTGTACTCGGGCAGGTCCGGGATGACGTCCCGGATGTACGCCGACTGCGCCGCGGCGTCGTGGTGGGCGTGCAGCACGTGGCCGAGCTCGTGCCCGATCACGAATGCGCGGAAGGTGCGCGAGGGGGACGGCGAGATCATGATGAGGTGCTGGTGCTCGAGCGTCGCGACGAAGCCGCAGACGGGCTCGTTCGCCAGGAAGGCCTCTTCCCGCACGACGATCGGCTTGCCGACGATCTCCGAGGCCACGCGGACGGCGTCGTCCACGTCCGCCCAGCGCTCGTCGCGTCCGCGGTCCCAGAAGGCGTCCACGCGGTCAGCGGTCACGGCAGGATCCCGCGCTGCGACTCCTCCTCGATCACCGCGGCGATCCGGCGGAGGGCGTCGGGTGAGAGCTCGCCGGGGAACGTGCGGGCGGCGAACCCGCTGACCCGGGCCGAGCGGAGCGACCGGACGAGGGCGAGCTGCGCGCCGATCCGCTCCGGGATCTGGCTGTCCTCGAGCAGGAAGCGCTCGTCGACCTCGAAGAAGCCGGCGAGGAGCTGCAGCAGCGCGGTGTCCCGGTTGCGACGACCGTCGCCCGAGATCATGTAGGTCCACTTCGCACGGGAGAGCGATCCGCCGTGGGCGTCGACCCACTCCTCGATCGCGGAGAACGGCACCGGCGCGCCGCGCTGCGACTCCTCGAAGTCGAGCAGCAGGTTGAGCCGACGTGCGAGTTCGGCGGCGTCGAGCGCGCCGCCCTTCGGTTCGTGCGTGTCCATGCGTCCCGACCCCCTCCGGATACACGAAGACCCCCGCCGGAGCGAGGGTCTCAGTCGTGTGCACCCCCTCGGACTTGAACCGAGAACCCACTGATTAAGAGTCAGTTGCTCTGCCAATTGAGCTAGAGGTGCATGCACTCTGCTTGCGAGTGCCGTTCCGGTGTGTGTCCCGCAACGGGAATCAACAATAGCATGGGATTCGGGCGCCCGAGAACACCTCCGGGTCCCGACCGAACAGGAGCACCATGACCGACCGTCTCGTCGCCGGCGACACCGCCCCGGACTTCACCCTGCAGGACCAGGACGGCACCGAGCACACCCTCGGGTCCCTGCGCGGACGCAAGGTCATCGTGTACTTCTACCCCGCGGCGTCCACCCCGGGCTGCACCACCGAGGCCTGCGACTTCCGCGACAACATGTCCTCGTTGCAGGCCGCCGGGTACGAGGTCCTCGGCGTGTCGAAGGACGACCTCCCCGCCCTCGCGACCTTCAAGGACGAGCAGGCCCTGACCTTCCCGCTGCTGAGCGACCCGGACCTCGCGGTGCACAAGGCGTACGCGGCCTGGGGCGAGAAGAACACCTACGGCAAGGTCGTCACCGGCACGATCCGGTCGACGATCGTCGTCGACGAGGACGGCACCGTGCAGCTCCCCCTCTACAACGTGAAGGCGACCGGTCACGTGGCGAGCCTCCGGAAGAAGCTCGGCCTGGTCTGAGTCTGCGACGCGCTGGAGGCCCGGTGCCGGTCCCTGGGACCGGCACCGGGCCTCCAGTGCGTCGCCGGTGGTGTCGCCGGCGGTGACGGTGGTGTCGCCGGCGGTGACGGTGGTGGCGTCGCTGGGCGCTACTCGACCCGGCGGGCCAACGTGGTCGTCACCGACTTCGACAGCACCAGCGTGATGGCGACGAGCGCCGGCAGGAGCAGTGCCCACCCGACCGCCGGGACCCGGAACACGCCCTGGAACGCGCCGATCGCGAGCGCTCCCTGCAGGACCTGCCAC
The DNA here is from genome assembly GCF_026672405.1 of Curtobacterium sp. SL109. Taxonomy (NCBI): domain Bacteria; kingdom Bacillati; phylum Actinomycetota; class Actinomycetes; order Micrococcales; family Microbacteriaceae; genus Curtobacterium; species Curtobacterium sp. SL109. The sequence continues at coordinate 2,993,243 of NZ_JAPPRB010000002.1, forward strand.
ACGACGATGCCGCTGCGCACCCACGGCCGGCTGCGCCAGAGACCGACGAGCAGCGACCCGAGCCACAGCGCGGCGATCGCTGCCAGCAACACGAGGGCGATGCCGGACGCCACGCTGGTGGCCGGCGCGACGAGGAGCTCGACGAGCAGGACGACCGTCACGACCGCGACGGCGAGGAACTCGAGCGCGAGGACGATGAGCAGGCCGTACATCGCCCGCGACCGCGGCTCGGGAGCGTCGGGGGCGGTCGAGGTGGGGTCAGACACAGAGATCCTCCAGCATTGCAACCCTTGATTTGGTCATATCAGTATGGAACGATGTTCGAGGTCGTTTGGACGGCACGATGTGGTGTGCGTCTCCCCGTGGTTCGACGTTCTTCCCCCGAGCGTTCTGCGGGCGTCAGGCTCTCCCCGCGCGGTTTCCTCCCCACAGGATCTTCCCGCTCGTCACATGTGCATGTGCAGAGTCCTCCAGCCCCGAACCACGGCCCCGGCCTGCCGTTCGAGCACTGACATCAAGGAGCACCACCACATGGATTGGCGTGACAAGGCAGCTTGCCTCACCGCAGACCCCGAGCTCTTCTTCCCCGTCGGGAACACCGGGCCCGCGGTGGACCAGATCGAGAAGGCCAAGTCGGTGTGCGCTCGTTGCACGGTGACGGAGATGTGCCTGCAGTACGCACTCGAGAACAACCAGGACTCCGGTGTCTGGGGTGGCCTCAGCGAGGACGAGCGTCGCGCGCTCAAGCGTCGCGCCGCCCGGGCTCGCCGCGCCTCCTGACGCCGCAGCGCTGACACCGACGCCCGTCGTGCCCCTCGGGGTGCGGCGGGCGTCGTCGTGCGCGGGGCGGCGGCTGGGCTCGCAAGACACCGGTGTTCTGCAGTCACGCCGCGGGAAGTCGCGGCGCGATAGCTGAACACCGGTGTTTCGCGATGCCCGGACCCGCCCTGGCCAGGCGCACGCTCGGCTCGGCACGGCACGGACATGCACGCGCACGCGCACGCGCACGCGCACGCGGCTACGCGGCCGCGGTCTCCCAGCGGAACGGGATCGAGATCGTGACCTCGGTGCCGCTGCCGGTGAGCGTGTGCCAGTCGATCGTGCCGCCGAGCTCGCCCTGGATGAGCGTGCGGACGATCTGCGTGCCGAGGCCTGAGCCGACCTTGCCCTCGGGCAGCCCCACGCCGTTGTCGCGGACCTGGATCTCGAGGTGGTCGTCCGAGCGGTGGGCGACGATCTCGACCTCGCCGTCGCGGCCGTCGAGTCCGTGCTCCACCGCGTTCGTCACGAGCTCCGTCAGCCCGAGCGCGAGCGGCGTGGCAGCCTCGGAGGGCAGGACGCCGAACTCCCCGGTCTTCTTCGGGTGCACGGTCGTGTTGTGGGACGCCGCGACCTCGGTCACGAGCTTGAGCACGGAGTCGAAGACCTCGTCGAAGTCGACGTTCTGGCTGAGGCCGGTCGACAGGGTGTCGTGCACGACGGCGATCGCCGCCACGCGCCGCATCGCGTTCTGCAGGGACGTCTTGGCCTCTTCCGAGTGCGTGCGCCGCGCCTGGATGCGCAGGAGCGAGGCCACCGTCTGCAGGTTGTTCTTCACGCGGTGGTGGATCTCGCGGATCGTCGCGTCCTTGGTGATCAGCTCGCGCTCCTGGTGCCGCATCTCGGTGACGTCGCGGCAGAGCACGACCGCGCCGATCCGCTCACCGTGGTCGCGCAGCGGGATCGACCGCAGGGTGACCGCGACGCCGTTCGACTCGATGTCCGCGCGCCAGGGAGCACGCCCGGTGACGACGAGCGGCAGGGACTCGTCGACGTCGAGCTGGGCGCCGAGGAGTTCAGTGGTGACCTCGGCCAGGGACTTCCGCTCGAGTTCGCCCTCGAAGCCCATCCGGTTGAAGGCGCTCAGGCCGTTCGGGCTGGCGAACGTGACGATGCCGTTCGTGTCGAGGCGGAGCAGGCCGTCGCTCGCACGGGGTGCGCCACGACGCGGGCCGGCCGGAGCACCGAGGTCCGGGAAGTCGCCCGTCGCGATCATGCCGAACAGGTCGTTCGCGCTCGCGGTGAAGTTGAGCTCCTGGCGGCTCGGCGTGCGCATCTCGTCCTGGTTCGAGTGGCGCGTGACGACGGCGATCGGCCGGTCGGTCGTCTGCTTGCTCTTCGCGCTGAGGCGCCGGAGCACGGGGATGGCCCGGACGCGGGTCGGGGTGTCCTCGTACCAGTCCGGCTCGGCGGAGTCGACGACGCGGGCGGACGCGAAGCTCTCGGTGACCTGCTCGCGCCACTCCTCGCGGATCTCCTGCCCGACGATGTCGCGGTAGAACAGCGTCGCGGCGGACGACGGACGGGCGTGGGCGACGGCCACGAAGGAGCCGTCCTCGGCCGTCGGCACCCAGAGCACCATGTCGGCGAACGACAGGTCCGAGAGGAGCTGCCAGTCCCCCACGAGCAGGTGGAGCCACTCCACGTCCGCTTCGGAGGACCGGCCTTGTGCGAGGACGAGATCACTGAGGGTCGACACCCGACCAGTCTAGGTCCGGGCGCGTTGTGGACAGATCGCCGTTCTCCACAGGTCAGGCTCGTCGTCATTTCGCATTTCGCATTCCCCATACGCTCTGCCCACCAACGAAAGGGGCCGGGGTGGCGCGGGAAGCACAGCGGGTCGACGACGATCCGCACCAGAGCACGGAGGCGGGAGTCACTGCGGTCGGGCAGGAGGCGACGGCACTGCGGGTCGACACCGTCGGGTTCGAGCACGCTGCGACGACGGCGCTCGTGCCACGACCGGTCGGAGACGACGGGCCGGACCGGGCCGACGAGTCGACACCGGAATCACCACCCCTCCCCGACCCGGCAGCGACCGCGCAGGCGCTGGCACTCTGCGTCGCCGAGATCCTCACCGGCGCTCGGGACGTCGAGAGCATCGCCCGGTGGATCACGGACGACGTGCAGCGGCACCTCCACCAGCGAGCGGCGTACGCCGCCCGGGCACGGTCCGCCTCCCCGCACCGGAACCGACGGCCGTCGATCCGCGTCGGGACCGTCGTGGTGAGCCGCCCGCGGGACGGCGTGGCCGAGGCGAGCGTGGTGGTCCACACCCGGAGCCGCGCCCGAGCGGTCGCGATCCGGCTCGAGGAGCGTGCCGGGCGGTGGCGCGCCACCGCGATCGGGATGCTCTGACCGGCGCGGTCGCTCCTCGACGGACCACGCCACAGACGGGAGGCCCGGTGCCAGCTGGCACCGGGCCTCCCGTCTGGTGGCGTGGTCCGGTCTAGCCCTTCTTGGCGGCCTGACGACGGTCGGCGCGGTTGGTGGCCGTCGCCTGACCGGTCGCCGTGGCGGCCGAGCCGAAGGCCGAGCCCTTCTCGGGCGCGATCTCGGCCTCTTCTTCCGCCTGCGCCTGCTGAGCCAGCGCCGTGGCGGCCTGCTCGAGGCGACCGCGCTCGTCGCGGACCTCGACCTCGCCGTCGATCGACGGAGCGGAGAACTCGAGGCCGGCGACCTCTTCCTCGTCGAGGCCCTTGGCCTCGATGACCGCGTTCTCGCCGTCCGACTGGACCTGCACCTCGAGGTTGAACAGGAAGCCGACCGACTCCTCGCGGATCTGCCCCATCATCGTCTGGAACAGGGCGTAGCCCTCGCGCTGGTACTCGACCAGCGGGTCACGCTGCGCCATGGCACGGAGGCCGATGCCGTCCTTGAGGTAGTCCATCTCGTAGAGGTGGTCACGCCAGCGGCGGTCGACCACCGAGAGGACGACGCGACGCTCGAGCTCGCGCATCGCCTCTTCGCCGAGGGTCTCCTCGCGCTTGGCGTAGGCGAGCTGGGCGTCGGAGAGGATCTCGCGACCGAGGAACTCCCGCGTCGCCTTGCCCTTCGAGCCGGCCTCGGTGATGATCTCGTCGATCGTGATCGAGATCGGGAAGAGCGTGCCGAGCTCGGTCCACATGGCGTCGAGGTCCCAGTCGTCCGGGGAGCCCTCGCCGGTGTGGGTGTCGATGACGTCGTCCACGACGTTCTTCAGGAAGTTCTGCGTGCGCTCGTGGAGGTCGTCGCCCTCGAGGATGTGGCGACGGTCGCTGTAGATCGCCTCGCGCTGCCGGTTGAGGACGTCGTCGTACTTGAGGACGTTCTTGCGGATCTCGGCGTTGCGGCCCTCGACCTGGGACTGGGCGGACCGGATCGCACGGCCGACGAGCTTGTTCTCGATGGCGAGGTCGTCCGGGACGTTCGAGCGGCCCATCAGGCTCTCGGCGGCACCGGAGTTGAACAGGCGCATGAGGTCGTCGGTCAGCGACAGGTAGAAGCGGCTCTCGCCCGGGTCACCCTGACGGCCGGAACGACCACGCAGCTGGTTGTCGATGCGGCGGGACTCGTGGCGCTCGGTGCCGAGGACGTACAGGCCGCCGACCGCGCGGACCTTGTCGCCCTCTTCCTCGACGATCGCCTTCGTCTTCGCGAAGACCTCGTCCCAGGCGGACTCGTACTCGTCGGGGGTCTCGGTGGGCGAGAGGCCCTTCGTGTGCATCTCCTGCACCGCGAGGAACTCCGAGTTGCCACCGAGCATGATGTCGGTGCCGCGGCCGGCCATGTTCGTGGCGACCGTCACGGCGCCGTAGCGTCCGGCCTGGGCGACGATGGCGGCTTCTCGTGCGTGGTTCTTCGCGTTGAGGACCTCGTGCTTGACGCCCTTCTTCGCGAGGAGCTTGGAGAGGTACTCGGACTTCTCGACGCTCGTGGTGCCGACGAGGACGGGCTGGCCCTTCTCGTGGCGCTCCTCGATGTCGTTGGCGACCTGCTCGAACTTGGCCTTCTCGTTCTTGTAGACGAGGTCGGTCTGGTCGATGCGCTGCATCGGCTTGTTCGTCGGGATGGCGACGACGCCGAGCTTGTACGTCGACATGAACTCGGCCGCTTCGGTCTCCGCGGTGCCGGTCATGCCGGAGAGCTTCTGGTACAGGCGGAAGTAGTTCTGCAGCGTGACGGTGGCGAGGGTCTGGTTCTCGGCCTTGACCTCGACGCCCTCCTTGGCCTCGATCGCCTGGTGGATGCCCTCGTTGTAGCGACGGCCCATCAGGATGCGGCCGGTGTGCTCGTCGACGATGAGCACCTCGCCGTTCATCACGACGTAGTCCTTGTCGCGCTTGAACAGGGAGTCCGCCTTGATGGCGTTGTTCAGGAAGGAGATCAGCGGGGTGTTCGCCGACTCGTAGAGGTTGTCGATGCCGAGGTAGTCCTCGACCTTCTCGATGCCGGGCTCGAGCACACCGACGGTGCGCTTCTTCTCGTCGACCTCGAAGTCCTCGCCCGCGGTGAGGCGCTTGGCGATCGAGGCGAACTCGGTGAACCAGCGGTTGGCCTCACCGGAGGACGGGCCCGAGATGATGAGCGGCGTGCGGGCCTCGTCGATGAGGATCGAGTCGACCTCGTCCACGATGGCGAAGAAGTGGCCGCGCTGCACCATGTCGACGGCCTGCCAGGCCATGTTGTCGCGCAGGTAGTCGAAGCCGAACTCGTTGTTCGTGCCGTAGGTGATGTCGGCGGCGTACTGCTCGCGGCGCTCGGCCGGCGACTGGTTCGCCACGATGCACCCGGTCGTCATGCCGAGGGCACGGAACACACGGCCCATGAGCTCGGACTGGTACGACGCCAGGAAGTCGTTCACGGTGATGACGTGGACGCCGCGCGACGGGATCGCGTTGAGGTACGCCGCGGTCGTCGCGACGAGGGTCTTGCCCTCACCGGTCTTCATCTCGGCGATGTTGCCGAGGTGGAGCGCCGCGCCACCCATGAGCTGCACGTCGAAGTGCCGCATGCCGAGGGTGCGCTTCGAGGCCTCGCGCACGGCGGCGAAGGCCTCCGGCAGCAGGTCGTCGAGGGTCTCGCCGTTGGCGTACCGCTCGCGCAGCTCCTTGGTCTCGTCCTGGAGCTCCTCGTCGCTGAGGCTCGCGAAGTCGTCCTCGAGGTCGTTGATCGCGGAGGCGTACGCCTTCAGTCGTCGGAGGGTGCGTCCTTCACCGACGCGGAGGACCTTCTCCAGCACGTTTGCCACGTGAACTCCTTACGGTTCGTCGCGCGCGGTCGGCGCGTCCGAACAGCCAGTCATGCTAGCAACCCGCCCGAGCCCTGTGCTGTGAGGAACGCCGACGGAACACAGGTGTGCGCGGCCCCCGAACGGGCCGCGCACACCGGGGTGGTCCCTCGGACGCTCAGGCGAGCGCGGCCGCGGGCTCCGTCTGCGTCGTCTCGTCGGCGGCTTCGTCGGTGCGGACGGCGTCGGTGCCGTCGAGCCCGATGACGCCGTAGTCCCAGCCCTTGCGTCGGTAGACGACGCTCGGACGGCGGGTCTCCGCGTCGACGAACAGGTAGAAGTCGTGTCCGACGAGCTCCATGAAGTAGAGCGCGTCGTCCACGGTCATCGGCTCCGCGGTGAAGACCTTCTCGCGGATGACGACGGGCGAGTAGACCTCGTCCTCGTCGTCGTGGGGCTCCTCGGTCACCACCGGGATCGCCCCCGTGGCGACGTCCTCGATGAGCTTGCCGTCGGCGGGCACGACGTCCATGCCGTCGAACGCGGACCCGGCCGCCTCGGCGACGGAGGTCGGACGGTGGCGACCGCGGTGCACCTTGCGGCGGTCGCGGGCCCGGCGGAGGCGCTCCATGATCCGGGCGAAGGCGAGGTCGAACGCGGCGTACTTGTCCGACGCGGCGGACTCGGCCCGCACGAGGGGCCCCGGACCGATGAGCGTCAGTTCGACGCGGTCCTCGCCCTGACCGCCGCCGCTCTTCTCGTTGTGTCGGCTGATCCGCACCTCGAAGGCGAGTGCGCGATCGGCGAGCACGTCGATCTTGTCGGACTTCTGCTCGACGTAGGTACGGAATCGGTCGGTGACCCCGACGTTCCGGCCTGTGATCGTCACGTCCATGGCGGCTCCCATCACTGAGTCGGCGCGTCACCTGCTTCCGGCGAACTCCGACGCCTTGCCAGGGACGCTAGACCCGCCGACGGACCCGTGTCACCGGGTGTGGGCGCGTCGGAGCGGACACCCACCGGATGCACAGAGGACACCGGGCGTTCACCCGAGGTCGGCGTCATGCCTCGACGCTCGCCGTCGCGACGCACCGCACCACCCGGCCACCGGCTGCCCGCACGGCACGGACCGCCTCGGCCATCGTCACCCCGGTGGTGACGACGTCGTCGACGAGGACGACGGTGCGGCCCTCGACCCGCACGGCTCGGAGGGTGCCGACCGTGGCGGCCACCCGTTCCAGCGCCGTCCGCTCCTTCTGGCCCGCCCCGGCGCGCAGGCCGACACCGTGCAGGCCGACAGCGTGCAGGCTGCCATCGTGCCGGCTGCCACCGTGCACGCCGCCACCGTGCCGGCTGCCACCGAGCAGCCCACGGCCGCGTGCCCGGGCACGGTGCAGCTGCCCGGTCCCCCGCACACCGCCCCGAGCGAGCAGGAGCACCACGGGGTCGAAGCCGCGTCGACGCCGGCCACGCGGGGACGGCGGGACGCGGAGGACGAGCGTGCCCGGCGGTGCCTCGGCGAGCGCACGACGCACCAGCGCGGCGGTCCGGCGGCCGAGGGGACCGGCGACGTCGACACGGCCGCGCAGCTTGAGCTCGAGGAGCAGGGTGCGGACGAGGCCCTCGTACTCGAAGGCGGCGTCGAGGCGCACCCCGCCGACGAGCCGGACCCGGTGCGGGCAGCCCTCGAGGGTGGCACGGCAGGACCGGCAGAGGGCGCGGTCGGGCGCGCCGCAGCCGAGACAGGCAACGGGCAGGAACAGGGCGAGGACGGCGACGAGTGCGTCGCGCCAGGGGTGTGGAGCCGGGGTCATGGGGCGATCCTGGCGGCGGGAGGACGCCGGGCGGGGGCCGGGGGGCGGACCGGTGGAGGGCCTCCCGGCCGGACCGGCTGTGGAGGGACGGCCGGACCGGCCGTGGAGGGACAGCTGGCCCGGCCGTCGTGGGACCGCCTGCCCCGCCCCGTCAGCGCTGGACGCCGAGCACCGACGCGCTGATCCCGGTCCGGTCCCACCCGCCGCCGGTGGACTGCACGACCTGCCCGTCCCGCATCAGCAGGAGCAGCGAGTGCGCGCTGCCGCCGACGATCTGCGTCGCCTCGTCCTCCGGTCGCTGCAGGGCGACCGACTGCCCGCCGATGGTGGCACGGACGACGCTCGGTCCACTCGACGTCTGCCCGAGCGAGGCGACGTCGAGGTCGCTCACCCACGTGGCGCCGAGTGCCTCGCCGGCTGCGGCCTGCAGGCGCACGGGTGCACCGAGCGCCGTCGGTGAGCGGTCCGAGTCGCGGATGATCGCCATCACGTAGAGCGCGGACCCGGCTCCGGTGTCGACGAGGGCGAGTGCCCTGGTGGAGTCGCGGGACACCTGGAAGGAGACCAGGTCCCCGTCCGGCAGGGTCGACGCGACGGCGTGCGAGTCACCGGCGAAGCCGTAGGCCGTGATCTTCCTGGTGTCCTTCGCGGTCCCCACCCACACGAAGCCCGCGTCGTCCACGGACGGGTCGACGAACCCGTCACCGGCGACGATGCGCAGCGGCCGCTTGCCGTTCTTGACCGTCCACACGCCGTCGACGTTGCCGAACGCGGCGTCCGACCCCGAGGCGGTCAGCGACAGCGACGTCGGGTCGAGGCGGCTGAGAGCGCTCCCGAGCCCGTTGCCGAGCGTGGAGACGTCCCCGCTGCCCGGGGTCGCGAAGCCGACGGTGTCGTCGTCGACGACGAGCGGGCGCGGGTCGACGTCGGGGTCGACGACGGCGCTCGTGCCGCTGGAGTCCGGCACGGAGAAGGTGGCGCCCTCGATGGTCATCGTGATCGAGGAGATGGTCGCGACCGTCGACAGCGAGCGGGCCAGCTGCTCCCGCATCCGCACCTTGTCGACGGTGGTCGCACGGAGCGCGTCGCTCGACAGGTCCACCTGGGCGCTGCCGTTGTCCACCGTGACGGCGTTCAGCGAGAGCTGCGTGCCCTCGGGGAACGAGGACACCACGGCACCCTTGAGCCAGTCGGCCGGACCGGCGAGCAGGGCGCTCGCGATCCGGGTGCTCGTGGAGGAGCGGGCCAGGAACCAGCGCTCGTCCGGCACCAGGAAGCGGTAGGTGGGGTCGTAGAAGTACAGGGCGTGCGCCTGGAACACCTGCTCGAAGCTGACCGGCGTCAGGATGATGCCGTCCGGCGCGTAGCTGATGCGCCACTCGCCGTCCTCCTTCACGAACTGGAAGGTCAGCGTGGACGAGGTGGGGCGGACGGCCTGGGTGTACTCGCCGTCGCTGTCGACGGTGGCGCTCGCCGTGAGCGTGTACGTGAGCTCGCGGGTGCCGGTGCGGTCGACGTCCCCGGCGCCCTGGCGGACGGTGACGCTCTGGCGCGGGTTCCACTTCTGGGCGAAGGAGGCGCTGAGGAACTCGCGGGCGATGGCGTAGTTGTCCTGGGCCCCGGTCGCGGCCTCGATGAACTGCTGCAGGATGGTGTCCTGGGCGGAGCCCTTCTCCGGCCCGCTCGGGCGGTAGTCGACCCCGGACACGGTGTCGTCCTTGAGGTCCTGACCGCTCCGCACCGGACCGCCGGTGGGGATGGCGGCGCAGGCGGTGAGCGCGACGAGGGTGAGCGCGGCGAGCGCGACGGCGAGCAGCCGGCGGGGCGAACGTCGGCGCGAGCCGCCGGCGCCCCGGGTGCCCGGGGTGCCCCGGCCGGCTGGCGGGGTCGCGGTGGTCCTGGTCATCGGGTGTCTCCTCCGCTCGGGCCGTCGTAGTGCTCGTCGAGCTCGGGCAGCGGGATGGCCGACGTCGCCGTGGCCTCCTGCCCGCGGCGCGGGACGGTGAGCACGAACGCCGAGCCTTCCCCCGGTCGGGACCAGACGTCGATGCGCCCACCGTGGAGGTTGGCGTCGCCGAGGCTGATCGCCAGGCCGAGACCCGTGCCGCCGATGGTGCGCTTGCGGCTCGGGTCGGCGCGCCAGAACCGGTCGAACACGCGTGCGGTGTCCTCAGCCGGCATCCCGACGCCGTGGTCCCGCACGGCGATCGCGACGGTCCTGGCGTCGCTGTCGACGACCACGTGCACGGGCTTGCCGTCCCCGTGCTCGACGGCGTTGCCGACGAGGTTGCGCAGGATGCGCCGGATGCGTCGTCCGTCGAGCTGCATCGTGGTGTGCCCGCCGGGGGTCGCGAGGACGAGCTCGACGCCGGCGCGCTCGGCGAGCGGACGGAACTCGTCGACGATGTCGGCGGTGAGCGACGCCGGCACGACGGGCTCGGTCTCGAGCTCGACGGCCTGCGCGTCGTAGCGGGAGATCTCGAGGAGGTCGGACAGGAGCAGCTCGAAGCGGTCGATCTGGTCGTGGAGGAGCTCGGCCGAGCGCCCCACCGCGGGTTCGAACGCGTGCCGGGCGTCGTAGAGCACGTCGCCCGCCAGGCGGATCGTGGTGAGCGGCGTGCGCAGCTCGTGGGAGACGTCGGAGACGAAGCGCTGCTGCACCCGGGACAGCTCGGCGAGCTGGGTGATCTGCCGGCTGACGGCGTCCGCCATCCCGTTGAAGCTCCGCGCGAGGGTGGCGACGTCGTCCTGCCCCTTCACCGGGATCCGCTCGTCGAGCCGTCCCGAGGCGATCTTCCGGCTCGTCTCCGCTGCGCCGCGGATCGGCACGACGACGAGCCGGACGACGAGCGACGTGACGAGGGCGATGAGCACGATGAGCGCGACACCGCCGATCGAGAGCGTCTGCGACACGAAGTCGAGGGTCTGCTGGGCGTCGGAGAGGTCGTACACCAGGTAGAGCTCGTACTGCCCGGCACTCGGGATCTGCAGCGTCGACCCGACGGCGAGCCCCGGCTGCCGGCGACCGGCGTCGTCGAGGCGCACGGCCTGCAGGCTGAGCTTGCCGGTGTTCTTCGCCACCTCCTTCCGGAGCTCGTCCGTGATGACGGCGTCCGGGAAGTACTGGCTGGCCAGGTTCTGCAGCGTCTGCGGGCCCGACGCCCCGGGCGAGCGCTCGATCGCGATGCTCGTGCCGCCGGGGCTCGTCGTGTTCGACAGGATCGCGCGCTGCGCCTCGTTCTGCAGCGTCTCGAGCTCGGACTGGTTGTTGTCCTCGGCCGCCGTGGCCGCGTCGAAGATGCCCTGCGCCACGTTCGTGGCCCTGGCGGACTCGGCCTCGATCTGGTCGCGGCGCTGCGAGTACACGTTGCTCGAGATGCTCAGCATCACCGCGGTGCCGATGATCGCGACGGCGAGTCCGGTGGTGGTGACGGTGATCGCCACCGACCGGAACATCAGCGAGCGCCGCCAGAAGAACGCGATGCCCCGCCAGCCCCGTCTGGCCCAGGCGCGGAGCCGTCGACGCGTCCGCGACAGGGACGGCTGCCCGGACGAGCTCGGCACGGTGCTCAGGCTCCCCCGGCGCGGTAGCCGACGCCGCGGACGGTGGTCACGATGCGCGGTGCGTCGGGGTCGTGCTCGATCTTCGCGCGGAGCCGCTGCACGTGCACGTTCACGAGTCGGGTGTCGGCCTTGTAGTGGTAGCCCCACACCTGCTCGAGCAGCATCTCGCGCGTGAAGACCTGGTTCGGCTTCTCGGCGAGGGCCCGCAGCAGGTCGAACTCGAGCGGGGTCAGCGCGATCACGGCGTCACCGCGGCGGACCTCGTGACCGGGGACGTCGACGACCAGGTCACCGACGTGCAGGACCGTCGCGTCGGAGGCGGTCGGCCGCAGGCGCGTGCGGATGCGGGCGACGAGCTCCTTCGGGTTGAAGGGCTTGACCACGTAGTCGTCGGCGCCGTTCTCGAGGCCGGCGACGACGTCGGACGTGTCGCCCTTCGCGGTGAGCATGATGATCGGCGTGCCGCTCTCGGCGCGGATCCGGCGGCACACCTCGATGCCGTCGATGCCCGGGAGCATGACGTCGAGGAGCACCAGGTCGGGCTTCGTCGCGTGGAAGGCCTCGACGGCGTCGTTGCCGTCGCCGCTGAACTCGGGCTCGTAGCCCTCGGCGCGGAGGACGATGCCGATCATCTCGGCGAGGGCCTGGTCGTCGTCGACGACGAGGATGCGCGGTGTCATGTGATGTGGACTCCGGGTGGCGTGCGGGGATGCCCGGGCAGGCACCGTCCGTTCACGATAGCCGAGGCCCCGTCACGCCGGGTTTTCCGCCAGGATGGGGAGGTCCGCGTGTTCCCGGCGCGGCCGACGTGAGGGGGCGGTCCGATGGCCGGCGATGGATGGCAGACACCAGGGGCGGGCGGGGGCCCTGCCGACGGACAGCAGCCCGACGGACAGCAGTCCGGTGGACAGCAGTCGGGTGGACAGCAGTCGGGTGGACAGCAGTCGGGTGGACAGCAGGGTCCTCAGCCAGGAGGCTCCCGGTACGGCACGACGCCGCCTCCGTCTCCGACACCCCCGCCTCCAGGGCGCGGGTCCGGTCCGACACCGCCGTCCCGTCCGGTGATCCCGCTGCGCCCGCTCGGGCTCGGTGACGTGCTGGCCGGCGCGTTCACCGTGTTCCGGCGCAACGCGCGCGTGCTGCTCCTCTGGAGCCTGCTGCTCTCCGGCGTGCTCGGCCTGGCGTCCACCGTCGCCACGACCCTCGGGCAGCGGTCGCTGCAGGAGCGGATGCTCTCCGCGATCGGCACGGGGACCGGTACCGGGTCCGGACCCGGCTCGGACGCCGACGCGATCACCGCGGGCTCGGTCACGCTCTACATCCTGCTCGCGCTCGGGGTGCCGTTCCTGGCGTTCCTGGCACGCGGGTTCCTCGTCGCCCCGGTCGCGGTCGACACCGGGCAGCGGGTGCTCGGCCGGCGCGGCACGTTCCGCGGGCTCTGGGCGCTCCTCGAGGGCCGGCGGCTGTCGGTGCTGTGGTGGATGCTCCTGCAGCTCGCGGCCGGCGCGGTGATCGGCGCGGTGTTCGTGGCCGTGCTGATCGGCTTCTTCGGGGCGCTGGGCGCGACGGACACGGCGATCGGCGGGTTCTTCCTGGCGCTCCTCGGGCTCGGGCTCGTCTTCGGGCTGCTCGTGGCCTTCTTCGCCACCCGGTTCGCCTTCACGGTGCCGACCATCGCGCTCGAGGGCCGCGGGGTGTTCTCCGCCGCCGCGCAGTCCTGGCGGCTGACCCGCGGTGCGTTCTGGCGGACGTTCGGCATCCTGCTCCTCGTGCAGATCGCCTTCAGCATCGTCGCGGGCATCGCGAGCACGCCGCTCACCCTCGGCGTCTCGCTGTTCTCCGGCGTGTTCGACCCGCTCGGGCAGACGACGGGGCGCCCAGGTGGCCTGTCGGCCGGAGCCGTCGTCGCGCTCGTGGTCGGCAGCCTCCTGACGATCGCGGTGCAGTGCATCACGGACGTCCTGAGCGCCTCGGTGACGACCTTCCTGGCGATCGACCGCCGCATCCGGACCGAGGCCCTCGACCAGCGCATCGCGGCGCACCTGGAGACCGGCCAGCCCGCGGACCCGTTCGCCCCCGCACACCCCGTCGCCCAGCGTCCGTGGCCGCAGCAGCCGCAGCAGCCCTGGGGTCCGCCGCCCCCGCCGTGGGGTCCGCAACCGCCGCTGGGCCAGCAGCCGCAGCAGTGGGGTGGGCAGCAGCAGCCGCCGCAGTGGGGCGGGCAGCAGCCGCAACCGCCGCAGTGGGGTCCGTCGCGACCGGACGGGCGGGGATGACGAGCGTCGACCCCGACCAGGCCCGGCGGCTCCTCGAGCGGGAGCTCGAGCGCGGTGAGTACAGCGGCGCGCACGTGACCTGGTGGGACCGGGCGTCGCAGGACGTCCTCGCGTGGTTCAGTTCGCTCCGTCCGGACGGCGTCGGCGGTGTCGGGCTCAGCCGCACGCTGCTCGTCGTGGCGATCGTCGTGCTCGTCGCGGTGGTCGTGCTCGTCGTCGTCTCGCGCGGACTGCCGCGGCGCCGCGCCCGGCTCCGGGCCGACGACGTCCGCGGAGTCCTCGACGACGACGACCTGCGCTCGGCCGCCACCATCGCCTCGGCCGCCCGCACCGCGATGCGCGACGGGGACTGGTCGACCGCCGTGCTCGAGGGCTACCGGGCCGTCGCCCGTGGTCTCGGTGAGCGCGACCTCGTCCCCGACGTCCCCGGAGCGACCGCAGGCGCGATCGCGGTCCGGGCCTCCCGGCCGTTCCCGTCGTTCCGCGACGACCTGCACCGGGCAGCGACCACGTTCGACGACGTGCGGTACCTCGGGCTCGACACCGACGAGGCTGCAGCGCGTCAGGTCCTCGACACCGAGGACCGGCTCCGCACGGCCCGACCGGTCCGGACGGACGGGCCGGTGGTCCCCGCATGACCACGACGACGACCGCCACGACGACGCCGACGCGCGACCGCGGCACCGCCAGCCCGGGTGCGCCGACGCCGGACGGGCAGCGCGAGGGCCGACGGTTCCGCGTCGTGTTCTGGGTCGCCATCGTGCTGGTCGGGCTCCTGCTCGCGGCGGTCACGGCGGCGGTCGGCAGTGGCTCCAGCCCCACGGACACCCCGCTCGACCCCGGGTCGGCGACCGCGAGCGGTTCGAAGGCGCTCGTCCGGGTCCTCGAGCAGCGCGGCACCACGGTCGACGTCGTCCGGGACGCCGACCGGGTCGACCCCGACGGCACGGTCCTCGTCGACGACTCCGCCGGCGTCCTCTCCGCGGGCGTCGCACGGCGCATCGCGCGCTCCGCGTCGGACGTGGTGCTCGTCACCACCGACCCGGGCGTCCTCGAGTCCTTCCGCGTCCGCGCCGACCCGGCCGGGCCCGTCCAGGCGACCGGACCGGTCTCGACGGCCGCGTGCGGGATCCCGGCGGCCCGGAGTGCCCGGTCGGTCACCCCGACCGGCTCCGGGTACACGGTGCGGGCGTCCGCCGGCACGCGCTGCGCCCCGGACGGCACCGGCAGCGCCCGCGTCTGGGGACTCGTCCGGACGGACACCGCCACGGGGACCGTGACGCTCGTCGGCACCACCGACGCGTTCCGCAACGACACCGTCACGACCGCGGGGAACGCGGCGCTGGCACTCGGCCTGCTCGGCGGCGCCGACCACCTGTCCTGGTACGTGCCCCGTGCTGGGAGCACCGACGCCGCACCGTCGCTCGGTGACCTCGCTCCCCCGTGGGTGCCGAGCGCGATCGGCATGGCCGCAGCGGTGGCGATCGCCGCCGGCGTGTGGCGCGGCCGTCGGCTCGGCCCGCTCGTCGTCGAGTCGATGCCCGTCGTGGTCCGCGCCTCGGAGACGACCGAGGGCCGAGCACGCCTCTACGCCAGGACCCGCGACCGCACCCACGCGCTCGACACCCTCCGGGTCGCCGCCCTCCGGCGGGTCGGTCGCTCGCTCGGGCTCCCCCGCTCCGCCCACGTCGACGAGGTCGTCCGCCGTGCCGCCGACGCCACCGGCCTGCCGGCGGCACGGGTCGGCGCCGTGCTCGTCGGCGGACCGACGCCCGACGACCGAGCGCTCGTCGACGGCGCTGCCGCGATCGACGACCTGGAACGCGCCGTGCGGCGAGCCGTCGCCGGGGACGCACCACGAGCCTCCCGGCCGACCGACCCGACCGCCACCGGAACCACACACCTGACCGACCCCCGACCAGGAGGACGACCGTGACCGACCTGCCCACCACCACCGGCGCCACCGGCGCCACGACGACCGATGAGCTCCGCGACGCCTTCACCCGCGTGCGCGTCGAGGTCGGCAAAGCCGTCGTCGGGCAGGAGGGTGCCGTCTCCGGGATGATCGTCGGGCTGCTGGCGCAGGGCCACGTCCTGCTGGAGGGCGTCCCCGGTGTCGCGAAGACCCTGCTGGTGCGGAGCCTCGCCGCCGCGATGTCGCTCGACACGAAGCGCATCCAGTTCACCCCGGACCTGATGCCCGGCGACGTCACCGGGTCGCTCGTCTACGACGCCTCCACCGGGACCTTCCCGTTCCGCGAGGGGCCCGTCTTCACGAACGTGCTCCTCGCCGACGAGGTGAACCGCACGCCACCGAAGACGCAGTCCGCGCTGCTCGAGGCCATGGAGGAACGCCAGGTCAGCGTCGACGGGTCGCCGAAGCTGCTCCCCGACCCGTTCTTCGTCGCGGCGACGATGAACCCGATCGAGTTCGAGGGCACCTACACGCTGCCAGAGGCCCAGCTCGACCGCTTCCTGATGAAGCTCACCCTCGACGTCCCACCGCGGGACGTCGAGTGGCAGGTGCTCCGCCGGCACGCCGACGGGTTCGTCCCGCGGGACGTCCGCTCGGCGGGCATCGTGCCGGTCGTCGGCGCGGACGAGGTCCTCGCCGCCCAACGAGCGGTGCGCGCTGTCGGTGCCCGGGACGACGTGCTCGCGTACATCGTCGACCTCGCCCGGGCGACCCGGCAGGCGCCGTCGGTGCGGGTCGGGGTCAGCCCCCGCGGTGCCACGGCCCTGCTCGCGGCTGCGAAGGCCTGGGCGTGGCTCACCGGGTACGACGGCATCACGCCCGACCACGTCCAGGCGATGCTGCTGCCCGTGTGGCGGCACCGGCTGCGGGTCGCCGCGGACGCCGAACTCGAGGGCGTCGGCGCCGACGGCGTGCTGCAGCAGGTGCTCGAGCAGGTGCGGGTGCCGATCTAGTGGCGATCTCCGGCCGGTTCGTCGCGCTCCTCGCCGTCGCGATCGTCCCCACCGTGCTGTTCGCCAGCGGGTGGGGCGGTGTCGCGTGGGCGGGTGTCGTCGTGCTCGCCGCGGGGCTGGACCTGGTGCTCGCCGCAGATCTGGCGGCCGTCCGGGTCGAGCGGCGGATGCCCCGGCTGGCCCGGCGGGACACCGTCGCCGACGCGACGCTCGTCCTCGCGAACGACGGCCGTCGTCCCCTGCGCGCCGAGGTCCGCGACATGTGGGAGCCCTCCGCCGGTCATGCACCACGGCGGATCCGGATGACCGTCCCCGCCGAGGAACGCCGCACCGCCAGGATGCGCTTCGCCCCCTTCCGGCGCGGACGTCGTCGGAGTGCGGGGATCGCCGTCCGTGCGTTCGGCCCGCTCGGGCTCGCAGCCCGGCAACGGGTGATCCCGACGGGCGCGGAGCTCGTCGTGACGCCGCCGTTCCGGTCGCGTCGACACCTGCCCTCGCGGCTCGCCCGGCTCCGGGAACTCGACGGCGAGACGACGCTGCAGCTCCGCGGACACGGAACAGAGTTCGACTCGTTGCGTGACTACGTGCGCGGGGACGACGTCCGGTCGATCGACTGGCGGGCCACGGCACGGCGGCAGGACCTCGTCGTGCGGACCTGGCGCCCCGAGCGGGACCGGCGCGTGGTCGTCGTCGTCGACGCCGGGCGTGCCGGGGCCGGACGCGTCGGCGACGAACCCCGCCTGGACACCTTCATCGAGACCGCCCTGCTCGTCGGCGCACTCGCCGCAGCCGCCGGAGACCGGGTCGACCTGGTGGTCCTCGACGACCAGCCGCGCGGACGCGTGCACGGGGCCACCCGCGTCGACGTCGTGCAGCGGTTCGGGGAGACGCTCGCGCTCGCGGAACCGGGACTCGCCGCAACCGACTGGTCCGCGGTGCCGGCGCTGGTGGACAGCGTCACGACGCAGCGGTCCCTCGTGGTGCTCGCGACCAGTCTCGACTCCGTCGGGGCGTCCGCCGACCTGCTCACGATGCTGCCGGCGCTCGCGCGACGGCACGCGGTGGTGGTGACGGCCGTGGACGACCCGGCCGTGGCCGCGATGGCGGGGCGAGGCGACGCCGGACGGGGTGGCGGGCCGGGTGCGAGCCTCCCGGCCGGTGCCGGTGCCGGTACGGGTGCCGGTACGGGTGCCGGTCGTGCGGGCGCGGGTGGTGCCGGGCGCGACGTCTACCGTCGTGCGGCGGCGGAGCGGACCCTGCTCGACGCGGACGGCGTGGCGGACGTGGCCCGTCGAGCCGGCGTCGAGGTCGTGCACGGGGCACCGGAGTCGGTGCCGCCGATGGTGGCCGACGCCTACCTGCGGGCGAAGGCAGCCGGGCGGCTCTGAGGACGGGCGGCCCGTCCGTGTGGGGCGTGCATCCGTGCGGTCAGCCGGCGACGATCGCCGCGGTGCCGCGGTCGAACTCCTCGACGTCGCCGCGCTCCCCCGCCCGGTACGCCCGACGTCCGAGCACCCACTGGTAGGTCAGCACGGCGGCGAGGGCCACCGTGCCGATGCCGATCTTCACCGGCCACGGCCAGTCCTGGCGAGTGACGGTGCCCTCGATGATGCCGGACAGCAGCAGGGTCAGCACCAGGCCGATGGCCACGGCGATGAGCGCCCGGCCGTCCTCGGCGAGGGCCTGTGCCCGCGTGCGCTGCCCGGGAGCGACCCACGACCAGAAGATCATGAGCCCGGCCGCGGCCGCGAGGAACACCGAGTAGAGCTCGAGCTGGCCGTGCGGGGCGATGTAGAGGAAGAAGTCACCGAGCCGACCCTGCGAGTGCATGATCGCCCCGGACACGCCGAGGTTCAGCGCGTTCTGCCCGACCGCGGCCGGCACGAACAGTCCCGTGATGCCGAAGGCCACCATCCGCGCGGCGACGAACGCGTTGTTCGTCCACACCTGGGCCGAGAACGCCCCGAGCCCGTGGTCGGAGTAGTAGTCGACGAAGTCCTGGGTGGCGTACTGCCGCAGGGCGGCGTCGGTGCCGAACGTGGCGACCGCCCCCGGGGTCTCGGTGATCCACACGCCCGTGATGACCGCGATGGCGACCGTGGCGACCGTCACCCAGATCGTCACCCAGCGGATCCGGTACAGGGCCGCCGGCAGCTGGAGCGCGAAGAACGCGGTGAGCATCGTCAGCGGGTCGGCGGGCGCGCCGGTGAACCGCAACCTGGCGCGGTACAGCCGAAGCGAGAGCCGGTCCCCGGTCGCCGAGCGCGGGGCGACGCCGCGGATGCGAGCGAGGTCGGTCGCGGCGGACTGGTACCCCGTGAGCAGGCGGTCGACGTCCTCGCCGGAGGTGGTCCGGCGGCGGGTCAGGCGGTCGAGCTCGTCCCACTGGTCGCGGTGCGTCGCCGAGTACGCGTCCAGGTCCATGCTGTTCCCCCCTCGTGCCACGGTGCGTCCCGGCGTGGTCGCGCCGGACGCGTTCCCGGTTCGACCCCGGCATGGTCGCGCCGGGGTCGTTCCGACACAATGGAACCATGCCGAAGCGACGGACGACCCGGGACCTCGCCGATGCCCGTTTCGTCCGGGCCCTCGACGAGACCTCCGACGAGCTCGTCGTCGGTGAGGCCGTCGCACTCGACGTCGTCCCCGCGGGCATCGCGCTCCGGCTGGCAGCGGGGCTCCTCGACGGTGCGTGCCTGATCGCGCTGTACCTCATGCTGCTGCTCGGGTTCCTGCGGGTCGTGCCGGCCGGCATCGACCAGGCGTGGGTCGCCGCGGCGCTGATCGCCTCGCTCGTCACCGTCCTCGTCCTGGTGCCCGCGGCCGTCGAGACCGTGACGCGGGGCAAGAGCGTCGGTCGGTACGCCCTCGGCACCCGGGTCGAGCGGGTCGACGGTGGCGCGGTGTCGTTCCGGCACGCGTTCACCCGGTCGCTCGTCGGCGTGCTCGAGCTGTGGACGACGTTCGGCTCGGTGGCGATGGTGGTGGCGCTCTTCGGCTCGAGGCCGCGGCGACTCGGGGACCTGCTCGCCGGGACCGTCGTGCAGCACGAGCGACTGCCGCAGTCGACGGACCCGGTCGTGCTCCTGCCGCCGTCCCTCGTCGGGTGGTCCGCCGTCGCCGACGTCCGGGCGCTCCCCCAGCGCCTGGAGAACCGGCTCGGAGCGTTCTTCCGCGGTGCCGCGTCGGTGCGACCCGAGCTCCGGGACGCCACCGCGCTCGCACTCGCCGCCGAGGTCGCCGAGTACGCACACCCGGTGCCGCCCGTGCCCGCGGTGGAGTTCCTGGCGGGGGTCGTCGCACTCCGGCGCGAGCGCGACCTGCGGGCGTTCGGGTCCCGCGCACGGACGCTCGCCGACGCCACCGCGACGGCTGGGGCGCGGCCGCCGGGCTTCCCGCGCTGAGGCGCTGGCGCGGCGCGGGTCCCGGCTGCCCGGCCCGGCTGCCCGGCCCGGTCTGGCTCCGCAAAACACCGGTGTTCGTCGTTCGCGCCGCGTGAGTACGCGGCGCTGCGACTGAACACCGGTGTTTCTGCAGCCGCCGCAGCCGCCGCAGCCGCTTGAGCAGCGAGCAGCCGCAGGCGGACGGGCCTCAGTACCGGTAGTGGTCCGGCTTGAAGGGGCCCTCGACCGGGACGCCGATGTACGACGCCTGCTCCGGCCGGAGCTCGGTCAGCCGGACACCGAGCGCGTCGAGGTGCAGTCGCGCGACCTTCTCGTCGAGGTGCTTCGGCAGCACGTACACGCCGGTCGGGTAGGACTCGCGCCGGGTGTGCAGCTCGATCTGCGCGAGGACCTGGTTCGTGAAGGAGTTGCTCATCACGAAGGACGGGTGCCCGGTCGCGTTGCCGAGGTTCATCAGGCGGCCTTCGCTGAGGACCAGGATCGAACGGCCGTTCGGCAGGCGCCACTCGTGCACCTGCGGCTTGATCTCGACCTTCTCGGCGCCGGGCAGGGTCTCGAGGCCGACCATGTCGATCTCGTTGTCGAAGTGTCCGACGTTCGCGACGATCGCCAGGTGCTTCAGCGCGAGCATGTCCTCGACACCGACGACCCCGAGGTTGCCCGTGCACGTGACGACGATGTCGACCTGGTCGACGACGTCCGACAGGCGTGCGACCTGGTAGCCGTCCATCGCGGCCTGCAGCGCGCAGATGGGGTCGACCTCGCTGACGATGACGCGGGCGCCCTGGCCCCGCATGGCCTCGGCCGCGCCCTTGCCGACGTCGCCGTAGCCCACGACGAACACGACCTTGCCGCCGATGAGCACGTCGGTGGCGCGGTTCAGGCCGTCGGGCAGCGAGTGCCGGATGCCGTACTTGTTGTCGAACTTGCTCTTGGTGACCGAGTCGTTGACGTTGATGGCCGGGAACTTGAGCTGGTCGGTGCGCGCGAGCTCGTAGAGACGGTGCACGCCGGTGGTGGTCTCTTCCGTCACGCCCTGGATGTCCGCGGCGATGCGGGTCCAGCGGTCGGAGGAGTCCCGCAACGACGACGCGATCGTGTCGAGCACGATCCGGTACTCGGCGCTGGCGTCGTCGCCGGCGTCCGGCACGCGGCCTGCGGCTTCGGCGTCAGCGCCCGTGTGGACGAGCATCGTGGCGTCGCCACCGTCGTCGAGGATCAGGTTCGGGCCCGACCAGCTGGCCCCGGCCGCTGCGGCCTCGGCACTCCAGTCGAAGACCTGGTTGGTGCACCACCAGTACTCTTCGAGCGTCTCGCCCTTCCACGCGAACACGGGCACGCCGGCGGGGGCGTCGGGGGTGCCGGTCGGGCCGACGGCGATGGCCGCTGCGGCTTCGTCCTGCGTGGAGAAGATGTTGCAGCTCGCCCAGCGCACCTGGGCACCGAGTGCCGTGAGCGTCTCGATGAGCACGGCCGTCTGCACGGTCATGTGCAGCGACCCGGCGATGCGGGCACCGGCGAGCGGCTGCGACGGGCCGAACTCCTCGCGCAGGGACATCAGCCCCGGCATCTCGTTCTCGGCGAGGCGGATCTGGTGGCGGCCTGCCTCGGCGAGGCCGAGGTCGGCCACGCGGTGTGCTGCTGCGGCGCGGGTGTCGGTGGGCATGCGGTCAGTCTCCCACGGGCCCCCGACACCTCCCGCAGGTGGGAGACACCTCCCGCCGGTGGGAGACACCTCCCGCCGGTGGGAGACACCTCCCGCAGGTGCGAGCCGGTCGTCCTGGACGGTGCCGGTGGTCGCGGTGGTGGGGCGGGCCTCCAGGCCGGACGGGAGGCTCGGACCACCCGGGTGGACCGGCCCGCGTACGCGGACGGCCGGGTCAGTCGGCGGCGCGTTCCTCGCGGAGCGGCTCACGGCGGATGACGTGCCAGCCCTGTGGCACGCGCAGGCGGGCGGCGTGGCGGGCGCACAGGTCGTAGCCGTGCGGTTCGACGCGGGTGGAGAGCGGACCGATGACGACCATCGAGTCGCCGTAGTCGTACGTCAGGGTCGACGAGGCGCTCGCGCCACAGGCGACCTTGCTGCAGATCCGTACGTCCATCTCGTCGACGACCCTAACGGACGCCCCGACGGCGTCCGGTGCCGCGCGTACGATGTGGGGATGCGCCGCAAGCCCCGACTCGTCACCCCGGTCGCCCGCGGTCGCGGGCGCTCCCGCCACGGCCGGGGCCACCGCTCCAGCGTCACCGGTCCGGAGCTCGCGCCGGTCATCACCCGGGCCGAGGCCTTCGACCGGATCGTCGGTGACACCGCCCACTACCTGCTCGGGCTCTGGCCGGACGAGCTGCAGGGCGTCGTGTTCCAGGTCGCCGACATGCCGACCGGGCCCGGGCTGCCGGACGCGCTGCCGCGGTGGCGGGTCGAGCACGGCGAGCGGCGGGTGACCGTGTTCCGGATCCCCGTCGAGCGTGTCACGCACTCCCCCGAGAAGGACGACGTGGACCGGCGCATCGTCGTCGAGACCGCGGTGTTCCGTGCGGTCGCCGAGCTCCTCGACAAGGACCCGTGGGACCTGGCGCCGGACCGCTACCGCCACTGGTGAGGCGCCGCGCGCCTGCGCGTGCGCCTGGTCCCTCGATCTGCTGGAGACCCGCTCGGCCTCAGGGGTAGACGCGGACCGGGCTCGAGACCTCGGTCGCGGGGCGGAGCGGGAACCCCGCGAGGCCGTCGCCGCCGGCGTAGGTGACGCCCGCGACGACCCGGTCGGCGCCGGTGATCACGAGCTGCTTCGCCGTCTGGACGCGCACGGTCGAGGTCGCCCCGGCCGCGACGTCGACGCGCTGCCGGTCGTCGCCCGACGCGATCGTCACACGGGCGTCCTCGGTCGTCGGGTTCACCAGGTTGAGACGGACGCCGTCCCCGGGTGCGACCGCGGTGACGACGCGCTTGCCGAGCGGTGCCGCCGAGGCGAACCAGCCGAGGTCCGTGCCGCGCTCGGCCGTCGGCGTGGTCGACCGCGCACCGGCGACGACGGGCTGCGTGGAGCTGACCGTGACCGAGTACCGGCCGTCCTCGAAGTCGTCGAGTGCGACGTCGGTGACCACGCCCGGCTCGGCGGTGGTGTTCACCGTGGTGCCGCCGCCCGTCGCCGTCGTGATGCCGAGGGTGACGCGGGCCGCCCTGCTGCCGGGCACGAACAGCCGGACGACCGGTGCGGCGTCGGCGGTGTCGTCGCCGCGCTGGGCCTGCTGGATGTCGCGGAGGACGACGCCGGGGATGACTTGGGCCCGCGCCGGTCCCACGCCGCCGGAGACGATGTCGTACCCGCCGGGGGTGAGCGTCCGGACGACGGTCTCCTGCATGTGGGCGACGATCTGACCGCCGGACGAGGTGACGTGGACGACCGTCGAGGCCTGGTCGGAGACGAAGCCCGACAGCGGCACGACCTTCTGCGAGTTCGGCGCGACGACGATGCCGGTCGTGCCCGGAGCGCTCACGGTGCCGGTGGCGTCGAACACGGACAGGTCGACCGTGGCGTTGACGTCGGTCGGGTTGGAGAGCGTGATGAGGCTGGTGCGGCCGGTCTCGGTCGAGCCACCGACGAGCCAGGTCGACTGCGAGGGGTCGTCGCACGAGGCGGCACCGATGCCGACCAGGTCGCCGTTGGAGACGCTCTGGTAGCTCGACCCGGCGACCTGCGGGGTGGTCTCCGCCGCCGGCGCGGTGAGCAGCGTCGGGTTGCTGCTGCCCGTGGTCGAGGACTGCAGGTCGGTCCGGTCGACCGTGCTGCCCGTGGTGGCCGTCGCGATGCTGGCCGACCCGACCGGGGTGGCCGTCGTCGCGTCGTTGCCGGCGTCGTCGGAGAGCCGGAGGGCACTGCCCGCGCAGACGCGTTCGGCGTCGGCCGGGACGGGTGTCACCGTGCGGCCGGCGGGACGGCCGGGCGTCTCCTGGGTGCCGAAGGTGTGCGCGGCGGCGATGGTGCCGGCGGCGACGACCACGGCGATCGCGGTGGCGGTCCCGCGGAGCACCCAGCGGCGAGCGGTGGTGGTCATTCGTCGCGCTCCTCGTCGAAGGTGGTGGCGGGTTCGTCGGCCTCGAGGACGTTCGAGGTGGCCCGGCGTCGGCGCGGTGCGGTCGGCACGGCGAGGAGTGCCGCGGCGCCGAACACCACCCCGAGGACCACCAGGTAGAGCACGTGCGTCGTCCTCGCCGCGGCGGACCCGGTGCTCGGACGGTCGACGTCGCCCTCGTAGTGGAAGAGCTGACCGCTCGTCGTCTCGCCGATGCTCGTGAAGAGCGCGTTCTGCCCGATGGCCCCGGCGGCGCGGTCGTGGACCTGCTGCGCGAGGTCGTCGTCCGGTGCGTCGTCGAGCAGCACGAAGCTGACGCCGAGCTCCTCGAGCGCCGGACGCGGGTCGTAGCCGCTGCGGCTCGCCAGGTTGCCCGCGAGGGTGGCCAGCCGCGACCCGGAGGACGACAGCGACAGCGCCGTGGCGTCGAGCGTGGTCTGGTCGTCGAGCGTCGAGCCCTGCCCGCGCTCGAGCGACACCGCGAGCGAGCCGTTCGTCTGCGGTTCGACGACGAGCGTGCCGACGTCCGGGTTCGCCTGTGCCTCGGCGTTGACGTAGGCGCTGAGCACCCGGCCCGTGGTCGGCTGGATGACCGCGTTGCCGAGGTAGAACGCGGCGAACGCGGGCGCCACGGCCGCGCCGGCGAACACCGCGGCGACGACCCCGACGACCGGGGCCCGGCGTGGCAGCGTGTCGATGCCGATCGAGACGGCGACGACGAGCGCGAGCCAGTAGACCGTCAGACCGCTGCCCGGCCAGACGATGGTGGTCGTGGCCCCGACGCCGGTGACCGCGACGTGGGTGGCGGCGAAGGCCGTGGCGAACCCGAGCAGGGCGGTGATGAGCGCCACGCCCGCGACGTGCCAGCGGTGCCCGAGGAGGGCGCCGATGGCGGTCACGGCGACGGGGAGCGCGAGGACGGCGAGGGCGATGGGCAGCGCAGCGACGACGGCGGACAGCGGCGAGGTCACCGGCAGCCACCCGTTCCAGTCGGGCAGGGGCTGCCCGATCGCGAGCTGCAGGGCCGAGGGCGCGCGGGTCGCCGAGGGCACACCCGGGTCGGCGAAGACGCCGAGCACGTTGCCGCGGGCGATCTGCGTGAGCACGAGCGGCAGGAAGAGCACCGCGGCGGGGACCGGGATGAACACCCGTCGGTGCGCGTGCCGCCACCCGCTGACGAGCGACACGAGCCACCCGATGAGCAGGACCGGCAGGAGTGACGGTGCCGAGGCGGCGACCCCGGCGAAGAGCAGTGCGGCGCCGGCGGCCGAGGCCCAGGAGCGGTGCGCCTCGAGCACGGTGAGGAACAGCCAGGGCAGCAGCACGTGCGCGATGACCGCCCCGAGGTGGCCCGTGGTGACGGCGCCGACGAGCGCCGGGGCGATCGTGTACAACGCCGCGCCGACCACCGGCACCCAGGTACGGGTCGTGAGCTTGCGGACGACGAACCACGCACCGAGCGCGGACACCGGGAACGCCAGCAGCATCACCAGCACGACGGCGGTCGACGGCGACCAGGCCACGATCGACCCCAGCACGGCGAGCACGGCGGCGAACGGGTCGCTCGGGCCGGTGGACCCGGTCCCGAGGGTGTGCCAGCCGTACCCGACGTTCTGCCAGAGCTTCGCGACCGAGGTGGACAGCGGCAGGAGTCCCCCACCGGTCAACGCCGGCGAGCCGAGCAGCGGGAAGAGGGTGACGACGCTGAGGAGCGCCGCGGCCAGGACGACCCAGATGCCGCCGTCGCCGAGGAACGAGGCCCGGGCGACCGGAGCGTCCTCGACGCGGGCGAGCTCGACGTCGCGGGACGTCGTCCGCCGTTCGTGGACCCGGCGCCAGCTGACGCGCAGGGGTTCGACGGCGGCCCACCCGAGCTTCTTCGTGCGCGCCAGGGACTTCCGGGCCTTCGACACCCCGCCGCCGAAGGCCACGGCGAACGCGGCGGAGAGCTCCCCCGACACGGCAGCCGGGTGCTTCGCGACGAGGTGGCCGATCGCCCGCCCGACCGCGAACGGCACGAGGGTCAACCAGTGGATCCAGAGCACCCCGAGGGGCGCATAGGTCATGCGGCGGTGCAGCTGGGCCTGCCGGTGCATCCGCACGCGGCGGCCCTCGGACACACGCTTGCGGCCGAACTCCTCGATCGGTCCGGCACTCGTCGCCCGCGCCTCGGGCACGACGGCGACGCGGTACCCGGCGAGGCGGACGCGCACGCAGAAGTCGAGCGCGGCGTCGACGTCGGGCAGCGCCGGGTCGAACCCGCCGAGCGTCACCCAGACCGAGCGACGCACGAGCATCCCGCCCGCGGCGACCGCCATCACGTCGGTGTTGCGGTCGTGCTGGCCCTGGTCCAGCTCGTCCTGCACGAGGACGAGGGACCGGCCGAACCGGGTCATGCTCTCGCCGAGGTCGCGGATGCGCGAGGCGTCGCGCGGGTCGACGAGCTTGGGGCCGGCGACCGCCACGGACGGGGCGATCTCCACCGCCGCGAGCATCTCGGCGAGGGCCGTCGGCGTGGGGGCGTTGTCGTGCCCGATGAGCCACAGCCACTCGTCGACGGCCTCGTCGGACTCGGGACGCGGCGCGGCCTTCTCGGCGACGGCGACCGCATCGCCGAACGAGCGACCGGCGGGGATCCGCGTCAGCTGGGCGGAACCGCCGAACTCGAGCTGGGCGGTCGAGCCGTCCGTCGAGCCGACGTCGACGACCACCAGGTTCTCCGGGTGCCGGGTCTGTCCGGCGAGGGCGTCCAGCGTCCGGTCGAGGTGGTCCGCCCCGTTGGCGACGACCAGGACGGCGGTGACACGGGGCTGAGCGGAACTGGGCTGCATGACGGGCGACACTCTACGGACTGGAGGCACGGCTGCGGACCGGTTGGTCGGCGCGCCGTGAACCTGTGGAGACGATCAACGCGCGGTGCGGGACGGACGCGATCCGGGCCTCCAGATCGGACCGGAGGCGCGGTGGCGGGTCGCTACGCGCGCTTCCGGAGCTTGCGGCGCTCGCGCTCGGAGAGGCCGCCCCAGATGCCGAAGCGCTCGTCGTTCTCGAGGGCGTACTCGAGGCACTGCGACCGGACCTCGCACGTGGTGCAGATCTTCTTCGCCTCGCGCGTGGAGCCGCCCTTCTCCGGGAAGAAGGCCTCGGGGTCCGTCTGCGCGCAGAGCGAGTCCGCCTGCCAGGCGAGCGGGTTCTCCTCGTCGTCGGTCTCCGGACGCCGGACGCCCGGGACGCCGAGCGCCACGGGGTCGACGTGCCAGTCTTCCGGAACTCCGGCGTGGAAGTCGGAACCGCTCACCCTGATCACCCCTTGGTTCGTCTCGCTGTCGGTCGTTGCCTGTAATTACAGCGGTGTGATTCGCCTGAGTCAAGTCGCGGATCATAAGAGGCACCGAGCGTTCCGGCGTGTCATGTCCCCCATTCGGGCGTGTCGCACCCGTTCTGTCGGCGTCTCGGGGGACACGACGGGAGCGGCACGCACAGCGCGGGACGCGAGACACCGGTGTTCAGCGTCCGCGCCGCGGGAAGACGCGGCGCGGCGCACGAACACCGGTGTCGTGCGGCTCACCACGCGCGGCGTGCCCGGGCGTCAGCCGGCGTGCCCGGGCGTCAGCCGACGCGGCGGCGGGCCTCCCAGGCGCTGGAGACCATCTCGTCGAGGGTGTGGCGCATCGCCCAGTCGAGGTCGCGCGCGGCAGCCTCGCCCGTGGCGACGATGCGGTCCGGGTCGCCCGGGCGGCGCGGGGCGATCTCCGGCTCGAACGGGATGCCGGTGCCGCGGGCCATGGCGTCCATGATCTGCCGGACGCTGACGCCGTCGCCGCTGCCGAGGTTGTAGGCGCGGTCGAGGGGCTCCCCCGCCTCGAGCTTCGCCGCGGCGATCGCGTGCGAGTGTGCCAGGTCGGCCACGTGCACGTAGTCGCGGACGCAGGTGCCGTCGGGCGTGGCGTAGTCGTCGCCGTTGATCCGCGGGGTGCGACCGGCGAGCAGCGCGTCGAACACGAGCGGGAAGAGGTTGTGCGGGCTGGCGTCGTACAGGTCGGGCACGCCGGAGCCGACGACGTTGAAGTACCGCAGGGACGTCGTGGTGAAGCCGCGCGCGACCTCCATGTCCTTCAGCAGCCACTCGCCGATGAGCTTCGACTCGCCGTAGGGCGACTCCGGGTTCTTCGGGGTGGACTCGACGACCGTCTCGACGTCGGGCGTGCCGTAGACCGCGGCGCTCGAGGAGAACACGACCTTGTCGACGTCGGCGTCCGCCATCGCGCGGAGGAGCGTGGCCATGCCGGTGACGTTCTGCTCGTAGGTGTGCAGCGGACGCTCGACGGAGACGCCGGCGTACTTGAACCCCGCGACGTGCACGACGCCCGTGACGCCGTGCTCCCGGATCGTGCGTGCGACCAGGTCGCCGTCGAGGATCGTGCCCTCGACGAAGGGGACGTCGTCGGGGACGAACGAGCGGAAGCCGCTCGAGAGGTCGTCCAGCGCGACGGTGTCGATGTCCGCCGCGCGGAGCGCCCGGACGACGTGGGATCCGATGTACCCGGCACCGCCGGTGACCAGCCAACTCATGGTCGCCACGCTAGCGGACGCGGCACCGCCGACCGCCGCGGAGCACCGCGCACCCGCTGCGCGAAGCCGCAGAAGCGCCCGCAGCCGCGGCCGCCGCCGCCGCCGCCGCCCGAGCCGCTACGCCCCCGTCGCGATGAAGACCGTCGAGGTGACGCCGTCCGACGAGTCGGCCTCGACGGTGACGTCGCCCTCGTCCGGGGTGACGAAGCACGACTCGCCCCGACGGAGCAGCGTCGCCGAGGTCGCCCCGACCAGCGTGACGACGCCCTCGGTGCAGATCGCGATCGAGGGCCCGGACAGCGGTGCGACGCCGCCCGTGCTCAGCCCGACGGGCCGCCCGTCGCCGGTGACGCGCACGAGCGCGAAGCCCACGCCGGCCGGGGCGAAGCGGTCGACGCCGGGCGCGATCTCCTCGGGTTCGAGGAGCGGCGCCGGGTACGCGGTGAAGTCGAGCACGCGCAGCAGCTCCGGCACGTCGACGTGCTTGGGCGTGAGACCGCCGCGCAACACGTTGTCGGACGGCGCCATCAGCTCGATGCCGAGGCCGTCGAGGTAGGCGTGGATGTTGCCGGCGGGCAGGTACATCGCCTGGCCGCGGCTGAGCGTCACGCGGTGCATGAGGAGCGACACGACGACGCCGGGGTCCCCCGGGTACGACTCGGCGAGCGCCGCGGCGGTCGCGATGTTCGCGGAGGGGTCCTGGACGTCTGGTGCCAGGTGCCCGACCGCGTCGACGACCGCGAGCGCGGACCCGTCGGCGTCCTCGAGCCACCGGACGGTGTCCTCGAGCCCCTGGTGCAGGTGCGCGACGAGCGGGCCGAGGCGGCCGCTGCCCCCGTCGAGCGTCTCGACGTCGGCGAGCGTGGACTCGACGGGCCGGAAGCCGCTGAGGGCCTCGAACCTCTCGCTGAGCGCCACGACGAGCTCGGGCTTCGGGTACGGGTCCTTGTAGTTGCGGGCGGGGTCGTCGAGCGCGACACCGGCGGCGTCCTCGCGCTCGAAGCCGTCGCGGGCCTGTTCCGGTGTCGGGTGGGCCTGCAGTGACAGGGGTGCCGCGGCGGCGAGCACCTTGAGCAGGAACGGCAGGCCGGTGCGGTCCCCGCCGAGGGCGACCTGCGGTTCGGCGGCGATCCAGTCGAGCACGGTGTCCGCGCCGCCGACCATCGCGGGGTTCACGACCACGCTGGGGCTGCCCGGGTGCGCACCGAGCCAGAGCTCCGCCTGCGGGGCGCCGGTGACGGTGCGGCCGAGGAGCTCGGGGATGGCGGAGACGGAGCCCCACGCGTAGTCGCGCGGGGTGTTGGTGATGCCGAGGAACATGTGCCGAGCGTATCGGCAGCCGGTGTCGTCGCCGTGGACGATCCGCGATACATAGACTCTCCGCGATGTCTGCACTCCTCGACACCGCGTCGGCGCCGCCGCGCCCGCGAGCCCGCGACACCACGCGGTGGGACGTCCAGGGGCTGCGGGCCTTCGCCGTCCTGGCCGTGGTCGCCTACCACCTGTGGCCGAACCGGCTGCCCGGCGGCTTCGTCGGCGTCGACGTGTTCTTCGTCATCTCGGGATACCTCATCACCGGACACCTGCTCCGCGAGCAGGTGTCGACCGGACGCATCGCCCTTGGTCGGTTCTGGGCCCGGCGGGCGAAGCGGTTGCTGCCCGGCGCGTTCCTGACGCTGCTCGCCACCGGCACGGCCGTGCTGCTGACCGTCCCGAGCACGCTCTGGGGGCAGTACGGCCGCGAGCTCATCGCGTCCACGGTGTACGTGCAGAACTGGCAGCTGGCGTCCGACTCCGTCGACTACCTGGCGTCGGACAACCAGCCGTCGCCGTTCCAGCACTTCTGGTCGCTGTCGGTCGAGGAGCAGTTCTACATCGCCCTCCCGGTCGTGCTGGCCCTGCTGGCGCTGGCCCTCCGCCGGACGCGCTGGCACTCCCCCGTGCGGACCGCGCGGGTCCTGCTCGCCGCGGTCGTCGTCCTGTCGTTCGTCTGGTGCGTGGTCGAGACCCGGACCGCGCCCGGCATCGCCTACTTCTCGACGGCGACGCGCGCGTGGGAGTTCGCGCTCGGTGGGCTCGCGTCCACCGTCGTGCTGGCGGCGCCCCGCACGCGCGTGGCCAGGTGGGTCCGGTCGGGAGGCTCGTGGCTGGGTCTGGTCCTGCTGCTCGCGGCCCTGTGGGCGATCACCCCGGCGACCCCGTTCCCCGGCACCGCGGCGCTGCTGCCCGTGGTCGGGGCGGTGCTCGTGGTGCTGCTCGGCGGCCACTCCGGGCTCGCCGTGCTCGGCCGGTTCGCCCCAGTGGCGTTCATCGGCCGGATCTCCTACGCGGTGTACCTCTGGCACTGGCCGGCGGTCGTGCTGCTGCCGATCGTCCTCGGGCACCCGCTCGGCCTGCGGTCGAAGGTCGTCGTGCTCGTCGGGTCGGTCGTGGTCGCCGCCGTGACGACGCTGCTCGTCGAGGAGCCCCTGCGTTCCTCCTCGTGGGTCAGCGCCCTCCGGCCGCGTCGTGTCGCGCTCTACGGCGTCCTCGGCTCGGTGCTCGTCGTCGCGCTCGGGGCGGGCACCCTCGGGGCGCTCCAGGTGCAGCAGGACCAGGCCGCGGCGTACCAGCAGCGCCTGCAGGCCGGTGACGTCGCCTGCTTCGGTGCCGCCGCCCGCATCGGGTCGGCCGACCCCTGCGTCGACCCGAGGCTCGCCGACGTCCGGGTGCCGGCGCCCGCAGCCGCCGCGGGGGACGACCAGAACCGCGACGCGTGCTGGTCGAACACCACGGCGGACTTCAACGTCTGCACGCTGGGGCCGTCGACCGGGTACACGAAGCACCTGCTCGCCGTCGGGGACTCGCACAACAACGCCCTCATCTCGGCGTACCGGGCGATCGCCCAGCAGCGGCACTGGCGCATCGACGTCGCCGGGCACATCGGGTGCTACCTCACGACCGCCGAGCAGTGGGCGCCGTCCCAGGCCTACACGGACACCTGTCAGGGATGGAAGCGCTCCGCGACCGCCTGGATCCGCGCCCACGCCGACGAGCTCGACGGTGTCGTCGTGACGCACGCGACCACGAAGAGCCCGGTCATCGTCCCGGCCGGCAGCACGAACGAGGCCACCGTCGTCGACGGACTGGTCGGGGCGTGGCGGGCCGCGACCGACAACGGCGTGCCGGTCGTCGCGATCCGGGACAACCCGGTGGCCCGTCCCGACACCCTCGACTGCGTGGCGCAGATGCGCGGGCCGACGACGTCCGCCTGCGACGTGCCGCGCGCCGAGGCGACGGCGTCGTTCGACGGGTCGCAGCAGGCCGTCGCCCGGATCGGCGCGGCGGCCCGGTTCGTCGACATGACCGACTGGTACTGCACCGCGGACAGCTGCCCGGCGGTCGTCGGGGGCGTCGTCGTGCACCGTGACCCCACGCACCTCACCGCGACCTACGCCACCACGCTCGCGCCGTTCCTGGGAGCCAGGATCGCGCGGGCCCTGGACGCGGTCGGACGCTGAGCGCGGTCGCCGTCCTCCCGCGCGTTAGCCTGTCCTCGTGACGAACACCTGGCCCCTGGCGCGCGGCACCGTTCCCGAGCGCGAGGTCTTCGCCTTCGCCACCGCGGTGCTCTTCACGCTGTTCGCCGGGGACGCCGTCCCGAACATGCTCACGTGGTACGGCGCCGCCGTGGTCTGGGCGCTCGAGGGGGCCTGGGGCATCGCGATCGTCGTCCGGGCCCGACCGACCATCCGACGGACCCCGCGGTCGCAGTGGCTCTTCCTGGCCTGGTGCCTGGTCTCGGTGGCGTGGTCGCACTGGCGCTTCGCCACCGTCGCCAGCCTCGTCGCGCAGGTCCTCTGCGCCCTCGTCGCGTTCGCGATCGCGTCCGGGCTGACCTGGCGCCGGGTGCTCGACGCGATCAGCCTGGCGTTCCGGGGCGTGCTCGGCCTGTCCCTGCTGTTCGAGGCCGTCGTGGCGGTCGTCGTGCGGCACCCCATCGCGCCGATCTGGACCCACTACGGGGACCGGGACATCCCGGACGCGTTCTACTTCTCCCGCGCCGAGCTGTTCACGGGTGGCCGCATCCAGGGGCTGCCGGGCAACGCCAACCTCCTCGCGATGGTCGCCCTCCTGACCGCGATCGCCGTCGGCGTGCAGCTCGCCGAGGGCCGGATCCGCCGGAACAGCGCCGTCGGCTGGCTCGTCGTCGCCGCGGTCGTGTTCCTGCTGACCCGCTCCTCGACCGTCGTGGTCGCCGCCGCGGTCGTCGCCCTCGTGCTCCTCGCCGCCCTGGTCGTGCGCCGGGTCCCGACCGAGCGCCGCACCCCCAGGTACCTCGCGATCGCCGGCATCGCGGCCGTCGTCGTGGTGGTCGGGATCGTGTCCCGCGGCGCCGTGGCCGGGCTCCTCGGCAAGAGCGCCGACTTCACCGGTCGCGGCGAGATCTGGCAGGCCGTCCTCGGGCAGGTGCACGAGCACCCCGTGCTCGGTCTCGGATGGATCGGCTACTGGTGGCCGAGCATCCCCGAGCTCGCGGACCTCGCCCCGCGCAACGGCGTGACCTACCTGCAGGCGCACGACGCCTTCCTCGACGTGTGGATGCAGACCGGCATCGTCGGGCTGGTCCTGTTCGCGCTGTACGTCCTGACGACGCTGAACCGCTCGTGGTCCTGCGCCACCCGGATCGGCTACGACGCCAGCCTGCAGCCGCGTCGCTTCGACCCGGTGTCGCTCCTGCCGCTGCTCGTCGTCGTGGCGCTCCTGGTGCAGTCGGTCGCGGAGTCACGGCTGCTCTACCAGGGCAACTGGGTGCTGTTCGCCCTCATCGCGGTCAAGTCACGCATCGTCCTCGTCGGCGAGGAGCCGGTGTCGGTCGGAGACGGCCCCCGGACGCCCCCGACGAAGCGCGAGTTCCGCTGGCCCGTCGCCCGCTGAGCACGGGCCACGCCGCCCTCACCGGTCCCGGAGCACCAGCGAACAGGGCACCTGGGCGGTCCACGGCAGGGCTCGGACCGACACCGTCCGTCGCTCCGGGTCCGCTCGGCACGATGCCTCCGCCTGCCGGAACTGCGGCTGCCAGAGGTGTCCGCCGTCCCGGGTCGTCGGTCCGGGGGCGGCGGCGCCCACCCACGCCGTGACGACCAGGGCGACCACGACCCAGCCGACGGCCGCGCGAGCGACGCGCACCGTGCCTCCCGTCCGGACCGGCGGCACCGCGTCGGACGCGAGCCGGACGGCGCGACGGCCGGGGTCCACCAGCGTCGCCGCCGCGACGACGACCGCGCTCGTGAGCAGCAGACCGGCCGCGGCCGCGTACCGGGACGGAGTGGCCTCGGTCAGCACGGCGGGGACCGCGTCGGACCACCGTGCATCGGCCGAGTCGTTGGCAGCGAGTGCGGCGCTCCACACCACGACGGACCCGGTCGTCAGGGCGGCCAGGAGCACCCGTGCCCGCCACCGCGCCGCGACCACGGCGACGACCAGCACCGCGAGCAGCAGTGCGGACGGCACGACGAGGACCACCCAGCCGCGGTCGACGACCGCGCGTCCGACGGCTCCGACGTCGGCGGACCAGCTCCCGCCGACGACGTTCGTCAGGTACCCGGCGGCGACGTCGAGGACCCGCGGGTCCCCCGGGGTCGAGGTCCGCGCGGTGGTGAGCGCGGTGACGACCTGCGCCGCACCCCCGGCGAGCGCCGTGACCGTCACGGGGAGCGCTCGGAGTGCGGCCCGGCCTGTGCCCCGCACCGGCAGCCAGGCCAGGAGCAGCAGCGGCAGGAACAGGACGGCCTGGACCTCCGTGCAGGTGACGAGGACGGCGGCCGAGGCGGTGACACCGGCGCCCCACCACGTCCTGGCGCGGTAGGCGAAGAGCCACGGGGAGAGCACGAGGGCGAAGGTGTGCAGGTTCGCGGCGTTGCCGGTGACCTCCCACGGCGCGCTCGGCAGCAGCACAGGGACGGCGGCGAGCACGAGCCGCAGGGGCCAGGGACGGACGACGTCGCGGGCCAGGACGAACAGCGCCGCCGACACGAGCCCGACCAGCGCGCAGCAGAGCAGCGAGACCGACAGGGCGTACCGGTCGACCGGCAGCGCGAGGGCGACGTCGACGACGAGCCGGGGCACGAGGTGCAGGTACCCGGCGTACGGGTGGAACAGGCTGCCGACGGGTCCCAGTGCCTGGTGCTCGCGGAGGAAGAGGCCGACGTCCTCCGCCCAGCCGGTCCCGCGGGCGGCGGGCCCGAGGCGGACCCACGCGGTCGTCGCGGCGGCCAGCGCGAGCGCCACGAGGCCGACGGCGCCGACGGTCCTCGCACGTGCTCGTTGCATCGAGCGATGACGCTAGCGGAGACATCGCGATCTGCGATATCGACGCACCGGCATGACGCGGCGGTCGTCCGGCCGCGTGGGCCAAGATGGTCCAGTGACGGACGGCAGGGTGACCAGACGCGCGCTCGGGCGCCGCTACCTGTCCGCGTGGATCGGGTTCTCCGCCGGAGGGCGCTTCAGCCAGGCCCTCGCGACCGTGATCCTCATGTTCGCCTTCGGTCAGCCCACGGTGCAGGCGCTGGTCGGGAGCGCCGGCACGTGGGCCGTCCTGGTGACGCTCGTCGTCCTCGGCGGCCTGAGCCTGCTGGGGCAGCGGTACCGGATCGAGTGGCACGGTGTCCTCCCGCTCTCCCTGCTCGCCTTCGTCGGGTACTGCGCGCTGAGCGTCCTGTGGAGCGAGTACTCGTGGGTGGCGCTCCGCGGGTTCGCTGCGACGCTCGGCTTCGTCGGCCTGGGGCTGTACCTGGCGCTCGGCCGGGACCTCGTGCAGGTCATCCGGGCCTCGGGCGACGCGTTCCGCATCCTGCTCGTCGTGGCCCTCGGGCTCGAGGTCCTGTCCGGGCTCGTGCTCGACGTCCCCATCCCGGGCTTCGGCATCCGCGGCGACATCGCCTACGGCGGACCCATCCAGGGCATCGGCGGCACCCGCAACTTCATGGGGTTCGTCGCCGCGATGGCGCTCGTGACGTTCGTGGTGGAGTTCCTCACCCGGTCGGTGACCGCCTGGCGTGCCGTCGCGTCCACCGCCCTGGCCGTCATCGCGCTCATGCTCGTGCAGTCCCCGATCACCGGTCTGGCGATGATCGCCCTCGCCGTCACCGCCCTGGCGCTGTGGGCGCTCCGACACGCGCAGCCCCGCACCCGCCCCGTCGTGAACGGCGTGCTCGGGGTCTTCGTCATGGTCGTGGCCGTCGTCGCGGTGCTCGCGCGCTCCCGGATCCTGGCCGAGATCGGGGCGGCCGGTGGCAGTGCGTCACGGCTGGCGCTGTGGTCGCAGCTCCGGGTGCTCATCGAGCAGCACCCGGTCCAGGGCTGGGGCTGGGTGGGGACGTGGCCGAGCGAACCGGTCGTCCCGTTCGACGTCGTCCTCGCGCCGAGCGGCCTGCCCTTCACGTCGGCCCTGAACGCGTTCGTCGACGCCTGGCTGCAGATCGGACTGGCCGGCATGCTCATCCTGCTCGGCACCGCGGTGCTGGCGTTCGCCCGGGCCTGGGTGACGGCGACGACGTTCCCCGGGGTGGCGTACGTGTGGCCAGCCGCGGTGCTCGTGCTGCTGGCCGTCACGAGCACCGCGGAGAGCTACCTGCTGCACGGCGCGGGGCTCATGGTGTTCACCGCCGTGCTCGTCATCGCCGCACGACGCCGGTCCTGGCGGGGCCGCCTGCCGCGCTGACGCGAGCGGGCACGGCCGCCGTCGGGGGCCCGTCGGGGGCCTGCGTCCGTCGGAGGCCGCCGGGTACACTGCCCGTGGTCGTCAGGGGGCGGCCGGAACGGGAGAGCTCGATGCAGCGTGTGCACCACTTCGTCGCCCTCGTCCTCGGCGTCCTGCTCGTCGTGGTGGGACTCGCGGTCGTCACGCCCGCCGGTGCAGCTCAGGCCGCGGCCCCGCTGACCGGGCGCTACACCCCCGTCGAGACCAGCCGCGTGTACGCCGGGTCGGTCGGCACGAAGCCCACCGTCGTCCCGATCAGCGGGAAGGCGGGCGTGCCGTCGAACGCCAGGGCCGTCGTCCTCAACGTCGAGGTCAAGTCCCCGACCGCCGCCGGGTACGTCCGGGTGACGCCGGCCGGGTCCGACCCGCAGGTCGTGACGCAGGCGTTCACCCGCGGTGGGTCCATCTCGAACCTCACCACCGTGAAGCTCTCCGGGGGCAGGGTGCAGGTCAAGCTGTCGGCCGGCGCGGCCCAGGTCTACTTCGACGTCTCCGGCTACTACGCCGACGGTCGGGGCTCGACCTACACTCCGGTGACGAACAGCCGGGTCTTCGGCGCCACGGTCGGCACGGACCCGACCGAGGTGCCGCTGACCGGCGCCGATGCCGCCGGCGTCCCCAGCGACGCCACCGCCGTCGCCGTGAACGTCGGCGTGCAGTCCCAGACGGCCGACGGGTACGTCCGCGTCACGTCGGCCGGCCACGACGCCCAGGTCGCCGCGCAGGTGTACCGCGCGGACACACCCGTGTCGAACCTGGTGATCGTCGGGCTCTCCGGAGGTGCCGCGCAGGTGAAGGTCTCCGCCGGCACCGCCACGGTCTACATGGACGTCACCGGCTACTACTCCTCGGCGACGTCGGGGTCGGTGTTCGTGCCGATCGACACCGTCCGCGCGTACTCGGGCGACCTCGGCACCGCCGCCTCCCCCATCCGCCTGAGCGGCACCGCGGGCGTGCCGGGCACGGCCACCGCCGTCGTCGCGACCGCCCAGGTCACGCACCCGACCGCCACGGGGTACCTGCGGTTGACCCCGGCCGGTCAGGATCCCCAGGTCGCCACGCAGAACTACCGCGCGGGTCAGTCGGTCGCCGCGCTGACGATGCCGAAGGTGACCGGCACGACGGTGGACCGCCGGGTGCAGGCGAAGGTGCGGTCGGGCACGGCGCACCTGTACCTCGACGTGTCCGGGTACTTCCTCGACGGTTCGTCCGGGTCCGGCATCGGTGCCGACCTGTCCTGGCCGCAGTGCACGGTGTCCGCGACCACCTGGCCGTCGGATGCGGCGTTCGGCATCGTCGGCGTGAACGACGGCCTGGCGACGACGACGAACCCCTGCCTCGCGGACCAGCTCCGCTGGGCGGCCGGCTCGACGGGGGGCACGTCGCAGCCCACCACCCAGCTCTACGTGAACACGGCGAACCCGGGGCAGGCCTTCAAGGACGACCCGTCGCTGCCCCGCTCGTCCTGGCCGACGAGCAACACCGACCCGCACGGCGGGAAGGTCGTCGTCCCGGCTCGCTACGGCGTGTGCGGCGGCGGCACCGGCGGTCTGACGTCGCTCGCCTGTTCCTACGTCTACGGCTGGAACCGCGCGGTCCAGGACCTCGCGGACCGCGGCGTCCCCGCGTCCACGACGTACCGCTGGTGGCTCGACGCCGAGACCGACGGCTCCTGGCAGACCGACGTCACCCGCAACCGGGCAACGCTCGAGGGGATGACGGACGCGTTCCGTGCCTCGGGCGCGACCGTCGGGCTGTACTCGTCGCCCGGCGAGTGGACGCAGCTGTTCGGCACCGTGCCCTCGAGCAGCCAGCTCTGGCGTCTGCCCACCTGGCGCGCGACCGGCCCGTCCACGCTCGCGCGGGCGCAGGCCGCCTGCTCGACCGCCCCGTTCGTCGGTGGTGGCCGCGTCGAGATGGTGCAGTACGTCGCCAACGGCTTCGACCGGAACACGAGCTGCGTGTGAGACACCCCGGCCGGCTGGAACAGCTCGCCATGTGCGTGCTGGTCCTGGTCCTGACCGGGATCAGCCTGCTGTCGAAGCTGCCCTGCACGGGCCCGCCGCCACCCGGTCTCACCCGCGCAGCGCACATCGGCCGGTCCGCGTGCTGGAGCGACGTCGCCGCACTGTGGACCCCGCGCGACCTCGGACTGCACCGGCTGCCCTACGTCAACGGCACGTTCACCAGCCACCCCCTCACCCTGACCGGCGGCACGGTCGAGTACCCGACGCTCGGTGGCCTGTGGATCTGGCTGACCGCGCTGCCGGTCGACTCCGCCCGCGGCTTCCTCGTCCTCACCGCCGTCGTCGCCGGGGTGCTCGCCGTCGCCGTCACGCTGCTGCTCGTGCGGCTGACCGGACGCCGTGCGTGGGTGTTCGCCGCCACCCCGCCGTTGGCGCTGTACGCGGCCTACAACTGGGACCTGCTCCCCGTGCTCTGCACCGTGCTGGGCGTCACCGCGATGACGACGCCCCGCTTCCGGTCGTCCCCGTGGCTGCGCTTCGGCCTCGCCGGGCTCGCGTTCGGGACCGGAGCGGCGTTCAAGCTGTACCCGATCATGTTCGTCGCGGCGATCGTCCTCGCGGCGCTGCTCGACCGGGACGGCCGTCCCCTCGGGCGTCGCGTCGCCCAGGCCAGCGCCGCGCTCGGGGGCGGGCTGCTCGTTCCCCTGCTGGCCAACGTGCCCTTCGCGCTCCTGGACCTCGACGGCTGGCTCGCGCCGGTCCGGTTCCAGGCCGAGCGCGCCACCGGGGCGTCGACGCTGTCCGTCTGGTACTGGGGCCTGCTGCCGTGGTCCTCGAGCGGGGACCCGGCGTTCCAGCACCGGATGACGGCGCTCTCGACGGCCGCGACCGCGCTCGGCGTGCTCGTCGTCCTCGCGGTGACCGTCGTGCTCGCGCTCCGCCGCGGGAGGACACCCTGGCTGCAGTCCGCCGCGGCGCTGCTGGCGGTCTACATGGTGTGCAACAAGGTCGACTCGCTGCAGTACGTGCTGTGGCTGGTGCCGTTCTTCGTCGTGCTCCGCGTGGGCGGGTGGTGGGTCACGGCCTACCTGCTCGCGGACCTCGCCGCGTTCGTCGGCTGGTTCCGCTCGCAGTACTACGGCGCGATCGGGCAGACGGCACTGACCTGGGCGGACCAGGCCCTCGCGGTCGGCATCTGGGGTCGGGCTGCCCTGCTCGTGGCGCTCGCCGTGGTGTTCCTGCGCAGCGAGCCCGCGGTGCAGCAGTGGTCGGAGCCCGAGCGGCCACCAGCAGCGCCGCACGACGCGAGTCCCCCCACGCACAGCGAGTCGATCCGCGCGTAGGAGGTCGGACGTTCCGACCTCCTCGGCGCGATCCCGCCTGCCATCGCATGCGTCATGGGTGGGAGCGCACCGCGGACGGACGGACAGACAAGCGGACGGACGGGAGGCGCGGTGCCAGCTGACACCGAGCCTCCCGTCCGTCAGCGGTCGCGATTCACCGCACCTCACCGCCGAGCGGTCATCATCCGTCGGACGTGCGCCGCCAGCACGACGGACGTGGACCGGTCGGCGAACCTGAACGGGGTGTCGTGACCAGTCAGCGACGCGTCGCGCCCG
The DNA here is from genome assembly GCF_026672405.1 of Curtobacterium sp. SL109. Lineage (NCBI taxonomy): Bacteria > Bacillati > Actinomycetota > Actinomycetes > Micrococcales > Microbacteriaceae > Curtobacterium > Curtobacterium sp. SL109. The sequence goes on from NZ_JAPPRB010000002.1 coordinate 3,033,230, forward strand.
CCGACCCCGAGCCCGACCGCGGGCGGAACCGGCGCTGGAGCCCCCACTGGGTGGTCTTGACCATGGCCTCGACGACGATGGCCTGGCTCATCTTCGACACCCCGTGGATGCGGTCGCGGAAGCGGATCGGCACCTCGACGATCGTGCCGCCGAGGTCGTGCACGCGCAGCGTCATGTCGACCTGGAAGCAGTAACCCTTCGAGTCGACGGCGTCGAGCTCCATCCGCGCGATCGCGTCCGCGCGGTAGACACGGAAGCCGGCGGTGATGTCGTGCACGTCGAGCCCGAGCATGACGCGCGCGTACCCGTTGCCGCCGCGGCTCAGGAGCTCGCGGTGCTTCGGCCAGTCCACGACCGAGCCGCCCTCGACCCACCGCGACCCGATCGCGAGCATCACGTTCGCTTCCGGGGGTGCGTCGGCCACCGCCGCGATCAGCGCGGGCAGCCGTTCCGCGGGGTGTGAGCCGTCGGCGTCCATCTCGATGAGCAGGTCGTACCCGCGCTCCAGCCCCCACCGGAAGCCGGCGACGTACGCGGTGCCGAGCCCGAGCTTGCCGGAGCGGCGCATCAGGTGCACGCGGTCGTCGGTCTCGGCGAGCTCGTCGACGAGGTCGCCCGTGCCGTCCGGGCTGCCGTCGTCCACGACGAGCAGGTGCGCCGACGGCACTTCGGTGAGGATCCGCTCGGCGATGTCGCGGACGTTCTCGGCCTCGTTGTACGTCGGGACGATGACCAGGGCGGTGGGCTTCAGGGAGTCGTTCATGGCGGTTCTCTCGGTGTCCGGGGCACCGCGCTCAGCGCGCGGCACCTCCGTCGATCAGGGCACAGGGCACGGTGACGGCCCACTGCGGGCCTGGCGCGATCTGGATCGTGGCGTTGCCGGACGGCGCAGCCTCGCACGCGGCGTCGGTCTGCGAGGAGTCGACCTGCTGCTCCCAGATCGGGCCGTTCTGCCGGTTGGCCTTGTCCATCGCGAAGTTCGCGACGAAGGCCCAGACGACGACGAGCGCGAGGACCACGCCGAGGACGCGGACGACCAGGGCCGGCCGGGCGAGGAACACGTCCACGAGCACGACGAACCCGGCGATCACGTACATCGACCCGGACGCGCTGTAGCGGAACGTCCAGATCCCCAACCACTGCGCGTGGTCGAAGTGGGCGAAGGCCAGCATCTCGTTCGGGTTCAGCCACACGGCACCGAACCAGACGGCAGCGGAGCCCCAGAGCATCGACGCGAGCGTCCATCGCTGCTTGCCCATGCCGAGCCAGAACCCGGCGGCGACGAGCAGCACGGCGACCACGAACGGGGCCACGACGACGACGACGCCGTGCTCGGCGATGAGCCGGCCGAGCGTCGGCATGCTCCACGTCCACGACCCGCCGAACGGCTGCACGATGTACCCGAGCACCATGTCGGCCACGGAGTCGTGCGGCACCGTCGCGGGTGCGCGCGGGTGCATGAGCGTGGTGACGACCTGCGCGGCACCGCCGAGGACGGCGCCGGCGATGACCGGCCAGCGATGCCGGTTGCGGATGCCGACGAAGAACAGCGGGAAGAACGCGACGACCTGGATCTCGGTCAGCCCGCAGAGCAGCGCGACGACGCCGAGCACGATTCCCTTCGTCCACGACTTCACCGGGGTGAGCAGCAGGAACGGCATCAGGAACATCAGGAACCAGTGCAGGTTCGCGGCGTTCGCCTGGATCTCCATCGGGCCGAGCGGCAGGAGCGTCGGGACCAGGGCGAGCAGCACCCGGGCGACGACGGAGCGCAGGACGCCCGCGGTCAGCACGTAGACGGCCGCACCGACCGCGGCGGTGACGAGCACGCAGAGGATCGAGACGGTCACGGCGAACCGGTCGACGGACGCGACGTGCGACGCCACCGCCACCAGGGCGCGCGGGACGACGTGGAGGTACCCGGCGTAGTCGTGGAACAGCGCCCCGAGCACACCGCGGTCGTACTGCTCCTCGAGGAAGACCTTGCCGTCCTCGGCCCAGAGGGTGTTGCGCACCTCGGGCGTCAGGCGGAGCCACCCGAGGGCGGCGATGACGGCCCCCAGCAGGACGGGGACGACGACGGACATCAGACGGTGACGGCGGCCGGACCCGGGGTCGGCAGCGCGCAGGTCCGTGGCCGCGCCCTGATCGGGGGGACTGGTCTCGAGCACCGGGAGATCCTCTCACAACCGGGAGCGACGACGGCGGAGCCGCGCACAGGCGGCCCAGAGCCACGACGAGGAGGGGCGGACGACGGACGCCCGCCGGTCAGCGACCGGCGGGCGTCCGTGGTGGCGCGACGATGCCGTGCCTCAGCGCACCGTCACGGTCCGGCACCCGAAGGCCGTGTTCGAGCCACCGACGGAGTCGATGCCGTAGACACACACCTCGTGCGACCCGGCGCGTGCCCCGAGCCTGACGTCGTACCCGTGCGCCGGCCCCGCCGCGGGGTACGACCGTGCGACGTCGCTGCGCGTGCGGTTCGCGATGACCCGCTTGCCGACGCCGTCGACGTAGACGTCGACACCGATCGACGCCGAGGTGTCCGGGTCGATCGCCCAGCCCGACACCTGCACGCCGCCCGACACGGCCTTCGCCACGTCGAAGCTGCCGATCGGGGCCTTGTTCGTCACGGTGACGGCCTTGCAGCCGAGGGACGCGTTGCCGCCCGCCCCGACGTTGTTCGCCGTCACGCAGACCGTGTGCTTGCCGTTCCCGACGGTCCAGGTGCCCTCGAAGCCGCGGAGCGACCCGTAGGCGGGGTAGCGCTTCGCGATGTCGCCGCGGCCGGACTTCGTCGTGAAGGTACGGCCCTTGCCGTCGATCGACACGGTCACCGTGATCGGGTCGACGGAGTCCCCGTCGACGGCCCAGCCGGAGACCGAGATCGTCGACGTGGTGGCGGTGACGCTGTCCAGTGCGCCCGTCGGGGTGCTCCCGGGGACGTCGACGGTCTTGCAGGACCCGACGTTCGCGTTCCCGCCGTTCTTGACGTTGATGCCGAGCACGCAGATCCTGTGGCTGCCTCCCGGTGCCGTGACGGTCGCGGTGTACCCGTGGTCCGGCCCCGCCGAGGGGTAGGCCCGCCCGACGTCGGCGCGCGGCGCCTGGGCCCACATCTTCTTGACGATCGTCCCGTCGACGGTGATGTGCGCGCCGATGCGTCCACTGGACTCGGGGTCGATCGCCCACCCGGTGACGGCGACGCCACCCGGCACGGCCCTGGCGCTGTCGAGGGACCCGAACGGCGAGCCGTCCGGCACCGAGACCGTCTGGCAGCCGAGCTCCTGGTTCGTCTTGCCGTCGATGGAGATCGCGTAGGCGCAGACCTTCTGGGAACCGGCGGCCGCCGGGATGCGCTGGTTGAAGCCGTGCTTCGCGCCGAGCTTCGGGTACGCGGCCGCGATGTCCGGGCGGTTCTGGTCCGCCTGCACCGCGGTGCCCTTCGAACCGACGTAGACGTCGACGCGGGTGCTCTTGTTCGTGGTCGTGTCGAGGGCCCAGCCGTTGACGGTGATCGCGTTGTAGCTCGTCGCGATGCCGTCGAGCGTGCCCTTGGCGGAGGTGCTCACACCGGTGGTCGAGCCGAACCAGTCGGTGTAGAGGCGCCAGAAGTTCCGGTTGCCGTAGGCCGAGCAGCCGTCACCCGTGCCGTACAGGTTGTTCAGCGCCGCCGTGTTCGGCGTGTACGGCGTGTAGTAGTACAGCGCGGCGGTCGCGCGGTTCTGCACGGCGACCGTCTTGGTGCCGCAGCTGACCGGCACGTTGTACTGGACCGCGCGGTTGCCCGGGTTGAACCAGGTGAAGTAGTTGCTGGTGCCGGGCGGGTTGCCGTAGCGCTTCCACTGCCAGGCGGACCAGTAGATCTGGTTGCCGACGCCGGCGTAGGCCGGGTCACAGTGTCCGCCGACGTTGTCGGGGCAGGCGTAGCCCATCGCCCGCTCGAGCCGGGCGGCGGAGGGGTTCCGCGCGGTCGCGCCGTTGATCAGCGTCTGCTCCTTCTGGAGCGTGACGAGGATGACCTTCGGGCTGATGCCGCAGGCCGCCGCGACGCGGGTGATGATGACCGCGGCGGAGAGGGAGGACCCGCCGGTGAGGGCGTTGCACATCGGGTCGGCCGAGCGGGAGTTCATCCCGAAGCGTCCGACGTTCAGGCAGGACGACGACGCGCACGACCCGATCTGCGTGTTGAGGAACGACTGCACGCCGTCGACGGACATCGACGTCCCGGCGTAGAAGTTCGTGTCCGAGATGATGTTGCCCGCCTGGAAGGACGAGCCGCTCAGCGCACTGGCCGGCTCCTGTCCGGCTTGGGCGGTGAGCTGGAACCCGACCAGCACGCTCGCGACGGCGAGCACACTGGCGAGGATTGCGACGACCTTCTTCACGTCGAGGGGCCTTTCCGGGGGCGGCGACGGGGTGGTGGGCACGCGGTTCGGGCTGAGCGCCTCCGACCGACCCCTGATCGCGGTCGGGACACACGTGTCGCATCAGACTACGCGCGTCACAGTGGTTACACAGCCCTCGGCCGTGCCCCCGAACGGGAGGCGCGGGGCGGCTCCCCGCGGCGGCCGCGGCCCGCCGCTCCTCGCGTCCACGACGCGATCCTGTGCGCTCGTTCAGTCTGCGGTGGCGAGCGCGGCTTCGACGCGACGACGCGCAACGCGTGACACCCGGTCCGCACGGCGGAGGCGACGTGCGTGACGGAGGACGGCAGGGGCCTCCCGGGTCAGCCGCCACCACGCGGTGGGCGGGAGCTGTGCCGCTGCCGGCCGGAGGAGGTCGCGTCCCAGCCGGACGAGGGTCCTGAGCAGGACCCGCGTAGTCATCCGCGCCGAGCCGTTGCGGACCGTCACGGCGAGGCGGTTGCGCATGCTCTGCGTGCGGACGAGCGTCGAGTCGCTGCCCGAGCTCGCGGCGTGCCGGTGCACCACGACCGCGTCCGGAGCCGCTCCGACCGTGTACCTGGCGAGGCGGAGCCGCCACGCGACGTCGAGGTCCTCGTAGTACATGAAGAGGGACTCGTCGAAGCCGCCGACCTCCTCGAGAGCCGATCGCCGCAGGAACGCGGCGCCACCGGAGAACCCGAACAGGGGTGCGTGTTCCGGGGCGTCGTCGACCGGACGGAGCCAGTCGCGGTCGCGGCCGTTGCCGGAGCGGTCGAGCACCACGCCCGTGCCGTTCACGAGGGTCTGCCCGCCGGTCTCGACCCGTCGCCACCGCCGGCCGTCCGCCGCGACGAGGTCGTGGTCACTGCGGCCGGCGCCGTCGGGCACGACGGCGAACGCGCCCTCGAGGACCGCTGTGGCCGCGACGGCTGCCGTCCGCGGACCACCGGCGGCGAGGCACGCCAGGCCCCGGTCGAGGAACCCGTGGTCGGCGACCGCGTCGTTGTTGAGGAGCACGAGCACCGCGCCGGAGGCGGCAGCGACACCGCGCGCCACCCCGCCGGCGAAGCCCGAGTTCGTCGGCTCCGGCACCACGACGACGCCCGGGTAGTCGGCACGGTAGGCGGCGACGGTGGCGTCGTCGGCCTCGTTCACGACGAGGACGACCTCGGTCTCGGCGTCGACCCGTTGCGAGAGCACGGAGTCGACCGCCCGGCGGGTGAGCTCGGGCTGGTGCCAGTCGATGACGATCACGGAGGCGTCCACCGGCCCAGTCTCCCAGGGTGACGGCGCCACGACGTCGCCGGACGCGGCGCGGCTGCCCGGGCTCGGCGACGCCGGGCCGTGCAGGGCCCCTGGGTATAGTGGTGCCGCCTTCCGGGGCATCCTCGCCAGCCGACGTATGGAGTTTCGTCCGTGTCTACCTTCGCGCCTCGCGTGTCCGTCGTCGTCATCAACTTCCGCGGGACCGACGACACGCTCGAGTGCATCGCGCGGCTCAGCGAGGTCGACTGGCCGGCGGACCGCCTGGAGATCGTCGTCGTCGAGAACGGTTCCGGCGACGACAGCGAGGCCCGGCTCCGCGCGGCGCTCGGCGAGCAGGCGAACGTGAAGATCATCGTCTCCGCCGAGAACCTCGGCTTCACCGGCGGCAGCAACCTCGGCGCGCGCGAGGCCAGCGGGGACGTCGTCGCGTTCCTCAACAACGACGCCAAGCCGGACGTGGCCTGGGTCCGGGAGGGCATCGCGGGCTTCGCCCCGAGCCCCCGCGTCGCGGCGGTCGCGAGCAAGGTCCTCGACTGGGAGGGCAAGACGATCGACTTCGTCGAGTCGGGCCTCAGCTGGTTCGGCATGGGCTACAAGAACCACATCGCCGAGCTCGACGACGGCCGCTTCGACGAGCCGCGCGACCTGCTGTTCGGCACCGGGAGCGCGCTGTTCGTCCGGCGCGACGTCTTCCTCGAGGTCGGCGGGTTCGATGAGGGCCTGTTCATGTTCTACGACGACGTGGACCTCGGCTGGCGCCTCAACCTGCTCGGCTACCGCGTGCGGTTCGCCCCGCGCTCGGTCGTGTTCCACAAGCACCACGGGTCGATGAAGTCGTTCGGCGACCACCGCGAGATGTACCTGCTCGAGCGGAACGCCCTGCACCTGCTCTACAAGAACCTCTCCGACGAGAACCTCGGGGTGTTCCTCCCCGCGGCGCTGGCCCTGCTCGCACGCCGTGCCGTCGCCAAGAGCGGCCGCGACTCGTCCGAGTTCGACATCCGCCGCTTCACCGGCGCCCCGGACGAGTTCGACCCGACGACGCCGATGTCGAAGGAGACGGTCGCGGGCCTGTACGCGCTCGACCAGTTCGTCACCGACCTCCCCCGGCTCTCCGAGGACCGCCGCCGCATCCAGGGCCAGCGCGTCAAGACGGACAAGGAGGTCTTCCGCCTGTTCGGCGACGCCTTCAAGCCGCTCTTCGAGGACGGCTACTTCCTCGAGGGCTACCAGGCGATCATGCAGGCCTTCGACGTCGAGCAGCCGATGCACCGCAACCGCGTGCTCGTCATCACCGGGGACGCCCTCGGCGAGAAGATGGCCGGGCCCGGCATGCGCGCGTGGAAGATCGCCGAGGCGCTCAGCGAGCACAACGACGTCCGCCTGGTGACCTGGAACGTGGCGAACCGCAAGTCCGACCGCTTCGAGGTGATCCGCGTCCCGCTGCAGCACGAGCGCGCGATGAAGGACCACGAGGAGTGGGCCGACGTCATCTTCTTCCAGGGATACGCACTCCACCACTTCACGACGCTGCAGCGCTCGAACAAGATCATGGTCGTCGACCTGTACGACCCGATGCACCTCGAGCAGCTCGAGCAGGCCCGCGACAACGGCGACGTCGGCTGGCGCAACCAGGTCACCTCCACCACCGAGGTGATCAACGCTCAGCTCGAGCGCGGCGACTTCTTCCTCTGCGCCTCCGAGCGCCAGCGCCTGTTCTGGCTCGGGCAGCTCGCCGCCGTCGGTCGCGTGAACCCGGACAACTACCTCGCCGACGACAACCTGAACAAGCTCATCGCCATCGCGCCGTTCGGCATGGACTCCACGCCGCCGGAGCACACCCGCAAGGCGATCCGCGGCGTCACGCCCGGCATCGGCGAGGACGACAAGGTCGTCATCTGGGGCGGCGGCATCTACAACTGGTTCGACACCCCGTCGCTCGTGCGTGCCATCGCCAAGGTGGCCGAGACCCACGACGACATCCGGCTGTTCTTCCTCGGGGTCGCGCACCCGAACCCCGACGTGCCGGAGATGGCGATCGTCGCGGAGACCCGTCGCCTCAGCGCGGAGCTCGGCCTGACCGGCAAGCACGTGTTCTTCAACGAGCAGTGGGTCGCGCTCGACGACCGCCAGAACTACCTGCTCGAAGCGGACGCCGGGGTGTCCACGCACTTCGCGCACATCGAGACCACGTTCTCGTTCCGCACGCGCATCCTCGACTACATGTGGGCGAACCTGCCCATCGTGACGACCGACGGCGACAGCTTCGGTGACCTCGTCGCCGCCGAGGGCATGGGCGTCGCGGTGCACGAGCGCGACGTCGACGCCCTCGCCGCCGCCCTCGAGTCGATGCTGTACGACCCCGAGGCCGCCCAGGCGGCTCGCGACGCCGTCAGCCGGGTCCGTCAGGACTTCACGTGGGAACGCGCCCTGGCCCCGCTCGTCGAGTTCTGCAAGGACCCGTCCGTCGCCGCCGACCGCGCACACGAGGCTGCAGTGCCTGCCGGTTCCGTCGCCGCCGCTGGCCGTCCGCGCGTGGCACTCAGCCCGGCCCGGCAGCGGGAGATGCAGTTCCACCAGATCGCGAACAGCCGGCACGGGCTGTCCCGCGACGTCCGTCTGGCCACCTGGTACCTCCGCGAGAACGGCATGAGCGGGCTCCGGGACAAGGTGCAGAACCGCGTGCGCATCATGCGCGAGAGCAAGAACGGGCGCTGACGTCCGACGGTGGCCCCCGGTCACCGAGGTACAGTGACCCGTCTCCCGCGTCAGAACTGAAGGATCCCCTTTGAGCAACATCGTCACCGAGCGCTTCGACCGCCTCCGGCAGGAACGGATGGTCCCCGCGGGCCGTCCCGCCACCGCGGTCATCGGTTCGATCCGCGAGGTCTTCGCGCACCGGCAGCTGCTCGACCTGCTGATCCGCCGCGACCTGAAGTCGCGGTACAAGGACAGTGCGCTCGGGTTCGCCTGGACGCTCATCCGTCCGCTCGTGCAGCTGGCGATCTACTACTTCGTCCTCGGCCAGATCCTGGGCGCGTCCCGCAACATCCCCGAGTTCGCGATCTACGTGTTCTCCGGGCTGACGCTGTACGGGCTGTTCAGCGAGATCGTCGCGTCGGGCACGGCGTCCATCGTGTCGAACGGCGGCCTGATCAAGAAGATCTACCTCCCGCGGGAGATCTACCCCCTGGCCAGCGTGGGCGCGGCGCTGTTCAACTTCGGTGTGCAGCTCGTCGTGCTGCTCGCCGCGGCGGTGCTCCAGAGCGGCTTCGCCTGGGTCCGGCTCGACCTGCTCTACTTCTTCCCCGCGACGCTCGTCATCCTCATCTGGGCGACCGCGTTCGCGTTGCTGCTGGCGGCAGCGAACGTGTACCTGCGCGACATGCAGTACCTCGTCGAGGTCCTGGTGCTCCTGCTCATGTGGGGCTCGCCGATCGTCTACAGCTGGCAGATGGTCGCGTCCCGCGCCCCGGAGTGGCTGCTCAACCTGTACACCGCCAACCCCATCACGCTGGCCGTCCTCGGCATCCACCGCGCCTTCTGGACCGCCGGTCCGGACGCCGAGTACCCCGCCCACCTGCTGCTCCGTCTGGGCGTCGCCGGGGTCGTCGGCCTGGTCGCGCTCCTCGTGTGCCAGCGCGTGTTCGCCAAGTTGCAGGGCAACTTCGCCCAGGAGATCTGACCCGATGAGCATCGACAACAGCCTCACGCAGGAGACCCGCTCCCCGTTCGCCGACGCCCCCGCCGTCGTGACGGTGAAGAACGTCTCGAAGCGCTTCACGATCCGCAAGGACAACTCCCTCAAGGAGCGTGTCGTCACCCTCGGTCGCGCCGGACGCCGGCACAGCGAGGACTTCTGGGCGCTCAAGGACATCAACCTCGACATCCCGGCCGGCACCACGATCGGGCTGCTCGGACCGAACGGCTCGGGCAAGTCCACGCTGCTGAAGACCATCGGCGGCATCCTCGAACCGACCACCGGGACCGTCGAGCGCCGTGGTCGTCTGGCCGCGCTCATCGAGCTCGGCGCCGGCTTCCACCCCGACCTGACCGGCCGCGAGAACGTCTACCTGAACGCCGCGATCCTCGGCCAGACGCAGGAGGAGACCGAGGAGCGCTTCGACGACATCCTGCAGTTCTCCGGCATCGGCGACTTCATCGACACCCAGGTGAAGTTCTACTCGTCCGGCATGTACGTCCGGCTGGCCTTCGCCGTCGCCATCAACACCGACCCCGATGTCCTGCTCGTCGACGAGGTCCTGGCCGTCGGTGACGAACAGTTCCAGAAGAAGTGCCTCGACAAGATCCGCGAGTTCCAGGCGCAGGGCCGCACGATCGTCCTCGTCAGCCACTCGCTCGGCCAGGTGCAGGAGCTCTGCGACTCCGCCGTCGTCCTGCACCACGGCGAGGTCAAGTTCCAGGGGTCCGCCCGCCTCGCGGTGAAGAACTTCCGCGAGATCCTCGAAGGCCGTCGCATCGCCGAGGCCGAGGCGTCCCACCCGGAAGAGGACGCCAACCCCGGCAAGGTCGAGCACGTCGAGCTCGAGATCCCGGGCCGCGCCCCCGGCGAGGACCACCGCCCGGGCGACGACATCGTGGTGCGCGCGACCTTCTCGCACACGACCCCGCTGCCCGAGTGGCGCGCTGGCATCAAGATCGAGAACCAGTTCGGCCACCCCGCGTTCGGCGTGGACAGCCGGCAGCTCGAGACCAAGCACGACCCGCTGAACGGCACGGCGACCGTCGAGTGGCGGCTGACGGACGTCCGGCTGGGCGGCGGCGCGTACTTCGTGCACGTGTTCCTGGCGAAGGCGACCGGCGAACACATCGTCATCGAGCGAGAAGCTGCCCGCTTCACCGTGGTCGACGAGGACCGGCAGTCCGGCATCGCCTGGACGCGGAGCACCGAGCGCCAGGTCAAGGGCTGACGTGCGGGCACTCCCCGTGCTCGTCGACGCGACGTCCGTCCCGCCGAACCGTGGCGGTGTCGCCCGCTACATCGCCGGGCTGCTCGTCGGGCTGGCGGAGCTCGACGTCCGGGTCGACGTGGTCGTGAAGCCCGGCGACCTCGCGTGGCTCCGCGACACCGCGCCGGCGCACCGGTACCACCCGGCGCCCGCCTGGACGTCGTCACGGCCGCTCCGCCTGGTGTGGGAACAGCTCGGGCTGCCCGGCCTGCTCCGCCGCGTCGGGGCGGACGTCCTGCACAGCCCGCACTACACGTTCCCGCTGCTGCACGCGGCGCGCACGGTCGTCACCCTGCACGACGCCACCTTCTTCTCCGACCCCGGTGCACACTCGTCGCTGAAGGTCCGCTTCTTCCGCACCTGGACCCGGATGGCGCGGCGTGCAGCCCGCGCGACCGTCGCCCCGAGCGCGGCCACCGTCGCCGAGCTCGACCGCCTGACAGGTCGTCCTCGACGTCCGACCGTCGTGGCGCACCTCGGCGTCGACCGCGGGGTCTTCCACCCCCGACCGACGCCGAGCTCCGCGCGTTCCGTGCCGCGCACGGGATGTCGGACGGCGACGACTGGATCGCCTTCCTCGGCACCGTCGAACCCCGCAAGCGCGTGCCGGCGCTCGTCGAGGCCCACGCGGCGCTGAGCGCGGCCGACCCGTCGACGCCCCCGCTCCTCGTGGCGGGTGGGCTCGGGTGGGACGACGCCGCCCGGACCCTGCTCGAGGCCGCCGGCGACCACCCCGGTCAGCCCCTCCGACACCTCGGCTACCTGCCGCTCGACGAGCTCCGCGCCTTCCTCGGCGGGTCCCGCGTCGTGGTCTACCCGAGCACCGCCGAGGGCTTCGGGCTGCCCGTGCTCGAGGCCATGGCATCCGGTGCCGACGTGCTCACCACCCGCCGTCTGGCGATCCCCGAGGTCGGCGGCGACACCGTGACCTACACGGAGCCGGACGCCGGTCCCATCCGTGCGGCACTGGCCACGATGCTGGCCGACGACGACGCCGTGCGCGCCGACCGTGTCGCCCGCGCCGGACGCCGGGCCGCTTCCTTCACCTGGGCCGCCTGCGCCGAGCGCCACGTCGAGGTCTACGCATGACCGGCACGTCCGGCGACCGCACCGCCATCGTCACCGTCTCGTACAACTCCGACGACGTCCTCGGCCCGTTCCTCGCGTCGACGCGGGCAGCGAGCACGCGGGACGTCGAGGTGGTGGTGGCCGACAACGACTCCGCGAGTGCGGCGCACCTCCGCGAGGTCACCGAGGCCGCCGGTGCCCGGTTCGTGGCGGTCGGCGCCAACCTCGGGTACGGCGGTGCCGTCAACCGCGCCGTCGACACCCTCGACCCCGACGTGGGCTGGGTGCTCGTGTCCAACCCCGACGTGGTGCTCGAGCCGGCGGCCCTCGACCGGATGCTCGACACCGCCAGGGCCGACCCGACGATCGGGTCCGTCGGCCCGAAGCTGCTCGAACCGAACGGCGACGTCTACCCCTCGGCCCGCCTCCTGCCGTCCCTCCGGACCGGCCTCGGACACGCGGCCTTCGCCAACGTCTGGCAGGGCAACCCGTGGACCAGGCGCTACCGGCAGGACGGCGACCACTCGACCCGCCGTGACGCCGGGTGGCTCTCCGGCGCCTGCGTGCTGGTCCGTCGCGACGTCCTCGACCGGCTCGGCGGCTTCGACGAGGGGTACTTCATGTACTTCGAGGACGTCGACCTCGGCTGGCGGATCGGCCGGCTCGGCCTGCGCAACGTGTTCGAGCCCGCGGCGACCGCGACGCACATCGGCGGGACGGCGACGCAGGGGTCGTCCGAGCGCATGCGCCGTGCACACCACGAGAGCGCCTACCGCTTCCTCGCGCAGAAGTACTCGGCGTGGTGGCTCTGGCCGCTCCGGGTCGCCCTGCGGACGGCACTGGCGATCCGGGCCCGCGCCACCCACACCCGCTGACCCGGTAGCCTCTCTCAGGAACCCGTCACCTCTCCCCGACCCGGAGCGCAGCACATGATCCTCGCCGTCACCCTGATGGTCCGCGACGAAGCGGACGTCCTGCCCGCGTGGTTCGACCACCACGTCGCACAGGGGTTCGACGTCTTCGTCATCACGGACAACGGGTCGACGGACGGCACCGCCGACCTCGTGCGGGCCTTCGCCGAGCGCACCGACGTCGTGGTCGACCTGCGCCACGACCCGGTGCACCGCAAGCAGCAGGGCACCGTGGTCACCGGCATGGCCCGCGACGCCGCCAGCGTCCACCACGCCGACTGGGTCGTCAACGCGGACGCGGACGAGTTCATCCTCCCCGTGGACCGGTCTCGCACCGTCCGTCAGGTGTTCGAGCAGCTCGACCCGGCCATCGGCGCGTTCTTCGTCCCGGTCGTCAACCTGACCGGCCGGATGGCGAAGTCCGGGGCCGGCGTGGAGCGGCTGCACTGGCGGGACGAGCGCACGGCGGAGGAACTCCGTGCCGCCGGCCTCGTCGCCCCACCGACGCCGAACACGGTGCACGTCGGGGACCCCGAGGTCACCGTCGTGCAGGGCAACCACCGCGCGAGCGTTGCGAACGGCGCCCCGGTGCCCGACGACCTGGCGCTCGAGGTCCTGCACCTGCCGTGGCGCTCCTGGAAGCAGTACGAGCACCGCGTCGAGGTCAGCGGCCGTGCCTACGAGGCGAACCCCGACCTCACGCCGAGCCCGCGCCACCACGGCATGATCGACTACCGGCGACTGCAGGACGGGCTGCTGCAGGCGGCCTTCTCCCTGCGGTTCGTGACGGACGACGAGGCCGAGGCCAGCTCGTTCCGCCGGGACGACGGCATCGCGGACGGGCTCCGTCGCGCCGGCTCCCCGGCGGTGGACGGCGAGCCGGACCCGCTCGTCGCCCCCGCCGAGGTCCGACGGCTGCAGGCCCTCGGCCGCTCGATCGTGTCGCGGGACCTGCGCATCGAGGACCTCGAGGACGCCCTCGCCGCCGAACGGGCCACGGCGGACACCCTCCGCTCGGCGGTGCAGTTCGAGCGCACGCGGGCGGACACGTTCCAGCGGGACCTGCAGGGCGAAATCGACCGGATGCGTGCGCGTCGTGTCGTCCGCCTGGCCGACCGCGCCGGCACCATCGCCCGCCGCATCCGCCACCGCTGACGGCCGCAGAGCACCCGCCCAGCGGCCGGCCGCCCAGCGGCCGTCAGCGCCGCCCGCGCTCCTGCCGCCCGCCGCGCTCCCGTCGCACTGCGTCGAGCAGCGTCTCGGCCCGCCGCGCGAAGGAGTGCTCGGCACCGATCCTGGCCCCGCGCGCCGCACGGTCAGCGTCCGACGCCGACTCCCCCAGCTGGACCAGCTCCCGCAGGTCCGCCACGTCGGTGTAGGGCCGCACCGCGCCGTGGAACAGCGCCTCGGTGCCCGGCACGGGATCCGTGACGACGAGCGCTCCGGAGGCCGCGGCGTCGAACAGGCGGTTCGACACGAAGCCGTCCCGCGCCATGTCGTCCCAGTGGTCGTTGAGGACGACCCGGGCGCTCCGGTAGAGCGCCGGCAGCTGCTCGTTCGGCACGAACACGCCGCGGTGCACGCCGTCCGGCAGCAGCGACTCCCAGCCCTCGCCCCAGACGGCGAGGTCGACCCCGGCCTCGACGGCGTCCCGCACGACGGGACGGAACACCCGTCGGGTCTTGCCGACGAACGCCGTGTCGAGGTCCGGGAAGGCCGGGTCGGCGGGCCCCGGATGGAAGCGCGCCGGGTCCGTGGCCTGCAGGAGCGGCCCGACGGCGAGCCCGGTCCCCGCCGTCACGCGCGCGGCCCACACCGGGCCCGCGGCGAAGCGGAGCTCGTGGCGTGCCAGCTCGGCGGCCGTCACCAGGTCGGGGTGCGAGATCACCCAGAGCACGTTCGTCGCCGTGGGGTGCACGGGGGTGTCGTCGAGGCCGCGGAGGGTCAATGCGACGTCGTCGAGGTGCTCGGAGAAGGGCCGGACGTGGGACTCGCGGTGGTCCACCACGACGTCCTGCCCGAGCCCGCGGAGCGCGACGGCGAGGTCGCGCGCGAAGAACGTGTCGCCCCAGTCGTCCCCGCGGGGGCCCGGGTGCGCGGCGATCCGGACCGACCAGCGCAGGCGTTCGCCGCGGTCGAGCGTGCGGAGCCACGTCCCCCGGACGACCGGCTCCCGGAGCGCGACCGGCGCCCCGGCCGCGTCCGCCGACGTCTCGTCGGGCGCCAGGCCGAGGCGGGCCAACGCCGTGTCCACCGCGTCGTCGGACCGCCCCCGCCAGACGGCCAGTGCGTCGGCGGCGTCGGTGTCGTAGCGGCGCTCCCGGAGGACGGACGTGCGGTAGACCCGTCCGACGGGCACCACGACGCAGTCCCCGCTCGCGGCGTCCGCGGAGTCACGGGTCAACCGGGCGACGGCGGTCCGGGTGTCGACGGTGACGACGGGCACCGCGAGCGCGGTGGTGCGCACGGCGAAGCAGGGCTCGTCGCCGGCGAACACCCGCGCGCCGTCGAGGGCCTCGGCGTCCTCGGACGGGTGTCCCCGGAGGAGCGACGCGACCGGCGCGGTCCCCCGGACCAGCACCGCGCCCGCACTCGCGACCACGTCGTCCGGGGTGCGGACCACGGGCAGGGCGACCACGGCCTCCCGGCGGTCGTGGTCGGGACCGCCCACCGGACCCACGGCCGCCACCAGCCGGGCGAGCGCGCCGTCCGGCAGGGCGATGCCGGCGTCCTGCACGACGACGACCGACGACCGGAGAAGGGGCCGCGCGGCGGCGACGGCACCGCCCCAGGTGGCCGCGACGGTGGCGCGGGCGACGTCGTGGTCGTCACCGGCGAGGACGGGCGGGTAGGTGCTCTGCGGTCCGGCGTGCACGTCGTACGCGCTCACCAGGACGGTCCGTGCCCCGGCGATGCGCGCCGCGCGCACGGCACCCAGGTGTGCACCGGCGCGGAACGCCGACTCGGCCACCGTGACGACGACGTCGAAGCCGTCCGTCCCCGGCTGCGGTGCGTCCGTCACCAGGGACGTGTCGACCGGGAGGCTCGGCTCGCCCCCGGCTGGCCCGTCCGGCCCGGTCGTGGTCGCGGGGACACCGGGCCGGCCGAGCAGGCGACGGAACGCCACGGTCAGCCGCGGAGCAGGTGCTGCAGGTAGACCCCGTAGCCGCTCTTGGCGAGCGGGGCGGCGAGGTCGGCGAGCGCGGCGTCGTCGATCCAGCCGTTGCGCCAGGCGATCTCCTCGATGCAACCGATCTTGTGGCCCTGGCGGTCCTCGATCACCTTGACGTACTCGGACGCCTGCATCATCGACTCGAACGTGCCGGTGTCGAGCCAGGCGGTGCCGCGGTCGAGGACCTCGACGCCGAGGGTGCCGGCCTCCAGGTAGCGCTCGTTGACGGTCGAGATCTCGAGCTCACCGCGGGCACTCGGCTCGATGGTCTTGGCGATCTCCACGACGTCGTTGTCGTAGAAGTACAGCCCGGGCACCGCGTAGTTCGACTTCGGGTGGGTCGGCTTCTCCTCGATGGAGACCGCGGTGAAGTCGTCGTCGAACTCCACGACGCCGTACGACTTGGGGTCGGCCACGTGGTAGGCGAAGATCGTCGCGCCCTGCACGGTGGTGTTCTTCTGCAGGCTGGTGCCGAGGCCCGTGCCGTGGAAGATGTTGTCGCCGAGGACGAGCGCCACGCTGTCGTCGCCGATGAAGTCCTCACCGATCACGAACGCCTGGGCCAGGCCGTCGGGGCTCGGCTGCACGGCGTACTCGATCGTCATGCCGAGGGCCGAGCCGTCGCCGAGGAGCGCCCGGAACTGGTCGTTGTACTCCGGCGTCGTGATGACGAGGACCTCGCGGATGCCGGCCATCATCAGCGTCGACAGCGGGTAGTACACCATCGGCTTGTCGTAGATGGGCATGAGCTGCTTCGAGATGCCCTTGGTGATCGGCCAGAGGCGGGTGCCGGAACCGCCGGCCAGGATGATGCCCTTCATGGGGATGGTCCTCTACTTCTTCGTGGTCCGGAGGGACTCGGTGTAGGCGACGCACTCGTCGTACGTCGGGAGCAGCCCGAGCTCGGCGGCCTGTTCGAGGGTCAATGCGCTGGTGTCCTTCTCGCTCAGCACGGGCTCGCCGATGCCGTCGGGCAGCGTCAGACCGACGGTCGGGTCGAGGATGCTGATGCCCTTCTCGCGCTGGGGGTCGTAGTGGGCGCTGACGAGGTAGTTCACCGTGGAGGCGTCCTCGAGCGCGACGATCGCGTGGCCGAGGCCCTCGGAGAGGTAGACGGCACGGCGGTCGACGTCGTCGATGCGCACCGAGTCCCACTGCCCGAACGTCGGCGACCCGACGCGGATGTCGATGATGTAGTCGATGAACGCGCCGCGCACGGCGGTGACGTACTTCGCCTGGCTCGGGGCCACGAGCGCGTAGTGGATCCCGCGCGCGACACCGCGCGCCGAGATCGACATGTTCACCTGGCGGAGGTCGAGCGGGTGACCGACGGTCTCCTCGAGCACGTCGGCACGGTAGGCCTCGAGGAAGGCTCCCCGTGCGTCGCCGTGCTGGACGGGGGTGAACTCCCACGCGCCTTGGATCTTGAGTTCGCGGATCTGCACCGGAGCAGCGTAGCAACCGGTCCGCTGATGTGCGGGGTGCCGGGCCGTCGGTCAGGACAGTCCGAGTGCCGACCGCCAGGCCCGTTCGCCCGGCTCGTCGCGCCCCTCGGCCACGACGCGCTCGGCGCGGACGTACGCCTGGGCCCGGCGGACGCGGTCCTCGGGGTCGCGGAACGCGGTGCGCAGCGCAGCGCGCCAGGAGTCCGTGCCGTCGTCGGCGAGGAGTCCGCCGTGTGCGTCGACGCCGGCGTAGGAGGGCCGGTCGGACCCGACGAAGGGCAGCCCGAGCATCGAGTACTCCAGGAACTTCAGGTCGCTCTTGGCGTCGTTGAACCGGTCGTCCGTCAGCGGTGCGACGCCGGCCGACCAGCGGTCCGCGTGCTCGCGGAGGAAGGCCACGAACTCGGGGTAGTGCGACGTGCCCTCCGGCAGGGCGAGGCGGTCGTGCCAGGCGTCGTCGTCGTGCGTCACCCCGACGACCTCGAGCCGGACGGGTCGGCCGTCGTCGTCCACGAACCCGTCGAACACGTCGCGGAGCAGGTCGAGGTCGCCGCCGTGCGTCGCGCTCCCCATGTAGAGGACCCGACGGGGACCGTCGGTGGTCGGGGTCACCGGGTCGTGCGCCCACAGCCCGGGCTGGACGCCGTTCGGCACGACGACGGCGTCGATGCCCTCGGCGGCGAGGACGGCACGGAGGGGCTCGGTCGAGACGACCACGGCGTCGGCGCCGCGGACGAGCCGGTCGACGGCGGCCAGGCGGTCGGGGTCGTACTCGGCGCGGGCCAGTCGCTCGCGGGCCTCGGCGGTGAAGAAGTCGTC
This sequence comes from Curtobacterium sp. SL109, assembly GCF_026672405.1. Lineage (NCBI taxonomy): Bacteria > Bacillati > Actinomycetota > Actinomycetes > Micrococcales > Microbacteriaceae > Curtobacterium > Curtobacterium sp. SL109. The sequence goes on from NZ_JAPPRB010000002.1 coordinate 3,051,269, forward strand.
GTCCACCTCGGCGACGATCCGGGTGCCCTCGGCGGCGGCCCGGGCGAACGCGGCGTCGAGCGCGGCGAGCGGGAACGCGTCACGCTGCACCAGGACCGCGTCGAGGTGCGCGGTGTCCGACCCGTCCGCCCAGCGCACCGGGTCGACCTGCGCGACGCGTGCCGCGCCGGACGCGGCGAGCGCCGACATCCGCCCGGTGACACGGATGTGCGCGGAGGCCGGGTGCACGCCGCCGGCACCGTGCACCACGAAGCCGACGAGCGGCGGCGCCTGCGGTGCGAGCGGCTGCGGCTGCGGTGCGGCCCGGCCGAGCAGACGGGCGACGGTCGACCGGAGAGGAGCCATGCACCCATCGTGGCACGGCACGAGGAACACCCTGCATAGACTGGGACGTCCGTGTGCCCCGTCACAGCATCGAACCAGGGAACCCACCGCCTCGTGAAACTGTTCGTCCAGATCCCCTGCCTCAACGAAGAGGAGACGCTCCCGTCGGTCCTCGAGACGATCCCGACGTCGATCCCCGGCGTCGACGAGATCGAGATCCTCATCATCGACGACGGCTCGACCGACCGCACCGTCGAGGTCGCACGGGCCCACGGGGTCACCCACTTCGTCCGGCACACCACGAACATGGGCCTGGCGCGCTCGTTCCGTGACGGCGTGGACTACGCGCTGCTCCACGGCGCCGACATCGTCGTGAACACCGACGGCGACAACCAGTACCCGCAGGCGCACATCACCGAGCTCGTGCAGCCGATCATCGAGGGCACGGCGGACATCGTCATCGGCGACCGGCAGACCCGGACGATCGAGCACTTCTCGGGCTTCAAGAAGCTCATGCAGCGCTTCGGGTCCTTCGTGGCCAGCCGTGCCGCGGGGCTCGACCTGCCCGATGCCGCGAGTGGCTTCCGCGCCTACTCGAAGTACTCGCTGATCCGTCTCAACATCGTGACGCGCTTCAGCTACTGCATGGAGACCATCGTCCAGGCCGGCTACAAGCGCCTGGCGATCGCGAGCATCCCGATCACCACGAACGCGAAGACCCGCGAGTCCCGGTTGTTCAAGAACATCTGGCAGCACATGTTCCAGTCCGGGTCGGCGATCGCCCGGGTGTACCTGATGTACCGGCCGATGGCGCTGTTCGCCTCGGTCAGCGCGGTCTTCGGCGTCGCCGGGCTGATCCCCTTCGTGCGGTACCTCGTGCTGCTGTGGACCGACAGCGGCGGGAACCACCTGCAGTCCCTGATCCTCGGCGTCACGCTGGTCATCAGCGCGTTGCTGTCGATGGTGATCGGCGTGGTGGCCGACCTGACGCGGATGAACCGCACCCTGGCCGAGGAACAGCTCGACCTGCAGAAGCTCGCGCGCTACGGCGACTGAGCGGATGACGAGAGGACCGGACGCCCCGGTGGTCCGACCGCGCGTCGGACGGACCGAGCGCCTCGCGCTCGGGATGGTCGTCGTCGCGTTCGCCTTCGTCCTCGGGCTCTGGGCAGTGCTGGTGCCGCCGTTCCAGGCACCCGACGAGAAGGCGCACTTCGACACCGCGATGCACCTCGCGATCGGCGACCGCTGGGTCGGCCCCGGCGACCAGCGCTTCCTGAACGCGGTGCAGGCCGCCGCCGGTCAGGCCGCCGCCGGCACCGACACCGTGAGCGCGTGGTCGCGTGTCACGGTGCAGGAGCTCCGCACGGCACACCCGGGGAGCGAGGTCGGCGGGGTGGAACAGATGAACCAGCACCCGCCGACCGCCGACGCACTGCAGGGCGTGGTCCTCCGGCTGGTGGGCTTCGAGCACCTGCGCTGGGACCACGCCCTGCTGGCCCTGCGCCTGTTCGACGCGCTCGTGGTGCTCCCGCTCCCCGTGCTGGCCTGGGCAGCGGTCCGTCGGCTGACCCGGTCACCGCGGGCCGCCGTGGTCGGGGCAGCCGCGGTGCTCGCCGTCCCGGAGCTGGCCTCGATCGCCGCGTCGGTGACGAACGACGCCCTGACGATGACGCTCGGGGGCGTCGTCACCGTGCTGCTCGTGCGGACGATGACCGGGGACCGTCGTCGGCGGACCCTGGTGCTGCTCGGCATCGCGCTCGGCGCGCTCGTCATCACGAAGGGCACCGGGCTGCCCGCCGTCCCCGTCGTGGCGCTCGCCCTGCTCGTCGGCCCCGGAGCACCCGCGTGGGGACGCCGCCTCGTCGAGACGCTCGGCACGCTGCTCCTCGCCGGCGTCGTGGGCGGGTGGTGGTGGGTCAGGAACCTGCTCGTGTACGGCACGCTGCAGCCCGACGGGTACGCGGCCATCCGCCCGCCGCAGTCCTTCCCCCGCGGGCAGGGGCCCGACCTGCTGACCTTCGTGGACGTGAGCTGGGGCACCGTGATCCGCACGTTCTGGGGCAGCTTCGGCGTGAACGCCTTCGCGGCGCTGTCACCGTGGCTGGTCGTGCCGCTGACGCTCGTCACGGTCGGCGTCGTCGTGGTCTGGGCCTTCCGGCGGTCGGCGGAACGACGCGCCGCCGTCCTGCTCGCCGTCTTCCCCGTGCTCCTGCTCGTCGCCCAGACGCTCACGAGCGTCCGCGGCTACCTCACGACGACCGCTGTCGTCGGCACGCAGGGCCGCTACCTGTTCCCCGCCGTCGTCGCGGTCGTCGTGCTCAGCGCACTGGCCTGGCGACGTCTGCCACTCGGCGGACGGGCTCGGCGACTGCTGCCGGTTCTCGTCGTCGCCGGTGCCGGTGCCCTCGCCGCGACCGGGCTCGTGACGGCCCGTGTGCGGCTCGTGCCGGGCGCCGGGTACGCGGTGTGGTCCGACGGCCACCTCGGTGCCCTCGCAACCGGCGTCCTCGCGCTGCTCGCGCTGGCCGCCACGGCGTTCGCCGTGGTCGCCGTCGCCAGGACCCCGTCCCCGCTCCCCGGCGCGCTCGACGACCCCGACCGACTCCCCCGCTAGACTGCTCGCCGTCCGCCAACGGCCAGGAAAAGGAAACCAGCGTGAAGATCCTCGTCACCGGAGGAGCCGGCTTCATCGGCTCGAACTTCGTCCGTCGAACCCTCCAGGACGCCTACCCGGGCCTCGAGGGCGCCGAGGTCGTCGTCTACGACGCCCTCACCTACTCGGGCAACCTGGCCAACCTGGCCCCGGTCGCGGACTCCCCGCGCTACCGCTTCGTCCAGGGCGACATCCGCGACGCCGCCGCGCTCGACGAGGTCGTGCCCGGCATCGACGCCATCGTGCACTTCGCCGCCGAGTCCCACGTCGACCGCTCCGTCCGCGACTCCGGCATCTTCGTCGAGACCAACGTCGTCGGCACCCAGCGCCTGCTCGACGCAGCCCTGCGTCACGGCACCGAGCGCTTCGTGCACGTCTCCACGGACGAGGTCTACGGCTCCATCAGCGAGGGCTCGTGGGACGAGGAACGGCCGCTCGAGCCGAACTCCCCCTACTCGGCGTCGAAGGCCGGCAGCGACCTGCTCGCCCGCAGTTACCACCGCACGCACGGGCTGAACCTCTCGATCACGCGCTGCTCGAACAACTACGGGCCGTACCACTTCCCGGAGAAGGTCATCCCGCTCTTCGTCACGAACCTCATCGACGACGTGCACGTCCCCCTCTACGGCGAGGGCAACAACATCCGCGACTGGCTGCACGTGGACGACCACACCCGCGGCATCGCGATGGTCCTCACCCGCGGCCGCGCCGGCGAGATCTACAACATCGGCGGCGGCACGGAGCTGACGAACAAGGAGCTCACCGAGCTGCTGCTCGAGGCCACCGGCAAGGACTGGTCGTACGTCGACCGCGTCGCGGACCGCCTCGGTCACGACCTCCGCTACTCGGTGGACATCAGCAAGATCCAGGCCGAGCTCGGCTACGAGCCCCAGGTCCCCTTCGAGCAGGGGCTCGCCGACGTCGTCCAGTGGTACCGCGACAACCGCGCCTGGTGGGAGCCGCTCAAGGAGCGCGCGGCCCTGGCCTGAGCCCGGACGACGGACCAGACCATGACCCGCTACCTCGTCACCGGCGCGGCAGGCATGCTCGGACAGGACCTCCAGCAGGCCCTCGCCGGACGTGACGTGACCGCGCTCTCCCGCGCCGACCTCGACATCACCGACCCGTCCGCGGTCGCCGCGGCGGTCGCTGGGCACGACGTCGTCATCAACGCCGCCGCCTACACCAAGGTCGACGACGCCGAGTCCCACGAGGACGACGCCCACGCCGTGAACGCCCGTGGCCCCGAGGTCCTCGCGACGGCCGCGGTCGCCGCCGGGGCGAAGCTCGTGCACGTCTCGACGGACTACGTCTTCGACGGCAACGGCACCTCCCCGTACGCCGAGGACGAGCCCACCGACCCGATCGGTGCCTACGGCCGCACGAAGGCCGCAGGCGAAGCCGCCGTCCGACGTGTCGCACCGGACTCCTCCTGGATCGTGCGCGCGGCCTGGCTCTACGGGGCAGGCGGCCCCAACTTCGCCAAGACGATGATCCGGCTCGCCGGGTCGCACGAGACCGTCAGCGTCGTCACCGACCAGGTCGGGCAGCCGACGTGGACGGGCGACCTCGCCCGGCAGATCGTCGCGATGCTGGACGCCGACGCGCCCGCGGGCATCTACCACGGCACGAACGCCGGGCAGGGATCGTGGCTCGACTTCACCAAGGCGATCTTCACCGAGGTCGGGCTCGACCCCGAACGCGTCCTGCCCACGGACAGCTCCGCGTTCGTCCGACCGGCACCGCGCCCCGCCTACAGCGTGCTCGGACACGACGCCTGGTCCCGCGCGGGCCTCGCCCCGATGCGCGACTGGCGCGACGCCCTGCACGCCGCTGCCGAGGCGGGGGTCCTCACCGCGTGAGTGCAGCAACTGCGCTCGTCGTCGGGGGCGGCGGGTTCCTCGGTGGTGCCGTCGTGGCGGCGCTCGAGCACGCGGGTGACCGCGTGGTCGTCCCCCGCGTGCCCTGGAGCGACACCGAGGCGGCCGCGACCCTGCTCCGGGACGCCGTGACGAGCCTCCAGGCCGACGGCGCGCCGTGGCGACTCGTCTGGTGCGCCGGCAGCGGCATCGTCGCGACCGGCGAACAGGCCTTCGCCGCCGAGGCGACGATCCTCGGGCGGGTGCTCGACGCGACCGGACCGACCGCGGACGCCCCCGGGTCCCTGTTCTTCGCGTCGTCCGCCGGCGGCGTGTACGCCGGTGCGAGCGGCGCACCGTTCGACGAGGACACCGAGCCGCTGCCCCTCGCGCCCTACGGCCGCAGCCGGCTCGCCGCCGAGGCCCGCTTCCGGGACTTCGCCGAGGCCACCGGCGCGCCGCTGCTCGTCGGGCGGATCTCGAACCTCTACGGTCCCGGCGCCAACCTGCGGAAGCCGCAGGGCCTGGTGTCGCAGCTGGCGCTGGCCCACATCGAGGGCCGCCCGTCGTCGATCTACGTGCCGATGGACACCACCCGCGACTACCTCTACATCGACGACGCCGCCGCGATGGTCGCCGACGGGCTGACGGCCGTGGCCGACGGTGCAGCGGGAGCGACCACGACGAAGATCTTCGCGTCACAGCAGGGGCGCACCATCACCGAGGTCGTCGAGGCGGTGTCGGCCGCGTTCGACGAGCCGCTCGACGTGCGCGAGGGCCACGATCCCGCCGCGACCTCCCACGGCCGGGACCTCCGCTTCCGGTCGCGGGTCATGACGGCGCTGGACGCCCGGACGCACGTGCCGTTCGACGTCGGCGTGCGCCGGACCGTCGACGCGGTCCGCGCCGGCCGCTGACCGGCACGCGACGCGCGACCCGTGCTCAGCCCTGGAACGCGTCCGCTCAGCGCCGGAGCGCGTCCGCTCGGCGCCGGAGCGCGTCGGTTCAGCGCCGGAGCGCGTCAGCTCAGCGCGCGTCAGCTCAGCGCTGGAGTGCGTCGGCGATGAGCGTGCGGTAGCGGTCCCCCACGGCCTCGACCGTGTAGGCCGCGGCCGTCGCGCGGGCACCCGCGCCGAGGCGCTCCGCGAGCGCCGGGTCGGCGAGGAGCCGGTCCACCGCCGCTGCGAGGGCGTCCGCGTCACCCGGCGCGACGAGCAGGCCGTTCACGCCGTCCTCGACCACGTCGACGATCCCGGGCACGGCGGACGCGACGACCGCGCAGCCGGCCGACATGGCCTCGAGGAGCGCGACGGGCAGCCCGTCGCGGTCACCGTTCGCCGCGGGGACGGACGGGTAGACCGCGATCCCGGCCTTCGCGTAGTGGGCGGCGAGGGCGGCCTTGCCCTGCGCACCGACGAAGTCGACCCCGCTGCCGGCACGGGCCTCGAGCGCCTGCCGGAGGGGCCCGTCGCCGACGACGACGACCTCGGCCGGGCGGTGTGCGACACGGTCGAGTGCGTCGAGGAGCACGGTCGCGCCCTTCTTCTCGACGAGCCGTCCGACGAAGAGCAGCCGACCCGGGGTGCGGGTCTCGCTGGCCACCGCTCGGGAGATGGGCTCGAGGTCGACGCCCATCGGCACGATGTGGACCTGGTCGTCCCGCGCCCCGAGCTTGCGGAGCTCGAGGGCCATGTCGGTGCTCATGCAGGTCACGGAGGCCGCGCTCGCGATGACCGCCCGCTTGACGCGTTGGAGGACCGGGTGCCGCAGCGCGTAGAGGTCGCCACCCAGCGTCGTCACCACGCGGGGCAGGTCGCCGAGGACGAGCTTGCCGACCGCCCCCTGCGGGATGATCCAGTGCAGCAGCGCCGCATCGGCTCGGGAGCGCCTGGCCTCGCGGCGGAGCGCGACGGCCATCGCCCCGAAGAAGAAGGGGACCTGCAGCCAGCGGACCGGTGCCGCGCGGAGGTTGTCCACGATGGCCCCGTCGGCCAGGTCCCGCCAGCGGGCCGGGAAGTACGAGTACCGACGGACCTCGACGTCGCCGATGCGCTGGTGCTTCGCCGCACCCTTCGTCATCGGGGCCACCACCACGACCCGGTGGTCGCTCGACAGGGCCAGGGCGAGGTCGAGCACGAAGCCCGGGGTGCCGTCGCCCGGCTCGGCCGGGAACGTCGACGCGGCGACGAGGAGTGTCGGACGGGCAACAGGGTCGGGATGCATGCAGCGCTCTCGCTTAGAGTTGTCGGTCGATGGACGCACGACAGCCTACGGGGTCCGCCGCCGACGCAGCATCGGCCGATGGACGTCCTGCTCATGACCCCGCCGCCGGCCCGACCACCGGCGCCGAGGTGCCCGTCGTCGCGCCCAGGAGCCGCCGCGCCCGCGTCCTGAACGTCGTGAAGTGGGCGGCTGCGATCGTCGCGGTGGTGCTGCTCGTCGTCGGGGTCGCGCGGCAGTGGGACGAGATCGTCGCCGACTTCGCTCGGCTCGACGCCGTGACCGTGACGCTCGGGATCGTGCTCACCCTCGTGGCCCTGGTCGCGAACATGCTCTCCTGGCGCGCCATGATGGCAGCCACCGGCTTCCACGTCCGGCTCGCTGCGGCGTCGTCCATCTTCTTCGTCGGCCAGCTCGGCAAGTACATCCCCGGTGGCGTCTGGTCGATCGCGGCCCAGGCCGAGCTCGGCCGCGCGCACGGGCTGGCCAGGACCGGCAGCGCGGTCGCCTCGCTCGCGTCGATGCTCGTCAGCATGGTGACCGCCGCACTCGTGGGCATCCTCGCGCTGCTGCTCGGCTCGACGGACGGCCTCGCGACGTTCTGGTGGCTCGGCATCGTCGTGGTGCTGGGTCTCGTCGCCCTGACGCCGCCGGTGCTCGGTCGCCTCATCGCCCTCGCCATGCGGCTGCTCCGTCGGCCGCCGCAGACGATCACGCTGACCTGGGGCGGCACCGTGATGTCGATCGTCTGGTCCGTCGTGATGTGGATCGCGTACGGCGCCCAGGCCACCGTCGTGCTGCACGCCTTCGGTGCGCACTCGTCCGTGCTCTTCCCCGTCGCGACCGGTGCGTACGCGGTGGCCTGGCTCGTCGGCTTCCTGGTGGTCATCGCACCCGCGGGGCTCGGGCCGCGCGAAGCCGTCCTCCTGCTGCTGCTCGGGTCGGTGACGAACCCCACTGGTGCCCTCGCGCTGGCGGTGGTCAGCCGGGCGTTCATGACCCTCGGCGACGTCGTCCTGGCCGGTCTCGGCGCCGCCCTCGCGGTGCGACACCGGCGTCGCGCGGCCGCCACGACGCCCGCCGACAGCCTCCCGGGAAGTCCCGGCGCGCCCTGATAGTGTCCCGTCCGGGCCGCCAGCCGTCCCGTCCGAGAACCCCGAGGAGCCACACCGCATGACCACTCTCCGCGTGATCGTGGACCAGGTGATCGCACCGGTCCCGGGCGGCATCGGACGCTACGCGGAGGAACTCGCCCGGAAGCTCATCGAGACCGCGCCGGCCGGGTGCGACGTCGAAGCGGTGGTGTCGGCCGCCTCTCCCGCGGAGCTCCAGCGGCTGCGGACCCTGCTGCCCGGGCTGGGCGACCTCGAGCGCCTCGCCCTGCCCCGACGGGAGCTCTCCCTCGCCTGGCAGGCCGGTCTGGCACGCGGTGCGTCCCGCGGCATGGTCCACGCACCGAGCGTGCTGGCACCGCTGGTGAAGCACAACCGCTTCCAGGACGTCGGCCACCAGACCGTCGTCACGGTCCACGACACGGTGCCGTGGACGCACCCGGAGACCCTCACCTCCCGCGGCGTGCACTTCCACAAGGCGATGGTGAAGCGGGCCTGGCGCCACGCCGACGCCGTCGTGGTGCCGACCCACGCGGTCGCCGCGGCGCTGAACGACGTGCACCGCTTCGACGACCGGCTCCGGGTGATCGGCGGCGCCCCGAGCGCCAAGCTGCGCGTCCCCGTCGACGCCGACCTCCGCGCCGAACGCCTCGGCCTGCCCGACCGCTACGTCCTCGCCGTCGGCACCCTCGAACCCCGGAAGGGCCTGCGCTACCTCATCGAGGCCATGGCGCACCCCGAGGCACCGCGCGACGTCCCGCTGGTCATCGCAGGACCGGACGGCTGGGGCGACGTCGACGTCATCGAGACCGCCGAGCGCGCCGGACTCGCCGCCGACCGGGTCAAGGTCCTCGGCCACGTCGACGACGCCGACCTGGCCGTCGTCTACGACCGGGCGACGGTGTTCGTGTTCCCGAGCCTCGCCGAGGGCTTCGGCCTCCCCGTGGTGGAGGCCATGAGCTTCGGCACCCCGGTGATCCACTCCGACGACCCCGCCGTGCGCGAGGTCGCCTCGGACGCCGGCGTCACGGTCGACCGCGACCCCCGTGACTCCTACCCGGCGCGCATCGCGCAGGCGGTCTACCAGGTCGTCAACGACCACCACCTGGCCGGGCAGCTCGCCGTCGCCGGGCCGGACCCGGCGCGCATGTTCGACTGGCGCGACTCCGCGCTGGAGACCTGGCAGCTGCACGCGGACCTGTAGCCACGCACCGCAGGCGCCGCACACCTCGCAGGCGCCACGGATCACGGCTCGGCATCGATGGCCGGACGCTCCGTGTCGCCGCCGTTCCCGCGTGCGCACGGCTGCCATCATCGGGACATGCAGCGACGTCGTTCCCTCCCCGTCCTCACCGCCACGATCGTCCTCGGGCTCGGCCTGACGACGACCCTCGCGGCGTGCTCCGGCGGCGACGACCGGACCCCGACCCGCTCCCCCTCGGCCACCCGGTCCGCCTCGGCGACCGCCACGGCCACCCCGACCCGGACGCCGGTGGCGTCGGCCGCCCCGACGAGCGGGACCACGCCGTCCCCCTCGGCGAGCACCCCGTCGGACGACCAGACCGGACCGGCGGACGACGGCACCGGTCCCGGCACGGGCAACGGCAGCGGCGTCGACCAGCCCGACTCCGTGGACTTCGCCGCGGTGACCGCGCAGGGCGTGGCAGCGGCCGGCGGCGGCACCGTCGTCTCCCTCGTCGGGTCCGGTGACAACTGGACCGTGCTCGTGTCCGGCCCCGACGGCTCCCAGACGCAGTCGGTCGTGTCGGCGACGCTCGGGCGCGTGACGTCCGGCCCCTTCCCGAAGGACGCCGACTCCGCCACGAAGGCCGCGAACGTCGCCCGTGCCGGAGCACTGCAGGTCAAGGCCGACGCTGCCGCGACCAGCGCGGTCGGTGCCGTGTCCGGCAGCACCCTGACGTCCCTCGTGCTCGGCGGGTCCGGGTCGGCCCCCGTGTGGACCGCCACCCTCAGCGCTGGCGGCGCGACCCGGTCGGTCACGGTCGACGGCGTCACGGGCACGGCCACGGCCGCCTGACCCCCGGTCGACGGCGTCGTCAGAGCTGCGCGCGCAGCGCCTCGGCCTTCCGCTCGACGACCTGCTCGAGGCCCGCGGCGTACTCCGCCAGGCGCTCGGCCACGGCGGGCTCGGACGAGCCGATGATCCGCGCGGCGAACAGGCCGGCGTTCGCCGCACCGTTGATCGCCATCGTCGCCACCGGGATGCCGGCGGGCATCTGCACGATGGACAGCAGCGAGTCCAGGCCGTCCAGGCGCGCGAGCTGCACGGGCACCCCGATCACGGGCAGCGTGGTCAGGGACGCGACCATGCCCGGCAGGTGAGCGGCACCCCCTGCGCCGGCGATGACGACGCGGAGGCCACGGGCAGCGGCACCGCGGCCGTAGCGGACCATCTTGTCCGGGGTGCGGTGCGCCGAGACGACGTCGGCCTCGTAGGGGATGCCGAGTTCGTCGAGGATCTCGGCCGCGGCCCGCATGGTCGGCCAGTCCGAGTCGGACCCCATGATGATCGAGACGAGCGGTGCGGGCACGGTGGTGTCGGTCACCCGACGAGCCTAGCCGTCAGCGCACCGTGACCGTGCGGCAGCCGAGCGACCGGTCGCCACCGGCACCGATCCCGACGGCCCGGACGCACACGCTCCGCGTGCCGGTCACCCCGACCACCCGCGCGGTGAAGCCGTGGGCGGCCCCGGCACCGGTCGACCGGTCCACGTCGGCACGGACGCGGTCCGCGGTGAAGCGGCCGACCTGCTTGCCGGCGACGGTCACCACGATCGTCACGGGAGCGCCCGTGTCCTCGCGGTCGAAGGCGTGCCCAGCGACGTCCACCCGGCGGTGCGCGCTGGAGACGACGGTCTCGAGGGCGCCGGAGGGGGCACTGGCAGCGACGGTGACGACCGAGCACGGCGCCGTGACGTCCTGTCCCGGCCCGGTGTTGGTCGCCCGGACGCAGACCGTGTGCCTGCCGGCGCCGGCCGGCACCACCGCGGCGAACCCGTGCGCCGTCCCGACGCCGAGGTCGGCCAGGTCGCTGCGGACCCGGTCGGCCCTGGCGGTTCGGACGGTTAGGCCGTCCACGACCAGCGCGACCGGCAGCGCCGTCCCCGGAGCGTCCCCGTCGACCGCGACGCCCTGCGCCCGGATCCCTGCCGGGACGACCACGGCCTGGGTCAGCCGGACGACCGGGTCGTGCCCGAGGACCGTGACGTCGTCGCATCCCAGTCGCTCGTCGGCGCCCCGGGAGACGTTGACGGCGGTGACGCAGACCGTACGCGTGCCTGCTGCCGCGGGGACCGTGACGTCGTAGCCGTGGGCGGCCCCGACCCCGTAGGTGTCGCCGACGTCCTGCCGGGCCCGGTCCGCCAGGCCCGACCCTGCGACCCGGCCGTCGACCGTGACGCGGACCGTGAGCGCCGTGTCGGCCTCGTCCTGGTCGAACGCCCATCCGCTGACACGGACCGACGCGGCCGCTCCGGACGCGGCGTCGAGGGTCCCCACCGGCGACCGGACGGGTTGCGGCGCACCGAGCACGGCGTTGGCGACCAGCACCTGGGCGGAGGCGGAGTACCACTTCCCCGCGGCCGGACCGCCGTTGCACGTGCCGTCGCTGGCGCCAGGGGTCTTCACCCAGAGGAGCGCGTCGAGGGCGGAGCCGTCGGCGACGACCCGTGGGCTGGTGCCGAGTCCGGCGCCGGGGGCGTTGCACCACGTGCCACGCCAGCCCTGCCCGTTCCGCGAGGTGTCGATGACGTAGTGCGAGCCCCCGGTCAGCGCGGAGAGCTTCTCGGCGTAGGCCTGCTCCTGCGCCACCGGGTAGTAGTTGGCGACGTTGGTGAAGAACCCGCGGGCGTCCTGCACGCCCGCGCTCCGCAGCCGCGCGGCCATCGTCGTGGGCGGCACCCAGTTCGAGTTGCCGGCATCGAGGTACGCGGGGACCCCGGCAGCGGTGAACGCGGCGACCTCGCGGGACAGGATCCGGTACCGCTGCTGGTCGAGGGTCGGCGTGCAGCGGTCGTTGCTGAGCATGGCGAGCGAGTCCGGCTCGACGACGACCGCAGCCCGCTTGCCCGCGAGCTTCGTCACGATCCGGTCGATCCACGCGTCGTAGGACGTCTCGTCGAACCCACCGGCCGAGTACCCGCCGCAGTCGCGCTGCGGGATGGCGTAGGTGACGAAGACGGCCGTGGTCCCGTTCGCCGCGGCCCCGGCGGTCGCGGTGTCGAGCGTCCGGTCGAGCGCGGCACCCGTCGTCCACTCACCGAGCCAGGTCGCGACCGGGTACCGCGCGATGGTCGATGCGGCACGGGCGCCCGCCGGGTCCGAGGACGCGAGCGCACCGGCGGCCCTGGCGGCCTCGCTGGTGGGCGACGTGTACTGCCCGTTCCCGTAGAGCGCCGCAGCGGTCGCGGAACGCACCGCAGCCGGTGTCGCGGCGTCGGCGGGCCCGGAGGGCACGACGAGGGCTCCGACGACGAGGGCCGCGGTGACCGTCGCGACGACGGAGACCACGGAGTGGGCGCGGGCGCTGACGCGCGGACGGCGTGGCATGGACGGCTCCCCTGGACGGACTTCCCCTGACCCGTCCATGGCACCACGCCCTGCCCACGCCGACCAGCCGCCAGAGCGGGTGCCACCTGGACGGGTGGCAGCCGCCGTCGACGTCGCCACCCACCGGACGGGAGGCTCGGTGCGGGCCCGCCACGGGCCTCCCGTCCGGTGCGCGGTCCCCGCCGTCGGCCGGTCGCGCTGGCCGGGTCAGTCGTCGAAGTGCGCCGCTGCGCTCCGCGCCCGGTACACGACGTCGTCGACGTCGTCGCCGGTCACGGTGACGTGCCCGATCTTGCGGCCGGGGCGCGGGGCCTTGCCGTAGAAGTGGTACTTGGCCTCGGGGAAGGCCGCGAGGGCGCCCGGGTACCGCGCGGCGAGGTCGCCGTCGGCCGGGCCACCGAGGACGTTCACCATCACGGCGACGGGGGCGTTCGTCCCGGTCGCACCGAGCGGCAGGTCGAGGACCGCGCGGAGGTGCTGCTCGAACTGGCTCGTCGTCGCGCCGTCGATCGACCAGTGGCCGGTGTTGTGCGGCCGCATCGCGAGCTCGTTGATGAGGATCCGCTCGTCACCGGTCTGGAACAGCTCGACCGCGAGCACACCAGTGACGTCGAGCTCCTCGGCGATGCGCACCGCGATCGACTCCGCCAGGTCGGCGAGGCGGCCAGCACTGTCGGGCGCGGGGGCGATGACCTCGGCGCAGACGCCGTCGCGCTGCTCGGTCTCGACGAGCGGCCACGCCACGACCTCACCCGACGGGCGGCGGGCGACGGACTGGGCGAGCTCGCGGGTGAACGGCACGAACTCCTCCGCCAGGAGCGCCTGCGCACTGCCGCTCTCCGCGAGGGCGATGAACCAGTCCTCGACGTCGGCGGGGTCGGTCACGACGCGGACGCCCTTGCCGTCGTAGCCGCCACGGGCGGTCTTCACGACGGCCCGCCCCCCGTGGGCGTCGAGGAAGGCGCGGAGCTCGTCGGGGTCGTGGACCGCGGCCCAGTCCGGCACGGGCAGTCCGAGCTCGGTGAGCCGGGTGCGCATGACGATCTTGTCCTGGGCGACGGCGAGCGCGTCCGGACCCGGACGGACGGCGACGCCGGCGGCGACCAGGGCACGGAGGACGTCCTGCGGGACGTGCTCGTGGTCGAACGTGACGACGTCGACGTCCCGTGCGAAGGCGAGCACGGTGTCGGCGTCGTGGTAGTCGCCCTCGGCCGTCGCCGCGATCGCCGCGGACATGTCCGGCCCCTCGGCGAGGACCCGGATGTCGATCCCGAGCTCCACCGCTGCCGGCACCATCATGCGGGCGAGCTGCCCTCCGCCGACCACTCCGACGCGCAACGCCATGCTGTGTGTTCCTTCCGCGGTTCCCACCGTGCGGTGAGACCCGGTCGTCTACCATTCCGGATTGTCGATCGTCGATCGACCCCGCGCCGTCCTCGGGACGGGCCGACGCCAACTCTACGGATCCAGGAGACCACGTGCGGCGCCTCATCGCCCAGCTCGCCCGCTTCGGCATCGTCGGCGCGGTCGGCTTCGTCGTCGACTTCGGCGTGTTCAACCTGCTGCGCGCGACCGTGCTCTCGCCGGACGACGTCCACTCGGGGCCGTTCTGGGCGAAGGTCGTCTCCACCACGGTCGCCATCTTCGTGAACTGGGTCGGCAACCGGTACTGGACCTTCCGCCACCAGCGTCGGTCCGTCGCCGCGAAGGAGGGCGTCGAGTTCGTCGTCGTCTCGCTCGGCGGCATGGTGATCTCGCTCGGCTGCCTCGGCGTCTCCCACTACGTGCTCGGGTACACCTCGGCGCTCGCGGACAACGTCTCCGGGAACGTCATCGGCCTGGCGCTCGGCACGGCGTTCCGGTTCTGGCTCTACAAGGCGTGGGTGTACCACCCTGACCGGGTCGGCCAGGAGTCGACGCGCACGGCGGAGGTCCTGCGCCCGACGCGCTGACGGCGCGACGCACCGCAGGTCCGACCCGGGGGCGTCGCGCCGGTCAGCCGGCGAGCACGGTGTCAGCCGGCGAGCACAGTGTCAGCCGGCGAGCACGGTGATCTGGATCGACTTCGTCACGGAGCGCCCGTTGTCCGCACGCAGGACGACGGTGCGCTGCCCGACCGCGGCGGCCGTGGGCTTCCCGACGATCCGCTGCGTGGCCGCGTCCCACCGCAGGCCCTTCGGCAGCGCGCCGTCGAAGTGCGCCTCGACCTGCGGGTAGGGGCTGTCGGCGTGGACCTGGACCGACGCCGTCCGCCCGACGGTCAGGGTGACGCTGTCCGGGGCCGTGATGACGGGGGCCTGCTTGACCTCCATCTGGATCTGGTACTGCAGCGCCTGCCCGACGTCAGTCCCGGTGGTGATCTGGCACGTCACCGCAGTGCTGCCCGGGTAGAACAGCCCCTCGCGGTCGTCGCACGTGTTCTGCACGACGCCGGGCTGCTCGCCGGAGGACCACTTGAGCAGCACCGGCGTCTCGCCGTCCGCCCACACCGACTGGGACGTCGTCGCGAGCGGGGTGCCCGTCACGTCCATGCCGCTGATGACCGCCCGGGTGAAACGGGTGTCGCCGAGCTGCGCACCGGTGAGCTTCGCCGCGGTCAGGTCCGCCTCGCCGAGGTCGGTCCCGTGCAGGTCAGCCCCCGCCAGGTCGGCGCCGTAGAGGATCGCGCCGCGCAGGTCGGCGCCGGAGAGGTCGACGCCGCGGAGGTCGGCGAGACGGAGGTCCCGCTCACGGAGGTCCTGCCCGGCGAGGTCGGCGCCCTCGCACCGGGTGCGGTCGTCGACGGACGGGTGGTTGACCACGGTGCACGACCCCACGGTCTCGCCGGCCGGCCCCGCGGAGAGGCGCTGGTAGCCGACGGCGACCAGCAGGACCAGGACGAGGACGATGCCGATCGACCACCGGCGACGGCGGGACCAGGGCTTCACGGTGCTCATGCGCCCGCTCCCGTCCACCCGGTCAGCCAGTGCGGCAGCAGCCGCAGCGCCGTGTCCGTGTACCAGCTCGGGTCGCGGGCGTAGGCGAAGAAGGCGACGGGCGCGGAGTAGGTCACGAGGACGACGAGCACGACGAGCAGCACCGGGAGCACCGCGACGCGCCGCCAGCCGACGGGGAGGGACCGCCAGAACGCCATCGCCGAGACGATCGCGAACGCGTAGATGATCGGCAGCACCGGGAGCAGGTACCGGCCGGAGAACGCGTAGTCGTTGTCGAGCCGCAGGAACGTCTGGAGGTTGAACACGAACATGGCGACGACGTACACACCGGCGACCGCGAAGCCCCAGACGAACGCCCGGGTCCGCAGCAGCGACCGCGCGGCGAGCACGACGGCGACACAGGCCGCCACGAACACGACGGTCCCGAGCACGGACACGACGGGGTTGATCGCCCAGGTCGAGTTGCGGTCACGGTAGAAGAAGATCGACTGCAGGTACGTCGTGCACCAGCGGCCGATGAACTCGAGCACGTCGAGCGGCGTCTGCTGCTGCCCGTTCAGCACGGCGAGGTCGTGCACGCGCTCCGCGGCGTAGTTCCTGGCGTAGATGTCGAACGTCAGGCACTGCTGGTGGGTGTGCAGCTTGTCGCAGTCGGGGTTGAACTGGCGGTACCGGACCAGGTTGATCCCGTAGCGCTCGACGATGAGCGCCGCTGCGACGACGAACGCCAGGACCCAGGCGACCGTCCCGACGACGTGCCGGCGGATGCCGGCGACGAACGCCGAGACCGCGTGCCGGACGTCGACCACCCCGCGCAGGCCGTCGCGCTGCGCCACGAGGGCGACGGCGACCACGATGGCGACGACGACGAACGGCACGAAGGTGTACTTCGCGATGATCGCCCAGCCGCCGGCGACGACCGCCTTGGCCAGCGTCGTCGGGCTCGGGGCGTGGATGAACCGTGCCGAGAAGAGCAGGCAGAGGAGGAACAGGGTCATGCCGGGGGCGTCGTAGCTCACCGCCGCCGACTGCCAGATGTACCGCCCGGTGAAGGCGAGCACGACGACCGACAGCATGGTGATCGAGGCCGAGAACCCCATCGCCCTGAGGAGCGAGCGCATGACCATGAGCCCGAGCACCCCGAAGACCAGGTTGACGAGCCGCAGGAAGACGACGATCCACGAGTAGGGCAGCGCTTCGTTGATCATGACCTTCACCGGGAAGGACATGACGTAGTAGTAGAAGTAGCTCGGGAAGCGCAGCACCTCGCCCATCGCCAGGTCGCGCGTGGGCACGCTGTCGATGATCGGTCCGGCCGAGATCGACCGGTGCGCGTAGAACAGGATGTTCGCGATGTGCCGGTGCTCGTCGGGGGCGATCGTGCCGACGTAGGGGACGTTGCCGTTGCCGTCGACGATCGGGTAGTGCAGCACGAGGGCGAAGACCACGCCGAGCGCCACGAAGAGGACGATCGTCAGCCGGAACAGCCACGGGCTGGCGAGGAGGACCCCGAGCCGGCCGGGGACGGTGAGCAGCCGGAGCCGCTCGGGCAGGCCCCCTGACGATGCGTGGGCGACGGAGCGGCCGGGGGGCTTGGTGTCGAACGCGCTTCCGGACATCGACACGAAGATATCCCGTCGCGGGCATGATCCCCAACACCTGCTGCTCGGGACCGTGTGCCGCGGGCCGGACGGTATCGTGATCGGACTGCGACGGGCACGTCGAGCCGCCGCGGAGAGAGGCACCGATGAGTCACACCGCCCCCGCGGCGCACCCGGCGCGGACCGGCGGGGCGACGACGCGCCCGACGCTCCGTGCCGTCGTGCTGAACCTGCTGCTGGTGGTGGCGCTGTCGGTGCCGATCGTGTCGATGGCGTACCGCAGTCGCGCCCTGGTGACGAACATCGACGGCATCTCCTACATGGGCATCGCCCGGAAGTACGCCGAGGGCGACGTCACGGACGCCGTCAACGCCTACTGGTCCCCCATGACGTCGTGGCTGATGGCGCCGTTCATCCGCTCCGGCCTCGGACTGACGTCGGCCTTCCTGGCGACGAACGCCGTCGTCTGCGTCGCGATCCTGGTCGTCAGCGCCTGGCTCGTGCTCCGCGTGACCAGGAGCGGCTGGGCGACGGCCTTCACGACGGCGGCGACCGCGCCCGTGCTGCTGGCCAACGTGGCCCGGCAGACTCCCGACCTGCTCGTCCTGCTCTGGTTCGTCGGCTTCGTCTGGATGATGCTCGTCGCGGACCGTGCCCGACACGGCTCACGGCGACGGCGCATCGTCGTCGCTGCCGCCCTCGGCGCCCTCTGCGCGCTCGGGTACTTCGCCAAGCTCTTCCTGGTCCCGGTGTTCGTCGTCGTCGTGCCGCTCTGGTTCGCGTTCCGCTGGTGGCGCACCGACCACCGCGACCGGGCGGCGCTCCGCGGTTCCCTCGTCCTCGTCCTCACCGCGGCGGTCGCCGTCGTCGTCGTGTCGGCACCGTGGGTCGTGGCGCTGTCGGTGAAGTACCACACGGTGACCGCGGGGTCGTCGCTCGTGGTGAACACCGAGAGCAAGTTCACCGACGCGGCCGACGGCCCGGACGACGACTACGTGCTCCCCCGCCCGCCGGACGCCAGCGCGTTCTCCCCCGCCGAGGACCGCACCCCGAGCGTGTTCGACGGCCGCGCGCTGTCCGCGCCGAGGACGACCACGGCCTCCCGGGCGGACACCGGTGACGACGAGGACCGCGCGTCCACCACGACCACGCTCGCCGGCAAGCTCACCTACTACGTCTCCCAGCGGCTGGACGCGCTGCCCTACTACCAGCTCCGGATCAGCTCCTTCGCACCGTTCGCGACGTGGATCGGCGTGCTGTTCGCCGCGGCGCTCCTGTTCCGCCTGGTGGACACCCGCCGGCACGCATTCGCGACGGTCGCAGCCGTGGCCACCGGCGTGTACTGGCTCGGCTACGCCGGCATCGCCACGGTCGAGTCCTTCGGCGGGAACGCCCGCTACTACCTGCCGCTGGCCTCCGGCACGGTGATCATGGTCGCGGCGCTGCTGCCGGACGCCTGGCACCGGATCGGACGCGGGCGCACCGTGCGCAGGGTCCTGGCCGTCGTGGCCTGCCTGCTCGTGGTCACGGCGTCCGTCACGCAGAACGCCCTCGGCCTGGCCGCACCGTTCTCGTCGGTCCTCGGTGGCTCCATCGGCGCGCCGCCCCTGCAGGTCGCCGGCCCCACGGTCACGCAGAAGGAGCCGCTCGTCGAGGCGCTCCGCGCACACCACACGATCCCGCGGGACAGCCGCATCGCGGGCTCGAACGCACGGGCGATGGCACAGCTCGCGTTCCGGCTCGACGCGCACGTCTCCGGCACGGACTCGCAGCGGTACGACATCCAGGACCCGTCGTTCGTCCGGCTGCTGCACCGGGCGGACGTCCAGTACTGGCTGCAGTTCACGCCGGAGGACGCCCAGCCGAAGGACCTCACCGGTGCCGGCACGGTGGTCGACGAGGTCGTCGTGGACACCACGTGCCAGGACGTCAAGGGTGCTGACGTCGAGCCGTGCCGGGTGCAGGTCGTCGACCTCGACCGCTGAGCCCCACGCCCACCGGGCCCGACGTCCACCGGGCACGACGCCGGCGGACCCGCGCGCGGGTGAGGACGTCGGACGACCCGCGGCCCGACGGCGGGCTGCCGCCGACGACCCGCGGGTCGGATCGTCCGGGTGTTAGCGGCCCATCCCGCGCACCGTGAAGCCCGCGGCGGTCCAGGCGTCGCGGTCCAGGCAGTTCCGGCCGTCCACCACGACCGGGCGCTCGACGAGACCGGCGACCACGGCGGGGTCGAGCTGGCGGAACTCGTTCCACTCGGTCAGCACGAGCACCAGGTCGGCGCCGCGGAGTGCCTCGTCCGCGCTGTCGACGTAGTGGACCTCGGGGTGGATGCGGGCGGCGGTGCCGTTGGCCTCGGGGTCGTACGCCGAGACGACGGCGCCGAGCTCGTGCAGCCGTGCGGTGATGTCGAGCGCCGGGGAGTCGCGGACGTCGTCCGAGTTCGGCTTGAACGCGAGCCCGAGGACGGCCACGTGCTTGCCCGTGACGTCACCGCCGAGCAGGTCCTCGGCGAGGGTGACGACGTGCGCGCGACGCCGCAGGTTGATGGCGTCGACGTCGGCCAGGAACGCCAGCGACTCCCCCACGCCGAGCTCGGTCGCCCGGGCCTGGAACGCGCGGATGTCCTTCGGCAGGCAGCCCCCGCCGAACCCGAGGCCGGCGTTGAGGAACTTCCGGCCGATGCGGGCGTCGTGCCCGATGGCGTCGGCGAGCGCCGTGACGTCGGCGCCGACGACCTCGGCGATCTCGGCCATCGCGTTGATGAAGGAGATCTTCGTCGCCAGGAACGCGTTCGCGCTGACCTTGACGAGCTCGGCGGTGGCCAGGTCGACCACCAGGCGCGGGGTGCCCTCGGCCAGGGTCGTGGCGTAGACCTCGTCGAGGGCGGCGACGGCGGACTCGCCCGCGGCGCCGGACGGCACGCCGTAGACCAGGCGGTCCGGGGAGATGGTGTCCTGCACCGCGAAGCCCTCGCGGAGGAACTCGGGGTTCCACACGAGCGTCGCGCCGGGCACGGCCGCGGACAGGGACGTCGCCAGGCGGGCGGCGGTGCCGACGGGGACGGTGGACTTGCCGACGACGAACTCGTCGGCGGCCACGTACTGCGTCAGCGCGGCCACGGCGGCGTCGACGTACGTCAGGTCCGCGGCACCGGTCGGGCCCTGCGGGGTGCCGACGGCGACGAAGTGCACGCGGGATCCGGCGACCTCGGACATGTCCGTGGTGAAGCGGATGCGTCCGGACTCGATCGCCTCGGAGAGGATCTCGGGGAGTCCCGGTTCGAAGAACGGGGCGTCGCCGGCGGCGAGCCGCTCGATCTTCACCGGGTCGACGTCGACCGCGACGACCTCGTGTCCGAGTTTGGCCATGGAGGCGGCGTGCACGGCACCGAGGTACCCGCAGCCGATGACAGAGATACGCACGGGAAGACGGTACCGGAACTACCGGCGGTGCACGTCGCCCCACGACGGCCGGTCGGGTCCGCCGACGATCTCGTCCCAGTCCGGCTCGCGGTGGCGCCGCCTGGCCTCGTGGGCCTCCACCATGTCGTGCAGGACGGCGACGACCAGGTCCGCGTGGGGCACGTCGGCGAGCACCACGGCCGGGTCGTCCCCGGGGAAGACGAGCACGTCCCCGGAGCGGAACAGCCCCTGCAGTCCGCGGCGCCGCACGGTCACGTCGTACCCGCGCGAGTGCAGCAGCTCCCGCCGGGTCCTGGTGCCGAGACCGTGCACGACGACCAGCCGCCGGGTGGTGACGACGTAGCGACGGGTCATCCAGCGGACGAGCGGCACGATGCCGCCGACCAGCACGAGCGCCAGGACGAGGACCGCGATCACGGCGTTCACCCACGCGTACTGCGCCCGGAACACCCCGAACCCGAAGCCGCCGGCAGCGGCGACGAGCACGACGAAGACCGCCGGACGCACCAGGCTCCGCGCGTGCGGCCGCAGCCGCGCGACGACGCGTTCTGGCGGGGGCTCGGCGGTCATGGCGTCATGCATACCGCAGGTGGGTGACGTCCCCGACGGCGACGCCCCTGCTGACACCGTCTCGATCCCGGATCGTGATGCGGCCGTCGTCGTCGATCCCGGTGGCGTCCGCCTCGACGACGCTGCCGTCCGGCAGTTCCAGCCGGACCCGCGCACCGATCGTGCCGCAGACGGCCCGGACGTGGGACCGGACCGCGTCGGCGTCCGCACCGCCCGTCGCCAGGGCGACCACGGCCTCCCGGACGCCCGCGACGAAGCCGGACAGGACCGCGTCTGCCAGGTCGGCCGCGTCGCCGGTCGCGCCCGCCGCCAGGAGCGAGGTCGCGTTCGGTGTCGGCAGCGCGTCGGCGGGGATGGTGAGGTTCACGCCGGCTCCGACGACGACCGCGCCGTCGTCCGCGACCTGGCAGAGGATCCCGCAGACCTTGCGGCCGTCGACCAGGACGTCGTTGGGCCACTTCACGAGCACCCGTTCCGTCCCACCCGGGTGGGAGGCCCGACTCGCGTCCGCCCCGTCAGCTCGGTCGTCCGGTGCCGGCTCCAGGGCCGCGCGCACCGCGTCGCGCATCGCGGCGCCCGCCACGAGCGGCAGCCAGCCGCGGTCGCGGTCGGTGAGGTCGGCGCGCACCAGGACGCTGGCGGCGAGGGTCTGCCCGGTCGGTGCGGTCCAGGAGCGGTCGAGACGACCGCGACCGGCCGTCTGGTCGAGCGTCGCGACGACGCTGCCGTCCGGCAGGCCGGACGCTGCCTGCAGCAGGTCGGCGTTGGTCGACCCGGTGGACTCCCGGACGTCGAGGACCGCTCCCGAGGACGCGACGGCGGCGCGGGAACGCGGGAGTGCGGGTGTGGACATGCGTGCAAATGTACGGGCAGGAACCGTGCGGGTCCTCCAACGGCCCGGTCTCGGCACGCCGGTAGGGTGAGCGGGTGACTCAAGGTGACACCCCCGATCTCTCCACGACGGCCGGCCGGCTCGCCGACCTCCGCGTGCGGTACCACGAAGCCGTGACCGCAGCGGGCGAAGCCGCCATCGCGAAGCAGCACGCCAAGGGCAAGACGACGGCGCGCGAGCGGATCGAGCAGCTCCTCGACGAGAACTCCTTCGTCGAGCTCGACGAGTTCGTCCGGCACCGCACCCACGCCTTCGGCATGGAGGCCAAGCGGCCCTACGGCGACGCGGTCGTCACCGGCTTCGGCACGATCCACGGCCGCCAGGTCGCGGTGTACGCGCAGGACTTCACCGTCTTCGGCGGCTCGCTCGGCGAGGTCGCCGGCGAGAAGATCATCAAGGTGATGGAGCACGCCATGAAGACGGGCGTGCCGATCATCGGCATCCTCGACTCCGGCGGCGCCCGCATCCAGGAGGGAGTGGTCGCGCTCGGCAAGTACGGCGAGATCTTCCGCCTCAACACCGCGGCCTCCGGGGTGATCCCACAGATCTCGATCGTGATGGGCCCGGCCGCCGGCGGTGCGGTGTACTCCCCCGCCCTCACCGACTTCGTGATCATGGTCGACAAGACCAGCCACATGTTCGTCACCGGCCCCGACGTCATCAAGACCGTCACGGGCGAGGACGTCGGCTTCGAGGAGCTCGGCGGTGCCCAGACGCACAACGCGGTCTCCGGCGTCGCGCACTACCTGGCCGACGACGAGTCCGACGCGCTCGACTACGCCAGGTCGCTCATCGGGTTCCTGCCGGA
Organism: Curtobacterium sp. SL109; assembly: GCF_026672405.1. Lineage (NCBI taxonomy): Bacteria > Bacillati > Actinomycetota > Actinomycetes > Micrococcales > Microbacteriaceae > Curtobacterium > Curtobacterium sp. SL109. The sequence goes on from NZ_JAPPRB010000002.1 coordinate 3,074,241, forward strand.
CAACAACCTCTCCGACCCCCCTGCGTACGACGTCGCCCCCGAGCTCGAGACCACCGACGCCGACCGCGAGCTCGACGTCGTGATCCCGGACTCCACGAACCAGCCGTACGACGTCACGCAGATCATCGAGCACGTCGTCGACGACGGGGACTTCCTCGAGGTCCAGCCGCTGTTCGCACCGAACATCCTCATCGGGTTCGGTCGGGTCGAGGGCCGCACGGTCGGCATCATCGCGAACCAGCCGCAGGCGATGGCCGGCACGCTGAACATCGACGCCGGCGAGAAGGCCGCGCGCTTCGTCCGGTTCTGCGACGCGTTCGGGATCCCGATCCTGACCCTCGTCGACGTGCCCGGGTACCTGCCCGGCACCGACCAGGAGTGGACCGGGGTCATCCGCCGCGGCGCCAAGCTCCTGTACGCCTACGCCGAGGCCACCGTCCCCCTCGTCACGGTCATCACGCGCAAGGCCTACGGCGGGGCGTACATCGTGATGGGTTCGAAGCAGCTCGGCGCCGACATCAACCTGGCGTGGCCGACCGCCGAGATCGCCGTGATGGGCGGTCAGGGTGCGGTGAACATCCTGTACCGGTCGGAGATCAAGCGCGCCGAGGACGCCGGCGAGGACGTCGCCGCCGTGCGCTCCCGCCTGGCGAACGAGTACACGTACAACGTGGCCTCGCCGTACCTGGCGGCCGAGCGTGGCGAGCTCGACGGCATCATCCAGCCGCACGCCACCCGCGTCTCCGTGATCAAGGCGCTCCGGGCGCTCCGGGGCAAGCGCGCGACGCTGCCGCCCAAGAAGCACGGGAACATCCCCCTGTGACGGGGTCTCAGCCCGGGGCGGCGGCCCGAGACGTCGGTGCCGTCGCGGACGTCCGTGTCGTCGCCGGGGACCCGTCGCCGGAGGAGCTCGCCGCCGTCGTCGCCGTGCTCCAGCACCAGGCCGACCAGGCTGCTGCGGCGGGCCCTGCTCGCGTCGAGGTCTCCCCGCGCGTCGGGTGGGAGTCGGCCGCGCGCGGACTCCGCGGACCGCTGCCGCACGGCCCGGGAGCCTGGTCGCGGTCCCTCCGCTGACCCCCGTGCGCCCTCGGGGGACGGCAACCGCCCTGGTTGTACCCCTGGGGTACCCGCCGGTATCCGCGTTGCAGCGTGCACTTCCGCGGACCAGCACCCCTCGACTGGGGGGCATGAAACGCCGATGGGGACAGAACGCGCAGGAATTGTCCCCCATAATGACGACTGACACGAGGCGTGGCAGCGGGCATAGTAATCAGTGTTCGGTGTCCTTCCCAGAAGAACATCGTCGATCAGTGGCCGACTAGGGTACGACGTCACTGGTCGTTGCGAGCCAGGGCGACATTCGGGTTGCCGCTCTGCCTCGGGTCGTGAACGGGCCGGTTGAGTACCTCGACCGGCCCGTTCCCCGTTTCCGGGCTCGTTCGGCGCGTGGGCCGGTGCCCCCCCCCGACTCGGAACGACACCGTCGCTGTCGTACGACCTCGACCCTGTCGTCCTGCCTCGGCGGCGCACCGGTCAGGGTGCCCGACGAGGCGGAGTCGACCCGAGCCTCCCGGCCGTCGCGACATCGTCGCTGTCGTCCGACGACGACGCTGTCGTCCGACGACGACCCTGTCGTCCGACGACGACCCTGTCGCAGGACGGCCCTGTCGTCGCGACCGCGCGTCAGACGGTCTCGTGCCGGGGGATCTCGAGCCACACGGCGACGGCGGAGTCGTCGTCGTCGTCCTCGTCGTCGAGCCCGGCGCCGAGGGCCGCGGACTCGCTCGCGGCGAGGTCGAGCCGCAGCCCGACGACCGTGACCGCGGCGTCGGCGCCCTCGGGCACGGTGCGCACGATGACGTTGTCGGCGTCGTGCGCCTGTCGCAGCGCGTCGGCGAGCTCGCTGTGGATGCGGCGGAGGTCGTCGACCTCGAGCTCGTCGAGCCCGCCGTCGTCGTGGAGCTGCACGACGGCACCTCGACGGCGCAGCCGCATGACCTCGTCCCGGACGTCGTCGGAGAGCAACGAGCGGCCGCGGATCTCGTCGCGGATGGCCTGCTCGAGGTGCAGGCACTCGGTGCGCTCGTCGTCGGTCAGTCCGCCGCAGGAGTCGATGATCCGCTGCAGCATCGGCCGCGCCATCCGTGTGGTCTGGCTCAGGCGGAACTGCCGCTCGAAGACGTGGGCGTCCTGCGCGGCCTGCCAGTCGACGGTCTCCTGCTCGGCGCGGATGAAGTCGCGCTGGATGCGGGTGGCCCGGTTCATCGCGGCGGTGAACGCCGTGGCGATGACGACCCACGAGACGCTGCCGAGCACCCCGAGGTCCCCGAGCGCCCCGATCCCCGCCCAGGACAGCGTGGTCACCGCGAGGACCAGGACACCGACCCAGGCGAAGGGCGCGCGCTGCCGGACGACGAGGATGACCATGAGCGTGCCGACGGCGGCGACCCACCACGTGCCGTTCGCCTGCCCCGTCCCGGCATCCGCGGGTGACACCGGAGCCGCGACGAGCGGCATCATGATCGCGGTCGCCAGCGAGAAGCACGCGGCCCAGACCGGCAGTGCGGACCCACGGATGAACAGGGCCGTACCGGTCGCCGCGGCGTAGAGCACCATGCACGCGACGACGGGGCCGATGTTCCCGACCCAGAACAGCGTCGTGGTCGCGAGGAGCAGGTGGTAGAGCGAGAACAGCGCGGCGAGCCCCGTCGCGACGCCCGCGGGGACCGAGACCTTCACGCGCTCACCGCCGCGGGTGCTGGCCAGGTGAGGACGATGCGTGTCCCACTCCCCGGGGCGGTCCGGATCTCGGCGAGGCCACCGGCCGACGCCACGCGCTCGATGATCGACCGGCGGACGCCGAGACGCTCGGCGGGGATCGCCTCGACGTCGAAGCCGGAGCCGTCGTCGGCGACCTCGACCCGGACGACGGCGCCCGCCACCTCGTCGACGGTGATCCAGCGCGCGACCCCGTCACCGGCGTGCTGGACGCTGTTCACGGCTGCCTGCAGCGCGGCCGAGGCGATCGCGTCGGCCGCCGCCGCCGGCAGGGTCGTCTGCCCGAGAGGACCGCCGTCCACCCGGACCGGGGCAGCCAGGGACCCCACGGCGTCGGCGATCCGCTCGCGGAGCTCGGGCAGGAGCACCGGGGGGACCTCGCCCGGGCCGTCGGCGGCCGCGGCGGCGAGGTGGTCGAGCGCGTTGCGGGCCATCCGGGCGGAGAGCGTCGTCGCGTCCGGGGTGTCGGCCCGGGCGGCGGAGAGCAGCGTGGTGAGGACGCTGTCGTGCACGATCGCGTCGACCTGCACGCGCTCCACCTCGGTGGCGTGCTCCCGGATCGCGAGCGAGTAGCGCCGGACCGCGGTCGCCTGCGCCGAGTCGACGGAGGCGGCGGCACGACGGAGCATCACGATGAGCACCAGGGCCGCTCCGCCGAGGATGCCGATGTTCACGCCCTCGAGCACGGCTTTCGTCACCCCGACGTCTCCGCCGGCTGGGCTCAGCCGGATGATGACGTACGCCACGGGCACGACCGCGTTGTAGATCGTCGCGCGCCACGTGGCGAACCCCATGGCGGCGGCGATCGTGCCGATGTTGCACAGCCACCACGGCCAGGGCGGCTGGTCCGGCGGGATCGACCCTGCGACCGTGAACGGCCAGGCGACGAGCGCCCCGAGGAACAGGACCGCCGTGGCGATCTGCGCCGGCTGGACCAGGCGCTGCACGAAGACGGAGGCGCCGACCAGGAAGAACGCCGCCGCGAGCACCGACGGCACCACGACGCCCCACACCGGGTCGAGGTAGGGCAGCTGCTCGGCCACGTGCGTCGCGTTCGCCAGCCCGAACCCGATCGCGAACACGGCGAGCAGGATCGCGAAGGCGCGCTCGACGGACGCCTGGGACACGGTCGCCCGGACGCTGCGCGCCGGGTCGGCACCGAACGGTGCGACCTCGTTCGTCATCGAGGCGGACGCCGTCAGCGGTTGTCGGCGTCCGGGTCGACGCCCGAGTCGAGCCCCGGCAGGATGCCGTCCTCCACCGCACGGCGGAGCAGGTCGACCTTCGTCGGGGCCGGACGGCCGACCTCGACGTACTTCACGCGGATGCGGTCGAGGTACTCGCGCGCCGTCGAGTAGCCGATGCCGAGCTGCTGCGCGGCGAGCTTGAGCGGCAGACCCGATGCGTAGAGGTGCAGGATCTCGCGCTCACGACGGCCGAGCTGCGCCTTGGCGAAGTCACGGTCGGCGTCGATGGCGCTCGCCCACTCGAGGTTGTTCAGCACGTCCCCGCGGGCGACGGTCGCGACGGCGGCCATCACGGTCTTCGTCGCGGACGACTTCGGGATGACCCCGGCGGCCCCTGCCGCCAGTGCTTCCCGGACGTTCGCGACGCGGTCGGCGATGCTGTGCACCAGGACGGCCGAACCGGTCCCCTGCACGCCCTTCACGTTCTCGGTCACCGTGGACCCGTCGCCGAGCGACAGGTCGAGCACGACGACGTCGACCTCACGCGCGTCGAGGTTCGCGATGTACTCCGGCACGCTGGCCGCGGTGAGCACGACCTCGAAGCCCTCGTTCTGGCACGCTGCCTGGATCCCGAGCCGCACGGACTCGTGGTCGTCCACGATCGCGACGCGCACGGGCCTCGTGCTCACGTCGGTCGTTCCTGCTGTGGTGATGGTGTCTGCAGCCACGATGCCCTCTCATCTGATGACACCCGGCCCCTGAAACCGAGTTGCCAACGACGACCAGGATACCCAGGTCGGACCCAGGTTCAGATGTCGCCACACACAGTGTGCGCTACGCGACCGGGACCAGCCGCGCGACGGCCTCCATGTGGTGCGTGTGCGGGAACAGGTCGAAGGCACGGAGGGCCTCGAGACGGTACCCGAGGTCGGCGAACGTGGCGACGTCGCGGGCCAGGGCGACAGGGTCACAGGCGACGTAGACGACCTGCGCGGGCTGCAGTGCGGCGATCTGCACGGCGACCTCGCGACCGGCGCCGGAGCGCGGCGGGTCGAGCACGACCGTGCCGGCCCGGTAGCGGTCGAGCTCACTGCGCGACGCGGTCTGCACCGTGCGGGCGAGCCACCGGTCGACGCGTCCGGGCTCGGCGCGGGCGCCGATCCACTCGGCGAGGTTCTCCTGCGCGTGCTCGGTCGCCCGCCCGGCGCTCTCGACGCTGGTCAGGCGGGCCTTCGGGCCGACGAGGTCACCGACGGCCGCGGCGAGCAGCCCGACACCGCCGTAGAGGTCGAGGTGGATGCCGTCGGCGTCCAGGCGGTCGCGGTCGACGAGGTCCTGCACGGCCTCGGTCAGGACGGACGCCGCGGCGCGGTGGACCTGCCAGAAGCCGGTGTCGTCGACGGTGAAGGTGCGGTTCCCGACGACCTCGGTGACCGCGGTCGGGGCCTGCTCGTCGACGATCAGGCGTGCTCCCTCGGAGCCGCTCGGTGCGAGGACGTCGAGGACCGACGCGCCCGGCATGGCCCCGCGGGCGAGCGGGGCGCTCTCCTGCACGGTGGCCGTCGCGAGCGGCAGGCCCGTCACCGGCACGACCGTGTGCGAGCGAGCGGCGAAGGGACCGGCGGTGCCCTCCTCGTCGACGTGCAGCCGCACACGGGTGCGCCAGCCGAGGCCGTTCGCCGCGTCGTCGCCGGGTGCGGCCTCGACGACGACGTCCCGGCCGAGCACCTCCGTCAGGTCGACGTGGGCGAAGCGCGAGAAGGAGTCGAGGAGCACGTCGTGCTTCAGGGTGCGCTGGTGGGCGAGGGCGATGTGGCCGAACTCGGCGCCACCGGGTCGCTCGGCGGGGTCGCGGTCGAGCGCGGCCTCCGGCCAGACGTGGTCCACCCGGTGCTCGCTCGCCGTCGTCACGCTGACGGTGTCTGCGCGCCAGAACGACTTCTTCCGGTCCTCGGTCACCCGGGCGACGACGGACTCCCCCGGGATCGCGTCCGAGACGAACACCACGCGCCCCTCGTGCCGTGCCACCGAGATGCCGCCGTGGGCGATCCCGGTGACGTCGAGTTCGAGCAGCGTTCCGACGGATTCACCCATGGTTCGATGTTCCCATGCGTCTGTACCTCGCGAGTACCTCCCCCGCCCGCCGAGCACTCCTCGCCCAGTCCGGGATCGAGCCGGTGCTCGTCGCGCCCGGGGTCGACGAGGACGCCGCGGCCGCTGCTGCCCGCGACGCGCTCGGCCGTGACCTCACCGGTCCGGAGCTCGTCGCGCTCCTCGCCGTCGCCAAGGCTGACGCGGTCGCCGACGCGTCCGCCGCCGGGTCGCCGGTGGATGGCTTCGTCTTCGGTGGCGACTCCGCGTTCGAGGTCGACGGGCGCCTGTACGGCAAGCCACACGACCCGGAGGTGGCCCGGGAGCGCTGGCGGCAGATGCTCGCCACCGGTGGCGGCACGCTGTGGAGCGGCCACTGCGTCGTCGACCGGCGCCGCGACGCGACCACCGGACGGACTGGGCCCACGCCGCCGGTTCCGGACCGACGCGCCAGCGGCGGGCCGGCCGTGCCGGTGGGGAGAGGACCGGGGCAGCCCGGCACCGAGCCTCCAGTCCGTGACGTGGCCGGCTCCACGGCCGCGCTGGCGTCCCCGGCGACCGTCCCGTCCCTGGGACCCGTCGCCCCTGGCGGCTCGGCCCTCGTCGTGGACGGCGACCACGTCGTCGCCGTGGACAGCGCGGTGCTGACCTTCGCCGACGACGTGTCCCCGGAGGAGATCGACGCGTACGTGGCGACGGGCGAGCCGCTCGAGGTCGCCGGGGCGTTCACCATCGACGGGCGGGCGGCGGCGTACATCACGCGCATCGACGGCGCGCCCTCGGCCGTGGTCGGGCTGTCGCTCCCGGTCCTCCGGTCGATGCTGCTGCGGGGGTTCGGGGTCTCCTGGCACGACTTCTGGGCACTGTAGACATCCACCTGCTTTTCCGGTGCTTTGTTGTGGATGCCGCTCAATTCCGTCTGCGCCTCCGCGAATACGCTGATGTGTCATGCCCCGTATCAGCAAGGTCCTCATCGCGAACCGCGGCGAGATCGCCGTCCGCATCATCCGTGCGGCCCGCGATGCTGGCACGGCCTCGGTCGCCGTCTACGCCGACCAGGACCGTGACGCGCTCCACGCCCGCCTCGCCGACGAGGCCTACGCGCTGAACGGCACCACGAGTGCCGACACGTACCTGGTCATCGACAAGATCATGTCCGTCGCCCGACGGTCCGGCGCCGACGCCGTGCACCCGGGCTACGGCTTCCTCGCCGAGAACGCCGACTTCGCCCGCGCCGTCCTCGACGCCGGGCTGGTCTGGATCGGCCCGTCCCCCGAGTCCATCGAGCGCCTCGGCGACAAGGTCTCCGCGCGCCACGTGGCCGAGAAGGTCGGCGCGCCGCTCGCCCCCGGGACCATCGAGCCCGTGCAGGACGTCTCCGAGGTCGTCGCGTTCGCCGACGAGGTCGGGCTGCCCGTCGCGATCAAGGCCGCCTTCGGTGGTGGCGGTCGTGGGCTCAAGGTCGTGCGCGAACGTTCCCAGATCGAGGAGCTGTTCGAGTCGGCCACGCGCGAGGCCATCGCGGCCTTCGGGCGCGGCGAGTGCTTCGTCGAGAAGTACCTCGACAAGCCGCGACACGTCGAGACCCAGTGCCTGGCCGACGCGCACGGCAACGTCGTCGTCGTGTCGACCCGCGACTGCTCGCTGCAGCGTCGGCACCAGAAGCTCGTCGAGGAAGCGCCCGCGCCGTACCTGACCGACGCGCAGCAGACCCTGCTCTACGAGTCGTCCAAGGCGATCCTCCGCGAGGTCGGCTACGTCGGCGCCGGCACCTGCGAGTTCCTCATCGGGGCCGACGGCACGGTGTCGTTCCTCGAGGTCAACACCCGCCTGCAGGTCGAGCACTGCGTGTCCGAAGAGGTCACCGGCATCGACCTGGTGCGCGAGCAGTTCCGCATCGCCGAGGGCGGCGTGCTCGACTACGCCGACCCGACGCCCCGTGGCCACTCGTTCGAGTTCCGCATCAACGGCGAGGACCCGGGCCGCAACTTCTTCCCGGCGCCCGGTCCCGTGCACGTGTTCAACGCGCCGTCCGGCCCCGGTGTCCGCGTCGACTCTGGCGTCGTGTCCGGCGACGTCGTGTCCGGCTCGTTCGACTCGATGCTCGCGAAGCTCATCGTCACCGGCGCCACCCGGGCCGAGGCCCTGGAGCGTGCACGTCGGGCACTCGCCGAGTTCGAGGTCGCCGGGCTGCCGACCGTGCTGCCCTTCCACCGTGCGGTCGTGTCGGACCCCGCGTTCGCGACGGCCGACGACGAACCGTTCAGCATCTACACGCAGTGGATCGAGACCGACTTCGTCAACGACATCCCGCCGTGGAGCGGCTCCCCCGAGGAGCTGCCGACGCCCGGCGACCGTGACACCGTCGTGGTCGAGGTCCAGGGCAAGCGCATCGAGGTCACCATGCCCGCGATCGTCGGTGGCACCGCCGCGGCTGGTCGTCGTCCGGCAGGTCCGTCCGCTCCCCCTCGTCGTCGCTCCTCGGCGGTGAAGGGCGGGCGCGCCGCGTCGGGCTCGTCCGTCACCTCGCCGATGCAGGCCACCGTGGTGAAGCTCGCGGTCGCCGAGGGTGACACCGTGGTGAAGGGCGACCTGCTCGTCGTGCTCGAGGCCATGAAGATGGAACAGCCCGTGCAGGCCCACAAGGACGGCGTCGTCACGTCGCTCGACGCCCCCGTCGGCCAGACGATCTCGTCCGGCCACGTCCTGCTCGAGCTCGCGTAGCCCGGCGCCGGCGCTGCCGGCGGCGGCGCGGCGGCGCTGTCCGGCGGCGCCGCGGCCGCCCGGCGGGATCCGCACGACACCGGTGTTCTGCATCCGCGCCGCGTTCATCCGCGGCTCGATTGCAAGACACCGGTGTCCTACGTTCGGTCGACTCGAGGGACCCCCGCTGCGTCGAGGCGCTGAGGGGCGGATCCGCCGTCGTCGACGTCGCGCCAGGTCAGGCGGACGACGGTCCTGACGCCGGGGACCGCTCGCAGCCGGTCCTCCCGGAGCTTCTCGTCGACGACGACCTGTTCCGGCGAACGCCCGCCGCGCAACGCCCGGTCGCGGTACTTCGCCAGCCCGTCGAACTCGACCACGACTCCGACCTCCGGGAACCAGAAGTCGACGCGGGCGACGAACCCGCCCTCGTCGTGGAACTCCTGCTGGAGCACCGGCTGTGAGAACCCGTCCTGCGCCATCCGGACGCGGGCCACGGACTCCCCCGGCGAACCGCTCGCGGCGTCGGCGAACTCGATGGCGAGGCGAGCGCGTGTGACAGCGCGGGGGCGAGGTGTCCGTGCGCGGAGTTCCGCGATCAGGACGTCCCGCTCGATCCCACGAGCCAGCACCGCGTCGAGCACGACGACGGCTGTCCGGAACGGCGCCCGGAGCGCGATGTCCACTGCGGTGACGGCGAGTGAGGTCACGGCATGACCGGCGATCACCACGGGGTCCAAGCGTCGTCCGGCAGCCCCGACCTTCTGCACGTGTGCCCTCCGGTGCCCGGTCCCGAGGTGCGGGTCGGAGACCACCACCACCTCGGGCAGCGATCCCACCCACGGCAGTCCGTGCAGGACGACGGCGGATTCGTGGGAGACGATCACGTGTGGCGCGACCCCGGGTAGCACTGCGTCGATCCGCGCTCGGTGGACTTCGTGGTCCGACGCCGACTCCGCTGCTTCGGCGAGGACGTACCGACCGGCGGTGAGTCGACGCAGCGCACCGCGTCGGGCTGCAGCGGAGAGCCGGCGGCGAGCGGAGGGGTCGGGGTCCGTCGAGGCGATGCTGAACACGGTGAGGTGCGTCATGCCGCTCACGATGTCGTTCCATCGCTCCGGTCCGTCGAGCGACCCGGGTCAACTGGGGAGAAGTGGCGCGTGATCCCCGTTGTGGAGGACTACGTCACGCGCCGCCGGCCTCGCAAGACACCGGTGTTCGGCAGCCGAGCCGCGAACAACTGCGGCGCGACTGCTGAACACCGGTGTTTTCCGAGGCAGAACCGCGGCGCGCAGAACAGCGGCGGCGGGGCGGGCGCACTCCCGGGCGGCGGCGCCGAGCGCTACGAGACGCGGGGGCGGATCGCCTCGGCGAGGGCGTCGACGAGGGACTGGGCCTCGGCGGAGGTCGCAGCGACGGTGTCGATGTAGACCTTCACCTTGGGCTCGGTCCCGCTCGGGCGGACGATCACCCGTGCGTCGCCGCTGAGGTCGTAGCGCAGGATGTCCGACGGCGGGAAGCCCTGCACGCCGGCGGCGTAGTCCGTCGTCGCGAGGACGTCGAGCGGCCCGAGGGTGGTCGGCGGCGAGGACCGCAGCGCAGCCATGACCTCCCCGATGCGCGACAGGTCGTCCACGCGGGTGGCGACCTGCCCGGATGCGAAGGCCCCGAACTCGGCCGCGAAGGCATCGAGCTGGTCGGCGATGGTCGACCCGGACGCCGCGAGCTCCGTCGCGAGGTCGAGCAGCGACAGCGCCGCCGAGATGCCGTCCTTGTCGCGCACGACCTGCGGGTCGACGAGGTAGCCGAGCGCCTCTTCGTACCCGAACAGCAGGTCGGGCACGCGGGAGACCCACTTGAAGCCGGTCAGGGTGTCCCGGTGCTGCAGACCGTAGCGTGCGGCGACCCGTGCCAGCGCGGGCGACGACACGATCGACGCCGACAGGGTGCCGGTCTGACCGGCCTCGGCCGCACGTGCGGCAGCACGCCAGCCGAGGAGCCACCCGACCTCGTTGCCGGAGAGCCGGCGGTAGGAGTCGCCGGACGGGATCGCCAGCGCCAGGCGGTCGGCGTCGGGGTCGTTCGCGATGACGAGGTCCGCGCCGACGGCGACACCGCGGGCGATCGCCAGGTCCATGGCGCCCGGCTCTTCGGGGTTCGGGAACGCCACCGTGGGGAACGCGCCGTCCGGGTCGATCTGTTCGGGGACGACCGCGGGCTCGGCGAACCCGGCGGCGGCGAACACGGCCTTCGCGGTCTGCCACCCGACGCCGTGCATGGCCGTGTAGACCACGGAGGGCTGCTCGGCGGCCGGGAGCGCCGGTGCGCCGACGGTCGCGGCCGTGGCGGCCACGTAGGCGTCGACCAGCGCGTCGTCGGCGACGGTGTGGTCGGTCCCGCGGGGCAGGTCGGCGATCGAGCCCGCTGCGACGCCGTCGATCGCCGCGGCGATCTCGGCGTCGACCGGCGGGACGATCTGGGAGCCGGCGTCGTCGCCGCCCAGGTACACCTTGTAGCCGTTGTCCCGCGGCGGGTTGTGGCTCGCGGTGACCATGACCCCTGCGCCCACGTCGAGGTGCCGCACCGCGAACGCCAGCACGGGGGTCGGCAGGGCGGTGGGCAGCAGGGTGACGTCGAGCCCGAGGCCGCGCATGACCTCGGCCGAGTCACGGGCGAAGACGTCCGAGTTCACGCGGCCGTCGTAGCCGATGACGACGCTGCGCTGCCGACCGGTGTCGACGAGGAACCGGGCGAGCCCCGCTGCCGCCTGCGTGACGACCACACGGTTCATCCGCAGCGGACCCCACCCGAGCTCGGCGCGGAGCCCGGCGGTGCCGAACTGCAGGCGTCCGGCGAAGCGTTCCTCGAGCTGCGCGAGTGCCGCGGCGTCTCCGCTGGCAGCGGCCGTGACGACCGCGTCGAGCTCGGCGCGGGTCTCCGGGTCCGGGTCCTGCGCCAGCCAGGCACGCGCGACGTCGAGCGTGCCGGCGCTGCCCGAGGCGTCCACACCCGTGGACGGGCTCACAGTGCCGCCACCACCCGGGCGAGCAGGTCCGCGATCACGGGCTCGGCGATGCGCCCGGCCTCGAGCACCTCGGCGTGGGAGAGCGGCGTCGTCTGGATGCCGGCGGCGAGGTTCGTGATGAGGGAGAACCCGAGGACCTCCATGCCGGACTGCCGGGCCGCGATGGCCTCGAGCGCCGTGGACATGCCGACGATGTGCCCGCCGATCGCCTTGGCCATCTGGACCTCGGCCGGGGTCTCGTAGTGCGGGCCGCGGAACTGCGTGTAGACGCCCTCGTCGAGGGACGGGTCCACCTGCTTGGCGACCGCCCGCAGCCGTGCCGAGTACAGGTCGGTCAGGTCGATGAACGTGGCGCCTTCGAGCGGGCTGTCCGCCGTCAGGTTGATGTGGTCGCTGATGAGCACGGGCGTGCCGGGAGTCCAGGTCTCCTTGATGCCGCCGGCGCCGTTCGTGAGCACCATCGTCGTGGCACCGGTCGCCGCGGCGGTGCGCACGCTGTGCACGACCCGACGCACGCCGTGGCCTTCGTAGTAGTGGGTCCGCGCGCCGATCACCAGGGCGTGCCGGCCGTCCGCGAGGCGGATCGAGCGCACCGTCCCCGAGTGCCCGGGGACCGCGGACGCGCTGAACCCGGGGACGTCCGACGCGGGGATCTCGGAGACGGTCTCGCCGATGAGGTCGGCGGCCTTGCCCCACCCGGACCCGAGCGTCAGGGCGATGTCGTGGCGGTCGATGCCGGACTGCTCGGCGATCACCGCCGCAGCGTCACGGGCGACGTCGAACGGGTCGACGGAGGGGTCGTTGAGCGGGTTCGTGCTGGCCATGGAGCAATGCTACGGGGCCGGTGACTCCCCCAGGGACCTCTCCACGGCCGCCGTGATCTCGCTCTGGTCGAAGTGGTTCCGGATGACGATGACCTCGGCGTAGGTCGTCCCGATGGCCTCGACGAACTCCTGCGACGTGAGGATCACGTTGGCGTCGTCGGAGACCTCGCGGACGGACGCGACGTCGGCGGCGACGACCTCGGCCGCCAGCCCGAGCGTCGCCAGCGCCTTCTCGGCGTTCACCTTGAGGATGGCGCTGGAGCCGATCCCCGCGCCGCAGATGGTCACGATCTTCACGCCGACACTCCCATGATCTCCCGGACCTCGTCTGGCGTCCTCGCCGCTGCCAGACGCGAGGTCACCGTGGCGTCGTTGAACAGGTTCGCGATCGCACCGATCGACTCGAGGTGCGTCCCCACGCCCGCCACCGCGAGCCCGAGGACGACGTCGACGGGGTCGTTGTGCGGGTGGCCGAACGGCACGGGCTGCGCGAGCGTCACCACGGACAGCCCGTCCCGGAGGACCGAGTCCCCCGGACGGGCGTGCGCGAACGCCAGACCCGGCGAGATGACGATGTACGGGCCGTGCTCCTCGACCATCGCGACCATGGCGTCCGTGTAGGCGCCGGTCGTGGCGCCGGACCGCACGAGGGCGCCGCCGGCCAGCCGGAGCGCGTCACGCCACGACGGCGCGGACGCCCCGAGCACGACGGCGTCGTCGAACAGCGGCGGCAGGCCCATCGCGATCAGGCCTCCGCGTACCCGGCGGTGATGAGGGCGATGATCTCCTCGCGGTCCTCCAGCGGCAGGAACGAGCCGAGCGCCGCGTTGATCTGGAACGCGGCGAGGTCGTCGAGGTCGTAGCCGAAGGTGCCGGCCAGGAGCGCGAGCTCCTTCGTCAGCGTCGTGTTGCTCATCAGGCGGTTGTCGGTGTTCACCGTGACGCGGAACCCGAGCTGGTACAGCACGTCGAACGGGTGGTCGGCGAGGTCGTCGCCCCACGCCGCGATGGCGCCGGTCTGCAGGTTCGAGGACGGCGAGAGCTCGAGCGGGATCTCGCGGTCGCGCACCCACGACGCGATCTCGCCGAGGGAGGCGAGCGTGGAGCCGTCGCCGCCGTCGGAGAGCTGGACGTCCTCGAACAACCGCACCCCGTGTCCGAGGCGGAGCGCGCGACCGTCGACGAGCGCCGAACGGATCGACGCGAGCCCGTCGGCCTCGCCAGCGTGCACGGTGACGGGGAACAGCTCGGATGCCAGGTAGTCGAACGCCGCGCGGTGGTTCGACGCGGGGAAGCCCGCCTCGGCACCGGCGATGTCGAACCCGACGACGCCGTGGTCGCGGTGCCGGACGGCCAGCTCGGCGATCTCGAGGGACCGGTCCGCGTGGCGCATCGCGGTGACGAGCTGCCCGACGCGGATCGCTCCGCCGGCGGCGTCGACCGCTTCCTCGATGCCGGCCTGCACGGCCTCGACCGTCTCGTCGAGGCTCAGCCCGCCCTGCAGGTGCTGCTCGGGTGCCCAGCGGACCTCGCCGTAGACGACGCCGTCGGCGATGAGGTCCTCGACGAAGTCCCGGGCGACGCGCGTCAGGCCGTGCGCCGTCTGCATGACGCTCGTGGTGACGTCGAACGTCTTGAGGTACTCGACGAGCGAGCCGGAGTCGGCCTGGTCGGCGAACCACTGCCCGAGCTCGACCGGGTCCGTGGTCGGGAGCGTGACGCCCGCCGAGTCAGCGAGCTCGATGATCGTGGTGGGGCGGAGTCCGCCGTCGAGGTGGTCGTGAAGCGAGACCTTCGGCAGGTCGTTGATCACGGCACCCGCGTCGGGCAGTCGGTACGTGGGGGCGTCGTCGGCGCTCATGGAGCCAAGGCTATCCCCTGGCCGAACACGCGCCCAGCACGCACCGCCCGCGCGGACCGTCCAGCACCCACGCCCGCGCGGACCACCCAGCACGCGCCGCCCAGCCCTAGCCCTGGATGCGCTCCCGCACGATCGGCCCACGCGGCGCAGCCGACGCACCGATCGACCACGCACCCTCGAGCGACTCCAGCGCCCGCTCGAACCGCGATGGCTCGTCGGTGTGCAGCGTCCAGAGCGGCTGCCCCTCGGTCACGGCGTCACCCGGCTTGGCGTGGAGCTCGATGCCGGCGCCGGCCTGCACCGGGTCCTGCGCGCGCGCACGACCCGCACCGAGCCTCCAGGCCGCGATGCCGAACGGCAGCGCGTCCTGGGTGGCGAGCACCCCGGAGGCGGGCGCCGTGACGACGTGCTGCTCGCGCGCGACCGGCAGCGCCGCGTCCGGGTCGCCGCCCTGCGCCGCGATCATCCGGCGCCAGGTGTCCATCGCATGCCCGTCCGCCAGCGCGGCGGCCGGGTCGGCGTCCGGCAGCCCGGCGAGCGTCAGCATCTCGGTCGCGAGCGCGACGGTCAGCGCGACGACGTCGGCCGGTCCCCCGCCCTCCAGGACCGCGACCGACTCGCGGACCTCGAGCGCGTTGCCGATGGTCAGCCCGAGCGGGACCTCCATGTCGGTCAACAGCGCCGAGGTGGCCACGCCGGCGTCGGTGCCGAGGTCGACCATGGTCTGCGCGAGTTCCCGCGAGGCCTCGTACGAGGGCATGAACGCCCCGGACCCGAACTTCACGTCGAGCACGAGCGCGCCCGTGCCCTCGGCGATCTTCTTCGACATGATGCTCGACGCGATGAGCGGGATGCACTCGACGGTGCCCGTGATGTCGCGGAGCGCGTAGAGCTTCTTGTCCGCGGGCGCCAAGCCGGAGCCCGCGGCGCAGATGACCGCGCCGACGTCGGAGAGCACCGACATCATGCGCTCGTTCGAGATCGACGCCTGCCACCCGGGGATCGACTCGAGCTTGTCGAGCGTGCCGCCGGTGTGGCCGAGCCCGCGCCCGGACAGCTGCGGGACGGCGACGCCGAACGACGCCACGAGGGGTGCCAGCGGCAACGTGATCTTGTCGCCGACCCCGCCGGTGGAGTGCTTGTCGACGGTGGTCTTGCCGAGCGAGCCGAACGACATCCGCTCCCCCGACGCGATCATCGCGAGCGTCAGGTCCTTGACCTCGCGGCGGTCCATCCCGTTCAGGAAGACCGCCATCGCGAACGCCGCCATCTGCGGGTCCTCGACGTAGCCACGCGTGTACGCGTCCACCAGCCAGTCGATCTCGGCGGTGCTCAGGGTGTCGCCGGAGCGCTTCGTGCGGATGAGGTCGACGGTGTCGAACGGCTCGACGGCCATGCTCAGTGCTCCTGCTGGTAGGTGACGAGGGTGCGCGGCCCGAACGCGTCGGGCAGCACCTCGTCGATGGTGCGGATGCCGGAGACGGTCTCGAGCAGCATGCCCTCGGCCGAGTGCTCGAACAGCAGCTGGCGGCAGCGCCCGCACGGCATGAGCGTCGCGCCGTCGCCGTCCACGCAGGTGAACGCGACGAGCTTGCCGCCACCGGTCATGTGCAGCTGCGACACCAGGGAGCACTCGGCGCAGAGCGTGACCCCGTACGAGGCGTTCTCGATGTTGCAGCCGGAGACGATCCGACCGTCGTCGGTGAGCGCGGCAGCCCCCACCGGGAACGACGAGTACGGCGCGTACGCCCGCCCCATGGCGGTCGTCGCGGCCTCCCGCAGGGCGGTCCAGTCCACGTCGACGCTCGCGTCGATCACGGTGTCCGGGTCGGACGGGAGGCTCGTGGCCGGGTCGGTCCAGGACGGCTCGCCGGTCGTCGGGTCGGTGGTGACCCCCTGGTCACCCGCAGCGTTCGTGTCGGTCATGTGCCGGGCCTCCTGTTCGGTGGTGGTTCGTGCTGGTGGTTCGTGGTGGTGGTTCGTGGTGGTGGTGTCTCGCTGCACGACACCGGTGTTGCGTGGACGAGCCGCGGACGTCCGCGGCGCGACCCCGCGACACCGGTGTCGTGCGAGCAGGGGGCTAGCTCTTGAAGTAGGGCTTGCCGGCGGCCGCCGGTCCCCGCGACTGGCCCACCAGGCCGGCCACCGCGAAGATCGTGACGACGTACGGCAGCATCAGCAGGAACTCGCTCGGCACCGGCGAGTTGATCGCCCCGAGCGTGTTCTGCAGGTTGGACGCGAAGCCGAACAGCAGCGCCGCGAGGGTGGCGCGCACCGGGTCCCAGCGTCCGAAGATGACCGCCGCCAGCGCGATGTAGCCGGCGCCGTCGGTCATGTCCTTGGTGAACGGTCCGACGGCGTCGAGCGTGAAGTACGCACCGCCGAGGCCGGCGATCGCACCGGCGAGCGAGACGTTCCAGAACCGCGTGCCGGTGACGTTGATGCCGACGGTGTCCGCCGCTTCCGGGTGCTCGCCGACCGCGCGGAGGCGCAGGCCCCAGCGGGTCTTGAACAGCGCGAAGGTGACGACCGCGACGGCCACGTACGCCAGGTAGACGATGACGGTCTGCTCGAAGAAGACCGGACCGATCACCGGGATCTGGTGGAGCACGGGGATCTCGAAGCGCGGGAAGGTCACGCCGACGTTGAGGCGCTCCTCGTCCGGCGACAGCACCTGCGAGTACAGGAAGCCGGTCAGGCCGGAGATGAACGCGTTGATGACGACACCGACGATGACCTGGTCGACGAGGTACTTGATGCTGAACGCCGCGAGGACGAACGACACCAGCACGCCGGCGACGAGGGCACCGACCAGGCCGACCCACGCGGAGCCGGTCAGCGAGGCGATGAGCGCCGAGGTGAAGGCACCGGCGAGGAACTGGCCCTCGATCGCGATGTTCACGACGCCGACGCGCTCGGAGATGACGCCGCCGAGGGCACCGAACACGAGCGGGACGCTGAGACCGATCGCGCCGACGAGCAGGCCGGGCAGCGGGATGGTCCTGCCCGCGGCGGCCCACGTCAGGAACCCGATCACGAACAGGACGGCGAAGACGCTCGTCAGCCAGAGGGGCACCGGGCGGGACCGCGAGACCAGGAGGAACGACGCGGCCGTGGCGAGGGCGAGCAGCACGACGACGACGACACCGGTCGCGACGGACGGCAGGCCGACGTCGGGCAGCTGGACGAAGTCGCCGGGGTTGGCGAGCCGGAACGTCGTCGTGCCGCTCCGGCGGACGACGAGGAACAGGACCACGGCGAGCACGGTGAACACCGCGAACGCGATCGGGGCCTTCCAGCTCCTGGTGGTCTCGACGGCTCGGTCGGCGACGGGGGCCGACGGGACCGCGGTGGGGCTGAGGGTGCTCACGCGGCGACCGCCTTCCGCTTGCTGGGCTGCTTGGTGCGTCGACGGGCGCCCGGCTGCGGGATCCGGAAGATCGCGCGGACGAGCGGCGGGGCCGCGATGAAGAGGACGATGAGGGCCTGGATGACGTCGACGATGTCGATCGGGATGCTGTTGGCGGCCTGCATGGCGTAGCCGCCGTTCTTCAGCACGCCGAACAGGATCGCCGCCCAGAAGGTGCCCCACGGCTTGGAGCGGCCGAGGAGCGCGACGGTGATCGCGTCGAAGCCGATGCCGGCGTCGATGCCCGAGGTGAACCCGGTCGTGACGGCGCCCTCCACCTGGTAGGCGCCGGCGATGCCGATGAGCCCGCCGGAGATCACCAGCACCCAGATGGTCAGGCGGGGCACGCTCATGCCGGCGACGCGAGCCGCACGGGGGTTCTCGCCGATGGTCCGGAAGCGGAAGCCGAGCGAGGACTTGTTGAGCAGCCACCACACGACGATCACCGCGGCGATCGCGACGAGGAAGCCGACGTTGATCCCGAAGCGCGGACCGAAGAGCCCGGGCAGCAGTGCGCTGTCCTTCGTCGCCGGGGAGATCGGGTTCGGGCTGCCGCCGGCCTGCAGGAGCCCGGGGGTCCGCAGGGCGAAGGCGAGCAGGTAGAGCGCGACGTAGTTCAACATGATCGTCAGGACGACCTCGTTGGCACCGGTCCTGGCCTTGATCAGCCCGACGATCCCGGCCCAGACGGCACCGCCGACGATGCCGGCGAGGATCGTGAGCGGGATGTGCACGGCGGCCGGCAGGTCGAAGGAGAACCCGACCCAGCCGGCGGTACCGGCGGCGATGAGGACCTGCCCCTGGCCGCCGATGTTGAACAGGCCGGCGCGGAACGCCACGGCGACGCCGAGTCCGGCCACGACGAGCGGCACGGCGTAGTCCACGGAGCGGGTGATCGGCGCGATGGCTGCGGCGGCCGTCGGGGCGCCGAAGTTGATGACCGAGCCCTGGAAGAGCGACGCGTAGGACCCGCCGACCGCCGAGCCGACCGCGCGCAGGGTGTCCATCGGGCGGGCGAAGAAGTACCCGGCGGCGGCCTGTACGTCCTTGTCGGTGAGGGCGATGAGGATGCCGCTCGCGACGAGTGCCAGGACCACCGCGAGCACGGTCGTCAGGACCGAGCCGTTCACGATGCTCTGCATGGCGTCGCTCCAGCGGCCTTCACGGCGCTCGCTGTCGGTGGCCGAGTCGGTCATCAGGTGCGGGGCGCCCGCGACGACGTCCTGCAGACGGTCGTCAGAGGCCGGCGTGCCGACGGTGCCGACGCTGCCGACGCTGCCGACGCTGCCGTCGGACGCCGGGGTGCCGACGCTGCCGTCGGTCGTGCCGTCGATGGGGGTGCTGCTGTCGGACGGCGGCGTGGTGCCCCCGTGCTGCGGCGTGGTGTCGCTCACGCGGCGAGCTCCGTTCCCGCGGGCAGTTCGCCCGCCATCATGAGTCCGAGGACGTCGCGCGGCGTGGTCGCCGGGACGATGCCGACGATCGCACCGCGGTACATCACGGCGATCCGGTCGGCGAGCGCGACGACCTCGTCGAGCTCGGTGGAGACGACGATCACCGGGACGCCGGTGTCGCGCGTCGCGACGATGCGCTTGTGCACGAACTCGATCGAACCGACGTCGATGCCACGGGTGGGCTGGGCGGCGACGAACAGGCGCAGGTCACGGCTGAGTTCGCGGGCCAGGACGATCTTCTGCTGGTTGCCGCCGGACAGCCGACCGGCCGCGGTGGTGCGACCGGGCGTCCGGATGTCGAACTCGGCGATCTTCTCGTCGGCGAAGGTGTCCCGCTCCGCGGCCCGGATCGTGCCGGCGCGGACGAACTCGGCGGAGTCGGCGCGGTCGAGCATGAGGTTCTCCGCGATGGTGAACTCGCCGACCAGGCCGTCCTCCTTCCGGTCCTCCGGGACGAACCCGACGCCGGCGTCGAGGATCTGCTTGACGCTGCGCCCGGTGACCTCGCGGCCGTCGAGCACGATGTGGCCGGAGCGGACCGGCTCGAGGCCCATGATCGCCTCGGTGAGCTCGGTCTGCCCGTTGCCCTGCACACCCGCGATCGCCAGGACCTCGCCGCGACGGACGGTGAACGAGACGTCGTCGACGAGCACGATGCCGGACGGGTCGGTCACGGTGACGTGCTCGACGACCAGGGCGTCCTCGCCCGCGGTCGCCGGGGTCTTGTCGACGACGAGCGAGACGCTGCGGCCGACCATGAGCGCGGCGAGCTCGCCGTTGGACGCGGTGGGCGAGGCCTCGCCGACGACCTTGCCGAGCCGGATCACGGTGATGCGGTCTGCGACCTCGCGGACCTCGCGGAGCTTGTGGGTGATGAAGACGATGGCGGTGCCCGCCTCGCGGAGCTGGCGCATGATGCCCATCAGCTCGTCGGTCTCCTGCGGGGTGAGGACGGCCGTGGGCTCGTCGAACACCAGCACGGAGGCGTCGCGGGACAGCGCCTTGATGATCTCCACGCGCTGCTGCACGCCGACGGGCAGGTCCTCGACCCGCGCGTCGGGGTCGACGTCGAAGCCGAAGCGCTCGGAGATCTCGCGGACCCGCTTGCGTGCGCCGGCCAGGTCGAGGCGGCCGCCGAACGCCGTCTCCTCTTGTCCGAGCATCACGTTCTCGGCGACCGTGAACACCGGGACGAGCATGAAGTGCTGGTGCACCATGCCGATGCCCGCGCGCATCGCGTCGCCGGGGCCGTCGAACGCCTGGACGACGTCGTCCAGCAGGATCTCGCCCTCGTCGGCCTGGTACATGCCGTAGAGGACGTTCATCAGCGTCGACTTGCCGGCACCGTTCTCGCCGAGCAGGCAGTGGACCTCGCCGGGTTCGACGGTGATGGAGATGTGGTCGTTCGCCACCAGGGGGCCGAACCGCTTCGTGATGTCACGGAGTTCGAGCTTCATGTCGGGTCTTCACTGTTCCTGTCGCGGGTGGTGCGGAGCGCACGAATGCGGGCGGAGGAGTGATCCCCCGCCCGCACCGGTCGTGCTACTTGACGGTCGCCTTCGTGGCGACCTTGATCGAGCCGTCGATGATGCCGGACTTGATCGTGTCCAGCTCGCCCTGCAGGCCCTTGTCGACCTTCGACTCGTAGTCGTGGAAGGGGGCGATGCCGACGCCGTCGTTCTTCAGCGTGCCGACGTACGGGGTCTTCGAGAAGTCGCCCTTGGCGGCCTGCTCGACGACGTCCTTCGTCGCGGGCTTCATGCCCTTCTCCACCGAGGTGAAGGCGATGTCCTTGTAGCGGGGGTCGGCCTCGTAGAGGTCGCTGTCCGCACCGACCAGCACGGAGCCGTTGTCGGCGTCCTTGATGGCCTCTGCGGCGCTCTGGTAGATCGGGCCACCGACGGGCAGGATCACGTCGGCGTCCTGGTCGAGGAGCGACTGCGCGACCGACTTGGCCTGCGTGCCGGCCTCGAAGCCACCGGTGAAGGAGCCCTTCTGGCTGGACTCGTCCCAGCCGACGACCTTGACGTCCTTCTTCTTCTGCTCGTTGTAGTACTTGACGCCGTCCGCGAAGCCGTCCATGAAGATGGTGACGGTCGGGATCTGCATGCCACCGAAGGTGCCGACGGTGCCGGTCTTCGAGTAGGACGCCGCCGCGTAGCCGGCGAGGAACGCTGCCTGCGAGGTGTCGAACGTGATCGGCTTGACGTTCTTCGCGTCGATCGAGTTGTCGTCGATGATCGCGAAGTTCGTGTCGGGGTTCGCGGCCGCCTGCTTCTTCGTCGCCGCGGCGAGGTTGAAGCCGACGGTGACGACGAGGTTGCAGTTCTGGGTGACGAGCTGCTGGATGTTCGAGTCGTAGACGGTCGCGTCCTTCGACTCGGCCTTCTTGTACTGGGAGCCGAGGTCGGACGCCGCGTCCTTCATGCCCTCGAAGCCGAGCTGGTTGAACGACTTGTCGTCGAAGCCGCCGGCGTCGGAGACCATGCACGGCAGGAAGTCGGACTTCTTCGACGTCGCGGTGCTGGACGGGGCAGCCGAGCAACCGGCGAGCACGGCGACGGTGCCGACGAGCGCGAGACCGCTCAGGGCGATCTGACGGGTACGAGATGACACGGGTGGGTTCCTCCGGGGAGCTTGGCCCGGTCACTGCGCACCGGGCGATCGTGGCGACAGTACACGACCGCCTGGCCGGTACAGGACGCCCCGGGACCCCCCTGCGGATCGGTTACGGGATCGCGACCGCGCCGTAACGCGCCCGTAACGCGGACCCCCGATCCGCACCCCGATTCCGCGGATTTCGTGATGGAGCGCTACAGGACGTCGTCCCGGCCGCTGATCTTCAGTGCGTCCACCACACCCTTGACGCGCTGGGCGTTCGCGCTCGTCGTGACGAGGAGGGCGTCGGGGGTGTCCACGACGACGATGTCCTCGACGCCGATGAGCGAGATGAGGCGCTGGCTGTGCGAGACGACGATGCCGCTGGAGGAGTCCGCGAGGATCCTGGCGCCGTCGCCGAGGACGGCCAGGTGGTTCGCCAGGCCGCCGGACTGCAGCTTGGCGAGCGAGGCGAAGTCCCCGACGTCGTCCCAGTCGAAGTCCCCGGGGACCACGGCGAGGCGACCGGCGGCGGCCGCGGGTTCGGCGACCGAGTAGTCGATCGCGATCTTCTTCAGCTCGGGCCAGACGGCGTCCACGACGGCACCGCGCGACGAGGTGTCCCACGCGGCGGCGAGCTCCTCGATGCCGGCGAGCAGCTTCGGCTCGTTGCGACCGATCTCCTCGAGCAGCACGTCGGCGCGGGAGATGAACATGCCGGCGTTCCAGAGGTAGTTGCCGTCCTCCAGGTACGCCGAGGCGGTGTCCAGGTCGGGCTTCTCGACGAACGCGCTCACCGCGTGGGCCTGCGGGGCGGAGTCGATGCCGAGCGAGGCGCCGACGTGGATGTAGCCGAACCCGATCGCGGGCTCGGACGGCGTGATGCCGATCGTGGTGACGTACCCGGCGCGGGCGGCGGCCACGGCCTCGGCGACGGAGCGGCGGAAGCCCCTGGCGTCACCGATCACGTGGTCGGCGGCGAAGGAGCCGATGACGACGTCGGGCTCGCGGCGGTGCAGGATCGCCGCGGCGAGGCCGATGGCCGCCGTGGAGTCCTTCGGCTCGCTCTCGAGCACGACGTTGTGGTCCTGCACGCCCGGCAGCTGCGACTCGACCGCGACGCGGTGCGCCCGACCGGTGACCACCATGATCCGGGACTCACCGGCCAGCGGCGCGAGTCGGTCCCAGGTCTGGCGGAGGAGCGAGGTGCCCGACCCGGTCAGGTCGTGCAGGAACTTGGGGGCGTCGGCACGCGAGAGCGGCCACAGCCGGGAGCCGATGCCGCCGGCCGGGATGATCGCGTAGAAGTCGTCGAGGGGGTCTGCCACAGCCACAACCTATCGGTGTTCCCGAGAGGACCCTGGGGGCTTCCCGCACCGATCCCGCATCCGTTCACCACCTCCGCGCCCGCCGTTCACGTCGAGGCCCCCCGCCAGGACACGTGGCCCGCGCAGCATCGGAGTCGCCATGAACGCACGCAGCGTGGAGCGCGGCACGTCCCAACGGACCGTCGCCGTCGTGACCGAGAGCTTCCTGCCCACCCTCAACGGCGTGACCACCAGCGTCCTGGCGGTCCTCGACCACCTGGAGCGCCGTGGCCACCGCGCGGTCGTGATCGCGCCCGACACCCCTGGGCTCACCCAGTTCCGGTCGCGGACCGAGATCGAGCGACACCGCTCCTTCGACGTCCACCGGGTCCCGGCGGTCGCCTACCGCCAGTTCCCGGTCGCCCTCCCCCACCCCGTCCTCGACACGATCCTCGCCGCCTCCGGCGCCGACGTCCTGCACGCCGCCAGTCCGTTCCTGCTCGGTGGGCGCGCGATCACGGCGGCCGGGAGGCTCGGCATCCCCTCCGTCGCCGTCTTCCAGACCGACGTGGCCGGGTTCGCCCGCCGCAACGGCCTGACCGCGACCGTCCCGTTGGTGCGGAAGATCCTCGGTCGCATCCACGCCGGGGCGTCGCTGACGCTCGCCCCGTCGAGCGCCACCGCCGCGATGCTCGAGGCCGAGGGGGTGCCCCGCGTCGCGCGGTGGGGTCGCGGCGTCGACACCGCCCTCTTCCACCCGGCTCGGCGCCGGAGCGCGCACGTGCGTGCGATGCGACGACGGATCGCCCCGCACGGCGAGACCATCGTCGGGTACGTGGGCCGGCTGGCACCGGAGAAGGAGGTCGAGCGGCTCGCGGACCTCGGCGGCGTCCCGGGCATCCGGATCGTGGTCGCAGGAGGCGGGCCCTCCCGGCAGTTCCTGGAACGACGGCTCCGCCACCTGGACGTGACGTTCACCGGGCCGCTCCGCGGTGAGGCGCTGGCCGACGCGTACGCGGCGCTCGACGTGTTCGTGCACACGGGCCCGGCCGAGACCTTCGGCCAGACCCTGCAGGAGGCCCACGCCGCCGGGCTCCCCGTCGTGGCGCCGGGGTCGGGCGGCCCGCTCGACCTCGTCGCCCCGGGGCTCGACGGCGAGCTGTACGACCCGGACGACGTGGACGGGCTCCGGGCGGCGGTCCTCGGCCTGCACCTCGACCGCTCCCGGGCCGAGCGGATGGGGTCGGCGGGACGGCTCCGGGTCGAGGGCACGACGTGGGAGGCGGTCGGCGACGAGCTGCTCGTGCACCACCAGACGGCGCGGCACATCGGTGTCCCGCCGACCGTGAGCCGCGGCGTCCGGGCGGGGTGGAACGAGAAGGTCAGCGGTCGGTCGTAGGATGGGAGGTGTTCCACACGAACACGACGGCAACGGCGCGCCGATCGGTGCGCCTGTCCCAACGGAAGGCGAGCTCATGGCCGAGCAGACCACAGGTACAGCGACAGCTGAACCGCAGGTGACCATCGATGCGCCGCGCGCGCCGCGGAACTTCCAGGGGACGCTCTACCGCGGCAGCACCGGCATGTGGTCGTGGGTCCTGCACCGGATCACCGGTGTCGCGATCTACTTCTTCCTGCTGGTGCACATCCTCGACACCGCGCTCGTGCGCCTGTCACCAGAGGCCTACAACGCGGTCATCGGGACGTACAAGACCCCGATCATGAACCTCGGCGAGATCGGCCTCGTGATGGCCATCGTCTTCCACGCGTTCAACGGGCTGCGGATCATCCTGGTCGACTTCTGGTCCAAGGGGCCGAAGTACCAGCGCGCGATGTTCTGGATCGTCCTCGTCCTCTGGGCCGTGGCGATCGCGGGCTTCCTGCCGCGCCAGCTCATGAACCTCGTCGCCGACTTCAACTGATCAGGGGCCACCGATGACCACCGAGACCGTCGCTCCTCCTCGCAGTCCCGAGGCCGCCCGCCGCACCACCAACTGGGAGAAGTGGGGCTGGATCTACATGCGCGCCTCCGGCGTGCTCCTGGTCGTGCTGATCTTCGGCCACCTGTTCGTCAACATGGTCGCCGGCGAGGGCGTCAAGCAGATCGACTTCGCGTTCGTGGCCGGCAAGTGGGCCAACCCGTTCTGGCAGGTGTGGGACACCCTCATGCTGTGGCTCGCGCTGATCCACGGCTCGAACGGCATGCGCACCATCGTCAACGACTACGTGGCGAAGCCCGCCGTCCGGAAGACGCTGCTCGTCGCGATCCTGGTCGCGTGCGTGCTGCTCATCGTCCTCGGCACGCTCGTCTGCTGGACCTTCGACCCGTGCCCCGCCGGCGCCGCCGCCGCGGACCTGCCGTCGTTCTGCCCGGCCCAGTAGCCGCACGCGCGACCGTCCGCTCCAGCTCCGCTCTCGATCGAAAGACCCCTGTGCCCGACATCACCGTCCACCACCACCAGTTCGACATCGTCACCATCGGCGCAGGAGGCGCCGGCATGCGCGCCGCGATCGAGGCCGGCCCGAAGGCCAACACCGCCGTGATCTCGAAGCTCTACCCGACCCGCTCCCACACGGGTGCGGCGCAGGGCGGCATGGCGGCGGCGCTCGCCAACGTCGAGGAGGACTCCTGGGAGTGGCACACCTTCGACACGATCAAGGGCGGCGACTACCTGGTCGACCAGGACGCCGCCGAGATCCTCGCGAAGGAAGCCATCGACGCGGTGATCGACCTCGAGAACATGGGCCTGCCGTTCAACCGCACGCCCGAGGGCAAGATCGACCAGCGCCGCTTCGGTGGGCACACCCGCGACCACGGCAAGGCCCCGGTCCGCCGTGCGTGCTACGCCGCCGACCGCACCGGCCACATGATCCTGCAGACGCTGTTCCAGAACTGCGTCAAGCTCGGTGTGAACTTCTTCAACGAGTTCTACGCGCTCGACCTCATCATGGTCGACGTCGTCGGCGAGGACGGCGTCACCCGCAAGCAGCCGGCCGGCGTCGTCGCGTTCGAGCTCTCGACCGGTGAGCTGCACGTCTTCCACGCGAAGGCGATGATCTTCGCCACCGGCGGCTTCGGCAAGATGTACAAGACCACCTCGAACGCGCACACCCTGACCGGTGACGGCGTCGGCATCGTCTGGCGCACCGGCCTGCCGCTCGAGGACATGGAGTTCTTCCAGTTCCACCCGACCGGGCTCGCCGGCCTCGGCATCCTGCTGACCGAGGGCGCCCGCGGCGAGGGCGCGATCCTCCGCAACGCCTCGGGTGAGCGCTTCATGGAGCGCTACGCCCCCACGATCAAGGACCTCGCCCCGCGCGACATCGTCGCCAGGTGCATGGTGCAGGAAGTCGCGGAAGGCCGTGGTGCCGGTCCGAACAAGGACTACGTGCTGCTCGACTGCACCCACCTCGGCGCCGAGGTCCTCGAGACCAAGCTCCCCGACATCACCGAGTTCGCCCGCACCTACCTCGGCGTGGACCCGGTCGTCGAGCCGGTGCCCGTGATGCCGACCGCGCACTACGCCATGGGCGGCATCCCGACGAACACGAACGCCGAGGTCCTCAGCGACAACGACACCGTCGTGCCCGGCATGTACGCCGCCGGCGAGTGCGCCTGCGTCTCGGTCCACGGGTCGAACCGCCTCGGCACGAACTCGCTCCTCGACATCAACGTCTTCGGCAAGCGCTCGGGCAACAACGCCGCCGAGTGGGTCCAGACGGCCGAGTTCCTCCCCCTGCCCGAGGACCCCGCGGCGAACGTCCGCGGCATGCTCGAGCAGCTCCGGGCCTCCACCGGCACCGAGCGCGTCGCGGCGCTCCGCAAGGAGCTGCAGGAGGAGATGGACAAGAACGCGCAGGTGTTCCGCACCGACGACTCCCTGGCGCGCGTCACCGAGACCATCCACACGCTGCGCAACCGCTTCATGCACGTCTCCGTGCAGGACAAGGGCAAGCGGTTCAACACCGAGCTGCTCGAGGCCGTCGAGCTCGGGTTCCTGCTCGACCTCGCCGAGGTCGTCGTCTACTCCGCCCGGAACCGCAAGGAGTCCCGCGGTGGGCACATGCGCGACGACTTCCCGAAGCGTGACGACGAGAACTACATGAAGCACACCATGGCCTACCTGACGGGCGATCCGCACTCGTCACTCGCCGACGACCACATCACGCTCGACTGGAAGCCCGTCGTCATGACGCGCTACGAGCCGATGGAGAGGAAGTACTGATGACCGACACCCTGGTCTCCGACGCACCCCGCACCGACGCGGCCACCGCCCCTCCCGGCTCCTTCCGGGTCACCGTGATCGTCCGGCGTTTCGACCCGGACGTCGACGACGAGCCGCGCTGGCAGGACTTCGACGTCATGATGCTGCCGACCGACCGCATCCTCGACGCCCTGCACCAGATCAAGTGGGAGCAGGACGGCTCGCTGACCTTCCGTCGCTCCTGCGCACACGGCGTGTGCGGGTCCGACGCGATGCGCATCAACGGCCGCAACCGTCTGGCGTGCAAGACCCTGATCAAGGACCTCGACGTCTCGAAGCCGATCTACGTCGAGGCCATCAAGGGCCTGCCGCTGGAGAAGGACCTCGTCGTCGACATGGAGCCCTTCTTCAAGTCGTTCCGCGACGTCCAGCCCTTCCTGCAGGCCTCGAAGGCCCCGGAGCCCGGCAAGGAGCGCGTGCAGTCGGTCGCCGACCGTGCCCGCTTCGACGACACCACGAAGTGCATCCTCTGCGCCGCGTGCACGTCGTCCTGCCCGGTGTTCTGGACCGACGGCCAGTACTTCGGCCCGGCCGCGATCGTGAACGCCCACCGGTTCATCTTCGACTCCCGTGACGACGCCGCCGACGTGCGCCTCGACATCCTCAACGACAAGGAAGGCGTGTGGCGCTGCCGCACGACCTTCAACTGCACCGACGCCTGCCCGCGCGGCATCCAGGTGACCAAGGCCATCTCGGAGGTCAAGCAGGCGATCATGCGGGGGCGGAGCTAGGTCCCCGTGGGACCAGCCCCGGCAGAGGTCAGCCCAGTAGGCTCCCGCTCATGACGTTCGCGGACACCCGCCCCATCCTCGACCAGCTCGGCTACACGATCCGCTACGTGCAGCTCCCCGGTGAGACCCTGCACGAGCCGCCGGTGGAGGGCGCCCTGCGCCTGGTCCCCGCCGACGGAGCGGACACCTTCGCGCTCGAGGTCGTCGACTACGGCACCGCGCGTCGTCTGGCGACGGCCCGTGGCGAGGACGACGCGGTCGAGATGCTCCGACGGTTCCTGAACCGTCCGTTCCCGCAGCCGCGGGACCTGCCCCGGCACGAGCTCGACGGCCTCCGCGACCGTGCGGCCTCGACGTACCCGCAGCTCGCGCAGCAGGTCGGCCAGGCCGGCGAGCAGGGGCTGACGATCCAGATCCCGGCCGGTGTCCCCGTCGACCGCATCGGTGGCCCCGACGGCTACCTGCTCCACCCGCTCGACACCCCGCTGCCGGCGCGGTCGCTCCCGCCGCACGTCGTCCAGGCACCGGAGGTCCACCGCTACGTGGTCGACCGCCCGTTCCTGGTCACGGTCCGCTTCGTGCAGCCGTGGTTCGACCAGCCCGGCGGCGCGCTGCGCTTCCAGGTCGCCGACCAGTCGCTCACCGTGCGTGACCTCGTCGTCGACGGCTCACTGGTCCGCGTCCGCGCCGTCTGAGCCGGACGCCCTCTGAGCCGGGCGCCGTCTGCTCGACCGGGCGCACGGTCCGCACCACGACGAAGCCGCCGCTCCCCCAGGGGAACGGCGGCTTCGTCGTGTCCGACCCGGTGTCGAGTCAGCCGCGCTCGGGCTGGTCGAACCGCTGCCCCTCGGGCCTCGACTCGAGCAGCATCAGCACCAGGAGCACGATCGGGCCGACGCCTGGGATGACCGAGAGGAACCAGAAGGGGCCGGCGAGGTTCGCGTCGTGCAGACGACGGACCTCGATGGCGATGTTCGGGATGAGCGTCGCGAGGACCCACAGGCCCAGCAGTCCGATCGGGATGGCGATGAGCGGAGAGTTCGACGTCGCGTCCGCCTGCACGCCGGTCGCCGAGCTCGACGAGGTCGTGTCGCCCGTGGCGAAGATGACCGCGAGCAGCACGGCATAGAGCGCGATGTAGACGATCGCGTTCGCGAGCACCCACCACCAGAACTCGCTGCGGCTGGCGCGACCGTCGAACCGGGCGTACTTCTTGAAGAAGCGGTTGACGGCCTTCGGGAACGCGATGCCGTACCAGGGCGCCCACAGCGGCGGCTCGCCAGCGGGCACGGTCGGCACCGGCGCACCGTACTGCGGCGTGTGCCCCGGCTGCTGGTCGTACTGCCCGGGCTGCTGCCACTGCTGGTCCTGGTCCTGGTCCTGGCGCTGGCCCGGGGGCTGCGCCGGGTTCCCCTGCGGCTGGTTCCACTGCGGCGTGCCGTCGGTGCTCATCGGGTGGCCTCCGGGCGGTCGAAGCGCTGCCCCGCGGGGTTCGACTGCATCGCACTGAGCACGATGAGGGCGATCCACCCGAGGACGGGGATGAAGACGAGCAGCCAGAACCAGCCGCTGAAGTTCGCGTCGTGCAGGCGGCGCATCTGGATCGCGATGCTCGGCAGCAGCGTCGCCAGGCCCCAGAGCCCGGACAGCGTGTTCTCGAACGGGCCGTTGCCGTACTGGTCCTGGTGGGTGCCGGCAGCGCCGTCGACCGCACCACCGATCAGGCTGATGACGATCGAGATGACGACGCTCCACAGGACGACCCACCAGAACTCACTCCGGCTGGCACGACCGCTGAACGCGACGTACTTCTTGAAGAAGCGTGCCAGGGCCTTGGGGAACGAGATGCCGTACCACGGCGCCCACAGCGGCGGCTCGCCACCCGGTCCGGAGGACGGCTGGCCGGACGGCGGTTGTCCGTACGGTGGCTGCCCGCCCTGCGGCGGGCCGCCGTACTGGGGCCCTCCTGGCTGCTGCCCGTACGGGTTCTGCGGTGGGTACTGGTCGCTCACGGGTGCTCCCTGTTGGTCGGCTGGTACTCGTGAGAGTCAATCAGAACCGACCGGCACCGTGTGGCCCCCGTCAGGGGAGCAGTGCGAGCTTGCCGCCCGGGTGTCCGGACTCCAGCAGCTCGGCGGCCTCCCGCGCGTCCGCGAGGGGGAACGTCCGCGCGACCGGCACCTCGAGCTGCCCGGCAGCGGCGAGGTCGATGAGGCGCTGGCGCACCGAGTCCCGGAACGCCTTGCTCTCCGGCTGGGCACCGCCGACCGCGGCGAAGCCCTCCGCCGCCGCGCGTGCCTGCGCCGCGATGGTGACGATCCGGTCGCGGTCGGCGACCAGGGCCAGCGACACGTCGACCGCCTCGTCCGTCCCGACGCAGTCGATGGCCACGTCGACACCGTGCGGTGCGAGGTCCCGGACCCGAGCCTCCAGGCCGTCGCCGTAGGCGACCCACTCGCCGCCGTACCGGCGCACGGTGTCGGCACCACCCTCGGAGGACGTGCCGATCACCCGTGTCCCGAGCAGGCGCAGCTGCTGCAGGACGCTGACACCGACCGCGCCGGAGGCGCCGTGGAGCAGGACCGTGTCCCGTCCGGAGGCTCGGGTCACGCGGATGACGTCGGCTGCGGTCGTGCCGGCCAGCAGCAGGTTCGCCGCCTGCGCGTCGTCGAGCGACGCCGGCTTCGCGAAGACGTCGGCCGCCAGCACGGTGATGGACGGCGTCCATCCGCCGGCGATCCGGAACGCCAGGACCTCGTCGCCGACCGCTCCCCCGCCGGATGCGATGGTCGTGTCGGGGCCGAGAGCACTGAGGACGCCGGCGACCTCGTAGCCGATCGCCATCGGGTACGCCGAGGGGTCTCCCGCGCGGGTGTGCTTCGTGTCGGCGGGGTTCATGCCGGCGGCCCGGACCGTGATCGTGACCTCACCCGGTCCCGGCGCGGGGACGTCGACGTCCACGAACGTCAGGACCTCGCTGCCACCGGCGCTGGGCGCCACCCACTGCTTCGTCATGGCTCGGACGCTACGCCGCCATGACAGGAGGTCAACGGGAAGGACCCAGCCGCTCCACGCAGCCGGGTCCTTCCGTCATCAGGGCGTCAGCGCACGAGGCGTCGGAGCGCTGCCGTGCGGCGACGCTGACGGAGCACGAGCAGGAACGCACCGGCGGCCAGCATCGAGCCGGCGGCCACGATGCCGGGGACCGGGTCAGCGCCGGTGAAGGCGAGCTCGGACGGGCCGGACCCGCCGCCGGTCCCGCCGCCCGTGCCACCGACACCGACCGCGCCGGGCGTGGCCGAGGCTCCGGGTGTCGGCACGCCGACCGTCGGCACGGCGGTGGGGACGGTCGGTGTCGGCGTGGCGGTCGGCGTCGGCGTCGGCGTCGGGACGACCGCCGCGGGGGCCACGACCAGGTCGAAGGACTGGACCGCGTCCGGACCGGTGCCGTTGCCGACCGTGATCGTCACGGCGGTGGTGCCCGGCGTCGTGGGCGTGCCCGAGATCACGCCGGTGAGGCCGTTGATCGCCAGGCCGGCCGGCAGCGTGCCGTTCGCGGAGAACGTCGGACGGGGCAGCCCGGTCGCGGTCACGGTCGAGGAGTACGGCGTCCCGGCGGTCGCGCCGTCGGGGGTGCCGGAGGTGATCGTCGGTGCGACGCTCGGCTGCGTGGTGCCCGGCGTGGCGCAGCCGGTGGGCGCAGTGATGCGGTTCGTGTCGAGCGTCACGGCGGCGTTCCGGGCGAGCAGCCGACCGGCGATGGTCGCACCGGTGGTGGCGGTGACGGACTGGTCGGCCAGGACGGTGCCCTGGAACTGCGCGCGGGTGCCGATGGTCGCCGAGCTGCCGACCTGCCAGAACACGTTGCAGGCGTTCGCGCCGCCGGTGATCGTGATGCGGGACGCCGAGCCGATGGTCAGCGTCGATGCCGCCTGGAACACCCAGACCGAGTCGGCGGTGCCGGCCAGGGTCAGGGCGCCGTTGTTCGCCAGCGCCAGCTCCCCGCCCCGGTACACGCCGGGGGTCAGGCTGAGGCCGTTCAGCTCGCCGAGACCGGTCTGGTTCGGCGTGAGCGACGCGGCCACGTTGTACGCGGTCGTCGTGTCGATCTGCGCCTGGGTGGCCGGAGCGTCGGTCTGGTGCGTCTCACCGTTGACCGCGCCGTTCGGTGCGCCGCCGAACCCGGTGATCGAGGTGCCGGGTGACAGGCCGAGATCGCCGTTGACGACCGTGGGGCCGGTGTTCGTCACGGTGCTGGCGCCGAGGACACCGTAGGTCGAGGCCGTGCCCAGGTCGACCGGCCCGTCGATGACGGTGGCTGCAGCAGCGGAGGACGCCGACCCGAGGGCCAGGACCGCGGCGAGCCCGATCCCCGTCGTGACGATCGCGAACGGACGGATGGGATGCGTGCTGGCCATGACGGCCCCTGCCTGCGATCGGGGAGCACCGGCAGGCGTCGACGACCCCCACGTGCTTCCCGGTGAGCGGAGTCTCAGGCATCCCGGCCCGCGACCGGGGTACGGACGCCCAGGGATGACCCGTTCGGGGGGTGCTGCTGGGCGTGGATCGGCCAGGCAGTGCGCACGGCGTCCCGGGCGCAGACACAGGCGGTGTCCGGTGCGCGGTCCACTACAGTCGACGCGATGCCGCACGACGAGCCCACCCACGGTCCCGACCACCGCCTCGCCCTGGTCGTCAACCCCGTGAAGGTCGACGTCGGTCTGCTGCGGTCGACGGTCTCGGCAGCCGAGTCCGAACACGGCTGGGCGTCGAGCGTCTGGTTCGAGACCGACGCCACCGATGACGGCCGCGGGGCCGCCCGTGCGGCCCGCGCGTCAGGAGCCGACGTCGTGCTGGTCGCCGGCGGGGACGGCACGCTGCGGATCGTCGCCGAGGAGCTCCGCGGGTCCGACGTCCCCGTCGCCCTGCTGCCAGCAGGCACCGGCAACCTGTACGCGCGGAACCTCCGCATCCCGCTGAACGACGTGCGCGCAGCCGTCCGTGCGGCGTTCACCGGGACGGATCGGCGGGTCGACGTCGCGCTCGCGGAGCTGACCGACGTCGAGGGGACCGTTGCGCGCCACGCCTTCCTGGTGATGGCGGGCATCGGGCTGGACGCGGACATGGCGGCGAACACCAGTCCACGGCTCAAGAAGCGGTTCGGCTGGGTGGCGTACTCCGACCCGATCATCCGGTCGGTCATCGGGAACCGGCAGATCGCGGTCCGCTACCGGCTGGACGACGCTCCCGCCAGGACCATGCGGGCGCACACCGTCATCGTCGGCAACTGCGGCTCGTTGACGGCCGGGGTGCTGCTCCTGCCGGACGCCCGGCCGGACGACGGCGTGCTCGACGCGGTCGCCTTCCAGCCGAAGCGCGCCATCGGCTGGAGCGGGGTCGGGTACGGGCTGTCCCTGAACCGGTTCTTCCACCGCACCCGGTTCGGCCGGCTGCTCGCCTGGGTCCTGCCCACGTCGAAGACGCTCCGGTACACGAGTGCGCGGTCCTTCGACCTGGAACTCGACGCGCCGGAGCAGCTGCAGCTCGACGGCGACCCGTTCGGCAGGGTCACCGCCGCACGCATCACAGTCGACCACGACGGCCTCACGCTCCGCGTCGCCTGAGGGCGGTTGCCGACAGCCGCACCGGCTGCGGCAGCCGCACCGGCGACCCCGTGACGGACGGGAGGCCCGGTGCCAGCTGGCACCGGGCCTCCCGTCCGTTGGTGGCTGCGTCAGGAACGCGCGGCGTGCACCCGGTCGGTGAACGCGGCGTGCAGCGGGTGCTCCGCGTCCAGGCCCGTGATCTCGGACGCCACGTCGGCGTCCGCACGGTCGGAGGCGAGGAGCGCCTGCAGCTCGACGCTCTGCTCGTCGTCGGCGACGTCGAAGCGGAGCGCGGCACCCATGGCGTCGAGGAGCGCGACGGGCTCGGTGCCCTCCTCGGCCAGGGCGGCTGCCGGTGAGACGAACCGCTCGTCGCGGGACAGCTTGCGGAGCGGCTGGCGGCCCACGCGCGTGACGGTGTCGGGCAGGTGCGGGTTCTCGAAGCGCGCGATGATCGCGGCCACGTAGGCGCGGTGCACCTCGGGGTCGAGCTCGTGACGACGGACGAGCAGGTCGCTCGTCTCGCCGAGCACCGACTCGAGCGCGGAGCGCACGGCGGGGATTGCGATCGCGTCGGAGATCTTGTCCGCCCCGGCGAGGAAGCCGTGGTACGCGACGGTGGCGTGCCCGGTGTTCACCGTGAAGAGCTTCCGCTCGATGGACGCGGCGAGGCCGTCGACGTAGTGCGCGCCGGGGATCGCCGGCTCGGTGCCGTGGAACGGCGTCCGGTCGATGGCCCACTCGAAGTAGGTCTCGACGGTGACGTCGAGGCCGCCGCCCTCGGGCTGGGCCGGCACGATGCGGTCGACCGCGGTGTTCGCGAAGACGGCCTTGGCCAGGCTCGCGTCGCGGACGTCGGCAGGCAGGGCCTCGACGACGAACTCGCGGAGACGGTCGGTCGCGTTCAGGGCGTTCTCGCACGCCATCACGGCGATGGGGGCAGCGTCGGCGTCGCGCTGCTGCAGCGCGGCGGCGATCACCGGTGCGATGAACTTCAGGACGTTCGGCCCGACGGCACAGGTGACGATGTCCGCCGCGGCGATCTCCGCGACGACGGCCGGCTCGTCCTGGGCGCTGTTGAGCGCACGGAAGTTCGTGACCTCGTGGTCCTGGGCACCGGTGCCGACCTCGTGCACGGTGTACGAGTCAGCGGCAGCGAGGGCGTCGATGACCGGGGCGGCGACGTCGGCGAAGACGACCTCGTAGCCGGCCTCGTGCAGCAGGAGCCCGACGAAGCCGCGGCCGATGTTGCCGGCGCCGAAGTGGACGGCGGTGCTCACTCGTTGACCTCACCGAGGATCGCGAGGATCGCCGCGGTGTCCGGGGCGTCCGTCAGCTTCTGGACCTCGTCCTCGTCGGAGAAGACGATCGCGATCTTCGACAGGATGTCGAGGTGCTCGTTGTTGACGCCGGCGATGCCCACCACGAAGCGGACCTCGTTGCC
Organism: Curtobacterium sp. SL109; assembly: GCF_026672405.1. NCBI lineage: Bacteria > Bacillati > Actinomycetota > Actinomycetes > Micrococcales > Microbacteriaceae > Curtobacterium > Curtobacterium sp. SL109. The sequence goes on from NZ_JAPPRB010000002.1 coordinate 3,109,524, forward strand.
GTCCCAGTCGATCGGCGCCGCGTAGCGGATGAACGACAGGGCCGAGGACTTGATGGCGTCCTTCGCGTCGTTCGTGCCGTGCGGGATGGCGAGGAAGTTGCCCATGTACGTCGAGACGCTCTTCTCGCGCTCGAGCATGGCCGGGTAGTAGTCGCCCGTGACCGCACCGGCGGCCTCGAGGATCTCGGCGGCCTCCTTCATCGCCTCCGACTTGGTCGGGGCGGTGTCCTCGGTGTGGATCCGGATCTGGCTCTCCTGCAGGACGGGCATCTGTGGTTCTCCTCGGTTCGTGGATGGACGCGTCGTGTTCGAGCGCTCCGTGGATGTGGAAGAGGGGGCGGTTGCCCGCCCCCTCTCCATCGTGCACTTGCTGACTGGTCGTGGACCGGCCGGTGGATCGGGCCGCTGGACGGACCCGGTCGGTGTTACTGGTTCTTCAGCTGGTCGACGACCTGGTCGTACTGGGGTGCGTTCATGAAGTTGCCGACCGACACGTGCTGCGCGTTCGGGTTCTTCTGCTTGGCGCGGGGGGTCAGTTCCTCCTGCGTGATGATGAGGTCCTCGTCGCCCGACAGGTTCGCGATGGCCTTGTTGACGACGGTGACGCCCTCGATGCCGGCCTTCTTGATCTTGTTGCGGAGGACGCTCGCACCCATGGCGCTCGAGCCCATGCCGGCGTCGCAGGCGAAGACGACGTTCTCGACGCGCGTCGCGGTGGCGGTGCCGGAACCGACACCACCGAAGGCGGCCTCGGTCTCCTCGTCGTTGCGGGGTGCGTTGTTGCCGAGCAGGCCCGAGGTCGCGGCGTTGACGTCGCGGCCCTTGTTCGCCTGGAGCTTGGCCATCGCGGCGCTCATGTCACCGGCGTTGCCGGCGGCGAGGTCGCGCTTGCGGGTGGCGATGAGGAAGAAGGACGCGACGGCGAAGGACACCGCGGCCGACAGGATCACCGAGAGGATGACGCCGAGGAAGCTGTTGCGCTCCGTGGCGCCGAGCACCGCGAAGATCGAGCCGGGCGACGCCGGGGCGACGAGGCCGGACTTGAAGGCGACGTTCGTGGCGACACCGGTCGCACCACCGAGGATGACGGCGATGAACAGGATCGGCTTCTGCAGCACGTACGGGAAGTAGATCTCGTGGATGCCACCGAAGAACTGGATGATGATCGCGCCGGGAGCGGTCGAGCGGGCGATGCCGACACCGAAGAAGGTGAAGGCGAGCAGGATGCCCAGGCCGGGGCCGGGGTTCGCCTCGAGCAGGAACAGGATGCTCTTGCCGGACTCCTGGACCTGCTGCGCGCCGAGCTGGTCGAGCACGCCGTGGTTGATCGCGTTGTTGAGGAAGAAGACCTTGGCGGGCTCGATGATGATGCTCGCGACGGGCAGCAGGGAGTGCTGCACGAGGAAGTTCACCGCGTCGCCGAGGCCCTCGGCGATGAGCTTGAACAGCGGGGCGAGCCAGAAGAAGCCGATCATCGCGAGACCGAAGCCGAGGATGCCGGCCGCGTAGTTGTTCACGAGCATCTCGAAGCCGGGCTTGATCTTGCCGTCCCAGATGCGGTCGACCTGCTTGATCAGGTAGGCGCCGAGCGGGCCACAGATCATCGCGCCGAGGATCATCGTCGTGCCGCTGGCACCGATGATGACGCCCATGGTCATGATCGACCCGACGACGGCGCCGCGGGTCTCGTAGACCATCCGGCCACCCTGGATCGCGATCGCGAGCGGGATGAGGTAGGTCAGGATCGGGCCGACGAGTCCGACGTTCGCCACGCCGTTCGTCTCACCGAAGCCGCCGAGGATGCCCACGGGCGTCCAGCCGGTCTCGATGAAGAAGGCGGTGATGATGCCCCACGCGATGAAGATCGCGATGTTGGGCATGACCATGCCGGAGAGGAACGTGCCGAACTTCTGAACGGCGACGCGTGCGCCACCCCGCGACTGGGCGGGGGCGTCTGGCGCTGCAACGGACGACGTTGTCATGTGCGGTGACTTTCTGTGTGGTGGTGCTGCTGCGTGGAGGGGACGGGTTGGTGCTGGGGGTGCTGGGTGCTGCGGGGTGGTGCTGGGTGGCTCAGGCGGCGTGCGCGGCCGCCGCGGCGGACTTCGCGGCCGCCGCCGTGGACGCGGCGAGTGCCGCCCGGGCCATCTCGCGGGCCTCGTCGAGGGTGTGCCTGCCGAGTTCGGCACGCACGTCGGCGAGGGCCGCGGGGGTCATGGAGAGGGTGGTGGCGCCGAGGCCGACGAGCACGACGGCGAGGAGCGGGTCGGCCGCCGCCTCACCGCAGATGCCGACGGCCTTGCCGGCGTCGGCCCCGGCCGTGCCGAGCTGCGCGACGAGGCGCAGGACGGCGGGGTGCCAGGGGTCCTGGTAGTTCGCGACGGTGCCGAGCATGCGGTCGGCGGCCATCGTGTACTGGGTCAGGTCGTTCGTGCCGATGGACACGAAGTCGGCGGAGACGAAGACCTGCTCGGCCATCAGCGCGAGCGAGGGGACCTCGGCCATCACGCCGGCGGTGCGGATCCCGAGCTCGCGGGCCAGGTCGACGAAGTACTCGGTCTCCTCGGCGTCGGCGACCATCGGGGCCATCACCCAGAGGTCCGCCTCGGTCTCGGCGTCGGCCTGGGCGAGCGCGGTGAGCTGGTCGCGGAGCACCTCGGGGTGGTTCCGGAGCGCCCGGAGCCCGCGGCGGCCGAGCGCCGGGTTCTCCTCGTCCTTGTCGGTCAGGAACGGCAGCGGCTTGTCGGCACCGGCGTCGAGCGCCCGGACGACGACCTTCTTGCCCGGGAACGCGGCGAGGAGCTGGACGTACGAGGCCTTCTGCTCGTCGACCGTCGGCGCCTTCGGGGAGTCGAGGAAGAGGAACTCGGTGCGGAAGAGCCCCACGCCCTCCGCACCGAGAGCAACGGCGCCGGCGGCGTCGGCCGGGCTGCCGAGGTTGGCCAGCAGCGGCACGACGTGGCCGTCGGCGAGTGCCCCGGCGGTCAACGGAGCAGCGGCGGCGGCGAGGCGGTCGGCGATGCGCTGCTCGACGTCGGCGACGAGCTCGGCGGAGGGCTCGGTGACGACGGTGCCGGCTGCGGCGTCGACGACGACGGCCTGCCCGTCGGTGAGGTCGTCCGCGCCGGTGACGCCGACGATGGCGGTGATGCCCTTGGCGCGGGCGAGGATCGCGGTGTGCGAGGTCGGGCCGCCGTCACGGGTGACGAGCGCGAGGACCTTCTCGAGGTCGAGGAGTGCGGTGTCGGCCGGGGCGAGGTCGCGGGCGACGAGCACGAAGGGGGTGTCCGACTCGGGGACGCCCGGGGCGTGCACCCCGCGGAGCTTGGCGACGATGCGCTGGGCGACGTCGTCGAGGTCGGCGGCACGCTCCCCCATGTAGCCGCCCATGCCGACGAGCAGGTCGCGGAACTGCGCGAAGGCCTCGTACACGGCGCGTTCGGCGTTCGTGCCGCCGTCGATGCGGGTGTGCACGTCGTCGAGGAGGGTGGGGTCCTGCGCCATGAGCGCCTGGGCCTCGAGCACGGCCTGGGCGTCGCCGCCGGCGAGCTGTCCGCGCTTGGTGAGGTCCTCGGCCACCGCGGCGAGCGCTGCGTGCACGGCCTGCTTGGCGTCGTCCGACGAGCCCTCGAGCGGTGCGGTCGACGGTTCGCCGAGCGGGTCCGCCATCCGGAGCACGGTGCCGTGGGCAACGCCTCGGCCGACGCCGGTTCCGAGCAGTTCGGACATTCGAGACTCCTTCATCTCACACGCGCTTGCGGTGGGGTGGTTCAGTTCGGTGCACAGCGACACGAACGGACCACGCCCGTGCGGCTTGGAGCACCATACCTCGATCCGCGTTGACAAACAAACACATCCGGGGATAAAAATGCACAAACAGATGCCCGTTTCGGTCTGACCTGCCCCCACTTCGGGCGTCGGTCGCCGCCAACGCATCCGTCCGTGTCCGTTCTGCTCCGAAGTGGTCAGTTCTGCTCCGAAGTGGTCAGACGGACGCCATCACCACGAGACCCCGAGGTCCGATGTACGCACCAGAGCGCCACCAGCGCATCGTCGAGCAGGCCCGTGCCGCCGGCCGCGTCGACGTCAAGGACCTCGCCGAGCTCCTCGAGGTCACGCCGGAGACCATCCGGCGCGACCTCACCTCCCTCGAGCGCCGCGGACTCGTCCGGCGTGCCCACGGCGGTGCGATCCCCGTCGAGCGGATCACCCTGCACCCGGGCGTCGGCGACCGCGGCGGCATCAACCAGCCGGAGAAGATGGTGATCGCCGAGGCCGCGCTCGAGGAGCTGCCCGAGAACGGCTCGGTCATGATCGACGCCGGCACGTCGACGATCTGCCTCGCCGAGATGCTTCCGACCGACCGCGGGCTCACCGTCGTCACGCACTCGCTGCCGGTGGCGATGGCCGTCGCGAACCGCCCGGGCATCGACCTGCACCTGCTCGGCGGGAACATCCGCAGCGACTCGCTCGCCGGCGTCGGCACGTGGACGCACCAGCTCATCGGGATGGTCAGCGTGGACGTGGCCTTCATCAGCATCAACGGCATCACGCCCGAGCGCGGCCTGACCACGCACAACATGGCCGAGGCAGCCGTGAAGTCCGCGATGATCAAGGCCGCCAGACGGAGCATCCTGCTCGCCGACCACACGAAGTTCGGCCGCGAGGAGTTCGGCCGCGTCGCCCCGCTCGCCGCGATCGACACGATCATCACCGACCCCGCCGTCAACCTCGACCTGGTCCGCGAGGTCGAGGCCGCCGGCGCCGAGGTGTTCTGGCCCGGCCGGTCCTGACCGTCGGTCTCCCCCAACCACCGGCTCGCTAGCATGGGCCGACCATCCCGTCGAAGGAGTTCATCGATGTCCGAAGCCACCCGCACCGTCACCGTCGCCAGCGGATCCGGTCTGCACGCCCGCCCGGCGTCGCTGTTCGTCCAGAGCGTCACCGCGTCCGGGCACCAGGTCACGATCAACAAGGGCGAGAAGTCGGCCAACGCCGGCAGCATCCTCGGTCTGCTCGGCCTCGGGGTCGAGAACGGCGACGAGGTCACGCTGACCGTGACCGGCGACGACGCCGAGACCACGGCCGACAGCCTGGTCGAGTTCCTGAAGACGGACCACGACGCGGCCTGACCGCACTGGTCGCGGTGACGCGACCTGCGTCTCCGACGGGAGGCCCGGTGCCAGCTGGCACCGGGCCTCCAGTGCGCGCGCACCCGCGTCCGCAGGCTGTCGGCCACCGCCGATAAGGTGTCCTGCATGACTCGCCTGCGCCTCGCATCCGTCAACGTGAACGGCGTGCGCGCCGCCTTCCGCAAGGGCATGGGCGACTGGCTGGCGACCCGTGACGTGGACGTCCTCGCCCTGCAGGAGGTCCGCGCGTCGAGCGACGACCTGACCGCCCTGCTCGGCGACGAGTGGGACGTCGTCCACGACCCGGCCACGGCGAAGGGCCGTGCGGGCGTCGCGATCGCCTCTCGGCACCGCGCGCACATCCACCGCGTCGAGCTGGGCCCCGCGGAGTTCGACTCCGCCGGTCGTTGGCTCGAGGCCGACTACGAGATCGACGGCACGATGGTCACCGTCGTGTCGACGTACGTCCACTCCGGAGAAGCGGACACCCCCAAGCAGGACGAGAAGTGGAAGTTCCTCGACGCCATGACCGAGCGGCTGCCACAGGTCCGCGCGCACAACCCGCTCGCCGTCGTCGTCGGTGACCTCAACGTCGGGCACGACCAGCGCGACATCAAGAACTGGAAGGGCAACGTCAAGCGTGCGGGCTTCCTGCCGCGGGAGCGTGCCTACTTCAGCCGGTTCTTCGGCACCGAGGGCGAACCCGTCGAGGGCGCTGACGGTTCCACGGGGCCCGGCCTCGGCTGGGTCGACGTCGGTCGTGAGCAGGCCGGCGACGTCGACGGCCCGTACACGTGGTGGTCCTGGCGCGGACAGGCCTTCGACAACGACTCCGGCTGGCGCATCGACTACCAGATGGCCACGCCCGAGCTCGCCGCGACGGTGCAGACCTACACGGTCGACCGCGCGAGCGCGTACGACCAGCGATGGTCCGACCACGCCCCCGTGGTCGTCGACTACGAGCTCTGACCCCGCTTCCCCCACCCCGAACCACAGGAACCACCACGATGACGAACCCCCGCATCTTCTCCGGCATCCAGCCGTCCGCCGGCTCGCTGCACCTCGGCAACTACATCGGCGCGCTCATGCAGTGGCGGGACCTGCAGGACGACCACGACGCGATCTTCTGCGTGGTCGACATGCACGCGATCACGTCGCCGCAGGACCCCGCCGCCCTGCGTGAGAACACCCGTCGCACCGCGGCGCAGTACATCGCCGCCGGCATCGACCCGGAGCGCTCGACGCTGTTCATCCAGTCGCACGTCCCCGCGCACGCTGAGCTGGCCTGGGTGCTCAACACGCTCACCGGGTTCGGCGAAGCGAGCCGGATGACCCAGTTCAAGGACAAGTCCGCGCGCCAGGGCGCCGAGGCCGCATCCGTGGGGCTCTTCACCTACCCGGTCCTGATGGCCGCCGACATCCTGCTCTACGACGCCGAGGTGGTGCCCGTCGGGGACGACCAGCGCCAGCACGTCGAGCTCACCCGCGACCTCGCCGGACGCTTCAACTCCCGGTTCGGCGACACGTTCGTCGTGCCCGAGGCCCGGATCCTCGCCGACACCGCGCGCATCTACGACCTGCAGGACCCGACCAGCAAGATGAGCAAGTCCGCAGCCTCGGACTCGGGCCTGGTGCTGCTCCTCGACGAGCCGAAGCGCACCGCGAAGAAGATCCGGTCGGCGGTCACGGACACCGAGCGGGAGATCCGCGCGGACCGCACGGAGAAGCCCGGCGTGACGAACCTGCTGTCGGTCCTGTCGGCGTTCACCCGCACGCCGGTCGCCGAGCTCGAGGCCTCGTTCGCCGGCAAGGGCTACGGGGACCTCAAGGGCGAGGTGGCCGACGCCGTCGTCGCCGAACTCGAGCCGGTCCGCGCCCGCACGCTGGAGCTCCTCGACGACCCGGCCGAGCTCGACCGTCTGCTCGCGCTCGGCGCCGACCGTGCCGAGTCGATCGCGACCGAGACCCTCGCCCGTGTCTACGACCGCATCGGGTTCGTCCCGCGCGTGCGCCGCTGACGTGCTCCCCGTCACGCTCGCGTCCGACCGGGTCCGCCTCGACGTCCCGACCCGCGCCGACACCGTCGCGATCACCGAGGGCTGCCAGGACCCCGAGGTGGTGCGGTGGACGACCGTGCCCACGCCGTACCGCCCGCAGGACGCCGCCGCCTTCGTGGACGCGCTCGTCGGACCGGGGTGGGCGTCCGACCGCGAGTACACCTGGGCGATCCGTCGACCGGGCTCGATCTGGCTCGAGGGCGTGATCTCGTACCGCACGGCGCACCGTGACCTCGGCTTCTGGCTCGCACCCGGTGCCCGCGGGCAGGGGCTCGTGCACGACGCCGTTGCGCTGGTCGTCGACTGGGCCTTCGACCGTGGCGCGCCCGACGTGTACTGGGAGTGCTACGTCGGCAACGTGGCCTCGGCGAGTGTCGCCCGGCGTGCGGGCTTCGCGTACACGGGCACCGGCAGCGCCAACATCCCGGGCCGGGACGGCTCCCCCACGTCGGCGTGGAAGGGACTCCGTCGTGCCGACGGCACCCCGGCGTCCGACCTGCCGTGGCCGTCCGAGTCGTACGCTCCGGGTGATGCCCCAGGGGCCGTCCCGACGTCCCGGTAGTCTCGGCTCGTGAACAGCAGGTCAGTGTCGGAGGGACCCGACGGGTCCGTGTCGGAGGCCGAGGTGCGGGCCATGCGCCGGGCGCTCGAGCTCGCCGCGCTCGGTCCCGCGCTCGGCGACCACGCCCGCGTCGGCGCCGTCGTGCTCGCCCCCGACGGCACCACCATCGCCGAGGGCCACCACCGTGGCGCCGGCACCGCGCACGCCGAGGTCGACGCCCTCTCGCAGCTCACGCCGGAGCAGCAGCGCGGGGCGACAGTCGTCGTCACCCTCGAACCCTGCGACCACGTCGGTCGCACCGGCCCGTGCTCCGTCGCGCTCATCGAGGCCGACGTCGCCCGGGTCGTCTACGCCATCGACGACCCGGGGCCGGCGGTGCACGGCGGTGCCGACCGTCTCCGTGCCGCCGGGGTCGACGTGGTCTCCGGCGTCCTCGCCGACCAGGCGACCGCGTTCCTCGAGCGGTGGCTCACGTCGGTCCGTCTGGGTCGTCCGTGGGTGACCGTGAAGTGGGCGTCGAGTCTCGACGGCCGGGCAGCGGCAGCCGACGGGTCGAGCAGGTGGATCACCGGCGCCGCCGCGCGGCAGCACGTGCACGAGCAGCGCGCCGCCCACGACGCGATCCTCGTCGGCACCGGCACCGTCCTCGCCGACGACGCGTCCCTGACCGCCCGCGGTGACGCCGGCGAGCTCCTCGCCGACCAGCCGCTCGCGGTGGTGCTCGGCGACCGCGACGTCCCGGCCGACGCCGCCGTCCGCCGCCACCCGCGCGGGTTCCTGCAGCTCCCCGGACACGACCCGCACCGGGCGCTCCAGGCCCTCGCCGCCGAGGGCATCCGCACCGTCTTCGTCGAGGGCGGCCCCACCGTCGCGTCGGCGTTCATCGCCGCAGGACTCGTCGACGAGGTGCTGGCCTACGTCGCCCCCGTGCTGCTCGGCGGACCCCGGGTCGCCCTCGGGGACATCGGCGTGGGAAGCATGCAGGAACGTCTGCGGTTGGACGTACTATCGACCACCAGCCTCGGCCCCGACCTGCTGGTGCGTGCACGACCGATCCCCGCGGCCACACAGCGGCAGCCCGGACGGCACGCAGACGACGGGGCCCGTACCGACCGGAGCACCACATGACCGACGCCCTGACATCTCCCACCCCGGGCAGTCCGGTCCGGTTCGAGGTCGCGACGAAGGTGCCGACGACCCACGGCACGTTCGAGATGCGCGCCTACCACGACCTGGTGACCGGAGCGGAGCACGTCGCGATCATCGGCGCGCTCCCGGACGGCTCCGCCCCGACCGACGGCGCCCTGGTGCGCGTGCACTCCGAGTGCCTGACCGGCGAGGCCTTCGGCTCGCTGAAGTGCGAGTGCGGCCCCCAGCTCGACGCCGCGCTCGACACCATCGCGGCCGAGGGCGGCGTGGTCGTCTACCTCCGTGGGCACGAGGGCCGTGGCATCGGCCTGGTGAACAAGCTCAAGGCCTACCGCCTGCAGGAGGACGGCCTCGACACCCTCGACGCCAACCTCGCGCTCGGCCTGCCCGCCGACTCCCGCGCCTACGGCGGAGCCGCCGGCATCCTCACCGAGCTCGGGATCGGCCGCGTCCGGCTCCTGTCGAACAACCCGGAGAAGCGTCGGCAGCTCGAGGAGCACGGCATCACGGTCGACGGCCTCGTGCCGCTCGTCGTCGGCATCTCCGCGCAGAACGCCGGCTACCTCGACACCAAGCGCGACCGGATGGGCCACCAGCTCCCCGCGCACCTCGAGGCCGGCGCACACAACTGACCGCTCGCCCGTCGTGGGGCGGATTCGCAGGTCGGTGGCGGCGGACATAGACTGGTCGTTCCGTCACGAGCGGTCCACCACCTCCCGAGCGCACCCGTCGGTCACCGCCCACCACGCGGCCCACACGGTGTCCGCCGTTCGGCACAGCCGCGCCCGGTCCGGGCGCTCTGCACGGAGAACGACCATGCCCGCCACATCGGCTGCACCTGCCCCCACCCAGAAGACGAACCCGCGGTCCCGGGTCGTCGTCGCGAGCCTCATCGGCACGTCGATCGAGTTCTACGACTTCTACGTCTACGCGACGGCCGCGGTCCTCGTCTTCCCGACGCTCTTCTTCCCGAACGAGGACCCGACCGCGTCGCAGCTGTCCTCGTTCGTGACCTTCGCGCTGGCGTTCTTCGCCCGTCCGGTCGGGTCGATCATCTTCGGCCACTTCGGTGACCGCATCGGCCGCAAGACCACCCTCGTCGCCTCGCTGCTCGTGATGGGCACGGCGACGTTCCTCATCGGCTGCCTGCCGACGTTCGACTCGATCGGCATCTGGGCGCCCGTGCTCCTCGCGGTGATGCGCTTCGCCCAGGGCGTCGGCCTCGGCGGCGAGTGGTCCGGCGCGGCACTGCTCGCGACGGAGAACGCGCCCGCCGGCAAGCGCGGTGTCTTCGGCTCGATGCCCCAGCTCGGCGCCCCGATCGGGTTCCTGCTCGCCAACGGCCTGTTCATCGCGATCAACGCCGCGATGCCCGCCGGCGCCGACGGCACCCCCAACCCCGACTTCCAGGCGTGGGGCTGGCGCCTGCCGTTCCTGCTCTCCGCCGTGCTCGTGCTCGTCGGTCTGTACGTCCGCTTCCGCCTGGTCGAGTCGACCGTGTTCCGCGGCGTGCAGGAGTCCGGCACCGTCGCGAAGATCCCGCTGGGCCGCGTGTTCCGCACCTCGTGGACGGCCGTCATCGTCGGCACCTTCGGCATGGTCGCCACGTACGTGCTCTTCTACTTCATGACCACGTTCACGCTGTCGTACGGCACCACCGGCGCCACCGCCTCGGCGCTCGTGCCGAAGGTCGGCCTCGGGTACTCCCGCGGGGAGTTCCTCACGCTGCTCATGATCGGCGTCGTGTTCTTCGGCATCTTCACCCCGATCGCCGGGATGCTCGCCGACCGGTTCGGACGTCGTCGCACGCTCATCCCGACGACCATCGGGATCGCGCTGTTCGGCCTGACGTTCCAGTTCTGGTTCGCGGCGTCGCACGGCCCGGTCACCGTCGTGACGTTCCTCATCGTCGGTCTGTCCCTGATGGGCCTGACGTTCGGGCCGATGGGCGCGCTGCTGCCGGAGCTGTTCCCCGCGAACGTCCGGTACACGGGCTCCGCGCTGGCCTACAACATCGCCTCGATCCTCGGTGCCTCGCTGGCGCCGACGATCGCCCTGGCGCTGTGGAAGCCGGACGGCAACATCTTCCTCGTCGGGCTCTACCTGACCATCGCGGCCGTGGTCACCCTCGTCGCGCTGCTGCTCGTCCGCGAGACCCGCGGCAGCGACTTCGGAGAGGCCGACGCGGCCCGCGCCGGCGTCACCTCCCCCGAGCGCACGCGGTAGTCGCGACCACCTGCGCGGACGGGAGGCCCGGTGCCAGCTGGCACCGGGCCTCCCGTCCGTCCGGGCGCAGGTCGCAGGTCGCAGGTCGCAGGTGTCAACCCAGGTTGACGGATGTCGGCGCGTCAATGTAGGTTGACAGGCATGGACCGGCCGACGATCACGCACCTCGCAGCGGGAGCATCAGGGGACGACCCCTTCTCCGCGCTCGCCAGCGTCCGCGACCTCCGCCGGGAACTCGACCGCACCGAGGAGCTCGCCGCCCGCCGCGCCCGCGTCGCCGGTGCCTCGTGGCAGGAGATCGCGACGCTCCTCGGCGTCAGTCGCCAGGCAGTGCACAAGAAGTACGGCAGAAACTAGGACACGATGAGCCTCCCCTTCGCCCGCCCGAAGACGACCGACGGCCCCCGTGCCACGTTCGGACGTCTGCTGTCCTACCTGTTCGAGAACAAGCCGGCGATGGTCGTCATCATCGTGCTGAGCATCCTCGGAGCGGGCGCGTCCCTGGCGCAGCCGCTGCTGGTGAACCAGGTGATCACCGCGGTGCAGCACGGCAACACGCTGAGCATGCTCGTGTGGCTGCTGGTCGGGCTCGTCATCGTGGCCGGACTGCTCAACGGCATCCAGCACTTCCTGCTGCAGCGCGCCGGTGAGGGCGTCGTGCTCTCCACCCGCCGCAAGCTCATCGCGCGCATCCTGAACCTGCCCATCTCCGAGTTCGACACGCGCCGCACGGGCGACCTCGTGTCCCGTGTCGGCAGCGACACCACCCTGCTGCGGGCCGTCCTGACCCAGGGCCTCATCGAGTCGATCGGCGGCTCGCTCACCTTCATCGGCGCGATCATCGCGATGGCGATCATCGACCCGCTGCTGCTGGGCATCACCCTCGCCATCGTCCTCGTCGCCATCGTCGTGGTCGGCGGTCTCAGCCGGCGCATCCGCGTCGCGTCGAAGCGTGCGCCCAGGAGAAGGTCGGCGACCTCACCGCAGCCGTCGAGCGCGGCATCGGCGCCGTGCGCACCATCCGCGCCGCCGGTGCCACGGAGCGTGAGGTCACCGAGGTCGACACCCACGCGACCGAGGCCTACCGCCGCGGCCTCGACATCGCGAAGATGTCGGCGTTCGTCGTCCCCGTCGCGAGCATCGTGATGCAGGTGGCATTCATCGCCGTCCTCGGCGTCGGCGGGGCCCAGGTCGCCGCGGGCACGATCACCATCGCCACGCTCATCACCTTCATCCTGCTGCTCTTCATGATGATCATGCCGCTCGGGCAGGCCATGGGGGCAGCGGTCGCCGTCGCTCAGGCCCTCGGCGCGCTCGGCCGGATCGAGGAGATCCTGCACCTGCCGACCGAGGACCAGGACGACGCCGCCGTCCGGCCCGCCGCAGCGGTCGCCACCGACGACGCCATCACCTTCGAACACGTGTCGTTCCGGTACGCCCGCTCCGCCGACGCGAGCGGTCCCGACGGCGCGGTCGCGTCCGGCGACCGTGCCGACCAGCCAGGAGGCCGCACTCAGGACACCGAGGCCGACGACGACGAGCAGGCGGTGCTGCACGACGTCTCCTTCCGCGTGCCGCGCGGATCGCGGGTCGCCCTCGTCGGCCCCTCTGGCGCGGGCAAGTCCACGACCCTCGCCCTCATCGAGCGCTTCTACGACCCGACCGACGGCGTCATTCGCCTGGGTGGGATCGACGTCCGCGGGCTGGACCGCGACGAGCTCCGCGCACAGATCGGGTACGTCGAGCAGGACGCTCCCGTGCTCGCCGGCACCATCCGGGCCAACCTGCTGCTCGGGTCACCGACCGCGTCGGAGCAGGACTGCGTCCGCGTGCTCGAGGCCGTCAACCTCGGCGAGGTCCTGCACCGTGACGCCCGAGGGCTCGACGCCCAGGTCGGTGAGGACGGCGTGATGCTGTCGGGTGGTGAACGCCAGCGCCTGGCGATCGCCCGCGCCCTGTTGGCCGCTCCCCCGATCCTGCTGCTCGACGAGTCGACGTCCTCGCTCGACGGCGTGAACGAGCAGAAGATGCGCCTGGCCATCGACGCCGTCGCCGAGGACCGCACCCTGCTCGTGATCGCGCACCGCCTGTCCACGGTCGTGGACTCGGACGTCATCGTCGTGCTCGAGCACGGCCGGGTCGTGGGTGTCGGGACGCACTCGGAGCTCGTCGAGTCGACCCCGCTGTACCGGGACCTGGCGAAGCACCAGCTCCTGGTCTAGCGGGGTCGATCGCCGCCGTCGGGGTCGACTAGCGCGCGAAGGGGTCTGGTGTCAGGACGTACACGGTCTCGAGGTACTCCTCGATGCCCTCGTGCGAGCCCTCGCGCCCGATCCCGGAGGCCTTGACGCCGCCGAAGGGGAACGCGGCGTTCGACACCACCCCGGTGTTCAGCCCGAGCATGCCCGTCTCCAGCCGCTCGGCCAACCGCTGCCCGCGGGCGAAGTCGGACGTGTAGGCGTAGGCGACGAGGCCGTACTCGGTGTCGTTCGCGAGCCGGATGCCCTCGTCCTCGGTGTGGAACCGGGTGATCGCCACGACCGGTCCGAAGATCTCGGTCGTCAGGATGTCGGACCCGGGCTGCACGTCGTCGAGGACGGTCGGCCCGTAGAACGTCCCCTGACGGTCGACCCGCTCGCCGCCGACGACGAGCCGGGCCCCGCGCTCCACGGCGTCGTCGACGAGTGCAGCGGCCTTGTCGACCGCACGGCCGTCGATGAGCGGCCCGATGGTGGTGCCGTCCTCCGAGCCCCGGCCGATGCGGAGCGCCTCCACCTTCGCCGTGAGGGCCGCGAGGAACGCGTCGGCGATGCCGTCCTGCACGAAGAAGCGGTTGGCGGCGGTGCAGGCCTCTCCGACGTTGCGGAACTTCGCCTGCATCGCGGACGTGACGGCGGTGTCGAGGTCGGCGTCGTCGAACACGAGCAGCGGGGCGTTGCCGCCGAGCTCCATGCTCGTGCGGAGGACGTTGTCGGCCGCCTGCTTGAGGAGCGCCGAGCCGACGGGCGTCGACCCGGTGAAGGTGAGCTTGCGCAGCCGGCGGTCGGCGATGATCGGCGCCGAGAGCTCCTTGGCGTCCGAGGACGTCACCACGTTGAGGACACCGTCCGGCAGCCCTGCCCGACGGAACAGCTCCGCGAGGAACAGCGTGGTCAGCGGCGTCAGGTCGGCGGGCTTGATGACGACCGTGCACCCGGCGGCGAGCGCCGGGGCGATCTTCCTGGTCGCCATCGCCAGCGGGAAGTTCCACGGCGTGATCGCGTAGACGGGGCCGACGGGGCGCTTCAGCACGATGCCGCGACCGGTGCCCTCGGGGTTGGTGCGGTAGTCACCGCCGATGCGGACGGCCTCCTCGGAGAACCAGCGGAGGAACTCGGCGCCGTAGACGACCTCGCCCCGGGACTCGGCGAGGGGCTTGCCCATCTCCAGGGTCATCAGCGCCGCGAGGTCGTCGGTGTGCTCGTGCACCAGGTCGAACGTCCGGCGGAGGACGTCGGAGCGTTCCCGGGGGGCGGTGGCGGCCCAGGCGTCCTGCGCGGCGACGGCGGCGTCGAGCGCGGCGATGCCGTCCTCGGGGGTGGCGTCGGCGACCTCGGCCAGGACGGCGCCCGTCGAGGGGTCCTGCACGGCGATGGTGCGTCCGCCGGTCGCGGGGCGCCAGCTGCCGCCGATGAGCAGGCCCGTGGGGACGTCCTCGACGTGGACGTGCTCGTCGGCGACGGTCGTGGTGGTGGTCGTGTCGTTCGTGGTCACAGCTGTGCTCCTCCGGGGTTCGCGAGCCCCTCGTCCATGTCGCTCCGGTCGACGTGGCCGCCGCCGGTGCGGATCTCCTCGAGTGCGGCGGCACTGCGGGTCGGGTCCACCCCGACCACCAGGTCCTCGAACACCACGACGTCGAGCCCGGCGCGCAGGCCGTCCTCGGCGGTGGCGCGCACGCAGTGGTCGGTGGCGATCCCGACGATGTCGATCTCGTGCACCTGGCGGTCGAACAGCACGTCGACGAGGTCCTGGCCGGACTCCGTCGTGCCCTCGAACGCCGAGTAGGCCGGTGCGCCCTGCCCCTTCATCACGTGGACGTCGATCGGCGCCGTGTCGAGGTCCGGGTGGTACTCGGCACCAGGCGTCCCGGCGACGCAGTGCACCGGCCAGGTCGTCTCGAAGTCGGGGGCGTCCGCGCGGGCGAAGTGCCCGCCGTTGTCGCCGTCCGCGTCGTGCCAGTCGCGGGAGCCGACGATGAGGTCGTACTCGTCAGCGTGTCGAGCGAGGAAGGCGGTGATGCGGGTGGCGAGGTCGTTGCCGCCGCCGACGCCGAGCGCACCGCCCTCGGTGAAGTCGTTCTGCATGTCCACCACGAGGAGAGCCCTGGTCATGGACCCATCCAACACCCGTCGGCTCAGGACCCCGTGAGGCGGTTCCCGCAGGAGTACGCGGCCGCGGTCACCGCGTCGAGTGCCGGGAGCGCCGAGGCCCGCGGGGAGCCGATCGCGTAGAAGGCGAAGGTCAGCTTGGTGCCGTCCGCGGCGTCGATGTACCCGCCGAGGGTGTTCGCGCTGTCGATCCAGCCGGTCTTCGCGTGCACAGCCCCGCGGGCGACGGCGTTCGCACCCGTGAAGCGGCTGGTGAGCGTGCCCGACTGGCCGGACACCGGCAGCACCTGGGCCAGCGTGCCGAGGCCCTTCGCACCGGCGGCGACCGGGACCATGAGGTGCGCCACGAACGCCGGGGACACCGCGTTCGCGGCGCTCTCCCCGGAACCGTCCTTGATCACGATGCCGGCCGGGTCGACCCCGTAGGTGGCGAGCGCCCGCTGGTACACGCCGGAGAGCGACGCGGCGGACCCACCGCCGCCGGACTCCCGCGAGGAGATCCTGGCGAGCATCTCGGCGAGGGTGTTGTCGGAGTTCGGGATCATCTGCCCGATGAGTGTGGACACCGGCTGCGAGGACACCGTCGCGATCGTGGTCTGGCTCGTCGTGGCCCGCTTGACCAGCTGCGCGTTCCCCGCACCGACGACACCGGCGTTCGCGAGGGCAGTGCGGAACGCCGCACCGGCGCGTCCGACCGGGTCCTCGGAGCGGGGCGACGTCGCTGCTCCGGGGTTCGCGCGGTCGCCGTCGACCATGAGCGCGGTCACCTTCGGCTGGTACCCGATCGTGCGCTCGCTCACGGGCCAGGTCGGGTCCCAGGCGTCGGCGTCGTCCCAGTAGGTGTCGTCCGTGACGATCGTGGAGACGGGGGTCGCGCCGAGGCGCGCCTTCACCTGCTGGGCGAGCTGCGCGAGCGTGGGTGCCCCCGGGTAGACCGTGGCGCCGCCCTGCGACAGGGTGGCGTCACCGTGGCCGACGATCGCGATCGTGCCGCTGCCCTCGTCGGTGACGGTGGTGGGGATCGTGTGGCCGCCGCCGAGGACCGCCAGTGCCGTCGCGGTCGTCAGGGTCTTCATGACGCTGCCGGTCTGGGCCGGGGTGTCACCGCTCCTGGAGAACAGTGTCTCCCCCGTCGTGGCGTTCATGACGAAGCCCTCGAAGGTGCCGAGCCCGGGAGCCGAGGCCGCACCCGCGATCGAGCAGGTCCGAGCGGGAGCCGCCGCCTGCGCCGGGGTCGGCGTCGGCGTCACGGTCGGGGTGGCGCTCGGCGTCGACGTCGGTGTCGGTGTCGGCGTCGCCGAGGGCGTCCGGGTCGGCGTGGCGGAGGCCGTCGTGCGCCCCGAGGCCGAGGCCGCAGGGGTGGGTGCATCAGCCGACGCGATCGCGACGGCGCCGCCCGACCCGATCGCGACGACGGCGACCAGTCCACCCACCGCCCACGGCAGCGGCTTCCGCTTGATCGAGCCGCGGATCGCGGAGAGGCCGCCACGGAGGCGGTCGGGGATGGACTGGTGCTCGGACATCGGAAGCGATCCTACGGAAGTGCGGGAGGAGCCTCCAGGCCGGGTCTGCCGACCTGTGGAGGACCGGGAGGCCCTAGCCGACGGTGGAGGAGGCGGAGTCGGCGGCGTAGCGGACGCCGACCTGTCGGCGGGCCTCGTCCATGGCGGCCATCACGACGACGGTCTCCTCGGGGTCCATCGCGCCGCCCTCGTGGTCGCCGGACGCGACCATCGCCTCGAAGGCGCGGACCTCGTGCGCGTACCCGGACAGTTCCTCGCGGCCGTCGAACTCCTCGACGACGGCGCCGTCCCGGTCGCGGAGCCGCCACGTCGTCGGGGTGTACCAGGTCGCGTCGACGTCGATCCGCCCGTCCTCGCCGATGATCGACGCCGTGTTGGGGCTCCGCACGTCGAGCGCGAAGTGCACCGTCGACTGCGTCCCGCCCTCGTGGGTCATCACGATGCCCATCTGTGTGTCCACGCCCTGGTCGCTGAGGGTGCCGGCTGCGGCGACCGCGGTCGGCGCTCCGAGGACGTCGATCGCGAACGAGATCGGGTAGACGCCGAGGTCCAGGATCGCGCCGCCGCCGAGTGCGGGGTCGTTGAGCCGGTGCGTCGGGTCGTCCGGGAGCGCCTGGTGGTGGGTGGCCTCCACGAGTCGGGGGCGCCCGATGCGTCCCTCGGCGACGAGCTCGCGGATCATCGTCATCTGCGGCAGGAAGCGGGTCCACATCGCCTCCATCACGGCGACGTCGGCACGTCGTGCGGCGTCGACGACCGTGCGGGCCTCGTCGGCGGTGATGGTGAACGCCTTCTCGACGAGCACGTGCTTGCCGGCGGCGATGGCCAGCAGGGCGTCCTGGGCGTGACGGGAGTGCGGCGTGGCTACGTAGACCGCGTCGACCTCGTCGTCCGCGACGAGGTCCTCGTAGCTGCCGTGCGCGTGTGGGATGCCGTGCTCGGCGGCGAAGGCGTCGGCGCTCTCCTGCGTCCGGCTGCCGACCGCGGTGAACACCACCCCCGCCGCGGTGCAGTCGCCCACGAAGGTCCGGGCGATGCCGCCCGTCCCGATGACTCCCCATCGAACCGTCATGTGCCATGTCTACCAGCAGGTCCTCCACACCTGTCGGTCTGTTCATGTCCCTCCACATGCAGCGGATTGCTCTGGACTGCACGGCCGATTGCCAGCTAGCGTGCTCGGGTGTCCCCCGGTCAGGGGTCGCCACCTCGAGATCAGGATCCCCATGCGCCGTTCCGCGTCCCCTTCCCGGTTCCTCGCCGTCGCCGCGGCGGCAGCAGCTGTCGTCGTCACGTCCACCGTCGTCGGCGCCGTCCCGGCGTCAGCGCACGGATGGGGCGCACCCGGCCACGGGCACGGCCACGGGAGCGACGCCGCACTCGCACCGCGGACCGCCTTCACGATGGCGCCGGACGGGTCCTCCGGTGCGACGCAGGGCGGCGAGGGCATCCCCAACATCGACTCCGTCAAGAAGACCATCGCCACCTACTACGGCGACCCCGGCACCGGCATCGCCGACAAGGCGGACTCCCCCTACATCCGCGAGATGGCCGGCATCGTCGCCCGGCAGACGGCGCAGCTGCAGCGGATCCACGACCACGCGGTCCGCCGCGGCGAGAAGCCCGCGATCGTGCTCGACGCCGACGACACGACCCTGTGGACCTACGACATGGAGGTGGCGGACATGCACTTCGTGTTCGACCCCACCGAACAGGACGTCTGGGTGCAGGACCAGCGCTTCCCGGCCACCCCGTCGATGGTGGGCTTCGTGAACACCGCGTCGCGGATGGGCTTCACGGTCTTCGG
Organism: Curtobacterium sp. SL109; assembly: GCF_026672405.1. Classification (NCBI taxonomy): domain Bacteria; kingdom Bacillati; phylum Actinomycetota; class Actinomycetes; order Micrococcales; family Microbacteriaceae; genus Curtobacterium; species Curtobacterium sp. SL109. The sequence goes on from NZ_JAPPRB010000002.1 coordinate 3,128,344, forward strand.
GCTCACCGGCCGGAACGACGACCAGAAGGCGGCCACCGTCGCCAACCTCACCAAGGTCGGGTACCAGGGCTTCACCCCGGACACCTTCTTCACGAAGTGGACCGGCGTCGGCGCCTCCCAGCAGCCGTCCTACGTGCAGTGCGCGACCGCCAAGTGCACCACCGTCGAGTACAAGGCCCAGACTCGCAAGCACATCGAGCAGGACCTCGGGTACGACATCACGCTGAACGTCGGCGACCAGTGGAGCGACCTGCAGGGCGGGTACGCCGACCGCACCCTGAAGCTCCCCAACCCGACCTACTACCTGCCCTCGACGAACCTGCCGGGTGTCACCGAGCCCCGGCTCGCACCGCGGACCCGGTTCACGATGGCGCCGGACGGCTCCTCCGGTGCCACGCAGGGCGGTGAGGGCATCCCGAACATCGACTCGGTGAAGTCAACCATCGCGACCTACTACGGCGACCCGGGCACCGGCATCGCGAACAAGGACGACTCCCCCTACATCCGCGAGATGCGCGCGATCGTGGCCCGCCAGGCACCGGTCATCGCCGCCCAGTGCGCCGCCGGCCGGTACCAGCACCGCAACCCCGCGGTGGTCCTCGACGCGGACGACACCACGCTGTGGACCTACGACATGGAGGTCGCCGACATGCACTTCGTGTTCAACCCCGCCGAGCAGGACGTCTGGGTCCAGGACCAGCGCTTCCCGGCCACCCCGTCGATGACGTCCCTCGTCGCCGTCGCGCAGCGGTCCGGCTGCTCCGTCATCGGACTGACCGGCCGCAACGACGACCAGAAGGCGGCCACGATCGCCAACCTGCAGAAGGTCGGCTTCCCGCAGTTCGCCGCCGAACGCCGTGGCACGCAGACGTACTACACGAAGTGGACCGGTGTCGGTGCCTCGCAGCAGCCGTCGTACGTGCAGTGCGCCACCGCCAAGTGCACGACGGTCGAGTACAAGTCGCAGACACGTGCGCACATCGAGTCGCGCAGCGGCGGGCACCACGACGTCGTGGCGAACATCGGCGACCAGTTCAGCGACCTGCTCGGGGGGTCGGCCGACCGGTCCGTCAAGCTGCCGAACCCCACGTACTACCTGCCGTGAGCAGCCACCCTGCGCAGATTGCCCCCCGGACTGGGGACGGCCATCACGTCGCACACTGTCATGTCAGCGGGAAGCCGCAAAGGGTGCGCTGACCTGCCTGCCGGACCAGACACCTCGGACGCGCGTCGTTAGCGTTGAGGCGTACTCGAAGGTGATGACGAGAACGATCTGGACCCTGGAGATCCCTGAGGCAGATGTTCCGCGGGGTTCCCATGATCAAGCGTGTGATGACAGTGGTGGTGGTGGCGGCGGGTGCGGCGGCGCTGGCCCTCGCGACCGTCGCCCCGGCCGGCTCCTCCGAGCCCGCCCCCGGGACGGCCGGCAGCTCGGTGCAGAGCGCCACTCCCTCCGCTCCCACGACGAAGCAGCCCTCGGCTGCGGGGTCTGCAGCGTCCGCGCCCGTCGACGAGTCGACCACGCCCGCCGTCCCGCCCGTCACCGCCTCGACGGCGGAACCAGGTCCGGCGGCGCCCCCGGCTGCTGCTGACGTGACGACGGTCCCCCCGGCTGGCACCACGTTCTCCGAGGGCTTCGACACGCCCGCGTCGGCAGGTGGTGCCTTCGCTGCCACCTACGCGAACGCCTGGCAGCCCTACCCCGACGCCACCGGAGGCAAGTACTGGTCGAGCCTGGTCGCGAGTGCCCACGACGGCGTGATGGACGTCGCCCTGGACGGTTCACACGGTGTCGCCGGCACGTTCGGGACCCCGACTGATGCCTGGTCGCACGTCGGAGGGACCTTCAGCATCCGCGCGAAGGCCAGCGGCGGCGCCGGCAACGGCGTGGCCGTGATGCTCTGGCCGACGTCGAACGTCCGGAGCGACGGCGAGCTGAACTACCCCGAGGGGCAGTTCGACGGGCGCCCGACGGTCTTCCACCACTCCATGGTCCCCGGACACGAGGACACGGCCAAGTCGATCGACACGCACGTCTCGTGGCACGGCTGGCACACCTACACGACCGACTGGGTCCCCGGGCAGTACGTCAAGTACTACCTCGACGGCGAGCTCATCGGCACGGTGACCCAGAACGTCCCCACGACGGCGCACCGCTACATGGTCCAGACCGGCAACTGGGGCCAGCCGGGGCACCTGCTCATCGACTGGGTCGCCACCACCACGAACTGACGCGGCGGCCCGGTGGGGTCGGGGGACGCCAGCTTCCGGGCGCGCGCTCCTGACGGCCGCGTTCTGCACACCGCCGACCTCCGCGGTCACGTGAGACGTGACGCGTGACGCGTGACGCGCCAGTACACGAGAAGACCCCGGTCTGACCTGCGCGTGAACGCGGTCTGACCGGGGCCTCCGAGGGAGCCGCCTGTCGGAATCGAACCGACGACCTATTCATTACGAGTGAATCGCTCTACCGACTGAGCTAAGGCGGCGGACGCTCCGGAACCGGAGCGGCACGGGTCACGACTATACAGGTTCAGACGGGTGAGCGCGAAACGAGCGCACCGCGCGCGTCGGACCCGGTCCCCATGCGTCCCAGCGGAGGTCGCTGAGGTCGCTGAGGTCAGCGCAGCGCGCGCACCAGGGTGACCAGGAGCGCTTCGAGCGCCAGCAGCGCAGCGACGTTCGCGGCGATCCGCTGACGCGCCAGAGCGATCGCGTCCAGGATCTCGAGCGCCGCCGCCGGCGGGACCGACTCCTGGGCACGGTCGAGCTCGGCCTGCATCGCGAGGTTCACCGATTCGCCCGGCGCACCGAGTCCCATGAGCAGGAGGTCCCGGTAGAGCGAGGACACGTCGACCAGGATGCGGTCGAGGCCGTCGCGGAGGCTTCTGGTGGCCCGACGCTTCTGGTCCTCCTCCATGGCGCGGAGCTGCGACCGGAGCGCCGGCGGGACCGTGCCACCGGGTTCGACCCCGAGGGACCGGAGGGCGGCGTCACGCTCCTCTGCGTCGCGCTCGAGGGTGATGGACTTGGCGTCCTCGTCGGCGACGGCGAGGAGCTCAGCTGCGGCGGTGACGGCCTCCCCGACGCTCCGGATGCCGAGCACGGTCTGCAGGGTCCTGCGCCGACGCTCCCGGGCCTCTGGGCTGGTGGCGAGGCGCTGTGCCATGCCGATGTGGCTCTGGGCCTGCCGTGCCGCGTCGAGCGCGAGGGCGTGGTCGACACCCGTCCGGCTGACGAGCAGGTCGGCCACGGACTCGATGTCGGGGACCCGGAGCCGGACCGATCGGACGCGGGACCGGATGGTCGGGAGCAGGTCGGCCTCACTCGGCGCACACAGGATCCACACGGTGCGCTCCGGCGGTTCCTCGAGCGCCTTGAGCAGCAGGTTGGACGTGCGCTCCGTCATGCGGTCGGCGTCCTCGATGATGACGACACGCCACCGGCCCACGGACGGCGAGTAGTACGACGACGTGACGAGGTGCCGGATCTCGTCGATCGTGATGATCACCCGCTGCGTGGTGAGCACGGAGACGTCCGGGTGCGTGTGCGCTGTGATCTGTCGGAGGGTGTGGTCGTCGTCCGGGCCGGAGCCGACGAGGGCTGCGGCGAAGGCGGTCGCGACGTTGGACCTGCCGGACCCCGCGGGGCCGGTGATCAACCACGAGTGGGTCATCCCGCCGGTGCCGTCGGGTGACTCGGCCGCGTTGCGGAGCGCGGCGACCGCTTCGTCCTGGCCGGTCAGGCCGTCCCACACGCTCACGCGGACATCCTGGCAGCGACCACCGACGGGGCCGCGCGCGTCCCGGCAGCAACGGCCGACGGGGCGCGCGTCCCGGCGGCAACGGCCGACGGCGCCGCGCTCACGCGTCGATCCCGACGAGCGGTGCCAGCGCGCGGCGGATCGCCTGCTGGACGTCGTCCGCGGGCTGGGCGGCGTCCACCACGAGGAACCGGTCGGGCTCGGCGTCTGCCATGTCCAGAAAGGCTCGGCGGACGGTGTCGTGGAACGCAGCGGCTTCGGACTCGAGACGGTCGAAGGTGTCGCCACGAGCGGCAGCGACGCGGGCACGGCCCTCGGCGACGTCGAGGTCGAGCAGCACCGTCCGATCGGGCCGGAGGCCGTCGGCAGCCCACGCAGAGACGTCGCGGACGTGGTCGGCACCGAGACCACGGGCGACGCCCTGGTACGCGACGGAGGAGTCGATGTAGCGGTCCTGCAGCACGACGTCGCCCCGGGCGAGCGCCGGCCGCACCACGGTCTCGACGTGGTGCGCCCGGTCGGCTGCGTACAGCAGGGCCTCGGCGCGCGGGGCGATGTGCCCCCGCTCGTGCAGGACGATGTCCCGGATGCGGAGCCCGAGGTCGGTGCCCCCGGGTTCGCGGGTGCGCACGACCGTGCGGCCATGGGCCTCGAGCCACGCCGTCAGGAGTTCGACCTGCGTGGTCTTCCCCGCCCCGTCGCCGCCCTCGAGCGTGATGAAGCGGCCGGTCACTTCTTCTTGGCCGGAGCGCGTCGCGCGGGGGCCTTCTTCTTCACGGGGCCCTTCGCGCGCTTGTCGGCGAGCAGCTGGACGGCCCGTTCGAAGTCCACGGCCTCGACCTCTTCGCCGCGCGGGATCGTGGCGTTCGTCTCACCGTCGGTGACGTACGGCCCGAAACGGCCGTCCTTCATCTTGATCGGCTTGCCGGACACCGGGTCCGCTTCGAACTCCTTGAGCGACGCACTCGCGGCGCGCTTGGCGCCGTACTTCGGCTGCGCGAAGATCTCGAGCGCTCCGGCCAGGTCGACATCGAAGATGGCGTCCTCGCTCGGCAGCGTGCGGGTGTCCGTCCCCTTCTTCAGGTACGGGCCGTAGCGACCGTTCTGCGCGGTGATCTCGTCGCCGGACTCCGGGTCTGCGCCGACGGTCCTGGGAAGGGACAGCAGCTTCAGCGCCGTCTCGAGGTCCACGCTCTGCGGGTCCATCGACTTGAACAGCGACGCGGTGCGCTCCTTCGGAGCGGCAGCCTTCTTCGCGGGCTTCTTGGCCTTGGTCGCCGTGGCGGTCGTCCCGGCGGCGGCGGCCTTCTTCGCGGCGGCTGCGGTGGTCTTCTTCGCAGCAGCGGTGGTCGCGACGGGCTCCGGCTCGGCAGGGGTCTCGATGACCTCTCCCGTGGCGGGGTCCACCTGGGGCTCGGGCTCGGGCGTGCGCTCGGTCACGTACGGACCGAAGCGGCCGTCCTTCGCCAGGACCTCTTTCCCCGTCTCCGGGTTGATGCCGACCACGCGGTCGCTGACGACCGGGGCCTCGACGAGTTCGCGGGCCTTCTCGGCCGTGAGCTCGTCCGGGGCGAGGTCCTCGGGGACGTTGACGCGGCGGGGCTTCTCCGGGTCGTCGCTCGGGGTCTCGATGTACGGGCCGTACCGACCGATGCGGAGGGTCAGCCCGGGCGAGAGCTCGACGGAGTTGATCTCCCTGGCGTCGATCTCACCGAGGTTGTCGATGACCGTGCGGAGGCCGCGCTGGTCTCCGCCACCGAAGTAGAAGCCCTTGAGCCAGTCGACGCGGTCGGCTTCGCCGTTGGCGATCCGGTCGAGGTCGTTCTCCATCTCGGCCGTGAAGTCGTACTCGACGAGGTCGCCGAAGTAGTCCTCGAGCAGCCGGACCACGCTGAACGCGATCCAGTTCGGGACGAGCGAGGTGCCACGCGGGGTCACGTAGCCGCGGTCGACGATCGTCGAGATGATCGCGGCGTACGTGGACGGACGCCCGATACCGAGCTCCTCCAGCGTCTTGACCAGGCTGGCCTCGGTGTAGCGGGGCGGTGCGGAGGTGTCGTGGCCCTTGGCCTCCACCTCGTCGACGCCGAGGTGGTCGCCCTCGGTCATCACCGGGAGCTTGGCGTCCGCGGCGTTCGCCGATGCGTCGTGGCGCTCTTCGTCGCGGCCTTCTTCGTAGGCGTTGAGGAAGCCGCGGAACGTGATGACGGTGCCGGACGCGGTGAACTCGACGTCCGTGCCCGTCGCCGTGGACGCGAGGCCCTCGACGGACTCCGTGGAGGTGATCCCGAGGACCACGGACGCGGTGGAGCCCTTGGCGTCGGCCATCTGCGACGCGACGGTGCGCTTCCAGATGAGGTCGTAGAGCTTCCAGTCGTTGCCGCGGAGGACCTTCTCCATCTGCGACGGTGTGCGGAACACGTCACCGGCGGGACGGATGGCCTCGTGGGCTTCCTGGGCGTTCTTGCTCTTGCCGGCGTAGCTGCGCGGCTTGTCCGGGATGGTGTCCCCGCCGTAGAGCTCGGCGGCCTGCTTGCGGGCGGCGGCGACGGCCTGCTGCGAGAGCGACGCGGAGTCGGTTCGCATGTAGGTGATGTGGCCGTTCTCGTACAGCGACTGGGCGACGCTCATCGTCTGGCGCGCGGAGAAGCGGAGCTTGCGCGCGGCCTCCTGCTGCAGTGTCGACGTGGTGAACGGCGCGGCCGGTCGTCGCGTGTAGGGCTTGGAGTCGACGCTGCGCACGACGGCGTCACCGGCACGCTCGAGCACGGCGGTCAGGGCGGTGGCGGAGGCCTCGTCGAGCCGCACGGCGTCGGAGGTGGTGACACCGCGGTCGTCGAAGTCACGGCCGGAGGCGACACGCGTGCCGTGGATCCGGGCGAGCTTGGCCGTGAACGCGCTGTCGCCGGCCTTCTCGAATCGAGCGGTCAGGTCCCAGTAGTTCGCCGAGACGAAGGCGAGTCGCTCGCGCTCCCGGTCGACGACGAGTCGGGTGGCGGCGGACTGCACGCGGCCGGCGGACAGGCCGGGGCCGACCTTGCGCCACAGCACCGGCGAGACCTCGAAGCCGTAGAGACGGTCGAGGATGCGGCGGGTCTCCTGGGCGTCGACCAAGGCGGTGTCGAGTTCGCGGGTGGCTTCCTGAGCCCGCTGGATGGCTTCCTTGGTGATCTCGTGGAAGACCATGCGCTTGACGGGCACCTTGGGCTTCAGGACCTGCAGGAGGTGCCACGCGATGGCCTCGCCCTCGCGGTCCTCATCTGTTGCGAGGTAGAGCTCGTCGGCGTCCTTCAGAGCGCGCTTGAGGTCGGCGACCGTCTTCTTCTTGGCGTCGGAGACCACGTAGTACGGCTCGAACCCGTTGTCGACGTCGACCGAGAACTTGCCGATCGACCCCTTCTTGAGCTCCGGGGGCAGGTTCTTGGGCTCGATGAGGTCACGGATGTGTCCGACTGACGCCTGGACTTCGTATCCGTCACCGAGGTATTGCGCGATCGTCTTCGCCTTCGCGGGGCTCTCGACGATCACGAGCTTCTTCGTGCCTGGCACGTGACTCCTTGATCGATGGTGCTGTCGGCCCTGGGACGCGGACGCGCCCGGGTCGACCGGGACATCGATGACCGGCGGGCCGACAGGCACACCATACACACAGTGACGGGGATGCCCGCCGGGTCGATGTCCGGGTCGTGTCGTCATCTGTCGACGGGCGGAGGACCGGCGAGCGCGGCGGCTTCCACCGTGAACGGACCGGCACGCAGGCCCACCCGGATCCGGACGACGGCGTCGGCGACGTCGCACGAGGAGACCCGCGCCCCGTTGCCGCGCGCGGTCCGGTCCGCGGCTGCGCACGGTGCGCCGGGGACCAGCCCGACAGCTGCCGCCGCCCCGGCCACGGCGGCGGCGTCTGCGGCCCCCTGGGACCGCACGACCGCGACCCGTGTCCCCGCGGCGGCGAGGAGCACCGTGGCCAGGAACACCGTCGTGGTGACGACGCCGACCATGACGACCGTCGCGGAACCGCGGTCAGCGGCCGCCGTCCGCCGCGCAGCCCGTCGCACCGAGCGTGAGGGAGGAGAAGGGCCCGCTGCCCGTGCGCTCGACGGTGACGCAGACCAGTCCGTCGTGCCGGGCGACGTGGCTGTCGGATCCACCGGCGAGACGCCCCAGGGCAGCCTGGGCGCCGTCGGCGTCGTCCCGGCCCCAGGCCCGGGCGGCCGTGGCGGCAGCGACCTGCAGACGACCCTGCGCGTCGACGAGCACGACCCCGCCGATCGCCAGGGACACGACCACGGCCACGACGGGCAACGCGACGGCGAACTCGACCGTGACGGCACCGCGGTCACAGGGAGAGCGCACCGCGGACCAGGTCGGTGAGGATCGCCTGGACCTCGCCGGAGCGCATCACCGCCACGAGGACGCCGGCGAAGGCCACCGCGGCGAGGATCACGACGGCGTACTCGGCGGTGGCGGACCCGCGGTCGTCGTCGAGTGCAGGAGGACGGTGGACGTCGGAGCGGCGAACGGGCTGGGCGTCCGGGGTGTGGGTGGTCATGGTGGGTTCCCTTCTCTTCTGGTGGGACCAGCCTGGCGACCGGGCACGACCGACGACCCGGCCCAGGACGCATCCGTGGACAAGTCATCCGATCCCCGGGACGGTGGAGGACAGGATGCCGACGACCACGGGGACCACCCCCACGAGCACGAACGCCGGCAGCACACACGTCCCGAGCGGCAGCACGAGCCGGACGCCGAGCCGTTCCGCAGCGGCCAGGGCGTCCGCGGCGACGTCGTCGCGCACGTCGTCAGCGGCGGCCCGGAGCAGCGCTGCCGCAGGCACCCCGGCTCGACGGGCCAGGTCGAGCGTCTCCCCCAGCCGCGCTGCCTCGACGGGCCGCGACGGTCGCTGGCCGAGGGCCGTGCGGACGGCCGACGCGGCACTCGTCCAGGAGCCTCCCCCGGCGAGCGCCACCGCCCATGCGTCGAGGAGCACCCCCGGGATCCCGCCCTCCGGGGTCGCGGCGCGGATCATCCGCGCGGTCCAGGCACGACCGACGCCGACCAGGAGCAGCGCGGACGTGCCACAGGCCCACCCCACGGGCGAGCCCAGGAGCACCGCCGCGGTGTCGATCCCCCACAGGGAGCCGAGCACGACACCGAGCACCGGCAGCGTGAGCACGACGTTCGCACTGGTCCGTGGTCCGGCGAGCGCGACCCGGACGGCACGGTCGCCGGACGCCGCGCGCCGCAGGGCTCCTGCCAGCGCGCGGAGCGTGGGTGCGACGGGTGCCCCCGTGCGCTCGGCGACGGCGAGGACGGCGTGGACGTCGTCCCACGCGGGAGCGCCGCTGCCCCGCTCGGCGTCGAACGCAGCCAGGGCCATCGCCCGGGGCGCCGCGATCCCGGCCGCGACCAACGTCGCCACCTGGTCGAGCGCCCGGGCAGCACGGACCGGGTCGAACGCCGGAGCCGGCCGGCTCACCGACGCTCGGCGACCAGGACCGGACGTCGACGGCCATGCGGCTCCGTCCCGGCCCCCGGCGCGACGGCCAGGCGGCCGGCGGAGTCGACCCCGAGCCTCCCGACAGCGGCCAACCGCCGTGATCCCCGTGAACGCTCCAGGTGCAGCACGAGGTCGAACGCGCTCACGGCCTGCCGCGCGAGCGCGTCGGGGGCGAGCCCTGCCAGCGCACCGAGGGCTTCGAGCCGCGCGGGCACGTCGGCGATCCCGTTCGCGTGCACGGTGCCGGCGCCGCCGTCGTGCCCGGTGTTGAGCGCCGACATCAGCTCCCGCACCTCGGCACCGCGGCACTCGCCGACGACGATCCGGTCCGGCCGCATCCGCAGGGCCTCGCGCACGAGCCGGTCGAGCCCGAGCGCTCCCGCGCCCTCTGCGTTCGCCTGCCGGGCCTCGAGCCCCACCACGTGCGGGTGGTCGACGCGGAGCTCGGCGACGTCCTCGACCGTGACGATGCGTTCGTCGTGCGGGACGAGCGCGAGCATGGCCGCCAGCAGCGTCGTCTTCCCGCTGCCGGTGGCGCCGGAGACCAGGACGTTCCGCCGCCGCGCGACCGCGTCCTCGACGAGTCGCCGCGGCACCCGGGCGAACACGCCGCTGTGCGTCAGGGAGTCGATCGTCGGCGGTGCGCCGCGCGGGAGACGGATGGACAGGGTCGTCCCGCGCACCGCCACGGGTGCGAGGACCACGTGGACACGGATGCCGTCGCCGTGGCGGACGTCCGCGATCGGGGTGGACTCGTCGACGTGCCGGCCACCGAGCGCGACGAGCCGGGTCGCGAGTTCCCGGGTCCGGGTCTCGTCGACCCGGAGCCCGGTGTCCACGAGTCCCGTGCCGCGGTCGACCCACACCGACACGCCGCCCTGGACGAGGACGTCGGTCACGGTGTCGTCGAGCACGAACGGCGCGAGCTCCTCGAACTCCAGCGTGTCGGTCCCGCTGCGGACCCGGACGGGCGGGGTCGACCCGGGCAGGAACGGCGGGGCGTCGGCGCGGTGGCGGTGCATGCGGGCACGTTAAGCGGTCCCGATGCGGCCATGCCGGACCATGCAGGGGTCTGTGGAGGCCCTGTGGCTCTCCTGGCAGCGAGACGTTTTGTACCCCGTTCAGTAGCGACGTACCCCGCTCGGCCTCGGAGCGGAGTCTCGCTCCCTGCGGGCCCGAGAACCCGGGCACGCCCGCTTCCCGACGGGGTCGTTCCACCGATGTACCACCGGTCGGTCAGTGGTGGTGTATGCGTCGACATGTACCGGTCTGTCCACCGTTCCGCGCCACCGCGCGGATCGACCCGGACTCCTGGGCCGTGGCAGCCCCCGGGAGGCGTCGATCGCGTCCGGGAAAAAGAAGAGGCGGCACCGGTTGGGGGGAACAGGTGCCGCCAGGACACCGGAGGATTGGGGGGAATCCGATCCGATGCCGCCGGAAACGAGTCCGGCAAGCACCACTGTACCCCACGTCGGGGCATCCGGGGCAACCCGTGTCGCGCATCCGGCGCGTGTCCGCCGAGGGCGTACGACGGACACGCGCACGAACCGCCCACACCGGCTGGACGGACACGAACGCGAACCGCCCACACCGGCCTGATCGACACGCGCACGAACCGCCCACGTCAACCAGCGCGGACCCCCGGCGCCACCCCCACCTCGCCCTGCAGAACCGCCCGTTGCACGACGCACCTCCCCCTCCGGCCGAGCGGTAGTCTCCGTGTGCACACCGGACGCACCGACGCGAAAGGACATCGATGTCCACTCCGACCCAGGTCGACCCCCGAGGCGACGACGCACGCGACGCACCCCACGCGGGCGACGACGCACGGCACGACGACTCGCCCACGTTCCCCCCGACACCGGAGTTCGTCGCCGACGCCGTCGCGCACGAGGACCTGCACACCGCTGCCGGCACGGACCGCGAACAGTTCTGGGCGGACCAGTCGCGGGAGCTCCTCGAGTGGCGCACGCCGTTCACGCGGACACTCGACTGGTCGGGCGCACCGTTCGCGACGTGGTTCGACGACGGCACCCTCAACGTCGCGGAGAACTGCCTGGACCGCCACGTCCGCGCGGGCAACGGCGACCGGGTCGCGATCCACTTCGAGGGCGCCCGCGGTGACACCCGCCGCATCACGTACGCCGAGCTGACCGCCGACGTGCAACGCGCGGCGAACATGCTCACGGACCTCGGCGTCGGCCAGGGCGACCGTGTGGTCGTCTACCTCCCGCTCATCCCGGAGGCCGTCGTCACCATGCTCGCCGTCGCCCGCATCGGCGCCGTGCACTCGGTGGTCTTCGGCGGGTTCAGCGCGGAGAGCCTCCGCGCCCGCATCGAGGACGCCGGCGCGAAGCTCGTGGTCACGGCGGACGGCGGCTGGCGGCGCGGGGCCGTCGCGGCCCTCAAGCCCGCGGTGGACGAGGCACTGCAGGGCGAGGGCACGGACAGCGTCGAGCACGTCCTGGTCGTCCGGCGCGGCGAGAACGCCATCGACTGGCACGACGACCGCGACCGGTGGTGGCACGACGAGCTGGCGGCGGCGGACGACCACCACGAACCGAAGGCCTTCCCGGCCGAGAACCCCCTCTTCATCCTGTACACCTCGGGCACGACCGGGAAGCCGAAGGGCATCGTGCACACCTCGGGCGGGTACCTCACCCAGGCCGCCTACACGCAGAAGAACGTCTTCGACATGCACCCGGAGAAGGACGTGTACTGGTGCACCGCCGACATCGGCTGGATCACCGGACACACGTACGTCGTCTACGGGCCCCTCGCCAACGGCGTGACCCAGGTCCTCTACGAGGGCACCCCGGACGAGCCGAAGCCCGGCCGCTGGTGGGACCTCGTCGACCAGTACGGCGTCACCGTCCTCTACACGGCCCCGACCGCGGTCCGCGCAGCGATGAAGGCCGGCCGACAGGTCCCCGACGCACACGACCTGTCGTCGCTGCGCCTGCTCGGCAGCGTCGGCGAACCGATCAACCCCGAGGCCTGGCACTGGTACCGGCAGGTCATCGGCCACGACCGCACCCCGATCGTCGACACCTGGTGGCAGACCGAGACCGGCGCGATCATGATCTCCGCGCTCCCCGGCGTCACGAAGCTCAAGCCGGGCGCAGCGCAGACGCCGCTGCCGGGCATCGTCGCCGAGATCGTGGACGAGGACGGCAACCGCGCCGACCCGGGCGAGAGCGGCTACCTCACCATCACCGAACCGTGGCCGTCGATGGCGCGCGGCATCTGGAACGACCCGGACCGCTTCGTCGAGACGTACTGGGACCGCTTCCCCGGCCGCTACTTCGCCGGCGACGGCGCCCGGCTCGACGGCCAGGGCGACATCTGGGTGCAGGGCCGCGTCGACGACGTGATGAACGTGTCGGGCCACCGGCTCTCCACCGCGGAGATCGAGTCGGCACTCGTCGGCCACGAGGGCGTCGCCGAGGCGGCCGTCGTCGGGGCAGCCGACGAGACGACCGGCCAGGCCATCGTCGCGTTCGTGATCCTGACGACCGAGGCAGCGGAGGGCGCCGACCGCGAGGCCGTCGCCGCCGAGCTGCGCGCCTGGGTCGGGACCCGGATCGGCGCGATCGCCAAGCCCCGCCAGGTCGTGGTCGTGCCGGAGCTCCCGAAGACGCGGTCCGGCAAGATCATGCGCCGGCTGCTCCGCGACGCGGCCGAGGGCCGCCGCATCGGCGACACGACCACGTTGGCCGACCCGACGATCATGGCGACCATCGCTGATCTCATGTAGACCGCCAAACGCGAGCAGGGCCTCCAGTCAGTCCAGACGGGAGGCCCTGCTCGCGGTCGGTCCGCGGCTGACGGTCCGTCAGTCAGTCAGCTCGACGACCAGCTCGACCTCGACGGGTGCGTCGAGCGGGAGCACGGCGACGCCGACTGCACTGCGCGCGTGGACGCCCGCCTCGCCGAAGACGTCACCGATGAGGGTGGAGGCACCGTTCGCGACACCGGGCTGGCCCGTGAAGGACGGGTCCGACGCCACGAAGACCGTGACCTTCACGACCCGGGCGACCCGGTCGAGCGACCCGGCGACCGAGGCGACGGCAGCGAGCCCGTTGAGCGCGGCCTGGCGGGCCTGGGCCGTGGCGGTCGCGGCGTCGACGTCCGAGCCGACCTTGCCGGTGACGGGCAGCGAGCCGTCGACGAACGGCAGCTGGCCCGCCGTCTGGACGTACCGGCCGGTGACGACCGCTGGGACGTAGGCGGCGACGGGCGCGGCGACGGCGGGGATCGTCAGCCCGAGCTCCGCGAGGCGGTCGGAGACGCTCACGCCTGGGCCTTCGGACGCTTCAGGTAGGCGACGAGCCCGCCCTCGGGACCGGTGACGATCTGGACCAGTTCCCAGCCCTCGTCCCCGTAGTTGTTGAGGATGGCGGTGGTGTTGTGGATCATCAAGGGCGTGGTGAAGTACTCCCAGCGAGTCATGCGGTTCCTTGCCAGCCTTTCAGTCGTGGGTGTCGTTTAGGCTGCATCCTATGTCTGCCCAGAAGACGTCTGCATCGCGGACCAAGCCCGTCTCTGCAGTCGGCGCCTTCATCGGTTTCACCGGCTTCAGCGTGCTCGCCGGCCTCCTGGTCACCATCGGGGTCACCCCGGCGATCGCGGTCGCCGGTGTCACGACGACCTCGACGATCGGTGTGTTCGAGTCACTGCCCGAGTACATCGAGCTCGGTGACCTGCCGCAGCGCAACGAGGTCCTCGCCTACCAGGGCGGACAGCCCGTGCACCTGGCGACGGTCTACGACCAGAACCGCCAGGAGCTCAAGTTCGACCAGATCAGCGACCAGCTGAAGAACGCCGCGATCGACGGCGAGGACAAGCGCTTCTACGACCACGGTGGCGTCGACATGACCTCGCTCGTGCGTGCCGGTGTCGGGTCGCTCGCCGGCGGACTGGGTGAGTCCGGCGGTGGTTCCACGCTGACGATGCAGCTCGTCCGCAACATCAAGATGCAGCAGGCCCTCGAGCTCCCCACGCAAGAGGAACGCGACAAGGCGTACAACGAAGCCGTCAAGCAGACGATCTCCCGCAAGCTCGAGGAGATGAAGCTGGCGATCGGCCTCGCCAAGCGGTACTCGCACCAGCAGATCCTCACCGGGTACCTCAACATCGCCTACTTCGGCGACCAGACCTACGGCGTGCAGGCCGCGGCGCAGCACTACTACAACAAGAGCGCGACCGACCTCACCCCGGCAGAGGCAGCCTCGATCCTGGCGATCGTGCAGTCCCCGAACAGCCGCAACCTGTCCGACCCGAAGTTCTACGACGCCAACGTGGCTCGTCGCGACGTCATCCTCAAGAGCATGTACGCGCAGAAGCACCTCACGCGCGAGCAGCTCGACGAGGCCCTCGCGTCCAAGCCGGCGGACTACGTGCACCTCACGGCGCCGAACCAGGGCTGCAAGGCCGCTGCCGGCAACGGCTCGCAGTTCTTCTGCGACTACGCCGTGCAGGTCGTGCGTGAGATGTCGCAGCTCGGCTCGACGCAGAAGCAGCGGGACGCTGCCTGGCGCAACGGTGGCTACACGATCCAGACGACGCTGAGCCTCGACCTGAACTCGGCGCAGAAGGACCTGATCAACGCCTACGCGCCGAACACCGAGGCCCGCTTCAACTTCGGTGGCACGATCGACTCCGTCGAGGCCGACACCGGACGCATCGTGACCATGGTGCAGAACAAGAACTACAACCAGCTCATCAGCTGCGGCAAGCAGGGCGCCGACCCGAACGCCTGCGCCCCGGCAACGGACACCGGCATCAACTTCAACGTCGACTCCCAGTACGGCGGCGGTGAGGGCTTCCAGACCGGATCGACCTTCAAGGCCTTCACGCTCCTGAACTGGCTGCAGAACGGCCACGGCCTGAACGAGACCGTGAGCGGGACCCCCCGCGGGTTCACGTCCTACCGGGTCTGTGGTTCCACGTCCGGGATCTCGCCGATCTACCAGCCGAAGAACGACTCGGCCGGTGAAGGCGGCAACATGACCGTCGAGAGCGCCACCTACCGGTCCGTCAACGTCGCGTTCGTCAACATGGCGCAGAAGCTCGACTACTGCGACATCCGGAAGACCGCGGAGAGCCTCGGCGTGCACCTCGCGAAGCCGCGCACGCCCCTCGCGGGCTACGGCGACGACATGTCCAAGCCCACGACGAACGAGATCGAGCTGAACCCGTCGGCCGTCCTCGGAACGAACTACATCGCCCCGCTGACGATGGCCGCCGCGTACGCCGGCATCGCCAACAACGGCACGTTCTGCCGCCCGATCGCGATCGACAACATCACCAACGCCGACGGCAAGTCCCTCGGCGGGCAGCCGAAGGACTGCACGCAGGCCATCGACCCGACCGTCGCCAAGACCGCGATCTACGCGATGAAGAAGACGATGACCATCGGCACCGCCGGCGGCGCCCGCACCCCGGACGGCTTCGACGAGTTCGGCAAGACCGGCACGACGGACGACGCCGACCAGATCTGGCTCGTCGGGTCCAGCACGAAGATCGCCACGGCGACCTGGCTCGGCAACATCGAGGGCCGCGCTGACGGCACCAAGCAGAGCCTCCGTCGCGTCGCAGGTCCCCAGGGGCTGTACTCGCTGTCGCGCACCTCGCTGTGGCGTCAGGCCCAGAGCATCGTGAACTCGCAGTACCCGGGTGGCCAGTTCGAGGCCCCGACGCCCTCGGCCATCCGTGGCAACAGCATCACGCTGCCGAACGTCGTCGGCCAGAGCGGTGACCAGGCTCGCACGACGCTCGCCGGTGCCGGCTTCACCTACGTGGACGGCGGCACGCAGCCGGGTGGCGGCGCTCCTGGTTCCGTCCTCTCGACCTCGCCCGGCGCTGGTTCGGCCCTCTCGAAAGGCTCGAGCGTGACGGTCTACACGTCTGACGGCTCGCAGGCCACGGTCCCCGACGTCGGTGGCAAGTCGGTCGGCGGCGCTCGCTCGACGCTCTCGAATGCCGGCTTCGGCAACGTCGGGGTGTCCGAGCAGTTCGCGAAGGGCGACGGCAAGAACGAGTGCCGCGTCGCGAGCTCGGACCCGGGCCCCGGCACCAACGCGTCGAAGGACACGGGGATCACCCTGCAGCTCTTCGGCAACAAGGACGGCAAGCCCGGGAAGGGCTGCAAGTGACGGCTGGCCGCGCCGGCCTGGGGGTCCTCGCGGCCGGCGCCGTCGTCGGTGCGGGCTCCGCGGCCTGGGGCGCGCTCGTCGAGCGTCGGCGGTTCGGCATCCGGTGGGAGACCGTCCCGGTCCTGCCGCCGGGTGCTCGTGACGTGGTCGTCCTGCACCTCTCGGACATCCACATGGCCCCGTGGCAGGCGGACAAGCAGCAGTGGCTGCGCGACCTCAGCCTGGTCGAGCCCGACTTCATCGTGAACACCGGCGACAACCTCGGACACGAGACCGCCAACACCGCGGTGGAGTACGCACTCGAGCCCTTCCGCGGCGTGCCCGGGGCGTTCGTCTACGGGTCGAACGACTTCTACGGCCCCTCCCCGCGCAACCCGCTGAAGTACTTCGGTGGCCCGAGTGCGATGCACGCCAAGGCCCGTGCGGTCGACCTCGACATCGAGCGGCAGACGGCGTTCTTCGAGTCGCTCGGCTGGCTCGACCTCAACGACAAGGCGCGAGCGATCGAGGTCCGCGGCTCGCGGTTCGAGCTCTTCGGCACCTCCGACGCCCACCGCGACTGGGACCGCCTCGACGTCCTCCCGACGAACGTCGACGAGATGCGCGGCGAGGTCCCGTGGTCAGAGGACGAGGACGGCCCCGCGCCGGTCTCCATCGGCGTCACGCACGCGCCCTACCGCCGGGTCCTCGACGCCTTCGTCACGCAGGGTGCTGACGTGATCTTCGCCGGGCACACCCACGGTGGACAGGTCGCGATCCCCGGCGTCGGTGCACTCGTCACGAACAGCGACCTCCCCCGCCGGTACGCCAGCGGTCTGCACCAGTGGCAGAACCGGACGCACTGGGCATGGCTGAACGTGTCCGCCGGCCTCGGGACGTCGATCTACGCACCCGTGCGCTTTGCCGTCCGCCCCGAGGCCGTCGTGGTCACCCTGACTGCCCGGACCGCCTGACCACGACGCGCCCGAGCGGTCGCCGCGTGGTCGTGAGCACGTCGATCATCCGCTAGACTTCATGGGTCGCTCCGCGGAGCGGCCAACACACCTCGGGGTGTGGCGCAGCTTGGTAGCGCGCCTCGTTCGGGACGAGGAGGTCGCAGGTTCAAATCCTGTCACCCCGACACGAGAAGGCCCGGGTCCATCAGGACCCGGGCCTTCGTGGTTCCGCACCCGGCACCGATCGCACCGGCCGTGGCGACGGCCACGCGACTCGGTCTGCTCAGCGGAGCCGAGCCTCCCGGCCCGACGAACGAGGGAGCAGGAACCGTCGAGTCGGTCCACCGGACCCGACGGTTCCTGCTCCCTCGACGTGCGCGGCGCGAGTGCCGCGCGTCCCCTACGCGACCGCGACCGAGCGCCGGACCAGGCGGCCGGCTGCGTGCAGCGACGCCACGACGTCGAGCGCCTGGTGCCGGTACCGCGCCTGGGCGGCACCCGGTGCCACGATGACGCCGTTCGCCCCGGTGGACTCCACCAGCGCGTTGATCTTGTCGGCGACCTGGTCAGCCGTGCCGTAGGCCTGACGCTCGGTGCGGGCAGCGATGAACCGGCGCTCGAGGTCGCTGAACTGGTAGGCGCGGGCCTCGTCCATCGAGACGGGCTCGGGCTTGGTGCCCTGGCGCATCCGGATGAACGAGATCATGCCGGGGGCGGACTGCTCGTCGACGACGGCGGGGTCCTCGTCCGTGACGACCTGCACGCCGATGAGCGCGTTCGGCTCCGAGCGGAAGCGCGAGGGCCGGAACGAGTCCCGGTAGAGCGCGAGCGCGGCCTCGGTGTTGTCGGAGGCGAAGTGGTGGGCGAACGCGAACGAGATGCCCAGCGCACCGGCGACCTGGGCGCTGTACCCGGAGGACCCGAGCAGCCAGAACTCCGGCACGTCGCCGTAGCCGGGCACCGCGCGGATGCGGGACAGGGGGTTCTCGGCGTCCATGCCGGTGAAGAAGCCGATGAGGTCGGCGAGGCGCTCGGGGAAGTCGTCCACGTCGAGCCGGTCCGTGCGGCGGAGCGCCATCGCGGTCGCGCCGTCCGTGCCCGGGGCACGCCCGAGGCCGAGGTCGACGCGGTCGCCGTAGAGCGCCCGGAGCGTGCCGAACTGCTCCGCGACGACGAGCGGCGCGTGGTTCGGCAGCATCACGCCACCGGAGCCGATGCGGATCGTCTTCGTGGCGGCGCCCACGGCGCTCAGGAGGACGGCGGGGGCCGAGGAGGTGATCCCGGGCATGCCGTGGTGTTCGGCGACCCAGAAGCGCTCGTAGCCGAGGCCCTCGGCATGCACGGCCATGTCGATGGACCCCTGCAGGGCCTGGGTGTTGGACTGGCCGTACTCGCGGGTCGCCAGGTCGAGGACGGACAGGTGCAGGGAAGCGTCGCTCATGGAGGGTGGAACGCGCGGTGCCGCGCCGACATTCCGCGGCGGACGCGCACGACGACGGACGGGAGGCTCGGCACCGGTCCGGCACCGAGCCTCCCGTCCGGGACGCGGAGGCGTGGCGCTACCGGTCAGCCGAGGTCGCCGTCGAGGCGACCGCCCGATTCCGTGAGGTAGCAGTTGGCGCAGAGGGACTCGTACTCGACGTCGACGCCGTCGATGGCCACCTGCGAGCCGTCGAACACGAAGGCGCCGTCGACCTTGCGGGCGTTGAAGACCGCCTTGCGGCCGCAGCGGCAGATGGTCTTGAGCTCCTCGAGCGAGTGCGCGAGCTCCAGCAGGCGTCGGCTGCCCGGGAAGGCCTCGGTGCGGAAGTCCGTGCGGATGCCGTAGGCGATCACGGGGACGTCGTCGAGCACCGCGATGCGCAGCAGGTCGTCGACCTGGTGCGGCGTGAGGAACTGGGCCTCGTCGACGAGCACGCAGCTCACCGGGCGGACCATGCCGTCGAGCTCGGCGGAGGCTGGATCGACGGCTCCGGCCGCGGCCACGGCGGTGCGGACGTCGTCCTCGGCGGCGAACACGACGTCGACCTGCCGCGTGACCCCGAGCCGGGAGACGATCTCACGGTCGCCCTTCGTGTCGACGCCGGGCTTGGCGAGGAGCACCCGCTGGCCGCGTTCCTCGTAGTTGTACGCAGCCTGCAGCAGGCCCGTGCTCTTGCCGCTGTTCATGGCCCCGTAGCGGAAGTAGAGCTTGGCCACTAGGAGAGGAAGCCGTCCTCCGCCGCACGACGGATCAGGTCGGACTTCTTCGACGCCGGACGACCGACCTTGGCGTACTTCTCGCGCACGCGGCGCAGGTAGGTCTTGGCGGTCTCGTACTGGACGTTCATCTGCGCGGCGACCTCGTTCGTGGAGTACCCGGACACGTAGAGCCGCAGGGCTTCTTCTTCGCCGTGGCTGAGCTTGGGCCGCTGGTGCGCCGTCGCCCCGGTCGGCAGCGGACGCCACTCGCGCTGTGGCGGGGTCTCGCGGGCGACGCCCATGACGTCACGGGCGACGTCCATGACCTCGCGCATCGGCAGCGACTTCGACAGGAACGCCGAGGCGCCGGCTGCGAGGGCTCGGTCGCGGGACTCGCGGGTGTCGAGGCTCGAGAGCACGACGACCTTCGCGCCGGCGGCACGGCAGGTGCGCACGCGGGCTTCGATCGAGACGGGTTCCTTGAGCTGGAAGTCGAGGAACACCAGGTCGGTCGGGAAGCTGTCGCTGTGGACCATCTCGAGCCAGGTGTGCGCGGTGAGGGCCAGGTCGAAGTCGAAGGCGTTCACGGCGATCCAGCTGGAGAGGCTGTCGAGCAGGACCTCGTGGTCGTCGAGGATGGCCAGTCGTACACGGCGCGATCCGGGGTTCGGCAGGGCTGGCATGCCCTCCGAGAGCCTGTTCGGGTCAGTGCTGGTCATAGGAGAACCTTAATGCGAGGGCGGACGGACGGACGGCGACGTCGAGGTCCGGGAACGTCACGCGGAGGACGGCGAGGTAGGGGTCGAAGGCACGGTGGATGCCGACGTCGGAGTCGGCCACCACGGCCTCGAACGTGACGTCGACACGGTCGTCGGGTCGGCGCGCGACCGTGGCGTGGAAGCCGGCCGGGTCGACGGTGGAGGCTCGGAGCACGGCACGCAGGAACGTCCGGACGACGGTGCGCTGGTCGGCGTCGAGCGCGGCGATGAGCCCGTCGGGGTCGTTGATCGTGGCCGCTGCCCCGCCCTCGGCGCGGACCGCCTGCTGCAGCCAGGTGCGGTCGGCGTCAGCGACCATCACGCGGCGGATGCCGTCGGCGATCGAGCGTGCTCGGGCCCGGTCGGCGTCGGTGATCGTCTCGCGGGTGCGGAGCTCGGCGAAGAACGGCGCGACGTCCTCGGCGAGGATCGAGGAGCGGTCCTGCTGGACGCTCTCCGCGATGCCGTCGCGCTCGGCACGCTCGACGGAGTACGACCCCGCGCGGATCTGCACGCGTTCGGCGAGGCCTGCGAACGTCCACGCGAAGACCACGGCGGCGACCGTCAGCACGAGGGTCGGGGCGGCGGCCAGGAACGCCGACACCGCGACGGGCACCGCGTGCGGGAAGACGGTCGCCGCGACTCCCCAGGTCACGGCGTCGACGGCTGCGAGCACCAGGCCGCCCACGACGAGGTCGAGCCACGGCCGGTACGGCGCGACCATCACGATCCCGGTGGCGGTCAGCAGGGACATGAAGTCGTTCAGCGCGTTGCGGTCGGGGCCCCACTGCGCGGCGACGCTCGCGACGACGGCGGTGCCGAGCAGCGCGACGTGTGCGACGAAGGCCCAGCGCGGGAACGGCGCGAGGAAGGGACTGGACGCGACGATCACGACGGCGGTGGACGCCGCGACCAGGAGCACCGCGACGGCGCTGAGGGTGGGACTGCCGAGGACGTCACGGTCGAAGACCGACACGACGATCGCCCAGAGCACCCCCACGGCACCGAGGCCGACGGCGAGTGGCCGCGACCCCATCGCGCCGAGCGGGTCGTACTGCTGCGCGGTCCTGGTGCCCCTCACGCGGACTCCTGCAGGCCGTCGGTGTCGCCGTGGCCGATGACCCGCACGGGACTCGGGGCAGTGGCGTACGGCACGGACATCATCACGCTCGTGCCGCTGCCGGGCGACGTCCACACCTGGACGTCACCGCCGACACGACCGATGCGCTCGCGGACGGAGTTGCGCAGGCCCATCCGGTCGGCGCCGGTCTGCTGCTCGTCGAAGCCGCGGCCGTCGTCGACGACCATCACGGTGCAGGCGGCACCGTCGTCGAACACGCTCACCTCAGCGGAGTCGGTGCCGGCGTGCTTCCGGACGTTCGCCAGGCAGGCACCGACAGCCCGGACGAGCGCGGTCAGGGACGGGGACTCGAGTCGGGCGAGCGCCGCGGGGTCCCCCGTGACCAGGACGTGCAGCCCCTCGGCCCGGTGTTCCTCGACCACATGGTCGAAGGCGTCGACCGCGGCGCTGTCACCGGCGTCGTGCTGCTCGCTCGCCAGCCAGGCCTTGCCGGTGAGCATCGCGAAGTCGGCGTCCACCGTCCGGGCCAGCTGCTCGTCCATCGGGCCGTCGGGCGCGAGGGCGATCGCCCCCAGGTGGTTCAGGACGGTGTCGTGCAGGATCGCGGAGGCCTCGGACTCGACGCCGGCGCGGTACGCGGACACGTGCTCCTCTCGCGCGGAACGCAGGAGCTCGGGCTGGACGCGCTGCGACCGGGCGGTGCTGCGTCCACCGACCAGGACGATGCCGGCGACGAACGCCAGCGTCATCCACGCGAGCACGAGCGGGTGTCCGGGCCCGCCGGTCTGCGCGCTGGCGATGCCCGTCGCGATCCGCCCGACGGCGAACCCGCCGACGGACCACAGGACCACACGACCGGGGACCGCACCGGCGCCGCCGACCAACACGAGCGGCACGACCACGAGCGAGAGCAGGTACGACGTCACCCACGGCACCGCGATGTCCCGCTGCACGACGACCGAGAACCACCAGACGCAGACCCCGCCGACGAGCAGGAAGGCGATCGCGGAGCGCCACGTGCCGAACTGCACGTGGACGCCGATCATCCCGAGCATCGGCAGCAGGGCGACCAGCGCTCCCACCACCCGCACGTCGGTGTCGGTCAGGACGAAGAGCAGGAGCGTCACCGCGGCGGCCAGCAGCGACCCGACCGCGGCGGCGTGGAAGGCCCGCACGGTCGACCACGCGTTCACTCGCGGAGCGAGATGCGTGGGGATGCCGAGCACGGTGCGTCTCCTTCCGGGAGCCAGGGAGCGCCGCCCACGATCCAACCACCATCGACGCGGTCGTGTACCCCGGATCGGGTACCGGATGACGACTGCTTCGATGATAGCGGCAGGGGTCTGACGTTGGATGTCCCCCGAAGGTGTGCTGGACTGCGCCCCGGACCGGCGTCAGAACAGCGTCGGCACGCCGTTCGAGATCCCGGTGCGGCGGCGGTCCCACCCGGGGTCGGCACGCTTCAGCGGTGAGACGCCGGCCTCCCGGTCGCTGCCGGGGCCCTCGACGCCGAGCGCGACCGGTCGGACGTCCGTCGGGCCGTCGGAGAACCCCATGGAGCCCGTTGCCGGGTCCACCCGGCCGAGTCCGACGCCGTGCGCCCGCATGATCGGCCGGATGCGCTCGGCGAGCCACCGGCGGTAGTCCTTCGGCGCGTACGTGTTGTCGAGGTACATTGCGCGGTAGCGGGACACGAGGTCCGGGTGCGTGCGCGCCAGCCACTCCATGTACCAGGGCTTGACTCCGGGCTTCAGGTGCAGGGCCGAGTACATCAGGCTCGTGGCACCGGCCGCCGCCGCGCGACCGATCGCGTCGTCGAGGTGGGCGATGGTGTCCGTGACGTACGGCAGCACCGGCATCAGGAACACCGAGCACGGCAGGCCGGCGTCGACCACTGCACGGACCGTCGCGAGACGCGCCGAGGTCGTCGGGGTGCCCGGCTCGACGGACTGCTGCAGGTCGTCGTCGTACACGGCGATGGACATCGCCACGTCGACCGGCACGGTGCGCGCGGCCTCGACCAGGAGCGGGATGTCCCGACGGAGCAGCGTGCCCTTCGTCAGGATGCTGAACGGGGTGCCGGACTCGGCCAGGGCCTCGATGATGCCGGGCATCAGGCGGTACCGGCCCTCGGCCCGCTGGTAGGGGTCGGTGTTGGTGCCGAGCGCGACCGGGTGGCGGTCCCAGCTCGGCTTCGCCAGTTCACGACGCAGGACATCTGCGACGTTGGTCTTCACGACGATCTGCTGGTCGAAGTCGGCGCCGGCGTCGAACTCCAGGTACGTGTGCGTGGGCCGGGCGAAGCAGTACACGCAGGCGTGGCTGCAGCCGCGGTAGGGGTTGATCGTCATCCCCCAGGTGTCCCCCTGCACCCCGTTGACCCGGTTCAGTGCGGACTTCGCCAGGACCTCGTGGAAGGTGACCCCCGCGAACTCCGGCGTCGTGACGCTCCGCACGAACCCGCTGTTCGACTCGAGCCCCGGCAGGGCGTCACTGAGCGACGCGTCGATCGCCTGCCCGTTCCATCGCATGGCGCCATTCGAACACACGTTCGAACACGGCGCAACCCGAGTCGGGTCAGCGCAACCCGGAGCGGGTCAGGGCACGCCGGGACCCGTCAGTGGTGCAGGCCGAGCACCGCGGCCGTGCGGCCGAGGGTCTCGTCGGCGAGTGCCGCGTCCGCGCCGAGGTCCTTGCCGTACGTCGGGACCATCACGCGGACCGCGTCTTCCCAGCGGTCCCAGCGGTCGGGGAAGCACTTCCGCAGCAGTCCGAGCATGATCGGCACCGCGGTCGATGCCCCGGGCGACGCACCGAGCAGCCCGGCGATGGAGCCGTCCGCTGCCGTGATGACCTCGGTCCCGAACTGCAGGACGCCGCCCTTGTCCTTGTCCGGCTTGATGACCTGCACGCGCTGCCCGGCGATGATCTTGTGCCAGTGCTCGGGTTCGGCGCTCGGCATGAAGTCGCGCAGCGCGTCGAACTTCGTCGACTTCGACGCGAGCAGCTGCCCGATCAGGTACCGCAGCAGGTCGAAGTTCGAGAACGCGACGCTGAGCATCGGGCGCAGGTTGTGCGGACGGATGGACCGGAACAGGTCGAGCACCGATCCCTGCTTGAGGAACTTGGGGCTGAAGCCGGCGTACGGGCCGAACATCAGCGAGGCCTTGCCGTCGACGATGCGGGTGTCGAGGTGCGGCACGGACATCGGCGGGGCGCCGACGCTCGCCTTGCCGTAGACCTTCGCCGCGTGCTTCTGGACGACCTCGGGGTCGTCGGTGCGGAGGAACTCCCCCGACACCGGGAACCCGCCGTAGCCGCGGATCTCCGGGATGCCGGACTTCTGCAGCAGCTGCAGGGCCCCACCGCCCGCGCCGACGAAGACGAACTTCGCCGCGATCTTCTGCGGGGACCGGCCGACCTCGTTCACGACGTCGAGCGCCCAGCCGTCGAACTCCTTGCCGCGGCTGATGTTCCGCACGCGGTGACTTGGCTCGAACTCGACGCCGTCGACCTCGAGCTGGTCGAAGAGCTGCCGGGTGAGCGACCCGAAGTCGACGTCCGACCCGGCGGCCGAGTAGGTCGCCGCGATCGGCTGGTCCTTCTTGCGGCCCGGGATGAGCGCCGGGGCCCACTTGCGGATCTGCTCGGCGTCGTCGCTGAACTCGAGCCCGGCGAACAGGGGGTGGTCCTTCATGGCCTCGTACCGAGCGCGCATGTAGGCGACGTTGTCCGCACCCCAGACGAAGGAGATGTGCGGCGTCGGGTTGATGAAGTTGGACGGGTCGGGCAGCGTGCCGGTCTCGACGAGGAACGACCAGAACTGCCGCGAGACCTGGAACTGCTCGTTGACGTTGACGGCCTTCGTGATCTCCACGCGGCCGTCGGGCAGCTCCGGCGTGTAGTTCAGCTCACAGAGTGCGGAGTGCCCCGTGCCCGCGTTGTTCCACGGGTTCGAGCTCTCCTGCGCGACGCTGCCGAGGCGCTCGTACACCCGGATCTTCCATGACGGCTCCAGCCGGTGGATGAGGGCGCCCAACGTGGCGCTCATGATGCCGCCCCCGATGAGGACGACGTCGATCGGGTCCACCTGCTTCACTGCCACCAGACGATCCTAGCGTCGGGTGCTGACAGCGCGGCGGGTGACCGAGACGGTTCCGCGATGACGGACGGGAGGCCCGGTGCCAGCTGGCACCGGGCCTCCCGTCCGTCAGGGGGGGGGGTGCGTCCGTCAGGCGGCGACCGCGCGTCGCGCGACCACGACCTCGGCGATCTGCACGGCGTTCAGCGCCGCGCCCTTCCGCAGGTTGTCGTTGCTGACGAACAGGACCAGGCCGTGGCCCTCCGGAGCGGACTGGTCGGCGCGGATGCGCCCGACGAACGTCGGGTCCTGCCCGGCGGCCTGCAGCGGGGTCGGCACGTCGGACAGCTCGACGCCCGGCGCCGCGGCGAGGAGCTCGGTGGCGCGCTCCGGCGACAGCGGCCGGGCGAACTCGGCGTGCACGGAGATCGAGTGGCCGGTGAAGACCGGGACCCGGACGCAGGTGCCGGCGACGAGCAGGTCGGGGAGCTCGAGGATCTTCCGGCTCTCGTTGCGGAGCTTCTTCTCCTCGTCGGTCTCGCCGAGGCCGTCGTCGACGATGCTGCCGGCGAGCGGGATGACGTCGAAGGCGATCGGACGGACGTACTTGACCGGTTCGGGGAAGCGCACGGCGCTGCCGTCCTGGGTGAGCGCCGCGGTGTCCTGGTCGAGTGCGGCACGGGCCTGGCCGAGCAGCTCCTCGACGCCGGCGAGCCCGCTGCCGGAGACCGCCTGGTAGGTGGTGGCGACCAGGCGCTGCAGCCCGGCCTCGGTGTCGAGGACCTTGAGCACCGGCATGATCGCCATCGTCGTGCAGTTCGGGTTCGCGACGATGCCCTTGCCCGCGGCGTCGATGGCGTGCGGGTTGACCTCGCTGACGACGAGCGGCACGTCGGGGTCCATGCGCCAGGCGCTCGAGTTGTCGATCACCAGGGCGCCGGCGGCGGCGAACCGCGGCGCGAGCGCACGGGACGCGGTGGCCCCGGCCGAGAACAGTGCGATGTCGATGCCCGACGGGTCGGCGGTCTCGCTGTCCTCGACCACGATGTCCTGCCCGCGGAAGGACAGGGTCGTACCGGCGGACCGGGCACTCGCGAAGAAGCGGACGGTGGTGGCCGGGAAGTCGCGCTCCTCGAGCAGGCGACGCATCACGGCGCCGACCTGGCCGGTGGCGCCGACGACGGCGACGGTGAGTTCTCGGGTCATGGGTGGCTCCTGGTGGTGCGGGTCAGCGGCCGGTGCCGGCGTAGACGACGGCCTCGCTGTCGGCGTCGAGGCCGAAGGCCTCGTGCACGACGCGCATGGCCTCGTTCAGGGTGTCGGCGCGGGTGACGACCGAGATGCGGATCTCCGACGTGGAGATCATCTCGATGTTGATCGACGCCTGGTGCAGCGCGCGGAAGAGCTCCGCGGACACGCCGGCGTTCGTGCGCATGCCAGCACCGACCAGGGCGAGCTTGCCGATCTGGTCGTCGTACTGGATGCTCTCGAAGCCGATGTCCGCCTTCGCGACGCCGAGCGCGGTCAGGACGTTCTGGCCCTGGTCCTTCGGCAGCGTGAAGGAGATGTCGGTGCGACCGGTCGAGGCCGCCGACACGTTCTGCACGATCATGTCGATGTTCGCGCCGGCACGGGCCACGATCGTGAAGATCTCCGCTGCCTTGCCGGGCTGGTCGGGCACGCCGACGACGGTGATCTTGCCCTCGGAGAGGTCTCCGGCGATGCCGGTGATGATCGGTTCTTCCACGGTTTCCCCCTTCGCAGGGTTGTAGACGATGGTGCCCTCGGCGTTGGAGAACGACGAACGGACGTGGAGGGTGACGCCGTGCCGCCTGGCGTACTCGACGGCTCGGATGTAGAGGACCTTGGCGCCGGACGCCGCGAGCTCGAGCATCTCCTCGCTCGTGATGCGGTCGATCTTGCGCGCCTTGGGCACGATGCGGGGGTCGGCGGAGAAGATGCCGTCGACGTCGGTGTAGATCTCGCAGATGTCGGCGTCGAGGGCGGCCGCGAGGGCGACGGCGGTCGTGTCGGATCCGCCACGGCCGAGCGTGGTGATCTCGCCCGTCGTGCGGTTGAAGCCCTGGAACCCGGCGACGATCGCCACGTGGCCGGCGTCGAGGGCCTCGCGCACGCGCTTCGGGGTGACGTCGACGATGCGGGCCTTGCCGTGCTGGGCGTCGGTGAGCATGCCCGCCTGGCTGCCGGTGTAGGACGAAGCTTCGACGCCCTGGCTCTTGATCGCCATCGCGAGCAGCGCCATCGAGATGCGCTCCCCCGCGGTCAGGAGCATGTCGAGCTCGCGGCCGGCGGGGATCGGCGTGACCTGGTGCGCGAGGTCGACGAGCTCGTCGGTGGTGTCGCCCATCGCCGAGACCGCCACGACGACGTCGTTGCCGGCCTTCTTCGTCTCGACGATCCGCTTCGCCACGCGCTTGATGCTCTCCGCGTCCGCGACGGAGGATCCACCGAACTTCTGCACGATCAAGGCCACGGGCGGGTACTCCTGGGACGAGGTGGTCCGCGACGGGCGCGGCTGACGACAATCGTAGACGGTGTTTCGGGGATGTTGCGTGCGAGCGGGTGTCCGCGCAACGATCGTGCGTGACGGAGCCGGCTGGTCAGCCGCCGACGACGCGCCGGCCCTCGAACGCACGGCCGAGGGTGACCTCGTCCGCGTACTCCAGGTCGCCACCGACGGGCAGGCCGGACGCCAGGCGGGTCGTCCTGATGCCCATCGGCACGAGGAGTCGGCTGAGGTAGGTCGCGGTGGCCTCTCCCTCGAGGTTGGGGTCGGTCGCGATGATGACCTCGTCCACGGTGCCGTCGGCCAGTCGCGTCATGAGCTGCTGGATCCGGAGGTCGTCCGGGCCGACGCCGTCGATCGGGCTGATCGCCCCGCCGAGCACGTGGTACAGCCCGCGGAACTCGCGGGTGCGCTCGATCGCGGCGACGTCCTTCGCTTCCTCGACCACGCAGATGGTCTGGGGCTGGCGGCGGAGGTCGCGGCAGATGCTGCAGCGCACCGACTCGGTCACGTTGCCGCAGACCTCGCAGAACCGGACCCGTTCCTTGACGTCGGCGAGGAGCTCGGCGAGCCGGGCGGGGTCGAACGACTCGTTCTGCAGGATGTGGAAGGCGATCCGTTGCGCCGACTTGGGGCCGATGCCGGGGAGACGACCGAACTCGTCGATGAGGTCCTGGACGATGCCGTCGTACATCAGCTGCCTTCGCTCAGGGTGGTCTCCTCGATGAACTGCGCGCCGAGGATCTCACGCACCACGGCCTCGCCGTAGCGTCCGGGGACGGGTGCTCGACGCGGCTGCTGGGCCGGAGCCTGCCGTGCCGGCGCCTGCTGCGTCGGGGCCTGCTGTGCGGGAGCCGACGCCGGCTGCGCGGGTGCCGATCGCGTGGGCGCCTGCTGCGTGGGTGCCGGTCCCGCTGCGCGCCCGCCGAAGCCGGGGTCGGGGAACGGGGCGCCGTCGTCGTAGGGGCCGTCGTCGAAGGGGCCGTCGTCCATCGGGTAGTCGTCGACGGGGACGTCCGCCCCGGGCGCTGCGCCAGGGGAACCCGCCGAGGCCCGCTGTCCGTCGCGGGTGCCGGACGCGGACGAGCCGGACGCGGGCACCGCGTCCGCGGAGCTGGCGCGGGTCGGTGCCGCGGTGTCCGGAGCGGTGGTGGTCGTCGGGGCGACGGTGTCCGAGGGCCCGGTCGACCCGAAGGGTGCTCCCCAGGCCGGCTCGACGCCCTCGGGCACGGCGCCGGTGCTCGGGTCGGTGGACGGGATCGTCGCGACCGCCCACTCGGTCACGGGGGCGTTCGACACCGGCGCCTGCTCGACGGCCGGGCTGGACTCGACCTGCGGCGGCGTGGAGGGCCGGGGCTCGGCCTGCTGCTGCTGCGCAGGCTGCTCGGGCGCGCTGCGCGGTGCCTCCTGCTGAGGCGGGGACGCCGGTGCGGTGGCCGCCGGTGCGGACGGCGCCTGCTGGGCGGATGCCGGTCGCTCCGGTGTCTGTTCGACCGGAGCCTGGTCGACCGGGACCTGCTCGACCGGGGCCCGCTGAGCCGAGGTCGTCGGCGCCGGCGCGGACGCCGCTGCAGGGCTCGGTGCCGGTGCCGCCTGGGCCGGCGCGGAACGCTGCGCTGCCGCGACGGGCTGGTCACGCGGGGGCTCGGCCGGACGCTGCTGTCCGGGGCCGCCGGCGCCGCCGGGTCCGCGTGCGACGAACTTCACCCGGAACCCGAGCACGTCGAGGATCGCCGCGCGGACGAGTTCGCTGACACTGGTGGCGGGGTCGGCCATCTCCTTGAACGAGGCGACGTCCTGCTGGCTCGGGAACGTCAGCGTCAGGACGTCGTCGCGCAGTGCGGTCACCTGTGCCGTGACGACGACGGTCCAGGCGGAGCGCTTGGCGTGCTGCACGTGGTCGAGGACCTGCGTCCAGGCGTCGCGCATCTGCTGGAGCCCGACCGGCGCGATCGGACGCACAGCCGGCTCGGAACCGATGACGGTGCCCTGACCGGTGGACGACGACGAGGCGTGCTCGCTCGGCGCGGAACCGGCGGAGCCCGTGCGACCGGTGGACTCGGAGGTCGGAGACGCGTCGGTGCCCGGCGTCGACGACGAGCCGGATGGCGCCGACGACCCAGATGACCCAGACGACCCAGACGACCCCGACGAGTCCGCGCTGCCCGGAGCAACCGCGGCCCACGAGGCGGCCGCGTCCTGCGCTGCCGATGCAGCTGCGGGAGCCGCGTCCGCAGCGTCACCGGACGACGACGCAGCGGACGACACACCAGACGACGGCGCACCTGACGAGGACCCGGCGGCGGACGAGGACCCGGACGGCACCCCGACCGTGTCGGGCGCGCTGCTGGTGGACGTCGACACGGGCTCGGACTGCCGGACCGGCTGCATCGCGGACGAGGCCGGCACCGACGAGGCCGGCACGGACGAGGCCGGCACCGACGACCCCGCGCCACGGACCGGCGCGGCAGCTGGCGGAGCGGACTCGAGCACCGCGGGACCACCGCTGTGGCCACCCGCGTCGCCGACCCCGACCCGGCGTTCGAGCCGCTCGACCCGCGCGAGCGCCCCGCGCTGGGAGTCGTCGGCTTCCGGCACGAGCATCCGCGCGACCATCAGCTCGAGGTGCAGCCGCGGGGACGTCGCCCCCGTCATGTCGGTGAGTGCCCGGTTCGCGATGTCCGCGCCACGGGACAGCCCGGTCGCGCCGAACACGCCGGCCTGCCGGGACATGGTGTCGAGCTCCTCGGGTGAGACCCCGCGCAGGACCGCCCCGGCGCTCTCGTTCGTCGCGGCGACGACGATGAGGTCGCGGAGGCGCTCGAGCAGGTCCTCGACGAAGCGGCGGGGGTCCTGCCCGGTCTGGACGACCCGGTCGACGGTGGCGAACGCCGAGCCCGGGTCGGCGACGGCGAGCGCGTCGACGACGTCGTCGAGGAGCGCGCTGTCGGTGTACCCGAGCAGGGCCACGGCACGCTCGTAGCGGAGCGCTCCGTCCTCGCTGCCGGCGATGAGCTGGTCGAGCAGGGAGAGGGTGTCGCGGACGGACCCGCCGCCAGCCCGGACGACGAGGGGCAGCACCCCGGGTGCCACGGTCACGGACTCCTGCGTGCAGAGCTGCTCGACGTACTCGAGCATCGCCGCGGGCGGGACGAGCCGGAACGGGTAGTGGTGGGTGCGCGACCGGATCGTCCCGATGACCTTCTCGGGTTCGGTGGTGGCGAAGATGAACTTGACGTGCTCCGGCGGTTCCTCGACCAGCTTGAGCAGCGCGTTGAAGCCCTGCGGCGTGACCATGTGGGCCTCGTCGAGGATGAAGATCTTGTAGCGGTCGCGCGCGGGGGCGAACACGGCGCGGTCGCGGAGGTCGCGGGCGTCGTCGACCCCGTTGTGGCTGGCGGCGTCGATCTCGATGACGTCGAGCGAGCCGCTGCCGCCGCGCGCCAGCTCGACGCAGCTCGGGCAGACACCGCAGGGGGTGTCGGTGGGGCCTTCAGCGCAGTTCAGGCAGCGCGCCAGGATGCGCGCCGACGTCGTCTTGCCGCAGCCGCGCGGTCCGCTGAACAGGTACGCGTGGTTGACGCGGTTGGTGCGGAGCGCCGTGCGGAGCGGGTCGGTGACCTGCGACTGCCCGATGAGCTCGGCGAAGTTCTCAGGCCGGTAACGGCGATACAGGGCGGTGACCACGCGACAAGGGTAGCCGGGACGGCCGACACCCGGAGGCCGCTCTCCACAGGCTGCCCGCGGCCCTGGAGCCGCCACCGGCGGAGGGTGACGGGACCCGGGAACGGCAGCGCGCCTCCCGGCCGTCAGGACGACGGACGGGAGGCGCGCTGGAGGACGAGCGGTCAGCTCCGGCGGCGGCGGACACCGCGTGCCAGGCGCGACAGCCCGAGCAGCAGGAACCCGAGGACCACCAGGCCGCCGGCGGCCGCGGCGAGCGGGGCGACGTCCGCGCCGGTGAAGGCGAGGTCACCGCCTCGCGTGCCCTGGCCGGTGGTGCCGCCAGCGGTGCCGCCACCCACCCCGGAGCCCGGCAGACCGGTGCCTCCGGTGCCACCCGTGCCCGGGAACCCGGGCGTACCCGGCTGACCGGGCGTGCCCGGCTGACCCGGCGTGCCCGGTTGGCCGGGCGTTCCCGGCTGACCCGGCTCGGTCGGCTGGCCCGCGACCGCGGCGTCGACCATGACGGTCCGCACCTGCGGGGCAGACGTGACGCCACGGATCGTCTGCGTCGCGTTCAGCCGGTGCGTACCGACGGGCAGCCGGAGCACGACC
Organism: Curtobacterium sp. SL109; assembly: GCF_026672405.1. Taxonomy (NCBI): domain Bacteria; kingdom Bacillati; phylum Actinomycetota; class Actinomycetes; order Micrococcales; family Microbacteriaceae; genus Curtobacterium; species Curtobacterium sp. SL109. Next base: position 3,160,605 of record NZ_JAPPRB010000002.1, read on the forward strand.
GACCAAGAGCCGTCCGCGTCGGCGGTCGTCGTGACCGGGGTCCCGTCGCCCGCCCAGACCGTGACGGTCGCGCCGGGCTCGGCGGTCCCGGTGACGGTCCAGTCGACCCAGCCCTCATCACCGGCGGTCTGGTGCTGTCCCGGCATCGGCGAGGTGACCGCGATCGGGTCCACCGCCTGGACCACGATCGTCACCGTCGGCGCCTGCGCGTCGACCCCGTTGACGGTCTGCGTCGCACCGATGGTCCACTCCCCCTCCGGCACCCGGTCGAACAGGACGCTCCAGTCACCGTCGTCGTCCGCGGTGGTGGTGCGCACCTGCCCGGTGGACAGGGTGACCGTGACCATGACGCCCGGCGTCGCCTGACCGGTCACCGTGAACGAGCCCGTCGGGCCGGTCCCGGAGGCCGGGATCAGCTGCCCGGGGGTCGGCGCGGTGATCACCACGTCGTCCGGCTGGGCCATGACGACCCGCACGTCGACGGTCACGGGGTCGGACGTGCGACCTCCGACCGTCTCCGTCACGGAGACCGTCTGCGTGCCGGGCGACACGTTGTCGAGGGTGACCGTCCACGAGCCGTCGGCGCCGGCGACGGTGGTGACCGTCCGTCCGTCGAGCTCGACCGTGACGCTCGCCCCGGGCTCGGCCGTGCCGCTCACCGGGACCGTCGCGGTGTCACCCGTGACCGGGAACACCTGGCCGTCGGTGGGGTTCGACACGGTCACCGGCGTCGCGGCGACCACGGAGAACCCGACCTCGGGGGCAGCGCTGTCCCGACCGTCGACGGTCTGCGTCGCGGCGATCGTGTGGGCTCCGGTCCCGATGCCCGGCACCGTGACGCGCCAGGCCCCGTCGGTGTCGGCCGTGGTCGTGACCGCCGTGCCGCCGTCGACCGTCACGGACACCGCGGCGCGTGCCGCTGCCGTGCCCGTCACGACCACGTCGGTCGGGCCGCCGAGCACGCGGTACACGGTGCCCGCTGCCGGCGAGGTCACGACGATGCTCTCCGCGTCGGCGACCACGACGGTGAAGCCGCGGCCGACCGGGTCGGAGGTCGTGCCGTTGACGACCTGCGTCACCGACAGCTGGTGGGCGCCGGCGTCGAGGCCCTCGAGGGTGGTCGTCCAGCGGCCGTCGGTCCCGACTGGCACTGCGACGGGGTCGCTCCCGTCGGCGACGACCATGACCGTGGCGCCGGGCTGCCCGGTGCCGTTGACGACCACGTCCGTGCCGGTGGTGCCGGCGGGGACGGTGATCGTGGAACCGGCCGCGGGGGCGTCGATCGCCAGGGTGGTGGCACCGGCGACGGTGAACCGCGAGGCGACCGGGCTCGACGTCGACCCGTCGACGGTCTGGGTGGCGCGCACGGTGTGGCGCCCCGTCCCGACCCGGGCGAAGTCGACCGACCACGTGCCGGCGTCCGTCGCGGTGGTGCTCCGCTCGGTGCCGTCGTCCAGACGGACCCGGACCGTGGCTCCGACAGCGGCAGCACCGCTCGCGGTGACCGTCGTGGTGGAGTCGTCCTGGGCGACGCGGATCGTCGACTGGTCCGCGGGGACCGCGATCGTGAGCGGGTCGGCGACGACGACGTGGACCGGCACCGTGACCGGAGCGGACCGTGTGTCGCCGATGCGCTGCGTCACCGACACCACCGGGTCCCCGGCTCCGACGTCCGTGACGTCGACGGTCCAGCGGCCGTCGCGGTCGACGGTCGTGGACTCGCTCCGGCCGCCACCGAGGTCCACGACGACGTTCGCGCCGGGCTCCGCGGTCCCGCTGACGCGGATCGTGGTGGTGGCGCCGGCGTCACCGACACGGAACTCCGCGTCGGCGGTCGGTGCGGTGACCCGGACGGGTGCACCGGCGACGACCTCGAAGGTCGAGGCGACGGGTGCCGTCGAGGTGGACCCGCCGACCGTCTGCGTGACGCTGACGTCGTGGTCGCCGACGCCGAGACGCGGGACCTCGACCGTCCAGGTGCCGTCCGTGCCCGCGGTGACCTGCACCGGGTCGCGGTCGTCCACCGTCACGGTCACGGTGGCGCCCGGCTGGGCGTCACCGGCGACGACGACCGTCGTGGTCTGGTCGCCGTCGGCGACCGTGACCGGCTCGTCGGCGTCGGGCTGGCGGATCGTCAGGTCGGCCGCGGCCACGACGTCCACGGGGCGTTCGACCGCCGCGCTCGTCGTGCCGTTCACCGACTGGGTCACCGAGGCGGTGTACGAGCCGGTCGGCACGTCCTGCACGGTCGTGTCCCACGAGCCGTCGCCCCGCACGGTGGCGGTCGCGGAGCCCCCGGCACCGAGGTCGACGGTCACGGTGGCGCCCGGCTGGCCGGCCCCCGCGAAGTCGACGTCGGTGGTGGCGTCGTCGTCGGCGACCATGACGCGGGTCGCACCAGCCGGGTCGGTGACGGTCAGCCGCGCACCGGCGACCACGGAGACCGCGACGGGTCCCGCTGCCGAGGTCTGGCCGGCGAACCGCTCGGTCGCGGTGACCCGCAGGTCCCCGACGGGCCGGTCCTGGAACGTCCACGTCCAGGCACCGTCGTCGTCCGCGGTGACGGTGTGCGTGGACCCGTCGGAGAGGCGGACCGTGACGGACGCGCCCGGCTGCGCCGAGCCTCCCGTCCGCACGTCAGCCGTGCCGTTCGCGTCCGCGACGACGAGGCGGGTGCCGTCCTCCGGCGTCGTGATGGTGACGTCGCCGGCTGCCTGCACCGAGACCGTGCGGTCCGGACTGGAGGCCGTGGTGCCGGCCACCGTCTGGGTCGCGGTGACGGGCTGGTCGCCCACCGGCACGCCGGTGAAGGTGACCGTCCAGTCGCCGTCGGCGTCCGCGGTGGTGCGCAGCTCGTCGTCGCCGAGCCGCACCGTGACCGGGGCGCCGGCCGCGGCGGTGCCCGAGACGGTCACGTCGCGCGTGCCGTCGTCGCCGATGACGTACAGGACGTCGTCGGCTGCCGGGCTCGTGACCGTCACCGGGTCGGCGGCCGTGATCGTGACGGTGCGGGCGACGGCGGCCGAGGTGGCGCCGCCGAGGGTCTGCGTGACCGACACCCGGTGGTCACCGACGGCGAGGTCCGGGAACGTGACCGCCCACGTACCGTCGTCGCCGACGGTCACGGTCTGGCGCGGGGCTCCCGGGGTGGTCGCCGTGACGGACGCGCCGGGCTGGGCGGTGCCCGAGACGGTGACGTCGGTGGTGACGTCCTCGCCCGCGACGGTGGTGGTGTCGTCGGCGCCGGGCGTGGTGATCCGGACCGGGGCCGCCGTGACGACCTGGAACGTGATCGGCAGCGCGCTGGTGTCGACGCCGTTGACCGTCTGGGTGGCGTTCACGGTGTACGTACCGGTGGGCGCGAGGTCCCGCGCGGTCACCGCCCAGTCGCCCGTGTCGGGGTCGGCCGTCGTCGTGAGACGGCTGCCGCCCACGGCGACCACGACGTCCGCACCGGGCTCCGCGGTGCCGGTGATCCGGACGGCCGTGGTGGCGTCCTCGTCGACCACCACGAACCGGAGGCCGGTCGGCGGGGTGTCGATCGTGACCGCCCGGCCGGACACGACGGTGAAGTCGCGGCTGACGACGGGACCGTCCGTCGCGTTCACCGTCTGCGTCGCGGTGACGGTGTGTGCACCGATCGGGAGCGCGGTGCCACCGGTTGTCGGGGCCGTCCAGCGGCCGTCGGGGCCGGCGGTGACCACGATCGGGTCGCCGTCGTCGAAGCGCACCGTGACGGTGGCGCCGGACTCGGCCGAACCGCTCGCGATCACGGCGGCCGTGCGGTCGCCGCCCGCGGGGACGGCCTGCTGTGCCGTCGGGGTGTCGATCTCGAGCGCGGCACCGGCCTCGACGGAGAAGTCGCGGTCGATCGCGGTGCTCGTGGCGCCGTCCACGGTCTGCGTGACCGAGGCGGTGTGGTCGCCCGTGCGGACCGCCGGCAGCGTCACACGCCAGGTGCCACCGTCGGTGGCCGTGGTGGTGACGGGGTCACGGTCGTCGAGGACGACGCTGATCGCCGCCCCGGGCTCGGCGGTGCCGGTGACCGGGACGTCGATGCGCGAGGAGTCCTGTGCGACCGTGGTCGTCGCTCCCTGGGTCGGGGCGGTCACGGCGAGCGGCGCGGCGGTGCGGACCGTCACGACCTGCTCGAGGACCGGCGAGGTCGTGCCGTTGACCGTCTGCGTGGCCGAGATGGTGTGCCGGCCGACGGGGACGTCGCGGACGGTGACCGTCCAGTCGCCGTCGTCGTCCGCCGTGGTCGTCGCCGTCAGGTCGCCGCCGAGGTCGACCGTGACGTCGGCGCCCGCCTCCGCCGTGCCGGTGACCGGCAGGTCGGTGCGCTGGCCGAGCACGGTGACGACGTCGCCGTCGGCCGGGTCGGTGATGGTCAGCGGGTCGCCTGCCGTGACCGCGAAGGTCGAGGTGACCGGGCGGGACGTGGAGTCGCCGACCGTCTGCGTGGCCGTGACGGTCCGGGGACCGACGGGGACGCCGCGGAAGGTGGTGGTCCAGGCGCCGTCCTCGTCGGCGGTGACCGTGGCGACGAACGCGCCGCCGATCGTGACGTCGACGCGGGCCTCGGGCGCTGCAGTGCCGCGGACCGTGACCGGCGTGGTCGACGACGCGTCGGCGACCACGATCGTGCTGTCGTCCGCCGGTGCCGTGATCGTCAACGCCGGAGCAGCGGTCACCGAGAACGCGCGGGAGACCGCGGCGCTCGTGGAGGTGCCGACCGTCTGGGTGACCCGTGCGGTGTGGTCGCCGACGGGCACCCGCTGGAGCGTGGTCGACCAGGAGCCGTCGGCGTCCACGGTGGTGGTGGCCGTGCGACCGTCACCTGCGTCGACGGCGATCGTCGCACCGGGCTGACCGGCGCCCGAGACGCGGACGTCGCGCGTGGCTGCGGCGTCGGCGGCCGGGAACTCCTGCCCGGCGGTCGGGGTGGTGACGGTCAGCGCCGCTGCCTGGACCACGCGGAACGTCCGCGTGACCGGGGCGGACGTCATGTCCCCCACGGTCTGCGTGACGCTCGCCGTGTGGGTGCCGGCGGGGACGCCGGGAACGGTGACGGACCACGCGCCCGTGCCGTCGGCGGTGCCGGTGGCGGTGCGGCCGTCACCGAGGTCGACGGCGATCGTGGCGTTCGGCGTCGCCGAGCCCGTCAGGGTGACCGGGGCCGAGGCACCGGCGACGGTGAAGGTCTGCCCGGCGGTCGGCGTGGTGATGGTCAGTGCCCGCTGGGCGACGACCTCGAAGGTCTGGGTCGCGGTGCCGGCCGCGGTGCCACCGACGGTCTGGGTGGCCGTGGCCGTGTGGGTGCCCGTCGGGACCATCCCGACTGCGGTCGTCCAGGTGCCGTCCGCGGCGACCGTGGCCGTGGCGGTGCGGCCGTCGCCGAGGTCGACCGCGACCGCGGCGCCCGGGTCGCCGGTGCCGCTGACCGTGATCGACCGGGTGGCGGTCGCCGTCGGCACGCTGAAGGACTGGTCGGCCGTCGGGGCGGTGATCGTCACCGGTGCGATCGCTGCCGCCCGCACGGTGGAGGTGGCCAGGTCGACGGTCGCCACGTCTGCGCCGGGCAGGATCGACAGGCGGAGGGCGTGGACGCTGCGGGTGCCGGCGTCGGTCCCTCGGCGGTCACGGAACCCGGTCGTGGTGTCCTGCGCGTTCACGGTCAGGTCGATCACCTGGCGGAGCAGCAGCACGACGGGCGAGAGCAGGCGCGACACCGCGGTGGTCGTCGCGGTCAGCGTGGTCCCGAGCGTGGTGAGGGCGTCCCCGGTGAGGAGCGGCCCGGCGACGGCGCGGACGCCCGGGATGAGCGTGGTGGTCACGACCGGCGTGACGACGGGGACCAGCGCGGAGCCGAGGAGCCCGAGGCCGGAGGCGGTCACCACCGGGGTGCCGGTGGTCGTGCCGAGGACCTGCCCGAGCGTGGAGGTCACGTTGACGACGAGGGGTGCGACCGGCAGTCCCAGCAGCGTCGCGTTCGCCGTGACGCGGATCGAGATCGCCGTGGAGTTGATCGTGTTGACCACGGCGGTCTGCAGCGCCGTCGGCAGCTGGCGGCCGAGGATGTCCGCGATCGCCGTGTTGATCGACGTCACCGCCTGCTGCGTCAGCACCGGCGTGTTCGCGGGCTGGCCGTTCAGCGCGGTGAGCTGGTCGAGGTCGACCGTGACCGCGCCCGTCGACGGGGTGAGGGTGACCGCCCCGGACGTGAGCGGCTGCGCGAGGACCTGCGTCAGCGTGTCGTCGAGGTTCAGGTCGACCGTCGCTCGCACGGTCGTCCCGTTGAGGGAGATGACCCCGAGGGACGACAGCGCCCCGGTGAGCCCGGTCGTCAGCTGCCCGGTGAGGCCGGAGAGCGCGCCGTTCGCCCCGAGGGTCGAGTTCACGCCGGAGGAGAACGTGCGGAGGTCGCTGCGGAGCGACGTGGTCAGCCCCGCGACCGCCGGGCTCTGCAGGCTGAGCTGCGCGTCCGCGATCCGGTAGTCGCTCGTGGTGGTGACCGTCGAGCCACGCGCGGCGGAGATCGTCGAGGCCAGTGCCCCGACGGTGAGCCGCCCGTCCGCGAGCACCGATGCGTCCGCCCCGACGCGGGAGAGCAGCGGGTTCAGGTTCACGGTCGCGCTCGACCCGTTCGTGCCGGAGCCGACGCCGATCGCCCCGTTGCCGGTGATGACCCCCGAGGACGCCGTGGCACCGGTGGCCGACGTCGTGGCGTACTGCCCAGCGGCCCCGAGCCGGAGGATCCCGTTCGGCCCGAGCAGGTCGATGTCGTTCCCGAGGTCGACGTTCAGCGCGTTCAGGGCCGTGACGTCGAGCGGCTGGCTCGTGGTGCCGCCACCGCTCGTCGCGCCCCGTGCCGAGTAGGCGCCCGCGAGCTGCGCCAGGGTGTCGACGTCGACGATGCCCGATCCCCCGAGCAGGACGCCTTCGCCCTCGGTGCGGTCCGTCTGGGCCGCCGCCGCTGGCTGGATCGCCACGGTCGCGGCGATGAGCGCGGTGACCGTGGCCACGACGCCGCTGCGGAGCAGCAGTCGTCGGTCGTCGGCGGAGGGCCGTCCTGTCCTGTCGCCGGTCCCGTGCGTTCGGGTACCACGAAGCGACACGTGCTTGCGCATGTGTGTTCCTCATCCTGACGGGCACGCCCGCCACCTGATCCTCGGATTCCCGCCGGTGGTGAGCCGGAGGGGCTGATCCTCCCGATGGTTCGTCGGGAGTGGTCGGAACCCTGGTTGGTGGTTCCTGGGATGATCTTCACACACGATCGGGACGATGTCCCGCCCGGACATGAAAAAGACTCCTCACGCACCCGCCAGAGCCAGGTTGCCCTTGCTGCGTTTCCGCCCTGGGGGAGTTGGCCTGGATGGCGTCACGTGAGGAGCCGCCGAGAAGTCTACCGGATCACAGGGGGCAGGATTGACGCCATGAAGATCGCCATCGCCGGAGGACACGGCCAGATCGCCCTCCTCCTCGCCCGACAGCTCACCGACGCCGGACACCAGGCGCTCAGCATCGTCCGCAACCCCGCGCACGTCGCCGACGTGGAACAGGCCGGTGCGAGGGCGATCGTCGCCGACCTCGAGCAGCTGGACGACGACGACCTGGCGCTGCGCCTGCGCGGGGTCGACGCGGTGGTCTTCGCCGCCGGAGCGGGACCGGGCAGCGGGGCCGAGCGGAAGCTCTCCGTCGACCGCGACGGTGCCGTGCTGCTGGCCGACGCCGCCGTGCGGTCGGGCATCGAGCGCTACGTGATGATCTCCGCGATGGGCGCCGACACGTACGACGCCACCCGGGCCGTGGTGCCCGCGCAGGACGAGGACGCCGTGTTCCAGGTCTACCTGCGCGCCAAGGCCGAGGCCGACGCGAACCTCCGGGCGCGCCGCCTGCGCTGGACGATCGTGCGCCCCGGCGGGCTGCTCGACACCCCGCCGCAGGGCACCGTCACCGTGGGCCGCACCGTGCCCCGGGGGTCGATCCCCCGCGCCGACGTCGCCGCGGTCGTGGTGCACGCGCTGCTCGACGACACCGCGGTGGGCGTGCAGTTCGAGGTCACGAGCGGCAACACGCCGATCCCGGCGGCGCTCGCGGCGCTGGGCTGACGCGGGCGGCGCTCCCCCGCGAGACGCCGACGCCCCCGGTGCGCGACGACGGCGAGACGACAGCGCGACGACGGTGCGACGACAGCGCGACTACAGCGCGACGGCCGCCGACTGCCGGGCGATCTCGAGCTCCTCGTTCGTCGGGATGACCAGCACGGCGACCCGCGAGGAGTCCGTCGAGATGAGGCGGGCGTCCTTCGCGTGCAGCTCGTTCCGGTCGTTGTCGATCTCGATGCCGAGGTGCTCCAGCCCGGCGAGCACCCGACGACGCAGCAGCGCGTTGTTCTCCCCGACGCCCGCGGTGAAGACGACGGCGTCGAGCCCGCCGAGCTGCGCGGTGTAGGCCCCCACGTAGCGGCGGATGCGGTGCCGGTAGACGGCGAGCGCTGCCTCGGCGGTCTCGTCGCCGTCGATCGCCGCGGCCTGTACGTCGCGCATGTCGCCGTTGCCGGTCAGACCGAGCAGCCCAGACTGCTTGTTCAGCATCGTGTCGAGGTCGTCGAACGACATCCCGGCCTCACGGTGCAGGTGGATCAGCACGGCCGGGTCGAGGTCCCCGGACCGGGTGCCCATGACGAGGCCCTCGAGCGGCGTCAGCCCCATCGAGGTCTCGATCGACCGGCCGCCGTCGATCGCCGCGGCCGACGCGCCGTTGCCGAGGTGCAGCACGATCGTCTTCAGCTCGGACAGCGGGCGGTCCAGGAAGACGGCCGCCTGCTCGGAGACGTACTTGTGGCTCGTGCCGTGCATGCCGTAGCGGCGGATCTGGTGCTGCTCGGCGAGGTCGGCCGGGATCGCGTACGTGTACGCGTGCGGCGGCATCGTCTGGTGGAACGCGGTGTCGAACACGGCGACGTGCGGCACCTCGGAGAACACCTGCTTCGCGGCGCGGATGCCCTCGAGGTTCGCGGGGTTGTGCAGCGGCGCCAGGCTCGACAGGGCCTCGATCTGCTGCTCGACCTCGTCCGTGACGATGGTGGCGGCGTCGAAGGCCGTGCCACCGTGCACGACGCGGTGCCCCACGACCGACGGCGGGTGCTCGTCGAACGACGGCCCCACCTTCGCGAACGCGTCGATCATCGCCTGGAACCCGGCGGCGTGGTCGGGGACCGACGCCGAGTCGTTCGACGAGGACTCCCCCGTCAGCGCGTTCGTGTGCTTCCACGCACCCGTCGACTCGCCGATGCGCTCCACGAGTCCGGATGCGAGCTCGCGCTCGCCGTCGAGTTCGATGAGCTGGTACTTGAACGAACTCGATCCGGAGTTCACGACGAGGGCGGCGGTCACGATGGCTCGCTTTCTGTGCATGGCCCGGGGGCCGGTCTGGAGGCTCGGGTGGCGTCCGGCGCTCAGCGAGCGCCGGGTGCGGTGTGGGTGGGCACAGCGGGGTCGGTGGGTGCGGCGGTGTCGGTGGGTGCGGCGGGGTCGGTGGGTGCGGCGGGGTCGGTGGGTGCGGCGGGGTCGACCGGCGTGCTGCCGTCCGTCCGCGCGGTGCCGGCCTGGATCGCCGTGATCGCGACGGTGTTCACGATGTCGCTGACGAGCGCCCCGCGGGACAGGTCGTTGATCGGCTTGCGGAGCCCCTGCAGCACCGGACCGATCGCGACCGCACCGGCGGACCGCTGCACTGCCTTGTAGGTGTTGTTGCCCGTGTTGAGGTCCGGGAAGATGAAGACCGTCGCGTGGCCGGCGACCGGCGAGTCCGGCATCTTCGTGCTCGCGACCGTCGGGTCGGCGGCGGCGTCGTACTGGATCGGCCCCTCCACGAGCAGGTCCGGTCGGCGCTCCCGCACGAAGGCGGTGCCGGCGCGGACCTTGTCGACGTCGGCTCCGGAGCCGCTGTCCCCGGTCGAGTAGCTCAGCATCGCCACGCGGGGTTCGATGCCGAACTGGGTGGCGGTCTCGGCGGAGGAGATCGCGATGTCCGCCAGCTGCTCGCTCGTCGGGTCGGGGATGACCGCGCAGTCGCCGTAGACGAGCACCCGGTCGGCGAGCGCCATCAGGAACACGCTCGACACGATGGACGTGTCCGGACGGGTCTTGATGATCTCGAAGGACGGCCGGATGGTGTGTGCCGTCGTGTGCTTCGCGCCGGACACCATGCCGTCGGCGAGCCCGAGCTGGACCATCATCGTGCCGAAGTACGAGACGTCGGTGACGGTGTCGCGGGCGAGCTCGATGCTCATGCCCTTGTGTGCGCGGAGCGTGGTGTACTCCTCCGCGAAGCGCTCGCGGAGCTCGGGGTCGAAGGGCGACACGAGCTGCGCTGCCTCGAGGTCGAGGCCGAGCTCCGTCGCCCGCGCCCGGATCGCCGCCGGGTCCCCGAGGATCGTGAGCGCGCAGACCTGCCGCTGCAGCAGGGTCGAGGCCGCGCGCAGGATCCGGTCGTCGTCGCCCTCGGGCAGCACGATCCGCGTGCCGTACTCGCGCGCCCGGTCGAGCAGCCCGTGTTCGAACATCAGCGGCGTGACGACGCCCGACGGCGTGACCTGGAGGCGGGCGAGGAGCGCGTCGGCCTGCACGTGGCGCTCGAACAGCGACAGCGCCAGGTCGGCCTTCCGCGGGGAGTCGGCCGCCAGACGCCCACGGGTCTGCGTGATGCGCAGTGCCGTGTCGTACGTGCCGAGGTCGCTGCTCGCGATCGGCAGCGAGCTCGACAGGCCCTCGAGCAGCCGGGTGATCTGCGGCGCGGTCTCGAACCCGCCGTTGAGGATCACGCCGGCGAGGCTCGGGAACGTGTCCGACTGGTTCGCGAGGAGCGTGGCGATGAGGACGTCGTTGCGGTCCCCCGGCACCACGACGATGCCGCCCTCGATCAGCCGCGGCAGCACGTTCTCCATGCTCATGCCCGCGACGACCGTGCCGAGGGCTTCGCGGTCGAGCAGGGCGTCGTCGCCGCGGACCAGCGTGGCCTCCGTCGCGGCGAGCAGCGCGCGCACGGTCGGCGCGACGAGGACCGAGTCCTCGGGGATCGCCCACACCAGGGTGTCGGGGTGGTGGTCCTGCACGGCTGCGGAGACACCGTCGCAGATCGCGGCCAGCGCCTCCGGGTCGGCACGGTTGACCACGATGCCCAGCAGCTGCGCGTGCGCCGCGCGGAGTTCGCTCGTCGTGACGTCCGCGACCTGGCCCATGTCGGCAGGCGTCCTGGCAGCGCGTCCGGCCGAGTCCCGTCCACCGAGGACGAGGAGCACGGGCGCACCGAGGTTGGCCGCGACCTTGGCGTTGAAGGACAGCTCGGTGGGGCTGCCGACGTCGGTGTAGTCGGAGCCGAGGACCACGACGGCGTCGCACTGGCGCTCGACCTGGGCGAAGCGGCCGACGATCGTGGCGAGTGCCGCGTCGGGGTCGGCGTGGACGTCGTCGTACGTGACACCGACGGCGTCGTCGTAGGACTGCCCGGCGGCGGTGTGCTGGAGCAGGAGCTCGAGCACGTAGTCGGGTTCCTCCACCGAACGGGCGACGGGCCGGAACACGCCGACGCGTCCGACCGTGCGGGCGAGGGTCTCGAGGACACCGAGCGCCACCGTGCTCTTGCCCGTGTGTCCTTCTGCTGACGTGATGTAGATGCGGGTCGACACCGCTCCAGGCTAGCCGTGCCGCTGCCGTGCCCTCTGGGAACGGATCGACCTGTGGACGGCAGTGGTCGTCCACACCCCCGAAGACCTGTACCATGGGGTGTCGTCATCGCGAGACGGCACCAGGAGAATTCGCCTAGTGGCCTATGGCGCACGCTTGGAAAGCGTGTTGGGTGCAAGCCCTCGGGGGTTCGAATCCCCCATTCTCCGCCACGAAGAACCGCACGACCGAGAGCGCACGAGTCCACCAGGGCCCGTGCGCTCTCGTCGTTCCGGAGCAGGTCCGGAGCAGGTACGGCGCTGCTTCGCGACGATGACGTGTCACGGTCCCCCACCCGGTGGACCACGCTGAACCCCGGTTCCCTGGTGCTCCCCCAGAAGGGTGGACAGACCTGTCGCAGCGGCCACACCCTCCCCTATGCTGCCGGTACGACGCACCCGAGGGACGGTTGCGTCGTGCACACGCAGACGGCAGGGGCGCCGTCCCGGAGCGCTCCCGACGGCGCGCCTCGGGTGCACCCGAGGGGACGAGGAGACGGCCGTGGGGGAGACGACGGCGACGACGGCGGGTCCGGAACCGGTGACGTTCGACGTCCTGGTCCGTCCCCGGGTCGCACTCGTGCGGTCGACCGCGCTCAGCATCGTGTTCTCGGCGGTGCCGCTCGCGGTCGCCCTCGTCTGGGTCTCGTTCCCGCTGCGGCTCTGGGCGCTGGTCGCCACCGTGGTCGTGCTGCTGGCCGTCGCCGCCGGCGTCGTCTTCGTCCGGCTGCGGTCCGCGTTCGTCGGGATCAGCCACGACGGCGTCATGGTCCGCGGCGTGCTGTCGCCGAAGCGGTCCGTCGGTCGGTCCTGCGTCGAGCGGGTCGTCCTCGCCACCACCTTCGGCAGCTCGGTCGACCGGACCACCCGGGTCCTCGTGGCGTACGGCCCCGACGACCGGCACCTCTTCCGGATGCGCTCGGACGTGTGGGGCGACGCTGGGCTCGACCGGGTCGTCGACGCCCTCGGTGTGCAGGTCACGGAGCTCACGCGCCCGTTGCCCGCGCGGGACTTCGCCCGGCGCTACCTGCCGACGCGCTCAGCCGACCGCCGGAAGCCCTGCTGACCACAGCGGGCACGCGGCAGCCCTGCTGACCACGGCCGTCGACCCGACGCGGTGACCCTGCCGACAGCTCAGCGTCGGCGGCGCAGGGTCGAGAAGATGCCCTGCACGACCTCCTTGGCGATCGCCTGGCCCAGTCCCCCACCGAGCAGGTCGGACAACGGGTCGCCGGCCCTCCGGGACGACGAGGTCCGCGACCGCGACGTCGTGCGACCACGTCGCTGCGCGGCCGTCCGCTCGGCCCGTTCGAACTCGCGCTGCGTGCGCTCGTACTCCCGCTGCGCGGCGGTCTGTTCCCGGGCCTCCCGCTTCGCCTGCGCGGCGGCCTCCTTCGCCTCCGCGGCGGCGACCCGGGCGGCTTCCCTGGCCGCGTCGGCCTCGGCTGCTGCTGCCTGCTCCGCAGCGTCAGCGGCGGCCGACTGTGCCGCTGCCGCCTCCATCCGGCGCGCGAGGACCTCGCGCGCGGAGTCAGGGTCGACCGGGGTGCCGTACGTCGCGAGGAGCGGGGAGGCGGCGACCCGGGCCTCCATCTCGGCTGCCGGCATCGGGTCCATGGACCCCTGGGGTGCGCGCAGTCGGGTCCACGCCACCGGGGTCGGAGCACCGCGCTCGTCCATCACGGTGACGATCGCCTCACCGGTGGCCAGGGACGTCAGCACCTCGCCGAGGTCGTACTCGCTCGTGGGGTAGGTCGAGACCGTGGCGCGCAGGGCCTTGGCGTCGTCCGGGGTGTGCGCGCGGAGCTGGTGCTGCACGCGGGAGCCGAGCTGCGCCAGGACGTCGTTCGGCACGTCCTTCGGGGTCTGCGTGACGAAGACGATGCCGACGCCCTTCGACCGGATGAGCCGCACGGTCCGGACGATCTGTTCGAGGAAGTCCTTCGACGCGCCGGTGAACAGCAGGTGCGCCTCGTCGAAGAAGAACACGAGCTTCGGCTTGTCCTGGTCACCCACCTCCGGCAGCTCGTTGTACAGGTCCGCGAGCAGCCACATCAGGAAGGTCGAGAAGACCTCGGGCTGGTCTTGCACCCCCGGCACCTCGAGCAGGCTCACGATGCCGCGACCGTCCGCCGCCGTCCGGAGGAACACCTGCGTGTCGATCTCCGGTGCACCGAAGAACCGGTCGGCGCCGCGGTCGGCGAACGTGACGAGCTCCCGCAGGATGACACCGGCCGTCTGCCTCGACAGTCCCCCGAGGTCCGCGAGTTCGGGCTTGCCGTCGTCGCTCACCAGGAAGGTCAGGACGCTCCGCAGGTCGGCGAGGTCGACGAGCGCCAGCCCGGCCTGTTCGGCGTAGTGGAAGACGAGCCCGAGCGAGGACTCCTGCGTGTCGTTCAGCCCCAGGACCTTCGCCAGCAGCAGCGGTCCGAACCCGGACACGGTCGCACGGATCGGCACGCCGGTCCCCAGGCCGCCGAGCGAGTAGAACTCCGCCTGGCTGGCGGCCGGTGTCCAGTCCTGCCCGATGCCCGACGTCCGTGCCAGGAGCTTCTCGGAGCCCTGCCCGGCGACCGCGAGCCCGGACAGGTCGCCCTTCACGTCCGCGGCGAACACGGGGACGCCGTTCGCGGCGATCTGCTCGGCGAGGAGCTGCAGCGTGCGGGTCTTCCCGGTGCCCGTCGCGCCGGCGACCAGGCCGTGCCGGTTCAGCATGCCGAGCGGGATGCGGACCTGGACGTCGGGCTGGGCGTCACCGTTGACCAGGGCGCCGAGTTCCAGCGCCGTCCCGGTGACCGTGTAGCCGTCCCGGATGGCCGCGACCGCGTCCGCTCCGAGCGGCCCGACGGGAGGCTCGGTGTCGGCCGTCGGCACTGCCTGCGGACCCGGTGTGGTTGCGTCAGGCACCGTGGGGACCGCCTGGGCCAGTGCCGCGGCGAGCTCCTCGGCGCGAGCAGCTGCTTCGTCCGCGAGGCGTCGTGCCTGGTCCGCCGCTGCCCGCGCTGCCTCGGCCGCTGCCCGTGCCTGGTCCACCGCGTCGCTCATGCGCTCAGCCTAGGGACGCCGCCGACCCCGCGGTACGACCTGTGGAGAAGTCGCCCGACCGACCTCAGTGCGACAGCGCCGGCACCGTCCGCGGTCGCACGACGAACCACAGCAGCAGGATCGCGACCGCCGCCGTCGAGGCCATGACGCCCGCCATGGGTGCAGCGTGCGTGATGCCGAGCCACCCGACGATCGGCGAGATGAGCCCGGCCACGCCGAAGTTCAGCGCACCGAGGACCGAGGCGGCGGTCCCGGCCTCTTTCCCGTGGGAGGCGAGCCCGATGACCTGCACGAGCGGGAACGAGAACCCGCACGCGGCGATGAAGAACCAGAGCGGGACGAGGACCCCGACGAGCCCGGCGCCGAGCAGGTCGAGCACGATGATCGCCGTCGACGCCAGGAACAGCGTGGCCGTCGAGCACGCCAGGATCCACTGCGGACCGACCCGCTGTGCGAGCCGGGCGGAGATCTGCACGCCGAGGACGACCCCGACCGAGTTCACCGCGAAGAGCAGCCCGTACTGCTGGGCGTCGAGGCCGTACACGCCCTGGAACAGGAACGGCGAGGCACTGAGGTACGAGAACAACCCGCTGAAGACCATCGCCCCGATGAGCGCGACGCCGACGAAGATGCGGTCCGAGAAGAGCGCGCGGTAGCGCTGCCCCATGGTCGAGTGGCCCGCCTCCTGACGACGGGCCGGCGGCAGCGTCTCGACGATGAGCAGGATCGACGCGATGACGACCGCCAGGCCGTAGCACGCGAGGAACACGAAGATCCCGCGCCAGCTCGTGAACCGCAGCATCTGCGAACCGATGAGCGGCGCCAGGATCGGTGCGAGCCCGTTCACCATCGCCAGGCGCGACAGCATCCGGACCAGGGGCTTCCCACCGAACAGGTCGCGCACGGTGGCCATCGCGACGACACCACCGGCAGCGGCGCCCATGCCCTGCAGCACGCGGAACAGCCCGAGCACCTCGATGTTCGGCGCCGTCGCCGCCCCGATCGACGCCGCGATGTGCACCGTCGTGGCGATGATCAGCGGCAGTCGGCGGCCGACCTTGTCGCTCCAGGGCCCGACGAGTAGCTGCCCGGCCGCGAACCCGAGCGTGGTGGCGGTGAGGGTGAGCTGCACGGCGCCGTCGGTCACCCCGAACTGCTGCTTCAGCGCCGGGAACGCCGGCAGGTACAGGTCGATCGTGAACGGACCGAGCGCGGTGAGGGCGCCGAGGACGAACACGTAGACGAGACGTTGGGCCCGGGAGAGCGAGTCCCCCGGGTGCAGGATGACTCTCAGCGAGCCGGTGGTGGCGGGCGCGGTCACGACAGGTCCTTCGGCGATGAGGGGTGGTTGCGAGTGGTGATCGCGGCCACGCTCGAATCGATTCGGCCGCGGTACCATCCTACGCACCGAGGCCCGACCGCGACACCGTCACCCGTCCTGCGGTAGCGTCGGCATGCTCGGGAGCCCGGGCGACCAGCACGGAAGAGGGGGTGGGCGTCATGGTGGACGCTCGGATCCTGCACACCACGGCTGCCCTGCGTGAAGCGATCCTGCGACTCGCGGCGAGCCGGCCGGTGTCCGAGATCACGGTGGCGGACGTCACCCGCGCGGCCGGGATCAACCGGGCCACGTTCTACTCGCACGCCGTCTCCCCCGGGTCGCTGCTCGCCGACGTGCTCACCCCCGAGCTCGACGACATCCGTGACGAGGACGCCACCGCCCGCCGCACCGCCGCGGAACAGGGCGCGGACGCCGAGGAGCTGGCGGCCATCACCCGCCGTGGCATCAACGCGGTCGTCGAGCACGTCATCACGCACCGGGACATCTACGCCCGGGCCCTGCCGGACCCGAACGACGGCTCGCTGCACCGGCTGCTCGTCGAGCACTTCACCGTCTCGAGCGTCCGGCACATCGAGGCGCTGGACGCTGCCGCGCGTCCGGAGATCCTCGACGACGTCGCCGCCGGCTTCGTGGCGCAGGGCTTCGTCGGTGCGATCGAGGCCTGGCTCGCCGGCCCCCGACGCTCCCGTCGGGCCCTCGTCGACACGATCACGCGGTCCTTCCCCGCGTGGTGGAGCTGACACCCCCGTCTCTGACGCCCGCTCCGACCACGCACGGTGCGCGGTCACTCGCCCCGTGCGGGGTCGACCACCCCGTGCGACCCGCCAGGCCCGCACCGGGTGGCCGACCTCGCACCAGTGCGCCAGCACATCCGCGCACTACGTGACGGACGGGAGGCTCGGTGCCAGCTGGCATTTGGGCCCACGCCGGCCGGTTCCGGACCGACGCGCCAGCGGCGGGCCGGTCGTGACCGGTGGGGAGCCTCCCGTCCGTCACGACCCGGCCCTGCGCCTACCGGCGCGCCACCGCCGACAGCCCGCGGAACGAGACCGCCCCGAGACCGGTGACGTCGTCGTAGCCCGTCGCCGTGGTCAGCGACGTGTCGTGGTCGAGCGTCACGAGGAAGTCGTGCCCCGAGGTCGCGCTGGTGTACGCGAGCGCGATCGGCGACGCCGGCGGCGTGACGTCCGAGAACGACGCCGGGGCGGCGCGGTACGTCGCGTACAGCGTCGGGTTCGCGAACCCGAGCCGGGTGTTCGTCGACTGCTGCACCAGCGCGGACAGCGCCGCCGTGATCGGCGAGGCGAGCGAGGTGCCGCCGTACGTCTCGTTCTCGAACGCTCCGGTGGTCAGCTTCGCGTCGTCGGTGATCGGACGGATCCCGATCGAGAAGCCGGTGTACGGGTCCGCGAGCGCCGCCAGGTCGGGCGACACGCGCTTGCCGTTCGCGAGCCCGGCCGGCACGACGCCGCGCTGGTACGCAGGCTGGTCGAAGAGCGTGCTCCGCCCACCGCCGGCTCCGCCACCGACGATGCCACCGGGGAGCGGCGTCGTGTAGACGTTGCCGCGCGGGCTGGTGACGATCTGGTCGAGCAGGTCGCCCCACCCGGTCTCGTACGTCTTGTGGCCGTCCTTCGCCACGCCGAGGCTCGTGCCACCGACCGAGGTCACCCAGGGGCTCGACGCGGGGAAGTCGGGCTGGGCACTGCCGAGCGAGGCGGACTCGTCGCCGTTGTCACCGCTGGAGAAGTACAAGCCGATGCCCTCGCCGGCGGCCTGGATGTGCAGGTTCTCCTGGCCGCGGATGCTCGCGAGCGGCAGGTTCTCGCCGACGTCGCCGTAGCTGTTGCTCACGAGGTCCGCGAGCCCCTGGTCGAGGATCCGGGACATCGCGACGTCGAGGCCACCACCGCAGTTCGTGCCGCCGACGTAGAGGATCTTCCCCGACGGGGCGACCGCGTGCACCGACTGGACGTCGAGGGTCTCCTCGCCCTGCCATCCGCTCGGCTGCTGGCACAGCGCCTGGTCGGTGAACTGCGACGGCGCGGGGATGCGCTGCTCGAAGGTCGCACTCGTCAGCGCGGGCTCCCCGTGCTGGGCGGAGTAGCTGTCCGTGTCGTGGATGATCGACGGCGAGGCGTACGCGTCGATGACCGCGACCGTCTGCCCCTGGCCCGAGACGCCCTGCTTGCCGAGCGCGTCGACGCCGTACGCCGACCGGATCTGGTTCGGCACGTAGCCGCAGGCGAAGGTCGGGACGCTGGTGCGGCCGTACGCGGCGGGCACGGTCGCGGTGTGCTGGCCGTCGTAGGCCGAGCACGTCGCGTTGATGCCGGTCGGTGCAGCCGCCTGCTGCCGCAGGCTCCGGGTCGGCGTGGAGGACGCCGGGGTCTCGCCCTGCTGCACGAGCTCCGGGTGGGTGAGCAGCCGACCCTGGTCGACGCTGACGCCGCTGACGAGTCCCGCGATGGACGCGGGCAGGCTCGGCGCGGTGGACGGGGCGACGAGGGTCTGCTGCGCGTGGCGGTAGGCGTGCCGGGTCGTGCCGAGGACCGAGTCCACGACCGACGCCGACCCGCGGAACACGACGAACTCGTGGCTGGCGGGGACGCCGGTGATCGACAGCCCCTGGGCCCGCAGGAACCCGGTGACCTGGTCGACGTCGCTCTTCGTCGGGGCGTACGCCGCGATCCACGCCTTGGGGCTGAGCGGCTTCCGGTAGCGACTGGTCCCCGGGGTCGAGACCGCCGTCGCCAGGGCCTCGGCGCCCGCCTGGTCCTTCAGGGGCAGGTACACCTCGCCCTCGACGTCGGTCGACGCCGCGACGGTGCCGGTGTCGTCGGCCGCGGTGGCCCACGTCGGGACGGAGTCGGGCAGCACGTGGCGGGTCGCGGCGTCGGCGGGACCGGCGGCGAACAGCACGGCGCCGATGGTGCAGGCAGCGGTGGCGAGGGCGAACGCTGCGGTCCGGGGCCTCGTGGACAGGATGGTCGAGCGGGGAGTCGGTGGGCGTCGGTGCACGTCGGGGTCCTCTCGGGGAGCCCGCCGCGGGAGGGCCGTCCGCGCGTGCGACCGGTCGTTCCAGCGGCTTCGTGGGCTGCGGTGAGCTGACTGTAGTGAGCATGTGGAACCAGTTGACAGTCAGTGGTTCCACCGACGGACGACGTCACCCGGACGGGGGTCGGAAGCTGTCGCCCTGCTCAGCGTGGACTCCCGGCGTTCCGCGGGCTGGCGGCGTGCCAGCTGGGTCCGCGCCGAGAACACGGGGCCCGGGCTTGCGCCGGTCGGCGCGACCAGACGACGGACGGGAGGCTCCCCAGCAGCGGGTGGGGAGCCTCCCGTCCGGCGCGTCCCGGCCACGCGACACCGCGACGTGGCGGGGTCGGCGTCAGTCGGTCGGTGGTTTCGTCCCGCGCTGCAGCGCCTCGATGACGGCGACGGCGCGTCCGACGAGCGCAGCGTCGGAGTCGCGGCCCTGGACGCGGTAGTCGGAGGAGATGCCGTCGCCCCCGGTGCCGGTGGCCGGCAGCGGGTCGCCGAGCGCGACGACGACGACACCGGCGTCGTGGGCCGTCTGCACCTCGCCGGTCAGTGCGTCCGGGTCGGCGGCCTCCACCAGGAGGGCCTTCGCGCCGTCCCGCACGAGCTCGCGGATGGCCGAGGCCTGCGACGACGCCGGGTCGGTGGCGCTGGCGACCCGGACGTCCGGGCGGAAGCCCGCGGTCGTGAGGTCCTCGCGGAACCGGTCGGTCAGCGCCACGCCGCCGGAGCTCGCCCCGGGCGTCGCGTCGGCGGCCAGCAGGACCACGCCGACGACCGCGTGCTGGTCGAAACCGCCGTCGGAGCTCGTCAGGTCCGTGCTCTTCACCGGGGTCGGCGCCATCGAGGTCGTCCCCGTGCACCCGGCGAGCACGGCGACGGCGCTCAGCGCGATGGCGGCGGCCAGGATGCGGCGCACGGTTCCTCCTCGTCGTGGGTCCCCCACGCTACCCGGTCCCCGGTCCCCGGTCCCCGGTCCTGTTCCCGTTGCAGTCGCCGTCGCCGTTGCCGTCGGCGCTACCCGGTCACCGAGGACGGAGGCGGGACCGGACCGAGGCGCCGGACCGCGGCCAGCCCGACCAGGGTGATCACGATCATCGCCGCGAAGACCAGGGCGAAGGCGACGGGGTGGTCCCGACCGCCGGCAGAGGTGAACAGCAGCCCGGCGACGGCGAGTCCCACCACGCTGCCGGCGGCGTCCGCGATCGTGAGGGCCGAGCTGGCGAAGCCGTCGTCGCCCTCGGTGGAGAACCGCAGCGTCAGCATCGAGGTCCTCGGGAAGGCGAAGACAATCCCCGCGCCGCCGACGAACCACCCCGCCAACAGCACCCAAACGGGCAGGTCCCACGCGGCCACGGCGAGGGCGGACACCAGGCTGACCAGCACGAGCGTCAACCCGATGCCGAACAGGCGGGCGGCCGGCAGGCGGTGCTCCCCCAGCCGGCCGTGCAGCCAGCTCGCGCTCGCCCAGCTCAGCGCGGAGACGGTCAGCGCGAGCCCGGCGTCCGAGGCCGACAGGCCGTGCTGGGCCTGGAGCAGGAAGGGGACGTAGGCCTCGCTGCCGAAGAACCCGGCCGCGAGCACCCCGCGGAGCAGCACCACCGACGGCAGCCCCGGACCCGCGGTCAGCGTACGGCGTGGCAGGAGCGGACGGAGGGCGAACCACGCGCCCACGATCCCGACGACGACCGCCAGCACGCGGAACACGACGGGCAGGTCCGGGGCGACGTTGAGCAGCAGCACCGCCACGGCAGCGGCGACGGACCACCCGATGCGGGCGCGCTGCCACGGTGGCCGGAGCTCGGGCGCCGGCGGGCGGAGGTGCCGGAGCGTGGGCACGAGCAGGGCGAACGCGACGACCGCGATCGCGAGGGCACCGGCGAAGACCCAGTGCCAGCTCGCGAGCTCGGTGACGTACCCGGCGATGGCAGGGCCCACGAGCGCCGGGACCACCCACGCGGCGGCGAACCCGGCGAACACCGGGCCGTGCAGGTCCTCCGGGAAGACGCGGGCGACCAGCACGTAGAGGACGACGTCGATCGCGCCGGCGCCGAAGCCCTCGACCAGGCGCCCGGCGAGGAACACGGGCATCGTCGGCGCGAGCATGACGACGGCCGTGCCGATGGCGAAGAGCATCGCCGACACCCACGCCACGACCCGGCCGCCCGCGCGGTCGGTCCAGTTGCCGGCGAGCACCATCCCCGGGACGCCGGCGGCGAGCGGGGCGGCGAAGCTCAGCGAGTAGAGGGTCTCCCCGTGCAGGTCACGGCTGATCACGGGCATGATCGTCGTCATCGCCAGGTTCTGGAACGCGGCCACACCGACGATGGCGACCATGCCGATCGTGGACAGCGCGTACCGCCGGCTGAACAGGGTGGTGCGCGTCGCCCTCGTCGCGCGTCCGTCGGTGGTCACCGGACCATCGTAGGAGTGGCCGGGGACACGGCCGCGCCAGCGGGCTCGGCTGGCGGGCTCCGCTGGCGGACTCGGCCAGCGGGGTCGGCGGCAGGCTCGGCTGGCGGGCTCGGCTGGCGGACTCGGCTGGCGGGGTCGGCTGGCGGGGTCAGCTGGCGGGCTCGGCTAGCGGGCGAGCGCCTGCTGCACGTCGGCGACCAGGTCGCCCGCGTCCTCGATGCCGACCGACAGGCGCACGACGTTCTCCGGCACGGCCAGCTCGGTGCCCTTCACCGACGCGTGGGTCATCTCGCTCGGGTAGCCGATGAGCGACTCGACGCCGCCGAGCGACTCCGCGAGCGCGAACAGCTCGGTCGACTCCGCGAAGCGCTTCGCCGCCTCGGGTCCCCCGGCGAGCGCCACGGACAACATCCCGCCGAACCCGCGCATCTGGCGGGACGCGACGTCGTGCCCGGGGTGGTCGGCGAGGCCCGGGTAGAAGACGCGCTCGACGGCCGGGTGTTCGACGAGGGCCTCGGCGACGGCCTGCGCGTTCTGCGAGTGGCGCTCCATCCGGACGGCCAGGGTCTTGATGCCGCGGATCGTCAGCCAGGCGTCGAACGGCGACGAGATCGCCCCGGCACCGAACTGCAGGAACTGCACCTTGTCCGCCAGCTCCTGGTCCTTGAGCACGATCGCCCCGCCGACGACGTCCGAGTGCCCGCCGAGGTACTTCGTGGTCGAGTACGCCACCACGTCGGCGCCGAGCGACAGCGGCTGCTGCAGGTACGGCGACGCGAACGTGTTGTCGACGACGACGAGGGCTCCGGCTGCGTGCCCGACCTCGGCGAGCGCTGCGATGTCGGCGATCTTCATGAGCGGGTTCGTCGGCGTCTCGACCCACAGCACGGTCTTCTCGGGCGCGCCCTCGAGCGCACCGCGGACCAGGTCGAGGTCGCTCATGTCGACGACGACGAGCTCGACGCCCCACGGCACGTGCAGGCGGCTCACCAGGCGGTGGGTGCCGCCGTAGACGTCGTTCCCCATCACCACGCGTGCGCCGGGGGCGAGCGTGGCGCGGAGCAGGGCGTCCTCCCCGGCCAGGCCGGAGGCGAACGAGTACGCCGCCACGCCGCCGTCGAGGTCGGCGAGCAGGGTCTGCAGCGAGTCACGGGTCGGGTTCGCGGACCGCGAGTACTCGTACCCGTTCCGCATCTGCCCGATGCCGTCCTGCACGTAGGTGGAGGTCAGGTGCAGGGGCGGGATGACGGCGCCGGTGGTGGCGTCGGGGTCCTGGCCGGCGTGGACGGCGCGGGTGCTGAACTCGGTCATGGTGCTGTTCTCCAGGTCAGGAGCGGACGGGAGGCTCGGATCGCGTCGGGCGCGCACCGATCGGTGGGTGCGCTGCCGCGTGGTGCGCACCGCGAGGGTGGGTGCGCGGCCGCGCTCACTCCGAGAGGTAGGTGAGCAGGTCGTGTCGCGTCAGGACGGTGACGGGCTTGCCGTCCTCGACCACGAGCAACGCGTCCACGGTCTCGAGGGCACGACGAGCCGACGACACCGACTCACCGACACCGATGAGCGGCAGGGGGTCGCCGACGGACTCGGCCAGACGGTCGGCCCTCTTCGCCGCACCGGTGAAGACGTGCTCGAGCAGGTCCTTCTCGGCGACGGCGCCGATGACCTCGCCGATCACGACGGGCGGCTCGGCGCTGAGGACGGGCATCTGCGAGACGCCGTACTTCGACATGATGTCGACGACCTCGCGGACGGTGTCCCCCGGGTGCGCGTGGACGAGGTCCGGCAGGCGGCCGTCCTTGCCGGCGATGAGCGACCCGACCGTGCGGGCGTCGTCGGTCTCGGCGAAGCCGTACGAGCGCATCCAGCGGTCGTTGAAGATCTTGCCGAGGTAGCCGCGGCCACCGTCGGGCAACAGCACGACCACGACGTCGTCCTCGGTCAGGTCACGGGCGGCCCGCAGCGCGGCGACGACGGCCATGCCGCTGGAGCCGCCGACGAGCAGCCCTTCCTCGCGGGCCAGTCGACGCGTCATCGCGAACGACTCGGCGTCCGACACGGCGATGATCTCGTCCGCGATGTCGGGGTCGTACGCGCTCGGCCAGAAGTCCTCGCCGACGCCCTCGACGAGGTAGGGGCGACCGGTGCCACCCGAGTAGACGGAGCCCTCGGGGTCGGCGCCGATGATGCGCACGCGCCCGTCGGAGGCCTCCTTCAGGTACTTGCCGGTGCCGGAGATCGTGCCGCCGGTTCCGACGCCCGCCACGAAGTGGGTCAGCTGCGCCTCGGTGTCACGCCAGATCTCCGGACCCGTGGTCTCGTAGTGGCTGCGCGGGCCGTTCGGGTTCGCGTACTGGTTCGGCTTGTAGGCGCCGGGGATCTCCTGCACGAGCCGGTCGGACACCGAGTAGTACGACTCGGGGTGCTCGGGCGGGACCGCGGTCGGCGTGACGACGATCTCGGCGCCGTAGGCCGTCAGCACGTTCCGCTTGTCCTCGCCGACCTTGTCGGGCAGGACGAACACGCAGCGGTACCCGCGCTGCTGGGCGACGAGCGCCAGGCCGACGCCGGTGTTGCCCGAGGTCGGTTCGACGATCGTGCCGCCCGGGCGCAGGTCACCGGCGGCCTCCGCCGCGTCGATGATCCGCGTCGCGATGCGGTCCTTCGCGGACCCGCCGGGGTTGAAGTACTCCACCTTGACCAGGACCGTCGCTCGGACGCCCTCGGTGACCCGGTTCAGCTTGACGAGAGGGGTGTCGCCGACCAGGTCGACGACGGAGTTCGCGTAACGCACGCGTTGATCCTAGGCGGCGCACCTCCGCGCCACCCAGGCATGCGACGCCAGATGTCGGCCGGCCGTCGGGGCGGTCTGGATCGTCCGTGGCGGGGCCGCAACGGGCCTCCCGGCATCACCCGCTCGGCGACTCAGACCAGGTCGGCCGGCGCGTTCTGCTGCTGGTGCAGCAGCGCGTACGTCCCGCCGAGGGCGAGCAGTTCCTCGTGCGTGCCCTGCTCGACGATCTGCCCGTGGTCGAGCACGAAGACGACGTCGGCGTCACGGACGGTCGACAGGCGGTGCGCGATCGAGATCGTGGTGCGGCCGCGCGCGGCGTTGTCGAGCGCCGTCTGCACCACGCGTTCCGAGATCGAGTCGAGCGCGCTGGTGGCCTCGTCGAGGACCAGGACCGGCGGGTCCTTCAGCAGCACCCGTGCGATCGCGATGCGCTGCTTCTCCCCGCCGGACAGGCGGTAGCCGCGCTCCCCCACGACGGTGTCGTAGCCGTCCGGGAACGAGGCGATGGTCTCGTGGATGTTCGCCGCCCGTGCTGCGTGCTCGAGTTCCTCGGCCGTGGCCTCGGGCTTGGCGTAGCGGAGGTTGTCGCCGATCGTCGCGTGGAACAGGTAGGTCTCCTGGCTCACGATGCCGATGTGGCGCATGAGGTCCTCGTGCTCCAGGTCACGGACGTCGGACCCGGCGAACCGGACCGACCCCGTCGTGGCCTCGTACAACCGCGGCACCAGGTAGGACACGGTCGTCTTGCCCGCGCCCGACGGGCCGACGAACGCGGCGAACTGGCCGGGCTGGAGCTCGAAGGAGACCCCGCGCAGCGTCGGCTTGTCGGCCTCGCCGTCCGGGTAGGTGAACGTGACGTCGTCGAACGCGACGTGACCGACCCGCTGCTCGTCGACCTTGTGCGCCGTCGGTGCGTCGGTGATGGCGGGCTTCAGGTCGAGGTACTCGAAGATGCGGGCGAACAGCGCTCCCGACGTCTGCAGGTCCAGCACGACGCGGAGCAGCCCGACCGTCGGGAACAGCAGGCGCGACTGCACCGTCGTGAACGCCACGATCGTGCCGGCGGTGATCGGGACGCCGCCGAGGATCAGGTACGCCGCGACCAGGTAGATGATCGCCGGGATGATCGACAGGAAGATCTGGACGATCGCGAAGAACCACTGCCCGGACATCTGCTGGCGGACCTGCAGCGAGATCTGGTTGCGGTTCTCGTCGCCGTACCGGTGGGTCTCGCTGCGTTGCTGGTTGAAGCTCTTCGCGAGCAGGATGCCCGACACGCTCAGGGCCTCCTGCGTGATCGCGGTCATGTCCGACAGCGACTCCTGGGTCTGCCCGGCGATCTTCGCGCGGACCTGGCCCACGCGGCGCTGCGCGATGACGAGCAGCGGCAGCAGGACGACCGCGACGATGGTCATCTGCCAGCTGAGGAGCAGCATCGCGACCACCGCGGCGATCACCGTCACGGTGTTGCCGAGCACGGAGGAGATGGTGTTGTTCAGCACGCTGGCGACACCGCCGACGTCGTTCTGCAGCCGCGACTGGATCACGCCCGTCTTCGTCCGCGTGAAGAACGCGAGCTCCATCCGCTGCAGGTGCGCGAACAGCCGCATCCGCAGGGACCCCATGACCTTGTTGCCGACCGTCGCCGTCAGGTACGTCTGCCACACGCCGACGCCGGCGTTGGCGATCCAGAGGAGCACCATCGCCGTCACGAGCCAGGCGAGCACCGGCACGTCCGGGGTGCCCGACTTCGGGAACAGTCCCTCGTCGAAGGCCCGCTGGGTCAGCAGGGGCGGGATCACGGACAGGGCTGCGCCGAGCAGGACGAGCGCCACGGTGAACCCGATCGACCGGCGGTGCGGGCCGAAGAGCCCGGCGATGCGACCGAGGAGGTTCGGGATCCGCGGTGCCGCCGCGTTGGCGGCCCGCTGCGCGTCGAAGTCGCCGCTGGAGATCCGCCCGCCGCCGTGTCCACCACCACCGCGCATGCTCATGCGAGCTCCTTCCACCCGGCGCGACCGGACGGTGCGCACTCCCGAGTCAATGTAACCCCGCTGTCGGACATGGACGTGCCACCTGCGAGGTCCTGTGGAATTGACCCCCATCCGGGGCCGTGCGAGCATGACCCGTCCCGTTCCCTGCTCCACGAGGTCCCATGTCGTCCGCGCAGTCTCGCCCCGCCACGTCCCTCCGTCACCAACTGGCCCGGCGCAAGCCGATCGACCAGTTGCAGGCCGAGGCAGCAGCCGGGGTCGACGGCCAGCCGCTCCGCCGGACGCTCGGCGTGTGGCACCTGACGATGATCAGCGTCGGCGCCACGCTCGGCACCGGGATCCTCGTCGTGCTCGGCACCGCGGTCCCCCTCGCCGGGCCCGCCGTCTGGATCTCGTTCGTCGTGGCGGGCATCGCGGCGCTGCTGTCCGCCCTGTCGTACGCCGAGATGGCCGGCGCCGTCCCGACGTCCGGGTCGAGCTACTCCTACACGTACGCGACGATGGGCGAGGGCATCGCCTGGGTCTGCGGCTGGTGTCTCGTGCTCGAGTACGCCGTGTCCGTCGCCGCGGTCGCCGTGGGTGCGAGCGAGTACGTCGACGAGACCCTGAAGGTGTTCGGCACCCATCTGCCCGTGGCCCTGTCGGCCCCTCCTGGTGACGGCGGCGTGGTCAACCTGCCGGCGGCCGTGCTCGTCCTGCTGGCGACGGCGGTGCTGCTGCCGGGGGCCCGCGAGAGCGCCTGGGTCAACACGCTGATGGTCATCGTGAAGATCGCCCTGCTGGTGTTCTTCGTCGTCGTGGCCTTCACCGCCTTCCGCGCGCAGAACTTCGCGCCGCTCGCACCGATGGGCGCTGCCGGGGTCACCGCCGCCGCCTCGCGCCTGTTCTTCTCCTACATCGGGTTCGACGCGGCCTCGACCGCCGGAGAGGAGGCGAAGGACCCCCGCCGCGACCTCCCCCGCGCCATCATCGGGTCGATCGCCCTCATCACGACGCTGTACATCCTGGTGGCCGTCGCGGCGATCGGCGCTCGGTCGTGGACGTCGTTCTCCTCCACCGAGGCCTCCCTCGTCCGCATCGTCGTCGCCGTCACCGGACAGCCGGTCGTGGCACTCGTGTTCTCCGTCGGCGCGGTCATCGCCATCGCCAGTGTCGTGCTGACGGTCCTGTACGGCCAGACACGCATCCTGCTGACCATGGCGCGCGACGGCCTGGTGCCGAAGGCCTTCGGCCGGGTGTCGAAGCGCACGGGCACCCCCGTCGTGAACACGCTGATCGTGGGCCTCGTGGTGACGGTCGTCGCGGCGCTGGTCCCCCTCGGGGAGCTCGCTGACGCGACGAGCATCGGCACGCTGGTGGCCTTCGCGCTCGTGAACGTCTCCGTGATCATCCTCCGCCGGTCGCAGCCCGACCTCGAGCGCTCGTACCGGGTCCCGCTCTTCCCGGTCGTCCCGGTCCTCGGCACCCTGAGCTGCGCCCTGCTCGCGGTGTTCCTCGGCGCGGGCACCTGGATCGCGTTCGGCATCTGGATGGTCGCCGGCGCGGTGCTCTACGCGCTCTACGGTCGCCGCCACAGCACCCTCCGCTGACCCGCGACGCAGCGCCCCGCACTGCCGGGACGGCGCTGGTCACGGCACCAGCCCGAACTGCCGGAACAGCGCGCGGAGCCGGTCCGGATCGACGAGGTGCCACCACCGCACACGGATGAACCCGTTGACCTGCGGACGGATGCGGTCCTCCCGGATCTTCTCCTGCCACAGGACGTCCGCGGGTGCCCGCCCGCCTGTCATCGTCGGGTCGGTGTACTTCTGACGGCCGTCGAACTCCACCACGAACCCGACCGACGGCAGCCAGAAGTCGACCCGGTCGACCGAGCCGTCCTGACGCGGGAACTCCTGCTGCGCGACGACGTCGACGAACCCGAGTTCGGCCAGTCGTGCAGCGCAGAACGACTCCCCGACCGACTCGTGGCGGACGTCACTCGTGCGGAGCACCCGTTCGAGGTGGACGCGCCCCCGAGACCCGTGCTGCTCCACGAGTGGCTCGACCTCCGCGGGGCGCAGTCCCTTCCGGTACGCATCGTCGAGCAGCACCACTGCGCGCGAGAACGTCGCATCGAGCACAGCGCCGAATGCGGTCGCTGCGGCGCTGACGAGTTCGACGCCGGCGAAGGTGTCGGCCCCCGGTCGCTCTGCGTCGAACGGCGGCGAGGACCGCACGGTCACACGGGAGATCTCGCTCCGGGCCCCGCCGGCCTGGGTGACCTGCACACGGTCGGGCCATCGGCCGATGTGCGCCCAGCCCCGGACCGCCGCCGCGGAGAGGTGTGAGATAGCGGCGTCACGAGGGAGACGCGGAGCAAGCGCCCGGATCAGGACGAGGTGCCGCGACCGAGCATCGAGCCCGTCCCAGTCGTCCGGTCGGAGGTAGACGCCCGGCACCAGCCGCTGCAGGGTCCCCGCCCGCGCCATCCGCTGGAAGCGGCGGGCAGTGGTGCGGCCCGTCGACGCACGCCAGAGACGTGGTTCGTGTGCGCTCTCGATCTCCATGCAACGAGCTTCGCTGCCGGCCCGGACACGGTGACGACGCCCGAGCGATCCGTGGAGAACTCCGGCCACCCGGTCGTCTGTGGAGGAACGGCTCCGCGACGGATGCGACACGACCTCCTGCGGAGCGACGCGCAACGGGCCGGAGGATGTCGCCCGATGCCCTCGCATCAGATGCAGGCGCATCGGGCGACATCGGGGCGCCGATTGCGCCGCGCGAACGCACCCACGACGTCGCTTTCGCCGGACAACCCCCGA
This sequence comes from Curtobacterium sp. SL109, assembly GCF_026672405.1. Classification (NCBI taxonomy): domain Bacteria; kingdom Bacillati; phylum Actinomycetota; class Actinomycetes; order Micrococcales; family Microbacteriaceae; genus Curtobacterium; species Curtobacterium sp. SL109. The sequence continues at coordinate 3,189,763 of NZ_JAPPRB010000002.1, forward strand.
GCACGCCAACCAGCCGCGTCAGCCACCCGCCGGCCGACCAACGCGCCCGCGCCCCGCACACGACGAAGGCCGCCACCCCGAGGGGCAGCGGCCTTCGTGACCAGAAGGTCGGACTCAGACGAGCTCGACGGTGGCGCCGGCTGCCTCGAGGGAAGCCTTGGCCTTGTCGGCCGTCTCCTTGTTCGCGCCCTCGATCACCTTGGCGTCGGGGGTCTCGACGAGGGCCTTGGCCTCGCCCAGGCCGAGCGACGTGAGGCTGCGGACCTCCTTGATGACCTGGATCTTCTTGTCACCGGCCGACTTGAGCACGACGTCGAACTCGGTCTTCTCCTCGACCTCCTCGGCGGGGGCAGCAGCGCCACCGACCGCGGCAGCGGCGACGGGGGCAGCAGCGGTGACCTCGAAGACCTCTTCGAACTTCTTCACGAAGTCCGAGAGCTCGATGAGCGTGAGCTCCTTGAAGGCCTCGATGAGCTCGTCCTGCGAAAGCTTCGCCATGATTTTCTCCTACTACTAGCTAGTGCGTGTGGTTGATGAACGCGTGCCTGGTCAGGCCGCGGACTCCTGCTTCTCGCGAAGGGCGTCCACCGTGCGGACGGCCTGCGAGAGGGGTGCCTGGAACAGGTACGCAGCACCGAACAGCGAGGCCTTGAGTGCGCCGGCGAGCTTGCCGAGCAGCACTTCACGGGACTCGAGGTCGGCGAGCTTGTCCACCTCGGTCGCGGTGAGCGGGTTACCGTCGAAGTAACCGCCCTTCACCACGAGCTCGGGGTTCGCCTTGGCGAATGCACGCAGCGACTTCGCGACGGCGACGGTGTCACCGTGGACGAAGGCGAGAGCGGACGGACCGGCGAGTTCGTCGTCGAACGACGAGATGCCGGCGTTGTTCGCCGCGATCTTGGTCAGCGTGTTCTTCACCACGGCGTACGTGGCGTGCTCACGGATCGAGTTGCGGAGCTCCTTGAGCTGCGCGACCGTGAGACCGCGGTACTCGGTGAGCAGAACGGCGTTCGAGCTACGGAAGGACTCCGTGAGCTCGGCGACCGCAGCTTCCTTGTTCGCCATGGTTCTCCTTGGGGGTCTTGCCGGCAGCCCCAGGTCCCACTGCAACGAACACAGCACATGAAAAAAGCTCCGGCGCAGAGGCTCGGAGCTGCTCCCCCGCAAGCGGATGGAGTGGTTCGGAACACCTGCGCGGGCTGCCTCATGATGGAGGACCTTCGACTGCTGTGCGAGCACAGCAGCAAACCGGCGGTCTTTGGCTTCGAGAACTGTAGCAGATGCGGTGGACGCCACCAACCCCCGGACGGGAGGCTCGGTGCCGGCCCGCCACGAGCCTCCCGTCCGGTGGGTGCGGACCGTCCCGTCACGCGCGGTCCGGCACGCCGGACCACGCGTCCGCAGACGCAGGAGCGGCCGCAGCACCAGCAGCACCTGCACCCGCCCGCGCGGGCAGGTGCACCGTGAAGACGGTGTCGCCCGGACGACTCTCGACCCCGACCCTGCCGCCGTGTGCCTGCACGACCGCGTCGACGATCGCCAGCCCGAGGCCCGTCGACCCCGCGGTCCGCGACCGCGAGCTGTCGGCGCGGGCGAACCGCTCGAACAGCTTCGGCAGGAACGCCGGGTCGATCCCCTGTCCGGTGTCCCGCACGGTCAGGTCGACACCGTCGGGGACCGTCTCGATACCCACCGTGATGCGGGTGCCGTCGGGGGTGTGGGTCCTGGCGTTCGTGACGAGGTTGACGATGACCTGGTGCAGCCGGGCAGCGTCGCCCAGCACGACGACCGGGGTGGGCGGGACGTCGACCTCGATGACGTGCTCGGGCGAGGCCGCGTGGGCGTCGTTGACCGCGTCGAGCACCAGCCCGGTCAGGTCCACGTCGTCGAGCTGGACCTCGCGGCCCTCGTCGAGCCGGGCCAGGAGCAGCAGGTCCTCGACCATCGAGGTCATCCGCAGCGACTCGGACTCGATCCGGCTCATCGCGTAGACGACGTCCGGCGGCAGGTCACCGCCCATCCGGCGGGTGAGCTCGGCGTAGCCGCGGACCGAGGCCAGCGGCGTGCGGAGCTCGTGCGAGGCGTCCGCGACGAACTGCCGCACCTTCTGCTCGGAGCGTTCCCGGGCCTGCATCGCCCCGCCGATGTGACCGAGCATCCGGTTGAACGCGGTGCCCACCCGACCGACCTCGGTGCGCGGGTCGGTGTCCGGCACGCGGATGCCGTCGAGGGCGTCGCTGCGGTCGAGGGGCATGCCGGCGACCGTCGTGGCGGTCTCGGCGACGCGTTCGAGCGGTCGGAGGGAGCGTCGAACGGCGAGCGCCGCGGCGGCCGAGGCGACGACGAGCGCGAGCAGCATCACGACGAGCACGACGCCGAACAGCTTCCAGACGCTCTCGTACACGGGCGCCATGGGCAGGCCGACGACGAGCACGGCCGGGCCGACCGGCGCGGCGCTCACCCGGTAGCGGCCGAGGCCCCCGCCGAGGTCCACGGTCCTCGGCTGCCCGTCGACGCGCACGCCGCCGAGCGGTTCGACGGCCGACGCAGCCAGGCTGTCGAGGTGGCCGTCGTCCTCGAGCACGCTGCCGATGACGGCGTTGCCGTTGAGGAAGTAGGCGGTGAGGGTGCCGGCGGCCTGCCCGGACGGGCGGCCGATGTCGAGCCCCGGCCCGCCGGATCCCTGCCCCTCGATCGACTTCTGGGCGCGGCTCGTGGCGTACTGCAGCTGTTGGTCGATCGCGGAGCGCTGGATCGAGAACAGCGCGACGATGCTGCCAGCGCCGATGATCGCGCTGACGGCGACGACGAGGGCGACGATGCTCAGGACGAGCCGGCGGCGCAGGGTCACGGGATCAGACGACGGGCTTGATGACGTACCCGACACCGCGCACGGTGTGGATCATCGGCTGCTCGCCGGCGTCGATCTTCTTGCGGAGGTAGGAGATGTAGATCTCGACGACGCTGGACTTGCCGCCGAAGTCGTACGACCACACGCGGTCGAGGATCTGCGCCTTCGACAGCACACGCCGGGGGTTGCGCATCAGGAAGCGCAGGAGCTCGAACTCGGTGGCGGTCAGCTCGATGGGCCGGCCGGCGCGGGACACCTCGTACGACTCCTCGTCGAGCACCAGGTCGCCGACGACGATGCGGGAGTCGCCGGCCTCGGAGATCGAGATCTGCGAGCGGCGGATGAGCCCGCGGAGGCGCGCGACGACCTCCTCAAGGGAGAACGGCTTCGTGACGTAGTCGTCCCCGCCGGCGGTGAGGCCGGTGACGCGGTCCTCGACGCTGTCCTTCGCGGTGAGGAACAGCACCGGGGTGTCGTCGTTGTTCTGGCGGAGCCGGCTGAGGACCTGCAGCCCGTCGAGGTCCGGCATCATCACGTCGAGCACCATGGCGTCCGGCTTGAACTCCCGCGCCTTCGTCAGGGCGTCCTGTCCGCCGTTCGCGCTCGTGACGTCCCAGCCCTCGTACCGCAGCGCCATGGAGAGCAGGTCGGTGAGGCTGGCTTCGTCGTCGACGACGAGGATGCGCAACGGCGAACCGTCGGCACGCGTGAGGCGTGGGGCTGCGGAGGGCTGGGAGATGGTCACGTCTTCGAGTATCGAGACGAGTCTATGAGTCGTCTGTGGAACAGCCCACGGCGGTCTGTGGATGATCTGTCACGCATCATGTCCACATCCGTACGGTGGGGAACATGATCCGTTCTGCTGCCTGGCCCGCCGACGCAGCTGCCGTCGACGTCGCCGCACTGACGGCGACAGCCGGGAGGCCCGGCTCGGCTCCGGCGGACCGGCTCGCCGTCGCGCGGTCCCTCGCCGCCACCACCCCACCGCTCACCACGGGCACGGCGGCCCGGTCCTTCGTCACCCTCGCCGCCGTCGCCGCGGTCGACGTCGGGCTGGCCCGGACGGTCGAGCCGCACCTGGACGCGCTCTCGATCCTGGCGCAGGCGGACGCCGAGGTCCCGGCGGGCTCGACCTGGGGCGTCTTCGCCGCAGAGGGTCCCGGGCTGCGGCTCGAGGCCTCCGGCGATGGTGCCGGCGGGGTCGTGCTCGACGGCACGAAGCCCTGGTGCTCGCTCGCGTCGCAGCTCTCGCACGCCCTGGTGACCGCGCACCGCGGGGACGACCGGCAGCTGTTCGCCGTCGACCTGCGGCAGGACGGTGTCACCACGCACGACGAGGCCTGGGTCGCGCGCGGCATGCCGGACGTGCCGAGCGGCCCGGTGGACTTCGACGGGGTCGTGGCCGTCCCGGTCGGCGACCCCGGCTGGTACCTGACCCGTCCCGGGTTCGCGTGGGGCGGCATCGTCGTCGCCGCGTGCTGGTGGGGCGGGGCCGTCGGGCTCGCCCGCGTGCTCCGCGACCACGCCGCGGCGCGTCCGGACGCCGAGCTGCTCCGCGTCGCGCTCGGTGCCGTGGTCGCCGACCTCGCGGACGCCGAGGACGCCCTCGCCGACGCAGCCGCGCGCATCGACACCGACCAGGACGCCGACTGGCCCCTCGTCGCGCAGACCGTCCGCTCGCGGGTCCGCCGGGCCGTCGACGCCGTCCGCACCCGGGTGGTCTCCACGGTCGGCCCCGGCCCGCTGACGTCCGAGGCCGCCGTGGCCGCGCGGGTCGCCGACCTCGAGCTCTACGTGCTGCAGGACCACGGCGACCGGGACCTCGCCCGCATCGGCCGGATGGTCCTCGAGCGTGGCGGTGTGGCGTGGTGAGCTTCGACCACCGGGAGCCGGGGACCGACCCCGAGGCCTGGACGACGTTCCTCGACACGCTCTCCCCCGACGCGGTCGACCTCGACGGCTACCAGGCCGTCGTCGTCGTCGCGCCGCACCCCGACGACGAGACGCTCGGCGCCGGTGGCCTCATCGCCGCGGCGGCGGACGCGGGCCTGCCCGTGCACGTCGTGCTCGTGACGCTCGGCGAGGGATCGCACCCCGACTCCCCCACGACCACCCCCGACGAGCTCGCGGCCGTGCGTGCCACCGAGTTCCGGGACGCCCTCGAGCTGCTCCACCCCGAGGTCACCGCCGGGTCCCTCGGGGTGCCGGACGTCGGCCTCCGCGAGCAGCCGGAAACGCTGCGGGACGCCCTGGTCGCCCGGCTCGACGCCACCCCCGGCCGCTCGCTCCTCGTGGCGCCCTGGCGCGGGGACGGACACCGCGACCACCGTGTCGCCGGCGAGGTGGCCGAGGCCGTCAGCGCCGAGCGGCCCGACGTCGACCTGCTGTCCTACCCGATCTGGGCCTGGCACTGGGACGACGCCGCCGAGCCCGCCGCGCCGTGGCCCACCGCCGGCGCGCTCGCGCTGACCGACGACGTCCTCGACCGGAAGCGTGCCGCGCTCGCGGCCTACCGGTCGCAGGTGCTGCCGCTCTCCCCCGCGCCCGGCGACGAGCCCGTCGTCAACGACCGGCACGCCGCCCACCACCTCCGCCACACCGAGTGGTTCTTCGGCGGGCAACGCTCACGCTCCCGGGAGTCCTTCGACGCCCACTACGCCAGGAAGCCCGAGGGGTGGGACTTCGACGGCTCCTGGTACGAGCGTCGGAAGCGTGCCGTCACCCTGGCGGCGCTGCCCCGCGAGCGGTACCGGTCGGCGCTCGAGATCGGTTGCGCGACCGGTGTGCTGACCGCCGCGCTGACCGACCGCGCCGACGACGTCCTCGGCACCGACATCGCCGCCGCACCGCTCGAGCGAGCCCGCTCCCGTGCGCCGCACGCCCGGTTCCTGCAGGCCGCGCTGCCGGACGACTGGCCCGAGGGCACCTGGGACCTCGTCGTGATGTCCGAGGTCGGCTACTACCTCTCCCCCGACGACCTCGACCGGACGATCGACCACGTCATCGCGTCACTCGCCGACGACGGCGTGCTCGTCGCCTGCCACTGGCGCCACCCCGACGACGAGGCTGTCTCGAGCGGGGACGTCGTCGACGCCCGCCTCACCGAGCGCTGGCCCCGGCCCGCGATCGTCCGGCACGTCGAGGACGACTTCGTGCTGAGCGTCCTGCCCGGCCCCGGCGTGGTCTCGGTCGCCCGGGGCGAAGGACTCGTCCGGTGACGGACGCAGGGACGGACGCACGGACCGGAGCAGGAACGGGCACGGGGTCAGTGACGCCCGGGGTGATGCACCGCATCGACGTCGTCGTGCCCGCACACGACGAGGAGGACCGGATCGGCGCCTGCCTTGACGCCCTCGACGCCGCCGTGGTCCGGCTGGCCGTGGAGCGCCCGGACGTCCGGGTCGGCATCACCGTGGTGCTCGACGGCTGCACCGACGACTCGGCGGCGATCGTCCGCGACCACGGCATCGACCACATCGAGACCGCGCACGTCGGGGTCGGACGTGCCCGCTCGCTCGGCGTCGCGCACGCGATCCGCGCCGCCGGCACCCCCGACCCGGTCCGGCAGTGGCTCGCCCACACCGACGCGGACTCGCGCGTCGACGAGTGGTGGCTCGTCCAGCAGGCCGACGCGCTCGTCGCCGGGTGGCACGTGCTGATCGGCGCCGTGGTGCCCGACCCGCGCGACCTCGACCCCGACGTCCTCGAGCGCTGGACGATCGCGCACCCGCCCGGAGCGGCACTCGGCCACGTGCACGGCGCGAACCTCGGGGTGCTCGCCGCGGCGTACACGGCCCTCGGCGGGTTCGACCCCGTCCCCGAGCACGAGGACGTCCGCCTGGTCGAGCGCGCGCACGCGCTGGGGCTGCGGGTCGAGGCGACGACCGACCTCCCCGTCGTCACGAGCGGCCGCTTCGCGGGGCGCACCCCGGGCGGCTACGCGGAGCACCTCCGGCAGACCTACGCCCCATAGGCGGTTCACCGGAACGGCATGGGGCAGCCACTGGACGGCTGCCTAGCGTCTCCTCGGTCGGCCCCGCCACGCATCCGGTGCGTGGACGGTGACCTGGTTGCCGACCCCCACCGAGGAGAACCATGTTCCTGACCTACCTCAGGCGCGAACTCACGAACCGCAGGAAGCAGACGGTCATCATCGCGATCGGCATGGCGCTCGCCATCGCCCTCGTGGTGATCGTCTCCTCGATCTCCAGCGGCGTGCAGACCGCGCAGTCGAGCGTCCTGCAGTCCGTGTACGGCGTCGGCACGGACATCACCGTGACCAAGACCGAGACCCCGTCGTCGACGAGCGGCGGGCGCCCGTCCTTCGACTTCGGCGACCAGGGCTCGTCGGGCTCCTCCGGCAGCACGGACCTGTCCCAGTCCCGCCTCGCCGTGACCCGCGGCACGTCCACCCTGTCCGCCGCGAACCTCGCCGCGGTGACGGCGACCGACGGGGTCGAGGCCGCCACCGGCGTGCTGACCCTCGAGAACAGCACGTTCTCCGGCTCGGTCAAGCAGGGCAGCGACAGCAGCAGCAGCAGCGACGGTGCCGCCACTCGGCAGGCCCCGAGCGGCGACGCCGGGACGGGTGGCGGTGGCTTCGGCGGCGGCTCGTTCAGCGTCGATTCCTTCACGGTGACCGGCATCCCGGTGTCCGGCGACACCGTCGGTCCGCTGACGAGCACCGAGGTCACGACGGGCCGTGCGTTCCGGACGAGCGACGCCGGCAAGGACGTCGTCGTGCTCGACGCCGCCTACGCCAAGAGCGAGTCGAAGGCCGTCGGGGACACGCTCGAGATCGGCGGCAAGGACTTCACCGTCATCGGGATCGTCGCCTCGACCGGATCGGCGAGCACCACCGGCTCGAACACCTACGTGCCCCTCGACACGGCCCAGGCGCTCGCGGACCTCGACGGCGAGGTGACGTCCGTGTACGTCTCGGCGACCTCGTCGTCCGACGTCGCAGCGGTGAAGACGGCCCTGCAGGCGAAGCTCTCGAGTGCCACCGTCTCCACCGAGGCCGACCTCGCCTCGAGCGTGTCCGGGTCCCTGGCCACGGCATCGAGCCTCGTCGCGAACCTCGGCCGGTGGCTGTCGCTCCTCGTCCTCGCCGCGGCGTTCCTCATCGCGATCCTCTTCACGATCTCCGGCGTCACCCGGCGCACCCGGGAGTTCGGCACGCTCAAGGCCATCGGCTGGTCGAACGGGCGGATCACCCGGCAGGTCGCCGGCGAGTCCCTCGTGCAGGGCCTCATCGGCGGCGTGATCGGCGCCGCGGCGGGGCTCATCGGCATCCTCGTCGTCAACGTCATCGCCCCGACGGTCTCCGCGAGCACCGCGTCCACCACCACACGCGGCCCCGGCTCCGGCGGCATGTCCGGCGCCGCCGCGACGGCCGCGGCAGGGAGCGGCACGACCGGCGGTGCCCCAGCAGGCGGGTTCGGCGGCGGCGCGAGCACCGCGGCGACCACGGACGTCGTCCTGCACGCCCCCGTCACCGTCGAGGTGTTCCTCCTCGCGATCGGCCTGGCGGTCCTCGGCGGACTGGTCGCCGGTGCGCTCGGCGGGTGGCGTGCCTCCCGGCTGCGCCCCGCCGAGGCGCTGCGGAGCGTCGCCTGATGCGCGCGAGCACCCCGACCCATCCGAACGCCCCGACCACCCCGACCCGAGGAGCCACCGTGACCACCACCGCGACCGCAGCCGACACGGACGACCGGGGCACGGCCTCCCGGCCCGTCTACCGCCTGACCGCCGTGAGCAAGACGTACCAGCAGGGGAAACGGACCGTCACCGCGCTGTCGGACGTCGACCTGGTGATCCCCGCGGGACAGCTCGTGGCGGTCCAGGGGCCGACCGGCGGCGGGAAGTCGACGCTGCTGCAGGTGCTCGGTGCGCTCGACCGGCCGAGCGCGGGATCGGTGGAGCTCGCCGGTCGTGACGTGGCGACGCTCGGGGACCGGGCGCTGACCGACCTGCGGGCCACCGAGATCGGCTTCGTCTTCCAGGGCTTCAACCTGATCCCGACGCTGACCGCGCTCGAGAACGTCGAGACGGCGTTCGCGGGTTCGCTGGCGAAGCAGTCCCGGCAGGAGGTACGCCGCCGCGCGACCGAGGCCCTGCGGGAGGTCGGCCTCGGTGAGCGCCTGGACCACCTGCCGGCTGAGCTCTCCGGCGGGCAGCAGCAGCGCGTCGCGATCGCCCGGGCGCTCGTGAAGAACCCGCGGGTGCTCCTGGCGGACGAGCCGACCGGCGCCCTGGACGAGGGCACCCGCGACGAGATCATGGCGATCATCGAGCGGCAGTGGCGCGATCGCGGCCTGACCGTGGTGATCGTCACCCACGACTCGTGGGTCGCGGGGCGCGCCGAGCGCCGGCTGCTCCTGCAGCAGGGACAGGTGCGCGAGCTGACGACACGTCCCTGACGCGCGGACGGTGCGCCCGTCACCGCCTGGAGGCCCGGTGCCGGTCTCGTGGACCGGCACCGGGCCTCCAGGCGGTCGCGTCCAGGCGCTCGGGCGGGACGCTCAGCCGGCGACGGGGTAGTCGCAGTACGCGAACCACGTCGAGTCCGGGGCCCACGGCGGGACGTTGACCGTCCCCTGGCCGCCGTCGAGTGCGACGAGCGTCTCGGGCAGGACCGCGATCCGCGCTCCGCGCACCAGGCTGCCCGGCAGTAGCCGGAGCTCCACGCGGTGGTCGGCCGGGTGGCCCTGCACGCCGGGCTCGTACGACAGGTAGAGCAGGTGCGCGCCGTCCGGCGACACGTGCGGGAACCAGTTCACGCGGTCGTCGGCCGTGATCTGCACGGGGTCGCTCGAACCTGCGCGCAGGGACACCAACTGGGCGGTCCCCGGGGTGAAGCGCTCCGAGTTGTACACGAGCACGTCGCCCGCGAACGAGCAGCCGTCCGTCGGGTGCTCGTCCCGCGTCACGAAGGTGGTCGCGCCCGAGGTCGGGTCGACGAGCGCGACGTCGGTCGTCCAGACGCCGTCCTCGGACAGGTCGCCGACGATGGCCGCGAGCGAGGACCCGTCCGGCGCGATGCCGTGCAGGTAGTACTTGCGGGCGACGGGCAGCGCCTGCGCGACGTCGGTGATCTGCTCGGTGGGTCCGCCTGCGGGCAGCGGCACGCGGTACAGCTCGCCGTTCCTGGCACTCACCACCACCGAGGCACCGGACGGGTCGAGCACGTGGTCGTTGTTGATCTCGTCGACGCCGTCCATCGGGACCGGCACGAGCGCGGTCTCGTCGAGCACGGTGTCGTCCCCGGGTGCGGGCAGCGGCAGCAGCCACAGGTCGCCGTTGCCGTTCAGCACGAGGGTGTGCTCGTCGAGCACGTTCGGGGCCTCGACGAGCACGGTGTCGGACGCGAACACGAGCCGCGCGGTCCTGGTGGCGACGTCGTACACGTGCACGCGGCTGGTCTGTCCGGGCAGCAGCTGCCGCCCCCTGGTGTCGCTCATGGGTCCATCCTCCTGGTTCGAGCGGGTCGCTGGTCCTTCTCCGCGAAACACCGGTGTCCAGGCACCGAACCGCGGAAAGTCGCGGCGCGGCACCTGGACACCGGTGTCTGGCGAGGGTTGGTCGGCCCTACTTCACCGCACCGGCGGTCAGTCCGGCGACGAACTGGCGCTGGACCACGAGGAAGGCGATGACGACGGGGATGCTCACCACGAGGCTCGCCGCCATGATCTGGTTCCAGTAGACGTTGGTCTGCGTCGAGTACTGCTGCAGACCGACCGCGAGCGTCTGCCCGTTGCCGTTCGTCATGACCGAGGCGAAGAGGACCTCGCCCCACGCCGTCATGAACGAGTAGATGCCGACCGCCACCAGACCCGGGCGGGCCGACGGCAGGATGATCCGGAACAGCGCACCCATCGGGCCCGAGCCGTCGACCATCGCGGCCTCGTCGAGCTCACGCGGGATCGTCTCGAAGTAGCCCGCGAGCATCCAGATCGAGAACGGCAGCGTGAAGGTCAGGTACGTGATGATCAGGCCGAGCCAGCTGCCGACGAGCTGGATGCCCAGCGTCTGGCCGAGGTTCGTGAAGATCAGGAACAGCGGCAGCAGGAACAGCACGCCGGGGAACATCTGCGTGGAGAGCACCGTCGTGGTGAAGGCGCTCTTGCCCTTGAAGTTCCAGCGCGACACGGCGTACGCGGCGAACGTGGCGATGATGAGCGAGAACACCGTCGCGACCGTGCAGACGACGAGCGAGTTGATGAAGTACTGCCCCAGCGGGACGGTCGACCACATGTCGATGAACGGCTGGAACGTGATCCGCGTGGGGATCCACGTGAAGTCGTTCTGCACGTCACCGAGCGGCTTGATGGCCGTGGTGATCATCACGTAGAGCGGGACGACCGTGAAGATCGTCAGGAGCGTCAGGACGACGACCTTGAAGGACTTGGCGCCGACTGTTTCACGCACGGACGGACCTCCGGTTGGTCACGGCGAGGTAGATGCCGGTCACGATGAGCAGGAAGATGAGGAGCAGCACGCTCATCGCAGCGCCGGAGCCGAAGTTCCAGGTGATGAACGACGCGTTGTAGATGTGGAAGCTCAGCAGGTCGGCCGCCGGCGGCTGCGCGGTGGAACCGAAGAGCACGAACGGCGTGTTGAAGTCGTTGAACGTCCAGAGGAACATCACGAGCACGAGCGTCACGTTGACCGGGCGGACCATCGGCAGCGTGATCGAGCGCCACTGGCGGAACGGCTTGGCGCCGTCGACCGATGCGGCCTCGTACACGTCGGCCGGCACGGACTGCAGGCCGGCCATCAGCATGAGGAACGCGAAGGGCCAGGTCTTCCAGATCGCCACGACGACCACGGCCACGAAGGCGTTGTTGCCGATGAGCCAGAACGGCGCCTGGTTGAACAGGTGCAGCTGGTCGACGAGCAGGTGGTTCAGCGCACCGGAGTCACGCTGGAACATGAACTTCCACGTGATGACGCCGGCGTACATGGGCAGTGCGTACGGCACCAGGAACAGGGTGCGGAACAGGCCGCGACCCCGGAACTCCTTCTGCAGGGCGACCGCGGCCGCCATGCCGAAGCCCCACGAGAGCCCGACGACGAGCACGGTGAACGCGCAGGTGATCAGGAACGAGTTGAGGAGCCCACGGCCGATCGCCTGGTTGAAGTCGATCGCGACGGAGTAGTTGTGCAGCCCGGCGAAGGGCGCGGCACCCCAGTTCGCGATGAAGTACTTGGTGAGCTGCACGAAGCTGATCCAGATGCCGACGAGCATCGGCACGATGTGGATGAGCAGCTCGAAGAGGATGGCAGGACCGACGAGGGCGTACGGCAGCCACTGCAGGCGGCGCTTCCCCCTGGGCGGAGGACCCGACAGGGTCGGGGCCTTCGTGTGCGTCAGGTCGATGGCCTCGGAGTCAGGCAGGACCGTCGTGGACATGGGCAGGGCCTTTCGGCGTCAGGAGTTCGAGTCTGGTGATGCGGGGTGGAGGCCCGGGGCGGTCCTGCGGACGCGCCCCGGGCCTCCGGGCTGGGTGTGGATCAGCCGTTCGCCTGGGACACCTGGTCCTGGGCGGTCTGCAGTGCGGACTTGATGTCGCTGGCCGAGACGGTGCCGCCGGTCGCGATCTTGGCGAACATGTCGTTCATCGCCTTGCCGACCGTGGACTCGAACTGGTCCTCGGCGGGCACCAGCGGGAGCGGCTTCGCCTTGTTGTTGTAGATGTCGAGGAACGTCTTCGTCTGCTCGTCGGTGACCGAGTCGGCCGCGGCAGCGAGCACCGGGAGGGCCGAGTACGGCTTGTCGAGCGTGGTCTGCGTGTTCGCGCTCGTCATGTACTTGACGAACTTGAGCGCGCCGTCCTCGTTCTTCGTGTTCTTGAAGATCGACAGGTTGATGCCGGCCGGGAAGCTGGCGATCTCCTTGCCGTCCGCCGGGGCGGGCAGCGCGACGACGCCGTACTCGTCCGACTTCATCCCGAGGGACTCGATCGTGTTGTTCGCGTTGTTCTGGTTCAGGATGAACGCGGCCTTCTTGTTCGCGAAGTCCGTGACCGACTGGGTCGCGTTGTCGTACTGGGCGTTCGACGGGTTCGCGACCTTGGCGTCCTGCATCAGGTCGAGGTAGCGCTTGATGCCGTCGACGTTGGCCTTCGAGGTGAAGGTCGGCTTGCCGCTCTTGTCGAACCACTCGCCGCCGTTCTGCGCCGAGTTGATGAACGCGAAGTGCGCGTTCTCGGTGTACGAACCACCCGCGAGGCTGAAGCCGTACTTGCCACCCGTGGTGAGCTTCTTGGCGTCGGTGACCAGGTCCTCCCACGTGGTGGGCGGGGTGATGCCGGCGTCCTGCAGCATCTGCTTGTTGTAGTACAGGCCGTAGGCGAGGCCGTACAGCGGGACGCTGGTGACGGTCTTGCCGGGGGCGCCACCGGTGGAGAGCGCGACCTTGCCGAACTTGTCGGACCCGCCGATCGCCTTCATCTCCGAGGCACCGAACTCCTTGAAGGCGCCGGTGGCCTGGAGCGAGGTCGCCCACGTGTTGCCGATGTTGACGACGTCCGGGCCCTGGCCCGAGGTGACGGCCGTCTGGATCTTCGTCTGCAGGTCGTTCCAGCCGATGACCTGGAGGTCGACCTTGATCCCGGTCTCCTTGGTGAACTTCTTGAGGACGGGGGTCAGCACCTCCTTGTCGTTCTGCAGGGAGGTGCCCTGGTTCGACGCCCAGTAGGTGAGCGTCTTGGAGTCGCCCGAGGAACCGGACCCTCCGGCGGAGCAGGCTGCGAGGCCGGTCACGGTGAGTGCCGCGGCCGCGGTGATGGCCAGTGCGCGGATGGCAGTGCGCATGACTCTCTACTTTCTCGTCGTTGAGATGGTGCAAGGGGGTGGTGCTGTGCTCCGGGAGGAGCGGTTCGGGTGCTGCTGTGTTCGGTGGTGCGGTGGTGCGGTGGTGCGGTGTTCGGTGGTGCGGTGTTGCGGTGCTGCGGTGTTCTGCGGGTCAGACCAGGGTCTGTTCCGCGGGGTCCCAGCCTTCGGGGAGGGTCTGGGACGGCGACACGGTGCTCGTCACGAGCACCGCCTCGCCACGTTCTGCTGCCTCGGCGATGGAGACCATCACGTCGAGGACGTGGAAGGCGAGCGCACCGGGGACCCGGTTCTCCTCGCCGGCACGGAGGGAGCGGGCCAGGTCGACCACACCGGTCCCCCGCGAGTAGGTGGACCCGACGGCCGGGATGGTCTCCGGCTCCTCGGAACCGAGCACGTACAGCTCGGTGTCGCCGTCGAAGTCGTTCGGGTCGGGGAAGACGACCGTGCCGGTCTCGCCCGCGATCTCGACGAAGCCGGTCCGGCCGCGGTCGGACTCGAACGAGAAGACGCTCTGCGCGCTCCCGCCGTCCTCGAACTCGATGAGCGCGGAGTGGTTCGTCGGGACGTCCACCGGGAACTCCGTGCCGGCCTTCGGGCCGGAGCCGATCGTGCGCGTGGCACGGGACTTCGACGCGGTGGCCGTGACCTTCTTCACCGGGCCGAAGGCCTGGACGAGCGTGGTGATGTAGTACGGGCCGATGTCGAACAGCGGGCCGGCGCCGTACGCGAAGAGGAACTCGGGGCTCGGGTGCCACGACTCCGGGCCGGGGCTCTGGAAGAGCGTCAGGCCGTTCAGCGGAGTGCCGATGCGACCCTCGCGGATCGTCCGGAGCGCGGTCTGCAGGCCGGCCCCGAGGAAGGTGTCCGGGGCGACGGAGACGGTCACGCCTGCTGCGGCTGCTGCGTCACGGAGCTGCGCGGCGCTGTCGCGGTCGAGGGCGTAGGGCTTCTCGCCCCACACGTGCTTGCCGGCGGCGACGGCCTCGAGGGCGACCTCGACGTGGGCGGCCGGGATGGTCAGGTTGACGACGATCTCGATGTCGTCGTCCGCCAGGAGCTCGGCGACGGTACCGGAGGCGGGGACGCCCCACTTCTCGGCCTGGGCGGCAGCGCGCTCGAGGTCGATGTCGGCGATGAAGCGGACCTGCACGTCGGGGAAGACCGTGAGGTTGCCGAGGTACTGGTCCGAGATGACCCCGGCGCCGATGACGCCGACGCCGACGGGGCCGGTCTTCCGGGTGGTCGCGGTGGTGGTGGCCGACGTCGTGTCGGTCGTGGTGTCGGTCATGCGTGTGCTCCCTGCAGGAATGCGTACGAGTCGGTGACGGCCTGGAACACGTCACCCTCGTGGTCGTCGAGCTCGATCACGTGCTGGGCGTCCGGTGCCGCGGCGATGATGTCGGCGATCGGCATGATGCCGTTGCCCACGGCGACCTGCTTCGTGTCGTCGTGCGAGCCGTCGCCGTCCTTGACGTGCAGGAACTGGACCTTGTCGCCGTACTTGCCGATGATCGCCACCGGGTCGTCACCGCCGACCGTGACCCAGTAGGTGTCGAGCTCGAGCACGACGTCGTCGGAGAGTGCGTCGGCGAAGACCTCGTAGGCGCTGACGCCGTCGATGCGGTTCGAGAACTCGAACGCGTGGTTGTGGTAGCCGAGGGTCAGGCCGTGGTCGGCGGCGCGGGGCGCGAGGGCGCTCAGTTCGCGGGCGATCGCCTCGACGTCCTCGCGGGTGGTCCAGCGGGCCTCGTCGATGTGCGGGTCGATGAGCGTGCCCGTGCCGACCGTGGAGGTGGCGTGGAAGATCTGCTCGAGGTCCTGCTCGCCGGCGTCCAGCAGCCGGGCGTGACCGCTCGGTGCGACGAGGCCGGCGTCCCGCAGGGCGGTCGCGTACTCGTCGGCGCGGTCGACGTAGCCGAAGAGCTCCACGTTCGTGAAGCCGATGCCGGCGATGCGCTGCAGCGTGCCGGGCAGATCGGCCGAGAGCGCGTCACGGACCGTGTAGAGCTGGACCGAAAGCGGTTGGGTCACCGGTGTTCTCCTCGTCGAGTTGGTGCGGGTCGTCACTGACCGATCGTCACACTACGAGTACTTCTGTCGGTCGTCAAGCAGAAGTCCGCAGACGTTCGACGCACTTCGTTGCGTGGCGCATTCGAAGTGTGTTTCACTCGCACCATGGTCGACTTGGCACGGACGGCAGCGTCGCCTCCGGTCGGGACGAGCGAGCTCTTCCAGATCCTCCGCGACGGTGTGCCGCGGACCCGGTCGGAACTCGCCGCCCTGACGGGAGCAGCACGCTCGACCATCGGCGTGCGCCTGGACGCCCTCATCGACGTCGGCCTGGTCGGCGCGGTCGAGACGGCGGCGTCCACCGGTGGACGTCCACCCGCCCAGGTCGCACTGCGGCCCACGTCCCGCCTGGTCATCGCCGCCGACCTCGGTGCCTCGCACGGCCGCGTCGCCGTGACGGACCTCGTCGCGCAGCCGCTCGCCACCCGCGAGGCCCAGATCGACATCGCCGCCGGCCCCGTCCCCACGCTCTCGTGGCTCGTGCAGGCCATCGACGACCTCCTCGACGAGGTCGGGCGCACCCGCGACGACGTGATCGCGATCGGCATCGGCGTGCCCGGTCCCGTCGAGTTCTCCACCGGACGCCCCGCGAACCCGCCGATCATGCCCGGATGGGACGGCTTCGACGTCCCCGCGTGGCTCCGGCAGCACATCCAGGCCCACGTCCTGCTCGACAACGACGTCAACATCGCCGCACTCGGCGAACGGGAACACGGCTGGTCGGGCGTCGACCACCTGCTCTTCGTCAAGGTCGCGACGGGCATCGGGTCCGGCATCGTGTCCGAGGGCCGGCTCCAGCGTGGCGCCCAGGGCACCGCGGGTGACATCGGTCACGTGCGGGTGTCCAGCGCCGGCAGCGTCCCCTGCCACTGCGGCAACACCGGCTGCCTCGAGGCCGTCGCGTCAGGCCCGGCGATCGCCCGCGCCCTCCGGGCCAAGGGACACGACGTGTACACGAGCGCGGACGTCATCGACCTGGTCACCCGGTCGGACCTCGACGCGATCGGCGCCGTCCGCCAGGCCGGCCGGGACATCGGCGAGGTCCTCGCCACGTGCGTGTCGCTGATGAACCCGTCGGTGATCGTCCTCGGTGGTTCGATCACGCAGGCCGGGGAGCATCTGCTCGCCGGCGTCCGGGAGGTCGTCTACTCCCGCTCGATGCCCCTCGCCACCGAGCACCTCGTCATCGCCCAGTCCCGCGCCGGCGGCATCGCCGCACTGCAGGGAGCCGCCGCCCTCGCCATCGGGTACGCCCTCTCCCCCGCCGGCGTCGACGAGCTCGTCACCTACGCCGAGGGCCGGGAGCTCGTGTCCTGACCGCGCGCCGGTTCCGGCACGTCGGTGCGCGGGTGGAGAATCATCTGGTGACGATCGTGCAGCCCACCCTGTGGGACAGTCTGGAGGCCCTGGCCGGCCCCGACGCGTCCCCGGCGGACGCGCACACCCCGCCGATCCGACGGGACAGCTTCACAGCACTGCGCGGGCACACCGAGCGGATCGTCGCGCACTCCTCGGACCGCGTCGCCTGGCTGCGCGCCCGGGCCATGGGCATCACCGCCACGGACGTCGCCCGGCTGGCGTCGCTCCGCGCGGTGGAGGCCGTCGTCACCGACAAGCGGTACGGCTCGCGGTTCTCCGGCAACGTCTACACCGAGCACGGCAAGGACCGCGAGCCCGTCCTCGCCGCCTGGGTCGCCGCCACCCACGGGATCCTGCCGTCGGCACACCTGTTCCACGCCGCGGCCAACCGAGCGCACCTCGCCACCCCGGACGGCGTCGGGCACGACCGCGACGGCCGGCTCCTGCTCGCCGAGATCAAGACCACGTCGAACGGCTGGAAGCGCATCCCCCGCCACTACCTCCGTCAGGTGTGGTGGCAGCAGTACGTCCTCGGCGCCGAGCGCACCCTGTTCGTCTGGGAGAAGCACGACGACTTCGTGCCCGTCGCCGACGAGCCCGAGTGCCGGTGGATCGACCGCGACGACGACCAGATCCGTGGGCTCGTCGGACTCGCGGACATGGTCCTCGACCGGCTCCGCAGCGCGCGCTGACCGCTCAGCGCACCACTGGACCCGTCCCCGGCCCTGGTCTATCCTGACCGCACTGCAGCCCAGGACCCCGGCGGCCGTACCGATCCGCGTCCGTCGACGACGACCTGGCGCGATCCGGCTGGCCGAGGGCACCTGATCCCCCCTCGACCGACCGGCGGAGCGCCGATCCCGACGGGCTCCGCCGGTCCCTGCCGTCCCTGTGAGGGTCGGAGAGCCAGGTGCTGGAGTGCGTCGTCAGACCCGGACCAGGCGGAGTCGACTCATCCCGACCACCAGGATCCCCATCAACCCGATGAACACCGCGACGCCGAGGCAGTACAGCGCGACGACGCCGTACCCCTGCGCCGAGTCGAGGAACGGGTACGGCACCCACCCGTCGGTCGCACCACGGATCAGGACCACCACGAGCCAGACGGCCGGGTAGATCAGGAACAGCCAGACGTGCCGCAGCAGCAGGCGCGCCCGGTCCGAGAACAGCAGCCAGTCGAGGACGGCGTACACGGGGAGGACCCGGTGCAGGACGTCGTTCGACCACTGCACCGTGAACGACTGGTCGAGCGACGCGTGTACGAGCAGGGTGTTGTAGACGATGCCGGTCGTCGCGATGTAGACCGTCGACGCACCGCGGAACACCGATGCACCGAGCCCCTCGCGCTGCCGTTTCGCCGCCGACACCAGCGTGACGGCCAGCGCCACCGCGATGAACACGTTCGACTGGATCGTGAAGTACCCGAAGAAGTTGAACGGGTTGAAGGTCGGACTCGCGATGCTCCGCAGGAACTGCGCGACGATCGCGGCGACGACCAGGACCACGGCGACGAGCCGGAGGGTGTTGACGAACGTGCGCACGCTGCCACGTTAGTGGGCAGGACGCACGAACGCCCCGGACCGATGTCGGTCCGGGGCGTTCGTGGTGATCAGATCAGGACGATCAGATGCTGTTGACGTCGAGCGGGATGCCCGGCCCGAAGGTCGTCGAGACGGCGCCCTTCATGACGTAGCGGCCCTTCGAGGCGCTCGGCTTGAGGCGGTTGATCTCCTCGAGCGCGGTCGAGATGTTCTCGTCGAGCTGCTCCGGGGTGAACGAGGCCTTGCCGACGACGAAGTGCACGTTGGAGTGCTTGTCGACGCGGAACTCGATCTTGCCGCCCTTGATGTCGTTCACGGCCTGCGCGACGTTCGGGGTCACGGTGCCGGTCTTCGGGTTCGGCATGAGGCCACGCGGGCCCAGCACCTTGCCCAGACGACCGACCTTGCCCATGAGCTCGGGGGTCGAGACGGCGGAGTCGAACGAGGTGTAGCCCTCGGCGACCTTCGCGATGAGCTCGTCGCCACCGACCTCGTCGGCGCCGGCGGCGATCGCGGCCTCGGCCGCAGCGCCCGTCGCGAAGACGATGACGCGGGCGGTCTTGCCGGTGCCGTGCGGCAGGATGACGGTGCCGCGCACCATCTGGTCCGCCTTGCGGGGGTCGACGCCGAGCTTCAGCGCGACCTCGACCGTGGAGTCGGTCTTCGCAGAGCCGGTCTCCTTGGCCAGTGCGACAGCCTCGGTCGGGGTGTAGAACTTGTCGGCCTGGATCTTCGCGGCCGCGGCCTGGTAGGCCTTTGACTTCTTCGCCATGGTGGTCTCCTTGCGAGATACGTGGTTGGCGAGCCGGCGAGGCTCTCCCACGGAAGGGTGTCTGGGGTGTGTGCCTGAGGCGGTGAGGCCTAGGCCTCGACCGTGATGCCCATCGAGCGTGCGGTACCGGCGATGATCTTCGCGGCCTGCTCGATGTCGTTGGCGTTCAGGTCGGCCTGCTTGGTCTCGGCGATCTGACGGACCTGGTCCATCGAGATCTTCGCGACCTTGACCGTGTGCGGGGTCGCGGACCCCTTCTGCACACCCGCAGCCTTCTTGATGAGCTCGGCGGCCGGCGGGGTCTTGAGGATGAACGTGAACGAACGGTCCTCGTAGACGGTGATCTCCACCGGGACGACGTTGCCGCGCTGCGACTCGGTCGCGGCGTTGTACGCCTTGCAGAACTCCATGATGTTCACGCCGTGCTGACCGAGCGCGGGACCGATCGGGGGTGCCGGGTTGGCGGCGCCCGCGTTGATCTGCAGCTTGATCAGGCCCGTGACCTTCTTCTTCGGTGCCATGTTCGCTTTCCTCCTGGGATCGAACGCACGGGGAATCCGTGCACTCTCCCGCGTGACCGGCGGATCCGGCTCGCGGTGACGAGCCTGCGGCGCGTGACGCAGCAGACCCAAACTCGATGAGTCTAGTGGATGTGTGACCGCTAGAGCTTGGTGACCTGGTCGAAGCTGAGCTCGACCGGGGTCTCACGCTCGAACAGCGAGACGAGGACGGTGAGCTTGCCGCTCTCCGGCTTGATCTCGGAGATCGACCCGGGGAGACCCGCGAACGAGCCCTCCTTGATGGTGATCGTCTCGCCGACCTCGAAGTCGACCTCGGCGGCCGGCTGGGCCTGCGTGAGGCCGGAGCCCTTGCCGCCCTTCGACGGTGCGGTCTCGGCGACCTGCACCAGGGACTTCAGCATGCCGAAGGCCTCGTCGAAGCGGAGCGGGGTCGGGTTGTGCGCGTTGCCGACGAAGCCGGTGACACCCGGGGTGTGCCGGACGACGGACCACGAGTCCTCGTTGAGGTCGAGGCGGACGAGCACGTAGCCGGGGATCCGGACGCGCGTGACGAGCTTGCGCTGACCGTTCTTGATCTCGACGACGTCCTCCATCGGGACCTCGACCTGGTAGATGTAGTCCTCCATCGACATCGAGACCATGCGGTTCTCGATGTTCGACTTCACGCGGCGCTCGAAGCCCGCGTAGGAGTGGATGACGTACCACTTGCCCGGCTTCATCCGCAGCTCGGCCTTGAAGGCCTCGTACGGGTCGACCTCGGCGGGCTCGTCGTCCTCGGCGTCGACGTCGTCCTCGGCCACGATGGTGACCTCGGTGTCGGGGGCCAGGTCGACCTCGGACTCCGGGGCGATCGCACCGAGGGTGTCCGCGGACTCCTCGGCGGCGATGGTCTCGTTCGCCTCTGCGGCGGTCTCGTCCTCGAGCTCGGACTCTTCCTCGTCCTCGACGGCCTCGACGGCGGCCTCGGCCTCGTCGGGGGTGTCGATCTCGAGCGCGTCGTCCACGACGGCGTCGGCTTCGGGGTCGCGGGACTCGGCGAGGGCGGTCAGCGTCTCGTCGATGCCGTCGACGTCACCGTCGTCCGGCTCGGCGCTGAGACCGAGCGACTCGTCGTCCTCGTCCTCGATGCCGATCGCGCGCTCCTCGGCGGACTCGGCCGAGCGGCCTTCGCCCGTCTCGACGTTGCCTTCCTGGTTCTCCTCCACCTCGGAGGACTGCTCTGCAGCGGTCGCGAGGTCGATGTCGTCGCGGGAGTAGTCAGACACTGTCGGTTCTTTCCGTTCGGTGGTTCGGATCGGGTTGCGGTCGGCCCGTTGTCCGTGCGGACGAGGTCCGTCGGCACGGTCTTCGATCTGCGCCGACGACGACCGCTGGCGGCCTGCCGGTGGGTCGGGACGGACGTCCGAGCGGGTCAGGCCGTGGGGCCGTTGCCGAAGACGTACCCGACGCCGAGGCCGAACACGAAGTCGAGGATCGACACGAGGACCATCATCACGACGACGAACACCAGCACGACGCCGGTGTAGCTGAAGAGCTCCTTGCGGGTCGGCGTCACGACCTTGCGGAGCTCGCCGATGACCTGGCGGATGAACAGCGCGATGGCAGCGAACGGCCCGCGGCGCGTGGCCCGGTCCTGCTTCGCCTGGGCGACGACGTCGTCCGCCGTCGTGTCCATGTCTTTGCTGGCCAACTCGTCACCTTTCCAGATGTGCAGGGCGGACAGGACTCGAACCTGCAACCTGCGGTTTTGGAGACCGCTGCTCTACCAATTGAGCCACCGCCCTTCAGGAGACTGTTCGTCTCCCGAGTGGACACGTCCGCCATCAGGCAGGCCGTGACCACCGCAGATGAGTGTACGGGAGTGCGTCACGCGGTGTCCACTTGGGCGGTGCTCCGGCGTGCCGCGCCGATAGGCTGGGCCGGTGAGCACCGCAGCCCCCGGCCCCGAGTCCACCGCCCACCAGCGACCGCGCATCGCCTCGCGCATCGCCGCGATCGCCGAGTCCGCGACGCTGAAGGTCGACGCCAAGGCGAAGGCGCTGAAGGCCGCCGGGCGCCCGGTGATCTCCTTCGCTGCCGGCGAGCCGGACTTCGCGACGCCGGACCACGTCGTCGACGCCGCGGTCGCCGCGGCGAAGGACCCGAAGAACCACCGCTACACCCCGGCGACGGGCCTCCCCGAGCTGAAGCAGGCCGTCGCCGACAAGACGGCACGCAGCTCCGGCATCGCGGTCGACCCGTCCCGGGTCATCATCACGAACGGCGGCAAGCAGGCCGTCTACCAGGCCTTCGCCACGATCGTGGACGACGGCGACGAGGTCCTGCTCCCCGCGCCGTACTGGACGACCTACCCCGAGGCGATCCGGCTGGCCGGCGGCGAACCCGTCGAGGTCTTCGCCGGCAGCGACCAGGGCTACCTCGTCACGGTCGAGCAGCTGGAGGCAGCGCGCACGCCGAAGACCAAGGCGCTGCTGTTCTGCTCCCCGTCGAACCCGACCGGCGCCGTGTACTCCGCCGAGCAGACCCGCGCCATCGGCGAGTGGGCGCTCGAGCACGGCATCTGGGTGATCAGCGACGAGATCTACCAGGACCTCGTCTACGACGGCATCACCTTCACCGGCATCCTCGAGGCCGTGCCCGCCCTCGCCGACACCACGATCCTGGTGAACGGCGTCGCCAAGACCTACGCCATGACCGGCTGGCGCGTCGGGTGGTTCATCGGCCCGGCCGACGCCGTCAAGGCCGCGTCGAACCTGCAGTCGCACCTGTCGTCGAACGTGTCGAACGTCTCCCAGCGGGCGGCCATCGCCGCGCTCACCGGACCGCAGGAACCCGTCGTGGCCATGCGCGAGGCCTTCGACCGCCGCCGGAAGGCCATCGTCGACGGGCTCAACGCGATCCCCGGCTTCGTCACGCCGACACCGGAGGGCGCCTTCTACGTCTACCCCGACGTCACGGCACTGCTCGGCCGCGAGTGGGCCGGCAGCACCCCGACCACCACGCTCGAGCTCGCCGACCTGGTCCTCGAGCACGCCGAGGTCGCGGTCGTCCCCGGCGAGGCCTTCGGCCCCTCCGGGTACCTGCGCCTGTCCTACGCCCTGGGCGACGAGGACATCGCCGAGGGCGTCGCCCGCCTGGCAGCGTTCTTCAGCTGACACGGCGAACCGCCAGGAGGCCCGGCGTGGGTCAGGCGAGCAGGTCGCCGACCACGACGGGCTCCGGCGCGAGCGTCACACCGAAGCGGTTGAGGACGCTCACCTGGACGTAGCGGGCGAGCTCGGCGACCTGGGCGGCGGACGCACCGCCGCGGTTGGTCAGCGCGAGCGTGTGCTTCGTCGAGATGCCTGCGCGGGACCCGGCGATGCCGTACCCGCGGTGCACCCCGGCGTGCTCGATGAGCCACGCGGCGCTGAGCTTGACCTCGTCACCCGCCGGCCACCGCGGCGCGTCGTCCGGCAGGGTCTCGGCGAAGCCCGCTGACACGATCGGGTTCGTGAAGAACGACCCCGCGCTCCGGGTGTCCGGGTCGGCGGCGTCGAGGACCATGCCCTTCGACGCACGGAGCGCGAGCACGGTCGACCGCACCACGGCGGGGTCGACACGCGCACCGAGCTCGACCCCGAGGGACCCGGCCAGCTGGGCGTAGCGCACCGGGACACCGCCGTCGGTGTCGGTGCCGAGGGCGAACTCCACGGTGAGCACCACACCGCGGCGGCCGTGCTTGAGGGTGCTCGTGCGGTAGCCGAGCTCGAGCTCGGCGGCGTCGAGCCACGCGCGCTCCCCCGTGGCCGCATCGAGGAACTCGACGCGGGTGAGCACGTCGGAGAGCTCGACCCCGTACGCCCCGATGTTCTGCACGGGGGACGCTCCGACGGTGCCCGGGATGCCACTCAGGGCCTCCATCCCGGTGAAGCCGAGCTCGACGGTCGACGCGACGAACGCGTCCCACGGTTCGCCGGCGGCGACGCGGACGGTGACGCCGTCGGCGGTGCGCTCGTGCTCGACGCCGCGCGTGCGGACGAGGACGACGGTGCCGTCGAAGCCGCTGTCGGCGACCAGGAGGTTGCTGCCGCCACCGACCACGAGCCAGTCGTCGTCGTCCCAGGCGTCCCGCGTGTGCGCGACGAGTTCGTCGGTGGTGTGCGCGACCAGCAGGCGCCCGGCGTCGCCGCCGACGCCGAGGGTGGTGAGGTCGGCGAGCGTCGTCGCTGCCACGGTCAGTGGAACGCCACCGTGACCTGCGCCTTGCCGAGCACGGTCTGCCCG
The DNA here is from genome assembly GCF_026672405.1 of Curtobacterium sp. SL109. Lineage (NCBI taxonomy): Bacteria > Bacillati > Actinomycetota > Actinomycetes > Micrococcales > Microbacteriaceae > Curtobacterium > Curtobacterium sp. SL109. The sequence continues at coordinate 3,213,982 of NZ_JAPPRB010000002.1, forward strand.
GCGGCGGTCACGGTGAGGTCGATGCGGGCGGGACGGCCCTGGTCGTCGACGGTGCCGACCTTGGCGACGACGCCGACCGTGGCGCCCTGCTCGGGGTCGACGACGACGGGACGGGTGAAGCGGACGCCGTACGAGGCGATCCACCCGCGGTCGCCGAGCCACTCGGACACCGGCTGGACGGCGAGGCCCATCGTCAGCATGCCGTGCGCGAGCACACCGGGGAGCCCCACGGAGGCGGCGACGTCGTCGCGGTAGTGGATCGGGTTGAAGTCACCCGAGGCCCCTGCGTAGCGCACCAGGGCGTCGCGGGTGAGGTGGACGTCGCGTTCGGCGACGACGGTGCCGACCTCGGCGGTGGTGGTGTCGGTGGTCATGCGTCGTCTCCTCGGACGACGAGGGTCGACGTCGCCGTGACGACGTGCTCCCCCGTGGCGTCGGTCATGGTGCTCTCCGCCGTGACCATCGCGTTGCCGCCGAGGGTCTTGACGCTCGTGACGGTCAGTGTGGCGGTGAGTTCGTCGCCGGCGACGATCGGTCGGGCGTAGGTGAACTTCTGCTCGCCGTGGACCACGCGGGAGAAGTCGATGCCGGCGTCCGGCTCGGCCAGGAGCTGCGCGAGGGTGGCTTCCTGCACGACCACCGCGAAGGTGGCCGGCGCGACGACGTCGTCGTGGCCGGCGGCTCGGGCGGCGGCGGTCTCGTGGTGGATCGGGTTCGTGGCGAACGTGGCGCGGGCGAACTCGCGCACCTTCTCTCGACCGACCAGGTAGGGCGGGGCCGGCGGGAACGTCCTGCCGACGAGCTCGGGGTTCACTGACACGACCGGCAGTCTACCGACGCCCCCGGACAGTGCTGGAGTCCATGAGCATGCATCGGTTACCCTGGGCGCGGTGACGTCGGGGGACGTCGCCAGGCCCGGCGCCGACCGGGTCGTCACGACTCTCGGGGGGAACCATGGAGGACACGATCGAGTTCGCCGTCCACACCGGCGATCGACGCACCGCGATGGAGGCCGCCGGTTCCGCGCTCCGCACCGCCGGGCACCGGGTCGAGGCCCTGCCCGGCTCCATCACCGCCACGTCCGGCAACCGCGTGCTGACGACGCTGCTCGGGGCGATGGTCCACCTGTCGCGGGAGTACCGCCGCTACGAGGTCGTCGTCTCCACGACCGGCTGCCGGTCGTTCCTGACGCTCCGGCACGCGGGACACGGCACCGCCGTCGCGGGCGGGTCGATCGGCGCGACGCGGCGACGGGCGCGCTGGCAGCAGGTGACGTCCTCGGTCGAGGGCGCCCTGCGGTCGGCGGGCGTGCTCGTCGGGCGGGTCGACCGGGCGCAGTAGCGCGGACGGGGCACCGCTGGTCGCGACGCCGGACAGGAGGCTCGATGGCGGTCCGGCACCGGGCCTCCTGCCCGTCCGCGGCGTGAACTGGCACCGCACCACGAACGCGGGTTCGCGCCACCGACGTCCGTGGCGCGAACCGACTTCGGTGGTGCCCCGCCACGTCACGCTCGAGGCGGGCGGCGCGACGATGGGAACGACGCGACCCCCGGAGACGACGAAAGCCCGGCGTGGACGCCGGGCTTGCGGTAGCGAGGGCGGGACTTGAACCCGCGACCCCACGATTATGAGTCGTGTGCTCTAACCAACTGAGCTACCCCGCCAGAGATCCGGCGCTGTGTTCACGCCGGGTCGGAGCCCCGAGTCAGGATTGAACTGACGACCCCTTCCTTACCATGGAAGTGCTCTACCACTGAGCTATCGGGGCGTGTACCGCGAGCGGCACCACACGAGGATAGCAGAACCCGGACGGTGGTCTGGAACCCACCGTGACGCCCGGGCGTGCCGTCCGCGGAGGTCAGTTCGCGTTGGCCCTGAGCCACACCAGCGGGTCCACCGGGACGCCGTCGAGGTGCACCTCAAGGTGCAGGTGCGGGCCGGTCGAGTTGCCGGTGCTGCCGACGAGACCGAGGACGTCCCCGACCTCCACCTGCTGGCCCTGCATGACCTGGAACGAGTTGTCCTGCATGTGGCCGTACACGCTGGTGAACTGCTTGCCGTCGACCTCGTGCTCGACCCAGACGTCGTTGCCGAAGCCACCGTCGTGGGCCTGCACCTTGACGACCGTGCCGGCGGCGATCACGTGGATCGGCGTGCCGGCGCCCGGGGCGAAGTCGACGCCCTGGTGGTTCGTCGAGCAGAAGGAGCAGCCCGCGACCTGGCGCCCGCCGAACCCGGAGGTGATCGGGACGCCGGTGGGGAACGGCCACTGGATGGTGCCGGTCGGGTCGTTCGTGAAGGACGACGAGTCCGTGACCTTCGGCTGCGCGGCGGCGGCCGTCACCGTGTAGGCGTCGCGGTCGATCGACCCCGTGGTGGTGTCGCCGGAGCGGAAGGACTGCGGGTCGCCGGCGGCTGCGGCGCGGGCGATCGGCGAACCGGGCTCCGCGGTGTACAGCGCCTGCGCGGGCAGCGAGGTCGAGACGACCAGACCGGCGGCGAAGAGCAGGGCCCCGACGGCGGTGACGCGCGAGGCGTTCCGGCGGAAGGCCGCTCCCCCGCGCTGGGTGGTCGCGGCGGCCGGGCGCTTGACGGCTCCGAGGTGGCGCGTCGCGCGGTCGACGCGGACGGTCGCGGCCTGCTTGGCGACGGGCGCCGGCTGCTTCGCGACGGGCGCGGGCTTCGGGGCGGCCGACGGGGTGCGACGGCGGGTGCTGGCACGCTTCGTGGTCGGTGCGACGACGGGCGAGCTCGGCGCCGGGGGCGTGACCGGGCCGAAGGCGGACTCAGGCAGGACCGGGGACGCGGGGGCCGGCGGCGTGACGGGCATCGCTGCGGCAGCGCCTGCGTCGATGGGCGAGACCGGAGCCGTGCCCATCGGTGCGGCGGCGACCGGCGCGGGCAGCACGTGGGAGTCCGATGCCGACATGCGCTGGACGCCCTGCTTCACGGCAGCGCGTTCCGCTTCGATGCGGGCTCGGCGGGTGAGGTGCACGACCGAGGTCGGTTGCGGGGACTGCGCCGTTGCGTCGGTGGTGGTTCGTCCGGAGACGACGGGCGAGAGCGGAGTCTGGGGCATACGTGCGGTGATGATCCTGATCGGGGCAGATGCGCTCATTGGTAACGAGCAGATAACGGGACTCGACGACGCTACCAGGGGTCACGGCGTCCCGCCAGTCGTGGGCATGCCCACAGTCGAGCCCAGAGCGAGGGGCAGCGCAGCACCAGTCCGAGGGGCACGCCGCCGCTCAGTCGGTGAGGACCTCGGCTTCCGCGCGCCGGACCAGGGCCTCGAGCTGCTCGGCGATCGCGGGTGCGGCGAACAGGAAGGACCGGGTGCCGCCAGCCTCCCACGTGCGGGAGACGGCCCCGGCGCACACCGCGACGATCGACCCGGCGGCCATGTCCCACGGGTTGATGCCCCGCTCGTAGTAGGCGTCGACCGTGCCGGCCCCGACGGCGCAGCAGTCGAGCGCGGCAGAGCCGCCGCGGCGGATGTCCCGCACGTCCCCGAGGAGTCCGGCGAGCACGGCGACCTGCTCCTTGCGGCGGTCGACGGTGTAGCCGAACCCGGTGGCCACGAGGGTCTCGGCGAGGGAGCCCGGCTCGGACACGCGCAGGCGGGTGCCGTTCAGCGTCGCGGGCTCCCCCGCGACGGCGCGGAAGACGTCACCCGTCGCGGGTGCGATGACGATGCCGGCGACGGGTTCCCAGCGGGCGGGGTCGGCCTCGCCGCGGACGACACCGATGCTGACGGCGTAGGCGGGGCTGCCGTAGAGGTAGTTGACGGTGCCGTCGATCGGGTCGACGACCCAGGTGAGGCCGGTGCTGCCGGTGCTCGCGCCGGTCTCCTCGCCGAAGAAGGCGTCGTCGGGGCGGGCGGCGGCGATGCGGGCGCGGATGAGGTCCTCGACCTCCTGGTCCGCGGCGGTGACGACGTCGGCGATGCTCGACTTCCGGTCGGCGACCTCGACGCCGTCGGCTCGGCGTCGGGCCGCGAGGGCCGCGGCTTCGGTGGCGATGGACTCGGCCAGGTCGGCGAGGTCGGTCGGGGTCGGCGCAGCACTCATGCGCTGATCCTCCCAGCACGGGCGGGTGGTGGTCCCAGGCGTGGGAGGTGGGATCGCGCGGTGTGCGTCGGTTCTCCCGGCCTCCGACGCGCGGTTCGGCTTCCCCTCGCGGGCGTGAGGGGAAGGAACGTGCGCGTCCGCACGCGGTGCGGGGTCCACGACTGCCGGACTGGAGGCTCGGTGCCAGCTGGCACCGAGCCTCCAGTCCGGCACTCTCACGTCTCGCGCGCGGTCAACGAGAAAGGGCCCCGTGAGGAACAGGGCGAACCAGAGAGGTCGCCGTCCGGAACGAGGCGAAATGAGGAAGGGCCCCGTTGAGAACGGGGCCAACGAGAAAGGGCCCCGTCAGAAACGGGGCCCTGCTCTGGTTGCTCGGCCACTCGCAGAGCGTTCTTCAGCGAATGGACACGTGGCGAGTGAGGGATTCGAACCCCCGAAGGCTACGCCGGCTGATTTACAGTCAGATCCCTTTGGCCGCTTGGGTAACTCGCCATGTGCGCACCCAGCCCGTGTGATCACCAACCGGAGGCGCCAGAACAGCATACCGGATGGCTGAACGTGGTCGTGACCAACCGAGGTCGGCGTCGCCGGATAGGGTGGTCGGCATGGCAGACAGCTCCTTCGACGTGGTCAGCAAGGTCGACAAGATGGAGGCGGACAACGCCCTCAACCAGGCCGCCAAGGAGATCGAGCAGCGCTACGACTTCAAGGGGGTCGGCGCCTCGATCGCGTTCAGCGGTGAGGACGTCCTCATCAAGGCGAACACCGCCGAGCGTGCGACGGCCGTCCTCGACGTGTTCGAGTCCAAGGCGATCAAGCGCGGCATCAGCCTGAAGAGCATCGACGCCGGTGACCCGTACGCCTCGGGCAAGGAGTTCCGCATCGAGGTGAAGTTCAAGAACGGCATCGAGCAGGACGTCGCGAAGAAGATCGGCGCGTTCCTGCGGGCGCAGGCCCCGAAGACCGTGAAGAGCCAGATCCAGGGCGACGAGCTCCGGGTCTCGTCGAAGAGCCGCGACGACCTGCAGAACACCATCCAGCTGCTCAAGGGCGAAGAGTTCGACGTCCCGCTCCAGTTCATCAACTTCCGCTGACGCGCCCGCCCGCGCCGATCCGCTGACGACACGACGCCCCCGTGGAGCACTGGCTCACCGTCGCCCTCACCGTCCTGCTCGTCCTGCTGGACCTGGCGATCCGTGTGTTCGCGATCATCTACGTCCCGATCAACCGCAAGCCGCAGACGGCGACCGGGTGGTTGCTGGCGATCTTCCTCATCCCCTACATCGGGTTCATCGTCTTCCTCATCATCGGGTCGACGAAGCTGCCGAAGGCACGGCGTGAGAAGCAGACCGAGATCAACGCGTACATCCTCGAGCAGACCGAGGGCATCGAGCGGGTACGCCGTGACCACCCGTGGCCGCCGTGGTTCGAGAGCATCACGGAGCTGAACCGGAAGCTCGGCGCGATGCCGCTGGTGGGTGGCAACTCCGCGGAGCTCTACCCCGACTCCGAGGACGCGATCCTCGAGATGGCACGCGCGATCGACGGCTCGCGACGCTTCGTGCACGTCGAGTTCTACATCGCGACGCTCGACGACACCACCCGTCCGTTCTTCGACGCCCTGGCTCGCGCCCAGGCACGTGGTGTCCGGGTCCGCTTCCTCATGGACCACTGGGCGAGCCGCGGGTACCCGGCGTTCAAGGACACCCTCGCGTTCCTCGACGACGCCGGCATCGAGTGGCACCTGATGCTCCCGCTGCAGCCGCTGCAGGGCAAGTTCCAGCGCCCGGACCTGCGGAACCACCGGAAGATCATGGTGATCGACGGCTCGATCGCGTTCACCGGGTCGCAGAACCTCATCGACAAGTCGTACGACCTCAAGGGCAACATCGCGCGGGGTCTGGCGTACAAGGACCTGTTCGCGCGCTTCGAGGGGCCGGTCGTCGCGGGGATCAACGCCCTGTTCGTCACCGACTGGTACAGCGAGACCGACGAGCTGCTGCTCCGCGAGAGCGACCCGGTCCACCGGGCCGACCGTGGCGACGCCCTCGACTGTCAGGTCGTCCCGTCGGGGCCGGGCTTCGACGGCGAGAACAACCTGCGTCTGTTCAACGCGCTGCTGTACTCGGCCCAGAAGCGGGTGTCGATCACCTCGCCGTACTTCGTCCCCGACGACTCGATGCTCTACGCCATCACGACGACGGCACAGCGCGGGGTCGAGGTCGAGCTCTTCGTGGGTGAGATCGGCGACCACGCCATGACGTGGCACGCGCAGCGGTCGTACTACGAGGGGCTCCTCCGCGCGGGCGTGAAGATCTGGCTGTACAAGGCCCCGACGGTCCTGCACGCCAAGCACTTCACGATCGACGACGACGTCGCGGTGATCGGGTCGAGCAACATGGACATGCGCTCGTTCAGCCTGAACCTGGAGATCTCGGTGCTCGTGCGCGGCGAGCGGTTCGTCGACGCCCTGCGCGGCGTGCAGGACGCCTACCGGGCGCAGAGCTCGGAGCTCGACCTGGACGAGTGGCTCGGTCGGACGCGTCGTTCCCAGGTGCTCGACAACGTCGCGCGGCTCACCGCCGCCCTGCAGTAGCCACCTGCCAGGAGGCTCCCCCGCCTCCGTCACGCCGGCTGCGGCTGCGGTTGCGGCCGCGGCCGCGGCTGCGGTTTGCACCGTGCGAGGCCCTCTGGCCCGTGCGAGGTCGTGCACTCGGTGAGGGCCCATGTCCTCGCACCGGGTGGACAACCTCGCACCGGCGGTCGGGTGCGGTTCGCCCCGTGCTGGGCTGCCTGCCGCGAGCGGGGTCAGCGCGGGACGGTGCTCGCGATGTGGGCGATCAGACGTTCGAGCGGCCCCCGCCCGAGGAACCGCTGCCACAGCATCGCGAACAGCGCGGCGCCCACGGCGAACCCCCACCAGGTGGCGAGCCCGTCGGGCAGGCCGGGCACCGCGGCGATCACGACGAGGTGCAGCGCGTAGATCGAGAGCGGCATCGACCCGATCGCGACGAGCGGGAAGGCGATGCGCTGGACGATCCGCGCGCGCCCGTCGACCAGGAGCGAGCTCAGCCCGATGACCGCGAGCGCCACACCGATCGTGCCCACGACGTCGACGATCGAGGACGAGTGGTCGCGCGGCGAGAGGAACACCTGCGCCGCGGCCTGCCCGGCGGTCGAGCCCTGGGGCACGTACGGCACCCCCGGGAACGCGTTCCCGTCGGCGGGGATCGGTGCGACAAGGGCACCGACGACGTAGGCGGTGGTGGCGACCACGATGCCGGACGCGAGGAGCGCGACCTGGGTGCTGCGAGCCTCCAGACCGCTCCGGGCGACACCGAGACCGACCAGGACGTACGTCAGGAAGGTGACCACGGGGTAGACCAGGCCGAGCTGCTGCTCGAAGGAGCTGGTGCCGGCGAACAGGGGCACGATCGCGATCGCGAACGGCGCCGACAGCAGCGCGCACGCCCCCGCCGCGGAGAAGACGGCCCACGGGGGCCAGCGGAGCGCGGGCAGGACGAGCAGGAAGAGCACGCCGTAGGTGGGCAGGATGACGTACACCGGCGTGCCGAGCAGCATCAGCGCCACCCCGATCATGACGATCAGGACCGCGCGGATCGCGAGCCGTGCCCGGACACGGGTGATCTCCGGCGGGCCGGGTGGGGTGGTGCGCCCGCTGACCAGGCCGACCGAGACGCCCGCGAGGACGGCGAACAGCGACGACGACCGGCCGTTCACCACGGCGGACCACGACGACGGGTCGACCCAGTCGAGGTGGTCGGTGATGCCGCCGACGTGCGCGGCCATCATCCCGAGCAGCGCGACCGCGCGGGCCACGTCGACCCCCGACAGGCGAGCGCCCCGCACCCGGGCGACGGGGGCGGGGCGCACGGACGTCATGCGTCAGACCTGGTCGATGCTCGGCGCGCCGGTGCTCGGCGCGTCGACGCGACCGAGCGACGCGTCGACCATCTCCTCGCGCGGGACGACCTTGACCCGGGCGCGGCCGTGGGGCGCGCCGAGGGCGATCTCGTGCTCGTCCAGGCGGTGCCAGCCGTCGAGGTCGGTGTACTCGACCCCACGCTCGCGGAGCAGTGCCGGCACGGCCTCGTCGGAGGGGTCCTCCGGTGACCACCACTGGGCCTGGTCGTTGACGATGTGCTGGACGGTCTCCATCGCGTCGGACTTGGTGTGGCCGATCAGGCCGACCGGTCCGCGCTTGATCCACCCCGTGGCGTAGACGCCCGGCATCTGCTGGTTGTCGTCGTCGAGGACCTGGCCCTCGTGGTTCGGGATGACGCCGCGACGCTCGTCGAAGGGCAGCCCGGGCAGCGGCGACCCGAAGTACCCGACGGCGCGGTAGGCGGCCTGGATCGGGATCTCGCGGACCTCGCCGGTGCCCTCGACGCCGCCCTGCCCGTTCGGCCGCGTGCGCTCGTACCGGATCGCCGCGACGCGGCCCTGGTCGTCGCCGACGAACTCGAGCGGCTTCGCGTAGAAGTGCAGGTGCAGACGACGGCTGGCCGTGCCGGGCTCGCGCTTCCGCCACTGCTGCAGGACACGGTCGATGACCATGACCTGCTTGTTCGTCTGGATCGCCGTGAGCGACGCCTCGTCGTGGTCGAAGTCCTCGTCGTACACGACGACGTCGACGTCGGGGACCTCGCCGAGCTCGCGGAGTTCGAGCGGGGTGAACTTCACCTGCGCCGGGCCACGACGGCCGAAGACGTGGACGTCGGTGACCGGCGAGGCCTTGAGCCCCTGGTAGACGTTGTCCGGCACCTCGGTCGGCAGCAGGTCGTCGGCGTGCTTCGCGAGGATGCGGGAGACGTCGAGTGCCACGTTGCCGTTGCCGATGACCGCGACGCTCTCGGCGGTGAGCGGCCACGTGCGCGGCACGTCGGGGTGCCCGTCGAACCAGCTGACGAACTCCGCGGCGCCGTAGGAGCCCTCGAGTTCGATGCCCGGCACGTCGAGGTCGGCGTCCTTCACCGCACCGGTCGAGAAGACGACCGCGTTGTAGTGCTTCTTGAGGTCGTCGAGGGTGATGTCCTTGCCGTACTCGACGTTGCCGAAGATGCGGATGTGCCCGCTGTCGAGCACGTCGCGGAGCGCGTTGATGATGCCCTTGATGCGGGGGTGGTCCGGGGCGACGCCGTAGCGGACCAGACCGTACGGCGCCGGGAGCTGCTCGAAGAGGTCGATCGACACGTCGTACGCGTGTGCTTCCCGCAGGAGGATGTCCGCGGCGTAGATGCCGGCGGGACCGGCGCCGACGATGGCGAGGCGGAGGGTGGGCACGTGGGTCTCCAGTTCGTTCGAGCGGTGTGCTCCGGGGACGGACGGCGGCGCCGTCGTCCGTGTGGCGATGGTGCCGACGTCAGCGGCTGCGGTCCACCACGGACTCCGCGAAGCGGGTGAGGGCGCGCTTGACCACGCCGTCGGGCAGGGGTTCGAGGGCGACCACGGCTTCGCCGGCCCACTGCGCCGCGAGCGCGCGGGTCGCCGCGGTGGCCTCGTGGTCCCGCAGGGCGGCGACGGCGGAGAGGTAGGCGTCGGTGGTGACGGCGTCGTCGGGAGCGCCGGTGACGTCCCGCTCGATGCGCTCCACCAGTGCTGCTGCGCCGGGTTCGGTCGCCGCACGACGACGCAGCTGGAGCAGCGGCAGGGTGTCGACGCCCGCGCGCAGGTCGTTGCCGGCGATCTTGCCGGTCTTGTCCTTCGCCGGGGCGAGGTCGATGACGTCGTCGACGAGCTGGAAGGCGACGCCGACCTTCTCGCCGAAGGTGCCGACGGCGTCGAGGTACGCGCGGTCGGCCCCGGAGAAGAGCACCCCGGCGCGGGCCGCGGTCGCGATGAGGGAGCCGGTCTTGTCGCTGAGCACCTGGATGTAGTGCTCGACGGGGTCGTCCTCGGGCTGCGGGCCCGTCGTCTCGTGCAGCTGCCCCATGCAGAGGCGCTGGAAGGTCTCGGCCTGCATCCGGATGCCCTCGGGCCCGAGGTCGGCGGTGATGAGGCTGGCGCGCGCGAAGAGCAGGTCCCCGGTGAGGATCGCGACGTTGTTGCCGTACGTCACGTGCGCGGCGGGGACCCCGCGGCGCACAGGCGCTTCATCCATGACGTCGTCGTGGTAGAGCGACGCCAGGTGCGTCGTCTCGACGCTCACCGCGGCCTTGACCACGTGGTCGGTCACGCCGTTGCCGAGCTGCGCGATGAGCAGGGTGAGGGTCGGGCGGATCCGCTTGCCGCCCGCGGAGAGCAGGTACCGGCTCGTCGTGTCGGCCAGAGTGTCGGCGGAGCGCATGGCGTCCTCGAGCCCCTGCTCGACGAGCTCGAGTCCGTCGTCCACGGCGCTGATGAACCGGCGCTCAGCGGGGCTGGCGAACAACCGCTCGCCGATGCCGAGCGACGCTCGGAGACTCGGTGCGCGGCGTGCGACCGGGACGCTCGGGTTCAAGTGGTGCTCCGTGTTCGGGGGAAGTCCGTGTGCGGGGGGAAGGACCGGTCAGCTGTCGGTCGACTCGGCACCGGGCCGGTCAGCGGACTGCTCGACCGTCGGCTGCTCGCCGGTGGCGTGGTGGTCGCGACGCGCCTTGGCCCGGCGTGCTGCGGACTCACGGACGGTGCCGGCCACGGGCTTGCGGCCGCGGTGCAGCGCGACGATGCCCGCGGTCAGGTTGCGGTGGGCGACCATCGTGAAGCCGACGCCACGCAGCCACTGGCTGAGCACCTGCTGCTCGGGCCAGGCCTCGATCGACTCGGCGAGGTAGCGGTAGGCGGCGGGGTTGCTGCTCGAGACGCGGGCGATCCCCGGGAGGACGCGCTTGAGGTACGAGAAGTACCCGAACCGCAGGGCGGCGAGCGGGGGCGTGGAGAACTCGCAGATGACGACGCGGCCACCGGGCTTGAGCACCCGGAGCATCTCGCCGAGGGCCTGCATCGGGTCGTTCACGTTGCGTAGCCCGAAGGAGATCGTGACGGCGTCGAAGGTGTCGTCCTCGAAGGGCAGGTGCTCGGCGTCGCCCTCGACGAAGGTGATCTCGGGGTGACGCTGCCGGCCGACGGCGATCATGCCCGCGGAGAGGTCGAGTGCGGTGACCTCGGCACCCTTCTTGGCGAGCACCGCGGCGCTCGTCCCGGTGCCCGCGGCGATGTCGAGGACGCGCTCGCCCGGCTGGGGGTCGACGGCGCGTACGGTTGCGACCCGCCACAGCGGGGCGTTGCCGGCGGAGAGGATGTCGTTCGTCAGGTCGTACTTCTCCGCGACGTCGTCGAACATGGCCGCCACCTCGTCCGGCCGCTTCTGCATGTCCGCTCTGCTCACGGTCCAATCCTAGAGGGCCGTGCCGTGCGTTCCCGGGACGTGCGGCGAGTCGGTCCAGGGCCTGCCCGGCGCGTACGATCAGAGCGTGTCCCGATCCGCCACGGCGGCCCCGCCGCTCACGGTCTCGACCCGGATCCTCGACGACCCGGGCGCCGTGCTCCGCCACACGCTCCCCGACCAGCCGCTGGCGTTCGTGCGCAACGGCGACGGCATCGTCGGCATCGGCGAGGCCGTCCGGTACGAGTTCTCCGGTCCCGACCGGATGCGCGACGCCGCACGCGTGTGGCGCTCCATCGTCGCGACCGCGCAGGTGGACGACCCCGTGCAGCTCCGCGGCTCCGGACTCGTCGCGTTCGGCTCGTTCGCGTTCGCCGACGACTCCGCGGCCACGAGCGTGCTCATCGTCCCGCGGGTCGTCGTCGGTCGCCGCCGCGGGAAGGCCTGGCTGACCGCGGTCGACACCACCCTCGACCCGGAGCCCCTCGCCTTCACCCGGACGTCCGTCCCCGTCCCCCAGGTCGGCGGGCACCTCTCCGTCGCACTCGGTCCCGGTCGCATCGACGAGGAGGCCTACGCTGCCTCGGTCGCCGAGGCCGTCCGCCGCATCACCGCCGGCGACGCCCGCAAGGTCGTCCTGGCCCGTGACCTCGTCGGGACGCTGCCCACCGGGGCCGACCGCCGCGCACTCCTGCTCGACCTCGCCGCGACCTACCCGCAGTGCGTGACGTTCGCCGTCGACGGGCTCGTCGGGGCGACCCCGGAGACGCTCGCCCGCACCGACGGCACCCGGCTCACCGCACGGGTGCTCGCCGGCAGCGCGGCACGGGGCAGCGACCCGGTGTCCGACCGGGCGGCGGCCGAGGCCCTGGCCGGGAGCGCGAAGGACGTCCAGGAACACACCTTCGCCATCGCGAGCCTCGTCGACGCGCTGCGCCCCCTCGCCACCGACCTCCGCGTCGACCCCGAGCCGTTCCGCCTGCAGCTGCCGAACCTCTGGCACCTGGCGAGCGACGTCCAGGCGACGCTGCCGGTGGGCACCACCTCGCTCGACGTCGCGGACGCCCTGCACCCGACCGCTGCCGTCGCCGGGACCCCCACGGACGTCGCGGTCCGCCTCGTCGCCGAGCTGGAGGGCGGCGACCGCGGTCGCTACGCCGGGCCGGTCGGCTGGTTCGGCGCGTCCGGGGACGGCGAGTGGATGCTCGCGCTCCGCAGTGCCCAGATCGACGAGGACGGCACCGTCACCGCGTGGGCGGGCGCCGGCATCGTCGCCGGGTCCGACCCGGCACGCGAGGTCGCCGAGACGGCACTGAAGTTCCGCCCCATCCGCGACGCGCTCGCGTAGCGGCGGGGCGCGCCAGCCGCCTCGCACCGTGCCCGGTTCCCCGGCTGGTGCGAGCTCGGTCACCCCGTGCGGGCCGACAGGCGCGCACGGAGTGGGCACCCTCGCACCACGCGCGGACTCGCGGACCACCGGACGGGAGGCTCGGTTCCGGACCGGCACCGAGCCTCCCGTCCGCAGGGGTGTCCGCCGCCTCGCACCGTGCGCGGTCCCCCGCGCGGCTCAGTCGGCCAGCGGCACCTCGATGACCACGCGCTCGGCGGGGTCGGTCAGGACGCGCTCGAGGTCGCCCCAGGTCGCGGCCCGGCGGTACTCCCACCCGAGCCCGGTCACGACACGCTCGACGTCGACGTGCTGCGGCGTGGTCATCATGCGGGCCATGTCCTCGGGCGGGGTTGTCTCGGCGACCTCGAGCCCGCGGAAGATCGCCCCGCCGTCGTCGTTGCCGACGATGACCTGGACGCGGTGGGTGGGCTCGTGCGTGCCGGTGACGAAGGCACCGACGTCGTGCAGCAGGGTGAGGTCACCGAGCAGGACGCGGGTGGTGCCGACCGCCGCCGAGGTCCGCTCGAGCGCCGCGGCGATGCCGAGCGCGGTCGAGACGGTGCCGTCGATGCCGGCGAGCCCACGGTTCGCGTGCACGCGGATCTTCTTGCCCAGCACGTGGGCGTCGGCGACCCGGATGATCTGCGATGCGCCGAGCACGAGCCGGTCGTGCGGCCAGGTGACGCCCCACACCGCCTCGGCGAGCATGGCACGGTCGACGGGCCGACGGCGCAGCGCGACCTCGTCCTTGAGGAACCGGTTGCGCTCGGCGCGGTCCTCGGACCGCTTGGCGCCGAGGTCGGGGCCGGCGTCGCCGTCGCCGAGCGCGCTGCGGCTGGCGGCGACCCAGCGGCCGACCCACGCGCGGTGCGACGGCGCGGTCCGGCCGGTCACGCGGACGTCGGCGACCAGCCGGGAGGCCCGGCTCGGGTCGAACGGGTCGGCTCCCGCCCCGCGGACCGTCACCACCTCGACGTCGGCGCGCTGCAGGAGCGCGGGGACCTCCCGGGAGAGCGTGGGGTGGCCGAGCACGACGGCGCGGCGGACGCGACCGCCGAACTCCGGGTCGCGGAGGAGCTCGCGGTAGGCGACGACGAGGTTCCGCCCGAAGCGCGCCCCGCTCGACACCTCGGCCAGCAGCGGCGCACCGAGCTCCCACGCGATCCGTTCGGCGTCCTCGCCGGCGTCGTGCCCGGCGATCACCACGGTGGCGGGGTCGTCGTCCGGCGTGAGCTCCGCGACGGGCAGCCCGGTGTGCACACGGCGGCGGGCGAAGTCGAGGTCGATCGCGTCGTCGGGTACGCCCTCGACGTCGGTCAGCGTGGCCGAGAGCGGCTCGCGGAAGGCGACGTCGAGCTGCGCCGGACCCGGCTGCCCGGTGTGTCCGGCGGCGGCGGCGACGGTCTGGCGGACGAGTTCACGGAGGGTCTGCCGGGTGGAGGCCTCGACGCCGTGCGCGGTGGGGGCCTCGACCTCGCGGACGAAGGCGACCGCCGACGCGAAGATCCCCGGCTGCACGGTGGTCTGGTTGCTCCCGATGCCGCGGAGCTCCCCGGGGCGGTCGGCAGACAGGACGATCATCGGCACGCCGGAGTGGTGGGCCTCGAGGACGGCGGGGTGCAGGTTCGCGACCGCGGTGCCCGAGGTCGTCACGATCGCCGCGGGCCGTCCGCTCTCGACGGCGAGCCCGAGCGCGAAGAACCCGGCCGTCCGCTCGTCGAGCCGCACGTGCACGGTGATGCCGCCGGCGCGCTCGAGGGCGACCGCGGCGAGGGCGAGCGCCTGCGACCGGGAACCGGGGCTGACCACGACGTCGGTGACCCCGGCGGATGCGAACTCCTGCAGCATCGCCAGAGCGAAGTCCGAGGCCGGACTGCCCGACGCCGAGCCCGCTGTGGGCCCGGGTCCGTCAGCGATCGGTGCGGCCGTCGTCGTCGGTGTCGTGGAACTGGTCTTCGAGATCTCGGAGGGTGACGTCGTCCTGGTCCTTGTCCGTGCGGGGCCGCTCGGGAGCCTGCTCGCCGAGGAAGTCCGGGTCGTCTTCGGGACCACGGTACCGGGACACACGCTCGGGGGCGGCGGGCGCACGACCGAGCAGGAACCAGAGGACCGCGCCGAGGACCGGCAGGATGACGATCAGCACGATCCAGAGTCCGCGTCCCAGTGACCGGATCCGCGGCCGTGGCATGGTCGCGCAGTCGATGACCGCGTAGACCGTGAACGCCACGGCGGCGACGACGACGACGAGCCAGAGACGGACCATGCGGGGAGTCTAGGTCGGGATTCTGTGACCCGACTCATGGTCACGCGTCCGTAGACTTGCCGCGTGAAAGCGTGGCTCGTGTACACCCTCGCCCGGCTCGGCATCTTCGCGGCGGCGCTCGTCGTCCTGTTCGTGGTGGGGCTGCCCTGGTACTGGGCGACCATCGGCGCGGCCCTCATCGGGCTGCTCGTGTCCTACATCGCGCTGCCCCGGCTCCGCGACCGGGTGACCACGAGCCTGGCCACCCGGCGGGTGCGACCGGACCACGACGCGGACTCGGACTTCGAGGACGACTTCGTCGACGCCGAGGACACCGACGCCCCCGCCGTGCGGCCCGTGTCGGACGCCGAACGCCACGCGGAGCGCCGGGAGCACCCGACGGCCGACTGAGCGCCGGGACCGGCTGCTCCGCCGCTGCGCTGGCTGCGGTCGCTACGGCTGGACGGCCAGCGTGACCGCGAGGACCACGCCGTACGCCAGTGCTGAGAACGACGACAGCTGCAGCGCGGTGATGAGCTCGCGCGGCTTCCGGGACGTGACGCCGATCACCAGGGCCGGCAGGGCGAGCAGCAGCGTGAAGTACGTGAAGCCGGACCGGAAGTACAGCAGCACGAACCAGAGCAGCGCGACGTAGGGCAGCATCAGGAAGACCCCGTACAGCGTGCGGGCGACCGGGCGACCGAGCAGGACGGCCAGGGTCCGCTTCCCCGCGAGCCGGTCCTCGTCGATGTCGCGGATGTTGTTCACCATGAGCACGGCGCAGGCGAAGAAGCCCGCCGCCACGGCAGCCACCCAGCCGCTCCCGGTGACCTCGCGGATCTGCACGTACTGCGTGCCGAGCACCGCGACCAGACCGAAGAAGACGAACACGAAGACCTCGCCGAGGGCGTTGTACCCGTACGGCTTCTTGCCACCCGTGTAGAACCACGCGGCGACGATGGCGGCCGCGCCGACGAGCAGCAGCCACCAGAGCTGCGTGAGCACGACGATGACGATCCCGGCGACCGCGGCGAGCCCGAAGAACGTCAGCGCGACGGTGAGGACCGTCCGCGGGGCGGCGAGACCTGCCCCCGTGAGGCGTGCGGGTCCGACGCGGAACTCGTCGGTGCCACGGACGCCGTCCGAGTAGTCGTTGCTGTAGTTCACGCCGATCTGCAGGAACAGCGCGACGAGCAGCGCCAGGATCGCCAGCGCGAGGTGGCCGTCCTGCTGCAGGTAGGCGCCGAAGTCCCCGGTCGTGCCGCTGTCCACGAAGCCGACGGCGGTACCGAGGACGACCGGGACGACACCGAGCGTCAGGGTGCGGAGGCGGGCGCCGCCGATCCAGTCGCTCGCGGTCGCGCGTCGCTTCGTCCGTGCCGGTCCCGCGGCCTTCGCCGGGTTGCCGGAGCGGCCCTTCTTCTGGGTCGTGTTCTTCGCTCGTGCCACGACCGTCAAGCGTACCGGCGTCAGGCGTCCGGATCGGCGACGGCGCGGACGGCCCGACGGTCGGGTTTGCCGGACGCGAGCATCGGCACGGTGTCCACGAGGACCACGGCCGCCGGACGTGCGGCTCGACCGAGGGCGGCTCCGACGTGGTCCCGGACCTGTTCGAGGTCGAGGGGCTCGGCCGTCACGACGACGGGGACCTCACCCCACTCCCCCGACGACCGCCGTGTCACCACGGCGCCCTCCTGGCCCGGGAGCTCGCGGACGAGCCGTTCGACGGCCCCGAGGGGGACCTTCTCCCCGCCGGAGATCACGACGTCGTCGAGCCGCCCGAGCACCCGGACGCGGCCGTCCTCGACCTCGGCGGCGTCGCCCGTGCGGTACCACCGCAGGCCGTCGCGCACGACGAAGGTCGACGCGGTCCGGTCGTCGTCGCCGAGGTACCCCTCGGCGAGCATCGGGCCGGCGAGCTGGAGTTCGCCGTCGACCAGCTCGGTCCGGACGGTCCCGAACGGCACGCCGTCGTAGACGCAGCCGCCACTCGTCTCGCTGGCGCCGTACGTGGTGACGACCCGGACGCCTGCGGCGACCGCCCGGGCCCGGAGCGGCGCCGGGGTCGACTGCCCGCCGACGAGGACCGCGTCGAAGCCGGCGAGTGCGGTCGAAGCGCGCTCGTCGTCGAGCACGCGGGCGAGCTGCACGGGGACGAGCGAGGTGTACCGTCGCGGCGCCGCGGGCCCCGTGACGAGCCGCTCGGCCGCGTCCGCGAACGCCGCCGCCGTGAAGTGCCCCGGCGCGACGACGCTGGGGGCGGTGCCCGCGGTGACCGACCGCGTCAGGACGTTGAGGCCCGCGATGTAGTGCGTCGGCAGCGCGAGCACCCACCCGCCCGGTCCGCCGAGTGCCGCGTCGGCGGCGGCGGCCCCGGCGAGGAGCGCCTCCGACGACAGCGCCACCCGCTTGCCGGTGCCGGTGGACCCGCTCGTGGTGACGACGAGGGCGACCCGCTGCTGCACCTCGGCCGGTGGCGGCGTCGGCAGCGCCGGGGCGTCCTGGTCGACCGGCAGCAGTGCGGGGCCGCCGGCGAGTGCCGCCTCCAGGCCGCGCAGCACGGCCAGCGGGTCGGACGCGTCCAGCGCGACCAGTGGACGGGTCATCAGTAGTGCCAGGGGAAGGACGTCCACTCGGGGGCGCGCTTCTCGAGGAAGGAGTCGCGGCCCTCGACGGCTTCGTCCGTGCCGTACGCCAGGCGGGTGGCCTCGCCGGCGAAGACCTGCTGGCCGACCAGCCCGTCGTCGACCGCGTTGAAGGCGTACTTCAGCATCCGGATCGCGGTCGGGGACTTGCCGAGGATGGTCTGGCCCCAGCGGATCGCCTCGCGCTCGAGGTCCTCGTGCGGGACCACCTTGTTCACCGCACCCATCTCGTAGGCGCGCTGCGCGGAGTACTCCTCGGCGAGGAAGAAGACCTCCCGTGCGAGCTTCTGGCCGATCTGCTTGGCGTAGTAGGCGCTGCCGTACCCGCCGTCGAACGAGCCCACGTCGGCGTCGGTCTGCTTGAACTTCCCGTGCTCGGCGCTCGCGATCGTGAGGTCGCAGATCGCGTGCAGGGAGTGCCCGCCGCCGGCTGCCCAGCCCGGCACCACGGCGACGACGACCTTCGGCATCATCCGGATGAGGCGCTGGACCTCGAGGATGTGCAGGCGGCCCATCGAGGCCTGCGCGGCGGCGGGGTCGACACCCTCCGGCGGTGCACCCTCGTCGCCGACGTACTGGTAGCCGCTCCGACCCCGGATGCGCTGGTCGCCGCCGGAGCAGAACGCCCAGCCGCCGTCCTTCGGGCTCGGGCCGTTGCCCGTGAGCAGGACGACGCCGACGCGGGGGTCCTGCCGGGCGTCGTCCAGTGCCCGGTAGAGCTCGTCGACCGTGCGCGGACGGAAGGCATTGCGGACTTCGGGCCGGTCGAAGGCCACTCGGACGATGCCGTGGTCGACGTGCTTGTGGTAGGTGATGTCCGTGAAGGAGGCGGCCACGGGGGCCTCGGTCCAGACGTCGGGGTCGAACAGGTCGGAGACGGGAGCGGGCATGCTCCCACGGTACTGCCGCTCGGACTACGCGCTCATGTCGGTCAGGAGCTCCGGGGCCACCATGACGACGAGCACGATGAGGATCACCGGGTTGGCGAAGAACGCCAGGACGACACCGATGGCGCCGTACCAGCGGCCGAGTCCCCCGACGGCCGCGATGAACCCGAGGATGGCCGCGATCAGGGTCAGGAACACGACGACGAAGCAGATGCCGAACGCGAAGGTGGTGTCGCCGCCCATGTACACCGCGAAGGCACTGGCGTCGACGGCCGCGGAGACGACGGCGAGCCCGAGCGCCAGCTTGCCGGCGAGGGGGCTCTTGCGCTGCCGCCGGGCCGATCCCTGCTGCTGGCGCACGTCGACGGTGTTGTTCCGCATCAGCCGAGCGAAGTCGTCGGTCCCCGACGAGGACGTGGTTCGTGCCGACGAGGCTCGTGCGGCACGCGCCTTCGCGGCTGGCGACGTGGCTGCTGGGGCGTTCGCTGCTCGGGACGACGACGGGCTTCGTGACGACCGCTGGTGCGGATCTGGCGTCACGGAGCCTCCTTCTGTCGTCATGGCCGCGGGTCGACCTCGGCCGACCGATGCATGCTAATGCCCTGCGCTGGCGGTCCCCTCCGAGGAACCGTGAGGTCCGCTGGGCAGCAGTCGAGGGCCGAGGGACGGCGTCCGGACGGCACGGGGACGGACCGACGCTGGGAGGATGGGGACGTGGTCCCGTCACTCCCCGCCCTCACCGACCTGCTCGCCGACGCGCACGTGGTCGCCCTCCCGATGCGCGTCCGGTTCCGCGGGATCACCGTCCGCGAGGCCCTCGTCCTCCGCGGCCCGGCGGGCTGGACCGAGTTCTCCCCCTTCGTCGAGTACGACGACCAGGAGTCCGCCGCCTGGCTGCGTGCCGCGATCGACTTCGGCTGGACGGACCACGAACCCGCCGCTGACTCCGTGCCGGTCAACGCCACGGTGCCGGCGATCGCATCGTCGGCCGTCGCCGACCTGCTCGGGCGGTACCCCGGCTGCACGACAGCGAAGGTCAAGGTGGCCGAACCCGGCACCACGGTCGAGGACGACGTCGCCCGTGTCGCCGAGGTCCGGCGGGTGATGGGGCCGGACGCCGCCGTGCGCATCGACGCGAACGGGCTGTGGAGCGTGGACGAGGCCGTCGTCGCGCTGGAACGCCTGGCGCCCTTCGACCTGCAGTACGCCGAGCAGCCGTGCCGCACGGTCCCCGAACTCGCGGAACTGCGACGCCGGATCGACGGCCTCGGGGTGCGGATCGCTGCGGACGAGAGCGTCCGCAAGGCCTCGGACCCGCTCGCCGTCGCCCGGGCCGGCGCCGCGGACGTCCTCGTCGTCAAGGCGCAGCCCCTCGGCGGGATCACCGCGGCGCAGGCCGTCATCGCCGAGGCCGGGCTCCCCTGCGTGGTGTCCAGCGCGCTGGACACGTCCGTCGGGCTCGGGATGGGGGCGTTCCTCGCGGCGTCGGCGATGTCCCCGGGCTACGCCGCGGGCCTCGGGACGGCCGTCATGTTCGAGGGGGACGTCACCTCGGCGCCGCTCCTGCCCACAGCCGGGAGGATCCCCGTCCGCCGCGTCGACGTGTCGCCGGAGCTCGTGGCGCGCTTCCGTGCCGCGCCCGAGCGGGCAGCGTGGTGGCGGGCGCGGCTGGAGCGCGTGCACGCGCTCCTCGCCGGCGCGTAGCGTGGCCGCGCACCGCGCACCGCGCACCGCGCCGCGCCGCGCCGCGCCCGGCCCGCACCCGCGCAGTCCCCGGTGAGATCACACTTCGTGTCGCCTCCGGCGGCCCGAAGGCGACACGAAGTGCGATCTCAGCGAACGGTGACACGCGCTGCTCGCAGCGTCCTGCGCCGCGCGCCGCGCGCCCGCGGCCGCCGCGACCGGTCGCGACACCCCGCTCACGTCCGTCGAATGGTCAGGTCTCGTCGGCCGGCGCGGGCGCCGACGACGTCCTGTGACCGCTGGGCGCACGTCCTGCGGGGTGTTGCGACCACTCGACAAGCCCCGGACGCCGCCCCCGCCCCAGTCGCCGCGCCTTCCCCGAACGCCGCGCCGCGCACCGCGCGCCGCCGCGGGGCGCCGCGACCGGTCGCGACACCCCGCTCACGTCCGTCGAGCGGTCAGGTCTCGTCGGTCGGCGCGGGCGCCGACGACGACCTGTGGCCGCTGGGCGCACGTCCTGCGGGGTGTTGCGACCACTTGACAAGCCCCGGATGCCGCGCCGGCCCGAACGCCGCGCTGGCCCCCGATGCTGCGCCGGCCCGAACGCCGCGCCGGCCCCGGATGCCGCCCCGGCCCCGAACGCCGCGCCGGCCCCGGACGCCGCACCACAGACCGGACCCGGACGCACCGGAGGCCCGGTGCGAGGCGGACCTGCACCGGGCCTCCTGGGAGGACGCGTCAGCGACGACTCACAGACCGGAGTAGCTGTGCAGCCCCTTGAAGAACACGTTGACGACCGAGAAGTTGAACATGACGGCGCCGAAGCCGATGAGCGCCAGCCACGACGACCGCGCTCCGCGCCAGCCCCGGGTCGCACGGGCGTGGATGTAGCCCGCGTAGATGACCCAGATGATGAACGTCCAGACTTCCTTGGTGTCCCAGCCCCAGTAGCGACCCCAGGCACGCTCGGCCCAGATGGCACCGGCGATGAGGGTGAAGGTCCACAGCACGAAGCCGACGAGCAGGACGCGGTAGGTCAGGACCTCGAGCCGGTCGGCGTCGGGCAGGGTCTCCATGAACCGGAGCTTCTTGGCCGCACCGCTGTGCCCGAGCCGGTAGGTCTGCACGAGCTGCGACACCGCGAGACCCGCGCCCAGCGCGAAGAACCCGGTGCCGGAGATGGCGACGAACACGTGCAGGACGAGCCAGTACGACTGCAGCGCAGGCTGCAGCGGGACGACGGGGACGTAGTAGTTCACCGTCGCGATGCCGAGCAGGATGATCGTCAGGCCGGTGATGAAGACGCCGAGGAACTTCAGGTTCTGCCAGAGCTGCACGAGCAGGAAGATCGCGATGATCAGCGCCGTGCCCGTGAGGGAGAACTCGAACATGTTGCCCCACGGCACGCGGTCAGCCGCGATGCCCCGGAGGACGACCGCGCCGACGTGCAGCACGAGCGCGAGGATCGTCATCGCCATGCCGACGCGTTCGAACCGCGAGCCGCCGCCACGCCCGGAGCCGGACTTGACGGGGGCTTCGACGCGCTCGAGCACGACGGTGCCGCCCTGCACGGTAGCGACGGTCTTGGCCTGCCGCTTCGACGCGGTCGCAGCGACGTCCGCGCCGCGGTCGGCGCCCTCGGCGACGCGGACGTCACCGGAGCGTTTGGCCATGTCCAGCGCGAACGAGATGAACGCGATCACGTAGACGGCCATCGCCGAGTACGTGAGGACGACCGAGTAGGTCGCGAGGTTCGCAGTCATGTCATTCACGAGGGCATCCTAACTCCGAGGTCCGACAAGTGTCGGTTGGCGATCTCGGCGACGGCGCGCTCGAGGTTGGGGTCCTCGCCGCGGGCCAGGCCCGCGTACTCGAGGTCGTACTCGCCCTGGTCGGAACCGGTCCGGGGCACCGCCTTGACCCACACGCGTCGGCGCGGGACGAACAGCGAGGTCAGCAGCCCGAGGACGCTGAGGATCGCGAACCCGCCGACCCACAGCTGCGAGGGGTCGTGGTGGACGTCGAGCGACACGTACCGCTTGACGCCGTCGAACGTGATGGACCCGGCGCCGTCCGGGAGCGTCTTGGTCTGTCCCGGCTTCAGCTGGACGCTCGGGGACGCGGCCTTGGTGCCGGCGATCTGCGTCAGCCCCTTGGTGGAGAGCTGGTAGACGCTGCGCGGCACGCCGTCGTCGAGCCCGAGGTCACCCGTGTAGACCTGCAGGCTCAGCACCGGGTTCTCGGTGTCGGGGTAGGACGACGAGAACGCCCCGGTGGACTGCTTGACGGCCGTCGGGTAGAAGAAGCCGACCATGCCGAGCTGCGTCGGGGACGCGTCCGGCACCTTGATGACGCCGGTGGAGGTGTAGTTGGCGTCAGCGGGCAGGAACGGCACGACGTCCTTGAGTGCGACGTTGCCGTCGCCGTCCCGCACGGTGACCTGCATGGCGTAGCCGTTGCCGAGCAGGTAGACGTTGGTGCCGCCGATCGACAGCGGGTCGTTCACGCCGAGTCGCTCGGTGGACGCGTCGCCGCCCTTCTCGCGGCTGGTCACGGTCGCCGAGTAGTCCAGCGCCTGCCCGAGGGCGTTGAGGTTCCGCTCCTCGTACTTCGTGACGAACTTGTCGAGCGTCAGGTTGTAGCCCTTGAGGTCGGTCTGCTGGAACCAGCGCCCCGGGTTGAACGAGTCGTAGGACCCGAGGACGTTGGAGAACGTCTGGCCCTCCACCAGCAGGCGCTGTCCCGTGTACCCGAACCCGCCGCCGATGCCGACGGCCACCAGGACGCCCACCAGTGCCGCGTGGAACACCAGGTTGCCGGTCTCGCGGAGGTACCCGCGCTCCGCGCTCACCGAGTCGCCGAAGCGCTCGACCCGGTACCCGGACCGCTTCAGGACGGCGGCGGCGCGCGAGATCGCGTGGTCGACGGACGGGAGGCTCGTGGCCGCGTCCGTCGTGTCGCCGCCGTCCGTCAGGGTGTCGCGCTGCACGGCCGCGCTGCGGAAGCCGGCGAGCCGCGTCAGTCGCGCCGGGGTCCTCGGCGGGCGGGTGCGGAGCGCCTGCCAGTGGTGCCGCGTGCGGGGGATGATGCAGCCGATGAGGGAGACGAAGAGCAGCAGGTAGATCGCCGAGAACCACACGGACGTGTAGGTGTCGAAGACCTGGAGCTTGTCGAGGATCGGGTAGAGCGTGGTGTGGTCGGCCTTGTACTGCACGACGCCGTTCGGGTCCGCGGTGCGCTGTGGCACGAGCGAGCCCGGGATCGCCGCGAGGGCGAGCATCATCAGCAGGAACAGCGCCGTGCGCATGCTCGTGAGCTGGCGCCAGAAGTACCGGACGTAGCCGAGCACGCCGAGCTTCGGCTGGTTGACGCCGTCGGAGGGCGCCTGTGCGGTGCCGTCGACGTGGTCGGACGGCCGCTGCGGGTCGGAGGCGACGTCGGCGCCGGACTCGTCGGGGGTCTCGTTCGTGGGGTCAGACCGCGGGGACAAAGCTCTGGATCACCGCCCCGGCGCTCGACATGACGGCCGACCAGATGCCGGTGACCATGAGCAGGCCGATGACGATCAGGATGGATCCTCCGATGATGTTGACGGTGCGCATGTGGCGCTTCACGGCGCGGATCGCTCCGGCCGCCCACCCGGCGCCGAGGGCGACGAGCAGGAACGGGATGCCGAGCCCGAGGCAGTAGGCGACGCCGAGCCACATGCCCTGCCAGGCGCTGCCGGACTGCACGCTGAGCAGGTTGATGGCGGCGAGCGTCGGGCCGAGGCAGGGGGTCCAGCCGAGGCCGAACACGATGCCCAGCAGCGGGGCGCCGACGAGCCCGGTCGCCGGGGTCCACGAGGGCTTCAGCGAACGCTGCAGGAAGGTGAACCGGCCGATGAACACCAGCCCCATCAGGATCACCACGACGCCGAGGACCTGCGTGATGACGTCGCGCCAGCGCACCAGCCAGAAGCCGAGCGCGCCGAAGACGGTCGTGTAGGCCACGAACACCACGGTGAAGCCGAGGACGAAGAGCAGCACCCCGAGGACGACGCGCCCGCGACCCCGACGACCGGCGTCGGCGATGCCGCTGACGTACCCGAGGTACCCGGGGACGAGCGGCAGGACGCACGGCGACAGGAACGACACGAGCCCCGCCAGCAGCGCCACCGGGAGGGCGACGAGCATCTGCCCGCTGAGGATCGCGTCGGAGAAGGGGTTGCCGCTCATGGGGTCAGGACGCCTTGAGCTCGTCGCTGACCAGGGTGTCGAGGATGCTCGTGCCGTCGACGGCGCCGAGGACGCGAGCCGCGACCCGGCCCTTCGTGTCGAGGACGATCGTCGCGGGGACGGCGTTCGGTGCGATCTGGCCGGACAGGGCGAGCTGCATGGTGCCCGTGTCGGCGTCGAGCACCGTCGGGTAGTCGACCTTGAAGGTGCGCTCGAAGGCGGCGGCGGTGGCGGCCTGGTCACGGACGTTGACGCCGATGAACTGGACGTCCTTGTCGGCGTACTCCGCCTGGACCTTGCTGAGGTACTTGGCCTCGGCCCGGCAGGGCGGGCAGCTGGCGTACCAGAAGTTCAGCACCACGACCTTGCCGCGCAGGGCCTTCGACGAGACGCGCTCGCCGTCGGAGTCCTTGGTGGAGAAGTCGACCGTGTCCTTGCGGTCCTTGGCGGAGACCTCGGTCACCGCACCGTCGCCGGAGATGTAGTTCTGCGTGGTGCCGTTGCCGTACTGCTTCGCCAGGGTGTCGCCCCCGCCGGAACACCCGGTCAGGGCGAGGGCGGAGACGAGGGCCGTCGCGCCGACCACGAGGAGACGCTTCCTGATGCTGCTGACGGTCACACTGCTCCTTCGTCGATCGCGGACGCGCGCAGTTCCAGCGCGGGGTCCGCGTACCCGACCTCGGTGAACCGACCGTTCGGCGTGGCGGGCACACGCTCGAGGGTGGTGATGCTCGACAGGTCGCAGCGGCGCTTGCGCGGGTCGTGCCACAGGGGCTCCCCCGCGAGTCGCCGGTGGACCATCCAGATCGGGAGCTGGTGGCTGACGAGGACGACGTCGCCGTCCTCGACGCTCTCCCACGAGGTGGTGATCGCAGCGACCATGCGGTTCGCGATCGACTCGTAGGCCTCACCCCAGCTGGGACGCCAGGGGTTCGCGATCCAGGGCCACTCCGCCGGGCGACGGACCGAGCGCTTCGTGAACCCGGGAGGCTGGCCCTCGTACCGGTTCGTCGGTTCGATGAGCCGTTCGTCGAGGGAGACGTCGAGCCCGTACAGCTCGGACCACGGAGCTGCGGACTCCTGCGTGCGCTGGAGCGGTGAGGCCACGATGCGGCGGACGTCCACCCCGGCGGTCTTCCACGCGGTCGCGGACGCGGTGGCCATGCGGGCACCGAGCTCGCTCAGCCCGAAGCCCGGGAGCCGTCCGTAGAGCACACGGTCCGGGTTGTGTACCTCGCCGTGTCGCACGAGGTGGATTCGGGTCGCGGGCATGGGTTCCAGTCTAGGTCGATCCACCGACCCCACTGCCCGCAGGGCGAATCCACGGCTTCGGGACCGTTCAGCCGAGGTGCCCGGAGAGCCTGCCGTGCAGGGCGATGGACCCCGTGTTCAAGTTGACCACCTCGACGCTCGAGCCGTGCTTGGCGAACCGCTGCTCGATGCCGTCGAGGGCGGCCACCGTGCTGGCGTCGAAGACGTGGGCCTCGGACATGTCGATCACGACGCGCTCCGGGTCGTCCGCGTAGGAGAAGCGCGTCACGAGGTCGTTCGACGACGCGAAGAACAGCGCACCGCGCACCCGGTACCGGACGGTGCGCTCGTCGACGGGCTCGCGCACGACCTCGACCACGTGCGCGACCCGCCGGGCGAACACGAGGGCGGCGACGACCACGCCCACGAGCACCCCGGTCGCGAGGTTGTCCGTCGCGACGACCACGAGCACGGTGATCACCATGACGGCGGTCTCGCCGAGGGGCATCCGACCGAGCGTGCGCGGGCGGATGCTGTGCCAGTCGAACGTCGCCACGCAGACCATCAGCATCACCGCGGTGAGCGCCGCCATCGGGATCTGCGCGACGACGTCGTGCAGCACGATCGTCAGGACCAGCACGGAGGCCCCGGCCGCGAAGGTGGAGATCCGGGTGCGGGCGCCGGCGGTCTTCACGTTGATGACGGTCTGCCCGATCATCGCGCAGCCACCGGTCCCGCCGAAGAACGCGGAGGCGATGTTCGCGACGCCCTGCCCCCACGACTCCCGCCACTTGCTCGACCCCGTGTCGGTGATCGCGTCGACGAGCTGCGCGGTGAGGAGCGTCTCGATGAGGCCGACGATCGCCATGCCGAACGCGAACGGCGCGATCGTCGTCAGGGTCTCGAAGGTGAAGGGCACGGTGATGCCGTTGAACCCGGGCAGTGCCGTGGGCAGCGCACCCTCGTCGCCGACCGTCGGCACCGCGATGCTGAAGACGACCGTGATGAGCGTGATCACGACGACCGCGATGAGCGGCGCCGGCACGGCCTTGGTGAGGAAGGGGAAGGCGACGATGATGCCGACGCCGAGGGCCGTGAGCGGCCACACGACGAAGGGGACGTCCGGCCCGAGCAGGTTCGGCAGCTGGGCCGTGAAGATCAGGATCGCCAGGGCGTTCACGAAGGCGACGTTCACGCTGCGCGGGATGAACCGCATCAGCCGGGCGACCCCGAGGAACCCGAGCACGAGCTGCATCAGGCCGCCGAGCACGATCGTCGGGACGAGGTAGTCGATGCCGTGGTCGCGCACGAGCGGGGCGATCACGAGCGCCACCGAACCAGCGGCGGCGGAGACCATCGCCGGGCGACCGCCCACGATCGAGATCACCACGGCGATCACGACGCTGGAGAACAGCCCGACGGCCGGGTCGACACCGGCGACGACGGAGAACGAGATCGCCTCGGGGATGAGCGCGAGCGCGGTGACGATCCCCGCGAGGACCTCGCGCGAGAGCAGCCGCGGCGAGCGGAGGGCCGAGAGGACGGTCGGGGCGTGCATGGTGGTCGACATCACCGCCGACTCTACCGTCACGTGAGGGTAGGGTCCCACCAGCACCCACCCGAGGAGGTCTGCCACCATGTCCGACGTGACCCAGACCATGCACATCGGCGAACTCGCCGAGCGCGCCGACATGTCGCTCCGCACGATCCGGCACTACGACGAGGTCGGCCTGCTGGTGCCGAGCGGCCGCACCACCGGCGGCTTCCGCGTCTACACGGACGGCGACCTCGAGCGGCTGCTGGTGATCCGTCGGATGAAGCCCCTCGGGTTCTCACTCGAGGAGATGGGCGACCTGCTCAGCATCGTCGACGGGCTGCCGGGCGCCGACGCGGACGACACGGCCGCACGGGCAGCGCGCCTCGACGCCTTCCTCGAGGACGCCCGAGCCCGTCACGCGAAGCTCGTCGAGCGGGCGGGCATGGCCGAGGAGTTCATCGGCACGCTCGGCACCCTGCGCGCCGCCCTCCCCTGACTCCCCGGCCTCGGGCGTCCGCAGTGACTGCTGCCAGCGCGGTCGCCGCTGCTCCCACCGCTCCTGCACGCGGTCGTACTCAGCGATCAGGCGCAGTGCCTTCTTCCGTGGGAACTGCGCGAGGAGATCTCGGTTGAACTGCTCACGGATCTGCTGACGTTCGTCCGTCGTCCGACGGATCGGGTACATGATCGTCTCCCTCCACCAGGAACTTCACCACGACCCTGGCGATCGGGTCGTCGATCTGCCCAGGTATCTGCATCTCGTACATCGCATCGACGGCTCGGGCGCCGATCTCGCTCCGCGCCACGTCTCCGGCACAGATCATCTCGATCGCCCACGTCACCTGAGCCCACCGGTGCGCGCGTTCGTTCCGGTCACGTTCCTGCCACCACCGGACGGTCGACCAGACGACGCCGATGCCGGTACCAGCGAGCGCCAGCAGCGAGCCGACGACCGTCGCCACCGCCGCGGGCGGCCAGGCCGCGAGCACCTCGGTCCCCGCCGTCATGAGGACCTCCTCCCCTGCTCGCGACCCGGCCACGTCGAGAACGCTACGGAGCACCCAAGGCGAGCCGAGCCTCCCGTCCGCCTCCGTGGAGAACGCCCGACGTGAGCCGCGCTGTGGAGGAGCAAGATCCTGCGCACCTGGACCGCCGCGCCCGTCCCGGTAGACTCGACGACCGTGATCGAACGCACCCGCATCAGCGACCTCGCAGCACTCCCCGACGGTCCCGTCTCCGTGGCCGGATGGGTCGAGACCGTCCGCGACCAGAAGAAGGTGCAGTTCGTCGTGCTCCGCGACGAGACCGGCGCCGTCCAGCTCGTCAACCCCGCGACGCGTGAGGCCGTGGAGGGCGACGACGCCTCGGCGACCGCGCTCGCCACGACGGAGTCGATCTCCGGTCTGGCGCACGGCTCCTTCATCCACGTGACCGGCACGCTCAAGCACGACGAGCGCGTGAAGCTCGGTGGCCTCGAGGTCAAGGTCGGCGACCTGACCGTCGTCAGCGCCGCCATCCCGGAGACGCCGATCGCGGACGACTCCTCGCTCGACAAGCGCCTCGACTGGCGCTTCCTCGACCTGCGCAACCGCAAGCAGAACCTGATCTTCCGCATCCAGACGACGCTGGAGCACGCCTTCCGCACCTACTGGGTCGAGCGCGACTACATCGAGATCCACACCCCGAAGCTGATGGCGTCGGCATCCGAGTCGCGCGCCGAGCTCTTCCAGCTCGAGTACTTCGAGACGACCGCCTACCTGGCGCAGTCGCCGCAGAACTTCAAGCAGATGGCCCAGCCCGCTGGCTTCGGTGCCGTGTTCGAGATCGCCGACGCCTTCCGCGCCGACCCCTCGTTCACCTCGCGCCACGCCACCGAGTTCACGAGCGTCGACGCCGAGTTCTCGTGGATCGAGTCGCACGAGGACGTCATGGCGATGCACGAGGAGGTCCTCGTCGCCGGCATCACGGCCGTCAAGGAGAAGTACGGTGACGCGATCCAGGAGGTCTTCGGCTTCGAGCTGCAGGTCCCGTCGACGCCGTTCCCCCGCGTGACCCTGGCCGAGGCGCGTCAGATCGTCGTCGACAGCGGCCACGACGTCGTCCGCGCCGACGGTGACCTCGACCCCGAGGGCGAGCGCCGCGTGTCGGCCTGGGCCAAGGAGCACCACGGCTCCGAGTTCGTCTTCGTCACCGACTACGACGCCTCGATCCGGCCGTACTACCACATGCGCCACGCCGACGACCCGACGCTCACGAACAGCTACGACCTGCTGTTCAACGGTGCGGAGATCTCCACGGGCGCGCAGCGCGAGCACCGCGTCGACGTCCTCACCGCGCAGGCGGAGGAGAAGGGCCTCGACCCGGCCGAGCTCGGTTGGTACCTCGACTTCTTCCGCTACGGCGTGCCGCCGCACGGTGGGTTCGGCATGGGCCTGGCGCGCGTGCTGATGCTCATGCTCGGCGAGCCGTCCATCCGCGAGGTCACCTATCTGTTCCGCGGCCCGACGCGCCTCACCCCGTAGGCACTGCGGCGGCGCTGACCGCCGGCGCACGTCGCACAACCGAGACCGGCTCGAACCGCGGATGTCCGTGGTTCGAGCCGGTTTCCGTTGTGCGCCGGCACGGCGAACCGGCGGCGGCGGCGGCGACGGCGGGCGCAGGCGAAGGGCGCAGGCGCAGGCGCAGGCGCAGGCGCAGACCGACGCAGCCGCGCCGCGGACCCGCGCGGCAGGCCCGCGCGCGTCAGGCCCGCGCGGCCGCCCGCTCGAGCGCCGCGGCCAGCCGAGCGGCATCGACGCGCCAGTTGCTGTGCACCCGGCCGTCGATGAGCACGACAGGGATGTCCTCCGCGTACTCGAGCCGGAGCGCCTCGTCGTCGAGGATCGACCGCTCGGTCAGCGTCACGCCCGGGTGGGCGGCGACGACAGACTCGACGACCGGTCGGGCGTCGTCACAGAGGTGGCATCCGGGCTTGGTGAGGAGCGTCACGGCTGGCATGGAACCAGGGTAGACCGCCCGGGAAATGCGAAAGCCCCGGCGAACCGGGGCTTCTGCGGCAAGTCCTTCGACTTACTTCTTGTTGCGACGCTGGTGGCGCGTCTTGCGAAGGAGCTTGCGGTGCTTCTTCTTCGCCATGCGCTTGCGACGCTTCTTGATGACAGAACCCATGTGGACCTCGCTCGGACTGATGGTGATGTACGGACACCGGGCCGATGAAGCCGCGGAAAATCAACCTGCCCGATGCTACCGGAGCGCGACTGTGATGTCGAACGCGCCGGCTCGCCGGGGCTGGTCAGCGCTAGCCGACGTCGGCGATCCCGCCGCGCAGGACCTCGGCGACGGCGGACTCCGGCACGCGGAAGGACCGGCCGAAACGGATCGCGGGGAGCTCCCCCGCGTGGACCATCCGGTACACCGTCATCTTCGAGACGCGCATCATCTCGGCGACCTCCGCGACGGTGAGGAAGCGCACGTCGTCGAAACTGCCGGCCATGGTCCGCCTTCGGTCGCTCACGCTCGGACCCGAACGCGGGAGATTGGTGTGACCTGAGTGGTCACTGGCAACTGTAGGGGCGCGTGCGGCCTCGTGTCCAGACTCGCGGGTCAGTCCTGATCGGGCCGTTTGGTGAAGCGGCGGCGCGAGGTCTCGACGACCTTCCCCCACCCCTGCTGCGCGCCCGAGAACGCCGCGGTGGCGCGGTGCGACGCCTCGGCCATGACGCGCCCGAGCTCGATGCCGACCTCCACCGTGGCCTTGCCCGCGACGCCGTTCCGCCGCACCGACACCGGCTGCCCGTCGGGCGTCCATGCGGTGGTCGCCAGCGTGCCGTCGGCGTCGACCGCGCCGGTGAACGGCAGGACCCACTCCTCGATGTGCAGCAGCGGCTCCGGGTCGAGCCGGTAGTAGCGGTGCTGCCCTTCTTCCCGGGAGGTGACGAGGCCGATGTCCCGGAGCACGCGGAGGTGCTTCGAGACCGTGGGCTGGCTGACCCCGAGCTTCTCGACGAGCTGACCGACGCTGAGCTCCCCCGCGGTGGCGTCGGAGCCGTACGCCGCGAGCAGCGTCCCGAGGAGCTCCCGCCGCGTCGGGTCCGCGACCACGCTGAAGATGTCGGCCATGGGGAGAGGCTAACCGGCCGACCGCGGATGTACCATGCGATGCGTCCCGCCCATGTCCTCGGAGGCATACGATGCTCGATCGCACGGAGCCCCCGAAGGTCCTGCCGACCCCGAGTCGCAAGCGACCCTCGCGCATCGGCACGGTGCTCCGCTCGTCGCCGTCCCGTCTGGCGATCGTGGTGTTCGTCGCGCTGATCTTCGTCTTCACGGCGCTGTTCATGACCCCGCTCGCGGCGGCCGACGGGGAGTCGACGCACTTCGCGGACGCGCTGTTCACCGCCGCGTCCGTCGTCTGCGTCACCGGGCTCGCGACCGTCGACATGGCGACGCACTGGTCGGTCTTCGGCAAGACGCTCGTCGTCATCGGCACGCAGATCGGTGCGGTCGGCGTGCTGACCTTCGCGTCGATCCTCGGCCTGTTCGTCACGCGGAAGCTCGGGCTGCGCGCCAAGCTCATGGCCGCCGGGGACTCCAACCCGCTCCGTACGCACCACGGCGCCGCGCCCGAGGGCCAGGCCGTCCGGCTCGGCGAGGTCGGCACCCTGCTCGCCACGGTCGCGGTGAGCACCCTGTCGATCGAGATCGTGCTCGGGCTGCTGCTCCTGCCGTCGGTGCTCCTCGCCGGGATGCCGTTCTGGACGGCGGTCGGCGACTCCTTCTACTACGCGGCGATGGCGTTCACGAACACCGGCTTCGCGCCGAACGCCAGCGGGCTCGACCCGTTCGCCCACGACTACTGGTTCCTGACGCTGCTGATGATCGGCGTCGTCGCGGGCTCGATCGGCTTCCCGGTCATCCGTGCCCTGACGAAGCAGCTCCGGACGCCCCGTCGGTGGCCGATCCACGTCAAGCTCACGCTCGCGACCAGCGCGGTCCTGCTCGTCGGCGGCGCGGTGGTCTACATCGCGCTCGAGGCCTCGAACCCGGCGACCTTCGGCCGCGAGGGCGCCGGTCGCACCGCGTTCCAGGCCCTGTTCCTGTCGACGATGACCCGCTCGGGCGGCTTCTCCCTCGTCGACTTCGACCAGCTGAACGGGTCGAGCCTGCTCGTCACGGACATGCTCATGTTCATCGGCGGCGGCTCCGCGTCGACCGCCGGCGGCATCAAGGTCACGACCCTCGCGGTGCTCTTCCTGGCGGCGGTGGCCGAGGCCCGTGGGCGCCAGAGCATGGAGGCCTTCGGCCGCCGGATCCCGAGCGACGTGCTCCGCGTCGCGGTCGCCGTCGTGCTGTGGGGAGCGACCATCGTCGCCGTCGCCACGGTCGTCCTGCTGCAGATCACCCACGATTCGCTCGACCGCGTGCTGTTCGAGGTCATCTCGGCCTTCGCCACGTGTGGGCTGTCCTCCGGCGTCTCCGCCGACCTGCCGGAATCCGGCAAGTACGTGCTCGCGGCCACGATGTTCCTGGGCCGTGTCGGTACAGTGACCATCGCCGCAGCACTGGCTGCCAGCCAGAGCCGGCAACTGTTCCGCCGTCCCGAGGAGAGGCCGATCGTTGGCTGACCGAACCCGCCCGCCGCACCCGCTCGGCGCCGTCAGCCACGACGCACCCGTGCTGGTGATCGGCCTCGGCCGCTTCGGCGCCGCCACCGCCGGCCAGCTCGAACGACAGGACCGCGAGGTCCTGGTCGTCGACACCGACGCCGGCCTGGTCCAGAAGTGGTCGGACCGCGTCACGCACGCCGTGCAGGCGGACGCCACCGACATCGACGCCCTGCGGCAGATCGGTGCGGGCGACTTCCCGATCGCCGTGGTCGGCACGGGCAGCGACCTCGAGTCGAGCGTGCTCATCACCGCGAACCTGGTCGACCTCGGCATCCCGCAGATCTGGGCGAAGGCGATCAGCCGCTCGCACGGCACGATCCTGTCGCGCATCGGCGCCAACCACGTCGTCTACCCCGAGCGCGAAGCCGGCGAGCGCACCGCGCACCTGGTGTCGGGCCGGATGCTCGACTTCATCGAGTTCGACGACGACTTCGCCGTGGTCAAGATGTTCCCGCCGCGCACGGTGCGCGGGAAGGACCTGGCCACGACCGTCATCCGCACGCGGTTCGGCCTGACGGTCCTCGGCATCAAGCCGCCGGGAGAGCCGTTCGTGCCCGCCACGCCGGAGAGCGTGATCGGCGAGCACGACGTGATCATCGTCTCCGGGTCCACCACCGCGCTGGAGCGCTTCGCGGCCCTGGAGTGACCACAGGACAGACTGGGCCCACGCCGCCGGTCCCTGGCTGACGCGCCAGCGGCAGACAGGCCGTGCCGGTGGGGGGAGGCTCGTGGCGGCGCCGCCACGAGCCTCCCGTCCGTCGACTGGGTGCGTCTAGAGCTTCGACAGCTCCTCGGCCCGTGCGATCGCCGCGTCCGCGGCCCGGCGGAGCGTCGCGGCGAGGTCGGCGTCCTGCAGGACCGCGACCGCGCGCTCGGTGGTGCCCTTCGGGCTCGTGACCGCACGGCGGAGGTCGGCGGGTTCGCGACCGGAGCGCTCGAGCAGCTCGACCGCGCCGCGCATCGTGCCCTGCACCATCGTCTCGGCCTGCTCCGGGGTGAAGCCGAGCGACTCGGCGGCCTGCTGCCACTGCTCGATGAGCAGGAAGACGTACGCGGGGCCGGAGCCGGACACGGCGGACAGGGCGTCGAGCCGGTCCTCGGGGACCTCGATCACGGAGCCGGAGACGTCGAAGAGGCTCGATGCCAGCGCGACGGCCACGGCGTCGGCGGACGCGCCACCGCTGATGCCCGTGACGCCGTGGCCGACGCCGATCGGCGTGTTCGGCAGTGCCCGGACGACACGGACGGAGTCGGGGACGCGGGCCTCCATCGCTGCGGTGGTGACACCGACCGCGACGGACACCACGACGGCACCGGGCTCGAGGTCACCGGCCACCTCGTCGAGGAGGTCGCCGATCACGAAGGGCTTCACGCCGAGCACCACGACGCCCGCCCCGCGGACGGCGGCGCGGTTCGCGTCCGGGTCGGTGTCGGTCGCGTGGGCGTGGAGCCCGCGTTCGCGGTGCGCCGCCGCTGACGCCTCGGACTTCGTCGTCAGGACCACCGTCTCCGGGGCGAGGCCGGCGGCGAGCAGGCCGTCGAGGACCGCGCCGGACATGGAACCGACGCCGAGGAGGGCGGTGCGGGGCAGTTCGATCGTCATGGCCCGACCCTACCGAGCAGGCTGCCCGTAGGATCGAGCAGCAGGTTCGAGACAGGGGTCACAGTGAGCGCTTCCGGAGGCAACCGGGCCATCTTCGCCGCACTCGGTGCGAACGTCGGCATCGCGGTCGTGAAGTTCATCGCCGCAGCGATCAGCGGGTCCGCGTCGATGCTCGCGGAGGGCGTGCACTCGCTCGCCGACTCCGCGAACCAGCTCCTGCTGCTGCTCGGCGGCCGACGCGCCCGACGTGCCGCGGACGAGGAGCACCCGTTCGGCTACGGCCGCGAGCGCTACGTCTACGCCTTCGTCGTCTCGATCGTGCTGTTCTCCGTCGGCGGTGTGTTCTCGCTCTACGAGGGCATCGAGAAGTTCGCCGACCCGCACCCGCTCGACAACTGGTGGTTGCCGATGGTGGTGCTCCTCATCGCGATCGGGCTCGAGGGCTTCTCGCTCCGCACCGCACTGAAGGAGGCGAAGCCGAACAAGGGCTCGCTCTCGTGGGTGCAGTACGTGCGCCGGGCGAAGGCACCGGAGCTGCCCGTCGTGATGCTCGAGGACACCGCAGCCCTGGTCGGGCTCGTCTTCGCGTTCTTCGGCGTCGGCCTCACCGCGCTCACCAGCAACGGGGTGTTCGACGCGATCGGCACCGTGCTCATCGCCGTGCTGCTCATCGCCGTGGCCCTGGTGCTCGGCATCGAGACGAAGAGCCTGCTCGTCGGCGAGGGTGCCAGCGCCGCGGACGTGACGGCGATCAAGGCGGCCGTGCTCGACGGCCCCGAGGTCGAGTCGATCATCCACATCAAGACCCTGTACCTCGGCCCGGACGAGCTCATGGTGGGCGTGAAGGTGGCGGTCGACGGGGACCGACGGCTCGGGGACGTCGCGGCGGGCATCGACACCGTCGAGCAGCGGGTCCGCGCGGCCGTCCCGATCGCCCGGGTCATCTACGTCGAACCCGACGTGCTCCGCACCGGGCCGCGTCCGCCGACCGAGGCGATCGTGATCCGCGCGGCCGACTAGCGCTCAGCGGCGTCAGCGTCAGCGGCGCTCGCCGAAGAAGTCGTCCAGGAGTGCCGCGCACTGCTCCTCCAGCACGCCCGCCACGACCTCGGTCCGGTGCGGCAGCCGGCGGTCCCGGGCGATGTCGTAGACGCTGCCCGACGCCCCGGCCTTCGGGTCCCAGGCGCCGAACACGACCCGGGGCACGCGGGCCGCGAGGACCGCACCGGCGCACATCGGGCAGGGCTCGAGCGTGACGACGAGCGTGTGCCGGTCGAGGTGCCAGTCCCCCGTCGCGGCCGCGGCTGCCCGGAGCGCGATGACCTCGGCGTGCGCGGTCGGGTCCTGTGTCGCCTCGCGTTCGTTGCGTCCGGTCGCGACCACGGCACCGTGTTCGTCGAGCACCACGGCGCCGACGGGCACGTCCCCGGTGGCGAGGCACGCCCGGGCCTCGTCGAGCGCCCGTTCCATCGCCGCCACGTACGGACGGGCGGCGGGGTGCTCCACGGGTCCTCCTGGGGGTTCCTCGGTGACGCCCGCGACCGCTGGTCGGCACGGGGCACGCTACGCTCGACCCTATGCGAGTCCACGTCGCCGACCACCCGCTCATCACGCACAAGCTCTCGGTGCTCCGCGACCGGACCACGCCATCGCCCACCTTCCGGGCGCTGACCGAGGAGCTCGTCACGCTCCTGGCGTACGAAGCCACCCGGAACGTCCGCGTCACGGCCACGCCGATCTCGACCCCGGTCGCCCAGACCATGGGCGTCGCCATCGCGAAGCCGCGTCCGCTCGTCGTGCCGATCCTCCGTGCAGGCCTCGGCATGCTCGAGGGCATGGTCAAGCTCGTCCCGACCGCCGAGGTCGGCTTCCTCGGCATGGCGCGCAACGAGGAGACCCTCGAGCCGCAGACCTACGCGGAGCGCCTCCCCGACGACCTGTCGAACCGCCAGTGCTTCGTGCTCGACCCGATGCTGGCCACGGGCGGCACCCTCGCAGCGGCGATCGACTTCCTGTTCGCCCGCGGAGCCGAGGACGTCACGTGCGTGTGCATCCTCGGCGCACCCGAGGGACTCAAGGCCGTCGAGGAAGCCGTCGGCGACCGCGACGTCACGATCGTGCTCGGCGCGCTCGACGAGCGGCTCGACGAGAACGGGTACATCGTCCCCGGTCTCGGCGACGCCGGCGACCGCCTGTACGGCCTGGCCGAGTAGCCGGTCCGACACGACCGCACCGTCCGGTCGGACGGTTGACAGCGGCTTGGTATACCGCTGATACTCGTGTCCATGACTGCACTCGTGTCCACCCGCGTCCTCTCCGAGGCGTGCTCCTCCGCAGGGGCAGTGGGGACGACCGGCATGATGATGCCGACGACGGCGGTCATGCGTTGTCGAATGTGTGCCTGACCGGTACCCGTTCCAGCCGGATCCCCCGCGACACCACCCCCGTCGCGAGCGCGTGATCCTCGGGTGACGACCACCGACGACGCGACACGTCCCGTCTCGAGGTCGTCTCCCCGCATCCCCGGGCAGCCCCGGTCCGCAGCAGGACCGTTGGTCGCCGATGCCTCCCGCCGTCAGGCGGACGCCACCCGGGACGACGCATTCGACACCGGACGCACTGCGGGAGCAGTCGCGGCCACACCGCACGGAGAACCGCCATGTCGCTCACCATCCCCCAGCCCCAGACCGCCCTCCGCGCCGCAGCACCGGCCCCGACCGACCTCGGCACGGTGACGCCGATCCGGCCCCGTCGCGCGGCGGTCCAGCCGGAGCGCACGACCATCCCGACCAGCCCCGTGGTCGCTCCGCAGCGGAACCGCGCCCTGCCCGAGGGCACCGAGGCACGTGGCTTCGCGCTCTACGTCGGGATCGACGAGGAGAAGGCCGCCGCGGCCGGCACCACGCTCGCTGCGGTCGTCGAGCAGCTCAAGGCGCTCACCGCGCAGCTGGTCCCCACTGCGGAGACCTACGCTGCCGTGGCCGTCGCCGCCGAGCACTCCGGTGGACGTGACGTCGACGTCGTCCGACTCGCCCTGCAGGACCGGTCGGCCGTCGCCGCACGGAAGCAGGCCGAGAAGCCCGAGCCCGAGGAGACCGGCGTCGTCATCGACATCTCCCGCAAGCGCGTCACCCTCGACGGCGAAGCGGCTCCCCTGACGTTCAAGGAGTTCGAGCTGCTGCAGTTCCTCGTGCTCCGCGAGGGCCGCACGGTGGACCGCTCGGCGATCATCGAGGGCCTGTGGTCCGACGGTGAGGACGAGACCCCGAACGAGCGGACCATCGACGTGCACGTCCGTCGTCTCCGCTCCAAGCTCGGCGCGTTCGAGGAGATCGTGCGCACGGTCCGCGGCGTCGGGTACCGCTTCGACCGCCACGCCGACGTCGCCGTCCGCTACGCCTCCACCCCGTCGCCCGACCTCTTCTGAGCACGGGGCGGTCCGGCGCGGCCGCCTGCCCCTCGTTCGCCCGGCTCCGAGGGAACTCGCAGGCAACGAAGCAGGATTGCCGCTGGCGCCCGTTACCCCTTCGTTATACAGTCAGTTCTGCAGTCGTTGTTTGCTGTGGCAGCGGCTGTGGAATGTGATTGCAGGACACTCTTGGTGCAAGGGAGAGGGCCGGTCGTCCCCAGGACGACCGGCCCTCGTGCGTTCCCCCGCCCGCGCCGTCGACGGACGGGCGGCGGCGTGGCCGACCAGTGTCCGATGCCGTCGGTAGTGTGGTGAGCCACCCGACCGAGAGGACCGCGACCGTGGACGACGAGGCGCTCGTGGACGAGCCGACACTCCTGGACGCCAGGACGCTCGGGCACGACAAGACCGTCGTCCCGGACCCCAC
Source organism: Curtobacterium sp. SL109 (assembly GCF_026672405.1). NCBI lineage: Bacteria > Bacillati > Actinomycetota > Actinomycetes > Micrococcales > Microbacteriaceae > Curtobacterium > Curtobacterium sp. SL109. Next base: position 3,252,333 of record NZ_JAPPRB010000002.1, read on the forward strand.
CCGCAGTGAGAAGGCCGTCGCCGTCTCCGCGTGGGAAGCCCTCTTCCGGGCGCAGGTGTCCGTGATGCGGAACCTCAACAGCGAGTTCCCCGGGGACGAGATCTCCTTCAACGAGTACGACGTCTGCTTCAACCTCTCCACGCAGCCGGGCCGCCGCTGCCGGATGCGCGACCTCACCGGCCACCTCCTCCTGACGCAGCCGAGCGTCAGCCGCCTGGTCGACCGGCTCGCCACCCGCGGCATCGTCGAGAAGCAGCCGGACCCGACCGACGCCCGCGGGGTCATCGTCGCGCTGACGCCGCACGGGTTCGACGTCTACCGCGCCGTCGCCGTCCAGCACGCCACCAGCATCGCCGAGCAGCTCAGCGCCGGCCTCGACGACGCCGAGCTCCGGACGCTCACCGACCTCTGCACGAAGCTCCGCGTGGCCACCGGGGAGCTCCCGGCGGCGCGACGCGGTGCCACGACCGACACCGTCTCCGCATGACGGGCGCACTGGTCTGGCTGCGGGACGACCTGCGGCTCGCGGACAACCCGGCCCTCCGTGCGGGGATGGAGCACGGCGGCGACCTGACCGTCGTCTACGTGCTCGATGACGACAGCGCCGGCATCCGCCCGCTCGGGGCCGCGGCACGCTGGTGGCTGCACCACTCGCTGGCCTCGCTCGACGCCGACCTGCGTCAGCACGGGTCGCGGCTCGTCCTGCGTCGGGGCGCCGCTGCGGACGTCATCGACCAGCTCGTCGCGGACACCGGCGCGGACGGGGTCTTCTGGAACCGTCGCTACGGGCCGGTCGAGCGCGACATCGACGCCGGCATCAAGGCGTCCCTGACCGACCGCGGCATCGAGGCCCACAGCTTCGCGGCCGCGCTGCTCTGGGAACCGTGGACGGTCCGCACCGGGCAGGGCGAGCCGTACAAGGTGTTCACGCCGTTCTGGCGTGCGGCACAGGCGATGCCGGAGCCCCGGCACCCGCTCCCGAAGCCGCGCGAGCTGCCGTCCCCGTCGGACGCCGCGGGCGACGACCTCGCCGACTGGGCCCTGCTGCCGACCGCCCCGGACTGGGCCGGCGGACTCCGCGACGCCTGGACCCCGGGTGAGCAGGGCGCGGCGAAGCTCCTCGAGGACTTCGTCGACAACGCGCTCGAGGACTACGAGCAGCGCGACGAACCCGCGATGGCGGCCACGAGCGACCTCTCGCCGCACCTGCGCTGGGGCGAGATCAGCCCGTACCAGGTGTGGCACCGCCTGCACGGGCGACTCGAACCGCACCAGCGGCAGCAGGCACCGGCGTTCCTCCGACAGCTCGCCTGGCGCGAGTTCAACTGGAACGAGTACTTCCACTGCGAACAGCTCGCCACCGTCAACGTCCGTCGGGAGTTCGACGCGTTCCCGTGGCGCGAGGCCTCCGAGGACGAACTGCAGCGCTGGTACCAGGGCCGCACGGGCTTCGACCTGGTCGACGCCGGCATGCGGGAGCTCTGGAGCTCCGGCGCCATGCACAACCGGGTCCGCCTGGCCACGGCGAGCTTCCTCGTGAAGAACCTGCTCGTGGACTGGCGCATCGGCGAACAGTGGTTCTGGGACACCCTCGTCGACGCCGACCCGGCGAACAACGCCGGGAACTGGCAGTGGGTCGCCGGGTCCGGCTTCGACGCGGCGCCGTACTTCCGGGTGTTCAACCCGGACCGGCAGCTCGAGCGGTTCGACAAGCACCGCGAGTACGTCCGGCGCTGGGTGCCGGCCGACGAGGACCGCCCGGAGCCGATGGTCGACCTCAAGGCGACCCGGCAACGCGCCCTCGACGCCTACGACCAGATGCGGCGATCGTGACGTCGTCGTCCGCGGCGGCACCGGGCGCACCCGCCGACGGCTCCGCTCCGCTCGACCCCGCCGTGCTCCGGCGGGTCGACGACCTGTTCCGCGAGCGGGTCGAACGCGGCACCACCCCGAGCTCGGTGTGGGGTGTGTTCGACGCCGACGGCCTCGTCGCCTCGGGCGGGCACGGCGACCGTGGCGACGGCAGGGCTCCCGATGCACACACGGTGTACCGCATCGCGTCCTGCACGAAGAGCGTCACCGCGGCCACGCTGCTCTCCCTCGTCGCCGACGGCCGGGTGTCGCTCGACGCCCCGGTCACCGAGTTCGTCCCGGCGTTCGCCGAGGTCACCCTGCCGACGCCGGACTCCCCCGTGCCGACGCTGCGGATGCTCCTGACGATGTCGGCCGGGTTCCCGACCGACGACCCGTGGGGCGACCGCCAGGAGGCCATCGCCGACGCCGACCTCGACGACGTCCTGCGCGCCGGGCTCCTCTTCGACTCCGTGCCCGGAACGGGCTTCGCGTACTCGAACCTCGGCTACGCACTGCTCGGACGGGCGGTGTCCGTCGTCGCCGGCCGTCCGTTCACCGACGTCGCCACCGACGTCGTGCTCCGGCCGCTCGGTCTCGACGACACCGTCTTCACCGAGCAGGACGCCCGCGGGTACGTCGTGACCGGTGTCCGCCCGTACCGCGGCACCTTCGAGCCGCTGCCGCTGACCGGCCCGGGGGCCTTCTCCCCGATCGGCGGCCTGTACTCCACCGTGGCGGACCTGTCGCGGTGGGCACGGCACCTGTCGTCGGCCTTCGCGCCGATGCGTCGGCCGGGCGCCGAGGCCGAGGACGGCCCGGTCTCCGCGGCTGACCGCCGGCACATGCAGCAGGCCATGCGGCACATCCCGGGCGCAGCCGTCCCGGGTGCGCGACGACCGGTCGGGTACGGCTTCGGGCTGTTCGTCGAGCAGGACGACCACCACGGCGCGATCGTGTCGCACTCGGGCGGCTACCCGGGCTTCTCGGCCCACATGCGGTGGTCCGTCCGGAACGGCCTCGGTGTCGTCGCCTTCGAGAACGCCACCCAGGCGAAGGTCTCGGTCGCGGCCGAGACCGCCCACGACCTGCTGCTGGCCGCCACGAGCCCGACGACGCCCCCGACGCCCGAGGTCCTCCCGGAGACCCGCGCCGCGCAGGCTGCCGTGTTTCGGCTCCTCGCGGACAGGGACGACGACCTGGCGGACACCATCTGCACGCCGAACGTCGCGATGGACGTGCCGTACGACCGCCGTCGGCAGACCCTGGAGGCCGCGGTCGCCCAGGTGGGTGCCGACCGCTCGGCTCCCCCGGTGCAGGAGCTGTCGAACACGCCGACACACCTCCGCTGGTGGCTGCCCGGCACCGCGGGTCGGCTGCGCGTGGAGATCCGCCTGGCGCCGCTCGCGGCCGGGCGCGTCCAGACGCTCACCGTCACCGCCGAACCCGCCGAAGGCACGGCCTGACGAGCACGTCGCCCGATGAGCCGGCAGCAGGACGCGCTGGCCGCCCGGCGAGGACACCGCCCGCCGAGCTGACCGCCTGACGACCTGACGACGACCGGGCGGCTCAGACGGGCGGCCGCCCACCCACGAACCCGAGCGCGCGAGCCGCGACCCGGGTCCCCCTCGCGCGTGGCCGCCCCGACCCGGACGGCGTCGGTCGCCCAGGCGCGGAGGAAGCCAGCAGCGAAGGCGTCCCCCGCCCCGATCGTGTCGACCACCGTGGCCGGCGTCGCGGGCACCGGCTGCGGTGTCCGCCCGGGCCGCGCGACGAGCACGCCCTCGTGGCCGAGCGTGACGAGGACGAGCGGCGCGTGGCGCGCGAGTTCAGCGGCGGCGGCGACCACGTCGGACGCCCCGGTGAGCGCGAGGGCCTCGTCCTGCCCGGGCATCAGCACGTCGACGCCCGTGATCGCGGCGAGGAAGGCCGCACCCCCGATCGACCGCACCACGGCGACCGACGACGGGTCGAGCGAGACACGGGCACCGCCGACCCGGGCCCGGGCGACGAGCGCGGCGATGCGCTCCGTGCCGCCCGACCCGAGCATCGCGGCTCCGGTCAGGTGGACGACGTCGGCGCGCTGGACCAGGTCGAGCGGGACGTCGTCGGCGCCGAGGAGCGCGCTGGCGCCCCCGTCCGACATGGACGTCCGGCCGACGCTGCTCCGCACGGACACCACGGCACCGGTCGACGTCCTGGGGTCGTAGCCGATCCTCGCGCGCACCCCGGCGTCCTCGAGGGCGCGCTCGTGGCGGTACACGTCGTCGACCCCGACCCGACCGACCAGGTCCACCTCCGCACCGAGCCATCCGAGCCACGTGGCGGCGGCGCCGGCAGCCCCGGCGGGTCGGTGTCGGATCACGGCGGCGGGGTCGTGGTCGCCGGTCGTCCTGGCGCTCGTCTGGACGAGCACGCCGTCGAGGACGTCGCCGACGACCAGGAAGCGTTTCCCGGCACCGCGGCGTCGGCCCCCGACCGACCGTCCGTGACCGGGTGCTGCGGCGCTGAGGGGCGGCACGGGGCGTTCGGGAGGCGGGGTCATCATCTCCACGATACGTGAATCCGAGAATTACTCCACTTCTGTTCGTACAGACTCGGGCCCGGACGCCCAGCCGGGACACAGTCCCCCGCCACGTCTGGACCGACAACTGGTACATCACCGCTACCATGTGTGATGGTCGTACACCGGCGACCCGCCATCCACTGCTCCCGCGGAGACGCCCATGCCTCGCAAGCCCGACCCGACCCTGAAGCCGGCGATCATCAGCAAGGTCGCGCAGCACCTCCAGGGCACCAAGCTCGAGGACGTCTCGGTCCGCAGCCTCGGCCGCGTCCTCGGCACCAGCGCCTACCCGATCGTCTACCACTTCGGATCCCGCGACGCCCTCGTGGACGCCGTCGTCGAGCACCTGGCCGAGGCCACCGCGGGTCTCACGCTCGACCCCGCCACCGACCAGGACGGCCTCGCCACCTACCTGGTGGCCGTCTTCGGCGGCCTCGACGACCCGGAACGCGCCCTCGCCGCACGGTTGACCTTCGAGCTCGGCTCCGTGGAGTCCCTCTGCGATCGAGATCGCGAACGGTCCGTGCACCGCGCCGAGATCGACGCCGTCGCCGCCTGGTGCCGAGCACACGACCGCTGTGATGCCGAGGCGGCACGCACGGCACAGGGCACGGTCCTGGCGGCCCGCGGCATCCAGTGGGGAGCGGTCGTCGACCCGGAGCGGACCGACGCGGACGCGGCGCTCCGCGCCCTCGCCGCCGGCCTGGTGGCCCGCACGGCGTTCGTGACGACCTGATCCTCGGACCGCACGGCAGACGGACGGGAGGCCCGGTGCCAGCTGGCACCGGGCCTCCCGTCCGTCGTCAGGTCACCACCGTGACCCGCCGTCGGTGTGTCAGAGCGTGACGAAGCTCTGCGACTTCGCGTTCGCGAAGCGCGCGGCGACGTTCTCCCAGTCGACGATGTTCCACACGGCCTTGACGTAGTCCGCCTTGACGTTGAGGTAGTCGAGGTAGAAGGCGTGCTCCCACATGTCGAGCATGAAGATCGGGACGAGACCGAACGGGATGTTGCCCTGCTGGTCGAAGAGCTGGAACGTGGTCAGCTTCTGGCCGACGGTGTCCCAGGCCAGGACGGACCAGCCGGAGCCCTGGATGCCGTTCGCGACGGCGGCGAACTGCGCCTTGAACGTGTCGAAGGAGCCGAAGAACTCGTCGATCGCCGCGGCGAGCTCGCCCTCGGGGACCTTGGTGTCCGGGCCGAGGTTGGTCCAGAAGATCGAGTGGTTGACGTGCCCACCGAGGTGGAAGGCGAGGTCCTTCTCGAGCTTGTTGATCGCACCGAAGTTGCCGGACTCGCGGGCCTCGCCGAGCTGCTGCAGGGCGGTGTTCGCACCGGTGACGTAGGCCTGGTGGTGCTTGTCGTGGTGCAGCTGCATGATCTTGCCGCTGATGTGCGGCTCGAGTGCGGCGTAGTCGTACGGCAGCTCCGGCAGGGTGTACTCAGCCATGTGAGTTCCTTTCGATCAGTGGTTGGCGGATGGTGCTCCGCAGCTCACGAGAGCCGGGAACGATCGGTGAGGGAGTGGAATTCCCGGTTGTGGTAGACCAGCGGCTCGCCGCGCTCGGAGCCGAGCACGATGTCGAGCACCTCGGCGACGACGACGGTCGAGCTGCCGATGGGCGTGGTCGAGAGCGGGCGGCACCGGAGCGCCGACGCCGCAGAGGGGAGGTAGCGGTCGCCGGAGGGCAGCGTCCCCCAGATCGGGTCGTCGGCCGCGGGGCTGCCGGTCGACGCGAACCGCCGGGCGAGGGCGACGCCGTGCGAGTCCATGAGGTGCACGACGAACAGCGGGGCGCCGAGGATCGTGCCGGCTGACCCCGAGTTCGTGGAGAGGGAGAACACCAGGACGGGCGGGTCGATCGCGACGCTCGCGACGCTGGAGGCGGTCAGGCCGGTCGGGCCGTCCGGTCCCTCGGCGGTGATCACGGCGACGCCGGCGGGGTGGCCACGGAACGCGGACTTGTAGGCGTCGGCGATGGTGGTCGGGACGGCGTCCGCGGGGATGGCTTCGGGCATGGGAGTCGTCGTTCGTTCCTCGTTCGGGTGCGGTGTGGCCGTGGTCCTCGTGGCCAGGTCCCAACGTATGACCTGAACCCTGGTTGAGGTCAACGATTCCCAGGTTCGGGGCATCCCGGGCGCGCCGACCGGACGGCGCGGTGGCGGCCCACCGCGCGGGCCCAGCAGGGGGTCAGCGGCGACGCAGCATGACGACCGCGCCCGCGGCGGCGACGACCATGAGCACCGCGGCGACGCCGGCCGTGATCGTCACGCCGGAGTCGAACGCCGCCCGGGCCGACTCGAGGAGCACCTGCCCAGCGGTGCCGCCGAGCTCGTTCGCCGCCGACACCGCGCCGCCGAGGGTCTCCTGCGCCGCGGTGTGCGACGTCGACGACAGCCCGCCCGGCACCACGACGTGCGCGCGGTAGGCCGTGGCCAGGATCGTGCCGAGGATCGCGGTCCCCAGCACGGCACCGATCTCGTACGCGGTCTCGGACACCGCCGACGCCGCGCCGGCCTTGTCCGCCGGGGCCGTGGAGATGATGAGGTCGTTCGTGATCGTCTCGGACGCGCCGATCCCGATGCCGAGCAGCACGAAGGCGAACGCCAGCGCGGCGATCGATGCATGGTGCCCGAGCACCGCGACCAGGCCGTACGCGGCGGCGGAGAACAGCAGGGCGACGCTGACGACCCACCGCGGCGCGACACGGGCCACGATCGGCACGGCGACGATGCCCGCGACGATGGTCAGCACGGACCCGGGGATCAGGACGATGCCGGACGCGAAGGGGTCGAGCCCGGCCACGAGCTGCAGGTGCTGGGCGATGAAGAACAGGAACCCGGTGAGCGAGAACATCGCCGCCATGTTCATCAGCACGCTGCCCGTGAACGCCGTGCTGCGGAACAGCCGGAGGTCGAGCATCGGGGTGCGCGTGCGGAGCTGCCGACGGACGAAGGTGATGCCGCAGATCACGCCGACGGCGACCATCGCGATGGCGAGGCCGCGCTCCTCGGGGTGCACGATCGACTTGATCGCCCACGCGACCGGCGCCAGCGTGCCGAGCGAGAGCAGCATGCTCACGACGTCGACCGGACCGGGGTTGCGGTCGCGGGACTCCGGCACGCAGAACGGCACGGCCGCCAGCATCACGACGAGGATCGGCACCGCGACCAGGAACACGCTGCCCCAGTGGAAGTGCGCCAGGAGCGCGCCGCCGACGAGCGGGCCGAGGGCGTTCCCCGCGGCGAACATCGTCGACCAGACGGCGAGGGCCATGCGACGCTCCCCCGCATCGGGGAACACGTTGCGGATGATCGAGAGCGTCGCCGGCATGAGCATCGCGCCGAACACGCCCATCGCCACGCGGGCGGCGACGAGCATCCAGGCGTCGGTGGCGAAGGCGGCCGCGACGGACATCGCGGCGAACCCGGTCGCACCGACCACCAGGATCCGGCGGCGTCCGATCCGGTCACCGATGCTGCCCATCACCACGAGCAGCCCGGCCAGCACGAGCGGGTAGGCGTCGACGATCCAGAGCTGCGTGGTGGCGTCCGGGTTCAGCGCCCGGGCGATGGACGGCAGCGCGAAGCTGAGGATCGTGTTGTCGACCGAGATGAGCAGGACGGGCAGCATCAGGACCGCGAGCGCCAGGAACCGTCGTGCGCGGCTCGCGGTGACACGCGTGGCGACGGGACTGGTGAGGAGTGCGGACATGGTGGTGCTCCGAGGACTTCGAGGGAGGTGCCACGGGCGCGGAAGTCGTCACGCGGCCCGGCAGGACTCCGTCTACTGTACCGTCCGGACGGTTGTGGTTGCAAATGCAACCAACGTCGGGAAGGAGGCTCGGTGCCGGACTTGCGCCGAGCCTCCCGTCCGGCGGTGGTCGTGCCCACTGCCCCGGCCGAGCGGTCAGGCCGACTCGCGCACCAGCAGGCGGTGGCGCACGGTGCGCTGCACCGTCGGTCCCTGGCGCGGGAGGTCCCCCGCGAGCATGCCGAGCGCGAGGTCGAGCGCCTGCTGCGCGACCGTCTCGAGGTCGACCGCGAGCGTGGTGAGGGTCGGCGCGACGAGACCGCCGAGCGGCAGGCCGTCCACGCCGACCACGCGGACGTCACCCGGCACGTCGACGCCCGCACGGCGGCAGGCCGACAGCACGCCGAGGGCGGTCACGTCGTTGAAGGCGAGCACGGCGTCGAGCCGTCGGCGGTCGGTGAGCAGTCGTTCGGTGGCCGCGGCGCCTGCCGCAGCGGTCGGTTCCCCGCCGTGGACGAGTTCTGGCAGGTAGCCGCGTCGGCGCAGCGCGTCGGCCATCAGCCCACCGCGGTGGCTGGGCGCTCCGTCGGTCGAGGCGTCGAGGACCACGGGGTGCTTGACGCCCGTGGCGACGAGGTGGTCGGCGAGTGCGTCGATGGCCTCGGTCGGGTCGATGCGTACGGCCGCCCGGGTGACCGTGCCGGCGGGGTCGAGCTCGACGACCGGCACCGAGCCGAGCTGTTCGATCCACTCCGGAGCGCGCAGCCCGAGGTACCCGATGACGACGTCGGTCTGGACGCCGAGGGCCTGCACCATGCGGGACGGGTCGCTCGCGAGCCCGACGTCGGCGAGCATCACGTTCCACCCGCGGTCCGCGGCCAACCCGAGCACCGCGGCGGCGAGCTCCGGCGAGTACGGATTGCGGAGGTCGTCGACGACCAGGCCGAGCTGGTGGTCGCCGCCGGTGACCAGGCCACGGCCGAAGCGGGACGGGCGGTAGTCGAGGGCCTCGGCCGCCAGGAGGACCCGCTCCTTGGTCGCCGCGCTGATGCCGGTCATGCCGTTCATCGCCCGGGTGACCGTCTGCCGGGACACCCCGGCGGCCGCGGCGACGTCGATGATCGTCGCGCGGCCGGCGGGGGTCGGGGGCTGCTTGCCCGCGGTCGTCTCGCCCGGCGGCGTCGCGCCTGGCGTCGTCTCGCCCGGCGTCGTCGCGCCCGGCGTCATCGCACCCGGCGTCGTCTCGCTCAGGCGCGGAGGTCCAGCCACGCGACCTGCTCCGGGGTGAGCTCGACGGAGAGGCCGGTCATCGAGGAGCGGGCCTCGGCGATGGTGCGCGGTCCGAAGAGCGGGAAGGTCGGGAACGGCTGGTTGAGGACGTACGCCAGGGCGATCGCCGTGGCGGGGACGCCGAACTGCTCGCCGAGTTCGCTCGCACGTCGGAGCCGCTCGAAGTTGTCGTCGCTGTAGTAGCAGCGGACGAGCTCGGCGTCGCTGGTGTCCTCCGGCGTCGCACGACCGGTGAAGAACCCGCGCGCCTGGGACGACCAGGGCAGCAGTGGGACCTGGCGCTCCTCGAGCCACGCCTTCGACGCGGCGTCGGTGACGTGGCGGCACCCCTCCCACGGCACGTCGTACGCCTCGGCGAGCCCGAAGTGGTTGCTGAGGACGTCGAACCCGTGCTTGCCGTTCGCCTTCGCGTAGGCGTTCGCCTCGTCGAAGCGCGCCAGGCTCCAGTTCGACCCGCCGTACACGCGGATGCGGCCGGCGCGGCGGTGCTCGTCGAGCACGTCGACGAACTCCCCCACGGGCACGTCCTCGTTGTCGCGGTGCATCATGTAGATGTCCGCGTGGTCGGTGCCCTGGCGCTCGAGGCTCTCGAGCAGCTGACGGCTGAGGGACTCCGGGTCGCAGTACGGGGTGTGGGCACCCTTCGTGATCACGACGACGTCGTCCCGGATGCCGCGGTTCTGGATCCACTTCCCCAGACGACCTTCGAGCACGCCGCCGCCGTAGATGTACCCGGTGTCGAAGACGTTGCCGCCCCGCTCCACGAACAGGTCGAAGACCGCGCTGGCGTGGGCCAGGTCGGGCTGGTTGTCGACGCCCATCACCAGGCGCGACATCCGCTTGCCGACGCCGGGCACCTCGCCGTACAGCATCGTGGTGTCGGACGCGACGGTGAGCGGTCGGCCGCTGACGGTGGGGATGTCGGCGGTCTCGGCCTCGAACGGGTAGCGCAGGTCGATCGCGGCGCGCCAGCGGTCGAGCGTGCGGGCGGTGGCGAGTGACTCGTCGAGGGTCATCTGCGCGGCCTCGCCCTGGCCGGCGGCAAGTGCGGCGGTGGTGGCGTCGGCTTCACGGGCGTAGGGGTGCTCGCCGGCGAAGGACAGCGTGCGGGGGTCGTCGTCGACGGTGCTGACGACGATCGTCGGGTCGTCGCCGAGCGTCCACGGGTCCGCCAGGGTGATGCGTCCGCGGGTGCCGTACACGGTGACGGCGTTGTCGTCCTGCACGCGGACACCGGTGCGGACGTTCGCGGTGATCGTGCGACCGGCGCGGCCGCGGTAGGTCAGGTCGGCGGTGGTCCACTCGTCGACGCCGGTCGGGCCGAGGGTGCCGGTGGCGGTCAGGTCCGTCGGCTCCGCGACGGCCGTGCCCGTGGCGGCCTGCACGATCGCCGCGGTCATCGTCACGGGGTAGCCGCCGACGTCGAGGATGCCGCCCCCGGCGGTGTCGACGTCGAACAGCCGCCCGGTGCGCTCCCCCACCCGGAACGCGAAGGAGGCGTCGACGTGGGTGACGTCGCCGATCGCGCCCTGGCGGACGAGGTCGAGCAGTGCCGAGGTCTGCGGGTGGAAGCGGTACATGTAGGCCTCGACCAGGGGCAGGCCGGCGACCCGGGCGGCGTCGACCAGGGCCATCGCGGTGCCGTGGTTCGGCGCGAGGGGCTTCTCGCACAGCACGGCCTTGACCGCCTGCAGCGCTGCCAACACCAGGTGCGCGTGACCGGTGTGCACGGTCGAGACGTAGACGGCGTCGACGCGTGGGTCGGCGAGCACCTCGACGTAGGTCGTCGCCGTGACGTCGGCGAACCCGTGGCCGGCGGCGTCCTCGGCGAACGAACGTGCGCGCTCGACGGACGAGCTGCCCGCGGCGACGAGCGTGGCGCCTGCCGTGCTCGCCGGCAGCTGGGAGAGGAACCGGCGGGCGATGCTCCCCGGGCCGAGGACGGCCCAGCCGGGGGTGTCGCCGGACGGGGTCGGGGTGGTGCCGGTGGTGGTCGCGGTCTGCGCTGACATGCGGATCCTGTTCGTCTCGTGAACCTTCACGGTCACGACGACCCTAGGGCAGTTCCCTCCGCTCGATCAAGGGTCGTGAGCGTTCACGAGGCGGCCGTGGGACCAGCACGAGCCCGTGGTTCCCTAGACTTCCCCCATGGCCAGTGCCCGCGACCGCGTCCTCGACAGCTTCGTCGCCATCGTGTGCGAGGAGGGCGAGCGTCCCGCCACGCTCGACGCCGTCGCCGCTCGTGCCGGGGTGTCGAAGGGCGGACTGCTCTACCACTTCGGCTCGAAGGCCGCCCTCGTCGAGGGGCTCTGCGACCGCCTCGTCGACCTGTCCACGGCCGACGTCGAACGGATGCGCGACGCCGAGGACGGGCCCGCCCGCTACTTCGTCCGCAACTGCCAGTTCGTCGGCAGCGAGCTCGACCTGGCGCTCCTCGCCGCCAGCCGTCTGCAGCAGGCCGGGTACGCGGAAGCCGGGCGCACGCTCGACGAGACCGAGAACGCCTGGCTCGCCACCCTGGTCGAGGCCCTCGGCGACGCACCCACCGCGCAGGCGATCAAGCTGATGGGCGACGGGCTGTACCACGCCGCGTCACTGGGTGCCGCGAGCGACGTCCGGCCCGACCGCGCGACGGTCGACATGGAGTCGTTGCTCGGCGTCGTCGACCGGCTCGTGTCCACCAAGCCCGCTGCGTGAACCAGCGCGGGCGCCCCTGGGGATAGACTTGGGGTGATCCACCCGTCTGACCTCCGGAGGTACCCTGTGGGCCGCGTCATCGCCGCTTTCTTCTCGATCCTGCTGCTGCTGGTGTCGATGTACCTGTTCGGGTTCGCGTTCCAGGTGGACTCGGGTCAGGCCTTCGTATTCATGGCGGGCGTCCTCCTGATGTCGCTCTCCTTCTTCCTGCCGATCCACGTCTTCGGCAAGAAGTAGCCACAACGTCGAGAACGGCCCCGCACCTCACCGGTGCGGGGCCGTTCTGCGTCGCGGGCCGATCCGCGCCGTGACCGGGCTCAGGCGGGGACGCGCAGGCTCCGCAGGGCGACGGCCGTCGCGATGGCGGCGTGTGCGGCCTCGGCACCCTTGTCCTCCTTCGACCCGGGCAGGCCGGCCCGGTCGATCCCCTGCTGCTCGTCGTCCAGGGTGAGCACCCCGAAGCCGACGGGCTTGCCGGTGTCGATCGCCACGCGGGTGAGGCCGCTCGTGGCCGCGTCGGAGACGTACTCGAAGTGCGGGGTGCCGCCGCGGATGATCACGCCGAGCGCGACCGCGGCGTCGAAGCCGGACTCGAGGGCGACCTTGGCCACGACGGGCAGCTCGAAGCTGCCCGGGACGGGGATGACGGTGGCCTCGGCGCCGAGCCGCTCGACCTCGCGCTGGGCCCCGGCGAGGAGCCCTGCCGCGATGGTGTCGTGCCACTGTCCGGCGACGATCGCCACCCGGATGCCGCTGCCGTCGACCTGGTCGCGGTCCGCCGCGCCTGCTCCGCTCATCGTGTGGTTCCTTCCGTGGGCACGACGATCGTCGTCGCCCGGTCGGCTGCGTCAAGCCACTCGGCCAGCGCAGCGATGGTGATGACGGGCACGCCCTCGCGCGCCCCCAGTTCGACGAGCCGCGGCAGCCGCATCATGCTGCCGTCCTCGTCGACGATCTCGCAGATCGCCGCCGCCGGTCGCAGCCCGGCTGCGGTGACGAGGTCGATCGCTGCTTCGGTGTGCCCGGAGCGCTCGCGGACGCCGCCGGGTCGGGCTCGCAGGGGCACGACGTGTCCGGGGCGGTGCAGGTCGTCGCGCACCGAGGTGGGGTCGGCGAGGACCCGCAGCGTCCGGGCGCGGTCGTGGGCGCTGATGCCGGTCGTGACCCCGACCGCGGCGTCGACGGTCACCGTGTAGGCGGTGCCGCGGACGTCCTCGTTGTGCTCGACCATCGGCGGCAGGTCGAGGGCGTCGGCGATCTCGGTGCTCACCGGGGCACAGATGAACCCCGACGAGTGCGCCACGGTCCAGGCGATCCACTCGGGTGTCGCGAGCTCGGCGGAGAGGATGACGTCACCCTCGTTCTCACGGGACTCGTCGTCGGCGACGATCACCGGACGGCCGGCCGCGATCGCGGCGACGGCGTCGTCCACGGTGGACAGGCCGGGCACACGTGCGGGCGCGACCACCGACGAGGAGCCGGCCACGTGCCCTGGTGCGGTCACGTCGGGGTGCTGCGATGCGTCGACGACCATCACCGGGCCTCCAGGCTGGAGAAGTCGGGGGCGAGCTCCGACGGGTCGGCGGGGGTCTGCTCGCGCGCCGCCGCGTCGAGCCGCAGCATGCGGCGGACGTGGCGCGCGAGGACGTCGGTCTCGACGTTGACGCGGTCGCCGGGGACGCGGTCGCCGAGGGTGGTGGCGCTGAGGGTCTCGGGGATGAGGCTGACCTCGAACCAGGCTGCGGCGGGGTCGGTGGACTCCGGCGAGACGGCGCTGACGGTGAGCGAGACGCCGTCGAGCGCGACCGAGCCCTTGTCGACGACGAGCGGGCTGAGCTCCGGCGTCAGGGCGAAGCGGACGCGGCGCCAGCCGTCCCCGTCGGCGGTCTCGAGCACGGTGGCGGTGCCGTCGACGTGGCCCTGGACGATGTGCCCACCGAGTCGGTCGCCGACGGACGCCGCACGCTCGAGGTTGACCGGGTCACCGACGCGGAGCGAGCCGTGTGCGCTCATGTCGAGCGTCTGCTTCATGACGAAGGTGGTGAAGGTGTCGGACGTCTGGTCGACGACGGTCAGGCAGACGCCGCTCGTCGCGATCGAGTCGCCGTGCCGGGCGTCCGAGACCACGAGCGGGCCGCGGATGGTGAGCGCGACGGAGTCGCCGTGGGCGTCGACGGCGGTGACGGTGCCGAGTTCCTCGATGATGCCGGTGAACACTGGTGTCCTCTCAACGGGACTCCGGGTGTGCACGACGATCGTCGGCAGAGCGGAGGTCGCGTCCACGCCGCGTGGTGGGCATGGTCGTGTCCTCCGCCAGCGCGCCTACCATCCGGACTCTCACCGTCGGTCCCGGAATCCCACCGGGTCAGCATCGGTCGGGAGTTCACCCGTCGTCAGCTCGTGGACTGTCACCACCGGTTCGGACTTGCACCGACCCCGGAGCGCTTGCGTACCCCGAACGATACCCCAGCCCCCTGACGCGCGCGGCGTGCGGGTCACACGCGGTCATCCACGCCCCCGCGCCAGCGCCACCGCCTGGCGGAGCGACAGGTCCGGCAGGTACGCGCGGACCACGGCGATGCCGATCGACGGCAGCGCCACGGGGTCCGGGTACGCCAGGACGAGCGGGTGCAGCTCCGGCCCGAACTTGAGCTTGAACTTGAGCAGCGACCGGAACCCGTAGACCGGCTCGAGCACCCCGCCGACGAGTTCGAGGAGGTTCTGCACGCCCTCCCCGGGCGACGACGACGCCGCGGACGGGGCCGACGCCGCCGACGGGTCCGACGGGGCCGACCCCCGCGCCGACGCGGTCGAGGGCGCCTGGGCCAGCGGTGCAGCGGACAGGCTCAGGCGCGCGACACCGTCCTCACGCATCCGGTCCGCGGCGCTCGCGACGAGGAACTCCATCACGCCGTTCGGTGCCGCGCTCGTGCGACGCATCACGTCCAGCGTCCACCCGACGACGCGGCCCTGGTCGTAGGAGGGCAGCCAGCTCGTCACGGCGAGCACGGTGCCCTCGGCGTCCTGCGCGACGAGCGTCCGGACGGCCGGGTCCCGCATCTCGTCGACGCCGCCGAGCGTGAAGCCCATCTCCGGCAGCTCACGCTCCGAGACCCACTCCTCGGAGATCGCCTCGATCTGGCGGACGGTGGCCGTGGGCAGGTCCTGCCAGCTCGACCACGTCGCCGTGATGCCCTCGCGCGCCGCCTTGTTCACCGAGGTGCGGACGTCCTGCTTCTTCTTGCCGCTCGTCGTCCAGTCCCGCGGGTCGAAGTCCGCGTCCTCGGCGACCGGGAGCGTGCCCCAGCCGAGCGCGCGGAGGGGCGCGGCGACGGTCTCGTCGACGCCGTAGAGCACCGGGGTCCAGCCGTTGTCGTCGCAGAACCGGGCGAAGGCCGTGAGGGCGTCGTCGCGTGCGTCCTGGTGTCCGAACGGCCCGCCGAGCGTCACCGCGACGCCACCGTTCCGCCGGTACGCGATGCCGGCTCGACCGTCTGCCGTGAACCAGTAGGCGTTGCCCTGCCACGTCGTCATCCAGCCGAAGGTGTCTCCCCCGCCGGCCACGAGCAGTGCCCGGGCCTGCTCCCGCGCGGCCCGGCTGCCGTCGAGGTCGGTGTCGGTCGGTGCGGCACCCGTCGGGCGGACGGCGGCGACGGCCACCACGAGCCACAGGATCGGACCGGCGAGACCGAGGGTCAGCCGGAGCCCGGGGTCGAGCCGCGGCAGGTGCTCCCAGAACGTCGTCGGCGCGAGCGGGCCGAGCGCGGAGACGACGATGCGCCAGGGCTCGTCGATGCGGACCGGGGAGGCGTCGGCGACGACGAGCATCACGACGACGAGCACGACGGCGGCGCCGAGCACGGCGATCCCGAACCCGGCGAGACGACGGCGGGTGGGCAGCACGGTGAACGACCGACGCAGCAGCACCAGGACGACGGCCGTGGCGAGCGGGACCGCGATCGACGCGATGATCGACAGCGTCACGATGAGCCGGTCCTCGGTCCCGTGCAGCCGTTCGACCCGGCCGGGCACCAGGCCGTAGGTGACCGCGGCGGCGATCGCCGTCACCAGGTCCACGACCACGACCAGCCACACCGCGAACCGACTGCCTCGGAACAGCCCGAGCCCGCCCACGACCAGGACGAGGAGCGGCGGGACCGCGAGGAGCAGCGTCCACGGGTCCGTTGCCCGGTACGCCAGCAGTCCGCGGAGGCACTGCCCGGCGACCCCGTCGGCCCGGCATCCGGCGACCGGGGTGACCGGGCCCGCACCGACGACGGCGGCGATCGGCGCGAGGATCCCGACCCGGGCGCGGGACACGAGCGCGATGACCGGGCCGACGGCCGACACCAGCACCGCGGTGCCGAGGAGCACCCGGGTCTCCCGGTGCGAGCTGCGGGTCCAGCCGACACGCTTCGGGGCGTTGCGGAGGGTCTCGCCGAGCACCCAGCCGGCCGCGGCGGCGAGCACCGCGTAGAGGTCGGACGCGTGTCCGGCGTAGAGGAACAGGGCGGCCACCACGGCCAGGGTGCCCACCCGGATGCGGCGACGCCACAGCGGACCGGCGAAGGCGCTCGCCGTGGCGATCGTGCCGACGATGGCTGTCCACGGGTCGAAGGCCGTCGCTCGTCCGGCGATGAGCGCCCCGGCGTTCCGTCCGTCGAGGTCGACGAAGGCGCTGAGCGCTCCGATGCCCGTCCCGACCACGGTCGTCACGACGAAGGCGACCGCCGTGCGCCACGAGCCCATCAGGCGCTCCGCTGCGCCGACCAGCACGACGACGCCGGCGAGGGTGAGCAGGAGCGCGACGACGCCGGTCGAGACGACGAACACGCGGAGCGGACCGAACGACGCCGGACCGAAGGCGTCGCCGAGCGCAGCAGCGTGGGCGTGGTGCCCGGCTGCGACGCCGTGGGTCAGGCGCATCACGACCCCGATGACCGACGTCGCGAGGACCAGCACGACGATCGCGGCCGTCACCGGCGACCGCCGGACCGCGCGGAGCGGAGAGCGGCCGACGTCGCGGAGGGACGGACGACGTCGGGACGCGGTGGCGGTCGCGTTCGCGGTGCTCACAGCGCACCGGCCTGTGCCGGGAGACCGAGGTGCGCGACGACCTGCGGCAGCCCGTGCGTCAGCACGTACCGCACCGTGTTCCAGTCGTGGGCGGAGCCCGGCGAGACGATCAGGGACGTCTGCATCCCCGCGCGCCCCGCTGCGGCGCGGAGCGCGGTGGTCGAGGCCCGATAGGGGGCGTCGTCCTGCCCGAAGCCGAACACCGTGAGGTGCTGTCGGTACGGTGCGTGCCGGCGCATCGTCGCGATGGGGGCAGCGGCCTCGTACGCCGAGCGGGAGCCGTCGAACCCGACCTTGACCGTGTGCGCCTCCGACCCGTTCTTCACCGTGAGCTCGCTCGAGATCGCGAGTGCCGACCCGAACACGTCGGGGTGCTCGGTGGAGAACTGCATCGCGCAGGTCGCCCCCTGCGAGAAACCGGTGATGCCCCAGCCGCTCGGGGCCGCGGCCACGTCGAGGTGCTGCCGGATCCAGTCGACGGTGTCGGTCATGACGTAGGTCGCGCTCCGTCCGAGCCGTCGGGAGTCCACGCACATCGGGTTCCGGTTCGGCGCCCCGAGCTGGTCCGGGCTGACGACGATCGGGGCGAGGCCGTGGTGCGCCCGAGCGTACGTGTCGAGGTCCTCGCCGAGCTCACCCGCCTGGAACATGTCGGACGGCTGGCCGGGCTGCCCGGACAGCGCGACCAGGACCGGCAGCGTCGGTGGGTGGGCGGTGAGGGCCGCCGGTGGCAGCCACACGACCGCGCGGCGCGCGTGGAAGTGGGACACCGTGCCCGGGATCTGCACCGAGATCGTGCGGGCGTGATCCGGCATCGAGGCCGGTGCCGTCCAGGTGGCCGCGTCCACCACCGTCGCGTCCGCCGGGGCCGCGTGCTGGTGCCCGAGCGACCCCGCCGGGTACGGGTCGGTGGTGATCGCCTGTTCGATGGTCCGGTAGGCACCGAAGTCGACGTTGATACCGAGTCCGGTGGCCAGCGCCACGCCGGCGAGCGCGGCGATCGCCACGGACCGACGCCCCCACCCGCCCTGCACGAGGACGGTGATGCACAGCGCCACGGTCGCGCCGAGGAAGGCGACCCACATCCGCGTGACCGGTGTGAAGGCAACGCCGAAGTCGTCCTGCACGTCACCGAACCACCAGACGGCCAGGAGGCCCACCCCGGCCCCGACGAGCAGCGCACCTCCGCGCACGGCGAGTCGACCCCGACCGCTCACGATGGTCCGGCCCACGCCCCGTCGGGAGCGTCGGCCGAGGGGGCCGACGACGGCCCAGAGGGCCAGCAGCCCGGCGACGACGTCGACGGGGACCAGGACCCTCGGGGTCACGATCGGGATGCGGAGCAGTTCGGTGAACACGGGTCCATCGTCCAGCCCTGCGGCTCCCGAGCGGCTGCTGCACCGCTTCCACTGTTCACAGCATCGACATCAGCGGCCCACAGTCGGCGATCAGATCGCTCCCAGGCGTGCCACCGAGGGACACCGGCGTACCGGTGTCCCTCGGCCCTGGTCCTGCTAGTGCTGGCGACGGAGGACGAGCGTCCCGACCCCGAGCAGCAGGAGCAGCAGTGCGAGACCCGCGGGCACGAGGGGCGAGGACGCCCCGGTGTAGGCGAGTCCGGCCGGCGTGGCGCCGGTGCCCGTGCCAGTCGCGGCTGCGGGTGTCGTCGCTGCCGTCCCGACCGGGGTGGTCGTGGCGGTGGTGCGAGCGGCCTCGGCGGTGGTGACGGCGGCGGTCACGGTCGGCGTGGTGCCGGTCGTGGTCGTGCCCGCGGGGACCGTCGTGACGTCACCGGGGGTGGTGCCGTCGTCGCCGGTCGGGACGGTCGTCCCACCAGGGGTGGTCGTGCCGCCCGGCGTCGTCGTGCCACCGGGGGTCGTCGTGCCACCGGGGGTGGTCGTGCCACCGGGGGTGGTCGTGCCACCGGGGGTGGTGACGGGCGTCGTGCCGGCGCCCGGGGTGGTGACGGGCGTCGTGCCGTCGCTCCGGGTCGTCCCGGTGCTGGTGCCGTCACCGACGACGCCGATGCCGTTCCCACCGACCGTGACCGGCAGGCTGATCACCGGGGTGACCTGCGTGCCCGAACCGATGCCACCGTTCCCGGAGGTCGTGCCCCCGGTACCCGTGCCCGTGCCCGTGCCTGTGCCGACCGGCGTGGTCGACCCGGTGCCCGTGTTCGTGCTGGTGCCGTCACCGACGACGCCGACGCCGTTCCCACCGACCGTGACCGGCAGGCTGATCACCGGGGTGACCTGCGTGCCCGAACCGATCCCGCCGTTCCCGGAGGTCGTGCCCCCGGTACCCGTGCCCGTGCCGACCGGCGTGGTCGACCCGGTGTTCGTGCCCGTGCCCGTGTTCGTGCTGGTGCCGTCACCGACGACACCGATCCCGTTCCCACCGACCGTGACCGGCAGGCTGACCACCGGGGTGACCTGCGTGCCCGAACCGATCCCGTCCTCACCCGAGGTGACGGGCGCGGTGCCCGATCCCGTGGCGGGAGCGGTCGGCTGCGACGACGCCGGCGACGAGCCCGAGCCCGTCGCAGCCCCGTCGCCGAGCAGCCCGATCCCGTTGCCCGAGATCGTCACCGGCACCGAGACGACCGGCGACACCTGCGTGCCGGACAGCGTCCCGTCAGCACCGGAGGTCGTCCCTCCCGGACCAGCGGTCCCGGTCCCAGCGGCGCCGGACCCCGTCGTGGGCGTCGAGCCCGACGCCGTGCCCTCGCCGAGGACGCCGAGACCGTTGCCACCGATGGTCACCGGGACCTGGACGGCGGGCACGACCTGGGTGCCCGACGCGATCCCGTCCGACCCGGACGTGGCGGGAGCCGCAGCGGGTGCGGGTGCCGGCGCGGATGCAGCAGGTGCAGCCGGAGCCGCGGCAGGTGCAGCCGGAGCCGCCGCAGGTGCAGCAGTTGCAGCCGCAGGTGCAGCCGACGCAGCAGCGTCACCGAGCACGGCCACCGCGTTGCCGGTCACGTCGACCGGCACGCTGACGACCCCGGCGACCTGGGTGCCGGAGGCGATGCCGTCCGATCCCGAGGTGGTGGGAGCGGCAGCAGCCGGGGCGGGGACGGCAGCCGGCGACGGTGCAGCAGCCGGAGCTGCCACGGCCGACGACACCGCGTCGCCGAGGACGCCGAGCGCGTTCCCGCCGACGGAGACGGGGGCGCCGATCGACGGCGCCACCTGGGTTCCTGACACGATGCCGTCCGTACCGGAGGTCGTCGCCGCGTTCGCCGCGGCCGTCCCCCCGAGCGTCAGTCCACCGAGGAAGAGGGCGAACCACAGCCCTCTCGAGACGTGCTTGTTCATGGTCATCACTCCTGCGTTGAGGTCTTGTGTGCCGACCGCGGGTGCGATCGGATGGCGCGTCCTGCCGAACGGGCAGGTGCGCCGACCTCAGTCAGGTGCGACGTCGTGGTCGCCGGTGGGCGACGTGGGGACCACGTCGACGGCGAGCGAACCGCGGGTCCCAGCGGCGAGGGGGTCCTGGTCGGCGGAGGCGCCGACCGTCCCGACGACACCCGCACCGGCGGAACCGCCGGTCGTGGTGCCGCCGGTGAGTCCGAGTCCGGAGTCGCCGAGCGGCGTCTCTCCGGGAGTCCCCTGCGGGACGAACAGCGCCGTGCCGCCGAGCGTCGCCGAGTCCGGCGCGCTCGTGGTCACGGTCGGCGCCAGCAGTGGGACGGCCGTCCGGACGTCCGCTGCCGACCGGTCCGACACTGACGCACTGCGCTCGGCGACGGGGGCAGTCGACGCGCGCACACCGGTCATCGTGGCTGCACCGGCGGTTCGTGTCCCCGCTGTGGGTCGCGGGACCACGGGTCCGCCGCTGGCCGACCCGCCCGGGTGCCCCACCGTTCCGGAGCCGCCACCCACCGGGGGTGCGGGGAGCTGTGGGAGGGGGGTCGAGCCTCCAGGCAGGGTGCCGAGGACCGGCGGGAGCGGGTCGGCCACGACGTCCGGGACCTCGCCGACGACCGTGCCGACGTCGCCGAGGACGTCGTCGACGACCCCGGTGACCGGTCCGGTGACGGTGCCGAGCGTGTCGTCACCGACGACGCTGCCGACGACCGGCAGTGCTCCGACGACGCCGTCCAGCGTGTCGACGAGCGATGCGACCGGGCGTGCGCCGGTGAGTCCCTGGACGGTCCCGGTGACGGGACGGAGCAGGGCGGCCACGGTGCCGGTGACCGGACGGGAGGCCGGAGTGGCGTCCGTCGGGTCGGCCGCGGTCGTCGGGGTGGTCGGCACCACCGCCGGGGCCGGCTGGGCGGGCTGCGCGGCAGCGGGCGTCGGAAGGGTCGTCGTGGGGGCGGTCGCCGGCGCGGTCGCCGCGGGGGCGGTGGCCGAGGGCTGCTGGTGCACCGGGGCGGGTGCCGCTGCGACGGGAGCGGGTGCGGCGGGTGCCGGGCGGACCTGTGCTGGTGCCGGTGCCGTCGGGACCGGCGCGGGGGCCGGAGCTGCGGGCACGACGACCGGTGCCGGCGCCGGAGCAGCCGGTGCGGGTGCCGGTGCGACGACCTGGCGGACCGGGGCGACCACGGCGTCGACGGCCTGGCCGGCCGTGTCCGTGACGCCGCCGACGACCCCGCCGAGCAGTCCGGAGGTGGACGACGCGGTGGTGCGCAGGCTCGGGGCGTGCTCGGCGGCGGACGCGGTCTGCGCGCCGAGCGTCAACGAGAGCAGCACGGCGGCCGCGCTGACACCGGTGCCCACGAGGGCGTACCGGATCGCAGCGCGCCAGGGTGCGCGCAACGGGTTGTCCATGCGCTCACCTCCTGGTCTGGCTGCGCACGTAGAGTGGTTGACCGGCACGGTACGCCCAGTTCGGCGCCGCGCACCCGATTTCCCAAGAAAACGTCAGGAACGAAGTTGCCCTCGACCTTCAGTGCCCCCACCCGCAACCTCGACGTCGTCACGTTGCACGAGATCCTCCGCCTCCGTCAGGACGTCTTCGTCGTCGAGCAGGAGTGCGCGTACGGGGACATCGACGGCCGCGACCTCGAGCCCGGCACGATCCAGTTCTGGGCAGGCGAGGGCTCGGTCGACTCGACGCTGCGACTGCTGCGCGAGGACGACGGCACCGAGCGCATCGGCCGCGTCGCCACCGCCGCACACGCCCGCGGCGCCGGCCTCGGGGCAGCGCTCATGCAGGCCGCGATCGCCGAGACCCGCTCCCCCGTCGTGACGCTCAACGCCCAGGCACACCTCGAGCAGTGGTACGGCCGCTTCGGCTTCGTCCGCTCGGGTGAGGACTTCGTCGAGGACGCGATCCCCCACGTCCCCATGACCCGCACGCGCTGACCCGGAGCCGCAGGAAGCCGCTCAGGCCTGCCAGCGCCGGAGCTCGTCGTACGACCGCGCCTGCCGCTCCCGGTCCGCGACGAGCCGTTCGAACACGATGTTCGTCTGGGTCGTGGCAACCGAGGGGTCCCCGCTGAGCTCGTCGGCGACGAAGTCCCGCAGCTGCTCGGTCGACGTGCAGGCGATGTGCACGAGGAAGTCCTTGTCGCCCGCCAGGAACGACACGTCGAGCACGACGGGCACCCGCAGCAGGCGCTTGGCGAAGTCGCGGAGCTCGTGCCGTGCGGCCGCGTGGACCCGGACCGACACCATGGCCTCGATCGAGAACCCGAGCCGCGCGACGTCGACGTCCGCGCGGTAGCCACGGATCACGCCGGCGTCCTCGAGCGCACGCACCCGCGTCAGGCACGTCGACGGGGCGATGCCCACCGCGGCCGCCAACCGGTTGTTCGGGATCCTGGCGTCGGCGGCCAGGGTCCAGAGGATGCGCTCGTCCACCTCGTCGAGGCGCGGCGCCGGGTCGGGGCGGCGGGCAGGGTGGTCGGACACCCGACCACCGTAGCGCGGGGTCGGCAGGTCGCCCGAGGGGAGACGACGAACCCGCGGGGTCCCTACATCGCGAGGGTCATGCCGATCACGGCGACCGTCATCGCGAAGACCTCGCCGCTGCGCACGGAGCGACGGTCGTCGCGTCCCCACTCGTACCGCAGCAACCAGCCGCTGAAGGCGCAGTAGCCGATCACGCCACCACCGAGCACGGCCGACAGCGCGATGCCGTGTCCGGCGTGCGGGTCGGCGAGCCCGGAGGCGTGCCCCATCAGGAGCATCCCCGCCATCACGACCGAGGACAGCGCCCGGTGCACGTCCATCGGCTCAGCACGACGCCCGTCGGCACGGCGGCGGCGCATGACCGGCAGCGGCGCCAGGAGCAGCAGCACCGTCGCGGCGAGCAGCGTCCACGAGGACCCCGCGTGCACGACGGGCATGAGCATCGCCACGAGCATCACGGCCGCGGGCACGATCACCCCGGGGCGCGGGCGGTACCGGTCCCCGACGATGCAGCACACGGACGCGAACTGCGGCACGACGAGCATGGCGTCGGCGACGGTCTCGTGCACGGGCGGTCCTGGGTCGGTCCGGGCGGGTCAGTTCGGGGTGGAGGGTGTCAGGCCTCGGTGCGGGCGGCGGCCTTGGCGGCGCGCTCGTGCTTCACGCGGGCGTTCTCCTCGTGCACGGCGGCCTGGGTCGCGCGCTCCTGGACGAGCCACTCGGGCTTCTCCACGAGCAGCTGCTTGATCTCGGCCGTGGTGAGCGCGTCCTCGATGCCGGAGCGGGCGAGGCCGGAGATCGACACCCCGAGCTTCTGCGCGACGACGGGTCGCGGGTGCGGGCCGTCGCGGCGGAGCTCCTCGAGCCACGCCGGCGGCTCGGTGCGGAGCTCGTCGAAGGCGGTCCGCGTGACGGGCGCGTCGCGGAAGGACTCCGGAGCGGCCGACAGCAGGATGCCGAGCTTCTTCGCAGCCGTCTCGGGCTTCATCGTCTGTTCCTGCGCCATGGGGTCAAGGGTACGGCCCCTATGCTCGGTTGCATGACCGTGGCACTCACCATCGCGTTCGTGCCGGGCGTCTCACCCGCCAAGTGGGCCAGGGTCTGGCGCGACCGCTTCCCCTCCGTCGAGCTCCGGCTCCGCCCCGTCGGGCAGGGCGACCTCGTCGCGGCGCTCTCCGCCGAGGACGACGTCGTCGACATGGTCTTCGCCAGGATGCCCGTCCCCGAAGACCTCCGCGCCATCCCCCTCTGGACCGAGACCGCCGTCGTCGCGACCCCGAAGGACTCGGACCTCGCGAAGGCCACCGAGGTCACGGCTGCCCACCTGGAGACCGTCCACATGATCGACGCCGGGCCCGTCCCGGCTGACGTCGACGCTGCGCTCGACCTCGTCGAGGCGAACGTCGGCGTGGTCGTCCTCCCGCAGTCGCTCTTCCGCAAGGCCAGCCGCAAGGACCTCGTCGCCCGCCCGCTCGCCGACGCCGAGGGCACCCGCGTCGCGCTGGTCTGGCGCGACGAGGACTCCTCCGAGCTGACCGAGGAGTTCATCGGCGTCGTCCGTGGGCGGACCGCCAACAGCTCCCGGAGCCAGCCGGACCAGCCAGGAGGCTCGGAGCGCTCCGCCGATGAGCCCTCGCGTCCGGCGCGTGGTGCGGCCAGGAACGCCTCGGCCGGCAGTTCCCGTTCCGGTGAGGCCCCCGGCGGCAAGGCGAAGGCGAAGTCACCCGGCGGCGGCAAGTCCGGCGCCGGCAAGAAGTCGAACACCGGCAAGGGCCCCACCCCGGGGCGCGGGAAGATGCGCGGCAAGCCGAGCCGGGGTTCCAAGGGCAACCGATGACCCACACGCGCCTGCGCGTGATGGCGGCCACGAGCCTCCCGGCCTGGCTCGAGACGAGCATGGCCGAGTACGTGGCGTCCCGGATCCGGTCCGGCGACACCGAGGCCCAGGCCGAGGTCGCCATGCGGAAGTCCGTCGACACGTGGTTCCCGGGTGGCACTCCCGCTCCGGGCCACCACGTGTGGGACGTCGTCGACGGTGACGACACCGTGGTCGGCTCCCTGTGGATCGGGCCGTTCGAACCGGCGGGCCGTGACTGGTGGGTCTTCGACATCGAGATCGCGGAGGCACACCGGCGTCGTGGGCATGCCCGGCGCGCGCTCGAACAGGCGCACGTCGTCGCGAAGGACGCGGGCGCGGCCTCGATCGGCCTGAACGTGTTCGGCTACAACACGGGTGCTGCAGAGCTCTACGAGCAGCTCGGGTACGGCGTGACCTCCGTGCAGATGAAGATCCCGCTGGACTGACCCGTCACGCGTCGGTCAGCGCAGCACGGCCGCTGCGGCTCGCCCGACGCGGTCGCCGCGTGCTGACTCGGCTGCCGTCCGGGCCGCGGTGACGACCCGGGCGTCAGCACGCTCCGCCGAACCGGCGTCGAACGGCGGGTGCGGGTCGTACTCGATCTGCAGCTGGATGCGCTCCGCGGCGGACTGCCCGGCGAGCTCGGCAGCGAGCCAGAGCGCCATGTCGATGCCCGCGCTGACACCGGCCGCGGTGACGACGGCACCGTCGACGACGTACCGCTCGTCCACCGGCGTCGCCCCGAACGCGGCGAGCATCGGCTTCGAGGCCCAGTGCGTCGTCGCCCGCTTGCCGGCGAGCAACCCGGCGGCACCGAGGACGAACGCCCCCGTGCACACCGAGGTGACCCAGGTGGCGTGCTCGGCCTGACGGCGGACGAACGCGACGACGGCGGGGTCGAGCATGGCGTCGAAGGCGCCGTCGCCGCCGGGGACGACCAGGACGTCCGCCGGTGCGGCGTCGGCGAGGGTGACGGTCGGCACGAGCGCGAGCTCGCAGTCGCTCGGCACCGGGTCGAGCGTCGCGGCGACGTACTCCACGCGGGCGCCCGGCACACGGGTGAGCACCTGCGCTGGGCCGGTCAGGTCGAGCTGTGTCAGGTCCGGGAACAACAGGAACGCGATCCGGACGGTGCTCTCGGTCGTCATGCCCGCGACCCTAGCCCCGGTCGCTCGCTGGCGGTCCGGCCGCTGGCGGTCTGGCCGCCGGCGGTCTGGTCGCCGGCAGTGTGGCCGCTGGTGGTCTGGTCAGTTCCAGACGCCCGAGCTGCCGCGGCGGTGACTGCCGACGAGGTGCGTGTCGACGATCCCGAGGGCCTCCATGAGCGCGTGCATGGTCGTCGGGCCGACGAAGGCGAACCCGCGCTTCCGCAGGGCCTTCGACAGGGCGACGGACTCGTCGCTCGTCGTCGGGACCTCGGCGAAGCTGGACGGCTCGGGGGTCGTCGACGGCCGGAAGGACCACACGAAGTCGGCGAGCCCGCCGTCCGCGCGCAGGGCGACCGTCGCGTTCGCGTTGGTGATCGTCGCCAGGATCTTCGCCCGGTTGCGCACGATGCCGGCGTCGGCCAGCAGCCGCTCGACGTCCTGCTCTCCGAAGGCCGCGACCGCGTCCGGGTCGAAGTCGGCGAAGGCAGCGCGGAACGCCGGTCGCTTGGCGAGGATGGTGCGCCACGACAGTCCGGACTGGAAGGCCTCGAGCGAGAGCCGCTCGAACACGCCCCGCTCGTCGTGGACGGGCATGCCCCACTCGGTGTCGTAGTAGTCCCGCAGCAGGGGGTCCGTCGACGCCCACACCGGCCGGGCCAGTCCGTCGTCACCGATCACCAGGTCGCTCACGCCACCATCCTGCCCGACCGACCGGCCACCGGGACCGCGCGTGGTCGTCGGTAGGCTCGCCGCATGACCGAGCAGTCGCGCATCCTCGTCCTCAACGGCCCGAACCTCGACATCCTGGGGCGCCGCGACCCGGAGCAGTACGGCACGGTCACGCTCGCGGACGTCGAGGGCATCGTCCGTGCGGAGGCCGAGGTCCACGGGCTCGGCGTCGACTTCCGCCAGACCAACCGCGAGGGCGAACTCGTCGAGTGGCTGCACGAGGCGCTCGACGACTTCGACGGCGTCGTGATCAACCCCGCCGCCTACGCCCACACCTCGGTCGCGCTGCACGACGCCGTCGAGGCACTGTCCGTCCCCGTGGTCGAGGTCCACCTCTCGAACACCTGGAAGCGGGAGCCCTTCCGGCACGTCGACCACGTGGCCACGGCCGCGACCGCGGTCATCGCCGGGGCCGGCGCGGACGGGTACCGCCTGGCCGTGGCCCACCTGGCGTCCCTGCTGCGCTGACCCGCACGCCGCCGGCGGCGTCTCGACGTCGGCGTCGTGGCTGCGTCGGCGGTCGCCGTGCGCCAGACACCGGTGTTGCGGTGCCGCGCCGCGGATTCCCCCGGCGTCTTCACCAGACACCGGTGTTTCGCACAGGACGTTCCGCGAGACACCGGAGTCTTGCGGAGCACGAGCACGGGCACGGACCGGGGCGGGCGCGGGCGCGGGCGGGGCGCGTCAGAAGTCGGCGGGACGGCGCACGTCGGCGGTGGCGGCCGTCGCGAAGCCGCCGCGGATGATCGGGAGCGCGCGCCGCACGGCCTGGTCGATGCGGAGCTCCAAGTCGAGGCTCGTGATGTCGTAGCCGCCCTCGTGCTTGGTGAAGTCGCGCTCGTTGCCGAACACCCCGAGCGGCAGCGTCGTGGACTGGAAGAAGCCGAACAGCGGACGCATCTGGTGCTCGACGAGCAGCGCGTGCCGGTCGCTGCCGCCCGTCGCGGTCAGGAGCACCGGGGTGTCGACGAGGTCGTACTGTCCGACCCAGTCGAAGAAGAGCTTGAACGCGCCGGAGTAGGCCGCCCGGAACGCGGGACTGCCGACGACGAGGACGTCCGCGGACTCGACGGCCTCGAGCGCAGCGATCGTCGCCGGTGCCATCGAGGCCCGGTCGGACGCTGCCCCGAGGTCGGCCAGCAGCGGGCCGATCTCGACCGTCCGGGTCTCGGCGCCGTCGAGCTCCTCGCCGAGCCGGGCGACCGTGGCCGCGACCAGCGTCGACGTGCGGGACGGGTCGGACGGGCTGCCGCTGACGCCGACGACGTGTGCTCCACTCATGCCTCCGATGCTCACACGGGCGTCGGGCGGCTGCTCGCGTGTGACGGCATGTGTCACCCCAGCCGGGCCGCGTACCGTTCGCGGCATGCAGACGTTCCTGCCCTTCGCCGACTTCCGTGCCTCTGCCGAGGTCCTCGACGACAAGCGGCTCGGCAAGCAGCGCGTCGAGACGCTGCAGGTGATGCGCGCGCTGACGCTGCCCGACTATGGCTGGCAGCACCACCCGGTGACGGCGATGTGGCGCGGGTACCGGCCGGCGCTGATGGCGTACCAGGACGCCACCTGCTCGGTGTGGCTGGAACGCGGGTACGCCGACACCTGCCTGGCGAAGACGCTCGAGGACCTGGCCCGCGTCCCCGAGGACCTGGCCGCCTACGAGCGCGGCGACTACCCGCGGCCGGCGTGGAACGACGACGAAGCCGTGCACGTGTCGCACCGCTCGAAGCTCGTGCAGAAGGACCGGGAGCACTACCTCCCGCTGTTCCCCGACGTGCCGGACGACCTGGACTACGTCTGGCCGGTGCAGTCCGCGAGCGCGCTCAAGCGATCGGCGTCCACCGCGCCCCGTCGCGCCGGGTGACCCGGTCCGACCGGATCTCGACCGTGTCGCGCAGACCGTGCACCGCGTGGCGGGCGATCGCGACGGCGTCGCTGTCCTCGGCGGCCTCGTAGCGGACGACCGCGCAGGGCACCCCGCGCAGCAGTCGGACGTCCTGGGCCTCGACGACGGTCCGCTCGGCGACGAGTCGGGCGGCCTCGGGCAGCACGGCGTCCGGGGCGACCCCGGGGGCGAGGGCACCGACGGCGAGGGTCACGCGGTAGGAGGGCACGCGGCCACGCTAGCGGCGAGCACCGTGCAGTCCAGCACCGGGCGCGGGCGCGGAAGTGCACCCGGGCCCGCCGTGGGGAGCGATGTGGACGTCGTTCAGGGGATTGACGTCCCGCATGCCCACGGCGGGCCTCGGGTGCAGCGGACGGCGGCGACAGGGGTTCGCCTCGCCCGCTCCGGACGCGGTTTCAGGGTCGCGTCCGGTCTGGTCGCGCCACTTCGGTTCCCATGGGGGTGTCGGAACCGAGGGCGCGGGTCCTCAGAGGTGTTCGGTGTCCTCTCGGTACCGCTCCGACTCGCTCGGAGCAGGCATGGACCGGCAGAGCATCGGGAGCAGGGCACTCCCGATCGTGGCGAGCGCACCCACGACGGCGATCAGACCGAGTGGGGCGGTGCCGACGTCGTGTCCGGCTGCCACGGCGAGCGCCACGATGGTCGCCGGTGCCGGGAGGAGCTGCACCGCCAGGAAGCGGTCCTCCCGGGGTGTCCGGGTCATCGTCGCGTTTGCCATGTGGACACTCTGTCGCAGATTGCTTGTCCGCAGAAGGGGGGACAGGACCCCAGAGATGGAGTAGAACGTCTAGTACACCCTGCGACAGCTCAGCCGAGCACCCGCACGGACCCCACCGCCGAGGCCACCGCGTCGACGACGAGGGGCACGTCGGCCTCCGTCAGGCCGGCGTCGAAGGTCAGGCGGACGGCACTCCTGGCGACGCCCTCGGACAGGCCCAGCGCGGTGAGCACGTGCGACGCCTCGGTGCTGCCAGCCGCGCACGCGCTCCCCGAGGACGACACGACGTCCCGCTGCTCGAGCTCCAGCAGCACCGTCTCGCCGTTGACCCCCGGGAGCTCCGCCGTCGCGGGGAAGCAGAAGGACGCGTGCCCGGGCAGCCGAGCCGACGGCGACCCGGTCAGCACCGCACCCGGCACCCGGGCCAGCACCCCCGCGATCACCGCGTCCCGCGTCGCCGACGCCGTCCGGGCCGCGGTCTCCCGAGCAGCGTCGGACAGCATCAGCGCCGTGGCCACCGCGACCGCGCCGGCGACGTCCTCGGTGCCCGAGCGTCGGCCTCGCTCCTGTCCCCCGCCGTGCACGAGCGGCTCCATCGGCACACCGGCGCGCAGCACGAGCACACCAGTGCCCTTCGGCGCGCCGAGCTTGTGGCCGGAGAACGTCAGGGCATCCACGCCGAGCCGGTCGAGCCCGATCGGCAGCCACGGCGCGGACTGGACGGCGTCGGTGTGGAACCGGGCACCGACCGCGTGCGTGACCGCGGCGAGCGCGGGGACGTCCTGCACGGTGCCGATCTCGTTGTCGGCGTGGGCGATCGACACGAGCGTGGTGTCGGGCCGGAGGGCTGCGGCCAGCACCGCGGGCGTGACCAGGCCGTCCCGGTCGACGGGGAGCACCGTGACGGTGACGTCGTGGAACCGGGCGAGGTGGTCGCAGCTGGCGAGCACCGCCTCGTGTTCGATCGCGCTCGTGACGACGTGCCGTCCCCGGGGTGCGGCGAGCGCCAGGCCCTTCACCGCGGTGTTGGCGCCCTCGGTCCCCCCGGCGGTGAAGACGACCTCGGCCGGGCGGCACCCCAACACGGCGGCCACCCGGGCCCGCGCGTCGGCGAGGCCCCTGGCCGCCTGGTCCCCGATGCCGTGGGAGGAGGACGGGTTACCGAAGCCGCCGGTGAGCCAGGGCCACATCGCCTCGAGCACCTCGCGACGGACGGGCGTCGTGGCCGCCCGGTCCAGGTAGAACACGCCGGTCAGGCCGACGGAGCAGCGACGGCCGGCGGACCAGCGACGGCCGGCGGAGCGGCAGCCGGCACCGCCACGGCGATGTCCAGCCCGAGGTCGAGCGCCCTCGCCGAGTGCGTCAAGGCGCCGACCGAGATGACGTCGACGCCCGTGGCCGCGATCGCCGCGACGGTCTCGAGGGACACCCCACCCGAGGCCTCGACGAGCGCCCGCCCGGCGACGATGCCGACGCCGGTGACGAGGTCCGCCGGGGTGAAGTTGTCGAGCATGATCGTGTCCACGCCCGCGGCGACGACGGGTTCGACCTGGTCGAGCCGGTCCACCTCGACCTCCAGGTGCACGGTGTGCCCGAGTCGTGCTCGTGCACCACGGATCGCGTCGCCGATGCCGATCCCGCTCGCGAGCAGCACCGCCAGGTGGTTGTCCTTCGCGAGCACCGCGTCCGACAGCGACGTGCGGTGGTTGTGGCCGCCGCCACACCGCACCGCGTACCGCTCGAGCGCGCGGAGCCCCGGCGTGGTCTTGCGGGTGTCGACGATCCGCGCGCTCGTGCCGGACACCGCGTCGACGTACCGCGCGGTGGCCGTCGCGATGCCGGACATCCGCTGCACCAGGTTGAGCGCGACCCGCTCGGCGCGGAGCACGGACCGCGCTGGACCGGACACGGTCGCCAGGACGTCCCCGGGCGCGAAGGGAGCGCCATCGGCGTGGTGCAGCGACACCGTGATCGTCGGGTCGACCGCGTGCATGACCGCGACGACGACCGCGCCGCCGCTCAGCACGCCGGCCTCGCGGGCACCGAGCGTCGCGGTGGCCGTCGCGTCCGCGGGGATGAGCGTCTCGCTGGTGACGTCCCCCCAGGGCGCGTCCTCCTCGAGCGCCGTGTCGATGACGCGTCGGAGCACGTGCTGCGGGACGGTGCCGGGGTCGACGGTCGACGTGGCGGTGCTGGTCATGCGATGGCCTCTTCGGTGACGGGAGCGGGGACGGGAACGGGAACGGGAGCGGGAACGGGAGCGGGGGTGGCAGCGGACCTGACGGCGCGCGACCACGCGAGGGACGCGGGAGCACCGGGGTCCGTGTCGGGGTGGTCGGTCCTGGCGTGGGCGCCGCGGGACTCGGTGCGGGCCTCGGCAGCGCGCCCGACCAGCCGGGCGAGGTCGAGGAGCGCGCGGTCCTCGTGCCCGCGGACCGTCGTCGGTCCGTCGACGGTGAGCGCGGCCAGGTCGCACCGCGCGGACGCCAGCCCGGCCGCGTCCCGGAGCAGCCCGACCCGCTCGGTCATGACGGACTGCAGCACCCGCCGGACGTCCGCCGGCTCGGGGAGGCGATCGGGGCCTCCCGTCCGTCCCTGGTCACCATCCACCGGACGGGAGGCTCGCACCGGCTCCGGCAGGTCCGTCACCCTGGTGACGGGCAGCGTCGCGTCACCGCGGAGCCGGAGCCGCCCCGGCCGTGGAGCCCCGAGCGCGTCTGCCGCGCGGACCGCGAAGACGAGGCCCTCGAGCAGGGAGTTGGAGGCGAGGCGGTTGGCGCCGTGGACGCCGGTGCACGCGACCTCGCCGACGGCGGACAGGCCGGGCAGGCTCGTGCGTCCCTCGGCGTCGGTGGCGACCCCGCCCATGGAGTAGTGCGCGGCGGGGGCGACCGGGACGCCCTCGCGGGTCCAGTCGAAGCCCGCGGCACGGGTGGCGCGGGTGAGGCCGGGGAAACGTCCGACGAGGAACGCTGCGTCGAGGCCGCTGGCGTCGAGGAACACCGCGCCGTGGTCACGGATGGCGGCGGCGATCCCCCGGGCGACCACGTCGCGGGGGGCGAGTTCGGCGTCCGGGTGCAGTGCCCCCATGAAGCGGTGGCCTCGGGCGTCGCGGAGGACGGCACCCTCGCCGCGGACGGCCTCGGAGACCAGGCCGCCGCCGGGGACCGCGAGCCGGGTCGGGTGGAACTGCACGTACTCCAGGTCGGCGAGGACGGCTCCGGCACGCCAGGCCGCCGCGGCTCCGTCGCCCGTCGCGACGAGCGGGTTCGTCGTCTCGCGGTACAGGTGGCCAGCTCCCCCGGAGGCGAGCACGACCGCGTCGGCGTCGATCCGTCGGGGTTCGCCGAGCAGGTCGAGCACGTCGATGCCGACGACTGCGCCGTCCCGCAGGACGAGGTCGGTCAGGCAGGTTCGCTCGAGGATCGTGACGTGTCGGCGGTGGAGCGCCGCGATGAGGGTCCGTTCGATCGCGGCGCCGGTCGCGTCCCCGGCGGCGTGGACGACGCGCCAGCGACCGTGCGCTGCCTCGCGCCCGCGGGCCAGGTCGTCGCCGTGGCGGTCGAGGCTGCTCGGGTCGTCGGTGCGGTCGAACGGCACCCCGAGGGCGAGCAGGTCCTGGACGCGGGCGGGGCCGTCGGTGCAGAGCACGTCGACCGCGCGGGCGTCCGCGCTGCCCGCCGCGGCGACGTGCGTGTCGGCCGCGTGCAGGGTCGCCGAGTCGTCGGCGCCGAGCGCGACGGCGACCCCGCCCTGGGCGTGGCTCGTCGCGGCGTCGGCGAGGGACCCCTTCGTCACGAGGGTGACGTCGTGGCGGGCACTGGCGCGGATCGCGGCGGTGAGGCCGGCGATGCCGGAGCCGACGATGACGACGTGCACGGTCAGGCCCTCGGCTTCGCTGCCAGCATCCGCTCGAGCGCGACCTTGGCGTCCGCCTTGACCGCGTCCGGGACGACGATCTCGTTGAGGACCTCGCCGCGCACGAGCGCCTCGAGCACCCACGCCAGGTAGCCCGGGTGGATCCGGTACATCGTCGAGCACGGGCAGACGACCGGGTCGAGGCAGAAGACCGTGTGCTGCGGGTACTCCGCCGCCAGCCGGTTGACCATGTTGATCTCGGTGCCGATCGCGAAGGTCGTCGGTTCCGTGGCCGCCGCGACGGTCTTCCGGATCAGGTCCGTGCTGCCGGCCACGTCCGCGGCGTCCACGACGGCCATCGGGCACTCCGGGTGGACGATCACCGTCACGCCCGGGTGGTCACGCCGCGCCTGCTCGATCTGGTCGACGGTGAAGCGCCGGTGGACCGAGCAGAAGCCGTGCCACAGGACGACCTTCGCCGCGAGCAGGTCCGCCGCGGTGTTGCCGCCCCCCGGCAGCCGGGGGTTCCACATCGGCATCAGGTCGGTGCTGATGCCCATCGCCTTCGCGGTGTTCCGGCCGAGGTGCTGGTCGGGGAAGAACAGGACGCGCTGGCCCCGCTCGAACGCCCACTCGAGCACGGTCGCCGCGTTCGAGGAGGTGCACACGATGCCGCCGTGCCGACCGCAGAACGCCTTGAGGTCGGCGGCCGAGTTCATGTACGTGACGGGGATGACCGGCACGCGGCCGTCGGCGTCGGGCTCGGTGCCGTAGACGGCCTCGAGCTCGGCCCAGGCAGCCTCGACGCTGTCGATGTCGGCCATGTCCGCCATCGAGCACCCCGCGGCCAGGTTCGGCAGGATGACCCGCTGGTCGTCACGAGCCAGGACGTCGGCGGTCTCGGCCATGAAGTGGACGCCGCAGAAGACGATCGCCTCGGCGTCGGGCTTGGTCAGCGCCGCGTTGGCGAGCTGGAACGAGTCGCCGAGGAAGTCCGCGTGCCGGACCACCTCGTCGCGCTGGTAGAAGTGCCCGAGGACGACGACCCGGTCGCCGAGCGTCGCCTTCGCCCGCTCGATGCGCGCGTGCAGCTCCTCGACCGGTGCCTGCTTGTACTCCTCCGGCAGCACCCCCTGGCGCGGAGCGGTGGTCGGGATGACGTCGGACATCGACGAGCCCGGGCCGTAGCCGGGGCGGGCGTCGAAGTCCCACGTCGGCATCGCCAGGTCGGGCGTGCAGGTGCTGCCCTCGGCGCGGCCGTTGGAGATCAGTTCGATGGTGGTGGCGATGGACACGGTGGTTCCCGTCAGGTCGTGCGGGTGGTGGGGCCGGACTGCAGCGGGCCGTTGTCCGCGTAGGCCAGGTCGGGGTTCGAGCGGTACAGGCGGGCCGGACGGTGCCGGTCCCCGCTCGTGGTCTCGTCGGTGGCGATCACCGCGTCGGACTGCGCGACCTGCCGCCGGAAGTTGGCGGGGTCGAGCGTGCGGCCGAGCACGGCCTCGTACACGCCGCGGAGCTCGGCGAGGGTGAAGCGGTGGCCGAGGAACGCCTGCGCGATCCGGGAGTAGGACATCTTCGTGCGGAGCCGCCACAGGGCGTACTCGACGATGCGGTCGTGGTCGAACGCGAGCGGCGGGTGCTCGTCCGCCAGGAACCAGCGCACGTTCCAGTCGTCGGGCACCGAGCTGGCCTCGGCCGGACGGACGAGGGCCCAGTACACGATCGACACGACCCGGCTCGGGGACCGGCCGACGTCACCGAACGCGTAGAGCTGCTCCAGGTAGCGCGGCTGGACGTTCGTCGTCTCACGGAGCCGGGCGGCTGCGGAGTCCTCGAGCCCCTCGTCCGCACCGACCCACCCGCCGGGCAGTGCCCACGACCCTTCGTGGGGTTCGGCCGTGCGCCGGACCAACGGCATCCACAGCGCCGGCGCCCCGGTGTCGGGATGGGGGCGCAGCGCGACGATCACGGTGGAGACCGCGAGGCGGATGCCGGTGTCGTCCATGCTTCAGGTCATCCTGACTGTAAGTGTTGGGGTTGACAGGACACTATCACCGTCCACGACACGCGGCGACACCTGGTCGAAACACTCCGACATCCATCGGAAGCACGGCGGTGACCGGCGGGAAACCCAGGCCGCCTACATTGGCGACATGACAACGGTGACCAGGGTGCACGTCGTCGTCGCGGGGACGGTCCAGGGGGTCGGTTTCCGCTGGTGGACGGCACGCAAGGCGGACGGGCTCGAACTCGCGGGGTACGCCCGGAACCTCTTCGACGGCACGGTGGAGGTCGAGGCCGAGGGGCCGTCGGCTGCCGTCGACGCCCTGGTCGAGATGCTCCGCACCGGTCCGCCGGCCGCCACCGTGACGGACGTGTCGACGCGGCCGGTCGTCCCGCACGGGGACACCGAGCGGTTCGACATCCTGCGCTGAGCGGCCAGACCGAGATCGATCGGCGCGTCGCGGAATGATCGAGAACGCTCAGGTGCTGCACCCGTGGCACTGCCCATCGACTCTCGTTCGGAGCCACACATGACCGACCACGCCATCGACACCGCTCAGCGGACCGGGTCGCAGCCCGCTCCGGTGCGGTCCGCGGCCGACGACCGACTCGTGATCGGGCTGCTCCTGGTCTCGGCGTTCGTCGTGATCCTCAACGAGACGATCATGGGCGTGGCCCTGCCGCGGCTCATGGACGACCTCGACATCAGCGCCGCGACCGGGCAGTGGCTGACGACCGGCTTCCTGCTGACGATGGCCGTCGTCATCCCGATCACCGGGTTCCTGATCCAGCGCTTCAACACCCGGCCGGTGTTCGTCTGGGCGATGAGCCTGTTCTCCGCCGGCACGCTCATCGCGTTGCTCGCCCCCGGGTTCTCCGTGCTGCTCATCGGCCGCATCGTGCAGGCCAGCGGCACCGCGATCATGATGCCGCTGCTCATGACCACCGTCCTGACCCTCATCGACCCCGCGCACCGCGGCCGCGTGATGGGCAACATCTCGATCGTCATCTCGGTCGCCCCCGCCGTCGGCCCGACGATCTCCGGCCTGATCCTCAACGCGTTCTCGTGGCGGTGGCTGTTCGGGTTCGTGCTGCCGATCGCCGTCGCCGCGCTGATCCTCGGCATGGTGAAGGTCCGCAACGTCGGCACCCCGCGCAAGGCGCCGCTCGACGTGGTCTCCGTCATCCTGTCGGCGTTCGCGTTCGGCGGGATCGTCTACGGCCTGTCCAGCATCGGTGAGATCGCGACGACCGGCCCGGTCATGCCGGTCACCGCCCTGGTCGTCGGCGCCGTCGGCCTGGCGCTGTTCATCGTCCGGCAGACGCGCCTGCAGCGCACCGACAGCGCCCTGCTCGACCTGCGCACGTTCCAGACGAAGGGCTTCACCGTCCCGATCGTCGGGATGGGCCTGAGCTTCCTGGTGATGCTCGGCACGCTGATCCTGCTGCCGATCTACCTCGAGCGCGTCCTCGGGCTCGAGGTCCTGAACGTCGGACTGCTCCTGCTCCCCGGTGGCCTGCTGATGGGGCTGCTGTCCCCGATCGTCGGCCGCATCTACGACCGACGTGGTCCCCGGGTGCTCCTGATCCCCGGCGCGGTCATCATCAGCGTCGTGCTCTTCGCGCTGGCGACCGTCGGCACGGACACGAACGTGTGGTTCGTCCTCGCCGCACACGTCGTCCTGAGCATCGGCCTCGCGCTGAGCTTCACGCCGCTGTTCACCGCGGCGCTCGGCGGCCTGCCCCCGAAGCTCTACTCGCACGGCAGCGCGGTGCTCGGCACGGCGCAGCAGCTCGCCGGGGCTGCCGGCACCGCCCTGTTCATCACGCTCCTGACGATCGGCGCCGCGACGGCGACCGCGGGTTCCGGCGCGGACGGCCTGGCCGAGGCGACGTCCTCGGGCGTCCGCACCGCGTTCCTCGTCGGTGGGATCATCTCGCTGTTCACCATCCTGGCGGCCTGCTTCGTGCGGAAGCCCGTCGTCCCCGAGGGCGCCCCGACGCCCCCGATGGCGCACTAGCGCGCGGCAGCGGCTGCGGCTGCTTCGGCTGCGGCTACGGCTGCGGCTGCGGCTGCGGCTGCGCAGATCGGCGTCGCACCACCTGAACCGGCTCGAACCACGGACATCCGCGGATCGAGCCGGTTTCCGTTGTGCGGCGCCAGCCGACGCCGCACGCGCTTCCCCGCCGCACACCGGCGGGTGGCATCGTGGGGGCATGCACTCGACGACGAGCGAGCTCAACTGGTCCGGCACCGTCACCTACACCGCGGAGCGCGTCGTCCGTCCGACCTCCCTCGACGAGGTCGCCGACGTCGTCGCCCGGGCCCCGCGCGTCCACGGCCTCGGCACACGCCACTCGTTCAACGACGTCGCTGACACCCCCGGCGTGCTGCTCGACCTGACCGGCGTCCCCACCGACCTGGTGATCGGTGACGACGGCACCACCGTCACCCTCGGCGCCGGCACCCGCTACGGTCGGGTCGCCCCCGAGCTCGACGCCGCCGGCCTCGCCCTGCACAACATGGGGTCGCTCCCCCACATCTCCGTCGGCGGTGCGATCGCGACCGGCACGCACGGCTCCGGCACGACCCTCGGCTCGCTGTCCACCGCGGTCCGGGCACTCGAGGTCGTCGGCCCCGACGGCAGCACCCGCACCCTCCGCCGCGGCGACGCCGACTTCGCCGGCAGCGTCCTGCACCTCGGGCTGTTCGGCATCGTCACCCGGGTCACGCTCGACGTCGAACCCGCGTACCGGATGCGCCAGGACACCTACGGCCCGTTCCCCTGGCGCACGTTCCTCGACCACGCCGCCGAGGTCCACGCCGCCGGCTACTCCGTCTGCGCCTACACCCGGTTCGGCGACGAGGTCAGCGAGGTCCTCGTGAAGTCCCGCGTCGACACGACCGAGGACGTCCCCGACACCTTGTTCGGCGTCCCGCGACTGCCCGGATCCCCCGGCAACGACCACCACACCGCACGCGACGGCTCGGTCGGCCCGTGGTGGGACCGCCTGCCGCACTTCCCCATCGACTCCGTCCCCTCCCACGGCTCCGAGGTGCAGAGCGAGCACTTCGTCCCGCTCCGCCACGCGGCGGCGGCGCTCGACGCCCTCCGCGGCCTGGCCGACCGCATCCAGCCGCACCTGCACGTCGCCGAGCTCCGCACGATGGCCACCGACGACCTGTGGCTCAGCCCGTCCCAGGGCGAGGACACCTTCTGCATCGCCTTCACCTGGCAGAAGCACCCCGAGGAGGTCGCCGCTCTGCTCCCCGACCTCGAGGCCCGGCTCGCTCCCCTCGGCGGCCGCCCGCACTGGGGCAAGATGAGCTCCCTCGACGGCGACGCGGTCGAGACCCTCTACCCGCGTCTGCCGGACGTCCGCGCGCTCATCGCGCGGACCGACCCGCACCGGACGTTCGCGTCGGCGTTCGGTGAGCGGGTCCTGCGGGCCTGATCCGAGCCTCCAGACCGGCCGGGAGGCCCGCCATCGGTCCGCCACCCGGCTCACGGCAGCGGGGTGACCGCCTTCGCGTCGCCGTCCCAGTGGCGGAGGCCGCCGACGGTGAGCACCTCGGGCAGGGGCGCGTCCGCGGTGAGCACCCGGAGCGCCGCGGGCAGGTCGACGTCGCGGATGCGGCGTGCCAGGGTGACGTGCGGGGCCCAGCGGCCGGGGAGCGACGAGTCGAGGGACCCGGGAGCGGCGGTGTGGACCGCGCGGTGGAAGCGGGCGAGCGGCTCGTCGACGACCACGCCGAGGCCGAGCACGTGGCGCCCGGGGCCGGCGGGGAAGAGCAGGACGCCAGCCACGCGCAGGGCCTCGGGCAGGGCGGCGTCGGCCTCGGTCGGGACGGGCAGCGTCTCCCCCGCGGCGAGTGTGACGTGCGGGTCGTTCGTACCGGAGTGGCCGAGGCTCGGGAGCTCTGCGGCGACGAGGGTCTGCCACAGCGCGCGCACCGCCGCGTCCGAGGGGCCGTCGAGGACGAGTTCGATGCTGCGCACCCGTCCGAGTCTGCCCGCGTCGGCTGCGCGTAACACGACGGAACGCAAGTCGACCGTGCTCCCGCCGACGGCCACACTCGTGGTCAGTCCACGAGCGTGTGACCCCGCCGACCCACGAGGAGCACCCCATGACCGCACCCGCACTGCCCGCCAAGCCGAAGCGCAAGCGCCCGATCGGCTGGATCGTCGCCGCCGCGGTCGTCGTCGTCGCGATCATCGTCGCGATCGTCGTGGTCGCCGTCCGGAACGGTGGCGACGACACCGCCGGGTCCGCGTCGAGCGCAGCGCCGAAGACCGTGTCGATCGGTGTCTCGGACAAGTCCCTGCCGTACTGGAAGACGTACGTCGACCTGGCGAAGAAGGACCTGAACGTCACCGTGCAGCTCAAGAACTTCTCGGACTACTCGCTGCCGAACCCCGCGCTCAAGGACGAGCAGGTCGACCTCAACCAGTTCCAGCACATCCAGTACCTGGCGAACTACAACGTCACCTCCGACGACGACCTGCAGCCGATCGGCGCGACGGCCGTCTACCCGCTGCCGCTGTACTCGACGAAGGTCTCGGACGTGGACGACTTCGAGGAGGGCGCGAAGATCGCGATCCCGAACGACGCCATCAACGAGGCCCGCGCGCTCCTGGTGCTGCAGTCCGCGAAGCTGCTCGAGCTGAAGGACGGCGGCAACGCGTTCTCCACCGTCGCCGACATCACCTCGCACAAGGTCGACGTCCAGCCGCTCGACGCCTCGCAGACCGCGAACGCGCTGCAGCAGGGCTCGGTCGAGGGCTCGATCGTCAACGTCAACTTCGCCACGTCCGCCGGGCTCGACACGAAGGACGCGATCTTCCAGGACGACCCGAAGAGCGCCTCGGCCGCCCCGTACGTGAACGTGTTCGCCGCGCGGAACGCCGACAAGGACAATCCGACCTACCTCGCGCTCGCGAAGCTGTTCCAGGACGACGCCGTGCAGGAGGAGTGTTCGCGAAGGACTACCCCGACGCGGTGCCGAGCGACGAGAGCCCCGCTGCCCTGCAGCAGGAGCTCTCGGCGGTCGAGAAGGACGCGAAGGCGGCAACGAAGTAGTGGCTGCCCTCGTCGAACTCCGCGGTGTCTCCAAGAGCTACCGCCGCGCCGACACCGGCGAGACCGTCGCCGCCGTCGAGGACGTCACCCTCGACGTCGAACAGGGTGAGGTCCTCGGCGTCATCGGGTACTCCGGTGCCGGCAAGTCCACCCTGGTCCGCCTGGTCAACGCACTCGAACTGCCCACGGCGGGCACGGTCACGGTCGCCGGCCAGGAGCTGACGGCGATCCCCGAGCGGGACCGCCGTCTGGCCCGGCGCCGGATCGGGATGATCTTCCAGCAGTTCAACCTGTTCCGCTCCCGCACCATCGCCGGCAACGTGGCGTACCCGCTCAAGGTCGCCGGTGTCGCCAAGGACGAGCGGGACCGACGCGTGGCCGAACTGCTCGACTTCGTGGGGCTGCTCGACCGGGCCCACGCCTACCCCGAGCAGCTCTCCGGCGGGCAGAAGCAGCGCGTCGGCATCGCCCGGGCGCTGGCGTCCAATCCCGAGCTGCTGCTGGCGGACGAGGCCACGAGCGCGCTCGACCCGGAGACCACCTCGGAGGTGCTCGCGCTCCTCCGTCGGGTGAACCGGGAGCTCGGCGTCACGATCATCGTCATCACGCACGAGATGGACGCCGTCCGGCAGATCGCCGACCGGGTCGCCGTCATGGAACGGGGCCGCGTGGTCGAGGTCGGCGACGTCTACGACGTGTTCTCCACGCCGCAGACCCAGGCCGCGCAGCGCTTCGTCCGCACCGCCCTGCACGACCGGCCCTCCGCGGAGACGCTGGTCCGACTGCGGGAACGGCACCCGGGGCGCCTGGTCACGGTGCAGATCACCGACGAAGCCGGGCTGCAGAACCGCATCGACCAGGCGTTCCGCACCGCGGGCGTCACGGCGGAGCTGGTCTACGGGGGCGTGGGCGAGATCCGGGAGCGCCGGATCGGGTCGCTCACGTACGAGCTGGCCGACGCCGGGGCCGACGCTGGGCCTGGGTCCGGCGCCGTCGACGCCGCGGTCTCCGCCCTCCGCGCCGCGGGTGTCACCACCGATGAGGAGGACGGACGATGAACAACTCCTTCCAGAGCGTGATCGACACGTTCGACGTGTTCCTGTCGTCGGTGCGCGACACCATCGTCATGTCGATCGTCTCGCTGGTGATCGCCGGGCTCATCGGCCTGGCGCTCGGCCTCGCCCTCTACGCCACCCGGCCGGGCAACCTGCTCGGCAGCCGCACCGCGTACACGGTGATCAACCTGCTCGTGAACCTGGTGCGACCCATCCCGTTCGTGATCTTCCTCGCCGCGATCGCACCGCTGTCCCGCGTCGTCGTGCAGACCACGATCGGCGTGCCAGCGGTCACGTTCGCGATCTCCCTCGCGGCGTCGTTCGCCGTCGCCCGCATCGTGGAGCAGAACCTGCTGTCGGTCGACCCCGGCGTGGTCGAGGCCGCACGGGCCTCCGGCGCGCACCCGGTGTCGATCCTGCTGACCGTGCTCATCCCGGAGGGCCTCGGGCCGCTCATCCTCGGGTACACGTTCATCTTCATCGGCATCGTGGACATGACGGCGCAGGGCGCACTCATCGGCGGCGGCGGCCTGGGCGAGTACGCGATCACCTACGGCTCGCAGCGCTACGACTGGTGGATCGTCTACGTCTCGGTGGCCGCGATCGTCGTCATCGTGCAGCTCGGCCAGTTCGTCGGCAACCGCCTGGCGCGCGCAACGCTCCGTCGCTGACGCGGGCGCGGGCGCGGGCTGCGCCGAGATCGCACTTCGTGTCGCCTCCTCCGCTCCGGAGGCGACACGGACTGCGATCTCACCCCGGCGGTGTGGCACGGTCGGGCGACGGGAGGTCGGGAGGTCGGGAGGTCGGGCGAGGTGCGAGGCGGGGCCGCGCCGAGCCTCCCGACCGGTCACGACACCCCGCTCACGTCCGGCGAGCGGTCGCTCGTCGTCGGCCGCGAGGCCGCCGAGCGACGGGTTGCGCCCACTCGGCACCCACCCGACGGGGTGTCGCGCCCACTCGCGCCGGTGCGGCGGGGCCGCACCGAGCCTCCCGGCTGCGGAGCGACGAGCTGCGCCCACTCGCGCCGGTGAGGTCGCACTTCGTGTCGCCTCCGTCTCGCCGGAGCCGACACGAACTGCGATCTCACCCCGGCGGTGTGGCGCGGCCGCGCGGTCGGTCGGGCGAGGCGGGGCCACGCCGAGCCTCCCGGCTGTGGAGCGACGAGCGGCGCCCACTCGCACTGGTGAGGTCGCAGTTCGTGTCGCGTCCGTCTCGCCGGAGCCGACACGAAC
The DNA here is from genome assembly GCF_026672405.1 of Curtobacterium sp. SL109. Classification (NCBI taxonomy): domain Bacteria; kingdom Bacillati; phylum Actinomycetota; class Actinomycetes; order Micrococcales; family Microbacteriaceae; genus Curtobacterium; species Curtobacterium sp. SL109. Next base: position 3,295,015 of record NZ_JAPPRB010000002.1, read on the forward strand.
TGCGATCTCACCCCGGCGGTGTGGCGCGGCCGCGCGGTCGGTCGGGCGAGGCGGGGCCACGCCGAGCCTCCCGACCGGTCACGACACCCCGCTCACGTCCGCCGAGCGGTCGCTCGTCGTCGGCCGCGAGGCCGCCGACCGACGAGCTGCGCCCACTCGGCACCCACCCGACGGGGTGTCGCGCCCACTCGCGCCGGTGCGGCGGGGCCGCGCCGAGCCTCCCGGCTGCGGAGCGACGAGCTGCGCCCACTCGCGCTGGTGAGGTCGCAGTTCGTGTCGCCTCCGTCTCGCCGGAGCCGACACGAACTGCGATCTCACCGGACGCTCGGACCGGAGGCTCGGTGCGCGCCCGAACCGCACCCTGCGGCCCGCCGACCGGTCACGACACCCCGCTCACGTCCGGCGAGCGGTCGCTCGTCGTCGGCCGCGAGGCCGCCGACCGACGGGAGGCGCCCGCTCGGCGACCACCCAGCGGGGTGTCCTGACCACTCGAACCGGGCGGGCGGGCGGGCAGCGCGGGCGACGCGGGTCAGGCGGCGGGGTCAGCCGCGACGGCGCCCGCGGCCGACGAGCCCGCGCCGGCAGCCGCCGAGGTCTCGTAGTGCGCCCGCACCAGGATCGGCCGGTGGTCGGAGATGCCGGCGGGCAGGGTCTCCACGCCGGCGATGTGCAGTCCGACGCTGGTGGCGAAGTCGAAGTGCCCGGTGAACTTGCGGTAGCGCAGGTAGGTCGGCTGGTCCGACAGCGACAGCGCGAAGCCGTGCGACTCGATCTTCCGGCGCAGGTTCGTCTGGAACCAGGGGTAGTTGAAGTCGCCGACCATGATCGCCGGGGCCTCGCTCGAGAGGTCGCGGACGAACTGGTGCGCGGCCTCGATCTGCTTGCGGCGCAGCGAGTTCGTGGCGGTGAGCGGCGAGGCGTGGAACGAGGCGACGATGACGTCGGTGTCGGCCTCGGCATCGCGGAGGTGCATGGCGATGAGCCGCTCGTGCGCGGGTGCGAGGACCCGGTCGTGCAGGGACTTCTGCAACGAGTGCACGCGGAAGTCCCGGAGCTCGAAGCGGTCGTCGCGCTTGTAGATGGCGAGGCCGAGGCGGTTCGCCTTGGTCGACGCGGCGAGGGTCAGCCCGCCGATCGACGGCGCCAGGTCGTTGCTGTCGCACTCCTGCACGCAGAGCACGTCGGCCTGGGACGACTCGGCGAGGGCGGCGAGCTCGCTGTTCGCGGTGTGCTCCCGCAGGTTGTAGCTGACGACGCGGATGGCGGTGGGTTGGACGTCGGTGTCCATCGGGATGGTCCCCTCGTGGTCTGGCACGGGCATGCTGCCTTCCTTCCGGAGCCGGGTCCCTGCGTCCCGCTCAGTCTGCCGGCGCAACGGTACTCGGCGTCGGCAAGCAGTTGCTGTGACTGTATCGGCTGGCGGTTTCGTCCGCGTGACGAGCGCGCGAACAGGCGCCCGCACACGCCCTAGCCCGCGCCGGCATCCGCGTGACGAGCGCGCGGACTGGCGCCCGTCTGCACGACCAGCGCGGGAACGGTCAGGCCCGCACCCGCTGCCGACGGGCAGGACGGATGGCCTCGCCGGCGGAGCGGCTCATCAGCACGCCCTCGACCAGGGCCACGACGAGCAGCGCGGCGATGACCCAGAAGGCGACGGCGTAGGCCCCGGAGCCCTCGAGCCCGGCGCCCGCCCGGATGACCACGGCCGCGACGGCCACCCCGAACCCGGCCGCGGTCTGCTGCAGCGTCGAGGACAGCGTGTTCGCCGGGGTCATGTCGGCCTGCTCGACGTCGGCGAAGGCGATGGTGTTGTACGCGGTGAAGCCGACCGACCGCGCGGCTCCGCTCACCACGAGGAGCACGGCGAGCAGCCAGAACGGGGTGTCCGGCGTCAGGAAGGCCATCGCCACGACGGTCAGCGCGGCGACCCCGGCGGACACGACGACGACGGGCCGGTACCCGAACCAGCGCAGCAGCGGGGTGGTCGCGGGCTTGATGCCGAGGTTGCCGACGAAGACGAACAGCACGGCGCTGCCGGCCTCGAGCGCCGACCACCCCCAGGCGTCCTGGAACAGCAGCGGCAGCACGAACGGCACCGCGGAGACGGCCAGACGGAACAGGCTGCCGCCGGCGTGCGACACCCGGAAGGTCTCGAGCCGGAACGCGTCGAGCCCCATGATCGGGTGCGGCGCGCGGCGGAAGTGCCGGATGGCGAGCCACGTGCAGACCGCTCCGACGACACCGGACACGACCACGGCCACCACCGGCACGGTGTCGAGCGCCAGCAGCGAGGCCATCACCACGAGGGCGCCGAGACCGAAGCACGCGAGCAGGGACCCGAGCCAGTCGAACGGCACGCGCTGGGCGGCCCGCTCCTGCGGCACGAGCACGAGCGCGGCGACGAACGCGATCGCCCCGAGCGGCAGGTTGACGAGGAAGATCCAGTGCCAGGTGAGGGTGTCAACGAGCACCCCGCCGATGAACGGCGCGATGATCGGCGCCGCCAGGGCCGGCCAGGTCAGGATCGCGATGGCCGTGACGAGCTGGTCCTTGCCGGCGCTCCGGAGCACGACGAGCCGCCCGACGGGCACCATCAGCGCGCCGCCGACGCCCTGCAGGACCCGCCAGAGCGTGAGGTCGACGAGGCCGGTGGACAGCGCGCACAGCCCCGAGGCGACGGTGAACACCGCGATCGCCGCCGCGAACACCGTCCGCGAGCCGATCCGGTCCGTCAGCCACCCGCTCACCGGGATGAGCACGGCGAGGGTCACGAGGTAGGCGGTGATCGCGATGCCGATCGCCGCCGAGTCGACCCCGAGGTCCCGCCCCATCGCCGGGGCCGCGGTGGCGAGGATCGTGCCGTCGAGGAGCTCCATGAAGAACGTCCCGGCGACGAGCACCGCCACCGCCGTGCTGCCCGTGCGTCGTCTGGCCGATGTCGTCGTCGTCATGTCCCAGGAATGCTATGCCCGGGTCCGCCACGGTGCCGCCAGGCGCCGCCAGGCGCTGCCCCTGGCGTGAGGTTCTGCACCGTGGAACGCTGGGCCGGACGACGTTGTCCGGCGCCCCGTGCCTGCACGAACGTGGACCCCGTCGACCGACCGGACGCGACAGGAGGATCGATGCCGACCACCCCCGCCACCGTGACCACCAAGGGCGTACCCGAACCGGGCAGCAGCACCACGCACCGGCACGTCCTCGACGACGCCCACCTGCCCGTCATGACGCTCCGCGAGTCCGCCCTGGCGTCGAACACGGCCGTCATGCAGGCCTGGGTCGAGCGCCACGACATGCTCTTCGCGCCGCACATGAAGACGCACATGGCCCCGGCCCTCGCCCACCGCCAGGTCGACGCCGGCGCGTGGGGCGTCACGGTCGCCTCGGTGCAGCAGGCCATGGTCGCGTGGGAGCACGGGCTGCGCCACCTCCTCGTCGCGAACGAGGTGCTCGACCCCGCCGGACTCCGCTGGCTCGCCTCCCGCCGGGCCGTCGACCCGGCATCGGACGTCCTCTGCTGGGTCGACTCGTCCGCCGGTGTCCGTGCCGCGGCCGACGCCGCCCGGGCCGTCGACGGAGCGGTGCAGGTCGTCGTCGAGGTCGGCTTCGTGGGCGGCCGCACCGGGGTCCGCTCCCCCGAGGCGGCGATCGAGGTCGCCGAGGCAGCGGCCGGAGCAGGGCCGGGCGTCGTCCTCCGCGGCGTCGCCGGCTACGAGGGCGGCCTGCCCGACGTCGACGCCGCACGCGCCTACGTCTCGGGCGTCCTCGCCGTCGCGGCCGCCGTCCGCCACCTGGTCCCCGGCGAGCGCGCGCTGCTGAGCATGGGCGGCAGCGCCTGGTTCGACGCCGTGCGCGACGCAGTCGCAGACCGACCGGCCGACCTCGACGTCGTGCTCCGCTCCGGCGCGTCCCTGACCCACGACGACGGCTTCTACGCCGCCCGCACACCCTTCGGCCGGCACCCCGCCGAGGGCTCGTTGCGCCCCGCGATCGAGGTCTGGGGCCGGGTCACCTCGTGCCCGGAGCCCGGTCTGGCACTCGTCGCGGTCGGCAAGCGCGACATCTCGTTCGACGAGGGCCTGCCCGTCGTGCGGCAGATCCGGCCAGGAGGCTCGGAGCGGCTCCCCGGCACCGCACCGGCTCCCGGGGCGGTCACCGTCACCCGCCTCGACGACCAGCACTGCTACCTCGCGCTGGCACCGGAGGTCGTGGTGACGCCCGGCGACGTCGTCGTGTTCGGGATCTCGCACCCGTGCACGGTTTTCGACAAGTGGCGGGCCGTCCAGGTGGTCGACGACGACGACACCGTGCTCGAGACGATCACGACGTGGTTCTGATGCGCGCCGTGGAGACGAACGCCGCCGAGGCACCCGTCCGCAACGCCGCGCTCTCGCTGCGCCGGGGCCTGCGCATCCTCGACCTCGTCGCGGACCGGACCCGGAACGGTGCGCCGTCGGTCAGCCTCACCACGCTGAGCGGAGAGCTCGGCACGTCGAAGTCCACCGTCCTGCGGCTGACGGCCCCGATGCTCGAGAACGACCTGCTCCGCCGGACCGCGGACGCGGGCTTCACGCTCGGGCTCGGGTCGCTGCTCCTCGGGCAGAGCTACCTCGAGGGCATCGACCTGCGTGCGGCCGCGGCCCCGTTCCTCCGGCGCACCGCCGAGCAGACCGGGCTGACGTGCCACCTCGTCGTACCGGACGGCACCGACATCGTCTACGTCGACAAGGTCGAGACCCGCGGGACCGTCCGGATGGGCTCCCGGATCGGGAACCGCCTGCCGATGCGCAACACGGCGTCGGGCAAGGCGATGGTGGCGTTCGGCGACCCGGACCTGCTCGGCCGGGTCCTGGCGACGCCCGCCACCGCGGTGACCGAGCACTCGATCACCGACGACGACCGCTGGCGCCAGGAGATCGGACGGACGCGGGACCGCGGCTACGGCATCGACGACCGGGAGAACGAGCCGGACATCCGGTGCGTCGCGGCACCGGTGCTCGACCACGCGAACCAGGTGGTCGGTGCCATGAGCATCTCGGGCCTGGCGTCCGGGTTCCGCGCCTCCGCCGTCCGCGAGCTCGGCGACGGCGTGGTCCGCACCGCGCTGGAGATCTCGGTCGCGCTCGGGTCGTCCTCCGCCCAGCTCGCACTCGCGAGGAGCCCACGGTGACCGCGGTGACCGGGGCGACCGGGGCGACCGGGGTGCTGACCTTCGGCGAGACGATGCTGCTGCTCGGCGGCCACGGCGCCCTGCTCGAGCTCGACACGATGCGCGTCGACACCGGCGGCGCCGAGAGCAACGTCGCGATCGGCCTGGCGCACGCCGGGGTCCCCGTGACGTGGGTCGGTCGGGTCGGGGTGGACCCCGCCGGGGACCGTGTGCTGGCGGACGTGGCGGCCCAGGGCGTCGAGGTCGTCGGCGTGCGGGACCCGGAGCGGTCGACCGGCATCATGATGAAGGAGCGGCTGCCGGACGGCCGCACGCGGGTGACCTACCACCGCGGGGGCTCGGCGGCGTCGGCGTTCGCGCCCGGCGACCTGCCGTCCGGGCTCGTCGAACGGGCCGCGCTGCTCCACCTCACCGGCATCACGCTCGCGCTCTCCGACACCGCCCGCGAGACCGTGCACGCGGCGGTCGTGCGTGCCACCGACGCCGGTGTCCCCGTGTCCTTCGACGTCAACCACCGACCGAAGCTCGTCGACGACGTGACCGGGCGGGGCTGGTACCGCGCCGTCGCTGCCCGGGCCGCGGTCGTCTTCGCCGGGGACGACGAGGCCCGGCTCGTCCTCGGGCGGGACGAACGCCCCGGGGACGACGAGGCCCTGGCCCACGAGCTCGCCGCGCTCGCGAACGGCACCGCCGTCGTGAAGCTCGGCTCGCGCGGCGCGGTGGCGTCCGTCGCGGGCACGATCCACCGTCGCGCGGCCAGCCCGGTCGCCGTGGTGGACCCGGTCGGCGCCGGGGACGCCTTCGTCGCCGCGTGGCTCGCCGCCGACCTCGCGGGACGCTCCCCGGCCGAGGCCCTCGACGCGGCTGCCGACGCCGGAGCCCTCGCCTGCACGGTGCACGGCGACTGGCGACGACCCGACCCCGGCGCGCTCGGGCTCGTCGCCCCCGGGGACGTCGACCACGCCGTCCACGCCGTCCACGACCGCGTCGACCGCTGACCGACCCCCGCCCACCCACGAGCACGAGGACGCGCACGATGACCGACCCCGCACCCAGCACCACGACCGCCGACGCCCGCGAGCGCCACCGGCACCAGGCGGGACCCGCGATCGCGATCCTGCGCGGTGGGACCGGCGAGCACGTCGAGGACGTCGTCCGCACCCTGGTCGAGGCCGGTGTCGTGGCGATCGAGATCACGACGAACACCCCGCGGTGGCGCGAGGGCATCGCCTGGGCCGTCGACCGGTACGGCAGCGAGGCGTCGGTCGGTGTCGGGACGGTCATGGACACCCGCCAGCTCGACGACGCAGCCGTGGCGGGTGCGGTGTTCGCCGTGAGTCCGCACACCGACCCGGTCATCGGGGAGCGCGCCCACGAGCGCGGCCTCGGTTGGTACCCGGGCGCTGCGACGCCGACGGAGATCGTGCGTGCCTGGCAGCTCGGTGCCCGGGCGGTCAAGGTGTTCCCGGCCGCACAGCTCGGCGGTCCGGCGTTCCTGCGGCAGGTCCTCGCACCGCTCGACTTCGTGGACGTCGTCGCAGCCGGTGGCATCGGGCTGGACGACGCGGCCGACTACCTCGCCGCCGGGGCCGTCGCCGTCGGGCTGGGGTCGCCGCTCGTCGGGGACGCCCTGCACACCGGTGACCTCGACGCGCTCCGGGTCCGAGCCGGGCAGCTCCTGAGCGGGCTGCCCCGATGACGACGGTCCTGCTCCGCGGCGGCTCCGTGGTCGACGACGACGGGGTGCGGCTCGCCGACGTCCTGGTCGAGGACGACCGCATCACCCGCATCGCGCCCGCGGTCCCCGAGCCACCCGGTGCCGTCGTCGTCGACTGCGGCGAGCGCCTCGTGCTGCCGGGGTTCGTCGACGCGCACTCGCATGCCGGTGCCCTCGTGTTCGAGCCCGAGGTGCAGCTCGCGCTCCTCCGGCAGGGCGTCACGACGATCGTCACCGGGCAGGACGGCGTCGGTCCCGCCCCAGGCGACGGGGCCTGGGCCCGGACCGCCTTCGGCGCGATCGACGGCGAACACCCGCACCACGACGGCGGTGGCGTCGGGGACCTGCTCGCGACGTACGACGGCACGACCCCGCTCAACGTGGCGACGCTCGTGCCCGCCGGGACGGTCCGGCACCTGGTGCGCGGGGACGGTCGGGGCGCCGCGGCCCCGGACGAGCTCCGCGCGATGCGCACCCTCGTCCGCAACGGCCTCGACGAGGGCGCGGTCGGCCTGTCCACGGGGCTCGACTACGTACCGGGGCTGTACGCGGACACGGCGGAGCTGACGGCGCTGTGCGTCGAGGTGGCCGACGCCGAGGGGCTGTACGTGTCGCACATGCGCGGCGGGTACGAGGCGAACGCCCGGGTCGGCCTCGAGGAGATCGCGTCGGTCGTCCGCGCCACCGGGGTCCGTGCGCACGTGTCGCACCTGCACGCGCCTGTCGACCTGGTGCTCGGCGTCCTCGACGACCTGGAGCGGTCGGGCGCGCCGATGTCCTTCGACGCGTACCCGTACTCCCGCGGGTGCACGATCCTGTCGATGCTGCTGCTGCCGGCCGAGCTGGCGCGACCGGGCACGAGCGACCTGGCGGCGGCGACAGGGGACCCCGCCGGGCGTGCCCGTGTCCGCGCGGCCGTGCTCGACCGGGTGCTCGGACGCGCTGACCTCGGTGCCGGGTGGGCCGACCAGGTGACGCTGTCGCACGTGCCCGCGTCGGCGTTCCGCGCGCTGCAGGGCCGGACGCTCACCGTGGCGGCCGCCGTGACGGGCACGGACCCCGTGGACCTCGCCCTCGACGTGCTGGTGGCGTCGTCGTCGCAGGTCACCGTCGTGATGCGGGTCCCCGCGCCGAGGAGCGCCGACGACCTCGCGCCGTTGTTCCGCCGACCGGGACACACCGCCGGGTCCGACGGCATCTTCGTCGGCACGCACCCGCATCCCCGTGCGTACGGCACCTTCGCGCGGTACCTCGAGGAGTACGCGGTGCCCGGGCGGCTCAGCTGGGCCGAGGCCGCACGCCACCTCGCGACGACCGCCGCGGAACGTCACCGCCTGGGCGACCGCGGCACGGTCGCGGTCGGGGCGGTCGCGGACCTCGTCGTCGTGGACCCGGCCCGGGTGGCAGCCCGTTCGACCTACGCGCTCCCGATGCTCCTGGCCGAGGGCATCGACGACGTCCTGGTCGCCGGCGTCCCCGTGCTCCGCGACGGCGCCCTGACGCACGCGACCCCCGGCCAGGGACTCCGCAGAGCCGGCTGACCGGGGGTCGATGCGTGCGACGGCCTCAGGACGCGCTGGGCAGCACCGCCACGACGTCGATCTCCACGAGGATGCCGGCGAGGTGCGACTGCACCGTGGTGCGCACGGGGTACGGCGCCGTGAAGTGCTTGGCGTACTCCTCGTTGAAGGCCGGGAAGTCGCGGTCGGAGTGCTCGAGGTGCACGGTCGACTTCACGACGTCGTCGAGGGTGGCTCCGTGCTCGGCGAGGACGGCCGCCACGTTCGCGAGCACCTGCGCGGTCTGCCCGGCGACGTCCTCGGCCATCGCCCCGGTGGCCGGGTCCTGCGGGCCGAACCCGGCGGTGTACAGGAAGCCGTTGGCGACGATGCCCTGGCTGTAGGGGCCGGCAGGCTTCGGGGCGTTGTCGGTCACGATGGCGGTCTTCGGCACGGTGGGTCCTCCTGGATTCGAGTGGACGGGGTCGACCGGACGGGGTCGAACGGACGGGGTCGAACGAACGGGTCGAACGGACGGCGCCTCCAGGCTAGGGCCGCCACCGCTGCCGCGGCCGGCCACGGGACACGCGCTTTCCGGCCTGCACAACGGGTCGGCGAGCCTCCCGTCCGGTCCCCGCCGCGTGTCGGCCAAGGCCGACGGCGACCGTCCAGCGTTCCCTCGCTACCCTGCTGTGGTGCCGTCTGCTCTGCCCGAACGACGTGGGACACACACGTGACCCGTCTCGAGGGGACCCTGCCGCAGTCGATCGCGACCGGTCGACGCCGTGCGATCGACGCGGTGGCGAGCCTCCCCGCGTGGGCCGCCGTGCTGCTGGTCTGGACCGGCGGTCGTCTCGTGTCGACGCTCTGGCTGGCGTTGGCGTACCCGCTGATGGCGCGCTCGCAACCGGAGAACGCGATCTGGGGGAACGAGCACGGGTTCCTGCGGTTCCTCACGTCCTGGGACGGCCAGTACTACGAGCAGATCTCGCTGCACGGCTACCCGACCACGCTGCCGCTCGACGCCGCCGGGCACGTCGCCCAGAACGCCTGGGCGTTCCTGCCCGCGTTCCCGTTCACCATCCGGCTGCTGACCGTGTCGACCGGGCTGCCGTTCGACGTCGGCGCACCGGCGGTGGCCCTGATCGCCGGGTTCGTCGCCGCGCTGCTCCTGCACCGACTCGTGCGCGAACGTGCCGGTGACGCAGCCGCCATGTGGGCGGTCTTCTTCTTCACGTGCGGACCGCTGTCCTTCCTGTTGCAGGTCGGGTACGCGGAGAGCACGTTCCTCGCGCTGACGTTCGGCGCGCTCCTGGCGCTGGAGCACCGGCGGTACGGGCTGCTGACGCTGCTCGGGGTCGCCGCCGCCTTCACCCGCCCGGGGGCCCTGGCGCTGCCGCTGACACTCGGCGTGGTCGCCCTGATCCGACTGGTCCAACTGCGCCGCGGGTCCGTCCGCGTGCTCGACGGGTTCCCGCTCGGCGAACTGGTGCGGGTCGTCGGGGCCGGCGTGACGATGGTGGCGGCCGGGCTGGCGTGGCCGTTCGTGGCGGCGCACGTGACCGGGCAGCCGGACGCCTACCTGGCGACGGAGATGTCGTGGTGGGTGAACTTCATCGGGCGCGTCGACTTCATGCCGCTGACGCCGTGGTTCCTCACGACGGCGAAGTGGCTCGGCGTCGGCGGGGTCATGATCGTGATCGGGCTGCTCGTCGGGTACCCGGTGTGGCTGCTGCGACGGTCGACCCGCAGGCTGGGGACCACCACGCTGGTGTTCTCGGGGGCCTACGCGCTGTACGTCTTCGCGGTGTCGCTGCCGATGGCCTCCACGCCTCGGCTGCTCATGCCGCTCGCGCCGCTGCTCGGGTCGCCGGAGCTCGTCGCGAAGCCGTGGATGCGGTGGACGCTGGTGACGTGCGCGGTGCTCGGGCAGCCGGTGCTCGTCGCGGTGCTGTGGCTGCTCGGCCCCCCGTGACGGTGCTTCCGAGCGCCAGCGCAGAGCGCAACCGCGCGGCGGTGCAGGCGCTCGGTGCGAGCTTGACCACCTCGTGAGCGCTCCCAGCGCTGCACGGAGTGAGGGGCCTCGCACCGGCTGCCTGATCGCGCGCCGTGCGAGGCCCCTCGCCCGCTAGAGCTCGACCGTGCCGTGGCTACCGACGTCGGGCTGGGACTCCCGCCCGAGCGCGGCCTTCATCGTCTGCACGAGGGTGCCGACCTTGCCGGAGTCCTGCGTCCAGTACTCCACCGAGTCGCCCTCGACGGTGAGGAGCCGGATCGAGGGGTCGTCCCGTCCGTCCGGGAACCAGGCCTCGGCGAACGGCGACCACAGCTCGTCGATGACCGAGTCGTCCTGGGTGACCGTGGCCGTCCCCGCGATGGAGAGGTAGCCGCCCTGGGACTCGATCGCGACGTTGACGTGCGGGTTCCTGGCGATGTCGGCGACCTTCTCGCTGCCGTCCTGCACCAGGAAGCGCAGGGTGCGGTGGAAGGTCTTGTCCTGCACCGCGAGCGGTCGTGCGTGCAGGGACCCGTCCTCGCTGACCGTGGTCAGGAGGGCGGTTCGGGCTCCGTGGACGATGTCCGAGATGGCGGCGAGTTGGTCCGCCTGCGTGTCGGTCATGGTGCTCCTTCGCATCGAGTGCCCCGTTGCACCGACCTGGCCGGGCAACCCGGGGGCGTACCGTTCGGGTCAGTCTGCCCCTCGACCCTGGACACGTCCAGCACGTCGGTCAACCGCTCCCGACCGGCCAGGAGGCTCGGCGCGACTCCGCCCCGCCGGCTGCGGGGCGCGCGGTGCGGGTCCGTCAGGCGGGCTCGTGGATGGTCGTCTCGACGTCGACGACCTGTGGGATGCGCGGCATCGACGCGAAGCCGAAGCGCACGGGCGGGTCGAGCGGCGCCAGGTCCCCGAGGGGCTCGCCCGCCCAGGTCCCGCGCACGCCGGTGACGTCGTGCGCCCCGGTCACCCCGTAGTACTCGCGGCGGCCGTTGCCCGCCGAGCCCGCTGTGCCGGCACCCGGTGCGACGAGCCGCGCGATCGGGTTGATCGTCCGGAGCCACCTCGGGTCGCGGGCTATCGGCTTCGGCACGACCCGCAGCAGCCGACCGAGCGGCGAGATCGTGCCGACGTCGATCGTCGCGCGGAGCTGGCCGGCGTCGAGCTCCAGGCCGGACGCCGTGCGCCGGGCGTTGACCGGCAGGACGTCGACCGCGTCGAAGCGGTAGGTGCCGGAGACGTAGGCGGCGACGATCTCGTCCGGGGCGAGCAGCACGCTGGACCCGTCGGGCAGCTCCACGAAGACGTCCGTGAACGCACCGAACGGGGACTGCTCCCACATGCCGATGACGAGCCGGACGCCCGAGGTCGTGCCGACGCCCATGATCCGCCCACGGAAGCGACGTTCGATCGTGCTGGAGTGCTGTGGCATGCGGTGGACGCTACCCGGCGCTCCCGTGAGGCGGTGCGGCGGACGCGCACTGGGCCTCCCGGCAGGTCGGTCAGGGGACGGGGACGGGCTCCGCCAGCAGCTCGCGGACCCGCGGCGCGACCGCGGTGCCGTAGAGCTCGATGGAGCGCATCATGTCCTCGTGCGGCAGACGCCCGGTGGCGTAGCGCATGTCGAAGCGGGAGACGCCGAGGATCCGCATGTTGCGGGCGATCTTGCGGGCGACGGTCTCCGGCGAACCGACGTACAGCGAGCCGCCGGCGGAGAGCCCGGCCTGGTACTGGGCGACGTCGAGGGGCGGCCAGCCGCGCTCGCGCCCCAGCCGGTCGGTGACGTCCTTGTGGTACGGCCAGTAGCGCTCGGCGGCTTCCTCGTCGGTCGCGGCGACGAACCCGGGCGAGTGCATCGCGATCGGCTGCTGCGGGATCTCGAGCTGGTCGAGGGCCTGGCGGTACAGGCGCGAGAACGGGGCGAACTGCGCGGGCTGCCCACCGATGATCGCGAGGAACAGCGGCATGCCGTAGGACGCGGCGCGGATGACCGACTGGGGCGACCCGCCGACGCCGATCCACGTCGGGATGGGGCCGTGCTCGAGCTTCGGGAAGACGTCCTGCTCGGTCAACGGGGCGCGCTTGGTGCCGCTCCACGTGACGGTGTCGCCGCCGCGGAGGGCCGCCCAGAGCTGCAGCTTCTCCTCGAACAGGACCTCGTAGTCGGACAGGTCGAAGCCGAACAGCGGGAAGGACTCGGTGAAGGACCCACGGCCGAGGATGACCTCGGCGCGGCCGTTCGAGAGCGCGTCGACGGTGGCGAAGCGCTCGTACACGCGGACCGGGTCGTCGGAGGACAGCACGGTGACGGCTGAGCCCATCCGGATGCGCTCGGTGCGGGCGGCGATGGCGGCGAGGACGACCTCGGGGGCGCTGACGGAGTAGTCGGCGCGGTGGTGCTCCCCCACGCCGATGAAGTCGATGCCCACCCGGTCGGCGAGGACGGCCTCGTCGACGAGGTCGCGGAGGCTCTGCGCGTGGGTGCGGGTGGTGCCGTCGAGGCGGTCGGTGACGTCGCCGAACGTGTCGAGGCCGAGCTGCACGGGACCGACGCGGTCCGGTGCGGGCGGCGGGACGTCCGAGGGACGACCGGTGCCGAATGCGTTGCTCATGCGATGCCTCCTGATTGATGCGTACGCATGAATCTAGCACAGGGGGACGTCGGACGCGAGGGGTCGGCAGGGCCCGCGTGTACCGTCGCGCCCATGCCGCAGATCCCCGACCAGACCGGCCGACGCATCATCGTCACCGGGTCCAACAGCGGCACCGGCAAGGAGACCGCCACCCGCCTGGCCGCCGCCGGTGCCGACGTCGTCATCGCCGTGCGCACGACGTCGAAGGGCGAGGCCGCTGCGGACGAGATCCGCGCCGCGCACCCCGGCGCCTCGGTCGAGGTGCGCGAGCTCGACCTCGCCGACCTGGCGAGCGTCCGCCGCTTCGCCGCGGGCGTGCTCGACGACGACCGCCCCCTCGACGTGCTCGTGAACAACGCGGGCGTGATGGCGCCGCGCGAACGGTTCGAGACCGTCGACGGCTTCGAGCTGCAGTTCGGCACGAACTTCCTCGCCCCCTTCGCGCTGACGAACCTGCTGATGCCGGCACTGCTGCGTGCCGAGGCACCGCGCGTGGCGACGATGTCGAGCCTCGCGGCGGTGCCCGGGCGCATCCGGTTCGAGGACCTGCAGTGGCAGCGCGGCTACAGCCCGTTCCGGGCCTACGCCCAGTCGAAGCTCGCCGACCTGCTGTTCGCGCTGCACCTGCACACGCTGTCCGTCGAGCTCGACTGGCCGCTCCTCAGCACCGCCGCGCACCCCGGCTACACGCGCACGAACCTGCAGTCCGCCGGGCGGTCACTCGGGCGGTCGGCACCGGTGTCCTCGGACCAGCGGGCGTGGCCGTGGACGCAGGGCGTGGAGCAGGGCAGTGAGCCGCTGCTCTTCGCCGCGGTCGGGCGTGCTGCCACGGGTGGGGCGTACTACGGACCCGCCGGGGCGTTCGGCATCACGGGCCCGACGTCCGTCGCGTCGATCCCCCGCTCGGCCCGGAGCACCGACCTGGCACGCAGCCTGTGGGCCGTGGCCGAGGACCTGACGGGGACGCACCTGCCGGCCTGAGCACCGGGGCGCAGACGCGTCAGGCGCGGTGGAGCTCCACGGAGCCGCTGACGTCACCCGGGTCGGCGAGCCGCGCGTGCTGCAGCACCGTGCGCCCGTGCCCGACGGCCGCCGCCACGATCGAGAGCGTCGCGAAGTGCCCCTCGGGCTCGACGGTGTCGCGGAGGATCGCGTCGGGGTCGTCCGGCGACAGCGCGGCCGAGGCGGCGAGGACCCCGAACCACGGTCCCCAGCCGTCGCCCGCGTCCGAGCCGGCATCCGAGCCGTCACCGGCGTCTGACCGGGCCTCGGCGGCGCGGAGCTCGTCGAAGGGCGCGAGTTCGGGCGGTCCGTCCGGCGCGGCGACCTGCCGGAAGGCCTCGAGCCACCGGCCGATCCGCGGTGCCGCGGGGTCGTCGGGCTCACCGTGCGTGACCATGTGCACGCCCGGCCCGAGCTCCGTCGTCCGGACACGGACGCCGTCCCACGACAGCACCTCGGCACCGGACGCGGTGGCCCGCACGAGGTTGAACGCCCGGGTCGTCGGCACCGAGCCGTCGTGTCCCGGCAGCTCCCGGTCGGCGACGGCGTCGAGGGGCAGCACCCCGCGGGTGGTCCAGGTGCCGTCGGCGGAGGGGACGTCCTCCCACCGGTTCAGCACGACGGCGAGCCCACGTTCGTCGGACGCGGCGAGCCAGGCCCCGCCGGCCTCGCGGTCGCGGACTCCGCGGACGGCCGGGTCGCGGTCGGGCCACCAGGCGGCGGGCGGGTCCCACGGGCGGGACGGGGACTCGTCACGCATGGCGAGCATGGTGACGGGCCACGCCGATCGGGGATCGACGCGGACGACGACGGTGCACATGCGACCGATCCTGCCACCCGCTCGCCGACCGCCGGGCCGGGCCGTCCGGGTAGCGTGAGCGCTGTGAACGAGGCACCGGAGCAGCGCAGGACCATCGTCGTCGGCATCACCGGGGGGATCGCGGCGTACAAGGCCGTGCAGGTGATCCGCGAGTTCGTCAAGGCGGGCCACGACGTCCACGTGGTCCCGACCGAGGGCGCGCTGCGCTTCGTCGGACTGCCGACGCTCGAGGCCCTGAGCCGGAACCCGGTCACGACGAGCGTGTTCGAGGACGTCGCCGAGGTGCGCCACGTGTCGCTCGGGCGTCGCGCGGACCTCGTGGTCGTCGCCCCCGCGACCGCTGACTCCCTCGCTCGGATGGCGGCTGGCCTCGCCGGGGACCTGCTCGGCACGACCCTGCTGGCGACCGAGGCGCCCGTCGTCGTCGCCCCCGCGATGCACCCGCAGATGTGGGAGCACCCCGCCACCCGGGCGAACCTCGCCACGCTCCGCGACCGCGGCGTGCACGTCGTCGGGCCGGTCGTCGGCGCGCTCACCGGCGACGACGCCGGCATCGGACGGATGTCGGAACCGGAGGACATCGCGGCCGCCGCCCTGGCGGTGCTCGCGCAGACGACGGACGCGAGCCGGACCACCGGGGCCGAGCCGAGCCTCCCGGCCGGCACCGACTCCCCGGCCGGCACCGGCTCCCCTGCCGGCACCGGCGCCCGCGGCGAGCAGGGCGACCTGGCCGGCGTCCACGTCGTCGTCAGCGCCGGCGGCACCCGCGAGCCCTTCGACCCGGTGCGCTTCGTCGGCAACCGCTCCAGCGGCCGACAGGGCGTGGCGATCGCCGCGGCCGCTGCGTCCCGGGGCGCGACCGTCACCCTGGTGTCCGCGAACGTCGACGCGGGCCTGACCGCCGGCCTCGACGCCCGGATCGTCCCCGTCGGCTCCGCCCTCGAGCTCGCCGAGGCCGTGCACGCCGCAGCCGCCGAGGCCGACGTCGTCGTGATGACCGCAGCGGTCGCCGACTACCGCCCCGCCGAGGTGCTCCAGGAGAAGCTCAAGAAGGACGCGCAGGGCGAGCGGATGACGCTGGAGCTGGTGCGGAACCCGGACGTGCTCGCCGACCTCGTGGCGAACCGCCGTGCCGGGCAGGTGATCGTGGGGTTCGCCGCCGAGACCGAGCCCGACCGGGACGCCCGCATCGAGCTCGGCCGCGCCAAGATCGCCCGGAAGCCGGCGGACCTGCTCGTGGTGAACCACGTCGGCTGGTCGGCGGGCTTCGAGCGCGAGGAGAACCAGGTCGAGGTCCTGGTGCCCGGCGGCGCGGTGGTGCGGGAGGCCGCCGGCACGAAGGCCGAGGTCGCCACGGTCCTGCTGGACCTGGTCGCGACCGCCCTGACCTGAGCTGACCTCTTCCTGTGGTCGCTCTGGGAGCATCCCGGGGTCCCAGGGCCACGATGGGCGCCATGGGACGACGCTCCGACCGCGCCAGACGCGCCTCCAGGACGGCGGCCGTGCTCGCCGTCCTCCTGGGCGGCGCCGGTGCCACGCACTTCCTCCGCCCGCGCGGCTACGACCGGATCGTGCCGACCGGTCTGCCCCCGCGCACCACGACCCTGGCGTCCGGGATCGCCGAGCTCGGCATCGCCGCCGGCCTCGCGGTGCCCGCCACCCGCCGCGCCGCCGGGCTCGCCGCAGCGGCACTGTTCGTCGCGGTCTTCCCCGCCAACGTGAAGATGGCACGCGACCTGCTGGACAGCCCCCGTTCGACCAGGGCCTCGCGGCTCGTCGCGGTCGTCCGACTGCCCCTGCAGGCACCGCTCGTCGCCTGGGCCCTGCGCGTCAGCCGGCACGCGCCCCGCCGGTGAGCGTGTCCCCGCGGGACCGGGCCTCGGTCCCGCTGCTGCACCGCCCGGTGACCGTGCACGCGTGGGACGACGTCGTCTTCGCGCACTGGCGGCACGACCCGGAGGCCCTGGCACCGCTGCTCCCCCGCGGCGTCCGTCCCGACGTCGTGGACGGCAGCGCCTGGGCCGGGCTGTCCTCCTACGTGTTCCGCGAGACCGCGGTCCCGCCGTTCCCGCCGTCGCGTCGGCTCGGGTCGATGACCGAGGTGACGATCGAGGTCCTCACGGTCGACGACCGCGGCCGCCACGGGGTCGTCTACCGGACGGTCGACACGAACAACGTCCCGGCGATCGTCGCCGCGCACGCCCTGCTCGGCGTGCCGTACACGTTCTCCCGCGCCGGCGGTCGGCGCCGCGGGGACACGCTCGAGTACCGCTCGGTGCGGCACCCGGACCGGTGGGCAGGTCGGCTCCGGTCGGTGCCGTCGCTCCGGGTCGGAGGCCCGGCACGGCCCCGTCTCGCCACCACCGTCCGCGTCGTGGCCGGTGAGGTCGACGACTCCGCCCTCGCCGCCGAGCTCTCGACCCGGGCGGGGATCCACGCGAAGCTCCTCGCGCAGACGGTGTTCTGGCAGCGGCAGCACCCACCACTCGTCCTGCGCCGGGCCCGGCTCGACCGGCTCGAGGGCGACCTGCCCGCTGCCGTCGGCCTGCCGGGGCTGTTCGACCGCGCACCGGACTCGGTGCTCGTGCTCGACGGCACGACGGTCCGGTACGGCTGGGGAGACGTGGTCCGGTGAGCGCCGCAGCTGGGCGCGACCCGTTCGACCTCGACCGCTTCGTGCGGGCGCAGGACGGCGTGCACGCCGTCGCGCTGGCGGAGCTCCGGCGGGGCCGCAAGTCCTCGCACTGGATGTGGTTCGTGTTCCCGCAGCTCGCCGGGCTCGGGCGCAGCGCCACCGCCGAGCGGTACGCGGTCACCGGCCCCGACGAGGCCATGGCGTACCTCGCGCACCCCGTGCTCGGCAGCCGGCTGGCCGAGGTCACCGACGCGGCCGCCACCGCGCCGGCGTCGAGCGTGGACGCGCTCATGGGCGGCATCGACGCCCTGAAGCTGCGCTCCTCGATGACGCTGTTCGCCGCCGTCGCACCGGACCCCGCGCCCTTCCGCCGGGTGCTCGACCGCTGGTGGGACGGCACTGAGGACGACCGCACGCTGGCCCTGCTGCGCACCGCGACCTGACACTCCCGATCCGAGCGCAACGCCGTTCGCATATCAGGTATCGTGACCGATGCGTCCGCACAGATCCCTGGTCGAACCGGACGAACCCGACCCGAAGGAAACGACATGCCGGTCCCCACCAGCGCCCCGACCGAGCACCAGCTGCTCCGCGACACCGTCCGTCAGAAGATCCACGAGGCGATCATGGACGGCACGCTCGAGCCGGGTGAGCGACTCAACGACGACGAGCTCATCTCCTGGCTCGGTGTCTCCCGCACCCCCATCCGCGAAGCCCTCAGCCAGCTCGCCCGCGCCGGCCTGATCGAGATGGCGCCGAACCGCTACACGCGCGTGACGACGCCCGACCCGGCCGAGGTGATCGAGGCCATGCAGACCCTCGGCGTGCTCTTCGGCGGCGTCGTACGGCTCGCGGTGCCCCGCCTCACCACGGCGTCCCGCAAGAAGATCCTGACCGCGCTCGACCGCACCATCACCGAGCTCGAGGCCCACGACGTCGCCGCGGTGAACACCGACGCCCTCGGGGTCTTCGCGCTGTACGTCGCCGAGTGCGGCAACCCGAACCTGCAGCGCGTGTGCATCGACACGATGGACGGCCTGGCGTTCCGGCTGCGCCTGCCGAACCTCGACCAGCTCGTCGACTGGGACCGGATCACCGAGGACTTCCGCGTGCTCCGCGCCGCCACCGAGAGCGGGGACAACGTCGCCGCCGAACTCGCGACCGAGGCCATCCACCAGCTGCCCGGTCAGAAGCGCTGAGGACCCCCGTTCCTGCGAACGCCTGAGCATCCACACAGGAACCGCCCGCCTCGACCCGCGAGACGGGCGGTTCCTCGTTCCGCGCCGACCAGCCGACACCCCGCCGAGGACTCCCAGCAGCGCGCCGCAGCCAGCCGGTAGCATCGCGGGAACCCACCCGACGAGCACTCCCGGAGCAGCAGATGAGCACTCGGCAGACGGACCGCACCGAGGTCGCCGCACGCCTCGCCGGAGCGGTCGGACGGATCAACCGCCGCGCCCGCACCGACTCCGCCTCGCTCGGGTACGGGATCATCTCCGCGCTCGCCACGATCCAGGCCCACGGACCCCTGCGCCCCGGCGACCTGTCGCGGATCGAGGTCGTCACGAAGCCCACGATGACCCGCATCCTGACGGAGCTCGAACAGCGCGGCTTCATCGCCCGCGAAGCCGACCCGACCGACGGCCGCGCGTTCATGGTGAGCGCCACCGAGGCCGGCATCGCCGCGGTCGAGGAAGCCCGTTCCCGACGCACCGGACTGGTCGCCGAGCTCATCGAGGAACTGCCCGCTGACGACGTCGCCGCGATCGCCCAGGCCCTCGACGCCCTCGAGCGTGTGGCGCAGGGTCGGACCGCTCAGGAGAATGCCAGCTCGGACCGCTGAACCAGCCGTTACCGAACCGTTACCGGCCGTTCAGGAGGGCTGGATCGGGCCCGGGATGGACCGTCCGTTCAGGGTGACGAGTCATCGTTGCCGCTTCGCCACCGCGGCGGCCGCCCCACACGGCCGCGCACCGGCGGACGGACGGGCCCCACACCACCGTCCGGTCTCCCCCGGCTCCCCGTGCCCGCGCGACGACGCAGCGCGCACGATCGGAGCCGCCTGACCACCGGAAACGATGACAGGACAGCACCCCCTCCCCCCGAGCACGACCCCCACCCCCACCACCCGCCGACAGGCGCTGGACTCCCCGAGCCGCCGGTTCCGCCGGGCCCTGCGTCGCCGCGGTGTCCTCGCCGTCAGCGGCGCCGCGGTCCTCGCGATCGCGGGCGGTGCGCTCGCCGTCGGCACCCAGCCCGCCCTCGGTGAGGCGCTCGGGGTCCCGACCGCCAGCGCCTCCGCGACGCCGGCGCTCCACGGCACCGACCTCGACCGGGCCCAGGCGGCGGCGACCATCGTCACCGCGCGCACGGTCCTCGCGGACGCCAACGACAAGACCGACACGTCGACGCTCGAGCGCCACATCTCGGCGCTGTCCGACTACCCGACGCTCTCGGGCGGCGCGCTCAGCGACCGGATCGAGACGACCGTCGACACCGTGCAGGACGTCGCCCAGGCGAGCGCCGACCAGGACAAGCGCGACGCCGACGCCCGGGCCGCCGAAGCGAAGGCCCGGGCGGACGCCGCAGCCGCGAAGGCCGCCGCCGACGCAGCAGCAGCAGCCGCCGCGAAGGCCGCAGCAGCACAGGCGGCCGCGAACACCCCGGCCGGAGCCAAGGCCACCGCGAGCGCCCTCGCCGCGTCGCGGTTCGGCTGGGGAGCCGACCAGTTCCAGTGCCTCGACAACCTGTGGACCAAGGAGTCGGGCTGGAACTACCGGGCGTACAACGCGAACGGTGGCGCCACCGGCATCCCGCAGGCCCTGCCCGGGTCGAAGATGGGGACGGTCGCGGCCGACTGGCAGACCAACGCCACCACCCAGGTCACCTGGGGGCTGCAGTACATCTCGGCCGCGTACGGCACCCCGTGCGCCGCGTGGGGCCACTCGCAGGCGAACAACTTCTACTGAGCGACCACCCGCTCCTCAGCAGACGACACGCACGGCGACGGGTCCCGGGTTCCCCTCGGGGCCCGTCGCCGTGTAAGCAGAACCCGTGCCCCCGCTGACCGGACTCCGCCGCATGGCGCCCCGCGACCCCGCCGAGGACCACCGAGCCGCGAGCCCGCTCGAGCTGCTGTTCGACCTGGTGTTCGTCGTCGCGGTGGGCTTCGCCGCGACGAACCTGCACGAGATCGAGGCCGAGGGCCACGTCACGGCCGCGGTCCTCGCCTACGCGCTGGTCTTCTTCTCGATCTGGTGGGCGTGGATCAACTTCACGTGGTTCGCCACCTCGTTCGACACCGACGACTGGCTGTACCGCGTCACGACCTTCGTGCAGATGGCCGGTGTGCTCGTGCTCGCCGCCGGGGTCGGTCCGGCGATGCAGGACGGCGACTTCACCGTCGTCGTCATCGGGTACGTCGTCATGCGCCTGGCCCTCGTCGCACAGTGGATCCGTGCGGCCGTGTCCAGCCCGGCGTACCGGGCGAACGCGGTGCGCTACGCCGTGGGCATCGTCGTCGTGCAGGCGCTGTGGGTCGCCATGCTGTTCCTGCCCGCCGGCTCCATGCCGTTCGTGGCGCCGGTGCTCGTGCTGCTCGAGATGGCCGTCCCGGTGTGGGCGGAGTCCGGCACCGCGACGACGCCCTGGCACCGACGCCACATCGCGGAGCGGTACTCGCTGTTCACGCTGATCGTCCTCGGCGAGGGGCTCGTCGCCTCCGCGAGCGCGGTCATCGACGGCCTGCACGACGCGGAACACCTGGCGCCGCTGCTGGTCCTCGCCGCCGGTGGGCTCGTGATCGTCGCCGGACTGTGGTGGATCTACTTCTCCCGCGAGCAGCACGAGCACATCCGCGGTCTGCCGAGCGCGCTGCTGTTCGGCTACGGGCACTACGTCGTGTTCGCCGCCGCTGCCGCCCTGCCCGCCGGGATCGAGGTCGCGGTGAGCGCCGACGCGGGCCACGCGGACCTGTCGCACGCCTCGGTCGCCGCGACCGTCGCGGTCCCCGTGGCGGTCTTCGTCGCCGCCGTCTGGGCGCTGGCCCTGCGCCCGTCGCTCACCCTCCGGGCGAACGTGACCGTCGTCGTCCTCACCCTCGCGATCGTCGCGAGCACCGCCGTGCCGGCAGCCTCGCTCGTCGCGACGGCGCTGCTGGTGGCCGCGATCGTCGTGGTGCTCGAAGTCGCCGCCGTCCCCCTCCCAGGAAGCAGGACCCCATGACCACCTTCCCCCACGTCACCGTCGTCGGCGCCGGCGTCCTCGGCGCGCAGATCGCGTTCCAGGGAGCCGTCCACGGCCTCCCGGTCGTCGCGTACGACGTCGACGAGCAGGCGCTCGAGGCTGCGCGTACCCGGCTGCAGACGATCCACACGCAGTACCTGGCCGACCTCGGCGAGGAGCACCGCGATGCGGCTGACGCCGGCATCGCCCGCATCACCCTCACCAGCGACCTCGCCACGTGCGCGGCGGAGGCGGACCTCGTCATCGAGGCCGTCCCCGAGGTCCTCACGCTCAAGGAACGCGTCTACGCCGAACTCGCACGGACGGCTCCGGAGTCGACCGTGTTCGCGACGAACTCCTCGACCTTGCTGCCGAGCCAGCTCGCCGAGGCCACCGGCCGGCCGGACCGGTTCCTCGCGCTGCACTTCGCGAACCACATCTGGCGGCAGAACACCGCCGAGGTGATGGGCGGCCCGGAGACCGACCCGGCCGTGTTCGACCGGGTCCTCGCGTTCGCGGCCGAGATCGGCATGGTCCCGATCCCCGTCCGCAAGGAGCAGCCCGGGTACGTCCTCAACTCCCTGCTCGTCCCGCTCCTCGGCGCTGCCGCCCAGCTCGTCCTGCGCGGCGTGGCCGAACCCGAGACGGTCGACGCGACCTGGCGCATCGGGACCGGAGCCCCGATGGGGCCGTTCCAGATCATCGACGTGGTCGGTCTCCGGACGGTCCACGCCATCTCGTCGGCCAGCGACGACGAGGGTGCGCGGCTCTGGGCCGCGTACCTGCAGGAGCACTACCTCGACCAGGGGAAGTTCGGCGTGGAGTCCGGGGAGGGCTTCTACAGGTACTCCTGACCGGGCCTGACGGCGGACTGGAGGCCCGTGGCGGCGCCGCCACGGGCCTCCCGTCCGTCTGTGGTCGCGTCAGCCGATGCGGGCGATGCGGACGTCGACGCGCGAGAGCACGAGACGGTGCCGGGCGGCCTCGTCGAGAGCGGCGTCGTGCACGGCGCGGGCGACGGCCGGTGCCGGCGCGAAGCCGTCGGTGCCGATCACGATGCGGAGCACGGCGCCGTCGAGCACCAGACGACTGACCGTCGGGGTGACGCCGAAGCGGATCGCGGTGACGGCGCTCTGCACCGTCGGGCGGGCGCGGAAGAGGTCGGCGACGCCGGGGACCTCGAGGACGACGGCCTCGATCGCGGCGAGGGCAGCGGCCGACCACGTGGGCGGCTCGGACGGGACCGCGGCAGGGAGCTGCGTGCCGGTCTCACGGGTGTCGTCGGTGTCGCTCATGCGTCGGCCTCCCCTGCGGTGCTGTCGGTGGTGTCGGTCGGGTCGACCGTGCGGGTCCGTCCGGAGGCGGCCTCGGAGACGGCTGCCGGCTCGACCAGGAGGTCGCGGACCAGGACGTCGACGGCCTCGACGACCAGGTCGGTCTGCTCGGCCAGCGCGGTGGTCACACCGGCGCGGACCAGCTCCGCCGTCGCGTGGATCGCGGGGCCGGCGATGATCGCGACCTCGACCGTGACACGCACGGGTGCGGCGAAGACGGTGACGTCGCCCTCGATGGAACAGCGTGAGACGACGATGCCGGGGACGGCGTCGCCGGCACGACGGACGAGGGAGCGGATCGCGCCCTCGGTCATCACGGGACGCTCGGTCTCGGACTCGGCGCGCAGGGGGACGTCGCGGCCGGCACGGGCTTCGAGCGAGATGTTCGCCAGCACCCCACCGATCCAGGACTCGTCCGCGGGGGCCTCGAGCTGGGCTGCCGTCTCGAGGGCGCTGAGCGAGGCGTTCCGCAGCCGGATGATGGCGGCGAGGGCGTTCTGGCACGCGGGCGAGTCGTCGATGCTCGGGTCCGCCGGCTGCATGCCGGCGTCGAGGTAGTCGGCGAGCTCGTCGATCGAGTGTCCGTCGAGGTCCTCGGGTTCGAGGGCGGCGAGGACGCTGGGGTCGCTCTCGCGGGGGTCGGGTCCGGCGGTCATCGCCATCCCTCCATCAGACTGATCATGTTCTTCCGGGCTCGGGACAGCAGCCCCCGGACGGTCGAGAGCGGCACGTCGAGCTCCTCCGCGATCTCCTCGTACCGGTAGCCGAGGAGTTCCTTCATCACCCAGCACCGACGCTGCGCCTCGGGCAGGGACGCCAGGGCGAGCTCGGCCGCGTGCTCCCGGTCCCGCGCCTCGGCGACCCGCTCGGGGGCACCGTCGGTGGGAGCGGCGACCTCGAGCTCGGTGACGTCGTCGTGGTCGCGGCGGGCACGGATGCGGTCGAGGCACTTGCGCGAGAGGATCCGCATCATCCACGCCCGGACGTGCGCGCGGTCCTCGAGGGCGTCGAGCTTGTCCCACGCGGTGATGAAGGTCTCCTGCACGACGTCGTCGAGCTCGTCGGTGGAGCCGAGCGTGCGACGCGCGTAGGCCCGGAGCAGCGGCGTGTGCCGCCGGATCAGGACCTCGAACGCCCGGACGTCCCCGTCGGCCGAGCGGCCGGCGAGGACGCCGTCGTCCAGGTCGACGAGGGCCGTCCCGGGAGGTTGGTGCTGCACGCTTACCTTCTACTGGTCAGTGATGGGGGAACGCCGTGCGCGGTCTCAGGCGACGCGAGCCGGCTGCGCGTCCTCGGCGTCGTCGTCCTCGCCCGGGATGAAGACGTCCTGCACCGTGACGTTGACCTCGGTGACGTCGAGGCCCACGAGCTGCTCGATCGCGCGGGTGACCGACGAGCGGACGGCCTCGGCGAGGTCCTGCAGCGCGACGGGGTACTCGGCGACGATGACGACGTCGGCAGCGACCTGGTGCTCGCCGACCTCGACCTTGACGCCCTGGCTGTGGTCGCGCTGGCCGATGGCGTCGCGGAGGGCACCGATGGCACGGGCTGCGCCGCCACCGAGGCCGTGGACGCCGGGGACCTCGCGCACGGCGATGCCGGCGACCTTCGAGACGACGGCGTCGTCGATGACGGTCTTGCCGGAGGCGGTGGGGGTGGCGCTCGTGGCGCGGGTGATGTCGGTCATGGTCGTGCTCCTTCTGTCGCGGGTCGTGGTGTTCGTCGTTCACGGATGGGACGGCGGGCCCGGGTGGATCGTCACGGGGTCCAGGCAACTGCCAGCTTCCGGTCGGGACCCCGGATGCGGCAGGGTTGTCCCATGTCGACCGTGATCGCCGTCTGCCGTGTGGACCGCCTGCTGCCCGACTCCGGCGTCATCGGGGTCACGGCCATCGACAAACGCCCCGTCGAGGGGCCCGTCCGTGTCCGGCCGCTCGGGTTGCACGCCGACGTGCAGGCCGACCGGAAGCACCACGGCGGCGAGGACCAGGCCGTGTACGCCTACGCCGACGAGGACGCCGAGCACTTCGCCGCGATGCTCGACCGCCCCGTGCCCGCCGGGCTGTTCGGCGAGAACCTCCGCACGTCCGGGGTCGAGGTCACCGGAGCGGTCATCGGGGAGCGCTGGCGCGTCGGCGAGACCCTGCTGCTCGAGGTCACGATCCCCCGCATCCCCTGTGGCACCTTCGCCCGGCGGATGGGCATCGCGAAGTGGGTGAAGCGGTTCGCGGACGAGGGCCGACCCGGCGCGTACCTCCGCGTGCTGAAGTCGGGGCCGGTCGCTGCGGGCGACTCCGTCACCGTCGTCGACCGGCCGGCGCACGGCGTCACCATCGGCGACATGTTCGCCGGGCTCACACCGGAACAGGCGCAGGCCGTGCTCGACGTCGACCGGCCGGTCGCGCCGAAGGTGGAGCGCGAGGCGCGCAAGGCGCTGGCGCCCGGGCGGGTCCGCGCGGCCGTCTAGGGGCGCGGGCGGGCTGGGCGCAGGGGCCGGGGCGCGAACCGGCACCGCACCACCGGTGCCGGCTCGAACCACCCACGAAGGCGGCGCGAGCCCACTTCCGTTGTGCAGATGCGGACCGAACCGCCTGGAGGCCCGGGACGCGTCCGGCGGACTGGCACCGGTCCTCCAGGCCGCCCGCGCCCGCCCGCCCGCGGACATCGCGACCCGTCGCGACGCGATGTCCGTGCCACGGTCATGACGGACCGGCTGCCCCTCCGCTCGGCGGCACGCCGTCCCCCCGCATCGGGTCGAGCGGCCGCCGCGCCCGCGGGAGGCCCGCCACGACGAGGTCCCATGCGTTGGCGACGAGGTCCTCCACCAGGACCTCGTCGATGCCCGGCCCCGGCGACAGCGTGATCCAGTGGCGCTTGTCCATGTGCCACCCCGGCGTGACCTCGGCGAGGTCGCGCACCAGCGCAGCGCCGTGGGGCGGTGCGCACTTGAGGTTCACGATCGGGACGCCCCGCAGCTCGGTCGTCATCACGAACATCTTCCCGACGACCTTGACGACGATCGCGCCCTCGCCGAAGGGCTGCGTCTCCTCGGTCGCGGGCAGCGCCAGGGCCGTCCGCAGTGCGACCTCGTGCAGGGCTTGCCCGTCCATCACGCCAGCATGCCGCACGATCGGGACATCACCCCCACAGCAGCTGAGGAATCCATATGATCAGCGTGCCGCGTACCCGACGCGACATCGACCTCCCGGGGGAACCCATGCGCACCAACCGTGTCATCCGCACCATCGGCCTGTCCGCTGCCGCAGCCGTCCTGGCGACCACCGTGTCGCTCGGCGGAGCAGCGTCGGCCCAGGCCGCTCCGACCGTCTACAAGAACTGCACCGCGATCAACAAGGTCTACTCCGGCGGCATCGCGAAGAAGTCGGTGACCAGGAACAAGGTCACGTCCGGCGGGAAGGTGACCTACCGCGCGCTCCAGGGCACGGTCAAGAAGGACGACGCCCTGTACAACGCGAACAAGAAGTCCGACCGCGACGGTGACGGCATCGCCTGCGAGAAGAGCTGACCCGACGCCGGGGGTCCGGCCCCGGCAGTGTCCCGGTCAGAGCGCCGGCACGCCCTCGCCGCCCGACCGCGGTCGGGCGGCGCCGGCGACACCGGTGACGACCGACCCCGCGGGGACGTCCTTCGTGACGACCGTGCCCGCGCCGACGACCGAGTCGTCCCCGACCGTGATCGCGCCGATCAGGGACGACCCGGCGCCGAGCACCACGCGGTCCCCCACGGTCGGGTGCCGTTTGGCGCCCGGGCCGTGGGCACCGCCGCGTCCGCCGAGTGTCACGCCGTGGAACATCAGGACGTCATGCCCGACGACGGCCGTCTCGCCGATGACGACACCCATGCCGTGGTCGATGAAGAACCGCTCGCCGATGCGGGCACCGGGGTGGATCTCGATGCCGGTGAGCATGCGGGCCGTCTGCGCGACGATCCGGGCGGCGAACCGGGAGCCGGGCAGCCCCTGCGCCAGCCACAGCCGGTGCGACAGCCGGTATGCCCAGATCGCGTGCAACCCGGAGTAGACCACGGCGTTCTCGAGGTCCCCGCGCGCTGCCGGGTCACCTCGGCGTGCTGCGGCGAGGTCCTCGCGGATGGTCCACAGCACGCCTCGTCGAGCTCGGGTCACGCAGTGAGCCCCTCGAACAGCACGGTCGACAGGTAGCGCTCGCCGGTGTCGCAGACGATCGCGACGATGCGCTTGCCGGCGTTCTCGGGCCGCGCCGCGATGACGAGGGCGGCGTGGATGATCGCACCGGAGGAGATGCCCGCGAGGATGCCCTCGTCGGTGGCCAGGGCACGGGCCACCCGCAGGGCGTCGTCGAGCTCGACGTCGAAGACCTCGTCGATGACGGAGCGGTCGAGCACCTCGGGGACGAAGTTCGCGCCGATGCCGGCGATCTTGTGCGGCCCGGCCTTGCCCTGCGTCAGGAGCGGCGAGTCCGCGGGTTCGACGGCGACGATCTGCACGCCGGGCACGCGTTCCTTGAGCACCTGGCCGACACCCGTGATGGTGCCGCCGGTCCCGACGCCCGCGATGAACACGTCCACGTGCTCCTCGGTGTCGCGGAGGATCTCCTCCGCCGTGGTCCGACGGTGGATGGCGGCGTTCGCGGCTGTCTCGAACTGGTGGGCCAGGATCGCGCCGGGCGTCTCGTCGACGATGGCCGCGGCCCGGGCAACGGCGCCCTGCATGCCCTCAGCGCCAGGGGTCAGGACGATCTCGGCGCCGTACGCGCGCATCACGGCCCGACGCTCGACGCTCATGGTCTCGGGCATCGTCACGATCACGTCGTACCCACGCGCAGCGCCGACCAGGGCGAGCGCGATGCCGGTGTTGCCCGACGAGCCCTCCACGATCGTGCCGCCCGGCTTGAGTTCGCCGGACTCCTCGGCAGCGTCGATGATCGCGACGCCGAGGCGGTCCTTCACGCTGGCGCCCGGGTTGTAGAACTCGAGCTTCGCGAGGACCTCAGCCCCGCCCTCGGCCGGCAGCCGGTTCAGCCGCACGAGCGGGGTGTTCCCGAAGGCCTGCGAGATGTTGTCGTAGATGGTGCCGCTCATCGGTTCCGTCCTCACGTCGGTCGCGTCCGCGACCCATCCTGGAGGCGCGGTGTGCGCCTGCGATCCTAGCCACCGGACCCGACGTGGCCGTGTCTGTGACGCGCCCCGACCGCGGGGCGCACCACGCCCTCCCGTCCGTCGCTCGTACCCCGCGGTCGCCGCATCGAGGGAGCAGAAGACGTCGTGTGGGCCCGCGCGACCCGACGACTCCTGCTCCCTCGATGGAGGGGAGGACGGGCGCTGCGGGCTCAGCGCACGAGGGCCGTGCGGGTGAAACGGTCGTCGGTGGCCTCGAGCACGCGGAGCACGTTGCCGCTCGCCAGCGCCCCGAGGTCCGCGGCACCCCACCCGCGGCGCTCGAGCTCGGCGGCGAGCACCGGGTACCGCGACACGTCGCGCAGGTCCGGCGGCAGCACCGGGGTGCCGTCGTAGTCCCCGCCGAGGCCGATGTGTGCGGCGCCGGCGACCTCCCGCGCGTGCTCGACGTGGTCCGCGACGTCCGACACCGTGACGAGCGGACCCTCCCCCTCGGAGCCGGCCTCCTCCCAGTCGGCCCAGGCGCGCGAGACGAACTTCGGCACGAACGTCAGCATCACGACGCCGCCGTTGTCGGCCAGGCGGGCGAGCACGTCGTCGGGGACGTTCCGCGGGTGGTCGTCGATCGCGACGGTGGACGAGTGGCTGAAGAGGACCGGGCGGGTGGCGACGTCGAGGGTGTCGCGCATCGTCGCCGGGGCGGTGTGGGACAGGTCGACGAGCATGCCGTTGCGCTCCATCTCCGCGACGACCTCCCGCCCGCGATCCGTCAGGCCACCGTGCGCCCGGGCTCCCGTGGCCGAGTCGGCCCAGGGCGTGTCCTCGTTGTGCGTCAGGGTCATGTAGCGCACGCCGAGCCGTGCGAGGACGCGGAGCACGGCGAGGTCGTCGCCGATCGAGTGTCCGCCCTCGGCGCCGAGCAACGACGCGATGCGCCCGGAGTCGACGGCGGCGCGGACCTCGGCGGCGGTCCTGGCGAGGGCGAGGTCGTCCGGGTACCGCTCGACCATCCGGTGCACGAGGTCGACCTGCTGCAGGGTCGTCCGCACGGGGTCGGGGTCGTCCGCGGGCACGAAGACCGACCAGAACTGCCCGACGACACCGCCGGCGCGGAGCTTCGGCAGGTCGGTGTGGAGGGAGTCCTGCTCGGTGTCGATGCCGTCGAGCCCGGAGTCGTGCGACTCGCGGCGCTCCCACGGCAGGTCGTTGTGGCCGTCGATCACCGGGAAGGGAGAGGTCATGCCCCCGACGCTACCGGGCGGCACGGACGACGTCAGAACGAGCCGGTCACGGCCATCAGCCCGAGGCTCGACAGCGACACGACGACCCACAGCACGAGCCCGAGCACGAGCGGCCGGAACCCGGCGCGCCGGAAGCCGGCGACGTCGGTGGACAGTCCGATCGCGCTGAGCGCCACGGTGATGAGGAACGCGGCGACCGCGGCGATCGCCGGGTGCACCGGCCCCGGGAGGACCCCGGTGGAGTTGACCGCCGCGGCGACGACGAAGCCGATGAGGAACCACGGGACCAGGCGGAACACCCGCCGTGGGGTCCAGCGGACGGCGGGTGTCGGCTCGGCGCCGGCCTCCGACGCGGCGATCGCGGCAGCGGCCTGCTCCCGACGCCCGACGATCCACGCGAGCCCGAGCACGATCGGGATGATCATGAGCGTCCGGACGAGCTTCACGACGACGGCGAAGTTCGCGGCCTGCGTGCCGTAGGTGCTCGCGGCTGCCACCACCGACGACGTGTCGTTCACGGCGGTGCCGGCGAACAGCCCGAACGCGTGCTGGCTCATCCCGAGGGCGTGCCCGACGACCGGGAAGACGATCACCGCGGCGACGTTGAACAGGAAGATCGTGGAGACGGCGTACGCGACCTCGACCGAGAGCGCTCCGATGACCGGCGTGACCGCGGCGATCGCGGACGCCCCGCAGATGCCCGTCCCGACCCCGATGAGCGTGCGCAGGTTGCCGACCACGCCGAGCGCCCGTCCGACCAGCCACGCGGCGACCAGGCAGATCACGAGTGTGCCGAGCATCACGGGCAGCGACTCGACGCCGACGCGCGCGACCTCGAGGAGCGACAGCTGCGCACCGAGCAGCACCACGGCGAGCTGGAGCACGAACTTGCTCGCGGTCGTGATGCCGGGCTTCACCGCGTCGGACGGTCGCCGCACGAGCCCGATCACGGCGCCGAGCACCACCCCGCTCACCGGTGCGCCGACGACGGGCAGGAACCGACCGATCACGGTGGCGACCACGGCGATCCCGGTGGCGAGTGCGAGACCCGGGGCGAGCCTCCTGGCGGTCGTGATGGCGGACATGCCCCCATCCTGCCGCCTGCTCGGCCAGGATCGGACCATGACTGCGACCTTCCGCATCGAGACCGAGCTCGCTGCGTCGCCGGAGCGCGCCTTCGCGGTGTCGCTCGACATCGGCGCGCACGAGCGCTCGATGGCCGCCACCGGCGAGCGGGCCGTCGCCGGCACGACCACCGGATCCATCGGCCTCGGCGAGTCCGTCACGTGGCGTGCCCGCCACCTCGGTGTCGTCTGGCGGATGACGAGCCAGATCACGAGCCTGGAGGCTCCTCACCGGTTCGTCGACGAACAGGTCCGTGGTCCGTTCGCCCGGTTCCGGCACGAGCACCGGTTCGAGCCGTCGGCGCGCGGGACGCGGATGGTCGACACCGTCCCGTTCCGCGCGCCGCTCGGCCCGCTCGGCCGGCTCGCCGAGGTCCTGGTGCTCCGGCGCCACCTGGTGCGGCTGATCGCGGAGCGGAACCGCTCGCTCGCCGCGGAGCTCAGCCCACGTAGCTGAAGGTGCGCACGTAGTCGATGTACAGGTGCCCCGCCGCGCCCCAGTTGCCCACCTGGAACATGTAGCGGTGCGCCGTCCTCGGCACGTTCTTCGTGACCGTCGACACCACCGCGCCGTCGACGAGGTAGCGCACGGACTTCCCCGGGATCCACTCGACCGAGTACGTGTGCCACGTGCGCCACGAGACGCCCGTCGAGACACTCGTCGCGCTGGACTCCTGCCCGGCGACCATCGAGTGCTGGTGGAGCATCGGGGTGGCCTCGAAGTTGCTCTCCGGGAAGTCGATCTCACCCTCGGACCACACGTTCGACGTCGGCCACAGGATGAAGGCCGCGCCGTTCGCCGTGCCGCCGGTGGCCTTCGCCCGGACCTCGAACTTGCCGCCCTTGTGGCCCCAGGCGCCGGTCGGTGTGCCGAAGGTGCCGGCAGCGCCCTTCGCCCCGCCGAGCTTGACGTCCATGACGCCGTTCGCGGCGCTGATCTGCGACCCGGACCAGTACATGCCGCCCGTCCCGTCGGGGTAGGGCTGCCACGAGTTGGCGTAGGTCCTGGCGAACGGTCCGTTGGCGGCGGCGTTCGTCCGGAAGCTCTCCGCGAAGGTCTGCTTGAACGTCGCGGAGGTGGCGGCGGTGGCCGTCGCGCCGGACCCGACCGGCACGGCGACGAGGGCCGCGGAGAGCACTGCGGCGGCCAGCACGGACCGCATGGTGGTGCGTTTCTGCATGAGCTGTCACTCCCTGATGTGACCACGAGACCCCTGTCCCGAGGGGTGTCCGAGCGGCCGCCTCTCAGCCGCTCGCGAGGATGTTACGTGGCACGATCGGCCGGCGGAACGGGGTTGACAGGGCTTCCGTGCCCCCAGTAGAGGGTGCTTGTACCACCACGGATCCCATGGCATGTACAGGTCATCCGGATCACGCCGACAGGTCCGGGTCACGCCGGGGTCCGGGGCGCTGGTCAAGGCGCTGGTCAGTCCTGGGTCGGGACCTGACCGGCGCGGAGCATGGCCTGCTGCAGGAGTTCGACGTCGATCCCGACGTGCTTCCGCGCGATGACGCCGGCGTCCGCGGCGCGTCCGTCACACACGGCGTCGACGAGGGCCTCGTGGTCGTGGAGCGCCCGCTCCTCCATGACGGCCATCCCGTCGGCGGTGCCCCAGAGGTGCGCGGGAGCGGCGATGGAGATCTGAGCCTCGAGGCCGGCGAGCGCCGCGCGCAGGGCCTCGTTGCGGGCGGCCTCGATGATGGTGCGGTGCAGCACCGCGTCGGCCTGCTGCTTCTCGGCGCCGGACGCGGCGGCGCGGAAGGCCTCGAGGCACTGCCGGATGGCCGTGGCCTCAGTCGGCGTGACGCGCTCGGCGGCGGCGGTCGCGAGGGCCCCGTGGAGCAGCGCGATGGCGTCGGCACTGTCCTGGATGCCGGCCCAGCGGGCGAGCAGCACGCGGCCGACGGCCTCGGACGAGGAGTCCGGCCACTGCGTCCGGACGAAGGTGCCGCCGCCACGACCGCGTCGGGTCTCGAGCAGCCCGCGGTCGACCAGCCGGGCGATCGCGCCACGCACGGTGACCCGCGCGACGCCGAGCAGCGCGGCGAGCTCGCGTTCCGGCGGCAGCCCCGTGCCGGGCAGGTACTCCCCCACGGCGACGGCGGTGACCAGGCGGTCCTCGACCTCGTCGACGCGGGTCTCCGGCGCACGAACCGTCACGAGACCCCTCTCCGCCGCGTTGCCCTGTTACGACCACGTTAAACGAGGAGAAAAGGTCTTGCCTGGGACCTTTCGCCCGTCCATGCTGACCGTCATGTCCCGCGTCAGCGAATCCACGATGCCGTTCCAGGACGGCGAGACCTGGTACCGGATCACCACTCCGGACGAACCCGTCCCCGGCGCCCTGCCCCTCGTCGTGCTGCACGGCGGCCCCGGCATGGCCCACGACTACCTCCGCAACCTCGCCGCCCTGGCGGACGAGACCGGACGCACCGTCGTGCACCACGACCAGTTCGGCTGCGGTCGCAGCTCCCACCGGCCGGACGCCCCGGTCGACTCCTGGCAGCCCCAGCTGTTCGTCGACGAGTACACCGCGCTCGTCGAGCACCTGGGCCTCGGGGAGCACCACGTGCTCGGACAGTCCTGGGGCGGGATGCTCGGCGCCGAGATCGCGGTGCGCCAGCCCGAGGGGCTCCGGTCGCTCATGATCTGCAACTCCCCCGCCTCGATGCAGCTCTGGGTCGAGGGCGCCGCCGAGCTCCGCGCGCAGCTGCCCGCCGACGTGCAGGAGGCCCTGACCCGGCACGAGGAGGCCGGCACCACGGACGCCGCGGAGTACGTCGCCGCGACGCAGGTGTTCTACGAGCGCCACGTCTGCCGCGTCGTCCCGAACCACCCGGACTTCGTCGACTCCGAGGCCCAGATGGAGGCGGAACCGACCGTCTACCACACCATGAACGGCCCGAACGAGTTCCACGTCATCGGCACCCTGCGCGACTGGACCGTCATCGACCGGCTCGACCGCGTCACCGTCCCGACGCTCGTCGTCGCCGGCGAGCACGACGAGGCGACCCCCGCCACGTGGGCCCCCTTCGTGGACCGGATCGCCGACGTCCGCCAGCACGTCTTCCCCGGCGCCAGCCACTGCAGCCACCTCGAACAGCCGGAGGAGTTCCGCCGCGTCGTCGCGGCCTTCATGGACGCACACGACGACGCCGGCCGCGACGCCGCCTGACCCGGCCACCACCGGACGGGAGGCTCCCAGCAGCCCGCCACGCGCCTCCCGTCCGCCGCTCCACCGCACCGCCGCTCCACCGCACCGCCGCTCCCCGCACCGCCCCCGCACCGTCCCTCAACCCGAAACGGAACCGTCATGTCGCAGCAGCACACCGAGCTCTCCGCGCAGCAGCAGCTCGAGGCCTACGGCTACAAGCAGGAGCTGAAACGCTCCGTCTCAACCACCGACCTGCTCATCTACGGGCTCGTCTTCATGGTGCCGATCGCCCCGTGGGCGATCTTCGGCACCGTCTACAACGCCTCGTCCGGCATGGTGCCGCTCGTCTACGTCGTCGGACTCGTGGCGATGATCTTCACCGCCCTCGCGTACGCCCAGATGGCGAAGTCGATCCCGCTCGCCGGCAGCGTGTTCTCCTACGTCGGCCGCGGCATCCACCCCACCGCCGGGTTCTTCGCCGGGTGGGCGATCCTGCTCGACTACCTGCTCGTCCCGACGCTGCTCTACGTCTTCGCGGCGGAGAGCATGGTCGGCATCTTCCCCGGCACCCCGCGGTGGCTGTGGGCGCTCGTCTTCGTGGCGGTCAACACCGTGATCAACCTCGCCGGGGTGTCGTCGCTCAAGCTCGCGAACCGCATCTTCCTGCTCATCGAGCTCGTCTTCGTGGTCATCTTCGTCGTCATCGCCGTGACCGCACTCACGGGCGGCACCGTCCCGGACGCGTCGTTCAGCACCGACCAGATCTGGGACCCGGCCAAGGTGTCGGCACCCCTGATCGCGTCGGCGCTGTCGATCGCGGTGCTGAGCTTCCTCGGCTTCGACGGCATCTCGACCCTGTCCGAGGAGTCGACCGGACGCCGCGGCGGAGCAGGCACGGCGATGATCCTGGCGCTCCTCATCGTCGCGTTCCTGTTCGTGCTGCAGACGTGGCTCGCCAGCGCCCTCGCCGGGGGCCGTGCGGCCTTCTCGGACAGTGAGGCGGGCAACGCCTTCTTCACGATCGTCGAGCAGGCGTCGTCGAGCGGCTGGGCGACCGCGTTCTTCGCCGTGAATGTGCTCGCCGTGGGCATCGCGAACGCCATGGCCGCGCAGGCCGCCACCAGCCGCCTGCTCTTCTCGATGAGCCGCGACCGGCAGCTGCCCGCGTTCCTGCACACGCTCAACGGCCGGAAGGTCCCGCAGAACGCGATCATCGTCGTCTCGGTGCTCTCCGCGATCCTGGTGCTGTTCTTCGTCGGGCAGATCGACACGATCTCGTCCCTGGTCAACTTCGGCGCCCTGTTCGGCTTCATGCTCCTGCACGTGTCGGTGTTCGTGCACCACATCGTGAAGGGGAAGTCGCGCAACTGGCTGCTGCACCTCGTCGTGCCGCTCATCGGCTTCCTGATCATCGGCTACGTGCTGCTGAACGCCGCCGTCGAGGCCAAGGTCGGCGGCGTCATCTGGCTCGCCGTCGGCGCCCTCGTGTTCCTGTACTACCGCTTCACCGGCCGGTCCACCGAGGTCGGCGCCGAAGGAGAGATCCGATGACCCCCGACCACCTCCTGCCGAACACGCTCGGCCGCCCGGGCTTCGCCGCTGACCGGGAGCCCGTCCTGACGGTCCGGCCCGGCACCGGCGAGACGATCGGCTTCGAGACGACGGACGCCGTCTACGCCGAGCTCGACGACCACCACGACATGGCGCAGCTGCAGGCGCCGATCAACCCCGTCACCGGGCCGGTCTTCGTCGAGGGCGCCGAGCCCGGCGACACCCTCGCCGTGACCATCCACGCGATCGAGCTGACCACGCACGGCTGGTCGGTCTCGTTGCCGGGCTCGGGTGCACTGCAGCACGTGATGGGCGACCGCGTCTTCGCGCGCCGCTGCCCGATCGAGGACGGGATGGTGCAGGTGTCCGACCGGCACCGGTTCCCCGTCCGACCGATGATCGGCTGCATCGGCACGGCCCCGGCCGAGGGCGAGAACTCGACGATCATGCCGGCCTTCCCCGAGGGCGGGAACATGGACGTCACCGAGGCCCGCCCCGGCTCCACCGTGTACCTGCCCGTCCGCGTGCCCGGGGCGCTGCTGTCCATCGGGGACATCCACGCGCTCATGGCCGAGGGCGAGTCGTCCTTCGTCGCCATCGAGGCCCAGGGCACCGCCGTCGTGTCCGTTGACCTCGTCAAGGGCGGCCCCACGCTGCGGGCACCGCGCATCGAGACGTCGGAGGACTGGCTGTTCGTCGGCCTCGGCGAGCCCGTGCAGGAGAGCGTGCGGCGCGGGTACGAGGACGCCTTCGCGTTCCTCGTCAACGAGCACGGCTGGGACGCCGACGACGCCTACGCGGTCCTCAGCGCCGTCGGTGACTCCAAGCTCGGCGGCCCGACGGGCTCCGGCACGCCGGACCCGCTCCACCCGTTCGCCGCGGTCGGGGCGGTGACGCTGCACCGGGTCCCGAAGTCGGTGCTCTGAGCAGGTGACCGTCCGGAGGCCCGGTGCCGGTCCGTCGGACCGGTGCCGGGCCTCCAGACGGTCCGGTCCACGTCGGCACCACCGGAACGTGCACAGGCGTGTGCAGGAAGATGGGGCCATGGACCAGACCATCCGCTACGTGGCGATCGGCGACAGCTTCTCCGAGGGCATCGGCGACACCGACCCCGTGCCCCTCCCCGGGTGGACGGGGCGCCTCGCGAGCGGACTCGCCGCCCAGACCGGCGCCGAGGTCCAGTACGCCAACCTCGCGGTCCGCGGGCGCCTGCTCGCGGGGGTCCTCGACGGGCAGCTCGACGCGGCACTGGCCCTCGACCCGGCGCCGACGCTCGTCACCTTCTGCGCCGGCGGGAACGACCTGCTCCGGCCACGGTTCGACCCCGCCGCGCTGGCCGCACGACTCGGGCGGGAGATCGAGCGCGTCCTGTCCCGCGGCATCCGGTTCGCCCTGCTGAGCCCGGCCGACCCGAGCGCGCGGATGCCGCTCGGCAGCTTGATCAACCACCGAGGGGACGCCTGGGCCGACGCGCTGGGCAGCCTCGCGGAGCGCCTCGACCTGCCGTTCGTCGACGTGTCCCGCGACCCCCACCTCGGGCGTGCGGAGTTCTGGTCGGACGACCGCCTGCACATGAACGCGACCGGGCACCAGCGGGTCGCGGACCTGGCGCTGCACGCGGTCGCCGACGGCCCCGCACCCGTCGTCCCGACACCGCCCGGTGCCGCACGCACCCGGGTGTCCGAGGAGCTCCGGTACTACCGCCAGCACGTCCTGCCCTGGGTGGGGCGACGGGTGACCCGGCGGTCCTCCGGCGACGGCCGCTCCGCGACGTTCCCCGCGTGGACACCCGTGCCGCCGACCCGGTGACCCGACCCCCCGGAACTGGGTGTGGGACGACGATGGGGGACCACGATGCTGTGCGTCCTGGCAGTCTCATGCGGGTTGCCGCAGCGATGACGCATCGCTCCCGTCCAGCCGGACGGGAGCGTCCCCTCCGCTGCTACAAATCACGAATGACCAGGGGAATCAGGATCGACCACGTGGGCGTCACGGTGCCGTGCATCGACGCAGCCACGATGTTCTTCATGGCGGCGCTCGACGCCGTCGTCCTGTACGACATCAGGCTCCGCGACGAGGCACCGAACGGCACGCCCGAAGCGCATCGGTACCTCGGCATGCCGTCGTCCATGGCGCAGGGGGCGATCCGCATGCTGGCGCTCCCCGAGGGCCCCGGGCTCGAGCTGTTCGAGTACCTGGGCCCGGACCAGCGCGACCCTGCGCACCCGTCCGACCTCGGCTGGCAGCACCTCGCCGTGTACGCGGACGACCTCGACGCGACCCTCGCGAAGGTGGAGGCCGCCGGTGGGCGACGCAACTCCGACCCGCGCGACCTGCGCGGTCCCGAGGCGGGCGCCGGCAACCGGTTCGTGTACACCCGCACCCCGTGGGGCTCGACGCTCGAGATCGTGAGCTACCCGACGCCGCAGCCGTACCTCGCGCACGCGCCGCGGCCCAAGTGGGCCCCGGTGTCGGAGACGGACACGATCGCCTTCGCGATCTGACACGACCTGATCCGACCCTCCGGTCCGGGCTGGTCCGGAGGGGCGTCGGTCTGGTCGCCGCGGCTCGTCAGGGAGCCGTGATCGTGACCGTCCGGGACGCCTCCGCGCCGTCGCCCATCTGGGACGTCACGGCGAGCGTCGCGTCACCCAGGGGGAGGTCGGCCGGCAGGGTGAACCGCCCACGGACGGTGTACCGCTCGCCGACCGCCCGGTCCACGGTCGCCAGCACGTACTCGTGCCCCGTGGACGCCGGAGTGACGGACACCGCGACGTCCTCGGCCGTCCGGTTCACGCCGCCCGTGTCCTCGCACGTCGCGGTCATCCAGTCGACGCTGAGCTCGACGGCACCACCGGGGTGCAGGGCCGACTCCCCGAGCTCGATCTCCTTGACGGCACACGAGCCCGAGGCGCCCGACGAGACCACCCCGCAGCCCGACAACGCGAGGACGAGCACCAGAGCCGGGACGCCGATCGCCGGCGTCGCCGCCCGCCACCGTGCCCCTGCCCGCCGTCGGCGTGTGCTCGCCCGTGCGCCCGTCGTCCACCTCACAGTCGCAGTGAACCATCCTCAGACGCGGAGTGGGATCACGATCGGACGACGGTCAGCTCCGGCAGGGGACGGTCGGTGTCGGCCACGTGGGTGAGCTTCGCCGTGACCGGGGCGAACAGCTTCGACATCAGGACCTTGTCCGCGACCCGTCGGGCAGCCAGGCCGAGCCGTGTCTGCGGGTAGGCGAAGTGCACGATGCCCTTCGGGATGCCCTGGATCTGGTCGACCAACGGCCGGAGCCAGGAGTCGAAGGACCCGAACGCCCGGTCGAGGTCGGCCTGCGTGAGCGCGTCGTCCCCGCGGTCCACCGCCTGCAGCGACGCGGCGAGCACGTAGCCGCTCGTGAGCGCGAGCGACGCACCTCCCCCGCCCATCGGCGTGACGCACCAGGCAGCGTCCCCGATCACGCAGACGCGGCCACGCTGCCAGCGCGGCATCCGGATCTGGGTCAGCTCGTCGAGGTACACGTCGTCCGAGACCGCGAAGCCGTCGAGCACGCGGTCGGTCTGCCACCCGGCGTCGGCGTACCGCTCCCGCAGCTTCGCGAGCACCGCCGCCCGGTCGAGGCCGACCAGGTCGTCGACACCGGCGTGCGCCAGGATCGCCCGGGTCGTGCCGTACGGGTCGGGGCGCAGGTGCACCTGACGCCCGCCGACCGTGGTGTACCAGCGCCAGCGGTCGTCGTCGGACGGGATGCGCGGGATCGTCCCGAACACCATCGTGACGCCGAGGTCGCGCTCGTCCACGTCGCCGTCGTCCGCGAAGACCTTGTCGCGCGTCCGGGAGCGCACGCCCTCGGCGACCACCAGCAGGTCGGCGTGCAGGACACGGCCGGCACTGGTCGTGACCGTCACACGGTCCGGCACGACGCTCGCGGCACCGTCCTCGACGTCCTGGATCGTCTCGCCGTAGACGAACTGCACACCGTCGGGGAGGTCGTCGAGGACCACCCGGGCGAAGTCCCCGCGGAGCACCTCGAGCTCGGCGGTGGCCCCGTCCGGACCGTCCGACGGCAGCTCGGCCGTGACCCGGCCGTCGCGGTCGACGAGCACCGTGCCCGTCTCCGTCGTGTTCACCGCCCGGATCGCGTCGACGAGACCCATCCGGTCGAGCACCTCGCGGGCGACACCGCGGACGTCCACGTTCTGGCCGCCGTCGCGGAAGGCCGAGGCTCGTTCGACGACGGTGACGTCCCAGCCCGCGTGACGGAGCCACCAGGCGGCCGAGAGGCCTGCGATGCTGGCTCCGGAGATCACTGCGTGTCGTGCGGTCATGTGCTGCTCCTCTGTGCGGGACGGGACTCACGGTTCGCGCCACCCGTCATGCTTTACAGTAAAGACACTACACAGCAAAGGAACCTGGATGCCCGGACTCGATCCCCTGGCCGTCGACTGGGACGACGACCAGGTCACGGTGATGCACCGACTCCGCGACTGGGCGGTGACGTTCGACGAGCTGAACCGGCACCTGTCGACGTGGATGGACCTGCCGGTCTCGGACGCGAACGCGCTCGGGCAGATCGTCTGGGCGGAGCAGGGCGGCGATCCCCTGTCGCCGGCACGGCTCGCCCGGCTGATCGGCATGACCTCGGGAGCGACCTCGATCCTGATCGACCGGCTCGAGGCCGCCGGGCACGTCGCCCGTCACCGGGAGAGCACCGACCGACGCCGGGTCGCCCTCCGCCCCACGGACGCGGCACGAGCCGAGAGCGCCCGCTTCCTCGGCTTCGCCGGGTCCGAGATCGCGGAGACCGTGCAGGGCACCGACCCCGAGGAGACCCGTGTCGTGATTGCGTTCCTCGCGCGCATGACCGCCGCGGCCGCAGCCGCGAACGCCCGTCTCACGGCGCAGCCGCGGCCGTCGGCGGCGGACGCCGACCCGGATCGGGCGACGACGTCAGGGACGGCGGCGCGGGGCGCTGCTCACGCGCCCGGCGCCCACGGCATGCCGACGACGTAGGTCGCGGTGCGCCTCCCGGTCAGGGCATGCGGGAATGTGACACCGGTGGGACGGAAGCCGGCCGCCTCGTAGAGCCGCAGGGCCGGCAGGTTGTCGTCGAGGGCGTGCAGGACCACCGCGGGGTGCCCGGCGGCGCCCGCCGCCTCGACGGCGGCGACGAGGAGCGCGCGGCCGACACCGCGGGCCTGCAGGTCGGGCCGGACGGCCAGGAGCGAGAGGTAGGCGGCGTCGGGCGGGTCCGTCGGGCGTCCCGTGCCGGGCGCGGTGACGAGCACGAACCCGTCCAGCAGAGCAGTCGGGTCCGCTGACGCCACCAGGCACGCCACCCGCGGGACCGCGAACTTCGCCTCGGCCCGGACCCGCACCGCGGAGTCCTCGGGCACGCCGTCCCGAGCTGCGACGGCCGCGGTCCAGACGTCGACGCAGGCGGGGTCCTCGTCCGGGGTGGCTGCACGCACGACCACGGACGACTCGATCACCCGGTCAGCCTACGGCCGCCCCGCTGCGCACCCGGAACCCCGCGCCGCGGTGCTCGTCGGGCAGCCGGTCGCCGCGCCCGTGCAGCTTGTGGCGCAGCGAGCCCTCGACGTAGGCCTCCGGGTAGGCACCCCGGGCCCGCAGCTCGGGCACGACGAACTCGATGACGTCCTCCCACGTGCCCGGCGTGACGGCGTAGGCGAGGTTGAAGCCGTCGACGTCGGTCTGTTCCTGGATCTCCTGCAGCTGCGTGGCGATCGTGGCCCCGCCGCCGACGGCCACCGGGCCGAGCCCGCCGATCGCCGTGTGCCGGGCGAGGTCGCGGATGGTCCACGTCGCACCGTCGGAGCCCGTCGCCGCGGAGATGTTCGCCGCCGCGGACTGGATCGCGTTCGAGTCGACCTGGCCGAGGGGCTCGTCGAGGTCCCACTGCGACAGGTCGACGCCCATCCAGCCCGAGTTCAGCACGAGCGCGCCGAGCTCGGACGCGTACGACAGGTAGTCCTCGTACTTCGCCTGCGCGAGCTCGTCGGTGGCGTCCGTGATGACCGTCAGCAGCGTGTAGACCTTCGCCGCGTACCGGTCCCGCCCGGCGGCTTCGAGGGCGTCCCGGATCTTCGTCACCGTCGCGGTGAGCTGGGGCAGCGTGGGCGCCCCGACGAAGACCGCCTCGGCGTTCTCGGCCGCGAACGCGATCCCCCGCGGTGAGGCCCCGGCCTGGTAGATCACCGGCGTGCGCTGGACCGACGGCTCGGACAGGTGGATCCCCGGCACGTCGAAGTGCTCACCGTGGTGCTCGATCGGGTGCACCTTCGACGGGTCGGTGAACACGCCGGTCTCGCGGTCCTCGACGACGGCGTCGTCCTCCCACGAGCCCTCCCACAGCTTGTAGAGCACCTCGAGGTACTCGTCGGCCACGTCGTACCGGTCGTCGTGGCTCAGCTGGTCGGTCTGGCCCATGTTCCGCGCGGCGCTCGGCAGGTACCCGGTGACGACGTTCCAGCCGACGCGGCCCTTCGTCAGGTGGTCGAGCGTCGAGACCCGACGCGCGAAGGGGTAGGGGTGCTCGTAGGCCGTCCCGGCGGTGATGCCGAACCCGAGGTGCTCGGTGACCGACGCCATCGCGGACACGAGCAGGATCGGGTCGTTGACCGGCACCTGCGACCCGGTGCGGAGCGCGGCCTCGTTCGACCCGCCGTAGACGTCGTACGTGCCGAGCACGTCGGCGATGAAGATGCCGTCGAACGCCCCGCGCTCCAGCGTCTTCGCCAGGTCCGTCCAGTACGTCAGGTCGCGGTAGTCCCTGGACCGGTCGCGCGGGTGGCGCCACAGCCCGGAGGACTGGTGGGCGACGCAGTTCATGTCGAACGCGTTGAAGCGGATCTGCCGGGTGGGGTTCGTCGTGTCCGTCACGAGCGCGACGCTACGACCGCGCACCGCGTCCGGCACCCAAGGTGACGAAGGATGACGGGAGGCTCGGCTCGCCTCCGCCGCGAATTCGTCGCGACGAATCCTCCTGACCAGGCCTTTTCCGGTCGGAGGCTCGTCAGCGGGATGGCAGGATCGTTCCGTCCCGAGACGCCGGAGTCTTGCAACCCCCACCTCGGAAGGCGCTCCCCATGTCGTTCTGGGCCCTGTTCCTCATCGCGCTCGGCGTCTCCGCCGACGCCTTCGCCGTCGCGCTCGGCAAGGGCCTGCACATGCGGCGGTTCGACGTCCGGCACGCGGTCGTGATCGCCGTCGCGTTCGGTGTCTTCCAGGCGGGCATGCCGCTCGTCGGGTGGCTGCTCGGCACCACGTTCGCCAAGTCGATCGCCGGTGTGGACCACTGGGTGGCCTTCGGGCTGCTCACGCTCGTCGGCGGCAAGATGCTCTGGGAGGCCGTCCGCGGCGGTCAGGACGACGCGGAGGACACCGACCGCCTGCCCGTCCGCGAGCTCCTCGTGCTGTCCCTCGCCACGAGCATCGACGCCCTCGCGGTCGGGGTGACGCTGGCGTTCCTGCCGGTGTCCATCGGTTGGGCGGTGCTGCTCATCGGCGTCACGACCGCCGTGCTGTCCTTCGTCGGCGTGGTCGTGGGGCGTCGGGTCGGCGCGCGCTTCGGACGTCCCGCGGAGGTCGTCGGCGGGGTGGTCCTCATCCTCATCGGCGTGCAGATCGTGCTGGAACACACCGGCGTGCTCGGTGCCCTCGGGGCGGTCGGGGCCGCCGGCTGAGCGGCCGCGCCCCGCGGGTCCGGGGTCAGACGATCTCGGCGATCAGCACCCGGACACGGTCCCGGATGTCGTCGCGGATCGGACGGACCGCGTCGAGGTCGAGCCCCGCCGGGTCGGTCAGCTCCCAGTCCTCGTAGCGCTTCCCGGGGAACACCGGGCAGGCGTCGCCGCACCCCATCGTCACCACGACGTCGGCGGCGGCGACCGCGTCGGTGCTGAGCAGCGCCGGCTGTTCGTTGCGGATGTCGATGCCCTCCTCGAGCATGGCCTGCACCACGACGGGGTTCAGCTGGTCGGCCGGCTCGGACCCGGCGCTCCGCACGGCGATCCGGTCCCCGGCGAGGTGCTGCAGGTACGCGGCGGCCATCTGGGAGCGTCCGGCGTTGTGGACGCAGACGAACAGGACGGTGGGGACGGGCTCGGTCGACACGACAGCATGATCGCACCGATCCGATGCGGCCGCCGGACGGGAGGCTCGTGGCGGGCCCGCCACGAGCCTCCCGTCCGCTGCTCACCGGGTGGGGAACCGGACCTCCGCCTCCGCGCCGCCGGTCGGTCGGTTCGTCAGCCGGACGGATCCGCCGCCCCGCTCCGCCGTCGCCCGGACCAGGGCCAGACCCAGACCGCTGCCGCCGAGCCCGGACCGCCGGGCGGGGTCGGCGCGGGTGAACCGGTCGAAGGCCCGCGGGAGGAACGCCTCCGCGATGCCGGGACCGTCGTCGACGACCCGCAGCACCAGGTCGTGCGTGTCGTCCTGCAGGAGCGTGATCCGCACGACGACACCGGTGTCAGCCGCGGCGACCGCGTTGGCGACGAGGTTGTCGACGACACGGGCGAACGCCGCCGGTCCGACCGGGTACCGCTCCCCGAGTGCCGGGACCTCGACCTCGAAGTCGATGTCCGCGCCGGTGCCGGTGCCGGCCAGGGTGCGCATCCGGTCGACGGACCCCATCAGCTCCGTGACCAGGTCGGCGGCGGCCGTCTCCGGGGGTGGGCCCTGCTCGTCGAGCCGGCTGAGTTCGAGCATCGTGTTCGCCAGGGCGACGAGCCGTCCGGCGTCGACCTCCGCCGCGTCGAGTTCGCGTTCCAGGGCGTCGGCGTCCCCGGCTGCCCGGTGCGCGAGTTCGAGCCGCGCAGTGAGGGCAGCGAGGGGCGTCCGGAGTTCGTGGCTCGCATCGGCGATCATCCGGTGCTCACGCTCGGTGTTCTCCCGCTGCCGGTCGATGAAGGCGTTCAGGGTGCGCGCGAGCTCAGCCACCTCGTCCTGGGACGACCCGATCGGCAGGTGACCGCCGACGGCCCCGGTGCTCAGCAGCTCGGCGGTGCGGCGCATCCGCGACACCGGCCGGAGTGCGAGCGTCGTCAGCAGCCAGGCCGTCCCCGCGAAGGCCGCGAGCGCCAACAGCGTGCCGA
Organism: Curtobacterium sp. SL109; assembly: GCF_026672405.1. Taxonomy (NCBI): domain Bacteria; kingdom Bacillati; phylum Actinomycetota; class Actinomycetes; order Micrococcales; family Microbacteriaceae; genus Curtobacterium; species Curtobacterium sp. SL109. The sequence continues at coordinate 3,339,347 of NZ_JAPPRB010000002.1, forward strand.
TGACCAGCGACCGGTCGACGCTGGCGACCGTCTCCTCGCCGGCCCGACCGTCGTGGGCCGCCCAGACGACGTACGTCCCGCGGTCGTTCGTCACCGGGGTGCCGATGACCGTCGCCGCTCGGCGGTCCGTGTGCAGCCGCAGGGTGACCGTGCGGTCGGGGATGCCCGGCGGCAGCACGAGCCGGAGGTCCTCGGGCAGGGAGTCGGCGACCCAGCGACCGCCCTCGGTCCGGATCGCGACCAGGACGTCCGCAGCGGGGATGTCCGGCGGCTCCTCCGGGTCCTGGTGCAGGTCGGCGACGAAGGCCGCGGCGTCCCCGGCGGCGAGCGACCGGTCCGCCTCGAGCGTCGCGTGCTCGATCTGCTCGTGCAGGACGAAGGCGACGCCGCTCAGGACGACGGCGCCGATGACGACGCTGCCGAGCGTGATCCGAGCCCGGATCGACAGCCACCGGAACGGCGTCACGGGGTGGCCTCGGCCTCGACGTCGAGCGCGTAGCCGACGCCGCGGACGGTGCGGATGACGAGGTCCGCTCCGGACGCCTGGAGCTTCTTCCGCACGTAGCTGACGTACTGGTCGACGATCGTCGGGTCGAAGTGCTCGGCACTGCCCCAGACCTCCTCGAGGACCTCGGCGCGTGACCGGGGCAGCGGCGAGCCCTGGATGAGGAAGCGCAGCAGGGAGAACTCCTTCACGCTGAGCGGCAGGTCACGACCGCGGACGGAGGCCCGGACCGCGACGACGTCGAGCCGCACGACGCCGGCCTGCACGATCGTGGCCGACCCGGCAGCACGCCGCCGGAGCTGCGCCCGGATCCGCGCGTTCAGCTCCGCGATGGCGAAGGGCTTCGTCAGGTAGTCGTCCGCGCCGGAGTCGAGACCGAACACGCGGTCGTCGACGGCGTCCCTCGCGGTCACGAGGATCACGGGCAGGTCCTGTCCCGCCTCGCGGAGCCGCCGACAGACCTCGAACCCGGTCATGTCCGGCAGCATGACGTCGATCGCGGCGGCGTCGAAGGACCCCGTCCCGCCGTGTCGGAGCGCCGCGGCGCCGTCGGACACGAGCGTCACCGTGTGGCCCTCGATCGTCAGGCCACGCTCGACGAGGGCGCCCATCGCCGGGTCGTCCTCGACCACCAGGATCGCCGCCACGGTCAGACCCCGCCGCCGGCCCCCGACGGACGCCGCCCGCCGCACTCGGGTGTGGCGCGGGACGCTTCGGGTCGGGGCATCCGCTCAGCCAACCAGCATCGCGCCCCGGCGTTCGTGTGAACCTTCGAACGATGCCACCCCGGCCGACCGTGTCCGGCGGGGTTACCGTCTGCCCCATGACCGTTCCCTCCACCCGGGCCGCTGCGCGCGACGTCAGCGTCGCCGCCGGACCTCGTCGCGTCTTCGCGGCCCTCGTGGGGCTGACCGTCCTGTTCGTCTTCCTGCAGTCGCTCACCGCCGGGGAGTTCATCTCCGACGGGCTGTCGCAGGGGGCGAAGGAGGTCTGGACGGACGCGCACGGACTCATCGCCTACCCGGTGATGGTGTTCGCACTCGCCGCCGCGGTCGTCGGTGCCCTCCGCCTGCGTGCGGCCCGGGGTGCCGTCGTCGGTGCGGCGGTGCTGTTCGTCCTCGCCGTGGTCCAGTGGCTGCTCGGCCACTGCATCACCACGCTCGGCTGGGACTGGGTCACCCCGTGGCACGTCGTGCTCGCGTTCGTCGTCTACGGACTCTCGATCTGGCTCTCGGTGCGCTCGGCGGCGCTCCGACGAGGCCGCTAGAACCCGCGGTGCCCGAGCGCGTTCCCCCCTCTCGCTCGGGCATCGTGTGGTCCGCACCCGCTCTGACCTAGCAGGACGGTGTGCGCGAGCCGGTGGGGCGGCGGACCCGACCCCGCTCCACCGGCACAGCACGGATCGGCCGCGCCCCTGGTACGTTCCGGGGAACAGGAGGCGTCATGCAGATCCTCATCGTCATCGCCAGGGCCGTCGCGGCTGGGCTGGTGTCCGCCGCGAAGACCATCGGGGCCATGGGCGGCGCGCACACGCACGACCTGGAGTCGCAGCGGGCGCTGTACCACCAGAAGCGGGACGAGTACCGCCCGTAGCCGAGGGGCGGGGCTCGGGCCTCTGAGCCTGGTCCGATCCGCGACACCGGCCACCGCCTGCACGCACACCGCTTCCGTGACGCCCGGTGACACGCGCCGCGACGGGCGCTCGACCGCGTGCCTAGGCTCCGTTCATCGGCGGCCCGCGCCGATCCCGAACCCAGGAGGACCGGCATGCCAGGACCGTCCATCGCCGACCAGGTCGACACCTTCAACGACGGCTTCACCGCACAGATCGGTCCCGACCTGTCCGCGGTGTTCGACGCCGAGCAGTCCGCGCTCCGGTCGGCGGGCGTGCCGTCGAGCGTCGTCGGCGTGGGCGACCAGGTCCCCGACGCCGACCTCCTGACGCCGACCGGCGCGGCCACCACCCTCGTCGGTGAACTGGGCGGAGCACCGGCCGTCGTGGTCTTCTACCGGGGCGCCTGGTGCCCGTACTGCAACCTCACGCTCCGCACGTACCAGCAGGAGCTGCTCCCCGAGCTGCAGGAGCGCGGGACGCGGCTCATCGCCGTCTCGCCGCAGACGCCCGAGGGCTCGGAACAGGCCGTCGCGAACGGAGCGCTCGAGTTCCCCGTGCTGTCCGACCCCGAGAACGCCCTGGCGGGACGCCTCGGGATCGTGACCGCGCCGAGCGCCGAGGCACGAGCGGCGCACACCGAACTCGGCTTCGACGTCGCGGACAGCAACGCGGACCACACGGCGCAGATCCCGTTCCCCTCGGTCGTCGTGGTCGACGCCGCCGGGGTCGTGCGGTTCGTCGACGTCAAGGTCGACTACACCGAACGCACCGAGGTGGCGACGGTCCTGGCCGCGGTCGACCGGGCCGTGCTCAGCTGACCGGGAAGCGCTCGGCGCCCGCCTGCGCCGACGTCACCAGGTCGTCACCGGCGAGGGCCTGGTCCGTCCCGAGCACGGCGACCCAGCGGTCGGTCGTCGCGACGGAGGCGAAGTTGGACTGCAGCACCGCCATCAGCGTGCGGTGCACGGTCTCCGCGTCGGCCTGACCCGCGGCGTTCGCGATGCTGATCGCACCCGTGGCGTCGGAGAGCACCTCGACCGCGATGGCGTGCGTCTCAGCCTCGGCCGCGCTCGCGATGATGCAGTTGTTCGTCATGTAGCCCACCAGCGTGATCGTGTCGACGTCCCGCTCGCGCAGCCATGCGAGCAGGTCGGTGCCGGCGAACACCGAGCCGAACTGCTTCGTGACCCGCTTCCAGTCGTCCTGCCGGCGGGACTGCACCTCGGGGTGCAGCGCGTACTCGGGGGTCGTGGGGTTGAACACCGGCGCGCTGGCGCCGCCGGAGTGCTGCACGACGACGACGGGGACGCCGGCCTCGGTCGCGGCGTCGATGGCAGCCGTGATCCGGGGCAGGGACTCGGTGTGGGCGGGGTACTGGATCTCCAGGGGGCCGGAGAAGTACTGCTGCTGGACGTCGACGAGGACGAGGGCACGGTTCGGGGTGGTCATGTCACCAGCCTGCACCCCGGACGGGAGGCGCGTGGCGGCGCCGCCATGAGCCTCCTGTCCGGCACCGGGTCGCGTCAGCGGGCCGCGCTCGCCTCGCGGACGGCGGCTTCCGCCGCCACCCAGGCGAGCATCCCGCACTTCACGCGCATGACGAACTTCGAGACGCCGTGGAAGGCGACGAGGTCCTCGAGGACGTCCTCGTCGGGCTCGCCGACACCGCGGGACCGCATCATCGTGCGGAACGCCTCGGTCAGCGTGAGCAGCTCGGACGCCGTCCGGCCGACGGCCATGTCGGTGAGCACGGACGCCGAGGCCATCGAGATCGAGCAGCCGTCGCCCTGCCAGGCGAGCCCGGCGACGCGGTCGGTGCCGGGGTCGAGGCGGACGCTGACGGTGATCTCGTCGCCGCAGGTCGGGTTCCGCTCGAAGTGCGACGCGTCGGCGTCGGGCAGGTCGCCGTCGCCGTGCCGGGCCTTGGCGTGGTCGAGGATGACCTGCTGGTACAGGCTGTCGAGGCTGTTCACGCGGTGGCTCCGAAGTAGGCGCGGATCTCGCTGACCGCCTGCACGAAGCGGTCGACGTCCTGGTCGGTCGTGTAGACGTAGGTGCTCGCCCGGCTGGTCGCGGTCAGGCCGAGCCGGCGGTGCAGCGGCTGGGCGCAGTGGTGACCGGAGCGGACGGCGATGCCCTGCGCGTCGAGGTACTGCGCCACGTCGTGCGCGTGCACCCCGTCGACGTCGAACGACACCAGGCCGGAACGCGGCACCCCGGCGGCGGGACCGACGACGTGGATGCCGGGCACGGCGGCCAGGCCCGTGAGCATGCGCTCGGCGAGGTGTTCCTCGTGCACGCGGACGCGCTCCATCCCGATGCCCTGCAGGTAGCGGACGGCCTCGGCGAGCGCCACGGCCTGGGACACGGGCTGCGTGCCGGCCTCGAAGCGCTCCGGCGCCGGCATGAACTCGGTGTGCTCCATCGTGACCGTGGTGATCATCGAGCCGCCGGTGCGGAACGGGGGCAGGGCGTCGAGGAGCTCCTGGCGTCCCCAGAGCACGCCGATGCCGTTCGGGCCGAGCATCTTGTGCCCGGAGAACGCAGCGAAGTCGACGCCGAGCTGCTGCACGTCGACGGGGCGGTGCGGTGCCGACTGGCAGGCGTCGAGGACGACGAGGGCACCGTGGGCGTGTGCGGCTGCCACGATCTCGGCGACGGGCGCGATCATGCCGGTGACGTTCGACACGTGGGCGAACGCGACGACGGCGGTCCGGTCGGAGATCAGCGCCAGGGCGTCGGCGGCGCTCCAGCAGCCGTCGTCGTCGACGGGCACGAAGCGGAGGGTCGCACCGGTCGCGGCGGCGAGCTCCTGCCACGGCACGAGGTTCGCGTGGTGCTCGGCCTCGGTGACCAGCACCTCGTCGCCGGCACCGAGGCGGAAGCGCTCGGCGGCGGCTCCCCCGCGCCCGCGGCTGGCGTTCGCGATGCCGTACGACACCAGGTTGAGCGCGTCCGTGGCGTTCGCGGTCCAGACGACCTCGCTCGGGCTCGACGCGTTGACGAAGCCGGCGACGGTGGCGCGGGCGTCCTCGTACGCGTCGGTGCTCAGCGCGGCGAGGGTGTGCGCTCCCCGGTGCACGGCGGCGTTGTCGTGCTCGAGGAAGCGGCGCTCGGCGTCGAGCACCTGCCGCGGGCGTTCGGCCGTGGCGCCGGAGTCGAGGTACGCGAGCGGGTGGCCGTTCACCTCCTGCTGCAGGATCGGGAAGTCGGCCTTGATCCGCTCGACCTCGTCGGTGGTGAGCGGTCTCTCTGGTGCCTCGATCGTCACGGCGCTGGTTCCTCCTGCTGTCGTCGGGGACAACCGACCCATCGTCCCCGTTGTTCCAGCAGGAGTCCAGTCGGACGCACGGCAGCGCCTGCTCGGGGTCCAGGACGCAGGACGGCCCCGGTCCGCGCCTGCGGTCCGGGGCCGTCGGTCACGACGAGTGGTGTCACTCGTTCCCGAGGTGCTTGTCCGCGGTGTCGCGTGCGCCCTCGATCTTGTCGTCGTACTTGCCGCCGGTGGCCTTCTTCACGGCGTCGGCGACGCCGTCGAGCACCTTGTCGCTGACGCCCTCGGCCTTCTCGCTCTTCAGGGCGTCCTGGACCTTGCCGTCCTTGAGGAACGCCTGGGCCTTCTTGGTGATGTCGTCGAACCCCGCCATGTCGGTGCCTCTCGTGTCAGGCGGGCCCGAGCGCCCGCCGCGTGCAGCCGATGGTAGGCCAGCGCTCCGGATCGTGTACCGGCCCCTCGGACGGCGGGCGGGACGGGACCGGGTCGCGGCCGTCAGACCATCTGGGCGCTGCGCCGGCGGGCCAGGACGTAGCTGACCGCGACCGACCCGCTGACCGCGAGCAGCGACGGGATGAGGATGTCCGTGCCCTGCTGGGTGAACTCGACGACGAGCACGAGCGCGGTGAAGGGCGCCCGCATCGTGGTCGCCAGGAACGCCGCCGCCCCGATGAACGCGAACGACACCAGGCTCGGGCCGTCCGCGGGCCACATCATCGCCCACGCCCCGCCGAGGAACCCACCGAACGCGGCACCGATGGCGATCGACGGCGTCAGGGTGCCACCGACCGCGCCGGCACCGATCGTCGCCGCCGTGGTGATGGTCCGGACGATGCCGAGGACGAGCAGCAGCACGATGGGGACCATGCCGATGACGGTGCCGTCGTCGAGCGCGGTGTTCATCGCCGTGACCGCGAGGGCCCGGCCGTTGCCGAGGACCTCGGGGAAGGGCACGGCGATCAGCCCGACCATCGCGAACACGAGCGGCAGCAGCACGAGCAGGTGCCAGCCCTTCGGCGCGATGCCCTGCAGCCGGTTCGTCAGCTTCACGAACCCCACCCCGGCGAACCCGAGCACGGGACCGACCACCACCGCCCAGACGAGCAGCGACGGCGAGAGGTGCGTGGCGGGCACGTGGTAGAGCACCTCGTCCGGGATCACCAGGCGTGCCACCCCGGCCGCGACGGCGCTCGTGACGAAGGCCGGCAGGGCGGTGGCGAAGGTGAGCTCCCCGAGCAGGACCTCGACGGCGAACAGCGCGCCCCCGAGCGGGACGTCGTAGACCGCAGCCAGGCCGGCGGCGGCACCGCAGGCGACGAGGATCTTCGTCTCGCGCGCGGACAACCCGGCGCGGGCCGTCACGAGCTGGGCGAGCCAGGCGCCGACCTCACGCGGCGCCACCTCCTTCCCGATCGAGGCACCGAGCCCGACGGCCAGGATCTGGACGCCGGCGTTCGCCAGCGTCGCGAGCGCGGGCATCCGCTTCCCGCCCACCGCCGCTGGCACCGACACGATCGGGCGCCCCCACCGGCGGAGCGCCCACCAGGCGAACGCCGTGAGCAGGCCGGCCGCGGTGATCGCGACGAACCGGGTCAGCGGCGAGGGGGCGTCGGCGGCCTCGAGGTGCCCACCGAAGGCGTACCCGAAGGCGACGAACTGGATCAGCTGCAGGGCGAGCCACACGGCGATCCCGGCGACCCCGCCGCCGAGGCCGACGAGTGCGGTGACGACCCCGAGCTTGAGTGCCCAGCCGGACGTCGTGCGAGCGGTGTTCGGCATGGCAACGACCCTATCGGCCGCCACGAACGCCCCCGGGTCGGCGGAGCGACGGGTCCCGCCGCGCCTAGGCTGACCGCGTGAGCGAGACACCCGACCCCGCCCCGGTCCCGACGGCCGTGCAGCATGGCTGGGAGCCCCTCGCGGGCAGTGCGCAGTCGGTCGTGCTCGAGGTCCTCCGCGCCGGACCGCGCCCCCGCACCGAGCTCGCCGAGCGCCTCGGCCTGTCCGGCCCGAGCCTGTCGCGCATCACCCGCCCGCTGCTCGAGGCCGGGATCCTCGTCGAGCGCGACGTCGTGCAGCCCACCACCACCGGACGTCCGTCGATCCCGCTCGACATCGACCCGGACGCCCACCACTTCGTCGGCGTGAAGCTCACCGGCGACGGGCTCTTCGCCGTGGCGACCGACCACCGCGGCCGGGTCCTCACCGAGCGCGAGGAGTCCCTCTCCGCCACCGACGTCCCCGCCGTCGTCGCCCGGATCGCCGAGGTCGTCCGCGCCCTCACCGCCGAGGACGACCGCGTCCGTGGGGTCTGCGTCGCCCTCGGTGGCGCCACCGTCGGCCGCCGCGAGGTCCGCCGCGCCCCGTTCCTCGGCTGGGAGGACGTCCCCCTCGCCGCCCTGCTCACCGACGCCACCGGCCTGCCGTGCTCGGTGGAGAACGACGTCCGGGCGCTCACCCACGCCGAGCACTGGTTCGGCGAGGGCCGCGACCACCGCTCGTTCGCCCTGCTGACCATCGGCGCCGGCATCGGGCTGGGCCTGGTCCTCGGCGGGACCGTCGTCGCCGGCGCGCACTCCACCGCGGGCAGCATCGGTCACCAGCGACTCGGCGGCGCGGTCGCCGAGTCCGACGTGCGCTGCGAGTTCGGGCACCGCGGGTGCGCCCGTGCCGTCCTCAGCGAACGGGCCGTCAGCCTGGCCGGCAGCGCCGCGCTCGGCCGCGAGGTCACCGCCACCGAGCTGCTCGATGCCGCCCGCGACGGCGACACCGCCGCCCGCGCCGTCGTCGACCACGCGGCCGAGGCCCTCGGGCTCCTCGTCGCGGACGTCGTCAACGTCGTCGACCCCGAGGTCGTCCTGCTCTCCGGCGAACTCGTCGGGCTCGCCGAGACCGGTCGGGCAGCGCTCGACCGCTCGATCGAGGCCGCCCGGCACTGGTCGACCCCCGCCCCGACCGTGGTCGTCCAGCCGTTCCGCTTCAACGAGTGGGCACGCGGCGCCGCGGCGGTCGCCATCCAGATGCACGCACTCGGCGCCTGAGCGCGCTGCCTCGGCACGCACCACGCACCGGACGGGAGGCTCCCCACCGGTCTGGTGGGGAGCCTCCCGTCCGGCCCTGGTCGCGACCCGCGGCGCTACGTGAGCTGCAGGAGCGTGTTCACCTGGTCGTTCATCCCGGTCAGCGTGCTGACCGGTTTGCCGTTGGCGTAGATGTCGTCGAACGCGGGCTGCACCAGGGCCTGCACGTCCCCGGGGTTCCGCGTCACCGGGAACAGGAACGTGGTCTTCTCCGCGACCTGGCCGGTGAACGCGGACACGTCGAAGCCCTTCTCGCGGAACGCCGCGACGGCGGCCTCGGTGCCCTCCGGACGCGCCGGGAACACGATGCCGGCGCGGCCGACGATCTGCTGCGCGGTCGCTCCCCCGAGGAACGCGACCCACTTCGCGGCGGCCTCCGGGTTCCGCGCCTGCTTCGTGATCGAGTCACCGAGCCCGTTGAACATCGAGGCGCGGTGTCCCACCGGGCCGATCGGGGTCGGCGCGATGCCGACCTGCATGTCCGGCAGGTTGCCGTACGCACCGATCATCCACGAGCCGTTGAACGACAGCGCGACCTTCTTCGCGCCGAGCTGCACGTCCGGGCCGGTCGTCGTCGAGAAGACGCCGTACTTCGGCATGTAGCCCTTGTCCGCCAGGCCGAAGTACCACGAGATCGTCTTCTGGAACCCGGCGTCGTCGTACCGGAACCTGTTCCCCCACGGGTTGGCGTTCGTGTAGAACCAGTCCGTCGAGCCGGTGAACGGCGACCACTGCGTCTGGCCGAAGCCGTCGCCGCCGCTGCCGTTCGAGCTCATCCCGTAGACGGCCACGTCGGTCTTGTCGAAGCCCGGTTCGTCCCCGCGGCGGCCCTTGCCGTCGATGGTGAGGTGGGCGAGCATCCGCTCGAACGTGCCGCCGTCCTCGGGGTTCCACTCCAGGGCGGCGAGCTGCTCCGGGGTGACGCCGGCCTTCTGCATGACCGCCTCGTCGTAGAACATCGCGATGGTGTCCCAGTCCTTCGGGGACCCGTAGCGGTGCCCGTTGCGGCCCTTCCACAGCTCGGCGAGCCCGGACTGGTAGTCGGCGTCACGGATGCCGGCGGTGGCCTCGAGCTCGTCGAGTTCGTACAGCACGTCGAGGTCGGCGTACTGCGGGAACTTCGTCAGGTGGTCGGTGAAGACGTCGGGCGCGGTGCCGGCGATGAACCCGGCGGTGAGCTTCGTCCAGTAGTCGTTCCAGCCGAGCTGGGTGATCTTGATCCGGATGTCGGGGTTCTCCCGCTCGAAGGCCTTCGCGACGGCCTGGTACGCGGGCAGCTGGTTGGAGTCCCAGAGCCAGTACGACACGGTGCCGGTCGCACCGCCCGTCGAGCTGCTGCGTCCCGGCGAGGAGCACGCGGCGAGGGCACCGAGGGCCAGGGCGGAGGCGCCGCCGGCGAACAGTGCGCGGCGGGTGATGGAGTTCGTCATGGGAGCGTCCCTACTTGATGCCGGAGAAGCCGATGGAGTTGACGATGCGCTTGGCGAAGAGGCCGAACAGCACGATCATCGGGAGCGCCGCCACGAGCGTCGCGGCCATCAGGCCCGACCAGTCGGTGCCGGACTGCGGTGCCTGCGACTTGAAGACGCCGAGGGCCACGGTGAGCACGCGCGAGCTGTCGGTGTACGACACCATGAGCGGCCAGAAGTAGTCGTTCCAGGCGGTGATGTACGTCAGCACGGCGAGCGTCGCGATCGGTGCCGAGGCCATCGGCAGGATGAGCCGGAAGAACACGCGGACCTTGCCGGCGCCGTCGATGAGCGCCGCCTCCTCGACCTCCTTCGAGATGCCGAGGAAGAACTGCCGCAGGAAGAACACCGCGAACGGCGTCATCAGCATCGACGGCAGCGAGATCCCGAGCAGGGTGTCGACGAGCCCGAGCGACTTGATGAGCGCGAAGTTCGGCAGCAGCGTGAAGATCGTCGGGACCATCAGGCCGGCGAGGAACACCCCGAAGACCTTGTCGCGTCCGGGCCAGCGGAGCCGGGCGAAGGCGTAGGCGGCCGCGGCGGAGAAGAACACCTGCCCGACGGTGATCATCGTGGCGGTCAGGACGGAGTTGAGCAGGTACTGCCAGAAGTTCAGCGTCGCGCCGGAACCGCCCTGCGACAGCGCCTCCTTCGTCGTCTGCAGGCCGAACACCCGCTCGAACCCGCCGAGGCTGAACCCGGTCGGCAGCAGCGAGGTGGGGTCGGCGGAGATCGCGCCGTTCGAGGACAGTGCCGTGCGGAGGATCCAGTAGAAAGGGAACAGGGTCACGACGATCACGGCGATCATCGCGATCCAGGCGGCGACGCGGCCGACGGAGGGACGGGGACGGGCGGGCTTGCTGCCGGCGGTGGTGACGGCGCGGGTGGTGACGGGGTCGACCACGGGCGGGAGGGTGCTGGTCATCTTCGACTCGCTTCCGGGAGTGCTGGTTGGCCGCGTCAGTCCAGGTCGCTCTCGCCGGAACGCGAGAGTCGGTACTGGATGAACGTGATGACGCTGAGGACGATGAGGAGGGCCACCGAGACGGCGGACGCGTAGCCGAACTGGAACCGGCCGAAGGCCAGGTTGTAGATGTAGTTCTGCACGACGTTCGTGGCGTTCGCCGGACCACCCTGGGTGGTGACGGCGACGGTGTCGAACACCTGGAACGAGCCGATGATCGTGATGATGAGCACGAGCGACAGGATCGGGCGGAGCAGCGGGACCGTGATCCCCCAGAACATCTTCCACTCGCTCGCGCCGTCGATCCGGCCGGCCTCGTACACCTGCTCGGGCAGCGCCTGCAGGCCCGCGAAGATGAGCAGCGCCGTGTAGCCGACGTTCCGCCAGACGTTGATGAACGCGATCGTCGGGATGCCCCAGACGTCGCTCTGCAGGAACGGGATGCGGCCGACGCCGATGGCGGAGAGCACCTCGTTGCCGATGCCGAGCTGCGTGTCGAGGATCCACAGCCAGATGAGCGCGGCCACGACGTTCGACACCAGGTACGGCGCCAGGACGATCCCGCGGACGAACGTCGACTTCGTCAGCCGGTGCATCATCACGGCGATGAACAGCGCCAGGACCGTCTGGAACCCGATGTTCAGCAGGACGTACTCGACCGTGACGAGCATCGAGTGCCAGAAGATCGAGTCCTGCACGAGCCGCTCGTAGTTCTGCAGGCCGGTGAACACCGGCGGCGTGAGCAGGTTGTACGACGTGAAGGACAGGTAGATCCCGCGGACGGTCGGCCACAGCAGGAACAGCGCGAACCCGATCGCGGCCGGGGCGATGAACACGAGCGCGAGCCGCAGGTCGTTCGGCGGGCGACGTCGCCGCGGTGCCGGGGTCCCGGTGCCGGCACGCTCCTCCACCGGGCGGCTCCGCCGGTCGGCGGTCACCGTCAGGGGTGACGGCAGTGGTGTTTCGGTGGCCATCGTGACTCCTTCGTCGCGTCGGTTCCGTCCGGCAACGCTGCCGGTCGGGTTTAGTGTCGCTGCAAAAGAAACGGCTTGTCAAGACATCCGCCGGGACTGCTCGGGTCTCGCCCCCGGACGACGGACGGGAGGCTCGGGGCCAGCTGGCCACGAGCCTCCCGTCCGTCCCGTGGTGGCGTCAGATCGCGGTGAGGCGGAACGGCACCACGCGCTCGGCGTACGTCGACGGGGCCTCGAGCCCCACCGTCTCCAGGACACGGCCGGTGAAGACCCGCTCCCCCGACCACCAGACCGGCGCGCGCACGCCGTCGCTCCCGCTGCCGATGAGCACCGGGTCCACGCGGTAGCGCGCCTCGGGGTCGAGGTCGCGGAAGGTGATGCGGCCGCGCAGGCTGACCTCGGGTGCCGTGAGCGACGCGAGGAAGAACATCGCCTCGCGCCGGTCGGAGGACACCGCGCCGTACACGTTGAGCGTCTCGTCGACCTGGTCCACGCGGACCAGGTCCCCGCCGTGCAGCAGCCCGCGGACGTCCTTGTACAGGGCGATCCACTCGGCGAGGTCGCGCTCCTCGGCCTCGGTCGCCGTGGCCAGGTCCCACTCGATGCCGAGGTGCCCGAACAGGGCCGTGCCCGCGCGGAAGGACAGGTCGTGCCAGCGCCCGGTCGTGTGGTTCACCCCGCTGGCGATGTGCGAGCCGAGCAGCTCCGGCGGCAGGAGCTGCATGGTCCACCGGTTCATCTGCTGGCGTTCGAGCGGGTCGATGCAGTCGGACACCCAGACGCGGTCGGTGTGCTCGATGACGCCGAGGTCGACGCGGGAGCCGCCCGACGAGCACGACTCGATCTCGAACCCGGGGAAGCGGTCCTTGAGCGCTGCCATCAGCCGGTAGGCCGCCAGGGTCTGCTCGTGCACGGCCGCGCCGCCGTCCCGGTGCCCGGCCTCGACCAGGTCGCGGTTGTGGTCCCACTTGACGTAGTCGATCCGGTACTCGTCGATGATCGCGACCATGCGGTCGAGGACGTACTCGTAGGCCTCCGGGATCGCGAGGTTGAGGACCTGCTGGTGGCGGGAGCGGACCGGCAGCCGTCCGTCGGCCTGCATGACCCAGTCCGGGTGCGCCCGCGCCAGGTCGCTGTCCTCGTTGACCATCTCCGGCTCGAACCACAGGCCGAACTGCATGCCGGCGGCTCGGACGTGGTCGACGAGCGGGCCCAGGCCGTCGGGCCAGACCGTCTCGTCGACGAACCAGTCGCCGAGGCCCGCGAAGTCGTTGCGGCGGTGGCGAAACCAGCCGTCGTCGAGGACGAAGCGCTCCACGCCGAGGCGGGCGGACCGGTCGGCGAGGTCCTTCAGGCGGTCGAGGTCGTGGTCGAAGTAGACGGCCTCCCAGACGTTGATCGTCATCGGGCGGACGCTCGTCGGGTGCTGCGGGCGGCTGCGCAGGTGGCGGTGGAACCGGCGTGCCTGGTCGTCGAGGCCGGTGGCGTAGGCGCCGTAGAGCCACGGCCCCTCGTACGACTCCCCCGTGCCGAGCCGGACCTCGCCGGGCAGCAGGAGCTCGCCGCCGCCGAGGACCTGGCGGCCGTTGAACAGGCGTTCGGCGTGGTGGCGGTGGTTGCCGCTCCACGCGGTGTGGACGCCCCAGACCTCACCGTGCGCGAAGCCGAAGCCCGGCTCGCCGACGCTCAGGACCGTGGCGGCGTCGGCGCCCGTGCGGCCCTTGCGCCCCTCGCGCTCGTGGATGCCGACGACGAGTTCGCGGCGCTGCGGGGTGCGCTCCTTGCCCCAGCGTCCGGCGAAGTCGAGGATCTCCCGCGCGCGGGTCGGGATCGGCAGGGCGACCGTGAGCTCGTCGACCGTGTACGTCCCCGCGCCGGTGTTCGTGACGGCGGCACGCGTGCGGACCAGGCCGGCGGGGAGCAGCTCGATCTCGAGACGGACGGCGAGCTGGGCGGTGTCGTCGGTGGCCTCGACGACGAGGCGTGCGGCTCCGGTGTCGATGAGGACGGGAGCGGCTTCCGTCTCGTCCGGCCCGGGCGCGGTCTCGTGGGCTTCGCCGATCACGTCGAGGCTGGTCACGATGAACCGGGGCGACCAGTCGTGCCCGTCGCGGTGTCCGGACAGGCCCGGCTTGCCCGACCACCCGGCGTGCTGCTCCGGCAGGACGGCCAGGCGGATCGGCTCGTCGATCGCGTTCGAGACGACCGGTTCGAGACCGGCCTCGACGAGCGCGAGCAGGTCGCTGGTCGACTGCTCGCCCAGCGCTGCGCCCCAGTGCACGACGGCCGGCAACCGGCCCCGCGTGCAGTCGAGGACCAGGGAGACCCCGGCGGTGGACAGGTGGACGAGGGCGTGCGGGAGGTGCGTCATCGGATCTCCTGGGTTATTTCTTCCGCCGTGCAACTAAGTGGGCGGCCAGTATGTCAGAACCAGCGCTTGACCTTGAAGACGACGAACAGCGCCGCGGCGAAGACGACCATCGCGAGGACCGCCAACGGGTACCCCCACGTCCAGGTGAGCTCGGGCATGTGAGTGAAGTTCATGCCGTAGATCGCGGCGATGAGCGTCGGCGCGAACAGGATCGCCGCCCAGCCGGAGATCTTCTTCGTGTCGTCGTTCTGCTTCTGCGCCGCCAGGGTCGCGTCGACCGTCAGCGCGTTCTGCAGCAGTTGGCGGAAGGTGTCCACGCGCTCCACCGTGCGGATCGCGTGGTCGAGCACGTCGCGGTAGCGCCGCTGCATCTCCACGGGCAGGTGGTACTTCTCGGCGCCGCGGTGGATGTTCTCGATCATGTGGATGAGCGGCCGTGCTGCCCGCTGGAAGTCGACGACCTCGCCGAACAGCTCGTAGATGCGGCGGGACACCCCGGGGACCCCGGCGAAGAGCTGGTCCTCGATCTGGTTGATGTCCTCCTCGAGCCCCTCGGTGACCGGACGGTAGTCGTCGACGATCGTGTCCATGAGCGCCCAGAGCTGCGCCTGCGAGCCCGCCGTCACCAGGCCCGGCTTGCCGCTCATCCGCTGCAGGGCCCGCGGGACGACGTTCCGACCGCGCGGGTCGGCCTGCACGACGGCGAGGAAGAAGTCGTCGCCGACGAAGGCGTGCACCTCGCCGAACTCGACCTCCTCGCGGCGGTCGTTGTACAGCGCCGGCTTGAGGACCGCGAAGAGCGTCGACCCGTAGCGCTCGAGCTTCGGCCGCTGGTGCCCCTCGGCGGAGTCCTCGACCGCGAGCTCGTGCAGGCCCAGGGCGACGGCGACGTCCCCGAGCTCGACCGGGTCGGGCTGGTACAGGACGATGCAGACGGTGGCCCCCTGCTCCCGCATCATCCGGAAGCTGTCGTCGAGCGAGGGACTCGCGATCGGGGCGATGCGGTCGATGTACACGGTGTTGAGCTCGACGGTCACGTGCCCAACCTACGCACCCGTGGAGCGGTCGACGACCGTACCTGGGTGCGCGCTGCGCGCCGGGCCCCGACCACCGCCTACCGTGCAGATCGACAGCATGCTGACGAAAGGGAAGACGCCATGCGATGGTTCCGGAAGATCGTGATCGCGGCCAGTGCCGTCATCGCCGTGGTGGGCTCGTTCATCGGGTCGGGCGCTGCCGGTGGCACGCCCATCCAGGACGCCGCCGGTGGGGCGCTGTCCGCGTCCTCGACGGCGATCGCCCCCGGCGGCCCGGCGTTCGGCATCTGGAGCGTCATCTACGTCGGGCTCATCGCGTTCGCGGTCTGGCAGTTCCTGCCCCGCCGTGCCGACCAGGCCCGCCACGACCGGCTCGCCGTGCCCGCGACGCTGTCCCTGCTGCTCAACGCGGCATGGATCCTGTCCGTGCAGTTCGGCTTCCTCTGGGCCAGCGAGCCGATCATCGTCGCGCTGCTCGGGGTGCTCGTGTGGGCGTTCGTGGTCCTGCGGCGCACGACGCCGTCCGGCACCGTCGAGGCGGTCATCACCGACGGCACGTTCGGCCTCTACCTCGGGTGGGTGTGCGTGGCGACGGCGGCGAACACGGCCGCGGTGCTGACGGCAGCGGGCTTCCGCGGGTTCGGCCTCGGGCAGGACGTCTGGGGCGTCGCCGTGGCAGCGGTCGCCGGGCTCGTCGGGGTCCTCGTGGCGATCGGTGGCCGGGGCCGGCTCTCCCCGGTCGTCTCCCTCGGCTGGGGTCTGGCGTGGGTCGCGGTCGCGCGGCTCGACGGGCCCCTCGTCTCGGTGCCGACCGCCGTCGCGGCGATCGTGGCCGCGGCAGCCGCGGTGGTCGTCACGCTCGTGGTGCGGGCCCGCGCGGGTTGGTCCGCCGCGCGCTCGGCCAGTGCCGCCCGCGTGAGCTGACGCGGGGCGGGCTGGCCGCGTGCGGCTGCCCGCGTGCGGGCTGCACGCGGCTGCCCGTGCGCGCCGAGACTCGGCCCCGCGGACACTCTGCGGGGCCATCGGCGCGCAGGGTGTCCGGCCGCGCGAGACTCGGCAGCGCGACCGTGCCCACCCGCGCCGCACCCGCGTGCCGGCGACACCGGCCGGCGGTCCCGCACGTCCGGCGGAAGCGACACCGGGCGTGCAGAAGCGCGACGCGATCGCACCGACGGCGTCGCTCGATGCGCGGGCATGGAGCCGCCCGCGACGAACGCGACACCGGGCGTGCGCAAGCGCCGCGCGGTCGCAGGGACGCTGTCGCTTCCACCGGTCGGTCGTGCGTGCCCGAGCGCCCGCGGCCCCGCGGCCCCGAGACTCGGCGCCGCGGACACCGTGCGGGCCGTTCGGCGCGCATAGTGTCCGGCTGAACGAGATTCGGCAGTGCGCCACCCGTCGCCCGCGGCCGCACGCACGCACCCGACGAAAGCGACACAGCCCGTGCGGAAGCGCCGCGCACTCCCCCCGCCCGTGTCGCTCGATGCGAGGGCATGGAGCCGCCCGCGACCAAAGCGACATCGGGCGTGCGGAAGCGCCGCGCGATCGCACCGACGTTGTCGCTTCCGCCGGTCGGTCGGTCGGTCGCGCGCACGGCCCGCGGCCCGCGTCCCCGCAGCCCCCCGCGGCCGAGACTCGGCCCCGCGGACATTCTGCGGGCCGTTCGGCGCGCAGGGTGTCCGGCTGGGCGAGACTCGGCAGCGCGCAGCGCGCCGCGCGCAGCGCGCCGCGCGCAGCGCCTACCGCGCGGACGCGACCAGGCCGTGCGCGGCCGCGACGGCTTCGTTCGTGACGCGGCCGTCGTGCACGTTGAGCCCGCGGGCGAGTGCCGCGTCGGACTCCATCGCCGCCGCCCACCCCTGGTCGGCGATCGCGAGGGCGTAGGGCAGCGTCGCGTTCGTCAGCGCGATGGTCGAGGTGCGCGGGACGGCCCCGGGCATGTTCGCCACGCAGTAGTAGACGGCGTCGTGCACGGCGAAGGTCGGGTCGTCGTGCGTGGTCGGCCGCGAGCCCTCGAAGCACCCGCCCTGGTCGATCGCGATGTCGACGAGCACCGAGCCCGGACGCATGTCGGCGACCATCGCGTCGGTGACGAGCTTCGGCGCCGAGGCACCGGGGATGAGCACGGACCCGATCACCAGGTCGGCCTCGCGCAGTGCCGACGCGATCGCGTGGGACGAGGACCGCAGCGTGGTGATGCGGCCGTCGAACCGAGCGTCGAGTGCCCGCAGCCGCGGCAGGCTGATGTCGAACACGGTGACCTCGGCGCCGAGTCCGAGTGCCATCGCCGCGGCGTGCTCGCCGGCGACCCCACCACCGATCACCACGACGCGGCCCTTCGGCGTGCCGGGGACACCGCCGAGCAGCAGCCCGCGGCCACCGTTCGCGCGGAGCAGGTGGTTCGCGCCGACCTGGGCGGACAGCCGCCCGGCGATCTCGGACATCGGGGACAGCAGCGGCAGCGACCGGTCCGGCAGCTGCACGGTCTCGTAGGCGATCGCCGTCGCGCCGGAGTCCGTCAGGACGGTGGTCAGCGCGCGGTCGGCCGCGAGGTGCAGGTAGGTGAACAGCACCTGGCCCGGGCGGATCGACGCGTACTCGGACGCGACCGGCTCCTTCACCTTGAGGACGAGCTCGGCGTCCGCCCAGACCTCGGCCGCGCTCGGCACGATCGTGGCCCCGGCGGCGACGTACTCGGCGTCCGGGAAGGACGATCCGTCGCCGGCACCGGCCTGCACGAGCACCTGGTGTCCGTGGGTCGTGAGCTCACCGACACCCGCCGGGGTGACGGCGACGCGGAACTCGTTGTTCTTGATCTCGGTGGGGACGCCGATGCGCATGGCGGACTCCTTCGTGGGCGGTGCGCGGGGTGTCCGCGCTGACCCGACCATCCAGCCACTCACGTGTGTCCGGCGTGTGACAGCCGAACATCTGGATGATCCTGGGCCGATCCGTGCAACGGGATTCGGTCAGCCCTGCGGATCGCCCGTGCGGTCAGCCCCTGCTGCGGAGCGACTCGCTCGGCAGCTCGCCGAAGCGCACCCGGTACGCGGCGGAGAACCGACCGAGGTGCCCGAAGCCCCATGCCCGTGCGATCTCGGCGACCGAGACCTCGTCACGGTCGGCGCGACGGAGTTCCGCGTGGGCGCCGTCGAGCCGCACCTGCCGGAGCAGCTCCCCCGGCGTCTGGTCGAGGTGCCGACGCAGCGACTGCTGCAGCCCCCGCGGGCTGAGGCCGGCGGCCGACGCGATCTCCGGCGTGCCGATGGCCTCGGCGGCGTGGGCGTGCACGAACTCGAGCGCGCGTCGGAGCCGCTCGTGCTCCGGCCCGGTGCCGTCCACCGATGCCCGCCAGACCTCGCGCCGGGGGAAGGCGGTGAGTGCCGCGCGGGCGAAGGACTCGGCGATGTCGCGGCGTGCGACGCTGCTGAGATCGGTGCCGCGGTCCAGCCAGGTCGACGAGTTGCGGCGGACGACGTCCTGCCACACGCGGACGCCCTCGGTCGACGGCCGCTGGAGGGGCTCGAACGCGAAGTCCGGGTCCCCGGTCAGGGCCGTCACGAAGCGGCGGTCGAGCTGGACGATGTTGAGGGAGATGTCGCGGTGGTGCATCTCCCAGGTGTCACCGATCGGCAGCACCACGGGCACGCCGGGCTGCAGGTCGACGTGCTCGCCGCGGTGGGAGAACGAGGTCGACCCCGACCGCAGCCAGACCACGTGGAACTCGTCGTCAGTGCGGCACGCACCGCGGAAGTCGACGGCGGCACGCGCGGTCCGCAGGGACATGCGCTCGTCGCCGACCCCGGAGAAGTCCCACGGCGTGTGCCGTGAGGTGCGTCGGACGACCGGTGAGCGGAGGTCGTAGCCCTCGGAGAAGAAGGCGACCGCGTGGTCGATGTCGGTGCCCTTGACCCGACGGAACCAGCGCGCACCCGGGCGCTCCGGAGCACCGGCCACCGGCGTTGCGGGAGGGGTTCCGAGCGTCGTGGCCGACGGCCGGGTCTGCGTGGAGAGCACCATGGGCGAGAACGTATCGACCACCACCGACAAACCAGCGCGTCGGTCAGACCAGCCGGACGACCGCCTCAGTTCTGCAGGATCGCCTGCCCGATGCTCTCGTCGAGGATCAGGTCCGTCACGAGCCCGGCTGCGAGCGCCCCGCGGAGCGACGCCGCCTTGCCCCGTCCGGCGACCACGCAGATCCGCCGCGGCGCCCGCTTGATGATGTCCAGGTCGGGGCCACCGGCGCGGGCGTTCAGCCCGATGTCCCGCCACGACCCGTCCGCGCGGTAGAAGACGGTCGAGACGTCGCCGACGACGCCGGCGCGGGTGAGCTCCTCGCGGTCGGCGGGGTCGAGGTAGCCGCCGGAGTAGACGTGCGAGGGCACCGGGGCCTGCGGCGCACCGACACCGAACACGACGACGTCCATCCGCTCGTGCAGGTCGAGCACGCGGCGGATGGAGCGCTCGCGGAACAGGGCCTCCTTCGTCGCGGGGTCGTCGAAGAACGCCGGCACGGGGAACTGCTGCACGAGGGCGCCGTACGCCTCGCCGAACCGCCGGAGGATCTCGGACGCGTAGACGATGCCGGTGGTGCGGGTGTTCGCGGCGCCGTTCACCTGCACGACCGTGGACCCGTGGGTGGTCTTCGGCACGAGGAACCGGCTGACGGCGCTCACCGTCGAGCCCCACGACAGGCCGATCACCATGTTCGACTCGATGTACTGGGTCAGGATCCGGGCCGCCGACAGCGCCACCCGTTCCAGGCGGTCGACGTCGCTCGTGTGGTCCGGCACCGGCACGACGTGGGCGTGCACCCCGAACCGTGCACGGATGTTCCGACTGAGTGCCGCGGCCTGGTCCAGGGGCGACCGGATCTGGATGTCGACGAGCCCGGTGTCCCTGGCGTGCTTGAGCAACCGGGAGACCGACGACCGGGACGTGCCGAGCTCGTCCGCGATGGCGTCCATCGTCAGGTCCTGCAGGTAGTACAGGTGTGCAGCGCGCAGGGCCTGCTGCGTCCGCATCGGCTGTGCCGCGTCGCTCACCAGGTCCACCCTGCAAGGGAACTCGCTGGACCTGCGCTCGTGTTCATGGAGCCAACCATGCACGGACGTGCACGGCCTCTGCAACCTCGGTCGAGCCTCCTGTCCGCCGTGCCGGACGTGCCCACAGACGTGCTGCACGTTCGTGCACGCAAGTTGCCACGACTTCTCAGCGGGCGCACGATCGATGGAGACCACCAGAACCGACCCCAGAAAGCGACGCGTACGCACATGTCGAAGACGACGCAGCCCCGACGCACGGTGACCGACCTCACCGAGCGCCCGAACGCACAGGTCCTCATCGTGGGTGGCGGCATCAACGGCATCGCCACCTTCCGCGACCTCGCCCTGCAGGGCGTCGACGTCGCGCTCGTCGAGCGCGGCGACTACGCATCCGGCGCCTCCGCGGCGTCGAGCCACATGATCCACGGCGGCATCCGCTACCTCGAGAACGGCGAGTTCCGCCTCGTCCGCGAGAGCGTGCAGGAGCGCAACGGCCTGATCCGCATCGCCCCGCACTACGTCAAGCCGCTGCAGACGACGATGCCGATCTTCTCGACGTTCTCCGGCATCATGAACGCCCCGCTCCGCATGCTGACGCACAAGCAGCGCTCCACGAAGGAGCGCGGCGCGATGCTCATCAAGATCGGCATGACGATCTACGACTCCTTCTCCCGCGACGGCGGCTCGGTCCCCAAGCACGTCTTCCGCACGAAGAAGGCGGCGCTGGCGGACATGCCGGCCCTCAACAAGGACCTGAAGTACACGGGCACCTACTACGACGCCTCGGTGCACGAGCCGGAGCGCCTGGCGCTCGACGTCCTCAAGGACGGCCTGGCCGCCGGCACCGGGACCGGCTCCGCCGCGACCGCCCGTGCGACCAACTACGTCGAGGCCGCGGGCACCCGCGACGGCGGCGTCCTGCTCCGCGACCGCGAGACCGGCGAGGAGTTCGCCTTCCAGGCGGACGTCGTGATCAACGCCTCCGGGCCGTGGACCGACCTCACGAACCAGGCGTTCGGCGGCGAGACGAAGTTCATGGGCGGCACCAAGGGCTCGCACATCGTCGTGCACAACGACGAGCTCCTCGAGGCCACCAAGGGCCGCGAGCTGTTCTTCGAGAACGACGACGGACGCATCGTCCTGATCTACCCGCTCAAGGGCCGGGTCCTCATCGGCACCACCGACATCGACGCCGACCCGTCGAAGCCGGTCGTGACCACCGACGAGGAGATCGACTACTTCTTCGGGCTCGTCAAGCACGTGTTCCCGCAGATCGACGTCACCCGCGACCACATCGTCTACAGCTACTCCGGCATCCGCCCGCTCCCCCGTCACGAGGACACCGCCCCCGGCTTCGTCTCCCGCGACTACCGCATCGTGGACACCACGATCCCGGGGCTCGGGAAGACGACCGTGCTGTCGCTCGTCGGCGGCAAGTGGACCACCTTCCGCGCCCTCGCCGCGCACCTGTCGACCGAGGCCACGCAGAAGCTCGGCATGGCTCGCAAGGTCGACACGACCGGCATGCCGATCGGCGGTGGCAAGGAGTTCCCGACCACGGACGCCCAGCGCGCCCTGTGGGTCAAGTCGCACCGCGACGGGCTCGACACCGAGCTGGTCGAGGGGCTCCTGCAGCGCTACGGCACCCGTGCCGCCGAGGTCGTGGACGTCCTGACGGACGGACCGGTCGAGCCGCTCGAGTCCGACGCCGGGCTCACCCGTGCCGAGGTGGCCTACTTCGCCCAGCACGAGCACGCCGTGCACCTGATCGACGTGGTGCTGCGTCGCACGAACCTCGCGTTCGTCGGCGGGGTCACGATCGACCTGCTCGACGAGCTGGCCGACGTCCTCGCCGGTGTCCTCGGCTGGGACGCCGAGCAGCGCGCGGACGAGGTCCAGCACACGCTCGACGTCCTGCGCGAGTCGCACGGCGTGGTCGTGCCGCTGACCGCGTCGGCGGCGCACGCCTGATCACGGCCCACTGACGGACGGGAGGCCCGGTACCAGCTGGTACCGGGCCTCCCGTTCGTCTGTGGCCGGGTCGCGTCGACCGCGCGACGCTCTCGCTCGCTAGAACTGCTCGCCGGTCGGGTCCTGCGCGGTCCGGTCGATGAGGTCGTCGCCGCCGAGCGGCTCACCCTCCCAGTCGACCAGGCGCCAGCCGTCGGCCGTGGAGCCCTCGAGCTCGACGACGCCGGTGTTCTCCAGGTGCCGCCGCGAGCCGAGGTCGTTCGGCACGTTCTGCGCCGTCGTCGCGGCCCAGATCCGGATCGCGGCCCCGTGGCTGAACACGGCGACGACGTCCGCGCCGCTCGCCTCGACCTGGGCGATCGCGTCGTCGTAGCGGTCGAAGAAGTCCTCGCCGGTCTCGGCGCCGGCCATCCGGGCCTCGCGCTCCCCGGACGCCCAGGCGTAGCACGTGGCCAGGTAGCGCTGCACGGAGGTCTGGTCGCGCTTGCCCTGCAGGTCGCCGGCCTCGATCTCGCGGAGGCCCGGCAGCACCGCGGGCTCGAGGCCGAGCGCCTCCGCCAGCGGCGCCGCGGTCAGCTGCGTCCGGAGCATCGACGACACGAAGACCCGCTCGATGCCGCGCTCGGCGAGGGCCGCCGGCAGCGCCTCGGCCTGCTGCTGCCCGAGCTCGGTGAGTCCGGGGCCTGGGACCTCGGCGTCGAGGACGCCGGTCACGTTGGCGGGGGTCTGGCCGTGTCGGATCAGCAGCAGTCGCATGCAGCCACCCTACGGAGGCGCGTGTGTCGGTGCCGCCCGGACGCGCCCCCATCGGCCGCCCCCTACGATCGGGCCATGGCGATCGAACCCGACACGAAGAACTGGACCTGGGTCATCGAGACCCCGTGCACCGACTGCGGCTACGACGGCAGTGCGACGACGATCCGCGACGTGCCCGGCATCGTCGAGGCGAACGCCACGGGCTGGCCCGGGGCACTGCTCCGCGAGGACGCCCGGCAGCGCCCGGACGAGCACACCTGGTCCACGCTCGAGTACGCCGCCCACGTGCGCGACGTCCACGCGACGATGACCGAACGCCTCACGCTCATGCTCACCGAGGACGCCCCCACCTTCCCGAACTGGGACCAGGACGCCACCGCGGTCGAGGACCGGTACGCCGAGCAGGACCCGGCCACCGTCGCCCGCGAGCTCGGCGCTGCCGCCCACCGCGCCGCCGTGGCCTTCGACGAGGTCCGTGACGACCAGCTCGAGCGCACCGGGCTCCGCTCGGACGGCAGCACCTTCACGGTCGCGACCCTCGCCGTCTACTACGCGCACGACCCGGTGCACCACCTCTGGGACGTCCGCCGCACCCACACCGACCAGATGTAGCCACGAGCGCCGCGCGGGTGCAGCCCGGACCGCCGCCGCGTCAGGCCAGCGCGTCGAGCAGTGCCCGTGCGGTCGCCGCGTCCGAGACCAGTTCGTTGACGAGCCCCCCGCGGACGGCGCCGATGATGCTCGGCACCTTCGCCTCGCCCACGGCCACGCCCACCGCGTGCGGGACCGCCGCCAGGACCTCGCGCGAGGTCCGCACCATCCGGTCGCTCCCCGGGAACTCGATCGGGGACCCGTCGGGCGCGTAGAAGTTCAGGCAGACGTCGCCGGCGGCCAGGTCGAAGGCCCGGTCCTCCACGGGGATGCCCCGCGCCAGGGCGTCCCGCGTCGGGGTCGGCGCCCCGATGCCGAGCACGGCGCCCTTCGCCCGACCCCACAGGCCGATGACGTGCTGGAACGCGGGGTCCTCGTCGAGGGAGGCCCGCATCGCCTCGGACGGGAGCGCCTGCGCGAAGAGGAACGCCGGGATCGCACCGGAGTGCTCGGCGGCCGTCCGGGTGATCTCGTTCGTCTGGAACCACGGCATCGGGTCCGCCTGACCGCCGACGGTCGGGACGAGCTGCACGCCCGGCAGCTGCGGCATCCCCCCGCGGGCGACGTCGTACACCGTCCGGCCCGAGGACATCAGCACCGCGTCACCTGCGACCAGCGCCATGTCCTCCAGCGCGGCGGCGAGCGGCACGGCGAGGTCGGCACCGAGCGTCGTGGTGTGGGTCACGGCGGCGAGGTGCACCGCGTGCAGACCCAGCACGACCTGCAGGCGCTCGGCCAGCGCGACGGTCTCGTCCTGGAACGGGTCGACGACCTCGATGCGCACGAGTCCGGCACGACGGGCCTCGGCCACGAGCCGCGACACCGTGGGGCGGGAGACCCCGAGCCGTGCGGCGATCTCGACCTGGGTGGCGTCCTCGAGGTAGTACATCCGCGCCGCCTGGTACACGGTGTCGAGCGGGAAGCGACTGCGCGCGGAGTCCGGTGCGGGCATCTCGTCGGACATGCTGCGATCGTAACGCGCTCTCCGTCCAGAAATTGTGTTCTGTACATTTGTTCTGTGCGGTGTACAGTCGTGGTCGAACCACTGCTGACCAACGGAGGACACAGCGCATGTCGACGACGACGGACACCACCACCCCGACGGACACCACCGATTCCGGGATCCCTGCGACGATGCGGGCGGTCGTCGTGCACGGCCCCGGCGACTACCGCCTCGAGACCCGACCCGTCCCCACCCCGGGCCCCGGGGAACTGCTGCTCCGCACCGACGCCGTCGGGATCTGCGCCTCGGACCTGAAGTGCTACCACGGCGCCGCGAAGTTCTGGGGGGACGAGAACCGACCGGCATGGGCCGAGACGAACCGGATCCCCGGACACGAGTTCGTCGGCACCGTCATCGCCGGCGACCAGGACACCCTCACCAAGCGGAAGCTGACCCTCGGGGACCGGATCGCGTGCGAGCAGATCGTGCCCTGCTGGGAATGCCGCTACTGCCTCGAAGGCGCCTACTGGATGTGCGCCGTGCATGACATGTTCGGCTTCAAGGGCCACGACGGCGCGATGGCCGAGTACGTCCTCGTCCCCGCCAAGGCCCTCACCCACCCCGTGTCCGCTGACCTCCCCGGACAGGTCGCCGCGTTCGCCGAACCCCTCTCCTGCGCCTTCCACGCCGTCGAACGCGCCGAGATCAAGTTCGGCGACACCGTCGTCATCGCCGGCGCCGGCCCCATCGGCCTCTCCGCCATCGCCGGAGCCCGCCAGAAGAACCCCCTGCGGATCATCGCCCTCGACGTCCTCGACACCAAACTCGACCTCGCCAAAGCGGTCGGCGCCGACCTCACCATCAACATCGCCAACGAGGACGCCGTCCAGATCATCAAGGACCTCACCGACGGCTACGGCGCCGACGTCTACATCGAAGCCACCGGCCACCCCTCCGCCGTCCCCCAGGGCCTGAACCTGCTCCGCAAACTCGGCACCTTCGTCGAGTACTCCGTCTTCAAGGACAACGTCTCCGTCGACTGGTCCATCATCTCCGACGACAAGGAACTCGACATCCGCGGCGCCCACCTCGGCCCCCACACCTGGCCCGCCGCCATCAAGCTCCTCGAGACCCAGACCCTCCCCATGGACCGGATCTGCACCCACCAGTTCCCCCTCGAAGCCTTCCAAGAAGCCCTCGACCTCGTCGGCGACTCCGCCGGCGCCTCCGTCAAGGTCTCCATCATCCCGGGCATGCACAGCTGAGTCCCGAGCATGCACGAGTGCATCCCGAGCATGCACGCCTGACCCTGTCGCTGCGGCGGCAGGCGCACACTGAACACCCGAGACGAAGGACAGCGCTGTCATGACCACGATCCACGATCACCCGGAGGACTTCGCCGAGGACCAGCTCGCCGGCTGGCTCGCCCTCTACGCCGACCGCGTGCGGGGCGTCCACGGCGGCGTCGTCGGCCTCCCGACGAAGGGCGCGGAACCGCAGGTCGCGGTCGTCGTCGGCGGCGGCTCCGGGCACTACCCCGCGTTCTGCGGCGTCGTCGGCCCGGGCTTCGCCACCGGTGCCGTCGTCGGCAACATCTTCACGTCGCCCTCGACCGCGCAGGTCTACGCGGTCGCCAAGGCCGCCGACCAGGGCAGGGGCGTCGTGCTCTCCTTCGGCAACTACGCCGGCGACACGATGAACTTCGGGCTCGCCGCCGAACGACTCCGCGCCGAGGGCATCGACACCCGCATCGTCGTCGTCACGGACGACATCGCCAGCGCCGACGAGGAGTCGAAGCGCCGCGGCATCGCGGGCGACTTCTCCGTCTTCAAGGCGATGGGCGCGGTCGCCGCCGAGGGGGCGTCCCTCGACGAGGTCGAGCGGGTCGGGAACGCGAGCAACACCGCCACGCGCACGATCGGCGTCGCGTTCTCGGGCTGCACGATGCCCGGGGCCACCGAACCGCTCTTCACGGTGCCGGAAGGCCACCTCGGCCTCGGACTCGGCATCCACGGCGAGCCCGGCATCGAGGACGTCCCCCTGCTCAGCGCGACCGACCTCGCGAGCCTGCTCGTCGAACGGCTGCTGGCCGACCGCCCGGACGCCGCCGGCACCCGGGTCGCCCCGATCCTCAACGGCCTCGGCGACACCAAGTACGAGGAGCTGTTCCTGCTCTGGGGCCGGGTGCTCCCGCTCCTCGCCGACGCGGGGATCGAGGTCGTCGAGCCCGAGGTCGGTGAACTCGTCACGAGCCTCGACATGGGCGGCTGCTCGCTGACCCTGCAGTGGCTCGACGACGAGCTCGAGCGCCTCTGGCGCGCCGACGCCTACACACCCGCCTACCGCAAGGTGGCGGCGCCGGTCGATGCGCTCGTGTCGGCCGAGGCCGCTGCCGAAGCCGAAGAGGCGGCGACCGTCGTGCCGGACGCGAGCGGAGCCTCCCGGTCGGCCGCGCAGACCGCGCGCGCCGCCGTCGAGGCCGTGGACGCGCTCCTCCGCGACCACGAGGAACAGCTCGGCCGCATCGACGCGGTCGCCGGGGACGGCGACCACGGCCGTGGCATGGTCAAGGGGATCGGTGCGGCCCGCAGGGCGGTCGACGCGCTCGGCCAGGAGGCCGGGGTCGCCTTCGTCCTCGGACGCGCCGGTGACGCGTGGGCCGAGTTCGCGGGCGGCACCTCCGGGGTCCTGTGGGGTGCGGCACTCGAGGCCTTCGGCCGGTCGCTGCGCGACGACCGCGAGACCATCGAGGCCACCGACGTCGTCGAGGCCGCCCAGGCCTTCGCCGACTCGATCGTGCACCTCGGCGGGGCGTCCCGCGGGGACAAGACGATGCTCGACGCCCTGCTGCCGTTCGTGGACGAGCTCCGGTCGTCGGTGGCGTCTGGACGCTCGCTCACCGACGCGTGGCAGGCTGCTGCCGTCGTCGCCGTGTCGGAGGGCGAAGCCACCGCCGACCTCAAGCCGAAGGTCGGGCGTGCCCGGCCGCTGGCGGAGAAGAGCCTGGGGACGCCCGACGCGGGCGCCACCTCGATGGGGATGATCCTCACGCGCGTCGGCGAAGTGCTCGCCGCACGCGCTGCTGACAAGGAAGGAACACACGCATGACGTACCGTCTCGTGATCGGCTCGGACGATGCCGGGTTCGACTACAAGGAGATCCTCAAGAAGGACCTCGAGGCCGACGAGCGCGTCTCGTCGGTGACCGACGTGGGCGTCGACGCCGATGGGCACACCGCGTACCCGCACGTCGCCGTCGACGCCGCCCGCATGGTCGCGAACGGGGAGGCCGACCGCGCGATCCTGTTCTGCGGCACCGGACTCGGCGTCGCGATCGCCGCGAACAAGGTCCCCGGCATCCGCGCCGTCACCGCGCACGACTCGTACAGCGTGGAGCGCTCGATCCTCTCCAACGACGCCCAGGTCCTCTGCATGGGCCAGCGCGTCATCGGCGTCGAGCTCGCCCGGCGCCTGGCGAAGGAGTGGCTCGGCTACGAGTTCGACACCTCGAGCGCCAGCGCCGACAAGGTCAACGCGATCTGCGAGTACGACGGCAGCGCACCCGCGGGCGTCGACGCGCAGGCGTAGGCCGCACGCGCCGTCGCAGCTGCCCGCAGGCGCAGTCGTCTGCGCACAACCGACATCGGCTCGCGCCACGGAGTTCCGTGGCGCGAGCCGATGTCTGCCGTGCGGCTCCACGCGGAACCGCGCGCTCACCGGCTCCGGGCAGCCAGCCGGTGCACGACGGCCTTCGTGACCTCGTACAGCTCCCGGTAGTCGCGGTACCCGGCCTCGTACGCCGCGGCCCGGTCGGGGTCCGGCTCGATGACGCTCGCCGGCGGGTTCCACACCGCGATGTCGACCGCGGTGACGAGCGCCGCCGCCAGGAACGCCGACCCGTAGGACGCCCCCACGGTGACGGAGGGGATCGTCTGCGGCAGCCCGGTGACGTCCGTGACGATCCGGGGCCACAGCCGCCCGAGCAGGCCACCCCCGGCACCGACGAGCTCCCGCACGGGCACACCGGCCGCCCGCAGCGTCTCGATGTTGTGCCGCACCGCGAACGCCGTCGCCTCGAGCGTCGCCCGGTACAGGTCGCCCCGGGTGTGCCGCACGGTGAGCCCGGCGATCACCCCGCGCGCGTCGGGGTCCGCGATCGGTGTCCGCTCCCCCGCGAAGTACGGCAGCATCAGCAGCCCGTGTGCGCCGACGCCCGAGGCGTCCGCCTCCGCGAGCATCGTCGGCCAGTCCGCGTCGACGAGCCGCCGCAGCCAGTCGGTCACCGCACCGGAGGTCGCCGTCCCCCCGGACACGCACGGCTGGTCCGGGTGGGTGCCGACCGTCGTCCACATCCCCGGTACACGGGTGGGCTCGGGCGTGGGCGTGATCATGAACATGGTGGTGCCGTACTGCAGCGACATCCGGCCCGGCACCGACGCCCCCACGCTGAGCCCCTCCGCCCAGGCGTCGATGGTCCCGGCCGTGACCGGGATCCCGACCGGGAGGCCCGTGGCCGCGGCCGCCGCGCCGGTGACGGTCCCGGCGGCGTCACCGGACCAGAGCAGTCGGGGCATGGGCAGACCGGGTGCGACGAGCGCGCACCACTCGGGGATCCAGGCGTTCGTGTGGACGTCGTACAGCGGGGTGCTCTGGCTGGCGGAGTGGTGGTCGAGGACGTACTCCCCGGTGAGCAGCTCGACGACCCGGGACGACGGCATCGTGAACCGCTCGGCCCGCGCCCACACCTCGGGTTCGTTGCGGGCGACCCAGGCGAGCTTCGCGCCGGCGGCCTGCGTGCTGAGCGCCGAACCACAGCGGGCACGGACCGCGTCCTCGCCGCCGAGCTCCGCGGTCAGGTCGTCGAGCATGCCGGCCGTGCGGGTGTCGACGCCGTAGAGGATCGCGGGGCGCAGGGGCCTGGACGACGCGTCGGTGAGGAGCACGCACGGGCCGATGCCGCTCACGCCGACGGACTCGACCCGGGCGTCGGGCTCCATCGCGAGGAGCTCCCGCGTCAGGTCGCAGAACTCGCTCCACCACAGCTCGGGGTCCATCTCGACGAGGCCCTGCTCGGGACGGTCGACCTCGTGGTGCCGTCCGACCTCGGCCAGGATCGTGCCGTCGAGCCGGACGAGGAGCGCCTTCGTGCTCGACGTCCCGATGTCCAGACCGAGCACCGCCCGCATGCCGTCTCCCTCGCCGCCACCGACCGTCGCCCGGCCAGGCCACGAGTCTACGAAGCGCCGACGACCCCCCGAGGACACAGCCCACTGTCGGTTGCCCGACCTAGTGTGCTGCTGATCCCGCGCCCCCTGGCGAGGGGCTCCACCATCCGAGGAGATGGACGATGAAGAAGTCCGCCTGGCTGCCCGCCGTCATCGCACCGGTCGTCGTCGCCGGCGCCATCGCCGCCCCGACGCTCGCGAGCGCCGCGAACGACCCGATCGCCGGGACGGACCCGACCGCCGCGGACGTCATCGCCAGCGTCGCGAAGTCCTCCGACGCCCAGTACTCCGGCAAGCTCTCGCAGACGAGCGACCTCGGCCTGCCGGAACTCCCCGCTGGCTCGGGTGGTTCCTCGCTCGAGGGCAATGCCTCGGACGCCCTCTCCCTCCTCACGTCCTCGCACACCGCCCGCGTGTACGTCGACGGCGCGACGAAGCAGCGCGTGCAGGTCACGCAACAGCTCGCCGAGCAGGACCTCGTCCGCAACGGCTCCGACGTCTGGACCTGGGACTCGAAGGCCCGCGAAGCCACCCACGTCACGCTGCCGGACCACGTCAAGGAGTCGTTCCGCGACGGCACCATGACCCCGGCAGACCTCGCGAAGCAGGCGATCGCCGCGATCCGCCCGAGCACCACCGTCTCGAAGCCCACCACCACCTCGGTGGCCGGCCACGACGCCTGGCAGCTCGTCCTCACGCCGAAGTCCTCCGACACCCTCGTGGGCAGCGTCGAGCTGGCCGTCGACAAGCAGACCGGGCTCCCGCTCCGTGCCGCCGTCCAGGCCGACGGCCAGTCCGAGCCCGCGGTCCAGGTCGGCTTCACGAGCCTCGACTACGGCGCACCGGCCGCCCGGCTCTTCGACTTCACCCCGCCGTCCGGGGCGAAGGTCACCACGAAGGACCTCTCCGACGCAGCGGACCACGCCGGGTCGCACCGCGGTGCCCACGGCGCGGGCGACGACGCCCCGACCCTCACGGGCAGCGGTTGGTCGACGATCGCCGAACTCCCGGCCGGCACCGCTGACCAGGGTGCGCTCGGAGCGGACGCCCAGGGCCTCCTCGGCCAGCTCACGCGGGCCGTGGACGGCGGCCGCGCCATCCAGACCTCGCTCGTGTCCGTCTACCTGACCGACGACGGCCGCGTGCTCGCGGGCGCCGTGCCCGTGTCGAGCCTGGTCGCCGCCGCGAAGTGAGCACGACCGACACCGAGAGCGCGATGACGCCGGACGCCGCCACCCCGGCGTCCGGCACCGACCTCGCGATCCGCACCACGGGCCTGGCGAAGGTCTTCCGCAAGCAGCGCGCCGTCGACGGGATCGACCTCGTGGTCCCGCGCGGGGCGGTCTTCGGCTTCCTCGGGCCGAACGGGTCCGGCAAGACGACCACCATCCGGATGCTCCTCGGGCTGTCCTCGGCCACGAGCGGCTCGATCGAGGTGCTCGGCGAGTCGATGCCCGCCGGACTCCGCCGGGTGCTGCCGAAGGTCGGTGCGCTGGTCGAGGGGCCGGCGTTCTACCCGTACCTGTCCGGCCGCGCGAACCTCTCCCGGTTCGACGCCGCCGACCCGACCACGGACTCCCGCACCCGGAAGGACCGCGTCGCACACGCGCTCGACCGCGTCGGGTTGTCGCACGCCGCGGACAAGAAGGCGCACGCCTACTCGCTCGGCATGAAGCAGCGCCTGGGCCTGGCGAACGCGCTGCTCACCCCGCGCGAGCTCCTGGTGCTCGACGAGCCGACGAACGGCCTGGACCCCCAGGGCACGCGGGAGGTCCGCAACCTCATCCGCTCCCTCGCCGACGACGGCACCACGGTCTTCGTGTCGAGCCACCTGCTCGCCGAGATCGAACAGGTCTGCACGCACGCCGCGGTCATGCGCACCGGCAGGATCGTCGCGCAGGGCACGCTCGACGACCTGCGCTCCGCGGGTGCGCGCACGGTGACGGTCCGCACGCCCGACCTCGGACAGGCCAGCACCGTGCTGCTGCGCCTCGGGCTCGCGCCACGCCACGACGGCGGGGCGGACGTCCTGGTGGCGGACCTGCCCGCCGAGGTCCTCCCCGAGACCATCGCCGCCGAGCTCGTCCGGGCCGACGTCCGGATCCGCGGACTGGCCGTCGGTGGCGGCACGCTCGAGGACCTGTTCGTCGCCCTGACCGGAGAGGGATTCGATGTCGCAGCCTGACGCGGCCGTCGCACCGACCGCGCCCGCCGTCGAGCAGGAGCCCCGCCGAACCCGTCCGTTCGCGCTGCTCGGCTCCGAGCTCGCCCTGGTGTTCCGTCGCCGCCGCGCCTGGGCGATGCTCGGGGCACTCGCACTCGTGCCGATCCTCATCGCCGTGGCAGTCCGCCTGACCACCGGCGGGGACTCCGGCGGGCCGGCGTTCCTCGGCGACATCACGAACAACGGGCTGTTCGTGTCGTTCACGGCGCTCACCGTGTCGATCCCGCTGTTCCTGCCGCTCACCGTCGGGGTGGTGGCCGGCGACACCGTCGCGGGTGAGGCCAGCCACGGCACCATCCGCTACCTGCTCGTCGCTCCCACCGGGCGCCTGCGGTTCATCCTCGTGAAGTACGTCGGCGCGGTCGCCTTCTGCCTGGCGGCGACGCTGGTCATCGTGCTCGTCGGTGCCGCGATCGGTGCGGCGCTGTTCCCGATCGGACCGGTCACGCTGCTCTCGGGCACGCAGGTCGACGGCTGGTCCTACGCCGGCCGGGCCCTCCTGCTGGCGCTCTACGTCACGCTGTCGATGCTCGGGCTGTCCGCGATCGGGCTCTTCGCGTCGTCGCTGACGAACGTGCCGGTGGGTGCGATGGCGTCGACCGTGGTGCTGGCCGGGGCGTCCCAGGTCCTCGACCAGCTCCCGCAGCTCGACTGGCTGCACCCGTTCCTGTTCTCGCACCAGTGGCTCGGGTTCGGCGACCTGCTGCGGGACCCGATCGCGTTCGACTCGTTCGGCAGCAACGCACTGCTGCAGCTCGGCTACGTGGCGGTCTTCGGCACCCTGGCCTACGGGCGCTTCGCCACGAAGGACGTCCTCAGCTAGGACGCCCTCGCGGCGCTGGCGCCGGCCCTAGGACGCCTCGGGGTGCGGCACGGCACGCGAGACGGGGTCGTGCAGGTCGCGGGACTTCTCGGACTTGTACCAGTGCAGGCGCGACCCGGTCTCCACCGGCTGCATGCCGACGACGACCTTGCCACGGGAGTGCATCTCGGCCAGGTCCTCGTACGCGTCGACGATGTACTCGAACGGGTAGTACCCGGAGATGATGAACTGCACCTTGTGCCGCTGCACGAGGTCGCCGAGCCGGGTCAGCATCTCCGACGCCTCCTGGTCGTCACCGGGTGCCCGGAGGAACCGGATCTCCAGGTCGCGGCGCTGCTCGCTCGTGACGAACCGCTTGTCGCTGACGCCGAGGTCCGCCGCGAGGGCGACGTTCTCGTTGTGCTCCCGGTTGTCGATGAACGCCGTGACCGGGCGACCGTCGGCGATCTCGCGGATGCGGTCGAGCTCACCCTCGCCGTAGGACACCGGGAGGACGCCGATCTGCCGGAGGGCGTCGTGGTTGCGCGGGCTGCCGAGGCCGATGACCGTCGCACCGGTCTCCTTGGCGAGCTGGCACTCGATGTGCCCGACGCCGCCGGCGGCCGC
Source organism: Curtobacterium sp. SL109 (assembly GCF_026672405.1). Taxonomy (NCBI): domain Bacteria; kingdom Bacillati; phylum Actinomycetota; class Actinomycetes; order Micrococcales; family Microbacteriaceae; genus Curtobacterium; species Curtobacterium sp. SL109. The sequence goes on from NZ_JAPPRB010000002.1 coordinate 3,372,879, forward strand.
GCTGATCACGACGGTGTCGTCCGGGCCGAGCTTGAGCGACCGGACGATGGAGAGCGCCGTGCACCCGGCCAGGTACAGGCTGCCGGCGACCTCGAACGTCATGGTCGAGGGCTTCTTCACCACGGCACCCCGCGGGACGGTCACCCAGGTCGCGTGTGACCCACCGTGGGGCGCGTGGCCCATCACCTCGTCGTTGACGTGCAGGTCGCGGACCTCGGCCCCGCGGGCCACCACGACGCCGGCGAAGTCCACGCCCTGGCGCGCCGGGAAGTCGAGGTCGACGAACTCCTTGAGCTTGCCTTCGCGGAGGAACCGCTCGATGTGGTTCAGACCGGCGACCGAGACCTCGACGACGACCTCGTCGGGTCCTGGCTTCGGTCGTTCGATGTCGACGAGCTGGACGACGTCGAAGTCGCCGTACCGGTCGTACTGCACAGCGTTGCCGTGTCGCATGGGGCACTCCTTCGTTTCCTTGCGCTCCGGCTTACACGAGAACCGGGCGGTCGTCCCGGACGCCCGGGGTCCTCACGGGCGCGCCGCGCGTGCGCTGAGCACCTGGAGCGGCCGGTCCGGCGTGCGCCGACCGGACCGCGCGCCGTCCGGGTCAGTGCGCCCCGGCCACGGCGATGATCCGCGCCACCGAGGCCGCGTCGTGGTGCACCGCGATCGTGTCCGACGCCGGCACGGGCACCCGGACCGGTGTCGACCAGAGGGTGCCGTCCTCGGCGAGGTCCACGAGGAGTGCACCGGTGCCGACGTAGGCCGACTCCTCGCCGTACGGACCGATGACGTCGGTGTCGTTCGCGACGCCGGGCGCGACGAGCACCGGCACGCCACCGACCGAGCCCGCGGAGTGGTGGTGGTAGTGACCGGCGAGGACGACCCGCACGTCACTCCCCCGCACCGCGTCGGCCAGGTCCCCGGGGTTCTGCAGCCGCAGGGCAGCGTGCAGGGCGGTCGGGGCCGGCAGCGGCGGGTGGTGCAGCACGACGACGGACCCGTGCGGCGCGGGGTCACCGGCGAGCGCCGCGCGGAGGTGCTCGAGGGACTCGGCGCTGACCGCCCCGTACCCGGCGCCCGGCACGCTGGTGTCGACGGTGACGACCCGACGGCCGGCGACGACCGACTGTCCGCGGAGCGGCACCGTCGGCGGCTGGTACTCGAGCGTGTGCATGAGGGGTGTGCCGCCCTCGCCCAGGACGTGCCCGTTCGCGAGCACCTGCCGGAAGCCCTCGCGCTTGTCGTGGTTGCCCGGCACGACCACGAGCGCGGCACCGTGGCGCGTTGCCCAGTCCCCCACCCGGTCACGCAGCGCCTGGTACGACGCCGGTGAGCCGGCCTCGGACAGGTCGCCCGAGACGACGACGAGCCCGACGCCCTCGACCACGTCGAGCCGGTGCAGCAGGGTCTCGAGGGCCGCGGTGGTGTCGACCGTGCCCTGGTGGAGGGCGCCGTCGCCCGTCAGGTGGGTGTCGGACAGGTGCAGGATTCGGAGGGTTCCGAGAACGGGTGGCTGCATGGCGCCAACGCTAGCCGCGGTGCCCGACGCCAGCCCGCGGTGCCCGTCGCCGGCCCGCGGTGCCCGACGCCGGCCCGCGGTGCCCGACGCCAGCCGCTAGCGTGGTCGGGTGATCGCCCCGCGTTCCGACACCGTGACCCGACCCACCCCCGAGATGCGCGCAGCGATGCTCGACGCCGAGGTCGGCGACGACGTCTACGGCGAGGACCCCGAGACGACCCGCCTGGAGCAGGACGTCGCCGACCTGCTCGGACACCCCGCGGGGCTCTTCACCCCGTCCGGCTCGATGGCGAACCAGCTCGGGCTCCGGCTGCTCGTCGGTCCCGGGGAGGAGCTCGTCGCCGACGTACAGGCCCACGTCGTCCGTGCCGAGCTCGGGGCCGCCGCGGTCTTCTCCGGCATCACGACCCGCACCTGGGCGTCGGACCACGGCCGGCTCGTGGCCGATGCCGTGCGGGACATCGCCGAGCCGAACGCCGGCGCGTACTCGGTGTCGACGACGGCGATCTCCCTCGAGAACACGCACAACTTCGGCGGCGGGACGGTGCAGCCGCAGGACGAGGTGCTCGCCGTGCAGGCCTTCGCGCGCGAGCACGGCATCGCCCTGCACCTCGACGGCGCACGCCTGTGGAACGCGCACGTCGCCTCGGGTCGGCCGCTCCCCGAGCTCGCCGACGGCTTCGACACGGTCTCGGTGTGTCTGTCGAAGGGCCTCGGTGCGCCCGTCGGGTCGGTGCTCGTCGGGTCCGCCGAGCACATCGCCGCCGCGCGGCTCTGGCGGAAGCGGTACGGCGGCGGCATGCGGCAGACGGGCATGCTGGCGGCCGCCGGTCGTTTCGCCCTGCGCAACAACGTCGAGCGGCTCGCCGACGACCACGCGAACGCGCGGGTGCTCGCCGACGCGCTCGGGGTCGACCCCGCGACGGTCGACACGAACATCGTCTTCGCCGAGGTCGCCGACCCGGGGGCGTTCGTCGCCGAGGCCGCTGCGCGGGGTGTGCGGCTGATGCAGCTCGGCCGGACGAAGGTCCGTGTGGTCACGCACCTCGACGTCACCCACGAGGACACCGAGCGCGCCGCGGAGGCCCTCGCCACCATCGCGCGGCGATGACTGGTCTGCGCACTGGCCTTGCGCACTTCTGATCGGTTGACGTACCTTCACACCAGAATCACGCAGGACCGCCGCGATCAGGGGTCGCGGTGTCGAGGTCCACGCGTGGCCGAGAGAGGGACTCCTCCATGCTCCACCACCGCATCGTCGCGGGGGCTGTCGCAGCCGCTGCCGCTCTGACACTCGCCGTCCCGACCGCCGCCTCCGCGGCGACCGCGACGCACCGCGCACCGTCGCACTCGTCGACGGTCTCCTACACGGCGAGCAACGCCGTGATCCCGAACCCGGAGCGTGGCTTCGACCACACGACGGCGACGCACTACCGCGCCGACGGCACCGGCTACACGCCGCTCGACCTCGCGACGCTGCGCTCCTACCGCGCCGACGGCGTCACGCAGATCGTGCGGGTGTTCTACATGGAGAAGTTCGTCGACCAGGCCCGGCTCGACCCGGCGTGGCTGAAGCTCGTGCAGCGGGACTACGACACCGCACGCCAGGCCGGCGTCGGGGTCATCACCCGCTTCGCCTACGTCCAGGGCGGCGACTACCCGTACACGGCACCGTACGGCGACGCCGACCTGCCGACCGTCCTCGGGCACATCAAGCAGCTCACGCCGCTCCTCCGCCGCAACGCCGACGTCATCCCGACCCTGCAGGAGGGCTTCATCGGCCTCTGGGGCGAGGGCTACTACACCGACCACTTCGCCAGCGACCCGTCGAACCCCGGCGTCCTGACCGAGGCCGACCAGGCTGCACGCCGACAGGTGCTGCGGGCCGAACTCGCCGCGCTGCCGGGAAGCCGCTCGGTGCAGGTCCGCACCATGGCCACGAAGCAGGCAGCGCTCGGTCTGCCGTCCGGCACAGCCGGTGCACTCACGCCGACCCAGGCCCACGACGGCTCGGCGAAGTCGCGCGTCGGCCACCACAACGACTGCTTCCTGGCGTCGCCCGACGACTTCGGCACGTTCCTGTCCGACCCGCTCTCGCTCGACCAGGACTACCTGGCAGCGGACTCGCGGTACGTGCCCGTCGGTGGCGAGACCTGCACGGTGAACCCGCCGCGGTCCGAGTTCCCGTCCGCTTCCGCCGAGATGGCGAAGTACCACTACAGCTACCTCAACCTGGACTACAACCAGGACGTGCTCACCACGTGGGGTGACGCCGGGATGACCGAGACCGCCAAGCGTCTGGGCTACCGCTTCACCATGACGAAGAGCACGGTCACCACCGGCCGCACGCCGTCCGTCTCGGTCTCCGTCCGCAACGACGGCTGGGCCGCGCCGTACAACGCCCGCCCGGTGCAGGTCGTCCTGACCAACGGCAAGCGGACCGTCTCCGTGCCGGTGCGCACGGACGTCCGCTCCTGGCAGCCGGGCACGACGGTCACCGTCTCGGCACCGCTCCGCGGCCTGCCGAAGGGCACCTGGTCCCTCGCGCTGGCCATGCCGGCAGCCGAGCGCAGCACCGCCGGCAACCCGGACTTCGCGGTCCAGACCGCGAACGTCGGCACCTGGGACGCGAAGACGGGTCGGAACCAGCTCGACCAGACCGTCACCGTCGGTCACTGAGCGCATCCCACCGGACTGGAGGCGCGCCTCCAGTCCGGTGGGACCGTCCCGCCACCGGAGCGGGACCGGACCGCCGACCGGGGGGACAACCCCACCCCGAAGCGGGTGAGGACCGCATTCCACCGGTCGCATGTCGGTTCGAGGATGGTCTCATGACCACGAACGCATCCTCCGCCACCACCCGTTCCGAGCGCTCCGCCCTGACCTCCGGGCTCGCCGTGCTCGGGATGGGCCTCATTGTCGCCACCCTCACCGGGTGCAGCCTGCTGGAGCCGTACCAGAAGGAACAGCAGCAGCACTACGACACGTACTCCGACGCCCCGTCGAAGGCGGACTCGGAGGACCTCGCCTGGTTCATGCCGGCCTGGGTCCCCGAGGACGCGACGGACATCGACGTCCGGCTCGACACCGAGGAGCCCGGGTACGTCATCGCCTTCGACTCCGCCTCGGACGTCGACACCGCGGCCTGCACGCCCCTCGACGGGCCCCACGGCGGCCCCGCGATGTCCGCCGGGTTCCTGCCCGACAGCCTGCCCACGACCGGGCTGCTCACGTGCGGCGACGGCCGCGCCACCGCCGAGGTCGACGGCCGCTGGTACGGGTGGACCACGAAGGAGCCGGTCGCGGCCGACACGAACGACACCCTGCGGACCGACTGACGACCCGCTGGACCCGCCAACTGTCAGGATGACCGCATGACGGTGAGTGTTCGGGAGGTCGCAGCACTCGCCGGTGTGTCCCTCGGCACGGTGTCGAACGTGCTGAACCGTCCCGAGAAGGTCGCCCCCGGCACCGTCCTCCGGGTGCAGAACGCCATCGCCGAACTCGGCTTCGTGCGGAACGACTCCGCCCGACAGCTCCGCGCCGGGCGGAGCTCCACGGTCGGGCTCATCGTGCTCGACGGTGGCAACCCGTTCTTCACCGACGTCGCGCGCGGCGCCGAGGACGCCGCGCTGTCGAAGGGCCTCGCCGTCCTCATCGGCAACTCGGACGAGTCCACCGACCGTGAACGCACCTACGTCGACCTGTTCGAGGAACGCCGCGTCGCCGGGCTGCTCATCTCCCCCGCCGGCGACGACCTGTCCCGGCTCGCACGGCTCCGCGACCAGGGCACCGTCGTCGTGCTCGTCGACCGCCGGGCCGACGACGCGTCGTTCGCCTCCGTGTCCGTCGACGACGTCGCAGGCGGTCGGATCGCGGTCGAACACCTGCTCGCGATCGGTCGACGCCGGATCGCCTACGTCGGTGGCCCGTTCGGCATCCGTCAGGTCGTCGACCGGCACGCGGGAGCCCTCGCGGCGACCACCGCCGTGGGCGCGTCCCTCGAGGTGCTGCCGACGACGTCCCTGTCCGTGCTCGAGGGCCGCCGTGTCGGTGAGGAGCTCCAGCGCCGACCCGCGTCCGAGCGCCCCGACGCCGTGTTCGCGGCGAACGACCTGGTCGCCGTGGGGCTCGAGCAGGCCTTCGTCATGCGCGGCTCCGTCGCCGTGCCGGACGAGATCGCCATCGTCGGCTACGACGACATCGCGTTCGCCGAGGCCGCCGTCGTGCCCCTGACCTCGGTCCGGCAGCCGGCGCAGGACCTGGGCCGCCGGGCGATCGAGCTGCTGGTGCGGCAGGTCGACCAGGGGCAGGACGTCGAGCTCGAACAGGTCGAGTTCACGCCGGAGCTCGTCGTGCGGCAGTCCACCGTCCACTGACCGGCTGCACCCGCGCCGCCGGCCTGCGCCCGAGCCGCCGGTCTGTGCTCCGCGCTCCGTCTACGATCGTGGGATGGCCCAGTCCCCGCGTCGTGACGGGCCACCGAGCGTCCACCACGTCGCCGCTCGAGCCGGGGTCTCGCTCGCCACGGTCTCCAACGTGCTGAACCACCCGGAGCGCGTCCGACCAGCCACCGCCGAGCGGGTCCAGACCGCGATCGCCGAGCTCGGGTACACGCCGAACCGCAACGCCCGGGCCCTCGTCGCCGGCAGCAGCCGCGCGATCGGCCTCGTCGTCATGTCGCTCCGCAACTCCCTGTTCAGCGACATGGTCAGCGGTGCCCAGCTCGCCGCCCGCGCGCGGGACCGCACCCTGCTCATCACGAGCAGCGAGGACGACCTCCGCGCCCAGGGCGACCACCTCGCGTCGCTCGAGAGCTCCCGCGTCTCGGGGATCCTGCTCGCCACGATGACCGAGTCCCGGGACCAGGTCGAACTCACCCGCCGCCACGGCCGGCCCGTCGTCTACGTCAACTACGAGCCAGCCGAGGTCGACGCCTGCTCGGTCGTGGTGGACAACGAACAGGCGGGCTTCATCGCCACCGAGCACCTCATCGCCCAGGGGTGTCGACGCATCGGGTTCGTCAGCGCCCGGCTCGACCTGCAACCGGTGCACCGGCGTCGGGCCGGGGTCCTCCGCGCCGTCGCCGCCCACCCCGGGGTGGCCCTGATCGACGTCGACGCCGGGGACATCGACCCGCCGGGCGGCACCGACGCCGGAGCCCGGATCGCGCGGATGTCCGCCGATGAACGGCCCGACGGGGTCCTCGGGGTGACCGACCTGCTCGCCATGGCCGTCGTGACGGAGCTCCGGGCCGCGGGGCTCCGGGTCCCCGAGGACATCCCGGTGTCCGGGTGCGACCACAACTCGATCGCCTGGGGTGGTGCGGTACCGCTCACCTCGGTGACGATGCACGGGGCCGAGATGGGGGCAGCGGCCGTGGAGCTGCTCCTCGCCGAGCTCACCGACGCACCCGACACGCACGTGCACCGGACCGTGGTGATCGGCAGCGAGCTGGTCCCCCGCGAGAGCACCATCGGACGCTCGGCTGCGGCGGCGGCTGCCCGGGCGGCGGCCTGCGCCCCGAGCGACCTGCGGCGCACGGAGCCCTGACCGCGGGTTCCCGGCGGGGTCCCGTGCGCGTTCCTTCCCGTGGCGCCCGCGATGGGAAGCGGTGTGCCGTGCCCGATCGGCGCGTTCCTTCCCACATCCCTTGCGATGGGAAGCGGTTCCGCGCGTTGGTGGTGGGAACGAACGACTCGCTCAGCGCGATCCGACCTCCAACGCGGGATCGGACCCACCACGCGCGGTTCGACCCACCACCCACACGCCCCACCACCACCGATCTCCCTCGACCGATTGACACGCTTCAATCCTCGTGGTTCCATTCCGATTGAAACGTTCTAACAGCATCAGCCAGGCACCGCGACGATGCGGTGTCGGGTCCGTTCCACCCGGGTGTCCCACCATCCGGGCCCTTACGAGGAGGTAAGGATGTCAGCTCGTTCCCTGACCACCCGGCTGCTCGCCATCGGCGGCGCCACGGTCCTCATCGGCGGTCTCGCCGGCTGTTCGTCCGGCGGCTCGGCCGACACCGGCGGCGGCGGCGACGTCGAGATCACCTACCAGGCAGACAACTCCCCGGCGACCGCCGCCACCGCGAAGCCGCTCATCGCCGCGTTCGAGGAGGCGAACCCGGGCGTAACCGTCAAGTTCGACACCCGACCGCAGGGCACCGAGGGCGACAACCTCGTGAAGACCCAGCTGTCGACGGGCGAGATGGCCGACGTCTTCAACTACAACTCCGGGTCGCTGATGCAGGCACTCAACCCGGACAACACCCTCGTGGACCTGTCCGACCAGAGCTGGACGAAGGACGTCGACGAGCAGTTCACGAAGGTCGTCAGCACGGACAAGGGCGTGTACGGCGCCCCGATCGGCACCAGCTTCGGCGGCGCGGTCATGTACAACAAGAAGGTCTACGCCGACCTCGGGCTGAAGGTCCCCACCACGTGGGACGAGTTCATCAGCAACAGCGAGGCGATCAAGGACGCCGGCACGGTCACCCCGGTCATCCAGACCTACGGCGACACCTGGACCAGCCAGCTGTTCGTGCTCGGCGACTTCGCCAACATCACGGCGCAGCAGGCCAACTGGGCGTCGAAGTACACCGCCAACAAGGAGTCCTACGCGAAGGACCCGGCCTTGGCGGGCTTCGACCACCTCGCCGAGGTCAAGGACAAGGGCCTGCTGAACCAGGACTTCGCCTCGGCCACCCAGGCGAACGGCCTGAAGATGCTCGCCGACGGCACCGGGGCGCAGTACCCGATGCTGACGAACGCCATCTCGACCCTGCAGCAGGACAGCCCGGACGCGGTCGACGACATCGGTGCCTTCGCCCTGCCGGCCGAGGACGCCGACGACACCACCCTGACGATCTGGGAGCCGAACGGCCTGTACATCCCGAAGACGACCGAGGGTGACAAGCTGGCGGCGGCGAAGAAGTTCATCGCCTTCGTCAACTCGTCGAAGGGCTGCGCGATCCAGAACGACACCGGGACGCCCGGTGGCCCGTACGTCATCTCGACGTGCACCCTGCCCGACGACGTGCCGCCGATGCTCGGTGACCTCCAGCAGTACATCGACGACAGCAAGGCCACGCCGGCCCTCGAGTTCCTCTCCCCCATCAAGGGCCCGAACCTCGAGAAGATCTGCGTGCAGGTCGGTTCCGGCATCTCGACCGCGGCCGTCGGCGCGAAGCAGTACGACCAGGACGTCGTGCAGCAGGCCCAGCAGCTCGGCATCAAGGGCTGGTGAGGACGTGACCGCGACGCTCACGACGGCGGTGGCCCCGCCGCAGACGACGAAGGCAGGACCGGGTCCGGCCCGCAGCAGGATGCGCTCGTTCTACCCCGCGTGGTTCTTCATCCCCGCGATCGCGCTGTACGTCGTGTTCTTCGCGGTCCCGACGTTCGCCGGCTTCTGGTTCGCCCTGACGCGCTGGACGCTGTTCGACCAGACCTTCATCGGCTTCGACAACTTCGTCCGGTTCTTCCAGGACCCGCAGCTCGTCTCCGGGTTCGTGCACACGTTCGAGTACGGCTTCGTGACGAGCGCGGCGAAGGTGGTCCTCGGACTCGCCCTCGCCCTGCTCCTCACGTCCCCGGTGCTCGGGCGCGGCTACCTCCGGGCGGTCGTCTTCTTCCCGGTGCTCGTGTCGACGATCGGCATCGGCATCACGTTCAAGGCCCTGCTCGACCCCTTCCACGGGATCGTCAACGGGATCCTCGGTTCGGTCGGCCTCCCCACGCCCGGGTGGCTGACCGACCCGGCCCTCGCCCTCTGGAGCGTCGCCGCGGTGGACGTGTGGAAGGGCGTCGGCATCGCGACGCTCATCTTCATCGCGGGCATCGTCGCGATCCCGCAGGAGTACTTCGAGGCCGCGCGCGTCGACGGTGCGAGCGCGTGGACCATCTTCAGGAACATCACCCTGCCGTTGTCCCGGCCGGCGATGGGCACCGTCATCATCCTGTCGCTCATCGGCGGCCTGCGGTCCTTCGACCTCATCTGGGCGATGACCGGCGGCGGACCCGGCTTCACGAGCGACGTGATCGCGAGTGTGATCTACAAGCAGTACCAGGCGGGCTTCTACGGCCTGTCGACCGCCGGCAACGTCGTGCTCTTCGTCGTCGTCACCGCGATCATGGTGCCGGTCTCGTGGCTGCTGAACCGGAAGGAGCCGGAACTGTGAGCGCCGTCACCGCGGCCCGCCCGGCCACGCCAGCGCGCCGCCGCCACCCCGGCACCGTCCGTCGGTGGGTGATCGGCGTCGTCGCCATCGTGGTGTCGTTCGTCGTGTTCCTCGTGCCGTTCGTCTTCGTGCTGCTGCAGGCGGCGAAGTCCCCGGCCGAGGCGAACCAGCTCGGCTTCACCCTGCCGACCAACTGGCAGCTGTGGCAGAACCTGCGGGCGGTGTTCCAGAGCGGCGAGTCCGGCATCGTCCGGGCGTTCGTGAACAGCGCCGTGCTGACCGTCGGCAGCGTGCTCATCATGGTGGTCTTCTCCGCCATGGTCGGCTACGTGCTGCAGCGTCGTCCGGGCCGGTGGAACGGGCTGATCAACTTCTTCGTGCTCGCCGGGCTCATCGTCCCGCCCGCGATCGTCCCGACGATCTGGGTGCTGCAGGGGCTCAACCTGTTCAAGACGATGGGCGGCATGATCCTCATCGAGGCCACGTTCGGCCTGTCGTTCTGCATCCTGCTCTTCCGGGCGTTCGTCGCGACGATCCCGAAGGAGCTCGACGAGGCCGCCGTGCTCGACGGCGCCGGTCCGATCCGCCTGTTCTTCGGGGTCGTCCTGCCGCTGCTCAAGCCGGTCATCATCACGGTCGTGCTCGTGCAGTCCGTCGCCGTGTTCAACGACTTCGCGAACCCGCTGTACTTCCTGCCCGGGTCCGAGAACGCCACGGTCCAGCAGACGCTCTACGCGTTCCAGAGCCAGTCCGTCAGCCAGTTGAACCTGCTGTTCACCGACGTGCTGCTCATCACGATCCCCCCGCTGATCCTCTACGTCTTCTTCCAACGCCAGATCGTCGCCGGCATGACCAGCGGCGCCGTCAAGGGCTGACGCCCACCCCGGCCAGGAGGACCGCCCCGCCCCGCGCGGGTCGGCCCACCACCGCCAGCCCCACGGACACACCGACCCACCGACCCCACGACGCGGCCGTCGACGACGACCGCCGGAAGGACACCATGACCACCTGGACCGCACCCTTCATCGCGGCCGACGACGACGCCGCCTTCGGCAGCGCGCCGATCCTCCGTCGGGAGTTCACCCTCGACGCAGGTCACGGCGCCGTGACCGCGGCGACCCTCGACGTCAGCGCCCTCGGCGTCGTCGAGGCCTGGCTCGGCGGCACCCGCGTCTCGGACCACCTGCTCGAACCCGGGTGGACGAGCTACGAGTGGCGCATCCGCGTCGTCTCGCACGACGTCACCGAGCACCTGACCACGACACCGGGCAGCGCCACCGTGCTCGCCCTGGTCCTCGGCCGCGGCTGGGCAGCCGGTCGGCTCGCCTGGGGCGGTGGCGGCGGCTGGTACACAGACGAACGCGCCGGCTTCGCCGAACTGCACGTCACCTTCGCCGACGGCCACGAGCAGACCATCGCAACGGACACCGACTGGCAGGCGCTGCCGAGCCCGATCACGGACGACCAGCTCTACGACGGCCAGGACGTCGACGCCCGGGTCGACGACACCACGTGGAAGCACCCGGGGCAGCTCGAGCACGCGGCCGGCGTGCACACCGTGTCGATCGGCGACCGCGAGCTCGTCGCCGACACCGTGCCACCCGTCCGGCCCCTCGCGGAGATCGCCCCGGTCGACGTCTGGACGAGCCCGTCCGGCGCCACGCTCGTCGACTTCGGCGTGAACCTGGTCGGCTGGGTCCGGGTCACGGCATCGGGCCCCGCCGGCACGGTCCTGACGCTCCGGCACGCCGAGGTGCTCGAGCACGACGAGCTCGGCACCCGACCCCTGCGCACGGCGAAGGCGACGGACCACGTCACCCTGAGCGGCAGCGGCGCCGACGCCCCCGACGTGTTCGAGCCCCGCTTCACCTTCCACGGGTTCCGGTACGCCGAGGTCGACGGGTGGCCGGGCTCACTCGACGACCTCCGCGCGGCCGTCACCGCCGTGCAGGTCGGCAGCGACCTGACCCGTACCGGCACGTTCACGTCGAGCCACGACCTGCTCAACACCTTCCACGAGAACGTCGTGCGGGGCATGCAGGGCAACTTCCTCAGCGTCCCGACGGACTGCCCGCAGCGCGACGAGCGACTCGGGTGGACGGGCGACATCGCCGCGTTCGCCCCGACGGCGTCGTACCTGTTCGACACCCGGGCGTTCCTCGGCGACTGGCTGCGGGACGTGTGGCTCGAGCAGCAGCACGCCGACGGGGTCATCCCGTTCGTCGTGCCGGACGTGCTCAAGTACTCCCCCGCCGAGGACTTCGGCGTCCCCGACGCCACCGCGATCTGGTCGGACGCCGGGGTCTGGGTGCCGTGGACGCTGTACCAGGCGTACGGCGACACCGCGGTGCTCGAGGAGCAGTTCGACTCGATGACGGCGCACCTCCGCCGGATCCGCGACCACCTCTCGCCGCAGGGGCTCTGGGACACGGTCTTCCAGTTCGGTGACTGGCTCGACCCCGACGCCCCGCCGGAGGACGCCGCGAAGGCGAAGGCCGACCCCGGCGTCGTCGCGACGGTCTGCGCGTTCCGGTCGGCGACCCTCGTCGCCGAGGCGGGCGCCCTGCTCCCCGGCCACGAGGCGGAGGCGAACGAGGCCCGGGAGATGGCTGCGAGCCTCCAGGCCGCGTTCCGGGAGCACTACGTGACGGACGGCCGGATCAGGTCGGACTGCACCACGGTCTACGCGCTGGCGATCGTGTTCGGGATCCTCTCCGACGAGGACACCCGTGCGGCGGGCGACCGGCTCGCCGAGCTGGCGGCCGAGTCCGGGTACCGGATCTCGACGGGCTTCGCGGGGACGCCCTTCATCACGGACGCGCTGACGCAGACCGGGCACCTCGACGACGCGTACCGGCTGCTGCTGCAGACGGAGTGCCCGTCGTGGCTCTACCCGGTGACGATGGGCGCGACGACGGTGTGGGAGCGCTGGGACTCGATGCTGCCCGACGGCACGATCAACCCGGGCGAGATGACCTCGTTCAACCACTACGCACTCGGTGCCGTGGCGGACTGGATGCACCGGGTGGTCGGTGGCCTCGCGCCGCTGACGCCCGGGTACGAGACGGTGCTCGTCGCGCCGCAGCCCGGTGGTGGGCTGACGTGGGCGGAGACGACGCTCGACACCGTGCACGGGCACGTCGCCGTGCGGTGGGAGCTGGACGACGAGGCACTCCTGGTGCGGGTGACCGTGCCGGAGGGCGTGACCGCGGTGGTGCGTCTGCCCGGGCTCGAGGAGCAGCGCCTGACGGGCGGCACCCACGAGCTGCGGGCGCCGGCGGCGGTCCCGGTGCCCTGATGTCCCGGCCGCAGCAGCACGAACCACTCGCACACGAGGAAGTGACACGATGACATCCACCCCGAGCTTCGCCGGCATCGCCGACCAACTGACACGCCAGCAGATCGAACTGCCGTCATGGGCCTTCGGCAACTCCGGCACCCGCTTCAAGGTGTTCACCACGCCGGGCACCCCGAGGGACCCGTACGAGAAGATCGCCGACGCCGCCCAGGTGCACCGGTACACCGGGCTCGCCCCGACGGTCGCGCTGCACATCCCGTGGGACCTCGTCGACGACTTCGCCGACCTGCGCCGTCACGCCGAGGAGCACGGCGTGCGGCTCGGGACGATCAACTCGAACACGTTCCAGGACGACGACTACAAGTTCGGCGCGCTCACCCACACGGACGCCGTCGTCCGGCAGAAGGCCATCGACCACCACCTGCGCTGCATCGACGTGATGGACGCCACCGGCAGCCGCGACCTGAAGATCTGGCTCGCGGAGGGGTCGAACTACCCCGGCCAGGCCGACATGCGCGAACGCCAGGACCGCCTGCACGAGTCGCTCAGCACGATCTACGACCGCCTCGGCGACGACCAGCGTCTGGTGCTCGAGTACAAGTTCTTCGAGCCGGCGTTCTACCACACGGACGTGCCGGACTGGGGCACCAGCTACGTGCAGACGAGCGCCCTCGGCCCGAAGGCGATGGTCTGCCTCGACACCGGGCACCACGCCCCCGGCACGAACATCGAGTTCATCGTCATGCAGCTGCTGCGCCTCGGGAAGCTCGGGAGCTTCGACTTCAACTCCCGCTTCTACGCCGACGACGACCTGATCGTGGGCGCTGCCGACCCGTTCCAGCTCTTCCGGATCCTGGTCGAGGTCATCCGTGGCGGCGGGTACGACAACGCCGACGTCGCGTTCATGCTCGACCAGTGCCACAACGTCGAGGACAAGATCCCCGGCCAGATCCGGTCGGTGCTGAACGTGCAGGAGATGACGGCCCGCGCGCTGCTCCTGGACCGCGTGGCCCTGACCGCGGCCCAGGAGGCCCACGACGTGCTCGGTGCGAACGAGGTCTTCATGGACGCGTTCCAGACCGACGTCCGGAAGGACCTGGCGGCCTGGCGCGAGTCGCGCGGCCTGCCGGCGAACCCGATGCGCGCCTACCTCGACTCCGGCTACCAGCAGTCCATCGCGACCGACCGCGTCGGTGGCGTCCAGGCCGGTTGGGGTGCGTAGGGACATGTCGATCAACGACCTGGAGGCACGGGTGGACCCCGCAGCGCACGGCACCGACGCAGACGCGACGGTCGCGGCACTCGTCGCGCGCTCGAACGCGCTCGGCTCCGACCCGCGCATCACCAACTACGCCGGCGGCAACACGTCCGCGACGGGCACCGCGACCGACCCGGTGACTGGCGAACCGGTGGAGCTGCTGTGGGTGAAGGGCTCCGGGGGCGACCTCGGCACCCTCACCCCGGCGGGCCTCGCCGTGCTGCGACTCGACCGGGTCCGGGCGCTGCAGCACGTCTACCCGGGCATCGAGCGCGAGGACGAGATGGTCGCCGCGTTCGACCACTGCCTGTTCGGGAAGGGCGGCGCAGCACCGTCGATCGACACCGCGATGCACGCCCTCGTGCGCGCCCCGCACGTCGACCACCTGCACCCGGACGCCGGCATCGCGATCGCCACCGCGGCGGACGGCCCGGCCCTGACTGAGCGCATCTTCGGCGAGAAGGTCGTCTGGGTGCCGTGGCGTCGTCCGGGGTTCCAGCTCGGGCTCGACATCGCCGCCGTCGAGCGGGACCACCCCGAGGCGATCGGCACGGTCCTCGGCGGCCACGGCATCACGGCGTGGGGCGACACGAGCGACGAGGCCGAGGCGAACTCCCGCTGGATCATCGACACCGCCGAGCGGTACATCGCCGCGAACGGGCGACCCGAGCCGTTCGGCCCCGTGCGCCCCGGGTACCAGGCCCTGCCGACCGAGGAGCGCCGGGCACGTGCCGCTGCCCTCGCCCCGACGATCCGCGGCATCGCGGGGCACGACAAGCCGGTCGTCGGGCACTTCACCGACACGGACGTCGTCCTCGACTTCCTGGCGTCGGCCCGGGCGGAGGAACTCGCCGCCCTCGGCACGAGCTGCCCGGACCACTTCCTGCGCACGAAGGTGAAGCCGCTCGTCCTCGACCTGCCCGCGAGTGCGTCGGTCGAGGACGCGATCGGGCGCCTGCACGAACTCCACGAGCAGTACCGCGCGGACTACCAGGCCTACTACGACCGCCACGCCGACGAGGACTCCCCCGCCATCCGCGGCGCCGACCCGCTCATCGTGCTGGTGCCAGGAGTGGGGATGTTCTCCTACGGCAGGGACGCCCAGACCGCGCGGGTCGCCGGTGAGTTCTACACGAACGCCGTCAACGTGATGCGTGGCGCCGAGTCGCTGAGCACCTACGCCCCGATCGACGAAGCGGAGAAGTTCCGGATCGAGTACTGGGCGCTCGAGGAGGCGAAGCTCCAGCGGATGCCCGCCCCGAAGGTGCTCGCGACGCGCATCGCCCTGGTGACCGGGGCCGCGTCGGGCATCGGCAAGGCCATCGCGACGCGCCTGGCGGCCGACGGCGCCGCGGTCGTCATCGCGGACCTCGACCTCGGGAAGGCCCAGGCCGCCGCTGCCGAGATCGGCGACACGGACCGAGCGATCGGCATCGCCGCCGACGTCACGAGCGCCGCGGCCGTCGAGCGGGCGGTCCAGGAGACGCTGCTGCACTTCGGCGGCCTGGACCTCGTCGTGAACAACGCCGGGCTCTCGCTGTCCAAGAGCCTCCTCGAGACCACCGAACAGGACTGGGACCTGCAGCACGACGTCATGGCGAAGGGCTCGTTCCTGGTGTCGAAGGCGGCCGCCAAGGTGCTCATCGAACAGGGGCTCGGCGGTGACATCGTGTACATCTCGTCGAAGAACTCGGTGTTCGCGGGACCGAACAACATCGCGTACTCCGCCACGAAGGCCGACCAGGCGCACCAGGTCCGGCTCCTCGCGGCCGAACTCGGCGAACACGGGGTCCGCGTGAACGGCATCAACCCCGACGGGGTCGTCCGTGGCTCCGGCATCTTCGCGAGCGGCTGGGGCGCGAACCGTGCGGCGACGTACGGCATCGACGAGCAGGACCTCGGCGCGTTCTACGCGCAGCGCACGATCCTCAAGCGGGAGGTCGTGCCCGAGAACGTCGCGAACGCCGTCGCGGCGATCTGCACGGCGGACTTCTCGCACACCACCGGGCTGCACGTGCCCGTCGACGCGGGCGTGGCCGCCGCGTTCCTCCGGTGACGTGGTGACCTCGGGCGGCAGCGTCGCGGCGGTGGACCTCGGCGCGACGAGCGGGCGCGTGGTGGTCGGGCACGTGGACGCCGACGGGGTCCGGATGGAGCAGGTCGCCCGGTTCCCGAACGGCCCCGTCACCCGGACCGAGGGTGGCCGGGACACCCTGCACTGGGACGTCGAGGAGCTCGAGCGCCAGGTGCTCGACGGGCTCCGCGGCGCGTTCGGAGGCCACCCGGGCCTCGCCAGCATCGGGATCGACTCGTGGGCGGTCGACTACGGCCTGCTCCGCGACGGACGGCTGCTCGGACCACCGGTGCACTACCGCGACGACCGGCACGAGCGCGGCGTCGGGATCGTGCACGCCCGGATCGGCGCTGCCGAGCTCTACGCCCGGAACGGCCTGCAGCACCTGCCGTTCAACACGCTGTTCCAGCTCGCGGCCGACCCAGCGCGCGGCCGTGCCGACCGAGCGCTCCTCGTCGCCGACCTGTTCGGCTCAAGGCTCACCGGGGTCGAGGCCGCCGAGCGCACCAACGCCTCGACGACCGGTCTGCTGCACGCGACCACGCGCGACTGGGACCCGACCCTGCTGGCCGCGGCGAGCCTCCCGTCCGGGTTCCTGGCCCCGCTCCGTGACCCGGGTGACCGACTCGGCCCCCTGCTGCCGTCCGTGGCGGCCGCCGTCGGCACCGGGACCGGTCGACACGCTGCCCACGTCACGCTCGTCGGCTCGCACGACACCGCGAGCGCGGTCGTCGCGGTCCCCGCGACCGACGACGACGTGGCCTACATCTCCTCCGGCACGTGGTCGCTCGTCGGCGTCGAGCTCGACGCGCCGGTCCTCACGGAGGCGGCCCGCGCGGCGAACTGCACGAACGAGGGCGGCGTCGACGGCCGGGTCCGGTTCCTGAAGAACGTGTCCGGCCTGTGGCTGCTGTCCGAGAGCGTCCGGACCTGGGAGCGGGACGGCTCCACGACCGACCTGGAGGCCCTGCTCGCCGCCGCCGCGGCCGTCGCCACCCAGGTCCCCGTCTTCGACCCGGCGGACGCGTCGTTCACGCCGCCGGGCGACATGCCGGCGCGGATCGCCGCCTGGTGCGCCGAGCACGGGCTCCCGGCTCCCGTGGGCCGTGCCGAGGTCGTGCGGTCGATCCTGGAGTCCCTCGCGGCGGCGTACGCCGACACCCTGCGGACGATCAGCGCGGTCACGGGGAAGGACGTCCGGCAGGTGCACGTCGTCGGCGGTGGCTCGCAGAACCGCCTGCTCTGCCAGCTGACGGCCGACCGGACGGGCCTGCCCGTCCTGGCCGGACCCGTGGAGGCCACGGCACTCGGCAACGTCCTGGTCCAGGCGCGGGCCGTCGGGCTCGCCGGCCTGGGCGGGGCGTCGCTCGAAGCACTCCGAGCGGTGGTCGCCCGGACCGTCGAACCCGTCCGGTACAGTCCGCGACCAGGGCACCCAGCACATCGACCCACCACGAGACAGAGGACGTCCGCATGACCTCGACCGACGACCAGCACCGCGTCGACCCCGCGACCGGGGCACCGGCAGCGACCCCGGGCACACCGTCGAGCGCGCGGACCCCGATGAAGCGGCAGCTGCCGACCATCCGCGACCTCGCGCCGCTCATGCAGTTCCGGAAGCCGGACCTCAACGCCCGCCGCCGTCGGCTCGAGAACGCCCTGACGATCTGGGACCTCCGGGCGATCGCGGAGCGGCGGACCCCGCGGGCCGCGTTCGACTACACGGAGGGCGCCGCCGAGGCCGAGATCTCCCTGGCCCGGGCGCGGCAGGCGTTCGAGGACATCGAGTTCACGCCGGCGGTGCTGCGGGACGTGTCGACGGTGCGCACCGACTGGGACGTGCTCGGCGCTCCGGTGGCGTACCCGTTCGGCATCGCCCCCACCGGCTTCACGCGGATGATGCAGACCGAGGGCGAGCGCGCCGGGGCCCGGGCAGCCGGCCGCGCGGGCATCCCGTTCGCCCTGTCCACGATGGGCACCACCGCGATCGAGGACGTCCGCGACGCCAACCCCCACGGACGCAACTGGTTCCAGCTGTACATGTGGAAGGACCGCGAGAAGTCGATGGCGCTGGTGTCGCGCGCCGAGGCCGCCGGCTTCGACACGCTCCTCGTCACCGTCGACGTGCCCGTCGCGGGAGCGCGGCTCCGCGACAAGCGCAACGGGTTCTCGATCCCGCCGCAGCTCGGCGTGAAGACCATCGTCAACGCCATCCCGCGCCCGTGGTGGTGGTTCGACTTCCTGACGACCGAGCCGCTGGCGTTCGCCTCGCTCGACCGCTGGTCCGGCACCGTCGGGGAGCTCCTCGACCACATGTTCGACCCGACCGTCACCTACGAGGACCTCGCGTGGATCCGCACGCAGTGGAAGGGCAGGATCGTCGTGAAGGGCGTGCAGTCCCTGGCGGACGCCAAGCGCCTGGCCGCGATGGGCGTCGACGGCATCACCCTGTCGAACCACGGCGGACGCCAGCTCGACCGCGCGCCGGTCCCGTTCCACCTGCTGCCCGCCGTGGTCAAGGAGGTCGGCATGGACACCGAGGTGCACCTCGACACGGGCATCATGTCCGGCGCGGACATCGTCGCCGCCGTCGCGCTCGGCGCCCGGTACACGATGGTCGGTCGGGCGTACCTCTACGGCCTGATGGCCGGGGGCGAGGCAGGCGTCGACCGGATGATCCAGATCCTGTCCGAGCAGATCGAGCGGACCATGCGGCTGCTCGGCGTCGCGTCCCTGGAGGAGCTCGAGCCCGGGCACGTCACCCAGCTGCAGCGTCTGGCGCCGATCCCCCGCTGAGCCCGGTCCGGGCTGGGCCGGCCGGCCGGGACGCTGGCGGCGGCTCCGGCGGCGGCGCTGGCGGGACGACGGCGTTCAGATTCGGCGGTGACGGATCGGGTTCTCCACCCCCGAGGATCGCGAACCGGATCCGTCACCGCCCCGGACGAGTCCTACGGTCTGGGTGCCTCGTCGCCGGGCAGGGTCCAGGCGGCGCCGGCGGTGGGTTGCGGCGTCCCGGGTGCCGAGCCCGCGGGGGCCGAGGTGATCGGGCGACGACGGAGTTCCTCGAGCATGGCGTCGATCTTCCGGAGCGCACGCGGGGTTGCCAGGACAGACCAGACGACGAGCCCGAGGAACAATGCCACGTACAGCCACCAGACCGGACGCTCCGTGACCGCCAGCCACACTCCCAGCGCAGTGAACAGACCGAAGACCACCGGGCCGAACCACCTGTTCCGGCGGTACTGCCGTCGCCATTTCTCGAACATGGGGATCCAGACCGCAGGATCCACGGCGGGCGGCACCGTCCCGGCTTTGAACGCCCGCTGCATACGGCTGAGTTCGTCCGCCCCGCCGGCCTTCCGGCGACGGACGGCGACGAGCACTCCGAAGCCGATCGTGAGGACGGCGGCGTAGATCAATGCGGAGACCAGCCGGTCGGCGATCGATTCGCCGGTGTGCCCGGTGACGAAGCCGGTGACGAAGCCGATGGCGAAGTAGGCGCCGCCGACCACGACGAACATGATCGGCAGCAGTGCCGGGAGCGGGAGACGCCGGATGCGGTCCATGTGAGGTCCTCTCATTCGAGGACGAGCTTGCCCGACCCGGGTCGGGGGTGCCTGGGAGGGTGGGCCACACACGGGGCCGGTAGGGTCAGCGGAGCGAGAAGGGGGCTCCATGGCCGGGGCGAGCATCAGCGTGCAGGACTTCGTGATGCGGTTCGGGGACCGTGCCGTGGTGGACGGTCTGTCGTTCGACGTCGCCCCCGGTGAGACCTTCGGGCTCCTCGGCAGCAACGGCTCCGGCAAGACGACGACGATCCGGGCGCTCCTCGGCATCACCGCGCCGACGTCGGGCACGTTGACGATCGACGGGCGCCCCTACCGTCCGGCCACCGGCGGGATCGGCTACCTGCCCGAGGAGCGTGGGCTCTACCGCAAGGAGTCCGTCCTCGACGTGATGACGTACTTCGCCGCGCTCCGCGGGATGCAGCGCCCGGCCGCGACCGCGTGGTCGATGGACTACCTGGCCCGTGTCGGCCTGGCGGACAAGGCCAAGCTCCGGGTCGACAAGCTCTCCGGCGGGCAGCAGCAGAAGGTCCAGCTCGGCATCACGATCATGGACCGTCCGCGCCTGCTCATCCTCGACGAGCCGACGAAGGGCCTCGACCCGGTGAACCGCCGGCTGCTCCTCGACCTGGTCGACGAGCGGAAGGCCGACGGCGCCACGGTCGTCCTGGTGACCCACCACATGGACGAGGTCGAGCGCCTGTGCGACCGGATCCTGCTGCTCAAGGACGGGGACGCGGCGGCCTACGGCACCATCTCCGAGGTGCAGGACGCCTTCGGCGGAGCGGTCGCCAAGGTGTCGCTGAGCGGACCGGTGCCCCGCTCCCCCCTCTACAAGCTCGCGCGGCACGAGGGCCACGTCGCCTACCTCGTCCCGTCGACGAGCGCGGCACCGGACGGGTCGGACATCCTCGCCGCGCTGGTCGGCGCCGGCGTGCACGTCAGCGGCTTCGAGATGCGCAAGATCCCCCTCGACGAGATCTTCGTCCAGGTCTACGGCCACGACGCCCTCGTCGACGAGACCGCCAGGAGCACACGATGAGCCGCATCGGCACCGTCATCCGGTTCGAGTTCACCCGCGCGGTCAAGAAGCCCGCGTTCTGGATCGGCACCCTCGCGCTGCCCCTGGTCGTCGTCCTCGTCTCACTGCTGGTCGGCGTCGGGCAGGCCGCCGGCACCGACTCCGCGCTCTCGCGGGCCTCGGCGACGAAGACCCCGTTCCACTACGTCGACCGCTCGGGGCTCGTCTCCGAGTCCGTCGCCGCGCGCTGGGGCGGGACCCCGTCGGACGACGAGTCCGGGGACCGGGCGGACGTCGTCGCCGGGCGGCTCGAGGCCCTCGTCGTGTTCCCGGCGACGCCCTCGACCGAGTCGATCCGGGTCACCGCGACCGACCGCGGCCTGTTCGAGAACAACGCGTACGCGTCGCTGGCGCAGCGCGTCCTCGAGCAGAGCGTGGCCGCGGACGTCGACGACCCCGAGGCCGTGGCGCTCCTCCGGTCACCGCCGAGCGCGGACGTCACGGCGTACGCCGACGGCCGGGTCGCGCCCGGGTGGCTGTCGATCGTGCCGCCGCTGCTCTACGTCGCCGCGTTCTTCGGGCTCGTGATCCTGCTCGCCGCCCGCATGGTGACGGTCGTCGTCGAGGAGAAGGAGAACCGGATCTCCGAGATGATCCTGACCACGGTGACCGCCGGCGACCTCATCCGCGGCAAGGTCGTGGCGATGCTGCTCGTCTGCCTGGTGCAGATCGGCGTCTTCATGGTGCCGGGACTGCTGTCGCTCGTGGTGGTGGTCCCCCTGCTGGCCGGTCGGGTCGGCCCCGTGACGATCGACCCGTGGCGGATGCTCGTCGGTGCGCTGCTGCTCGTCGGCGGGGTGCTGCTCGCCTCGGCGCTGTTCGTCGCCGTCGGCGCCGCGGTCCCCTCGATCAAGGACGCCTCCGCCCTGCAGTCCACGGCGATCTTCGCGCTGATCATCCCCGTGTACGCGGCGTTCTTCGTGATGACGAGCCCGACCAGCCCGGTCGTGGCGTTCTTCACGTACTTCCCCACGTTCACGCCGGTCACCGCGATGGTCCGGAACGCCGTCGGGGCGCTGTCCCCGCTGGAGTCCGTCGTCTGCATCGTCGAGGTCTTCGGCGTCGCGGTCCTGCTGCTCTGGTTCGCGCAGTACCTGTTCCGGCACTCCGTCGCCCAGTACGGCTCCAAGGTGACGCTGCGCCAGATCGCGTCCTGGCGACGTTCCTGACCGGTCACGGCACCGCCGCGCCGCGACCCGGTGACCGACTGGAGGCCCGGTGCCAGCTGGCACCGGGCCTCCTGTCCGTCAGTGGTGACCGGGCGACTCCTGGTCGCTGCCCGCGATCTGCCGCAGGGCGTCCAGGTGGCCGCGCCAGGCGGCGCGACCGTCGCGCGTCAGCGTCAACGAGGTCCGCGGGGTCTTGCCGACGAACGCCTTGCCGACGGCGACGTACCCGGCGGCCTCGAGCGCTGCCACCTGCTTGCTGAGGGCGGAGTCGGTGACCTCCACGGCGTCACGGACCTCGCGGAAGCCGAGCGTCCCGGCGCGGTCGAGTGCGGCGACGATCGAGAACCGCACGGCGTTCTGCAGCAGGTCGTCGAGGCGGTGCCGCGGGTGGGTGCCCTGCTCGAGCGTCACGATCGCGACTCCCACGCGGCGCAGACGAGCGCGACGACGAGGACCAGGCCGGACGTGACGCCGGACCACAGCACCGAGCCGTGGACCCAGCCGACGACCGCGATCGCGGCGCAGTAGGTCACGGCCCAGCTGGCGATGTAGACGGTCCAGCGCCGGCTGCTGGCGAAGGCCGAACGGCCGCGGATCGCCAGCATGAAGCCGATCACGAGCGCGACGAGCGCCGCGAGCGTGCCGACGTAGACCGCGGCGAACGCGGTGCCCGTCGTGAGCCCCATCGCCAGCGTGCCGAGCGAGGTCGCGACCCCGAGGGCCGTGATGAAGGTGACGTACGGCCAGCGCACGGCGTCGTGCGCGCGGCGACTGATGCGGTCCGCCCGGTCGAGCAGCTCGCGTGCGCCCGTCGGGTCGATGCCGCCGGTGGTGGTGGTGTCGGTCATGGTGTTCCCTCCCGTTGCCACCAGTCTGGCAAGCACTTTCCGTTTTGGCAAGTGCTTTCTCGGGGAGGAACTGGAGGTCAGGCCGGGAGGATCGGGGACGTCGGCACCGAGCCGAGGTCCCACGCCGGCACGGAGCCGAGGTCCCACGCCGGCACGTGGCGCCGACGCCAGCCTTCGCGGAGCGCCCGCACGGCGTGCTCGAACTCCGTCAGGGCGTCGAGGTGCGGACGGACGAGCATCTGGATCTGCAGGCCCTCGTAGACGGCGAGGAGCTGCGTCGCGGCACGCTCGGGCGCGATGACGATCGACTCGATGCCGGCGTCGACGTCCCGCTGCAGGCCGACGGTGAGCCCGACGACGTAGTCCTGGTAGCGCTTCCGGAACAGGTCGGCGAAGCTCGTGCCGGCACCGGCCATGTTGATGACGCCGGCGAGCACCCGGACGCGGCCCGGGTCGGCGACGTCCTCGGCGAGCATCTGCCGGACGTGCTCGACCGTGCAGGTGGGGGTCCGGCGACGGGTCGAACTGCGCATCGCCGTCCAGTGGTCGTACGTCACGAGCAGCAGCGCGTCCCACGTCGGGAACGCGCGGGAGACGGCGTCGAGCGGGAGCCCGGCGACGTCCGCCACGACCGCGGCGTCGACGTCGTTGAACGGGTGCAGCCGGTAGGCGCGGATCGCGGCACGGACGAGGCGCTCGGCGATGGTCTGTTCTGGCAACGGCTGCTCGGCGTCGAGCGTCCCGTCGGAGAGTCCCTCGGTGAGTGTCTGCACTCGGACATCCCATCGCACAGGTAGGGGCTGCGTCGTGTCCCAGTGCGGGGGGTGCTCGCGCGCTCAGGCCTCGGGCAGGCCGAGCTTCGAGCCGCGGGGGTCGCGGTTCCTGGTGGGTGCGGCGGGCGGTGGGTCGTACGAGGGCATCCCCTCGGCACGGCGGCGGGCGGCGTCGGCGCGACCCAGGCCGAGCAGTGCGGTGATCGCGGTCGACGACTGGAGCAGCGCGAACACG
The DNA here is from genome assembly GCF_026672405.1 of Curtobacterium sp. SL109. NCBI lineage: Bacteria > Bacillati > Actinomycetota > Actinomycetes > Micrococcales > Microbacteriaceae > Curtobacterium > Curtobacterium sp. SL109. Next base: position 3,396,891 of record NZ_JAPPRB010000002.1, read on the forward strand.
GGCGGCAGGAGCAGGAGGACCAGCTCGTCGGTGGACGCGAGCCCGACGACGAGCAGGCCCACCCATGCGACGAGCCACCCGACGGGGAGCCAGCGCGTCCGGTCGAACACGACGACGCCAGCGCCCGCCGACGCCTCGGCACGTCGCAGCACCTCGTCGCGGTCCTCGGGGAGCATCGCCGGCGCTCGGGGGCCGAACTGCTGACCGATGCGCTCGGAGCGTCGCCAGTCGCCGGTCAGGGCCGCGGGCTCGAGGGTGGCCGGGGTCGACGCCGTCCGCAGGAAGGTGGCGGCGAGGCAGCCCACGGCGGCGGCGAACGCCACGATCCCGACGAGGGCCAGCGCGAGCGGCGCCTCCAGCACGGCCTGCCAGAGCAGCTGCGCGACGACGCCGACCGTGCCGAGCACCGCGGCGACGAGGCCGCAGACGAGGGTGCGCCGCCGGACGCGCGCGGCGTCGAGGAACTCGGTGCGGCGCGCGCGGTACACGCGCCACCCGGTGACGACGGCTGCCTCGGTCATGCCGTCATCATGCCCCCTGCGGTGGTCAGCCGACGGTGACCGGGGCAGCGGACGGACGGGTGCGCTGCCGCATCCACACGAAGAACCCGGTGAGGGTGAAGACGCCGTACACGACGTACATCAGCCCGGAGGCGTAGTACCCGGCCGAGAAGAGCAGCGGCACCCCGACCAGGTCGACGGCGACCCAGATCAACCAGAACTCGACCCAGCCCTTCGCCATGCCGTACGTCGCGAGCAGGGACCCGACGAAGATCCAGGCATCGGACCAGACGGGCTCGTAGGACCCGAGCGCGCGGAAGACGGGCGTGAGCAGCGCCGTGCCACCGACCAGGGCGACCACGAGGAGCCCGCGTGTCCGCCAGGAGGCCCAGCGCGGGTCGATCACGGTGACCGACTCCGCAGGGCGGTGCGTCCAGCGGTACCAGCCGTAGACGCTGACGATGATGAACATCACCTGGCGGCCGGCCTGCCCGAGCAGGTTGACGGGGTTCGGGGTGTCGAAGAGCGCGCCCATGAAGACCGTGAAGAGCAGGGCGTTGCCGACGATGCCGACGGGCCAGGCCCAGATGCGTCGACGCATCCCGCCGAGCGCGCTGAGCAGCCCGAAGACGTTGCCGATCACCTCGCGCCAGAGCACCGTCTGGTCCCCGATGACGATCTGCGCGTCGAACAACCAGCGCACGATGCCCATGGTCCCCTCCTCGATTCCGGTCGATGCAACCGTATGGGTCTGGTGGGCATTCCTCCGGGATGTCCGTCGAAACGGGGTACAGATCGCGTCGGCACTCCTGGGGACGAAAATCACCCCCGTTTTGGGTCCATTCAGACGCATCATCTTTGTTGTCAGCACTTTGGGGGACCGGTAGCGTCGATGTCAGACGGAATCCAGCCCGCCCGAGCCGCCCTGAGCTCCGGAGCCCGGCGGTCCCGCTCGGCACCGGTCAGCCGCGACCCTCGTACCACGGGGTCGATGACACCGTCCCGCCTGCACGCAACCCGAACCACCGTGCCGGCGGCCTCAGCGCTCCCTCCAGCGCAGGAACGGATCCACCATGCACAAGATCGTCACGGGTGCCCTCGCCGGCGCCGCCGGCATCGCGCTCCTCCTCGGAGGGGCGGGCAGCTTCGCGCTCTGGAACGCCAACGCCTCCAGCGCCGCGTCGTCCATCAGCTCCGGCACCCTGACCCTCACGGCTGCGAACGACGGCGTGTGGACCGACCTGACGAACGGCCGCTCCGCCACGATCAACCCCGCGTCCGTGCTCATGGTGCCCGGCAACAAGTACCAGTTCACGCAGACCCTCAACATCGCCGCGACCGGCCAGGACCTCAAGGCGAACCTGACCTACGCGAACCAGAGCATCACGGGCGACTCCGGCCTGATCGCCGCGACGACGAAGACCCTCGCGGTCACCTCGTCGAGCGCGTCGGTCGTGCAGTCGACCTCCTCGACCAACACCTTCGTGGTCTCCCCTGCCGCCGGCACCTCGGCCGTGAAGGTCGTCTTCACGATCGAGCTGCCCTCGTCGGCCACGACGGGCCAGAACGGCTCCGTCAACGTCGGCGCACTCGCGTTCACGCTGACGCAGACCGCGATCGGCTCCTGATCACCGGCGCGGTCGGTCCCTGATCCGTCGACCGCGCCGGTTCCACCACCACGACCACGTCCACCGGGGGGTGACGGGAAATGACCAGTTCGACCGCATCACGACGTCGCCACCGCGCGCCGTCGCGTCACCGCTGGGTGTGGGCCACCGCGCTCGCCCTGGCGGTCGCCGTGGTCGCGTCGGTGCTCGGCACCGGCGGGACCTACGCCCTGTGGAACGCCTCGGCGAACACGAAGTCGTCGGTCGTGCGCTCCGGTACGGCGACGCTGACCGTGAGCCCGCTGTCACCGATGTACCAGACGGCGATCGGGCCGGGGTCGAGCACGACGGGGACGTTCACCGTGCGGAACACGGGGACGGTCCCGCTCTCGATGCGCGTGGCCATCACCGCGACGAAGGTGTCCTACGCCGACACCACCGACGACGTCGTCCTCGGCGCGCAGACCCTGCGGCTCGCGTCCGTCGGTTCGGCGGCGGAGTGCCATGCGGGCATCTCCGGTGCGACCGGTCCGCTCGCCACCTTCGACACCGGCAGCGGGTACTACACCCTGCCCCCGGGCGCCTCCGGCATGGGCTGCATCGAGATCCTGCTGTCGATGGACGCGCCGCAGAGCGTGTCGGGCGCCGTGACCGACTTCACGATGACCGTGACCGGGACGCAGGTCGCGCCGTGAGCCGCCGGGTCCGCGTGCTCCTCGCCGCGCTGCTGAGCCTGGCGCTGGTCGTCGGCGGTTCGAGTGCCGCGTGGGCGCTCTGGACCGCGTCCGCGAAGGCGACGTCGAGCACCACGATCGGCAAGGTCGCCGCCGGGATCAAGGGCGCGGAGGACCTGACGACGACGTTCTCCAGCACGGTCACCTCCCTGACCAAGCCCCTGACGCTGATGAACTCGGAGAACCTGCGGGGAACCACGACGACCTCCGTCAGTGTCACGAGTGACAGTTCGCTCGCGCTCGCGCAGGCCATCGACGTCGTCGCCTGGCCGGTCCCCACGACGGCGGACTGCACCGACGGCGCGCCCGTCGGCAGCGGATCGGTCACCGGCACCTGGGCGTCACTGCCGAGCATGACCACGACGCTCGCCGCCCACACCGAGGTGGTGTGGTGCACCAGGAGCACGCCGCGGGCGTCCGCGCCGACCCCGGCGACGGCCAACATCCGGGTCACCCTGACGACGAGCTGGGGGTCCTGGGTCTCCGCTCCGGTCTCGGGCGGGTTCTACCTGAACACCTCCGCGGCGACGACCGCGTCCCCCGCCACGACGTGCACCGACCACGACGGCAACTACGTCGACCTGACCTGGCCGGCGTCGTCGCGTCCGACCGAGACCTGGTACGCGGCCTACGTCGGCGACACGATGGTCGGGAAGACGTCGCAGGACTACTCCGGCTCGATCCAGCTCGCGCCGTCCGACTTCCCGTCGTCGATCCCCGCCGGCACCTCGACCGTCGTGGTCAAGGTGGTCGACAGCACCGGTGCACCCACCTCGACGGTCGCCGGCAGCGGACCGGTGACCCTGTTCACGCAGAACGACGGAGCGGCGATCCGATGCGGCGCTTGACCCTGACCCCACGTCCGGACTCGACCCGACGTCCGGCCCCGCGCCCGCGCACCGGCTGGCGGGCGGCACTGCACGCGATCGCGTTGGGCCTGAGCACCGGGCTGCTGCTCGCGGTCGTCGGGGTCGCCCTCGTGGTGATCGTGGTCCCGAAGGCCACCGGGTCCACGCCGCTGACCGTCCTGACGCAGTCGATGGAGCCGACGCTGCCCCCCGGCACGCTGCTCGTCGTCCGGCCGACCCCGGTCGACGACATCCACGTGGGGGACGTCGTGACCTACCAGATCGCGTCGGGGCAGCCCGAGGTCGTCAGCCACCGCGTCGTGTCGATCGCGACCGCGTCGGACGGATCCAGGAGCTTCGTGCTCAAGGGCGACAACAACGCCGTCGCGGACGCGGCAGCGGTGGTGCCCGCGCAGGTGCGCGGTGTCGTCTGGTACAGCGTCCCCGGGATCGGCTGGGTCAACCAGCTCGTCAACGGGTCGCGCAGCTGGCTCGTCCCGACGATCGCCCCGGTGCTGCTCACCTACGGCGCGGTGATGATCATCGCCGGCACGGTCTCGGGATCCCGGCGTCGTCGTCGCCGCGCACGCCGCTCAGGTCCTCGGCACGTCGCCGGGTACCGGCGGACGGGTCAGCCGCACGGGACGGTGTCCTCCGCCGGGTGACCCGCCTCGGCGAGCGCCATGCGGGCGTCCTCGAACGACGAGTACGGCACGTGCTCCCCGCGGACGTCCCGGTAGTCGGTGAGTCCCGGTCCCGCCCAGTAGACGACCCCGTCGTCACCGATCGCGGCGAGCGCCGTCCGGATCGCGGTCGCCGGATCGGGTTCCTCGACGATGAGCGCCTCCGACCCGACTGACCGCGCGCCGGCCAGGATCGCCGCGCGGATCGGGGCGGGGTCCTCGAAGCGGGGGTGGTGGTCGGCGACCACGACGACGTCGGCCGCGGTCGCCGCGACGACGCCCATGCCGTGTCGCTTCGTCGGGTCCCGGTCGCCGTCGGCGCCGAGGACGATCGCCACGCGCGCGGGGGCGACGGCACGGACCGCCTCGAGGCTCTTCGCGAAGGCGTCGGGCGTGTGGGCGAAGTCGACGAACACCCGCGGGCCGGTCGGTGCCGAGGCGTCGGACATCCGACCGGGGACGACGACCTCGAGCCGGTCGCCCACCGCGGCTCGGAGGCGCTCGGGACCGACCCCGGCGCGGATCAGCATCGCCATCGCGAGGCCGGTGTCCGCCGCCATGTGCCGGCCGAGCAGCGGCACCTCGGTGACGATGTCCGTGCCGTCCGGCCCGGTCAGGCGGAAGCGCGTGCCGTCCAGGCGCTGGTCGAGCACGGCCACGCGCCAGGTCGCGTCCTGCTCGGGCAGCGAGGTGATCGTCTCGACGGGGACGCCGGCGTCCCGGACGATCGTCCGGCCCGCGGCGCTGTCCACCGAGACCACACCACGGCGCGCGTGCTCCGGGGTGAACAGCGCCGCCTTCGCCCGGAGGTACGTGTCCATGTCCGCGTAGTCGTCGAGGTGGTCGTGGCTGAGGTTCGTGAACCCGGCGACGTCGAACCGCACGCCGTCGAGCCGGTGGCGGCTGAGGCCCTGCGCGCTGGCCTCCACCGCGATGCCCCGGACGCCCTGCTCGGCGGCCCGGGCCAGGAAGGCGTGCAGCTCCGGCGCTTCCGGGGTGGTCAGGCGCGCGGCGACGGCGTCGTCCCGGACCCGGCGTTCCGCGGTCGACGTGAGCGCGGTGGGCCACCCCAGCCGACGCATGAGCGCGTCGAGCACGTACACGGTCGAGGTCTTGCCGTTCGTGCCCGTCACCCCGAGCATCGGGACACCGAGGTCGCCCGTGCCGTACACCGCGCGGGCAGCGGCACCGAGGACGCCCCGGACGTCGGGCACCACGACGACGGGCAGTCCACTCGCGGTCGCGGTCGGCTCCCCGGCGGCGTCGGTCAGGACCGCGACGGCACCCGCTCGACGGGCGGCCTCGACGTGGTCCGCCCCGTGTCCGTGGCGTCCGGGCAGGGCCGCGAAGAGCACGCCGGGCCGGGCGTCCCCGGTGCTGACCGTCATCCCCGTGACGAGGACGTCGCGCCCCGGCGCGGTGGCTCCGACGGCGATGCGTCCGACCGCGGTGCCTCGGACATCGGTGCCTCCGACCGCGTCGGCGACGGCGCGCAGGCTGACAGGGCGGAGGTGCTCGGGGTCGAATGCGTGGGGCACTGGGACGTCCCTCGTCGTCGGGTCGGCGTCCCCGGAGCGGGCGACGCTGCCCGTTCATGGAACGCCGTCCCGTCCGCGTACCGGTCCAGTCGCACGTACCCCGCCTGCTCACTGCGGCCCGTGCCGGACCCCCGCGTCTAGGCTCTGGGGACGTGACGGACGGTGTGGCACGGGCGCAGGCACTGCTCGACGACGCCGCCCGACGACTGCGGACCGCCGGTGTCCGGGACGAGGCCCTCGGCGAGTACGTCCGGCCGAAGGCGGTGCTCGGCGTCCGCCGCGAGCCGACGATGCGCCCGCTCGGTCGGGTCTGGCGGGTCGGGGCCCTGCTGATCGGGTCCTCCCTGGAGACCGGGGGCAGGGTCTGGGCGACGGGCACCATCACCCGCGTCACCGACCCCGGGCGGGCGCAGTTCGTGTCCGTGTCCGCCGAGACCCGTCGTGCCTACCGCGCGGCAGCCGTCCGCGGTCGCTTCGACGCGGGCGACACGGTGAACCACGGCGCGACACCGATCCCCCTCGACGACGCGCTGGTCGACGGCGACGGGGTGCTGTTCGTGCGTGACGACGAGCCGTTCGTCCGGTGGTCGCCGACCTCCGGCGCTGCCGTCCCCCTCGTCGACTACCTGACCGACCGCGTCGCGCTGCTGGTCGACCCACCCGCAGGCGCCACCGACTGACCGCCCCACCCCTCCCAGCCCCGCACACCGCCCGCCCGACCGGTCACGACTCCCCGCGCACGTCCGGCGAACGGTCGCGAACCGTCGGTCCAGAGCCGTCGGCCCGACCGTTCTCGGCCACTCGACGACGCGCACGCGGGGTGTCCTGACCACTCGGCGCATCCACCAGCCCAGCGGCACGCGGGCGGACCGCGTAGCGTCCGCGAGGTGACCGACTCGCCACGCCGCCGTCTCGTGCTCCCCGGCCAGTACGGCCCGCTGTTCGACGACGGCGGCCCCGCGGTCGTCGTCGAGGCCCGCGAGTTCTTCACCGCCCGCCCCGTGCACCGAGCCAAGGCACACCTGTGGTTGAGCGCCCTCCGACACCGGGTGCGGGAGCTCGGCGACCGGGCGGACCACGTCCAGGTCCTCCGACTGGAGGATGTGCTCGCCGGACAGGACGACCTCGAGGTCGTGGACCCGCCGTCCCGGACTCTCCGCCGGCAGGTGCGGGAGCACGGCGTGACGGTCCTGCCGAGCCGCGGGTTCGTCACCTCCGAGGACGACTTCGCCGCCTGGGCCCGCGGCCGTGGCGGGCGGTTCCTGATGGAGGCCTTCTACGAGCAGGTGCGCCGTCGCGAGGGTTGGTTGATGGACGGCACCGCCCCGGTCGGCGGCGTCTTCAGCCACGACGCCGACAACCGGCAGTCCCCGCCGCGCGGCGCGACGACCCTCGGGCTGCCCGGACCGTGGTCACCGACGGAGGACGAGGTCGACGCCGAGGTGCGCGAGGACCTCGACCGGTGGGAGCGCGACGGTGTCGTGCAGTTCGTCGGACGGGACGACCGCCGCCGCTTCGCCGTCACCGCCGACGAGGCCAGAGCAGCGCTCGACGACTTCCTCGAGGTCCGGCTCGGCGACTTCGGACCGTACGAGGACGCCGTCCTGACCAACGACCGGACGATGGCGCACTCGCTGCTGAGCGTGCCACTGAACCTCGGCGTGCTGGACCCGCGCGACGCGGTCACGGCAGCGGTCCGCGCGTACGAGGACGGCGGCGCCCCCATCGGCAGTGTGGAGGGCTTCGTCCGACAGGTCGCGGGCTGGCGCGACTACGTCTGGCACCTCTACTGGTGGCTCGGGGACGAGTACGGCGCCGATGCGTCGGCACTCGGGACGCGGAACGACGGACCGCGGAAGGACCGGCCGCGGAACGGCGGACCGTCGAACGGGTCCTCGCTCCCCCGCTGGTGGCGCGAACTCGACTCGTCCGAGGTGGACGCGGTCTGCCTGTCCACCGCGCTCGACGACGCCAGGGACCACGGCTGGCTGCACCACATCCAGCGGCTGATGGTCCTCGGGAACTTCTCGCTCCAGCGGGGCTGGGACCCCGTGGAGCTGACCGAGTGGTTCACCGACGTCTTCGTCGACGGCACCGACTGGGTGATGCCGGCGAACATCATCGGGATGTCGCAGCACGCGGACGGCGGGGTCGTCGCCACGAAGCCGTACGCGGCCGGCGGGCGCTACATCGACAGGATGACGGACCACTGCGGCGGCTGCCGGTTCGACCCGACGGAACGGCTGGGCGAGGACGCCTGCCCGTTCACCGCCGGGTACTGGGCGTTCCTCGACCGGGCGGAGCCAGCGCTCCGGGGCAACACCCGCATGACGCGGCCGCTGCAGCAGCTCCGGCAGATGCCGGACCGCGAGCAGGTCGTGGCCCAGGAGGCCGCCCGGCGCATGCCGTGACGGCGCACGGTCGCGACCACCCACCGGACGGGAGGCTCGGTGCGGGCTGGCACCGGGCCTCCCGGCCGGTGGTCCGTGCGGTCAGGGCGCCGCAGACGGCTCCGGGTGCATCCAGAACGGCGACCAGTGGTAGCCGTCCGGGTCGTCGAACTGGCGCTGGTACATGAACGGGTACTCGTCGGTGTCGCCGACCCGCCCACCGGCTGCTGCGGCGCGCTCGACCAGGTCGTCGACCACCTGACGGCTGTCGAGGTCGAACGAGACGGTGACCTTCGACGGGGTGTCCGGTCCGCCCACGAGCTCCTCGGACCCGCCGACGCTGGCGTACAGCTCGCGGCTGGTGAGCATGACGTACTGCTCCGGCGCGATGGCGAAGCACGAGGCCTGCTCGCCCGACATCGCGGGGTCGAGCGTCCAGCCGAGGGCCCGGTAGAAGGCCGTCGCGCGCTCGACGCTCTCGACGGGACAGGTGATGAAGAGGCTCATGCGGTGATCGTCCTCGGGTCCGGCGTGCTGGTCAAGGTCCCGCCGTGCGCGCTCACCTGCTCCACCTGGCAGGCTCTGGAGACATGGGCGCACGGAGCAGGACGATCAGCATCCTGATGGGCGTCCAGGCAGTCGGCGCGCTGCTGGTGGTCCTGCTCGGCGAGCGCACCGTGCGGGCCGTGACGGTCACGCTCGACGGCCTGCCGACCCGGACGCTCTCGCACGTGGGCCTCGGCGTCGCGATGGTCGTGGTGCTCGCGCTGTCGGCCGCGGCATGGGCGCTGCCAGCACGGTCCGGCGCGCTGCCGTCGGCGTCCGGCGCGTCGCCTGCGTGGTGGTCCGGTGCGCTCGACCCGCTGCTGACCACGCCGATCACCCTGTTCGTCGTCGCGCAGCTCAACGGCGTCCGGGACGTCGGTGCACTGGTCGGCGTCTACGCCCTGGCGTCGGCCGGGGTGCTGTTCGCGGTGGTCCAGCAGCGCGACGAGCGGTCCACCGACGGGTCCCGCGTGGCACTCGGGCTCGGGTCGGCGGTCGGGATCGTGCCGTGGGGCATCGTGGCGTTCCACCAGGTGGGCGCCGGGGTCGTCGGACACCCGTTCCCGGGCATCGTCGTGGTGGTCACGCTGACGGCGCTCGCCGCGGCGGTCGCCGAGTTCGTCGCGACGTGGCGCCGGCAGCCGGTCGCGGCGTCGGTGCTGCGCGCTGCGGGGTTCTCGCTCGTCGCGTGGCTCGTCGTCGCCACGCTCTGACCCTGGTCCCTCGGTCCGCCGGACACCGCCCCGATAGGGTCGGAGCGTGGCACCGATCAACGACGACTTCAGCGACCGCTTCGACCTGCGCGAGTTCACCCCAGGCACCGATGCCGACGGGGCACCCGACGCCCGCACCGCTCCGTGGATGGACGCCGTGGGCATGGGCTTCCACGAGGGCACCCTGTCGCACGAGTCCGCCGCGCGCATGGCGGCGGACTTCGTCGAGGACGGGGAGACCTTCCTCGGCGTGTACCTCCGCGAGCCCTTCCCGGGCTCCGTCGACGAGACCTGGCCCGTCGGCACGTTCACCTGGCTCCGCAAGGGGCTGAGCTGGGGCGACGGTGCACGCGTGGACACGCAGGCCATCACCGGGGTGACGGTCCGACCGACCGAGCGTCGCCGCGGGATCCTCCGCGCCATGATGACGCACGCCCTGACCCGCGGTGTCGAGCAGGGCTACGCGCTCGCCTCGCTCACCGCGTCCGAGGGCACGATCTACCGACGCTTCGGCTTCGGCAGCGCGATCCGCGAGCGGGCCGTCAGCGTCCGACGGAACCGGGCGCTGCCGTTCCTGGCACCGACCTCGGGCACCGTGACCGTCGTGCCGCTGGCCTGGCTGGCCGACGGCGTCGGACGCGGCGTCTTCGACCGCTTCCACGAGCGCACGCCCGGCTCCATGGTCCGCAACTCCGGCACGTGGCCCGTCGTCTTCGGTGCGCTGACCGGCGACGGCGAGAAGGCGAAGGACGTCCGCGGCGCCGTGCACCGGGCCGAGGGCACCGACGAGATCGACGGCTACGTCACCTGGAGGGTCAAGGACTCGGGCGGCGAGACCACCGTCGAGGTCGTGGACCTCGTGTACACGGACGACGCCGCCTACCTCTCGATGTGGGAGTTCCTGCTCTCGATCGACCTCAACGACGTGGTGCAGTACAAGCGCTCGCGGCTCGACGACCCGATCGTGGCCGCGCTCGCCGACAACCGCGCGTACGACGTCGACCACGAGGAGGACCACGTCTGGCTGCGCGTGCTCGACGTCCCGGCGACGCTGTCCTCGCGGCCGTACGCGGTCGACGGCTCGGTGACCCTCGCGGTGTCCGACGCGATGGGCTTCGCCACCGGCACGTACCGGCTCGACGTCGTGTCGGGCGCGGGCACGGTCACGCGGTTGTCGTCCGACGTCCTCAGCGAGGTCGACGGGGCCGGTGTCGACGTCGCGCTCGACGTGGCCGACCTCGGTGCGCTGCTGATCGGCTCGGTGTCCCCGGTGACGCTCGCCGCCGCCGGGCTGCTCCGGGCGTCGGACGAGGCCGCACTCCGGCTCCGCGCGATGCTGCTGCCCCCGCGGACGCCGCACGGCATCACGTACTTCTGAGGCGCGGGGGGCAGACGACGCGACGGCCCGTCTACCCCCGCCGCCGCACACGGGGATCGACCACGCTGTAGACCACGTCGACGACCACGTTCGCGGTGACCACCAGGAACGCCGAGAACAGCGTGAAGCCGACGACCACCTGCAGGTCGAGCGTGTGCACCGCGTCGATGAGCAGCGCCCCGAGGCCCTGCATCGAGAACACCTTCTCGGTGATGACCGCCCCGCCGAGCAGCGACCCGAGGTCGAGCCCGAACAGGGTCACCACGGGCAGGATCGCCGTCCGCAGCCCGTGCCGCACGACGACCTGGCGCTCGCGGAGGCCCTTGGCGCGAGCCGTCCGGACGAAGTCCTGCGACATCGACTCGAGCATCTCGCCCCGGGTCAGGCGGGCGTAGATCGCGGCACTGATGAACGCGAGCACGCACCACGGCAGCACCAGGTGCGTGAACCAGCCGACCGGGTCCTCGGTGAAGGGCACGTACCCGCTGGTCGGCAGCACCCCGAGCACGAACCCGAACAGCAGGATCGCGAGCAACCCGACCAGGTACGACGGCGCGGAGACCCCGGCGACGGCGATGCCCATCACGGTGCGGTCGAGCAGGGACCCCCGGCGCAGTGCCGAGGCCGCTCCCCCGGCGACACCGGCGACGAGCCACAGCAGGGCGGCACCGACGGCGATCGAGGCCGTGACCGGCAGCCGCGTCAGGATGAGCGAGGTGACGCTGTCGTGCAGCTGGAACGAGTACCCGAAGCACGGTGCCGCGCAGTGGATGACCGAGGCGCCGGTGCCGAACGTCCGACCGGTGACGATCCCGCCGAGGTACGCGCCGAACTGGGCGATCCACGGCTTGTCCGTGCCGAGGAACGCCTGCACCTCGCGCAGTCGGTCCGGGGTGCAGGGCTTGTCGCAGATGGCGCGCGCGGGGTTCGTCGGCAGCAGCATGAACAGTGCGTAGGTCACCGCGGCGACGACGAGCAGCACGACCACGGCGCCGAGCACGCGGAACAGGACGAAGCGGAACGCGGTCACCGGGTGCCTCCGCGCGGATCGAGGGCGTCGCGCAGGGCGTCGCCGAGCACGTTGAACGCCAGGGTCACGAGGAACAGGGCGATGCCGGGGAACAGCAGGTACATCGGGTCGGTCTGCACCCAGCCGATCGCGTCGCCGATGCTGCGACCCCACGACGGCGTCGGCGGGGTGACACCCACGGCGAGGAACGACAGCGCGGCCTCGGCACCGATCATCGACGGGATCGAGATCGTCGCGTAGACGGTGATCGTCGCGGCGAGGTTCGGCAGCAGCTGCGTCCGGATGACGTGCCACCGCCCGGCGCCGAGCGCGGTCGAGGCCACGACGTAGTTCCGCGACCGCAGGGACAGCGTCTGTCCGCGGATGACCCGCGCGACGGCCGGCCACCCGAAGAACCCGATGACCAGCACGACGAGCAGCGGCTTCGGGAACGACGTCGGCACGATGGCGGTGAGCGCGATCATGAACACGAGCGACGGGAACCCGAACATCACGTCGACGATCCGGCTCAGCACGCGGTCGTACCAGCCGCCGAAGAACCCCGTCGTGACGCCGACGAGCACACCGATGACGATCGACATCGCGGTCGCCGCCAGGCCGATCCCGAGCGAGGTCCGCGCGCCGTACGTGACGATGGCGAACAGGTCGCGCCCCGTCAGCGGTTCGACGCCGAACCAGTGCGTGCCGCTGACCCCGCCGAGCGCTCCCCGCGGCGCCCCGAAGGAGTTGAGCGCCCCGATGTGGTAGCTGTACGGGTCCTGCCCGCTGATCCCGGCGATCACGGGGGCGAGGACGGCGACGAGCAGGAAGACCGCGATGACGACCGCGCTCGTGACGGCCCAGCGGTCCTGCCGGACGCGTCGGACGACCGCGCGGAACCCGGTCGACCGGCCGGAGGCGGCGACGGGCCGCTCGACGACGTTCGCGGTCACGGTCCCACCTCCACGAGACGACGCCAGGCGGCACGGCGAGCGGCCTGGCGAGCCGGATCGGCCACGGGGGCGGCGGCGAGCAGCATGCGCGTGTAGTCCTCCTGCGGGTCGTCGAGCACGGTCTCGGTGCGGCCACGTTCGACGACGCGGCCGTCGTGGAGCACGACGACCTCGTCCGCGAGCTGCCGCACCACCGCGAGGTCGTGGCTGATGAGCAGCATGCCGAACCCGAAGTCGTCCTGCAGCGCGGAGAGCAGGTCGAGCACGGCTGCCTGCACCGTCACGTCGAGCGCAGAGGTCGGTTCGTCGGCGACGACGAGCGCCGGCCGCAGCGCGAGGGCCCGAGCGACCGCCACACGCTGTCGCTGCCCGCCGGACAGCTCGTGCGGGAACCGCTCTGCCCAGGTCGGGTCGAGCTGCACCGCGTCGAGCAGGTCGCGCACGCGCGTGCTCCGGTCGGCGGGCGTGGAACCGTGGACCAGCAGCGGTTCGGCGATGCTCCACCCGATGGTCTGGCGCGGGTTCAGGGACGATGCCGGGTCCTGGAAGACGATGCCGACACGACTGCGGACCTCGCGCAGCCGTCGTCCGCGCGCCGTCCGGAGGTCGCTGCCGTCCACCTCGACGCTGCCGGCCACGACCGGCACGAGGCCGGCGAGCGCGCGCCCCACCGTCGACTTGCCGGACCCCGACTCCCCCACGAGGCCGAGCGTCTCGCCGGCCCGCAGCTCCAGGTCGATGCCTGAGACGGTCGGCGCGCCGCGCCGGTCGTACCGCACGCTCACGTCGCGCAGTCGCGCCACCACCGGCCGGGAGGCGCGGCTCGTCTCCGCCCCGCCGCTCGCGTCGCCGAGTCTCGGCCCCGCCCCGCCGCTCGCGTCGGCGAGTCTCGGCCCGGCGGACAGATCGCGGCCTGCGCGGCCCACATCCTGTCCGGTGGGGCGAGACTCGGCCGGCCCCGTTGCGGGCTGGGCGGGCGGGGCGGACGCCGGACGGGCCTCTCCCCACGCGCTCGGCCGCCCCGCAGCTCCGCAGGCTCCGCTGCGCGGCGGTACCGGCGCGAGTGGGCCCAGGGCGGGGACGGCGGCGAGCAGGGCTCGCGTGTACGCGGCCTGCGGGGCGGCGAAGAGGTCGGCGACCGGGCCGTGTTCGACCGGCTCGCCACGCCGCATGACGAGGACCTCGTCGGCGACGTCCGCGACCACACCCATGTCGTGCGTGATGAGCAGGACCGCGAGGTCGCGCTCGTGGCAGAGGTGTCGCAGCAGGTCGAGGATGCCCGCCTGCACGGTGACGTCGAGGGCAGTCGTCGGTTCGTCGGCGATGAGCGCGACGGGGTCACCGGCGAGCGCCATCGCGATCATCGCGCGCTGCAGCTGGCCGCCGGAGAGCTCGTGCGGGTACGCCCCTCGGATGTGTGCCGGGTCGTCGAGGCCCGCGGATCGCAGCAGCTCGTCGATGCGGGCGGACACCCCGGCACGGTCGAGGCCACTCGGGTGGGCGCGGACCGCCTCGGCGATCTGCGTGCCGATCGACAGGACGGGGGTGAACGAGTTCATCGGCTCCTGGAAGACCACGCCGATGCCCGCGCCACGGACCGCGCGCAGGGACTCGACGGGCGCGCCGACGAGCTCCTCGCCGCGGAACCGGGCACTGCCCGAGACCCGGGCCTGGGGTGGCAGGAGTCCGAGCACGCTCATCGCGCTGACGGACTTCCCCGAGCCGGACTCGCCGACCAGGGCGAGCACGCGGCCGGGCGTCAGCGCGAAGGAGACGTCACGCACGACGGGCTCCGCGTCGCCGAACGCGACACGGAGCCCCTCGACCTGCAGGATGGGGTCGCTCACTGGGCGAGCGAGACCTTGAGGTAGTTCGGGTACGCCGGGAAGTCCGCGATGCGGAAGTCCTGCACGTTCGACCCGGCCAGGAACGACTGCTTGGCGTAGGTCAACGGGACGATGGGCGCGTCGGCCATGATCTTCCGGTCCGCCTCGGCCCAGAGCTTCCGGGCGTCCTGCTGGTCGATGGTGCCGGTCGCCTCGGCGATGAGCGCGTCGACCTCCGGGTTGCTGTACTTCGAGACGTTGTAGCGGCCGCCACCGATCTCCGACGACGCGAAGAGCGGCTGGATGTTGGCGTTCGCGCTCGGGAAGTCGGGCTGCCAGCTGAACAGCGCCAGGTCGAAGTCGGTGCCGTCCGTCGTCGCCGTGTAGAACGAGTCGATGTCGAGCGGCTTGAGGGTCACGGCGATGCCCGCACGCTTGAGCCCGGCCTGGATCGCCTGCGCCTCGGCGAGGTTGGCGGGGTCGTTCTGTGTCGCGAGCGTGAGCTTCAGGTCGGTCGCGCCGGCCTTCTCGAGCAGCTGCTTCGCCTTCGCCACGTCACCGGTCGCACCCGGCTGGTACAGGTCGTAGCTCTTCCGGCCGGCGATGCCGGGCGTGATGAGCGTCGAGGCGTAGCTGCCGGCGAGGGCACCACCCGAGGCGATCCGGTAGGACTTGCGGTCGACCGCGTACTGCAGGGCCTTGCGCACCTGGAGGTCCTTGAGGGCGCCACGCTGGGTGTTGATCGCCAGGTACTGGAGCGGACCGGCCTTCGACGTCGCGAGACGGTCCTGCGCGGACGGGTTGGCGCGCACCTGGTTCAGCTCGGCCGCACCCAGGAACGTGGCACCGAACGAGTTCTTCGCGTCGCCGTTGTCGGCGATCAGCGTCTGCGTGACGGTGGAGGGGTCCTGCGACTCCTTGAACACGACCTTCGACGGGCCGGCTGTGCGGACCGAGTCGGTCTTCGCGCTCCACTCCTTGTTCCGGACCAGGGTGATCTGCGACCCCTGCTGGTTGGCCTGCACCTGGTACGGGCCGCTCGCGACGGGCTTGGCGTCGTACGCGCCGGTGTCCGTGCCGTCGCCCTCGGGGACCGGGGAGAACGCGGGCATCGAGACGATCCACGGCCAGTCGCCGTAGGCCGCGGTGAGCTTGAACACGATCGTGGAGTCGTCCGGCGTCTCGATGCTGTCGAGGGTCGTGCCGTCGAACGGCCCCCGGTACGTGTCGCCACCGACCAGCAGCGACTTGTGGTAGCTCAGGCCGCCGGGCAGGGTCGGCGCGAACGAGCGCTCGATGCCCCACTTGATGTCCTTCGTGGTGATGGCGGAGCCGTCCTGGAACGTGAGCCCCTTCTTGAGGTGGTACGTCCAGGTCTTTCCGCCGTCGCTCGAGTCGCCGGTGTTCGTCGCGAGGTCCGGGACCACCTTCGCGGTCTTCCCCGGCTCGACGTCCCAGGCCGTCAGACGACGGAGCACCAGGCCGAGCGACGTGATGCCGAGGCCCTGGCTGGTGGCGGGGTCGAGGTGCACCGACGTTGCCGTGGTGAGGACGTTCAGCGTCCCGCCCTTGTTCGTGCCGGAGGACGCGTCGTCGGAGGCACCACCGCCCGAGCAACCGGTGAGGACCAGGGCTGCGGCTGCGGCGACGGCCGCGGTGATGGTCAGTCGGTTCGAGCGTCTCATGACGTGGTGCTCCTCGAGAGGTCGGTGCTGTGGGGCTCGCGGCCGATCCAGGCCGGGCGGCGTCCATCCTGACACCGCGCCCATGCGCACGGAGACAGGCGATGACGCACGACGCAACAATCCACGGAGCGGGGTGGACCGGTCGTTCTCGATCCGTCCACGGGCGAACGCGAGCGGGCGCGTCTCAGCGCGGTTCGAGGAGTCGTCCCGCCGCACGTCGGGCCGCGGCTGCCCAGGGCCGCGACGCATCCGCCTGGGCGCTCGCCATGGCACCGTCGTACAGCAGGCAGAGCTCGAGCGCGGTCGACTCGGCGTCCGCTGCCCCGGCCTCCACCAGCAGTGCCGTGAAGAGGTCGCGGACCCAGTCGCGGTGCTCCAGGGTCACCTCGTGGGTCGGGTGGCCTGCGCCGTACTCCGCCTCGACGTTGATGAAGGGGCAGCCGCGGTACCCGGGCTCGTCGAACCACTCACCGAGCAGGTCGAAGACAGCGAGGACCCGCTCGGTCGCCGTGCCGCCGCGAGCGGGGAGCTCGACGGCGACGTGCTCCTGCCACGACCTGCTGCGCCCGCGGAGGTACCCGAGCACCAGGTCGTCCTTCGTCCGGAAGTGCGTGTAGAGGCTCGCCTTCGAGATGTCGGCCTCAGCTGCGACCTGGTCCACCCCGACGGCATGGATGCCCTGTTCGTAGAACAACCGGTCAGCGGTGGCGACAGCGCGCTCGTAGGCCGGGCGTCGACGGGTACGGGGTTCCGGCGGTGTGGACATGGTTTGACTTTACTGCACTGATCTGTACAGTTACCAACACCGCAAGCCAAACCGATCTGTTCAGTCAGGAACACACCATGACCATGACCACGACCACGACCGCTCTCGTCACCGGGGCCACCAGCGGCATCGGACGCGCAACCGCCGAACTCCTCGCCGCACAGGGCCTGCACGTCGTCGTCTCGGGCAGGGACTCCACCCGCGGCGAGGAGGTCGTCCGGTCGATCCGTGCATCCGGCGGCCGGGCGGAGTTCGTCGAGGCAGACCTCCGCGACGAGTCGAGCACGGCGCACCTCGCCGCCGAGGCGCTGCGCATCGGCGGCGGCACGGTCGACGTGCTCGTCAACAGCGCCGGCATCTTCCCCTTCGGTACCACGGCGGACACGACCTCGGCAGGCTTCGACGAGGTCTTCGCCATCAACGTCAAGGCGCCGTACTTCCTCGTCGCGACCCTCGCTCCCGCCATGGCCGCGCGAGGCGGCGGAGCGATCGTCAACGTCACCACGATGGTGGCCGAGTTCGGTGCTGCCGGCATGGGGCTCTACGGCTCCACGAAGGCCGCACTCGTGCTGCTGACGAAGTCGTGGGCCGCGGAGTTCGGTCCGGCCGGGGTCCGCGTCAACGCCGTCAGCCCCGGCCCGACCCGAACCGAGGGCACCGCTGCGATGGGCGAGGCACTCGACCAGCTCGCGGCAGCGGGCCCCGCGGGCCGACCGGGGACGGCGGAGGAGGTCGCACAGGCGATCGTCTTCCTCGCCACGGACGCGGCGTCCTTCGTGCACGGTGCCGTCCTGCCCGTCGACGGCGGCCGCATCGCCGTCTGATCGATCCCGCTGCCACATCGCTGAACGGACACGGCACCGTGCAGATGCACGGTGCCGTGTCCGTTCCGTGGCGCGCCGCGCGCCGGCGCGGGTCAGCGGTCGAAGAGCCCGCCGAGGAAGTCGTTGCCGAGGTCCGACGCCTGTTCGCCGAGTCCGGACGCCTGCTCGCCGAAGCCGGACACGTGCTCGCCCACACCGCCGAGGAACTGCTCCCCCTCGGCCGCGAAGCCCTCGACGTCACCACCGAGGTCGGCGAGCCCGAAGTCCCCGATGCCCGACGCGATGCCCTCGAAGTCCACGCCCAGGTCCGCGGCCCCCGCGAGGACCGGGGCCGCGGCGGCGCTGACGACCGCTCCCCCGGCGACCGCGACGGCGATCCCGCCGAGCGCCATCGCCCCGGCGCCGACTGCTGCGCCGCCGGCCATCGCGCCCATGCGGCCACGGTTGCCCGAGCCGGGGCCGTTCCCGCCGCCGAGGACCCGACGGATGAGTCCGGGGCGCCCGTCCTCACCGCGGGTCATGGCACGGGCCATCGGACCCGCGGAGTCGTCGGCGACGCGCTCGTGCGGCGGCAGCTCGGCGTTCATGCGCTGCAGGACCTGCTGGCGCTGCTCGGGCGTGAGTCGGGCGAAGGCGTCGTCGTGGACCTGCTCGAGCTGCTCCGGCGACGACGTGCGCAGGAGGTAGTCGTACTTCGCGAGCGCGACCTTGTCGTGATCGGTAGGGCCGGTACCGCGCGGCCGCCCGTGCTGCTGGGGCGGCTGGCCGTGCTGCTGCTGCGAGTGCCGCTGTCCGTGCTGCTGCGGCGGGCGCTGCTGGCCGGTGCGGTCGTCCCCCGTGAGCCTGTCCGCTGCGCTCCGCACGACGCTGCGCCAGTCCGTGCCGCTGGGCTGCTGCCCGCCCGGCTGTTGCCCGCCGGTCCGCTCCCCCTGCCCACGCTGCTGCAGCTGCTTGTCGATGACCTTCGAGGCCATGCCGATGATCCGAGAGAGGTTCGCCATGACCCGACCTTTGCGTCCTCACATGTGAGCACTCAGCACCGGAGCAGTGCAGCGCCCGCAGAACCCATCCCGATCCCCTGGGAGAAGCACCAACACCTCCCTGATACTCCAGTATCGGTAGGCTGACGAGTGGAGCAGCGCGACCGCCGGACCGCTGCCCCAGGGCGAACGAGTGAAGCCCGGAACTGCGACAACAGTTCAGGGCTTCGGTTCGCTCTCCGAGTGGAAAAGCCAGGGGAACCCACACTTCCCCGAGTCACCGCTCGGGAAGAAGTGGAGCCGAGCCCGCTCGGCTCCACACCCCTGGCCGACTGCTCCTCGTGTCCACCGGCGGCGGGACCAGGAGGTCCTCGATGTCACCGGACGACGAGCGCCGGCCCAGGCGTGGCGCGGAGCACTCCTCGTCAACCCAGGGTGCGCTCGAGGAACCCGTTCCGGAAGCGCCCCGCCGGGTCGAGCGACCGCGCCAGGTCCGCGAACGCCGCCAGCTGCGGGTAGGCCTCGTGCAGTCGAGCGGGCGAGGCCGCGGAGACCTTCCCCCAGTGCGGCCGCGGGTCGAACGGTGCGAGCACCTCCTCGATCCGGAACACCGCCGCTGCCACGGCGGAGGCGTCCCGTCGGAAGGTGAAGTGCAGCCCGACCGACTGCCGACCGGTGGAGGGCGCGAGCCAGGCGGTGTCGGCCGCGACGGTCCGGACCTCGGCGGCGATGAGCAGCGGGGCGAACAGGTCGGCGAGCGGACGCAGTGCCCGGAGCGCCGGGACCGCGGACGCTGCTGGGATGAGGTACTCGGCCTGGATCTCCGCGCCGGTGGACGGCGAGAACGTCGAGCGGAAGTGCGGCAGGCGCTCGGACCAGGGCCCGGGCACGCCGCCCTGTTCGGTGACGCTGGCGGCGTCGTTCTCGCCCGGGTGCACGGCCTCGGTCGCACGGCGGGCGCCGAGCGCGACGAGGTCGACGCTCGGCGCGGGCTCGTCCACGCGGTGCTTCGTCCAGACCTGGCGTGCGCCGCGGTCGTCGAACGCCGTGAACATCGACACCGAGTAGGCGTCGGCCATCACCGCGTCGAAGTGCTCCTCGACCGCGTCCCACGGCAGGTCGAGGTGCACGGTCGTGGCGACCTCGAACGTCGGCTCGATCGCGAGCTCCAGCGCCGTGACGACGCCGAGCGCCCCGAGCGCCACACGATGGGCATCAAGGAACCCGGACGCCCCGGACCCGGACCCGGACCCGGACCCGGAAGCAGCCGACACGTGCTCGAGCTCGCCCGAGGCACGCACCACGTCCAACCCGACCACCGCCTGCGCCAGCGAGGGGTTCCGCACACCGGAGCCGTGCGTGCCCGTGGCGACGGCCCCGGCCGTGGAGATGTGCGGCAGGGACGCGAGGTTCCCGAGTGCCCAGCCACGAGCCTCCAGGCCGGCCGCGACCTGCGCGTGCGTCATGCCGGCGGCGACCCGGACCGTCCGGCGGGCCGTGTCGATCTCCAGCGACGGCGGCATCTCCGTCAGCGTGAGCTGGACGGCGTCGGTGTCGGCGACCTCGTTGAACGAGTGCGTCGACCCGAGCGCCGTCAGCCGCGGTGTCGACGTGACGAGGTCCTGGACCTCACCCACCGAGGTCGGGCGCAGCAGCGCCGACGCCCGGTAGGTGACGTTGCCGGCCCAGTTGGTCCGCTGCTCCGTGGTCACGTCGGTCATCGTACGGCTCCTCAGAAGCCGCGGTCGAGACGGTGCCAGGTCTGCTGCCCGCGCACCTCGTCGCGGAAGCCGCGCGAGGTGGTGTGCTCGTCGATGACCAGGAACTCGGTCCCGAGCATCGTCGCGAGGTCCTCGACCACCTGCAGGCCGACGGCCGTCGTCATGACGGTGTGGTGCGCGGCCCCGGCGGTGAGCCAGGCCTCGGCGGCGACGGGGAACGACGGGCGCGGCTCCCAGACGGCACGGCCGACGGGCAGCTTCGGCAGGGCCTCGGTCGGCGGGACCACGTCGACGACGTTCGCGGTGAGGCGGAAGCCGTCGCGGGTGTCGGAGAGCGCGACCACGACCGCCTCGCCGGAGTCGGCGGTGAAGACCAGGCGCACCGGGTCGTCCTTGCCGCCGATGCCGAGCGGGTGGATCTCGAGCGTCGGACGCGTCGAGGTCAGCGTCGGGGAGACCTCGAGCATGTGGGCGCCGAGGATCTTCTCCGCACCCGGGGTGAGGTCGTACGTGTAGTCCTCCATGAGCGACGCGCCACCGGGGAGCCCGGCGCCGGCGACGTTCATCGCGCGGACCAGCACGGCGGTCTTCCAGTCGCCCTCGGCGCCGAAGCCGTAGCCGTCGGCCATCAGGCGCTGCACGGCCAGGCCGGGGAGCTGCTTGAGCGTGCCGAGGTCCTCGAAGTTCGTGGTGAACGCGGCGGAGCCGTTCTGCTGCAGGAGCGCACGGAGGCCGAGCTCGATCGCGGCGCCGTCGCGGAGTGCGCCGTGGCGGTCACCGTCGCCGCGCAGCGACGGGTCGACGTCGTACGCCGACTCGTAGGACGCGACGAGCGCGTCCACCGCCGCCGTGTCGGCTTCCGCCGCGTCGACCGCTGCGGCCAGCTCGTTGACCGCCCAGGTGTTGACCTGCACGCCGAGCGAGATCTCGGCCTCGGTCTTGTCGCCCTCGGTGACGGCGACGTAGCGCATGTTGTCACCGAAGCGGGTGAGCTTGAGCTCGCGGATCGCGGCGGCACCGGCTGCCGCGCGCACCCAGTTCGACACGCGCTGCTGGACGCGCTCGTCGGACACGTGGCCGATGGCGGTCGCGTGCCGGACGCCCATGCGGGCCAGGGCGTAGCCGAACTCACGGTCGCCGTGGGCGGCCTGGTTCAGGTTCATGAAGTCGAAGTCGATCTCCGACCACGGCAGCGCCACGTTCGCCTGCGTGTGCAGGTGCAGCAGCGGCTTGGTCAGGGCATTCAGGCCGCCGATCCACATCTTCGCGGGGCTGAAGGTGTGCATCCAGGCGGTGACACCGATCACCTTGTCGTCGGCGCTGGCCTCGATGAGCGCCCGGCGGATGCCGTCGGCGTCCTTGAGCACGGGCTTCCACACGAGCTTCACCGGCAGTGCACCGGCGAGCGTCTCGTGGACGGCGCGGCTCTGCTCCTCGACCTGGCGGAGGGTCTCCTCGCCGTACAGGCCCTGCGAGCCGGTGAGGAACCAGACCTCGTAGCCGTCGAGTGTGGCCTGGGGGTCGACGTTGTCCTGCGTCATCGCATGGCTCCTTCGGGGTTCTGTCCGTAGACGTTCTGGTAGCGATCGAAGAGTCGATCGATGTCTGCTTCCGCGATCGGGACGACCTCGCCGCCCTGCTTCGCGATGTGGACCGTGCGCGCCACGTCCTCGGCCATCACGGCGGCCTTGACGGCGTCCTTCGCGTCCTTGCCGATCGTGAAGACGCCGTGGTTCTGCATCAGGACGGCACGGGAGCGGTGTCCGGAGAGGGTGTCGACGATGCCGTGGCCGATCGAGTCGTCGCCGATGATCGCGAACGGGCCGACCGGGATCGGGCCGCCGAACTCGTCCGCCATCGCGGTGATCACGCACGGGATGGCCTCGGCGCGGGCAGCCCACGCGGTCGCGTAGGTGGAGTGGGTGTGCACGACGCCGCCGACCTCGGGCATGTTCCGGTACACGTAGGCGTGCGCCGCGGTGTCGCTCGAGGGGCCGTGCGCGTTGCCCCAGCCCTCCGCGGGGACGCCGTCGAGCGTGCAGACGACCTGGTTCTCGGGCGTCAGGTCGTCGCTGGACACCCCGCTCGGCTTGATCACGAAGAGGTCGGTGCCGGGCACGCGCTCGGAGACGTTGCCGCCGGTCCAGATGACCAGGCCGTAGCGGACCAGCTCGCCGTGCAGGGAGGCGACGCGAGCACGCGTCGCGGCCACGGCCTCCTGGGTGGTCTGGTCGTGGTGGGTCGCGTCCGTCATCGGGTCGGCTCCTTCTCGGTCTGGAGGCTCGGCTCGGCTCCGGCCGTCGTCTCGGGTTCGTCTGTGGTGGCGTCGAGCTCGCCTGTGGCGGCGTCGCTGGTGGTGGCGGCGACCGCTGCTGCCTGCAGGGGCAGACCGGCGCGGAAGCGCTCGAGGTAGGTGCGGAACCCGGCGACGTCGTGCTCGTCGGGGTCGGCCACGTGCACGGCGTCCCCGCCGAACACGCGCTCCGCCAGGTGGGTCGTCAGGTCGGTGTCGCCGGCGTGCTCGAGGTACGCGGCCAGCACGGCGATGCCCCAGGCACCACCTTCGCCAGCGGTCTCCTCGAGCGCGACGGGCACGCGGAGCGCGGCGGCGAGCAGGCGCTGCGGGGCGCCGGGCGTCCGGAAGAGCCCGCCGTGCGCGGTCATCCGGTCGACCCGGACGTCCTCCTCCGCCAGCACGTCCATGCCGATCGCCAGTGTCGCGAAGGCGCCCTGGACCTCGGCGCGGACGAGGTTGCCGAGGGTGAACGCGCTGCCGGCCCCGCGGACCAGGAGCGGACGGCCGGCCTCGACGTGCGTGACGGGCTCGCCCGCCAGGTAGTTGTAGGAGAGTAGCCCGCCGGCGTCGGGGTCGGCCTGCTCGGCCTCGGCGAGGAGCGTCGCGTACACGTGGTCGATGTCGAGCGGGGTGCCGGCGGCCTCGGCGAAGCGTCCGAACACCCGGGCCCACGCGGCGATCTCGCTCGCGCCGTTGTTGCAGTGCACCATCGCCACGGCGTCACCGGCGGGCGTGGTGACGACGTCGAGCTCCTCGTGCGCCTGGGCCATCGCGCGCTCGAGGACGACCATCGCGAAGATGCTCGTGCCGACGCTGACGTTGCCGGTGCGGGGAGCGACGGCGTTCGTCGCCACCATGCCGGTGCCGGCGTCGCCCTCGGGCGGGCAGAGCGGGACGCCGGGCTCGAGGGCGCCGGTCGGGTCGAGCCACGCGGCACCCTCGGCCGTGAGCGCGCCGGCGTCCTGCCCGGCGACGAGCACCTCGGGGAACAGGGCGCGGATGCCGGTGTGCGTGCCTGCGCCTGTGCCTGCGCCTGCGCCGATCAGCTCGTCCGCCGTTGCGAGCATCGCGAGGTCGTAGTCGCGGGTCGCCGGGTCGATCGGGAACATCCCGCTCGCGTCACCGACCCCGAGGACGTCCTGCCCGGTCAGGCGGTGGTGGACGTACCCGGCGAGGGTGGTGACCCGGGCGACCTCGGCGACGTGGGGCTCCTCGTCGAGGACGGCCTGGTACAGGTGCGCGACGGACCAGCGCAGCGGGATGTTGAACCCGAGGCGCTCGCTGAGTGCCTCGGCAGCGGGGCCGGTGGAGGTGTTGCGCCACGTGCGGAACGGCACGAGCAGCTCCCCCGCGGCGTCGAACGCCAGGTAGCCGTGCATCATCGCGGAGACGCCGAGCGCGCGGAAGGTTGTGGGGCGGACGCCGTACTGCGACTCGACGTCGGCGACGAGGGCGGCGTACGCGGCGCGGAGGCCGGTCTCGACGTCCTCGAGCGAGTAGGTCCAGCGGCCGTCGACGAAGGCGTTCTCCCACTCGTGGTCGCCGCTGGCGAGGGGGACGTGGTCCTCGTCGATGAGCACGGCCTTGATGCGGGTCGATCCGAGCTCGATCCCGAGGGTCGCGCGACCGTCCTCGATGCGCTGTCGGCGGTCGTCGCCCATGCTGTCCTCCCGAGACATCGTCGTCCGTGCACGCTGCGATGCGTGAGCGCTCACATCCTGGCACGTGAGCGCTCACTCTCGCAACGCGGCCGCGTGTTGGGGCTCGACCGGTCGCGACACCCCGTGCGCGGGCCGTCGACCGGTCGCTCGTCGTCGCTCGCCGGCGCTCCGGCCGACGCCTCATGGCCCCTCGGCGGACGTGAGCGGGGGGAGTCCTGACCGGTCGCGCCCGCCCGGACCTCGGCGAGATCGCACTTGGTGTCGCCTCGACTGCGGCGGAGCCGACACGAAGTGCGATCTCACCGCCAGGTGCAGGGGGCGCGCGCGGCCCCCACGCCCGGGGCCGGGGGCGCGGACCCCACGCCCGGGGCAGGCGCGTCAGGCGCCGATCGTGCTGCCGCGGATGACGAGCGACGGGGTCACCACGGCCGACGCGGCAGACGAGCCCTCGATCAGGTCGAGCAGCGCCTGGCCCGCGACCCGACCGAGCTCCTCGAGCCGCAGGTCGACGGTGGTCAGCGGCGGGCGGCTCGCGAGGGCCATCACGTCCCAGTCGTCGAAGCCGGTGACGGCGACGTCCTCGGGCACGGAGCGTCCGAGCTCGCGCAGCCGGTCGCACACGCCCCGCGCGATCTGGTCCGACCCGCAGACGACCGCGTCGACGTCGACGGTCCCCCGCGCGAGCACGTCGACGGCCTGCCGCCCCCAGCGCTCCGACCACTCCCCGTACAGCGGCGGCGACACGAGCGCAGTGCCGAGCGCCTCGGACGCCCCGGTGACACGACGCGAGGCGGAGCGGTGCCACGCGGGCCCGGTGGCGATCGCCACGCGCCGGCGCCCGAGCGTCAGCAGGTGGGACGCGACGAGCCCGGCACCGTGCTCGTCGTCGAGCGTGACCGAGACGTCGTCGGGGTCGGTGGACGGGGTGAAGGCGTAGACGACGGGGATGGACACGTCGATCGGTGGGCGCGGGTCGGCGGACCGCCCGGTGACGATGATGCCGTCGACGCCGCGGGAGGCGAGGGAGCGCAGGTAGTGCTCCTCGCGGACGTGGTCGTCTCGGGTGTCGCAGAGCAGGACGGCCATCCGCCCCGCGGAGAGCACGTCCTCGGCGCCGAGCAGCACGGGGATCGAGAAGCGGCCGAAGGAGTCCGTCGTGATCATGCCGACCGTGTACGAGCGACCGGACGACAGCGCCCGACCGCGGGCGTCGCCGACGAACCCGAGCTTGGCCGCGGCGTCGCGGACGCGGGCACGGGTCTCCTCGCGGAGCTGCCCGGTGTCGTTGAGGGCCTTCGACGCGGTGCCGATCGACACCCCGGCGAGCGCCGCCACGTCGGTGATCCGCACGGGAGCACCGCCTGGGCGACCGGAGCGGCCGGGTCGTTCGATCGTCACGGCAATCCCCTTTCCGTTCGTCGAGCTGCCACCGCAGCATAGAACGGGACGTGGAAGCCCCTTGCACGCCGGCGGATCGTGTCGTAGCGTCACGATCCAGAAACCGTTTTCCGACACCGTCGTCACCAGGAGCTGTCATGACCACCACGCTCACCACCGACAGCCGCGTGCGCACCGCGACCCCGGTCCTCCCGACCGCCGCCGCGCACCTGACGGTCCGTCCACTCACCACCGGGGCCGGCACCGCCACCCCGCGCATCACCGGCGGCTTCTGGCACCTGCGCCAGGACCGCAACGGCCGCGACGCGGTCCGTGACGGGTACCGCCAGCTCGACACCGCCGGCAACTTCCGGAACCTCCGCATCGCCGCGGGGACGGAGCAGGGCGAGGTCGTCGGCCCGATCTTCATGGACTCGGACGTGTACAAGTGGCTCGAGGCCGTTGCGTGGGAGCTCGGCCGCGAACCCGCCGAGGACCTCCGCGACCTGCAGCGCGAGGTCACCGCGCTCGTCGCCGCCGCCCAGGCCGACGACGGCTACCTCGACTCCGTGCAGCAGGTGCGCGGGAACGGCGAGCGGTACACAGACCTCAAGTGGAGCCACGAGATGTACTGCGCCGGCCACCTCATGCAGGCAGCGGTCGCGCAGTCCCGTGCGACGGGTGACACCGGCCTGCTCGAGGTCGCCATCAAGAACGCGGACCACCTCGTGCGGACCTTCGGCGACGGCACCGCACCGGACGGCACGCCCAGGAAGCACGACATCGACGGCCACCCCGTCGTCGAGATGGGCCTGGTCGAGCTGTACCGCGAGACCGGCACCCGCGCCTACCTCGACCTGGCGCACTGGTTCGTCGACGCCCGTGGACAAGGCATCATCGAGCGCGCCGGCGGCGAGCCGACCTACTTCTCCGACCGTGTCCCCGCGCGCACCGCCACCACCGTCGAGGGCCACGCCGTCCGCGCCGTGTACCTCGCCGCGGGGGCCGTCGACGTCGCGATCGAGACCGGCGACACCGAGCTCCTGGCCGCGAGCGAGCGCCAGTTCACCGACATGATGGCGACGAAGGCATTCATCACCGGCGGCCTCGGCGCCCGCTGGGACTGGGAGGCGTTCGGCGACCCGTACGAGCTCCCGACCGACCGCGGCTACGCCGAGACCTGCGCCGCGATCGGCGGCGTGCAGTGGGCGTGGCGCCTGCTCCTGGCGACGGGCAAGCCCGAGTACGCCGACGCGATCGAGCGCCTGCTGTACAACGCGTTCCTGCCCGGGGTCAGCCTGGCGGGCACGGAGTACTTCTACGTCAACCCGCTGCAGCACCGCGACGCCGCCCTCGCCGACGAGAACCGCTCCCCCGCCCACGGCCGCCGCGGCTGGTTCGACTGCGCGTGCTGCCCGCCGAACATCATGCGCACGTTCGCGAGCCTGGACGGCTACCTCGTCACCGCGACCGACGGCGGACTCCAGGTGCACCAGTACGCGACCGCCGACCTCGGCCCGGTCTCCGTCGAGACGGGCTACCCGCACGACGGCCGTGTCCTGGTCACGGTGACGCAGGACGGTCCCCTCGCCCTGGGGCTGCGGATCCCGGCGTGGTCGGACACGACGACGGTCACGGTCGACGGCACCGAGGCCCACCCGTCCGCTGGCTCCCTGCACACGATCGACCGCGATTGGCACGCCGGCGACACCGTCGAGCTCGTGTTCGACACCACGCCCCACCGGTTCGTTGCGGACGCCCGCATCGACGCCGCGCGAGGCCAGGTCGCGATCGAACGCGGCCCCCTCGTCTACGCCGTCGAGCAGCCCGACCAGGACGGCTTCACGGTCGACGACCTGACGGTCGACGCCGACGCGGTGATCACCGAGGAACCCCGCGAGGACCTCCTCGACGGCATCGTCACGCTGCGCGTCCCGGCCCACGCCCCGACGCGGCACGAGCAGGCAGCGTGGCCGTACCGCCGTCTCGACACGGCGAGCCGCCCGGGAGGCTCGGGTGCGGCCGTCGACGCGGCCACCGTCGACGACGTGACCGGTGCCGGCGGGGCCGAGCCGGGCCGCTCCCCGTCCGTCAGCGCGGTCGCGATCCCGTACTACGCGTGGGCGAACCGCGGTGCGGTCCCGATGCGCGTCTGGCTGCCGCTCGCTCGCTGAGCAGCCTCGTGCGAGGTTGCGCACCCGATGCCCGGCCAGAGGGCGGCACGGTGTGCGCAACCTCGCACCGCGGCACAGAAGCCGCACCGAGCGGCAGCGGGCCGACCTCAGGCCGAGCGGCGCACCACGAGCTGCGGCTGGATGAGCGTGTCGTCGAGCGGTCGCCCCTCGACCAGTGACCGCACCGAGGCGAGCACCCGCTCCCCCATCGCCATGAAGTCCTGCCGGATGGTGGTGAGCGGCGGGGTGAAGTGCTCGGCCTCGGGGATGTCGTCGAAGCCGAGCACGGCGATGTCGTCCGGCACGCGGAGCCCGTCGTCGGCGAAGGCGTGCAGCACCCCGAGCGCCATCTGGTCGTTCCCGCAGAAGACCGCGTCCACCGCCGTCGCGTCGATCATCCGCCCGGCCGCGAACCCGCTCGCCGGGGTCCAGTCGCCGTCGAGCACGACGGGTTCGAGCCCGGCCTCGACCATGAGCCGCGTGTAGGTGGTCCGGCGCACCTCGGACTCCTGCGAGACCGTGGGCCCCGAGATGTGCACGATGCGCCGGTGCCCGCGACCGAACAGGTGCTGCATCGCCAGGGTGGTGCCGACGACCTGGTCGATCGCCACGGCTGCGACGCTCGGCAGGAGCTGCTCGGCGCGGGACGCCGCCGGGATCGCGTCCCGCTGCATCGCGTTCGAGACCACGACGGGCACGGTCACCGGCACCGTCAGCGACGCGAGGGCGTCGAGCACACGGTTGTCGGCGGCGACGAGCACGACCGCGGCGACGTCCTGCGCGAGCAGGCTGACGAGGGCGCTGGTCAGGTCGGCGGGCCGCGGGTCGTCCGGCAGGGTGGAGAGCAGCACGTGGTACCCGGCGGTGCGTGCCGCGCGTTCGAACCCGATCGCGGTGCTCGACGGGCCGTAGAGCGCGTCCCCCGCCGTCACCAGTCCGAGGGCCTTGCTCCGGCCGCCGGCGAGGGCCCTGGCGGCGGCGCGCGGACGGTAGCCGAGCTCCCCGATGGCCGTCGTGACCCGGGACCGGAAGTGGTCGCGGACCGTCGGGTCCCCGTTGATCACGCGGGACACCGTCTGGTGCGAGACCCCGGCGCGCTCGGCGACGTCGAAGATGGTGGGGGCCTTGCGCCCCTTGCCGTTCGTCGTCGATGCGGTGGTCACGTGCACACCGTACCGCTCGGTGGGAGAACCGCACGGCCCGCACGAAACGGCTGAGCGAGTTGACACGGCGTCGTGCGCAGCCCAAGATGTGAGCGCTCACTCAGAGCATCACACTCCGACACCGGCACAGCAGCCGAGGTCACACAGCTCACGTCGACGTCGACGTGGCGGGAACAGAGGTACTTCGATGATGAAGCGCAGGATCGTCGCGGGCGTCGCAGCCCTCGGCATCGCCATCGCACTCGCCGGCTGCTCGGCCGGCGGTCGCGCCTCCTCCGACGGTGGCGGCAGCGGCAGCACCGACAACAAGGGCGCCCTGGTCGGCGTCGCCATGCCGACCAAGGTCTCCGAGCGGTGGATCAAGGACGGCAACGCCGTCAAGTCCGACCTCGAGAAGGCCGGCTACAAGGTCGACCTGGAGTACGCGGACAACAAGATCCCGCAGCAGGTCCAGCAGGTCAGCAACATGATCACCAAGGGCGCGAAGGTCCTCATCGTCGCGTCCATCGACGGTGGTTCGCTCTCCGACCAGCTCGACGCCGCCGCCAAGGCCGGCATCAAGGTGATCTCCTACGATCGCCTGCTCACGGGCAACAAGAACGTCGACTACTACGTCTCGTTCGACAACGAGAAGGTCGGCGTCGACCAGGCCACCTCGCTGCTCACCGGTCTCGGTGTGCTCGACGCGGACGGCAAGAAGACCGGCAAGAAGGGCCCCTTCAACATCGAGGTCTTCGCCGGTTCGCCCGACGACAACAACGCCACGTTCTTCTTCAACGGCGCGATGAAGACCCTCAAGCCGTACATCGAGGACGGCACCATCAAGATCGGCTCCGGCCAGGACGGCTTCACGCAGGCCGCCACGCTGCAGTGGGACCCGGCGACCGCCAAGTCCCGCATGCAGAACCTCGTCGCGAAGTCGTACTCCGGTGGCACCACGCTGAACGGCGTGCTTTCCCCGTACGACGGCATGTCGATCGGCATCATCTCGGCGCTCCAGGGCGCCGGCTACGGCACCTCGAGCCGTCCGCTCCCGACCATCACCGGTCAGGACGCCGAGGCCGCCAGCGTCAAGTCGATCATCGCTGACCAGCAGTACTCGACCATCTACAAGGACACGCGTCAGCTGGCCGAGAAGTCGGCGAGCATGGCCGAGGACCTGCTGTCCGGCAAGAAGCCCGAGGTCAACGACACGAAGACCTACGACAACAAGGTGAAGGTCGTCCCGACCTTCCTCTTCCAGCCGACGGTCGTCACGAAGGACAACTACAAGAAGGTCCTCGTCGACTCGGGCTACTACTCGGACGCCGACCTCAAGTAGGTCCAGCTCCACACCGGACAGGAGGCGCGGTGCCACACCGCACCGCGCCTCCTGTCCGCCCCCTCTTCCAGAACGGGAGGCGCGGTGCCAGACCGCACCGCGCCTCCCGCTCGTCTCACCACGCGCGCTCGCGCGCACAACGGAAGGCAGTCCACGTGACGGACACCATCCTCGAGATGCGGGACATCACCAAGACGTTCCCCGGCGTCAAGGCCCTGCAGGGCGTCTCCATCGAGGTCGAACGCGGCCAGGTCCACGCGATCTGCGGCGAGAACGGCGCGGGCAAGTCCACGCTGATGAAGGTGTTGTCCGGGGTCTACCCGGCCGGGTCCTTCGAGGGCGAGATCCTGCTCGACGGCCAGCCCGTGAAGTTCTCGAACATCAACGACTCCGAGGAAGCCGGCGTCGTGATCATCCACCAGGAGCTCGCGCTCAGCCCGTTCCTGTCGATCGCCGAGAACATCTTCCTCGGCAACGAGCGGTCCAAGGGCGGCTTCATCGACTGGAACAAGACGAACCTGGCGGCCGCCGAGCTCCTGCAGCGCGTCGGCCTGAAGGACAACCCGATCACGAAGATCGTGGACATCGGCGTCGGCAAGCAGCAGCTCGTGGAGATCGCCAAGGCCCTGTCGAAGAAGGTCAAGCTCCTCATCCTCGACGAGCCGACCGCGGCCCTGAACGACGACGACTCGGCGCACCTGCTCGAGCTGATCCGCTCGCTGCAGGCCGAGGGCATGACGGCGATCATCATCAGCCACAAGCTCAACGAGATCAAGGCGATCGCCGACAAGGTGACGATCATCCGCGACGGGCAGACGATCGAGACGCTCGACATGCACGCCGACGACATCTCCGAGAACCGGATCATCCGCGGCATGGTCGGTCGCGACCTGTCGACCCGCTACCCGGAGCACGAGTCGACGATCGGCGAGGAGCTCCTGCGGATCGAGGACTGGACCGTCCACCACCCGCTCGACGGCTCGCGCGAGATCATCCACCAGGCGAACCTCAACGTCCGCGCCGGTGAGATCGTCGGCATCGCGGGGCTGATGGGCGCCGGACGGACCGAGCTCGCGATGAGCGTCTTCGGGCACTCGTACGGCACCGGCATCTCGGGCACCGTCTACAAGCGCGGCGTCCCGATCAAGACGAACACGGTGACCGCGGCGATCGACAACGGCATCGCCTACGCCACCGAGGACCGCAAGCGCTACGGCCTGAACCTGCTCGACGACATCAAGCGGAACGTCTCCGGCTCGGCACTCGGCAAGCTCGCCAAGTGGGGCTTCGTGAACGGCTCCGAGGAGACCACCGTCGCGCGGCAGTTCCTCAAGAACATGAACATCAAGGCACCGACCGTCAACGCGGTCACCGGGAAGCTCTCCGGTGGCAACCAGCAGAAGGTCGTCCTGTCGAAGTGGATGTACGCCGACCCCGACGTGCTCATCCTCGACGAGCCCACCCGCGGCATCGACGTCGGCGCCAAGTACGAGATCTACACGATCATCAACGCGCTCGCGGACCAGGGGAAGGGGATCATCGTGATCTCCTCGGAACTCCCCGAGCTGCTCGGCATCTGTGACCGCATCTACACCCTTTCCGAGGGTCGCATCACGGCGGACGTCCCCCGCTCCGAGGCGACGCCGGAGACCCTCATGCAGTACATGACCCAGGAACGGGAGACCCCAGTCAATGAACGCGCTCAAGTCCGCAGCTAGTTACCTCACCGGGCAGCTCCGGCAGATCGGCCTGTTCATCGCGCTGATCGTCATCGTCATCTTCTTCCAGGTGACGACCGGCGGGATCACCCTCGCCCCGATCAACGTCTCGAACCTGGTCGTCCAGAACAGCTACATCCTGATCCTCGCCATCGGCATGGTGATGGTCATCATCGCCGGCCACATCGACCTGTCGGTCGGGTCCGTCGTCGCCTTCACCGGTGCGATGGCCGGCGTGATGATCACCCAGTGGCACGTGCCGTGGCCGATCGCGGTCGTCCTCTGCCTGGTCATCGGTGCCCTCGTCGGCGCCTGGCAGGGCTTCTGGATCGCCTACTTCGGGATCCCGGCGTTCATCGTGACGCTGGCGGGCATGCTCGCCTTCCGTGGTGCGGCCCAGATCGCCCTGCAGAACCAGCAGATCTCGCCGTTCCCGGAGGGCTTCCGCTCGCTCGGCTCCGGCTTCCTGCCGGCGTTCGGCAGCTCGGGCTACGAACCGCTGACGATGATCCTCGGCTTCGCGGCCGCCGCGATCCTGGTCGTCACCGCGTTCCGTGGCCGTGCCACGCGTCGCAAGTACCAGCTCGAGGACGAGCCCTTCGCCTGGTTCATGACGAAGCTCGTCTTCACCGTCGCGCTGGTCATGTACGTCGCACTGCTCCTCGCCAGCTACAACGGCACCCCGATCGTGCTCGTCATCCTCGGCGTGCTGGTGGTCGTGTACTCGCTCGTCATGCGCAGCGCGGTGTTCGGTCGCCACATCTACGCCATCGGCGGCAACGCCCTCGCGGCGCAGCTGTCCGGCGTCAAGACGAAGCGCGTCACGTTCCTGCTCTTCGTCAACATGGGTGTCATCTCGGCCCTGGCCGGCGTGGTCTTCACCGGCCAGCTCAACCTCGCCTCGCCGAGCGCGGGCAACGGCTTCGAGCTCGACGCCATCGCCGCCGTGTTCATCGGTGGCGCTGCCGTCACCGGCGGCATCGGCACCGTGCCGGGCGCCATCGTCGGTGGTCTCATCATCGGCATCCTGAACAACGGCATGTCGATCCTCGGTGTCGGCACCGAGTTCCAGTCCCTCATCAAGGGCCTGGTGCTGCTCGCCGCCGTCGCGTTCGACGTGTTCAACAAGCGCCGGGCGGCGTCCGCTCGGAAGTAGGGCGCACCGCGCTGGACCGAGACTCGGGCCGGCGGACACTCTGCGGGTCACGAACCCGCGGAACTGTCCGCCGGCCCGAGTCTCGTTCCCGGGGTCAGCGGGTCAGGACGGCCCACCCGGCAGCCGGGAGGCTCAGGGTGCCGTCGCGCAGGTCGCCGTCGCCCGCCTCCACCCGGGTCGCGTCGGCCGCAGGCACCTCGACCGGGTCGTCGGCCAGGTTCAGGGCGGTCACGACCGCGTCGTCCCCGGTCGCCGTCCGCAGCACGACGACGGTGTTCTCCAGGTGCACGACGTCGGTGTGCGCCCGGTGCAGCCAGGGGTGCCGACGGCGGAGGGCGACGAGCGCCTCGTACGTGTGGGTCAGGGCCGTCGGCTCCGGAGGCGTCGGCGGGAACTCCGGACGGACGGCGTCGTCACCACCGAGGCGTTCCTCCTTCTCCCCGGTCCACCCGTACTCGTCGCCCGCCCACACGCTCGGGGTGCCGGCGACGGTGAACAGCACCGCGGCCGCGTGCGGCGCGAACCGCTCCCCCACCGCACTGGCGATGCGGGTCACGTCGTGGTTGCCGATGAACGTGCTCGGGGCCGACGTGGCGAGCAGGGCGTCGTGGCGTTCGATCGCGTGCGCCAGCTCGAAGCAGTTGCGGTCGGCGATCCCGTGCCAGACCGCCTGCCACAGCTCGTACTGCGTGGTCGAGTCCATCGTCGACTCGGTGACGATCGTGGCCGTGTCGCCGTGGATGACCTCGCCGGTGAACCACGCGTCCGGGAACCGCTCCCGCACGCGCGGCAGCACTCGCGCCCAGAACGCCGACGGCACCGCGTAGGCCGCGTCGAGCCGCCACCCGTCGACGCCGCGCTCCAGCCAGTGGGTCATCACGTCGACGACGAGGTCCTCGGTCGCCTGCGACGAGTGGTCGAGCGCCACCAGGATGTCGTGGCCCTCGAACAGCCCGACCGGCACCGGGTCGCCCGGGTTCCAGCCGGTCCAGTCGATGCCGAACAGCGGTGCGGACACCGCCGCGGGGCCGTCGGTCTCGAGCGCCCGGAACGCCGGGTGCTCATGGCCGACGTGGTTGAAGACGCCGTCGAGCACCACCCGGGTGCCGCGCTCGTGCGCCGCGGTCACGAGGGCGTCGAAGTCGGCGTCGTCCCCGAGGCGCGGGTCGACCCGCAGGTGGTCGACCGTGTCGTACCCGTGCGTGCTGCTCGCGAAGACCGGTCCGAGGAGCAGTCCGTTCAGCCCGAGGTCGACGACGTGGTCGAGCCAGCCGGTGATCCGGTCGAGGCGGTGCTCCACCTGCCGGTCGCCGACGGGCGTCTCGGGGCGGACCTCGGCGCCGACGAAGCCGAGCGGGTAGACGTGCCACCACAGCACGTGCTCGACCCAGGCGGGCTCGGACGGTCGGGCGGGGGCGCTGTCGGGAGTCACTGCTCCGATGCTGCCAGTTCGACGTCGGCTGGGTACGGGAGTGCGCTTCCGGACGATGATGGACGCATGGGACGAGCGATCCGCACCGAGGACGACGCACGCCGGGTCGAGGCCGCGCAGGCCGAGCGCACGTGTGCGTCCTGCGGGCGTCGCATGCCGGAGTCGGCGTCACCCGATGCGAAGTGGTGCTCTGACGCCTGCCGTCGGCACAAGCTCGACGACACCGACCGCACGCTCGAGCGCACCATCGACGAACTGCTGGACGCCCGGGTGCTGACCTCGAGCATCTGCCCGTCGGACGCCGCGCGGGCGATCGGTGGCGAGGACTGGCGCGACCTGATGGAACCCGCCCGTCGAGCCGCACGGCGGATGGTGGCCCGGGGCGAGGTCGAGATCACCCAGGGTGGGAACGTCGTCGACCCCTCGACCGCCAAGGGCCCGATCCGGATCCGCCGTCCACGCTGAGGGAACACCCTCGCGACGACAGGTGTTGGCTACCAGCGATGACTCCCGACGGAACCACCACACAGTCCACCGCCCAGCGCAGCGCCCTCGTCGTGGGCGCCAGCGGCATCACCGGCTCGGCCCTCGTCGAGCGCCTGACCCAGGACGGGTGGGAGGTGAGCGCACTCTCCCGACGAGCAGGGACCCGCAACGGCGTCCGTGGCATCGCCGCCGACCTCCGCGACCCCGAGGGGCTCCGCAGCGCACTCGCTGACGAGCGGCCCACGCACGTGTTCTTCACCGCGTGGCAGCGACAGGCGACCGAGGCCGAGAACATCGCCGTGAACAGTGCGATGGTGCGCGACCTGCTCGCCGCCCTCGACCACGCGCCGCTCGCCCACGTCGCGCTGGTGACCGGGCTGAAGCACTACCTCGGCCCGTTCGAGGCGTACGCCGCCGGCGAGATGCCGGACACCCCCTTCCACGAGGAGGAGCCGCGGCTCGACACCCCGAACTTCTACTACGCGCAGGAGGACGAGCTCTTCGCCGCCGCCGAGCGTCAGGGCTTCACCTGGTCCGTGCACCGCTCCCACACGGTGATCGGTCACGCGGTCGGCAACGCGATGAACATGGGCCTGACCCTCGCGGTGCAGGCGACGCTGGCGAAGGAGCTCGACCTGGACTTCGTCTTCCCCGGCAGCGAGGCCCAGTGGAACGGCCTGACCGACATGACCGACGCCGGTCTGCTCGCCGAGCACATGGTGTGGGCGGCGACCTCGCCCGAGGGCGCCGACGAGCCGTTCAACATCGTCAACGGCGACGTCTTCCGCTGGCGCTGGATGTGGCCGCGGCTCGCCGCGCACCTCGGGGTCGACCCGGCGCGCGTCGTCGGGTTCTCCGAGCAGGCCCGACCGCTCGAGCAGCAGATGGCCCCGTACGAGGCCGCCTGGGCCGGCATCGCCGAGCGCCACGGCCTCGTCGAGCCGGACATCACCCGTGTCGCGTCGTGGTGGCACACCGACGCCGACCTGGGTCGGGCCATGGAGGTCGTCACCGACATGGGCAAGAGCCGAGACGCCGGGTTCACCGGCTACCGCCGCACCGAGCAGGCCTTCGCCGACCTGTTCGCGCGCTACCGCGCAGACCGTCTGATCCCCTGATCAGCCGGCACCTGTCCCGCCGCAGTGAACGGGGTACAGAGGCGTCCGTACTGTCGGTGACACACCGCCGGGACCACCGGTGATGCCCCACCGGAAGGAATCACCATGTCGCTCGGAGACAAGGCCAAGGACGCCACCCAGAAGATCGTCGGCAAGGTCGAGGAGACCGTCGGCGAGCACACCGACGACCAGGAACTGCATGCCCAGGGCAAGAAGGACCAGCACATGGGCGAGGCGCGCATGGAGACCGAGAAGGCGAAGGACGCCGTCGACGGCAAGTGAGCATCTGCTCCTGACCGCGTGAGCGGCCCGGCATCCACGGATGCCGGGCCGTTCGTGCGTTCGGTCCGGTGCTCAGAAGGCGTAGCG
Source organism: Curtobacterium sp. SL109 (assembly GCF_026672405.1). Classification (NCBI taxonomy): domain Bacteria; kingdom Bacillati; phylum Actinomycetota; class Actinomycetes; order Micrococcales; family Microbacteriaceae; genus Curtobacterium; species Curtobacterium sp. SL109. The sequence goes on from NZ_JAPPRB010000002.1 coordinate 3,433,863, forward strand.
GATGCGGCAGGACGGCAGGTGCTCGGCGACGAGCTCGCGGAACCGCTCGACGAGCTGCCCCTTCATGCCCGAGCGGTACCGGACGTTGACGGCACCGTTCTGCGACACCTTCTGCTCCTGCAGGTCGGGACGCCAGATCAGGTCCTCGGCCTTCGGGTGCCAGCCGAGGTTGACCTGGTGCAGGGGCTCGTTGTGCGTGAGGAAGATGACCTCCGATGCGAGCTGCGCCTTCGCCCGCGGGGACAGCACGTCGTCGACCTGACGCAGGAGCTCGGCCCAGTCGGACTCCCACGTCGGGGTGAGGATCACGGGCGAGAAGTTGAGGTGGACCTCGTACCCCGCGTCGACGAAGTCGTTCACCGCGGCGATCCGCTCGGCGATCGGGGAGGTGCGGATGTCGGTGACCTTCGCGGTCTCGTGCGGCATGAGCGAGAACCGGATGCGCGTGCGCCCCATCGGGTCCCAGTCGAGCAGGTCGCGGTTGACGTACTTCGTCGCGAACGACGCCTTGGCCGTCGGGGTCATCCGGAACAGGTCGCAGAGGTCGCGCACGTTGTCGCTGATCATCGCGTCGACCGAGCAGTCGCTGTTCTCGCCGATGTCGTAGACCCAGGCGTCGGGGTCGCACTGGTTCGGCTCGGTCTTCTCCCCCTGCTTGTGGATGTTCCGCGCGACGTGCTTGGTGATCTGCTCGATGTTCGCGAAGACCGTCACGGGGTTGCTGTAGCCCTTGCGGCGCGGCACGTAGCAGTACGCGCACGCCATCGCGCAGCCGTTCGCCGTCGACGGCGCGATGAAGTCCGCCGAGCGACCGTTCGGCCGGGTGACGAGCGACTTCTTCACGCCGAGCACCAGCGCCTCGGTCTTGATCCGCACCCAGCGCGAGACGTTGCGCTCGTCGCCGTGGACCTCGGGGATGTTCCAGTGCGACTCGACGGGGACGACCTCGGCGTCGGGCCACCTGGCGACGACCTCGGCCCCACGGGGCAGCTCGAGCGCAGCGGGTTCGGCGTAGATGCGGTGGACGTCGAGCATCGGGCGCACGCGGGGTTCGGTCATCGTTCCCTGTCTACCGGGCACCACCGACGGTGCAGACTCAGACGCATGAGCGAGCCGGACGACCACTTCTTCGTCGTGGACGGCCGACGCTGGCGCCGCACCGACCCCGCCGTGCCCGAGGAGACCGCCGCGGCGCTCCGGTCGCACCTCGGTCGTGGGCGGAACGCGGTCAAGCAGGCCAAGCGCTCGGGCGACGACGCGGCACTCGCTGCCGCCCGGCACCGGAACGGCCTCGCCAAGCACGGCCTCGGCGAACGCGGCCCGGTGTGGTGGGAGCGCCCGGAGGCCGACCGTGTCGCCGATGCCGAGCGTGCCCGCGCGGAGCTCGACGCCCTCGACGCCGGCACCGCGTGACGACCACGATCCGCCCGCCGAAGCTCGACCGTGTGATCAACGTGATCGTGATGGGCCCGGTGTTCATGGGCACCGGAGTCGCGATCGCCCTCGCTGCGACGTCCCCGGACGCGTCGGCCCGGGTGTTCCTCGTCGTCCTCGGCACGGTCTTCGTCGCGACGGGGATCTGGCTCACGAGCCGCCTGCCCCGGGTCGCGGTCCACCTCGCCGATGACGAGCTCCGGTACGACGGCTTCCTCGTCTCGTGGACGATCCCCCGCGCGCGCATCACCGCCGTGCTCGACGACGCCTGGGTCGAGTGGCGAGACACCGCCGGGCGGGAACGCCGTCGTCAGATCGGGCTGCTCACGCGGGCCTGGGAGGACGACGGCACGAAGTTCGCGCCGTACTGGCGCTGGCGTCGGGAGGCGCTGCTGCAGGTCCGGGAGTGGGCAACCGGTCCCGACGCCTGACCCCCGCGCGCGGTCCTTCCCATGACGCCCGCGATGGGGAGTGGGAACGCGCGTGGGAGGTCGGGACGAACGACCCGCGACGCGCGATTCGACCTCCTGAGCGCGATTCGACCCGCGGCAGGACCGCAGCGAGAAGACCCGGTCAGGCCTCGGTGTGGCCGAGGTCGGGCTCGACGCGCAGCTGCACGGTGCGGGACGCCGACGCGTGCAGCTCGAACACGACGACCTCGTTCCGACCCGCACGCAGGACCGGCCCCGGCACCGCCAGGGTCTGCTGCGGCCCGCGCGACCAGTACCGCCCGAGGCAGAACCCGTTCACCCAGGCGACGCCCTTGCGGAAGCCGTCGAGCGCCAGGTACCGGTCGGACGGCGCGTCGAGCTCGAACGACCCGAGCGCCACGACGGGTCCGGCCAGGACGTCGGCACCGGCTGCGGAACCGACGGGCTCCAGCGCGCGCAGCACGTCGAGCGCCGCGGACGGCATGGGGTCGAGCGCGAGCGGCGACGCCGTCCACCGGGACAGCGGCACGCCGTCCACGGTGACGCCGCCGATCAGGCCCTTCGGCTCGCCGATGCGGGTGCCGTAGTCGACGCGGCCCTGGTCCTCGACGAGGAGCTCGAGCGTCCCGGTGACCGGCGGGAGCGCGATGGCCCGGTCGTGGTGCTCGCGCTCGAGGACGCCGACCGAGCGACCGTCGACGCTGACGAGGACGCGGTCGCGGACCTCTCCCCCGACGGTGAGCACACCGCCGGCGGGCAGGTCGACCTCGGTGCGGTACAGCACGAAGCCCGAGGCGGCACCGAGCTCGTCGAACGTGGGGGTGGTCTCGTGCGTGGTCCACGACGTGAGCTGCGGGAGCAGCGTGCGGAGGGCCGTGGACCGGTCGAGCTGGACGGCGAGGTCCGTGGCGGGGGCGATCGGGGCCTCCTGGCCGGCGTCGGCACCGGTGTCGGCACCGGGGCCGTCGTGCAGCACGCCGGACCCACCGGGCTCCATGGCGGCCGGCAGCGGCGGCACGGGCGCGTAGCGCTCGATGACGGAGCGGAACGCGTGGAACTTCGCGGTGGGGCGACCGGCCTCGTCGAGCGGGGCGTCGTAGTCGTACGACGTCGCGATCGGCCGGTACACGCCCTTGTCGTTGGCGCCGTTCGTGAAGCCGAAGTTCGTGCCGCCGTGGAACATGTAGACGTTGACGGAGCCGCCGGCGGCGAGCAGGACGTCGAGGTCGGCGGCGCTGTCCGCAGCCGAGGTGGTGTGGTGGTGCTCGCCCCAGCTGTCGAACCAGCCGTCCCAGAACTCCGAGCACATCAGCGGTCCGGTGGGCTGCGCCTGCCGGAGCCGGGCCAGACGCGACTCGGAGCGGGACCCGAACGACCCGGTCTTGTGCAGCGACGGCAGCGAGCCGTCCTCGAGCATGGTGCCCATCGGCTGGTCGACGCTCGTGAAGGGGACGGTGAGGCCGATCGCGCGGTGCATCGCCTCGAGCTTGGCCAGGTAGACGGGGTCCGAGCCGTAGGCGCCGTACTCGTTCTCGACCTGCACGAGGACGATCGGCCCGCCGGGGCCGTCCGTCCCGCCGGCGTCGATCTGCCGTGGGACGAGGATCGGCGCGAGGGCGTCGAGGTACCGCGACACGGCGGCGAGGAACTGCGGCTCGTCGCGGCGGATGCCCACGGTGCCGTCGGTGAACAGCCAGTACGGCAGCCCGCCGTTGGTCCACTCGGCACAGATGTACGGGCCGGGACGGACGATGGCGTGCATGCCCTCGGCGGCGACGAGGTCGAGGAACCGACCGAGGTCGAGTCCACCGGTGAAGTCGAACTGCCCGGGCGAGGCCTCGTGCGCGTTCCACGCGACGTAGGTCTCGACGGTGTTGAGGCCCATGAGCTTGGCCTTGCGGATGCGGTCGGCCCACAGGTCCGGGTGGACGCGGAAGTAGTGGATCGCGCCGGAGAGGACCCGGTGCGGCTCGCCGTCGAGCAGGAAGTCGGTGTCGCCGATCGCGAAGCGCATGGGCAGAGCCTTTCGTCAGAGCGGGGCCGCGGGGACGGCCCGGTGCAGAGAGCGGGGCCGTGCGGACTGGTGTCCGCACGGCCCCGGGATGGTGGAGCTGGTGCTACTTGGTCGAGACCGTGAAGCCCTGCTGCTTGCCGTACTTCACGAGCGAGTTCTGCCAGGCCTCGAGCCCGGACTCCAGCGAGGTGCCCTTCTCGTAGGACTGCCCGACGGTGTCGGCGTAGACGCTGTTCGCGTACACCTGGTACGGCAGGTAGGTGAAGTCGTTGTCGGACGACTTCGACGCGTCGACGAGGACCTCGTTGATCTTCTGGCCACCGAAGTACTCCGGCTCCTCGTTGAGGAAGGCCGAGGACTCCAGGTCAGCGGTGGTCGACGGGAAGCCGCCGGACTCCATGAAGATCTTCGTGGAGGCCTTCGACGAGTTCAGCCACTTGAGGAAGCCGGCGGCGAGGGCCGGGTTCTTCGTCTGCTTCATGACGACCTCGGCGCTGCCGCCGTTGTTCGCGGTGACGGCCTTCGAGCCGTCGTAGGTCGGCATCGGTGCGACGCGCCAGTCACCCTTGGCGTCGGCGACGCTCGCCTCGAGGTTGCCCGGCATCCACGCGCCCGTGATGAGGGTCGCGATCTGGCCGTTGCCGAGCTGCTTGTACCAGTCGTCGGTCCAGCCGACGGTCTTGGCGAGCAGCTTCTTCTCGACGAGCTCGTTCCAGGTCGAGGTCCACTTCTTGGTGCCCTCGTCCTGCAGGTTGACCGTCACCTTGTCGCCCTTCGTGGTGAACGGCGTGCCACCGGCCTGGGCGATCATGCTGGTCGTGAAGCCGGCGTCACCGGAGTCCGCCGCGATGTAGGCGTCGGGGTCGGACTGGTGCAGCTTCTCGGCCGCGGTGACGTACTCGTCCCACGTCTTCGGGACGGTGATGCCGTTCGCGTCGAAGACCTTCTTGTTGTAGAACAGCGCCATGGGGCCGGAGTCCTGGGGCAGGCCGTAGACCTTGTCCCCGTTCGTCACGGAGCTCCACGTGCTGGCCGCGAACTTGCTCTTCAGGCCGTCGAAGCCGTAGCTCGACAGGTCGAGGAGCGACTCGGACAGCGAGAACTGCGGGATGGCGTAGTACTCGACCTGCGCGACGTCGGGGGCACCCGAGCCGGCCTTGATCGTGTTCTGCAGCTTCGTGTACTGGTCGGCACCGGTGCCGGCGTTGACGAGCTTGACGTCCACCTTCGGGTACTGCTTCTCGAACGCGGCGACCTGGGCCTTCGCGGACGGGGTCCAGGACCAGTACGTCAGGGTGCCGCCCTTGGCGAGCGCCGAGTCGATGTCCGAGGCGGAGCCGCCGGAGGACGAACCGCCGGACGAGCAGGCCGCCAGGGCGATGGCGGCGGTGACGCCGATGGCGAGGGCGCTGAGTCCGCGCCGGGCCTTCGTGTTCATGGGGTGCCTTTCACTTCTTCGTGTTGGGGGGTGCTGCTGTGGGGCTGGCGGGCGGGAGGTGCGTGGCGGGGTCGCCCCGAGCCTCCTGGCCGTGGGTCAGGCCTTGACGGACCCGGCGGCGAGGCCGGACTGCCAGAAGCGCTGCAGGAAGAGGAACGCGACCACGATCGGGATGATCGTGAGGAGCGAACCGGTGACGACGAGGTTGTAGATCGGCTGCGCACCGGAACCGGTGGCCTGCGCGTTCCACTGGTTGAGGCCGACGGTGAGCGGGTACCACTTCGGGTCGCTCAGCATGATGAGCGGCAGGAAGTAGTTGTTCCACGTCGCGACGACGGCGAACAGGAGCACGGTGACGACACCGGGGGCGAGCAGGCGGAGCGCGATCGTGAAGAAGATCCGGAACTCCCCCGCGCCGTCCATGCGGGCGGCCTCGAGGAGCTCGGACGGGATAGCGTCGACCGCGTACGTCCAGACCAGGTACATGCCGAACGGGCTGATCAGCGAGGGCAGGATGATCGCCCACGGGGTGTTCGTCAGGCCGACCTGCGAGAAGAGCAGGAAGGTCGGGACGGCGAGGGCCGTGCCGGGCACCGCGATGGCTCCGAGGACGATCGCGAACACGGCGCGGCGGCCGGGGAACGCGAACTTCGCCATGCCGTAGCCGGCGACGGTCGCCAGGAGCGTCGCTCCGCCGGCACCGACCACCACGTAGAGCAGCGTGTTGCCGAACCACTGCAGGAAGATGCCGTCGTTGTACGTGACGGTGTCGACGATGTTCTGCCAGAGGTTGAAGTCCCCGCCGAACCAGAGGCCGAAGGTGGAGAGCAGCGACGACTGCGTCTTCGTGCTGTTCACGAGCAGGTAGAACAGCGGCGCGAACGAGTACACGACGAAGACGATCATCACGGCGGTCAGGAGACCGGAGCGCTTCGGCTTGCGGCCGTCGACGGGCTGGTCCGCCTTCCGGGAGGATCGTCCCGCTCCGCGACGGCCGTTGCGGAGCGTCGTGGTCGCCTCGGTCACCGTGGCCGGGCCGGCCGGACCGGTGGCGGGGTGCTGCAGGGTGCTCATCGGTTCTCCTGTCGGGTGCCGCGGACCTGCACGACGTAGGCGATCACGGCGGTGATGACGCCCATCACGATGGCGACGGTGGCGGAGTAGTTGAACTGCTGGCCGCTGAAGGACAGCGAGTAGGCGTACATGTTCGGCGTGAAGGAGCTGCCGATGACGTTCGGGGCGAGGGTCTTCAACAGGTTCGGCTCGTTGAAGAGCTGGAAGCTGCCGATGATCGAGAAGATCGTGGCGATGACCATCGGGCCACGGAGCGCCGGGAGCTTGATCGAGAACACCGTGCGCAGGGGGCCGGCACCGTCGAGCTCGGCGGCCTCGTACAGCTCGCCGGGGACGGTGCGGAGGGCCGCGTAGAAGATCAGCATGTTGTAGCCGAGGAACTCCCACGTGACGACGTTGCCGATCGACGTGAGGACCCAGGTCGGGCTGAACGGCTGCAGCAGGTCGATGCCGAGCGCGTCGTTCGCCGCACCGGTCAGGCCGAACTGGTTGCCGTAGATGAAGCCCCAGATGAGCGCTGCGACGACGCCGGGGACCGCGTAGGGCAGGAACACCGCGATGCGGAAGAACGACGTTCCCCAGAGCCGCGCGCTGTCGAGCGTGAGGGCGGCGACGAGGGCGAGCCCGAGCATGATCGGCACCTGGATGACCAGGAAGACGACGACCCGCCCGAAGCCGGACCAGAACTGCGAGTCCTGGAAGAGCTGCAGGTAGTTCGCGAACCACACGAACTGGTTGCCGCCGACGAGCTGGTCACGGAACAGGCTGAGCCACAGCGCGTACCCGATCGGCACGATGAGCATGAGGACCAGGACGACGACGAACGGTCCGACGAACAGCCACCCGGTGAACCGGCCCCTCGGCTTCGGCCGCCGTCGCGGTGGCGCTGCCGGCGACCCGGCCGGGGCCGTGCGCGCTGCGAGCGTGCTCATGTGACTCCTTCGTCTGCTGCGTTCGGGGACGCGGCTGGTGCGTGCGTGGAACGCGGTTGCTGCGTTCGGGGACGTCGATGTTGACGTCAACATCGAACGAGCCGACGATAGCATGGCAACGTCAACATGCGTTACCGTTCGGAGCGGTCGGCTCCCTGTCCGGCTGCCCCCCGGGCGTTCGTCCCGGCCACGCCCGACGAAGGAGCGACGTGACGACCGACCTGTCCGCCACCGGCCGTCGCGCCCCGTCGATGGCCGCCGTCGCCGACGCCGCCGGCGTCTCGATGCAGACGGTCTCGCGGGTCGCCCGCGGCTTCGACAACGTCAGTCCCGACACCCGCGAGCGCGTCCAGCAGGCGATGGCCTCGCTCGGGTACCGCCCGAACCGGGCTGCGCGGGCACTGCGCTCCGGGCGCTTCCGGACGATCGGCGTGATCATGTTCACGCTCGCGTCCTTCGGCAACATGCGCACGCTCGAGGCCATCGCCGACGCCGCCGGGGCCGCGGACTTCACGATCACGCTGCTGCCGATGGCCTCCCGCACCGAGGAGGGGGTCCGCTCGGCCTTCTCCCGCCTGCACGAACAAGCCGTCGACGGCGTGGTGATCATCATCGAGTCCCACGTCATCGACACCGCCGAGGTGGCCCTGCCCGACGGCGTCCCGATGGTCGTCGTCGACTCCACGGGCACCACCGAGCACCCGGCGATCGACACCGACCAGACCGACGGCGCCCGGCTCGCCACGCAGCACCTGCTCGACCTGGGCCACGACACCGTGTGGCACGTCGCCGGGCCCTCGTCGTCGTACTCGGCGGCGCGACGACTGGCGGCGTGGCAGACCACGCTCGAGCGCGCCGGCCGGGTCGTCCCGCCGGCGTTCCACGGGGACTGGAACACGTCCTCCGGCTACCGCGCCGGCCTCGAGATCGCCCGGCGCCCGGAGATCACCGCGGTGTTCGCCGCGAACGACCAGACCGCCCGCGGGATCCTCCGCGCCTGCCACGAGCTCGGGCGCACCGTGCCGGAGTCCCTCAGCGTGGTGGGCTTCGACGACTCGCCGGAGTCCGACTCGTTCTGGCCGCCGCTGACCACCGTGCACCAGTCCTTCGACGAGGTCGGTCGTCGCGCGGTCTCGACCCTGCTCGCCCAGATCGAGGGCGCGCCGGTCGTCGCCACGACGGACCTCGTCCCGGTGCGCCTGGTCGAGCGCGCGAGCACGGCGGCGCCGCCGCGGTAGCGCAGCGCGCGCGGGCGGGGCGGGCGCGTGGTACGAGGTTGCGCACCCCGTGCGCGCCCGTGTCCCCGCACGGGGCGATCACCCTCGCACCGTGCGAGGGACTCCGCACCGTGCGAGCCGGCCCACCGAGACGGACCACGTGCCGGACAGGAGGCTCGTGGCGGCCTCGCACCGAGCCTCCCGGCCGCCCCGTGGTGCGTTCCGGCCCATCGCGCCTGCGCTGGAACGCGAAAACGCGCGTCGGGGGTCGGATGATCCGACCCCCTCCGTCCGATTCGACCTCCTGTGCGCGGATCGACCGGCGGCAGATCGCGGCGGCCGCGCCGCGTGCCGGACAGGAGGCTCGTGGCGGCATGGCGGCATGGCGGCCTGGCACCGAGCCTCCCGGCCGCCCCGTGGTGCGTTCCGGCCCATCGCGCCTGCGCTGGAACGCGGAAACGCGCGTCGGGGGTCGGACGATCCGACCACCGACGCGCGTTCCGACCTGCTCAGCAGGGACCGACCCCGACCGGGACTAGCCGATCGACAGCGCCGTCCAGCTCACCGGGGGGAGCTCGATCGTGACGGTGTCGCCCTCGCGGCGAGCCGTCTCGTTCGTGCGGAGGCCGACGCGCGACGTGTTCGTCAGGTCGTTGACCGCGTGCAGGTCGTCGTCCCAGACGCCCTCGGCGTGGACGTCACCCGTGACGTCGAGCCCCGACAGGTCGATGGTGACCGTCGTGCTCTCCGAGGGGTGGCGGTTGACCAGGAACACGGCGGCCTTGCCGTCCTCGATCGTGGCGGCGGAGTCCACGACCGGGACCTCGCCGTACGTGCCACCGTCGACCGTGTCACCGGACGCGATGACCTGCAGCGAGGTGCCGTGGGCGAGCCGCGAGGTCAGCGAGAACGGGAAGAAGGTGGTCTGGCGCCAGGCCTCGCCACCGGGCTCGGTCATGATCGGGCCGATCACGTTGACGAGCTGCGCGATCGAGGCCGACGCGACGCGGTCCGCGTGGCGCAGCAGCGAGATGAGCAGGCCACCGACGACGACGGCGTCCGCCACCGTGTAGATGTCCTCGAGCAGACGCGGGGCGACGGGCCACTCGTCGAGCGTGAACTCCTTCTGCTGCTCGTTCCACTTCGAGATCGACCAGACGTTCCACTCGTCGAACGAGATGTCGATGCGCTTGTCGGACTTCTTGTGCGCCTTGACGTGGTCGGCCGCGGTGGTGACCGTGTCGATGAAGCGGTCCATGTTGACGCCGGACGCCAGGAAGGTCGGCATGTCCGTGCCCTCTTCGTAGTAGGCGTGGGCCGAGATGTAGTCGACGTCGTCGTAGGCGTGCTCGAGGACCGTGCGCTCCCACTCCCCGAACGTCGGCATCGACGCCCCGGAGGACCCACAGATGACGAGCTCCAGGTCGGGCTGGATCTGCCGCATGCCCTTGGCGGTCATCGCCGCGAGCTTGCCGTAGTCGTCGGCGTTCTTGTGGCCGAGCTGCCAGGGGCCGTCCATCTCGTTGCCGAGGCACCACATGGTGATGCCGAAGGGCTCCTCGCGGCCGTTCGCACGACGCTGGTCGGCGAGCGCGGTGCCGCTGCGGATGTTCGCGTACTCGAGCAGCTCGATGGCGGCGTCGGTGCCGCGGGTGCCGAGGTTCACGGCGAGCATCATCTCGGAGCCGACCGAGTCGAGCCACTGCTGGAACTCGTGCAGGCCGACCTCGTTCGTCTCGGTGGAGTGCCACGCGAGGTCGAGGCGGCGGGGACGCTGGTCGACCGGGCCGACGCCGTCCTCCCACTTGTAGCCGGAGACGAAGTTGCCGCCGGGGTAGCGGATGGTGGTGACGCCGAGCTCCTTGACGAGCTCGATGACGTCCTTGCGGAAGCCGTGCTCGTCGGCGCTCTCGTGGGCGGGCTCGTGGATGCCGTCGTAGACGTGGCGACCGAGGTGCTCGACGAACCCACCGAAGATGCGGCGGCGCACCGGCCCCACGGTGAACGCGGCGTCGAGGACGAGGTGTGTGCGGGGCATGGATCTCCTTCGATCATCTGCTGGCTCGTGGGCTCCGGGCGCACTGCACCCGGTGCGGTCGGCGGCGCTCGGTCCCCGTCAGTTCCGGAGAGTGAGCGCTCACCTGTTCCGTAACGCTACCGGTATCCATGTCGTGACGAAAGGGGTGGCGCGCCGCGGACAGCGGGGCTAATGTGAGCGCTCACGGAGCACTGACCCACGTGTTCCGCAGCCCGGCCCACGATGGAGTGATGCCATGCCGATCCGACCCGTACCACCCGTCTCGCAGTCACGGGGCGCCGGTTTCACCCGGCGGAGCCTCCTGGCTGCCGGAGCGGCGGCCGCGACCGTCCTCCCCCTCGCCGCGTGCTCGAGCCCGCTCTCCGCTGGCCTCGCCGGCAGTGCGCTCAACCCGGAGACGCTCGTCTTCTGGAACCTCTTCGGCGGTGGCGACGGTCTCCGCATGCAGGAGATGGAAGCCGGCTACGCCAAGCAGCACGGCGGCTCCAGCTCCCTGCAGGCGACGACGTTCGCCTGGGGCAACCCGTACTACTCCAAGGTCACACTCGCCACCGTCGGGAACAAGCCGCCGGACGTCGCGATCGCTCACCTGACCCGGGCGAAGCCGCTCTGGGACGGCGACCTGCTCGACCCGATCACAGCCGACGACCTGGCCGGTGTCGGGCTCAGCGCCAGCGACTTCAACCAGAAGGCCTGGACCGCGCAGAAGACCGACGGCAAGAACATCTGTGTCCCGCTCGACACGCACCCCTTCGTGCTGTTCTACAACGTCGACGTCTGCCAGAAGGCCGGTCTGATCGACGGCGACGGCAACCTCAAGGACCTGACCGGCATCGACGCCTTCGAGAGCGCCCTCGCCGCCGTCTCGAAGGTCACGGGTGGCACGGCCCTGAACGTGGCGAACGTCAGCGAGATCGCCACCCCGTGGCGTTTCTTCTGGACGATGTACAACCAGATCCAGGGTGCCACCCCGTTCATCAGCGACGGCGGCGCGAAGCTCACGGTGAACGAGGACGCCTACTCGAAGGTCACCGAGATGACCCAGAAGTGGGTCAAGAGCGGCTGGCTCAACAAGGGCCTCGACTACGCCACCGCGCAGACGCTGATGTTCACCGGCAAGGCCGGCTTCTTCATGCAGGGCGAGTGGGAGATCAGCACCGCGCAGTCGATCAAGGGGCTGAAGTTCGGCATGGCACCGATCCCGCAGCTCTTCGACAAGCCGGCGACCCAGGCCGACTCGCACACCTTCATCCTGCCGCGGAAGGACCGCACGCCGGAGCAGAAGAAGGCCGCGATGCTCTTCATCAAGCAGATGCTCGAGCAGAGCCTCACGTGGGCGCAGGGCGGGCACGTCCCGGCGTACATGCCGACGTTCGACAGCTCCGCGTACAAGAAGCTGACGCCCCAGTCGAACTACGCCTCGGCCGCCGAGTCCGCCGTGTTCGACGACGCCGCCTGGTACGGCGGGTCCGGCTCCACCTTCGAGAACACCGTCGGCGCCCAGCTCGCGCTCGTCCAGCAGGGCAGCAGCTCCCCCGCCGCTGCCATGAGCGCGATCAAGTCCCAGCTGTCGACCTACCTCAACACGCCGAGCCCGCTGTGATCGGCCCGACGACCACCACGAACGCCGTGAACACCCTGCGAAAGGCACGATGACGTGACCACAGCACCTGTCCTCGACCGGCCCACGGACGCGGCGAGCGCGCCCCGCAAGCTGCGCACCTACCGCACCAGCCTGACCCGCGGCCAGGGCCGCAGCGGTTGGCTGTTCCTGGCCCCCTTCGGCCTGTTCTACATCGCCTTCCTGCTCGGTCCGACGATCTGGATGATCGTCACGAGCTTCTTCAACACCTCGACGGTGCGCACCGGCCTCGGCACCTTCGCCGGGTTCGCGAACTACGCGGAGATGCTCGGACGCGACGACTTCTGGTCCTCGCTCTGGCACACGCTGCAGTTCACGCTCTACACGACCCCGCCGCTGGTGATCCTGGCGTTCGTGTTCGCCGTGCTGACGAACCGGATGAACAAGGGCCAGTGGTTCTTCCGCCTGGCGTTCTTCCTGCCGTTCATCCTGCCGTCGGCGACGATCTCGCTGATCTGGGTGTTCATCTTCACGCCGAGCACCGGCCTCTGGGCGAGCGCGCAGTCGCTGCTCGGGCTGACCCCCGGCGCCGGCATGCTGGCGAGCCCGAACACGGCCATGATCGGCGTCGCCATCGCCACCGTGTGGTGGACCCTCGGCTTCAACTTCGTGCTGTACCTGGCCGGCCTGCAGGAGATCCCCCGCGAGCTGTACGAAGCGGCCGCGGTCGACGGTGCGTCGAACTGGCAGCAGATCAAGTCGATCACGCTGCCGCTGCTCGGCCGCACGACGACCCTGGTCATCCTGCTGCAGATCATCGCCAGCCTGAAGATCTTCGACCAGGTCTACCTGATGACGAACGGCGGACCGGGCATCTCGACCCAGGTCTCGCTGCAGCTCATCACCGGCGTCGGCTTCACCGACAACCGGTTGGGTGCCGCCTCGGCCGCGTCCGTCCTCCTGTTCATCGTGATCGTCGCGATCGCCGTCATCCGGCAGGTCATCGAGCGCGTGGCCGCCAAGCGTGAGATCGGAGCCTGAGATGACCACCACCGAGAGCATCACCACCGACCGGCCGAAGTTCCGGTCCGGCGTCTCGTCGGCCGCACCCACGAGTGCCGCCAAGATCGGCGTCAGCGGCCGCGGCTTCACGATCGCGTCGGGCATCATCCTGACGGTCTTCGCGATCATCTGGCTCATCCCGAGCGTCTTCGCCCTGAAGACCTCGCTGTCCGACAACGGCGTCGCGGCGCTCGGCGCCAACTCGATCCTGTCGAACTGGAACCCGACGCTGCACTCCTACGCGGCACTGTTCCAGGCCGGCGACATCTGGAACTGGTACCTCGCCAGCGCCATCACGAGCATCGTCACCGCGGTGCTGACCGTGCTGTTCGCCTCGATGGCGGCGTTCGCGCTGTCCCGCCTGGTGTTCCGCGGCCGGAACGTCGCGTTCCTGCTCATCATCCTGGGCATCATGATCCCGACCCAGGTCCTGATCATCCCGATCTTCCAGGAGCTCAACGCCGTCGGCCTGCTGAACACCTACTGGTCGGTCATCTTCCCGCAGGTGCCCGCCGTGATCGCGGTGTTCATCTTCAAGCAGTTCTTCGACGGCATCCCCCGTGAGCTCGAGGAGGCGGCCCGCATCGACGGCGCCGGCATCTGGAAGGTCTACTGGTCGGTCATCCTGCCGCTGTCGCGTCCGGTGATCGCGGCCGTCACGATCCTGACCTTCGTCGGGGTGTGGAACAACCTGCTGCTGCCGCTGTTCGTGCTGTCGAACCCGGACCTCATGACGATCCCGGTCGGGCTCGCCACGGTCCAGGGCAGCTTCGGTCAGCGTTACGCCGACATCCAGGCGGGTGCGCTGCTCGCGGCGCTGCCGCTGATCATCCTCTACCTGATCTTCCAGCGGCAGATCGTGGAGGGCGTGACCGGTTCCGGCCTGAAGGGCTGACGCGACCACACGACGGACGGGAGGTCCGGTGCCAGCTGGCACCGGGCCTCCCGTCCGTCCGTGGTGCGGTCTGCACCCCTCGGTGGGTCGGTCGTCCGCGTGGCGAGTGGATCCGCGCGTGGCGAGTGGGATCGCGCTCAGCACGGTGAATCGCGCGTAGCGGGTCGGGTGTCCTGACCTGCAACGCGCGGGACGCCATCCCATCGCGAGCGACGTGGGAAGGAACGACCACGGCGTCCGGGTCAGGGAACGGGTGTGACCGTCCACGTGCCGTTCGTCTGGATCGCCACGACGCCGGGCAGGTCGACGTCGAACTGCTTCGCGAAGGCCCCGCTGTCCCCGAAGACCTGTGTGTCGTCCGACGTGGTGAAGGCCCGTGCGTTGAAGGAGTCCTCGGCGCCGGCCGGCCGGAAGTCGACGGCCACGTGCGGCACGTCGTCCTGGAAGAACAGCACCGCCGGGCCCGTGCCCGACTGCGCTCCCGCGACGGTGGGCAGGTCGTTCCAGCTGCGCATCGTGACCGACCACGGGCCCTGCGCGTCGACGATCACCGTCTGGTCCGGGGCGTCGTCCCGGAAGACCGCCGTCAGGAACGAGCCGGTCAGGGGTGCGGTGGCACGGCCGAACGGGGACATCCGCCCCGGTGCGGTGACCGTCGCGGTGCCGGTGCAGGCCGAGCAGTCCAGCTCGATCACGACGGCGAACTGCCCCTCGGTGTGGAACGCCACGTTCGACGGGCCGGTCGCCGACGCCGTCGCCGAGACACCGGCGGCCACCGTGCCCGCGTCGACCGTGTCCGGCAGCGCCCGCGCGATCGCCGGGGTCGTCGCCGTCGGGGTGGGGGTCGCCGTCGGGGTGGGGATGCGGGTCGGTGTGGCCCGGGACGCCGCTGGTCCGGGCGGCGCCGAGTCGTCCATGTCCTGCGCACACCCGGTCATCAGCAGCACCGCTGCCATGAGCGTGCCGATCGTCGCCGTCCCCCGTGCCGTCCCCATGCCACCACCCTGGCACGAGCTCCGCCTCGGGGTCACCGGGGGTCGGGCGTCGTCGCGGTCGCGCGCGGAGTGTCGGATACGCTCTCCTGCCGTGGAGCTCCCCCGATCCGGCACCCGTCGCGCCGGCCTGTTGACGGCCGTCGTCGTCGGAGTCCTCCTGCTCACGGGCTGCACGGGCGGGACCACGGTCACCGGACCCACGAGCAGCGCGGACGCCCGCCCCCGCCCGGCCGCTGACGCCTGGTCGTTCGAGGACGCGACCGGCACCACGATCAAGCTCGACCACCGGCCTGAGCGCATCGTCGTGGTGGACGACCTCGCCGTCTCCTTCCTGCAGTACGGCCTGCACCCGGTCGGGACCTTCGGGCAGGTCCCCCTGTCGGAGGATGCCCGGTTCGACGATCTCGACACCACCGGCATCACCGAGGTCGGGACGGACGACGGCGACGTGGACCTGAACCGGCTCGGAGACCTCGAGCCGGACCTCGTCGTGACGTCGGTCTACCCGACGGACGGGTCCGTGGACGCCGACGCCCTCGGCACCGGGTTCGCGAGCCGCTCCCGGCAGGAGCAGATCGGGAAGATCGCGCCCGTCCTCCGCGTCGAGTGGGGCGGGAAGGGCCTCGACGCCGTCCGACAGGTCACCCGGTTGGCGGAGGCACTCGGCGCTGCCCGGACGACCGTCGACACCGCCGAGCGCGCGTTCGACACCGCGCGTGCAGCGCTGTCGGACGCCGCCGACGGCCGTGACCTCCGGGTGGTGTCGATGTACGCCGACGCTGACGGCGTGTACGTCACCCGTCCCGCCGACGAGCCGACCCTGCAGCTCTACGACAGCCTCGGCGTGGACCTCGTCGACCCTGGCTCGACGGGCTTCTACTGGGGCGTCTCCAGCTGGGCCAACGCGGGCAAGGTCGAGGGTGACGTGATCCTGCTCTCCCCGGAGGGGTACCAGGTGCGGGAACTCCTGGCGCAGCCGACCTTCGCCGACGATCCGGCGCTCGTCGCCGGGCAGGTGCACAGCTGGCCGGTGCCGGGGCTCGACTACGCGTCGCAGGCAGCGGCGATGACGGAACTCGCCGGGTGGCTCGAGGACAGCCGGGAAGTGTCCTAGAGCGCTGCCGGTGGTCCCGGCTGCTCCGCGGGGGTCAGGCGTCGAGCGGCAGCAGGGGTGCCCAGAAGGCGTCCGGGCCGTCCCCGACGACCGCGTCGGACTCGAAGCGGAACCCGTAGCCGCGCACGAACTCGGCGGCCGCGGCGATCTCGCTCTGCGCGTCGTCCTGGTCGGCCTCGAAGAGGTACTCGCCGTGCCCCATGCGGACGCCGCTGTCGCTGATGACGCTGAGGTCCCAGCGTCCCTCCTCGGCGCGCTCGATGCGGACGACGGCGGCCTGTGCGGCGGTGAAGTCAGACATGACGACGAGCGTACGTGCGACCGCTGAGCGCTGCTCAGTGGAGCGTGTCCCTGGCGGTCGGTGTTCCTGTAGGAACGGAGCATGACGCGATCGGGCTGGGTCCAGGACGTCCTCGGTCCGTCGTACGAACGGCTGGAGCTGCCGCTCGGAGCGGATGCCGAGGGCCCCGTCGTCGCGACGCTCGTGCGGCGACGCCGGACGCCCGCCGATCTGCTGCACCAGCGCGGGCCGCTCCAGGGCACCGACGTGCTGTACGTGCACGGCTGGTCCGACTACTTCTTCCAGACCGAGCTCGCCGAGCGCGTCGAACGACTCGGCGCCCGGTTCCACGCCCTCGACCTCCGGAAGTACGGCAGGAGCCTCCGGCCGGGACAGACCCCCGGTGGCGCCGACGACCTCGGGGTGTACGACGACAACATCCGCGCCGCACTCGATGCCATCGCCGCCGAGCACCACGGTCCGCGCCGGCGGCTGGTGCCGATGGGGCACTCGACGGGCGGGCTCACCCTCGCGCTCTGGGCGTCGCGGCACCAGGACCTCGTCGACGGCCTGGTGCTGAACAGCCCGTGGCTCGAGTTCCAGGGCGACGCGGTCGGTCGAACGCTGGTGGCGCCGCTCATCCGCCTCGGGGCGCGCCGCAACCCGCTCGCTCCGATCCCGGCCGTGGACCCGGGCTTCTACACCCGGACGGTCTCGAGCACCGGCGAGGGCAGCTGGACCTACGACCAACACTGGCGTCCCGAGCGCGGCTTCCCGCTGCACCCCGGATGGCTGGCAGCGGTCTTCGCCGGACAGCACACCGTGGAGCGAGGGCTGGGCATGCCCTTCCCCGTCCTCGTCATGCTGAGCGACAAGAGCATGCTCCAACCGCGGTGGAACGAGGGCATGGCCCACGCCGACGTCGCCCTGAACGTGGACGCCGTCGCACGGCGCGCACTGTCGCTGGGCGACGAGGTCACCGTCCGACGGCTGCGCGGTGCGCTGCACGACGTGGTGCTCTCCGAGCCGGCCGTCCGGGAACGTGCCTACGACGTCATCGGGCGCTGGGCGGCGACCCTGCCGCGGTGACCGCCGCCCTGGTCGCCGCGGCCACCAGGGCGTCGTCCGGCTCCGCGTCGGCCTCGTCCTTGCTCGTCATCACGACCACGACGACGGGCGCGCCGCCCGGCGGGGTCACGACGCCGATGTCGTTGCGGACGCCGTACGAACCCGTCCCCGTCTTGTCCGCGACCGACCAGCCGGGATCGACCCCT
This sequence comes from Curtobacterium sp. SL109, assembly GCF_026672405.1. Taxonomy (NCBI): domain Bacteria; kingdom Bacillati; phylum Actinomycetota; class Actinomycetes; order Micrococcales; family Microbacteriaceae; genus Curtobacterium; species Curtobacterium sp. SL109. The sequence continues at coordinate 3,451,643 of NZ_JAPPRB010000002.1, forward strand.
GCCCGGATCGTCGCGTCCCCCGTGGTGTTGCCGAGCATTGCGTCGTGCACCATCCTCCGATCGGACGGATCGAGCGCCGATCCGAAGAGGACGTCCCGCAGGTCCGCCGCGAACTGCGCCGGCGTGGTGGTGTCCCGCGGGTCACCCGGGATGGCCTGGTTCAGGTCGGGCTCCACGCGGTCGACGTTCGTCGTCCGGTCGCCGAGGTCACGCAGGAACCGCTGCACCTCGCCCGGCCCACCGACGCGCTCCACGAGCAGGTTCGCCGCGGTGTTGTCGCTGGAGCGGAGCATCGCGTCCAGGAGCGCCCGCACGGTCATCCCGGTGTCGACGGACTGACTCGTCACGGGGGCGTGGGCCAGCAGATCTGCTCGGTCGTAGTGCACGACGGTGTCGAGGTCGGCGTCCGAGGACCGTGCGCGCAGTGCCGCCGCGACGAAGACCTTGTTCGTCGAGGCGAAGGCGAACCGCTCCCCCGCACGCCAGACGACCTGCCTGCCGGTGCCGGTGTCGATCGCCACGACGCCGAGCCGTGCGGCGTGGTCGCGCTCGAGCGTGCGGAAGGCACGGTCGGCCTCGGCCTCGGCCTCGGGCGACGAGGTCGCGACGGACGTCGGCGTCGCGGGTGCAGCACTCGTCGTGGACGTCGCGCCGGACGTCGGCGACACCGTCGGGGACGCTGTGGTCCCACTGCACCCGGCCAGCGCGAGGGCCACCGCGAGGACCACGGCCGCAGCGGACGTCGTCGTCATCGATCGCATCCCGCCGTCCTCCCGCGCACCCTGTGCGCTGCTCCTCCCCGCGTCAAGAACGCGACAGCCGCTCCACCGTGGCGTGTGCACCGTCGCGGACGAGCCCGTCGAGGGCGTCGCGGTACGCCGCGACGAACCGCTCGTCGTCGACGAGGTCGCCGAACACCTGCCGGTTCGCGATGAAGGCCAGCGGGTCCTCCCGCTGGGTCAGGGCGATGCGGTTGAGGGACTCGGCCAGGCGGTCGACGATCTCGATGGGCTCCCCCGACTCGTCGGTGCCCTCGGCGTAGCGCGCCCAGGACGCGACGATCCCGGCCGACAGGGCGACAGGTCCGCCCGACCGGAGGTTCTCACGGACGACCGGCAGCAGCCACTTCGGGATCCGGTCGCTCGACTCGGCGCAGAGCCTGGCCAGCGTGTCGCGGACCTCAGGGTTCTGGAAGCGCTCGATGAGCGTCGCCTTGTAGTCCTCGAGGTCGATGCCCGGCACCGGCTGCAGCGTCGGGGTGGCCTCCTCGTCCATGTACCGCCGGAGGAACGTCGCGATCGCCGGGTCCTGGGTGGCCTCGTGGGCGTAGCGATGGCCGGAGAGGTACCCGAAGTAGCACAGGCCCTGGTGCGAGGCGTTGAGGAGCCGCAGCTTCATCAGCTCGTACGGCTCGACGTCCGCGACGATCTGCACGTCGACGTCCTCGTACGCCGGGCGCCCGGCGGGGTGGTCGTCCTCGAGCACCCACTGGAAGAAGGGCTCGGCGACGACGGGCCAGGCGTCCTCGATGCCGAGGTCGTCGCGCACCGCTGCCCGGTCCTCGTCGGTGGTGACGGGGGTGATCCGGTCGACCATCGAGTTCGGGAAGGAGACGTGCTCGTCCATCCACTCCGCGAACCGCGGGTCCTGCAGGCGGGCGAAGGCGGTGAACATCGCCCGGGCGACGTGGCCGTTGCCCTGGATGTTGTCGCACGACATCACCGTGAAGGGCTCGAGGCCCCGGTCGCGTCGCCGACGGAGGGCTGCCACCACGAGGCCGAAGACGGTGCGCGGCGGGGTGTCCCCGTCGACGTCCGCGACCACGCCGGGCTCGTCCTCGACGAACGCGCCGGTGACGTGGTCGAAGTTGTACCCGCCCTCGGTGATGGTCAGGCTGACGATCTTCGTCTCCGGCGACGCCATCTTCTCGACGACGGCGTCCGGGTCGTCCACGGCGAGCAGGCAGTCGACGATGCTGCCGATGACCCTGGCTTCGCGGGTGCCGTCCGGGTGCTTGAGGACGAGCGTGTAGAGCCCGTCCTGTGTCCGCATCGCCTCGGCCATGCGGCGGTCCTGCTCGAGGACGCCCACGCCGCAGATGCCGTACTCCCGGGCCTCACCGCGCTGCAGGAGCCGGTCGATGACCATCGCCTGGTGCGCCCGGTGGAACCCGCCGACGCCGAAGTGGACGATGCCGGCGGTGATCCCGGTGCGGTCGTAGGTCGGGACGGCGACCCCCGCCGCGGCGATCTCGTCGAGTGTGGCCGGGGACAGGGGGACGGACATCGGTACTCCTTCGTACGGGTCGGTCGGCCGGTGACGATGGCCGTCCCGCCAGTCTTCCACCGGCTGCGGGGGACAAGACTGAGCGTCCGCTCCGCTTCGGTGCACTGAGTGCATCGTTGCACCTAGTGTTGCCTGTGTGACCCTGTCGATCGACCGCCGTGCTGCCCTCAAGGCGAAGCACCGTGCTGCGATCCTCCAGGCCGCGCGTGACCTCGTCGACGAGCGTGGCGGACGTGGGTTCAGCGTGGACGAGCTCGCCGCCCGCGCCGACGTCGCCCGGCGCACGGTGTTCAACCACTTCTCCTCGCTCGACGAGATCCTGCTCACGGTCTGCGAAGAGGTGCTGTCGGTGATCATCGACCGGTTCCTCGGCGACATCGCCAACACGCCGGTCGGAGACGGCTCCCGCTCCTCGATGTTCGACGAACTCGAGTCCGCGGCCCGCGGCGCCGACCTGGCGCCCGCCATCGCCCGGATGGCCACCATCCTCGGTGAACCGGACGAGGAGACCGACGCCAAGGCCGCGATCCTCACCCAGACGGCCTTCGCCCGGGTGACTGACCGCCTCCGTGTCGAGGTCATCCGACGCCACCCCGCCGCCGACGAACTCGACGCGGCACTGCTCGTCGACTCGCTCATGAGCGGCATCGTCGTCATCGCGGAACACTGGCTCACGACGACCGGGCCGCGACTCGACCAGGACGCCCTCGACGACTGGGACGCCCTGCTCGCACGGCTCGTGCACAGCGTCCGCAGCGGGTACCTGCCCGCGCACTGACATCACCACCAGGGGTCCACCGGCGTACCCCACTCCGCACGCACCACCCACTACGAAAGGAACGGGGCACCCATGGCCGGTCTGCTCTACCGCCTCGGACGATTCGCCGCCCGACGGCACTGGCTCGTGATCATCGCCTGGATCGTCATCCTGGGGATCACGGGCGGCACCTACGCCCTGTTCGCGGGGACGATCTCCTCGTCGATCACGATCCCGAACACCAAGACCAGCCAGGTGCAGGACCAGCTCGCGGACAAGTTCCCGAGTGCCAACGGCGGGAACGGCACGATCGTCTTCGAGACGACCGACGGCAAGGCCTTCACCAGCGCGCAGAAGAGCGGGGTCGACGACTTCCTCACGGATCTCGAGGACCTCAACGGCGTCAAGGGTGCGACCTCGGGGTTCAGCACGCAGGACCGGCTCGACGACCAGCGCCAGAAGATCGTCGACGGCCGCAAGCAGATCAGCGACGGCCGCCAGCAGATCACGGACGGCCAGGCGCAGCTCGACGCCCAGAAGGCCCAGCTCGAGTCCGGCAAGCAGCAGATCGCCGACGCCCAGGCGAAGCTCGACGCCCAGAAGCAGCAGCTCTCCGCAGCGTCGGCCTCCGGTGCAGCGGCGACCGGCGCAGCAGCCTCCGGCGCAGCGGCACAGGCCCAGGCAGCGCAGGCTCAGGCAGCGCAGGCGCAGCTGGCGCAGGCCCAGGCGCAGATCGACGCCCAGCAGGCCCAGCTCACGTCCGGTGAGCAGCAGCTCACCGAGGCGCAGCAGAAGATCGACGAGAACACCACCAAGCTCGACGACAACGCGAAGGAGCTGGAGCAGGGGTCCGACCTGCTCGACCTGTCGAAGGACATCCGCTTCGTCTCCTCGAACGGCAGCGCCGCGATCGGCACCGTGCAGTTCACCAAGTCGACGTACGAGGTCCCGCAGAGCACCAAGACCGCGATCTCCGACAAGGCCGAGGCGGCGAAGATCGACGGCGTCCGCGTGTACGTGTCGAACGACATCGCCCAGGGCGTCCCGTCGATCCTCGGCCCGGGTGAGATCGCCGGTGTGATCGTCGCCGCGATCGTGCTGTTCCTGATGCTCCGGACGCTCGTCGGTGCCGCGGTGCCGCTCGTCAGCGCCGTGCTCGGCATCGGGGTGGCGTCGCTCGCGGCCCTGTCGTTCTCCAGCCTCGTCGAGTTCATCTCGGTCACGCCGGTGCTGGGGGTGATGCTCGGCCTGGCGGTCGGCATCGACTACTCGCTGTTCATCCTGAACCGCCACCGCACCCAGCTGAAGCAGGGCATGGGCGTGCACGAGTCCATCGGGCTCGCCAACGGCACGTCCGGCAACGCCGTCGTGTTCGCCGGCGCCACGGTCATCGTGGCCCTGCTGGCGCTCAACATCACCGGCATCCCCTTCCTCGGCCTGATGGGCACGGTGGGCGCCGTCGCGGTGTTCTTCGCCATCCTCATCGCCACGTCCTTCACCCCGGCGCTGCTGTCGATCATCGGCATGCGGATCCTCCGGGGGAAGGAACGGACCCGGATCGGCAACACCGGTTCGACCCGCGTCCCGAACAAGCCCATGTCGACCTGGCGCGCGGTCATCACGCTCGTCGCCGGCGTCGCCGTGCTCGGCACGATCGCGCTGCCCGCGACGCAGATGCGCCTCGGACTGCCGTCGGGCTCGTCGGAGGCCGTCGACTCCAGCCAGTACAAGGCGTACAAGACGCTGAGCAAGGAGTTCGGCGCCGGGCAGAACGGCCCGCTGCTCGTCGTGGCCACCCTGCCGAAGGCGGTCAGCGCGGACGACGTCACCGCGACCGAGGTCACCATCGGCCAGGCGATCGCGAAGAACGACGACGTCGACGCCGTGCTGCCGATCGGCGCCTCGAAGGCCCGCGACATCATCGCGTTCCAGGTGAAGCCGAACGGCGGACCGGACAGCATCTCGACCGAGGACCTCGTCAAGGACCTCCGGACGCAGAACGTGACGGTCGACGACGGGAAGGCCACGCTCGGCGTCGCGGGCAACGCGTCCGCGAACATCGACGTCTCCGAGAAGCTCTCGAACGTGCTGCCGCTCTACCTGGCGGTGGTGGTCGGACTGTCGCTCATCATCCTGATCGTCGTGTTCCGCTCCTTCCTGGTCCCGATCACGGCCACGGCGGGCTTCATCCTGTCCGTGCTCGCGGCCTTCGGTGGCCTGACGGCGATCTACCAGTGGGGGTGGCTCGGCAGCGTCTTCGGCGTGCACGACCCCGCGCCGATCCTGAGCTTCCTGCCCATCATCGAGATCGGCATCCTGTTCGGCCTGGCGATGGACTACCAGCTGTTCCTGGTGTCGGGCATGCGCGAGGCGTACGCCCACGGTGCGAGCGCGAAGGTGGCGGTCCAGCGCGGTCTGCACGCCGGTCGAGCGGTGGTCACGGCAGCGGCGATCATCATGATCTCCGTGTTCGCCGGGTTCATCTTCTCGGACTCCTCCACGATCAAGCCGATCGGGTTCGGTCTGGCGTTCGGTGTGCTGGTCGACGCGTTCGTCGTCCGCATGCTGCTCATCCCGGCCGCGATGCACCTGCTCGGCAGGAGCGCCTGGTGGTTCCCGAAGTGGCTCGACCGCATCGTGCCGGACGTCGACGTCGAGGGCGCCAAGCTCGAGCGGTCGCACCCGGGTGACGGACGCAGCGCCCAGGAGTCCACGCACACGGGCACCCACGCGCTGCCGGTGGAGCCGGACGCCAACCCGCACGACTCGGGCCACGTGCCCGCCCACCGCGCGGAGTAGCACCCTCCCACCCCGAGATCGCAGTCCGTGTCGCCTCCCCCGTTCCGGAGGCGACACGGACTGCGATCTCACGTGGTCGAGGCAGGCGGACGCGCGCGGACCCCGTGCCGCAGGTCCTTCGCGCACGAACGGTATCCTCGGTGCATGGCCTCCACCGAGCTCGACCCCCTCACCCTCGACCGGCAGCTGTGCTTCGCACTCGCCGCCACGAGCCGCAGCGTGATCGGGCTCTACCGCGACCTGCTCGACCCGCTCGGTCTGACACACCCGCAGTACCTCGTGATGCTGGCCCTGTGGGAGCAGGACCCCCGCTCCGTGCGCGCCATCGCGGACGAGCTCCACCTCGACTCGGCGACGTTGAGCCCGCTGCTGAAGCGCCTCGAGGCCGCGGGGTACCTGCGCCGCACCCGCAGCGCCGCCGACGAACGGCAGCTCGAGGTGTCGCTGACCACGGCCGGACGAGCCCTCCGCGAGCGCGCCCGAGCCGTGCCCGTCGCGGTAGCCGACCGACTCGGGTGGCCGGTCGCCCGACTCGAGGCCCTCAAGGACGAACTCACCGCCCTGCTCGACGTCGTCGACACGGTCTAGATCGTTCGTGCAACAATGATGAGTGGACGAACGAAAGGCAGGACCATGGGACGCTTCAGCGGGTGGTACCAGCGGTGGAACACGACGCTCATCGAGAAGATGGGACCGTCGCAGATCGGCGCGGGGCACGACGAGGGTGTCGACGACCGCTCCGTCGACCGCGGATGCCCCATCTGCCACAAGCCCCTGTCGCGACACCAGGTGATCCGTCCCGAGGGCCAGGTCCGATCCTCCACGCTCGTCTGCCCCCGCGACTGACGCCGACCGACGCCCCGCGACTGACGCCGACCGACGCCCCGGCTCGCGCGACGGACGCCGTCCGGCCCCCGCGACTGAGAAGAACCTCCGAGCGGCACGAGCTGTGGAATTGCACACGGCAACAGCGCGTTGACCCGCACGTGAAGCTCTTCGAACCCACCTCCTTCGGCGCCATGCGCCTGTCGAACCGCATCGTCATGGCCCCGCTCACGCGCACCCGTGCCGGCGAGCACGGCATCCCGAACGACCTGCTGGTCGAGCACTACCGTCAGCGCGCCGGCCTCGGCATGATCATCACCGAGGGCACCTGGCCCGTGCAGGAAGGCCGCTCCTACCCCGGCCAGCCCGGCATCGAGACCGACGAGCAGATCGCCGGCTGGCGCCGCGTGGCCGACGCCGTGCACGCCGAGGGCGGCACCATCGTGATGCAGCTCATGCACGGTGGTCGTGTCTCGCACCCCGACATCTCGCAGACCCCGCGCATCGTCGGCCCGAGCGCCGTCGCCGCCCCCGGTCAGACGCACCTCGCCGACGGGTCCAAGGCCGACATGCCGGTCCCCCACGAGCTGACCACCGACGAGGTCGCCGAGGTCGTCCAGCAGTTCGCGCAGTCCGCTCGCAACGCCATCGCCGCCGGGCTCGACGGCGTCGAGGTCCACGGCGCCAACGGCTACCTGGTCCACGAGTTCATGTCCCCGGTGTCGAACACCCGCACCGACCAGTACGGCGGTTCCCCTGAGAACCGTGCCCGCTTCGCGATCGAGGTCGCCACGGCCGTCGCCGAGGCCGTCGGCGCCGACCGCACGGGCATCCGCCTGTCGCCGGAGCACGGCATCCAGGGCGTCCTCGAGGACGACGCCGTCGAGACCCGCGCCGTCTACACCGCGATCGCCGAGGGCCTCGCGCCGCTCGGACTCGCCTTCATCGACGTCCTGCACGCCGACCCGACGGGCGACCTCGTGCAGCACGTCCGTCGCACCGCGGGCGCGCCGTTCATCGTGAACTCGGGCTTCTCCTCGCTCACCACGCGTGACGAGGCCGTCGTGCTGGTCGACACCGACCAGGCGGACGCGGTGGCCGTCGGCCGTGCCGCCATCGCGAACCCGGACCTCGCGTACCGCTGGGAGCAGGACACGGAGCTCAACGAGCCCCGCCCGGAGCTCTTCTACGGCCAGGGCGCCGAGGGCTACACCGACTACCCGACGCTGGCGGACGTGCGCGCGTCCTCCGTCGCCTAGTCAGCACCCCAGCCGGACGGGAGGCTCGGTGCCAGCTGGCACCGAGCCTCCCGTCGATCGTCCGGTCGCCGAGTCCGCCGCCGTCCCGCCCGCACCGGCGGAAGCGACACGGGCCGTGCGGATGCGCCGCGCGCCCCTCGGCAGCGTGTCGCCCGATGCGCGCGCATCGATGGAGGCACGACACTGACCCGGCGGTCGCAACCCGACCGGCAGCACGGCGCCGGCGCCCGTGACCGGCGGACAGGAAGGCGCCTGCTGCCTCCGGTGGAAGCGACAGGCGCAGTGCGGATGCGCCGCGCGCCCCTCCGGAGCGTGTCGCCCGATGCGCGCGCATCGATGGAGGCACGACACCGGCCCGGCGGTCGCGACACGTCCGGCGGCGCGGCGTCGAGCGGCGCCACGGACGAACGGGAGGCTCCCTGCCAGCTGGCAGGGAGCCTCCCGTCCGTAGGGGGTCGGCGGGTCAGAGGTCGACGCTGGCGAGCGTGAGGCCGCCGTCGTGCAGGCGGACCTGGACGCCGGAGATGTCGGCGCGCTGGATGTCGGTCGTCGCGGCCAGACCGCTGGCGTCCTCCCCCGCTGCCGTCCACGTGCCGACCGTCTGCGTCCTGCCGTCCGTCCGGACCACCACGAGGTCGTACATCACCGACCCGTCAGCGGCCCAGTCCTTGCCGCCGTAGGAGCAGCCCCAGTCGAAGCGGGTGCCCCACGAGGCGTCCTGCACGGCGAGGTCCACCGTGAAGCCCTGTCGACCCGACATCGCGTACCGGTCGGCCCCGGGACCGGCGGTCGTGGTCGTGGTCGGGCCGGCCTGCACGGAGCCCCGGTCGGCCGCGGTCCCGACGGCGAGACCCCCAGCACGGCGACCACGACGGCGAGGCAGGCCGTGGCGGCGACCCACACCCGACGACGACGCCGACGGTGGCGGACGCGGTGCGCGACGGCGGCGAGGGTGCTCTCGGAGGCCGGGACGAGCCTCCAGTCCGTGTCCGCGATCTCGACCGCTTGGTCAGCGGGGAGCTTCCCGAGCAGTCCGGGCAACCCGGCGAGCTCGGCGACGGCGTCCGCACAGCGGTCGCACGTGGCGAGGTGCCGTTCGTACTCGAGCCGCTCGTCCTGCGGCAGCGCGCCGAGCACGTACGCGGCGTCCCACTCGGTGTACCGGTCCTCGTTCATCGGGTCACGCCTCGTTCCTGCAGTGCGAGCCGGAGGGCCCGGAGCCCGTAGTGCAGGCGCGACTTCGCGGTGCCCTCGGGGATGTCGTTCCGCCTGGCGATCTCCGGGACGGTGTGGCCGAGCCAGTAGGCGTCGACCACGACCCGCTGGTGTTCCGGCGACAGGGTCGTGAGCGCGTCGGCGACCACGATGCGGTCGAGGACGGCGTCGGTGCGGTCGGCCTCGACGCGGTCCACGGGGTCGTCGCTGCCGTGCTCCCGCCGGTTCCTGGCGGAGCGGGCGTCGTCGACGACCAGGTTCCGCGCCACGGTGAACAGCCACGCGCGGACGCTGTCCGGCGATCGTTCGAGCACGGCCGGGCGCTGCCAGGCGCGCACCATCGTCTCCTGGACGACGTCGTCGACGGTCGAGCCGTCCCGCGTCAGGTGCCGGACGTACCGGGTGAGCGCGTCGCCGTGCTCACGGTGGAGCGTCACGAGCAGTTCGTCCGCGGACCGGCTCGCCACGGTCACCGTGCCAGGTCGAGGGAGAACTCCACGGAGCCCTTCCCGTCCACGGTCACGAAGCCGAGCGAGGGAGCCGTCACGCCGTAGTCGGCGAAGGTGACCGGCACGGACCCCGCGACCTGCACGGTGCCGTCCTCGCCGACGGCGACCTGGGCGTCGGCGGTCACCGGCTTCTCGACCCCGTGCAGGTCCATCGTCCCGGTCAGGGAGACGTCCTGCGTCGTCCCGGCGAGCGCCTGCGACACGTCGACCGGCTTCGTCACCGTGAAGGTGGCGGTCGGGAACTGGTCCGTCTCGAGGGCCTTCGAACGGAAGTAGGCGTCGCGGGCTGCCTCGGGCGTGCTGATCTTCGCCACCTGGACGGTCACGGTGGCCTTCCGGAGCTGCCCGCGGTCGACCGTGGCGTCCGCCTCCACCTGCTTCGTCCGTCCGACCACGTCGACATCCTGGCCCTGCAGGACCTCGTGCACCCGGTAGCCGGCGTACGACGTGTCGCGGCTGGTCCAGGTGCCGTCCGCGTCGGAGGCGTCGAGGGTGGCGGACGAGCTCGGTGCGAGGCTCGGGGCGGCGGCCGCCTGGCCGTTGACGACGTTCGCGTAGATGAGCGGGCCGCCGATCAGGGCGGCGGCGCCGACCACGACGACGCCGGTGGTGATGCCGATGATGACCTTGGTGCGAGTTCGGAGTCCCATACCCGGACGACGAGACAGGGCGACGGATCGTTCAACGCCGCATCGCGCGCAGGCGAAGGAGGTACGCTGCGCAGGCAACGTCGTTGCTGGTCCCGCCTTCACGCATCTCCGCGGCGCCTCTCCCCCTGGTGCGTAGAGGCGACAGCATCCCCACAGAGCGCGATCCCGAATCCCGTCCGACCGAGGCCGTCGTCCTGACGCAGTACTGGGCACACGTCACGGCCCACGTCCGGTTCATCCTCGACAGCCACCCCGTCGGCAGCTCGGACGACGTCCGGAGGATCGCCACGCGGTACCTGGAGTCCGCGGCGAAGGTCGTCCCCGCCGGCCTCCGGCGCGACGTCGACGAGCACGAGGCACCGCGCACGGTCGGCCGGGCCGTCACGTTCATCCGGGCCAACCTGCTCCAGCACGTCACGGCCGTCGACATCGCCGCGGCTGCCGGCACCTCGCCGCGTGCGCTCCAGCTCGCGTTCCGCCGCGCACTCGACCTGACGCCGATGGAGTACGTGCGTGACGCGCGGCTCACCGCGGCCCACGCGGAGCTCCTGGTCGACGGCCACACGTCGATCGGGCAGATCGCGCTGAAGTGGGGGTTCTCGAACCAGGGTCGGTTCGCGGCGGCCTACCGCCAGCGGTACGGCGAGACGCCCACCCAGACTCGTGGTCGCCTCGACCACACCCAGGACGGAGGCTCGGAGGCTCGGAGGCCGCGTCCGACACGGAGGCGCTGACGGCCTGACCGGTCTGCCGCGTCGTTCGGCCTGACGGCCGGTCGCTGGTGCCGGGCGTCGCTGGCTCAGCGGCGCGTGTCGGGGTCCCGCGTGCTGTCCTCGTCGACGGTGACCTCCTCGTGCCGGAGCACCGCGTCGACCGGGTGGTCCTCGGTGACGGTGTGGACCGTGAGCGTCACGCGCTCGACCGGCACGATCCGCTTGGACACGACGACCTGCTCCTCGTGCAGGACCACCACGACCGGTTCCCGGGCCGGCGCCGGGCTGTCCGCGGGCAGGGCGGGACCGTCGGCGAGGGGTTCGCGGACGAGCCGGACCTCCTCGCGGCGGACGTCGACGGTGATCGTCCGCTGCTCGGTGACGATGAAGCGTTCGAGCCGGACCCGCTCGGTGGCGTGCACCTCGGTGCCGACGAGGAGGCGTTCCTCGTGGCGGACCACGGTGGCCTCCTGGTCGTCGTCACCGGGGGCGGGCTGCGGGACGTGGTGGTCGGTCATGGTTGCTCCGATGCGCGGCGGGGTGGTGCGGGGACGCGCGACGGCCCCGCTCGTGGGAGCGGGGCCGTGGCACGAGTGTGCTGGTCAGCGGGCGCGGTGGGCGCTGCTGGTCGACGACTGACTGGCCTGCTTGGCCGTGGCAGCAGCCTGCTTGGCCTGCTCGGCGACGGACGGCGCGTTCTGCGCGTGCTGCTGGATCTTCGGCGCCTCGGCCTCGGCCTTCGTCAGGATGGACTCCCAGCGCTGCTGCATCGGCTTGATGAGCCCGCCACCGGCACCGACGATGACGACGCCGGCGATGATCGCGAGGACCGCGATGAGGATCGGGGTCGTGACCGTCGTGGCGATGCCGACCTGGTTCAGCGCGGCGGTGGCCCCGAGGAACAGGATGAACACGGCGGCCACGTTGGCGAGGACCTTGCCGTAGGACAGGCCGCCGAGGGTGTTCTGGATCAGGCCCTTCACGCCGGCGGCGATCGCGGCGGCGATCACGATGATGATGATCGCGACGATGATCTTCGGCAGGAAGCCGATGATGCCCGCGAGCAGGTCACTGACCGGGTTCCGTCCGAAGACACCGAACGCGAACTGGAGCACGAACAGCACCAGCGTGTAGTAGATGATCTTCGACACGATGTCGGAGGCGTCGAGCTTGGAGTTCGCGAGTGCCTTCTTGATGCCGCCGCGCTCGACGGCGCGGTCGAAGCCGACCTTCGTCAGCAGGCGCGACAGGCCCTTCTCGATGAGCTTCGCGACGATCAGGCCGACGACGAGGATGAGCAGGAACAGGAGTGCGAGCGGGACGAACGCGATGACCGCGGCGAGTCCGTTCTGCAGGGCAGCGGGGAAGTTCATGGGGGTGGCCTCTCGGGCGCAGGGCGCATGGCGCGGGGCGTCGCGTGCGGGTGCAGCGAACGGGTGGTGCAGCGTGCAGGGAGGCGGGCGACCGGCCGGAGGGTGCCGGTCCGGTCGCCCGCGGTCAGTGCCTAGGAGCGGGCGTCACGGTCGACGGCCGAGGTGTCGGTCGTCGTCGTGCCGTCGGTGCCGGGCTCGACGAGCTCGATCTCCTCGTGCGCGACGTCCTCGTTCACCGTCTGCTGCTCGGTGACGGTCTCGGTGCCGAGGCTGACGCGCTCGACGGGGACGGTCTCCTTCGCGGTCACGACGCGCTCCTCGGTGAGGACGACCTCGTGCTCCTCCTCGCTGAGGTCCGGACCGGCGAGGGCGTCGGCCGCGTTGGCGTCGGTGATCGGCTCGCGGGAGAGCGTGACCTCCTCGTGGCTCACCGGGACGTTCGTGGTGACGTTCTCGGTGACGATGTGCTTCCGCAGGCGTGCGCGGCCGGCCTCGACGCGCTCGGTGCCGACGTGGAGACGCTCCTCGGAGCGGGTCATCGCGTCGTCCGTGGTCGGGCCGGAGGTGTCGTGGCCCTGGGGGCCGTGGTCGTTCGTGCCGTGGTCGTTCGTGCCGTGGGCGTCCGTGCCGTGGTCGCCCACGCGCTCGGCGTCCACGCCGCGGTCGGCGTCCTGGTCGTAGAGCGGGGACTCGGTCGGGGCACCGTGGGTGGCGACGTCGCCGTTGCCGTAGTACGAGTACAGCGCCTGCTCCTCGGACGGGTCGAGCTCGCCGTCGGCGTCGACGCGGGGGGCGTCCTTGACGAAGGCCTTGTCGTGCGTGACGTGCACGGCGCTGCCGTCGAAGGTCGCGTCGTCGAGCGGCGCGAAGGACTCCGAGGTGCCGAACAGGCCGGTGCGGATGGTGACCCAGGTCGGGGCCTGGGTGTCGTTGTCGACGTAGACCTGTCCGACGGTGCCGATCTTGGCGTCGTCGCTGCCGTACACGTCGGCGCCGACGAGCTGGTTGACGGTGCTGCTGTCGATCATGGTGGTGCTCCTTTTCCCCGGCGTGGTCGACCGGGTTCGGTGTGAGGAGAGACGAGGCGGTTGCTCGGGTGGAGCTCGATGGCGCTGTGGGGCAGAGAACACGGACGGGTCCCGCGTGCCGGCACAGGTGCCGCCTCGGTTGACTTACGGTGTAAGCCGGTTCGGAGCTTACAACGTAAGTCGGGCTATCGTGAAGGACTGCGCCCGGCGGACTTCCGGAACGCGCATCGCGGCCGGTGGACGGCAGATCTGTGAGGAACTCCCGTGGCGGAACGCACGAAGGCGAACCGGGCCGGAGCCACCGGTCCCCGACTCAGCCGCGAGCTCATCATCGCGGCGGCGCTGAGCCAGATCGACGAGTCCGGTCCCTCGGGACTGTCGATGCGGTCCCTCGCGCAGGAGCTCGGCGTCGAGGCCATGTCGCTGTACCGGTACGTGCACGGCAAGGAGGACCTGCTCGAGGGCGTCGTCGCCTCGCTCATGAGCGAGCTCACCGCGCAGCTCGACGAGGCCGAGGGCGACCACTGGCAGGCGTTCCTGCAGACCGTCGCCCACGAGGTCCGCCGCATCGCCACCGATCACCCGAAGGCCTTCCCGCTCGTGGCGACCCGCCACCCCGCCGCCCCGTGGCTCCGTCCGCCACTCCGGAGCGTCGAGGTCGTCAACACCTTCCTCACTGCGCTGACCGAGGCCGGGTTCTCGGACCCCCAGGCGGTCAACGCCTACCGCGCGTTCAGCAGCTTCCTGCTCGGCCAGCTCCTGCTGCAGTCCGTGGTCCGCGGCGCCGAGGCCGGGCCGGCCGAGGAACCCCTCGACGAGGGCGGCGCCGACGTCCCCCAGGGCGACGGCAGCATGTCCCTCGACGTCGCCCCCGAGGTCCGGCGACTCCGCACCCTGCTCAGCGAGGACCGCAGCGACGAGGAGTTCGAGGTCTCGCTCGAGGCCCTGCTCGACCGCCTCGACCGCGACGTCTCCCAGTAGCTGCGACCCCTCCGTGCGGGTGCGCGTAGCGTCCGGGCCATGAGCGACGACACCACAGGACAGTCAGCACCCGACGGCTCGACCGACGTCAGCGACGAGGAGCGTCAGCGCACCGCCGACCTCGGCGACGGATCGAGCACCGGCAACGCGACCGAGGACCCGCACCAGGACAGCGACGTGGACTCCGGCGGCGAGCCTGCCGCGCCGGAGAACGACCAGGCCTGAGCCGGTCCGACGACCAGCGGAACGACGAAGGGCCCCGGCGATGCCGGGGCCCTTCGTCTGTTCGTTGTTGCCTGCTGGTCAGTTGCCTGATCCAGCCCTGTGCGCTCGAAGGGACTCGAACCCCCAACCTTCTGATCCGTAGTCAGATGCTCTATCCATTGAGCTACGAGCGCATGGCTGCCGAAGCGGCCGTGGAAGACTCTACAACAGGTGCGGCCCCCGCGCCAATCGAGCCGGGCTCGACGCCGAGGTCGGCGTGTCGCCCGGCTCGGAGACTGGTCAGACGGTGGCGAGCTCCTCGCCGAACACCTCGGCCAGGAACACCTGGAGCGCCTGCCACGAGCGGCGGTCGGCGCGCTCCTGGTACTGCGCACCGTGGTCCGGAGCGTCGGTCCCGGGGACGGCGAAGGCGTGCATCGCCCCGGCGTACGTGACGACCTGCCAGTCGACCTCGGGCGCCCCGCGCATCTCGTCCTGCCACGCGTGCACGGTCTCGTCGGGGACGACGGGGTCGGCTGCACCGGTGAGCACGAGCAGCTTCGTGCGGATCTGGGCCGCGTCCGAGGGGTCGTGCACGATCAGGCCGCCGTGGAACGACACCGCGCCGGCCAGGTCGGCACCGGTGCGGGCGAGCTCGAGCGCCGCGGAACCACCGAAGCAGTAGCCCAGCACGACGATCCGGGAGTGGTCGACGTCGGGGTCCTCGCGGAGCCGGTCGAGGCCCGCCTGCACCCGCGCCCGCATGAGCGGCAGGTCCTGGTAGAACGACCCGGCGACCTCGGCCGCGGTGTCGTCGCCGGGGCGGACGCCCTCCCCGTAGACGTCGGCGCCGAAGGCCACGTACCCCTGGCGCGCGAGCATCGTGACGCGGGCCTCGACGTGCTCGTTCACCCCGTGCCAGTCCTGGATGACGAGCACGGCCGGGCGGGGGCCGGACACGGCGTGGTCCTTCGCGAGGACACCGGCGAGGGTGGTCCCCTCGTGGTCGTAGCGGACGGGCTCGACACGGATGTCGGCTCCGGCGGGTTCGGGAACGGTGGCGAGGACGTCGTCGGTCGTGGTCATGCCACGGACGCTACGCGCCCCCGCCACGGCGCCAGCCGAGCGCAGCGCATGACGCCATGGCCGAGCAACGCCGGTCAGCAGTCGATGTTGTCCCAGCCCTCGGGCCCCTCGGACCCGGCGGCGTAGTCGTCCAGCGGCGTCGTGCCGGCCTTCCACGCGGTGACGAAGGGCTCGACGACCTTCCACCCCTGCACCGCGCTGTCCCCGCGGACGGAGAGCGTCGCGTCACCCTCGAGCACGCCGGCGAGGACCTCGCCGTAGGCGCTGAGCCGGCCGGGGTTGAACGTCGTCTCGAGCACGGTGTGGTCGATCGTGTACGGGTCGCCGGGGCCGTTGACGTTGAGCTCGAGGTCCATCTTGTCCGGGGCGATCCAGATGCGGAGCCGGTCGGGTCGCTGCACCCCGGTCAGCCCGTCGGGCACGTGCGGGGAGTCCTTGAACGTGACGACGATCTCGCGACGCTGGGCACCGAGGGCCTTGCCGGACCGCAGGGTGAAGGGCACGCCGGCCCAGCGCCAGTTCGCGATCTCGAGCTGGATCTGCGCGAGCGTCTCGGTGCCGATCGACGGGTCGACGCCGTCCTCGTCGACGTAGGACGGCAGCTGCCGGTCGCCCACGGTCCCCGCCGTGTACCGCGCCCGGCGCCCGGCGGTGAGCGGGTCGCCGCCCCAGGGCCGCACGGCGCGGAGCACGAGTTCCTTCTGCGTGCGGAGGTCGTCGGCGTCGATCGAGGCGGGGGCCTCCATCGCGACGACGGCCATGACCTGCAGCAGGTGGCTCTGGATCATGTCGACCAGGGCGCCGGCCTTGTCGTAGTAGCGCGCACGGCCTTCGAGCCCGAGGGTCTCGTCGTAGACGATGTCGACGCGCTCGACGTGCACGGACGACAGCAGCGGCTCGATGATGCGGTTCGCGAAGCGCAGGCCGAGCAGGTTCAGCACGGTGGACCGGCCGAGGAAGTGGTCGACGCGGTGGATGCGGGACTCGGGCAGGAACGAGTGCAGCAGGTCGTTGAGGTGCTCGGCGCTCTCGGCGTCGGTGCCGAAGGGCTTCTCGAGCGCCAGGCGGGTGCCGGCCGGCAGGTCGAGGTCCTTGAGGACGGCGCAGCTCTTCTCGGTGACGGCCGGCGGCAGTGCGAAGTAGACGGCCGGGTCGTGGTGGCAGTCCGCGAGCAGGGCCTTCAGGTCGTCGGCGCTGGTGACGTCGGCCTTGCGGTAGCTCGAGGCGTCGACGACGTCCTGCAGCCGCTTCGACAGGGTCGCGGTGCCGGATGCGCCCTCGTCTTCCTCGTTCTTCGACGCCTGTGCGTCTTCGAACGCGTCGTGGACGAGTCGCTTCCAGTCGGCGTCCGGGATGTCCTCCACGCCGGCCCCGACGAGCTGGATCTCCCAGTCCTCCTTGACCTCCAGCAGGGTCGCGAGGCCCGGCAGCAGCAGTCGCTTGGACAGGTCCCCGCTCGCGCCGAGGATGAGCAGTGTGGTCTGGAGGCTCGCCATGCCCCAGACCGTACCCACCGGTTCCGGTGCGTGGTCGGCTGGTTCCAATACTGTGGGCGCGACGGCGCGAGGGAGCCCCATGACGAATGACGAGACCGGACGACGCCTGCGCGTGGTCGTCGTGGGCACCGGGATGATCGCCGCGGTGCACGTGCGCGCCGCCAGGGCCGCCGGGGCCGAGGTGCTCGGGGTCCTCGGCCGGAACCCGGAGCGGTCCGTGCAGGTCGCGGCGCAGCTCGACGTCCCGACCGGCTACGCGTCCCTCGACGACGTGATCGCGGACCGGCCCGACGTCGTGCACGTGTGCACGCCGAACGACCAGCACCACCCCCAGGCGCTCGCGGTCATCCGCGCCGGCATCAACGTCGTGTGTGAGAAGCCCCTCGCGGTGTCGAGCGAGCAGGCCCTCGAACTCGAACACGCTGCGCGCACGGCCGGGGTCGTCGCGACGGTGCCGTTCGTCTACCGCTTCCACCCGATGGTGCGTGAGGTCCGGGCGAAGATCGCCGACGGTGACCTCGGCCGCGTGCTCGCGGTGCACGGCCACTACCTGCAGGACTGGATGCTCGACGAGGACTCGTCCTCGTGGCGGGTCGACGCCGGCGCCGGCGGGATGTCGCGGGCGTTCGCCGACATCGGGTCGCACTGGTGCGACCTGGTCGAGTTCGTCACCGGCGAGCGCTTCGCGTCCGTCAGCGCCGTCACCGACATCGTCTTCCCGACCAGACCGGCCGCGTCGGGGCCGTCCTTCTCCGGCTCCCCCGACCCGGACCCGATCGCCGACGCCAGCACCCGCGCCGAGGTCACGACCGAGGACACCGCCGTCGCCACCTTCCGCACCGGGACCGGTCGCATCGGCAACGTCGTGATCTCGCAGGTGTCCGCGGGCCGGAAGAACCGGCTGTGGTTCGAGGTGGACGGCACCCGCGGCTCGGCGGCGTTCGACCAGGAAGCCCCCGAGTCCGCCTGGTTCGGCAACGAGCGCGGTGCGCAGATCCTGGTCCGCGACCCGTCGCAGGGGTCCGTCGACCAGCGCCGTCTGGCGGTCGTGCCGTCCGGACACCCGCAGGGCTACCTGGACGCCTTCGCCGCGTTCGTCGCCGACACGTACACCGCGGTCCGCACCGGCGTGGCCCCCGACGGGCTGCCGACGTTCGCCGACGGGGCACGGTCCGCGCAGATCATCGACGCCGTCGTCGCCAGCGCCGGCGACGACACCTGGAAGGAGATCGCATGAAGCTCGGGATGCTGACCGCGTGCCTGCCCGGCTGGTCGCTCGACCGGATCGCGGACTTCGCCCAGGGACAGGGCTACGAACGCCTCGAGGTCGCGGTCTGGCCCGGCACCGGCGGCCGGGACTTCGAGGCGGCACACCTGCCCGTCGCGACCCTCACCGACGAGGACGCGGCCGCGACCCGGGAGCTGCTCGACCGCACCGGGCTCGAGATCAGCGCCCTCGCCTACTACGAGAACAACCTGCACCAGGACCCCGCCCGTCGCGCGGAGATCCGCACGCACCTCAAGCACGCCGTCGACGCGGCGCAGACGCTCGGGGTCCCCTACGTCGGCACCTTCATCGGCCGCGACATGACGAAGTCGGTGCGCGAGAACATGGCCGAGGGCGACCGGGTCCTGCCGGAGCTCGTGGACTACGCCGGCGAGCGCGGCGTGCAGCTCATCATCGAGAACTGCGTGATGGAGGGCTGGCACCCCGACGGCTACCCCGGCAACATCGCCTACTCCCCCGAGCTCTGGGGCTGGGTGACGGGGCTCGGCTTCGGTCTGAACTGGGACCCGTCCCACCTGACCTGGATCGGCATCGACCCCGTCGAGACGATCCTGCCGTTCGCGGAGCACATCGTGCACGCGCAGGCGAAGGACCTCGAGCTCTTCCCCGAGCGACGGAACGCGTACGGCTTCTTCGGCAAGGTGGACAAGGGCGACGACCCCTGGGACATGGGCTGGTGGCGGTTCCGCGTTCCGGGTCGCGGGGTCGTCGACTGGCCGCACGTGGTGGACCGACTGTACGAGGCCGGCTTCACCGGCACCCTCTCGGTCGAGCACGAGGACCCGCTCTGGGGCGGCACGGACGAGAAGGTCCTCGAGGGCCTGCGCATCGCGCACCGCACCCTCCGTCCGCTGATCGCGGAAGACGACTGACTGGAGGCTCGGATCTGCCTGAGGACTGCGATCCCTGGGAGCCGGTCCGCGCGCTCCCGCGCACGCTGGGTGCATGGGACAGACCGTGAGCGACTTCGTCATCGACCGCATCAAGACGTGGGGCGTCTCGCGCGTCTTCGGGTACCCGGGTGACGGGATCGGCGCCTTCGACGGCGCCCTGGGCAAGGCCGCCGGGAAGGGCGAGGGGCTGGAGTACGTCCGGCCCACGCACGAGGAGATCGCCGCGCTGATGGCGACCGCGCACGCCAAGTTCACCGGCGAGGTCGGGGTCTGTGTCGCGACGTCGAGCCCGGGCGCCTTCCACCTGCTGAACGGGCTGTACGACGCGCAGATGGACAACCAGCCCGTCGTGGCGATCGTCGGCCAGCAGGGGCTCGCGTCGATCGGGTCGTTCACGCAGCAGGAGTCGAACCTGGAGCGGGTCTTCGCCGACGTCGCCTGCTACGTGCAGACCGTCGCCACCCCGGAGGCCGTCGGGGTCGTCCTCGACACCGCGTTCCGCACCGCGTCGCTCCGGAAGCAGCCGGCCGTGGTGATCCTGCCCCACGACGTGCAGGCGATGTCCTACGACGCCCCGCCGCTCGAGCACTGGGCGTCGCGGTCGAGTGACGTGCCGGCCTCCACGCGGATCACGCCGCCCGCCGACGAGATCCAGAAGATGGCGGACATCATCAACGCCGGGTCGAAGGTGACGTTCCTGGTCGGTGCCGGTGCCCGCGGTGCAACGGAGCAGGTGCTCGCCGCCGCCGAGAAGGTCGGCGCCGGCATCATCACGGCGCTCCGCGGCAAGGACGTGATCCCGTCCGACGTGCCGTACCACTCGCAGCAGCTCGGCCTGCTCGGGTCGCTGCCGTCGCTCCACCAGATCCGCGACTGCGACACGCTCGTGCTGCTCGGGACGAACTACCCCTACGGCGAGTACATGCCGAAGAGCGGGCAGGCGCGTGGCATCCAGGTCGACATCAAGCCGGAGCAGCTCGGCCTGCGCTACCCGACCGAGCTGAACCTGTGGGGCGACGTCGGGTCGACGCTCGACGCGGTGCTGCCGCTGCTCGAGCAGACGGACGACACCGCGTTCCAGGACACCGTCGCGTCGGAGATGCGCGAGTGGGAGTCCGAGATGCGGGCGCAGGCCGAGGTCGAGTACTCCGACGGCGTGAACCCGCGCCGGGTCATCCAGGCGGTGAACGACCGACTGCCCGAGGGCGTGACCGTCACCGCGGACGCCGGCACCACGGCGGACTGGTACGGCCACCACATCCGGCTGCGGAAGGGCATGCGCGGCGACATGTCCGGACGCCTGGCGACGATGCTCGCGGCGATGCCGTACGCCGTCGCCGCGAAGTTCGCGTTCCCCGACCGTCCCGCCGTCTGCACGATCGGCGACGGCGCGTTCCAGATGCTCGGCATGAACGAGCTCATCACCGTGAAGAAGTACATGGCGGCCTGGCCGAACCAGCAGCTCGTCGTCGTGGTCATGCACAACGACGACCTCGGGCAGGTCTCGTGGGAGATGCGCACCGAGGACGGCAACCCGATGTGGCCCGGGTCGCAGGACGTCGAGACGATGGACTACGCCGGGTACGCCACGCTGCTCGGCTTCCAGGGCATCGCGGTGCACGAGGACTCCGAGGTGGACGCCGCCGTCGAGCGCGCCTTCGCGCACCAGGGCGTGACCCTCATCGACGCCTACGTCAGCCGGAACGTGCCGCCGCTGCCGCCCCACATCACCAAGGAGTACGCGATCAACACGGCGAAGAGCCTGCTGAAGGGCGACCCGGTGGAGCTCGGCGTGGTGAAGGACTCGGCGAAGGCGATGGCGACCGAGGTCACGGAGCGGGTGAAGGGCGCGCTCGGGCGGGACTGACGCAGTCTGGGGTGGCTCTGCCGGCCGCTGTGTGAACACCGTGTGACGGTCGCGAGGCTCCCCTGGCGCGTCGGCTGTACGTCCTCGTAGGTTCGACGGCGATGAACGCACACTCCTCCCTCCGCAAGCGCGCTGCCCGTTCGGGCGCAGCACTCGTCACGGCCGGTGTCCTCGTCGCCCTGTCCGTCCCGTCGGTGGCCTCCGCCGCCGAGGGCGACACGACGATCGACGTCTACGACGTGAACGACTTCCACGGCCGCATCGCCCAGTCCCTGAGCACGCCGCCCCGCTCCGGCGACGCCGCCGGTGCCGCGGTGCTCGCCGGCGCCCTCGACCAGCTCCGGGGCGACGACCCCTCCACCTCCGCGTTCGTGAGCGCCGGCGACAACATCGGCGCCTCCACGTTCGAGTCCTTCATCCAGCAGGACCAGCCCACGATCGACGTCCTCAACGCGATGGACCTCTCGGTGAGCGCGATCGGCAACCACGAGCTCGACAAGGGCCGCGCCGACCTGCAGGACCGCGTGATCGGGCCGGATGACGCCCGCAACGCGCAGTGGGACTACGTCTCCGCGAACATCCTCGACCGGGCGACGGGCGAGCCCGCGTTCGACCCGTACTCGATCCAGGAGATCAGCGGCAAGCGCGTCGGCTTCATCGGCGCGACCGTCGACCTCACCGGACTCGTCAGCCCCGACGGCATCGCGTCGCTCGAGATGGCCGACATCACCGACTCGGTGAACGCCGTCGCGACCGACCTGCTCGACGGCGACGCGGCGAACGGCGAGGCCGACGTCCTGGTCCTCATCGTCCACGACGGTGCCGAGACCGCCGCCGCGAGCGACCTCGACGGCGACAGCGCCTTCGCGCGGGCCGTGCACGGCGTGACCCCCGACGTGTCCGCCATCCTCTCCGGGCACACGCACCAGACCTACGTGCACGACGTCGTGCCGGACGGCGGCACGGTCCCCCGCCCGGTGATCCAGACCGGGTCGTACGGCTTCAACCTCGGGCACCTCCAGCTCACCGTCGCCGCCGACGGCAGCGTCACCGCGACCGGCGAGGACATCCGCCTGGTCGACGGCACCTTCGCCCCCGACGCCGGCGTGGCCGCGACGGTCGCCGCCGCGGTGGCCGAGGCCGACGTCCTCGGCGCCGTGGAGCTCGGCACCACCGACGTCGACATGCGCCGCGCGGTGCAGACCGACGGCAGCGAGAACCGTGGCGGCGAGTCCACGCTCGGCAACTTCGTCGCCGAGGTCCAGCGCACCGCCACCGCGGACCGCCAGGGGTCCCAGATCGCGTTCATGAACCCCGGTGGGCTCCGCGCCGACCTCCTCGGTGGCACCGTCACCTACAAGGAGGCCGCCCTCGTCCAGCCGTTCGCGAACACCCTCGTCGTGCTCGACCTGACCGGCGCGCAGGTCGAGCAGGCGCTCGAGCAGCAGTGGCAGCCCCCGTCGGCCACCGGTCGTCCGTTCCTGAAGCTCGGCGTCTCCGACGGCTTCGCGTACACCTACAACCCCGCAGCCGCGACGGGCTCCCGCATCACCTCGATGACGCTCGACGGTGCCGCGATCGACCCCGCGACGACGTACAAGGTCACGGTGAACTCGTTCCTGGCATCGGGTGGCGACAACTTCACCGCCTTCGCGGGTGCCGCCGCCAAGCAGGACAGCGGCACGGTCGACCTCGAGGCGCAGGTCGAGTACTTCGAGACGAACCGCGACGTGACCGTGGCCGACGACCAGCGTTCGGTCGGTGCCACCATCACGCCGACCCCGGCCGGTGGCTTCCAGCCCGGTGACCGCGTGTCCCTGGCGCTCTCCTCGCTGCTGTTCAGCAACGCGGCCGACCAGCCCACCTCGGTGCAGGTCAGTGCCGGCGACCAGGTGCTCGCCACGGCGGACATCGACCCGGCGGTCGTCGACACCACCGACGAGCAGGGTCGTGCGACGCTGGCGTTCGACGTGCCGACGGCCGTCGCGCCGGCGGCCCGTGCGGCTGCCGACACGACCGACAAGCCCCTCGTGGTGACCGTCGGCGCGACGCGCATCGCCCTGCCGGTCACGATCCCGCTCGCCGTGGCCGTCGACCCGACCGACCCGACCGACCCGGGGACCCCGGGTGGCCCGGGGACGGATCCGACGGACCCGGGGACCGACCCCGGCGCTCCGGGCACCCCGGCCGACCCGGGTGCTCCGGGTGCTCCAGGTGCTCCAGGTGCTCCGGGCGTCGACCCCGTGGTCGAGCACGGCGCGGGCCCGGGTGCCCAGGGCGCCCCGACCGCAGCCGACGGTTCGCTGGCGTACACCGGCGCCGAGCTCCTGGCGCCCGCGGCTGCCGCTGGGCT
The DNA here is from genome assembly GCF_026672405.1 of Curtobacterium sp. SL109. Classification (NCBI taxonomy): domain Bacteria; kingdom Bacillati; phylum Actinomycetota; class Actinomycetes; order Micrococcales; family Microbacteriaceae; genus Curtobacterium; species Curtobacterium sp. SL109. The sequence continues at coordinate 3,475,225 of NZ_JAPPRB010000002.1, forward strand.
GCTGCTCCTCGCCGGCATCACCGCCATGGTGATCGCCCGCCGCCGGCGCCTGCAGCGCTGACCCGGACGGGGGTGTCTCGCTGACCCGGACTGCTCCGGTGCACAGCGGGACACCCCCGTTCGCATGACCCCGGTGTCCCCGGCGCTCGCGCCCCGACGCGTGCCGGACACCCCCTGTGTTTTCAGGGCTCCGGCGGGTAATCTCAGCCCTGTCGCACAGCGACGCGCCGCGCCGGGTCGCCTCTCACGTCGGACGGTGGTTCCGCCCGACAAGACTCCGCGGCGCGGGTGTCCTCCGTCTCCAGGGAAACGACGGAGGACACCCTTCCACTTCCTGGTCGTGACGGATCCGAGAAGTCAGTCCCGGCAGCGCGGCAGCGCGAAAGACCTCAGCGGAACAGCTGCTCGCCGATGTACGACCCCTTCCGGGGCGCCGGCGGCACCGCGAACACCGCGGACCCGATGTGGGCGACGTAGTCGTTCAGCCGGTCGACCGCGCCCAGGCGTCGCTGGATCCGCGTGAAGTGGTCCGGGTCGTTGACGTACGCGGCGAAGAGCAGCCCGGCGTCGAGCTGGCCGTACCGGTTCAGCCCGTCCGTGTAGTTGTACGGGCGCCGGAGGATCTTCACCCCGTCGTTGTTCTCGTGCGCGGCGAGTGCCACGTGCGAGGTGGCGTCGATCTTCGTCGCGCCGGACGCGCCCGCCATCCGCGCGTGGAAGTCCGGCGTCGTGTGCTCCGTGCCACCGGACAGGGGCGCGCCTTCGATCTTCGTCCGCCCGAACACCCGCTGCTGGTCACTGACCACGTCGGCGTCCCAGATCTCGATGTTCATCTGGATCTTCCGCACGACCTGGTACGTCCCGCCCGCCATCCACCCCGCGGAACGGTCGAGCCACACGAAGCGGTCGTAGTCCTCATCGGTGGTGATGTTGCGGGTGCCGTCCTTGAAGCCCATCAGGTTGCGCGGGGTCGTCTGCGACGGGCCGGCCGACGCACGACCGAACCCCATCACGGTCCACCGCACGGTCGCGGTCCCCCGGGCGATGCGGGCCAGGTCCCGGACGGCGTGGTACGCCACCTGCGGGTCGTCGGCGCACGCCTGCAGGGACAGGTCGCCCCCGCTCAGCTCGTCCTGCAGCCGGTCGCTCGGCAGCGCGGGGATGTCCGCGAGCTTCGCCGGGCGCTGCGACGCCAGCCCGAACCGCTCGTCGAAGACCCCGGGGCCGAGGCCGACCGTCACGGTGAGCGACGCCGGCCCGAGGTCGAGCGCCTCGCCGGTGTCCGCACCGACGCCGTTGCCGTGTGCGGGCTCGACGGAGCCCACGGTCGCGCCGGCCTGGAGCTGCGCGATCGACGCCGACCAGCGCGCGAGCAGCACCTGCAGGTCCGTGGCGACCGAGGTCGACAGGTCGAAGGTCATGAACACGCAGTACCGCTGCGGGACCGTGCGGATCCCGCCCTGCGGCTGCCGTGCCGCCGTCGCGTAGGACGGGTGGCTCGTCGACAGGTCGATGGACGCGTCGCCGTTCGTCGCCGCCGCGAACGGGTTCACGCCCGTCGCGCCGGTGGCGCCCGCGATGCCGGCGGCCGCTCCGACGCCCGCGCCCGCGCCCGCTGCAGCGAGCCCGACGCCGATGAGTCCCCGCCGGGAGACGCCCTCGCTCACGCGGTGGCGACCTTCTCGGCCAGGCGGGACAGCGGGTCCTGCAGTGCCTGCACACGCTGCGAGATCGCGTTGGCGTGCTCGGACTTCGTCGCGTCGGTCCAGCTGTCGAACCCGCCGAGGTCGTCCGCGTTCCGGAAGCCGTCCATCATCGTGTTCGTCGTGTCGAACTGCGCCGCGATCTGCTTCGTCAGCGTCGGGTCGGTCTTCGTCAGGCCCGGCTTGAGGTAGGCGAAGGCCTGTCGTGCGCCCTCGACGTTGGCGGCCAGGTCGACGAGGTCGATGTGGCTGTAGGCCTCTTCCTCGCCGGTGATCTTGTTCGACTGGACCTCCTCGAGCAGGCCGGCGGCGCCGTTGGCGAGGTCCTCGGGCTTGTAGTCGAGCGTCGGCACGAGCTTCGCGAGGAGCTCGACGTTCGTCGTCAGGTCGCCGGCCAGGTCCTTCGTCGAGGCGGTGATCGCGCCCCTCTCGAACAGGTCGCGCTCGACGGCGTGGAACCCGCTCCACCCGACGGCCGGGTCGAGGTTCGACGCCCGCATGTCGATGAGGTAGTCGAGGTTGCCGGCGTTGTCGGTGGCCTTGAAGCCCTTCTTCACGAAGCCGTCGACGTCGCTCTCGACGTGCTCGTAGTACGGCCGCGCCTCGGCGTAGTCACGCTTGGCGGCGTCGAGGTCACCGGCGTCGACGTCGGTCTGCAGCTGCTTCACCGCGGTCACCATGTCGCTGACCTGCGCGTCCACGTACTTCGAGTAGCCGGTGGCGCCGTCCTCCAGCAGCGACGCCGCACTGCTGCCCTTGGTCGAGGTGACCTTGCCGGTGACGGTGAGGTCGGTCATCTCCTGCTCGGCGCCGGGGCAGTACACCTGGTACTTCCCGCCGCCGAGGGTGCTCGTGAACGAGACCGGGGCGAGGCCCGGCGCGAGGTTCTCCTTCTCGCCGAAGATCCGCTGGTCCTGCAGCAGCTCGACCTCGGTGATCGCGGTGGACGACTCGTTCTTGACCGTGAAGGTCACGGGGCCTGCCGGCACCTTCGTGGTGGACACGGCGCACGCGTCCGAGCCGTCGTTCGTCAGGGTGATCGACACCCGGGCGACCTTGCCGGAGTCGGTGGCGTCGTCCGTCGCGGACGAGGAAGTGGACGCGCACCCGGTGAGGGCGAGTGCGGCCACGGCGCCGAGGGCGCCCAGGGTGATCAGGGGTCGTGCGGTCTGCTTACCGAACGGCATGGGCGGTGCTCCTTGTCGGGTCCCCGGCGGGCGGGCCGCGGGCGGGGACGGGTGGTGCGGGGTGGTGGGGAACAGGGGTCGCCAGGCGGCGACGGTCACGGACTGCGAGGGCGAGCTGGGCCGCGGCGGCGACGCCCAGGGCGATCGGCAGCCAGGCGCCCCAGAGCGCCAGCTCCGCGGACCGGGTGTCGGCTGCCGTCACTGCCGTGGCGCTCGCCCGGACGCGGGACGTCGGCACCGCGTACACGCTGCGGTCGAGCGTCGTCGTGCGAGCGGACGGGAGGCCCCCACCGCTCAGCGTGAGCACGGACCGTTCCGAGCTGGTCGCGTCCAGGACGCCACCCCCGGCGCTCCAGAGGGTGACGGTCTGCGACGTGGACCAGCGGGCCCGGAACGGCCCCGGGTTGGTCGACGGGGAGATACCGACGGGCACGCGGCCGAACAGGCCGACCAGGTCGTCGAGCGTCAGGCTCGACGGTTCACCGCTGGTGCCGCCGCTCGTGGTGGAGCGCCAGCGGTCGGCGGTCGCACCAGCGCGGGTCACGGTGCGGTGGGTCGACGCCGGGAAGTCGACCCGGGCCTCCTGGCCGTGGCCTCGGCTGGTGAGCACGGCGCTCGCCCCGTGGACCTCCGCCGAGACGGACGTGGCGTCACCGGAGACCGGGACGGTCGAGGGGAGGTGGGCGCCACCGGTCGGGACGGCGACCGCGAGCGCCGCTGCGGCGACGGCGAGCACGGCGGCGACGCCGAGGCACACGGCCGGGACGCGCCGCGGAGCCGGACGCCAGGCGCGCGGCCAGATCGAGAGCGCCAGGACGGGCACGACGTAGCAGAACCAGGCGAGCACCTCGATGACGCGCGGGTCCGGCGGGATGCCGAGCACACCGGTGACGAGGGCGCCCTGCACCGAGCCGTTCGGGGCGAGCCAGCTGAGGTCGACGGTGCGCTGCTGGCCGATGACGACCCAGCCGGCCTCGTGCGCACGACGGAGGACCGTGAGGACCAGGCCACCGGCGACGAACACCAGGAAGACGCCCGTGCCGGTGAAGAACTTCGCGAGGTTCAGCCGCACGCCGCCGGTGTAGATGCCGTAGCCGACCACGACCGCCGCGGCGATGCCGATGACGGCACCGAGGGCCGCGAGCCCGGTGTCGCTCGACGCCTGGAAGGTGGCGAGGAGGAAGACGGAGGTCTCGAAGCCCTCCTTGAGGACGGCGAGGAAGGCCATGCCGGCGAGGGCCCACGCGGTGCCGCGGCCGAGGGCGGCGGTGGCGCTGGCCTCGAGGTCGCTGCTCAGCGTGCGCGCGTGGGTGCGCATCCAGACGATCATCCCGGTGACGAAGACGACGGCGACGATGCCGATGACCGCCTCCATGCCCTCCTGCTGGGCCTGCGGGAGCGCCTGCTCGACGGCCTGCAGCCCGACGCCGACCCCGATGCTCATCAGCACGGCGACGCCGACACCGAGCCACATCGGTGCGAGCGGCACCCGGTTGCGGCGCAGGAACGCGGCGATGATGCCGACGATGAGCGTGGCTTCGAGGCCTTCACGGAGACCGATGACGAGTGTGGCGAGCATGACGAAGGCAAGGTTAGCCTTACCTCACTGCTCCCGTCGAGCGCGTCGGCGTGGGGTTTGATGGTTCTCATGAACCTGCTCTCGGTCGACGGCCTCGCCGCGGTGACGAACGTGCTCGACCTCGCCGGGGTCTTCGCGTCGGCGCTGCTGGGCGGCGCGGTGGCCCGGTCGATGGACTTCGACCTGTTCGGGTTCCTCGTCGTCGGGTTCGTGTCGGGCCTCGGCGGCGGCATGCTCCGCGACGTCCTGCTGCAGAACGGACCGCCCGTCGCGCTCACCGACCCGCTCTACGTGCCGGTCGCCGTGGCCGGGGCCCTCGTCGCGTTCCTCGTGTCGTTCTCCGAGCGCGGGTGGGACCGCCTGTTCACCTTCCTCGACGCCGCCGTCATCGGGTTCTGGGCGGTGGTCGGGGTCCAGCGCACCTTCGACGCCGGGCTGGAGTGGCCAGCCGCGATCATCATGGGGACGATCACCGCGGTCGGGGGCGGGGTCGGACGTGACCTGCTGCTGCGACGCGTGCCGGCGGTGTTCGGCGGCAACGCCCTGTACGCCTCGGTCGCGGTCGCAGCGTCCGCCGTGATGGTCGGCGCCTCCGCGCTGGGGTCCCCGACGATCGGCATCGTCGCCGCCGTCGTGCTCTCGCTGCTGCTGCGCTGGGGTGCCGTGCGGTGGGGCTGGGGCCTGCCGAACGGCCGTGACTGGCAGCCGCAGTCGACCCTGGCGTCGCTGCTCCGTCGGGGACGCGGACTGCGACCGGACGCCGTGCGGTTGCTGCGTCGCCCCGGGCGGCGGAACGGCACCGGCCGGGCGCGCACGGACGAGGACACGCCGACACCCGAACACTGAAGGCTTGTCACGTACCGCCCGGTCGGCGTACCATCGATACCGCCGGGGATCGAGTTCTCCGGCGCACCTCGCCCCGGCCACGCAGCCGTGGTCGAGTACCGGCACGACCCGAACGTGGCGGTACCGACCTCCGACTCGTCGTCCGGGGTGTGCAGCCAACGGGGGCTCCACCGCGCCGCGCGCGATCAGACGCGCGGTGCGGGAGGTCCCCGAGGCCGCACCGCTCGCGCCATGATGGACGTGTTCCACCAGCAGATCGGCCCGGCCGGATCTCCGGGCTCCGTCGAACCAGGACCAGATGAGCGACGAAGACGGCCCCGCCACCACCAGGACCCCGCGCGCCGAGGTCCGTGCGCGGTTGCTCGCAGCCGGAGCGGACGCGATCGCTGAACACGGCGTGCACGAGGCCCGGCTCGACGACGTCGCCGCCCGTGCCGGGTTCAGCAAGGGCGCGGTCTACTCGAACTTCTCCTCGAAGGAGGACCTCGTCGCGCAGGTCATGCAGCGCGCGACGAACCTGGTGCTCGGCGCCCTGGAGGACCTGGTCGACGCCGACATCCCGGCGGCGGACATCGGGGACGTCGTCCGTGCCGCGTTCGGCCGACACGACCAGAGCGCCCAGTTCGCGCTGCTGTCGGAGTTCCGCGGGTACGCCCTGCGGCACCCGGAGTCCATGCCCGAGTTCGTCCGTCAGCGCCGGGTGCTGCAGGACGGCGTCGCACGGCTGGTGCGGCTGTGGTTCGGCGCGCACCCGGAGATCGACCCGGGGATGCCGCTCGACACCTTCACGACGCTGCTCATCGCGGCGAACGTCGGCACCGTGTTCGACGCCCCGGCGCTCGACGACGTGAACCCGGGCGAGGTCGTCGCCACCCTCGTCGAGGCGGTCATCCGGCGCCGTTGATCCTGGCGGCCGGCTGTCTGGCGGCCGGCTGCCTGCCGGCTGCCGCCTGCCGCCTGCCGCCTGCCCGCGCGGTTGTCCGCCGCGCCAGCCCCATGCCGCTCGAGCTCGCACCGTGCACGCTCCCCGTCCCGTGCGAGGTCGACCACGTCGTGCGGGCCGCCAGCGGCGCACCGGGTGGCCGACCTCGCACCAGGCGCGAGTGCCCCGTGTGGCACCGCCTGCGCGGACGGTTCCCACTTCGCTCGGTGACGGATCCGGTTCGCGACGCCCGGGTTCTGCGAACCGGATTCGTCATCGTCGCGAACGGGAACCGGTGTCCGACGCTCGTCAGCGCTCCGGCCCGGCGGCACCCCGCGGCGGGACGGCCGAGCACCGTGCGCGCTCCCCGCCCGGTGCGAGGTCGATCGCCCCGTGCGGGCCGGCAGCCGCGCACCGGGTGGTCAACCTCGCACCGGGCGCCTCCGACCGACGGCGCTGAGCCGGGCGGCGGCGCTACGCGGTGCGGCGGCGGCGCCCCTCGTGCGACCAGGTCGACGCGGGCATCAGGCTCGGCGGGAGCAGCCGCGACCGGACCCGCTGCGGCAGCCGGACCGACGCGTCGAGGGCGACCCGGGCCTCCCGGAGGGTGGCGACGAGCGCTGCCCCGTCGACCGCACCCGACGGCGCGTAGCGCTCCTGGTCGACCGCGTCGACGACCCGCTCGAGGAGCGGCAGCACCGCCCCGGGCACGCTGGACCGCAGGCGACCGAGGACGGCCCGCGCCGTCCGTGCCGCAGCCGAGGCGTCGCCGGCGTCAGCGACCCCGGGCGCGTAGCCGTGGTCGGCGACGTCGTCCAGGAGTTCGCGCCACGCGGTCACCGCCGGCGCACGGCCCGCGGCGACGGCACCGAGGCGGGAGCGTCGGCGCGCCGCCCGGACGAACCCGGGAGCGAGCAGGACGGCCGCGGCGATGAGGATGCCGAGCACGATGCCCCACGGGCCGTTCCCCCCGGAGCCCGGACCGCCGGAGGCGCCGGCTTCGGCCGAGGCACTCGGGGTGGGGCTCGCCGATGCCGTCGGCGTGGCCTGGTCACTCGGTGCGGGCAGCGGGGTCTCGGGGTTCGCTGCAGTCGGGCTGGCAGAGGGCTGCGGGGCGGAGGTGGCGGCCTCGTCCGAGTCCGGCGTCGGCTCGAAGGCCACCCAGCCGGCGCCCTTGATGTACAGCTCCGGCCAGGAGTGCAGCTGCCGGTTCGACACCGTGTACTCGCCGTCGACCGCGGTGCCGCCGGCCCGGTACCCGACCGCGATGCGTGAGGGGATGCCGAGCGTGCGGGCCATCACGGCCATGGCGGAGGAGAAGTGCACGCAGTACCCCTGGCGGACCTGCAGGAACTTCGCGACGACGTCCATGCTGTCGCCGTCGTAGCCCTGCTCGACCGGGGCCGTCTCGGAGTACGTGAACAGGTCGCTGCGGAACCACTGCTCGAGCGACCGGGCCTTGTCGTAGTCCGTCGCCCCGCTGCCGGCCACCCGGTCGGCGGTGGTCCTGATGCTCTTCGGCAGGTCCTTCGGCAGCGTCCGGTCCGCGCGGAGCTCACCGCCGGACGGGGTGGGCCACCCGCGGCCGTCGAACGCTGCGAGCCGACCGGAGGCGTTCACCGCGTCGAGGTACGCGTTCGCGAAGGTCGAGGCGCCGTACACCTCGTACGTGGCACCGCGGCGGGTGGAGGGGCCGGTCGAGCGCACCGTGTTCGAGCCGTTCATCCACCGCCACTGGTCGAGCTCGAGGTTCGTCGACTTCGACTCGATCGACACCGCACCGGACGGCACCGGCAGGTAGTTGCTCGACAGGCCGGTGATCTGCACGGTGACGTCACCGCGGCTGGCGAGCCTGGGGTTCACCCCGACGGCCCACTGCTGCTGGTCGGCGGTCGGTGCGTTGCTGACGTCGGTCGCCGACGGCACCCAGTCGCCCGTCCCGAACTCGTCGAGGTCGGCGAGCTTGAGGTACTCGGGCTGTCCGTCGGAGGTGCGGTACCGGAAGACCTCGAGCTCGTTCGGCCGGCGGAGGTCCTGGCCGAGGTTGAGCAGCGTGCCGGGGCGCCCCGGCAGGATCGGCGACTGGATCGCCCCCGTGACGTTGGACAGCCAGCTCGCGTTCAGCGGCACGACGGACGGCAGGCCCACGGCGATGACGAGGGCGAGGGCGCCGACCACCGTCGCCGGGAGCGCCCGCTGCACCGGACGGACCGACAGCCAGAGCAGGGCGAGGAACGCCAGCCCGACGGGCACCACCAGGCCGGTGGGCGCCGGGGTACCGGTGACGACGCCCGGCACGATGAGGATCACGAGCGCAGGGGCAGCGGCGAGGGCGGCCGCGGGGGCGATCGTCGCCAGGAACAGTGACGTCGCCGCGACCCAGGCGATCGCCACAATCACGACCAGGCGGATCGGGTCGGTCTGCGGCAGCGGCGCGGGGTTCAGCCGGATCGCGGCGATGGTCTGCCCGAGGGCGCCGTCGCCGTCCAGCCACCCGAGCGGTTGGATGTCGTTGACCAGGGCGGCCACGCACGAGGTCGCGACGAGCGTCGTGACGAGGGCGATGAACCGGACGCCCGCGGGTCGTCGCCGCACCGAGAGCATGACGCCGACGAGCACGACGACGATGACCAGGGCGGAGGTCCACCAGGCGACGCCCTGCACGAGCGGTCGGAACGCCAGCGCGGCGATCATCACCGGCACGGGTGCCAGTGCGACGACCGCGGCCGCGGGGGCCGGGCGGTCGTCGGCGCGGTCGAGGATCGCGCGCACGTCGGCCCGTCGGTCGGAGCCCCTGGCGTCGGGGCGACCGCCCGGTCGGACGTCCTGCGCGGTCATCGGGTCGCCCCGGTCCGAGCAACAGGCACGACGATGGTGCGCCACCCGCCGCGGTCGAGGATCCCGCGGACCACCGGGTCCGGCGGCACGATCGTGGCGAGGATGCCGCGGCTGGAGCCGTTCGTCGAGGCGACGAGGGCCGATGCCTGTTCCGCCGTGCAGTGCCCGGTCACGACGGCAGCCATGCCGTGGACGTCACGGCCGCGGACGTCGGGCAGCACGTCGGTGAGCGCGCGGGCGTCGCTGCGGACCCGGACGTCGGCGAGTCCGACGAGCACGTCGGTGAGCCCGCCGGCGTCCCCGGTGTGCCGGGTGACGGTGTCGTCGGTGACGAGCACGACACGGGAGGTCCTGGCGGCGAGTGCGCGTGCGACGCTCGCCGCGACGACGACGGCGTGCTCGAAGGCGGCGTCCCCGCCCAGGTCCGACAGCTCGGCGAGGTCGTCGCGGCCGAGGTCCTGGTACGACGAACGGCGGAGGTCGAGGGCGATGACGGCCTCGGGCGGCTGCGCCTGGGCGGTCTGGCGGACGTGCAGCTCACCACGGCGGGCACTCTGCGCCCAGTGCACGCGGCGGATCGGGTCGCCCGGGCGGTACGGACGGAGTTCGCTGTCGTCCGCCGACCCGCCCTGGCCGACACGGCCCTCGTCCGCGGACACGGCACCGGCGAGCGCGCCGGTGTCCAGCGCCGAGAGCGCGGTCGACGCGGGGACGACCACCACTTCTTCTGCGGGGACGACCGGGCGGTCGATGCGGAGCAGGCCGAACGGGTCCTCGACGCGGATCGTCACCGGGCCGACCAGGCTGCGACCGCGGTGCATCGCCAGGGCCTCGACGTCGAACACGGCTGGCGGCACCGACGGGCCGACCTGCACGTAGGCCTCGGCCTCGGACACGCTCGCGAAGGAGTCCTCGAGCTGTTCCCGCACCAGGAGCGTCGACCGTGGGCCGATCGGGACCGAGGTGCCGCGCAGGGTGATCCGCTCGCGGTACACCTCGCCGACCTGCACCATCGCCCGCGGCGCGGTCCGGCTCCCCGGAGCGGTGCCGCCACCAGGAACGCCATCGCGACGCCGAGCACCACGAGGACGAGCAGCAGCAGCCCCGCGGACACCGCGACGCTCGTGGTCGCGACGAGTCCGCCGCCGATCAGCCCGATGCCGACGGCGATGACCGTCCAGCCACGGGCGGTCGGCCGCGGGAACGGGGTGCGCCGGAGCATCGACGCACCGCGCCGTGTCCACCGCGCGAGCACCGACTGTGCGGCACCCGCACGGCGAGCGAGCGGTGAGGACGCCTGGGACATCAGGACCGGACGGGCGCCGCGGTGAAGGGCACTGACGTCTCGGAGACGATGCGCACGACGATCTCGCGGGCGGTGTCCTCGGTCGAGCCGCCGAGGCCGCGGGCGACGGGGACGAGCCGGTGGGCCAGCACGACCGGTGCGAGTTCCGCGACGTCGTCCGGCGTGACGAACGGCCGGCCGAGCAGCGCCGCGTGGGCGCGGGCTGCCTGGGCGAGGTGGAGCGTGGCCCGCGGGCTGGCGCCGAGCACCAGGTCCGGGTGGGTGCGCGTCGCGCGGGTGATCTCGATGATGTAGGCCTCGACGTCCGGGGAGATGTGGACCGCGTGCACCGCGGCCGTCATCGCGCGGAGGGTGTCGACGTCGACGATGGGACGCACGGACTCGAGGGGGTCGCTGCCGCCTCGGTTCGAGAGCATGCGCCGTTCGGCGTCGACGCTCGGGTACCCCATCGCGATGCGCGCCATGAAGCGGTCGCGCTGGGCTTCGGGCAGCGGGTAGGTGCCCTCCATGTCCACGGGGTTCTGCGTCGCGACGATCATGAACGGCGAGTCGAGCTGCCGGGTGACGCCGTCGACCGTGACCTGGGACTCGGCCATGGCCTCGAGCAGGGCGGACTGGGTCTTCGGGCTCGTGCGGTTGATCTCATCTCCGATGACGACGTTCGCGAAGACGGGGCCGGGCGAGAACCGGAAGGTGCCGGACGACTGGTCGAAGATGTTCACCCCGGTGACGTCGGACGGCAGCATGTCCGAGGTGAACTGGATGCGGTTCACGGACCCACCCACCGAGGCGCCGAGGGCCTTCGCGAGGACGGTCTTGCCGACGCCGGGGACGTCCTCGACCAGCAGGTGCCCCTGCGCGAGCATCACCGTCAGTGCCGTGCGGATCGCGTCCGTCTTGCCGTCGACGACGGTGGCGACGGCCGACATGATCGCGGCGCCGGCGTCACGCACCCGGTCGACAGGGAAGGCGAGGTCGGGGGAATCCGGCACGCAGGTCTCCTCGGAGTTGGGATGTCCGCGCATGCTACATCGGCCCGGTGACAGGGACCGGGGGATGTGTCACCGACTCGCGGATCGCGGATGGGTGCCGGACTGGAGGCCCGGATCACCCGCGCGGACCGGCTGCGGTGACCCGCGCCTCCCGTCCGGAGAGCGCGGTCCGCGCGCCCTCAGCGGGGCAGCGCCATCGTGTTCAGCGACCACATCGCGACGCCGTGCAGCCGGAGCTGCCGGGCCAGTGCCGTCCGCGCGTGGAAGGACCGGGCGTCCGACCAGTGCAGGACGCGCCCGTCGTCGAGTCGTGCCGACCACTCGCCGTCGCGGTCGGACCACCGCGCGCGCTCCCCCGCCGCCCGCGCAGCCGCGGCGGGTGTGAGCTGCGCGTCCGCGACACCGCCGCCCCAGCCGTAGCCGTACCCGGCGATGCCGAGGTCGATCGTCGACGACCGCACCCCCTGACGCTCCGCCGCCCGCACCACCGCTGTCGCCCACGGGAGTGCGCCGACCGTGCCCGCGCTGCTCCACGGGCCGTGCTGGTCGTAGGTCATGAGCACGAAACGGTCGACGTGCCGCATCAGCCCGCGGAGGTCGTAGCCGGTGTCGCGGAACCCGGCGGCGTCGGTCGATGCCATCACGGCCATCGACACCGACGCCTCCGACCCGAGCCGTCCACGCACCGCGGACCGCACCGCCGCGGCGAACGCGACCAGCCCCGGCCGGTCGCGGGCCCGCAGCGACTCGAGGTCGATCTGCACGCCGTCCATCCCGGTGCGTGCCGCCAGGCGTGCGACGCCGTCCGCGACCCGCTCCCGGTTGTCCGCCGAGCCGAGCAGCGCCGTCCCGATGCGCGGCGAGAAGTCCCCGATCGCCGAGGAGTAGTTGCTCACCAGGAGCTCCGTGGTGGCCCCGCGACCGGACGCCGTCCTCGCCAGTGCCGCGGTGCCCTCGGGCGGTGGGTTCAGCCCCCGACCGTCCTCGGCGATCGTGACGCCGTCGATGCCGATCGTCGTGACGTGCGGCGCTGCGGCCGACACCCGCGAGGTCGCAGCTCCGCCGGGTTCGGCGTAGGCCTCGACCGCGAGCGCGTGACCGGTCCGGGCATTGGCGACCAGGGTGCCGCCGAGCACGACGGCGACGAGGACGACGGCGGAGGACACCAGGACAGCGCGGCGGGACACGTCGTCACGGTAGCGGGGCCCGCGCGGTGTCTGTCGGCTGGCGCGATGTCGGTCGCCTGTGTGTCGTGGATGTGCGGCGACTACCGTCAGTGCCAGGTGACCCAGGACCTCGGCCGCCGGAACGATCTCATCGTCCGCAGCCCGACCGGAAGCCCCTCATGCAGTCACCGTGCACACGCACTCGCAGGCACGTCGTCCCCGTCGGGACCATGACGGCACCGATGCGCTGCGGTCGCTCCTCCTGGTCCTCGCCGAGGTGCACCCGATGAGCCTCCGCGACGGCATCCTGTGGACCGAGACCGACGACGGCCGCTGGGAGGGTTCCTCGGGGCCGGACCTGGTCGGCGTGGTGTCGTGGTCGGACCGGTACTCGGTGCACTCCACGGGTGGCGAGGTCAACGGCCAGCACAGCACGCTCGACAGTGCGAAGGCGCAGCTCGAGGGCTGGATGCGCTGGATCGACTCGACCGCGGGCTGAGCTGCCCCTCGGACACGGAAACGCCCCCGTCATCGTGACGGGGGCGTTTCGTCGTGCGGGTCGTGCTCAAGTGCGGAGACGGAGGGATTTGAACCCTCGGTCCCCTAAGGGGGACTCCACCTTAGCAGGGTGGTGCACTCGGCCGAACTATGCGACGTCTCCATGCGCCCTCGCGGACGCACACACCACCATACAGGAGGACGCGGGCCCGCTCGACCCCACGTGCTGAGCCGGAATCCGCACCGCAACGGCCGGTCCCCCGAAGTGGGGACGCACTGGGCTTGTCGGGCCGTACCCCGGTGGTTAGTCTCGACCCGACGCGGCATCACATTCCGGGGCTCGTCCCCGTCGTCGCGACACAGCACGCAGCATCACCCCTCGACCCGGCACGGCTCGCCCGTGTCCGGCACCCGTCGGGGCGTGACCGGAGCGGGGACGTGGCCCAGGCCGTGTCCCCGCTTCCGCGTTCCGGGGCGGGTACGCGCTACGAGCCGAAGGCCTTCGAGCAGGTCTGCTGCGCGGCGGACTGCCCCTGTAGGCCGTCGAGGGTGTCGGTCGTGGCGGGAGCTGACGGCGTGCCGGAGGCCACCGGGGACGCGGGTGTTGCTGGAGTCGAGGCCGCTGGCGTCTGCGCGGCCGGGGGCTGCACGGTCGGGGTCGGAGTGGCGGGGGCCGGGGCGGCCGGGCTCGGGGCGGCCGGGGCCGACTCGGAACCGATCCCCGTGCTGCCCGCGCCCAGGGAGAACGACTCGTCCGCCTTGATCCGGGCGAAGAGCTCGTCGGCCAGCTCGGTCGTCGGCTGCACCTTGCCCTCGTAGACACCCGTGCCGCCGGTCGTCCCCGGGTACTGCACGAAGTTGACCCGGTCGAGCGGCAGGTCCTGCAGCGCCCGACCCATGCCGACCAGGGTGCGCGGGTCGTTCAGGCTCTCCGAGAGCTGCATGTTCGACGCCGCGGCGCGGGCGAGCTTGTAGAGCGTCGTCGGCGAGGTCAGGGTGCTGTTCGCCTTCACGGTGCGGAGCAGCGAGGACAGGAAGACCTGTTGGCTCGAGATGCGCCCGAGGTCCGACCCGTCGCCGACGCCGTGACGGGTGCGCAGGAACTCGAGCGCCTGCGACCCCTGCAGCGTCGTCGTCCCCGCCGGCAGGTCGAGGCCGGTGTAGCGGTCGTGGATCGGCGAGGCGACACAGACCGGCACGCCGCCGATGGCGTTCGACATCTCGATGACGCCGTTGAACGACACGGCCGCCGAGTACTGCACGTCGAGGCCGGTGAGCCCCTGCACGGTCTGCACCACGCAGTTCAGGCCACCCTCGCCCCATGCCTCGTTGACGGGCTCCGCCGTCATGGCCGGCGTCGAACCGGACCCGTCGGGCTTCGCGCAGGCCGGGATCGGCGTGACCAGGTCCCGCGGGATGCTGACGGCGGTGGCGTTCGTGTGGTTCGCGGACACGTGCAGCAGGATGTTGACGTCGTTGAGGGTCGCGTCACGCTCCCCGTACTGGGTGCCCTGCTCGGGGTCGTTGTCGGTGCCGACGACGAGCATCGTGAACCCGCCGTCGAAGGCACTGAGCGTCGGACCGTCCTGCTGCTGCGGCCGGGGCATCGCGGACTGCCCCTGGATGCGCACGCCCTCACCGAAGTCGTCGGTGACCTGCTTCGCCGCGATCGCCGCGACGGACGCCGTGCTGACGAGTGCGACGGCCACGACTCCGGCGAGCACCTTGACGGCGGTGCCGACCGGCTGGTGGCGACGGAGGCGTCCGTGTCGGGCGATCCCGGCCACCCGGTTGAGGCGGTGGGATCGGTCGCGGACGTCGTTCACGGGCACTCCTGTCGTCGGCGGACTCGGCAACCGGGACAGCCTGGCACAGGCCAGCCTTGCGGTTCCGTGAGCGTCGGCCTCGTCCGCGACGGTGCTCCGTCCTGCCGGGTCACCCGCCGGCGGCCACCGCGCAGGTCTTCTGGGCCGCGGTCTGTCCGGTGACGCCGGACATCTCGCGCGGCGTCGCCGACGGGGTCGATGCGGCACGGGGAGCCGTCGCGGTGCGCTCCGACGGCGCCGGCGCAGAAGCCTTGGCGTCCGTCTCGGCGGCGGGGGTCTCCTCGGTCGCACCGCGTCCCGTGGCACCGGCGTCCAGGCTGAACGGACGGTCAGCACGCACCGCGCGGATCAGGCGGTCGGCGGTCGCCCGGTCGGGGACGACCTTGCCCGGGAAGGCGGGGTCGTCCACGCTGCCCGGGTACTGCACGAAGGTGATGTCACCGAGGTCGATGCCCTCGAAGGCGCGGGCGATGTCGACCATCGTCGAGGGCTTCGCGAGCGAGGTCGACAGGGTGATGTTCTGCGACGCGGCCTTCGCCAGGCCGTAGAGCTTCGCCGGGTCGCCGAGCGTGCCCTCGTGCTTGACCTTGCGGAGCAACGAGGACAGGAACTGCTGCAGGCTCGAGATCCGCGAGAGGTCGCTGCCGTCGCCGACACCGTGTCGGTCCCGGAGGAACGCGAGCGCGGTCTTCCCGGAGACGGTGTGCTCCCCCGCAGCGAGCTGCAGCCCGGTGTACGGGTCGTCGACCGCGTCGGTGACGCAGACCGGCACGCCGCCGACGGCGTCCGACATCCGGATCACCCCGGCGAAGCTGACCTGGGCCGCGTAGGGCACGTCCATGCCGGTCGCGTGCTCGATCGTCGAGACGACGCAGTCCATCCCGCCGCGGCCGTACGCCTGGTTGAGCGGGGTGTCCTGCACCGCTGGCGCACCGCTGCACGCCGGCTGGTCGAGGACCAGGTCGCGCGGGAAGCTGATCGCGACCGCGTGGGTGTGGTCGGCGGAGACGTGCAGCAGCACGTTCGAGTCGTTGAGCGTGGCACCGCGGTCGCCGTACGCGGCCCCCTGGGTCGGGTCGTTGTCCGCGCCGATCGCCAGCACGTTGAAGGCGCCCTCGGTCGACGCCGCACCGCTGCCGACGTCGACCGCACGCTGCTGGAACCCGTGGCCCACGTCGTAGGCCGCGTAGGCCGACAGCGACGTGGCGCTCATCACGGCGACCGCTGCCGCGATGCCGACGCCGCTGACCAGCCGACTGACGCCGAGGTCACGTTGACCCCGGCCGTGGCGGGCTCCGCTGACGCGGAACCCGGGCCGGAGACGACGGACGGGCGGCGTCTCGGGTCGAGGACGTCGTCGAAGGCGGACTGTGGACCGTCGGGATCGGTCACGGGTGGGCTCCCTCCGAGCGGCCCCGGGCACGGCCACTCGCCGGGGGACGATACCCGAGCGGGTGCTCGCGGCCAGGGACCCGGGTCGGCTCGGCGTGCCTCGTTCGGGGGCCACGGTGGACGCCCGCCGGTCACGACCTGCGGCGACCCCACCAGGGCCTTCCGCCGGGGATCACGGCGTCATGCGGACTCCGCTGCTCGGAACCGGTCCGGGAGGGCGATCAGGCACTCCCCGAGCGCTCGGACCGCCTTGGCGCAGTCGTCGAGGTCGTCCCGCACGGCCGCCGCCCGCGCACGCTCGACCAGGTCGAGGCGGTGGCGTCGGTCGACCACGGCGTCGATGCCGTTCGCCGCGGCGACGTCGTCCGTGTAGAACATGTCGAGCACCGGACGCTGCGTCGCCAGCCAGTCGGCACTGACAGTGGCGCCGGACCGCCGGAGCAGCCAGGACCCGAGCTCGACGAAGGCCCCTGCCTCGGTCATGCAGTCGCGGATCCAGAACGGGTCGAAGCGTTCGGCGGACCGCGAGCCGGGCATCGGCGGAGCGGCGAGCATCGTGCACCCGAGCCGGATGCGCTCCTGCATCTGGTCGAGCGACCAGTGCGCGATGACCACCCCGACGTACCGCTGCACCGACACGAGCCGGAGCGACTCGAGCGGGACCAGGGCTTCCCGCACGGGCGTCCGGGAGACCCGCATGTCGTCCGCGATGGCGTCGAGGCGGAGGCGCTGCCCCCGCCGGTACTCCCCCCGGAGGATCCGGTCGAGCAGCCAGGTGAAGACCGCGTCCCGCAGCAGACTGCGCCGCACCCCGAGCGGATCGGGGCCGCCCAGCCCCGACATCGCTGCGCGGTCCGTCTGCGGCCCCCGCGGGTGCGGTCGCGGGGAGGGCGCAGTCACCGTGTCGTCGTACCCCATGGAGCCACCATCACGCACGGCGGCCACCGCCGGGGGTGGTCCGTCGTGACCGGTGGACGAGTCCGCCGATCGTCGCCCTGTGGAGGGCACGGTGTCCGTCCTGCATCACTGCACTCCCGCCGTCGTGGACCCCCGGCGGGGGTCGATGAGGAGAGCGTTGCAGGATCGATCGTCAGTCGCTAAACATTCCGGATATCGCCGGTCAGCGCTTCGCGTCCTCCTTCTTCACGATGACCGAGAGCGGCTGCGTGACGTCCTCGAGGCCCTTGCGGGCGGCGTCCACGCCGAAGATCAACGCGACGACGCCGCCGATGATCATGATCCCCGCGCCGAGCAGGTAGCCCCAGAAGAGCGGCTCGCGGGACGACCCGTCACCGATGAGTGCGCCGTAGATGAGCGGTGCGATCGCGCCGAAGACCTGGGCCAGCGCGAAGAAGTACGAGATCGCCTGCGACCGGAGCTCGAGCGGGAAGATCTCACTGACGGTCAGGTACGCGCTCGACGCACCCGCCGAGGCGAAGAAGAACGAGATGCACCAGAAGACGACCTGCACGGTGGCGGTGATGGCGTCGGCCTGGAACAGGAACGCCGACACGGCGAGCACCAGACCGGAGATCAGGTACGTGCTGAAGATCATCTGCCGACGACCCCACGTGTCGAACAGCCGCCCGAGCAGGATCGGTCCGAGCAGGTTGCCGATCGCGAAGGGGAAGAAGTAGACGGCCGTCTCCGACGTCTTCAGCCCGAAGAAGTTCGTCAGCACCAGTGCGTACGTGAAGAAGATCGCGTTGTAGAGGAACGCCTGCGTGATCATCATCGTGGCGCCGACCAGCGTGCGCGTCGGGTACTGCTGGAACAGCACCTTGACGATCGTCGTGAAGCTGACCTTGTCCATCGGCGTGACGGTCATGGCCTTGGAGTCGTCCACCTTCTCCAGCGGCTTGCCGGACTCCCGCTCGACCTCGGCCTCGATCCGGGAGACCGTCGCGTCGGCCTCCTCCTCGCGACCATGGGTCATCAGCCACCGTGGACTCTCGGGGATGTGCCGGCGCAGGAAGATGATCGCGATGCCGAGCACCGGGCCGAGGAAGAACCCGATCCGCCACCCGATGTTCTCCGCGAAGTGCGCGGTGTCGAGCAGGTAGATGTTCGCGAACGCGCCCAGTGCGGCGCCGCCCCAGTAGGTGCCGTTGATCGCGATGTCGACGTGCCCGCGGTACTTCGCGGGGATCAGCTCGTCGATCGCCGAGTTGATCGCCGCGTACTCGCCACCGATGCCGAGGCCCGCGACGAAGCGGAAGACGGCGAGGAACCACCAGTCCTGCGCGAAGCCGGCGATGCCCGAGCCGATCAGGTAGATGGCGAGCGTCAGGATGAAGAGCTTGCGACGACCGAGCCGGTCCGACAACCGCCCGAAGACGACCGCGCCGACGACCTGTCCGATCAGGTACACGGTGCCGAGCGACGTCACCTGCTGCGTGGAGAGGTTCAGGTCCGCCTGGAACCCGGCGTTCGAGACGATCTGGATCTCCAGTCCGTCGAGGATCCAGGAGATGCCGAGTCCCACCACGACGCTCCAGTGGAACCGTGTCCACGGCAGTCGGTCCATCCGTGCCGGGACCAGGCTCCTGACCTGGCCGTCCTGCAGTCCGCTCGCGCTCGTCATCGCGGTTGCTCCTCACCCGCCGGGCCCCCACGGCCCGGCACAGATGGAGAACCTACGCCCGGATCGCCGATGTGGTTCGGGTCCGGAACGGCACGGCACGGCGCACGCGGCGGACACCAGCGGCCGCACCGGTCCACCCACAAGTAGCGTTGCAGCGTGCCGCTCCAGAACTCGACCGACCGCATCCTGACCACCCACACCGGATCGCTCCCCCGGACGCCGGAACTCAGCGCCCTGCTGGTGGCCCGCGACCAGGGCGCGCCCTACGACGAGGCCGCGCTCCGCGAGGAGACGGCAGCCGTCCTCGCCCGCACCGTCGACGCGCAGCTCGACGCCGGGCTCGACGTGGTGAACGACGGCGAGGTCCCACGCGTGGGCTTCTCGACCTACATCCGCGAGCGCCTGACCGGGTTCGGCGGGACCGGCCACCGCAAGCCGACGCTCGACTCGGTCAGGTTCCCGGGCTACGCCGCGTTCCAGGCGAAGCAGATCGACGAGGGCGCCGAGGTCGCCCGGGTCTGGGACACGCCCCTCGCGCAGGGCCTGCTGCAGTACGACGAGGAACGCGCCGGCATCCGCGAGGACCTCGACGGCTTCGAGCGGGAGCTCGCCAGGAACGCGGCGGCCGGTCGGACCCCCGCCGGCACCTTCATCTCCGCGGCGACGCCCGGCATCGTCGCGACGACGATGCTCCTGGACGAGGCGAACCCGCACTACGCCGACCACGGCGAGTACGTCTTCGCCCTGGCCGAGCAGCTCCGCGTGGAGTACGAGGAGATCGTCGCCCGCGGGCACATCCTCCAACTGGACGCTCCTGACCTCGCGATGGAGCGGGTCATCCACTTCGGCGACGCGAGCACCGAGGAGTTCCTCCAGGCGGTCGACCTGCACGTCGACGCGCTCAACCACGCGCTCCGCAACATCCCGAAGGAGCGGACCCGCCTGCACGTCTGCTACGGCAACTGGCAGGGCCCGCACCAGGACGACGTGCCCGTCGACGTGCTGCTCCCGCACCTGTACCGCGCCGAGGTCGGGTCCTTCAGCATCCCGTTCGGCAACCCGCGCCACGCGCACGAGTTCCCCGCCTTCCGCGACCTGCCGCTGCCCGACGGTGCCGTCCTGGTGCCAGGGGTCATCGACGTGACGACGAACTACCTGGAGCACCCGCAGCTCGTCGCGAACCGCATCGTCGAGGCAGCCGAGGCCGTCGGGGACCCGACCCGCATCGTCGCCGGGACCGACTGCGGGCTCGCCACGTTCGCCAGCTACGAGTTCGTCGCGACGGACGTCGCGTGGGCGAAGCTCCGCTCGCTGACCGAGGGCGCCGAGATCGCGAGCAAGCGGCTCTTCGGCTGACGACCCGAGACGGTCACCGACGACGGACGGGAGGATCGTGGCGGCGCCGCCACGATCCTCCCGTCCGTCAGTGGGGCGGCGTAACGTCGACGACGTGACCCGACCCACCATGAGAACGGTCGGCGAGCTCCGCACCTCTGGTCACGTCCAGAAGACGGTCCGCGCCGAGATCCGCGACAACCTGCTCACCGCCCTCCGAGAGGGCACCGATCCGTGGCCCGGCCTGCACGGCTTCGCGACCACCGTCGTCCCCCAGCTCGAACGTGCCCTGATCGCCGGGCACGACGTCGTCCTGCTCGGCGAACGCGGCCAGGGCAAGACCCGACTGCTCCGCACCCTGCAGGGCCTGCTCGACGAGTGGACCCCGGTGATCGCCGGGTCCGAGCTCGGCGAGCACCCCTTCGAACCGATCACCACGGCCAGCATCCGCCGTGCCGAGGAACTCGGCGACGCCCTCCCCATCGACTGGTGGCACCGCGACGGCCGCTACGTCGAGAAGCTCGCGACCCCGGACACCTCCGTGGCCGACCTGATCGGCGACGTCGACCCGATGAAGGTGGCCGAGGGCCGCAGCCTCGGCGACCCCGAGACCATCCACTTCGGGCTGATCCCCCGGGCGCACCGCGGCATCGTCGCGATCAACGAGCTGCCCGACCTCGCCGAGCGCATCCAGGTCGCGATGCTCAACGTGATGGAGGAGCGCGACGTGCAGATCCGCGGCTACGTGCTGCGGCTGCCGCTCGACGTCCTCGTCGTAGCGAGTGCGAACCCCGAGGACTACACCAACCGCGGCCGGATCATCACGCCGCTGAAGGACCGCTTCGGCGCCGAGATCCGCACGCACTACCCGATCGAGCTCGAGGACGAGATCGCCGTCATCCGGCAAGAGGCCGAGCTCACGGCCGACGTGCCGGACGCCCTGATCGAGATCCTCGCCCGCTTCACCCGGGCGCTGCGGGCATCGAGCGCCGTCGACCAGCGCAGCGGTGTCAGCGCCCGGTTCTCCATCGCCGGTGCCGAGACCGTCTCCGCCGCCGCCGTGCACCGGGCTGCCCGTCAGGGCGAGTCCGAACCGGTCGCCCGGCCGATCGACCTCGAGACCGCCGTCGACGTCCTCGGCGGCAAGATCGAATTCGAGTCCGGGGAAGAGGACCGCGCGGACGAGGTCCTCGAGCACCTGCTCCGCACCGCCACTGCCGAGACCGTCCGGTCGCGGCTGCGCGGGCTCGACCTCGCGCAGCTCATCGAGGCCCTCGACGGCGGCACGATGGTGACCACCGGCGAGCAGGTCTCGGCTCGCGCGTTCCTCGAGGGGCTGCCGTCCCTCGGTGAGTCCGACCTCTACGACCGGATCTGCGAGCGACTCGGTGCCACGAACGACGGCGAGCGAGCCGGCGCGATCGAGCTCGCGCTCGAGGGCCTGTTCCTCGCGCGGAAGATCAGCAAGGAGTCCGGCGGGGGCGAAGCCGTCTATGGCTAGTCGGCAGAACCGCCGGCTGTCACGGGACACCCGGTACGGACGGTACGAGGGCGGTCCAGACCCCCTCGCCCCGCCCGCCGACCTGTCCGAGGCGCTCGACGCCATCGGTCAGGACGTCATGGCCGGGTACTCCCCCGAGCGCGCGATGCGGGAGTTCCTGCGTCGCGGCGGCCGTGACCAGCGGGGCCTCGACGACCTCGCGCGCCGCGTGGCCGAGAAGCGTCGCGAGCTGACGAGCAGGAACAACCTCGACGGCACGCTGCAGCAGGTCAAGCAGCTGCTCGACGAGGCGCTGCTCGCGGAACGTGGTGAGCTGGCGCGCAACGTCGACCTCGAGGACGGCGACCGGGCGCTGGCCGAGATGCAGCTCGACAGCCTGCCGCCCTCGCCCGCCGCCGCGGTGACCGAGCTCGCCGGCTATGACTGGACGAGCCCCACGGCCCGTCAGAAGTACGAGGAGATCAAGGACCTGCTCGGGCGGGAGATGCTCGACCAGCGCTTCGCCGGCATGAAGCAGGCGCTCGAGAACGCCGACGACGACGACCGCGCCGACGTCCAGGCGATGATGCAGGACCTCAACCAGCTGCTCGAGGACCACCGCGCCGGCACCGACTCGCAGGAGCAGTTCGACGAGTTCATGGCGAAGCACGGGGAGTACTTCCCGTCGGACCCGAAGAACGTCGACGAGCTCCTCGACGACCTCGCTGCCCGGGCCGCCGCCGCCCAGCGGATGCGCAACTCGATGACCCAGGAGCAGCGCGACGAACTCGACGCCCTCGCCCAACAGGCCTTCGGCAGCCCCGACCTGATGGGTGCGCTGTCGCAGCTCGACGGCAACCTCCGTGCGCTCCGCCCCGGCGAGGACTGGGGCGGCTCCGAGCGGATGGACGGCGAGCAGGGACTCGGGCTCGGTGACGGCACCGGTGCGTTCCAGGACATCGCCGACCTCGACGCCCTCGCCGAGCAGCTGGCGCAGTCGGGTCCCGGCTCGGACCTCGACGACCTGGACCTCGAGTCGCTGGCCCGTCAGCTCGGGTCCGAGGCCGCGGTCGACGCCCGCACCCTGCAGCAGCTCGAGAAGGCCCTGCGGAACTCCGGCACGATGCGCCGCGGTGCCGACGGCCAGTACAAGCTGACCCCGAAGGCCATGCGGCAGCTCGGCAAGAGCCTGCTGAAGGACGTCGCCCAGAAGATGTCGGGACGCCAGGGCGCGCGGGACCTCCGCCGGTCCGGGGCCGCTGGCGAACCGTCCGGCGCGACCCGCCAGTGGGCGTTCGGCGACACCGAGCCCTGGGACATCCCCCGCACCATCACGAACGCCGTGACCCGCACTGCGGCGTCGGGGCGCGACGGAGCTGCCGTCCGCCTGACGATCGACGACGTCGAGGTCCAGGAGACCGAGGCCCGCACGCAGGCCGTCGTCGCCCTGCTCGTCGACACCTCGTTCTCGATGGCGATGGAGGACCGCTGGGTCCCGATGAAGCGCACGGCCCTGGCGCTGCACACGCTCATCTCCACCCGGTTCCGCGGCGACGACCTGCAGCTCATCGCCTTCGGTCGCGAGGCCGAGGTGATGGACGTCGAGCAGCTCGTCGGGCTCGACGCCGAGTGGGACAAGGGCACGAACCTGCACCACGCCCTGCTGCTGGCGAACCGGCACTTCCTGAAGCACCCGACCGCGCAGCCGGTGTTGCTCATCGTCACCGACGGGGAGCCGACCTCGCACCTCGAGCCGAACGGGCAGGTGTACTTCAGCTACCCGCCCGACCCGATGACGATCGCGCTGAGCGTCCGCGAGCTCGAGAACGCGCACCGGCTGGGCGCTCAGACGACGTTCTTCCGCCTCGGCGACGACCCGGGGCTGGCCCGGTTCATCGACGGCATGGCACGGCGTGTCGACGGCACCGTCACGGCCCCGGAGAACGACGACCTCGGCGTGGCCGTGGTCGGGTCGTACCTCGGGTCACGGCACGGTGGTGCGCTCTTCCGCGACGACGACTGGGGCGGTGGCGGCGCGTTCAGCCGCTTCGGCTGACGGGCGCGTGCCGCGGACGGGAGGCTCGGTGCCAGCTGGCACCGAGCCTCCCGTCCGTCATTCGGCTGGTCCGCGCGCCGAGACTCGGTCCTGCGGACGGATGGCGCGCGGTGCGGCCCGCAGGATGTCCGCCGGGGCGAGACTCGGCCCGGCCCGCAGCGCGTCAGAACAGTGGCCAGGGAACCGCCGGGCCGTAGCCGGCCGGCGGGGGGAAGCGGCCGACGGCGGCCAGCGCCGCGCACCGGGCCTCGAGGTTGTCGATCTCGTCGACGGTCAGGTGCTCGGTGAGCTGCTCACCGAGGTCGCCGTGCAGTGCCGTGGTGACGCGCTCCAGCCCGGCGAGCTCGTCCGCGTCGAGGGGCTCGTCGACCCAGCCCCAGAGCACCGTGCGGAGCTTGTGCTCGACGTGGAAGGTGAGCCCGTGGTCGACACCGTGGCGGTGCCCGTCGGGCATCGCGAGGACGTGTCCGCCCTTGCGGTCCGCGTTGTTGACGACGACGTCGAAGACGGCCATCCGCCGGAGTGCCGCGGTGTCCTCGTGCACCAGGGTCACGGGGCGGTCGTGTTCGTCGATGGCCTCGAGCACGGTCTTCATGCCGGATGCCTCGGCCTCGTCGGTCGGGACCACGTCGACGGCGTCCTGCTCCGGGTCGACGTCCTGCCAGCGCTGGACCATGCCGAGCCCGAGGGGTCCGGTCCCGAGCCAGGTCGGCGGGACGACCCGCCAGCCGAAGGCCTCCGACACCAGGAACGCCGAGTACTCACGGCCGGCCAGGGTGCCGTCCGGGAAGTCCCAGAGCGGCTTCTCACCGGCGATCGGCTTGTAGACGACCTCGTGGCCGTCGAGCTCTGCGAGGAACGTGGCGTTGGAGGCCTCACGGATGCGGGCCGTGAGCGTCATGCCGGAGGGGTCCGGCGCCTCGCTCATGCCTCGCCGGGCAGCCGTCCCGCGGCCACCACTTCGCGCGTCCGTTCGACGAAGGCCCGGGCGGTGCCGACCGGGATCTTCACCTGGAGCAGTTCGGCGGGCTCCGGCATCTCGACGACGGCCTCGAGCTCGCCGTCCTCGCCGGGTTCCTCGCTGACGATCTCGAGCTCGTCCTCGATCGGGTAGGCCTCGATGACGACCTGTGCCGTCGCCGGGTCGAACCCCAGGCTCAGGGCACCGGCGCGGAACTCGGGCTCGACGGGCTGGTCGAGCGGGTCCACGTCGTGGAGCTCGCGCGGGACGGTGGGCGGGACGCTGAAGCGGTTCTCCTCCACCGTGGCGACCTCGTCGAGGAGCTCGTCGAGCTTCTCGGCCAGGACCGCCGACTGTTCCTTCTCGAGGGCGACGCTCACCACCCGGCGGCCGTCGCGGGCCTGCAGGTAGAAGCTCCGCTCACCGGGGCGCCCGATGGTGCCGACGACGAGACGATCCGGCCAGTCGAATCCGTGGACGATGGTGGGCATACCGGCATTGTAGGAGCGCCAGCCTGCGCCCGTTCAGGGTCTGGCGGAACCCGTCTCCGAACGCAGGGCTCCGTCGGGGTCCGTCAGGCGCTCGCGGCGCCCTCGTCCGGCGCCGGGTTCCCTGCTCCGCCGCCGATCGCGGCGTCGCCGGTCGGGGCAGGGGCCTTCGCCAGCCAGGACAGGTCACCCGACTCCGTGTTCGTCGCGACGACCTCGGGTCGGTGCTCGCCGTAGCGGACGACGGACACCGACGCGGGCCCGACCGTGATCCGCTGGAACAGGTCGAGGTGCATGCCGAGGGCGTCGGCGAGCACGGACTTGATGATGTCGCCGTGGCTCACCGCGACCCAGACCGCGTTCGGGCCGTGCTCGGCCTCGACCTGCGCGTCGAGCCGCCGGATCGCGGCCACCGCCCGCGACTGCATGGTCTGCATCGACTCACCGCCGGGGAACACCACCGCGCTCGGGTTGGCCTGCACCACGCGCCACAACGGTTCCTTCGCCAGGTCGCTGATCTTCCGGTTCTGCCAGTCGCCGTAGTCCGCCTCGATGATGCCGCGCTCGACGAGCTGCTGCGGCTCGCCCGGCTGGAACGCCGTGATCGCCCTGGCCGTCTGCCGGCACCGCTCGAGGGGGCTCGACACCACCGCCGCCAGCGGCACGGCGCCGATGCGTTCCGCCGTCGTGGCCGCCTGTCGCTTGCCGACCGAGTCGAGCGCGACGCCGGCGGTCCGACCGGCCAGGAGCCCGGTCGCGTTGGCGGTGGTGCGTCCGTGCCGGACGAGGAGGACGGTGGCCATGCGCACGATCCTATTCACGCGGGGGCGGGGCGGATTCGCTCGACGGGGCCTGGCATGGTCATACTGATCCTGATGGATGCACTGCTCCGGTTGTTCCGCCGGTACCCCTCAGCGGGACGGTTCCTGGTCGTGGGTGGCATCGGCTTCCTGATCACGATGGTGATCAACTACGGCCTGAAGCTCTTCGTCATCCCCCAGCACCCCGTCACCGCGCTCGTGATCGGCACCGTCGTCGCGACCGTCGTGTCGTACTGGCTCAACAAGAAGTGGTCGTTCGGCGACCGCGGGAGCCGGCACACCGGGCTCGAGATGCTCTACTTCGTGATCGTCAGCGCCATCGGCATCGGCCTGAACTCAGCGCCGCTGTACCTGTCGCGGTACGCCTTCGGCCTCGAGGTCCCCAACGTGACCCGGGCGACCCAGGAGATCGCGGACTTCGTCAGCGGACCGGTCATCGGCACCGCGATCGCGATGGTCTTCCGGTACTGGGCGATGAGCCGCTGGGTGTTCGTCCGTCGCGCGGACGTCTGAGCGACTTCGTTCGTTTCCCGCCGTCCAGGGGTGTCTCGAGCCCCCGGACACGGCAAGATGGAGGCGTGCTGGTCTCCATCGTCTACATGAGTCGCGCTGCCGACGACTTCGGTGACGACGACCTCGCGGAACTCCTCACGGGGTCGCGGCTCCGGAACGAGGCCATGGGCATCTCCGGGCTGCTCGTGGCCAAGGGCGGCCGGTTCATGCAGCTGCTCGAGGGACCGGCCTGGAGCGTCGACGACCGTTTCGCCGCGATCTCGCGCGACGCCCGGCACCTGGAGATCACCTCGCTCATCCGCGAGGACATCGAACAGCGCCGGTTCGACGGCTGGTCGATGGCGTTCCGCGGACTCGACGACACGGACCTGCACGAGGTCGAGGGCTTCAGCCCGTTCCTGTCCGGGTCGATGGACTTCCCGCGCTCCTTCGACCGCACGAGCGCCGCGTGGCTGCTCAAGTGGTTCCGGGACCGCGAGCTCCACGACGTCTGACCCGAGCTCCCGGCAGACCGCTAGCGAGTCCCGACATCGGAGTGGGCGAACGCGCGGCTCCGTTCGAAGGCGTCGACCGTTGCCGTTCCTGTGTCGAGGGCGGCGATCGTCGAACGGAGTGAGCTGATCGACATGCTGAGCCACAACGACGATCCGAGGCAACGGACGAAACCGTGGGCTTCGTACCAGGACGCGCGGTACTCGTCCGAGGCCTCGACCACGAAGTGCTTGGCTGGAAGGACGCTTGCGACGACCAGAGCCGCACGGCTCGCGTCGAGCAGGAGCCGTGTCCCGTGTCCTCGGCCTTGGTGTGCCCGGTGCACGGCCAGCCGTTGGAGCTGAACGGCTCGGAGCTCCTGGCGCCCCCTGCCACCTCGATCGAGCCGTGGTTCAGCGCGTAGACCGCGACCACGGCGCCGACGGAGTTCAGCGCGACGTGCACGGCGGTCCGACCTGCTCGGTCGTCCTTGAGCGCCCGTTCACGGACCCAGCAGTTCATCCACTCGTCACCACAGTCGAACAGCTGGCGGTGATGCGTGTGGCTGAGCCGTTCGATCGTCACCCAGGGCGTCACGCCCGGTCCTGCCCACGCAGCACCGCCGCCGCGAACCGGGCATTCACGGAGTCGTCGTCAGCGGCCGACGCGAGGGTGTCGAACTGATCGCCCGTCACGTACCGGATGCTCGACCGCGGAAGGTCTGGAACCGGCCCGTCCCCCGCAAGGAGCTTCGAGTAGTACGAGCGCATCGCGTCCGTGGTGATCGGGTTGTTCCTGCCCGGGACGTAGACCGAACGCCACGGTTCCTCGGCGTGGGTGAGATCCACGAGCGCGTGGGACTCGAACTGTCCGTAGTACTGCACCACGCTCCGGAGGACCGCGAGAGCGTAGTCATCCAGCTCAGTGCCGCCACCAGGACCGACCATCGCGGACGTGACACAGTAGTGACCCTTGTGGAACGGCCACAGGTCCACAGCGACCGGCCCGTGCCTCCATGCCTGGATCACGCCGTCGAACATCGGACGTTTGGTCTGCGTGACGTGCCAGGCCTGGCAGTAGTAGACGAGCTTCTGCAACTTGTAGGTGTCCGCGGATCCCCCCAGCGCATCGAGGACCAGGGACGCGACTGCCGGTGCGGTGCTCATGGTGCTCCCTTCCGCCGACGACCCTACGCGAACCGGGACATCAGTGTCAGGAGTTGGTATGCAACATGTGGACCGGTCAGCGCGCCGACCCGCTCCACACGCCGACGTCACCGACGTCCCACCGCGGCGTGGAGGTCGTCGTGCCGCCATCGTGCCGCGCCGCCCGACGCCGCTCTCCCGGTACAACCACCCGTAGGCGACGGCCTCCGGCTCGACCTCCGACCGGATGAGGGCGCAGTACCGGGCGCTCCCCCGCTCGTTCAGCGCCTCGGTGAGCGTCGCCCGGTCGATGACACAAGCGTCGGGGGCAGTGGCGTCCCGGGTCGGCGCGACGTCCTGCGCCCGGCCGTCCTCCCCGTGCCGCCCGGTCCAGGCGAACAGGTCCCAGTCGTCCTCGGTGATCGTCGCGTCCGGCGAAATGGCGACGTCGACGACGGCGACGTAGGGTTCGCCCTCCGCCGGGGTGTTCGCGTCCACGATGCCGGCGTGCCCCCACGCGTCCGCCTGCGCCTCGGTCGCGCGGTCGAGCGAGCGGAACGTCATGGTCACGTCGACGTCGACCGCACGGCTGATCCGCCCCGTCAACGGCGTCCCGGGTGCCGCGTCCGACGTCGCGCGGGTCACGAGGACGAACGCGGTCAACCCGATGCCCAGCACCAGGACCACCGCCGCGACCCCGACAAGGCACCCGAGCGGCGCGCGCAGACGGCCCCGGCGCGGGCCCCTCGCTGCCCCGGCACGACGAGCGGCACCACGCCCAGCCCCCGACGCCCCGCTCACGCGAACACGTCGTCGACGACCCGCAGCAGCCGCTCCCGGTGTGCCCGATCGACGACCGCGTGGACCAGGACCCGCCACATGGTCGCCACCACGGGCAGCAGGTCCGCGCGCCCGGAGCGCACGTTCGACACCAGCTGTACGCCGGTGAAGTACGGCACGACGGTCCCGCCGAGCGCCTCGGGCGTCAAGTCGGTGCTGACCTCGCCGCTGGCGATGGCGAGCCGGAAGACGTCGACCACGCCCGCTATCCACTGCTCGTAGAAGCTCGCCGTCTGCTGGGCGAGGACACCGTGCTCCAACGAGATCCGGATCCCGGCACGGACGACGACGTCGCGCATCAGCAGGTCGGCGATCCCTCGCGACGCCCGGACCAGCGTGCCGATCGGCGACGGGTCACCGGCACTCATCGCGGCGAAGGTCCGTGCGTTCTGCTCGTCGATGACCGCGAGCGCCACGGCGTGCTTGGTCGGGAACGACCGGTGCAGGGATCCTTGGCTGACGCCGGCGGCCCGCGCGATGCCGGCGATGCTCGCCGTCGCGTAGCCGTCGCGGTCGAACTCGACGGCCGCCGCCTCGACGATCACGTCGCGTCGCCCTGCTCCACCCACGTCATGCACGCGGCAACGCTACCGGCACGGGACAGCGGGCACCCCCGGAGTCCCGTGCCGGCGCGGCTCAGGCCTGGTCGGCGCGGAGGAACTCGGCGATCGGGGTGCTCCCGGCGTTGAACCGGTAGGTGCTGCCGGCGGTGCCACCGGTCTCGAGCACGTCGGCGACCACGTGGGCGACGTCGCCGCGGGACACGTTCGTGCCCTCGCCGGCCCAGTCGACCTGCCCGGTGGGCTCGTCATCGGTCAGGGTGCTCGGGGCGACGATCGTCCACTCGAGCCCGGAGTCGCGCACGACCGCGTCGGCCGTCATCTTGGACTGGGCGTAGGCGAAGAAGTCGTCGTCCTGGGGCACCCCGTGGTCGAGCTGCGAGCCGGACCACGACACCATGACGTACCGCTCGACACCCGCGCGCGCGGCTGCCTGCACCGACAGCACGGCGGCGTCGCGGTCGATCGCCCAGGTCCGGTCCACGGACCCCCCGCCGGCACCGGCGGACCACACGACGGCGTCCTGGCCGCGGACCAGGTCCTCGAACCCGGAGATCGTCTGCTCCTGGATGTCGGCGACCTCCGGGTCGCCCCCGTGGGCACGGACCTCGTCGGCCTGCTCGGCCTTCCGGATGACGGACGTGACGTGGTGGCCCCGGTCGCTGAGGATGCGCGTCGCGAGGAGTGCGACCTTGCCGTGGCCGCCGAAGATGATGATGTCGCTCATGGCCTCGACGCTACGCGGGGCTCCTCAGCAGCAGATGACCGCTCGGCCCCTCGGGAGCGTCGGGCGAACATCGAGCGCGTCACCGTGTCGAACCCGAATCGACATGGTCGAACCCGAATCGACATGGCAACACACTCGCAGACGCCGGTACCAACGGCTCCTGCTGTCACGGCCGACCAAGGTCGTCGTGGGCTGCGGCAGCCGGTCACCCGGCCACATGAAGAGCAAACCAGGCCCGGGGTGTCGGGCAGAACCCCCCGAACGGGAACGCGCGTTCTCTGGCTAGTCAGTTCGTTTCGTGTCCACTGTGGAGGGGCGCTCGGGGTGGGGCGTGTTGCATCGTCGGCATGAAGTACCTCGTCTACGGCAACGACCGCGTCATGACCGGTGACTCCATCGCCGACGCGGTGCTCGCCTACTCGGTCGTGTTGGCACAGCACAGCACCACCGACCTCGTCGACGTCCCGACCGCCGATGCCCACGGAGCCGCGGCCAGCGTCGGGCTGCTGCTCGGTCCGGCGATCGCGGTGATGAGCGAACCCGCTCCGGACGACGAGCTCGAACCCGAGGACGCCGCGTTCGTCGCCGAGATCACCCGACGCATCAACCGCTTCGAGCGACACCTCGACACGACACGGCACCCCGACCGCTTCGACGGGCTGTCCGCGGAGCTCGAGGCGGTGCTCGACCCGTCCCTCGACGTGCTCGACGCGATGGACCGCGTGATCGACACCTGTGTCCGGTGCACGTCAGCGACCGAGGCCGGCATCGTGCTGGCCGACCGGTCCGGGACCCTGCACGTCATCGCGTCCACCAGCGAACGGTCGACGGACGCCGAGGAGGCCCAGCTCGGCACGAACGAGGGCTCCTGCATGGACTGCTTCCACACCGGGCAGACGATCGACGTGCCGGACGTCAGGACCCGCGCAGCCGACTGGCCCGCGTTCGTCGAGACGATGCGCGAGCGCGGCATGGTGGGCACCTTCGCCGAACCCATCCGGCTCCGTCGCACCACGATCGGCTCCCTCTGCGTCTTCGCCACGCACGACCAGGGCCACGACGACCGTGACGTCGTGCTCATGCAGCTGCTCGCCGACGCCGCGTCCGCCGCGCTCGTGCGACAGCGCGACCAGGGGCGCATGCAGAGCCTCGACGCCCAGGTCCAGGACGCCCTGGAGGCCCGGATCACGCTCGAGCAGGCCAAGGGTGCGCTCGCCCATCGTCAGGGCATCGGGATCGACGAGGCGTTCCAGGCGCTCCGGACGAGCGCTCGCGGCGCCGGACGCGGCCTCCGCGAACTCGCCGAGGACGTGATCCACCGGGGCGAGCGCCTCGACGGCGTCATCTGACCACCGAACCGTGCGGCGCGGCGGCCAGCCACCTGGCGGAGAGTGTGGGATTCGAACCCACGAGACATCACTGCCCACCTGTTTTCAAGACAGGCTCCATCGGCCACTCGGACAACTCTCCACGACCCGGCCACGTGGCGAGACGTGACCGGGTCCCTGGAAGTGTACCGGGCCTCCCGGCCGCGCAGCGTTTGCAGACCGGCCAGGACCGGCCAGGACCAGCCAGGACCAGCCAGGACCAGCCAGGACCGAGCGCTACCGCGGCAGCGTGTCGAGCGCAGCCGCCAGGCCGTCGTCCGTGACGCCCCCGGTGACCTCGCTCGCGGCGTCGACCACGTCGGACGGGGCCTGCCCCATCGCGACCCCGCGGCCGGACGTGGACGCCCACCGCAGCATGTCGATGTCGTTGCGGCCGTCACCGGCGGCGAACACCCGGGAGCGCGGGATGTCGAACCACTCGCGCACACGTTCCATCGCGGTGGCCTTCGTCACGCCCTCGGGAGCGATGTCGAGCCAGGCGGTCCAGCCGACGTTGTACGAGACCTTGTGCAGGCCCATCCGGTCGACGATCTTCAGGAACTCCTCGAGACCGTGCTCCGGCGAGATCACCACGACCCGGGTGGCCTGCACGCCGAGCAGCTGCTCGAACGGCACGTGGTCGCCGTGCTTGGTCATGGCGTCGTCGGGGAACTGCCCGGAGAGCAGGTAG
Organism: Curtobacterium sp. SL109; assembly: GCF_026672405.1. Taxonomy (NCBI): domain Bacteria; kingdom Bacillati; phylum Actinomycetota; class Actinomycetes; order Micrococcales; family Microbacteriaceae; genus Curtobacterium; species Curtobacterium sp. SL109. The sequence goes on from NZ_JAPPRB010000002.1 coordinate 3,507,519, forward strand.
CGACCGTCGGGCGACTCCACGCCGTACGCGCCGTTCGCCAGGGCGCCGCGGATGGTCTGCAGGACGTCGGTCGGGTCGAAGGTCTCGACGTGGACACGCACGTAGCCGTCGATCGCACCGGGGGCACTGGACCGGCGGAGGGTGACGGCGCCGTTGGCACAGACCAGGTACTCGGGCTGGATGCCGATCTTCTCGAGCACGGGCACGGTCATGCCCTCGCTGCGACCGGTGGAGAGCATGACCTCGTGCCCCGCGGCCGCTGCAGCCTGGATGGCGTCGACGGTGGCCTGGGTGACGACGCCGTCCTCGCGCATCACGGTGCCGTCGATGTCGAGCGCGACGAGCCAGCGCTTGACGCGCGTGGCGGCAGCCGACCCGTGGGACGACGACGATCCGGGTGTGCTGGTCATCGGGGTCCGATCACCTCGACGCCGCCGAGGTACGGGCGCAGGACCTCGGGCACGACGACCGTGCCGTCCGCCTGCTGGTGGGTCTCGAGGATCGCGACGAGCCACCGCGTGGTGGCGAGCGTGCCGTTCAGGGTGGCGACCGGGGCCGTCTTGCCGCTCTCGGTGCGGTAGCGGATGTCGAGGCGACGGGCCTGGAACGTGGTGCAGTTCGACGTCGAGGTGAGCTCGCGGAAGGTGCCCTGCGTGGGGACCCAGGCCTCGAGGTCGTACTTGCGCGCCGCACTCGTGCCGAGGTCGCCGGCGGCGGTCTCGATCACGCGGTAGTGCAGCCCGAGGTCCTGCAGCATCGACTCCTGGTACGCCATGAGCTTGGCGTGTTCGGCGTCGGCCTGGTCCGGGTGGACGTAGGAGAACATCTCGAGCTTGTTGAACTGGTGCACGCGCAGGATCCCGCGGTTGTCGCGGCCCGCCGACCCGGCTTCGCGTCGGTAGCAGGTCGACCAGCCGGCGTAGCGGAGCGCCTGGTCGTCGCCGTCCGGGAACGCCAGGATCTCGTCGGCGTGGTAGCCGGCCAGGGCCACCTCGCTCGTGCCGGTCAGGTAGAGGTCGTCGGCTTCGAGCCGGTAGACCTCGGCCGCGTGCTCGCCGAGGAAGCCGGTACCGGCCATCGTCTCGGGGCGCACGAGCGTGGGCGTGATGAGCGGGACGAACCCGTGCTGGACGGCGCGGTCGAGCCCGAGCGACATCAGCGCGATCTCGAGCCGGGCGCCGAGGCCCTTGAGGAAGTAGAAGCGCGAGCCGGAGACCTTGACGCCCCGGGCGATGTCGATGATGTCGAGGGCTTCACCGAGGTCGGCGTGGTCCTTCGGCTCGAAGGCGAACTCCGGCTTGGTGCCGACGGTGCGCAGCGTGACGAAGTCGTCCTCGCCGCCGGCGGGGACACCGGGCAGGACGACGTTGGGGATCGCGCGGACGACGCGGTTGAAGGTCTCCTCGGCGGCGGTCGCGGTGGCCTGGGCCTCCTTCACCCCGGCGGCGAGCGCCTGGGCCTGCTGCACGAGGGCGGCCTTCTCGTCCTTCGGGGCCTTCGCGACGGTCTTGCCGAACGCGTTCTGCTCGGCGCGCAGTGCCTCGTACGACGTGATCGCGCTCCGCCTGGCGGCGTCGGCGGCGACGGCCTCGTCGACGACGTCGACGGAGGCGCCGCGCGCAGCCTGTGAGGCCTTGATGACATCGGGTTCGTCGCGCAGCAGCTGTGGGTCGATCACGGTCCCATCCTAGCCAGGGGCGGACTGGAGGCTCAGGGCGGCCCCGGCACGAGCCTCCCGTCCGCCCCGTGTCCAGACCGCGGGACGGCGCGCGCTCCACAGGCCCGGCCCGGTACCGTCTGTTGCATGTCATCGCCCTCGGAGACCGCGTCCACGCGTCCGGACGCCCTCGCCCCAGAGCGGCAGACCGCCGCAGTCATCTACAACCCGGTCAAGGTGGACCTGCCGAAGCTGCAGCAGACGGTGGAGCAGCACCAGCGCGAAGCGGGCTGGAACGAGACCCTGTGGTTCGAGACCTCGGAGGAGGACCCGGGCGGCGGGATGACGCGCGAGGCCCTCGCGTCCGGCGTCGACGTCATCGCTGCCGCCGGTGGTGACGGCACCGTCCGCGCCGTGGCCGAGGTCGTGCACGGCTCCGACGCGGCCCTCGCCCTGCTGCCGAGCGGCACGGGCAACCTGCTCGCGCGGAACATCCCCGCGCCGGTCGACGACCTCCGCGCGAGCGTCCACACGATGTTCCACGGCGAGGAACGCGCCATCGACTTCGGGACCGTGCGTGTCGAGCGCCCGGACGGTGCGCGCGAGGAGTTCGGCTTCCTGGTGATGGCCGGCCTCGGGCTCGACGCCCGGATGCTCGCGAACACGAAGCCCGAGCTGAAGAAGAAGGTCGGCTGGCTCGCCTACGTCGACTCGTTGATCCGCTCACTGCGGGACGCCGACGCGTTCGAGTTCCGGTACCGCCTGGACGGCGAGGGCAACCGCTCGGTGCGCGCACACTCCCTGATCGTCGGCAACTGCGGCATGCTGCAGGCCGGCGCGACGCTGCTGCCCGACGCCGAGATCGACGACGGCGTGTTCGACATCGTCGTCATGCGCCCCCGTGGCTTCTTCGGCTGGGTCCGGATCGCCGCCCGCATGCTGTGGGAGAACGCGATCCTGCGGTCGTTCCGCCGGTCCGCTCTCGGCCAGACGGCGATCGGCAAGCGCATCACGACGCGTGCCCGCGAGGAGCGCCCGCTGCGCTACCTGCGCGGCGAGGAGTTCACCGCACGGCTCGAGCGTCCGGACGAGTTCGAGATCGACGGCGATCCGGTGGGCGAGGTCGTGGCCTTCCGCGCCGAGATCGACGCCGGTGGGCTGCGTGTCAAGGTCGCCGGGCCCGAGGACCAGACACGCTCGACGCGGCAGGTGCGGGGCGCGCACCGCCGCTGACGGCAGGGCGCGTGGGCGCGGTGTGCCCGTCGGGCGTCGGTGCGTCAGTGCTCGTCGGGTTCGCCGGACAGGATCGCCTGGAGCCACGCGCGGGCATCGACGAACGCGGCGTCCGAGTAGCGCAGGGACACCTCGGTCTCCTGCCGGTCGGCTCGCGGGTACGACCCGAGGAACGTCACGCGGGGGCTGAAGCGGCGCAGCCCGAGCAGGGCGTCGGCGACCCGTTCGTCGCGGACGTGGCCGTCGAGGTCGATGACGAACCGGTAGCGACCGAGCTCGTCACCGATCGGCCGCGAGGACAGCAGCCCCATGTTGATGCCCCTGGTGGCGAACTGCTCGAGCATGTCGACGAGGGCGCCGGGGTGGTCGGCGGGCAGCTCGACGATGACGCTCGTCTTGTCCGAACCGGTGCGCTCGGGGATCGAGAGCGTCTTCGACACCAGGACGAACCGCGTCACCGCGCTGCTGTTGTCGCCGATCGACTCCGCGAGCACGGCCAGGTCGTGGTGGTCGGTGATGCCGGGCGGGGCGACTGCGGCGTCGGCGGTCGGGACCGCGTCGAGCAGCGCCACGGCGGCGGCGACGTTCGAGGACGCCGGGATGTGGCCGTGCCCGGGCACGTTGGCCTCGAGCCAGCGGTGCGTCTGGGCGTAGGCGACGGGGTGCGCGTTCACCGTGCGGACGTCGGCGAGCGCGGTGCCGTGCCGGGCGACGAGCACGAAGTCCACGGGGACCAGGTACTCCCCCACGATGCGCACGCCGGGGATCCGGGCGAGGGCGTCCTGCGTGGCGCTGACCCCGCCGTCGACGCTGTTCTCGATCGCGATGACGGCACCGACCGAGCGGCCGGACATCACGTCGTCGAGGGCCTCCCCGACGTTGTTGACGCTCCGCCAGGGCTTGCCGGCCGCGGCGTCGACGAGCTTCAGGGCCGCCTCGGTGAACGTGCCGGCCGGTCCGAGGTAGCTGTACGTGTCGGACTCGACCTCGGGCTGGCTCATGCCGCCGAGCCTATTGCCCGGTGAGCCGCGCTTCGCACAACGCGGTGTCGTCCTCGTCGCGCGGGTACGTCAGCGCCGCGAACCGCCCGTCGGGGTCGAGCGTCGTCAGGAGCGACTTCGCGATCCCGTCGAGCTGCACGACCTGTTCCTCGGACAGCGCGTCGATGACGAACCGACGTGCCGTGCGGACGTGGTCGGGCGCGGCCTCGACGATCGTGGCGTACCCCGCGTCGGTCAGGCGGACGTCGGTGGCCCGGCGGTCGTCCACGGACGGGCACCGCGACACCAGCCCGCGCTTCTCGAGCCGGGACACCACGTGGGACAGCCGTGGCAACGACGCGTTCGTGGCCGAGGCGAGCGCCGACATCCGGAGCGTCCGGGTGTCGGTCTCCGAGAGCATCGCGATGACCATGTAGTCGAAGTGCGTCAGGTCGGCGTCCCGCTGCAGCTGCTGGTCGAGCGCCGCCGGCAGGAGCTCCATGACGGCGACGAGCTTCATCCAGGCACGCAGCTGCTCGCGCGTCAGCCAGGGCGTCTCGTCGGTCATGACCCCATCCTACGAAATGGTTGTCGATTCAACCACTGTTCCGGCAGATCTCCGTGCCGTCACGAACCCGATGACCAGCGCGGCGACCACGACGACGAGCAGCACGCCCTCGACGAGCAGCAGCCGGCCCGTGTAGTCGAAGGGCACGACCGTCGGGTTCTTCGCCCCGTGGGCCTTCGCCGCGATCTCCGGCACGACCACCAGGGCGAGCACGCTGCCGAGCACGACCGCGGTCTGCACGACGACGAGCACCCAGACGCGCAGTGCCCGACCGGCCCGCCGCAGCCCGAGGCCGACGAGCACCACGAACGGCGACAGGATCGCGTCGTGCAGGACCACCGCCGCGATGAGCCAGACCGCGAGCCCGCCGATGCGGTTCGGCTTGACGGTCGTCACGAGGACGTACGCGCCGAACGCCAGCACCAGCACGCCGAGGACGACGAGCACGATCCGCGTGGCCCTCACGAGCGCACCTCGATCCGCTCGATCCACTTGGTCTGCAGCACGCCGGGCCGTCCGGGAGCGATGATGCGCGCCGGGAACCCGTGGTCGAGGTCGAGGGTCGCACCGTTCAGCTCGAGCGCGACGAGCGTCGTCGGGTCCGCTGCGTACTCCGGCCCCATGTCCATGACCCGGTAGCCGCCGTGGCGCTCGAGGCTCGTCACACGGACCTCCGAGGACGGCTCCGCCTGCACGGTCGCGAGCAGGTCACGCATCCGGATGCCCTTCCACCTGGCCATCTGGCTCCACCCTTCGACGCAGGAGATCGGCAGTGCCACCTCGGTCATGCCGAGCGCGACGAGCTCCGCCCGCGAGAACGTCCGCGTCAGGCGCGGCCCGACGACGGTGAGGGTCCAGTCGGCGGCGGTCGCGGTGGCGAGCACCCCGGCGGCACGCGCTGTCCGGTTCACCGGCAGTCCGGCCGGACCGCGTCCACGTTGCCGCGGCGCGAAGACGTTGAACGGCTCGCCGAGCCTCGACGACTGGCCGACGGTCAGCACGACGACGCCGGCGGTGGCCGCCGCGACGCCGGCGAAGAAGCCGCGTCGGGCGATCCGCTCGCGTCGACCGGCACGCACGCCGAGACTCGGCTCCGGGGACAGATTCCGCGCGGGGTCCGCCGCATCCTGTCCGCCAGGCCGAGACTCGTCATCCGGACGGGAGGCTCGGGACGGCTCCGCCCCGCCGGTCGTGCTGGCAGCGGGGGCACCGTCGACCCAGCGCATGACGCGACCCACGAGCCCCCGGGGGTACGGGGCGGACGCGGCGGGAGCCTCCAGACCGGAGTACGGGGGCAGTTCGCTGCCCACCGTGTCGTCACGGACGAAGCGGCCCTCGGCGTCGTAGGAGTCCCTCGCCCGCCAGTACCGCACGATGATCGGCAGCTTCGTGGCGATGTGGATCACGAGCGAGCCGATGAGCACGTACGACAGCGCGTAGTGCACCTGACGGAACGGGAACGGCCACGGGTACCACTGGTACGTGTTCACCAGACCGGTGCCGACCTGGACGATCGCCGCGGACACGAAGACCGCGATGGAGAGCCGTTCGAGCAGGTGCAGCGGACCGCGCACGGGCGGGTCCTGCAGGAGCGCGGGCATGACGGTGTTGAGCTTGGCGAACAGGAGCGGGATGATCGCGATCCCCGCCGTGATGTGCAGGCCCTGCGTGAACTGGTAGAGCTGCGTCGGCCTGGTCGGGAACCGCATCCACGGCAGGGGGTCCTGCAGGAAGTGGCTGAACAGGCCGGTGCCGAAGCAGATCACGAACGCGATGCCGAGCAGGCGCCCGAAGACCACCGCCGAGCGCGCGTTCCGGTTCGGGGACGCCAGCACCGCGCGGCTGTCCCCCAGCAGGCGGCGGAGCATCGGTAGCCTCGACGGATCATGCGACTTCGTCACGGCCATCTGCTCCCGACCGTGCTCGCCGTGGTCGGCGTGCTGGCCCTGGCGGGCGTCATCGCCGTCGGCGTCACGCATCTGGGGTTCCTCCGGTCCGGTCATCGAACGTCATTCGTTGCGTGGACCCTGATCGCTTGGACGGTCTTCGTCATCGCGGTCGTCGCACTGCGGTTCGTCCCGGCCCGCCTGGTCACCATCATCGTCCTCGCGGGGGCCCTCGTGGTGGGGATCGCCGCGATGGCCGGGCCACCGAACACGAGCACCGACTCGGCGCGGTACTCATGGGACGGCATCGTGCAGCATGCCGGGGTCTCCCCCTACGCGCACACCCCCCAGTCCGAGGCGTTGGCCCACCTGCGGCCCGACTGGCTGTTCCCGGACAAGGTCGACGGGACGTGCGAGAACCTGAAACCGCGGCTGCACGGGCTCGGTGACGGCGCCGATGGGCACTGCGTCGCGATCAACCGCGTCGACGTGCCCACGATCTACCCGCCGTTCGCCGAGATGTGGTTCGCGCTGGTCCGGTCGGCCGTGCCCGTGACCGCGCAGTACTGGCCGTTCCAGCTCGCCGGGCTGGTCGTCTCGCTCGGGATCACAGTCGGCCTGCTCCTGGTGCTGCGCCGCACCGGCCGTCCGCTGTGGTGGGCCGCGATCTGGGCCTGGTCCCCGCTCGTCGCCGCCGAGGCGGTCACGAACTCGCACGTCGACGTCGTCGGGGCCGCGCTGGCCACCGGTGGCGCCGTGCTCGTCGCGTTCGGACGGCCGATCTGGGGCGGGATCATGCTCGGCGCGGCCACGTGCACGAAGCTCATCCCGGCGATCGTGTACCCGGCGCTCCTCGGGCGATTGCGGGCCTGGTGGTCGATCCCGGTCGGCATCGCGGTGTTCGGGCTGCTCTACGTGCCCTACGTCGCATCCACCGGCACGAAGGTCCTCGGGTACCTGCCCGGCTACCTGACCGAGGAGGGGTACGAGGACGGCTCCCGGTTCGCCCTCGTGTCGCTGGTCGTGCCCGGTGACGCCGGCACCGTCGTGGTGGGGCTGGCCGTGCTCGTCGCCGCCGTGCTGGCCTGGCGGCTGTCCGACCCGAGCCGGCCGTGGTCCGGCGAGGTGCTGATGATCGGCGTGACGTTCCTCGCCGTGACCCCGCGCTACCCCTGGTACGCCCTGCTGCTCATCCCGTTCGTGGCGCTCTCCGGCCGGTGGGAGTGGTCGGCGCTCGCACTCGCGATCGCCGTGCGGGGGGAATGGCCGAACGTCGACGCCTACCGCTGGTGGCTCGGCGGCGCGGTGCTCGTCATCGTCGTCGTCACCCTGATCCGCACCGAGCGGTCCGACTGGGTGCGGTGGCGGGACCGGCTGCTCCCCGGGCGGGACCGGCGGCTGCACGTATCATCGCTGCCATGACCGCCCGCGCGCTCCCGTCGACGGGGCTCCTCCCCGCTGCGGCTCCGGCTGCTAGGGCTGCTCCGGCGCCCGGGGCTGTGCCCGGCTCCTCGGTGCTGCCCGCGTCCGGGCTGCTCCGCCGCGTGCGTGCCGAGTCCTCGGTCCCGCCGCGGCCCCTGGGCGACGACGGGCTCGTCGACCGCTTCGGCCGCCGCGCCGTCGACCTCCGGGTCTCCCTGACCGAGCGCTGCAACCTCCGCTGCACCTACTGCATGCCGGCCGAGGGACTGCCCGTCATCCCGACCGACGCACTGATGACCGCGGCCGAGATCGAGCGGCTCGTGCGCCTGGGCGCCGACCACCTCGGTGTCCGCAAGGTCCGCTTCACCGGGGGCGAGCCGCTGCTCCGTGCCGACCTCGTCGACGTCATCGCCCGGTGCGCCGCGCTCGGGGTCGAGCTCTCGCTGACGACGAACGCGATCGGGCTGGCCTCGCGCGCCGCCGACCTCGGCGCCGCCGGCCTCGAGCGGGTGAACGTCTCGCTCGACACCGTCGACCCCGACGTCTTCGCCACGGTGACCCGGCGTCCGTTCCTCGCCCGGGTCCTCGACGGCATCGCCGCCGCTGCGGACGCCGGCCTCGGGGTCAAGGTCAACGCGGTGCTGCTCCGCGGCGTGAACGACCACCTGGCGCCGGAGCTGCTCGCCTGGTGCCTGGAGCGCGGCCACGAACTCCGCTTCATCGAGCAGATGCCGCTCGATCCCGGGCACGCCTGGGACGGCACCTCGATGGTCACCGCTGCCGAGACCCGCGAGCTCCTCAGCGCCGAGTACGTGCTGACGCCGGACACCGCCCCGCGCGACGGCGCCCCGGCCGAGCGCTTCCGGGTCGTCTCGCGGGCCACCGGGCAGGACCTCGGCACCGTCGGCATCATCGCCAGCGTCACCGAGTCGTTCTGCGCCGACTGCACCCGCACGCGCCTGACCGCCGAGGGCCACGTCCGCAGCTGCCTGTTCTCCGACGAGGAGGCCGACCTGCTCGGGCCGATGCGCGCCGGGGCCTCGGACGCCGAGGTCCTCGACGCCTGGCGGCTCGCGATGTGGGCGAAGCCGCGTGACCACGGCGACGACCAGGACGGCATGGTGCACCCGGCGCGGGGCATGTCCGCGATCGGAGGATGACGATGACCACGATCCGGTTCTTCGCCGCCGCACGGGCTGCGGTCGGCACGGACGAGACCACGACCCAGGCCCCGACGCTCGCCGAGGCCCTGGGCAGCGTGGCCGCGGTCGACGCCGAGCGGTGGGCGGCCCTGCAGGAGCGGTGCTCCTACCTGGTCGACGGCGTCACCACGCGTGACCGGTCGACCTCGCTCGCCGAGGTCGGGCTCGTCGACGTGATGCCGCCCTTCGCCGGCGGCTGAGACCCGCGTCGCACGGCGGGCCCCCGCCTCGCACCGTGCGCGCTCCCTCAGCCCGTGCGAGGTCGACCACCCCGTGCGCGGGTACCACCCCGCACCACGCGGTCAAGCTCGCACCACGCGAACCCGCGCCCAGCCGCCCGCGCCTACGGGCTGACCGACAGGACGATGAACGCGGCGAAGATCACCAGGTGCACGCCACCCTGCAGCCGCGTCGCCCGACCGGGCAGCACGGTGAGCACCGCGGCGACGATCGTCAGCGCGAGCAGCACGATCTGCGCCGAGCCCAGCCCGAGCAACAGCACCCCGTCGGTGAAGAACGAGGCGACGGCGATCGCCGGGATCGTCAGCCCGATCGACGCCATCGCGGACCCCATCGCCAGGTTCAGGCTCGTCTGGATGCGGTTGCGCGCGGCCGCCTTCGACGCGGCGATCCCCTCGGGCAGCAGGATCAGCAGCGCGATGACGACACCGACGAACGACGGCGGGAAGCCGACCGCGGCGACGCCGGCCTCGATCGCGGGCGACTCCACCTTCGCGAGCCCGACCACGGCGACGAGCGCCAGCAGCAGCAGCCCGAGCGAGGTCAGCGTCGCACGGCTGGTGGGCCGCTCGGCGTGGGCGTCCTCGGACTCGGTCAGCACGCCGCCCGCCCGGTTGACGGGCAGGAAGAAGTCCCGGTGCGCCACGGTCTGGGTGACGACGAACAGGCCGTAGAGGGCCAGGGACGCCAACGCCACGAACACGAGCTGCGCCGTCGTGAACGATGAGTCGTCGGTGCCGGTGGTGAACGTCGGCAGCACGAGCGTCAGCACCGCAAGCGCCGCGACGGTCATGGTGGCCGCCGAGGCGCCCTCCTGGTTGAAGCGCACGGTGTTGTGCCGCAGCGTCCCGATCAGGATCGCGAGCCCGACGAGCCCGTTCATCGTGATCATCACCGCCGAGAACACGGTGTCCCGCGCGAGGGTCTCGGCCTTCGGGCCGCCGGAGCTCGACAGCGTGATGATGAGCGCGACCTCGATGACCGTGACCGCGACGGCGAGCACGAGCGACCCGAACGGCTCCCCCACCCGGTGCGCGACGACCTCGGCGTGGTGCACCGCGGCGAGGATCGTCCCGGCGAGCACCACGGCGACGACCACGACCGCCACCGTGCCGAGGTCGTGCATGACGAACGCCGGCACGAGCACGAGGGCGGCGATGATCGGGGTGCCGACGGGCCAGGCGCGGAGGATCCTCGAGGTCATCCGGCAATCCTGTCACCGACGCGTCCGGTTCACCGACGCGTCCGGTTCACCGACGTGGGGCGTAGACGTCCACCTCGTCCGGCCGCACCGCGATGCGCACCGCGTCGCCGCTCGCCAGTCCGAGCCGTGCCGCGTGGGCCACGGTCACGTCGGCGACGAGCTCACCGGCCCGGACACGGACCAGTCCGTCCCGCGGCTCGACCGCACGCACCCGCCGTGCCACCCCGGCACCGTCCCGTGTGACGACGGCGGCCGTCGGGTGGTACACGGCCAGGACCGGACGGCCGGGAGGCTCGGTGCCGGTCTCCGACGCCATCTCACCTCCGTCGTCGAGCGCGATCCCGGTCGTCGTGGACGTCCCCGGGACGAGCGCGAGCCAGGAGAACGCGGCGCCGAAGGCGCTGGTCGGACGGCCGAGGACCTCGGCGGTGGTGCCGGTCTCGACGACCCGGCCGTGCTCGAGCACCACCACGCGGGACGCGAGGGCGACGACCTCGATCGGGTCGTGCGTGACGAGCACCGTCGGACGTCCGGTGATCGCCGTGGCGAGGGCCGCGCGGACGTGCTCGCGGGCCTCGACGTCGAGTGCCGAGGTCGGTTCGTCGAGCAGCAGCACCGCCGGGTCCGCGCCGAGTGCCCGGGCGACCGCGACCCGCTGCGCCTGCCCGCCCGACAGGGAGCCGGGGTCACGCGGTGCCAGGGCGAGCGCGTCGACGACCGCCAGGGCCGCGTCGGAGCGGAGCCGGGCCTCCCGTCCGTGCACACCGGCGGCCCGCGGACCGTAGGCGACGTTGGCGGCGACCGACAGGTGCGGGAACAGGTCCGGTCGCTGTCCGACCAGGCCGACCCGGCGGCGGTGCGACGGCACGCGGTGGCGGCCGTCGTCGACGCGGCGTCCGTCGATCGACACCGTGCCGGCGTCGAGGTGCACCAGGCCGGCGACGGCCTCGACGACGGAGGACTTGCCGGCGCCGTTCGGCCCGATCACGGCGACGCACTCGTCGGGCCCGACCTCGAGCGTGACGTCGACGTCCCGGTCCCGCAGGACGACGTGGGCGCGCAGACCGCTCACGTCGTCACCGGCCGGAGACCCGAGCGGACGGACGTCGCGCCGATCACCACGACCGCGACCACCACGAGGACGAGCGCCAGGGCGATCGCGGTGTCCGGGTCGACCTCGCGCTGCAGGTAGATCTCCAGCGGCAGGGTCCTCGTGACGCCCTGCAGGCTGCCGGCGAAGGTCAGGGTCGCGCCGAACTCCCCGAGCGCCCGGGCGAAGCAGAGCACCAGGCCGGAGGCGATGCCGGGGAGTGCCCGCGGCAGCGTGACGGTGAGCAGGACGCGGGTCGGACCCGCGCCGAGGGTCGCGGCGACCCGCTCGTACCGGTCACCGCTGCTGCGGAGGGCACCCTCGACCGAGGTGACCAGGAACGGCATCGCGACGAACGTCTGCGCCACCACGACCGCCGCGGTGGTGAACGCGATCCGGACGCCGTGCGCGTCGAGGAAGCCGCCCAGGGGCCCGAGCCTCCCGAACGCCGCCAGGAGCGCGAGCCCACCGACGACGGGCGGGAGCACGAGCGGCAGCAGGACGACCGCGCGGGCCACGCCGACCCAGCGGGAGCGGACGCGGGAGAACACGACCGCGAGCGGCAGACCGAGGACGAACGCGATGCCCGTCGCCGCGGCGGCGGTGCCGAGGCTGAGGCCGAGGGCGGTCAACGAGGCCGGGGACGTGACGAGCACGGCGAAGGAGCCCCACTGGACCCGGCCGACCATCGCGAGGACGGGCACGACGACGAACAGGCCGCCGAGGACCGCCGGGACCGGGAGCCACCAGGGGATCCTCACGGAGCGCCGAAGCCTGCGGCGGCCAGGACCTTCTGTCCGTCCTCCGATCGGACGTACGCGCTGAACGACCGGGCGAGATCGGCGTTCGCGGACCCGTGCACCACGCCGATCGGGTCGGTGTTGACCGCACGTCGGGCCGCGTCGAACGCCACCCCGTCGACCTTGCCGCCTGCGCCGCGGACGTCCGTGACGTAGACCAGGCCGGCATCGGCCTGCCCGGACTCGACCTTGCCGAGGACGTCGGTGACCGACTGCTCCTCGCTGACCGGGCGCAGCGTCACACCGGCGGCCTGCTCCACCTCCTGCGTCGCCGCACCGCAGGGCACGGGCGCGGCGCACGTCACGACCTGCAGGCCGGGCGCGGTCAGGTCGCCGAGGTCGTGGATGCGCTCCGGGTTGCCGGGTGCGACGGCGATCTGCAGGGAGTTCGTCGCGAAGGGCTCGGCACTGCCGTCGATCAGGTGGGCGTCGGTGAGCTTCCGCATGTTCGGCTCGTCGGCGCTCGCGAACACGTCGGCAGGGGCACCGTTCTGGATCTGCGTGACGAGGTCGCTCGAGCCGGCGAAGGAGAACGTCACCGTCGTGCCGGGGTGGGCGCGTTCGTAGTCCCTGCCGAGCGTGGTGAACGTCTGCTGCAGGCTCGCGGCGGCGAACACGGTGATGCTGCCGGTGCTCGTGCTCGTGCTCGTGCTCGTGCTGCTGGCCTGGCTCGTGCCGGTGCTGCACCCGGTGAGCAGCACCAGGCTGACCGCCGCGACGACGATCGGGGTCGTGGTCCTGCTGCGCACGGTCGGCCTCTCCGGGACGCATCCGCGTCGCTCTTCCGGCAGACTAGCCGCACCTGCGCCTCAGATGGTGGGAAGGCCCTCCCGCTCCCATGCCTGCATGCCGCCGTCGAGGACCACCGCGCTGCGGCCGGACGCGGCCGCGGCGGTGGCCCAGGCGACGGCTCGGGGTCCGCGGGCGCACACCACGACGACGTCACGCCCGTCGTCCGCGGGCAGGTCCTCCGGCGGGACGGCACCCGACACGACACCCTGCGCGCGCTCCTCCGGCGTCCGGACGTCGACGACGAGCACGTCGTCCGCCGGGTCGGCGATCCGGGCAGCGAGGGCGGACGGCGCGATCCTCGGCAGCACGGCGTCCTCGGAGGGGGCGTCCAGCGCGGGACGGTGGGAGGCAGGCCCTCGGCGGAGCGGGCTCTCGGTCCAGTGCCACCGGCGGGCGTCGACGCTGAGGACCCGTCCGAGCAGCGGCTCACTGAGTCCGGCGACCAGGGCGGTGACCTGTGCGGCCATCACCGAGCCGACGGCACCGCAGAGGGCAGGCAGGACGCCGTCGAGGGCACACGAGCCCTCGTCCGGCTGCACGTCGGGGTGCAGGTCGTGGAAGTCGACGACCCGGTCGTCGAACACGGTGACCTGTCCGTCGTACCCGAGGGCGCTCCCCCAGACGAACGGGACGTGCTCGGCGGCGCAGGCGTCCGACACCGCCCGGGTGACCAGGAGTGAGTCGGCGGCGTCGACGACCACGTCGTGCCCGGCGACGAGCCCGGCGTGGAACCGCTCGACGACGGCGTCGACCCGGCACTCCGGGTCGACGGCCGCCGCACGCTCGGCGGCGACCTGCGCCTTGGGACGGCCGACGTCCGCCGCCGTGAAGAGCGTCTGGCGGGCCAGGTTCGACGGGTCGACGACGTCCGGGTCGACGATCGTCAGCCGGGCGATGCCGCTGCCCGCGAGGTAGGCGACGACCGGGGCGCCGAGGCCGCCGGCGCCGACGACGAGGACCCGCGCTGCCGCGAGCCGCCCGAGCGTGCGGTCACCACCGGCGTCGAGCGCAGCGGTGCGGGAGCCGAGGCGGCGGCGGCCAGGGGTGAGCGGGGCCGGGGTGAGCGGGGCCGGGGTCGTGCGCTCCGGCATCGGGGCTGGTCCGTCAGTCGTCGTCATCGGGGGTCTCCACCGTCACCATCGTGGCTTTGACCGAGGCGACGGCCACGGACCCGACCTCGAGCCCGAGGTCGCGGACGGCCTCGGCGCTCATGAGCGAGACGACCCGGTGCGGCCCGCACTGCAGCTCGACCTGCGCCATCACGGTGTCCGTGACGACCTCGGTCACGATCCCGACGAAGCGGTTGCGCGCCGAGCTCCTGACGGACGACGCCGGGTCGGGCAGCGCACCGCCGTGGGCCTTCGCGTGCACGGCGAGCTCACGTCCGTCGACCACTGCGCGACCGGCGTCGTCCGAAAGACGCGAGAAGATGCCGGCGTCCACGAGCCGTCGGACCGTGTCGTCACTCACCCCGAGGTACCGCGCCGCGTCCTTGACCCGCAACCCACTCATCCCCGGATGCTAGCGGCTCTGCCCCGATCGACGCCCTCGGACCCGACCCGTCGGATGCTGTGAGGGCTCCGAACCACAATGTGACATTCTCAGGAGCACGGGGCAGATCGCCGGGTCGCCGCCCAGGGGCCGTCGATACCGTCGGCCCCGTGAGTTCCCCCCGTACCGGCACCATCGGCGTGCCCCGTCAGGTGTCCGCCCCCGCGGTGCGGACCCGGCTGCGCGGTGTGTCCGGCGCGATCGGCCTCGCCGTCGTGCGGACCCCGGAACTCACCATCGGGGCACTGGCCGTCCTGGTCACCGCCGCCTTCTCGTGGGTGCCGTCGCTCTGGTACGACGAGGCCGCCACGGTCACGAGCGCCCAGCGGTCCTGGGCCCAGCTCTGGGCGGAGCTGCACTCCGTCGACGCCGTCCACGGCCTGTACTACGCCCTCATGCACGCCTGGTTCTGGCTCGTCGGGTACACGCCGTTCACCCTCCGCTTCCCGAGTGCCCTCGCCATCGGCGTCGCCGCCGCCCTCGTCGTGGCACTGGGGCGTCGACTCGGCGGTCGGCGGCTCGGCATCGTCGCCGGCCTCGTGTTCCTCGCGCTGCCCCGTGTGCAGTGGGCCGGGTCGGAGGGCCGTCCGTACGCCACGATCACCACGCTGTCGGTCTGCCTGACCCTGGTCGGACTCACCGCCATGCGCCGCACGCGCTCGCGGCACCACGCCACGCGCTGGTGGATCGCCTACGGGGCGCTCGCCCTCGTCGCGGTCACCTTCAACGTCTACCTGTCCCTCGCCGTGGTCGCGCACGCGGTCGTCCTGCTCTGGACGCTGCTCGCCCGCCGGTCCGAGCTGCGCCGGGCCTCGATGACCGTCCGCGCCCAGCTGGCGCCGCCGCTCGTCCCCGGCCGTGCGCTCGTGCGGTGGGCGATCGCGTCCGGTGCCGCCGCGTTCGTCGTCTCGCCCTTCGTGCTCGAGGTCGTGTCGCAGTCCAAGCAGGTCGGGTGGATCGCGCCCGTCGGCGACCGCACCATCGCGCAGGTCTTCGCCACGGCGTGGTTCGGTGCCGACGGCGTCACGGCTGCCGTCGCCTGGACGCTGATGGTGGTCGGCATCGTGGCCGCGGTGGTGCAGGTCCGTCGCCCGTCCCCGACCGTCCGGGCGCTCTTCCGGATGCAGGCCGTCCGGGTCGCACTCCCGCTCATGGTCGTCCCCACCGCCGTCCTCGTCGGGGCGACGGCGCTCGGGGAGCACCTGTACTCCCCGAAGTACGCCAGCCTGAGTCTGCCGTTCGTCGCGATCCTCATCGCCCTCGCCGTCACGCTCCTGCGCCCGAAGGCCTGGCTCGCGGGCGCCGTGGCGTTCCTCCTCGTGCTCTCGATCCCCGCCGCCATGGCGGTCAAGCAGCCGATGGCGAAGCAGGACTCGACCTGGGCCAAGGCCGCGTCGATCGTCGCCGCCGCGCGGGACGCCCACCCCGACGCCGACGAGGGGGTCGTGTTCGGCAGTGTCTACGGCCACCCGGGCACCACGGCCGACATCATCCGGATCTCCTACCCGTGGGCGTTCACCGGCATGACGGACCTCGGCGTCCGGAAGAACGGCGCCGAGTCGGGCGTCCTGTGGAACCAGACCGGCGACGTCGCGACCACGGTGCCCGCACGCCTCGGCGACATCGACACCGTCTGGTTCGTCGGCGGGACCTCGCGCAACAAGGAACCGAAGACGACCGAGGTGCTCGAGCAGCACGGCTTCGTGGCCGAGCAGCGCTGGAAGACGGGGACGGTCATCATGACGGAGTACGTGCGCGTCCGCTGACCTCCGAGGTTGTCGACGGGCCGTGTGCCATGCTGCCGTCATGCAGCACGACGTCCGCCCGATCGAGCCCGCCGACGCCGAACGGCTCGGCGACCTCCTCGCTCGGAACCGCGCCTGGCTCGCCCCGTGGGACCCGGTCCGCCCGGAGACGTTCTTCACGGTGGACGGCCAGCGCGCCGAGATCCAGTCCGCGATCAGGCGGCGACAGCAGGGCGTGATGATGCCGCTCGTGATCACCACCGACGGTGTGGTCGTCGGGCGGATCAACCTCAACTCGATCGTGATGGGGGCGTTCTGCTCCGCGACCCTCGGCTACTGGGTGTCCGAGGACGCGGCGGGCAACGGTGCCGCGACGGCGGCCGTCGGACTCGCCACCCGGATGGCCTTCGACCGGCTCGGGCTGCACCGCGTCGAGGCGGGCACACTCCCCCACAACGAGCGGTCGCAGCGCGTCCTCGCGAAGAACGGCTTCGAGCGCTACGGCTACGCACCCCGGTACCTGCGGATCGCCGGCGAGTGGCAGGACCACGTCCTGTTCCAGCGCCTGGCCGACTGAGCGCGGGCGGGCGGGCGGGCCAGCCCGAGTCTCGCCCCTGCGGACACCCTGCGCCTGCCGGACCGCACAGGACGTCCGCGGGGCCGAGACTCGCGCGCCGCGAGGACCCCCGACCGCAGCCGCAGCCACAGCCACAGCCAGACCCGACAGGGCAACGGATGCGTCAGTGGACGACGCGCGCGCCGTGCACCGGACCGGACGCACGGACCGCGACGAGCCCGGCGGCGCTCAGCGCGACCTGGACCTCGAGCGCGGCGTCGATGTCGGCGACCAGGAACGCGACCGTCGGCCCGCTGCCGGACACCAGCCCGGCGAGGGCACCCGAGCGCTCCCCGACCTCGAGCGTGGCGGCGAGCCCGGGCTGCAGGTGCATCGCCGGGGCCTGCAGGTCGTTGTGCAGGCAGTCGGCGAGCAGGTCCGGGTCGCCCGCGCGGAGGGCCTGCAGCACGTTCGACTCGACGACCGGCGTGGAGGGCGCCGGTGCGATGTCGGCACGGTAGCGCTCGCGGTGTTCGTCGAGCGCGTGGTACACGGCGGGGGTCGACAGGCCGTCGTCGCTGAGCGCGAGCACCCACTGGAACTCGCCCTTGGCCAGCGCGGGGCTCAGCTCGTCGCCGCGCCCGGTGCCCACCGCGGTCCCGCCGGCGAAGGCGAACGGCACGTCCGCGCCCAGCTCGGCCGCCAGCCGCAGGAGTTCGTCGCGACCCAGGGCGGTGCCCCACAGCGTGTCGACCGCCAGGAGCGTCGCCGCTGCGTCCGCCGAGCCGCCACCCATGCCGCCGGCGACGGGCACCCGCTTGTCGATCGTCAGCCGCACGCCGCCCGCGTAGCCCGCGGTCTCCGCGACGAGCCGTGCGGCCCGGATCGCCAGGTTCGTGTCGTCGACCGGGACGCCCGAGGTGTCCACGGAGCCGGTGAAGGTCACGGTGAAGTCGTCGGCCGGTTCCGCGACGACGTCCTCGAACAGGGACACCGCCTGGTACGCGGTCGCGACGTCGTGGTAGCCGTCGTCCTGCAGGGCGCCGACGGAGAGGAACACGTTGATCTTGCCGGGAGCGCGCGTCCGAACGCGCGTGGGTGCTGCCAGCGAGGTCATGCGACCAACCTATCCCGCCCGGCTCCCGCTGCTCTCCGCGGCCGCGAAGCCCCGCACCAGGTCCGCCAGGATGTCGTCGGGGTGCTCCAGGCCGATGGACAGCCGGATGAGGCCCTCGCCGACACCAGCGGAGGCCCGTTCCGACGGCGTCATCTGCACGTGGGTGGTCGACGCCGGGTGCACGACGAGCGACCGGACGTCACCGATGTTCGACACGTGGTCGAACAGCTGCAGGGCCGCGACGAACCGACGCCCGGCCTCGACACCGCCGGCCAGGTCGAACGCGAGCACCGCGGAGGGGCCCTTCGGGACGTACCGCTGCTGCAGGTGGTGCCACGGGGAGCTCGGCAGCCCGGCGTAGTGCACGTGTTCGACCTGCGCGTGGGCGTCG
The DNA here is from genome assembly GCF_026672405.1 of Curtobacterium sp. SL109. NCBI lineage: Bacteria > Bacillati > Actinomycetota > Actinomycetes > Micrococcales > Microbacteriaceae > Curtobacterium > Curtobacterium sp. SL109. Next base: position 3,525,953 of record NZ_JAPPRB010000002.1, read on the forward strand.
AGCCACGCGGCCACCGTGGCGGCGTTCTGCACGTGCCGGTCCATGCGGAGCGACAGGGTCTGGATGCCCTGCAGCACCAGGAAGGCGTTGAACGGGGCGATCGCGGGGCCGAGGTCCGCCGACAGCTTCGACCGGGTGCGCTGGATGAACGCGCGCCGTCCGAACTTCTCGGCGAAGTTCGTGCCCGAGAACCCCGAGTGCTCGGTCGTCGCGAGCTGCGGGTACTCCGCGGCGTGTGCGGCCCAGTCGAACGTGCCGCCGTCGACGATGAGCCCCGCGATCGCGCTGCCGTGGCCGGCGAGGTACTTCGTCGCCGAGTGCACGACGATGTCCGCACCGTGCTCGATCGGCCGGACCAGGTACGGCGTCGCGATGGTGTTGTCGACGATGAGCGGGACTCCGGCGTCGTGCGCCACGCCCGCCACCCCGGCGAAGTCGAGGACGTCGCCGCGCGGGTTCGGGATCGACTCCCCGAAGAACGCACGGGTCTCCGGACGCACCGCAGCCGCCCACTCGGACAGGTCGGTGGGGTCCTGCACGAAGGTGAACGCGATGCCGAGGTCCTTCAGCGTCGACGCGAACAGCGTGTAGGTCGCCCCGTACAGCGACGCACTCGACACGATGTGGTCCCCGGCGCGGGCGAGCCCGAGCACCGCGAGCGACGTCGCTGCCTGACCGGACGCGAGCGCCAGCGCTGCGACCCCGCCCTCCAGGTCGGCGATCCGTCGTTCCAGTGCGGCTGCCGACGGGTTGTTCACCCGCGAGTACGTGTGCCCGGGCGCGTTGAGCAGGAACCGGTCGGCGGCGTCCTCACCCGACGGGTACACGAACGCCGCGGTCTGCGCGATGGGCGGCACGTTCCCGCCGAAGCCCGGGTCGGACTTGAAGCCGGCCCGGATCTGCCGGGTCTCGAAGGCCCAGTCGTCCTCGACCGCCATCAGGCGACCGGCCCGGCGCCGACGGACGAGACGGCGTCGTCCGGCACCGACGCCCGCACCAGCGGGATGACCTGCTCGCCGAACCGCTCCATCTCCTCGAGCTGCGGGGAGAACTGCAGCAGCAGCGTGTCGACGCCCGCCTCCTCGTACTCGCGGATCCGCGCGGCGACCTGCTCCGGCGTGCCGACGAACTGCGGTCGCAGCCCCCGGTTCGACACGGAGTAGTCCTCGAGCGAGGGCACGTGCTCGAGCTGCGACTTCGAGATGAAGTCCTGGTAGGACTCGTAGGCCTTCCCGTGCTGCACGTCGGTGATCCGCGCCAGCTCGGCCTGGGCCTCGTCCTCGGTCTCGCGGACGATCGCGTACGCGGCCATGCCGAACGCCTCGAACGGCGGCAGCCCCGCGTCCGCACGACGACGGCGCATCTCGGCGATCTTCGTCCGGAGCTCCTCGACCGTGCCGCCGTGGGTGACGTAGGCGTCCGCGTAGTGCGTGATGCTCGCCTTGCCGGCCTCGCTCTCGCCGCCGGCGTAGATGCGCGGGGTGATGCGCGGCTTCGGCTCGAGGTGGGCGTTCTCGACGTCGTAGTACTCGCCGTGGAACGAGTACGGCGTCTCCCGCCACATCCCCTTCATGACCTCCACGAACTCGGCCGTGCGCTTGTAGCGGTCGTCGTGCTCGGAGAAGATGCCGCCGTACTGCCGGGCTTCCTCGGCCCACCAGGCGCTCACCACGTTGAAGGTGAAGCGACCGCCGGAGATGTCGTCGATCGTCGCCGCCTGCTTCGCCGTCACCGCCGGCAGGTGGTAGCCGGGACGCATCGCCGCCATGATCTCGAGTCGGTCGGTGGTCGCGGCGATCGCCGCCGCGAGCGCCCAGGCCTCCAGGCTCGGCGCCGCCACGCCCTTGATGTCGTTGAGGTTCAGCTCCGGCACGAGCGTCAGGTCGAAGCCGATCCGCTCGGCGCGCTGCGCCAGGCGCTTGACGTAGTCGAAGGTGACCGGCATCTGCTCGTCGTCGACGTTGCGCAGCCAGCCGCCGAAGAGCGGGGTCCAGTATCCGAATCGCACGGTGGTGGGTTCCTCAGGTGGTGAGCGGAGACGGACGGGAGGCTCGGTGCCGGTGGCGAGCCGGGCCTCCCGTCCGGTGGGTGGTCAGGTCAGACGTGCGCCAGTGCGCCCGCAGGTGCGGTCGCGGCTGTGCCGGTTCCGGACGTGGCGTCCAACAGGCCGCCGAGGTACCGGGCGATGGAGCGGGGGCCGGAGGCAGGCGCCGACTCCTCGACAGCGGGGTTGTAGTTCGTGTTCGTGTTGATGTCGTAGACGACCGTGCGGCCGTCGGTCGTCTCCATGAACTCGACGCCTGCGATCGTGATGCGCTGCTCGGCCAGGAACGTGCGGAGCTGCTGGACCAGGGGGTGCGTGGGCGTGACCTCGGTGCGGACGCTGAAGGCCGGCGGGGCGCCCGCGGTCTCGGTGCCGGGGACGTCGCAGACGGCTCCCGCGATGATCTGCGGCACCTCGCAGGCGTCGGCTGGGCAGAGCTCGAAGCTGCCGGCGCTCGTGTCGACGCGGACGGCGTAGACGAACTCGCCGCCGACGAACTCGAGGCGGGTGATGAAGGGCTCGCGGGCCGTCAGGAACTCCTGCAGCAGGGTGATGCCGTCGACGGGGGCCTCGAACTCGGGGCTGTCGACGTACGCGTCGAACTCGGCGAGCGAGTCGAAGCGACGCACACCCAGGCCCTTGCCGCCCTGGTTGTGCTTCGTGATGAAGGGGACGTCCTGGCCGTCGGTGAAGGTCCGGGCCGCCTGCTTCAGGGTCGTCGTGCCGAACACGGCGGTGGTGCGCGGGACGTCGAAGCCGGCCTGCTGCAGGAGCCCGTGCTGGGCGACCTTCGAGACCTCGAGTTCGAGCACGTGGCTGCCGCCGACGACCTGACGGCCGGCACGTTCGAGCCAGCCGAGCACCGCGCGGGTGTACTCCTTGCTGTGCTCGTGCCCGCGGGTGTGCGAGCTCGCCGACATCCTCGACCAGTACACGCCGGGTTCGGGTTCGGCACCGAGGTCGATCTGCCCCTCGGTGAGGAGGATCTCCTCGACCGGGACGCCTTCGGCCTCGAAGGCGGCGGCGAGCGGCGGGAACCACTCGGGGTTCTCGTGGATGACGTACACGCGCGGAGTGCTCACGCGTCCACCCTAGGCACGGTCGGTCGGCGGGTGCCAGGTGTGTGACGCGGTGCTACTCGGTGAAGACCTGCTCGCCGACGACGCCCAGCAGTTCGAGCTTCTGGGCGTCCTCGCTGCCGGCGGGTGCCGTGAAGAGCAGGAGCGCCTGCGCCTGGTTTGACGTGTGCAGCACCTGGCAGTCCGCGGTGATCCGCCCGAGTTCCGGGTGCACGAAGGTCTTGTGGTCCTCCCACCGGCTGGCCACCTCGTGCAGAGCCCAGAGGTCACGGAACGCCTCGCTCTGCGCGTCGAGGTCGGCGATGAGCGCCGCTGCCCGACGGTCGCCGGGGCCTGCTGCTCCGACGGCGGCACGGAGCGCGGCGACCTGGGCCCTGGCCAGCCGCTCGTGCTGCTCCGGCGCGTACCGGGCGGGTTCGGTGTCGGTCATGAACCAGCGCCACGGTTGGTAGCGCTCGTTGCCCGTCAGGCCCACGGTGCTGCCGAGGAGCGCGGCACCGAGCCGGTTCTCGACGAGGGTCTCACCGAGGTCGCTGACGACGATGGCCGGGGTGTCCTCGAGTCGGTCGAGCACGCGGAGGATGGCCGGGTCGACGTGGTCCGACCGGTGGACGCGGACCGGGGCGTTGTGGCCGGCGAGCCGGAGGAGGTGGTCGCGCTCGTCGAGGCTGCACCGGAGCGCGCGGGCGATCGCGACGACCATCTGCTCGGACGGCTGCGGACCCCGCTGCTGTTCGAGGCGCGTGTAGTAGTCGGCCGACATCCCCGCGAGGGCGGCCACTTCCTCCCGGCGGAGCCCGGGCGTGCGCCGACGGGCCCCGGCGCCCAGCCCGACGTCCTCCGGGCGCAGGAGTTCCCGGCGACGGCGGAGGAAGTCGGCGAGTTCCGGACGGTCCATGCGGATCAGTCTGCTGCGCGGCGCCCGTCGGAGCCAGGGACCGGCGGTCCCCCGATGTCCGGGCTCTGGATGACCCGTCGACGCCCGGGCATCGTGGTCGACATGGACATCACGAACTCCACCGTCTTCATCTCCGGCGCGACCTCGGGCATCGGCCTCGGGCTCGCCCTCCGCCTGCAGCAGGCCGGCAGCACCGTCGTCATCGGTGGGCGCCGCCGGTCGCTGCTCGACTCCCTCGCCGCCGAGCACGGGTTCGGCACCGTGCAGCTCGACGTCGACGACGCGGCCTCGATCACCGCGGCTGCCGCCTCCGTCACCGAGGCCTACCCGGCGCTCGACACCGTCGTCACGATGTCGGGGATCATGCGCCAGGAGGACCTGCGGTCATCGGCGCACCTCGCGGACGCCGAGGCCACCGTCACGACGAACTTCCTCGGCACCGTGCGGCTCGTCGACGCCTTCCTGCCGCACCTGCTCGCGCAGCCGGCCGCCACCGTCATGACGGTCTCGTCCGGTCTGGCCTTCACGCCGCTCACCGCGACCCCGACCTACAACGCCATGAAGGCCGCCGTGCACTCGTACACGCTGTCGCTCCGGCAGCAGCTCGTCGGCTCCCCGGTGTCCGTGCTCGAACTCGTGCCGCCGGCGGTCGCGACCGACCTGCAGGGCGAGGGTGTGGACTTCGGCGGGATGCCCCTGTCCGCCTACCTGGACGAGGTCATCGCGCTGCTGTCGTCCGGGGCGTCGCCGGAGATCCTCGTGCAGAACGTCCTGCCGCTCCGGTGGGCCGAGCGCGACGGGACGCAGCAGCAGCTCATCGAGATGCTCGCCGCACACTGAGGCGGGTGGCTCGTCTGCTCGGTGCGAGGTTGACCACCCCGTGCGCGGTTGTCGGCCCGCACGGGGCGGTCGCCCTCGCACGGGCTGAGGAACCGCGCACCGTGCGGCGTGTGTGTCAGCCCTCGGACGGACGCCGTCGTGCCCGTCGGCGCCGGAGGATGCGCTCGGTCATGCCGAGGCCCACGACGACCACGACCGCCAGCAGGCACAGCAGCGGTGGGACGTCCGAATTCGTCCGGAGCAGGACGTACCCGAGCGCCGCGACGATGGCGGAGGTGAGGAGCTCGGTGCGCGTCGACACCGTGCCGGGATCGTCGTCGTCCTGCTCGGGGTCGTCGTCGCCGAGGGTGGCGAGGTTCAGACCCCAGAGGACGATCCCGACGGCGAGGAGCACCGACACCCAGGCGACGTCACTCCCCGGTGCCACCAGGAGCCGCGACACCGCGATCCCACCGACGACCAGACCGGCGAGCACGAACAGCAGCGTGATGGTGATGGTCAGGCGGTTCGGGCGGTGCACGTCGAGAGCCTAGTGGCGGCCGAGAGTCCAGCCACTGAACTCCCCGTCATACCGCATTTGGAATACGACTCGACAGGCGCGACGGTACTCGGCAGGATGGGTGCATGGGGAACGCGCGCCACGAGGAACACACCGGGACGTCGAGGCTCTTCCGGCTGCTCGGCATCGGGATGGTGCTGAGCAGCGTCGCCGTCACGGTGGTGCTGCTGACGGTACCGGCGTCTCCGGGTTCCGAGCCGACCACCGTCGACCTCGTGATCACCGTCGCCACGATCGTCGTCGTCGCCGTCCTCGGTGCTGCGTTGGCCGTCGCCCGGATGTCCGTCGTGGTCGACGACGCCCTCGTCATCCGGATGACACCGTTCTGGTACCGCCGCACCATCGACCCCGCGACCATCACCGAAGCGGTCCCCGTCGAGCTGCGCGGGTCACAGTGGGGCGGCTGGGGCATCCGGTTCGGCCTGGGGACCGGCACCGGTGTCCTCATGGACAACGGCCCAGGAGTCCGCCTCCGGATCCGGGGCAAGCGCGACCTGTCGTTCCGGTGCGAGGACCCTGAAGTGGTCATCGCGGCACTCCGGGCGAACGGAGCTGGTGCCGGTGGCGGTGCCGGTGCCGGTGCCTGAGCCGGCGCCGAGTCCAGCGGCGGCGGCGCGAGGCACTAGGCCGCGGCGAGGACCGTCTGGCCGAGACGCACGAACTCGTCGACGCCGAGCTCCTCGCCGCGAGCCGTCGGCGCGATCCCGGCGGCCTCGAGCATCTCGGAGGCGCCGGCACTGCTGCCGAAGAGCCCGGAGAGGGCCTGGCGGAGCATCTTGCGGCGCTGCTGGAAGGCGGCGTCGACCAGGGCGAACACCTGCGCGCGCAGCTCCTCGTCACCCGGCGGGTCGTGCCGCACGAACCCGACGAGCACACTGTCGACGTTCGGCACCGGCCAGAACACCTGGCGGCTGACCTGCCCGGCGATCCGCCACGAGCCGTACCAGGCAGCCTTGACGCTCGGCGAGCCGTAGACCTTGCTCCCCGGGTCCGCGGCGAGGCGGTACCCGACCTCGGCCTGCACCATGACGAGCGAGCGCTCGATCGACGGGAAGGTCGCGAGCAGGTGCAGCAGCACGGGCACGGAGATGTTGTACGGCAGGTTCGCGACCAGGTGCGTCGGGGCGACGGCGAGGTCGGCCGCGGTGAGCCGGAGGGCGTCCTGGTGCACGACCGTCAGCCGGGCGTCGGGCTGCATCGCGGCGACGGTCGCCGGCAGTCGGGCTGCGAGCCGACCGTCGATCTCCACCGCGGTGACGGGAGCGCCGGTCTCGGTCAGCCCGAGCGTCAGCGATCCGAGGCCCGGCCCGACCTCGAGCACCTGCGACGTGGCCGTCACGCCGCCGGCGACGACGATGCGCCGGACCGTGTTGGCGTCGTGCACGAAGTTCTGCCCGAGCTTCTTGGTCGGGGTGACGTCGAGCTGGCTGGCGAGGTCGCGGATCTCGGCGGGACCGAGCAGGGCGCTCATTCGTCCACCGTCACCGGCTCGGCATCCCAGGCGCCGTAGACGAGCTCGGTGTTCGACGCGATCTGCGCCGCGAGCATCGAGGCGTCGGTGCCGAGGGTCTCGGCCATCGAGCGGAGGGTGAGCGGGATCAGGTAGGGGGCGTTCGGCCGGCCGCGGAACGGCGTGGGCGTCAGGTAGGGCGCGTCGGTCTCGACCATGACCAGGTGCCGGGGGGCGACGTGCAGGGCGTCGCGGAGCAGTTGAGCGTTCTTGAACGTGACCGTGCCCGCGAAGGACATGTACCAGCCGCGCTCGGCGCAGAGCCGGGCCAGGTCGGGGCCGCCGGAGAAGCAGTGGAAGACGGTCTTCTCCGGGGCACCCACACGGTCGAGGACCTCCACCACGGCGTCGTGGGCGTCGCGGTCGTGGATCGTCAGCGCGAGGTCGTGCTCCTTGGCGATCCGGATGTGCTCCTCGAACGAGCGGACCTGGGCGTCGCGGCCGTCGTCGCCGGTGCGGAAGAAGTCGAGCCCGGTCTCGCCGATGGCCCGGACCCGGGGCATCGCGGCGAGTTCGGCGATCCCGGCCAGGTGCTCGTCGAGGAGTCCCTGGGCATCGAGCGCGGGTGCTTCGTTCGGGTGCAGCGCCACAGCGGCGAGCACGCGGGGCTCGCGGGCGGCGATCGACGCGGACCACTGCGAGGTCGCGAGGTCGGTGCCGACCTGCACGACACCGCGGACGCCGACGCTCGATGCGCGGTCGAGGTGCTCCCGGTAGTCGAGGGCGTTGTCCCCGCCGTCGGCGATCTCCATGTGCGTGTGGTTGTCGTACACCGGCACGACGAGTGCCTGCGGCAGCGGCGGGTAGGACAGGTCCCGCTTCGGGTCCGCCGCGTCGCCACGCGTGCGGAGGTGCACGTCGCTCACGCTGCGCCCTGTTCCGCCTGCTCGATGCGCGGGAAGAGCCCGGACTCCAGCGGCGTCACCTGGTCGGCGCCCTGCCAGTCGAAGGCGCGGTCGACCCGCTGCTCGTCGATCGTTCCGCCGGCGCCGATCGAGGCCCAGAGCTTCGCGGTGGCCTTCGGCATCACCGGGGAGACCAGCACGGCGACCGTACCGAGCCCGCGCAGGGCGGTCGTCAGCACGGTACCGAGGCGCTCCCGCTGGGCGTCGTCCTTCGCAAGCGCCCACGGCTGCTGCTCGGTGATGTACCCGTTCAGCGCGTCGACGAGCTCCCACGTGGTCGCGATGGCGTCGTGCGGCGCGAACGACTCGATCGCCGCGTCGGCACGCTCGGTGACGGACCGCGCGAGGTCGTCGATCGCGACGTCGGACGGCGCGAGTGCGCCCCGCGACGGGACGGCACCGTCGAAGTACTTCTGCAGCATCGCGAGGATCCGCGACGCCAGGTTGCCGAAGCCGTTCGCGAGCTCGGCCTGGTAGCGGGCGGAGATGTCCTCCCACGAGAAGTTGCCGTCCTGCCCGAAGGTGATGGCGCGGAGGAAGTAGTAGCGGAAGGCGTCGGACCCGAACGTGTCGGTGATCTCCGACGGCGCGATGCCGGTGAGCTTCGACTTCGACATCTTCTCGCCGCCGACCAGCAGCCAGCCGTGGCCGAACACGCGCTTGGGCACCGGGAGCCCGGCGGCCATGAGCATCGCGGGCCAGATCACCGCATGGAACCGGGCGATGTCCTTGCCGACGACGTGCACGCTCGGCCACAGGCGACGGAAGGCCTCGTCGTCGTCGCTGCCGTACCCGAGCGCCGTGACGTAGTTGAGCAGGGCGTCGAACCACACGTAGAGCACGTGGTCGTGGTCCCACGGGATCTTGATGCCCCAGTCGAAGCTCGACCGCGAGATGGAGAGGTCGCGCAGCCCCTGCTTGACGAAGGAGACGATCTCGTTGCGGACGCTCTCGGGCTGGATGAACTCGGGGTTCGACTCGTACAGGTCGAGCAACCGCTGCTCGAAGTCGGACATCCGGAAGAAGTAGTTGCGCTCGGCCAGGACCTCGACCGGGATGGAGTGGATCGCGCAGACCTGCTGGCCCTCGTACGCGCCGGTGCCGGGCACCAGGTCGCTCGGCTGCTTGTACTCCTCACACCCCACGCAGTAGAAGCCCTCGAACTCGCCAGCGTAGATGTAGCCGTCGTCGTGGAGCTTCTGCAGGAACGCGGTCACGCCGCGCTCGTGGCGGGCGTCGGTGGTGCGGATGAAGTCGTCGTTGGCGACGTCGACGGTGTCGAGCAGCGGCTTCCAGGCGTCGGTCACCAGGCGGTCGGCCCACTCCTGCGGGGAGACGTCGTTCGCCGAGGCGGTGCGCAGGATCTTCTGCCCGTGCTCGTCGGTGCCCGTGAGCAGCCAGGTGTCGTCGCCGCGCTGGCGGTGCCACCGCGCGAGGACGTCGGCGGCGACCTCGGTGTAGGCGTGCCCGATGTGGGGCACGTCGTTCACGTAGAAGATCGGCGTGGTGATGCTGAACGAGGACCCGTCGGACATGCGGACCATCCTACGGGCGCGGGCATCCCGCGTGACGCGACCGGCACCGTCCTGTGGAGAACCAGGCGGGAGGCTCGTGGCGGGCGCCGCACCGAGCCTCCCGTCCGGTCCTGCTCGCGACTACCGCGCGGCGAGCGCGCCTTCGTACAGGTCGCGCTTGGAGAGCCCGGTCGCGTCCGCGACGGCTGCGGAGGCCTCCTTCATGCGGGTGCCGGCGGCGACGCGTTCGAGGACCAGGCGGACGCCGTCCTCGATCGAGACGACGTCGTCCGAGGCGGACACCCCGGCCACGACGACGCAGATCTCCCCGCGGACGCCGTCCGCGGCCCAGGCGGCGAGCCCGGCGAGCGAGTCCCGCTTGACCTCTTCGTAGAGCTTCGTGAGCTCGCGGCAGACGACACCGCGGCGGTCGTCACCGAACGCGGCGGCCATGTCGGCCAGGGTGTCGGCGAGCCGGTGCGGCGACTCGAAGAAGACCATCGTCCGCTGCTCCCCCGCCAGGGCCTCGAACACCCGCCGGCGCTCCCCCTGCTTGCGCGTCGGGAAGCCCTCGAAGGTGAAGCGGTCGGTCGGCAGGCCCGAGACGGCGAGCGCCATGAGCACGGCGGACGGTCCCGGGAGCGCGGTCACGGTCACGCCGGCCGCGGCCGCGGCCTCGACCAGGGGGAAGCCCGGGTCGCTGATGGCGGGCATGCCCGCGTCGGTCAGGACGACCACGTCGGCGTCCCTGGCGAGCTCGACGACCTCGGCCGCGCGGGCCCGTTCGTTGTGCTCGTGCAGCGGGATGAGCCGCGGGCGGTTCTCGATCCCGAGTGCCCGCATCAGGTGGATCGCGGTGCGGGTGTCCTCCGCGGCCACGATCGTGGCGTTCGAGAGGGTCTCGACGAGTCGGCGCGACGCGTCGCCGAGGTTGCCGATGGGAGTTGCTGCGAGCACGATCACAGCCCCATTGTCGTCGCAGCGAGCCCGTGCGCCGCATCCGTAGGATCGTGCGGGTGACCACGGACCTGGCCGACGCACCCTCCTCTGCGCCCGACGTCGCCCGCGGGTCGCGTCTCGACGACTGGTGGGGCCGGCTGCTGTCGGTCGGCTGGCGGCTCGCCGCGTGGCGCTGGGGCGGACCGATCGCGGTCACCGTGCTGGCCGCGCTGCTGCGCCTGATCGACCTCGGGCGCCCACACGCGCTGGTGTTCGACGAGACTTACTACGTCAAGGACGGCTGGTCCATCGTCCACCTGGGCTACGAGGGCACCTGGCCTGCGAACCCGACCGATCAGACGAGCCCGACGACCGACCAGCGGTTCACCGACGGGCAGACCGACATCTTCACCAGTGCCGCGGAGTTCATCGCGCACCCGCCGCTCGGCAAGTACCTCATCGGGCTCGGCATGCTGCTGTTCGGCCCGGACAACGCCTTCGGCTGGCGCTTCGCCGTCGCGGTGCTCGGCATCGCCACGGTGTTCCTCGTCGCGGTGATCGCCCGGTCGCTGTTCCGGTCGACGCTCGTCGGCACGCTCGCCGGCGGGTTCATGGCGGTCGACGGTCAGGCGATCGTGATGTCCCGCGTGACGCTGCTCGACGGCATCGTCACGTTCTTCGTGCTGCTCGGCTTCGGGGCACTGCTGCTCGACCGGCGGTGGACGGAACGCCGGCTGGACCGCTGGGTGGCGGAGCGTGTCGCCGCCGGTCGCGACACCCTGTGGGGTCCGGTGCTGTGGTGGCGTCCGTGGTTGCTCGCGATGGGGCTGGCGCTCGGGCTCGCCACGAGCACCAAGTGGACGGGGATGTACTTCCTGGCGTTCTTCGCGGTGTACTCCGTGCTCGTCGACATGATGCTGCGGAAGCGGGCCGGCATCGAGTTCTGGTCCTCGAGCGCGTTCCTGCAACAGGCCCCCGTGTCGTTCCTGCTCACCGTGCCGATCGCCGCCGTCACCTACGTGGTGTCGTGGACCGGCTGGTTCGTGTCGAAGGACGGCTGGGACCGCCAGTGGATCGCGTCCGGTGGGCAGCGGTGGCGGGGCGTGCTGTCGTGGGTGCCGGACAGCCTGCAGAACTGGTGGCACTACCAGTCGGAGATCTACGGCTTCAACATCGGCCTGCACACGCCGCACTCGTACCAGGCGAACCCGCTGCTCTGGCTGCTGATGCAGCGGCCGACGTCGATGTACTACGTCGGCACAAACGCCGGCGAGTCCGGCTGTGCGACCACCCGGTGCGGAGCGGCGATCACGGGCATCGCGGACCCGTTCATCTGGTACCCGGCGGTGGCCGCCGTCATCGTGCTGCTGGTGTGGTTCGTCCTGCGGCGCCGGTGGGAGTACGGCTTCGTCGCGATGGGCGTCGGCGCTGGGTACCTGCCGTGGTTGCTGTACGTCGACCGGACGGTCTTCCAGTTCTACACGATCGCGTTCGAGCCCTACATGGTCATGGCGCTCGCCGCGGTGATCGGGGTGCTGCTCGGGTCCCGCGAGGACCCCCGCCCCCGTCGGACCAGGGCGATCGTGTGGATCGGCGTGTACCTCGGGGTGGTGCTGCTCGCCACGGCGTACTGGTACCCGATGTGGACGGCGCTGCAGGTCCCGTGGGACTTCGTCCGGTCCCACTACTGGCTGCCGAGCTGGTTGTAGGCGGGCACGCGCTGGTCGCGTGGGCGGTCTGGTCCGGACCGCCCACCGGACGGGAGGCTCGGTGCCAGGCCGCCACGGGACTCCCGTCCGACACGGCCCGCCGCTGGCACGTCGGTCCGGAACCGGCGGCGTGCGCCCGGTCCGCAGCGTGGCGAGCGGTCAGGACACCCCGCCCGCGATCTCCGAGTGGTCACGAACCGTCGGTTCGGCGCGCCTGAGGCGACGGTTCTCGACCGGTCGGCGGACGTGAACGGTGGGTCCTGACCAGTCGGGAGCCCGGTGGCGGCGGGCGCTGGCGGTCATGAGCGGTGTGTAGTGAGCGGTGTGTCGTGACCGGTGTGTTGGGACCGGCGTGGCGAGCGGTCAGGACTGGGCGTGCAGCGCGCGCTCGATGGTCGTGCGGTCGAGCGGGTCGCCGAGCATGCCGTCCGGGTCCGCCGGGGGCAGCACCCCGTCGATGACGACCTTGGCGTAGCGACGCCAGGCGTCCGGGTCGTGCGCACGGGTGGCGTCAGCGACGGCGCCGATCATGGTGGTGAGCATCGGCAGGTCGCGGTAGTCGAAGCCGACCTGGACCACGCCGGCGTCCCGGGCACGACCGATGATCTCGTTCACCTGGCGTTCCAGGCGGTCGCGTTCCTGCACGATCGACGGACGCGCCTTGCCGGCGCGGATGATGGCGTCGGCGAGGGCGCGGTCCCTGGCGCGGAACTCGAACACGCCCATCAGGTACAGCCGGAGCGACTCACGCGGGTCGATCTCCTCGGCGGCGCGTTCGGCGGCGGCGTTCATCGCGTCGAACTTGGTCGCGAGGAGGGCCTCGATCAGGGAGTCCTTGTCGGCGAAGCGGCGGTAGACGGTGCCGACGCCGACGCCGGCTTCGTGCGCGATGTCGTTCAGCGTGACCGAGAGCCCGCGCTCCGCGAAGCACTTGCGCGCCGTCTGCAGGATCAACTCGCGGTTGCGGGCCGCGTCGGCTCGGAGGGGCCGCTCGAGGTCGGCGTGCTGATCGGTGGTGCTCACGGTGACGACCGTAGTTGAACTCTCTGGGAACAAGCGGATGCACTCCGTCCGTTTTGGTCTACAGTAGGCGGAACCGGATGCCTGGCATCCGGTTCCACCACCTCACTACAGCGCCCGACGGCGCGCGCTGCGAACACCCTCCACCCCTTCTCGAAGGAGGCCTGCCGTGACGGCAGAACAGACAGCGCCCGCACCCACCGGTTCGGCGCCCACGACGTCCGGGGCCACCACGCCCCGCAAGGACCACCGCTGGATCACCCTGGCGGTCATCGCCCTCGCGCAGCTCATGGTCGTGCTCGACGCCACCATCGTGAACATCGCGCTCCCCTCGGCACAGCAGGACCTCGGCTTCGGCACGGACCAGCGACAGTGGGTCGTCACGGCGTACTCGCTGGCGTTCGGCTCCCTGCTGCTGCTCGGTGGTCGCCTCGGTGACCTCTTCGGCCGCAAGAACACCTTCATCATCGGGCTCGTCGGCTTCGCCGTCGCCTCGGTGCTCGGCGGACTCGCCGACTCGTTCGGGCTGCTCGTCGCCGCCCGCGCCCTGCAGGGTGCCTTCGGTGCACTGCTGGCCCCGTCCGCGCTCGGCATGCTGACCACGACGTTCCGTGACCCGAAGGAACGCGGCCGCGCGTTCGGCATCTTCGGCTCGATCGCCGGCTCCGGTGCGGCCATCGGCCTGCTGCTCGGCGGCGTCCTGACCGAGTACACCTCGTGGCGCTGGTGCCTCTACGTCAACGTCGTCTTCGCCGTCCTCGGTGTCATCGGCGCGCTGGTCTTCATGGTGAAGCCCCCGAAGGCCGACCGTCCGCGCATCGACGTCCTCGGCGTCGTCACGATCACCCTCGGGCTGGTCGGCGTCGTCTACGGCTTCTCCAACGCCGAGACCAACGGCTGGGACGACCCCGTCACGATCGCGATGCTCGCCGTCGGTGTCGTGCTGATCGCGGCCTTCGTCTTCATCGAGACCCGTGTCGCGCACCCGCTGCTGCCCCTGCGCGTCGTGCTCGACCGTGACCGCGGCGGCTCGTTCGTCGCCATCGGCCTGGTGGCGATCGGCATGTTCGGGATCTTCCTGTTCCTGACGTACTACCTCGAGCAGACCCTCGGCTTCTCGGCGCTGCAGACCGGCCTGGCGTTCCTGCCGATGCCCCTGTCGATCATGATCTCCGCCACGCAGATCGGCGGCCGCCTGCTGCCCCGCGTCGGCCCGAAGGTCCTGATCTTCGCCGGTGGCCTCGTCGCCGCGACCGGGCTCCTGCTGCTGCTCCGCACCGACCTGGACAGCTCCTACGCGGGCACCGTCCTGCCGGCGCTGATCGTCATCGGACTCGGCATGGGCACGATCTTCTCGTCCGCGATGAACACCGCGACCACCGGTGTGGCCCGTGCCGACGCCGGCGTGGCCTCGGCGACGGTGAACACGATGCAGCAGATCGGTGGCTCGATCGGCACCGCGCTGCTGTCGACGATCTTCGCCGACGTCGTGAAGGACAGCCTGTCTGGACTGTCCGCCGCTCCGACCAAGCTGCAGCAGGCCCAGGCCACGCTCGACGGCTACCACGCGGCGTTCGGCATCTCGGCCGGCGTGCTCGTGCTCGTCGCGATCGCCAGCGGACTGCTCATCAACCGCCAGAGCGTCCGCCTCGAGAAGCTCGCGCACCTCGCCGCGAACGCCACGGGCAGCGTCCCGGTCGCGGCGCACTAGCGGTCGCACCACCCGTACGGCGGACAGCCCGCTCGACTCCGGTCGGGCGGGCTGTCCGTGTCTGTGAGGCCGCCGTCTGCCCGCCGCCGCCCGTCGCCCGTCGCCCGTCCCCGTCAGCCGTCGCCGACTCGGAACGACAACATCGCTGTCGTACGACGTCGACCTTGTCGTTCCGAGTCAGGAGCGGTGGCGCGAACCCCGCCGCGCTCACTCCCCCACAGGCGCCGCACAGCCCGTGCATTGCGCATTGTTGCTGATCCACGGGATCGCGTCAGGGGTCCGCATTATCGTCGGACCCATGCCCTCCGTCCTGACCTCCCCGCTCGTGTCGACGCAGTGGCTCGCCGACCACCTCGGGGCGGACGAGCTCGTCGTGCTCGATGCCTCCGTGCACACCGCGGGGGTCGGGCACACCATGACGTGGACCACCGCGCAGGACTCCTACGAGCAGCACGGGCACGTCCCCGGCGCCCGGTACGCCGACCTCGTCACGGACTTCTCCACGCCCGACGCCGACCTGCCCTTCACGCGGCCGTCAGCGGAGCACTTCGAACGCGCGGCCCGGGCCCTCGGCATCACGAACACCTCCACGGTCGTGGTCTACGACGACAGCGTGGGCGAGTGGTCGGCACGGCTCTGGTGGATCTTCCGGTCGTTCGGCTTCGACGACGTCGCCGTGCTCGACGGCGGCTTCGTGAAGTGGCGCGACGAAGGCCGCCCGGTGCGGATCGGCAGCCTCAAGAACCGCCCGGTCGACGCCGCCGACGCCTTCTTCGCAGGAGAGGAACGGCCGCTCTGGGCCGACCGCAGCCGGGTCGAGCGCGCGGTGGACGGCTCGCAGCCCGCAGCCCTGGTGCTGGCGGCCGACGAGA
The DNA here is from genome assembly GCF_026672405.1 of Curtobacterium sp. SL109. NCBI lineage: Bacteria > Bacillati > Actinomycetota > Actinomycetes > Micrococcales > Microbacteriaceae > Curtobacterium > Curtobacterium sp. SL109. Next base: position 3,541,553 of record NZ_JAPPRB010000002.1, read on the forward strand.
CCGTCCTCGGGACCGACCACCCGGCGCTGGTCCCGGGGACGACCCCGATCACGCTCCGGCACGTCATCGACCAGGACTCCAACGCGCTCCGACGCCGCGCGGCACTCGCGGACGTCTTCGCTCCGGTGCTCGCCGCCGACGAGATCGTCACCTACTGCGGCGTCGGCAGTGCCGCATGCGTGGACGCCCTGGCGCTGACGGTCCTCGGGCATGACCACGTGCAGGTGTACGACGGGTCGCTGGCGGACTGGTGGCGGCGCGAGCCGGAGCCCATCGCCTCCTGACGGGCACACCCCGTTGCCCGTCCGGGCACGACCAGGACCCCACGCGCCACTAGGTTGGGCGGCATGAGCACCAGACGCGCAGTGGTCCTCGGCGGCACGGGCGGCATCGGCTCCGCCGTCGTCCGTGAGCTCCGTGCCAGCTCCGGCCGGGGCGGCGACGACTGGCAGGTCGACGTCGTTGCGCGCCACGGCGGGCCGGCAGCCGACGCCCTGACGGCCACCGGCGCCACGTTCGTCCCCGGAGACCGACGTGACACCTCCGTGCTGCGCGAGCTCCTCCGCCCCGGCGCCGACCTGCTCGTCGACACCGTCGGGCTCACCCGTGACGATGCCGCCCAGCTCCTCCCCTACCTGCCCGACGTCGGCTCGACGGTGTTCGTGTCGTCGAAGGCCGTCTACGTCGACGAGCAGGGCCGCCACGCGAACTCGCCCGAGCGGCCGGTGTTCGGTGGAGCCGTGACCGAGATCCAGCCGACGGTGGCCGCCGCGGACGCCGACCCCACCAGCCGTGAGGGCTACGGCGCCTCGAAGGTCGCCGCCGAACAGCTGCTGCTCGACCACGGCTCCCCCGTCACCGTGCTCCGCCCGACGAAGGTGTACGGCCCCGGCATCGGCCGGCCACGCGAGTGGTTCGTCGTCCGGCGGGTGCTGGACGGCCGCGAACCCGTCCTCCTCGCCGATCACGGCCGTGGCGTCGACCACACCACGGCGGCGAGCGGCATCGCGTCGCTCGTGCGCCTGGTCGCGGACGCCCCGGACCGACGCATCCTCAACGTCGCGGACGAGACGGCTCCGAGCGCACTGGAGATCGTCCGGACGGTCGCCGCGCACCTCGACCACCGCTTCGACGAGGTGCTGCTCGACGCCGACGCCCCGGCCTTCGTCGGTGTCACCCCGTGGTCGTCGTCGTCACCGTTCGTCCTCGACACGACGGCGGCCCGGTCGCTCGGCTGGCAGCCCCCACGGTTCGAGCAGGCCGTCGGACCCGAGCTCGACTGGCTCGTCGAGACCGCACACCGCACCCCCGTCGACGGTGACGTGCCGTGGGCGTCCGACCCGTTCTGGGACCGGATGTTCGACTACGGCCCCGAGGACGCCGCCCTCGTCCTGCTCTCGATGGGCACGGACTGACCCGCGTGCCACGCACCGAGGTCCTGTTCGTCGGCGGACGCTCCGGCGTCGGCAAGTCGACCGCAGCCGAGGCGCTCCACGACCTCCTGCGCGCCGCGGACGTCCGGCACGCGGTGATCGAGGGCGACGTCCTCGACCTGGCACACCCCGCTCCCCACGTCGAGCACCCCGAGGCGCGGCTCGTCGAACGGAACCTCGCCGCGATCTGGGCGAACTACCGGGAGCTCGGGCACCACCGGCTCGTCTACACGAACACCGTGTCGGTGCTCGAGGCAGACCGGCTCGCCGCCGCGATGGGCGACGACCCGCACGTGGTCGCCGTGCTCCTCCGGGCCGGCGACGACACGACGGCGTCCCGCCTCCGGCACCGGGCCGGCGGTCGGCTCCCGGAGGACCAGCTCGCGCACAGCACCAGGACAGCCGGGAGGCTCGACACGGCTTCCCCGGACCGCGTCACCCGGATCGACACGGACTCCATGGCCCCCGCCGACGTCGCACGTCGGCTCGCGTCCCTGACGGGGTGGCTCCCCGCCTGAGCCCTGTGGACGACGACGTCCTCTCCCCACATCGCCACGTCGGCCAGCCGTCCAGCGGGGAGCGGGCACGCTGGGTGCATGAACGACAATCGGCTCGGCTCCGCCGTCAGCCCCTACCTCCGCCTGCACGCCGACAACCCGGTGGACTGGCGTGAATGGGGACCTGACGCCTTCGCCGAGGCACGCGCCCGCGACGTACCGGTCCTGGTGTCCATCGGTTACGCGACGTGCCACTGGTGCCACGTGATGGCGCGGGAGAGCTTCGCCGACCCCGAGATCGCCGAGCTGCTCCGGCAGGACTTCGTCGCGGTCAAGGTCGACCGTGAAGAACGGCCCGACGTCGACGCCAGCACGATGGCGGCGGCGGCGGCCTTCACCGACCAGCTCGGGTGGCCGCTGACCGCGTTCATGACGCCCGACGCCCACGTGTTCTTCGCGGGGACCTACTACCCGCCGACTCCCGTGGGCGCGCATCCGGCGTTCCGCCAGGTCCTCGGTGCGGTGCTCGACGCCTGGCGCGACCGTCGGACCGAAGTGCACGCGAACGCTGCGGCCATCGCCACCGCGATCCGGCAGGGGACGTCGGAGGCGACCGACGACGCTGGTGCCGATCGGGGCGGAGCCGAGCCGAGCCTCCCGTCCGTCGACGCGATCCGGGGCGTGGTGGACGCGCTCGCCCAGGGTGAGGACCCGGTCCACGGTGGGTTCGGCGGCGCGCCGAAGTTCCCCTCCGCGCCGTTGCTCGAGTTCCTGGCCGACGTCGCCGCCGACGGCGACGAGGTCGTGGCGGGACTGCTCGAGCGGTCGCTCCTGGTGATCGCACGGTCGGAGCTCACCGACGCCGACGGCGGCGTCTTCCGGTACGCGACCAAGCGCGACTGGAGCGTGCCGCACTACGAGCGGATGCTCTACGACAACGCGGGGCTCCTCGCGATCGCCCCACGACACCAGGCGCGGGGCATCGCGGACTTCCTGCGTGACACCCTCCGGCGCGCGGACGGCGCCTTCGTCGCGGCGCAGGACAGCGAGTCGACGATCGACGGTCGCCGAGTCGAGGGCGAGTGGTACCGACTGCCCCTCGGCGAGCGCGCGCGGTTCGACCCGCCGCCCCTCGACGACCAGGTCCTGACCGGGTGGAACGGCCTGGCGATCCGGGGCCTGGCGATCGCTGGCGCCCGGCACGGGGACGACGAGATGCTCGGCCTCGCCCGCGCCGCTGCCGACGCCGTGCTCGCCGCCCACGTGCAGGACGGCCACGTGGTGGTCCGGTCGAGCACGCCCCGGGGTGTCTCGAGCGCGCTGCCGACGATCGAGGACGTCGGGCTGCTCGCGGAGGGCCTCCTCGAACTCGCGCTCGTGACGGGCGAGCTCCGCCACGCGACGGCCGCACGGTCCCTGGTGGACGACGGCCTCGCAGGCACGCTCGACGTCGACCCGGTTCTCGCGGCCTCGGGCACGGCGACCGGGGAGCAGCCGCAGACCGCACTCCGGTCGGGGACCATCGCGCTCGCGAACGCCAGTGCGCTGCTCGGTGCGCTCACCGGTGACGACCGCTACCGCTCTGCTGCTGCTCGTCTGGTCGCCGACCGTGCACGGACCGGCACGACGCGACCACTGGGGCACGCGGACGCCCTCGGGGTGGCGCTCAGCCTGCAGCGGCCGTCCCGGGAGATCGTCGTGGTCGCTTCGGACGCCCGGGTGCTGGAGGGCTTCCGGGCGCTCGCCTCCACCGCGCGCGGCCCTGGTTCCGTGGTGGCGTCCGTCACGCCGGAGCAGGCGCGGGCCTGGTCGGACGCCGGGTTCTCCCTGTTCGACGGCCGCGACGCGCTCGACCCCGCGGCGTACGTCTGCCATGACCACGTCTGTGCCCTGCCGGCGCGCTCGACCGAGGAACTGACCGCGCAGCTCGCGTCGAGCTGACCGCGGGCGGTATCCTGGAATGCTCATGTCTCCCACGCCGCTCGTCATCACCTACCCGCCCGAGCTGCCGGTCTCGCAGCGGCGGGACGACATCGCCGCGGCCATCCGCGACAACCAGGTCGTGATCGTCGCCGGCGCCACGGGTTCCGGCAAGACGACCCAGCTCCCCAAGATCTGCCTGGAACTCGGTCGCGAGCACATCGGGCACACCCAGCCGCGCCGGATCGCCGCCCGCACGATCGCGGAGCGCGTGTCCGAGGAGCTCGGCGGCGAGCTCGGCGACCTGGTCGGGTACCAGGTCCGCTTCACCGACAAGGTCAGCGCGAACACCCGGGTCAAGCTCATGACCGACGGGATCCTGCTCAACGAGATCCACTTCGACCGCGACCTGAAGCGCTACGACACGATCATCATCGACGAGGCCCACGAGCGCTCGCTGACGATCGACTTCCTGCTCGGGTACCTGAAGCGGCTGCTCGTCCGGCGCCCAGACCTCAAGCTCATCATCACGAGCGCCACGATCGACCCGCAGTCCTTCTCAGCGCACTTCGACGACGCCCCCATCATCGAGGTCTCCGGGCGCACCTACCCGGTGGAGATCCGGTACCGCCCGCTCGTCGCCGACCAGCCCGACGCGGACGCCCACGACGACGACGACGAGACCGACTCGCGGACGGCCGACGCCGGCAGCAGCGCCGACGACCGCGACCAGCTCACCGGCATCACGGACGCGCTCGACGAACTCGCGCGTGAAGCTCCCGGCGACGTCCTCGTGTTCCTGTCCGGCGAGAACGAGATCCGCGACGCCCAGGACGCCATCGAGGGCAAGCACTACCCGGGCACCGAGGTCCTGCCGCTCTACGGGCGGTTGTCCGCCGCCGACCAGCACCGCGTGTTCCAGCGCAGCGCGACCCCGGGGGTCCGGCGCCGCGTGGTGCTCGCCACGAACGTCGCCGAGACCTCGCTGACCGTCCCCGGCATCAAGTACGTCATCGACACCGGCACGGCCCGCATCTCCCGGTACTCCCCCCGCGCCAAGGTCCAGCGGCTGCCGATCGAGGCCATCTCGCAGGCCAGTGCGAACCAGCGGTCCGGTCGCGCCGGACGCACCAGCGCGGGCATCGCGATCCGGCTCTACTCGGAGGACGACTTCGACCGCCGCTCGGAGTTCACCGACCCCGAGATCCTGCGGACGAACCTGGCCGCCGTGATCCTGCAGATGATCAGCCTCGGCTTCGGCGACATCGAGGCCTTCCCGTTCCTGCAGCCGCCGGACTCCCGTGGCGTCAAGGACGGCCTCGACCTGCTCCGCGAGCTCCGCGCGGTGGACGCCGGCGGCGCGATCACGAAGTCCGGACGGCAGCTCACCCGCCTGCCGATCGACCCGCGCCTCGGTCGGATGGTGCTCGAAGCGGGCAAGCAGGGCGTCGGACGCGAGGTCATCGCGATCGTCTCGGCCCTGAGCATCCAGGACCCGCGCGAACGACCGCTCGAGAAGCGTGCCCACGCCGACCAGCTGCACGCGCGGTTCGCCGACCCGACCAGCGACTTCCTCACCCTGCTCGGCCTCTGGAACCACATCCAGGACAAGCAGGACGAGCTGTCCTCCAGCGCGTTCCGGCGGCTGTGCAAGGCCGAGTTCCTCAACTACCTCCGCATCCGCGAGTGGCAGGACCTGTACCGCCAGCTGTCCCGCGCCGCCAAGCAGGTCGGCGTCCACGTGGACAACGACCGCAGGGACGACCCCGACGCCGTCCACCGCTCGCTCCTGGCGGGACTCCTCAGCCAGATCGGGCTGCGCGACCGCGAGAAGCGCGACTACCTCGGCTCGCGCAACACCCGCTTCGTGCTGTTCCCCGGCAGCGTGCTCGCCAAGAAGCAGCCCGACGCCGTGATGGCCGCCGAGCTCGTGGAGACCAGTCGGCTGTTCGCCCGGACGGCCGCGCGCATCGACCCGCTGTGGACCGAACAGCTCGCCGGTGACCTGCTCAAGCGCACCTACGGCGAACCGCACTGGGAGAAGAAGCAGGGGGCAGCGGTCGCGTACGAGCGGGTGACCCTGTTCGGCGTGCCCATCGTGCAGCGTCGGCGGGTGCAGTACGCCCGCATCGACCCCGTGCACTCCCGCGAGCTCTTCATCCGGCATGCCCTGGTGGAGGGCGAGTGGGACTCGCAGCAGGCCTTCGACCGCGCGAACCGGACGCTCCGCAAGGAACTCGAACAGCTCGAGGAACGGACGCGTCGCCGCGACATCCTGCTCGACGACGAGACCGTCTACGAGTACTACGACGCCCGCATCCCGGCCGAGATCGCGACCACCCGCGACTTCGAGGGCTGGTGGCGCCGGACGCGCCGGGAACAACCCGACCTCCTGACGATGCGGCGCGAGGACCTGCTCGACGAGTCCGCTGCCTCCGCGGCCGAGGACGACACCGAGTACCCCACGCAGTGGCGGTCCGGCGACAACCGACTGGCGGTCCGGTACCGCTTCGAGCCCGGCGCCGAGGACGACGGCGTCAGCGTGCAGGTCCCGCTCGCGCTGCTCCCCCGGATGCGCGAGGAGGGCTTCGACTGGCAGGTCCGTGGGCTCCGGAAGGAGCTCGTCACCGCACTGATCAAGGCCCTGCCGAAGCAGATCCGCAAGAACGTCGTCCCCGCGGCGGACTGGGCGGAGAAGATCGTCGACGAGCTCCCGGACGACGCCCCGACCACGCCGACCGAGAGCTTCCGGGCCACCCTCGCCAAGACCATCCAGCGCATGACGTACGTGCCGGTCACCGAGCAGAACTTCGACATGACGCGGGTCCCCGCTCACTTGCTGCCGACCTACGCCGTCGTCGACGAGCGCGGTCGTCGGGTCGAGGCCGGCAAGGACCTGTCGGCCCTGCAGACCAAGCTCAAGGACCGCACCCAGGAGAGCGTCGCGCGGGCGACGCAGCAGGGTGGCCGACGGTCCGGGGCCGCACGGGTGGCGGATGCCGCTCCCGCCGGTCGTCTCGAGCGCTCCGGGCTCGTGGCCTGGCCCGACACCGACCTGCCCGAGGTGCTCGACACCAGGCAGGCGGGCGGCGTGATCCGCGCCTACCCCGCCCTGGTCGAGGAAGGCTCCGGCCCGAAGGCCACGGTCGGCGTGCAGCTCCTGGCGACCCCGGCCGACCGGGCGGTCCGCATGCCCGCCGGTGTCCGTCGTCTGGTGATGCTCGCGGTGCCCTCGCCGGTGTCCTACATCCAGTCGCACCTGACGTCACAGGAGAAGCTCGCGCTCGCAGCCAGCCCGTACCCGTCGACGGCCGCGCTGTTCGACGACGTGCTCGCGGCGGTGGTCGACGCCGGCATCCGCGCCGCCCACCCCGACGGGCTGCTCTACACGCGCGTCGCGTTCGAGGCCGTCCGCGACTCCGTGTCCGCCGGGGTCGTCGACACGATGTTCACCGCGGTGTCGGAGGTCGCCGCGGTCCTCGCCGCCCAGCGGAAGGCCGAGCGCGCGATGAAGCAGGCGACGTCCATGGCGCTGCTCCCCGCGCTGAACGACATGCGGCAGCAGCTCGAGCGCCTGGTGTTCCCGGGCTTCGTCGCGGTTGCCGGCCTCGACCGCCTCCGTCGGATCCGCGTGTACCTGCAGGGCGTCGAGGCCCGGGTCACGAAGCTCGTGCAGAACCCCGGGCGTGACGCCACCTGGATGCGCGAGGTCTCGGTCGCCACCGGTCGGTACGAGGACGCGGGCGGCACGTTCCCGCCAGCCGCCGGTGCACACCCGGAGCTCGTCCACGCCCGGTGGATGCTCGAGGAGTTCCGGCTGAGCCTCTTCGCGCAGGAGCTCGGCACCGCCGAGACGGTCTCGCTGCAGCGGATCACGAAGGCCCTGTCCGCCGCCAGCAGCTGAGGACTACCCTCACCGGCATGATCGGCACCTTCGACGTCCTCGTCCTCGACTGCGCAGACACCCGCGCCCTCGCCCGGTTCTACGCTGAGCTCCTCGGCGGCGAGGTCGTGGTCTTCGACGAGGACTGGGCCGAGGTCGTGCTGCCGCTCGAGGGCAGCCGGCCGCTGCTCGCGTTCCAGCAGGTCGAGCACTACCGGGCGCCCGAGTGGCCCGGGCAGGACGTCCCGCAGCAGATGCACATCGACGTCAAGGTCGATGACCTCGACGTCGGCGAAGCCGCGGTCCTCGCGATCGGCGCCACGGCGACCGGCGTGGCGAAGGACGACGCCGGCATCGAGAGCTTCCGCGTGTTCCTCGACCCCGCCGGACACCCCTTCTGCCTCATCAACCCGACCGACTGACCCTGCCCGTACCTCGCCGCGCACGGGCCGGTCAGCCCTCGGTGGCATCGTCGCTGGCATGAGCTCCACCGAGACCGACACCAGGTTCACCGAACGCGTCGTGAAGCGCGCCGTCCAGAACGTCCGCGAGGGCGGCAAGCCCTTCGCCTGCCTCGTCGTCCGCGACGGCAAGGTCCTGGTGGAAGCCGCGAACCAGGTCGCGCAGTCCGGTGACGTGACGGCGCACGCTGAGATCTCCGCCATCCGACTGGCCGCCGAGATGGGCATCACCGACTTCACCGGCACGGACGTCTACGTCACCGCGTACCCGTGCCCGATGTGCCTCGGTGCGCTGTACTACGCCCAGCCGGACCGGATCGTGTTCGCCGCGTCGCGGGAGCAGGAGTCGGAGCACTACGAGGACGGCAACCGCCTGATGACCCTCGACACGTTCTACGACGAGTACGCGAAGCCGGTCGACGAGCGCACCCTGCGTGCGGAGCAGGGGCCGAGCGAGGACGCCACGCTGCCGTTCCGGGAGTGGTCAGCCCGCCAGGACTGAACCGCTCCCTCCGTCGTGCGGTCAGTCCGCCGTCGTGGTCGCGAGCCCCTCGACGACCTCGACGTGGGGCAGCCCGGCCAGGACGGCCCCGGGCAGGAACAGCTTCGCCCCACGGACGCCAGCACCGATGACGACCTCGGGCACCCCCGCCACGCGGGAGTCGACGTAGACGGGCCACGAGGACGGCAACCCGATCGGCGTGATCCCACCGTGCTCCATGCCGGTCATCGCGACGGCGTCGTCCATCGGCGCGAAGCTCGCCTTCCGCGCCCCGAGCAGCTGCTTCACGGTGCGGTTCACGTCGAGCCGCGTCGACGCCAGCACGATGCACGCCGCGTACGTCAGGTCCTCGCCGCGCTTGCCCACCACGACGATGCAGTTCGCGCCGCCCTCGAGCGGGTAGCCGTAGGCCTCCGAGAACGCTGCCGTGTCCGCCAGGGTGGCGTCGATCGGTGCGGCCTGGATCCGGCTCAGGACGTCGGCGGGCAGGCGGACCAGGGCTTCGGCGACGGGGATCGCGAGGAAGCCGGTGGCCACCAGGGCAGGGACACGCTCCAGACTCGGCATCGTCCCACCCTACGAGTGCCGCCCACATCGCCCGGTCAGCCCGCCTGGCTCGACTGGTCGCAGCCGACCGGGTCGGCGCACCGCCACCGGACGGGAGGCCCGGGACCAGCCCGCCCCGAGCCTCCCGTCCGGCAGTGGGCCGGCCACACTGCCCACCGACACCGCGTGGCAGGGTGGGCGCATGACCTTCGAGCAGCACGCACGCTCGTTCGGCGCAGCCGCCGACGCCTACGAGCGCGGACGCCCCGGCTACCCCTCGGCGGTCGCGGAGTGGCTCGCGCCGGATCCCGTGACGCTGGCAGTCGACGTCGGCGCCGGGACGGGCAAGTTCACCAGGACACTGCTCCCCCGGGCCGCGGAGGTGGTGGCGGTCGATCCGGATGCCGCGATGCGAGCGCGGCTGACCGACGTGCTGCCGGGCGTTCGGGCGCTCGAGGGGACCGGCGAGGCCGTCCCGCTCGAGGACGGCAGCGCGGACCTCGTGACCTTCGCCCAGTCGTGGCACTGGGTCGACCCGACGGCGGGCGCGCTCGAAGCGGCGCGCATCCTCCGACCGGGCGGAGTCCTCGGTCTGGTGTGGAACATCCGGGACGAGTCCATCGCCTGGTCGGCGGACCTCGGCGCGCTCATCATGCGACCGGAGTCGCGGATCATGCAGTACGACCGACCGTTCGTGGGCGAGCCCTTCACGGACGGTGCCCACGAGACCTTCGCCTGGGTCAACGAGCAGTCGCGCGCCGACTTCCTCGACATGATCGCCTCGCGGAGCTACGTCATCGTGATGCCGGACGACGAGCGCCGGGCGCTGCTGCGGCAGGTCGAGGACCTGCTCGACGGAGCGCCCGAGACCGCCGGACGGGCGACCGTCCCGGTGCCGTACGTCACGCACGTCCACCGGTACCGCCGCCCCTGACCACCGCCGCGCTACGGTTGCTCCATGCGAGCGACCGTGCGGGACGTGGCAGCCCTCGCCGGGGTCTCCCCGAAGACCGTCTCCAACGTCATCAACGGCGGCGTCGTCGTGCGGCCCGACACCCGCGAGCGGGTCGAGCAGGCGCTGGAGCAGCTCGACTACGTCCCGAACCTGTCCGCCCGGGGACTGCGCAACGGCCGATCGGGTGCGATCGCGCTGACGTTGCCCGAGATGAGCAGTGCCTACTCCGCCGAACTCGCGCGGTGGTTCGTGGAACTCGCCCGCGACCGTGACTGGGTCGTCCAGCTCGACCAGACCGCCGCCGACCCCGAGCGGGAACGGCAGCTCGTGTCCCGCGCCCGGGCGCACCTGGTGGACGGGCTGGTCCTCAACCCGGTGTCGCTCAGCGCGAGCGTGCTCGCGTCGACCGTCGGGCTGCCCCCGACGGTGGTCATCGGCGAGGTCGAGCCGGAGCACGTCGACCAGGTCCACGTCGACAGCAGTGCCGCAGCGCACGAGGTCACGACCTACCTGCTCGACCACGGACACCGGCGGATCGCGGTGGTCGGCGCCCCGGAACCCGCTGCCGACGGCGCCCAGGTCACCGCCACGAGCGAGCGGCGGGTCAACGGACACGATGCCGCCCTGCGCGACGCCGGCCTCACCCCCGACCCCGCGCTCCGGGTGCCGCTCCCCGGGTGGTCGACGGCCGACGCAGCCGGGGCCTTCGGCGTCTGGCTGGACACCCACCCGCTGCCCGACGCCGTCTTCGCGTTCACGGACTCGATCGCGTTCGGCGTGCTGCACGTCCTGGCGGCACGGGGCATCAGCGTGCCGGACCAGGTGAGCGTGGTCGGGTTCGACGACGTCGACGGTGCGGCGTTCGCGATCCCCGCCCTGACCACGGTGTCGTTCGACCGACGGGCCTTCGCCGACGCTGCCCTCGACCTGCTGACGGCACGGATCGCGGACCGCGACGCTCCCCCGTCGACCGTCGTGATCCCGCACCGGATCGTCGAGCGCGCGAGCGTCGCCCGGCGCTGATCCCGCACCGTGCGCGGTCGCTCGACCGGTGCGAGCTCCCACACCTGGTGCGCCGCCACGACCGGGCACGGGGTGGTCTACCCCGCACCGGACCGTCGGCTAGCTCACGGACAGGCCGCCGCAGCCCGTGCGGGTCAGCGCGGCGCGGCCGCCTCGAGCACGGCGTCGCGAGCTCGGGCGTCGCCGAGGATCCGGAAGTGGCCCCCGACAGGCACCCGCACGTTCGTGGCCCCGGCGAGCGCGCTGCCCCCGGGGATGAGCGTGTCGAACACCCCGTACACCGACGTGATCCGCCGGTTCGCGTCGAGCTCCCGCGCCAGCCCGGCGAGCACCGGGTCCGCCGCCCGGAACGCCCGCAGGTGCGGCACCGGCGCGAGGTTCGCGTAGACGGAACCGCCGAACGGGGTGGACACCGCGACCATCCGGTCGAGTCGCCCGTCGTGGTCCAGGTGCGCCATCGCGTACTTGCCGATCAGCCCGCCCTTGCTGTGGGTCACGAGCAGCACGTTCCGCAGGTCGAGCTCCTCGATGGAGGACATCACCTCTGCTGCGGAGATCGGGACCGGCCGGAGGTTGTGCCGCAACGACGCGAGCACGTGCACGGGATGTCCTCGGTCGTGCAGGGCGTCCATGAGCGGCCGCATGAAGTGCCAGGTCTCGTAGACCCCGGGGATCACGACGACGGGCTGACCGTCACCGTCCCGGTAGTCGTCGGCCGTGGTCGGTCCGAAGCTTTGCACCTGCCAGCGGATCGCGTAGCACCAGTCGAGGACCGCCCACCACGCCCGTCGCACCAGTCCCACCCGGACAGGAGGCTCGGCTCGGGCCGCGTGGACCTGCCCGCCGCTCATCGGGTCGCCTCCAGCGCCTGCATCCGGCGGAACTCGTCGACGAGCTCCGCGAAGGCGCCCGGCTCGTGCTCCTGCACGTGGTGCGCCCCCCGGAGTTCGGCGAGCGCCCCGCGCTCGGCGACCTGGGCGAGCCGCGCGGTCCAGGCGCTCCTGGCGATGGGGTCCCGGTGCCCACGCACGACGAGGACCGGCACGCGCAACCGCCCGACGGCCTCGCGCATCGGGTACCGCATCATCGGCCGGAGCTGCCAGCGGTACTGGCGGAGGCTCCGGAGGTAGTCGGTCACGAGGACGGCGTTCATCCGCGCCGTCTCGAAGAACCCGTCGACCCCGAGCGAGAGCGCCTGCTGCAGCAGGGTCCTCCGGTGGTCGTCGATGACCGGTCCGACGAGGACGACCGAGTCGACCTCCTCCGGATGGCGGATGGCGGCTTCGACGACGACCTGCGCCCCCATCGACTGGCCGACCAGGATGCTCTCGTGCACGCCGCGGGAGCGGACCGCCCGCATGACGAGGTCAGCGAGCTCGGGGATCTCGAGTCGGCGTCCGGCGCCGGGCAGGCCACCGAAGCCGGGCAGGTCGACGGTGATGGTGCGGTGTTCCCGGGCCAGGGCGATCTGCGACCGGCCGAACGAGCGATGCGACATCCCGATGCCGTGCACCAGGACGACGGTCGGCTCGAGGGCGTCGTGCCGTCGGCCGGCCGGCGCGATCGTGCGGAGCCGGACGGGCATCCCGTCCACCGAGACCGTCTCCACCAGTGCGCGCACACCTCGACAGTACGCAGTCGTGGCTCGCAGTCGCCCGGTGGACGACCCGGGGGTGTCGCGACGGCGCCCGGCGCACTAACCTCCGGTCATGCGCACGGTGACAGCGGGCCTGTTCACGTCGGTCGACGGCGTGGTGCAGGACCCCTTCAAGTTCCAGTACGACAGCTTCGACGACGAGCTCGGCGCGGGCATGGGGACCTTCATGGCCCGGACCGACACGGTGCTCCTCGGTCGGAACAGCTACACGGAGTGGTCCGAGTGGTGGCCCGCCCACCCCGAGGACCCGTTCGGCCAGTGGATCAACCCGATCGAGAAGCACGTGGCTTCGACCACCCTCGGCGACGACCTGACGTGGGAGAACAGCTCCCGCATCCAGGGAGACGTGCACGCCTTCGTGCGGGAGCTCAAGGAGCGGGACGGCGGCGCCATCGCGGTCTGCGGCAGCGTGACGCTCGTGCGCAGCCTGCTCTTCGCGGGGCTCCTCGACGAACTGCAGCTCATGGTGCACCCGGCGATCGCCGGCAGCGGTCGGAAGCTCTTCGAACCGACCGACCCGCCCACGCGCCTCCGACTGGTCGAGAGCACCGTGACGAGCCGCGGCAACGTCGTGAGCACCTACGCGCCGCGAGCCGACTGACGGCGCTGCGCCCATCCTCCGATCCGGCACCCGCAGGGGTGGACCGGAGGATGCCGGAAGCGGCGTACCGTTGTGGTTGCCGTTGACCGCATCACCCACGGAGCTCACCATGCCGCAGGACCCTCGCCCGCACGTCGTCATCGTCGGCGGTGGGTTCGCCGGGATCGCCGCCATGCGCGAACTCGCCGACGCCCCGGTCCGCGTCACCCTCGTCGACCGCCACGTCTACAACATGTTCCAGCCCCTCATGTACCAGGTGGCGACGGGCGGCCTGAACGCCGGGGACGTGACCTACTTCCTCCGGAGCCTCCGTGCGCGGCAGGACAACGCCGAGTTCCGCCACGGACTCCTCACGAACATCCGACCGGACGAGAAGATCGCCGAGATGTCCGACGGGGAGGACCTGCACTACGACCACCTGGTCCTCGCGAACGGCGTCAACACGAGCTACTTCGGCACCCCGGGCGCCTACGAGTACGCGTACTCGATGTACTCCCGGTCGCAGGCCCTGCGCATCCGCGACGAGCTCTTCACCCGGTTGGAGGAAGCGGCAGCCAACCAGGGCCCGGACGAGATCCGGATCGTCATCGTCGGCGGCGGTGCGACCGGCGTCGAGATGGCCGGCGCGCTCGCCGAGCTGCGCGACCAGGCGCTCGAGGGCGCCTACCCGGAGATCGTCCGCGGGAACATCACCATCACGCTCGTGCACCGGAGCGGTGAGCTGCTGAAGCCCTTCGCGCCGCGACTCCGTCGGTACGCGGCGAAGGTGCTCCGCAAGCGCGGGGTCATCCTGCGCCTGAACACCGGCGTCTCCGAGGTCCGCCGCGACGGCGTCATGACCGCGGACGGCGAGTTCATCCCGGCGTCGCAGGTCATCTGGGCCACGGGCGTCGCCGCGCACAAGGAGGTCGCGAACTGGGGCATGCCGCAGACGCACGGCGGGCGCATCCAGGTGAACGACGACCTCAGCGTGAAGGGGGTCGAGGGCATCTGGGCCGCCGGTGACATCGCCGCGCAGGACCACGCCCTCGCGCAGCTCGCCCAGCCGGCGCTGCAGGGCGGCAAGCACATCGCCAAGCAGATCGTCCGCACGCTCGAGGGCAAGCCGACCGAGCACCTCAAGTACCACGACAAGGGCACGATGGCCACGATCGGGACGAACGCCGCGGTGGCTCAGCTCCGCGGCGGCATCACGATGGTCGGGCCCGTCGCGTGGGCCGCCTGGGTCGCGGTGCACATCGCGTCGCTGCTCGGCAACGGCAACCGCCTGTCGACGCTGTCCCACTTCTTCGTGCGCTACCTGTGGTTCATGCGGAAGCGCTCGATCCCGATCGTCGGGGACGTCCGCCCGGTGCGCCCGAACGGCGACCGCGAGCCCGAGCCCTGGCAGATGCAGAAGGCCGAGTAGCGCGGACGCGCTGCGCCGAGCAGCTCGACGTCGAACGACACGATCGCTGTCGTACGACCTCGGCTTTGTCGTTCCGAGTCGCGAGGCGCTGGGTCGAACGTGACGGACGACACGATCGCTGTCGTACGACCTCGGGTTTGTCGTTCCGAGTCGGAAGCGGCGTGCGCTCCCCGCCACGCGGCGGACGGGAGGCTCGGTGCCGGGCTGCCACGAGCCTCCCGTCCGGTGGATGGCTCGTGGCGCTCGCACCGTGCGCGTTCTTCCGGCCGGTGCGCGTTCGTGCACCCGGTGCAGCGCGAGGGACCCGCACCGTGTGGGCAACCTCGCACCGGGCAGCCACCGGGCGGCCACCGCCCGGCCGCACCCGCACCCGCCCACGACCCAACCGGGCCGCGCAGCGGTTACCGCGCGGCGGTTACCGCGTGGCAGCGGCGTAGGCGCCCGCGGCGATGTCCTCGAGGAGCGTGGGGCCGGTCGGCTCCCACCCGAGGAGCTCCCGCGTCGCGGCGGACGACCCGGACATCTCCATCGCGAAGAACTGCCCGATGAACCCGAAGTGGGCGACGGCGTCGGCCGGGTCGACCGAGGTGACGGGGAGCCCGAGGGCGTCCCCGATGGCCTCGGCGATCGCCCGCGTCGGGATCGCGGTCTCCGCCGAGGCGTGCATGCGGGTGCCGGCGGGCGCCTGCTCGAGCCCGAGCCGGACGAGCCGCGCAGCGTCGGACCGGTGCACGGCTGACCAGGAGTTGGTGCCCTCCCCGACGTAGGCGGACACCCCGTGCGTGGTCGCGGCGGCGGTGATGAGCGCGATGAAGCCGTGGTCGCCCACGCCGTGCACGGTCGGGGCGAAGCGTGCGGCGACGGTCCGGACGCCCTGGTCGACGAAGTCGAGGGCGCGGTTCTCGCTGCCGCCGCGCATGGCATCGGGGCCGCTGAACGGCGAGACGTCGGTCTCGACGGCCGGTCGGTCCTGCGCGAGCCCGGCGATGCCCGAGGCCACGACGAAGGGGCGGTCCGTGCCGACGAGCGCGGTGCCGATGGTCTCGACCGTGGCACGCTCGGCGGCGTTCGTCGCGGCTGCGTTCGCCCAGTCGTGCTTGTTGGCGAGGTGCACGACCGCGTCGGCGTCCGACGCCCCGCGGCGGATGGCGTCGAGGTCGTCGAGGTCCCCGCGGAGCGGTGTGGCACCGGCGGCGGTGACGGCAGCGGCGGAGGCGTCCGAGCGGACGAGTCCGGTGACGCGGTGGCCGGCGGCGACGAGCTCGTCGACGGTGGCGGAGCCGATCCAGCCGGAGGCTCCGGTGACGAATACGTGCATGGTGTGTCCTTCCAGGACGAACGAGACCGAACGAGAACGATCAGGGCGAGTCAACGCCCCGATGTCACCGACTGACATCACCGTAGCACCCGATGTCATGCACTGTCATCAGTAGACTCTCCCCATGGCACGTTGGCAACCCGGCACCCGCGAGCGCCTGCAGAGCGTGTCCCTGCACCTCTTCGCGGAGCAGGGGTTCGAGCGCACCACCGTCGCTGAGATCGCCGCCGCTGCCGAGGTCACGGAACGCACGTTCTTCCGGCACTTCGACGACAAGCGCGAGGTCCTGTTCGCCGGACAGGAGGACTTCGTCGCGATGTTCCTCGACCCGATCGTGGCCGCTCCGGACGGCACCCCCACGCTCGAGCTCGTCAGCCGGGCACTCGAGGGCACGGCCGCCCTCTTCACCGACGAGCGCCGTGCCTGGTCGCGGATGCGCCAGCCGATCATCGAGGCCGAACCGTCCCTCCGCGAGCGCGAACTCGGCAAGCTGGCGACGCTCACGGTCCGCATCGGCGAGGCACTCCGGGAGCGTGGCATCGGGGAACCCGGGGCCACGCTCGCAGCCGAGATGACCGTCACGGTGTTCCACCTGTCGTTCCAGCAGTGGATCGCACCGGGCGAGGACCGCTCCCTGCAGGCCCTCACCCGGGAACGCCTCGACGCCCTGACGGCCCTCGTGGCACCGTCGCCGAACGGACGTACAGGTCGATCTTGAGGTCGCTCTTGGGCTGACGGAGCATCCTGGCAGGTCAGGAACCCGACCCCTGACGAGGAGGCGACGTGTCGACGAGCACGCTCGCGCAAGCCACGACCGCCGGCACGACCGCAAGCACAGCGACACCCGCGCCCGCCAGCACAGCGACCAAGACCGCAGCGACCGCAGCCGCCGGCCCCCTCGCGCACCGCGCCACCGCGCTCGACGGACTCCGCACCGTCGCGATCCTCATCGTCATGCTCTACCACCTGCACGTGGCCGGCTTCGAGGGCGGCTTCATCGGCGTCCAGGTCTTCTTCGTGCTCTCCGGCTTCCTCATCACGTCACTGCTCCTCGGCGAACAGCGACGCACCGGCCGGATCCGCCTCGGCAGCTTCTGGCTGAAGCGCCTGCTCCGCCTGTACCCGGCCCTCCTGGTGATGGTCGCCGCGGGCATCGCGCTGTGGTCGTGGGTCGGCGACTACAAGGGCGCCTCGTTCTCCGCCGGCGAAGCCGCCCTCATCGCCCTGACCTACACCGGCAACCTCTTCCGCTCGTTCTGGGACACCACCCAGGGCGTCTTCGGTCACACGTGGAGCCTGTCGATGGAGGAGCAGTTCTACCTCGTCTGGCCACCCGTGCTGGTGCTGCTGTTCGCGGTCCGGGCCCACCGTCGAGCGCTCACCGTCGGCCTCGGCGTCGTGGTCGTCGGCGCGTCCGTCGCCTCGTGGGCGAGCTACCGCACCCCGGGTGGCGGAGCGACGCCGGACGTCTACTTCTCCCCCGTGCTCGGCCTGGTCCCGCTGGCGACGGGCTGCCTGCTCGCGCTGCTCCTCGACGACGAGCGGGTGCGGACGTGGGCGGCCGGGGTCGCCGGGCACGTGGGCACCTGGGTCGGTCTCGGGCTCCTGGTGGCCGTACAGGTCGCGATCGGCGACGACTGGGGCCGGCACGCCTGGACGTTCGGCCTGCTGCTCCCCGCCACCGGTGTCGTCTCCGCGCTGCTGATCGGCGGTCTGGTCTCCGTGCGGACGCCGGTGTCCGTGGCGCTCTCGTGGCGCCCGGTGGCCTGGTTCGGTCGCCGCGTCTCGTACGCCGCGTACCTCTGGCACCCACTGGTCATCGCCCTGCTCGGCACCGTGGTGTCCGGCATCGCCGGTGCGTCCGCCTGGATCTGGCTGCTCGGCACCGCGATCCTGGTCGCCGTCGGTGCGGCCTACGCCGTCGAGGTCCCGATCGAACGGCTCCGCCGCCGCTTCCGGGAGGCTCGGCGCCTGCTGGCAGCGGAGCGCGCAGCCGCGCAGGTGGCCGAGTGACCCAGGACGTGGCCGGGTCGTCCACGGACGTCCTCGTGGTGGGCGGCGGCCCGGTCGGGGTGTTCCTCGCGGCGCTGCTCGCGCAGTCGGGGCTCGACGTGCAGGTGTGGGAGCGGCGGGACACCACCCCGTGGGGCTCTCGGGCGATCGGCATCCACGCACCCTCCCTCGACGCCTTCGCCGCGATCGGCGCCGACGTGCCGGTCCTCGCCGAGGCCACGCTCGTGCGCCACGGCATCGCCCGCAGTCGCGGCCGGACCCTCGGCACGCTGTCGTTCGCGCGGGCGTCGGACACGCACCCGTACGTCGCCACCCTCGACCAGCACCGGACCGAGGGCATCCTGCGGGACCGGCTCGCGGCCTGGTCGCCGGACGCCCTCCGGACGGGCACGAGCGTCACCGCGCTGCACCGTCACCGGGACCACGTCGACGTCGAGGGCACCGGCCCCGACGGCGCACCGATCGCGCTGCGAGCCGGGTTCGTCGTCGGTGCGGACGGCGCCCGCAGCACCGTGCGGGACCTGCTCGGGATCGACACCGTCGGCCGCGACTACCCCGACCGCTACGTGATGGGCGACTTCGCCGACCCCGAGCCCGTGTCCGCCCGCTCGACGGCGCTGGTCGACGTCGGACCCGATGGCGTCGTGGAGTCGTTCCCGCTGCCCGACGACCGCCGTCGCTACGTCGCGCTCGTCGGCCGCGGGACCCCCGCCGACGACGAGGTGGACGCGGGCACGCTCGCCCGGACCGTCCGCGAGCGCACGGGAGCCGCGGTCGACGCCGACACCTGCTCGATGCTCAGCGGCTTCCGGGTCCGTCGCCGCGAGGCCCTCCGCGTGGGGATCGGCCGCGTCGTCCTCATCGGCGACGCCGCGCACGAGATCAGCCCGATCGGCGGGCAGGGCATGAACCTCGGCTGGCTCGACGCCGCCGACCTCGCTCCCCTGCTGACGGACGGTGTCCGCACGGGCAGCGCCGGCCCGTGGCCCGGCTACGCCCGCCGCCGACAGGCGGTCGCCCGGCGGGCCGCGCGTCAGTCCGAGGCCAACATGGCCGTCGGTGGCCGTGCCGAGGGGCCGGCCGTGCTGGCTCGTGAGGCGCTGTTGCGGACGGCCTTGGGCCTCCCGACCGCCGACCTGCTGGCGCGCCTGTACGCGATGCGGTGGGCCTGAAGCCCCTCAGGCGACGAGCCGCGCCCCGGCGAGTCCCAGCTCGACGACGAGCACCAGCGACGACACGATGACCAGCCGGAACAGCACGCGGGTCGGTGGACCGGTGAGCACGAGACGGACGCCGACGACGGCGAGCACGACGACCACGACCGTGCCGGCGACCGCGAGCACGACGCCGAGGCCACGCACCGGGTCGTCCCCGCCGAGCTGACCGACGAGGACGAGTCCGGCGGCGACCACGAGCGACGCGAACGCGACCACGCCCGCGGCGTGCAGGCCGAGCCGGTGCGGGAAGCCGCGCACACCCGTCGCCTCGTCGTCGACCAGGTCGGGCAGGACGTTCGTGCAGTGGATCGCGACGCCGAACACCGCGCCGGTCGCGATCGCCCATGCGGCGGGGAGCTGCGCGTCGGCACCGGCGGACACGGCGACCACCGGCAGCATCCCGAACGCGACGACGAACGGCGCCACGGACCAGACCGAGCGCTTCAGGCCGGCGTCGTAGGCCCACCCGGCGGCCACCAGCACCAGGTGCGCGACGGCGGCGACCGGTCCGAGGAACAGGGAGAGGACGACGGCGATGCCGGCGGTGACGACGGCGGCGTCCCGGACCGTCTCCTTGCGGATGAGACCGCGGGCGACCGGCTTGTCCGAGCGGCCGACGGCCCGGTCGCGGTCAGCGTCGATCCAGTCGTTCGCCAGGCCGATCGACAGCTGCCCGGCGACCACCGTCAGCGCGACCAGCACCACGAGCCACACCGGGTGGCCGACCGCGGCGGCGATGACCGCGGCGAGCACCGTGACCGTGACCGTGGGCCCGGGGTGCGACGAGGCGAAGAGCAGGCGCGCCGGTGACGTCATCGGGCCAGCCTACGGACGAGGTGTTGACATCGCTGGCTAATGGTCGTAGCTTTTGGCTACACCCATTAGCCAGGAGGCCGACATGCTCGAACACATCAGCACCGACGACGGGACCATCGCGGTGGACGTCACCGGTGCCGGCCCGCTCGTGGTCCTCGCGCACGGCATGGGCGACAGCCGCCACGCGTACCGGTTCGTCGTCCCACAGCTCGTCGCCGCCGGCTACCGGGTCGCGAACGTCGACGTCCGCGGCTGCGGCGACTCGAGCGCCACGTGGCCGTCGTACCAGCGCACGGACATCGCCCGCGACCTCGTCGCCGTCGTCCGCCACCTCGGCGGGCCGGCCGTCGTCGTCGGGCAGTCCATCAGCGGCGGTGCCGCCACCATCGCCGCAGCGACCGCTCCCGACGTGGTCGTCGGCATCGTCGAGCTCGCCCCGTTCACCCGGAAGCAGGGCGTCGACCTCGTCGGGCTCCTGCGCAACAAGCACCACCGCGCCGGCACCCTGCAGCTCGCGAAGGTCATGACGACCGGCAGCCTGGCCGGCTGGATGGCCTACCTCGACGTCGCCGTCCCGACGAAGCCCGTCGACTGGACCCAGGAGCGCGACCGCATCGAGACCACCCTGCAGCAGCCGGAGCGCATGGCCGCACTCCGCGCCATGACCAAGACCTCCCCCGCCGACGCCGGCGCCCACCTGGCCGACGTACGCTGCCCCGTGCTCGTCGTCGAGGGCAGCGCCGACCCCGACTGGGCGGACCCCCGCGCCGAGGGCCTCCGGGTCATCGGTGACCTGACCGAGGGCCTCGGCGAGCTCGCGGTCATCGACGGTGCCGGGCACTACCCCCACACCGAGACGCCCGACCAGGTGGTGGCCCTGCTGCTGCCGTTCCTCCGCCGGACCGTGGGTGCCGGCACCGCGGACACCACGGGCACCACGGGTCCCCGTGCCTAGGGCCGGCCTCGACCCGGCGACCGTCACCGAAGCCGCCGCGATGCTCGCCGACGAGATCGGTCTCGCGCAGCTCAGCATGAGCGTCGTCGCCGAACGCCTCGGCGTGCGGTCCCCCTCGCTCTACAAGCACGTCGACGGACTGCCCGACCTGACCCGCCGGGTCGCGGTCCTCGCGGCGAACGAGCTCGGCGACGAACTCCGCGAGGCCATGCAGGGTCTCGCGGGCGTGGACGCCCTCGGGGCAGCCGCGCAGACCGTCCGACAGTACGTGCAGCGGCACCCGGGCCGGTACGCCGCGACCGTCGGCACACGTCCGACCGGACCCGAGGACCCGCTGGCCACCGCACTCGAGCGCAGCCTCGCGTCCTTCGCGGCCGCTCTCCGCGGGTACCGCCTCGACCCGGCCGACGAGGTGCACGCGATCCGCATGCTCCGGAGCGTGCTGCACGGGTTCGCCACGATCGAGGCCTCGGATGGCTTCCGCATGGGCACCGACGTCGACACGAGCTTCGCGTGGATGATCGACTTCGTCGACCGGGGACTGCGCGCGTCCACGGAACGCTGACCGGCGGCGGACGACCTCGGTGCGCCCGGGTCAGCCGGCCAGGAGCGCAGCCACCGCCTCGACGCGGGCCCGTCGGTGCGCCGGCCGCAGCCGACCCCCGCGGTCGAGCAGGACCAGTCCGTGCAGGGCCGCCCACAGCACCTCGGCGAGGACGTCGGGGTCGCGGTCACCGGC
The DNA here is from genome assembly GCF_026672405.1 of Curtobacterium sp. SL109. Classification (NCBI taxonomy): domain Bacteria; kingdom Bacillati; phylum Actinomycetota; class Actinomycetes; order Micrococcales; family Microbacteriaceae; genus Curtobacterium; species Curtobacterium sp. SL109. The sequence continues at coordinate 3,563,497 of NZ_JAPPRB010000002.1, forward strand.
GATCGCAGTCGTCGCCGCCCGGAGCTCGGCGTACCCGTCGGTCAGCTCGGGCGGCGTCTCCTCGGCACCGAAGTGCAGGCCGGTGGCGCGGATGAACATGGCGTCGTAGAGCGACGGGTTCGCCACGGCCCAGTCGACGTACGCGTGCGCGACGACGGCCACGGCTCCTGCACCCGCAGCTCCCGCCCGGGCCTGGTGCAGGGCCGCCGCGAGCTCGGCGAAGCCCTCGAGTGCCACGGCCTCGACCAGGGCGTCCAGGGACGCGAAGTGCTTGTAGATGACCGGCTGGCTGTACTCGATCTCGGTCGCCAGGCGGCGGGTGGTGACCGTGTCCCAGCCCTCCTGAGCCGCCAGTGCCCGAGCGGACGCGACGATCAGGTCGCGCTGCGCTGTGCGTTCGCGCTGTCGCCGGTCCGTGGATGCCATGCCGCGATGCTAGCAGTAACACGTGTCGCTAGCACCGCTATTGACGCGACGTCGGAGCAGGGTTAGCGTTGCTACTACTTAGCACCGCTAACCTAGAAGGAACCGTCATGACCACCAACGAAGCACTCGCCGAGACGTACCTGACCATGCTCAACACGCACGACCCGGAACTCGTCGACACCTTCGTCGCCGAGGGCTACCGCAACCACAACGTCGTCGTCCCCGACGGCCGCGCCGCGAACCGCACGTTCTGGGCGGCGTTCTTCCACGGCCTGCCCGACGTCACGGTCACGATGGAGGACCTCGTCGTCGCCGGTGACCGCGTGGTCGGCCGCTTCGTGTACCGCGGCACCCACACCGGCGACCTGCTCGGCATCCCGGCGACGGGACGCCCCGTCGAGATGCGGAGCATCGACATCTGGCGCGTCGAGGACGGCCTGTTCGTGGAGCACTGGGACGAGCTCAACCTGATGGAGGTCTTCCAGCAGGTCGGCGCCCTCCCGGCACTCGGCGGGGACCAGGAGTCCCGCGCATGACCGTCCTCGTCCAGGTCGCCGCACTGCTCGCGGTCATGGGCACCGGGGTCGTCTACGGCACCGACGTCTTCTGCGCGATCGCCCAGCGCCCGGCCCTCGCCCGGGTCAGCGACGCCGCCCTCACCGCGGTGATGGGCAACCTGCACCGCTACGCCGACGTCCGGATGCGCGTGCCCGGCGTCGTCGGACTCCTCTTCGCCCTCGTCGCGACCGTGCTCGCCGCCCTGGCGGGTCATGCGGCCGCCGCCGTCCTCGCGGGTGGCGCGTTCGTCCTGCTCGTGGCGTGGATGGTCGTCTACTCCGGATCAGCGCCCTGGTCAACGCGCGGCTCACCGCAGCGGCCGACGCCCACGAGACCCCCGCGGACGCCCGCGCGCTGCAGGAGCGGTGGGACCGGGTCATCGTGCTGCGGGCGACCCTGCAGGGTGTCGCCCTGCTCGCACTCGGCGTCGCGCTCGTCACCCTCTGACCCGGGGGCCGCCTGGTGCGAGCTTGCCCACTCCGTGCGACGTCCTGACATCGCACGGAGTGGGCAACCTCGCACCGGGCCTCACAGGCGACGGGCGCCGGAGGCGGGCAGCCTCAGCCGCGCGACCGTCCCCGACGGAGCCGCCGCGTCAGCAGCAGGCCTCCGGCAGCCAGCAGCGCCGCGGCGAGCAGCCCCATCGGCACCAGGTCCGCGCCGGTGAACGCGAGCGCCCCACCCGGACGCTCGGCCCCCGTCCCGGACCCGGCGTGTGCCGGACCGGAACCGGCGCCGTCCGCGGCACCACCGCCTCCAGGACCGGGCGCCCCCGCACCCGAGGTGGGTCCGGCACCGGGAGTACCGCTCGCCGGGGCCGTCGGAGCAGGACCAGCCGCCGTCACCGTGAAGGCGGCGCGGGCCACGACGGCACCGTCCACCGATGCCGTCACCCCCACCCGCCCGGAGGCCGTGGTCGCCACCGGCAGGTCGGCCGAGAACGCGCCGTCCGCGTCGGACCGCACGGTCACGCCACCGACGTCGGGCTGCGTCGCGAGCACCACGTCGCTCGAGGCGGGGAACCCGCCGCCCGTGACGGTCTGCGTCGCGCCGGCCTTGACCCGCGGGTCGGCTACCTGCAGCGTCGGGGTCACCGCGGCCGCGGTGGAGAACCGCACGACCGTGCGCTTGGTCACGGACCGCTCGTCGACCGGCACCGTCAGGGTGCGCGCGTCGGCGTCGTAGGTCCAGCCGGTCTGCGGGACGGCACGACCGTCGACGGTGACCGTGGTCGGACGGTCGGTGTCGGTGAAGGTCGCGGTCCAGCTGCGGTCCCGCACCTGGCCGGCGAAGGAGCCGTCGGCCGGCGCGATGGCGAGCTGTCCGCCAGCGGTCTGCTGCGTGTACCGCACCGCGGTGGAGGCACTGCCCGCCGCCGCCCGGCTCGTCGCGTCCGCCGTCGTGGTGACGTCCGCGGCCGCGCTCGCACCGGTCCCGGCGGTCGCGGTGTCCTCGCCGGCGTCCTCGTGCAGCGCGAAGGCGCCGTTCGCCCCGGTCGCGACCCGGAGGGTCACGGCGTCGAGCGGACCGGAGCCGTCGTTCGCGACGTGGTGCGATCGGGTCGGGACGATCCCGCCGCTCTTCACGAACACCGGCATCGCGTCGAGTCCGGTCGTCACCTGCGCGGTCGTGCCGCCCTGGTGGGTCTCCCCCGTGAACCAGTCGGTCCAGGAGCTGCCGGCCGGGAACCACACCGAACGGGTGGCCTTCCCCGAGGAGTCGTTCGCGGTCGTGACCGGGGCGACGAGGACGTCCGGCCCGTACAGGTACTCCGAGCCGGCCATGGCGTACGACTGCTGCGCCTCGGGGTACTGCAGGTAGAGCGGCTGCAGGATCGGGGTGCCGGTCGCGGTCGCCTGGGCGGCGAGCGTGTACGTCAGCGGGAGCAGGTCCTCGCGGAGGTCGAGGAACTGCTTCGCGGAGGCGTTCGCCGCAGCCGGGTACTGCCACGGGAGCCGGTCGCTGTGGTTGCTGTGCAGGCGGTCGATCGGCTGGAAGGTCCCGAGCTGCACCCAGCGGGCGTAGAGGTCCTCGGGCAGCTGGGTCGTCCCCGGCTCGGCGCCGGTGATCCCGTACTGGGCACCGTTGTGGCCGCCGATGTCGTGGCTGATCGACGCGAGGCCGGTCGCCGCGGACTCACCGGGTGTGTAGCCGACCTCGGCGAGCAGCATGTCCCACGACGACGTGGTGTCGCCGGTGAAGTGCACGGTGGTGCGCTTGTCCGCCCAGGGGCCGGTCGGCACGGGCTGCGGGTTGCCGTAGCCGCCCGCGGTCAGCGACCCGTACGCCCGCGAGAACGCGAGTCCGCGGCCACCGAGGGCCTCGTTGGTGGCCTTCGCGTACTGCTGGTTGATGAAGGCGTCGGGGGTGACGCCGTTGGCCGAGTACTTCGAGACCTCACTGCAGCACCAGTCGAGCCACCACATGTCGACGCCCTTCGGCTGCATCGCCGTGTGCAGGTCGAAGTAGGCCTTGAGCTGGTCGGGGTCGGACCAGTCGAACAGCCAGCGGTCGCCATCGCCCTTGGTCAGCTTGCCCTTCGCCGTGGCCTGCGCCTGGGCGAACCGGGGGTCACTGCCCGAGATCGACGGGTGGATGTTGAGCGTGTTGTGGATGCCCTCGGCGTGCCAGTCGGCGAGCAGGCTCGTCATGTCCGGGATCCGGGCCGGGTCGACCGACCAGCCGTCCCACTTGCTGTCGCCCTCGTTCGTCGGGCTGCCGACCTTGTAGTCCGTGTCGATCGCCATCACGTCGACGGGGACCTGCTCGTCCTTGAACTGCTTCGCGATCGCGAGGTAGTCCGCCTGCGAGCGGTCGTAGTACTCGGAGTACCAGACGCCGTACGCCCAGCGGGGCAGCAGCTTCGTCGGGCCGGTCAGCACTGCGAGCTCCTGCAGGGCGTGGCGGTAGTCCGTGCCGTAGCCGAAGACGTAGCCGTCCTGGTACTGCTTCCCGCCGTGGTCGCTCGCAGGCGTGACGGTGTCCGTCGCCTGGTCGTACCCGGCCGACGCGCTGTCGTCCAGGAGCGACCACCCGTCCTGGTAGAGCAGGCCCGGGTTCGTCTTCACCGACCCGTTGGCGGTGTCGAGGTCGCGACGGTAGCCGCCGAGCGGGGCGTGCGCGGCGAGGACCGGCGACGCGGAGTCGACCGCGGCGACGGTGTCGAAGTTGACGTTGCAGTTCGCCGCGACGGTCGGGCAGCCGAGCACGACGTCGTTCGCGCCGGCGGCGAGGTGCACCGGCACCTGCACGGTGTTCCAGTAGTCCCAGCCGCTCGTCGGCGGCAGGGTCGCCGTCGCCGTGGCCTGTCCGGCCGGGGCCGCGGTCAGGGTCGGTGTGGCGGTGCCGCCGTTGGCGTAGCGGACCTGCAGCGTGTAGTCGCCGGCGGCCGGCACACCGGTGACGTGGGTGGTCATCGCGGCGCCCGCACGCTCGAACCCGGCGACGAAGCCGTCACCGGCGAAGCCGTTGTGGTTCGTCGCCGCGGTGGCGGGGGCGGTGAGCGTGGTGTCCTCGGCCTGACAGACCGCGCCGAACGCGCAGTCCTGCCCGGCGACGGTCGTGGTCGGAGCCGGGTACGCGGCACCCGTCGTCACGAGGGCGAGGCTGTCGACGTTGACCTGGCCGGAGTCACCCGCGGCGCGCTCGATGCGCACCGTGTGGGTGCCGGCGGGCAGGTCGACCGCCGTGGCGGCCGTGGTCCTCCAGTCGTCCCAGTCCGCACCGGGAGCCAGGCTGATCGTCCTCGGGGCACCGCCGTCCACCGTGACGCTCAGCGTGCGGGTGGCGACCTTGCCGTCGCCCCCCTGCGAGTTCGCGTAGCGGAGGGCCAGGTCGTACGAACCGGCCGTCGCAGCGGTCGTCGTGAAGGTCATGGCGTTGCCGACCGACTCGAAGCCCGCGGCGAACCCGGCACCGGTGAAGCCGGCGTGGTCCGTCGCGAGCGACAGCCCCGTGAGCCCGAGCGTCTCGGCCTCGCACAACGACCCGATCGCGCAGGACGGGGTCGGCGTGGACACCCACGGCGTCCCGGCGACCCGCTGCCCGGACGGCAGGGTCAGGGTGGTCTGCAGGGTGTCCTGCGTGAACGCCCCCGACCCCTCCTTGTAGCGGACGATCATCGACCCGGTGTCGAGCGTCAGCCAGCCGTCCCGCTCGGTCTTCGTGAAGGTCGTCGGCGCGAAGTCGTCGCGACCGATGACGTTGAAGGTGCTGCCGTCGGTGAACCGACTGTCCCCGGCGTACTCGGTGCGGATCAGCGTCGGGGAGAGCACCTCGAAGCGGGCCTGGCCGGACTGGACGGTGCGAGCGGCGGCGGTGTCGGCCGTGGCCGGGAGCGCGGCGAGGCCGAGCAGGCCCAGCACGGTCGTGCCCACGACGGCAGCGGCGACGGCGCGCTGCCGCCCCCGGGATCGGACGGAGAAGGGACGCAACAGGGAACTCCTCGTGGACGACGTCGTCCATCGGGCCGGGGTCGGCCGGGTGTGCGGAGTGTCCTGATCGACGCTCCGTTTACAACGCTGTAAACCATAGGACCCTTTCCGCTTCCAGGGAAGAGCCCATGCGTCCTCGATGAGCCCGATGCGCCCTCCGGACCAACAGACGTCCCGCCGACGGAGCGATCACTCCACGCGGACGACGAACCCGACCAGCACGTCCGGCTGGGTGGGACGGTCCCAGAGAGAGGTCACCGCCTGCACCACCGCGGTCCCGGGGACGGGAACGAGGCCGGGGTCCGCCGGGTCATCCGACGCGACGAAGGCGACCGTGACCTGCTCGATGCCGGACACCCGGCCCTGCACCCGGTGCCAGGACGGGTCCTCCGGCGCTCGGGTCGCGTCCGCGTAGGTGTCGCGGGTCCACGGGATCGCCCGGTCGACGAACAGCCGCGACACCCAGGACCCGTCCATGGTCACGGTGTCCCAGTCGACCTGCTCGCCGAGCGACACCTCGAAGTGGTCCTCGTCGACCTGCCAGGAGTCGAGCCACACGTCGACGCCGTCACCGCCCATGCCCCGATCCTACGGAGACGCTCGACGACGAGACGATCGGGGCTCACCGGCGGACGATCGCAGGCGCTCGCCGGCGGTACGATCGGCATCGCGGGAACGGAGTGACGATGACGGACATGGACCCTCGGCACCGGGCCGGACGCCGGCCGCGGCACGACCTCGAGTCGCTCGTGGACGCCCTGGCCGCGCGGATGGACGGTGACACCGCGTCGGTGCGCGCCGCCGTCCTCAGCGTCCTGCACAGCCGCGAACAGCAGCACCTCGCCGAGATGGAGCTCCGTCGCGGCATCTTCGACCTCGCCGACCTCGGGGTCTCCCAGCGGGACATCGCCCGGCTCGCCGGCATCTCGCAGCCCGAGGTCTCCCGCCGCCTGACCCGGCGAGCGCTCACGGCGTCGCGGCCGTCCCTGCGCGAGGTCATCTCCCAGCGCCAGGCAGGCCTGATCGACTCCGACACGATGGTGCGCGAGCTCTCGACGATGGCGATGACCCACCGGACACCGGCGCGTGACTCCGGCTACGACAGCGCCGCGGCCCAGACCGGCACCGCGAAGGAGCTCGCCGCCGCGTTCCAGGACGGCCTGATCAGCGAGGGCGAGTACGAGACGGTCCGCCGGGCGATCGCCGGGCGCCAGGGCCGGGTCCGCCGCCCGTGACCGACGCCGACACGAACGACCGTCCGCTCCGCGACCGCACCGCCGACCAGCTCGCCGCGTTCCTGCGGCAGGCCTGTCTCGACGACCCCTGGTCGGACGACCCCGCGGCGAGCAGCCGACTGCGGTACGCCCCGGACGGCTTCCTCTACACGGCCGAGCGCCTGCGCCTGCACGAGGAGCTGCTCGCCGCGCACGCCGACCGGACGCCGGCCCCGAGCGACGACGGCACCCTGGCGGTCGTCGTCACCGCCGGTCCGCCCGGCGCCGGCAAGTCGACGGCCCTGGCGCGGATGCCGGAGCTCGACGCCTACCGCCACGTCGACGCCGACGACTTCAAGGACGCCCTGCTCGAACGTGCCGCGGCGGACGGGCTGCTCGACGGGTGGACCGGCCAGGTGCTCGTCGACGGCCGCCCCGTGCAGCCACGTGAGCTGGCGGGCTTCGTGCACGCCGAGTCGACGGCCGTCGCGGACACCCTGCGCCGTCGGTCCCTGCGCGACGGCGAGAACGTCGTCGTGCACGGCACCCTGTCGAGCGTCGACTACCTCGACGACCTGTTGTCCGAGCTCGACGACGCCGGCTACGACCGCCTGAAGATCGTCGACGTGGAGGTCCCCTTCGACGCCGCGCTCGAACAGGCCACCGAGCGCTGGTGGAAGGTGCGCGACCTCGGGTCCGACCCCCTCGGCGGGCGCTTCGTGCCGGAGTCTGCGATCCGCCGGTACTACCCGGACGGCTCGGGATCGCTCTGCCGGTCGAACGCGTCCGAGCTCGAGCGCCGCGCCTCGGACCTCGGCTGGCACGTCACGGTCGGGCGGATCGGCTGACCGGCGGAGCGGCTGACCGCCGGAGCGGCTGACGGCCAGGCCGCCTGACCGCCGGACCGGCCCGCCGCTGCGACGGAGGCACCCCCGAACTGGGGCGAACCCGGCCCGGACCGTCCGCCTACGGTGAAGGCCGCGCGGGCACCCGCGCCCCGACGAGAGGTCCGATCGTGACCAGCAACGCAGCATCTCCCCGCACCACCGCCGGCTCGACCTGGACGCAGCGCGGCGCACTGCTCTTCGGTGTCGTCTTCCTCATCGTCGGCATCGCCGGGTTCATCCCCGGCCTGACCATGGACATGGGCACGATGTCCTTCGCCGGCCACGGGTCGATGGCCCTGCTGCTCGGCCTGTTCCAGGTGTCGATCCTGCACAACATCGTGCACCTGCTCTTCGGCATCGTCGGGCTCGTCGCGTCCCGCACCGCCAGCGGCTCGCGCCTCTACCTGCTCGTCGGCGGCATCGTCTACGCCGTGCTGTTCGTCTTCGGCCTGTTCACCGCCGGCATGACGAGCGGCGCGAACTTCGTGCCGCTGAACAGCGCCGACAACGTGCTGCACGCGTTCCTCGCCGTCGCGATGATCGTCCTCGGCATCGTCCTGCCCCGGCTCGGGACGACCCGCACCCGCTGACCCCGGGCAGCGAACGGAAGGGCACGTCGATCCGTCGACGTGCCCTTCCGCGTTCCCGCCAGCGAGTGTCCCCGGCGTCCGGAGTCCGCAGTCCGCCGTCCGCCACTTCAGCGCCCGCGAACGGTCACGACACCCCGTCGGCGGTTCGGCGAACGGGCGGTGACCGTCGGATCCGGGGCCGCCAGCCGACGACCAGCGACCGCTCGGCGAAGGTGAGCGGGGTGTCGTGACCGTTGGGCACGCGGGGTGGAGGCTCCGGCCGGCGCCCCCGCCGTCAAGCGCCGCGTGCGGTGTCCCGGGCCTCGTCCGGAACCACGACAGGACGCTCAGCCGCCCCGTCGGGGACGGCCGCGCGGCGCCGCCGTCCGAGCACCCCCGACGCCAGCGCGATCCCCACCAGGATCACGACGCCCCCGACCGGCTCGTTCCACCGCACCCGCTCCCCCAACACGAGCACGCCGAGCACCACCCCGACCACCGGCGTCAGGTATGTCACCGTGGACGCGCGCGCAGCGCCCCAGGCCTGCACGAGTCCGGTGTTCCACATGTAGGCCAGCCCCGTGCCGAGGCAACCGAGTGCGAGCATCGCAGCCACGATCCTCCAGTCCAGGTGCATCGCGCCGGTCGCCGTGACGGGCGCGACCACGAGCAGCAGCGCCGCGCCCAGCGTCAGCTGGACCGTCGTCAGCGTGACCGAGTCATGGCCGCTGCCCGCGACGAACCGGCGCATGTAGGCCAGGCCGAACCCGTAGCAGGCGGTCATGCCGAGCAGCGCGAGCTGGCCGGGCACCGTGGCGAGCACGGCCGGGTCACCGATGAGGCCCCACGGCCCGACGAGGACCAGCACCCCGAGGATCCCCACCAGCACGCCGACGAGCTGCCGACCGCGCAGCCGTTCGGCCGGCAGCAGCAGGGGCAGCGCGAGCAGCACCATGATCGGCGTCGTCGCGTTGTAGATGCTCGCCAGGCCGCTCGGCACGCTCTGCTCCGCCCACGCCACCAGGCTCGACGGCACCGCGTTCAGGAACACCGCGAGCACGAGCAGGTGCCCCCACAGCGCCAGCGACCGCGGCCACTTCCGCCGCGTCACGACCATGATCACCAGGAGCGTCAGCGCCCCGAGCAGCACGCGTCCGAGCGCGACCTGCTGCGGCGAGAGGCCCTCGAGCCCGATCTTCATGAAGAGGAAGCTCGAGCCCCAGGTGAGTGCGACCAGGACGAACAGGAAGGCGTTCATGCCGCTAGTGTCGAGCCACTGCTCGGCATGAGGCAAACGCATCCGTCTCATGCTCCCATGAGGGAGACGCATGAACATCACCATCGCCCAGCTCCGCGCCCTGGTCGGGACCGTCGACTCCGGCTCGTTCACCGCGGCCGCCGCCGCCCTCGGCGTCGGGCAGTCGGCCGTCTCGCACGCCGTCGCAGGCCTGGAGCGCGAGGTGGGCGGTGCCGTCCTCCGCCGCGGCGGTCCCGCCGCACCCACCCCGCTGGGTGAACGCCTGCTCGGTCACGCCCGCAGCGTGCTCGCCTCCGTCGACGCCCTGGAGGCCGTGGTCCGGCCCGGCACAGCGCGCGGCACCGTGCGCCTCGCCGCCGTCCCCACCGTCTGCCAGGGCCTGCTGCCGCGGCTCCGCGAGCTGTGGGCGGTGACCCTGCCGGACGTCGACGTGCAGGTCTACGAGGGGGACGACGACGAGATGCCCGAGTGGCTCGAGGCCGGGACGGTCGACGCCGCCGTGCTCGTCGACCCGTCCGTCGTGCCGGAGGGCGGAGTCGTCGTGGCGACCGACGAGATGGCCGCCGTGGTGCGCCGGGACCACCCCCTCGCCGACGCGACGGCGCTGACGCTCGACGACCTGCACGAGGACGGACTCGTCGCGGGCGGCGGCGGGTGCGAGTACCAGATCCAGCGGATGCACGAGATCGCCGGGCAGCCCTTCCGCTACGCGCACCGGGTGCGGGAGATGAGCACGATGTTCGGGATGATCCAACGGGGCGAGGGCGTCTCGATCGTGCCGACGCTCGGCCGCGTGATGCTGCCGGCGGACCTCGTCATGGTGCCGACCCTCCCCCGGCTCGAGCGGACGCTGGTGTTGAGCGGGCCGTCCTCGCGGGCGTGGCACCCGTTGGCGCGGGCGTTGGTCGACGCGGTCTGACGGGCGGTCGGGTGGGGCACGGTCGCGTCCGGTCCTCGCCGGTCGGCGTCCGGCCGGCGTCCGGGCGTCCCCGGGTTGGATGGGGTGATGCCCGAGACCTACGTCAAGACCTTCACCGACCCGAACGAAGCCGCCGCCGAGGCCGCGGGGCTCGAGTGGCTCGCCGAGGCCGAGGACGCAGGCGGCACCCGCATCGCCCGGGTGCTCGGGCGACCACGACCGACGGTGCTCGAGCTCGAGTTCGTCTCCGACACCGCACCGACAGCGGCCCAGGCGGAACGGTTCGGCCGGTCGCTGGCCCACACCCACGCCGCCGGTGCCGCGCACTGGGGAGCGCCGTCACCCGGGTTCCCGGCGAACGGGCCGATGCGGATGGGGCGCTCCCGCACGCCGTTCGTGCCCGCGTCCGAGGCGCCGGAGACCTGGGGCGAGTTCTTCGCGGAGTACCGGATCCGCGACTACGTGTCGCGCATCGTCGACGCCGGCGGGTACGACGGGTCCGAGGCCGCCGTGTTCGAGCGTGTGTGCGCCCGGCTCGAGGACGGTTCGCTCGGCTCCCCGCAGCCGGCGCTCGTCGGGGACGGCCCCGCGCGGCTGCACGGCGACCTCTGGGCGGGGAACGTGCTCTGGCCGCGGGACAGCTCCGAGCCGACGGGCGCCGTGCTCATCGACGCGAACCCGCACGGTGGCCACGCGGAGACCGACCTCGCGCTGCTGGCACTGTTCGGGCTCCCCCGACTCGAGACGGTCGTCGCTGCCTACGACGCCGAGTCCCGGCTGGCGCCCGGGTGGCAGGAGCGCGTCGAGCTGCACCAGCTCGCGCCGCTGCTGCTGCACGTGGTGCTGTTCGGCGGCTCGTACACCGACGCCGCGCTCCGGGCGGCCCGGCGCTACGCCTGAGCTGCCCGGGACCAGCCGTCCGCGCTCGCACCGTGCGGGTTCTCCCGCGCCGTGCGAGGTCCTGCACCCCGTGCGGCCACAGGAGCTCGCACGGGGTGCGCAAGTTCGCACCAAGTGCTCCAGGAGCGTGAGTACCGTGGCGATCCCGAGACACGGACCGTACGTCCGCCGCTCACCATCTGCGAAGGAGCAGCGCATGACCGACAGCAACGCATCCGACACCCACGCGCACGACAGCACGCCGGACCCCGAGGGCACCGAGAAGCCCGGCGGTCTCGGCGAGGACGGCACCATCCCCGACCACCCCGAGGGCGTCGCAGCCGGCTTCACCGAGGACGGCTCGCACTTCAACCAGGAAGAGGACGAGGGCGCCGAGTAGCCCGCTGTCGCTGCACCACCGGAACCGGTCCGAACCGCGCACGTCCGCGGTTCGGACCGGTTCCTGCTGTGCGGCGCCGAACGGCACCAGGCACGCACGACCCGTCCGCGCCGAACGGCACCAGCCACGACGCGCCACCGCCCACCCGACGGTGTTGCGCCCGCGGTATACCAGCCCGTAGCATCGCCTCACCGCACCACCCCCACAGGGCCCGACTGCCACCCACCGGTCTGCCCGCGGCGAGCGCTCCACCGTTGCAGCCTCCGTCGTCCGCTGCTGGCACCCGCTCCACATGGACACGCTCGTGAACCCCTCTCCCTTCGGTCTGTACGACCCTGCCCGCGAATCCTCCGCCTGCGGCGTCGGCTTCATCACCCGTCTCGACGGGACCCCGAGCCACGACGTCATCCGCAAGGGCGACGAGGCGCTCTGTGCGATCCCGCACCGCGGTGGCAAGTCCTCCGAGGGCGTCGGCGACGGCGCGGGCGTGAGCATCGACCTGTCGGTGGAGTTCTTCAGCGCGCTCACCGGCGAGCCGCTCCGCGCCGGCCACTTCGGCGTCGCGAACTGCTTCGTCCCGACCGACCCGACCGAGCGCGCCGCGGCGGAACGCACCGTCGCGGACGCCGTCACCACCGAGGGCTTCGAGCTCCTCCTGGTCCGTGACGTCCCCGTCGACCACACGGTCGCGCGCCCCGAGGCCGAGCAGTACCAGCTCCCCATCGTGCAGTGGGTCTTCCGCGCCCCCGAGGCCTGGTCCCGCGCCGAGGTCGACGCCGCCGCGAACCGGGCGCTGCTCGCCATCGAGGCCGTCTCCTACGGTCAGGCAGCCGAGCAGCACCTGGAGCACGCCGCCCTGTCGCCGCTGTCGCTGAGCGCCCGCACGCAGGTCCTCAAGGGCCGCCTGAACTCCGGCGAGGTCATCGGGTACTTCACGGACCTCCGTGACCCCCGGCACTCGGTCCGCACGCTGTACTTCCACACCCGCTTCTCGACGAACACCGAGCCGCACCCGACGATGGCGCAGCCGTTCCGCCTGATGGCGCACAACGGCGAGCTGAACACCGACCGGAAGAACCGGCTGTCCGACGAGGCGCTGGCGCGTGCCCGCACCCGCAGCATCGTGCGCCCGCCCGGCCAGTCCGACTCGAGCCGCCTCGACCAGACGCTGCAGAGCCGCGTGTTCGACGACGGGCTCGAGATCGTCGAGGCCGTGGTCACCCTCATGCCGCCGGCGTGGGAGAACGACCGCACCCTGACGCCCGACGTCCGCGCGATGCTCGAGTACTTCTCGCTGTACGAGGAGAAGAACGACGGACCCGCCGCGGTGATCTTCAGCGACGGCGACGTCGTGGGCGCCCGGCTCGACCGCCTCGGGCTGCGGCCGCTGCGCACGGTGCAGACGTCCGAGTACCTCATGGTGTCGTCGGAGTCCGGCCAGGTGACGTTCCCCGACGACGAGGTCGTGCACCGCGGCCGGATCGAGGCCGGCGGCATGCTCGTCGTCGACCACCGCACCGGTTCGCTGATGCGCACCGGCGAGGTCCTGTCGATGCTCGCTGCCCGCCGTGACTACGAGACCCTCCTCGACGCGGCCCGGGTGAACCTCGACGACCTGCCCGCGCCGGACTACGACCGCACCACGAACACCCTCGGCTACGACGGCGACCTGTCGCTCCAGGGCCGCTACGTGGCGTACTCGCTGAACCAGGAGAGCTTCCGGTTCATGCTCGACCCGATGCTGCAGAACGGCTCGGAGCGGATCTCGGCGATGGGCTACGGCAACGCCATCAACGCGCTCAGCGACACCGAGGGCGGCATGGCGAAGTACTTCTCGCAGCGCTTCGCCCAGGTCACGAACCCGCCGCTGGACTCGATCCGCGAGGCCGACGGCATGAGCATGCGCGTGACCCTCGGCAGCAAGCCGGACGGCACCGGCAGCGCCACCGACCCGGGCCACGGCACCGGCGCGACGACCCGGCAACTCGTCGTGGAGTCGCCGATCCTCGGTCACCTCGACATGGTCCGCCTGCGCGACCAGGACGTCGTGCCGCTCGAGCGCTTCGACATGCTCTACACCCCCGTCCGCGACGACGAGCAGGCCAACGCCGACGCCATGCGCGCCGCCGTGCTGCAGCTCGCCGAGGACGTCGTCCGCTTCGCCGAGCGCACCGGCGGCATCGCGGTCGTCACGGACCGCGAGGTGTCCTCCACCCGCGCGCCCCTGCCCGTGATCCTGGCGGTCGCGGCCGTGAACCAGCGCCTCATCGAGACCGGTCTTCGGCTCCGGGTCTCCGTGGTAGCGGAGTCCGGGCAGCTGCCGTCGTCGCACCACGTGGCGACGGCCCTCGGCTTCGGTGCCGCGGCGGTCTACAGCCTCTCCGCGCGCCTGCGTGCCGAGGAGAAGTACCCTGCAGCGCCCGCGCCGGCCGGTGAGCTGACCGCGACGGACCTCGCACTGAAGCAGTTCCGGAAGGCCGCGGAGAAGGCCCTCGCGAAGACGATGGGCCGCGTCGGCCTGTGCACCGCCGAGAGCTACATCGGCGGCGAGTTCTTCGAGCCGAACTACCTCGACACCCGTGACGACCTGTTCGCCCGGGTCTTCCCGCACATGCAGGCCCCGGTCGGCGGCGTCGGCTTCACCCGCATCGCGCAGGCGGCGACCGACTGGCACGAGCGCGCCGTCGCCGTGCAGGGCGACGCCCAGGTGCCGCTGCTCGGCCTCTTCAAGGAGCGCTCGGACGGCGCCGGTCACTCGTTCGGCGTGGCGTCCGTCCGCGGCTTCGGCGGCATGACCGAGGAGCGCCCGTCCTTCGAGCGCGCCGGTGACTCCGAGGCCCTCCGCCTGCTGACGCTCGGCCAGCTCGACGACGCCTTCGGCATCACCGACGCGGCGTACCGGAACACCGGCTACGACCGGCTCAGCACGGCCGAGATCGACGCCTTCCGCATCACCCCCGGCTACCGCACGTTCCTGCAGACCACGCACGAGGAGCGCTCCCGCCGCCCCTCCGCGCTCCGCGACGTGCTCGCCCTCCCCGCGGACGTCACCGGCATCGACGACGCCGAGGACTTCGCGCGTGAGCTCGGCCGGTTCTCGCTGACCGGCAACAGCAGCGTCACGGTGCGCGGCCTGCTCGGCTCGCGTCCGTCTGCTGACGACAGCCGGTCGGGAGGCCCGGCCCGGTTCCGCCTGGAGCTCACGTCGACGGCGTCGCTGGGTGCACTGCGCCATCAGGCCCTCGCGGACGGGCTCGGCCTGCTCTTCCCCGGCCAGGTGGACGTCGACTCCGTCGACGCCGACCAGGTGACGCTCCGCGCCACCGGCTCCGCCGTGGACCTGCTCGGGCTGCTCGAGAGCGCCCCGGCCAGCGTCGAGCTCGACGAGGTGCAGCCGGCGCACGAGGTCACCAGGACCCTGGCGTCCGGGGCGATGAGCCACGGCGCCCTCGTCGCGACCGCGCACGAGGCCGTCGCGCACGGCACGAACATGGTCGGCGGGATGTCGAACAGCGGCGAGGGCGGCGAGCACCACACCCGCTACGGCACCATCCGCGGCTCCCGCATCAAGCAGTTCGCCTCCGGCCGGTTCGGCATCTGGGCGGGCTACCTCGCCGACCCGATGCTCGAGGAGCTGGAGATCAAGATCGGCCAGGGCGCGAAGCCCGGCGAGGGCGGCCAGCTGCCCGCCGCGAAGGTCACGGTCGACATCGCCGCCGCACGTGGTGGCACCCCCGGTGTCGAGCTCATCTCGCCGCCGCCGCACCACGACACGTACTCGATCGAGGACCTCGCGCAGCTCATCCACGACTGCAAGGCCGCGCGCGTCCGGGTGATCGTGAAGCTGGTGTCCTCCGAGGGCATCGGCACGATCGCCGTGGGTGTCGCGAAGGCCGGCGCGGACGTCATCAACGTCGCCGGGAACACCGGCGGCACGGGGGCCGCGGCCGTCACGAGCCTGAAGTACGCCGGCCGCTCCGCGGAGATCGGCGTGGCCGAGGTGCACCAGGCCCTCGTCGCGAACGGGCTGCGCCAGAAGGTCGTCCTCCGCTGCTCGGGTGCGCACCAGACCGGCAGCGACGTCGTCACCTCGGCGCTGCTCGGCGGGGACTCGTTCGAGTTCGGCACCACCGCGCTGATGATGCTCGGCTGCGTGATGGCGAAGAACTGCAACGTGAAGTGCCCGGCGGGCCTGACCACGAACGCCGAGGCGTTCGAGGGCGACCCCCGCGCGCTCGCGCAGTACCTGCTGAACATCGCCCACGACGTCCGGCAGATCCTCGCCCGCCTCGGCCTGCGCTCCCTGCGCGAGGCCCGTGGCCGCACCGACCTGCTCCAGCTCCTCGACCACCCGGCCAGCGTCGGGCGGCTCGACGTCCGGGCCCTGCTCACGCAGGTGCCCGAGAAGGTCGTCACCGACCCCGAGTACCTGGAGAAGGACTACGCCACCGACGACGCGCTCATCGAGCGGGTCCGCGAGGCACTGCTCGTCCGGCACGAGCACAGCGTGACGATCGACGGCGTGCTCCTCGGCAACGCGGACAAGTCCGTCGGCGGCCAGCTCGGCATCGACCTGGAGCGCGTCCTCAACCACGAGCTCGGGGCCGACGCCCTGCAGGGTGCCCCCGCGGTGTCGACCGACGACCGCGGACGTCGTCGGCTCGTCGACGGTGCCGTGAAGATCCGCACGAGCGGCTCCGCCGGGCAGTCCTACGGCGTGTTCAACAACGACGGCGTGACGCTCGACCACACCGGCACCGCGAACGACGGCGTCGGCAAGAGCCAGAGCGGCGGGCGCATCGTCGTCCGTGCGCCCGGTGGCGGCAGCTCCGACCGCGGCGGCAACGTCCTGGTCGGCAACTTCGCGCTGTTCGGCGCGACGGGCGGCAGGACCTTCGTGCAGGGCGAGGCGGGCGACCGCTTCGCCGTCCGGAACTCCGGCGCGACCGCCGTGGTCGAGGGCGTCGGCGACTTCGGCTGCGAGTACATGACCGGCGGTGCCGTGTTCAACCTCGGCGGCTTCGGCAAGGGCCTCGGCAACGGCATGTCCGGCGGGTTCCTGTACCAGTACGACCCGACCGGCCGGGTGGCCGAGCGCGCCAGCACCGACTCGCTCCTGGTCTTCCCGGTGCTCGACACCGCGCGCGGCGCCTTCCACGAGGACGCCGCCCGCCTGCTCCTGACGTGGCACCTCGAAGCGACGGGCTCCGAGCTCGCCGCCCGCCTGCTCGCGGACTGGGAGACCACGCGGACGCACGTCTTCGTCGGCATGCCCCGGGCGCTCCTGCTCACCCAGGACGCCGACGCGATCCTGGCCGGTTCGACCCGGAACGAGCTGCTCGACGAGCTCGCCGTCTCGACCGCGACGGACAAGCTCCGCGCGTTCAAGCTCGACTACCGCGACCGCCGCACGGTGCTCGGCGGCAGGGCACCCGCGCTCGGCGACCAGGGCGGCGACATGTTCTCGCTCCTGTCGTCGTACACGGTGCTCGGTGTCGCCCAGGACCTGGCGCTCGAGCGCGTGCCCGGCGCCGTCGGTCCCGCCGACCCCCGGGTGCTCGAGGCCGTGCGGAACCTGGTGCTCACCGAGGACTTCTTCGTCAAGCAGCGCGTCGTGAAGTACCTCCGCGGCACGCTCGAGCGCTTCACGGACGACCAGCTCGCGACCCTCATCGCGGTGAAGCGCCTCGACGACCACAAGCGTGCGCTCACGCAGCGGAACAACCGCAGCATGGACGCACCCGGCACCACGGGCTGGATCATGCACCAGAACGCCAAGAACGACGGACGCCTGCACGAGGCCCGCTTCGACGAGCTCCTCGCCACCGCGGCACTCGAGGACATCGCCCGCCGCGCCCCGCAGGCCCCGGCCGAGGCGGTGACCGCGTGAGCGTCCTGCCCCCGACCGGTCAGCTGATCCCGGTCGACGCCCCGTTCTCGGCCGCGCAGGAGTCCTGGCTCGCCGGGTTCATCGCGGGCATCGCCGCCGCCGGCACCGCCACGGCCCCGAGCACGCCGACGACCACCGTCGACGTGCTGTTCGGCACGCAGACCGGCACGGCGGAGGCCCTCGCCGACCAGCTCGTGGCCGGGGCGACCGCCCGCGGGCTCGGCGGCCGGGCACGAGCACTCGACGACGTCACGCCGGAGCAGCTCGCCGGGATGTCGCACGTGCTCGTCGTCACCTCGACGTACGGCGAGGGCGAGATGCCCGACAACGCCGGCCTGTTCTGGGACGCGGTCCAGGCGAGCACCGTGCCCCGCCTCGAGGGCCTGCAGTACGCCGTCCTCGGGCTCGGCGACACGAGCTATGACGAGTTCTGCCAGGCCGGCAAGCTCCTCGACACCCGGTTCGAGCAGCTCGGCGCCACCCGGGTGCACGACCGCGTCGACTGCGACGTCGACTACGAGGACCCGGCCGCCCTCTGGACCGCCGCCGTCCTCGACCGGATCGCCGCCGAGACCGGGGCGACCGGCGGGACCGGCGCGACCGGGCCGGTGACCACGGGCACGACCGCGGCCGGCGGGGCGGGGTCGACCCGGGCCTCCCGTCCGGGGTCCCAGTGGACCAAGCGCAACCCGTACCCGGCGCGCCTGGTGGAGAACCGTCTGCTCTCCGACCCGCGCAGCGCGAAGGAGATCCGGCACTACGAGTTCGACCTCGGCGACAGCGGCATCACGTACGCCGCCGGCGACGCGCTGGCCGTGGTGCCCGTGAACGACGACACCCTGGTGGACCACCTGCTCGAGCACCTCGGTGCCACGGGCGACGAGACGTTCGACGGCCGATCGGTCCGCGAGCTGCTGCGCACGGACCGCGAGGTCCGGACGCCGTCGAAGGACCTGATCGCCGACCTCGTGCAACGGGCACCCGCCAGCGAGCTCGCGGCGGTGGTCGCGCACGGCGACAAGCAGGAGCTCGACCGCTGGCTCTGGGGGCGCGACGTGCTCGACCTGCTCCGCGACGCCGGTGACTCGGCGCCGGGGCTCGACGAGCTGCTGCCGTTCCTCCGGCCGCTGCAGGCGCGCCAGTACTCGATCTCGTCGAGCCCGCTCGCGCACCCGGACCGGATCCACCTGACCGTGGCGTCCGTGCGGTACGGCGACGACCACCGGAAGCACTCCGGGGTGGCGTCGACACACCTGGCCGACCGGGTCCAGGTCGGCGACGAGGTCGGCGTGTACCTGCAGCCGAACGCGGCGTTCGGCGTGCCGGCGGACGGCGACGCCCCGCTCGTCATGGTCGGGCCGGGCACGGGCATCGCGCCGTTCCGCGGGTTCCTGCACGAGCGTGCCGCGAGCGGTGCGACGGGCCGGAACTGGCTGTTCTTCGGTGACCAGCACCGCGACACGGACTTCGTCTACGCGGACGAGCTGTCCGCGCTGCAGGCCGACGGTGTGCTGACCCGGCTCGACCTGGCGTTCTCGCGCGACCAGGCCGAGAAGGTCTACGTGCAGACGCGGATGCGTGAGCAGTCACGGGAGCTGTACGCCTGGCTCGAGGACGGCGCGACCTTCACGGTGTGCGGCGACGCGTCCCGGATGGCGAAGGACGTCGAGGCTGCGCTGCTCGACGTCATCGCGACGGAGCGCGGTCGTGGGGCCGACGACGCAGTGGACTACCTGGCCGACCTGCGGCGGGCGAAGCGGTACGTGCGCGACGTCTACTGAGCACCGCGGCGACGGCGGGCTGTCGAGATCGTGAGGCGGTCGCCGCCCCCGGGTTCGGAACCCGAATCCTCTGCCGGGGACGGCGACCTCATCACTCGATACGCGCGGGAACCCCCTGATCCAGGTCTCCCGAGGCCCACGCGGCGCCCTGAGCCGGCGCAGGTCCGCGCATCGGGCGATGGGGCCACCGTACGCGATGGTCCTGATGGCGCGGAACCCGTTGACGAAGAAACTTCATGATGGTAGGCGCTAGGACTCGTCGGAGCCCGGCGCCACGGCGCGCGACCACGGTGAGTCGTCACCCACGCTGGTGTCGACCGGCTCCGGCGTGAGCACGAGTCCGGACCCGGACGACGCCGACGCGTAGAGCTGTTCGAGCCACGACCGGTTGATCGACGGCGTGCGACCGCCCGCGAAGCTGAAGTGCAGGCTGACGTTCGGGTGCAGCCAGATGCTGCTGCGGCCGTCCCCGTGGGTGACGTCGTCCTTCCACGAGAACACGAAGCGGTGGTCGCGCCGGAGCAGGTTGACGATGACGATCTGCAGGTGCGTCAGGGCCCGGTCGTCGATGTGCAGGTCGAGTGTCTCGCCGGCGTAGATGAGCTGTCCCATGCGTCTGTCTACTCCCCCGGACGTGCGTCGGCGTCCGGGTGGCGTGCGCGGCGTCGGGGCGCGGCGTGCACCCGGTCTGTGCGGCGTCGGGGACGTCGTCGGTACGGGACCGCCGGGTCTGGGGCGCCGGGTCAGGGGCGCCGGGTCTGCGCCGCCGACCGCGGGATCCGAGATTGCGCGGTGAACGATCCGGTTCACGATCCCCGGGCATCGCCGACCGGATCCGTCACCGCGCGATCCGGAGACCGCCTGTCGGGGCCGGGCCGCCGGAGCGCACGCATCAGTCGAGCGCGGCGCCCCACCCGGTGACCTGCGCGTCGAACCAGGCCGCGTCACGGTTCCGCTCCCAGCCGTGTCCGGTCGGCTCGCTGACCGCGAGCGTGACGGTCCCGGGGTGCTGCGCCGCGAACTGCTCGCTGAGCCGGAACGGCACGGTCGGGTCCCCCGGCGAGTGCACGACGAGCGTCGGCGGCAGGTGGTCGAGCGGCGGGGCGGTCGGGTCCCGCACCCATGACAGTGCCCGGACGTCGACCGGTGCCCGGAGCCCGACCAGCCGGCAGAGCCCGGGCGCCGCCATGGTCCCGAGCGCCAGGCGGACGACGGGGCCGGGCAGCCCGGAGCGTGCAGCGGCCGTCTGCACCGTCGTCGCCCAGTCGAGCGCCGGTGCGACCAGGACGATCCCGGCGATGCGTGCCCGGTGCGCCGAGTGCACGAGGAGCTCGCGGGTGATCGTCGCGCCCATCGACCATCCGACCAGGACGAGGCGTTCGGCACCGTGGGCGACGGCGTGGTCGAGGGCGGCCTCGACGTCCGGCCACTCCCGCGCGCCGAGGTGCGAGGCCGGGGTGTCCGACGGGGCTTCGCCGTCGCCGCGGAACGACGGCACGAGCGAGGTCCAGCCGAGGGCGGTCACCGCGGGGACGGTGCGGAGCGCGGTGACCCGGGTGGTGCGGATGCCGTGCACGTGGACCGCCCAGGTGCGGGAGGCGGCGGGGGTGCCAGGTGAGACGGAGACGGCCGCACCGGCCGCACCGGCGGCTGGGGGCGAGATCTGCCACGCGGGCGCGGGGCCCAACGCCGTCGGGATGTCGACCTCGTTCCACGGGGTGCCGAGCACCGAGGGGTCACGCAGCATGTGACCCGTCCAGCGGACCTCGGTGGGACGGTCCCCGACGGAGTCGAGCACGGCGCGGCGGACGGTCCCGCGCACCTCGTCGACCTCGAGCACCGACCCGACGACCGTGTGCCCGGCTACGGTGCGCCCGGCCACGCTGTGCTCGGCGCCGGCACCCCCGCCGTGCCACAGCCCGAACGTCCCCACGCTCCTGGTCTCGTCCGACAACGGCAGCGTGATCGACCCGGTGTCCACGGCGAGCACCGGCGTCCAGTGCTCCCGTCCGGACAGCACGACCCGCCCCACGACGAGCCGGACGACGACGAGCAGGCCCAACAGCACGAGCAGCACGAGCACCAGCCCGAGCACGCCGAGTACCGTCACCGCTGCACCCCGCTCATCCGACCAGGCTCCGCGCCAGCACGGACTCCGCCGACCGCACCTGCCCCGCCTCGGCCGGACTCAGCGTCTGCCCCTGCACCTCGGCGTCGCGGATCGCGATCACCAGGTCGTAGGCCCGCACGCGCGGGTCCCCGCGCCGGCCCCGGCCGCGCAGACCGTGCCGACGGGCGATGCGCTCCAGCCGACGGCCGTGGCGGACGTACTCGGCGTCGCGGCTCCACCGCCGCATGGTCAGGGACGCCATGGCGGCCACGATGAGCACGATCCCGACGTAGAAGGGCGGGTCGAAGAGGAAGCGGAGCACCACCCGGGTCGGCTCGTCGAACAGCCCGAAGTGGTCGGCCGCCATCGAGAGCAGCTCGTCGACGCTCGCCACCAGCACGAGCACCAGCCCGACGCGGAACACCACGAGCGCCCCGGGGCTCCGCAGGACACCGCGCACCAGGGTCGACGCCGCGAGCGCTCCCACGACGCACATGTAGATCGTCCCGTACAACCAGGTCGGCGTCTGGTGCAGCTCGTCGATGAGGAACGTGAACACCGTGCCGCCGCGGTCCTGGATGAACAGGAACGGCACCGTGAACGCGGCGAGCATCACGACGATCGACAGCGGCCGCGCGAGCAGGGGCCGTTCGGGCAGGTCCTGCGTGCTCGCGCGGAGCATCAGCCAGAACGCGGTGGCGGCGAGCAGGTTCTGCGCGAGGTTGATGACGTTCGTGCCACCGAGCAGCGCGTCGAGGTCCCGCTGGGGCACGACGCTGCCGAGCGTCAGGAGCCCGAGCGCGCCGACGCCCGTGGCCGCCCAGGTCGCACGCCCCTGGGGGTTCCGCCACACGTGCCGTGCGCGCAGCAGGAAGATCAGTGCCGCGCACCAGAACGTGGCGGCGTGCAGGGCGACCACTACCCGTAGGTCCGCTCGTCGGCGTCGACGGTGCCGGCGAGCAGCACCTGCGCGAGGTCGTACGCGAACGCCTCGGCGAAGTGCTCGTCCGCACCGCCGGCGCCGATCAGGTCCGGCCGGTCGTCGAGGGACCGCTGGCAGACGTGCCCGCCGGAGACCCAGCTGTCGAAGCCGAGCTGCGTCGTCGGCGGGGCACCGGTGTCCCCGCGGACCAGGTGCCCGAGCTCGTGCAGCACGCAGTGCATCCGGTACAGCGGCGGGGCGGTGGTCGGCACCAGGACCATCGCCTCGTGGTCGTGCTGCGCCACGAGGGCGGTCAGGCCGCCCCAGCCCGGTCCGTCGACGTCGACGACCCGGACGGGTTTGCCGACGCGTCCCGCGACGGCGTCGACCACGTCCGACAGGCGCGGGGCCGGCGGGAGCGACGCGACGAGGTCGCGGACCTGGTCATGCATCGTCATCCCCTCGCACTCGTCATGACAACGATACGGGAGGCTCGGGGTGCTCCAGACCCGCGGCTCAGGCCGCGGGGGTGGTCGCCTCGTAGTGCCGTGCGCCGCCGAGGACGCCGGCGAACCGGAACGGGGCCGCCGTCACGCGCGGACGGTCGACGTCCTTGCTCGTCGCCGCACCGTCGGCGTGCAGCGCGCGGTAGGCGTCGACGGTCAGCGGCACGCGGGCATCGAGGTCCGCACGGACCGCTCCCTGGCGACGGTGCTCGCGGTACCCGGGACGCACGACCCCGGTGATGAGCTCCCCGACGCTGCCCGAGCCGTAGCTGAACATCCCGATGCGGGTGCCGTCGAGGTCGTCGTCGAGGTCGAGCACCGCCGCGAGCGCGATCCAGAGCGACGCCGTGTACGTGTTGCCGACCTGCCGGTTGTACGTGAAGCCGGTCTGCAGCTCGGTCTCGTCGAACGGCACGCCGACGTGCTGGGTGAGCTTGCGGTGGGCCTTGAGGGCCATCTTGGTGAAGGGCTGGTGGTGCACGAAGCGGTCGATCATGTCGTACGCGGGGCCGCCCCGCGCGGCGAGGTCGTCCCACGCGCCGATGAAGGCGTCGACGTAGGCGCTGACGGACAGCCGCCCGTCGACCAGCGCAGTGGAGCGGTCGTTCGGCCGCCAGAAGTCGTCGACGTCGGCGGTGAACAGCCCGGACAGCGGCTCGATCTCGATCAGGTCGGGGTCGGCGGACACCAGGACCGCGACCGCCCCTGCGCCCTGCGTGGGCTCGGCGGCGGTGTCGACGTCGTAGCGGGCGACGTCGGCCGCGATGACGAGCACGCGCTCGTCGGGGTTCCGCGCGATGATGCCGAGCGCGAGCTGGAGCGCCGCGGCCCCGCCGTAGCAGGCCTGCTTCAGCTCGACGACGCGGACGGCCTGCGGCAGCCCGAGCAGCCCGTGCACGAAGACGCCGGCGGCCTTGGACTGGTCGATGCCGGACTCGGTGGCGAAGAGCACCGTGCGGATGCCGTCGGAGCCGTGCCGGTCGATGACCTGCTTGGCCGCGGCGGCGCCCATCGTGACGATGTCCTCGTCGGGTGCCGGCACGCTGAAGGCGTCCTGCCCGATGCCGACGTGGTACTTCGCGGGGTCGACGCCGAGCCGTTCGGCCAGGTCGTCCAGTTCGAGCACGTGGTGCCCCGTCGCGACCGCCAGGTCGTGGATGCCGATGGCGCTCATGCTGCGTCGCCGCCCTTCGTCGATCCGGCACGTTCCATCGCGACGTGCGCCGCCATGAGTTCACCGGGGTTGGTCTGCGCAGCGAGCAGGGACAGCTCGCCGCAGAGCACGGTCGCGGCGCAGAGGCCGGCGAGTCGTCGTGCGTTGAGGCCGGGCTCGCGGTCCTCACGGCAACCGAGGCGCACCAGGGCGTCCTCGACGACGGGCAGGTCGTTGCCCTTGCCGTTGCCGACCGTGCCGACGATGAGGTGCGGCAGCGAGCAGGAGAAGTACAGGTCGTCGCCACGGGCCTCGGCGAAGGTGATGCCCTGCGAGCCCTCGACGATGTTGGCGGCGTCCTGCCCGGTGGCCAGGTAGAAGCCGAGGAGCATGTTCGCGTAGTGGGCGTTCGCGGAGCGCAGGGCCCCGGCGATCGTCGACCCGACCAGGTTCTTCGCGGTGTTCAGCTCCACGATCCGCTCGGTGGACGACTTCAGGAAGCGCTCGACGACCATGCCGGGCAGGACGATCTCGGCGATCGTGTGCCGCCCGCGCCCGCGGATGCCGTTCACCGCCGTGGCCTTCTTGTCGGAGCAGAAGTTGCCCGAGATCGACACGTACGACAGCTCCGGCTCCCACGCCAGGATCGTCGGCAGCAGCGTGTCCGCGGCCTGCGTCACCATGTTGTGGCCCGAGGCGTCGCCCGTCGTGAACGCGAAGCGCAGGAACAGCAGGTCCCCGACGATCTCCGGGTGCACCTCGATGAGCTTGGCGAACCGGCTCTGCCCGACGACGACCTGCTCGAGCTCGGCCTGGCGCGCCAGGATCCGACCCGTGGCCATGTGCGCGGCGGCGGCACTCGAGGCCCGCACGACGACCGAGCGGGTCATCCGCTCGTCGACGACCGTCGCGACGATGCCGCCCTCGACCATGCGGGAGATGCGGGCACCGCGGCCGACGGAGGGCCACAGCGGCGACTCGTACGTGGCGAGCGGGACCTCGTGCTCACCCTCGACCGCGTTGCCGCTGACCCGGATCGGTCCGACCCAGCGGGTCGGGATCGGGGTCTGGGTGGTGGTCTTGTCAGCGGTGTGCATCGAGGGGGCCTTCCGGGGGTTGCACGGCGATGGTGAGGTGCCGGATGTTATGGGCCTCCCACTCGCGGAGGATGCTCGGGATGTCGCCGTCCGCGGGGACGAGCGCGATGCCGCAGTCGCCGCCGCCGGCACCGGACGGCTTGGCCGCCCCGCCCGCGCGCTCGACGACGTCGCACAGCGTGGTCAGGCGGTCGGTCTCGATGCTGGACCCGACGGAGTCGCCGAGTCGCTGCATGAGTCCGCGGGCCCGGCGGAGCGCGTCGAGCGTACGCTCGGCGTCGCCGGTCTGGAGGCCCGTGGTCAGGTCGTCGACGCAGCTGCGGCTGTCGTCGAGGAACGTCGCGTAGCCGCCGTTGCGGTGCCGACGCACGGCACCGACGAGCTTCGTGGTGGACGCCG
Source organism: Curtobacterium sp. SL109 (assembly GCF_026672405.1). Taxonomy (NCBI): domain Bacteria; kingdom Bacillati; phylum Actinomycetota; class Actinomycetes; order Micrococcales; family Microbacteriaceae; genus Curtobacterium; species Curtobacterium sp. SL109. The sequence continues at coordinate 3,588,898 of NZ_JAPPRB010000002.1, forward strand.
GCGAGCCGGTCCAGCCGACGAGCAGCCGCAGGTCCTCGGGCTCGGGCAGGCGTTCGACGTCGAAGCCCTCCCACGCGTCGGCGTCGTGCAGGATCTCGGACACGGTGCGGGTCTCGAGGTGCTCGGCGAGGCGCTCGCGGTCCGGGGCGCTGTAGCGGAGCCACCCGCCGAAGGTGCTCGCGGCGAGGTCACCACCGGACGCGCGGGGGTTCACCCGGATGGTGGCGAGCAGGGCCGTCTGGAAGCGCTGGCGCTGGGTCAGCCCGAGGCCGTAGAAGCGGTCGAGGGCACCGACGGTCGCGACGGTCACGGCGGCGGACGACCCGAGGCCGAACTTGCGCCCGCTGGCGTCGTCGAGCTGGCTCATGATGCGCAGGTCGTGGAAGCGCGGTTCGATCCCGAGCTCGGCACGGAGCTTCTCGACGAGGTCGATCGTCGCCATCACGTAGTCGTAGGGGTGGTGCTCGCGGTCGAGCGCCAGGCCGTCCTCGGCCCGGGTCCACGTCAGCGGCAGGTGTCCGTACTCCTCGGAGTGCACGCTGCCGGCGCCGTGGCCCTCGGCGACGGTGGCCGTGATGGCGCGGTCGAGGGCGATGAGCACGGACGGCTGCCCGGGCTCGACGACGGCGTACTCTCCGGCGACGAACAACTTGCCGTGGGCGCGGAACTCGATCACTCGGCGGTCTCCTTCTGGACGGGCTGGCTCCCCGTTCCTTCGGAGCGGACCACACGTGCGGCGGGTCCCGTGCCGGACTCGATGACGTCGCCCAGGTGCCCGAGCGCAGACGCCACGGCGCCCCGGTCCTCGGGCTTCGTGAGCACGACGACGTTCGGTCCGGCGTCGGCGGTCGCGTAGGCCTCGACGCCCGATGCGCGCAGCTCGGCGACGGCGTCGAACACCGCGACGCTGCGGGCCGTGAGGTAGCGGATGGGCGGGAACGAGCCCTCGATCGTGGCGTGCATGCGGAGCGCGTTGCTCTCGGTGAGCTCGCCCACGCGGGTGAAGTCCCCCGCGGCGCAGGCGTCGAGCATGTCGGTGACGGTCGTGGTCGTCGAGGTCACCCACGCCGGGTAGAACGGCGACGTCGCGATCGTGCGGCGCATGGCCTCGCGCGAGCCGATCTCCTTCGGGCCGTGGTTGATCGTCACGACGACCATGGCCATGGGCGGCGCCGGGATCGTCTCGGCGAACGAGCCCTGGTCGTCGCCCGCGTGCCAGACGGACACCCCGCCGGGGATGGACCGCGTCGCAGACCCCGATCCGCGTCGAGCGAGCCGGGACAGGTCACGCTCGGACAGGTCGAGGCCGTAGGCGGCCGCCGCCGCGGTGGCGAGCGCCGCGAAGCCGGAGGCGCTCGAGGCCAGGCCGGCACCCGTCGGCACCGTGTTCGTCGACTCGACGGACGCGCGCGCGTCGCTGCCCGCGAGCTCCCGGACCAGGTCGAGGAACCGCTCGACGCGTGTCAGGGGACCGTCGTCGACGACGCGACCGTTCAGGACGAACGCATCACGGGCCTCCTGGCTGTCCTGCAGGGTGACGGAGGTCGTCGTCGGGAAGACGTCGAGGCCCATCGAGACGCTGCCCGTCGCGGGCAGCGCGAGGTCGGCGTCCGCCTTGCCCCAGTACTTCACGAGGGCGATGTTGGGGTGCGCGACGGCGGTGGCGGTCATCAGGCACGGTCTCCGATCCGAGTGGTCCAGGTGGCGGTGGCACCGGCGGCACGGAGCGCGTCGGCGATCCGGACCGCGTGGTCGCCGTCGGCGGCGAGTGTGAGGACGCAGCCGCCCCGTCCACCGCCCGTGAGCTTCGCGCCGAGGGCGTCCGCGCTGCGGGCGGCGCCGACGAGGCGGTCGAGGTCGTCGCTCGACACGTCGAGGGTGGTCAGCAGTGCGTGCGCGGCGTCCATGGTGGCACCGAGCGCCTGGGCATCGCCGTCGACCAGTGTCCCCCGTGCGCGTCGGGCCAGGTCGCCGATCTGTCCGATCACCGCATCGACCTCGGCGGGGGCCCGGTCGTGGTGCTCGCGGACGGCGGCGACGGCACCGCGGGTGTGGCCGGGCACGCCGGTGTCGGCGACGACGAAGACGAACTCACCGGTGACGTCGACGGGCTCGACGTGGCCGTCCTCGAACCAGACGGGCACGTCCGCGACGACCCCGCGGGCGTCGAGTCCGGACGGCCGACCGTGGGCGACGCGCTCGCACTCCTGGATCAGGTCGTGGTGGGTCTGCGCGTCGAGCGTCACCCCGAGGGCGTCGGCGACGGCGGCCGTGACCGCGGCGGCGACGGCTGCGCTCGAGCCCATGCCGCGGGCGGTGGGCACGTCGCTGTCGACCCGCACGTGGAAGTGCTGGTCCGTGACGCCGAGGTGGCGCAGGGTGGCGGTGACCGCCGTGACCGTGGGCAGGACCGCGGCGGGGGCGAGGTCGAGCGGACCGGTGTGCACCGCGGACTCGAGCCCGTGGCCGCTGCTGCCCGGGGTGGGCGTGACCGTGGCCGTGACCCGGACGTCGTTGACCGGGAGCACGAGGGCGGGTGCGCCGTACACCACGGCGTGCTCGCCGATCAGGATCGTCTTGCCGTGGGACGTCGACGAGCCGACTCGCGGGGTCGTCGTTCGTGCCGAGGCTGGGTGGTTGCTGGTCATCGTTGGTCCCGTCAGCCTAACGGCCTCGCTGCGCGACCGCTCAGCAGGCGCACGGAAAGGTTGTGCGCAACCCGGTTGTGTGCGACGGTGGAGTCATGCCCGTGACCGACGAGATGGTGTGCTTCTCCCTCTACGCAGCGACCCGCGCCACCACGCAGGCCTACCGCTCCATGCTCGAGCCCTGGGGGCTGACCTACCCGCAGTACCTCGTCCTCGTCACCCTGTGGGTGGAGGGCGACCAGACCGTCTCGGGCCTCGGGGAGCACCTGCAGCTCGACTCCGGCACCCTGTCGCCGCTGCTGCGCCGCATGGAGCAGTCGGACCTGGTGCGCCGTGAGCGTCGCAGTGCCGACGAGCGCGTCGTCACCGTGACCACCGGCGAGCGCGGGCGTGCCCTGCGGGGCGAGCTCGCCGACATCCCCGGGCGGATCGCCGCCGGCACGGGGCTGCCCGACGAGCGTGCCGCCGCCGAGCTCATCCAGACCCTGCACCGTCTGACCGAGACGATGCACGCCGCCGCTGCGCCCGCCCCGGCGCCGACGGACCACTGACCCCACGAAGGAAAGGAACCTCCACCATGGACGTCCTCTACACCGCAGAAGCCATCTCCACCGGAGAGGGCCGGAACGGCCACGTCGCCACCAGCGACGGCCGCGTCGACCTCGACATGGCGATCCCGAAGGACATGGGCGGCTCCGGCAACGGCGCCAACCCCGAGCAGCTCTTCGCCGCCGGCTACGCCGCGTGCTTCCACTCCGCACTGCAGGGCGTCGCCCGCTCGCAGAAGGTCAAGGTCACCGACTCGTCCGTCGGCGGTCGCGTGCAGATCGGCCCGAACGGCCAGGGCGGCTTCCAGCTCGCCGTCATGCTCGAGGTCGTCATCCCGGGCATGGACCACGACCAGGCCCAGGCCCTCGCGGACGCCGCCCACCAGGTGTGCCCGTACTCGAACGCGACGCGCGGCAACATCGACGTCACCATCACCGTCTCGGAGGACTGACCCATGACCGACTCCACCATGCGCGCCGTCGTCCACGAGACCTTCGCCGAGCCTGCCGACGTCCTGACCGTCGCCGAGCGCCCGGTCCCCCAGCCCGCCGCCGGCCAGGTCCTGGTCCGCACGGTCCTCTCCCCGATCCACAACCACGACCTGTGGACCGTCCGTGGCACCTACGGCTTCAAGCCCGAGCTGCCCGCCCAGTCCGGCACCGAGGCGCTCGGCGTCGTCGAGGCCCTCGGCGAGGGCGTCACGGCCCTCTCCGTCAGTCAGCGCGTCGCCGGTGGGACCTTCGGCGTGTGGGCCGAGTACTACGTCGCCGACGCGGCCGGGCTCATCCCCGTGCCCGAGGCCATGACCGACGAGTCCGCTGCCCAGCTCGTCTCGATGCCGTTCAGCGCCATCAGCCTGCTGCACTCCCTCGACCTGCACGAGGGCGACTGGCTCATCCAGAACGCCGCGAACGGCGCTGTCGGCCGCATGGTCGCGCAGCTCGCCGCAGCGCGGGGCATCAACGTCGTCGGGCTGGTGCGTCGCGCCGCCGGGGTCGACGAGCTCCGCGAACAGGGCATCGAGCGCATCGTCGCCACGGACGCCGAGGACTGGCAGGACCAGGTCACGGCGATCACCGGTGGCGCCCCGATCGTCGCGGGCGTCGAGTCCGTCGGCGGGAAGGCCGCGGCCGACATCGTCTCGACCCTCGCCGAGAACGGCACGCTCGTCGTCTTCGGCGCCATGGCGTCGCCGACGATGGAGATCCCCTCCGGTGCCGTGATCTTCAAGCAGGTCACGGTCAAGGGCTTCTGGGGCAGCGTCGTGTCGCGGACCATGCCCGCCGACACGAAGCAGCAGCTCTTCGGTGAGCTCATCCAGCGCGTGCTGGACGGATCGCTGACGCTCCCCGTCGCCGAGACCTTCGTGTTCGAGGACGTCCGCGACGCGGTCCGCGCCTCGGACACCGCCGGTCGCGTCGGCAAGGTGCTCCTGCGCCCGTAGCGTCTGCCACTTTCGGACGGGAGGCCCGGTGCCAGCTGGCACTGGGCCTCCCGTCGTTCCCGGGGTGCGGTCCGGAGCCGGCTGCGCGGTGTGCCCTACTCGGCGTCGGGCTGCTGGCCGCGCAGGACGTCCCCGAGGGTCGACATCTCGGCGCCGTGGTCCGTGTACCGCCGGACGGTGCGGCGTGCGGCCGTGCGTGCGGCGCCGCTCAGGCGTTCGTTGCGGCGCGCAGCATCGGCGACCCGACCCGCGTGGCCTGCCGTGGAGAGCAGCACGTTCGCCAGCGCTCGGCCGGGGCCCGGGTCGGGGACGCCGCCGACGGACCACGCTGCCCGGACCTGCGCGTCCGGGGACACCCCGCGTCGGGTGCCCATCCGGCGCCAGTCGGAGAGGACCCCCTCGGTGCGGTCGGCGGCCCGGTCGGCCTCGTCCACGCGGCTGTGGTCCTGCGGCGCCGACGCTGCCGACTCGGCGCGGTCCCGCGCGGCGGAGTCGTCACCGCCGGCAGCGGCGATGCGGGCGGCGTGCGCGGCAGCGGCGGCAGCGATGACCTCGGACCTGTCCATGCGACGACCGTACCGCCGACGCCCGACGCCCGCGTCCGGTTCCCCGCGTCCCGCGTCCCGCGTCGTACGTCGTGCGTCGTGCGTCGTACGTCCTGCGTCGACGGGTGGTGGTCGGACGCACGACACCGGTGTCTTCGCACGACGCCGCGATCATCCGCGGCGTCACGCCCGGACACCGGTGTCTCGCGAGCGTCTCGGGGACGACGCTGGCAGGCCGCTGGGTGCGTCGGGAGGGTCAGGCCGCGACGTGCGCTGCCAGGACGTCCTCGACCGTCGTCCACGTGTGGGGACCGTAGCGGTCGTTGTCCACGTGGTGGAGCTCGGCCTCGCCGCTGAACATGCTCACGAAGTACTGCATCCCCTGCCACGCCGGGAAGGGCTCGTCCGGGTCCTTCGACAGGCGGCGCCCGACCTTCGCCATGCCGGAGAGCGTCGTCGCCGTGCCCGCCCACTGCAGACGGAAGGGCGTGCCCGTCAGGCGCGACATCGTGTCAACGACGGACCGGGCGGTGACCTGGTCCCCAGCGACCTCGACGACCCGCGGGGCGTTCGGGTCGAGGGCTGCCGCGGCGGTCACGCGCGCGACGTCGTCCTTCGTGGTGAAGTCGAGGACCTGGTCGGCCGAGGACCAGAACAGCACGCGGCGACGGTCGAACAGGATCATGGGTGCCTGCCCGGTGAGCATGTCGGCGAACGCGCCGTTGAGGACCGACGTGGCGCGGATCGGTGCGGCGTCGAGGGTGGCGGCGAACTCGCGGCGCAGCTCGAAGTTCCGGTTCGTCCCCGGGGTGATGGACCGGTAGTCGGCGGAGTAGTCGGACGGGATGAAGCGCGGCACGCCGGCCTCGACCGCGGCGGCGAGCAGGGCCGTCTGCGCGTCGACGATCACCGAGCGCGTGCCGCTGACCGCGGAGACGACGACCTCGACGTCCGTCAGCGCCGCCACGAGGGCCGCGTGGTCGGTGTACGCCGCGGTGACGACCTCGACGCGGTCGGTGCCGCCGTACTGCTCGGTGGCGGAGGAGCTGCCGGGCCGAGAGAGCACTCGGACCCGGGTGTCGTGGTCGAGGAGTGAGCCGACGATGCGGCCCCCGAGATCTCCGGTGGCGCCGGCGACGAGGACGGTGGTTGTCATGTCCCCGACACTACGGACGCGACGACCGCGTGGCACAGGACGGCAGCCACAGCACGCACGAAGCGGCGCGGGACGTCGGCCAGCGACCCGGCGCGGGACGTCAGCCAGCGAGCCGGCGCAGCCCCTCGTCGATCGACACGCTGGGCTCCCACCGGAGGTCCCGCCGGGTGCGCCGCTGGTCGAACCAGTGCGACGTCGACAGCTGCTCGGCGAGGAACCGCGTCATCGGCGGCTCGTCCGCACCCGGACGGACGCGCCACACGGCCTCGACGAGGGACCCGGCCGCGCGGGCGACACCGGCGGGGACGTGCCACCGCGGCGTGGGCACGCCGGACGCCCGGCAGATGCCGTCGAGCAGGTCCGCGACCGGCCGGGGCTCCCCGTTCGTCACGACGTAGGCGTTGCCGTGGACCTCGTCGGCGTCGGCACGGTCGAGCGCGGCGACCATCGCGGAGGCGGCGTTGTCCACGTAGCAGGAGTCGATGAGCGCGGCGCCGCTGTCGAGCAGCGGGAGTCGCCCTCGTGCGGCACGGTCGACGATCCGTCCGACGAGCTGCGTGTCCCCCGGGCCCCACACCAGGTGCGGTCGGACGGCCACGACGGCGAACCCGGGGGCGTCGGCGGCCAGGGCGAGCAGCTCGGCGGCGGCCTTCGTCCGGGCGTAGTCCCCGCGGGCCTGTGCCGGCGACGCCGGTGCGGCACCGGCGCCGGAGATCGACGACCCGGTGTGCGCGACCGAGGGTGACGACACGAACACGAACCGGGACACCCCGGCCGATCGCGCTGCCGCGAGGAGCGTCCGCGTGCCCTCGACGTTCAACCGCTCGAAGTCGGCGGGGTCGCCGGCGAGCGAGACCTTCGCGGCGAGGTGCACGACCGCCTCCACGCCGTCCACCGCCCGCGCGACCGCAGCCGCGTCGGTCATCGTCCCGAGCGAGTCCGAGACGCCGTCGACCCCCGACGGTCGCCGCTGGAACGTCCGGACCTCGTGGTCGGCGTCCCGCACGGCGCCGGCGACGGCACGGCCGAGGAACCCACTCGCCCCGGTGACGAGGACCCTCACGGCCGCACCATCCGCCCGCCGCTGAGCACCGACGTCGCCCAGCGCGCCAGACGGGTGCGGTCGACCTTCGAGTTGTGGCGGATGTCCGTCGGCAGCACCGGCACGACGAGCACGGCGGCCACGGGGACCCCCGCCGCGGCACGCACGGCTGCGGCGAGGTCCGACGGCGCCAGGCCCGGCTTCCGCGCTGCTGGCACGGTCTCGACGACCGCGACGACCTGCTGGGTGCCGCTGGGTCCGATGCCGGCGACGCCGACCCGTCCCACGCCCTGCACGCGTTCGATGCGCTGCTCGGGCCCGACGGGCGTCAGCACCCCGGACGGCGTCGTGACGACGTGCTGCAGCCGGCCCTCGACCCAGAGCTGCCCGGATGCGTCCAGGTGGCCGACGTCGCCCGTGCGGTGGCCGCGCGGGTCGGTCAGCCCGAGGCGCGACGCCCGGTTCGTCCGCCACAGCCGGTCGTAGGCCTGGCGCACGTGCGGCGCGGCGACGACGATCTCGCCGGTGACGTCGGGCTCGTCGGTGAGGTCACCGGTCGGCGACCCGGACGCGGACAGCGGGGCGATGCGCACCTGCACGGACGCCGCGGGCCGGCCGACGCAGACCCCGCCGGCGCCAGCACCGTCGCCGTCACCGTCGACGACCGAGGCAGCCGCACGGATCGCGGGCAGGTCGACGTCGGTCATGAGCAACCCCTCGGTCATGCCGTAGGGGGTGTGGGCGCTGGCGTTCGGCATCAGCTCGGTCGCCGCGGTCAGCAACGCCGCCGACACGGGAGCGCCCGCCGACAGGAACAGCCGCACGCGAGCGAGCGCCGCCTGCTCGGAGGCGTCGAGCGCACCCGCGGTGGCGACCACGTTCGCGAGCGCGGCCGGCGACAGGAACACCACGGTCGCGTCCGCAGCCACGACGGACGCGGCGACGGCCGACGCGGTGAGCGTGCGGGGCGCGGTGACGTCCATGTCCGGTGCGACCGAGCGGGCTCCGAGCGCTGGTCCGAGCAGCGCGAACGGGGCGAAGCCGGCGACGAGCCCCGTGCCGACACCGATGCCGTACTGCGCCGAGAGCACGTCGCGGACGGCCCCGAGCTGCGCGTGCGTGTAGACGACGCCCTTCGCCGGACCGGTCGACCCGGACGTGAAGAGCACGGCAGCCGGGGTGTCCGACGGCGGGGCGTCCGGCAACGCGGTGCCTGCGGCGAGACGACGGGCACCACGGCGCGCCACCCCGGCGAGCGTGTGCTCCACCCGGAGCGCCGCGCGTGCCGGAGCCGGCAGCGGGAGCGTCGCGATCCGTCGACCGGGCCACCCGAGCGCTCGGGCCGCCGCCAGTCCGGGCAGCGCCCCGATGACCCAGTCCGGCCGGGCGCCCTTCACGGCACGCGTGAGGCCGCGCAGCCCGAGTCCCGCGTCCGCCACGACCACGGTCGCGCCGATCCTGATCGAGCCGTACAGCGCGGCGGTCAGGTCGGCTCCGGGCGTCACGAGCAGCGAGACGCGGTCACCCGGTCGCACCCCGACGTCGAGCAGACCGGCTGCGACCTCGTCGACGCGTCGCGACAGCAGCCGCCAGCTGATCGTCCGGGTGCCGCCCGGCGCCGCCATCTCGACGAGGGCGGCCTCGTCCGAGTCGCGGAGGGCGTCCAGTGCCGCCCACAGTGGCCGGGAAGGCGCGTCAGGACCGGACGGGAGGCTCGGCTCGTCCCCAGCGGGCACGTGGCCCTCCGGCAGGCGGTCGCCCAACCAGTCGAACATCGTGCCGGCGACGTCGGCATCCTCCGGAAGCAGGTGCCCGGCGCCCTCGAAGCGGTGTACGTCGGCGCGCGGCAGCCGGTCGACCAGGTCGTCGAGGTAGCGCTCCAGGAACACCGGGTCCCGCGGCCCCCAGAGCAGCAGTGCGGGGACGTCGAGCGCGGCCACGCCGGACGCGATCCGGTCGAGCTCGCGGGCACTCGGGTGTGCGGCGCCGAGGGGGATGTCGGCGACGAAGCCGCCGATGCCACCACGCCGGGCAGCGCCTCGGTAGGGGGCGCGGAAGCCGTCCGCCACGGCCCGGTCGAGCTTCGGGTGGGCGATCGCCAGCGTCGTCTCGAGGAAGGCAGGCGTGACGACCGTGCCGCGACCGAGCACCTGCGGGCGGAGCGCCAGGCGCAGGGGCGCCGGGACGGGAGCGTCGTCGGGCTGGTGCACCGCCGTGTTGCACGTGGTCACACCGACCACGAGGTCCGGGTGGTCCACGGCCCAGCCGAGGGAGACGACCCCACCCCAGTCGTGGCCGAGGGTGACCACGGGTCCGGTCAGCCCGAGCTCGTCCGTCAGCGCACCGAGGTCCGCGACGCGCTGCGGCAGGCCGCGGAGGACCCCGGTGCGCTCCGAGAAGCCCATGTCGAGCTGGTCGACGGCGACCACGCGCCAGGCCGGACCGCCCGCGGCGGCGACGTCGAGCGAGGTGCGGAGCACCGACCGCCACAGGTACGACCACGTCGGGTTGCCGTGCACGCACAGCAGCGTGCCGACCGGTTCCACCCCCAGCGCAGCCAGGGACCCGGCCGTGTCGAGGACGTGCCAGGTGCGCTCGGCGTGATCCGAGCCTCCCGGCCGGACCGAGCGGTCTGCTGGCACCGTGACCAGGCGCGACCACGCGGGGTCGAGGCCGGGCAGCAAGGGCGGCTGCGTCGCCGGAGCAGTGCTCGCGGCGACGCGGGGCAGCCCCGATGTCACCAGCGGAGTTCCATCATCGCCGTGTTGATGCCGGAGCCGACCCCGCCGAGGAAGACGCGGTCGCCGGGGCGGATGCGTCCGCTCGCGACCTCGTCCGCCAGGGTGATCGGGATCGACGCCGGGCCGACGTTGCCGAAGCGCTCGTACGTGGTGGGGACCTTCTCGCGCGGGACGCCGATGGCCTCGACGAAGGCGTTGGTGTGCACGTCCGAGACCTGGTGCAGGACGTAGCGGTCCATGTCCGCCCAGTCGAAGTGGGCACGGGCCTCGTTCCAGGCCGCGACGACGAGCTCCATGCCGCCCTTGAGCAGCATCTTGGCGTCCGTGAACATGCCGTCGACGCTGCCGACACAGAGGTCGTACCACTGGGTCGCCGCGCGGGTGACGCCGCCCACGATCCGGTGTCCACCCGGGTGCATGTCCGCCGGGCCGAGCACGGCAGCGGCAGCACCGGAGCCGAGCGTCAGGCTGGCGAACTCGCTCATGAAGTCCTTGCGGTTCCGGCCGCCCTGGTTCAGGCGCTCGATCGTGTTGAGCTGCACCTGGTCGGCGTCCTCGCCGTCGACCACGAGCGCGTACTTGATCTGACCGGAGTCGATCATGCCCGCGGCGACGCTCATGGCGTTGACGAACCCGAGGCAGGCGTTCGCGATGTCGAAGTTGATCGCCGACGACGGCAGCCCGAGCCCGTGGTGCAGACGCACGGCGACGGAGGGTTCGAGGTGGGGACGGGTCACCGACGTGTTGATGAGCAGGCCGACGTCCTCGGGCTTGATGCCCGCCTCGGCCATGGCACGGCGTCCGGCGTCGATGGCGGCGTCCTGGAAGGACTGCCCCTCGCCCCAGTTGCGACGCTCCTTGACACCGGCCACCCGCTCGAGCAGCCCCATCGGCAGACGCAGGCGTCGGAGCACCCCGCGGAGCTTCTCCTCGATGTCCGCCGAGGTCGTCACACGCTCGGCCACCGTGGTCGCCACCGAGAGCAGCGCGACGTTGTCGTGCCTCGCCGTCGCGTTGCCGGGCCGCTCGGTTTCAGTGGTCGTCGACTCGTCGACCGGCCGTTCCGTCATGATCGTCACCGATACATACTTCCGCATCTGGCCTGGATGCGCGATCCGGAAGCGTTCGGCGGTCCGTTTCCCGGGAGTGAAGCATTGCGTTCGTCATTGATATTTCGTATGCTTATGCTCACACCCGAGGATCGGAGACCGAATGCCCCCGCGCACCAGAGCCACCACCGCCGCCGCGCTCCTGCTCGCCTTCGCACCGTTGGCCGTGCCCGACGTGGCCGCCGCGACGGAGGCCACGATGGAGGAGCGCTCGACCGACGACGGCTCGGCGCCGGGGGCTGAGCAGCCGCCCGAACTCGAGCAGGCCACGACCCCGGTCGAGCCTGCGGTCGATCCTTCGCCCGCTGCTTCGCCCACTCCGTCGGTCGCTCCGTCGGTCGCTCCGTCACCCGCCGCTTCGCCCGCTCCGAGTGCGACCGCCGTGAACCTCGTCGCAGAGGGCGGGGGCACCGCGACCGCGCTGCCCGGACAACAGGTCGACGACAACTCCTCGCTGAACATCAAGAACCGCGGAAGCGTCGCGGTGCCCAACCGGAAGCTCGACATCCAGTGGACGATCACCGGGCCGGCCACCTTCCCGGCGAGGCTCCCGTGGGCGGTCTCCAACGTGGGGACGGCCAACGTCGTCGGCTGTACCTACAGTGCTGACCGCAAGACGAACACCTGCGTCAACGCGAACCCGCACGCGCTGAGCACCGGAGGCGCCAACTTCGCTCACATCCGCGTGCCCTTCAAGGTCGACGCCGATGCGATGCCCGGTGACCAGATCACGCTCGTCGGCTCCTTCGTGCCCAACCCGGAGTCCGGCTTCGAGAACACCAGCACGCAGACCTCCACCACCCTCGTCATCACGGTCGCCCTCACCGCTGCCGTCATCAACGAGCCGTCGACGAAGGTCGGCCCGACGCCGGTCATCCGTGGGCGTGGCGTCCCCGGCGGGACCATCGACCTGACCGTGGGCGACCAGCCCCTCGTCACCGTGCCGGTCGAGGACGACGGCACGTGGATGTTCCCCGTCACCGAGGCCCTGCCCGAGGGTCCGGTGACCGTCACCGCCCTGCAGCACCGCAACGGCATGACGGCGACGCCGACCGTCGCGACCCTGGACGTCGACGCGACCGCCCCCGACGCTCCGGTCGTCGACGACCCCGGAACCCTCACCGACCCGACCGGCCCCATCACCGGGTCCGCCGAACCGCGCTCCACGGTCATCGTCCGCGACCGAGACGGCAACGAACTCGGCAGGGCCACGGCAGAGGCCGACGGGTCCTTCTCCGTGCAGCTCGACGAGCCGCTCCCTGTGGGCACGATCGAGCTCGACGTCGTCGCCGCGGATGCCGTCGGCAACGTCTCCCCCGCCACCGCTGCGACGGCGACCGTCCTCGACACGACCGCGCCCGACGCCCCCGCCGTCGACCGACAGGAGCTCGCGTCGCCGACCGGGCCCGTCGTCGGCACCGCGGAACCGGGCGCCCTCGTGGTCATCCGGGACCAGGACGGGCGGCCCCTGGGGCAGGACCGAGCAGACGACGACGGCGAGTTCGCCGTCCGTCTCGACGCACCACTCGACGAAGGCCCCCACGAGCTCGTCGTCGTCGCCCGGGACGATGCCGGCAACGAGTCCGGCCCGTCGCCGGTCACCGTCGTCGCGCCGGACGTCACCGCACCCGACGCGCCCATCAGCACCACGCCCGAGTCCCTGACTGACGGCACCGGTCCCTTCACCGGCTCCGCCGAGCCCGGCGCGACCGTGATCGTCCGCAACGAGGACGGCGACGAGATCGGCCGTGGCGAGGCAGGACCCGAGGGACTGTTCGAGATCGTGCTCGACGAGCCGCTCGTCGACGGCGCGCACCGCCTCGAGCTCGTCGCATCCGATGCGAGCGGCAACGTCTCCGCGCCGACGCCGATCACCGTCGACGTCGATGACGACGCCCCGGACGCGCCCGTCGTCACCAGCCCGTCGGACCTGGCCGACGGCACCGGACCGATCACCGGCACCGCCGAGCCCGGGGCCACGATCGTGATCCGGGACGAGAACGGCAACGTCATCGGGCAGGACGAAGCCGACGAGGACGGCAACTGGAGCATCGAACTCGACGAGCCCCTCGGCGAGGGCAGGCACGACCTCGAAGTCGTCGCTTCGGACAAGGCCGGCAACACCTCCACGCCGACCGACACCACCGTCGACGTCGACACCAAGGCACCGGACTCCCCCAAGGTGACCAGCCCGTCGGACCTTTCGGACGGCCAGGGCCCGATCAGCGGCACCGCAGAGCCCGGCACCGTCGTGGTCATCCGCGACGAGAACGGCGACGTCATCGGCAAGGACGAAGCGGACGAGGACGGCAACTGGACCGTCGAACTCGATGAACCCCTCGACGAAGGCAAGCACGACCTCGAAGTCGTCGCGTCCGACAAGGCGGGGAACACCTCCACGCCGACCGACACCACCGTCGACATCGACACCAAGGCACCCGACGCACCCGTCGTGACGAGCCCGGCCGACCTCGCCGACGGCACCGGCCCCATCACCGGCACCGCAGAGCCCGGCGCGACCATCGTCGTCCGCGACGAGGACGGCGACGTCATCGGCGAAGGCGAAGCCGACGAGAACGGCAATTGGACCGTCGAACTCGACGAACCCCTCGACGAGGGCAAGCACGACCTCGAAGTCGTCGCTTCCGACAAGGCCGGGAACGCGTCCGACCCCACGAAGACCGCAGTGGACGTGGACACGAAGGCACCTGACGCACCCAAGGTGACCAGCCCTTCCGACCTCGCAGACGGGAAGGGTCCGATCACCGGCACAGCAGAGCCGGGAACGGTGGTCGTGATTCGCGACGAGAACGGCGACGTCATCGGGAGCGACCAGGCCGACGAGAACGGCAACTGGACCGTCGAACTCGACGAACCCCTCGACGAGGGCAAGCACGACCTCGAAGTCGTCGCGTCCGACAAGGCTGGCAATGACTCCGCCGTCACTCCGGTGACGATCGACATCGACACCAAGGCGCCCGACGCCCCGAAGGTCACCAGCCCTGCCGACCTCGCTGACGGCACCGGGCCGATTACGGGTACCGCAGAGCCGGGAACCGTCGTGGTCATCCGCGACGAAGACGGCAACGTCATCGGGCAGGACGAAGCCGACGAGAACGGGAACTGGACCGTCGAACTCGACGAGCCCCTCAAGGACGGCAGGCACGACCTCGAAGTCATCGCGCAGGACGACGCCGGCAACAAGTCAGCACCCACTCCGACCACGGTCGACGTCGACACCAAGGCACCCGACGCGCCTGTCGTGACGAGCCCGTCCGACCTCGCAGACGGGAAGGGCCCCATCACCGGCACCACCGAACCCGGCGCGACCATCATCATCCGCGACGAGAACGGCGACGTCATCGGGCAGGACGAAGCCGACGAGAGCGGCAATTGGACCGTCTCACTCGACGAGCCGCTGGCCGAGGGTAAGCACGACCTCGAGGTCATCGCCCAGGACAAGGCCGGGAACACCTCCGACCCGACAGACACCACCGTCGACATCGACACCAAGGCACCCAACGCGCCCGTCGTGACCAGCCCGGCCGACCTCGCAGACGGGAAGGGCCCCATCACCGGTACCGCCGAACCCGGCGCGACCATCATCATCCGCGACGAAGACGGCAACGTCATCGGACAGGACGAAGCAGACGAGAACGGCAACTGGTCCGTCGAACTCGACGAGCCCCTCACGGACGGCAAGCACGACCTCGGAGTCATCGCGCAGGACGACGCCGGCAACACCTCTGACTCGACGGAGACCACCGTCGACGTGGACACCAAGTCACCCGACGCGCCCGTCGTGACCAGCCCGTCGGACCTCGCCGATGGGAAGGGCCCGATCACGGGCACCGCCGAACCTGGCGCGACCGTCATCATCCGCGACGAGACCGGCGACGAGATCGGCCGCGACACCGCGAACGACAACGGCGACTGGTCCGTCGAACTCGACGAACCCCTCGAAGACGGCAAGCACGACCTCGAAGTCATCGCCGAGGACACGGCCGGGAACGGCTCCGACCCGACGAAGACCACGGTCGACGTGGACACGAACGCACCCGACGCCCCGAAGGTCACCAGCCCGACGGACCTCGCCGACGGACAGGGACCCATCACCGGCACCGCTGAGCCCGGCACCATCGTCGTGATCCGCGACGAGAACGGCGACGTCATCGGCCAGGACGAAACCAACGAGAACGGCAACTGGACCATCGAACTCGACGAACCCCTCAAGGACGGATCCCACGACCTCCAGATCGTCGCTGAGGACAAGGCCGGCAACGCCTCCGACCCGACAGACACCACCGTCGACATCGACACGAAGGCACCCGACGCACCGAAGGTCACCAGCCCCGCCGACCTCGCCGACGGCACCGGCCCCATCACCGGCACCGCCGAACCCGGCACCGTCGTCGTCATCCGCGATGAGGACGGGGAGGAACTCGGCCGCGACACCGCCGACGAGAACGGCAGCTGGACCGTGGAGCTCGACGAACCCCTGACGGACGGCAAGCACGACCTCGAGGTCATCGCCGAGGACACGGCCGGCAACGCCTCCGCCGCCACGAAGACCACCGTCGACGTCGACACCACGGCCCCGGCAGCTCCCGCGCTGGAGCACTTCGACGACATCGTCGACGGCACGGGCATCGTCCGCGGCACCGCTGAACCGGGCTCGACCGTCATCGTCAGCGACGAGGACGGGCGCGAGATCGGCCGCGGCGTCGCCGACCAGGACGGACGCTTCGCCTTCCGCACGGCGCTCCCGCTCGACCCCGGCGCGCACCTGCTCACCGTGGTCGCCGTCGACGAGACGGGCAACACGTCGGAGGGCAGCAGCATGCTCGTGACCCTGGTCCCCGAGAGCACCGTCGAGGACGGAGACCACGAGAGCTCGCCGACGGTGCCTGGCACCACCTCGTCGAGCGGTTCGCTCGGCGCGGCACCCTCCGACGCCTCCCCCACGACGATCCCGTCCCCGATCAGCGCGCAGGACCGCGAGCTGGCGTTCACCGGCGCTGAGCTCGGTGGGTGGCTGTCCGCCGCACTCGCTGCGCTCGGGCTCGGCTTCGTCCTGCGGCTGCTCGGCCGTCGCCGCCGCGACCGCGTCAGCTGAGGCAAGCACACGACCGGGAGGCCCGGCTCGCGTTCCCCACGTCGGGTCGCGAGCCGGGCCTCCCGTCGTTCCGGAATGACCCGATGTGTCCTCCGACGCAGTGTCCGGATCGCCCGCCAGCGCCGCGGGCACGTCCGCTACGATCCCGGACGAGGGGGAACGTGAACACCAGGACCACCAGGATCGCAGCCGTCGCGGCGGCACTCGCACTCACCACGACCGTGGGCGGGTGTTCACTGCTGCGGGGCGGTCAGGACGCGCTGCCGGCACCGTCGCGGTCGACCAGTGCGACGCCGACGCCGACGCCGAGTGCGACCGCCGACACCGATGCGGCCGGACAGACCGAAGCCGACCTGCTCCGGGAGTCCGCGTCGCCTCGACCGCCGACGGCTGCCCCGACCGAGGCACCACGCCCCGCGCCGACCATGTCGTCGATCCCGCCCGGGACCGTCGTCAGCGAAGGGGACGTCGCGTCGCCGAAGGGCAGCGTGCACTTCCACTTCCGAGTGGTGGCCGACCAGGACGACCGGTTCGCCGTGCAGTACTCGGGCTTCACCTCGACGCTGCCCGTCCCGGTGTCGGCCTCGTTCCTCCGCGTCACACCCGCGGTCGGGGACGGCATGAGCCACATCGGTGACGGTGACCAACAGCTCGGCGGAGCGACGACCACCCCCGGCCCGACGGTCTCCGTGCCGATGGCGCAGGCTGGCCACGACCCGTCCTTCCTCGGTGCGCTCGTGACGTACTCGTCCGCGACCCCGGACGCCGCCCTGCCGGTCGAGATCGGGCCGGGCAAGGTGCTCGCCGTGACGCCGCTGTCGTGGTCGGTCCCGGCCAGGACGACCAACGTGCACCCGACGGACAGTGGAGCCGCTCCGGACGCCACGGGCACGGTGCCGTCGACGACCGCCAGCGGGGCGCCGGCGTCCTACGTCGTCGCTCCGGATGACCTCATCGGCGACGTGGCAGCGCGGTTCGGCCTGTCGGTGTCGGACCTCGTCTGGCTGAACCCGTCACTGACGGTGTACGGCGACCAGCAGTACCTCTACGAGGGCACGACGATGAACCTCGACCCGCTCCGACGCTGACCTCGGGCGGGGCCTCTCCGACCCGCTGAACGGTCGCACGCTGTCGCTGGGACGGCTCGTACGAGACGGAACGCGACCGCTCGACGACGCACAGTCGGTGTGTCGTGACCGCTCACCGAACCCGAGACACGGGACCCCGAACCCGAGACCCGAGACCCGATGCCCGGGACCCGGGCCCCGGGCCCCGGGACTCCGCGCCCGGTGAGATCGCACTTCGTGTCGCCTCCGCACGCCGGGACCCGACATGAAGTGCGATCTCACCGCGGGGCACGGCTGGCCCCCGACACGACGACACCCCGCCGCCACGAGGGCGACGGGGTGTCGTGGTGCGCCGGGTGCTACTTACGGAGCTCCAGGTACTTGGCGATGAGCGCCTTGGTCGAGGAGTCCTGGGTCTCGAGGACCGACTGGTCGCCGTCGACCGCGGGGGCGATCTGGAGCGCCAGCTGCTTGCCGAGCTCCACACCCCACTGGTCGAAGGAGTCGATGCCCCAGATGGTGCCCTCGGTGAAGACGATGTGCTCGTACAGCGCGATGAGCTGACCGACGACGCTCGGGGTCAGGGCCGGCGCCAGGATCGACGTCGACGGCTTGTTGCCCGTGAACGTGCGGGCAGCGATGATCGACTCGTCGGTGGTGCCCTCGGCGCGGACCTCGTCAGCCGTCTTGCCGAACGCCAGCGCCTTGGTCTGCGCGAAGAAGTTCGCGAGGAACAGGTTGTGGACGTCCTGGCCGGGCTCGACCGCCTTGCCGTCGCCGGTCTCGTCCTTGAGCGGACGGGCCGGGTTCGCGACGGCGATGAAGTCGGCCGGGATCAGGCGCGTGCCCTGGTGGATGAGCTGGTAGAACGCGTGCTGGCCGTTCGTGCCGGGCTCGCCCCAGAACACCTCGCCGGTGTCCGTCGTGACGGGGGTGCCGTCCCAGCGGACGCGCTTGCCGTTCGACTCCATCGTGAGCTGCTGCAGGTACGCGGCGAAGCGGTGCAGGTACTGCGTGTACGGCAGGACCGCGTGGCTCTGGGCACCGAGGAAGTTCGAGTACCAGACGTTGAGCAGGCCCATGAGGACGGGCACGTTCGACGCGAGCGGGGTGGTGCGCATGTGCTCGTCGATGGTGTGGAACCCGGCGAGGAAGTCCTGCCAGTTCTCCTTGCCGACGGCGACGATCACCGAGGTGCCGATGGCCGAGTCGACGGAGTAGCGGCCGCCGACCCAGTCCCAGAAGCCGAATGCGTTCTCGGGGTCGATGCCGAACGCGGCGACCTTGTCGAGCGCGGTGGAGACGGCGACGAAGTGCTTGGCCACCGCGGCGGTCTTGTCGTTGTCCGACGCGTCCGTCAGCTCGAGCCGCTCCCACAGCCACTGGCGCGCCAGACGGGCGTTCGTCAGGGTCTCGAGGGTGCCGAAGGTCTTCGACGCGACGATGAACAGCGTGGTCTCGGGGTCGAGGTCCGCCGTCTTCTCGTAGATGTCGGTCGGGTCGATGTTCGACACGAAGCGGGCTTCGATGCCGGCCTGCACGTAGGGCTTGAGGGCCTCGTACACCATGACCGGGCCGAGGTCCGAGCCACCGATGCCGATGTTCACGACGGTCTCGATGCGCTTGCCGGTGACGCCCTTCCACGCGCCCGAGCGGACCTGCTCGGCGAACGCGTAGACCTTGTCGAGCGTGGCGTGCACGTCGGCGTCGACGTCCTGGCCGTCGACGACGAAGGGCTTCGCGGGGACGAGCTCGCCGGTGGCCGGACGGCGCAGCGCGGTGTGCAGGACGGCGCGGTCCTCGGTCACGTTGATGTGCTCGCCGGAGATCATCGCCCGGTAGCGCTCGGCGACGCCGGTGTCCTCGGCGAGCTGCAGCAGCGCGTCGAGGATCTCCTTCGTCACGAGGCCCTTCGACAGGTCGACGGTGAGGTCACCTGCCTGGAAGGTGTACGACTCGGCACGGCCGGGGTCGGTGTCGAACCACCCTCGCAGGTCCGGGGAGAAGCCGTCGGCGATGCCGGCGAGCGTCTTCCAGCCTTCGGTCGTCGTGGGGTCGACGGGTGCGGATTCGGTCACGGGGTCCTCCTGAACGCCAGAACTGAGTGGTCCGCGGACCACCGCAACGTTGCGACGCGGGCCGCATCCGAGCGTAGTGCGCCTGCGACGGGCGCGCGCACAGCCCGGCTGGCCTGTGGACAGCCACTCGCCGGTGCACAGGGCCGGGGCGACGGACGGGAGGCTCGCATCAGGTGACCGGCGCGGGTCACGTGAGCAGGGCCTCCAGGGTGTCTGCGAGCGGACCGTCCGACGCGGCCCGCCAGGACCGGCCGGCCCACAGGTGCAGCGCGTGCGCATCACCGTCGGCGGCGGCCGCGGTGCGGATGGGCCGGGTCAGGTGGTGCAGCGCCGGGTAGCCGAGCGGTGCGTCCTCGTGCTCGCGGACGAAGCGGTTGACGAGCGCGCGTGCCGGTCGTCCGGTGAAGGCGCGGGTGAGTGCCGTGCGGTCGAAGACGGGGTCGACGAGCGCCTCGCGGTGGGTCGCTCCGGTACCGGCCTCGTCGGTGCGGAGGACGAGCGTGCCGATCATCGCTGCGGAGGCGCCGGCGAGCCGGACGGCCTCGACGTCGTCAGGTCCGCCGATGCCGCCGGCGGCGACCACGGGCAGGTCGACCCGCGCCAGGACCGCGCGCACCAGGTCGGGCAGGGGTTCCCACACGGGCGACTGCTCGGGGTCGAGGACGGCGGAGTGTCCGCCGGCGGCCTCGCCCTGCACGACCAGGACGTCGATCCCCCGGTCGGCTGCTGCCGCGGCGTCGACCGGGTTGGTGACCGCCTGGACCGTCACCGTGCCCCGGCGGCGGAGGTCCGCGACGGTCTGGGCCGACGGCAGCCCGAACGTGAAGGAGACGACGGGCACCGGGTCGTCGAGGAGCAGCGCGAGCTTGTCGGACCAGGCGTCGTCGTCCTCGCGCTTGTCGGGCAGGTCGGGGACGCCGAGGGACGTGCGGTACCGGTCGTAGTCGGCGTCGCTGATCGGGACCGGGTTCGGCACGAAGACGTTGACGCCGAACCGGTCGGTGCGCGTGCGGACCTCGGCGATCTCGGCGGCGAGCTCCTCGGCGGTGCGGTGCCCGGCGGCCAGGGACGCGAACTGACCGGACCGGGCCGCGGCGATCACGAGCGCCGGCGTCGACGGCCCGCCCGCCATCGGTGCGACGTGCAGGGGTGACCGGAGGACCTCGGGGAGTTGGTTCACCCCTCGATCCTGCACTGGCGGACCGTGCTCCTGCACTGGCGCACCCGTGCGACACGCCGATGGGTGTGACGGCTCGTCAGGATCGGGCGGTACCGGACACTTCTTCAGGTGAGAGGGGGCAACCGTGGACGACGACACCCAAGCCGACGCGACACTGACGCGGCGGCTCGCGGACGGGGACCGTACGGCACTCGCCGACGCGTTCGACCGCTTCGCACCCACCCTGACCCGCTACGCATGGGCACAGGCCGAACGCCGACAGGACGTCGAGGAACTCGTGCAGGACACGTTCCTGACGCTCTGGCAGAAGGCGGCGACGATCGACCTCGCCACCAGCGCGCTGCTGCCGTGGCTGCTGGTCGTCTGCCGGAACCACGCCCGCAACCAGGCGCGACGCCTGGCGAAGGGCGCCGGTGACGAACTGCCGGAGGACCTGCCGGCCCGCGCGGACGCCGCCGAGGCCCGCGAGCGCCTGCGCTGGGTCCGCGACGAGATCGCCGCCCTGGCACCCGTCGACCGACGGATCTGCGAGCTCTGCCTCCTCGAGGGCCACTCCTACGCCGAAGCCGCAGAGATCCTCGGCCTCAGCGTCGGCGCCGTCACCCAGCGCGTCTCCCGATCCCGAGCCCGACTGAAGAAGGCGGTGATGCACGATGAACACTGAGCCCCCCACCGGAGACGACCTGCAGCGCATGCTCGTCGCGATGAAGCAGAGCGTGCTCGACCGCGCGGAGGACCGGAAGCCGGCACCCCGCCGGCGCGGCCGTCGCACCGGGATCGCCATCGGCGTGATCGCACTCCTCGGCCTCGGCGCCACCAGCGGCGGCGTCGCCCTCGGCATGATCCCGCAGCCGTTCGCCGCCGCACCAGCACCCACCTCCACGCCCAGCCCCACCGAACCGGCAGCACCCAGCACCCCCGCGGCGGCACCCGTCGAGGAGACGCCGGACCCCGCGCCGACACCCTCGGCGACACCCTCTGTCACGCCCACGAAGGGCGCGTTCGCACTCGACGACCCATCCACATGGACCGTCTCCGGCAACGAGGTCGGCCCGGTCGCCCTCGGCGGCCCCACGGAGGCCGAGAGCGACGACCTCGAACAGGCGTACCGGCTGGTACCCGCGTCACCGAGCAGCTGCACGGCGCCGGGGACCTGGGCGCGCGACGGCAGCCCGACGCTGCGGATCACCGACGACGACGACCGGGTGACGGGTGTGCTCATCGGGGCCGAGGGGGACCGGCCCCGGACGACGACGGCCGGGCCCACGACACCGGCGGGCATCGGCGTCGGATCGAGCTCCGAAGCGCTGCACGCGGCGTACCCGTCCTTGCAGGAGAAGGTCTCCACGGCGAGCGGCGCGTGGTCGAGGTGGGACCTGGAACTGCCCGACGGCCTGGTCTCGTTCCAACTCGACAACGACGGGGCGCACGTCGACTCGGTGTGGGTGAGTTCCGACAAGAACCTGCCCACCTCGGTCTGCGACCTCTGATGACCGACGACGGGCGGGAAGCGGTCACTGGGGGGCGCTTCCCGCCCGTCGTCACGGACGCCGCTGGCGTCACGGTTCGAGCAGCGGCTCCTTCGGGAGCTTCCGGAGCTTCGCGCGGCGCTTGCGGCGCTCGGGGATCATCGAGCGCATCTCCTCGAGCTTGCCGAAGCAGAGCAGCCGGTCGCCCGGTTCGAGGGTGACCGTGCCGCGGGGGTTCGGGATCACCGTCGAGCCGCGGTGCAGCGTGAGCACGGTGATGTCGCGGTCGCCGAGGCCGGACTCGTGGATCGTCTTGCCGACCAGGTCCGCGTTCGTGTGCACGAGGAGCTCCGCGACGCCGTACCCGGTCGACACCGACAGGCGCTGGCGGACGTCGATCTCGGGGAAGGCGACCTGGTTCGCGATGAAGTCGATGACCGCGCCGGCGATGTCGAGGCCAGTGGCGCGCTCGATGCCCTCGAGCCCCGGGGACGAGTTGACCTCCATCACCAGGGGGCCGTCGTTGCCCTCGAGCATGTCCACGCCGGCGACGCGGAGCCCCATGATCTGCGCGGAACGGACCGCCGCCTCTTCGTACTCCGGTGTGAGCGTGACCTGCTCCACCGTGCCGCCGCGGTGCACGTTCGACCGGAACTCGTCGCCACTGGCGCTCCGGCGCATGGCGGCCACGACCCGGTCGCCGACGACGAGCGCGCGGATGTCCTTCCCGCGGCTCTCCGCGATGAAGCGCTGGATGAGCACGTTCTGCTTCGTGGAGTGCAGCGTCTCGACGATCGACTCGGCGACCTTCGCCTCTGGCGCCAGGATCACGCCGATGCCCTGGGTGCCCTCGAGCAGCTTGATGACGACGGGCGCTCCCCCGACCCGCTCGATGGCCCCGCGGACGTCGGCCCGACCGGCGACGAACGTCGTCGCCGGCATGCCGATGTCGTGCCGCGAGAGGATCTGGTTGGCCCGGAGCTTGTCGCGCGAGTTGGTGATGCCGTTCGCGGTGTTCGGCGTGTAGACGTCCATCTGCTCGAACTGCCGGACCACCGCGGTGCCGTAGTACGTGATCGAGTTGCCGATGCGCGGCAGGACGGCGTCGTAGTCGGACAGCAGCTTGCCGCGGTACTGCAGGTCGGGCGCGTCCCCGGTCAGGTCGATGGCGAAGCGCAGGGTGTTGAGCACCTTGACCTCGTGGCCGCGGTCCAGCGCCGCCGCGCGGAGTCGCTGCGTCGAGTACGCCTGCGGGGCGCGCGAGAGGATGGCGAGTTTCATCGGGAGGCTCCGCGGGTTCGGGGGTGGCGACGGCGACGCTCCATGCTGGCAGACGAACCGCCCCGCGGGCGTGCCGCGGGCCGCGATCGACGCGCCGCGGGTGCTGCCCTGCCAGGATGGGCGCATGGCCGACGACCCGAAGCCCACGCGGCGCACGCCGATCGTCTCGGGCTGGCGCGAGTGGGCCGCGCTGCCGGACCTGGACATCCCGTGGATCAAGGTGAAGCTCGACACGGGCGCACGGACCTCGGCACTGCACGCGTTCGACCTCGAGGAGCTGCCGGGTGACCGGGTGCGGTTCTCGGTGCATCCCTGGCAGGACTCGGACGCCGACCAGGCGACCGTCGAGTGCGACGTCCACGACCGCCGCGTCGTCCGGAGCTCGTCGGGTCACGCGCAGGAGCGCATCGTCGTCCTGACCGCGATCGAGCTCGCCGGCCGCACGGTGGAGGCCGAGGTCACCCTGAGCAACCGCGACCAGATGGGCTTCCGGATGCTCATCGGCCGCGAGGCGCTGCGGCAGGGCTTCGTCGTCGACCCGGCGCGGTCGTTCCAGGCAGGCCGGGCGCCGAAGGAGATCCGCCGCCGCAACCGCGGGCGCGCCTGAGGCTCAGCGCAGCCGCTCGACCATCGGGCACGCGAACGGGTCCGCCGCCGCCAGCCCGACCTCGTTGAGGTAGCGCACGACGATCGCGTACGACTGCACGAGGGTCGTCTCGGTGAACGGCACGCCCTGCGTCTTGCAGTAGTCGCGCACGATGACCCGCGCGGCCCGGAGGTTCGGTCGGGCCATGTTCGGGAACAGGTGGTGCTCGACCTGGTGGTTGAGGCCGCCCATGAAGTACTCGACCCAGCGCCCGCCGGTGATGTCGCGGGAGGTCAGGACCTGGCGTGAGAAGAAGTCCACGCGGCGACCGGGCTCGATGATCGGCATGCCCTTGTGGTTCGGCGCGAAGGCGATGCCCATGCAGAAGCCGAACACGGCGAGCTGCACGCCGAGGAACGCGAACGCCATTCCGAGCGGCAGGAACCAGAAGACGACGCCGAGGTAGAGCGCGAAGCGGACCGCGAACACCGAGGCCTCGGACCAGCGGCCCTTGACCGGACCGCGGCTCGTGTAGGTGCGGATCGACTGCCAGTGCAGGTTGACGCCCTCGATGAGCAGCATCGGGAAGAAGGCCCAGCCCTGCACCCGGACGAGCACGCGCAGGAAGCCGGTGCGGCTGGCGGCGTCCTCGGGGCGGAAGGAGATCGCGTCGAAGGAGATGTCCGGGTCCTTGCCGACCGTGTTCGGGTTGGCGTGGTGCCGGGTGTGCTTGCCGGTCCACCAGGCGTAGCTGATCCCGGTCAGGAGCGTGCCGCCGTAGCGGGCAGCGCGGTCGTTCCACGTGTGCGAGGCGAAGACCTGGCGGTGGGCCGCTTCGTGCGCCAGGAAGGCGAACTGCGTGAAGAGCAGACCGAGCACGCCGGCGATGACGAGCTGCCACCACGAGTCGCCGAGCACGGCGAACGCGGCTCCGGCGAGCGCCAGCAGGGCGACGAGGACGACGATGAGTCCCCAGTACCAGCCGGTGCGGCGGCCGAGCAGGCCTTCGTCCTTGATCCGGGCGAGCAGCGCCGTGTAGCTGGACGTGCCACTGGTGCCGGGACGTGGTCCGGTCGTGATGATCTCGCTCATTGAGGGTCCTCCGGTCGGGCAGTACCGCAGCCGGGGTCCGGGGCCACTGGTCCCGAGCGTAGTGGAGCGGGAGCCCCGTCCGTCAGGACAGCGTCAAGCGGCGTTCCGTGACCGCGCGGGCGACGTCGACGAGCGGTTCGCGGTTGGCTCGGGCGTGCTGCCGGAGCATCGCGAACGCCGCCTGCATGTCGACGTGGTGCGTGTGCGCGATGAAGCCCTTGGCCTGCTCGATCACGACGCGGCTGTCGAGGGCGCGCTGCAGCTGGGCCTGGGTGACGCTCGCCTGCTCGAGCGTCCGCTGCTGCAGGATGCTGATCGTCGCGACGTCGGTGAGGGCCTGGGCGGCGAGGGCGTCGGCAGGGCTGAGCGCCCCCTCGTCCTCGCGGAACAGGTTGAGCGAGCCGAGCACCGTGTCGCGCAGCCGCATCGGGATCGCGTGCACCGAGGAGAAGCCGGCCTCGGCGGACGCCGCCGCGAACACCGGCCAGCGCCGGCGCATCTCGGCCGGGTCCTCGGCGGACACGGGCTCGCCGGTCGTGAAGCACTCGATGCAGGGGCCGTCGCCGGCGTTGAGCTGGAGCAGCCCGACGAAGCTCGACCGTTCACTGGTCGACGCCAGCACCTCGAGTTCGTGGTCCTGGTTGAGCAGCAGGATCCCCGCCGCCGCCGCGTCGAAGATCTCGACGGCGCGGTCGACGAGGGTCTGCAGCAGGTCGACGACGTCGTAGTCGTCGACGAGGGTGTCCGTCAGGGCGACGAACGTGTCGACGAGGCGGTGCTCGCGGGTGGTTGTCACGAGGCGTGCTCCCTGCCGGTCGGCGTCGGACGGTCCATGCTGGACGGTACTCGGTCCCGGTGGGCCGGACGGACAGCGAGTGCGGTGCTGACCACCGGACGGGAGGCTCGTGTGGGCCCCGCCACGGGCCTCCCGTCAGGCAGTGGGTCCGGTCAGGAGCGCGCGGAGCGCGTCGTCCAGCGGGCCGGCGACGGCGTCCTCCGAGGCGGAGGCGAGGGGCTCGACCCGCGTGGCGGTCCGCAGCATCGTCATGCCGAGCACGACCGACAGCGCGATCTCGGCGCGGATGAGCAGGTCCTCGGTGACCTGGTCGCCGACCGCCTGCGCCAGGCGTTCGGCGTAGCGGTGCAGGGTCTCGCGGCGGATCGTGTCGACGCCCTCGTCGCCCGAGGTCCGCAGGAGCAGCATGAGCTGCATCGAGTCCTCGTCGGTGGGTGAGCGGAGGACGTGTCCGATGAGTCCGCGGAGGGCTCGGTCGAGGTGCCCGGTGGCGTCCTCCCCCGGGTCGAGGTCGCGCACCGCGCGGTCGAGGCAGGCGCGGAAGAGCCCCTCCTTCGACACGAAGTACCGATTGATCAGCGCGACGTTGACCCCGGCGTCCGCGGCGATGTCGCGCACGGTCGTGGCGCGGTAGCCGTCGAACGCGAACCGGCGCCGGGCGGCCTGCACGAGGAGCAGCCGGGTGGCCGTGGCGTCCTTGCTCATGGTCGAAGCGTAGCGGTCCGCGGCGGGATGTAAGCAGTTGTTGACATCAGCGCCGAACCGCGTACCCTCGTCGAGTCAGCAGCTGTTTACATCGACCAGACGGAGCACGATGACCGAGACCATGGCGAGCCCCCGCACCGGCTCCCACCCGACCACGGACGGCCGTCGTCCGAACAGCACGGCGATCATCGTCTACCTGTCGCTCGGCGGCCTGTCGTTCGCGGTCCTGCAGTCCCTCGTCGCTCCGGCGCTGTCGACGATCGGCAGGGACCTCGGCGCCTCGACGAGCGCCACGAGCTGGGTGCTCACGGCGTACCTGCTGTCCGCGTCGGTGCTCACGCCGATCCTCGGTCGCCTCGGGGACATGGTCGGCAAGCGCAAGGTGCTCATCGTGGTGCTCACGATCCTGCTCGTCGGGGCTGTCCTCGCCGCCCTCGCGCCGAACCTCGGCACCCTCATCGTCGCGCGGGCACTGCAGGGCGCAGCCGGAGCCGTGATGCCGCTCTCGATCGGCATCGTCCGCGACGAGCTCCCCAAGGAGAAGGTCAGCGTCACGATCGGCCTGCTCTCCGCGATCTTCGGCATCGGTGCCGGTGTCGGCATCGTCGCCGCTGGCCCGATCGTCGAGCACCTGTCGTGGCACTGGCTGTTCTGGCTGCCCGCCGTGCTCGTCGTGATCGCGCTGCTCGGTGCCGTGTTCGGCATGCCCGAGTCCCCGGTGCGCAAGCCCGGCCGCCTCGACATGCTCGGCACGGGCGTGCTCGCGGTGTCCCTCGTCGCGATCCTGCTCGCCGTCAGCGAGGGCGAGACCTGGGGCTGGGGCGACGCCAAGACCGTCGGGCTGCTGGCTCTCGGTGCCGTGGCGCTCGTCGCGTTCGTGCTCGTCGAGCTCCGCGTCGCCGAGCCGCTGATCGACGTCCGGCACTTCGCCGTGCGCGGGGTGTGGACCGCGCACCTGGTCGCACTGGTGTTCGGCTTCGCGATGTTCGGCACGTTCGTGCTCGTCCCGACCCTGCTGCAGCTGCCGAGCGCGCTGGGCTACGGCTTCGGCAAGGACGTCACCCAGGCCGGGCTCTTCCTGCTGCCGACCGTCGTCATGATGGTCATCGCCGGACCGATCGCCGGCATCCTGGTGCGTCGCATCGGCCCGAAGCCGCCGATGCTGCTCGGCGGGATCTCGATCGTCGTCGCGTTCCTGCTGCCCGCGATCGCCCACGGCGAGCTCTGGCAGGTCGTCGTCTCCGGCGTCTTCACCGGCATCGGCATCGGCCTGGCCCTGGCCGCGTGCTCGAACGCCATCATCGAGAGCGTCCCCGCGAACCAGACCGGCGAGGCCATCAGCGCCAACACCGTCGTCCGGACGATCGGCTCGAGCGTCGGCACCGCCGTCATCGCCGCGCTGATCACCTCGCACAGCACCGCGCAGGGGCTCCCCACCGACGACGCGTTCACGATCGGCTTCTGGGCGTGCACCGGGGTCGCCGTGCTGGCGGTCCTCGCGGCCGTCGCCGCTCCGTCGATGCGTGCACGCCGTGCCGCGGCGGTCGCCGCCGGGGTCGACGACCTCGACGGCGTCACGCAGTAGGCGGCGCGCGGGCGCGGTTGCGGGCGGCGCGGGCGCGTCCTGGTGCGAGGTCGGCCACTCCGTGCGCGGTTGATGCGGCGCACAGGGTGGTCAGCCTCGCACCAGCCGCAGGACCCCGCACGGTGCGGGGCGCGTGGGAGCGCGCGCGAGCGCGTACGACAGCCGGCGACGAGTGGTCACGACACCCCGACGGGGTTCCGCGAGTGGCCAGGGACCGTCGGCTCCGCGTGGTCCGAACGACAGCCGGTGACCGCTCGGCGGACGTGAGCGGGGCGTCGTGACCGGTCGGCGACGCGAACCGGAGGCTCGTGGCGGGGTCGACCCGTACCTCCCGGTCGGCGACGCGGACGGGAGGCGCGGGGCCGGGCGCGACCCATGCGTCCCGCTCGGCGACGTGAACCGGAGGCGCGTGGCGGGGTCGACCCACACCTCCCGGTCGGCGACGCGAACCGGAGGCGCGTGGCGGGGTCGACCCACACCTCCCGGTCGGCGACGCGAACCGGAGGCTCGTGGCGGGGTCGACCCACACCTCCCGGTCGGCGACGCGAACCGGAGGCTCGTGGCGGAGTCGGTTCGCGCCTCCCGTCCGGGGCCGGCCCGGACCGACGTTCGTTCGGGCCGATGACGGATCCGGTCGGCGGATCTCGGGTCGAGCCGACCAGATCCTTCAGCGCGCGGTTCGCGAACCCGTCTGCCGAGCGGAGCCGAGACGGGGCGGGGCGGGGCGGCCGGGACCGCGACCGGGACCGGGTTGGTCAGGTCAGGTCAGGCGCTGCGGCGGTCCCGGCCGAAGAAGATCGCGAGCGCCGTCGTCAGCGCTGCGACGAACCCGCCGGGGCCCTGCGGACGGGCCGGACGCGTCGGCGCCTGGAACGCGACGTCGTGCAGGTTGTTGCGCTTGGAGCCGTCCCAGTTCGCGAACAGGTAGGCACCGCCCAGCACGGAGAGGCTGCGGACGGGGGCACGACGCCACTCGCCCGCGCGGACGACGTAGCCGGAGTGCCCTGAGCTGATGTTGTGGATCACGGTGTCCACGTCGATGACGCCGGTCGTGGTGATGACGGCGGTGATGCCCGTTCGGTCACGGGCGACGTACTCGATGATGTGTTCTGTCATGTCGCTCGGGTCAGGAGGTTGCGTCTCGCACCCGGACACGTCGGTTCGGACCATGCGAGGCTCGGCCGGAATCGTCGTTGCTTCCGTCGTCAGGATACGTCCGGCGCACCGCACCCGGTCCGCGAGTGTCCGCAGAACGGTGGTCGCTGTCCGCACAACGGTGGTCGGGGCTCACGCGACCCAGACGACGGTGCCGTTGTAGCCGTGCAGCACGGCGGCGACGCCCGCGCGGAGTGCCCGTCCGGCGCGCTCCTCGGTGAAGCTCGCGGGGTCGTGGTGGCTCGCGGTGCCGAGTCCCTCGCCGCGGTAGCCCGCGCCGGTCCAGTCGGCGGCGGTGACGTTCGAGGTGGGCTCGGCGATCTCGGCCCCGAGCACCAGGAACTGCTGGTGCAACGCGCTCGGGGACATCGCGGCGATCGGGTCGACCATGTCGTTGCCGACGCTGATGACCAGGTCGGCGTGCTTGCCGACCGCGGTGGCGACGGCGTCGAGCACGTTCTCACTCCCTCGGGGCTGGACCCGGGTCAGGGTGACGCCCTCGGTGTCGGCCCAGGCATCGACGGCCCCGACCAGCGCCTGCGTCGGTGCGGACGCGGCGGTCTCGCCATCGCCGTCCGCGTCGACGTCCCCCGCGGACAGCAGGACGACGCGGTAGCCCGACGGCGGGTGCACGCCCTTCCACGACCCGGGTGACGGACTGACGGTGGACTCCGGCGCCGGCGGGTGGCTCGCGTCCCAGAACCCGGCGTCGAGCGTGCCCGCGGTGGCGGTCGCGCGGGGCTCGGCCGTGCCCTCGGACGCGGACGAGCACCCGGCGAGGAGCAGTGCCCCGGCACCGAGCACCGCGACGGCCGCCAGCAGGGACGTCGTGCGGGAGACGAGGCTGGTCACGGAGGGCTCCAAGGGCGGGTCGGCGGGCGGATCGCGACCATGGAACCACGGCCCGGGTGCCGCGTCGTCCGTCATGGGCACCTGTCCGAACGCTGTCCAGCTGCTGGTCACCTGCTGTTTCCCTGCCGGTCGCCAGGGGTGGAGATCGTCTGGCCGGTGATCCCCGGAACCCCCCGCACGGCGTCCCGACGCCGCTCCCCCCGCACCACCGCAGTCCTGGCCCGTGTGGCCGCCACGGTCCTCGGCGCGCTCGTCCTCCTCGGCACCGTCCTGGTCGCGCTCGTGGGCGGTGCCGCACCCGCCTCGGCGCACGGATTCAGCTCGGTCGTCTACGCCCACGTGACCTCCGAGGACTCCGGGGTCGTACGGGCACGGCTGGGCCTGGAGTACGACCTGATGCTCGTCTCCGTCGGCACCAGCGAGCACGCCGACGCGTTCTACCGGCAGGGCCAGGCAGCGTGGGACGACGGGGACTTCCCCGCCATGACCCGGATCGCCGAGCAGCACCGGGACACCATGGCCGACTACGTCCTCGACCGGTTCTCCGTGACCTCCGGGGGCCGCGAGTGCCGGGGCACCCTGCAGCAGCCGATGCACGTCGACATGCAGGACGAGGTGCCGTACGCCGAGGTCGTCGCCGACTTCCACTGCCCGACGACGTCCGCGCACACGGTCGCCGGGCACGTGGTCACCTCGACGCTGTTCCCGGACTCCGAGACGTTCGTGAAGGACACCAAGACGATCGTCACCTACGCCGTGGACGCGCAGGAGGGCTCCGCGACGCTCGACGCCGACCGACCCTCGTTCTCGACCGAGCAGTCCGCCGGTGCCCGGTTCTGGGAGTTCTTCCAGCTCGGCGCCGAGCACCTGCTGACCGGGATCGACCACATCCTGTTCCTCGTCGCGCTCATCGCGGGGTCACGCCGCCTGCGCGAGGTCGTGTTCACCGCGTCGGCGTTCACCATCGCGCACTCGATCACGTTCATCCTGGCGGCGCTCGGGGTCGTGAGCCCACCGTCGATCGTGGTCGAGCCGCTCATCGCCCTGTCGATCGCAGCCGTCGCCGGCTGGTACCTCTGGCGGCTGTTCCGGCGGCGCTCCCACGCGGACGAGCTGATCGTGCCCGACGGTGGTCGGTTCGCCCTGGACCGTGCCGGGTGGACGCGCTTGGCGGTCGTGTTCGCGTTCGGACTCATCCACGGACTCGGGTTCGCCGGGGCGCTCGGGATCCACGAGGCGTTCTCCTGGCAGCTGCTCGTGTCGCTGCTCATCTTCAACGTCGGCATCGAGGCCGTGCAGCTCGCGATCATCGTGATCGTGTTCCCGCCGCTCTCACTGCTGCGTCGGAAGGCCCACCGGGCGTCGCTCTGGGTCACCGGGATCGTGACCGCCGGGGTGTTCGTGATGGGGATGATCTGGTTCGTGGAACGGCTCGCGGCGGGTTGACCGGCTGAACAGCTTCCAACCCGGAACGGATGGACACACAGCGTTCACCAAGGCGTTGCCAGGCGAATGCAGAGTCTTCCGTGCAGCACACACCCCTGTCCACGAGAACGGACCCTCCATGAGTCTCTTGTCTGGCGCCAGCACCCGGCGCAGATCCACCACCCTCCGCGTCGGCGGCGCAGTCCTCGGGGCGGCGCTCCTCGCGGGTGCCTCCTTCATGGGCACCAGCACCGCCACCGCGGCCACGAACACGCCGACCACGAACATCTCCACCGGCGGCCCGATCCACATCCTGCTCGGCGTCGGCGCGACCGAGAGCCAGCGCATCGCGTCCTGGTACTTCCCGACCAACGTCGCCCAGTCGGTCGAGATCCAGAAGACCGACTCGATGACCGGCGGCGTCTTCACCGACGCGAAGAAGACCATCGGTGCATCGGCGACCGCGAACACCGCGGCCGACACCAGCACGACCGACAGCAGCACGAAGACCATCGCGGGCATCACCAACGAGGCCGGCTACGTCAACGCGCACGCGGTCATCGACGGCCTCGAGCCGAACACGACGTACACGTACCACGTCGGTGCCGCGGACGGCTCCGCCTGGTCGACCCCGTACACGTTCACCACGAAGAGCTTCAGCGGCGACTTCGACTTCCTGTTCTTCGGTGACCCGCAGATCGGTTCGTCGGGCTTCGTCGACGACGACGGTGCTGGCTGGGCCGACACCCTGGAGTACGCGACGACCAAGGAGAAGGACGCCGAGCTCCTCGTCTCCGGCGGCGACCAGGTCGAGAACGCGAACAACGAGTACCAGTGGGGCGCGTTCGCCGACAGCAGCGACGTGCTGAAGCGCTACCCGTGGGCCTCCACCATCGGCAACCACGACGTCGGTGGCAAGTCGTACGAGCAGCACAACCAGCTGCCGAACTCGCTCAAGGTGCCGGACTTCTACCCGGGTGGCAACACCGCCGCGAACTCGGGCGGCGACTACTGGTACATGTACAAGGGCGTCCTGTTCATCGACATCAACTCGAACGCCTACTCGGGCGGCTCGGACGCAGCGCACGTGAACTACGTCCGCGACGTGATCACCCGCCACGGTGACGACGCGAAGTGGACCGCGCTGGTCTACCACCACTCGATCTACTCGCCAGCCGACCACGCGAACGACAAGGACAACCAGCAGCGCCGGTTCGACTTCACGCGTGCGTTCTCCGACATGGGCGTCGACATCGTCCTGCAGGGCCACGACCACTCCTACTCGCGCAGCTACGCGATCAAGAACGGCAAGAAGGCCAACCCGGACGAGCAGCCGGGCGCTGACGAGGTCTTCGCCGGCCCCGGTGGCGTCATCTACCTGACCGCGAACTCGGCGTCGGGCTCGAAGTACTACGACCTGACCACCCCGGACTCCACCCAGGGCGGCTACGGCCCGGACCCGCTCGACCCGACCGGCCAGCGTCACTTCGCCAACTCGGTCGAGAACCAGGAGCACGTCCGCACCTACGTCAAGGTCGGCGTCACGGACGACAACCTCGCCGTCACCACGGTCCGCGCCAGCGACTGCACCACGCTCAACTCGGCCGTGCAGCACGGCAAGGTCGACAGCTGCGGCGTGACCCTGAAGCCGACGGCCTCGGCCGACCCGGCGCCGATCGGCTCCACGGTCGACGCGTTCACGCTCGACGCCAGCACCCCGGCGACGACGACGACCGTGTCGGTCTCCGCCGCCAAGCAGCCCTACGGTGCGGTCAAGCCCGTGCAGGTCACCGCCACCATCGGCGACGGCATCGGCGCCACCTCGGGCCAGGTCGCCTTCACGGACGGCACGACGCCCCTCGGCACCGCGAAGGTGGTCGGCGGCAAGGCCGTCATCACCCTGCCGGCGAAGCTCACCGTCGGCACGCACGCCATCAGTGCGGCCTTCACGAGCGACTCCGACTGGACCGGGGCCGACTCCGCGACGACGACCGCCACCACGGTCACCGTCGTCCGGGCGACCTCGACCACCAAGGTCACCTACAGCAACGGCAAGGCGACCGTCACCGTGACGGCCCCCGGGCTGGCGGTGAACGGCACCACGAAGGTCTACGAGGGCTCGAAGACCCTCAAGTCCTTCTCGGTCCACGGTGGGACGGCCACGGCCACGATCCCGCTCGGCAAGGGCACGCACGAGCTGCACGCGGCCTTCGCCCCGACCAAGTGGATCGCGGGCAGCACCAGCCCGACCATCACCACGAAGGTCAAGTGAGCTGACACGCTCACCGGAGGGCCCCGCGACCACGGTCGCGGGGCCCTCCGCCGTGCGACCCCGGGACCGGACCAGGTGACGGACGGGAGGCTCGGTGCCCGCCCGCACCGTGCCTCCCGTCCGTCACCGCGCCACCCCGGCGGCCGGCGCTACCCGTCGGACGGACGCACGTCGTCGACGGCAGTCGTCGAGACGCGGTGCTCCGCACCGTCCCGCGTCGTGTACCGGACGGTCGCGTCCGTCGGCAGGTCGTCGACGTGGCGGACGGTCCAGACCGCCGCCCACTGGCCGTCCCGCAGCACGGCTGCGGTCCGCTGCCCGTCCGCGTCGACCGTCACCGCGGTCACGTCGGCGCCGGCCTGCCCGACGAGCATCCCGTACGCGTGGTCGGTGTCCTCGGCCTCGCCGCCCGACACCGATCCCGACGTGAGCACCCGGTCCGCTGCGAGTCCGGCGTGCAGGCGGTCGCCGCCGACGGTCTGCAGCTCGCCGTCGTCGTGGACCTGCGTGACGACCCGTGGCCCGTCGACGGTGAGCTCGAGGTCGATCGGCCCGGCGGACGCGGTGAGCAGCGCCGGCCCCGTGGGGAGTGCGAGCGACGACGGTCTGGCTGGCATCTCGGCGGCGTCGACCGACCCGCTGAGGAAGCCCCCGACCACGCAGACGGCGGCGGTCAGGACGACCGCGCCCGTCCCGATCGCGGTGATGTAGACGGTGCGGTTCTTCATGCGACGGAGGCTTCCTGACGAGGCGAGCTGAGGACGAGGAGGGTGCCGACGACGAGCGCCAGCAGCGCGGGGAGGTGGTCCGCGAACGGCAGCCACGTAACCGTGATCCGACCGGCGAACTGGTGCGTCACGACGGACAGCAGCGTCGGCAGGACGAGCGCTGCCCAGCGGGCACCAGGGCCGGCGGTGCAGAGCAGGAACGCGGCGAGACCCGCGGTCGGCAGGATCCAGTCCCCGGGGACGAGCGTCGGGCCGAGCCACACGGGGGCCGTGCCGACGACGACCGCTGCGAGGACGAGGAGCGCCGTGACCGGGGCCGTGACGGCCGCTCGACGCGTGCCACGGACGACCAGCACCGCCGCGACGGCGAGCGCCGGCAGGACGGACCCGAGCAGGGCGTCGACCGCGATGAACCCGTACCAGCCCCACTGACCGGACCCGAAGTGCCCGCCGAGGCGCATCTCGAACGCGACGGCGACGAGGACGGAGACGACCGCGGCGGCCACGACGATGACCGGGGCGACCGGTCCGTCGCCCGGGAGCCGGGCGGTGCGTCGCACGATCGTGGTGAGCAGCGCGCCGCGGGCGACCTGGCCGGGGCGGAGGCCGAGCTCGTGGGCGTCCCGCACGTCGGCGGCCCACTGCTCGCGGCGGGTGGTGCGCTGGTCTGCCGGTGACCAGGCCACGGCGAGCGCGAGGACGTGCTCGTGGAGGCTCATGCGGTCACCACCGTCCCGACGCGGGTGGCACGAGCGGGGCCGGTGGCACCGGTGGCACGGGACGGCCGCTCGGTGCGGACCCACGACCGGCGGAGGTCCTGGGCTGCAGCACGGCCGTCCGGGGTGAAGGCGTAGAGACGGCGTCGGGGGCCGCGGTGGTCGGGGTCGTCGTCCCACGAGGACTCGACCCACCCCCGTTCCTCGAGGCGTTCCAGGATCGGGTAGACGGTGCCGGTCGGGCGTCCCGTCTCCTTGACGACGAGCAGGCCCCACACGGGGCCGTCGTTCTCGAGCAGGGCCGTGAGGACGTCGACCGTCGGGGCCGTGATGCGTTGCAGGGGTTCCACGTCCCTGACTCTACGTATGTAGGACAGGCAGGTCAAGTCGCCCGTGGAGGCCGCCGACGCGAGAAGTTCACACGCGGGCCGTCCGTGTCACATGCCCGAAACAGCCGGGCAACGGCGACGACACAGCCCAGCACGACACTTGGTCGCACTACCTGTCACCCGACAGGTACTCCGCGAAAGGTCTGAAGCCATGCGCTCTCCAGAAGCTCCGCTCCACGCACCGCGCGCCACCACGTCGACCGGCTCCGCCGGCCCTGACACCCAGGACACCGCCCGGATCGGCTACGAACAGGAACTGCACCGCGGGGTCGGCTCGTTCTCCTCCTTCGCGGCCGGCTTCTCCTTCGTGTCCATCCTGACCACGGTGTTCCAGCTCTTCGGACTCGGCTTCGGGCTCGGTGGTGCCGCGTTCTTCTGGGCGTGGCCGCTCGTCTTCGGCGGCCAGCTGCTGGTCGCACTGAACTTCGCGCAGCTCGCCGCCCGGTGGCCGATCTCCGGGGCGATCTTCCAGTGGTCGAGCCGCCTGGCCGGGTCCCGGTTCGGCTGGTTCACCGGCTGGACGATGATCATCGGCCAGACCCTCACCGTCGCGGTCGCCGCCATCGCCGTGCAGGCCGTGCTGCCCGCGATCTGGAGCGGCTTCCAGATCGTCGGCGGGGCCGGAGCCGACCCCTCGCTGGCGTCCGCGACGGGTGCTGCGAACGCCGTGGTGCTCGGCCTCGTGATGCTCGTCGTGACCACCGTGGTCAACATCACGAGCGTCCGGCTGATGGCCCGCGTGACGAGCTTCGGCGTGCTCATCGAGATCGTCGGCGTCGTCGTGCTCATCGGCGCGCTGTTCCTGCTCCCCCACCGCAGCGCGAGCGTCGTGTTCACCAGCGTCGGGTCCTCGAGCACCGAGCCGTACGTCTTCGCGTTCCTGGCGTCCTCGCTGATGGCCGCGTACGTGATGGTCGGCTTCGACTCCGCGGGCGAACTGGCCGAGGAGACCCACAACCCGCGACGGACGACCCCGAAGACGATCGTCCGTGCGCTGACGGTGTCCGGGCTCGGCGGCGGGCTGCTCATCATCGGCGCACTCGTCGCCGCCCCGAGCCTGACCAACGGCAAGCTCGCCACGCAGGGGCTGGCATGGGTGATCACGTCGACGCTCGGCGAGGTGGCCGGTCGGCTCCTGCTCTGCACCGTGGCGGTCGCCGTGTTCGCGTGCACGCTGGCCGTGCAGACCGCCGGTGCCCGGATGGTCTTCTCGATGGCCCGCGAGGGAGCGCTGCCGTTCCACCGCACGCTCGCGAAGGTCTCCCCGCGTACCGGCACCCCGATCGCCGCATCGATCGTCGTCGGTGTCGGCGCCGGACTCGCCCTCGCGGTCAACATCGGGCAGTCCGCGATCTTCACCGCCCTGTCGAGCCTGTGCATCGCGATGCTCTACCTGGCCTACCTCGGGGTGACCGGGCCTTTGCTGGTGCAGCGCATCCGGCTGCGGCGCGAAGGCTTCCCGACCGGGGTCGACGAGGACGGCAAGCCGCTCTTCACGCTCGGCCGGTGGGGCATCCCGCTGAACGCCCTGGCCGTCGCGTTCCAGATCGGCATGGCGGTCAACCTCATCTGGCCCCGCCCGGAGATCTACGACCTGACCGGCAACTCCTGGTGGCTCCAGTACAGCGCGCTGCTGTTCATCGGCGGCGTCCTGCTCGTCGGTTGGGCCTGGTCGTCGTGGCGGCACCGGGCACACGGACCGCTCACGCTCGCGCACGTCCCGACCACGGCCGCCGTGCCGACCGCCGTGCCCGCCGCCGCCGAGGCCTGACCTGCCGCGGCGCCCGCGGCGCCCCGGCGCCGCACCGGCACCACCCCGCCCCACCCGCTCCACCACGAAGGACCCCCATGCGTGACCTCCACCAGACCGACAGCGTGACCGCCTCGCGCTCCGACGCCCGCGCGCAGGCCGGGTCGCAGTCGGAGTACATGCCCTGGCTGCCGGCGTCGACGTCCCCGTTCGTCCCCGAGGGCGTCGACCCCGCCGACCTGGTCTGGGCCGAGACGGTGGCTCCCGGCGGGTACACGCACCGGGTCCTCGCCCGCGGCTCCCGCATCCGCCTCGACGACCCGACCGGGGACGCCTGCGCGAACACGGTCGTCTACAACGCGATCGAGCCGTGGGAACGCCTCAACGTCGCGGACACGCAGAAGATCCCGTGGCAGGCGTACCTCGGCGCCGGGTCGCCGCTGCTGAGCGGGGACGGTCGGGCCCTCGCCACGATCGTGGAGGACACCTCCGGCCGACACGACGCGTTCTGCGGCACCTCGACCGACGCCTGGAACACCGCGAAGTACGGCGACGCCGCCCCCGAGGGGCCGTCCCCGAGCGGCCGGTCGCTGCTGGCGAAGGCCGCCGCCAAGCACGGGCTCACCAAGCGCGACCTGCCGCCGAGCATCTCGTTCTTCCAGGGCGTGCGGGTCGACCCCGAGGGCGCGCTGGAGCCGATCGGGTCGGCAGGGCCCGGGCGCCACGTCACGCTCGTCGCCGAGCTCCCGCTGCTGGTCCTCATCGCGAACGTCGCGCACCCGCTCGACCCGCGGCCGGACTACGTCGTGGGGCCCCTGCGCGTGCACGCCTGGCGCGGGGAACCGACCACGGCGGCCGACGAGCGCTTCACCGCGACGCCGGAGCTGACCCGCGCCTACCTGAACTCCATCGACCACGCGGAAGCACGAGGCTGAGACGATGACCGACACCATCACCTCCACCGTCCCCGTCGGCGCCGTGCACGCGCCCGACGCCGTCCTCGACTGGAGCGAGTCGCTCGTGCCCGGCACGGTCGTCCGTGACGACCGGGTCGCGCCGCTCGCACCGTGGTCCGCCGTCGTGCGGGCCGGCGAGGTGCTCACGATCGTCGACGTCGGTGGCAACCAGAGCGCCGACTGCCTGGTCTACGACGCGCACGACCCCGACGAGCGGTACAGCGTCCCCGACACCCTCGTCGCGCAGGGCAACGCCTACGTCCGCACCGGCACGGTCCTGATGTCGAACGAAGGCCGCCCGCTGATGACCGTCGTCGGCAACGAGATCGACCGCCAGGACACCATCGGCGGCGCCTGCTCGAAGGAGTCGAACACGCTCCGCTACGGGCACCACACGGCGTACCAGCACGGCTGCCGCGAGAACTTCCTCGCCGAGGCGGCCCGACACGGCCTCGGCGTCCGCGACCTGGTCTCGAACCTCAACTGGTTCATGAACGTCCCGGTCGAGGCGGACGGCGCCCTCGGCATCGTCGACGGCATGAGCGCCCCCGGCAAGCGCGTGGCGGTCCGGGCGGAGCGTGACGTGCTCGTGATCGTGTCGAACTGCCCGCAGATGAACAACCCCTGCAACGACTTCTCCTGCACGCCCCTCCGGATGATCGTGGTGCAGCCGTGACCGCCCTCGACACCGGCGCGACGCCGGCACCGACGCCCGACGGGCGTCCCGCCCTCAGCACCGACACCGTCCTCGTCGCCAACCGCGGGGAGATCGCCCGCCGGGTCATCCGGTCCGCCAAGGCGCTCGGGATGCGCACGGTCGCCGTGTACTCCGACGCCGACCGTGCCGCCGGGCACGTCCGCGAGGCCGACGTCGCCGTCCGCCTCGGCCCGGCCCCCGCCCGCGAATCGTACCTGCGCATCGACGCGGTCGTCCAGGCAGCACTCGACTCCGGAG
Organism: Curtobacterium sp. SL109; assembly: GCF_026672405.1. Lineage (NCBI taxonomy): Bacteria > Bacillati > Actinomycetota > Actinomycetes > Micrococcales > Microbacteriaceae > Curtobacterium > Curtobacterium sp. SL109. The sequence goes on from NZ_JAPPRB010000002.1 coordinate 3,628,285, forward strand.
CCGGCCTGGTCCACCCCGGCTACGGGTTCCTGTCCGAGAACACCGCGTTCGCGCAGGCCTGCGCCGCGGCCGGCATCCGCTTCGTCGGCCCGACCGCCGACCAGATCGTGGCGTTCGGCGCCAAGCACACCGCCCGCGAGCTCGCCGCCGCCGCCGGTGTTCCGATGCTCGCCGGCACCGGACTGCTCGCCTCAGCCGAGGACGCCGTCACCGCCGCCGACCGCATCGGCCTGCCCGTCATGCTCAAGGCCACCGGGGGCGGTGGCGGGATCGGCATGCAGGCCTGCGCCACGCTCGACGAGGTGCGCGAGGCCTACGCGAGCGTCGAACGCACCGCAGCAGCCGCCTTCGGCGCCGCCGGCATCTTCCTCGAACGCCTGGTCCGACCGGCCCGCCACGTCGAGGTGCAGCTCTTCGGCGACGGCGAGGGCCGGGTCGCCGTCATCGGCGACCGCGACTGCTCGCTGCAGCGCCGGAACCAGAAGGTCATCGAGGAGGCTCCGGCCCCGGCACTGCCGGACCACGTCCGGGAGGCTCTCCACGAGTCCGCCCGTCGGCTCGCGGCGAGCATCGGGTACCGCAGCGCCGGCACGGTCGAGTTCGTCTACGACCCGGTGCGCGAGGAAGCGTCGTTCCTCGAGGTGAACACCCGCCTGCAGGTCGAGCACCCGGTCACCGAGGAGGTCTACGGCGTCGACCTGGTCGAGCTGATGCTCCGGCTGGCCCGCGACGGCGCTGCCGGCATCCCCGACGACGTGTTCGACCGCCGCTGGACCCCGACCGGGCACGCCGTCGAGGCCCGCGTCTACGCCGAGGACCCGGCCAAGGGCTCGCTGCCGTCGAGCGGCCTGGTGACGCAGGCGGTCTTCCCCGCCACCTCGACCGACGACGGCACCGCGACCGGCATCCGCGTCGACGGCTGGGTCGAGACCGGCTCCGAGGTGTCGGCGTTCTACGACCCGATGCTGGCGAAGGTGATCGCGACCGGGGAGACCCGCGACGACGCCCTCGACCGGCTCCGGGACGCCCTCGCCGAGACCCGCATCGACGGCATCGTCACGAACGCGGGGCTCCTCCGCACGCTCACCGACGACCTCGAGCTCCGCACGGCGACGCACTCGACGTCCACGCTCGACACGACCGAGGACCCGGACCCGCGCATCGACGTCGTGGTGCCCGGGACGATGACGACCGTGCAGGACCTGCCCGGTCGGCTCGGGTACTGGCAGGTCGGGGTCCCGCCGAGCGGCCCGTTCGACGCCGCGTCCTTCGCCGAGGCGAACCGGGCGGTCGGCAACCCGGACGGCGCCCCCGCGCTCGAGGTCACCGCGACCGGCCCCACGCTGACGTTCTCGGCCGCCGCGGTCGTCGCCGTCACCGGGGCACCCGTGCCGCTCACCCTGGACGGCGAGCCCGTCGCGCTGTGGGAGCCGCTCGAGGTCGCCGCCGGACAGACGCTCGCCCTCGGGACTGCTCCCGGCCCGGGACTTCGGAGCTACCTCGCCGTGCGCGGGGGCTTCGACGTGCCGACCTACCTCGGCTCCGCGGCCACGTTCACGCTGGGCGGCTTCGGTGGCCACGCGGGCCGGGCCCTGCTCGCCGGCGACGTGCTCCGTCCCGGCTCCCCCGACTCCGACGCCCCGCACCCGGCCTTCCCCGCTGGCACGCGGCTCGGACTCGTCGGCGGCCCGACCCAGGCCGAGCACCGCACGGCACTGACGGACGCGTGGGAGATCGCGGTCACCGAGGGCCCGCACGCGGCACCGGACTTCTTCACCCGGGCGGACCTCGACGTGTTCTACGCCACCGACTACGGGGTGCACCACAACTCCGCACGGACCGGTGTCCGGCTCATCGGCCCCCGGCCGGGCTGGGCGCGGACGGACGGCGGCGAGGCCGGCCTGCACCCCTCGAACATCCACGACACCCCGTACGCGGTCGGCGCGATCGACTTCACCGGCGACACCCCGATCATCCTCGGACCGGACGGGCCGTCCCTCGGCGGGTTCGTCTGCCCCGCGGTGGTGGCCAGCGGCGACCTGTGGAAGCTGGGCCAGCTGCGCCCGGGCGACACCGTCCGTTTCGTCCCCGTCCGCGAGACCGACGCCGCCGCGCTCATCGCGAACCGAGCCTCCAGGACGGTCCCGCGCACGGGACGCGACGGGCGCACCGGCGGTGACGGCGACGACGGGGTGCTGGCGCGCCTGGACGCGACCCCGACCCGACCGAGCGTGGCGTACCGCCGCGACGGCGACGACAACGTCCTGGTCGAGTACGGCGACATGACGCTCGACATCGCGCTGCGGATGCGGGTCCACGCGCTCATGACGAAGCTGCAGGAGCACACGCCGAAGGGCGTCCTCGACATCACGCCGGGCATCCGTTCGCTGCAGGTGCACACCGACGCGTCCGTGCTCAAGGCGCGCGACGTGGCCGGGCTGCTCCGCGAGCTCGAGGACGAGATCCCGCCGACGGACCAGCTCGTCGTGCCGTCGCGCACCGTGAAGCTGCCGCTGTCGTGGGACGACCCCGCGACCCGGCTGGCGATCGAGCGGTACATGAACGGCGTCCGGAACGACGCCCCGTGGACGCCCTGGAACATCGAGTTCATCCGGCGCATCAACGGGTTGGACTCCGTGGACGACGTCTTCCGCACGGTGTTCGACGCGAGCTACCTGGTGCTCGGCCTCGGCGACGTGTACCTCGGCGCCCCGGTCGCCACCCCGCTCGACCCCCGGCACCGACTCGTCACCACGAAGTACAACCCGGCGCGCACCTGGACGGCCGAGAACTCCGTCGGCATCGGTGGCGCGTACCTCTGCATCTACGGGATGGAGGGCCCCGGCGGCTACCAGTTCGTCGGCCGCACCGTGCAGATCTGGAACCGCTTCCGCCGCGGCGGGCTGTTCCAGGAGGACCCCTGGGCGCTCCGGTTCTTCGACCGGATCGAGTGGTACCCCGTCGGTGCCGAGGAGCTCCTCGAGCTGCGGGCCGAGACCGACGCCGGCCGCGGGGACTTCGAGACCGTCGACGGCGAGTTCTCGATCGCGTCGTACGACCGGTTCCTCGGGGACAACGCGGACTCGATCGCGGCGTTCCGGGCACAGCAGGCCCGGGCGTTCGGCGAGGAGAAGGACCGGTGGCGGGCCTCGGGCGAGTTCGACGTCCGCGACGAACCGGCCGTGGTCGTGCCCGACGCGGTGACCGTGCCCGAGGGGTCGACGGCCGTCACCGCACCGTTCACCTCGACGGTGTGGCAGGTGGACGTCCGACCGGGCGACCGGGTGGACGCCGGACAGAAGCTGTTGGCCGTGGAGGCGATGAAGATGGAGTCGATGGTGCACGCACCCGTGGACGGACACGTCCTGGAGGTCTACGTCACACCGGGCGAGCAGGTCGCACCGGGCCAGGTCCTCGCCGCGATCGGGGCACCGGCATGAGCGCCGTCAGCGGTGTCAGCGGTGTCAGCGGTGTCAGCGGTGTCGGCGCGACCGCTGCAGGCACCGTGAGCACCGCGGCTGACCGCGTCCACGATGCCTTCGACCGGATCGCCGCGGTCGACCGCCCCGAGGTCTGGATCACCCTGCGCGACCGCGCCGACGTGCTCGCCGAGGCCTCCCGCGTCGACCCGTCGCTCCCCCTCGCCGGGCTGCTCTTCGCCGTGAAGGACAACATCGACGTCGCCGGCCTGCCCACGACCGCCGGCGCCAGGTCGTACGCGTACGAGCCCACGGCCGACGCCACCGCGGTCGCCCGACTGCGGGCGGCCGGTGCGGTCGTCGTCGGCAAGACGAACCTCGACCAGTTCGCCACCGGCCTGGTCGGCACCCGCTCCCCCTTCGGCGCCGTCCGGAACGCCTGGGACCCGACCAGGATCTCCGGCGGCTCGTCGAGCGGGTCCGCCACGGCCGTCGCGCTCGGGATCGTCGACTTCGCGCTCGGCACCGACACCGCCGGCTCCGGTCGGGTGCCGGCAGCGCTCGGCAACCTCGTCGGGGTCAAGCCGACGAAGGGGCTCGTGCCGAACACCGGCGTCGTGCCGGCGTGCCGGTCGCAGGACTGCGTCACGGTGTTCGCAGCGTCGCTCGGGCTCGCCAGGACCGCCGCCGAGCTGATGACCGGGCCGGACGGCATCGACCCGCTCGCCCGCGAGGACCGCGCCCACGCCGCACTCCCGACGCTCCCGCGCATCGCCGTCCCGCTGCCGTCCCAGCTCGAGGGGCTCGCGGACGGGTGGGCCAGCGCGTTCGCCGCCGCCGTCGACCGCTTCCGCGCACTCGGGCACGAGGTCGTCGAGGTCGACATCGCCCCGCTCCTCGACGCCGCGGCGCTGCTCTACGACGGGGCGTTCGTCGCCGAGCGGCACGCGGCCGTCGGCGCCCACATCGAGGCGCACCGGGACCTCGTCGGCGAGGACCTCGACCCGTCCGTCGCGTCGATCGTGCTCGGCGGGGCCCGACCCAGCGCGTCGGAGCTGTTCGCCGACATGGCCCGGCTCGACGCCCTCGGGGCAGCGGGTCGCGCGGTGCTCGAGGGCACGACCGCGCTCCTGACGCCGACCACCACCTGGCACCCGACACTCGCCGAGGTCGCCGCGGACCCGATCGGTGCGAACAGCCGGATGGGGCGGTACACGAACTTCGCGAACCTGCTCGACATGGCCTCGCTCGCGGTGCCCGCGGGCTTCGTCGACGGGCTGCCGTTCGGCGTCATGCTGACCGGTCCCGCATTCACGGACCGCCGGCTCGCGGCGCTCGCCTCCGCGTTCCTCGCCCCCACGGTCGACCTGCTGGTGGTGGGAGCGCACCTCCGCGACCAGCCGCTGAACGGTCAGCTGGTCGCGGCGGGCGGATCGTTCGTCCGGGAGGCCCGCACCGCCTCCGACTACCGGCTGTACGCCCTCGACACGGTGCCGCCGAAGCCGGGGCTGGTCCGCGCGGGCCCGGTCGGGTCCGGCAGTGGGCCCGCCGCCGGCTCGGTCGTCGGTGAGGTCTGGCGCCTGCCCGCCGCGGGCTTCGCGACCTTCGTCACCGCACTGCCCGCACCGATGGCGATCGGCACCGTCACGCTCGAGGACGGCTCGGACGTCACGGGCTTCCTCGTCGAGCCCCTGGCGGTCGTCGGCGCCGAGGACATCACCCACCACGGCGGCTGGCGTGCCTACCGGGAGCAGGGCTGAGCACGGTGGCCTGGGAGGATGGGGCCATGCCCTCCGACGACCGACCGTCCCGCGTCGGACGTCCCCGCGCCGTGCCGGACACGAGCCCGGAGCTCAGCCCCCGCGACCAGATCCTCGACGCTGCGGCGGCGCTGTTCGTCGAGAACGGGTTCAGCGCGACCTCGACCCGCGCGATCGCCGAGCGCGTCGGGGTCCGGCAGGCGTCGCTGTACTACCACTTCGCGGGCAAGGACGACATGCTCGTCGAGCTGCTGACGACGTCCGTTCGTCCCTCGCTCGACGTCGTCCATGACCTCGAGCAGCGCGTGCCGGGGTCGACGAGCGCCGCGGGTGCCCTCGCCGCGCTGGTGCTCATCGACGTGGACACGCTCGTGCGCACCCCGCACAACATCGGGACGCTGTACCTGCTGCCCGAGGTGCAGGGCGAGCGGTACGACGGGTTCCGCGTCGAGCGCCAGGAGCTGCAGGACGCCTACGGCCGACTCGGCTCCCGCGCCGCCACCCCCGACGTGGCACTCACCCCGACGCAGCTCGGCGCCGTGCTCATCCAGCTCGCCGAGACCGTCATCCAGCTCCGGCGTGCCGGTCGGGTCGAGGACGAGGACCGCGACGCGATCGTCACGACCTGCCTCCGTGCCTGCGGTCTCGACGCCGCTGCCGTCGCCGCCGCCCGGCACGACGCGGAGTCCCTGCTCGCTGCCGCCGCCGTCTGACGGTTCCGCTCCCGCCGCCTGACGGATCCGGTTCGCGTCCCCCGAGTTCCCCCGACCAGATCCGTCACCGTCCCGACCGAACTCCCCCGCGTCCCCGACCCCGTGTCCCGGCATCCCCGTGTCCTGTGTCCCCGGTCGGAACATGCGGACGCATCTCTCGACATCGCACGAGTTGATCGACGCCCGCCGTGTCGGACCTCGCGGACGCATCCCCGCCGCACGCAGGTTCCGACACCGCACGAGTCGATCCACGCCCGCCGTGTCGGACCATGCGCACGCATCCCCGCAGCGCGCACGGGACGACACCGTCGAGGTCGTACGACACCGACGGTGTCGCGTCGCGCCCGCACACCGACACCGGCGACCTCGGGCACGACATCGTCGAGGTCGTACGACAACGACTTCGTCGCTCAGGCCGTCTCCCGCCCGCAACACCGCGACACCGCGACACCGCGACACCGCGACACCGACCGGGACACCCCCTGGGACGGAACACCGGCGGGACGGGCAGAGTTGGAGGGGAAGCGCGTCCTCCGACGTGCGTCCCAGAACGACAGAAACGGTGCAGCATGACGACGACGGTCCTCCTCGATCTTCAACTCCGGAGCGACGCCTCACCCGAGGAGGTCGAGTCGACGGTCCGCGAGACGCTCGCGCAGACCCGCCAGCACCACGGCTGCGAGTCGCTCGAGGTCCTGGTCGACGACGCCGACCCCACGCACCTCGTGGTCGTCGAGCACTGGACCACCACCGCCGACCACGACGCCTACGCCGCATGGCGTGGCACCCCCGAGGGCGCCTCCCCGCTCGGCCAGGTCCTCGCTGCCCCCGGCGTGAAGCGCATCTACAGCAGCACGATCGAGCTCTCCTAGCGGATCGCGTCCGACGCGACCCGACGACGGACGGGAGGCTCCTGACCAGCTGGTGGGGAGCCTCCCGTCCGTTCCGGGGTCACCGGTCGGCGAAGCCGCCGAGCATGCCGGAGATGAACCGCTTCTGCAGGAAGAAGTAGAGGACGACGATCGGCAGGGCGACGATCACCCCGGCGGCGGAGAGCAACGAGTAGTCCGTCAGGTGCGCGCCCTTGAAGAACGCGAGGCCGAGGGGGGCCGTGCGGTGGTCCTCGCTCGTGATGAGCACCAGGGGCAGCAGGAACTCGTTCCACGTCCACATGGTGATGAGCAGGGACATCGTCATGATCGGGGCGATCGCCGCGGGGACCATGACCTGCCAGAGCAGGCGGACGTCGCGGGCGCCGTCGAGGCGGGCGGCCTCGATGACCTCGCCGGGGAAGCTGCGGAACTGGCTGCGCATCCAGAAGATGCCGAAGGCCAGGGACTGCGCGGTCTGCGGCAGGACCAGACTGGAGTAGGTGTCGGTGAGGCCGACGGACCGCAGGTTGAAGTAGAGCGGGATGATGAAGGCCTCGGCCGGGAGCATCAGGCCGGCGAGCATCACGAAGAACAGGACGTTGGAGCCGAAGAAGTCGAGCCGGCCGAACGCGAAGCCGGCGAACACGGCGAGGATCGTGGTCAGGACGACCACCGACACGGTGACCAGGACGCTGGAGAACATGTAGGTGGCGAAGTGCCCCTGCGTCCACGCGGCACCGAAGTTCCCGAGGTCGATCTTCGTCGGCAGGCTGAACCCGCCCGAGTTCTGCGCCGACGGGGTGACCGAGGACAGCAGCACCCCGATGAGCGGGATGATCGCGAACAGGGCGAAGAGCGTCAGGATGACGTAGTTGACGGTCTTCTCGCGGACGGAGAGCCTCATGCGACGTCCTTCGGCTGCAGACGACCGATCAGGGCCGTGACGATCATGATGACGACGGTGAGCGAGACGGCGACCGCCGCTGCCGAGCCGACCTGCCCGGTCTGGAACGCCCGGTTGTAGGCCTCGAACGCCGGGACGGACGTCGAGTTGCCGGGTCCGCCGCTGGTGGTGACGTAGACCAGGTCGAAGGTCTTCAGCGCCGAGACGACCGTGAGCGTCAGGGCCGCCGCGATCTGCCCGCGCAGCGACGGCAACGTGATGGAGAAGAACTCGCGCGCCGCACCGGCACCGTCGATGCGGGCGGCCTCGAACAAGCTCGGGTGGATGTTGCCCACGCCGGAGAGGAACAGCACCAGGCACAGGCCGACGTTCAGCCACGTGCCGACGAAGCCGATCGCGGGCAGGGCCGTGTCGTACCCGCCGAGCCAGACCTGGGCGAACTGCCCGAGGCCGACCAGGCGCAGGCCGTCGTTGAGCAGCCCGTCGGCGGAGTAGATCGACACCCAGATCGTCGCGACGACGACCGAGGCGATGACCTGCGGCAGGAACAGCACCGTGCGGAAGAACGACATCCCGCGCAGGCCGTTCGCCCGGGAGATCAGCGCGGTGAGGAACAGCGCCACCACCACGGGGATCGCAGCGTAGAACACCATCAGCACGAGTGCGTGCCCGAACGACGCGCGGAGCTGCGGGTCGGTCACGACGCCGGCGTAGTTGGCGAAGCCCGCCCAGGTCGCTGGCGAGAGCCCGTCCCAGTCGTAGAACGAGTACTGGATGCTCTGCAGGAACGGCACCCCGAGGAACACCGCGAACACGACGAACGCCGGCAGGACGTAGAGGTACGGCACCAGGCTGCGGCGGCGCCGGCGGGGGCCGGGCGGGCGCTGCTCGGCGCAGCACCCGCCCGGGTCCCGGTCAACTGGGTCACGAGGCGGTCCTCACTTCTTGACGAAGCCGGTGTAGTCGGTCTGCAGCGTCTTCGTGTACTGCTCCGGTGTGGCCTTGCCCGCGACGAGGTCCTGCATGGCCGCGGTGATGGTGTCGTAGAAGGTCGGGGTGGCGTAGTCGAGGTACGGCGTGAGGGCGTTGGCGCTGGAGATCGTCTTGTAGTTGCTCGTGATGTCACCGGCGATCGTGCCCTCGGCGGGGGTGTCGGTGTCCGGCACCACGGTCGGCAGGTTGCCTTGGTCGACCAGGGTCGTGGCGGCCTTCGCGTTCGTGACGAAGTCGACGTACGCGGCTGCGGCGTCCGCGTTCTTCGTCTTCGACGTGATGGCCCAGGCGAGGCCCTCGCCGCCCATCGTCACCGGGGTCGAGGCCCCGGTCGGCGTGAGCGCCGTGAACCCGATGTCCTTCGCCTTGCTGGCGGCCTCGAGGGTGGCCTGGTACCAGGTGCCCGTGATGAGGAAGGCCGACTTCCCCGAGCCGAACGCGCTCACGGCGTCGTCGCGGGAGACGCCGTTCGCGCCCTCGGTGACGTAGCCGTCCTTCACCCAGCCGCTGATCGTGCTGGCTGCCTCGACCTCGTCGTCCCCGGTCCAGCTGCCGGACTTGCCGGCGACCAGGTCGTTGACGGACTCGCGCCCGGCGAGGGCGGAGAGCACCAGGCCGTAGAGGTGGATGCCGGGGCTCTTCTCGACGTCGCCGTAGCTGAGCGGCAGGGTGCCCGCGGCCTTGACCTTCTGCATGTCCTCGGTCAGCTCGGCCACGGTGGTGGGCGGGCTGTCGGTCCCCGCCGCCTTGAGGACCTCCTTGTTGTAGTACAGGCCCACCAGCTCACCGGTCTGCGAGACGCCGTACAGCTGGTCCCCCTGCCAGGTCGTCCCGTCCGAGGAGAACGAGTTCAGCTTGAGCAGGCTCGACGGGTAGTAGTCGTCCCAGCCGTAGAGCTCGGCGTAGTCGTCGACGGGGCGCAGGAACCCGGCCTTCACGAACGCGCCCATGTCCGGGTAGCCCTGGTTCGCCTGCACGACGTCCGGCGGGTTGTCCCCGGAGAGGGCGAGCTTCAGCGTGGTCTTCAGGTCGGCGAAGGAGCGCGAGACCCGCTTGACCGTGATGTTCGGGTGGGCCTTCTCGAACGCGTCGTTGAGGACCTGCTGCGCGTCGTTGATGCCGGTGTCCGTGTTCTGGTCCCAGACGGTCAGCGTGGTCTTCGCCGAGCCCACGTCCTTCGACACCGGGCCGAGGCTCTGGGAGGCGGCTGGGGCGGCGGACCCGCCGGGCGTGCAGGCGGTGAGGCCGAGGGCGACCGCCGCTGCGACGCCGATGAGCATCGACGCCTTGCTGATGTGCTTCATGGTGGGTCCAGTTCTGCGAGGGGGTGGGTGTTCGGGTCAGTTGTCGGCGCTGGGGACGTCGGCGAGGAAGGACCAGTCGCCCGGGGCAGCGCGCTGGTCGAGGAAGACGCGGAGCTCGTCCGGGTGCGGCGCGCTCGCCGCTCCCCCGAGTCCGGTGACGGCGAAGGCCGCGCTGGCGGCAGCGAACCGCAGCCGCGTCTCGAGGTCCCAGCCGTGGTGCACACCGGCCATGAACGACGCCACGAACACGTCACCGGCGCCGGTCGGGTCGACGGCGTCGACACGGACCGTGTCGGCAGTGACGACCACGCCGTTGGCGGAGTCGACCGCCACGACGCCGTCGGGCCCACGGGTGACGACCGCGAGCGGCACACGCTCGGCGAGCACCTTCGCCGCGGCGAGCGCCGAGTCCGTCCGGGTGTACCGCATGGCCTCGACGTCGTTCGGCACGAAGACGTCGATCTCGGCCAGACGGTCGAGCACCCCGCCGCTCCACTCGCCGGTGTGGTCCCACCCGACCCCGCCGACGACCGTGGTGCCGGCCGCGCGGAGCCGGGCGACCCAGGCGGGCAGCGGCTTGGCGATGCCGACGTGCGTCGCGGCCACCGGGCCGATGTCGTCCGGCACGACGGTCGGGCCGAGGTGCTCCTCGTAGGTGATGAAGCTGCGGTCGTCGGGCCCGGTGAGTGCCACGGACACGGCGCTCTGGTGACCGGGCACCAGCTCGAGCAGGGAGGTGTCGAGGAACGGCTCGGCGGTCAGCACGTCGTACACGTGGCGGCCGAGGACGTCGTCGCCCAGGCAGCTCGCGAGCATCGTCGGGGCACCGGCTCGGGCAGCGGCGACCGCACGGTTCGCGACGCCGCCCGGGGTGATGGCGAATGCCTCGGCGAACACCTCGGCGCCCTGCTCGGGAGCAGTGACCCCGGAGAAGACGACGTCGCAGTAGACGTCCCCGGCGAACAGGAGGGTGCCGCGAGTGGTCTCGTCGGCCTGCCCGCCGGTGTGTCCGGTGGGTCGTGGCTCGGCATGCGCCTCGGTCACGGCAGTCTCCTCGTCATCGCGGATCAGTGCTGCGCAGGTGTGCTCGACCTGGGACGGATCCGGTGGTGGTGCTCAAGCCTGCGTGCTTCGTGTTGCGAGGACGTTACCTGGTTGCGCCAGATTTGTTAAGTCTGCTTGAGTGCGGCTTCCGCTTGCGCGATCTTGCTTGTTTCTGCTCGAACTGCGTTACTGTGACGCCATGATCCTGCGCGACCGACAGAACCGCATCATCCGGGCACTCCGGGCTGACGGTGCTGCCTCCGTGCAGGAACTCGCAGAGGCCCTCGCGGTCAGCCCGGCGACGATCCGCCGCGACCTCGAGATGCTCGACCGCAACGGCGAGCTCGTCCGCACGTGGGGTGGCGCGGTCCTCCCCCCGCGAGCCACGGCGCAGGACGACACCGACCCGGACGAGGCCGTCGAGACCCCGTTCGAGCAGGCCGGTGACCTCGACCTCAAGCGCCGCATGGCCGAGGCCGCCGCCGCGATGGTCACCGACGGCCAGGTCGTCATCCTCGACATCGGCACGACCACGCCGCAGATCGCCGAGCTGCTCCGCGGCCGGGACATCACCGTCATCACCACGAACCTCGCGGTGTTCGACGTGCTCCGTGACGACGAGGCCGTGCGGCTCGTGCTGCTCGGCGGGGTCGTCCGACGCAACTACCGCACGCTCGTCGGTTCGCTCGCCGAGGCCGCGCTCGAGCAGGTCAGCGCCGACCTGCTGTTCCTGTCCTGCACCGGTGTCCGCGCCAACGGACACGTGGTGGACAACATGGCGGTCGAGGCCCCCATCAAGCAGTCCATGATCGCGGCCGCCGATCGTGTGGTGCTGCTCGCGTCCGAGACCAAGTTCCCGGGGAGCGGGGCCCTCCGGCTCTGCTCCCTCACCGACGTCGACACGCTGATCACGACGACCGGCGCCCCCGACGAAACACTCGCACACAGCCGGAACGCCGGCGGAGAGGTCGTCATCACATGAAGCTCTGCATCCTCGGAGGCGGCGGGTTCCGCACGCCGTACGTCTACCAGGCACTCCTGCGCGACACCGGTTCCCCCCGGGTCGAGGAGGTCGCGCTGTACGACGTCGACGAGGTCCGCCTGCACGCGATGGTGGCGATCCTCACCGAGCTCGCGGCCGACTTCCCCGACGCCCCGGTCCTGAAGCCGACGACCGACCTGCACCGCGCGGTCGAGGGCAGTGACTACGTCTTCGCCGCCCTCCGCGTCGGCGGGCTCGAGGGACGACGCTGCGACGAGCACGTCGCGCTCGACCTCGACGTCCTCGGGCAGGAGACCACCGGCCCCGGCGGGCTCGCGTACGCCATCCGCACCGTCCCCGTCATGGTCGAGGCCGCGAAGGTCATCCGCGACCTCGCACCCAACGCCTACGTGATGAACTTCACGAACCCCGCCGGCATCATCACCGAGGCCATGCAGACCGTCCTCGGCGACCGCGTGCTCGGCATCTGCGACACCCCCTCGGGCCTCGGGCGCCGGGTCGCCGGCATGCTCGGCCTCGACCACACCCGGGTCCAGATGGACTACGTCGGCCTGAACCACCTCGGGTGGATGCGCCGCGTGATGTACGACGGCCGCGACGTGCTCCCCGAGCTGATGGCGGACGACGGGCGTCTCGGTGCCATGGAGGAGGGCCACGTCTTCGGGCTCGACTGGATCCGCAGCCTCGGTGCCATCCCGAACGAGTACCTGTACTACTACTACTTCAACCGCGACGCCGTGCGCTCGATCATCGGCTCCGGCAAGACCCGCGGCGACTTCCTCGCCGAGAGCCAGTCCGCCTTCTACGACCGGGCCACCGCCGCGGGTGACGGGGTGGCCGACCTGTGGCGCGAGACCGTCGCCCGGCGCAGCGCGTCCTACATGGCCGAGGCGAAGGGCGGCACGCAGGACGAGCCGGTCGACGCCAAGGAGCGCGAGACCGACCCGTCGCACCAGGGCTACGCGGGCGTCGCCCTCGGGGTCATGGCAGCGATCAGCCGCAACGAGCGCCAGACGATGATCCTCAACGTCCGGAACAACGGCACGATCGCCGGGCTCCCCCGGGACGCCGTGGTCGAGGTCCCGACGATGGTCGACGCGAACGGCGTCCACCCGATGTCCACCGACCAGCCAGACCTGCACCAGATCGGGCTGATGTCCCAGGTCAAGGCCGTCGAGCGCCACACGATCGCCGCCGCCATGACCGGGTCGAAGGACGAGGCGCTCAAGGCCTTCGCGCTGCACCCCCTCGTGGACAGCGTCACGATCGCCCGCGACCTGGTGCGCGGGTACATCGACCGCATCCCGGAGGTCGCGGCGGTGCTCACGAAGTAGCCGCGTCCCGGACGGGAGGCTCGGTGCCAGCTGGCACCGAGCCTCCCGTCCGTCGCGGTGCAGCTCCGGCACGGCGCTGCCGACGCGCACCGCCCCGCACTGGCCTCCCCGCCGTCCCCGGACTAGATTGTTGAACAACCCGGCGACGACAGGGAGCACCCGTGACGACGATCGACCTCAACAGCGACCTCGGCGAGGGCTACGGCGCCTGGAGCATGGGTGACGACGGCGCGATGCTCGACGTCGTCTCGAGCGCGAACATCGCCTGCGGCTTCCACGCCGGCGACCCGACGATCATGCTCGCCACCTGCCGCGCCGCTGCCGAGCGCGGCGTCGCCGTCGGTGCACACGTCGCACACCGCGACCTGGCGGGCTTCGGCCGGCGCCCGATGCACGTCACGCCGGACGAACTCCACGCCGACGTCGTGTACCAACTCGGCGCCATGACCGCCACCGCCCGCGTCGCCGGCACCCGGGTCACGTACGTCAAGCCCCACGGGGCGCTCTACAACACCGCCTGCGCCGACCCGGTCCAGGCCGAGGCCGTCGTCCGCGCGATCGCCGACGTCGACCCGTCCCTCGCCGTGCTCGCCCTGCCCGACTCCGAGCTCCTGCGCGCAGCCGAGCGCCACGGACTCCGCGCCGTCAGCGAGGCCTTCGCCGACCGCGCCTACGAACCCGACGGCTCCCTCGTGTCGCGGAGCACGCCCGGGTCCGTCCTGCACGATCCCGAGCAGGTGGCCCAGCGCGTCCTCCGCATGGTGACCGAGGGCGTCGCGACCGCCGTCGACGGGTCCGAGGTCTCCGTCCGCGCGGACTCGGTCTGCGTCCACGGCGACTCCCCCGACGCCGTCGCGATGGCCCGGGCGATCCGCCGGCTGCTGACCGAGCAGGACATCGCCATCGCCCCGTTCACCGGAGCCGGAGCCGGAGCCGGAGCCGTAACCGCGCCCGTGCCCGTGCCCGTTCCTGGAGCGGCAACAGACCAGACGCCCGCATGACGCTCGACCTCCGCCCCGCCGGCAGCAGCGCCCTGCTCGCCACCTTCGACACCCTGCAGGACACGGTCGCCTTCCGCGCCGGCCTCGGCCACCGACCCCCGGAGTCACCGAGGTCGTGTCCGGCGCCCGCACGCTCCTGTTCCGCTACGACCGCACCCGCACGGACGCCGCCCGCCTGCGCGCCGACCTGGCAGGCATCACGCCGTCCGCCACCAGCACCGCAGCACGAGCCGAGACGGCCACAGACGCGGACGCTGACGCAGCCGCAGCCGTCGTGATCCCCGTCACGTACGACGGCGACGACCTCACCGCCGTGGCCGACCTCATCGGCATGACCCCCGCCGACCTCGTCGCCTGGCACACCGGCCAGATCTGGACGAGCGCCTTCTGCGGCTTCGCTCCCGGCTTCAGCTACCTGACCGGAACCGCCCCCTCGCTGGACCTGCCCCGCCGCAGCACCGCACGCACCGCCGTCCCGAGCGGCGCCGTCGCCCTCGCCGGGGAGTTCAGCGCCGTCTACCCGCGCACCTCCCCCGGCGGCTGGCAGCTCATCGGGCGCACCGACGTCCCGATGTGGTCACTCGACCGCGACCCACCGGCGCTCGCACCCGCCGGCACACGCATCCGCTTCGTCGACACGAGTGGCACGTGAACACGCTCACCGTCGAGCGCATCGGCTTCGGCGTCACGACCCAGGACCTCGGCCGCCCGGGCTTCAGCGACATGGGACTCGGCGCGGCCGGCGCAGCCGACCGAGGTTCCGCGGCGCTCGCCAACCGGATGGTCGGCAACCGTCCCGGCGCAGCCGTCCTGGAGGCCCTGCTCGGCTCCGTCTCGCTCCGATCCGACGCGCACGTGGTCGCCGCCGTCACCGGAGCGGCCTGCGCGGTCGAGGTCGAGCGGGCTGACGGCAGCGTTCACGGCGCGGCCGCGAACGAGGTCCTGCTGCTCGGTCCCGGCGACACCGTGCACCTCGGCGTCCCCGACACCGGCCTGCGCTCGTACGTCGCCGTCCGTGGCGGGTTCGCCGTCGAGCCGGTGCTCGACAGCCGGTCGTGGGACTCGCTCGCGCAGCTCGGTCCCGCTCCGCTGCAGGCCGGCGATGCGCTCCCGATCGGCACCGAGGCCGACGGCTGGCCCGTGGTCGACGCCGTCGCGCCGCCGCTCGAGCCCTGGCCGTGGGAGTCCGTCGTGCTCGACGTCGTCCCGGGTCCGCGTGACGACTGGTTCACACCTGCGTGGCGGACGACCCTGACGGGGCAGGACCACCGCGTGAGCCCGGACAGCGACCGTGTCGGCGTCCGGACCACCGCGGCGGAGCCCCTCGTCCGCGCAGTCACGCACGAGCTCCCGAGCGAGGGCGTCGAGACCGGATCGCTCCAGGTGCCGCCGGACGGCTTCCCCGTGCTGTTCCTCGCCGACCACCCCGTGACCGGCGGGTACCCGGTCGTCGCCGTCCTCACACCCGCATCGGTCGACCGTGCCGCCCAGCTCCGGCCGGGCGACACGGTCCGCTTCCGGGTCGTGTGACCCGGATCAGCCGACGTAGGCGTACGTGCTGACCCAGTCGATGTCGAGGTGTCCGTTGCCGCCCCAGTTCCCGACCTGGAACATGTACCGGTGCGGCGTCGTCGGCACGTCCACCGTCACGGTCCGGATGACCCTGCCGTCGACCAGGTAGGTCACGGACTTCCCGGGGATCCACTCGACCGAGTAGGTGTGCCACTGGCGCCAGGACACCCCGGTGCTGATGCTCGTCGAGTGGGCTTCCCATCCCGGCGTCATCGAGTGCTGGAACGCCATCGGCGTGCTCTCGAAGTTGCCCTCCGGGTAGTCGATCTCGCCGTCGGACCAGACGTTCGACGACGGCCACAGCATGAAGGCCGCACCGTTGCCCGTCCCGCCCTCGGCCTTCGCCCGGACCGAGAACTTCCCGCCGACGTGCGACCAGGCACCGTTCGGCGTGCCGAAGGTCCCGGCGGCCCCGCGCGCGCCGTCGAGCTTGACGTCCATGTAGCCGTCGCGGGCGCTGACCTGCGTGCTGGAGGAGTAGATCCCGGAGGTGCCGTCCGGGTAGGGCTGCCAGGAGTTCGCGTAGGTCCTGGCGAACTGGCCGTTCGCCGCGGCCGCGGTGCTGAAGTCCTCGCGGAACGTCTGCTTGAAGGGCCCGACGTCACCGACGGGTGCCGGGGTGCCGGCCTCCGCGACGGACGTCGATCCGAGCGGGACGGCGACGATCGCTGCGCCGAGGACGACAGCGGCGAGTGTCGCTCTGGTGGTGGTTCGTTTCTGCATGGCTGTCACTCCCTGACGTGACGATCGACACCGGATCCCTGCGGTGTCGAGCCGGATCTCGGCTGTCCACAGAACGTAGTTGTTCACGACAACGAGCGCAGGGGCTTGACAGCCGATGTTGTCTCTGCAAACACCAGAGGAACAGCCGTCACCGCAGGGAGTGTTCGCGGGCCTCCATCGCGTCCCAGGCGAAGCTCGCCAACCAGTGCGTCGAGTAGTACTCCTCGCCGACGCTCGCGGCGAGCCCGGACACGAGCAGCCGCTCCGCCGCGTCGTCGAGCAGGTCCGCGAGGTCGTCGGTCGACGTACCCGCAGCACGCAGGGCGTCCGCGACCCGACGGGCAGCGCCGGCACGGGACAGGTCGAGCCCGAACAGATGCACCTGCTGCGGGTCGTTCTCGTCGCGGACCACCGTCGACTGCAGGACGTCGTCGCCGGCGCGCACATCGGAGCAGAAGGCACGGACCCACGGGGCGAACTCCGCCGGGGGCAGGACCGCGCGCATGAGGTCGGCCTCGGCCAGGCCCGCCGAGAGGAAGTCGTGCCCGCTGCGCTCCCACGCGAAGGGCCACGCGGTGTCCGCGCCGAACCAGTCACGCGCAGCGCGCTCGCACGTCGCGGCGAGGTCGTCCCGCCCGAGCGACCGGGCGGCCTCGAGCACGAGCTGCAGCCCGAACGCGGAGTTCGAGTGCACCCCGTGCCGGACGGGGTGCGCCGCACCGTCGACCCAGCGGGTGACGAGGTCCTCGACGGCGTCGACCACCGGCACGAACCCGGGCCCGAGCGCACGGATGGCGGGCACCGGCGACGACGTGACCTCCGCCGCCAGGCGCATGACCCAGGCCCACCCGTAGGGGCGCTCGAAGTGCGACGCGCTGCGGAGGTAGGCCGCCTCGGTCGCCAGGTGGTCCGCGGTCAGGTGGGCCTGCAGGATCGTGGTGATCGGGGCCTCCTGGCTGGCCGGCAGGCCGAACGCGACCAAGCGGGCGGCGAGCCAGTGCATGTGCACCGACGAGTGCCAGTCGTAGGAGGTGGCGAAGGCCGGGTGCAGCTCGACCGGCAGGGCCCGGTCGTCCGGGCCGGACGTGGTGTGCTGCGACGCGTAGGGGTACTCGCGGGTGATGTTGTCCGCGGCCACGGCGGCGAAGTCCGCGGCCCAGGCGGCCCGGGTGGGGTCAGAAGGCGACAACGTACATGACTCCCATGTTGACGACGAGCAGGATGGCGGCGGTCGGGATCTGGGCCTTGATCGGGCCGTACTTGTCCCGCATCTCGAGCAGCGCGGCGGGGACGAGGTTGAAGTTCGCCGCCATCGGGGTGACGAGGGTGCCGCAGAAGCCGGCGAGCATGCCGATCGCGAAGATGGCCGCCGGGTTGCCGTCGAAGCCCTGCACCAGGACCGGCCAGCCGATCGCGGCGGTCATGATCGGGAACGCGGCGAACGCGTTGCCCATGATGACGGTGAACAGCGCCATGCCGAGGCAGTAGACGACGACCGCGGCGAGCAGCGAACCGCTCGGCAGGATCGTCTTGATGATGGTGCCGACCGCGTCGCCGACCCCGGCCTGCGTGAACACGATGCCGAGCGTGGAGAGCATCTGCGGGAGCAGCGCTGCCCAGCCGATGGCCTGCAGGAGTCGGCCGCCCTCGCGGATCGGTGTGGCGATCTTCGGCGGGCGCAGGACGAACACCGCCACGACCACGGCCAGGACCGATCCGATGCCGAGTCCGGTCAGGGTCGCACTGCCCTCGGCGAGCAACGGCGTGCCACCGATCGTGACGAGCGGGCCGAGCGTGGCGACCAGGACGGCGACCACCGGGACGACCAGTGCGGGGATGAAGAGCCGGTTGCCGAAGCGCGTCGCGAAGGACGCACGTTCCTCAGGCGACGTCGTCGCGAGCACGCTCGTGCTGTCGCTCGACTGCCGGGCCATGGCCCCGGTGGGTTCCGCCGGACCGGTCTCCGCGCCGACGCCCGCACCCGGGATGCTCGCCACGCGGGTGCGGCTCGGCCGACCACCCCTGGCCGTGGTGCCGGTGAAGCCGAGGCCGGCCAGCGCCACCATCACCAGGACCGCGATGCCGAGGACCCACGAGGGTGCCGTCTTGGCGGCGACGAAGGTGCCGTAGAAGAAGGAGATGCCGAGGATGCCCCAGAAGGCCGCGTTGCCGAGGCGCTTGGCGTGCTCCCGGTCCGTGACGATGAGCACCGCGACCGCGATGAAGAACGCGCCGATGAGCCAGTAGAGCCATTCGCTGGTGATCACGCTGCCACCCCCGTGGTGGTCGAGGCGCCGCGCATGTCCGCCGCCATCCGGTCGAGCTTGCGGTCGAAGAGCAGCAGCCGGATGCCGTGCACCAGCAGCGCGGCGATGCCCGTCGGGATCGCCCAGAGCGCGAGGTCGATCGGCTCGAGTGCCAGGTCGTAGGTCGCGTCGACGAAGGTGGTGATGAGGAGGATCGAGCCGACCGCGACGAAGACGTCCTCACCGAAGAACACGCCGACGGTGTCCGAGGACGCGGAGAAGCCCTTGATCTTCTCGCGCATCGGGTCGTCCACGCTGCCGTACTTCTTGATGGCGGCGCCCTCGGCCATCGGGTACACGAGCGGGCGCACCGTCTGCGCCGGGCCACCGATGCTCGTCAGGCCGACGGCGGCGGTGACCTGCCGGATCGCGAGGTACCCGGCGAGCAGGCGCCCGGTGGTCAGCTTGTCGAGCTTCGCGATGAGTCGCTTGGCCTGGTCCTGCAGGCCGTAGCGCTCGATCAGACCGATGACCGGCAGCACGAGCGCGAAGGTCGTGACGCTGCGACTGGAGGCGAAGCCGTCGCCGAACGCGGTGAGGATGCCGACGGGACCGATCCCGCCGATGGCCGCGGTGACGATCCCCGCGACGGTGACGACGAGCAGCGCGTTGACGCGCAGTGCGAAGCCGACGATGACGACGGCGACGCCGATGAGGACGAACATGCGGGACAGTCTGGACTGCATTGTTCAACAATCACAAGACCCTTCCGCGACTTGTAACACGGCGGTCACACACGCTGCCTGTGGAGGAGTTGTCCCCCGCCCGTGTCAGGATCGGGGCATGAACCGAACCGTCAGCGGCGCCGAGTCCTCCGCGACCCGGCTGCGCACGATGATCGCGTCCGGCGACTTCGCCCCGGGCGCGCAGCTGTCCGAGGAACGCCTGAGCGACCAGCTCGGGGTCTCCCGGAACACGCTGCGCGAGGCCTTCCGACTCCTCGCCCGCGACCGACTCGTCGAGCACGTCTTCAACCGCGGGGTGTTCGTCCGCCGACTCTCGGCCGCCGACGTCGTCGACCTCTACGCCGCCCGCCGCGTGCTCGAATCGGCTGCCATCTGGGCGTGCACGCCGTCCTCCCCCGCCCTCGCCGACGCCTCGTCCGCCGTGTCCGAGGCGCGCGCCGCTGCTGCCGCCGGCGACTGGCGTGCCGTCGGCACCGCCGACATCCGCTTCCACGCGGCACTCGTCCGAGCTGTCCCGAGCGAACGGATCTGGGGTCTGATGGACGGTCTGCTCGCCGAGATGCGGCTCGCGTTCCTCACCACGGACGACCCCGGGTCCTTCCACGCCGGGTTCGTCGAGCGGAACGAGGCGATCGTCGACGCGCTGCGCGCCGACGACCGATCGGCGGCGTCCGCACTGCTGACCGACTACCTCGACGACGCCGAGCGGACGCTGCGGTCGGCCGCCGACGCAGCACGCTGACGGGAGGCTCGCCCTCCGTCCGCCTCGGACAGTGCGCTTGTCACCGGGTCCCGAGACGCTTATGGTAACGATACCAATGCGAAGGAGAGCAACGATGCTCAGTTCGACTCGAAGCGCAACCGTCCGCGGCGCACAGGTCACCGCGGCCGCGATCGTCCTCGGTGTCGCCGTGTCCGGTGCACCGCAGGCCGCCCAGGCAGTGACGGGATCACCCGACGCCGTGTGGCAGCAGCGCGCCAGTGCGACCTACGACGCCATGCAGGACGCCCTGTACACCGGTTCGGCGGGACACGGCCTGTACCGGGAGAACACCGACACGACCACCGGCAACCCGTACTCGTACCTCTGGGAGTACCGCGAAGCGACCCAGGCGACCCTCGATCTGCAGGGCGTCGACGGCGTCGGGCCCGCGTACGCCCACGCCGCTGCTGCACGCGTCGACGGCTTCGAGCGATACCACGCGGTCGCTCCCGGGGGCCGACCCGGGTACGAGTCCTACCTGCCCGCGCCGCTCGGCACCGGCGGCGACGTCTACTACGACGACAACGCCGTGGTCGGCCTGTCGTTCGTCAGTCAGTTCCAGGCGACCGACGACCCGGCCGCCCTCGACCACGCCGAGGCCGCCTTCGACGTGGCCGTGCGGAGCTGGAACCCCGACACCACCCTGACCTGCCCGGGCGGCTCCGACTGGATCGACCGCCCGGACAACACCACCCGCGCTGCCAACGTCACGGGGCTCACCGCACAGCTCGCGGCGCACCTGTACGAGGAGACGGGCACCTCGTCCTACCTGCGTTGGAGCACGAAGCTGTACGACTGGAACAACCGGTGCCTCAAGGAGTCCGCCGGTCTCTACCGGAACAGCATCAGTGACGACGGCACGGTCGACCCGACCCTGTGGACGTACAACTCGGGCGCGATGATCGGCACGGCCACCATCCTCTACCGCGCGACGGAGGACCCGAAGTACCTGCGACAGGCGACGAACGCGGCCACGGCGTCGCTGCGGTACTGGACCGCGGAGAACCGCCTGCAGCAGCAGCCCGCCGTGTTCAACGCGTTCTACATCAAGGACCTGCTGCTGCTCGACTCCGTCCAGCACGACCCGTCCTACCGCGCAGCCGCCGAGCAGTGGGCCACCGCGACCTGGCGGGACAACCGCGACCCGGCGAGCGGGCTGTTCCACTTCCAGCCGAGCGGAGGCGGCGACCCTGACTGGGACCGCCCCGCTGCGACGCTCGACCAAGCCGCGATGATCCAGGTCTTCGCCGCGCTCGGCTGGTCGTCCGACCGACTCGGTGAGGTCAGTTGAGCACGGACCAGACCGAACGGGCTCCCGTCGGCGTCCTGGACGTCGGCGGGAGCCACGTCACTGCTGCGCTCGTCGACCCGACGGACCCCGGCGACGTGCTGGTCGAACGGGGCGCGGCGATCGATCCGCACGCGCCGCTCGGCGTCCTGCTCGAGCAGCTCACCGGTCCAGCACGGGAACTCACGACGAGGCGACCGGTGCGCGGATGGGCGGTCGCGATGCCCGGCCCGTTCGACTACCGAGCCGGCACCGGGACCTTCGCCGGCGTCGACAAGTTCCGGTCACTGGCGGGCATCGACCTGCGCGGCGCCCTCGCCGAGCGGCTCGAGGTCGGACCGGACGCAGTGCGGTTCTGCAACGACGCCGTCGCATACGGCATCGGCGAGTGGGCGGCCGGTGCCGGTGCACGCGCCCACCGGACGATCTGCATCACGCTGGGGACCGGCGTCGGCTCGGCGTTCCTCGTCGACGGCGTCGAGGTCAGCACCGGCGAGACCGTGCCCGAGGAGGGCGAGGTCCACCGGCTGACGATCGACGGCCGTCCACTCGAGGACACGTTCTCCTCCCCCGCACTCCGTCGCGACCAGCTGCGACGCTCCGGACGGACGAGCTCGGTGGAGGAGATCTGCGCCCTGGCCCGAGCCGGGGACGACATCGCCCGCGAGGTGCTCGACACGGCGGCGTCAGCGCTCGGGGTCGCACTCCGGCCCTGGGTGGATCGCTTCCGCGCCGAGCGGATCGTGGTCGGCGGTTCGATCGCGCGGGCGTGGGAAGTCGTCGCGCCGGCGATCCGGGCGGGTCTCGGACGGGCGACCGACGACGCCGTGGTCGCCCCCGCGGCGCTCGGCACCCGAGCACCGCTGTCGGGTGCCGCCGTCGTGTGGCAGCGGCACCCGGACCTCAGTCGCTGAGTCCGGTCCCCCGGACGGACGCCTTCACGGTGCCGAGCCGCTGGCCGGCCCCGGCACCGCAGGGTCGGATCGTGTAGCGACCCACACTCGCGGGGACGATGAAGGTCTCGGCGTAGTGCACGACGAACGGTTCGAAGGCGTCGTCCGGGCTCTCGACGACGGCCTCGGCGCCCTCGACGAGGTTCAGCACGTTGACGGTGCCGTCCGTGTCGTGCAGCACGACGCCGTCGAACCAGTGTCGACGGACCTCGATGAACTCGAGCTCGTGCAGGCCGGTGCGTTCCTCGACCCAGCCCTCACCACGTGCCACCTCGGTCACCTGGTTGACGAGTTCGTCCCGCGCGAAGTCGGTGCGGCGGTCCCACTGGATGTTCGCGAAGGCGTGGTCGAGGTGGACCGGTCGTGGCACGCCGTCCAGACCCACCCGGCCCCAGTCCCACATCTTGAACGTGAAGATGTACGGCGTCGCGGAGATCTCCAGGACCATCGAGTCGGCGCCGGAACAGTGCACGGTGCCGGCCGGGATGAGGAAGTGGTCGTGCTTCTTCGCCGGGAAGGTGTTCACGAACCGGTCGGCCGGGAAGGGCTCCTGGCCGTCCGACGCCGTCCGGAGCGCTGACCGCATGGCCTCCGGGTCGGCGTCGTCGCGGACCCCGAGGTAGACGACGGCGTCCTCGGCGGCGTCGAGCATGTAGTAGCTCTCGTCCTGCGTGTAGGGCATCCCGAACACGTTCTGCATGTAGTCCGTCAGTGGGTGGACCTGCAGGGAGAGGTTGCCGCCGGACATCGTGTCGAGGAAGTCGAAGCGGATCGGGAACTCGGCACCGAAGCGGGCGAAGGTCCTGGCACCGAGGAGCTCGCGCGGGTGTCGGAACACGAGGTCGAGCGCCGGGAGCTCGACGACCGTGTCGTCGACGCGGAAGAGCAGGCTGTTCTCCTCCGGCACGCAGTCGAAGCACCACGCGTAGTTGTCGGCGTCCCCGACCTCGAGGACCTCCTTCATCCACTGGCCGCCCCACACCCCTGGGTCGAAGAACGGGACGACACGGAATGGTCGACGGCTCGCGAGCTCGAGGCCGGCGCGGAACGTGTCGGCCCCGATCAGCTTGGCGTCGGCCATCGACCCGTTGCCGTCGAGGACCAGGTCGATGCGGTCGAACAACGTGCGCTTGTGCCGGTCGGCGATCCGCCACTCGACGAAGTACCCGCGCTTGACCTTGCGGAGCTGGTCCTCGTCGCCGTTGTCGGCGCGCCAGTTCGGGGCACCTGCTCGCTGTCGGCGTTGGATCTCCCAGCGGGCGAGGTCGGCAAGCACCACCGTGTCGAACGTCGTGGGGACGAGGGTGGCACCCCAGCCGATGACCACCACGGCGCCCCCGGCCGACCGGACGCGCTCGGCGACCTGCTCGAGGCGCTCCTGGTCGTAGAGGTCGCTGAGCACCTGGTGCCCGAGCACGCCGAACACCCGGTCGTCGGTGAGGTTCGCGGCGATGCGGTCCTCGATCTCGGCGGCGGGCAGGGCAGCTGCGTCCTCGACGTCGATGACGAGGGCGTCCGGTGCTGCGGCGGTGAGTTCGCGGCGGAGCCCGTCGAGGTCGCTGCCGGGGTAGGTGTCCACGGCCATCGTCCGGGGACCGGGGCCGTCGAGCCGCGACGCGAGCTGCTGCCAGGTGCGCTCGGCAGCCCAGACGTCGTGGCCGGGCGGGAGGTCGATGACGGGGGCCTTGTCGTACTGGCCGGCGGTCACGCCTGCGGGCAGGGAGGCGGTCATGGGACCCCTTTCGCGCTGATAACGTTACCAACACTACCGCTGAACCTGCGCGCGGACGCAAGCCGAGCCTCCAGGCCGAGTGGACCGGCCGACCGAGCAGGCCGACCGTCTCAGTGGTGGACGATGTGCACCGGGAGCTCGACGAGCCGCGGCGGCTGGCCGTCGGCAGACCCGTCGAGACGTGACAGCAGCATCCTGGCGGCCACGCGGCCGAGCTCGGCGGGGTCGTGGTCGATCACCGACAGCGGGATCGGCGCCATGTCGGCGAAGTCGAACGAGTCGAACGCGAACAGCCGCGGCGGCGCGGTGACCGATCCGTCGGCGGTGCCCCGCGCGATCGCGCGGATGGCCCCGACGCTGATCCGGTTGTTCGCGGCGAAGACCGCGGTCGGCGGATCGGGGAGCACCAGGAGCTCCCGCATCGCCCGCTCGGCCGCGTCGGCGTCCTGGAGCTCGAGCACGATCAACCGCTCGTCCGGGTCGGTCCCGCTCGCGGCGAAGGCGCTCCGGAACCCGGCCAGGCGACGCTGCCCGGTGGACACGGTGACCTTGTTGCCGAGGAAGGCGATCCGGCGGTGCCCCTCGTCGAGCATGATCGAGGTCGCCTCGCGGGCGCCGTGGACGTCGTCGATGAGGACTGCGTCCGCTGGTGCGTCCTCGACCGTGCGCGAGGCGAGGACGAGCGGCGCGTCGTGCAGACGTGCCGCGGTGAAGCGCTCGCCGTCCTGCCCCACCGGCACGACGATGAGTCCCTCGACCTGGCGACCGAGGAAGTCGGAGAGCAGCTGGCGCTCGAGGTCCCCGTCCTCGTTCGTGGTGCCGACGAGGATCCGGCGCCCGGTCGCAGCGACCACCTGTTCGATGCCCTGCACGACGCCTGCGTAGTACGGGTTGCCGATGTTCGTGATCATCACGCCGACCAGGCCGGACCGCTGCCCGGGTCGCAGGCTGCGGGCGTTCTCGTTGCGGTGGTAGCCGACCTCGGCGATCACGCGTTCGACGTGTTCGCGCAGTGCCGGTCGTACGTTCTTGCCTCCGGAGAGCACCCGAGAGACGGTCATCGGACTGACCTCGGCGACCCGGGCGATGTCCTTCACGGTCATCGCGGGCTTCCGCTCCGGTCCCGATCCCGCGGTTGCCTGCATGGGTCCCATGTATACCCGACGCTCCACTTGCGGCCGGACCGCCGCCGTGTATGCTCCCCTTGGTAACGTTATCAATTCACCGTCGAATGGAACGCCCGATGCCTCATCCGTTCTCCAGCGGGCCCGGAGTGACCCGCCGGACCGCCCTCGCCCTCGGCGGCGGCGGTCTCCTCGCCATGGCACTGGCGTCGTGCGCCCGTGGGTCCGACACGCTCCCCTCGGCCCCGGGCACCGTGACCCTGAACAGCGACAACCCGACGTGGGGCCCCGGCTACGCGGCCGCGTCCGCCGTGCTCGCGAAGCGCATCGGGTACGAGATCACGTCCCGATCAGTGGCCAGCGTCGCCAACTACGGACAGATCATCCGGATGACGGCGCAGACGAACAGCACGACGGACCTCATCAAGTGGACCAACGGCTACCGGTTGCAGGACATCGCCCGCGCCGACATCCTCACCGACCTCAGCGACGTCTGGGACGACGTCACCGAGCGCGGCTGGGTCGACCCGGCGCAACGCGAGTCGTTCAGCTACCGCGGGAAGCCGTACGGCGTCCCGCTCTACAAGAGCTACTACGCGGTCTTCTACAGCAAGAAGGCCTTCGCCGAGCACGACATCGCCGAACCGACCACGTTCGACGAGGTCATGGACGCCGCGCAGAAGCTCAAGGACGCGGGCATCACGCCGTTCCTCTCGCCGGGTGCCACGACGTGGGAGGCCGAGATCTGGTTCATGCAGCTGCTCGCCTCGACCGATCCCGCGTACTACCAGGCGGTCACGACGAACAAGGCGAGCTACACCGCGGACCAGGCCACCGAGGCCATGGACCTCTGGTCGGGGATGTACGCGGACGGCTTCTTCTCCGCGCCGGACGTCACCTCGAACGACCTCCCCGGACTCGTCGGGAAAGGGAAGTTCGGCATGATGCTCTACGGCACCTGGTTCGCGAACACCCTGCTCGCCGCCGGGCTGACCGACGACGACATCGGCTTCTTCCGCGTCCCGCCCCGTGGCGACGCGGAACCGGCCGTCATCGTGGAGAGTGGTTCGCTGTCCGTGCCGGTCAAGGCGCATCGACACCGTGCAGCCGTCGACGTCGCGAAGAACTGGCTCGCCACCGACGTGCAGACCGCGTGGGTCGGGTTCCTCGGCGACACGAGTCCGAACCCGCACGCGCTGCCGAAGTCGAACCTCGTCAAGGACCTCGCGAAGGACGTCGCCCGCGTGCGACCCGTCGAGCTGACGCGCTACTGGGAGGCGTCGCCCACCCCGTTGGTCGAGGGCAACGTGCAGGACCTCGGCGCGTTCATGGTGAACCCGTCGAAGGCGAACGGGGCCGCCACCCTCCGCTCCATGGAGAACCGCGCCCGGACCGAGTGGAAGACCTGGAACGCCGCATGACACTCACGCAACCTCCCGTCCCCGAGGCGGCGGTCGACCCGCAGGCACCGGCAGCGCGTCCGCCCCGGGCCGCGCCGGGCCACCGTGTGCCGCTCCGCGTCCGGCTGACCGGTGGCGCGTTCCTCGCCCCGTCGGTCCTGCTCGTGCTCGCGCTGCTCGTCGCTCCGTTCCTGTTCACGATCTACCGCAGCTTCTTCAACGACAACGGCTTCACCCGGAGCTGGGTCGGGTTGGGGAACTACCGAGCGATGTTCGCCGACCCGGCGTTCGGCCAGTCGGTGCTCAACACCTTCCTGTGGGTGGTCGGCACACTCCTGTTGCCCGTCGGCATCGGACTCGCGATCGCTGTCGGCACCTGGAAGCTCAAGCTCGGCGCACTCGCACGCTTCGCCATCGTCCTGCCGTACGCCATCTCCGGGTCGGCGACCGCCGTGGTCTGGACCTTCATGCTCTCCACGGACGGCGGCCTGGACACGCTGCTGCGGGCGATGGGCCTCGGTCCCCTGGTGTCGCAGTGGCTGCTGCAGTGGCCGCTCAACACGGTGATGATGATCATCGCGACGACCTGGCAGGCCACGGGCGCCTGCGTGATCCTGTTCCTCGTGGGGCTGCAGTCGATCCCGCCGAACACGCTCGAGGCCGCCCAGATCGACGGCGCCTCCGGCTGGCGGTTGTTCTGGTCCGTGACCTTCCCGCAGCTGCGCCCGATGACCGTCGTCGTCGTGGGCATCTCGATCGTCGGCAGCCTGAAGGTCTTCGACCAGGTGCTGCTGCTGACGAACGGCGGTCCGGGCACCGCGTCCGAGACCCTCGCGCTCACCATGTACCGCGAGACGTTCACGCTCTCCCGGTACGGCTCGGGTGCAGCAGTCGCCGTGTTCCTCACCGTCGTGGTCGTCGTCGCCTCGTGGGCGTACCTCCGCCGGCAACTCCGACCCACCGACTAGCAGGAGACCGCAGATGACCAAGACCTCCCGTCGCGTCCTCGCGGCCGTGCTCATCGTCGTGTCCCTGATCTGGCTCATCCCGTCGTACCTGCTCGTCGTCAACGCCTTCACCAAGGGCGCGGACTACTCGGGCACGCCGTCGTGGTGGCCGACCTCGTGGTCCCTCTTCGACAACATCGGCATCGCGTTCCGGAACGCCAACGTCGGCCAGGGCATGCTGAACAGCCTGCTCTACTCCGTGGTCGGAGCCGGGGCCGCGGTGCTCATCGCCGCGCTCGCCTCGTTCGCCGTCACGATCATGCCGGTCAAGCGCCCGACCTTCTGGTTCTGGGTGATCTACATCGGGACGATCCTGCCCCTGCAGGCCTTCCTGTCCCCGCTGTTCACCGGGTTCGCGGCCACGTCGCTGTTCGACACGCAGTACGGCATGCTCCTGGTCTACGTCGCGCTGACGATCCCGTTCGCGTTCTTCGTCGTCCGCGGGCACATGTCCGGGCTGCCGAACGAGGTCCGCGAGGCCGCCTCGCTCGATGGTGCCGGGTGGGTCCGGATGTTCTTCCAGGTCCACCTGCCGCTCTCGACGAGCGCGCTCCTGGCGGCGTTCGTCTTCCAGTTCACCTGGATCTGGAACGACCTGCTGTTCGGCCTGACGCTCTCGTCGAGCCCGAACATCCGGCCGGTGATGGCCACGCTCGCCGACCTCACCGGCAACTACTCCACGTACGGGCCGCCGGTCGCGCTGGCCGGGGCGCTCGTCGCGTCCCTGCCGACCGTCATCGTGTTCTTCGCGTTCCAACGGTTCTTCGCCCGCGGGCTGAACCCGACGGCGTGAGCCCGACCGCCTGACACCCACGGCGTGAGCCCGACCACCCGAATCCTCCTCCCGACCACCGAAGGAACCCCAGCTCCGATGACCGAACCAGCCCTCGTCTCCGCACAGCCCTGGTCCCACCTGGAGGCCCGTGACGGGCTCCTCGACCGCGCCACCGTGGCCGCCGCGACCGTGGGCAACCTCCGGGTGCGGGTCATCCCGGAACCACTGAAGACGGTGCGCGACGGCGTCGCCGTGCAGAGCGTGCGCCTGCTCTTCGACGGGGAACCCGACGGCCAGACCACCGGCGAACGCGACGGCCAGACCGCCGGCGCGACCAGCGACGAACCCCGTGACGTGACGGCGGTCCTCACCGGCCCCGACGGCGTCGACCGCGTCATGGGCACTGCCCCGGCGCCGGACACGACCTCCGTCCGGTTGCTGGTCCGCACGGTCGACGAGCCGACCGACGTCACCCTGACCGTGGCTGGGACCGAGTCCGAGACCGCCACCGACATCTCGTTCGTGCTCCTCCCCCAACGCGACTGGTCCGTGCACGTGGTCCACCACTCGCACTTCGACTTCGGCTACACCGACCCGCAGACCACGGTCATCTCCTCCCAGCGGTCCTACCTCGACTCCGCCGTCGAACTGGCCGCGGCGACGCGTGCGTGGCCAGAGGCATCACGCTTCCGCTGGAACGTCGAGGCACTCTGGGCCTTCGCCGACTGGGAGCGCCACCGTCCCGCCGCCAAGGTCGCCGAGTTCGTGGAGCTGGTCCGCCAGGGCTCGATCGGCCTCAGCGCGATGCCCTACAACCTGCACACGGACACCTGCTCGACCGAGGAACTGCACGAGCTGCTGCGCGAGGCCCGCCGGATCCGCGACCAGTACGGCATCGACTTCACGACGGCCATGCAGACGGACGTCCCCGGGCAGGTCGCCGGGCTCCCGGACGCCCTCCACGACGTCGGCGTGCGGTACCTCGCGGTCGCCCACAACTGGGCGGGGCGGTCGATGCCGCACCAGAACGGCGCCCTCGACCTGCCGCGGCTGTTCCGTTGGCGGACCCCGGCAGGCAACTCGATCGTGGTCTGGATGACCGACAGCCCGCACGGTCTGGCGTACATGGAGGGTCCGATGGTCGGGCTCACCGAGTCGTACGAGGTCGCTGAGGCCTACCTGCCCGCCTACCTGACCGCGCTCGCGACCCGCGGTTACCCGTTCCCGCCCGGTGTCTTCGGGGCGCACGGCGAACAGGCCGAGGGTCGCTCGGGCTACCCGTGGGACGTCCTGCACCTCCGCACCCAGGGGTTCATGGGCGACAACGGTCCCGCGCGCCTGCATCTCTCCGAGGTCGTCCGCCGCTGGAACGACACCTGGAGCTCACCGACGCTCCGGGTCTCGACGAACGAGGACTTCTTCGCCGAGGCCGAAGCGCGCCACGGCGACGAGCTCGTCACCGTCGAGGGCGACTGGGGCGACTGGTGGGTGGAGGGCGTCGGGTCGGCCGCAGTCCCCCTCGCCCTGGCACGCGAAGCCCAGGTCGCCGTGAGCGACGCCCGGTCGTTCTCCCAGGCCGCAGCCTGGCTCGGCGGGCGGGCCGTCCCGACCGAACGAGCCGATGCCGACGCCACGTACGACGCGATCTCGATGTTCAACGAGCACACGTGGGGTGCGAGCAACTCGTGGACGCACGGCGACGAGGGCTACGACTCCGGCGAGCGCCAGTGGCAGTGGAAGGTCGCGCAGGCGATCACCGCTCACCAGCGCGGCCGCGACTTCGAGGAACACGCGCTCGTCTACCTCGCCGACGCCGTCGCCGCCCCCGAGGACGCCCGCACGGCGATCGTCGTCGCGAACGCCTCCGGTGCGGCCCGGACCGGGGCCGTGCGGTTCCTGCTCAAGGAGTCGACGGTCCCCCTCGACGCACACGTCACGCTCCGTGACGGCCGCACCGGTGCCGACCTGCCGATCGTGGTCGAGGCGCAGTCGAACTCCCTGCACCGCGAGTCGGGCCGGTGGATCACTGCGCAGCTGGCCGACGTCCCCGCGTTCGGCTTCGTGCGGGTCGACGTCATGTCGTCGGACTCCGCCCCCGAGCTCCCCCGGACCCACGACGCGCTGATCATCCCGGCGGCCGACCTCTTCACGCTCGAGAACGCCTACCTCCGCGTCGCGGTCGATCCCCAGACGTCGACGATCCGCTCCGTCGTCGAGGTGGCGACCGGGCGCGAGGTCGTCGAGCAGCACGCGCCCGCCGGCTTCAACGGGTACGTCTACGACGAGTACGGCTCGTCGGGAGCCGGCGTCAACCACCTGGCGAACAAGCTGTGGAGCTCCGATCGTCTCGAGCTCCTCGCGTCGCGGACGACCGGGGGCCCAGCCGTCCTGGTCGAGCGGGTCTCCGACGCCGTCGAGGAGCGCCTGGTCTACCGCTTCGCCGCTGCCGGGGTCGACAGCGTCGAGGTCACCCTCCGGCTGCGCCACGGCGAGCCCCGCCTGCGGATCGCGAACCGCCTGGCGAAGCCCGTCACGCGGACCAAGGAGAGCGCCTTCTTCGCGTTCCCCTTCGCGGCCGAGCAGCCCGTCGTCCGGTACGAGGTCTCCGGTGGCGTCACGGGAGACGGCCTGCCGCACATCCCCGGCGCTCCGCAGCACATGCGCGCGATCCGCAACTGGGTCAGCGTCGAGGACCAGGACGCGGCCGTCGTGTGGGTGACGAAGGACGCTCCACTCGTCCACCCCGGCACGATCTCCCTGCCCTACGCGCCGTTCCCGGCGAGCACGAGCCCCGCCCGCTCCGCGACGGTCTACTCGTGGGTGCACAACAACGTGTGGGACACGAACTTCCCGATCGAGCAGGGGTTCACCGCGACCTTCGAGTACGCGATCGGCGTCCGTGCCGAACCGGGTCAGCCGGTCGAGGCAGTCGCGCTCCAGACCACCGCGGACCTGGTCCGGCCGATGGTCACGGCACCGGCATCCGGCTCGGGCGCGTCGACGGTCCCGTCCGCCGAACTGCTCACGCTCGACGACGACCGTGTCCGGCTGGTGTCGGTCGTCGCCGGCGAGGACGACCAGCAGTCGATCGTCCGGCTGCAGTCGATGTCCGAGCACCCGGTCGACCTCACCATCGGCCTCGGCATCGCGGTTGCGTCGGCGGTCCGCAGCACCTACCTCGGCGATGAGACTGCCGGCACCGTCGACCTCCAGGGAGACCGGCTGCACCTGCAGCTCCAGCCGTACGAGTCCACGGCCGTCCGGCTCACCAGGTCGCCGTAGCGACGACGGACTGGAGGCTCCCTGCCAGCTGGTGGGGATCCTCCAGTCCGTCTCGCCCCGCGTCCGCCGTCACCTGTCCGCGCACTCCGGGAGCAGGCGCCGGTACTCGCCAGCCGCCGCCCGGCGGCCCCCGCCACCGCATCATCCGCCTCGATGCATCGCGGCACGGTGCCAGATGCCGACCCGGTTGCAGCGCGAACGGGGGCTACGGCGTGGGTGGCTGTGCGTCGGACACTGGCCGAGGCGACGTCCGGTTCGCCCGTGACCTCAGAAGGAGCTTCCCATGCAGTACGTCGTCCTCCAGGTGATCCTCAAGGAGAAGTTCCTCGGGACCGGTTCGGGCAACCTGACATCCCTCGAGCAGACCATCAACGAGCAGGCGGCGAAGGGCTACCGGCTCCACACGATCACCACGGCGAGCAGCGGGAGCAAGGGCCTCGGTGGCGGCGACCGCATCCAGGCCACGATGGTCTTCGAGAGCCTCAGCTGACGTCGGCACCATCGGGGGCAGCACGACTCAGTCGTCAGCCGTGTCGGCCCCCGTCCGGTTGAGTCGGTCGAGCACCAGTTCGGCCGCCTTGTAGAGCGCGATCGAGACGCCCGCCGCGACCGCTGCGCCGAGTCCGCGTTCCATGAGCGGCAGGAGCAGCAGCCAGAGCAGAAGGGCTGACGCAGCCTCCTGCGTGGTCCGCTGGAGCACCGAGCGCGCCGTGACGAGCCGCTCGACCAGGCGTTCGAGCGCACCGCCGAAGACGACCGCGATGCCGACCACCGCCATCAGGGCGAGGACGAGCACCGGTACAGGAACGGACCGCCGGACACCGCCGACAGCGGGCACGATGTCCGCTGCGATGACCCCGAGGACAAGCGGCGCGCTGCTGAGGAAGAACGCCGACAGGAACCACCCGAGGACGAGGAGTCGCTGCCCGAGGGGCGATCGTCGATGCATGCTGCTCCTCGCTCACGGTTGCGTATGTCACACGCTACCGGCAGGATGAGTCTGACCGGATGGTGATCGAGGAGGGGTGCGTCATGACCAGTCAGCAAGGAACGACCAGGGGCCGCAGACTCCCGGTGGCGCTCATGCTCGCGGCACTCGTGACCCTCGTCGTGGCGTTCGTCATGGCCGGTCCGGGCGTCGTGGGCCTGATCGCCCTCGCCGCACTGTGGATCGCGACGACGGCCGCGCACCTCGCCGGGAGCACACCGCCACCAGACGCCCTCGAGACGACAAGCCCGATGTCGTCGCCGGACCCCCAGCGGCCCCGATGATCGTCGTCGAAATCGCCGCAGCTGTGCTGGTCGCCCTCAGCGTCGTGCTCCCTGCCCGTGGCGTCGTCCCCCGCAACCGCTGGCTCGGCATCCGCACGGCGGCCACCCTCCGAGACCCTGACGCATGGCAGCGAGCACACCAGGCAGCCCTCGTCCCGATGCTCACGACCGCCGCGGGGATGGCCGTCGCCGGGGTCATCGGATGTCTGCTCGGCCAGTGGGACAGCGAGCCGCTCGTCGTGGCCATCGCGGCAGCAGCGGTGGCCGGGTCGGTCTGGAGCACCTGGATCGCCGTGCGCGCCGTCCGCCAGCGCCCCGAGCCGGACCACTCCGAGACCGATCTGCCCGATCAGGACCCCTCCGTCACACCGCCTCCGGGAGCACGATCACCTTCCCGCTGACCGGGCCCTCGGCAGCCTCGGCGTGCAGTGCCGGCAGCTCGGCCAACGGGATCCGCCGCGAGACCTCCACCCGCAGCTCCCCCGCGTCGACCAACCGCACCAGTTCTGCGAGTTGCGCGAGGTCGCTCCGCACGAACACGACGACGGACCGCACCCCGCGTTCAGCATCGTCCGGCGCGGGCATCCACGCGGTGGTGCTGACGACGACTCCACCCGAGCGGACCAGCTCGACCAGGGCGGCGAACTCCGCCGGCTCGATCGGCGCCAGGTTCAGGAGCAGGTCGACCGGCTCGGCCACGGCCTCCCGCAGGGACGACACCGTGTGGTCGACGACCTCGTCCGCACCCGCAGCGCGGACAGCGTCGGCGCTCCGCGGGCTCGCCGTGGCGATGACGTAGGCGCCTGCGCGCTTCGCCAGGCGCACCGCGTACTTGCCGACGACACCGCCCGCACCGACGATGAACACCCGCTGCCCGGCCTGCAGCCCGCCGTCGTCGAACAACGCCTGCTGCGCGGTGAGAGCCACCGACGGCAGCGCCGCCGCATCGGCCAGCGGGATGCTGGTCGGCGCGTGGACCAGCACGTCAGCGGGAGCCACGACGTACTCCGCCGCGCCGCCGTCCTCGCCCATCGGCAGGAACGCGATGACGGCATCGCCAGCCGCGAAGCCCTGGACGCCGTCGCCGAGCGCATCGACGGTGCCGGA
The DNA here is from genome assembly GCF_026672405.1 of Curtobacterium sp. SL109. NCBI lineage: Bacteria > Bacillati > Actinomycetota > Actinomycetes > Micrococcales > Microbacteriaceae > Curtobacterium > Curtobacterium sp. SL109. The sequence continues at coordinate 3,662,622 of NZ_JAPPRB010000002.1, forward strand.
CACGTCGTAACCAGGCACGTGCGGGAGCGTCACCGGGATGGGCAGGACGCCCGCCCGCATGCCGGTGTCGGCGGAGCTGAACGCGGACGCTGCGACGCGGATCCGCACCTGGCCGGCGGCCGGCCGGGGCTGCTCGACGTCGACGTACTGCAGGACCTCGGGTCCACCGACCTCGAGGAAACGGACTGCCTTCATGGTGATGCCTCTCGTCTTGTGCTTCGAGTTCGCAGCAACTGGTGCTGACCGTAGCACTGCTTCGAACTCGAAGCAACGGTAGGATCGGACCATGGTCGAACCCCAGCCCGGACTCTCCCCGACGGAGCTCGCCGCGTACTTCGCCTTCACCGAGGTCAGCGCACTCCTCCGTCCCGCGGTCGAGCAGCAGCTCCGCGACGCCGGCGGCCTGAGCTACGTGCAGTTCCAGCTGCTCGCGCGGCTCGGCGACGACCCGACGGGCAGCCGCAGCATGACCGACCTGGCGGACGGCGTCGTCTACAGCCGCAGCGGCCTGACGTACCAGGCGCAGCTGCTCGACCAGCGCGGACTCGTCAGCCGATCGACCGCACCCCAGGACGAACGCCGTGTCGTCGTCACGATCACCGAGGCCGGCCGCGCCGTCCTCGCCACCGTCTTCCCCGGGCACATCGCCGTCGTCCGCGGCCTCCTCTTCGAGACGCTCACCACGGACGAGGTCGACTCCCTCGCGGCCGTCCTCGGCAAGGTCGGCGACCGCCTCCGCGCGGCCCCGCCGCGATCCGCGACCCCCCGACGCCGCAAGGCGTCCTGAGGCGTTCCGCGGTCGGCCACCCACCGGACGGGAGGCTCCCCACCGGCCCGGTGGGGAGCCTCCCGTCCGGTGTTCCGCGCCATCGCGGACCCCGCAGCCGTGCTTGCTGTCGGCCCACGTCGTCATCTACGGTGGGCGCAGAGGGAAAAAGCCCGCGCCACGTGCGCCGGGCGCGCGCACGTGACTCGCTCGAGTCGCCACTTCTTCACCTGAAGGAGTGCGCTCATGTCCGCCGTCCCCACGCTCCGTCGCCTCGCGCCGAGTTCGCTCCGCGAGGCGTGGCTCGCCCTCGCCGGCCTGTCCGCCGTGTTCCTGTTCGAGATGCTCGACAACTCGCTCCTCAACGTGGCGCTGCCGACCATCGGCCGTGAACTCCACGCCACCACCACCGGGCTGCAGTGGGTCACGGGCGCCTACTCCGTCGTCTTCGGTGGGCTGATGCTGCTGTTCGGCGCCGTCGCCGACCGGGTGGGTCGCCGCCGCGTCATGCTGGTCGGGCTCGTGCTGCTCGGGGTGGCGAGCCTCGCGACCGTGGTCGTCACGACCACCCCGGAGCTCATCGCCCTCCGCGCTGTGATGGGCGTCGCCGCCGCGATGACCACCCCGGGGTCGATGGCGCTGGCGTTCCGGCTCTTCGACACCGAGGACCTGCGCGTCCGCGCCCTCACCGTCATCTCGACGGCGGGACTGGTCGGCCTGGCGATCGGCCCGACCATCGGCGGCCTGGTGCTCGCCGTGGCGCCGTGGCAGGTGCTCCTGCTCGCGAACGCCCCCATCGCCCTGGTCGCGTTCGTCGGGATCCGGACCGGCATCGGCCCCGACACCGCAGAGGGACTCCACCGGGCCCCGATCGACGTCGCGGGCGCCCTCCTCGGGACCGCGACGATCGCCGGGGCCCTCGTGACACCGACGCTCGCGGTCGACCTCGGCCGGTCGTGGCAGACGTGGGCGGTGGCTGCGATGACCGTGGTGGCAGCTGTCGCGTTCGTCCTGCGTGAACGGTCGGCCCGGCACCCGCTGCTCGACCTCGCACTCGTCGCTCGGCCGCTGGTGACGAGCGGACTGGCGTTCAAGGCCGGCGCGGGACTCGCCGTCGCGGGGCTGTCCTACCTCGTGACGCTCCAGCTGCAGTTCGGCTGGGGCTGGTCACCGGCGGCCGCCGCCGTCGGGATGCTGCCGCAGGTCGTCGTGCTGCTCGCCAGCGGCCGGTTCGTCGGGCCGTTCGTGCAGCGGGTCGGGCTCCGTCGGGCGGCAGCGTCCAGCTCGGTGGCCGTCGTCCTCGGGCTCGGGGTGTTCGCCGCGTTCGGGCACCTCGGCTACGGGTGGGTGGCCGCCGCACTCATGCTCGTCGCTGCCGGCATGCGGGTCGTCGGCGTGGTCGCCGGCAACGACGTCCTCCGCGGGCTGCCCGCCGACCGGACCTCGATGGGCGCCGCGCTCGTGGACACGGCGAGCGAGCTGGCGACCGGGGTCGGGATCGCGGCCTCGGGAGCGGTGCTGGCTGCCATGGTCAGCGGGAGCATCGCGACGACCGTCTGGACGAGCACGCGGCTGGCGCAGTTCGAGTCGGGCGTGCAGGTCGCCGGCGTCGTGCTGACGCTCGTGGCGGCCGCGCTCGTGACGGTCGCGATCGTGCGGTCCTGCCAGGGCCAGGACGCGAGCTGACGGGTCAGGAGGCCGGCGCGCCGGAGGACGCGGGCGCGCCGGGTCGGGAGGGGTCAGCGCCGCACGAGCGCCGCGACCGCGTCCACCACGACCTGCCGACGTCGGGCCGGCATCATCGCGGTGACCAGGGTGTCGAACTCGGGGCTGGTCTCGCTCCAGAACGCCGCCAGGTGCACCACGAGCCCGAGCAGCACCGCGGGACGGAGGGTCCGCGGCAGGACCCCCGCGCGCTGCGCCCGTTCGATCTCGGCGACCGCCTCGGCGTTGCTCGCGACGACCGCCTCCATCGGGGCTGCGTCACCGCGCTCCAGTCGGTACCAGGTCACCAGGCGCTGCGCCCACGGCCGCTGCACCGCGGCGTCGTGCAGCCGCCCGGCGTACTCGGGCAGGTCCTCGGCGTCGAGGGGCACGAGTGCGAGCGTCTCCGCGAGGGTCTGGGCGTAGAGCGCGTCGAACAGGCCCTCCTTGCTGCCGAAGTAGTGGAAGATCTGCGCCTTGTTGCTCGAGGACGACGCGGCGATGCGTTCGATCCGGGCGCCGGTGATGCCGACCGCCGCGAACTCCTCGCGTGCTGCGAGCAGGAGCTTCGCACGCATGGTGTCGGTGGGCGGGGGCGTGAAGGTGGCCATGTCGATCACCGTACCGAGCGGCGGGTCGCCACGGGGCTCCAGGCCGCAGCCCGTTCCCGACGACGGTGCGTCGCGGAAAGCCGCGCGACGCACCGAGACCGAGCCTCCCGACCGCCCGCGCGTAGCGTCACGAGCACCACCCGGTCTCTCGACGAGGAGCACACCCATGTCCGACACCACCCCCAGCGACCAGCACCACATCGCCGACCTGATGAACGACGCGAAGGTCGCGATGCTCACCACGATGACCACGGACGGCAAGCACGTCAGCCGCCCGATGGCGCTGCAGGAGGCCGAGTTCGACGGCGACCTGTGGTTCTTCGCCTATGACGACTCCGCCAAGGCCGAGCAGATCGGCATCCACCCCGAGGTGAACGTGTCGTTCTCGGACACGAAGGGCCACTCGTGGACGTCCCTGGCCGGCCGCGCGAGCGTCGTCCACGACCGCCAGAAGGCCGAGGAACTGTGGGTCAAGCCCCTGCAGGCCTGGTTCCCGGACGGGCTCGACACGGCGGGCCTGGCACTGATCAAGGTCGAAGCGGACTCCGCCGAGTACTGGGAGGGGCCGAGCAGCACCGTCGCGTACATCGCGAAGACCGCTCGGGCCGCGGTCACCCGCAACCCGGACAAGGACCCGATCGAGAACGGCACGGTCGAGCTCTGACCGATCGGAGTCGCGGCGCGGCCCACGTCAGGGCAGCAGGACCACCTTGCCGTCGAGCGTCCGCGACTCCGCGAGCTCCATCGCCTGCACGATCTCGGTCAGCGGGAACCGGGCGGCGATCCTCGGCGTGACGACCCCGTCGCGCACGAGCTCCAGCACCCGCCCGAGGTCCTCCACGAGGTGCGCGCGGAACCGCTTCGGCGTGCGGCTGTGTCCGCTCCACAGGTCGTAGAACACCGCGCGCTGACCGGGCAGCGCGTTCCAGAACGCGATGCGGCCGATGTGGGACAGGAACGGCGGCCACAGGCTGCCCGTCCCGCTCACCGCGTCGATGATCGCGTACGAGACCAGCACACCTCCGCGGGCGAGCAGGGACCGAGCGGTCTGCGTCGTGGCACCGCCGATGTTGTCGAAGACGGCGTCGACCCCGGCCGGAACGAGCGCGCGCACCCGGGCTTCGAGCTCGGGGTCGGCGTAGTCCACGGCGTCGACGCCGTCCCGTCGCAGGGCCTCGTGGTGCCGCGGGGACACAGCGGCGATCACGCGGACGCCGTGGTGCCGGGCGAGCTGGATGAGCACACCGCCGACGCCGCCGTTCGCCCCGAACACCAGGATCGTCTGCCCCGGACGCACCCGCGCGGCACGGTGGAGCATCTGCCACGCGGTGACGCCGTTCACCGTGACGGCCTCGGCGTCCTCGGACGCGACACCGTCCGGCACGAGGACCGAGTCGCGCTCGGCGACGACCGCGCGTCCGGTCCAGGCGCCCGTCTTCGTCAGGCTCGCCACGCGCCGCCCGGTCATCGCGGGGTCGACATCCGGGCCGACCGCGGTCACAATGCCGACGAGGTCGTACCCGGGTGTGAAGGGGAACGCGGGCTGCATGAAGTAGCGGCCGCGTCGCATGGCCCGTTCGGCGTACGAGATGCCGGTCGCCTCGACGCTGACGAGCATCTCCCCCGCTCCAGGTGCCGCGACAGGGGTCTCCTCGACCAGGAGCCCGGCCGGCTCGACGATGCCCGGCAGGACGACGTGGGTGGTGGTGTCGTTCATGGTGGTCTCGATTCGTTTGGTTACTGATTGGACAGTCACAACTGCGGACATGAAGAAGAAGGCGAGGAGCGGGGCAGCTCAGCGGTGCCGGATGCCGGCCGTGATCGACTGCGCCCACGACGCACCGACGGCCGACAGGTCCGTCTGCACGATGAGGTGACACAGCTGCCCGTACGCCACGAAGCGCTGGATGTCGGCGGGCGCCGCCCCCGAGGCCCGCTCGACGGCACGGACGACCTCGCCGAGTCCGCTGCGCACGGCGTCGCGGATCTCGGGCACGCTGCTGGCGCTCTGCGCGTGCGCCTGCAGCATGATCAGGTCGCGGTCCTCGACGAGCGCGATGTAGGCGTTCGTCATGGATGCCAGTCGAGCGGTCGGGTCAGACTCGGCGCTGGACTCGCCGGCCGCGGCGAGCGCCTCGGCGACGCGTTCGTAGGTGTCCTCGACCGCCGCGACGAACACGCCGAGCTTGCCGGGGAAGAGCCGGAAGACGTACGCCGGTGAGACTCCCGCCTCGGCCGCGACGTCCGCGACCGGGGTGGCGTGGTAGCCCTTCTCCGAGAAGACCCGGACGGCAGCCGCGGTGATCCGGGCACGCTGAGCCTCGGCAGTGGAGCGGGGGCTGGTTCCGGTGGCGGGCATGTGACTGATCAAACACTTACAAGCGGCTGCTGTCAAGAGCTGGACGGGAGGCGCGGTGCCAGCTGGCACCGAGCCTCCCGTCCGTCAGGGGGTCACACCGGCTGCAGCGGCGTCTGCTCGCCCTCGGGGAGCTCGACGCGGACCGCGTCGCCGTGCCGGACGACCCCGCCCGACACCACGACGCTCATCACCCCGCCCTTGCGCTCGACGACCCCGTCCTCGGTCTTGCCCAGCACCTCGCGCAGGAGCCCCGGTTCGAAGCCGTTGATCTGCTGGCACGGGTTGCGCAGGCCCGTGACGCGGACGCAGGCGTCGTCGCCGAGGTGCAGCAGGGTCCCCTCCGGCAGGCCGAGCAGGTCGATGCCGCGCGTCGTGACGTTCTCGCCGAGCTCCCCCGGCGCGACCGCGTAGCCGGCCTCGGCCACCTCGTCGAACAGCTCGGCGTGGATCAGGTGCACCTGACGGAGGTTCGGCTGCGAGGGGTCCCGCGCCACCCGTGAGCGGTGCTGCACGGTGGTGCCGGCGTGGGCGTCGCCTTCGACACCCCAGCCCTCGACGAGGGTGAGCTCCTGCACGACCGGCTTGCTGAACCGGTGGTCGCCGTCCCTGCTCACCGCGACCACGCGCGGCCTGTCCTCGTGTTCAGCGTTCATGGGGCGATTCTCGCGCACGCCCGGGGTCCTCGGGAAGCGCTGCCCGTAGTGTTCGACCGTGCCCATCGACCCGCGTCACTGGTTCCTGTCCCGCGACGAGCGCGGCAACACCGCCACCGAGGTCCACGCCGGTGCCGGTGACACCCCCGCCTGGTCCGAGGGCAACCTCGTCCGCCCACTGGTGCACGGGGCGCCGTACTTCGAGCGCATCCACGCCGAGCTGACCGCGCTCGAGCCCGGTGACCGCGTGTGGTTCACCGACTGGCGCGGTGACGCCGACGAGCGCCTGCTGCCCGACGGCCCCACGATCGGCGACCTGCTGGCCGACCGGGCACGCGCAGGGGTCGAGGTCCGCGGGCTCATCTGGCGCTCCCACGGCGAGCGCATCTCGGCGTCGCTCAGCTCCCGGGCGAACGAACTGCTGGGGCGGAAGATCAACGACGCCGGCGGCGAGGTCCTCCTCGACCAGCGCGTCCGCGTGTTCGGCTCCCACCACCAGAAGTTCTTCGTCATCCAGCACCGGGACGACCCCGCGCGCGACGTCGCCTACGTCGGTGGCATCGACCTGTGCCACAGCCGCCGCGACGACGCCGCGCACGAGGGCGACCCGCAGCCGGTCTCGATCGACTCCCGCTACGGCAAGCAGCCCGCGTGGCACGACGCCTCGATGGAGCTCCGCGGCCCGGTCGTCGCCGACGTCCTCGCCGTGTTCGCCGAACGGTGGGACGACCCGCACCCGCTCGACCGCAGCCTGCCGTACCGGATGCTCCTGCAGCGCCTTGCGCGGATGCCGCGCCGCCCCGAGCCGCTGCCCGAACGCACGCCCGCGCCGCCGCCGGCCGGGGACCACGCGGTGCAGCTCCTCCGCACCTACGGCGTGAAGCGCCCGCCGTTCCCGTTCGCGCCACAGGGCGAGCGGAGCATCGCGCGCGCCTACGGCAAGGCCTTCCGCACGGCCAGGGACCTCATCACCATCGAGGACCAGTACCTCTGGTCCCGCGAGGTCGCCACCGGCATCGCCGAGGCGCTCGAGCGGAACCCCGAGCTCCGCGTGGTCATCCTCGTGCCCCGGTACCCGAACTCCGACGGCGTGCTCGGCGGGCCCCCGAGCCGCCTCGGGCAGATCGACGCGATCACGACCCTCCGTCGCTCGGCCCCCGACCGCGTGGGGGTGTTCGACCTGGAGCACGAGTCCGGCCGCCCGATCTACATCCACGCGAAGGTCTGCATCGTCGACGACGCCTGGTTCACGATCGGCTCGGACAACTTCAACCGGCGCTCCTGGACCTCCGACAGCGAGCTCACCTGCGCCGTGGTCGACAGTTCTGCAGGGGACGGGTCGCTCGCGCGGGACCTCCGACACGAGCTCTGGGCCGAACACCTCGCGACCACCCCGGACGACCCGCGGCTGGACGGCTCGGGAGCCGAGCTCCTCGCGCTCTGGCGGTCCCACGCCCGGGCGCTCGACCACTGGTACGAGGACGGCCAACCGGGCCCCCGTCCCCCCGGGCGCATCCGGCAGCACGAGCCGGAGCCGGTGTCCGCGCTGCAGCGCCTGTGGGCCGCCCCGGCGGCGCGGCTCGCGGTGGACCCGGACGGGCGGCCGCGCGCCGTGCGGGGCACCACGCAGTTCTGACGCGACTCCGGGATCAGACGGGAGGCTCGGTGCCAGCTGGCACCGAGCCTCCCGTCCGTCTCGGTCTGAGCCCGGAACCCGCCGCCTGGTAGCTGGGCCGAATTTGATTCGCGCCGTGACGGATCTAGTCGGCTCGCCCCGGGATCCGCGAACCGGATCCGTCACGCCGGAGAACGAAAACCGGTGCTCGTCAGACACCGACACAGACACCGACCATGCTCGAGCGAGCGCGCATCGTCCGTAGATTCGACACATGCAGTGGAGCGAGAGCGGGCTGACCGACGCGCAGGTCGCCTTCGTCCGACGGGTGCTCCCAGCGGCGTCCGTGGTCTCCGACGAATCATGGGGGCTGCTCGACACCCGGGTGTTCCATGTCCAGAGCGGCGATCGCGAGTACACCGTGAAGGCCTGCGGCCCGCAGAACACGCACTTCGCCCGAGAACTCGCGGCGCACCAGGAGTGGACCGGCGCACTCGTCCGTCGAGGCGACACGTCGCGGATGGTCGCGGCGGACGTCGATGCCCGGGTGTTGGTCCTCGACCGCATCCCTGGGCATCTCGCACTCACGACGCCCGACGAGACCTCGGCTGACCTGCATCGTCAGGCCGGCACGGTCCTGCGGCGGTTGCACGACCAGACGGCCAGGATCGACGAGCACTTCCTGGCCGCCGAACAGGCGAAGGTGCTCGCTGCCCTCGACACCCCGCACCGCATCGCCCCTGCCAGCGCGGCACGAGCCCGGTCACTGCTGCAGACGTTCACCCCGGGCCCCGTGACGGTGGTCCCCACGCACGGCGACTGGCACCCGCGCAACTGGATCGTGCACGACGGTCGCCTGCACGCCATCGACTTCGGACGCTTCGCCTTCCGTCCGCCGGCGTTCGACCTCACGCGGCTCGCGGTCCTGCACTGGCAGAGCGACCCGTCACTCGAGCAGGCCTTCTTCGCGGGCTACGGCGACGATCCTCGCGAGCCGGACACGTGGCGCTGGCTGCAGCTCCGCGAGGCGGTCGGTACCGCTGTGTGGGCCTTCGCCGTCGACGACGAGACGTTCGAAGCGCAGGGACTCCGCATGGTCCGCGACGCACTCGCCGCGTTCTGACCGCCTCCGGTCCGTATCGGTCCGGTGCTCAGACCGTCGCTTCGGTCCCCCGTGCCTTGCCGACGACCACGTCGACGATCCCGGCGACCAGCGCCGCGGCGACGAAGCCGAGCGAGACGCCGAGCCCGAGTGGGCCGCCCCGGCGGCGCGGCTCGCGGTGGACCCGGACGGGCGGCCGCGCGCCGTGCGGGGCACCACGCAGTTCTGACGCGACCCGGGATCAGACAGGAGGCTCGGTGCCAGCTGGCACCGAGCCTCCTGTCTGTCTCGGTCTGAACCCGGAACCCGCCGCCTGGTGGCTGGGCCGAATTTGGTTCGCGCCGTGACGGATCTGGTCGGCTCGCCCCGGGATCCGCGAACCGGATCCGTCACGCTGCGAAACGAGGACTGCCGTCCGGTGCGGAGACCGTCGTCAGCGCGCCTCCGGTGCGTCAGGTGGGCAGCTGGAACAGCGTCGAGGTCGAATCCGCGGCGCCGATGACCACCGGGTCGTGGGTCGCCATCACGATCGTTGCACCCTGATCGGAGAGCTCGCGGACGAGGTGCACCACGCGATCGGTCAGCTCCGCGTCCAGGGCGGCGGTCGGCTCGTCCATCAGCACCACCGGTGGCTTGCGGACGAGGACCCTGGCGATCGCCACCCGCTGACGCTCCCCACCGCTCAGCTCAGCGGCTCGTCGTCCCAGGAGCGCCTGCGGCAGATGGAGGAGGTCTGCCGCTTCGTCCAGGCTCGACGGCTCGCCGACCGGGATGTGTGGCGCTGCCGCAGCGGCCGCCGTGATGTTCTGCCGGACCGTCCACCGCTCGACGAGGCCGGCGTCCTGGAACACGAACGCGACGCGGTCGCGGAGGTGTCGACGCAGCCCCGCACCCCGCAGTGCCGTGACGTCGTGGTCGAGGACCCGGATCGTGCCGGCACCCGGGCGCTCGAGTCCCCCGATCATCCGGAGCAGTGTCGACTTCCCGGCGCCCGAGGGTGCGACCACCGCGTGGACGTCACCCGCTCGGACGGTCAGATCGAGGGCGTCGAACAGCAGACGGCCGCCGACCTCGTGGCGGATGCCGATCGCCTCGATCGCTGGCTCGCTAGTACCCATGGGAGAGCAACTCCTTCGTCGTGGCGGTCCGAGCGGTGGTGACCCAGGTCGTCAGGACGACCAGCACGACGACCGCACCGAAGACGACCCCCACGGTCCGAGGAACGACGTCAGCGCCCGTGAGGCCGCTCAGCATCGCCAGGCCGAGGGCGACCGCGGTCCCTGCCAAGAGTCCCGCGGTCCGGAGCCAGGTCCGGAGATGGACGCGGCTCGGTGATCGTCCGTGCGTGCGGTGGAAGAGCAGCCGGTCGCGGTTCGCGAGGACGGAGGCCCGGGTGCGCACGACGAGCATGCCCACCGCAGCGAGGACCCCGGCTGCGCCACCGACCAGTGCGATGGGGAGGCACGCTCGGGCCGTCGCGACGCCGCGGTCGATCTGGTCGGCGAGCGCGTCGACCACGTACACGGACCGAGGGACGCCAGCGGCATCGAGCACCCGGTGTGTCGATGCGGCGCCACCGGTGAACAGGAGGTCCCCGGCGGAGCCGGCGGCGAAGTAGGAGTCGTCGTCGAGGAGGCCGGCTGACGCCGGGACGACGACGATGACGGGAGACTCCGAGTACGCCCGGTCGCGCAGGTCCGTCTGGCCGTAGTTGAAGACGGTACCGGGCGTGTATGTGGCGACGTGCGGGCGTTTCGGCGCCGCCCGGTTCGGGACTTCCCCGAGCGGCTCTCGGAAGGACATGCGCCACTCTGCCGCGATGGCCGCTGCCCGCTCTGCCTGGTCGCTCGGTACCAGGAGCCCCCACTCCCCGGGCCCGTCCGCCCCGTCGAGCGGATCAGGGACCCGCCCCCGGGAACGCTCGATGAACGTCGGGTTGGCAACGATCACGTTCGACCCTGGGTCCCCCGGGGTGTACCGATCACCACGAGCCGCTCCGGGCGCCCAGCTGAGGAGGACCCCACCCGAGGCCTCAGTGGCACGGACCGCCGAGGCGAACGGCTCCACTGCGTCCTCGAGCGCTGTGGGGCCGTCGAAGCCCTGGAAGATCGTCGTCGTGCACCCCGCGCATGCCTGCCAGTCAGGACGGCTGTCGCGGACGACGACGAGTGATCCCCATGCTGTCCCGGCCTGTGCGACGAGGAACACGACGAGCGTCAACGTCAGCACCTGCACGGCTGGCATCAGAACAGCTCCTCTGCCCCACGGCAGCCATCCCGAGAAGGCGGACCGGAACCGCAGGCGGCGCGGGAGCGAGCCCGACACGCAGGCCCCACAGACGAACGCCATCACGAGGGAGCCCCACACGGCACCACTCACGCCGAAGTAGGCGGCCAGCCGGTGTCCGCCGTTGTAGCCGTCGAGCGCTGCGATCGCGAACCCGCCGACGAGGACGAACGCGCCGGCTGCGAGCAGCACGGACATCCCGACGTCGCGCCCGGACGGCCACCGCACACCGAGCGTCCTGGAGACCGCTGTCACGCGTGCACGCGACGCCGCTCGGACGAACCCGAGCAGCCACGCACCGCTCATCGTGACCACTGCTGCCGTCACCGTCGGTGTGTACCCGACCATGAACCGGAAGAGACTGGCCCACCCGAGCGACTGCACCTGCGCCTCGACACCCGCGCGACCCAACGTCGTCGCGACGTCCTGGAGTGCGCGCGGCGGCAGCGTCGAGAGCCAGCTGCCGCGCGGGTCCCCGGCCGCCTCGAGCTCGGTGGTCAGGGAGACGTCGAACCGCGCGTACTCCCCCGCCGGGAACGCCCGGTCGTGTGCGGCCCGGTCACCGATGACCGGGACCAGCGTCCGCGTCGGGGTCCGCCCCGTCGGGTCCATCCGGACGCGGTAGAAGTTGGCGCTGCGGTGCTCTGCCTCCGACCGGAGGACGTCGACGACTCGAGCGGCCTCGTTCGCCTCGGAGATGATCAGTGCCGACCTGATCGTCGCCATCGACTGCGTGTCCTGAACGCTGAGCACGGCGAAGCCGATCAGGAACGAGACCACCGCGGCTGCGAGAGCGGTCCCCACGCGGAGGACGTTCGAGGCCACTCGAGTGCCGTTACTTCGTGTCCCAGAAGGCGGTGTTGCCGCCCGCGGTCCGCAGGACCTGGGCGACGGAGCGCGTGCCCTTCGCCACCCACCCGGAACTCCTGCAGCTCGTCCCGAAGCCGGCGCAGGCCGTCGACTTGTGCGTCTTGCCGCTGTGGTCGTAGTACGAGTACGAGTTCCCGCCGCCGATGCCGTAGATCCACACGCCGCCGCCGACTCGCTGCGTGGTCCGCAGGCGCCCGCCGTTCGCCGTGTCGTCCACGACGACCCGCGTCCCTTCGCCGCCGGTGATCACGGCAGACCCTCCGGACGCTTGGTCGCCGACGAGGCCCTCGCCTGACGCCGACGCCGTCGCGGGCAACGCGAGCGCGCCGACCAGGGCGGCTGCGAGCGCCACGGTGACGAACTTGCTCCGATTCCATGTGATGTATCTCATGCGGAGAACGTACAACACCCACGGCGACAGCGCACCCGTCCAGGACGAATGGCTGCCCGATGGTCCCGTCCGTCCGTGGTCCGAGCCTCCCGTCCGTCCGTGGTCCGGTGCTCAGACCGTCGCTTCGGTCCCCCGCGCCTTGCCGACGACCACGTCGACGATCCCGGCGACCAGCGCCGCGGCGACGAAGCCGAGCGAGACGCCGAGCCCGAGCGGCAGGCCCTTGGCGTAGTCGCCGTTCGAGTTCGCCAGGATCGAGTAGAAGACGCTGCCGACCGCGGCGATGCCCACTGCGGAACCGACCCGGGCGCCGACCTGGATCAGACCGCCCGCGGAGCCGCCCTGTTCGACGGGCACCTCGGAGAGGGTGAGCGTCTGGTTCGGGGAGATGGTGAGCCCGGAGCCGATGCCGGCGACGAGCAGCGGCAGGACGAGCCACCAGCCGAGGTCGGACCGGTAGTGGTTGGCGACCACCCAGATGACCGCGCCGAGCCCGAGGAGCACGAGGATCGTCCCGATGACGATGAGCTGCCGACCGAAGCGGTGCACGATCCGACCGCCGATGGTCGAGGCGATGCCCGAACCGATCGCGAACGGCACCGACGACAGGCCGGCCATCAGCGCCGAGTAGTGCAGGCCCGACTGCAGCGCGAGCGTCAGGACGAAGAACAGCGGGGTGAAGCCGGCGAAGTAGAGCGTGGCCAGGCCGACGCCGAGCGAGAAGGACCGACGGCGGAACAGCCCCAGGTCGATCAGGGGCTCCTTCGTCCGCTCGTAGCGCCGCTCCCACAGGACGAAGAGCGCGCCGAGCACGACGGCGACGACCACGAGCCACCACTTCGTGTTGCCCTTCCACTCCGAGGACTGCACGAACGGCAGGAGCAGCGCGACCACCGCGGCACCGAGCAGCACGATGCCCACCGGGTCGAAGTCGTGCTTGCGGCCCCGCTCCGTGCTGGTCATGCCCGGCAGGTAGCGGAAGGCCAGGAGGATCGTCACGATCCCGACGGGCAGGTTCACGAAGAAGACGAAGCGCCACCCGTTCTCGGTGCCGAACGCCGTGATGAGCAGGCCGCCGATGAGCGGACCGATCGCGGTCGCGATGCCGACCGTCGCCCCGAAGAGCCCGAATGCCGTGCCCCGCTCCTTGCCGCGGAACAGCTGCTGGATGAGCGCGGTGACCTGCGGGGTGAGCAGACCGCCCGCGAGCCCCTGCACCAGGCGCGCGACCACCAGGACGATGCCGTTCGGCGCGAACCCGCAGAGGGCACTCGCGACGGTGAAGAGCCCGACCCCGATGACGAACATCCGGCGTCGGCCCGTGGCGTCACCGAGTCGGCCGCCGGGTACCAGGAGGAGCCCGAAGGACAGGGCGTACCCGGACAGGATCCACTGGACGGCCTCGGGCGAGGTGCCCGGGAGCCCGGTCGAGATGGACTGCAGCGCGACGTTGACGATCGAGACGTCGAGGAGGACGATCCCGCCGCCGAGCAGGCAGATGACGAGGGCTTTCCAGCGGTTCGGATCCGGCTGGTCGGAGGGAGCCACGTCGGACTCCGGAGTTGTGCGATCTTCAGCTGTCATGACGACCCCACGCTAGGCTCGCGAACCTGCCGGTGGCACCGGGATCACCAGGCGCTTGGTTGGTAGTCCTTCAGGAAGACGCCGAACACGTCCTCGCCAGCTTCTCCCCGCACGATCGGGTCGTACACGCGTGCTGCTCCGTCGACCAGGTCGAGCGGAGCGTGGAAGCCCTCCTCCGCCAGTCGCACCTTCGTCGGGTGCGGCCGCTCGTCCGTGATCCAGCCGGTGTCGACGCTCGTCATCAGGATCCGGTCCGTCTCGAACATCTCCTGCGCGCTCGTCCGCGTCAGCATGTTGACCGCAGCCTTCGCCATGTTCGTGTGCGGGTGCCCCGGCCCCTTGTACGCACGGCCGAACACCCCTTCCATCGCGCTCACGTTCACCACGTACGTCCGGCGTGCGCCACTCGCTGCCATCGCCGCTCGGAGCTTCGAGATCAGGATGAACGGTGCCGTCGTGTTCGCGAGCTGCACCTCGAGCATCTCGAGCGGGTCCACCTCGTCGACCTGCTGCGTCCACGAGTTCACGTCGTGCAGGTCGGGGACGAGACCGCCGGCGTCGATCGCGGTTCCTCCGGCCAGTCGTTCGAGCGAGCTCGACCCGGGAGCCATCGCCTGCTCGGTGAGCTCCTCCGCCCGGGCCGCGGCGGCCGCGAGCACGGGGTGCGCCGTGACCGAGCGCGCGAGTGCCAGCGGGTGCTGGTCGTTCGTGTGGCCGAACGTCACCAGCTCGGGCAGTGGCCCGTCCGGCAGCGGGGCGAGCTCGGCGTCGGCGAGCGGCTGGTACGCCCCCGGCGACCGGCGCACGGTCTGCGTGGCGTTGTTCACCAGGATGTCGAGGGGCCCGGACGCGGCGACGTCCTCCGCGAGCCCGATGACCTGCGCGGGGTCACGGAGGTCGATGCCGACGACCTTCAGACGCGAGATCCAGTCGGCGGAGTCGGGCAGGCTCGTGAACCGGCGTACCGCGTCGCGCGGGAACCGGGTCGTGATGGTGGTGTGGGCACCGTCGCGCAGCAGCCGGAGCGCGATGTACATGCCGATCTTCGCGCGCCCGCCGGTGAGCAGGGCGCGCTTGCCCGTCAGGTCGGTCCGGGCGTCGCGCTTGGCGTGGCTCATGGCAGCGCATGCCGGGCACAGCTGGTGGTAGAACGCGTCGACGACCGTGTACTGCTGCTTGCACATGTAGCAGGGGCGGGCCTTCAGCAGGGTGCCGGCGGTGGCCGCTGCCGTCGAGGTGCTGATGGGGACGCCGCGGGTCTCGTCGTCGATCCGGTCCGCGGCGCCGGTCGCGGTCGCGGCGATGACGCGTCGATCCGCCTCAGCGATGACCGCGCGCTTCTCGAGCCGGTGCGCCCGCTTGACGGCCTTGAACATCTTCGCCGTCGCGTGCCGCACCCGGACGAAGTCGGGGTGCGCATCGTCGATCTCGGTCAGCTGCTCCAACACCCGGAGCGTGACGGCCAGGTCCTCGGGAGGGATGCTGCTGGGGTCGAGGGGCTCGGAGGTCACACGAGATTCTACGGTCCCGCGGAGCCGTGGACCGCGACCCATCGGCACACCCTCGTTCTGGGGGCCGGTGAAGTGGATGAGGCCCGTGTCCGCACTTCGGGGGACCGGTACGTTCAGGGCATTCCGCGAACCCGACCCGAACGGAACCCCATGCTCAAGATCGTCAACGGTGCCATCGCCGGGGCTGCCGGCATCGCCCTGCTCCTCGGTGGCGCGAGCACCTTCGCCCTCTGGAACGCCGACGCCGAGACCCAGCCCTCGACCGTCAGCTCGGGCACGCTCGCCCTGTCCGCGAACGCCGACGGCGTCTGGACGGACATCACGAACGGCCGCTCCGACGTCGTGGACATCGCGAAGGTGCGCATGGTGCCGGGGAACACGTACCAGTTCCACCAGACGCTGAACGTCACCGCGACCGGGGACGACCTCTCCGCCGACCTGTCCTGGACACCGCAGAGCATCACCGGCGACGCCGACCTCATCGCCGCGTCGACCCAGTCGCTCGGCGTCTCGTCGACGAGTTCGTCACTGGCCCCGGCCGGCCGGACCACCTGGACCGTCAAGCCCACGGCGGGGACCTCGGTGCTCGACGTGACCTACACGATCGGTCTGTCGTCGGACGTGACGACCGGCAAGGCGCAGACGATCAACCTGAGCGGGCTGACGTTCACGCTGACGCAGAACCCGATCGAGGACTGACCGCGACGGCCCCGACCTCGCTGTGGTCGACAGCGCCCGCCGTGCTGATGTTGCGTCACCCAACGCTGAAGGACGAGCCGAGGCGGGGCACCGAACTGGCTGCACGGACGCGCCGCCGACCGCCCGGAACGACCCGCCAGTCCGGCCGCCTAGCTCGGACGTCTGGCTCCGAGCCGACCGCTTCCGCAGGTCAGCGCGTCCTGAGCCCCCGTAGCACCAGCTCCACCAACCCTCGCGCCTCCACCGCCCACTCGGGCCGATCGGTCGCAGACCCGATGCCGTGCAGTGCGACGAGCACAGCACCCGCAGTCGCATCCTCGCGGATGGCACCCTCGGCGACCGCGGAGGCCATCAGGTCACCGAGCGTGCGCTCGAGCTCGCTGCCACCCTCGGCCTGGGTCGCCGGATCGACGACGGACGCGAGGGTCCGGGCCAACGCTGCATGCTCGACCACGTACTCCACGAACGTGTGCAGGAACACCTCGAGGCGCTCCCCCGCCGGCCGCGCCGAGTCACGCGCCTGCCCGCAGAGCGCCTCGACCTCGCCCTGGTAGACCGCCGCCGCCAACGCCTCCCGCGTCGGGAAGTGCCGGTACAGCGTCCCGACCCCGACACCGGCACGGGTGGCGAAGTCGTCGAACCGGAGCTGCTCGTCGCGCTCGAACACCGTCCGCGCCGCCGCGATGATCGCGTCCCGGTTCCGTCGAGCATCGGCGCGCACTGGTCCTCCTCGATCGGGCAGCAGTCGTTGACAAATGGAGACAGTCTCCGTATCTTCCCAAGTGGAGACAGCCTCCAACTTAGTGGACAGGTGCACGATGCGGATCCTCATGTTCGGACGCGGAGTCATCGCGACCATCTACGGCCAGGCCTTCCACCAGGCAGGCCACGACGTCGACCACTACGTCCGCCCGGGGCGCGCTGCGGAGTACGGCGACCGAGTGGAGCTGGACGTCGTCGACGGGCGACGCGGCCCCCTCGGCCGACGGAGCGCAACCTCCTACCGGGCCGAGCTCCGTGAGTCGGCCCACCCGGACGACGGCTACGACCTCGTCGTCCTCAGCGTCGGCCACCACCGACTCCACGAAGCGGCAGCGTTCCTGGCGCCCCGCATCGGCGACGCGACAGTGGTGGTCCTCGGCAACGTCTGGGAGGAACCCGTCGACGCGATCGCCCCGATCCCGGCCGACCAGGTGGTGTTCGGCTTCCCCGGCGCGGGCGGCGGCTTCAGCGACGACGGCGTCCTGCACGGTGGGGTCCTCCGATCAGTCACCCTGGCAGCACCGGCACCCGGTCCGGACCGACGCGGACTGGAGGCTCGGCTCGCCTTCCGACAGGCAGGTTTCGTCGTCCGCGACCAACCGGACATGCGCGGATGGCTCTGGCTGCACGTCGTCCTGGACGCCGGCATGTTCTCCGCGGCACTGCGCCACGGCGGGCTCGCGAGCATGATCGGGGACCGGCGCGCACTCGGCGACGCCTTCCTGACGAGCCGCGAGCTCCTCCCGGTCCTCGAGGCACGAGGCGTCGACCTCAGCCTCCACCGGACGGCGTCGCTCCCCGCGCGGCGCCCGAAGCTGACGGGAGCCACGCTCGCAGCAGCGACGCGCCTCGTCCCGATCGCCCGCGCGAGCCTCGCGGGACACGGTGACCCGAACGCCGCAGAACCGCGCGCCGTCATCGACGACGTGTCCCGCACAGCCCGCGAGCTCGGCATCGCGACACCGCGCCTCGACCGGGCAGCCCCGCTCCGCTGAGCCGAACCAGCCGTCCTCGCCGGGAAGACGCAGACCCCTTGAGCCCCTCGGACGTGCAGGAGGCTCGGTGCCAACCGGCACCGAGCCTCCTGTCTGGATCTCGTCAGTTCTGGATCGCGCCCCGCTTGCGGTCCTTCACCGCGCGGAACCAGGCGTTCGACGCCGGCAGGAACGTCAGGACGGCCGCGACGACCGAGGCGAGGACCCCGACCGCGCCCACACCGGAGCCACCGATCACGCTGGTGAGGCCGAGGATCGTCACGATGAGCAGGACGATCCGGGCCCAGTTCGCACCGCGGCGCATGAACAGGTCGAAGACGATGAACGCGATGATGTAGAGCACGCCGATGACGATGCTGGCAACGAGGGTCGCGCCGAGGATGCCGTTGACGTCCACGCCGTTCGTCGAGGTCCCCGACTGCTGGAGCTGGTCCTTCGCCGCCTGCTGCGCTGCCGGCAGCCGCGTCGCACTGATGATGATGCCGACGATGTGCGCGAGCGCGGTGATCAGGTACAACCAGAACGCGATGGTGACGAAACGGGGCGCTGCGGTCGGCGCCGCCTGTTGCGCGTTCGACTGGTACGGGTTCGACGACATGCGGGTGCTCCTCTTCGGGCCTCGACCATCGAGACCGACCCGTCAGATCCTGCCCGCCCAGGCCAGTTCATGACCGTAACTCATGCCTGATGATGCGGGATCGTGCGGGAACGTGCGTGATCATGCGGTCGAGGTGCTCCGCGTCCGATGTCTTCAGGCCGCCCCCGACGATCGTCAGCACCGCGACTGCAAGCGCACTCCGACGACACCGCATCAGCGCTCCGTCAGGCGACCGCGCAGCCGGACCCGCAGCTCGGCGTCAGCCCCGATGGTCGCGAAGGCGGCGTCGACGTCGGCAGCCACGTCTTCGACGATCGGAGCAGTCAGCGCGATCCACTCGTCGACCTCGTCCGTCCCCCAGGTGGCCTGCCGGTCGTGGGGCGCGTGCGACTTCGCCCCTGCCATCACCCGGACCGACTCCGCGTAGTCGGCAGCGACCACCGCTGGCGCAACCCCCGCATTGCTGAGCAGGAGCGCGCTGATCATGCCCGTTCGGTCGCGGCCAGCGCTGCAGTGCACCAGGAGTCCGTGCGGCGCGTCCGCGATCGCCGTCAGCGTGCCGAGGACGAGGTGCGGCAAGATGCGCCAGTTGTGTCGCCAGTACTCGGGCGAGTCCAGGATCGGGAAGCACGTCTCCCGGAACTCGGGGTCGTCCTGGTCCTCGGTCGGCGCGTGCACCACCGGGACAGCGTCGAGCGTCTCGGGAGCGACGACGGGGTCCCCGTCGCGGACGCCGACCTCGTGTGCGCACCGGAGATCGACCACCGCTGCGAGGCCCCAGCCGTGGGCGTCCCGCCACCCGGTCTCGGTCAACAGCTCGCGGCGCGGCCCTCGTGCCACCCTGCCGAAGCGGGTCGCCCCGGTCGCGGACCGGGGCGTCGGGAGGCCGCCCAGGTCTCGGGCGTTCAGGTACCCGTCCCACACGAGGTCTCGCACGCAGACACCATAGCGACGAGCGCAGCGGTACCGCCGGCCTGCACGAGCGATGGGAGGATCTCCTCGTGATCACGACCTTCCTCGTCAACCACGCATCGGCCGTGAAGGTGCTCTTCTGGGTCGTCCTGGTCGCGTTCACGGCCCTGGGATGGTGGACGCACCGCCGGCAGGCTCGGCGGATGCTCGTGACGCTCGCCGTCATCAGCGCGGTGGGGGTGCTCGCGTTGACGATGACCCCGGCGGGCGACGGGGGCAACGGGACCTTCTGCACGGTGCAGTTCTCCGTCCCGTTCCAGGGCATCGACACGCTCGCCAACGTCGCGCTCTTGTTCCCGCTGACGCTCTTCGCCGCGCTGCTCACGAGCCGACCGGTCTGGGTCGTGGCTGCGGCGTCCGGGCTGTCCGCCGCCATCGAGCTCGTCCAGGCACTGCTGCCGGACCTCGGCAGGGCGTGCGACACGAACGACTGGTTCATGAACACGGTCGGTGCCGTGCTCGCCGGCCTCCTCGGCGCCGGCATCATCGCCGTCGACCGCCGGCAGCGCACCCGGCAGGCGCACCCGGGCGGAGCGACTCCGTAGCTCGTGCGGACCGCCCGCGGCACGGCGCGGTCGGTCAGTCCTCGTGCGCGGCGAGGGTGGACAGCACGAGCTTCGCGATCCGGCGCTGGCCCTTGTCGTTCGGGTGCAGGCCGTCCGTCGAGTAGATCCCGGTGCCGGAGTACGTGGCCTTCGGGAAGGTGTCGTCCATGCTCACGTACGCAGCCCCGGCAGCCGCAGCGGCCTTCTTCGTGGCGGAGAGGTAGCTCGACCAGGGGCTCGACATGTTGTTCGTCATCGCGGGCGCCGGCGTGAACTCGCCGATCACCAGCAGTGAGGGCTTCGTGGGGAGTGCGGCGAGCGCCTCGAGGAACCCCTGGTACTGCCGTCCGAGCTCCGCGGGCGTGACGTGCTGCGAGTCGTTGCCGCCCAGCGTGATGGTGACCAGGTTCGGCCCCGCGCGGCGCATGGCCCGCAGGAACCCAGCCTGGTCCTCGGTGAAGGTCGCGATCGTCGCCCCGGAGTGCGCCGAGTCGTACAGCTGGATGCCCTTGTCTCGATCGCCGTCGTAGACCGTGAAGCCCTGCAGCGAGAACGGGTTCACTGCGGTGACGGTGATGGCGTGCTCCCCCCGCCGGAGGCCGTCCACCTTCGTGACCGTCCCCGTGCTGGCCTTCCCCGTCGTCGACACCGTCGTGGGTGCGCCGCCGTCGATGCTGTACGTGAAGTCGCCCGACCCGTCGTAGCGCGTCCACCAGATGTCGATGCCGGTCCCCGTGAACGGGTAGGTCCGCGAAGCGCCCCCCTGCATGGCGACCGCCCGGTAGCCGAGGTCGGGGACGGTCACGTCGTACTGGCTCGACCCCGTCTTCGACGTCGCCCAGTCGCCCCAGGTCGAGTCCGGCGCGTAGACCGCGAACTGCGCGGGGAGGTACCCGGCACCCCCGCGGGTCCCCGACGTCGCGTGACGCTTCCGCAGCTGGTCCAGCGTCAGGTCCATCCAGCGTGTGGAACGGGCGGAGGCACCCTGGCCCTCGGTGATCGAGTCCCCGAGAGCGACCCACTTGGCGGGGGCATCAGACCGGTCGGCCACGGCGGCGTTCCACGCGGCGAGGGGCTCGCGCTCCGCCGGCTTCGTCGAGGCGCACCCCGTCGCGACGGTCGCGACCAGGGCGACGAGCACCCCTGCGACCACGCGCGATGCCGTCCGGATCCGTCGGTGTCCTCGTTGCCGTGCTCTGCCGTCCACGTTGCCTCCGCGTGCCTTCGGGTTGTCGCTCACGACCGAGGTCCTGGCGGGCTCAGGGTAACTGCTCGGACCTGGCAGAAGCGGGCAGGACAACGGACGGACGGGAGGCTCGTGGCGGGCCCGCCACGAGCCTCCCGTCCGGTGTCCACTCGCTCAGCCGAGCGGCTCGACGCCGTAGCCGGTGACCACCGCCCGCAGCTCGTCCAGGTACGCCTGCGCCTGCACGGTGAGGGGGACCGAGGCGTGGGCGATCCAGCCGATCTCGATGCGTTCGTCGACGTCGAGCGGGATGGCGACGATCTCGGGGTCGAGGTCGTCGCTGATGAGCCCCGTCGAGATCGTGTACCCACCGAGGCCGATCATGAGGTTGAAGATCGTCGCCCGGTCCGAGACGCGGATCTCCCGTTTGCTCGACATCGTCGACAGGATCTCCTCGGCCAGGTAGAAGGAGTTGTTCGCGCCCTGGTCGAACGTGAGCCGCGGCAGGTCCGCGAGGTCGGCGAGGGTCGCACGTTTCCGGGACGCGAGCGGATTCCGCTTGGCCACGAAGATGTGCGGCTCCGCGATGAACAGCGGGGTGAACACGACACCGGCGTCCCGGAGCAGCTTCCCGAGGACCTGCCGGTTGAAGTCGTTGCGGTAGAGGATGCCCACCTCGCTCCGCAGCGTGCGGACGTCCTCGATGATGTCCCACGTGCGCGTCTCGCGGAGGGAGAACTCGTACTCGTCCGCGGCCGCCGCTTCGACCATGCGGACGAAGGCCTCCACGGCGAACGAGTAGTGCTGCGCCGACACCCCGAGCAGCCGACGCGACGGTTGCCCACCGACGTAGCGCTGTTCGAGGAGGGAGACCTGCTCGACGACCTGTCGGGCGTACCCGAGGAACTCGACGCCGTCGACGGTGAGCACCACCCCGCGGGCCGACCGGACGAACAGCGGGCGCCCGATCCGCGTCTCGAGGTCCTTCATCGCCGCGGACAGGGTCGGTTGCGCGACGTAGAGCAGATCGGCGGCTGCGCTGATCGAGCCCTCCGTCGCGACCTCGATGAAGTACCGCAGTTGCTGCAGCGTGATGTCGTTCGAGACCCGGGCCATAGGCGGAGGCTATACCAGCGCATAGCAATTGGGGATTACCCGATGACCCACTCGTCCCGTCATGCTCGGGGGATGGCGAATGACCTGACCTTCAGCATCACGCGGACGCGGTTCGACGAGGACTACTCCCCCGCGGACAGCTCCCGGTTGACCACGAACTTCGCCAACCTGGCGCGCGGTGAGCACCGTCAGCAGAACCTCCGCACGGCCATCGGCATGATCGACCGGCGCTGCAACGAGCTCGCGTCGGGCATCCCGGCCGGGTCGGCCGGGTCTGCCGGGTCTGCCGGTTCGGCTGGCGACCGCTTCCGGGTCGAGCTCGACATCGTCTCGGTCACCGCGCACTTCGTCGACCAGGGTTCTGCCGGCGAGTTCCCCTTGCTCGAGATGCTCGACGTCGCGATCCTCGACCAGTACACCGGCGAGCGCCACCAGGGGATCCTCGGCAACAACTTCTCCTCGTACCTCCGCGACTACGACTTCGCCGTCCTGCTGCCGTCGCTGTCCTCGGTCCCGTCCGACTTCGGCGAGCTCCACGGGCAGCTCTTCCAGCGCTTCCTGGAGTCCTCGGCGTTCCGGTCGAACTTCAGCGTCGAGCCCGTCGTGTGCATCAGCGTCTCGACGAGCCAGACCTACCGACAGACGGAGTACGTCCACCCGGTCCTCGGCGCCGAGTACGAGCACGAGCACTCCTCCCTCACCGACGACTACTTCGGTCGGATGGGCATGCAGGTCCGCTACTTCATGCCCGCCGGCGGGAAGGCGCCCCTCGCGTTCTACTCCCGCGGCGACGTGGCGAACGACTACTCGGACCTGCAGCTCATCGGCACGATCAGCACCATGGAGACGTTCCAGAGGATCTACCGGCCGGAGATCTACAACGCGAACACCGCCGCTCCGAGCACCTACCGCCCGAGCCTGGCGCACACGGACTTCTCCACGCCGTCCGTCACGTACGACCGGGAGGAACGGAGCCGCCTCGCCATCACCCAGGGCCGGTACACCGAGGAGCACCTCGTGACGCCGCACCGGGCGCTGCTCGAGCAGTGGGCCACCAGCCACACCGCCCTCGCCCACTGACCGCCCGACCCACTGGCCGCCTGACCCGCTGGCCGTCCACCCTGCTGACCACCTGCCCCCTGCCCCCTGAACGACAGGACCCACACCGCATGACCACGCTCCTGCCCACCGCGATCGTCGGCAGCCTGCCGAAACCCTCCTGGCTCGCCGAGCCCGAGAAGCTCTGGTCGCCCTGGCGGTTGGACGGCGCAGCACTGGCCGAGGGCAAGCAGGACGCGCTCCGCGCCGCGGTCCACGAGCAGGAGCGCGCCGGCCTCGACATCGTCAGCGACGGCGAGCAGACCCGCCAGCACTTCGTCACGACGTTCATCGAGCACCTCGACGGGGTCGACCTCGACCGCAAGGAGACCGTCCGGATCCGCGACCGGTACGACGCCGCCGTCCCGACCGTCGTCGGTGCCGTGAGCCGCCGGGCGCCCGTGTTCGTCGAGGACGCTGCGTTCCTGCGGAGCCAGACCGACCGCCCGATCAAGTGGGCGCTCCCCGGCCCGATGACGATGATCGACACCCTCTCCGACCAGCACTACAAGAGCCGCGAGAAGCTGGCGTGGGAGTTCGCCACGATCCTCAACGAGGAAGCCCGGGAGCTGCAGGACGCCGGCGTCGACGTCATCCAGTTCGACGAGCCCGCCTTCACCGTCTTCCACGACGAGGTGCAGGACTGGGGCGTCGCCGCGCTCGAACGCGCCGCCGAGGGACTCCGCGTGGAGACAGCCGTGCACATCTGTTACGGCTACGGCATCGAGGCCAACAACAAGTGGAAGGAGACGCTCGGGGCCGAGTGGCGCCAGTACGAGCAGTCCTTCCCGCTCCTGCAGCAGTCGTCGATCGACATCGTCTCGCTGGAGTGCATCCACTCCCACGTCCCGCTCGAGCTCGTCGAACTCATCCGCGGCAAGAAGGTCATGCTCGGCGCGATCGACGTCGCCACCGAGACCGTCGAGACCCCGGAGGAGGTCGCGGAGGTGCTCCGCCGCGCCCTGGAGTTCGTCGATGCCGACAAGCTCATCCCGAGCTCCAACTGCGGCATGGCTCCGCTGGCACGGGGTGCTGCGCTGGACAAGCTCGGCGCGCTTGCGGCGGGAGCGGACATCGTCCGAGCGGAGCTCGTCGGCGCCGCTGTCCCGTCGGCTCACTGACCACAGCGGGACAGAACGGCGGCGCTCTTCCGGAAGGAGGAGGGCCGCCGTTCATGTCGCGTCCGCCGGGTGCGTGTCTTCGGACCGGCCCGGCCTGGAGGCTCGGCTGTGGTCCGGCAGACAGGACGCGTGGGGACTGGCGTCACCTTTCACCGCGCTCACGAGCCCCATCACCCTCTCAGCGATCCGTGCCATTCACTCCTCGTGGGGACAGGACAGGAGCCAGTACGGGACGCAGGCCCATGCTGGTGCCGCCGCGAGGAACCACCAGGCCGCCGAGCTCAACGACGACGACGCCGAGCCCGCGATGATCAACCAGCTGACCCCGAGAGCCGCGACGAATCCTGCAGTGACCGCGCACCCGATGCGACCCTTGCGCCGGTCTCGGGCAACAGCGGAGCCGATCGCCCCTGCGAGGAACATCGCCTGCAGCGCGGCGAACAGGATCGCTGTCCCTGCCGGCGTTCCGTAGCCGGTCGGGCTTCCGTCCGGACCGAACGTCGTGGCAATCCGATCGGGTAGCCGATCCCACCAGACGCTGGTGATTGCGATCGCGACGATGACGGGGAACGCAGCAGCGAAGACTGCGAGGAGCCGACGGGGTGCCGGTCGCACTAGCGCCGCACCTCCTGCTCGATGAGCGCCGTGGCGATCTTGTCGGCTGCATGCGGAGCCTTCGCAAGCGCGTGCACGACCGCGGTGGCTCCTGCCGCGTTGGCGATGACCGCTCCTGCCGCTCGCACCTCGCCGTTGATCCAGGTCGATGCCCCTCGCCGCTGCCAGCTCACCGTGCGAGCGCCCCCAGCGCCAGCCTCGAGCGCCCAGTCGGCGTAGCGACAGAGGTCGTCGAACGTCGACCAGACGCCGCCTGCCGCCGCGAACGACGACTCCCCGAGCGCCCAGGGCGTGATCGCACGACCGAGGAACTTCGGCACCACGCGCTCTGCCGGGGCAGGCACGAGTACCGCAGAGCTGATCCCCGCTGGCTCGAAGACGTGTTGGCGTACAGCGGCGAACCAGTCGCCGTGCACCTCGTCGAGCACTGCACCGAGGAGGGCGTACCCGAGGTTCGAGTACACGAACTGGCCTCGGGAAGTGACCGGTACCGCCGCTGCCAGGTCCAGAGGAACCCCGACAGCCTCTCGGTAGGGGTCAGCGAACAGGCGGTCGCGCATCGTGGCTGGAAGCCGCGGCAGACCCGAGGTGTGGTGGATGAGATCAGCAACGGTCATCTCGGCATCGGGCACACCCGGGAGGTAGTGCACGACCGGCCGCTCGACCTCGAGTGCGAGGTGGGCTGTCGTACCCACGAGCCCCTTCGTGATGCTCCCCCACTCGAGCATCGAAGCGGCGGCGTACGGCCCGCGGGGCTCACGGACGGTCCGCCAGCCGCTGGCTGTGCAAAGACTCGCGCGCCAGTGTCCCGAGCGCGCCAGCGTATTCCGCACCTGGCGCCTCCCTCTGTGGTCGAGCTGCGACACTCGAGCCGCAGAAGTCCTGGTGTTGTCTGACATACTGCCGTACCGCTCCAGAACGGTCCAGGCCCTTCTGACCCGAAGCAGGAAAGGACAATCCTCATGCGCGCATGGCTGCTGTACCTGCTGATCGTCATCACTGCGCTCGCAGCACTGCTCGCGATCGCCTCCAGCGCCCCCGAGGCATCATCGGCGGTCTTCCTCATCGGCACCCCCGTCGTCGTGATCGGGGCCGGCCTCGGTGCCAAGTTCGTCTTGGAAGCGCGGAGGGGCCGACGCACTCACCAGCGCTGACGTGGCAGGTGGCGGACAGGCTTGCGTCCGAGTCGGACTGGAGGCGCGGTGCCAGCTGGCACCGCGCCTCCAGTCCGGAATGCGGTCGCGGGGACAGCACCGGAGCGACCACAAGCCCCCCCCCAGATGCGGGCTCGATCCGCCGTGCGGCCCAGGCCACGATGGACCGAGCGAAGGGGGAACCGTGTTCGGACGGAAACGGCGCGCGCAGGCTGACGGCGCAGCAGCGACGACGGGCGACGGCGCCGGGCAGGACACCGAGCTCGACCGGTGGCTCGCGCAGGCCGATGCCGAAGCGACGACCAATCCGCTGGCGTACGCGACGCTCATGGGCCGGCGGCTCGCCACACTGACGACGACGTCGTTCACCGACGGAGCCGACCTCGATCCGCAGAGCGCCGTGACCGTGCTCGGTGCGATGACCGGCCTCGGCACCCAGGCCGCGCTCGTGATGGGCAAGCGGTCCGGCGACCCGGACTACACCTCGCGCACGGACCTCGTGATCGACGGCGCCAACGGCGCTCGGGCGCTCATGGGCGACGCCATCGCCTTCCCGCTCTTCGACGCTCAGTACAGCGTCTGGAACATCGTCACCACACCGCTGCGGTCCGTCGGCGGGACGGCGCCGTCGGCCGAGGACCTGACCGTGCGTGCCGCGCAGGCCATCGGGACGGACGCGTTCGTGGTCCCGCGGCTCGAACCGGGCACGAGTGTGCGGTGGCTCCCCCGCGAAGCGCTCGAGCACTGCGGTCGGGCCCTCGCCATCCAGCACTCCAGACGGCTGCCCGTGACGCAGTGGTACGTCGCCTACGCGCTCGCGGTGAAGACGATCCTCGATCAGTACCGGGCGGACCCGGCCGTCCTCGCGAGCCTGACCCGGGTGGCGCTCGACAGCGCGAACGCGATGGCGAAGTACATGCCTCCCCGCGAGGGAACAGAGCCTCAGGCAGCAGCACCGGACGGAGCAGCAGCGTCCCCCAGCGCGGCAACCACCCCGCCGATGACGATCGCCGACGACCGGTACGCCCGTGCGCGAGCCGTGGGCGACGGCATCCTCGCGCACGCAGCAGCGGTCTTCGAGGATCCGCAAGGCCTGCACGCCGAGACCGTCCTGACCGTCCTCGGGTCGCTCGCGGGACGGGCGGCGCAAGTGGCTGCGCTCCGCGGTGTCGAGAACGCTTCCCCGGAGTACCAGGGCCGCGTCAACAGGATCGGCCAGGGGCCGGGCGGTGAGCGCTTCGCAGTGGGCGAGGCGATCGAGTACCCGCTGTTCGTGGCGCCAGCCTCGGTGTACGCGATCGTCACCGCGCCGCTCGTCGACGCCGGGCGGATCGCACCCACCGCAGAGGACATCCGCCACCACAGCAGCGTGACGATGGGGACCCCCGAGTTCGACGTCCCGCGGTTCGCACCCGGGACGAGCGCCCGCTGGATGCCACGCGAAGCAGTGGGTTTCGGACTCCGGACCTTCGCGATCCCCGCGGGGGAGCTTCCGCCAGAGGACTGGTACGTGGCCTACGCGCACGCTGCCGCGAAGCTCCTCGAGATGAACCGCGCCCATCTCGACATCGAGCCCCTGACTCGCGTCGTGCTCGATGCCGCGAACATCGCCGCCGCCCTCCTGGTGACTCCGACCGAGGACCCGCCCGCCGAGAGCCAGCGCCGCTGAGCAGACCGTCTGGGTGCTGAAGCCAAGCCCAGGCCGCGCGCCTGAGACGAAGCAACCTCACCCCTAGACTCGGCAGATGCTCGAGAGCCGTCGCCTTCCTCTGTGGGCGGGTCGCACGGCCGCACTGCTGGGCATCGTGCTCGTGGCGTTCACCCTCCGCCAAGCGGTCGCTGCGGTCTCCCCGATCATCGGGGACATCCGGGCCGACTTCCCCGTCTCGAACCTCGACGTCGGCCTGCTCGGCACCCTGCCGCCGCTGCTGTTCGCGGCCTCGGGGTTCACGGCCCCACGCGTCGCACGGCGTCTCGGCCTCGACGGCGGGATCGTCCTCGCGCTGGCCCTCATCACGGTCGGCCACCTCGTCCGCGCGGTCGCACCGGGTGTCGCGATGTTGCTGGTCGGCAGCATCCTGGCGTTCGCCGGGACCGGTGTCGGCAACGTGCTGTTACCGTCCGTCGTCCGTCGCTACTTCCCCGACCGGGTGGCCCTGCTGACCGCGGTCTACGCGTGCATCGTGGGAGTCAGCACCTCGGTACCGGCCGCTCTGGCTGCACCCATCGCGCAGTACGCCGGGTGGCGGACCTCACTCGCCGTCTGGGCCGTCACCTCGGCGGCAGCACTCGTCCCCTGGCTCATCGTCCTCGCACAGCAGCGCCAACTCCGCCGCACAGACGCCGGTCTCGTCAGCCCCGCACCCACCGAGGTCGTCACCCGTCTGTGGCGATCCCGCGCCGCACTGTCGATCACCGCGCTCTTCTCCTCGAGCGCGATCTGCACCTACGCGGCCTTCGCCTGGCTGCCCGAGATCCTGCAGGACGTCGCCGGCTCGACCCCGACCGAAGCGGGCGTGCTCCTCGCCGTCACCGGCGTGATCAGCGTCCCCGGCGCACTGATCGCTCCCCTGCTCGTGCCCCGACTCCGCAACGTCGGCTGGCTGATCGCCGCCGGCGTCCTGAGCTTCGCACTCGGCTACCTCGGCCTGCTGCTCGCGCCCGCGCCACTCACCCTGCTCTGGGTGCTCCTGATCGGCTGCGGCTCGATCCTGTTCCCTGTCTGCCTCGTGCTCATCAACGTCCGCACCCGGACACACGGCGGAACCGTCGCGTTGAGCGGCTTCGCCCAGGGCACCGCGTACGCACTCGGCGCGCTCGGCCCGCTGCTGGTCGGGCTGCTCCACGACGCCAGTGGCGGGTGGACGCTGCCGCTGCTCTTCCTCCTCGCCGTCACGCTCGCGGCGGCGATCCCGGCGGTCACCCTCGGCCGCCCGACGTTCGTCGAGGACGAGCTCAGCCGGTAGCGGGCGCGACTGTCGCAACCCGTGCGGTCAGCGTGTTGGCACCACCACTTCGAGCGTCGCACGAGCCTCGGCGGCCGACCCGAGGGGCACGGTCCGGCTGCTGACCTCGGTCGCAAGAGACAGCCCGATCGCGACCGCGCCGACCTCGGCCGCCGAGACCCACTCGGGGTCACCCTCGACGAACCGGGTCCGGACAGGCCCGAGCACCATCGCGTGGATCCGCTCGTCCGGCGACTCCGCCGCGAGGACGCGCTGCATCATGAGCACCGCGGCCTGCTCCATGCTCACCAGTCCACTGTCGGGCACCGGGAACTCGGCTGACTGGCCGACGATCACCGTGTACGCGCCGAGGCCGCTGAGCCGAGGCACGATCGACCGCGCCACCGCCATGTGCACCGTGGCGAGTCCGGTGAAGGCAGTGGCCCAGTCGTCCTCGCCGATGTCGGTCAGCGGCCCGCCCTGCCACCAGCCGCCCACGGGCACGATGACGTCGTCGATGCCGCCCATCCGCTCGGTCATCTCGCGACCGAGCGCCTCGGCCCCGGCGAAGGACGTGTAGTCGTGCGTCGGCAGGTGCAGCAGCGGGGACGTCCCGATCGCGCCGAGCGCAGCGCGCAACTCGGCTCCGCGCGCCTCGGACCGGGTGGGCACGACGACGTCGGCGCCCTCGTCGAGGTACGCGCGGACGACGCCTTCGCCGACACCCCCGGTGCCGCCGGGCACGAGGACGCGGCGGCCGGAGAGGTCGTGGGTGGAGGGTGCTTCGTTCATGGCGGAACTCCTTGGTCGGACCAATGTTGGTTGTGCCAACGGTAACACCCATCGTTGGTCGGGCCAACTGGTATCGTGCTGCCATGCATGAAGCGCCGACACCTCCCGAGGCACTCCGGACCCTGGTGAGCTGGCAGGCCGGCCGCGTCGCGACGATCGGGGCGCGCCTCACGGGCGCCAGGATGCCGCTCGAAGCACGGTCCGACTTCGCGGTCCTGTCCCTCCTCGAGGAGAACGGCCCGCTCAGCCAGGCCGACATCGGGCGGATCCTCGGTCTCGACCGGAACAACGTCAACGGCATCGTCGTCCGCCTCGAGACCGACGGGTTCGCGAGCCGGCAGCCGGACCCGGAGGACCGGCGGCGGAACGTCGTCACCATCACGACAGCGGGCCGAGCCAGGTCGTCAGAGCTCCTGGACCACGCGCAGGCGGTGCAGGCGGAGCTCCTGACCGCGCTCTCCCCCGACGAGCGCAAGGCCCTCATCGGCCTGCTCGGCAAGGTGCTCGCCAGCCACCCGGCGCAGTCCGCCTGAGCCAGGTCCCCACTTGGTCAGCCTGGAGGCTCGGTGCCAGCTGGCACCGCGCCTCCAGTCCGGAACAGGGTCGCGGACACGCGGCGGCGGCGCCGCCATCTGTCACATGTCGGCGATGAGCCGGAGCGTGTGGCCGTCGGGGACTGTCTGGTGTTCGACGTAGTGCATGAAAACCGGTGCTGCCTGGTCGGCCGTGAAGAGCTCTGCCGGGTGCCGCGGCTCGTGAGCAGCCTGCACGTCGATGGTCTCCGTGAGCGGTTCCGCGAGGTCGTGGTCACGGCCGACGATGTAGAAGCGGTACTCGCCGTCGTCCTCACGTCGGCGGAGTTCCACGCTCATCTTCTCCGCGGTGCCGCCGGCCTGGAGGTAGGAACCCCCGTACTGCTCCTCAGCCTGTTCGGGGTTGAACATCCAGTCGGCGTCGTCTGGACACCACCAGATCTGCCACGCGAAGTTCTCGTCGTTGTCGAGCAACCCAAGTACGCGGCGCACCTGCTCAGATATCGGCCCAAAGGTGTCCCGCAAGATGCTGCTGATGCTGCTGTTGGTCTCTTGAATGATCATGCGCTACTTCACTCGTTGGTAGTTGACCGAGGTGCTCTTGATGCGCGCCGCGTGCAGCGTGGCATGGTCGCACGAATCAGGCGGGAGGCTGGACAGGATGCTGCCAACGCATCCGACGACATACGGTCGCGGACACGCGACGGCGGCGGTGCCGCCCCCCACATGTCAGCGATAGGACGGAGCGTGAAACACAACGTTCGAGGCGGCACCGCCGACGTGGGAGGCGTTCGATGCGGGGAAGCTGCCCGAGCACCGATTCGTCGCCGTCGACCGTACCGAGGTCCTCGGCTAGGTGGTGGTCTCCCCAACCTCGGCCCGGCCGGTGTACCGGGGCGTCGTCGAGCACTCCGTGTACGCCGCGGCCGCGGCGCCGGGCCGCGGCATCGGACATCCCCTTCTCGACGCCCTCATCGAATCGACGGAAGCAGCAGGCATCTGGACCATCCAGTCCGGGATCTTCCCCGAAAACACCGCTTCCCGAACCATCCACGCCCGCCACGGGTTCCGCGAACCCGACACCCAAGAACGCATCGGCCTCATGGCGTTTGGGCCGTCGGCCGCAGTGGCGCGACAACGTCCTCGTCGAACGGCGGAGCCCACTCGCCGGCGGCTGAAAAAGGCCAACCCGCTCCGATCCGCATGCTTGCAGGTATGTCCCGAAACCAGCTGTGCAGCCCCGATCACCTCTGACCCGTCAACAGCAACGGTCGCTGTGGTCCTACTCTTCGGGCGCCCTGTCCTCGAACTCGTTTGCTGCGGCGTCTGCGCTCATAGGTGAACCCAGTTTGAATTGTCCAGCACGCACGATCGCCAGCACCGGTGCGGGGACCCCCATACGGGCGGCGGCAGTCTGTATCGAGGCCCGCAGATACGGGTAGACCGTGAAGAAGGCTACCCTCTCGGCGAATTCGGTTTGCAGCTCTTGGCTGACTTCGAGTCGCTCCGGTGTTTCGTACTGCGCTTGAAGATCGGCAATGAACTCGTTGCCTTGGCGGTCGTCGAAGGTCATCCGGAAACGAAAGCCGATTCCGAGTCCGTCGGCGCGGTCCGCGACGTTCATCACGTTCCGCACTCGCGGGACCTCGTCACCTTCGGTCTTCGTCTCGTCGATGCGGCGGCTTCGTTCCTCCCAGAGAAAGACGTCCTCCAGCTCAACCAGTTCGACCAGCTCATGGATGTCCGCGACGACTCGGCTGACCGCCAACTGCTCGTCACCGTCGACGCGGTCGTCACGCTGCAATGGCGAAGTCCGTTCGCTTCGAGTTGGCCAATGCTGTGTACGAGCCGGTCTGCGCGGTGAATCTCGCACCACTGGTGAGCTCGATTTCAACGGCGTCGCGCCCCAGCTCGTAGGTGGTGTCAACGTCGCGGACGGAGTGCTCGATCAGCAGGCCGAGCGCGTGTGCGTAGCGGCGGACGGTCTGCATCTTTGGTTCCGTCATCCCGCTCTCGAACTCGGAAACTGTTGCTTGGCTGATGTGCAGCATCCGTCCGAGTTCGGCCTGCGAGAGGCCGAGCTCGATCCGCTTGGCACGGATCTGGGCGATCAGTTGAAGGTCGGCGTCTGCGAGCTGTCGGGCAAGACGCTCGGACGGCGTCTCCTCTGCCTCGAACCCCAGCCCGTCGTCGAACTCGATGGTCATAGGCCGCAGCCTATATGGCGCTGCTGTGAACCCGCCAGTGGTTACGGGAGCGAGGCTCCGCCCCACTTCCCACCGCGTCCCTCGAAGTAACGCTTGCGAGCGTGCTGCAGCTCCTCGTCTTGGCGGCTACGGACCTGCTTCGGGTCTGAGACGTCCTTGAGATGCATATGCAGCCCTACCACGGTGGAGCCACCTACCCGAGTTAGGTCGACGGGCTCGACGTGGTAGACGCGCACCAGCACCTCGTCGATACCCTCGCCGCGGTACACCTGTGTTCGGACCTCGAAGAGGTCGATGCCGGTCACGGTCTCCATCGGGCCCTTCACATGGTGAATCGGCAGAAGTTTGCCTTGCACCAGTCGCTTCATGCGGGCCGCGACCTCACCCATGACGCGGTCCCGATCCTCGCCCTCGAGTCCAGCCTCAGTGAGCAGTTGTCGGAGCGCCTGCGCCACGTTTTGGCCGGCAACGGTTCGGTGTTCTTGCGTGCCATCGGAGGCGTACCAGTGATGGCGTATTGGAGCGCAGTCCTCCTTGGTGCACACGGAACCATCGCTTCGCACCTCGCCGTCGGTCACAGCCTGAGTCTATGGTCAGCGGGCGACAGCGCCCGGAGGCCACCGGTCGGACTTCATCCCACCACCAAAAATGATCATGCACGCGCAATCTGCTTTGGGCCGGCAGGAGCGCGCTCGGCGGTCCTCCCAATCGTCGGAAAGCGATCCAAGGATGTCTCAGTAGCCCATCGGCCTTCGGCCATCGGACAGTCAAACCAGGTGTCCCTAACTCGTCTCCGGCGCCGTCCGCATTGTCGCGCGGGAGTCTGGCTGGCCGGTCGGTGGCGGAAGGGCCAACCCAAGAAGCAACGAAGCGCCCCGTCCGGTGAGGCGTCGTTGCCCCAGGTCACGGGATAATCCGCCCGGCCGCCGGTGGCGAAGGATCACGGGCCGGCGTCTCTAGGAGGCGGCGTCGGCCCACCTACTTCCTGGCGGCCGCCCATACGCACCTCACTCAGCAACTGGGGCGCGACCGCCAGAGACTGACGATCCGCGTTAGTTGTGAGCCGTAGCGGTGAGAACGCCCGAGATGATCGAGGGCGCAGACCCGAGCACGCCAGCAGCGGTGGGCCACCACAGCTTGTTCGCGAGGTCAGTCCACGCCGACTTCTTCTCCTCGTCCTGGGTCTGAGCCGAAGCCGCGAAGAGCCCGGTCCACAGCCGCCGTCCCGCTTCATCGAAGTCGAAGCGCTTGAGCAGTACCGCGTCGTCGAGTGCGTTCTGCATCTCGCGGATGAGTCGGTTGAGGTACGCCTTCAGCTCGCCACTGATGCTGTCGTCGGCTTCGAGAAGCTTCTGAACGTCGAGCAGGAACGCCTTCAGCTCCCCCTGGCTCCTCTTGCTCGGCAGCGGCCGGGTAGTCGCGAACCAACCGGCCAACGTGTGCAGATGATCAAGGGTCGACATCGGGTAGGTCGCTTCCGCGTCGACGTTCTGGCCCCAGCCTTCTGGGAACGACATGACCATCTTCGCCCAGCCCTGTTCGTACTTGCGGTACGTGGCAACAGGCAGACCGGCCGCCTCCAGCTCATTGATGCCCTCGCGAATCGCGACCAGGTCGATAACTGCGCGCATCTGCTGATGCATGCCGCCCGAGGTAGCAAGGCCGCGCGCCTTCCCGACGCTGACGTTGCCCGGGGCGACACGTTCCTTGATGCTCAAGAGGTAGTCGTAGAGAGACTGAGCGGGGTTCACGTACGAGAGCGTAGTCGCTGGGAGGGCCCACCATGCCTGTCTGCTCCGAGCCCGGCTGCCCCACCCTCACCCCACCCCGCACGTACCGTTGCCCCACCCACCAGCCTGCAGACCAGCGGGCCAGGGAGTCACGGCAAGCCAGGGGCTACGGGGCAGGGCATGACCGGGAGGGGGCACGTTGGGCGCCCCGGGTAGCACGAGGCACCGTGCAGTGCTGGCGCTGCGGTGAGGTCATCACCCCCACCAAACCGTGGGACCTCGGCCACGACGACCACGACCGCAGCATCTACCGAGGACCCGAGCACGCAGGTAGGTGCAACCGGGCAGCAGCAGGGAGGGCAGCACACCGATGAGCGACACCACCAGGCAAGCAGTCGAGGAAGCCATGGCCGCCCACGTCGCAGACGAACGTGAAGGCGCGTACCTCACAGGGTTCGTCGTCATGGCAGCAGCCGTCGTCACCGAAGCAGACGACATCATCAACCACCAGTCGATCGTCCCTCCATCGCAGGCGCTGCACGTCAGCGTCGGGCTCGCCACACTCCTCGCCAACCCCGACACCGACTGGTTGACCGACGACGGCGACTGACCCAGCGCGCACCCCACCCACTCGATGACATCCGGTATGTCAGGGCGGAAGGGTGGGGGGTGACCCCTTGTGCCACCCATGTACCAGGACCGCCGGGGATCGCTCTCGGCGATGTCGAGGGTTCAAAAGTCCCGTCAGGGCTCCTTGTGCGGATTCGCGATCTCTGGAACCGGGACTGAGGCCACCACGGCTGCCTCGGCGTCCGGTAGCCGGTCCTCCAGCGGACACGGCCTCTTATGGCGCCCGCCTTCCGGCATCCCGTCTCACATAGTCCGTCCAAACGAATCTCGATGAGCGTCCGCTATTCGGCCATGTCAGCAACAACGCCCGCGAACCAAGAACGCCCCGCCGGCCGAAGCCAGCGGGGCGTCCCACGAGTCAGACCGGGCTCAGAAGTCCCAGTCCTCGTCCTCAGTGCTCTCCGCCTTGCCGATGACGTACGACGAGCCCGACCCCGAGAAGAAGTCGTGGTTCTCGTCCGCGTTGGGCGACAGGGCCGACAGGATCGCCGGGTTCACGTCCGTCGTCTCCTTGGGGAACATCGGCTCGTAGCCCAGGTTCATCAGCGCCTTGTTGGCGTTGTAGTGCAGGAACTTCTTGACGTCCTCGGTCAGCCCGACCTGGTCGTAGAGGTCCTGCGTGTACTGGATCTCGTTCTCGTACAGCTCGAACAGCAGGCTGAACGTGTAGTCCTTGATCTCCTGCTTGCGCTCCTCGGAGGCGCCTTCGAGCCCCTTCTGGAACTTGTACCCGATGTAGTAACCGTGGACGGCTTCGTCGCGGATGATCAGGCGGATGAGGTCAGCGGTGTTGGTGAGCTTCGCGCGCGAGGACCAGTACATCGGCAGGTAGAAGCCGGAGTAGAACAGGAACGACTCGAGCAGGGTCGACGCGACCTTGCGCTTCAGGGGGTCGTCACCGGTGTAGTAGTCGAGGACGATCTGCGCCTTCTTCTGCAGGTTCACGTTCTCCGTGGACCAGCGGAAGGCGTCGTCGATCTCGGGCGTCGACGCCAGGGTCGAGAAGATCGACGAGTAGCTCTTGGCGTGCACCGACTCCATGAACGCGATGTTCGTGTAGACGGACTCCTCGTGCGGGGTGATCGCGTCGGGGATCAGGCTGATCGCGCCGACGGTGCCCTGGATGGTGTCCAGGAGCGTCAGACCGGTGAACACGCGCATGGTGAGCTGCTGTTCCTCGGGCGTGAGGGTGTTCCACGACTGCACGTCGTTCGACAGCGGCACCTTCTCGGGCAGCCAGAAGTTGTTGACGAGGCGGTTCCAGACCTCGACGTCCTTCTCGTCCTGGATGCGGTTCCAGTTGATCGCGCTGACCGAACGGATCAGCGGGACGGCTTTGCCGGTGGCGTGGACCGGGTCGGTGAGAGTCATTGCTTCTTCCGGAATTGAGATGGTGACGAATCGAAGGCCGGGAGGCGCGGTGCGGGCTGGCACCGCGCCTCCAGGCCGGGGGTGGTCGCGTCAGCGACCGAGACGACGCAGCATGCACGACGCCGGAGGCGTCACAACATGCACGAAACGCAGCCCTCGACCTCGGTGCCCTCGAGGGCGAGCTGGCGCAGACGGATGTAGTAGATCGTCTTGATGCCCTTGCGCCATGCGTAGATCTGCGCCTTGTTGATGTCGCGCGTGGTGGCGGTGTCCTTGAAGAACAGCGTCAGGGACAGGCCCTGGTCCACGTGCTGCGTCGCCGCGGCGTACGTGTCGATGATCTTCTCGGCACCGATCTCGTACGCGTCCTGGTAGTAGTCCAGGTTGTCGTTCGTCATGAACGGCGCCGGGTAGTAGACGCGGCCGAGCTTGCCTTCCTTGCGGATCTCGATCTTCGACGCGATCGGGTGGATCGACGACGTCGAGTGGTTGATGTACGAGATCGAACCGGTCGGCGGGACGGCCTGCAGGTTCTGGTTGTAGATGCCGTGCTCCTGGATGGACGCCTTCAGCGCCTTCCAGTCGTCCTGCGTCGGGATGGTGATGTCCGCGTTGTCGAACAGCGACGCGACGCGGGGGGTGGCCGGCGTCCAGACCTGGTCGGTGTACTTGTCGAAGAACTCACCCGACGCGTACTTCGAGTCGCGGAAGCCGTCGAAGGTCTCCCCGGTCTCGATCGCGATGTTGTTCGAGGCGCGCAGGGCGTGGAACAGCACCGTGTAGAAGTAGATGTTCGTGAAGTCGATGCCCTCGTCGGAGCCGTAGAACACGCGCTCACGAGCCAGGTAGCCGTGCAGGTTCATCTGGCCGAGGCCGATGGCGTGCGACTTGTCGTTGCCGTCCTCGACGGAGCGGACCGACGTGATGTGGGACATCTGCGAGACCGAGGTCAGGCCGCGGATGGCGGTCTCGATGGTCTTGCCGAAGTCCGGCGAGTCCATCGTCAGCGCGATGTTCAGCGAGCCGAGGTTGCAGGAGATGTCCTTGCCGATCTCCTTGTACGAGAGGTCCTCGTTGAAGGTGGTCGGGGTGTTGACCTGCAGGATCTCCGAGCACAGGTTCGACATGTTGATCCGGCCCTTGATCGGGTTGGCCTTGTTCACCGTGTCCTCGAACACGATGTACGGGTAGCCCGACTCGAACTGGATCTCCGCGATGGTCTGGAAGAACTCGCGCGCCTTGATCTTCGTCTTCTTGATGCGCGAGTCGTCGACCATCGCGCGGTAGTTCTCGGAGATCGGGACGTCGCCGAAGGGGACGCCGTAGACCTTCTCGACGTCGTACGGCGAGAACAGGTACATGTCCTCGTTGTTCTTCGCGAGCTCGAACGTGATGTCCGGCACGACGACGCCGAGGGACAGCGTCTTGATGCGGATCTTCTCGTCGGCGTTCTCGCGCTTGGTGTCGAGGAACTTCATGATGTCCGGGTGGTGGGCGCTGAGGTAGACCGCGCCGGCACCCTGACGCGCACCGAGCTGGTTCGCGTAGGAGAAGGAGTCTTCCAGCAGCTTCATCACGGGGATGATGCCTGAGGACTGGTTCTCGATCTGCTTGATCGGGGCGCCGGCCTCGCGGATGTTGGAGAGCAGCAGGGCCACGCCGCCGCCGCGCTTCGAGAGCTGCAGCGAGGAGTTGATCCCGCGGGAGATCGACTCCATGTTGTCCTCGATGCGGAGGAGGAAGCAGGAGACGAGCTCGCCGCGCTGGGCCTTCGCGGTGTTGAGGAACGTCGGGGTGGCGGGCTGGAAGCGGCCGGCGACGATCTCCTCGACGAGGTCGATCGCGAGCTGCTCGTTGCCCTGGGCCAGGCCGAGGGCGGTCATCACGACGCGGTCCTCGAAGCGCTCGAGGTAGCGCTTGCCGTCGAACGTCTTGAGCGTGTAGCTCGTGTAGTACTTGAACGCGCCGAGGAACGTCTGGAACCGGAACTTCTTCGAGTACGCCAGGTCGTTCAGGCGCTGGATGAAGTCCATCGAGTACAGGTCGATCGTCGCCTGCTCGTAGTACTCGTTCTCGACCAGGTAGTCCAGCCGCTCCTTCAGGTTGTGGAAGAAGACGGTGTTCTGGTTGACGTGCTGCAGGAAGAACTGCTTGGCGGCTTCGCGGTCCTTGTCGAACTGGATCTTGCCGTCCGCGTCGTAGAGGTTGAGCATCGCGTTGAGGGAGTGGTAGTCCATCCCCGTCGTCGGCGACGTCAGATCGACGTCTGCAACTGCTGCGTCCAAAATGCATCCAATCCTGAGTTGACCGCGGACACGTCGTCCGGCGTGCCGAAGAGTTCGAAGCGGTAGAGCACGGGCACGTGGCACTTGCGCGACACGACGTCGCCCGCCAGGCCGTAGGCCTCACCGAAGTTCGTGTTCCCGCCGACGATGACGCCCCGGATCAGTGACCGGTTGTGCTCGTCGTTCAGGAACTTGATGACCTGCTTGGGGACCGCTCCCTCGCCGTTGCCGCCACCGTAGGTGGGGAGGACGAGGACGTACGGTTCGTCCACGTGCAGGAACGGTTCGCCCGGGTAGAGCGGGATCCGGTCCGCGTCGCGGCCGAGCTTCTCGATGAAGCGCGCGGTGTACCCGGACACGCTCGAGAAGTAGACGATTCGGCTCATGGTGTCGCTCCTTGTCAGGTGCGGACAGACGGACCGGGGGTGTCCGGCGGGTGGTGAGTCGAGCCTCCTGATCGAGTTCGACCCACCGTCCGCCGGACGGTGGAGCCCTACGCCAGTTCGGCGCTGAGGGTCGCGATCTTGTCGGGACGGAAGCCCGACCAGTGGTCGTCGTCGGTCACGACGACGGGGGCCTGCATGTAGCCGAGGCTCTTGACGTGCTCGAGGGCGGCGTCGTCCGTCGAGACGTCGTGCACCTCGTACTGGATGCCCTTGTTGTCGAGGGCCCGGTACGTGGCGGTGCACTGGACGCAGGACGGCTTGGTGTAGACGATGACGGCCATGTTCTCCCCTTGTTCTGGACCCCGTTCGGAGCCCGAAGTTCTGGTGCTGTGCTGAGCACGACGCTACTACATGTTGTGCCCGATGCCCGGGTGGACCACTAGAGGAAGTGTTACACCCCTGTAGTTTCCACAACGCCATCCACAGTCTGTGGATTCCCCACAGCCCCGGATTTCCGCCAGTCTGGCGCGCACCACCGACACTGCCAACAGCCTGTGGAGGGGGTTGTCCCGAGGTGTGGAAACGGCCCGTTCGTACCCCCTCGTCGGCGTGTCTGAGAAGCGGGTCCCGGACCCCGTCCAGGGCACCCTCCCCCGGTCGGGTGACACACGCCCCGCGCCGCCCCGTCCGGTCCGTACACTCGTTGCGTGAGCGCGTACGGCAACCTGTTGAAGACCCCCGGCGTCGGCCGTGTGATCGCCGCCCAGCTCACCGCACGGTTCCCGTTCGGGATGCTCTCGCTCGCCTACCTGCTGCACGTCGAGCACATCTTCGGCTCGTACGGCTCCGCGGGTCTCGTGCTCGCCACCACGAGCGTCGGCCAGGCCATCGCCGGCCCGCTCACCAGCCGGTGGATGGGGAGCTGGGGCATGCGGCCGGTGCTGATCCTGACCAGCATCGTCGCGCTCGCGAGCATGGCCGTCATCGCCTTCGTGCTGATGCCCCTGTGGGCGTACGTCGTCATCGGGTTCCTCGGCGGGCTGGCGGTTCCGCCCGTGCAGCCGGCGGTGCGCACCATCTACCCGAAGATGGTGACCTCAGCGCAGCTCACGCCCCTGTTCTCGCTCGACGCCAGCGCCCAGGAGCTCATCTGGGTCGCCGGCCCGGTCATCACCACGTTCGTCGCGACGCAGATCGGCACGGTCGAGGCCATCGTCGTCGCGATGGTGTTCCTCGTCGTCGGCGGTGTCTGGTTCATCGCCTCCCCCGAGCTCGGCCGTGTGCGCATCCCCCGGTCCAAGCGCGCGTTCGGCGTCGTGATGAAGCGTCCGTCCGTCGTCGTGGCCACCCTGACCGGCCTGCTCCTCATCGGGGCGTGCGCCGCGGTGGAGGCCGGCGTCACCAGCGCCTTCGGCGAGGGCAGCCCGAACGCCGGCATCGTCCTCGCCATCTTCGCGGTCGGCTCGCTCGTCGGCGGTCTGGCGTTCGGCCACCGTCCGATCTCGCCGAGCACGCTCTGGACCCGCATGCTCATCGTCTTCATCGGCCTGGGGCTCGCCACGTTCGGCACCGGGTTCTGGTGGCTGTCGTTCGCACTCCTCATCGCCGGCGGCGGCATCGCACCGGCCCTCGCCGTGATGTTCGGCTCCGTGTCCGCCACGGTGAAGTTCTCCGACACCGCCGAGGCCTACGGCTGGATGGGCACCGGGCAGCTCATCGGCGCCGCGGGTGGATCAGCGGTCGCCGGCTTCCTCATCGACCAGCACGGCGCCACCGGTGGCCTGGCGGTCGGTGCAGCAGCAGCGTTCGTCGGGGTGCTCCTGCCGCTGGTCGCGAAGCGCTGGCTCCCCGACCTGCGCGGCCGCGACGCCAGCCCCATCCCCGACACCGAGCCGGTCAACCTCCCCACCTGAGGACGCCCCGGCGAGCGCGCTCTCCACAGATCCGGTCTGGAGGCCCGCCCCACCTCCGCCCCGCGCGGCAGGATGGACGCATGGTCACCTCCATCCCCCTCCGCAACGGCCGCTCCGTCCCAGCCGTCGGCTTCGGTGTGTACAAGGTCGACGACGCGGACGCCGAGACCGCGGTCGGCATCGCGCTCGACGCCGGCTACCGCCACGTCGACACCGCCGAGATGTACGGGAACGAACGCGGGGTCGGGAAGGCGATCCGGGCCTCCGGGCTGGACCGTGACGACGTCTTCGTGACCACCAAGGTGTGGAACGACCACCAGGGGCGCGACGCGACCCTGCGGGCGTTCGACGCCAGCCTCGACCGGCTCGGACTCGACGCGGTCGACCTGTACCTGATCCACTGGCCGGCCGCGGCGAACGACCGCTACGTCGAGACCTGGCGCACCCTCGTCGAGCTCCGCGAGAGCGGGCGTGCCCGGAGCGTGGGCGTCTCCAACTTCCAGGTGCCGCACCTCGAACGCGTCATCGCGGAGACGGGCGAGGTGCCGGCGCTGAACCAGGTGGAGCGGCACCCGTGGCTGCCCCAGCACGAACTCATGGCGTTCCACGCGCGGCACGACATCGTGACGGGCGCATGGTCGCCGCTCGGGCGGGGGCGCCTGGTGGAGGACCCGGTGCTGACACGCATCGCCGACGCCCACGGGGTGAGCGTGGCGCAGGTCCTCGTGCGGTGGAACATGCAGCAGGGCGTCGTCGTCCTGCCGAAGTCCGTGACGCCGTCGCGGATCCGCGCGAACCTCGACGTCGAGGGCTTCGTGCTCAGCGACGACGACCTGGCCGCGATCGCGACGCTCGAGTCCGGGCAGCGGACGGGCTCCCACCCGGACTCGGTGTCGTAGCGGCGAGGGTCAGTTGCTCTCCGACTGCCACGGCAGGTGCAGGTCACCGGGCTCGGGCTCGACGTCGCCCGCGTCGTCGGCGCCGCCGGTCCCGGGGGCCGCGACGATCCGCGAGGGGTCGATGCCGTCCTCGCGCAGGTCGTCGTCGTCGCGCTGCAGGGTCTGCGACGCGTCCATCTCCCGCTCGCTCGACGGGCTGTAGGACGTGTCGGCCGCCCGCTGCTCGCGCTCGTCCACGCCGTCGACGTCGTCGGAGTGTGCGGCGTTCGTCAGTGCCTCGGAGCGGTCACGGTCGTCGGAGTGCTCGGGGCCTGCGATGTCGTTGCTCATGGGTGTTCCTCTCGTCCCCGCCGACGCTAGGCGGGCCAGGGTCCGGCGTTCCCAGTTCTGGGGGTCGGACGGGGGACGCTCGGATCGGTAGCGTCGTGGCGTGATGGATCCTCGTGCCCTGGCCTCCGACCAACTCCGCAGCGGCGAACACCTGCTGTGGGTGGGGCAGAGCGACCCCCGCAAGCTGTTCACCGGGCGGGACGGCTTCCTCATCCCGTTCAGCCTGTTCTGGTGCGGGTTCATGGCGTTCTGGATGACCGAGGCCACGACAGACGGTGCGCCTCCGTTCTTCCTGGTGTTCGGCAGCGTCTTCGTGTTCGTCGGCCTGTACATGCTGGTCGGCCGCTTCCTCGTCAAACGGCACCGCAAGCGCACCGAGGTGTACGCGGTCACCGACCGACGGGTCTTCATCACGAACGGCCGCAGCACCCGCGAGACCGACGTCCGCCGCACGGACCGGAACGTGCAGTGGACGCGCGACCGAGCCCACTGCTCGGTGCAGTGGGAGACGGGGAACTCCGGCGCACGGGCGTTCTTCGGAGGCGGCAACCCACAGGCGATGTACGCGAACACCGGGCTCGACGGCGTCTTCGGCCCGAGGACCACCGCGTTCTGGGACGTCCCCGACGGCGACGCGCTGGTCTCGGCGCTCGACGGCGCCTCCGTCCGCTGAGGGAGCACCTCCCCGGGTCCGCTACCGTTGTCGGGCACTCGCCCCACCTCAGGAGGTCCCCCGTGACGATCGTCGCAGCAGCTGACGGCTCCGCCCTCGGCAACCCCGGCCCGGCCGGCTGGGCCTGGTACGTCGACGACGACCGCTGGGCCGCCGGTGGGTGGCCGCGCGGGACGAACAACCAGGGCGAGCTGACCGCCGTGCTGCAGCTGCTCCGCGCCACGAAGGACACCGGCGAGCCCCTGCACATCCTCTGCGACAGCCAGTACGCCATCAAGGCCTGCACCGAGTGGCTCGCCGGCTGGAAGCGGAAGAACTGGCGCAAGGCCGACGGCAAGCCCGTCCTGAACGTCGAGATCATCAAGGAGCTCGACGCCGAGCTGCAGGGCCGCAAGGTCACCTTCGAGTGGGTCCGCGGGCACATGGGCCACGAGATGAACGAGGCCGCCGACGTCCGCGCCCGAGGTGCTGCCACGGCGTACCAGAACCGCACCGACGTGCCGACGGGTCCGGGCTGGCCGGGCGTCGAGGTCGCCGAACCGGCAGCGCTCCCCGAGGCCACCCCGCCCGCGACCCTGTTCTGAGCCGACGTCGTCGGAGCTCGGAGCCCCACGGGCTCCACGGCCTGACGACTCGCGCCTCCGCGGCTCCGCGC
This sequence comes from Curtobacterium sp. SL109, assembly GCF_026672405.1. Taxonomy (NCBI): domain Bacteria; kingdom Bacillati; phylum Actinomycetota; class Actinomycetes; order Micrococcales; family Microbacteriaceae; genus Curtobacterium; species Curtobacterium sp. SL109. Next base: position 3,706,284 of record NZ_JAPPRB010000002.1, read on the forward strand.
GACGGATTTCCGGAAGCGCCGTGACGGATCCGGTCCGTCAGCGCCGGGTTTCGCTGACCGGATCCGTCAGCGCCGTAAACGGAATCCGGTGCACCGCCCCCAGAACCAGCCCCGGAGACACACCGACGGGCTCGGACTCGGAAGCGCGTCGAGGTCGCGGAGCCGGCAGCGCACCCCCGACTCGGAAGCGCGTCGAGGTCGCGGAGCCGGCAGCGCACCCCGAGGCGACTCCGCCCGCGACCCTGTTCTGAGCCGACGTCGTCGGAGCTCGGACGCCCACGGGCTCCGCGGCCTGAAGACCCGCGCCTCCGCTGCTCCGCTGCTCCGCTGCTCCGCGCGACGGAGTTCCGGAAGCGCCGTGACGGATCCGGTTCGTCAGCGCCGCGCTTCGTCGACCGGATCCGTCAGCGCCGCGGACGGAATCCGGCGCACCGCCGCCAGAACCGGAACCAGACACGGCCCCGGCCCCGGCCCCGGCCCCGGCCCCGGACACACGACGACGGGCCCGGACTCGAGAGCCCGGACCCGTCAGTCAGTCAGGTGGTTCAGTAGGTGCCGTCGCGGCGGTCCTGCCGCGTGATCTGCTCCCCCGAGGCCGGGTCGACGCCCGAGCGCGTGGTCGTGGTGGTGCGACGGCCGCCGAAGGCCACCGCCAGGCTGATGATGAGCAGGACGACGCCCGCGGCCATCAGGATGTAGCCGATGAGGCGGAGATCGATGCCGGCGAGCTGCACGTTCAGCGCGAAGGCGACGATCGCGCCGATGACGATCAGGGCGATGCTGGATCCGATGCGCATGTCGCATTCCTTCCGGTAGGTGGCGCGGGAGACGCTACTCGTCCGCCGGAAGTCCGGCACACCCCCGAACGGCCGGACACCCGCGCACCAGGGCGCGCCGGACCGCGCGTCAGTCGACGTCGACCTCGGTCCACCCGTCGAAGCGACCGATCTCCGTGACCCGCACGACGGCCTCGCCCGCTTCGTCCGAGGCGTCGAGGTCGATCGTCGCGGAGAAGCCGAAGTCCTTGTCGCCGGCCGGGTCCGCGAAGATCTGCCGCGCACGCCACGTCCGCCCCTGCTCGGACAGGTCGAGGAACTGCATCGACCGGGCGTCGGCGTCGATCCCGATGGTGTCGTGTTCGTCGTAGTACTCCTCGAGCACCAGATCCCAGGCGGCGCGGTCGAAGCCGGCGGTGGCGTCGAGCTCGCCGAGACCGTCGATGTCGTCGTTCGCGGCGAGCAGCACCCGCTGGAACAGGGCGTTGCGCACGAGCACGCGGAACGCCCGCACGTTGCCGGTGAGCCGCGCGGGCTGGGGCGGCGCGATCTCCGCGTGTTCGGCCTCGGCGAGCGCCACGTCCCCGTTCATCAGGGCCTCCCACTCGTCCACCAGCGAGGAGTCGACCTGGCGCACGAGTTCCCCGAGCCACTCGATCAGGTCGTCGAGCTCCTGCGTGCGCTGCTCGTCCGCGATGGTCTGCCGCATCGTGCGGTAGGCGTCGGAGAGGTAGCGGAGCACGAGCCCCTCGGACCGGGTGAGCTGGTAGAACCGCACGAAGTCGCCGAAGGTCATCGCGCGCTCGTACATGTCGCGGACGACGGCCTTGGGTGACAGCGTGAAGTCGAGCACCCACGGCTGTTCGGCGGCGTAGGCCTCGTACGCGGCGGTCAGGAGCTCGTCGAGCGGCTTCGGGTGGGTCACTTCCTCGAGCAGCTCCATGCGCTCCTCGTACTCGATGCCCTCCTGCTTCATCCGCGCGACGGCTTCCCCGCGCTCCTTGAACTGCTGCTGCGACAGGATCGCGCGGGGGTCGTCGAGGGTGGCCTCGACGATGGACACCATGTCGAGCGCGTACGTCGGCGAGTCGGGGTCCAGGAGCTCGAACGCGGCGAGCGCGAACGGCGACAGGGGCTGGTTCAGCGCGAAGTTGGCCTGCAGGTCGACGGTCACGCGGTACGCGCCGTCCACCTTCTCGATCACCCGGGCGTTGATGAGCGTGCGGGCGATCGTCAGGGCGCGACGGGCCATGTCGAGCTGGCGGGACCGCGGCTCGTGGTTGTCGAACACGAGCAACCGGACGTCCTCGAACGCATCGCCCCCGCGGCCCACGACGGCGAGCACCATCGCGTGCGTGATCCGCATCCGCGACACCATCGGCTCGGGCTCGGCGTTGATGAGCCGTTCGAAGGACGCCTGCCCCCACGAGACGAAGCCCTCGGGCGCCTTCTTGCGCTTGATCTTGTTCTTCTTCTTCGGGTCGTCCCCCGCCTTGGCCACCGAACGGGCGTTCTCGATCTCGTGCTCAGGTGCCTCGGCGACGACGTCGCCCTCGGTGTCGTACCCGGCACGACCCGCACGTCCGGCGATCTGGTGGAACTCGCGCGCGGACAGCTGGCGCATCCGGGTGCCGTCGAACTTGGTCAGGCCGGTCAGCAGCACCGATCGGATCGGCACGTTGATCCCGACGCCGAGGGTGTCCGTGCCGCAGATGACGGGGAGCAGCCCACGTTGTGCCAGCTGCTCGACGAGCCGTCGGTACTTCGGCAGCATCCCCGCGTGGTGGACCCCGATGCCGGCGCGGATCAGGCGGGAGAGCGTCTGCCCGAACCCGGCGCTGAAGCGGAACGTGGCGATTGCCTCGGCGATCTGATCACGGCGTTCACGCGAGGCGACCTTGGCGGACATGAGCGCCTGCGCCCGCTCGAGTGCGGCGGCCTGGGCGAAGTGCACGATGTAGACGGGCGCCTTGCCCTCTTCCAGCAGGCGCTCGACGGTCTCCTGCACCGGGGTCATCACGTACTCGTACTCGAGCGGCACCGGACGCGAGACGCCGGTCACCCGAGCGGTCGGCCGGCCCGTGCGCCGCGACAGGTCGTCCGCGATCGTGGTGACGTCCCCGAGCGTGGCCGACATGAGCAGGAACTGCGCATGCTCGAGCACGAGCAGCGGCACCTGCCACGCCCAGCCGCGGTCGGCGTCGCCGTAGAAGTGGAACTCGTCCATGACCACGACGTCCACGTCCGCGTCGGGACCTTGACGGAGTGCGAGGTTGGCGAGGATCTCCGCCGTGCAGCACATGATCGGGGCGTCCGCGTTGACGCTGGAGTCCCCCGTGACCATGCCGACGTTGTGGGCGCCGAACAGGTCGACGAGCTGGAAGAACTTCTCCGACACCAGGGCCTTGATCGGCGCGGTGTACCAGCTGCGCTTGCCCTCGGCGAGCGCGGCGAAGTGCGCGCCGGCCGCGACGAGCGACTTGCCGGTGCCGGTGGGCGTGCTGAGGACGACGTTCGCCCCGGACACCAGCTCGATGACGGCTTCGTCCTGCGCCGGGTACAGCGGTCGCCCGCTCGACTCGGCCCAGTCGGCGAAGGCCTGGTAGACGGCGTCGGGGTCGACGACACCGCCGGGGGCCGCCGGCATCGCGGCGACGAGCGGAGCAGCAGTGGTGACGTCGGTCATGCACCCATCCTCCCAGCCCGGCACCGGCGGACGGTCGGGAGGCTCGACATCCGTGGACAGCCACCGCACCTTCCACAGATCCATGCACCCGCATACACTCGACTCGTGCGTGAACTCGGCTTCCTGTCCTTCGTCCCCAACCACGGGGGCGCCGTCGGCGCGGCCGCCGCCCTGGAGGACGGCCTCCGCCTCTTCGAGACCGCCGAGCGGCTCGGGTACGGCACCGGGTGGGTCCGCGGTCGGCACTTCGAGCCGTTCCTGACGAGCCCGATGACGTTCTTCGCCGCCGCCGCGCAGCGGACCAGCACGATCGGCTTCGGCACCGCTGTCCTCGGGATGCGCTACGAGGACCCGGTCCGTCTCGCCGAGGACGCCAGCACGGTCGACCTGCTCAGCGGCGGTCGCGTGCAGCTCGGCATCAGCACGGGGATCGCCGGCTACGGCCCGATCCTCGACCCGGTGTTCGGCAGCGTCGAGCGGAGCTTCCGCGAGGAGGCCGAGGCACGCGCCTCCCGGCTCCTCGAGGTCCTCGACGGCCAGCCGCTGGGCACGTCGGGCAAGGGCTACGAGAGCATCCCGGAGGGCACCGACCTGACGCTGCAGCCGCTGAGCCCCGAGCTCCGCCACCGGATGTGGTGGGGTGGCGGCAGCATGGGCACCGCGGTGCGCACGGCCGAGAAGGGCCTCCTGCTGCACTGCTCGACCCTCAACACCGAGGACACCGGCGAGTCCTTCGCCGTGGCACAGGCGGCGCAGATCGAGGCCTACCGCGCCCGCTTCGCCGAACTCCAGGCGGCCGGCACGCACGTCGGGCGCACCCCGAAGGTCGCCGTCGGCCGGATCGTCGTCCCGCTGCTGGACGACCACGACCGCGAGGTCCACGAGGAGTTCCTCACCAGCTACGCCTCGGGCATGGACGACGAGGGACGCCCCCTGTCCGGCACCCCGCCGTTCCGCTTCAGCAAGGTCGTCTCCGGCGAACCCGCCGCGATCGTCGAGGCCCTGCGCGCCGACCCGGCCGTCACCGCGACGGATGAACTCGTGATCACGCTGCCGGCCAACGGCGACGCCGCGTCGCACGAGCGGATCCTGACCGTGATCGCCGAGCAGGTCGCGCCGCACCTGGTCCGCTGACGAGGACATCCGGCGGGAGCACACTCGGGGTGGTGCGACCCGGGGCCCCCAGCCGGATGACCATCTCGACCCTGATCCGCCCGAGATGGCGCCCTCATCGTTCCACCTACCGCCTGGTTTGTCACAATCACGCGGTCCTGCTCCCAGGGAATCGTGATGAAGCGTCATCACTTTGTCCGACAACGGCAGAAGTCATCCAGGACCGGAACCACCAGGACAGGGAACGACGATGCGCCCCCGCGAGAACGCGAGGGCGCATCTGACGCACCGGGACCGCCGGGGCTCCATCGGCCGGATCAGGAGGCCGCGTCGCTCACACGGCGATCCCTTGGCGGTGCGCACGTCGACGGTAACCAGCCGCCTGACGCTGGCGTCCATGCTAGTGAATGGATCTGGTGATGGCACGGAAAGCGGATGGAAGGGTGCTCAGGTGCCTGCGAATGGTCCCCTGTCGTCGGCGGTACAGTCCTGCCATGACACGACGGGGTTCCTACGCGAAGGGCATCGCCAAGCGCGAGCAGATCCTCACCGTCGCGCTCGAACTCGTCGCCCGCCAGGGCTTCCGACGCACCAGCATCCGGGACATCTCCGAAGCCGTCGGGCTCACACAGGCCGGACTCCTGCACTACTTCGAGTCCAAGGACGAACTCTGGGTCGAGGTCCTCCGGCGGCGCGACGCGATCGACGACGCCGCCGACTGGGACGCCCACGACCCGGCGGAGCTCCTCGCAGCGATCGTCCGGCACAACGCCGAGGTCCCCGGTCTCGTGCAGATGTTCGTCAACCTGTCCGCCGCGGCGGCGACCGACCCGGAGCACCCCGCGCACGCCTGGTTCCGCGAGCGCTACGAGAAGTTCCGTCGGGTCATGGCCGCCGACTTCCGCCGCATGCAGGAGGACGGCCGGCTGCGCGCCGACCTCGACCCCGAGGAGCTCACGAGCGTCCTGCTCGCCGTCTCCGACGGCATGCAGATCCAGTGGCTCTTCGACCCGAGCCGCGACATGGCCGCGCACGTCGAGCTGGTCACCCGGCTCGCGATCGCCGAGGTCGCCGCCGTGTCCGCCTCCTGACGACCGGCCAGGAGGCTCGGCGCACCCCCGGCACAGCAGGGCACCGTCAGTACCTGCCTGCGTCCACCCCCGCACGGCAGGATGGGTGGACAGCAACTCGACGATGAGCGGAGGCGCGATGACTCGCGTAGTGGTGACCGGCGGCAGCGGCAAGCTCGGACGAGCGGTGGTGCGCGACCTCGACGAACACGGGTACGACGTCGTCCTCCTCGACCGGGTCCCCTCGCCCGACAAGCCCGAACGGGTGCAGTTCGTCCGCATCGACCTGACCGACTACGGGCAGGTGCTGAACGCGTTCATCGGCGTCGACGACCGCTACGACCACGTCGACGCGGTCGTGCACCTGGCGGCCGTCCCCGCTCCCGGGCAGGTGCCGGACGTGGCGCTCATCACGAACAACGTCACCTCGTCGATCAACGTGTTCCACGCGGCTCGCGCGGCGAAGATCCGGAACGTGGTCTGGGCGTCGAGCGAGACCCTGCTCGGCATCCCGATGGGCGAGCACCACCCGCCCTACCTGCCCGTCGACGAGGACTTCCCGGTGCGCCCGCAGTCCTCGTACTCCCTCGGCAAGGCCGTGGAGGAGGAGATGGCCCGGCACTTCACCCGCTGGGACCCGACGCTGAAGATGATCGGGCTGCGGTTCTCGAACGTCATGGACGAGACCGACTACCCGTCGTACCCGTGGGACGCGACACCCGAGGCGAAGACCTTCAACCTGTGGTCCTACATCGACTCCCGCGACGGCGCCCAGGCCGTGCGCAAGGCCGTCGAGAGCGAGCTCACCGGCTTCGAGGCCTTCGTGATCGCCAGCCCCGACACGGTGATGGACACCCCGACCCTCGAGCTCGTCGAGCGCTTCGTGCCCGACATCGAGCGCCGCTCGGACATCGACGGCGTCAGCTCCCTGCTGTCGTCGGAGAAGGCCCGCGAGCTGCTGGGCTACGACCCGCAGCACTCCTGGCGCGACCACCGCTCCTGAGCTCCACCACGTGACCCCGGGCGTCGTTGACCGCGCCCGGGGTCACGTGCGTCCGGAGACGAGCGCGCCCAGCGGTCAGGCCGGGGACAGCAGCCCGTCGAGGACCAGTTCGCGTGCGGCCGGCAGCAGGTCCGCGGCGAGCGCCTGCTCGTCGACGCCGGTGATCTGCGCGAGCGCGCCGACGATCGCGGCCACGGACAGCTCCCCGTCGCAGGCCCCAACGAACGCGGCGAGCGCGGTGTCGGCGTCGACGCGACGACCGAAGCCGCCGCCCTGCACGAGCGTCATCACGGTCGGGTCGTCGTTGCCCGGCCAGTAGAAGCGCTCCTCGGTGACGTCCCCCGCGACCCGCAGGTGCGCCGACGCGAGCGCGACGTCGTCGTGTGCGGCCAGCCACTCGGCCGCGTCGAGGAGCCGCGCCACCGTGGCACCGAGGCCAGCGGGGTTGGAGCCGAGCGTCTCGGGGACGCGCTCGAACCGCCGGAGCGCAGCCGGGCCTCCCGTCCGGGGCTTCCGGACCACGACGTAGCCGAAGCCGACCCCGATGACCCGGCGTTCCTGGAAGTCGTCGAGCCAGGCGCCGACCAGGCGGTCGAACGTCGGTGTGCCGGGCTTGGTGCCGCCGTCGCGGATCCAGGTCTCGGCGTAGCGGTTCGGGTCCTGGCGTTCGCGCTCGACGACCCAGACGTCCAGGTCGGTGTCGGCGAACCACCCGCTGACGCGGTCCAGGCCGTCCACGCCCCAGTGGTGTTCCCAGTTGCCGAGCAGCTGCGCGGTGCCGCCGGGCTCCAGGTGGTCGGCGAGACCGCGCAGCACGGTCTCGACGAGCGCGTCGCCGACCATGCCGCCGTCGCGGTACTCGTACGACGGCACGCCCTCGGTGCGGGGTGTGATGACGAAGGGCGGGTTCGAGACGATGCGGTCGAAGCGCTCCCCCGCCACCGGCTCGAACAGCGACCCGAGACGGAACTCGATGCCGTCCAGGCCGTTGAGCTCGGCGTTGAAGCGGGCGATGTCGAGCGCGCGACGGGAGATGTCCGTCGCGACCACCTGGTCGGCGAACCGTCTGGCGTGCATGGCCTGGATGCCGCAGCCGGTGCCGAGGTCGAGCACCCGACGGACGGGCACGGGGACCTGCAGCCCGCTCAGCGTGGTGGTGGCCCCGCCGATGCCGAGCACGTGCTCCTCGTCGAGCGCGGCGCCGAGTGCGAGCTCCCCGAGGTCCGACACGATCCACCAGCTGCCGGCACCCGCGTCGTCGACGAACGCGTACGGGCGCAGGTCCACCGCGGGCCGCACCAGGTCGGCGTCGTCGACCGCGTCCACGTCGGGGGCGTCGACCTCCTCCACACGCACGATCCCGGCGCGCACGAGCTCGTCGACGCGCACGGAGGGGAAGGCCGCGTCAGCCGCGGTCCGCGCGACCGGCAGCCCGAGCACGAACAGCGTGGCCAGGGTGCCGAGCGGGGACGTGTCCCGCGCGGCGAGGGCACGGAGCGCGGGCACCCGGTTGCCGCGGTGCAGCGCTTCGGCGGCGTCTACGCCCCAGAGTGCGTCGACCCCGTCGACGGTGAAGCCCGCGGCCGTCAGGTCTGCGGCGAGCGCCGAGGTGACGGCCGGTTCGGCGACGACCTCGGGCAGCGTGTGCGTGCTCATGCGACCAGGTCCGCCCGCATCAGCGCCGCGGGGACCTGCCACGCCATGACCAGGTCGAGCAGGCCGGGGAACCGCTGCTGCACGTCCTCGACGCGCACGCGGCTGATCCGGGTCAGGCCCTCCAGGTGCTGCTCGAGGAGCCCGGCCTCACGCAGCACACGGAAGTGGTGCGTCAACGTGGACTTCGGCCGGTCGATGCCGACCCATCCGCAGGAGCGCTCACCGCCGGCGGCGTCGACGAGGTACCGGTGCAGGATCGCGAGTCGGATCGGATCCGACAGGGCGTCCAACACGACGGGGAGGTCCATCTCGGCCGGGGACGGCTGCGGCAGCCGTTCGGGGGCATCGACGCGCTCGGGCATGGACGGGACGCTACCAGGGTTCCCCTCCCAGTACGACTTGCGTCGTACAGCGATCGTGCTGTACCAATGCGGTACGAACAGACTCGTACAGCGGGTCTGGCACAGCGGCTCGCGCACGACGGGCCTCGCACAACGGAAGGGTCGCTCATGCAGTCCACTCGCTCGGTCGCCGGGTTCTGGATCATCGCGGCGCTGCTGCTCGTGTCGCTGGCGTCCTCGGCCGTCCCGTCGCCGATCTACCCGGTGTACGCCGCCGAGTGGCACCTGACCCCGCTCATGCTCACCGCCGTGTTCGCGATCTACGTCGCCGGGCTGCTGGCGAGCCTGCTCGTCGCCGGGCGCCTGTCCGACCACGTCGGGCGGAAGCCGGTGCTCGTGGCCGGCGGCATCGGGCTGGCCGTCTCACTCGGGCTGTTCGCGGTCGCGGACGGCCTCGGGGCGCTCATCCTCGACCGTGTGCTGCAGGGCGTCTCCGTCGGACTGCTCATCGGCGCACTCGGCGCTGCGCTCATCGACAACTCGCTCGAGCGCCACCCCACCCTCGCCGGCGTGCTGAACGGTGCCGTCCCGCCGATCGCGCTCGCCACCGGCGCCCTGTCGAGCGGCGCCCTGGTCGAGTGGGGTCCAGCGCCCGAGCAGTTCGTCTACCTGCTCTTCGGCGTGCTCCTCGTGCTCATGCTCGTCGCGCTCGTCGTCGTCCCCGAGCAGGTCACCCGACGTCCGGGAGCCCTGCGTTCCCTCCGCCCGACGATCGCCGTGCCGCGGTCCTCACGCCGGCTGTTCCGCGGTGTCGCGGGCTCCCTCGTGGCGAGCTGGGCACTCGGCGGCCTGTTCCTCTCGCTCGTGCCCTCGGCGCTCGGCGCGGTCTTCGGCATCGACAACCACTTCGCCGCCGGGGCCCTCATCGCCGTCGTCACCGGTGTCGGTGCAGCGACGGGCATCGCGATCCAGCGACTCGACGCCCGGGTCGGCGTGCTCATCGGCCTGGTCGCACTGATCCTCGGGCCGGTCGTCACGGTCGGCTTCGTGTTCGCGCACTCCCTGCCGGGGCTCGTCGTCGGCAGCGCGATCGCCGGCGTCGGGTTCGGCGCGGGGTTCCAGGCGCCGCTCCGGATGCTGCTCGCCACCGCCGCCCCGACGCACCGTGCCGGTCTGCTCTCGACGATCTACGTCGTCAGCTACCTGGCGTTCGGCGTGCCGGCCGTGATCGGGGGCCTGCTCGAGCCGACGGTCGGCCTCGTACCGGTCATCGCCGGGTACGGCGCCTTCATCGTCCTCGCCGCGGGGGTCGCCCTCGTGCTGCAGCTCGTGTCGAAGGACGCCGCCGTGGTCGAGGAGCACGCGTCCGAGGTCCTCGAGCGCACCGCCACCGGCTCGATCCGGACCGCGGCAGCAGACTGACCGAGCGCTAGTGCCCGGGCCGGGCCTGTCGGCCCATGGTCCGGTGGGCGTCCTCGTGGGCGGCGTCGACGTCCGCCTTGTTCCGGTCGGCCATCCGGCGCAGCCACCGAGGACCGCGGGCCTTCGCCCAGTCCCAGAACCGGTGGAGCTGCGCCCGGAGCCACGTGATGATCCGGTGGAAGAAGTGGAACTCGCTGGCCAGGATCGTCAGCCCGATGAACACCACGAGCCACCCGGGCCCTGGCAGCGGCACCAGGATCAGCCCGATGATGACCACGAGCCCGCCGACGATGCCGATCAGCACCTTCCAGAACAGGTGCACGTGCGGCCGGGCGTGGATCCAGGCGCGCATGTCGTGGAACCACCGGAACCGCTGCGGCCGTGCAGCATCCGCTGCGCTCGCAGTGAGGTGGTCCCGGTCCGTCTCCATGCGGGAACGGTAGGGCCCGCGGCTGAGAATCACCGGCGCAGCGGGTGACCGTCGCCTCCGTCGTGGACGGTGGCCGAGCCTCCAGACCGGGTCACGTCACCAGGCGGCGGACGGGAGGCTCCTCACGCGTGCGCGACGCAGGTCGCGGCCCACGGGACCGCCGCCAGCCGCGCCTCCGGGATCGGCTCGCCGCCGACGGCGCACGTGCCGTACGTGCCCGCGTCGAGCCGGGCCAGCGCCGCGTCGACCAGCCCGATCCGGCGGCGGGCGTCGTCCCGCACCGCGCCGAGCGAGCCGCGTTCCCAGGCGAGCGTCGCGCCCTCGGGGTCGTGCTCGTCGTCCGTGTTCGCGCCGTCGCGGGCGTCGCTGACGTCCCGCATGCTCCGCTCGACGTCGGCCAGCAGCTTCTCGGACCGTGTTCGCTCGTCGGTCAGCGCGCTCCGCGGGTCGAACTCCATGGAGCCGACCGTAGTCGCGCGGAATGGCCGTCCGTGCGGATGCGTTCGCATCGACATGACCAAGATCGGATTCCTGTCGTTCGGACACTGGCGCGACGTGCCGGGGTCGAGGGTGCGCAGCGGTCGTGAGGCCCTGGTGCAGGGCATCGACCTCGCGGTGGCTGCCGAGGAGGCCGGCGTGGACGGCGCGTACTTCCGCGTCCACCACTTCGCCCAGCAGCAGGCGGCGCCCTTCCCGCTCCTGTCCGCGATCGCCGCCCGGACCAGCCGCATCGAGATCGGCACCGGCGTGATCGACATGCGCTACGAGAACCCGCTCTACATGGCGGAGGAGGCGGCAGCGACCGACCTCATCTCCGGCGGCCGACTCCAGCTCGGCGTGAGCCGTGGGTCACCCGAGACCGCGCAGGCCGGGTACCAGTCCTTCGGCTACGTGCCCGAGGCCTCCGACCCGAACGGCGCCGACCTCGCCCGAGCGCACACCAGCGTCTTCCGGCGCGCGATCGCCGGCGAGCCGATGGCGAACGCGAACCCGCAGATGACCGGCGCCGAGGGCTCGCTGCCGGTCCTGCCGCTCTCCGACGGACTCGGCGACCGCATCTGGTGGGGCGCCGGCACCCGCGCCACCGCGGAGTGGACGGCCGAGCAGGGCATGAACCTGATGTCCTCGACGCTCCTCACTGAGGACACCGGCGTGCCGTTCGACGAACTGCAGGCCGAGCAGATCGAACGCTTCCGTCGCGTCTGGGCGGAGTCGGGCTGGGAGCGCACACCCCGCGTCTCGGTCTCGCGCAGCATCATCCCGATCATCGACGACGAGTCGCAGCACTACTTCGGCCTCCGTGCGCAGGCCGAGGGCGCTGACCAGGTCGGCTACCTCGACGGCGGCCTCGCCCGGTTCGGTCGCTCGTACATCGGGTCGCCCGAGGACCTCGTCGCGGAGCTCGCGGCAGACGCAGCCGTGCGGGCCGCGGACACGGTGCTCGTCACCGTGCCGAACCAGTTGGGCGTTGATTTTTGTGTACGAATGCTGACCTCGATCGTGCGAGACATCGCGCCTGCGTTGGAGACGCGCGTTTAACCCCGAGGGGCGCACCTGTCAGGTCTCACGCAGCTTCCGGGACTGCCCATTCGTCAGATCGGCGCACTAGCCGCGAGGATAAACGATCGTGATTCCAAGATGCGCGGCAAGCCCTGCCGAGGTGAGACTGACGAGGCGGTTCAAGAAAGCTATGCACGCTTCCGCATCCTTGAGAACCAGAGTTGGGTTCGAAGTGACTCCGGCATTTCGAACCGAGTAGAGAGCTTGATTGACGGGAAGCTCTTCGTGGCCATGCGCCAGCGCGTGTCGTATCTTCAGCCACTCGTTGAGCCTGACGGAAACCATGTGAGGTGTCCAAGTTGTGCGAGGCCTTCCTTGGCCGCCCGCGATGGTCTAAGTCCAGAGTGGCTTCGGATCGAAACCTGCACTGACCATCAGACGCTGGGTATTTTCCGCGTTGGGGGTTGCGAAGTCGCTTATCGCTTTCCTGGCAAACCCGGTCAATGCGTTGTAACGCGCGACATCGATGGGCGTCGGCCCCGTCGGCCGCGCAGTGTCTAGTAGCGCCGTAGTGAGGTCTTGAACCGCAGCCTGCCACGCCGCCACCGCGAGCACGATGACCGCTCGGTCGATGGAGACCTCTTGATAGCGGCGTCCGCGATTCACTCCACCGTGGCCACGGTGAACGGCAACCAGGTTGTCACAGTGGTTGAGCGCGTTGTTGAACTGGTCTACCGCCTGCTGGATGTCCACGCCCTCCATCCTCATGCATGGCGAACTACTTGAGCAACCTTCGGAGCCGAACAGGCCAAAAGGAAGCCCTGGGGAAACGCGGAAAGGACATCGCCACCGACTCTCGGTCAGGCCGAGTGGATTACGACTCCGCAGTGGCGTTCAAAGGCTCTCGTCTAGCTCCCTCAGTGCGCGCTCAACTTTCTTCAGCTCGCGTTCTGCTTCCATCCAACGGACTTGGTTGAATGACGACGGCTCGTCATCGCGCGATCGATGAGTCGCAAGTAGTTGCCGTTCTATCTCGTTCCGGCGCTCACGAAGAGACCCGAGGTCGGCGAGACGCCGTTCGAGCCGTTCCTGCTGGTGGATGCGAGTTCGCAGCTGCTCGTGCCGCTTCTCGCCGGTAACATCCTCGCCGGCGAGCCCCCCTCCCAGTGCCGCGCTCAACCTAGCGTCGAGAGCTTTCTGCTCATTCCGGATGTGGCGCTCAGCTTCGTCGATTGCGGAGAGCTCTTCGAGCAGCTCGCTACGCCGCGCGTCAGAAGGCAGCGCTCGTTGCTGTCGCTCCATCTCGCGTCGACGCACACGGGCCTCACGGACCAGATCTTCTCGTCGGCGCAGCAGCACATCGCGCAGGCGTTCCGCCTCGGCGACCTGCTCCACCTCATCGAACGACTGATCACTGATACTGACCTGCCTACGCTTGGTCGCGAACCGCAGGAACTGAAGCGGCTCGTAAAAGTGAATTCGCTGCTGCACCCCCGCCCAGAACTCATCGACGAGTTCGGGCCGCGGCCCATATGTGTGCCCCTGCTCGCGGCGCCACCAGTCTTCCTTCACATCCCCTGTCACGAAGATGACTGGCTTCTGCGATGCCGCGGCCTGGCGGATGATCTCCTTCCAGACGATCAGGTCACCATAGGGGTCGCCAGTCGTCTTGTTGGCATCCTTGAAGCCCGGCGGCACCTTCTTCTCGTAGCGTCCCTGACCCTCAGAGCGAATCTGCCCCAACTCCTGCTCTGAGAACCCAGACCCGACACGCCCCTCGAAGAGATTTGTGATTCGAGCGAAAGTGCGCTCGGGGTCATTTTTCCCCTGTAGTGACCGCTTGTGCGCCTGCTCGGTTTTCGCAAGATTCGCTTCAAAACTTTTGAATAACTTTTCGACCTCCTCGACAAGCTTGCCTCTGTCGAGCGTAGGGTGGTTGCTATACGCGTCAAAGCTGGCCTTCAAGCCGTCTTTGGCAGTCTTCGCCGCTTTTCGAACCGTCTCGAATGCTTCACCCGTTGAGTTGATGACAGCGAGACGGCTCTGCTGGAACTCCAGACCCACCTGGTAGGGCAGCCACAAGCCGTCCGCGAAACTTTCTAGAACGCGGAAGAAGTCGTCTCGCGTTTCTGGCGTGTAGCGGAAGAAGTTGAGTAGCGTGTTTGTATCCAAGACGATGATGCCGTCACTCCAAAGATGCTCAAACTCGGAGTCGGACGGCGGATAGAACGCCCTGAATACATCTCGCACAGTTACCCTCCGTGGTGGTCGAGTTGGACACAGCTTAGGGCAGGCGTCGGACGCATGGGATTGATAGTCGTCCCGGGGTGGTGTGTGATGCGAGGCACGGCACAGCTTGGAGAACGAGTCGGCTTACATGTGGACATCGACTGGCCGCGCACCGATCCCTGCTGGCACTGCTGTCGCTACTACCCTCAGGGACACTACCGCTTCGAGGATCAGGCGGTCGCATAACAGGTGTGGGAGCTTCGGCACCGATGGTCTATCTGCGCCGACGGTGTTGATGTGCGTCCTCGGCTGAGGAGGTCAGGACGCCCTTTCACCACCTGCCCACTTCGGCAAGGCATCTAGAGGTGTGCGCACACCCGTTGAGCTGCGCTCTCGGAGTCCGTGTGACGACGATTGAGGAAGCGGTCAAGCTCCGGGAGCGTCGGGACGACGCCTACGGCTCGCTGACTCAGGTCTTTGCCAAGACCGATTTGCCCCGGCTTCGCCGAACCAGTTGGGCGTGGAACATCACCGACGCTGGCGGGTCGATCTTCGTCGTACGGGAGGCACGGACCTACGACGACGCTGAGGAAGCCGCCCAGTCCATCGAGATGACCTTCCGAGCACTTACGGACGAGACCTACCGCGTCGAGGTCTCGAAGAAGACCCGGCGTTCCCTCGGCTACTTGGCGCAGAACGAGGTTCCTCTCGGTCGCAAGCCGGAACTCACCGACGCCGACCTCGCGAAGATCCGTGCGCTCCATGATCGCGGCCTCGGCTACACCGCCATCGGCATCGTTATGGCGAAGGTGCAGAAGAAGGACGGCAAGGTCATCAACCGCTCCGCGGAAACGATCAAGCGCGCGCTCAGCGGTGAATACGAGAGCCGCGAGGCCTACGAGAGGCGCAGCCGCGAAGCAAGACAACGGATGGCAGCCCGAGCCGTTCTGGGACTCGAAACAACGAAGGAGAAGAACTGATGTCAAAGTTCAACGACCAGATGAAGCAGCACGCCAAGAACGCAGCCCGGTCGGCCTGGAGGCGTCTCCCGTGGCACTACAAGCCCGTCGTGCTCATCGCGGGTCTCGTAATGGTGATGTATGTGATTCAGGGGGTGTTGAGCTTGTTCATTCGATAGCAGAAGTGAAGGGTCGGGGTTTCGTGAAGGTCGCCCCGGCCCTCAGCTATGACATCAGCGGTCTTACCCGTCCGAGCGGAGGCTCACTGCTCACTGCGGCGTTGACTCCCGGTCGTCCAGCTCCCCGCACGCCAAGAAACCGGTTTGGACTGCCCCCTTGCTTGCTACCAGTGCCGCTAGGATCCTGCGACATGAGGAACCTCCAACTCTCGCTCCGCAACTGTCACGGCATCCGAGAGCTAGACGCCACACTGCCGTTCGAGCGCTTGAGGAGGAACACGCCGGAGCCGCGACGAAGCATCGCGATCTACGCGCCGAACGGGACGATGAAATCCAGCTTCGCGAGAACCTTCCTTGACCTGGCTCGCGGCGAGGAGTCTTCCGACCATGTCTTCCCTGACCGGGACACGGTCCGGAACATCCTCGACGACTCGGGGAACGAACTCACGCCGGAATCCGTCGCCGTCTTCTTGGCGTACGACGAACAGTACACGCCGGACAAATACGCGACCACCTTGCTGGTGAATGCATCGCTTCGAAAGGAGTTCGAAAGCATCCAGAAGGGGCTGTCGAAGATTCAGGGCGATCTAACCAAAGAACTGAAGAAGACCGCACAGACCAAGCAAGATGTGGCTCAACTAGTCTCACAGGTCTTCACCAAAGAGGAGGACAACTTCTTTGAGGCGCTCACCCGGGTCAGCTACGAGGTCGATGAGCTCGAGGAGCCCGTCTTTGCCGGAGTCCCCTACGACACTCTCTTCAACAGCAGCGTCGACAAAGTCCTTGCCGACCCGGACCTCAGCCACCTACTCGCCGACTATGTACAGCGGCTGAACCAGCTTCTAGACGACTCCACTTTCTTCAGCCGGGAATCGTTCAACTACTACAACGCGGAAACCGTGAGCAAGAGCCTCGTGAGCCACGGTTACTTCAAGGCCAAGCACTCGCTCCTTCTCGCTGGCGAGGACGAACCCCATGAGATTTCGAGCGAGAAGGAGCTCACGACTCTCATCACCGAGGAGAAGCGACGCATCCACGAGGATCCAGACTTGGCAGCCGGGCTGGAACGGCTGGGCAAGGCCCTCAACGCCAATCAAGCTACACGCGACTTCTTCAAGTTCATCTCGGGACGCCCGGAACTCCTTGTTGAGTTCGAGAACATCGATCGCTTCAAGGAAAAGCTCTGGGTCTCCTATTTCAAGATTCACGACGAGCTTTTCGGTGAAGCGGTGCGTCTGCACAAGTCCTCGCGGGAGCGCCGCCGGGAAATCTTGAAGACAGCAGCGGCAGAGCGCACTCAGTGGGAAGAAGTCATCGAGCAGTTCAACGATCGCTTCGATGTACCGTTCAAGCTCGTCCCGAAAAATCGCGTGCAGGTCATGCTCGCCCAGGAACCGTTTTTGACCGTGGACTTCGAGTTCGAAGACGGCGGCGGTTCCACGCAAGTGGACCGTGAACACCTCCTGCAGGTGCTGAGCACGGGCGAGAAGAAGGCGCTTTACATCCTCAACATCCTTTTCGAGGTGGAAGCTAGGCGAAAGTCCGGCGAGCTGAGCCTTTTCATCATCGACGACATCGCCGACTCCTTCGACTACAAAAACAAGTACGCCATCATTCACTACCTGAAGGAAATGGAGGCGGAGGCACATTTCCGACTCGTGATCCTGACACACAACTTTGACTTCCTGCGCACCATCCGCGGTCGGGAGGTAGTCAGCTGGGGTGGCTGTTTCGTCGCAGAGAAAAGCACCGATCGCGTTCGGTTTGAAGCGATGAACAGTAAGCTCATCCAGAACCCATTCGAAGGCGACCTTAAGGGCAAGATGTTCACGAACGCTCGTGAACGCATCGCGTGTATCCCGTTCGCTCGCAACATCCTTGAATACAGCCGGGGCAATCAGGACTCAAGCTACCTCCTGCTTACCTCTCTGCTGCACCTGAAGACAGATTCGCGTACAATTACTCAAGCAGACCTTGACGCCTTGTTCCATACAACCTTCATGGGGACCGAGGCGAGCGCCTGGCCCGACGGCGACGAGACCGTCGTTGACGCGATTTGGCACGAAGCGGACGAATGCCTCGACGCGGATGAAGGCGTAAACTTCGCGAACAAGATCGTTCTCGCGATTGCACTCCGTCTCCGCGCAGAGTCCTACATGTTGAAGCTGATCGGCGACCCCAATGCGACCGACACGATCACAAAAAATCAGACCTGGGCGCTATTCAAGCTGGTCGAAGAGGGCGGCGCGGCTCAGCCAGAAGAACTCCGGGTGCTTCGATCAGTACTTCTCACGACAGCGGAGACGCTTCACCTTAACTCGTTCATGTACGAGCCAATCATCGATATGTCGGATCAGTCGCTCCGCGCACTGTACTCGAAGGTTACGACGCTCGATCGCGCTGCCGCTTCGTGAGCTGGGGAGAGCTGGCTACTGGCATGTAGCCAGCGCTCCGCTCGAACGGTGGCTCACCGCCAGAGCGGATCGACTCGGGAGGCGAACTGCTCAGCGCTTTGACGACCTGCCTTCCCCTTCCTAATGGCGACCCACTTGAACTCACCGCGCAGCAATGTGTTCAGCTCGGCGGTTTCCTCGTCCGTTGCAGCGAAGGGAAGTTCCTGCACCCGGTCACGGCTGCGAACATGCTCGGCACCGGGCGTCCAGGCGTTGCTGGTCTCGCCCTCATCTGGCTCCCCTAAGCGTGGACCGGCGCTGGAAGGGGAGGGCGGGGTAACTCGCAGGAACTGCCCTTGCATGTCCAACAGCTCTTCGAGCGCATCGCTTGATCGACGGAGCGGGCTGATCGGTGCTGAGTGAGACGCTAAGAACTCGTCGCGCTGGTTCGTCAGCTCCTTGATCCGTCGGTTCAGAACTTCCACCTCCGGGAAGGCAATGGCTCCGGCCAACCGGCGTTCTCTCCAAGCCGCCATCAGTTCAGGGATCATCTCCTCGGCTCGCTTGATCTCCTCGGTGCCGGGGAAATCCTGTTCGGTCACCGGCTCGTACGCTTGCCTCCGCCCCTGCTGATCCTTGTAGGCGCGGTTGGCAACGAGGCTGATCAGGTACTGTTCCAGCAGCCCCGCCGAAATCGCGAGGTGCCCCTTTTTGCAGGCGTAGAGAGCGCGACTCCGCGTGCCGGAAGGTAGTTGACCGTAGAGCGGCTGGATGCACTCACCACAGCGCAGGATGCCTGCCAGCGGCCAGCTCCCCGTCCGGATCTTCTTCCGCGACAGCCGCTGCAACATGCTCAGCGCCTGGTTCCGATCCTCGATGGTGATGATCGGCTCCCAGGCTCCCTTGACCAGCTCGCCGTGCCCATCGCGGAGTGGTTCTCTGTGGCGGGTGCGAACACCGACCGTTCGCCAGCCGAGGAGAACGCGGTAGACCACTGACCATTCCCACTCGCCAGTGGGCTTGGTCTTCTTCTTCGACTGCTCGGGATCAACCGCGGTCCTGATCCCGGCTCGGTTCCACTCATGCTGGATACTGGCGATGGAGGCACCGTTCTTGATCTTCTCGATGGCCGAACGGATCAGGTTCGCCTCTTCCTCGCGGAGCGTTATACCGTCCGCCTCCCAGCCAAAGGCTCGCTGCCGTTGGAGTTTCGGCTTACCTTCCAATGCATTACGCTCGAAGGTTATTGTTTGGCGTTCGGAGATTCTGTCTGACTCCGCTCCATCCCAGGCTGCGACCGTGAGCGCTACGGCTCGTCCGTCGGCGGTCGTGAGGTCATGTCGGCCCGAGACCACCGTGGCGATCTGAAGTTTGCCTTCGCTCGCCAGGTCAATCAGCTTGATCCACTCTTTTGGTCGTCGAGTCAGACGACTGTTGGAGTAGGCGATGATCGTGGAGACCGTTCCATCTTGAACGGCGCGGAGCATGGCCTCGTACTCGGGTCGGGCCTTCGGCCCCGTTCGATTGCTGGCTCCGATGTCGTTATCCGAGTAGATGACGGGGTTTTCGATGCCCATCGACTCGGCCAACTTGCGGCACGCTTCCTCCTGCCGCTGAACACCTTCCCCTTCGCCGGTCTGATCCCGGCTGATCCGCGTGTAAATTGCCGCTTGAACCCGGGCGTGCGTGCGCATGACGATGAATGTACATCAAAAGCAATGCCCATCCAGCTGGGCGTCGACTTCAACGCCCGGCAGCTGGCTGCGGTCGCCGCCGTCATGCGCGAGGTGGACGCCGCGCCCGTCCCCGCCTGAACCCCGCCCGCCGCCTGTCCCCCTTCCTGCCGACACCCGGGTTGGGACTGGGGCAGGCGGCAGCGTCGTCCTAGCGTCAGTGAGCACCTTCCACCCGTTCTCAGGAGCTCCCCGTGACGCTGCCGGCCGCAGGCTGGTTCCCGGACCCCCGGGAAGCCGCCCGTCTCCGATGGTGGGACGGCCGCGCCTGGGGTGACGCCACCAGGCCGCTCCCGAGCCGCCCGGTCGAGGCGGTCCGGCCGATCGTCGTGACGCCCACCGGGCCGGCGTTCTCGGTGCTCGCCCGCCCGGCCGACAGCCGCACGGTGGCCTACGGTGCCGGCGCCGCGCAGCGGTTCTGCGTGATGACGTGCCTAGCTGTCGTGCTGGCGGTCGTCTCCGTGGCGCTGAACCCCTGGGGCGCCTGCAGTGTGCTCGGGTTCACCGCCGGGGTGGCCGGCCTCGTGCACCCGAACGCCACGGGCGGTTGGCGTCCGGTGGCCCGGAGCCTGTCGGCCTCGGCGATGGTCGTGGCGCTGGCGACGGGCGTCGTCGCCGTGTCCCACATGGTCTGACACGACACCCCCACACCAGCGCGGACGCCGCGCACGCGCCCCGCGCGACCGTCGCGCCCGCGCGTCCGTCGCGCCCGCGCGTCCGTCGCGCCCGCCCTACCGCCGCGCCCGCGGGTGCGCCGTCTGGTACACGTCCCGCAGCATGTCCGCCGTCACCATCGTGTAGATCTGCGTCGTCGCGACGCTCGCGTGCCCCAGGAGCTCCTGCACCACGCGCACGTCCGCCCCGCCCTCGAGCAGGTGCGTCGCGAACAAGTGTCGGAAGGTGTGCGGTGACACGTGCTCGGCGAGGTCGGCACCGGCGGCAGCAGCCTGGATCACGAGCCAGGCGCTCTGGCGGGACAGCCGCGCACCCCGGGCCCCGAGGAACAGCGCCGGCGTCGAGCTCCCCCGTGTGGCGAACAGCGGCCGCGCCCGCACCAGGTAGGCCTCGACCGCGTCCCGGGCGTAGCTGCCGAGCGGCACGATGCGCTGCTTGTTGCCCTTGCCGGTGACCCGCACCACGGAGACGTCGGTGTCGGCGTCCGCGGCCTCGTCCACCCCGGACAGTGTCGTGACGTCGTCCATGGACAACCCGACGGCCTCGGAGATGCGCGCACCCGTGGCGTAGAGGAGCTCGAGCAGCGCCCGGTCCCGGAGCTGCACGGGGTCGTCGCCGTCGACCGCTCCGAGCAGCCGCTCCATGTCGTGCACCGAGATCGCCTTCGGCAGCCGCATCGGGGCCTTCGGCGGACGGACGGAAGCGCCGGGATCGAGCGGCAGCCAGCCCTCCCCCGCGGCGAACGCGCTGAACGACCGAACGGAGCTGAGCATCCGCGCGACGGAGCGCGGCGCGAGCGGAGCCGGCTCACGCGTCGCCAGGTGCGTCACGAACCCGGCGAGGTCCGCCCGAGCCAAGCGCCCCACGTCGGTCGCCACCGACGCACCACCGGCTCGGTCAGCACCCGCCGACGACACCTCCGGCTGCGTGGCGATCCACTCGGCGAACGTCGCCAGGTCCCGCCGGTAGGCCGACAGCGTGTGGTCGGAGAGTCCCCGCTCGATTGCGACGTGCCGCAGGTAGGTCTCGGTGGCACGGTCGAGCGGGATCACCCGACGAGGCTAGCGCCCGCCCAGCCCGTCAACCGCGTTCGAGCGCGTCCACGGCGAGCGCCGCCACGATCAGCGCCGAGTTGTGGATGCGGCCGGCGAAGATGCCCTCGAGCACCTCGGCCCGCGGGACCCAGCGCACCACGATGTCGGCTTCCTCGGCCTCCCGCTCGAAGGCCGACGACGTCGCCGTGACGCCACGGGCCCGGAAGACCTCGATGAACTCGTTGCTGCCACCGGACGAGGTGTTGTAGTGCACCAGCGGCTCCCACGTCTCCGCCTGCACGTCGGCCTCTTCCGCGAGCTCCCGCTGCGCGGCGACGAGGTGGTCCTCCCCCGGCTTGTCGAGCAGGCCGGCCGGCAGCTCCCAGTCGCGCAGGTGCACGGGGTGCCGGTACTGCTGGATGACGAGCACGCGGCCCTCGTCGTCTTCGGCGTACACGGCGACCGCGCCGGTGTGGTCGATGTACTCGCGCACCATGCTGCCGTCGCCGTACGCCACGGTGTCGCGGCGGACGTTCCACACGGCGCCCTCGTACACGAGCGCGGAGTCGGTCACGTCGAAGGAAGCGGGTTCGTCAGAGATCGGTTCGTCGGTCACGGCCCCATCAAACCAGCGGCCACCGTCACCGCTTCTCGGGACCCGACCAGACGACGGACGGGAGGCTCCCCACCGGTCCGGTGGGGAGCCTCCCGTCTGTCTGCTGGTGACGCTGGCTACGCGACCTGCTCCGACTCCGGGTCGAAGAGGCGCGACGCCTCGTTCCGCGCGATCGCTGCCTCGACCAGGCCGGCGAAGAGCGGGTGCGCGTTGTTCGGCCGCGAGCGCAGCTCGGGGTGCGCCTGCGTGCCGATGTAGAACGGGTGCTCCGCACGGTCCAGCTCGACGTACTCCACGAGCGTGCCGTCGGGCGAGGTGCCCGAGAACACCAGGCCGGCGTCCGCGATCTGCTGGCGGTACGTGTTGTTGACCTCGTAGCGGTGGCGGTGCCGCTCGGAGGCCTCGGGGGCTCCGTAGAGCGACGCGGCGAGCGAGCCCTCGGTGAAGTGGGCGGGGTAGAGGCCCAGGCGCATCGTGCCGCCGAGGTCGCCACCGGCGATGATGTCCACCTGCTCGGCCATCGTCGCGATGACGGGGGTCGAGGTCTCCGGGTCGAACTCGGAGCTCGAGGCGTCGACCAGGCCGGCCTCGTGCCGGGCGTACTCGATGACCATGCACTGCAGGCCGAGGCACAGGCCGAGCGTGGGGATCTGGTTCTCGCGCGCGAACTTCAGCGCACCGAGCTTGCCCTCGATCCCGCGCACGCCGAAGCCGCCGGGGACGCAGATGCCGTCGACGTCGCCGAGCTGCTTGGCCGCGCCCTCGGGCGTGGTGCAGTCATCGGACACGACCCACTTCAGCGTGACCTTGGCGTTGTGCGCGAAGCCACCCGCACGGAGCGCCTCGGTGACCGACAGGTAGGCGTCCGGCAGGTCGATGTACTTGCCGACCAGGGCGATGGTGACGTCCTTCTTCGGCTCGTGCACCGCGCGCAGCACCGGGTTCCACGAGGTCCAGTCCACCGCGCCGGCCTCGAGGTGCAGGGCGTCGACGATGACCTGGTCGAGGCCCTGGCTGTTCAGCAGCGTCGGCAGGTCGTAGATCGACGGGACGTCCACGGCGTTCACCACGGCGTCCTCGTCCACGTCGCACATGAGCGCGATCTTGCGCTTGTTCGAGTCAGACACCGGGCGGTCCGAGCGGAGCACGAGGGCGTCGGGCTGGATGCCGATCGAGCGGAGCGCGGCGACGGAGTGCTGCGTCGGCTTCGTCTTCTGCTCACCGGACGCGTTCATGAACGGCACCAGCGACACGTGCACGAAGAACACGTTGTTGCGGCCGAGCTCGTGACGCACCTGGCGCGCGGACTCGAGGAACGGCTGGGACTCGATGTCACCGACGGTCCCACCGACCTCGGTGATGATGACGTCGGGCTGCGGGTCGTTGCCGGCCTGCTCGCGCATCCGACGCTTGATCTCGTCGGTGATGTGCGGGATGACCTGCACCGTGTCGCCGAGGTACTCGCCGCGGCGCTCCTTGGCGATGACCGTCGAGTAGACCTGGCCGGTCGTGACGTTCGCCGACTGCGACAGGTTGATGTCGAGGAAGCGCTCGTAGTGCCCGATGTCGAGGTCCGTCTCGGCGCCGTCGTCGGTCACGAAGACCTCGCCGTGCTGGAACGGGTTCATGGTGCCCGGGTCCACGTTGAGGTACGGGTCGAGCTTCTGCATGACGACCCGGAGGCCGCGAGCCGTGAGGAGGTTGCCGAGGCTGGCCGCCGTCAGGCCCTTGCCGAGAGACGAGACGACCCCGCCGGTCACGAAGATCTGCTTCGTCACCTTCGGGGTCGGGATGCTTGCCTGGGTACCGCTGCTGAGAGTGTCCGCCACGGGGTTCCATCGTACGTCAGAAGTGCCGGGAGGCGCGACTCGCGTTCGCCGGGCGCGTCTCGCGTTGGTCAGGCGGAGCGGCCCGCGACCTCGAGCAGTTCGCGGGCGTGCTCCATGCCGCTGGCGCTGTCGCCGAGGCCGGAGAGCAGCCGGGCCATCTCCTGTAGCCGGTCGTCGCCCTCCAGGCGCCGCACGCTCGACGACGTCACCGCGCCGCTGGCGTCCTTCACGACGTTGAGGTGGTTGTTCGCGAACGCCGCGACCTGGGCCAGGTGCGTGACGACGATGACCTGGGTGCGTTCGGCGAGCGCGGCCAGCCGACGGCCGATCTCGATCGCGGCAGCACCCCCGACCCCGGCGTCCACCTCGTCGAACACGAAGGTCGGCACCGTCGTGCTGCCGGCCATCACGACCTCGATCGCGAGCATGACGCGGGAGAGCTCCCCGCCGGACGCGCCCTTCCCGATCGGTCGCGGGTCGGTGCCCGAGTGCGGCTGGAGCAGGATCGCGACCTGGTCCCGGCCGTGGCGTCGGTACTCACCGGCGTCGGTGACCTCGACCACCAGGGTCGCGCCGCCCATCGCCAGCGTCTTCAGCTCCGCGGTGACGCGCTTGGCCAGGTCGGTCGCGGCCTTCGTGCGGGCAGAGGTCAGCGCGGAGGCCGCCGTGGCGAGGGTCTGCTCGTCCTGCTCGACGGCCTGCTGCAGGGCGACGATGCGGTCGTCGTCACCGTCGAGTTCGAGCAGTCGGTTCGAGGCCCGCTCGCCGAACGCGATGACGTCGTCGACGGTCTCGCCGTACTTCCGTGCCAGGGCGGCGAGGACCGCGCGGCGTTCGTTGATGAGTTCGAGGTCGTGGCCGGCTTCGGGCTCGAGCGACCCGAGGTAGCTCGACAGGCTGGCCGAGGCCTCGCTGGCCTGGATCCCGAGTTCGGTGAGCTGCTCGAGGACCGGCTGCAGGGTGCTGTCGGCGCTGACGACCCGCTCGACCGCACGGCGGGCGGCCTCGACGAGGCCGATCACGTCCGCGGCACCGTCCAGGGACTCGGACGAGATGGCTTCGTGTGCCAGGCCCGCTGACAGGCGGAGCTCCTCGAGGTTGCCGAGGCGCTCGGCGCGTTCCGCGAGCTCGGCGTCCTCGCCGGGCTGGGGTGCCGCGGCCTCGATCTCGTCGGAGGCGGCGCGCAGCCGAGCGGCCTCGGCGAGCCGGTCGTCGCGGTCCCGCGTCAGGGTCTCGAGCTCGGCGGCGTGCTCCTGCCAGGCGTCGTACGCGGTGACGTACTTCCGCAGTGCCTTCTCGACCGTGGCGCCACCGAAGCCGTCGAGCGCCGCACGCTGGGCGGTGGACGACGTCAGGCGGATCTGGTCGGACTGCCCGTGCACGGTGACGAGCTGGTCGGCGAGCTCCCCGAGCACGGCGACGGGGGCACTGCGGCCACCGACCGTGGCGCGGCTCCGGCCCTCGGCCGACACGGTGCGCGTGAGGATCAGCTCGCCGTCCTCCACCGCGCCGCCGGCGTCCTCGACGCGGTCGACGACCGTGGCGTGGTCCGGGACGTGCCAGCGGCCCTCGACCACGGCGCTCGAGGCACCACGGCGGACCGAGCCGGCGTCGGCACGTGCGCCGAGCAGCAGCCCGAGCGCGGTGACGATCATGGTCTTGCCGGCGCCGGTCTCACCCGTGACGACGGTGAAGCCGGGGCCGAGCTCGAGGGTGGCCTCGCCGATCACGCCGAGGTCGGCGATGGAGATCTCCTCGATCACCTGTCGCCCCCGGTCTCCTCGTCGTCGTGCTGCGGGCCGCGCCAGCCGGCGACCGGGAGCTGGAACTTCGCCACGAGGCGGTCCGTGAAGGGGGCGTCCTTGAGCCGTGCGACCCGGACGGGCTCCGGCGAACGACGGACCTCGACGCGGGCTCCCGGGGGGAGGTCGTGCGTGCGTCGGCCGTCGCACCACAGCACGCCGACACCGCTCGTGCGGCGGAGGACCTCGATCGCCAGGACACAGTCCGGCCCGACGACGATCGGCCGCGAGAACAGCGCGTGGGCGCTCAGCGGCACCATGAGGATGGCGTCGACGTTCGGCCAGACGATGGGGCCGCCACCCGAGAACGAGTAGGCGGTGGAGCCGGTGGGGGTGGAGACGACGACGCCGTCGCAGCCGAAGGACGACAGCGGACGACCGTCGACCTCGGTGACGACCTCGAGCATGCGCTCGCGGGAGGCCTTCTCGATGGTGGCCTCGTTGAGTGCCCACGACGAGTAGACGACCTCGTTGCCGACGACGACGTCGACCTGCAGTGCCACGCGCTCCTCGACGTTGTAGTCGCCGGACAGGGCGCGCTGCACGGTCTCGCCGAGGCCGTCCCGCTCGCTCTCGGCGAGGAACCCGACGTGGCCGAGGTTCACGCCGACGAGCGGGGCGTGGGTGCCGCGTGCGAGTTCCGCCGCGCGGAGGATGGTGCCGTCGCCGCCGAGGACGATCACGATCTCGAGGTCCTCGAGCTGGACGTCCACGCCGAGGATGTCGACCTTGCCCACGGACGCCTCGGCCCGGCGGATGTCGGCGTACTCGTCGAAGGGCATCACCGGGGTGACGCCGGCCGCGTGCAGCAGGTCGCAGACCTCGACCGCGGCGTCGATCGAGTCCCGCCGACCCGTGTGCGACACGAGCAGGATGTGCCGGTCGTCGCTCATGGGGTTCCTTCCGCCAGTTCCGTGGCCCGGTCGATCCATTCTGTCGGGTTCGACCCTGCGCCTCGCTGGAGACGCGCGACGTACTCGTGGTTGCCGTGGGTGCCGAGGATCGGCGACGCCGCGATGCCCGCGGTGCCGAAGCCGAGGTCCCACGCTGCCCACAGCACGTTCATCAGGGCGTCGTTCCGGAGGTCGGCGTCGTGCACGATGCCCTCACGGACACCACCCCGACCGACCTCGAACTGCGGCTTGACGAGCAGGACGTACTCGTCCGCCGGCACGGCCTCGACCAGTGCGGGCAGGACGATCCGCAGGCTGATGAAGGACAGGTCCCCGACGACCAGGCTGGTCTCCCCCGCGGCGGGGTCGAGGGCCAGGTAGTCGGCGGCCGTCAGGTTCCTGGCGTTGACGCCCTCGACCACGGTGACGCGGTCGTCGAGCCCCACCACCGGGTCGAGCTGCCCGTGCCCGACGTCGAGCGCGACCACACGTCGTGCTCCGCGGGCCAGGAGCACCTGCGTGAAGCCGCCCGTGCTCGCGCCGACGTCCAGCGCGACGCGGCCCGACGGGTCCACGCCGAAGGTGTCGAGCGCGCCGACGAGCTTGAGCGCCGCACGGGACACCCACTCGTCGCCGGCGTCGACCACGATCCGGGTGTCGTCGGTGACCGGTGTCGACGCCTTGACGACCGGAGCGCCGTCGACGCTGACCCGTCCGTCCAGGATGAGCTTGGCGGCAGCGGTGCGGGACCTGGCCAGGCCACGTGCGGCGATGGCGGCGTCGAGCCGGACCGGCGCGGCGGCCGTACGCTCGCCCGTGTCCGCGGCACCGTCGGTCTGCACCGAGTCCGGGGCCGTCATGTCGGCGTCAGGCACTCGCGGTGCCGCCGCTCTCGAGCCGCGTGCGCAGCTCGTCGTGCAGACCGGCGAAGACGTCGGCGCGGTCGGTCAGCGGGAGTTCCTCTGCCGCTCGGGCACGCTCGGCGATGTCGCTGGGCTGCTCCTGCTGGTCGACTGGCACGTCGGACACGCTACTCGCCGCCGTACAGCTGCGGGTCCACGTCGAGGCCGTAGATGGCCAGGCCGGAGTCCCAGATCGCCGTCGCCCCCGCACGCAGCAGGTCCATCGCGTCGGACCCCGCCCGCTCGACGCGGACGACGTTCCGCTGCATCCGCACGGTGGCATCACCCACGCTGACGTAGCGGGTGCCGTCGTCGGCGGTGTGCCGGTGTGTCACGGGGTACGGCGCCGAGAGCCCACGGAGGTCCTGCAGCACGTAGGTCGGGCGGGAGCGCTCGTCCGCCGCCAGCACCTGCTTGGCCTGGTCGATGCCGGTCAGCACGAGCACGCTCGGGATGCCGGCGTCGTTGGCGCCCTTGATGTCGGTGTCGAGTCGGTCCCCGATGAACAGCGGACGCTCACCGCCGAACCTGGCCAGGGCCGCGTCGAAGATCGGTCGTTCGGGCTTGCCTGCCACGACCGGCATCCGACCGACCGCCTGGTGCACGGCGGCGACCAGCGTGCCGTTGCCCGGCGCGATGCCACGCTCCACCGGGATCGACCAGTCCATGTTCGTCGCGACCCAGGGGATCTGCGGGTCCGCGAGGGCGAACGAGGCCTCGGCGAGCTGCGTCCACCCGAGGTCCGGGGAGAACCCCTGGATGACGCCTGCCGGTGCGTCGTCAGCGCTCGCGGTCACGGTGAAGCCCGCCTGCTCGACGATGCTGGTCAGGCCGATGCCGCCGATGACCAGGACCGTGGAGCCCGCCGGCACGAGGGTCTCGAGCAGCCGC
The DNA here is from genome assembly GCF_026672405.1 of Curtobacterium sp. SL109. NCBI lineage: Bacteria > Bacillati > Actinomycetota > Actinomycetes > Micrococcales > Microbacteriaceae > Curtobacterium > Curtobacterium sp. SL109. The sequence continues at coordinate 3,734,416 of NZ_JAPPRB010000002.1, forward strand.
ACACCGGCCTGCGACGACGTGACGACGTCGTCCGGGCCGACCTGCAGCCCGTAACCCTCGAGGTGCTCGGCGACGTCGGACGGACGGCGGGAGGCGTTGTTCGTGATGTAGCCCACCCGTGCGGTGCGGGACGCCTGGGTCAGGGCCTCCACCGCGTAGGGGATGGCGTTGCGGCCGCGGTAGACGACGCCGTCGAGGTCGGTGAGGACCACGTCGACACCGTCCGTTGGCGGACGCGGGGTGTCAGTCGGCTGCGGACCCGTCGACGTCGCGGGGGTTGTCGTCGTCGATCTCGCCGAGGTCGTCGTCGGGCTCGTCGTCGAGGTCGTCGTCGGAGCCGGGGTCCCCGAGGGGCGAGAGCTGGTCGGGCTCGCCGGGTTCGTCGACGTCTCCGGGCTGCTCGAGCTCGTCGGCGTCTCCGGGCTGTTCGAGCTCGTCAGCGGGCTCGTCGACTTCGAACGTTTCCTCGACCACATCAACTGTCTCCCAAGAGTCTTCGTCGGCGACTTCGGCGAGGGCCTCTGCCGCACGATCGACACGGGCCCACCACTCGTCGGCCTCGTCCTGGCGGCCGAGCTCCTCGAGCGTGGCCGCGTAAGCACTGTAGAGCGCGGGCGACCACGTGTACGCCGTGGACGGGTCGAGCTGTGGAATCTCCAGCTCACCGAGGGCAGCTGTGGGATTCCCGAGGTCGAGACGCGCGCCGGACATCGCGATCGCGAGCTCCACCTGCACGCCGGGTTCGAGCGCCGAGCGTTCGACCGACCGGCCGAGCTCGAGCGCCCGCTCCGGACGACCGAGTCCGCGTTCGCAGTCCACCATCATCGGGAGCTGGTCGTTGCGCCCGGAGATGCGTCGGTAGGTGCGCAGCTCTCGGAGGGCGGTGCTGAAGTCCCCGAGGCGGTAGGCGGTGATCGCTGCCGTCTCCCGGACCACTGCGACCCGACCGGCACGACGAGCAGCGCTGAGGGCGTGCTGGTTCGCGAGCTCCGGGTCGTCGTCGATGAACATGGCCGCGGTCACGAGGTGGCGCGCCACCCACTCGGCGTTGTCCTTGCTGAGGGTCTTCAGCTCCGTGCGAGCCTGCGGGTGCAGGTCGCGCGCCTGGACCTCCTCGGGGATCTCCGGGTCCTCGTGGCGCGGGCGGATCGAGCGGGTGCCGTACGGGTCGCGGTCTTCCCAGTCGTCGCGCGCGGCCTCGCCGAAGCGGGCACCGGGCGCACGAGAGCCGTCGCCGAAGCGCTTGCGGTCGTCGCCGCCGCGCGTGCTGAACTGGCCGCGCTCCTGACGGTCGCCGTCACGACGGGGACGGTCCGAGTTGAACGGGCGGTCGCCGTCACGACGCGGACGGTCCGAGTTGAACGGGCGGTCGCCGTCACGACGCGGACGGTCCGAGTTGAACGGGCGGTCGCCGTCACGACGCGGACGATCCGAGTTGAACGGACGATCCCCATCACGACGCGGACGATCCGAGTTGAACGGACGATCCCCATCACGACGCGGACGATCCGAGTTGAACGGACGATCCCCATCACGACGCGGACGATCCGAGTTGAACGGACGATCCCCATCACGACGCGGACGATCCGAGTTGAACGGACGATCCCCATCACGACGCGGACGATCCGAGTTGAACGGACGATCCCCATCACGACGCGGACGATCCGAGTTGAACGGCCGATCCCCATCACGACGCGGACGATCCGAGTTGAACGGCCGATCCCCATCACGACGCGGACGATCCGAGTTGAACGGCCGATCCCCATCACGACGCGGACGATCCGAGTTGAACGGCCGATCCCCATCACGACGCGGACGATCCGAGTTGAACGGACGATCCCCATCACGACGCGGACGATCCGAGTTGAACGGACGATCCCCATCACGACGCGGACGATCGGAACCCGACGGGCGGTCCGATCGCGGGCCACCCGACCGAGGCGGACGACCAGCGTCGTCCCGTTCTCCACGCCATGCCGGCCGGTCGGAACGCTGACCACCGTCACGGAACCCACGGCCCGGAGCGCTGTCGCGCGCCGGCCGGTCAGTGCGCGCCGGACGGTCGCCGTCACGAGAGGGCCGTTCGCGCCGATCGCTCTCTCGACGCTCGAACTCGCGAGGCCCGGACGACCAACCACCACGGCCAGCGCCCTGGCCGTCACGACGGGGCGGCCCGTCACGACGAGGAGCTCCGTCGCCCCGAGGAGCGCTGTCGCCATCGCGACGCGGTCGATCCCCCCGCTCGTCGTCGCGGTCGTTGCGCCGTTCGTCGTCGTTCGCCACCGTTGCTCCTCATGCGTGCCGGTGCTGTTGCGCCGGCGGTCGTCCGCTGTGTCGTTGTGTGCGCCCTGCATGACGCTGAGCCGTCCCAGTCCATCACGGACCGGGCGGCACGTCGAGTCACGCTCGGGCGTGGAAAACAGAAATGGCCACCGGCCTTCCACGAGAACGAGGGTCTCCCCTGCGAGTTCTCGATGGAGGGCCGATGGCCACATCTTTTCTTACGTTGAGTCCGGCGGCGTCCTACTCTCCCACAAGGTCCCCCTTGCAGTACCATCGGCGCTGAGAGGCTTAGCTTCCGGGTTCGGAATGTGACCGGGCGTTTCCCTCTCGCTATGACCACCGGAACACCATCGACCAGATCCTGGTCTCAGAC